>CP074691.1 GCA_018398915.1 Aminirod propionatiphilus | reverse complement strand
CCCCAGGTATCGTGGATAAGTCGAGAGGCTATCGGCGGGGTTTGCCCTTTTTTCACGATCTCATGAAGAAACTCACCAATCGTGACAGTCCCGTGACGAAGCCGCTCGCAGCGGAAGGCTCCACATATCCACAGGGCCTGTGGATATGTGGAAAACTTTCATCGAAAAAGCCTCCTGCGGAGGGCCCTTCGTCGGGTAAAATGGGGGACGTCAATCAGGGAGAAAGTTCCGCTCAAGGAGGCGTCGCCGGTGGATAAGTTGCTTCACGTCATCAGTCACACCGATCTCGACGGAGTCACGGCGGCAGCCGTGGCGTGGCACGGCCATTTTCCCGAGAGATCGCCCGTCAAGGTCACCCTCACCGGCTACGGCGAGGTCGATGCCCTCATCCTGGAGACGATGAAGGCCGGTCAGGACCTGCTCGTCGTCGATCTCTTCTGTCAGAGGCGGGAGACCGTCGACGAGATGGACCGCTTCTACGAAGGTGTCGCCTCTCCCGTCCTCTTCGATCATCACAAGACGACGGCCGATGTCTTCTCCAACCGCCGTTGGGCCGTCGTCGACGTGGCCCACTGCGCCGCCAAGGTCTACTACCTCTGGCTTCTGGAGCGGACGCCCGAGGGGCCCGTCAGGGACCGACTCCTGGGACTGGAGCGTCTCGTCGAGATCGCCAACGACAGGGATCTCTGGCTGGGCCGGTACGAGGAAAGCCGCCACTGGCAGGCCCTGATCACCCTCTGCGGTCCCTGGAGCGTCTTCTGCCGCCTCGTCGCCGACGGCCGGGCCGAGATGTCGCCTCACGAGCTGACTCTGGCCCTGGACTTCATCGCGCGCCAGGAAGAGCGCTTCCGTCGGGCCCTGGAGCAGGTCGAGCGCCACGGTGACGACCTGGCCCTCGTCCCGACGGGGATCCTCGATTTCGGAGACGCCTCCGACTTCTGCGGTCTCATCCTGGACAGATCGGAGAATCCTCCTGACATGGTGGCCGTCTGCAGTCGTCGCGTCTACGGCGACTGGGCCGTCTCCCTCAGGAGCCGCCAGGGGCTGGCGGCCCGGATCGTGGGGCTCCTCAAGGACGGCAAAAAGGTGCGCGGCGGCGGACACGGCGACGCGGCGGCCCTCTACTTTCCGGCTCACTTCAGCCAGAGCCAGATTCGCGACACCCTTCTGTCGGGCATCAGGACGGCCCGCGATCAGGAGCGCCCCGTCGGCCTCACCCTGGGCGACCTCCTCAGGGCCAAGATGGAGGGAAAGTGACGGGTCGGCGTTCCCTGTCCGGCGAGACGGCAGCCCTCTGCCTCGTGAAAAGGGCTGTCGCCTTGATGATACTTTTTTGAAAGGCTCCCTCTCCGACGCTTCGCCCCTCTTCGGGAGAGGCCCTCGGGAAGGCGGTTTAAGGAGGTTCCGATCACCATGGTTTCCGGCTGGCTTCCGGCGATGGACCTCGTCGGCACGGCGGCTTTCGCCCTGTCGGGGGCTCTCGTCGCCATGAGAAAGAGACTCGATCTCTTCGGCCTCGTCGTCCTGGCCCTGACGACGGCCCTGGGCGGAGGGATTCTGAGGGACCTGATTCTGGGCAACACGCCACCCGAGGCCTTCAGATCGCCTCTTTCCCTCGTCGTGGCCCTTGCGGCCGCCTCGGCGGCCCTCTTCCTGCCCAGGGGACCCGAGGGGGGAAAAGGGCTCTTCCTCCTGTGCGACGCCGTCGGCCTCGGGGCCTTCACCGTCGAGGGCGCCCTCGTCTGTCTCAGGTTGGGCCAGACCTCGGCGGTCCCCGTCCTCTTCATGGCCTGTCTGACCGGTGTCGGAGGGGGTATGGTCCGCGATCTTCTCGTCCGGGAGATCCCCTTCGTCCTCCGGCGGGAAATCTACGCCACAGCCTCTCTGGCGGGAGGGGGGCTCTTCCTCCTTCTCCTCCCCCTGGCGGGCGAGGTCGCGGCGGCCTTTCTGGCCTTCGGCTCCGTCGTCGCTCTGCGCCTTTCCTCTCTGGCTCTGGGGCTGCGCCTTCCCATGGCCCGACGCCTTCTTCGACGGGGTTTCCCGTCGTGAAGGAACTCGTCAATTTCTCCGTCTACCCTTTCGATCTCGAGCCCTTCGGCGACTGGCCGACGGTCCTGGCCCACTGGCGTTCCCTGGGTCTCGACGGACTGGAGCTTCTCACGGCCTTCGACGGCACGGGAGGGGCTCCGCCCGAGGCGGCGACGGGCATTCACCTCCCCTACTGGATGGACTGGTATCACCTCTGGCAGGGACGTCCCCTGCCGGACGATCTGGGAGGGGAGGAACCCCTCTACTACTTCGGTGGTTCCAGCCGCGACGACCTCGTCGCCAACCTGAGCCGCTACATGGCCCAGGGGGCGACGCTCGCGCCCGACTACGCCGTCTTCCACCTGGCCAACGCCGGAGCCGACGAGATCGCCACCAACGGTGTCGTCAACGGCGACGACGAGGTCCTTCAGGCTCTGGCCGAACTTCTCACTCAGGCCTGCGCCCCCTTCGGCGGCAGGCCGCCGATGCGCCTTTACTTCGAGAACCTCTGGTGGCCGGGACTGACCTTTCTCGACGCCGGTCCCATCAAGGCCTTTGCCGAGGCTCTCCCCTTCGACGACTGGGCCTTTCTTCTCGACGTGGGGCATCTGCTCAACACGACCGACGAGCCAAAGACGGAGGAGGAGGCCCTCGCCTACGTCCTGGCCCGCCTCGACGCCCTCCCTGTCTGGGTCGTCGACCGCATCGAGGCCGTCCATCTCCACAAGAGCCTCTCGGGGCCACTGCGGCGCCGGACCGGCTTCTTCGCCGCCGCCGCCGATCTGAAGGGCCGGACCCTGAGGGAGAGGGCCGACGAGGCGCGGCGCAGGCTCTTTCTCGTCGACGAACACCGTCCCTTCGAGACCGGCGTCGCCCGCGCCCTCGTCGAACGGGTCGAGCCTCTTTTCGTCACCCACGAATTGAACGCCCCTACGGTGGAGGCCAAAAGCGCCGCCGTCGTCACCCAGCGCCGCGCCCTGAAATCCGGACCGGCATGAAACGGTTCCCCCCGAGGCCGGGAGCGGGGGACGACGCGGTTTCGAACGGGCGCTTCTTGCAGGAGAAGCGCGTCACTCACGAGGAGGTCCTACGATGGTGATTCAAGGGCGGAAACGAAGAGTTGCCCTGCTCTACGCCTCGGCCGGAACGGGCCACAAGACGGCGGCCCTGGCCCTGGCCCGCTGGTTCGAAAGGGAGTCTCCCGACTGTGAGACGCTCTGTCTCGACACGCTCGACTTCACCAACGCCCTCGTCCGGGGACTCTACACCCGATCCTATCTGGAGATGGTCCGTCGGGCCCCCCAGCTCTGGGGCTACTTCTACGACAGCCTCGACGAGCCCGAGGCCGCCGACGGCGTCGTGGCCACCCTCAACGAGCTGACGGAGAGGCTCCATCTGAGCCGTCTCATCGAGCGTCTCGAGGCCTTCAACCCCGATGCCCTTCTTTTCACCCATTTCTTCGGCGCCGCCGCCGTGGCCGAGCGCCTGCTGCCCCGCCGTCCCGTTTTCTACGTCAACACCGACTTCCTGAGCCATCTTTTCCACCGCCACCATCCCTTCACGGGCTGGTTCGTCGCCAGCGACGAGACGGCCCTCCAGTACGGGGCCGACGGCATCGCCATGGACCGCGTCGTCGTCTCGGGCATTCCCGTGTCGCCCCGCTACGGTTCTCTCCCGTCGAAGGCCGAGGCCCGCGCCGCCCTGAATCTGGCCGACGAGGAGAGGGTCGTCCTCGTCATGGGAGGAGGCATCGGCGTCGGCCCCTTCGAGGAGGTCATCACCTCCCTTCTCGACGGAGATCTGACGGTCCTGGCCGTCTGCGGCAACAACGCGAAGGTGCGCTCCCGCCTCGAGGAGCGCTTCGGCGGGGTGACGAGGCTCCGGGTTTCCGGCTTCGTCGACGCCATCGAGAATCACTACGTCGCCTCGGACCTCATCTTCACCAAGCCCGGGGGGCTGTCGACGTCGGAGATCCTCTGCACGGCGACGCCCATGGTCATCGTCGACCCCATACCGGGCCAGGAACAGCGCAACAGCGACTACCTCCTCGACAGGGGGGCGGCGCGGGTCCTCTTCGATTACAGGACGGCCCGCATCAAGGCCGAGACCCTTCTGGCCGACGAGGCCGAGAGGGCCCGCCTCCGTCGGTGCGCCCTCTCTCTGGCCCGACCCGAGGCGGGACGGACGGTGGCCGTCGAGGTTCTGGAGAGGATCGAGAGGCGATAGGACAAAAAGACGGGTCTTGACCATGAAGTGGTCCTTGACTTGCCGGGGCGCTGGACCTATTTTTATTCACGACGAAGAGGCCTGAGGCCTGATTCGGAAGAAGATGGGGAGAGATCTTTCGGGAAGCCGGTGAGAATCCGGCACAGTCCCGCTACGGTGAGGGCGACGAGGCGCGCGAGGCAACCGGCTCGGTCGGTGAGGCGCGCCGAAGGCGATCCCGAGTCCGGATACCGAAACCTCTCCGGCGACTGTCTCCCTCGAGGGCCGGGGAGGCCGTTCGTTTCGCGTCCGAGGCCCCGAGAGGGGCCTTTTTCGTTGGTCCGAGGCCTTCAACCGTTCGAGGAGGAGTGTGTGAAATGAAACGAACCGGAACGTTCCGCTGGAGCCTGCTCCTGGCCCTCGTCTTCGCCCTGACGGCGGGGACCTCCTGGGCCGCCCTGACCGATGCCGACGCCGTCTTCCTGACCGTCGACAACACCTACACGGCGGCCGCGCTGGGCACGATCGAGGTGGCCAGCCCCGACGTGATCTCCAAGAACCTCGTCACGGGCCTGGGCGGCGATCCCATGGGCTTCGTCGTCGAGATCTGGGGCGAGAAGAAGATCCTCCTCCGCGAGTACAAGGGAAGCGGCACGGCCGACACGGTGAGCCTCTACCCCGGAGAGGACTGGTCGGGACCCGTCGCCCAGAAGGCCTTCGGCGACAACATCCAGCAGGCCCAGGTCGAGGGCGACTACCTCTACGTGGCCAACTGGGGCAACACGGGGCTCCGGGCGGGATCGATCGAGCAGTATGACATCGAGGACTTCCTCGACGGGACGGCCGACGTCGAGCCCGTCGAGACCCTTTCCTTCGACGACGGCGACGCCTTCACCGACCAGGTCAAGGATTTCCGCATCGTCGACGGCTACCTCTACGCCCTCGTCTCCGACGTGGACGGCACCTTCACCTACGACGCCGGGCGACTCTACAAGATCTCCCTCCCCGACATGACCGTCGTCGACAGCCTGAACGTGGGCAAGAACCCCGGCGGCTCCGTCACGAAGGCCGCCATGGCCCTTTACGGCAACGCCCTCTACGTGGCCTGTTTCGGAGGCGGCTACGTCGGCGCCCTCGAGCCCTCCCTCGTCAAGGTGGACCTGACGGCCTTCACGGCCACCGTCATCGACGACGGCTCGGCCCTTCCCGACACCACCTACGGCTACTGCGGTCTCGCCGTCGCCTCCGACGGGGCCCTTCTCGTCAATGTGGCCTCGTCGAACTGGCTGAACCCGACCCTGATCTACCGGACGACCGTCGGCGGACTCGAGGCGGCGGCCCTGGCCGACGACTTCTGGGAGGACAAGGAGGTCGACCTTTCGGAGGTGGCCTACGGCCTGGGGATCGGCTTCGGAGGCACCCTCTTCTTCGACGGCGCCACGGACCGTTTCTGGGTCGAGGGGAGCTACGCCGCCGTCACGATCGACAGGGCGGGGGCCCTCCTGAGGGCCTACGAGGCCACCGATCTGGGCGGCAATCCCTACGATCTTCTTCCCGCGGCGGGCCTGAGCTTCTCCGGCGAGATCCTCCGTCCCAGCGGCGGCTCGAGCGGCGGCTGCAACGGCGGCTTCGTCCCCGCCGGCCTGCTCCTCCTCGTGCCCCTTTTCCTTCTTTCGGGCAGGCGCTAGGCCCCGGAAGAGACGGGCTATAGCTGAAAAAAAAGAGCCGGGGCGGCAGGGCCGTCCCGGCTCTTTCGGGACGATAGGCGAGAGGATGGCGCAGACCATGAGAAGAAGGATTCCCTTGCTGGCGGCGGCGGCCCTCGTCGTCCTGGGCCTCGGGGCCCGCCCCGTCGAGGCCGTGACGGAGCTGCCTTCGGTCCTCGTCACGGCCGGAGCCCTCGGCGACGAGGATCAGGACGTCTCTCCCGGAGCGGTGACGGTCATCGTCCCCGAAGAGGTCCGCGGCGAGTTCAAGACCCTGCCGGAGCTGCTCGACCAGTCCGTGGGCGTCCACGTCATCCGCACCCAGGGACGGGGCGGCTACACGGTGGCCTCCGTCCGGGGGAGCACGTCGGCCCAGGTAGCCGTCTACGTCGACGGCGTCCTGGCCAACCTCGAGAGCGAGGCCGCCGTCGACCTGGCGACCATTCCCGTCGAGAACGTGGCCCGCATCGAGGTCTATCGGGGCCACGTCCCGGCCGCCTTCGGCGTCTCGGGCATGGGGGCCGTCATCAACATCGTCACCGTGGCCCCCGAAAGGGCCCAGGGCTCCCTCCTGGTCGGGCTGGGAGAGTACGGCGAGTATCGCTCGGCCCTGCGCTACGCCACGCCCCTTCTGGGCGGCGACCTCCTCGTCGCCACGGAATTCTCGGGCAGCGACGGCGATTTCTCCTACCTCAACGACAACGGCACACCCTACAACGGCAACGACGACTACGAGGCGACGCGCCTCAACAACGGCTGGGACCAGCGCAACCTGCTCCTCAAGTGGAGCCGCGACGCCTGGACGGCCCGTTTCTCCTGGCAGGACCGGACGCGCGACCTGCCCCTTCAGGCTCCGGGCAACGACAAGAGGAGCTCGCAGCGCGACGGGACCCGCCTGGAGACGGAGAAGTGGGACGTCGCCCTGGGACGGACCTTCCGCGTCGGCGACGTCGACATGAGCCTTCAGGCGGGCCATCTGGAGCAGGAGAAGGAGTTCTTCAACCCCTACAACTACCTGGGCCAGTACGGCGACCTCCACAACCTCTACAAATCGGACAGGGACTTCCTCTCCCTCTCGGCCTCGCTTCCCGTCGGCCTCGATCACTACCTGGAGTTCTTCGGGACCTATTCCCGCGAGAATCTGGACGTCGAGGGAGACGTCGTGGACAACCTGGGGGGCAAGAGCCGCTTCGGACGGGACAAGATCGACCTCTCCCTTCAGGACTCGATCACCCTCAACAGGGCGGGGACGCTCGTCGCCGTCCCGACGCTGAAGTGGAACGACGTCGACGGCGAGGGACACCTCTCCTGGTCTCTGGCCGCCGACTGGCTCTTCGCTCCCGCCTGGCGCCTCAAGACCTCCTTCGGCCGGTACCACCGGGCGCCCAACTTCTACGAGCTCTACGGCGACGGCGCCACCATCCTGCCCAACGAGAAGCTCGATTGGGAGGAGGGGAGCCAGTGGGACCTGGGGCTCCACTGGAAGGGAGCGTGGCGGTCCGTCGAAACCCGCGTCGGCCTGACCTATTTCCACAGCGAGGTGGACAACCTCGTCGAGTTCATCATGATCAACCCCCGCTACGGCCAGTACCAGAACGTCAGCGACGCCGAGATCGACGGCGTCGAGCTGGAGACGCGCTTCATCCGTCATCCCTGGGACCTGACCCTCTCCTACACCTACATGAGGGCCCTCAACAAGACGGCCGACAGCTTCCAGTACGACAAGAGGCTGCCCAACCGCCCCGAGAGCGCCGTCCACGCCCGTCTGGCCTATGCCGCCTCGGAGCGGCTCCGTCTCTTCGGCGAGGTGGACTACACGGGCGACAACTACCTGGATCAGCGCGAGACGGTCTGCTACAGCGACCTCACCGTCGTCAACGCCGGCCTGAGCTGGAACCTGGACGACGACAAGGTCCTCACCGTCGGCGTCAACGACCTTTTCGACAAGTCCAAGGAGATGACCTTCGTCCCCACGAGCGGGGCCGAAGGGCTGGCCTGGTATCCCCTCCAGGGGAGGACCTGGCTGGTCAGCCTCCTCTGGAAGTTCTGAGCCTGAGGGCCCGTCGCCTAGCCCGGCCGGGCTTTCCCGGACCGAGCGAGGAACCGCCGGGGTTTCCCTCAGGGGAGGCCCCGGTGGTAGTCTTTGCCGGAAGGGGATGAAGGATCGTGAAGGTAGAGAGGAACGTCGTCGTCGCCGTCGATGCGGAAAGGCTTCTGGAGAGGGTCGGGAGGAGGCGCCGCGAGGCCTTCCGGCCTCTTGTCTCGTCCCTTCTGGCCGAGCTGGCGGGCCTTCTCGATCCGGCCTTCGTCTGGACCGTCGCCGACGTGAGGCGTCTCGGCGACGGCGCCGTCGATCTCGACCTGGACGGGCGCAGAGGAAGTCTCTCCATCGGGCCCCGGTGGCGCCTCCTGGCGGGAGCCTCCCGGGTCGCCCTGGCCCTGGCGACGATCGGCCCCGGCCTGGAGGAGAAGGTCCGGGCCCTCGCGGACGAGGATCCGCCGAGGGCGGCGATCCTCGACGGGGCGGGCACTCTGGCCCTGGAGGCCCTCACGGCCCGGCTCTTCGGCGACGTCGAGGGATGGGCCCGATCGCTCGGCTTGGGGACGGGACCGGCCCTCCTGCCGGGCTCTCTCGAGGGATGGTCCGTCGAGGGGCAGAGGGAGATCGCCGCCTTTCTCGATCCGTCGTCGATCGGCGTCTCTTTATCCCCTCAGGCCCTGCTTCGCCCCTTCAAGAGCCTCTCCCTGGCCGTCGGCCTCGGTGCCGGATTCGGCGGCGACCGGATCGGCTCCCTCTGCGGCGACTGCCGCCTGAGGGAGAGCTGCCTCTGGCGCCGCCGGGGGTGAGCCGTCGCGGCAGCCGGCCCCGACGCGACGGCCCATCCCTGAGAGGCTGTCCCGATCTCCACGATCGTTTCGCGAGGAGGGAGCGTCCGATGGACAAGAGCAGCCGTTCCTGCCGCCTCACGATCCGTTTCGGCCCGTCGGAAAGGACCGTCGAGGCCTCCGTCGGCGAGACCCTTCTCGACGTCCTCCGCCGGGAGGGCTTCTTCGTCGAGGCCCCCTGCGGCGGCCGAGGGCTCTGCGGCGGCTGCCGCCTGAGAGTCTCGGGAGACCTCTCCCCTGCCGACGAAGGGGAGAGAGCCCTCCTGGGCTCCCGGTCCGCAGAAATCCGCCTGGCCTGCCGCGCCCGTCTCGCGGGGGAGGCGACGGTGACCCTCGGCGTCCCGGGAGGGGGCGGGACGGTTCCCTTCGACGGAGAGGCTCGAAAGACGGTTCAGGAGACGGTCTTCGTCCCCCTTTCCTTCGACTGGGACGAGCTGGCCCCGTCGGCGAGCGTCCTCGAAGGGATCGGCTCCATGCTGGCCCGGGCGGGCCATGCCGTCGAAGCGGGAAACCTCGATGGGGCGGCCTCCCTCGGAGACGGTCTGCGGCCGGGCCGGCGGACCTCCCTCCTGGCCGTCCTGCGAGGGGGCGTCCTGGCCGGCTTTCTCCCCCATCGGGAGGGGGCCCGGCCTCTCGGGGCCGTCTGCGACATCGGCACGACGACGCTTGTCGCCTACCTCGTCGACCTGGAGAGGGGAAGGGTCCTGGCCGCCCTGAGGGGGCGGAATCCCCAGGCCCTCTACGGCGGCGACGTCCTCTCCCGCATCGCCCGGGGCCTGGCCGACGCCGCCTCTCTGCGGGCCCTGACCGATTCGGTCCGAGCCGAGGCGGGACGCCTGCTCGTCGCCCTGGCCGACGGAGAGGGGCTCGACGTCGGCCACTGCGTCGACGTTCTCCTCGTCGGCAACGCCGTCATGCACCACCTCTTCCTGGGGCTCTCGCCCGTCACGCTGGGAAGGCTTCCCTTCGCCCCTCTCCTGCGCCGCACGCCGCCCCTTCGGGCCGGCGACGTCGCTCTTCCCCTCGCGCCGTGGGCGCGGGTCCGCTTTCTTCCCCTGCTGGGCCGTTTCGTCGGCTCCGACATGACGGGCCTCCTCGTTCGCGCCGCCGCCCTTCCCCCGAAAAGACGCCTCCTCGTCGACGTGGGGACCAACGGGGAGATCGCCCTCGTCGTCGGCGAGCGGATCGTCGTCGGCTCCACTGCCGCCGGCCCCGCCTTCGAGGGCGGGAACGTCTCGTCGGGGATGGTGGCCCTTCCCGGCGCCGTCGACGGCGCCCTCTGGCGGGACGACGACATCGCCCTCTCCGTCATCGGCGGCGGAACCGTCGAGGGCCTCTGCGGGCCGGGCCTCATCGACGTCGTCGCCCTGCTGGTCCGGAAAGGAGCCGTCGACGGCTCGGGAAGGATCGCCGACGGCGAGGCGATCCCCTTTCCCCGCCTGGCCCGGCGCGTCGAAAGCCTCGAAGGCCGACGGCGGATCCGCCTCGGCTCCGCCGAACAGGGCACTCTCGTCCTGACCCAGCAGGACATCCGCCAGCTTCAGCTGGCCAAGGGGGCCCTCCAGGCCGCCATGGAAGAGCTTCTCGACAGGGAGGGGCTGACCTGGAACGACGTCGACGAGTGCCTTCTGGCCGGGGCCTTCGGCGGCGCCCTCCGTCCCGAATCGCTGCTGGCCCTGGGGCTTTTCCCCGAGGCGATGAGGGGCCGGATCGCCTCCGTCGGCAACGGAGCCGGAGAGGGGGCCCTGACGGTCCTCCTTGGGGGGCCGGAGGCCTGGGACGAGGCCCAGGCCCTGGCCGACCGAGCCGAGTCGGTCGACCTCGAAGGTCGGGGGACCTTCCAGGACCGTTTCATCGAGGCCCTCCGCCTGGAGAGCCGGGGAGGGGCCTGAGGGGGATCTCCTTTTCCGCCCCGGCCTTCCAGGGTCTCGGCGGAAAAATAAAAGAGGGATGGAGGAATTTCTCCTCCATCCCTCTCCGGCGTCATCGTAGCGTCGTCAGAAGGGGCGTCGCAGGATCAGAAGGGGCAGGAGCAGGATGAGGGAAAGGGGCCCGAAGCCGTTGCAGCCGCTCGACCCCTCGCCGGTGAAGGTGAGGGTCACGGGCTGGCCGTTGAAGGTGAAGTGAAGCCTGTCGCCGGCGGCGAAGTCGGGCAGGCCGATTTCGGTGACCTCGCCCATGGGAAGGCTCCTGTCGGCGAAGTCGCCGTCGAGGAAGGTCCCTCTCACGTCGAGGGCCTTCTCCGTCCCGTCGGCGGCGACGCACCGGAGGGCGAGGCCGTCGTAACGGCTGTTGTTGCGGACGTAGAGGGTCTTCTCGCCCGGCATGGCGCAGGAGGCCTCCATGGCGCCGCCGAGGGCCTCGTCGACGGTCAGCAGGGGAAGGTAGGCCCTGCCGTCCCACCAGGTCACCTCGAGGGTCTCGATGGCTCCCAGGGTGGGGACCATGTCGTTGGAGGCGGTGATCTTCTGTCCCTCCGGAGAGAGGGAATAGAGGAGGAAACCGAGGGCCTCGTCCGAGATGTCCTCGCGGTAGACGGTCCAGAGGTGACGGGCCACGGGGAATTTGCGCGAGGGGGCCGACGGCGCGGGATCGTCGGAGGGGCCCACGTCGACCATGACGAATTTCTTGGCCGGATTGTCCCTCAGGTCGGCCAGGCAGTAGAAACGGCTGTCGTAGCCGATGGCGGCCACGTCGTTGGAGACCTCCGTCAGCATGTTCTTTCCCTTGGCGTCCACGCGGGCGCCCGGCGCCTGGGCCCGTCCGGCCAGGAGGTCGCGGCTCACGACGTGCATCTTGCTGTCGCTGTCGTAGTCGCTGATCCAGACGACGATCTCCCGGTCCTCTCCGCCCACCTCGCTCCAGTTGGTGACGACGCCCGTGTAGATGTCGCGCAGCGCGTCGAAGGTGAGGTTTCTGACGGGGTTGTCGGGGTTGACGCAGAAGATGACGGGGTCGATCGTCGTGGGAAGCTCGGTGAAGACGACACCCGCCTCTTCGGCGGCCTCGATGGCCTCGAGAACCTCCTCTCGGTCCTGGTCGGCGAGGGCGAGGGTGGAGTTGACGATGTCGGCGCTCCCGGCGGCGAGGTTGATGAGACCGCCGTCTTTGCCGACGGTGGCGACGTCGACGGCGACGTCGGGATGGGCGGCCGAGTAGCTTTCCTTCAGGGCCAGAGAGTATTTCTCCGTCACCATGGAGCCCTGGACGCGGACCGTCGTCGCCGAGAAGGCGGCGGCGGCGAGAAGAGACAGGCAGAAAACGGAAAGGACAAGACGTCTGAAACCTCTGGAGAACGTGCCGATCATGGAAGATCCTCCCTCTCTTGTGGCTGTCGATGATGTCGCGGTTCCCGTCCCCGCCCCTTCCGTCGCACCTCCTTCTGGGGATAAAAAGGACCGGCTTTCCGGAAACGACGGAAAGCCGGTCTCGGGGACCGCACCGGTTTCCTCCTTTCCGCAGGGAGGCGAAGCCGTTTCCGGCTCCACCCTATCGGCCCGGTGCCGTGGGGAGGTCCCTTTAGGCCGTCGGGCTCGGAGGCGTATGAATAATGACCAGAAGATTGTAGACGCCGAGCCGTTCCTCTTCAAGGAGGGGCGTCGAAGAGCGCGAAAGACATCAAGCGAGCCCCCTTCTCCTCCGAGAAAGATTCAGGAGGGAACGCGGAATCGGAAGTCCTGCCGCATCGGACCCCGGCGGGGAGTGGCCGTCGACGCCTTTGAGGAATCCTTTCGGCGGAGTTCTGGGCAGGGTCTCGTCCGAGCGATGACGGACCGCTCCGCCCGTGCCTCGCCCTAGCCCTAGCCTCTGTGCCCGAAGGCGCCTGTTCGCTCGGGCCAAGACGACAAAGGAGACGCCATGTCCCCCTCCCAGACCTATCTCCCTCAGGTTCACTACTACTCGGACCGGTTGCAGTCGCGGCTGAGGCGGATCGGCACGTTCCGCACGACCTTCGTCGAGGCCCCTTCCGGAGCGGGCAAGACGACGGCCGTTCAGGATTTTTTCGCGCAGGAAGAGGGCAAAGGCGCCGAGGTCCGCTGGTTCGTGGCCAGCGAGGAGCCCTGCACCTCGGGGTGGCTGCGGCTGAGCCGCGAGCTCGAGGCCATCGATCCCGAAACCGGTTCCCGCCTGCTCCGCCAGGGATTTCCCGTCGAGGAGAATCAGGGGGAGATCGCCCAGGCGCTGATGGAGCTGCGCTGCGACGACCCGACCTACCTGGTCTGCGACAACTTCCAATTCATTCAGAAGAACCTCCCGCCGTCGGTCTGGCGGGCCCTCGTCGAGCACGGCGGCAAGAGGCTCAAGGTCGTCATCCTCACCCAGCAGCTCTCGTCGCGGGGGCTGGCCGTCCTGAGCAACGCGGGCGTGCTCCGCATCGACAACGAGGACCTCTATCTTCGGGCCGAGGAGATCGGGGAGTACTACCGTCTGGCCGGGGTGGAGCTGAATCGGGAGCA
This sequence comes from Aminirod propionatiphilus, assembly GCA_018398915.1. Lineage (GTDB taxonomy): Bacteria > Synergistota > Synergistia > Synergistales > Aminithiophilaceae > Aminithiophilus > Aminithiophilus ramosus. Next base: position 3,183,471 of record CP074691.1, on the reverse strand, counting down.
GATGGAAAGCCTTCACCGCTACTCCGAGGGATGGATCGCCGCCTTGTACCTCCAGTTGGTGAGCTTCATCCGCAACGGCTCCTTCGGGCACAAGACCGGCATCTACGAGCTCGTCCACGAGCTGTTCTGGCGCGATCTCTCCCTGGAGGAACGGCACGTTCTCTTCCGCCTTTCTCCCTTCGACAGCTTCTCTCTGCCTCAGGCCTGCTTTCTCCTCGGCGTCGAAGCCCTTTCGGAATCTCTTGTCGAAAGCCTTCGCCGCGGCCCCTTTGTGCGCTACGACATCACCAGCCGCCGGTATTTTCTCCACGCCATCATTCTCGACTTCGTCCGTTCGGCCCTGCGCGACGAGCCCCAACCGCTGCGGCGGGCGATTCTCCACCGGGCCGGCCAGTGGTGTGCCGGTCAGGGCGAAAAGACCCGTGCCCTGGACTTCTTCTACCGTCTCCGAGACTTCCCGGCCATCCTCTCCCTCGATCTGCGCTGCGCCGACCTGTCTCGGGCCGTCCTGGACAAGAGCCTCGATACGATGCTTCCCCTCCTGCGCGACGTCGTCGACAACGCCACGCCCGAGCTGCGTCGCGACCATGCCTTCACCTTCATCTCCATCGCCTTCGAGGCCTTCACTCTGGGCGATATGGCGCTCTACGGCCGGGTCTGCGGCGAGATGAAAGAGCTTCTGGAAAAGGCCGACATGGACGAAGGGAGGCGCCGCTCCCTGTTGGGAGAACTCCACCTGGCCATCTCCTTCGGCGCCTACAACGACATCGAGGGGATGGGAAAAAGCCATCAGCGTGCCGCCGAGCTGCTGGGGACGACGAGCTCCCTCTTCGAGCCCGATTCGCCCTGGACCTTCGGCTGGCCCTCGGTTTTGGGGATGTACCATCGCGACCCGGGCCGGCTGGAGAGCGAGATGGACCAGATGGACTACTGGCTTCCCCGTTACAGCGCCCTGACGTCGGGTAACGGCAGCGGCGCCGACCTGCTTTTCCGTGCCGAGGCCCTCTTCTGCCGCGGACGTGACGGCGAGGCCGAAGGCCTGGCCTTGAAGGCCCTCGAAGTGACCCATCGCCACGATCAGGACAGCCTCTATCTCTGCGCGACCTTCCTTCTCCAGCGGATCGCGCTGCTTCACGGCGACGGGCCGTCCCGCGACGCGAGTCGAGCCCTCATGGAAGAGTGCGCCCGTCACTCTTCCTACGCTCTGTCGAGGCGGATCGCCGACATGGCCGCGGGGTTCACGGCTGTCCTCATCGACGCTCCCGACGGCGTGCCCGCCTGGCTCCGGGAGGGCCACTTCCTCAAGACGCTCTCTCCCTCCGTCCCCTTCGCCTTCATGATCTACGGGCGCCTCCTGCTTCTGACGGGGCGGGAGCGGGAGGTGGTCCTGCGCTCCGAAGCGTTTCTCTTCGCGGCCCGGCGCTACCGGAGCCTCTTGGCCGAAATCTGCGTGACCCTTGACATCGCCGTCGCCCAGAGCCGCCTGGGCCGGGAGAGCGACGGCGTCGACACCCTGGTCCGGGCCCTCGACCTGACCCTGCCCGACGGCCTTTACCTCCCCTTCGCGGAAAACGCCGACCTCCTGGGATCTCTTCTCGACAAGGCCCTGTCCGGCAAAGAGGCCGACGGACGCCACGAGCTCCTGGAGCTCAGGGCACGCTACGGCCGGGGCAGGGAAAGGCTCCTCTCCGGTCTCCCGGGCAAGGAGGGACGTCCCGGCGGCCTCACGTCGCGGGAATACGAGGTGGCTCGGCGCGTCGCCGAGGGAAAAAACAACGGCGAGATCGCCGCCGAACTCTTCCTGTCGGAGAACACCGTCAAATATCACCTCAAGTCGGTTTTCCGTAAACTCCAGATCGGTTCTCGCCGTGACGTGCAAAGGGCTCTCAGGAAAGACTACTCCTGAAACTACCCGCAAGGGTTATGGTTTTCCGGAGAGGCTCTCCCTATCCTCGAAGAGGATGGGGAGAGCCTCTCCGACGTGACAGGGCATTGACGGTGGGCAAAGGGGAGTGCGGCCTGGGTCGCACTCCCGTGGTGTCGGGCGAGGTCCGTCTCCTGACATACGAGGTCGGGTGCGATGGCCTCGGGGGAACGGGACCGCTGACGGACGGAGGTGAGGGGCATGGCAGAAAAGAGAGGAGGGAGAAGGGTGGCCTTCATAAGGTCTATCGTTCCTCTGAACGATTGGCGTCTCTTCGTGGAGATGGAGACGGGCAGCGTCATCGTCGTCGACGTGAGCCGGAAGCTGAATACGGCTCGCTACGGTGACTTGCGTGACGTCGCGCTCTTCCGCGCCGTCGCTACCGACGGCGACGTCATTTCCTGGGGCGACGGACGAGTGATCGTCACGGTCCGCGAGCTGATGGATGTCGTTTTCTGCGACGTCCATCCCTTGTCCGAGGGGATGGGAGAGGGAGGCAGATAGATGATGACAGGAAAAACCGCTCTTTTCGCGGTGTCCCTTTTCGTCTTGAAGGGGGACTCCCGGTGTTGCCGGGAGAGGCGGATCGCAACGTCCCCGGAGGGACGTGCGGTCGATGTGTCCCATGGCCTCGGCCGGGGGGAAAAGGCGAAATGAAGGCGGAAAAAGGCCTGACCCTGCTCCTGGTAGGTGCCCTTTTCGGGGTGCTTTGGCAGCCTCCGGTCCCTGAATCGGGCTTTTCCTACGCCATCCGCCAGGGAGATCGGATCTGGCGGGTTCAGCGGTTTTTCCGGTCATCGCCTGTCGCGGGGGCGAGGCGGGGAACGGTGGAAGGCCCGTCGCCGACCTTCGTAACCTGGGTGACGATCACGCCTTCCGATGCCCTGGAGGGGGAGCCCTCGGGCGTCTGCTTTTTCGACGGCGACGGCGATTTTTCGGGGTTTCTTCCCCTGTCGGAAGAGGGGCTGCGGGAGCTTGAAGCTCTGCGCGTCGAGAGCGATAGCCTTCTGCTGACTCTTTCCGGCCAGGGCGGGTCGAGGGAGCTCGTCTTTCCCCTGGAGGAGGCCCGTCTTTCCTGGTCCGGGGGCGGGTGCGACACCTTCAGGGAATCCCGATGGGAGTGACCGAGGTCGAGGCGGTCCGGCCGGACGATACCGATCGAAAGGGGGCAGAGCTGCCTTTCTTCAGTCGGTGCGGTAAGATGAGGGTGCCGTGTCGAGGCCCGGAAGGGCCGTCGCCGTCTGTCGTTCGCCCCGTGGCGCCTTGCGGGGGCGTCGATCCGAAAACGGGGAAGGTGGAGGATCGCGATGAGAAAAGGGATGGTGCTGTGGGGCTCTTTCCTCCTTTTCTGGCTCTGGGCGGCAGGCGCCCGGGCCGATGATTTTTCCGTTCTCTCCTTTTCCCCCCAGGGGGAGACGTCGGGCCGGCCGGAGATCGGCCTGACCTTCTCGGCTCCCGTGGCCGAGGCGGGGCTGGTCGGGAAGATCGTGCCGTCCCCATCGCTGCCCCTGGAGATCCGGCCGCCCCTCGAGGGCGATGCCGTCTGGGACGGGCCCGATCGGCTCGTCTTCACGCCGCGCGCCGCCCTGGCTCCGGCGACGGAGTACCGCGTGACCCTCAAGGCGCTCCGCGACCGGTCGGGGCGTCTTCTGGCCGGACCTCAGGCCTTCGAGTTCCGCACGGCTCCGCTGAAGCTCCTCTCCGTCCGTCCCACGGAACGGACGCCCTACGGGGAGATGACGCTGGAGTTCTCCTTCTCCCTTCCCGTCCCGCCTCAGCGATTGGCCGGCTTCGTCACGGCCGAGAGCGACGGGCGGAGGATCGATCTGACCCCGCAGGGGCAGGTTCCGTCGGAGAGGGTCGTCGTCAGGACCGATTCCCTGTCGGGCCCGTCCCTCCGGCTGACCGTCGAGAGGGGACTCACCTCCGATGCGGGACCTCTGGGGCTCGAGACGACGGAGACGATCACTCTCGACGCCTCGCCGCGCCTCTTTGTCACCGGCAGCTACGCCGAGAGCGGCGACGGCGGGGGGCGGCTCATCCTCTACACCTCCCGTCCCGTCGACCCCGCCGACGTCCGGGGCTACCTGACCCTGGCGCCGGAGAGACCCTTCCGCGTCGAGCCTCTCTACGGCGGCTTTGCCCTCGTCGGCGATTTCGCCTCCCGCGAGAGGATCACCGTCGCCCTGAAAAAGGGGCTGGGCGGGGGCGAGGGACTGGCGGCCGACGAGACCCTCTCTTTCGTCCTGCCCGATCGGGACCGTTCTCTGCGCTTTCCCGTGGCGGGAACCTTCCTCTCGACGGCCGAGGCGCCGCGCATCCCCCTGGAGACGGTCAACGTCGACGCCGTCGACGTCGCGGCCTGGAAACTCTACCCGAACAACGTCCCCCTCGTCACGGGAGCTCTCGGGGAGGGGACGGAGCCGCCCAAGGCCCTTAGCCGCTCTCTGGGGACGACGGCCTTCCGCGTCGACAGCCGCCTCAACGGGACGGTCCGCAGCGCCCTCGATCTCGGCGCCCTTCTCGGCGAAGATCGCGGCGTCTTTCTCGTCGAGGCCCGCGACGGAGCCGACGGCTGGGAGGTGGCGCGCCAGGTGGTGACCCTGACCGATCTGGGCCTCTCGGCCCGCGTCTGGGAGAGGGGGCTGCTGGTCTGGGTCAACGGTCTCTCCTCGGCCGAGGCCGTCAAGGGAGCCGCCGTCTCGGTCTACTCGTCGAGCAACCAGCTCCTGGCTCAGGGCGTGACCGACAGCGACGGCCTCTGGATCGTCGAGAGGGAGACGCCCTGGGATCCTCAGCTGCGTCCGGCCGTCGTTACCGTCGCTCACGAGGGAGACCTCTCCTTCCTGACCTTGGCGGGAGACCGCTTCGCCGACGGCGCCGACCGATCGGGCTCGCCCTGGGTGACGACCTACGAGGCCGCCTGCCTGCTTCCCCGCGGCATCTTCCGCCCCGGCGAAGGCGTGACGATCACCTCTTGCGTCCGCGGTCCCCGGATGGCCCTGCCCGGCACCTTCCCGGTCCTCTGGAAGGTGACCAACGCCCTGGGGATGGAGGCCTTCCGGGGCGTCGAGCCCCTCTCCGCCCAGGGGACGGCGACGGCCGTCTTCGAGCTCCCCGCCGAGTCACCCACGGGGCGCTACCGCTTCGACCTTTTCGTGCCCGGAGCGGAGGAGACGCCTCTGGGCAGCGCCGTCTTCCAGGTCGAGGATTTCACCCCGCCCCGCATCGAGGCGGACCTGACCTCCTCTCAGTCCCGGACGCGGGGGGGCGAGGCGCTGACCCTCTCCTTCGGCGCCGCCTACCTCTTCGGCGCCCCGGCGCCGGAACTCGCATGGGAGCTTCAGGCCCGTACCCTGCCCCGCACCTACCGCTCCACCCGCTTTCCTCAGTTCACCTTCGGCGACGACGAGAAGGATTTCCAGGGCTCGGAGGTTTCCATCGCCTCGGGCGTCCTCGACGCGTCGGGCCGGGCCTCCTGCGACTGGACCGTCCCCGGCGAGTGGACGGCCCCGTCCATGGTGGAGCTGGTCCTCTCCCTCCAGGTCATGGAGCCGGGCGGCCGCTGGGTCTTTCGTCCCCTCTCCCTTCCCTGCGCCGTGACGCCTCTCCAGATCGGCATCCGCAGCCCCGAGGGAGATCTCCTTCCCGACAGGCCCCTTCCCTTCGAGGTGGCGGCCGTCACGGCCGACGACCTTCCCGCCGAGGTCTCCCTGACCTGGGAGCTTTTCTCCCTGGCCGACCGCTACGTCATGGTCCGCGAAGAGGGGCGGACGCGGATGGGCTGGCAGGAGGAGAGGATACCCCTCTCGCAGGGGACGGTGGCCCTCGGGAAGGGACGGGCGCCCCTCTCCCTCAGGCCCGGCGGCGAGGGGCGCTTCCTTCTCGTCCTCTCCGACGGAGAGGGATCGTCGGCCTCGACGCGCTTCGACGTCTGGCGTCCCTGGGGGAGCGCCTCCAGGGGGGCCTCTCTCCCCGATCGGGTCGATCTGGAGCTGGACAGGGACCGTTACGGGGCCGGCGATAGGGCCTCCCTGGCCTACCGGGCCCCCTTCCCGGGGCGGGCCCTCTTCACCGTCGAGGCCGAGGGCCTCGTCGAAGCCCGCGTCCTCCGCGCCGGCGCCTCGGGCACCGTTGCCTTCGCCGTCGACGGGGGCATCTGGCCCAACGGCTGGTGCACCTTCCAGATGATCCGTCCCGCCGGGGGCGACGGCCCCGTCAGCGCCCTGGGGGCTCTCCCCCTGCCGGTGGAGACGGGCTCGAGCCGCGCCTCGGTGACCCTCGAACTTCCCGACAAGGCCGAGCCCGGCGGGAAGCTCGACGCCGTCGCCCGCGTCACCGACGACAGGGGCCGGCCCCTGTCGGGAGAGCTCTGGCTGGCTCTGGTCGATCGGGCCGTCCTGGGACTCACGGGCCACGAGACGCCTGACCCGCAGGCGCTCTTCACGGCCCGACGCAGGCTGGGCTCGAGGGCCCGCGATCTCTACGACGAGCTGATCCCCGTCGAGTCGCGTCAGACGCCCCTGCTTCACCCCGCCGGCGGGGCGGGAGGCGCCCTGGGGGCCCTTCTCTCTCCCCTTCAGGCCCGGGGATTCCGCCTTCTTTCCGAGGTCCGCTCCCTGCCCGTCGAGGGGGGCGAGGTCCGAACCTCCTTCGATCTGCCCCAGTTCTCCGGCGGCGCCCGCCTCATGGCCGTCTTCTCCGGCGCCTCCGTCGGGTCGGCCCAGGACGACGTGGCCGTCGCCCGGCCCCTGACCGTCGATCCGAGCCTTCCCCAGGTTCTCGCCCCCGGCGACCGCCCCGTCGTCCCCCTCCAGATCCTCTCGACGGCCTCGGACGATCTGGCCCTGGAGGTGGCCGTCGAGGCCCGAGGCTCGCTGAGGCTCGACGGCGAATCGGCCTTCTCCCTGACGGTGGCCCCCGGCGAGAGCCGTCTCCTCGACCTTCCTCTGGAGGCCTCCGCCGAATCGGGATACGGGACCCTTTCCGTCGCCGTCAGGGGGCCGGGTCTCGATTTCGTCGTCGAACGGGAGACCGTCGTCCGGCCCCCCATGCCTCCCGTCACCCTTTCGGGGAGCGCCGTCATCGAAGGAGGCTCCTTCGTCATGAAGGAGGAGGGACGCTGGCTTCCGGGAACGCTCCGAACCTCCCTCTACCTCTCGGGATCGCCCAAGGCCGATCTGCTCCCCCTCCTCTCCCTTCTGAGGGACTATCCCTACGGCTGTCTGGAACAGCGAGTCTCCTCGGCATGGCCCCTCGTCGTCCTTCCCGACAGGGCCGACGGGACCCGATCCATCGGGGAGGTCGTCGCCAGCCTCCAGACCTACCAGCTCTACAACGGAGGCTTCGCCTCCTGGCCCAACGGTTCCTTCGACGGCTGGGGAAGCCTCTATGCCGCCCATTTCCTGGCCTCCCTCGAGGCGGGACAGGTGCCCGAAGCCATGGCCCGTCGCGTCCGGTCCTTTCTTGGGTCGGTCCTCTCCGACGTTTCCGACGACGGGGAGAGCCTGTCGCGCAAGGCCTATGCCGCCTACGTCATGGCCCTTTCCGGGGAGCCCCCTCTGGGCTGGATGGCCTGGCTCGCCGAGAGGGCCGGCGAGATGGACGACGCCGGACGGGCCCTCCTGGCCGGCTCCTACGGCCTTGCCGGCAAAAAGGAAGAGGGGCTGGCCCTCGCCGGAGGCACCGGTCTCCCGGGCCGCGATCCCTATGCCTCGCCCCTCAGGGACCGGGCCCTCCGTCTTCTGGCCCTGGGCGCCCTCGACCGGGGCGGGGCCGCCGAGGCCTCTCTGGCCGCCGAACTCCTCCGCTCCGTCGCCTCCGGGCCCCTCTCCTCTCAGGAGGCGGCCACGGCCCTGATGGCCCTGGGGCCCTACCTCGCCCGGGCCGACCTCCGTCCCTTCTCGGCCGTCGTCGACGACGGCACGAGGCCGATCCCCCTGGCCACGGGCGACGACCTTCTCCTTTCGGCCGACCGCTTCGTCGCCTGGAAGGTGGAGAACGCCGGTCCCGGCCCCCTCTACGCCGCCTGGACGGCCTCGGGCGTCCCCCTCGACGCCGTCGCGGCCGAGGACCGAGGCCTCCGGGTACGGCGCACCTTCACCGACAGGGAGGGCGCGGAGATCGACATGAGCCAGCCCCTGACCCTGGGCCAGGAGCTTCATGTCCGCATCGACATCGTCCCCACGGGGGCGGTCCGCGACGTCGTCGTCATCGACCTCCTCCCCGGCTGTTTCGACGTCTGGAATCCCGCCCTGGGGCCCGAGGAGGAGACGGTCGGCGCCCGCCGCGACGTCCGCTTCGACAGGGTCCTTCTCTTCCCCGACGCCCTGGACGGGAGCGTCACTCTCGGTTACCGCTGCCGCGTCGTCGCCCGAGGCGACTTCGCCCTCCCCCCCGTCGTGGCCGAGGCCATGTACGCTCCGGGAGTCCGAAGTCTCGGCGGCGGGGGACGGCTGACGGTCCGTTAGATGACCCGAGGTCCCGGAGCGGTCCTTCTGGGCGCCCTCCTGGCGGCCCTCCTCTGGCAGGCGCCCTCTTTCGTCCCCGCCGAGGAGGTGCCTCCTCTCGAGGCATCGCCGACGGTGACCGACCGGGAGGGGCGGCTCCTCTGGGCGGGACTGACGGGGCAAGAGGAGGTCTGTCTCCCCCTCTCCCTGGAGGAGATGGGGCGCTGGCTTCCTCTCGTCGTCGTCGAGGTGGAGGATCGCCGCTTTTTCAGCCACGGAGGCGTCGACGGCATCGGTCTGGTCCGGGCCGTCGGCCAGAACCTGAGACAGGGGAAAATCGTCTCCGGAGGGTCGACGCTGACGAGCCAGCTCGTCCGCCTCCTGCACCCCCGGCCGAGAACCCTGGGGGCCAAGGCCGTCGAGTTCCTCCAGGCCTTGGCCCTGGAGCGCCGACTCCCGAAAGAGGCGATCCTCGAGGCCTACCTCAACAGGGCCCCCTTCGGCGGCAACCTGAAGGGGGCGGCGGCGGGAGCCCTGGCCTGGTGGAACAAGAGGCCTCGGGACCTTTCCCTGGCCGAGGCGGCCACGTTGACGGCCCTTCTCAAGGGGCCCACGCGCTACAGGCCCGACCTCTATCCCGAGCGGCTCAGGGCCAGGAGGGATCTCATCCTGGCCGATCTGGCGCGGCGGGGGCGGGTGACGGAATCGGAGGCCCGTCTGGCCATGGCCGAGGCGATCCCCCGGGCCATGACCCTCCCCCGGGAGGAGTTCCTCTTCGCCTCCCAGGTTCTGAGCCGCGGCGGCGGCCGCTCCACCCTGGACGCCTCCCTTCAGCGCCGGGTCTTCGACAGCCTCGCGGCGGGACTGCGCCCCCTGCCGCAGGAGGTGACGGCGGCGGCCGTCGTCGTCGACAACCGCGACGGATCGGTCCGGGCCTATGTCGGCAACGGCCGCTTCGGCTCCCCCCTTCCCTGGGGATGGGTCGACTGCGCCTCGGCTCCCCGATCGCCGGGGTCGGCCCTGAAGCCCCTCCTCTACGCCATGGCCCTCGACGAGGGGCTCCTCTCGCCGTCGTCCCTCATGGCCGACACGCCCCTGGCCCTCTCGGGCCGGGCGCCGCGCAACTTCGACCTGCGCTATCGAGGCCCCGTCTCCATGGCCGACGCCCTGGCCGATTCCCTCAACGTCCCCGCCGTCCGGGCCCTGAGAGCCCTCGGCGTCGAGCGCTTTCTCCACCGCCTCCGGGGGCTCGGCTTCTCCCGACTCACCGGCGACGGCGCCCGCTACGGCGATTCCCTCGTCCTGGGAGGCTGCGAGGTCACGCCTCTCGAAATGGCCCGGGCCTACAGAACGCTCGCCTCGGGGCGCGACGGTCCCTTGCGCTTCGTCGAGGGAGAGGGCCTCAGGGAGGCGCCCTCGCCCTTCTCGGAGGGGAGCGCCTTCCTCGTCGGCCAGATCCTCGGCGACGGCCGCCGCCTCTCTCCGGCCCAGCGCAGCCTCCTCGGGGGACGAGCGGAGGTGGCCCTCAAGACGGGCACCTCCTACGGCCTCCGCGACGCCTGGGCCGTGGCCTGGAACGAGGCGTGGACCGTCGTCGTCTGGATGGGCGACCCCCTGGGGACGGCCCATGCCGAACTGGTGGGGCTCGCGGCGGCCGTTCCTCCCGCCGTCGAGATCATGGCCGCCCTGGGGGGCTCCCTGCCCGATCGCCCCGCCTCCGTAGGCCGCCGCGCCGTCTGTTCCCTATCGGGCCTTCCTCCCACCTCGGCCTGTCCCCACCTCGTCGAGGCCTGGTACCTTCCCGGCCTCTCCCCCTCCGAGCCCTGCTCCCTCCACCGGTGGCAGGGGGGCCAGGTCGTCACCCTGTGGCCTTCCGAATTGGCCCCGCCCGGAGAGAGGCCCCTCAAAGAGGCCCTTTTCCGGATCGCCTCCCCCCTGGAGGGGGCCACCTACCTCCTGCCTCCCTGGGGCGATCCCCCTCGGGTGCCCCTGGCCTGCGAAGGGGCGAGGGGGCGGATCGGCTGGTTCGTCGACGGCCTCCATCTGGGAGAGGCCCGGCCGGGACAGACCCTTTTCTGGACCCTTTCGGCCGGTCGGCACAGAGTCGGCGCCGTCGACGAGGCGGGGCGCTTCCACAGCGTCCACGTCGAGGTGATGCCCTGGGGAGCGGGACAGCCCTGAACGGGGTCCCGCGGCCGCGGGACCCCGCCGGACCGCGTCAGGCGAGGAGGATGTCGCGGAGGGCCCGGGCGTCGACGAAGCGGATCGCCCCCTCGGAAAGGCCCAGAATCCGCTCGATGGCCCTGTTGTAGAGGGCCACCTTCTCCAGCAGACGGTCGACGTTTTCCGGGTGATCGTCGACGGAGAGGATGAGAGGGGCCATGGCGTCGCTCAGGCCGTTCCCCATCTGGAAAATCAGCTCCGCCGTCCCGACGGGGTCACCGATGTCGAAAAGGCCCTCCTCCTTTCCCTGCCTCAGCACGGGGCCCACGAGGGCCGCCCCCCGCTCGGCCGTCCAACTCATCAGCTTGTGCCGCAGCAGGACGCTCTCCTCCCTCCAGAAGGCTCGCACCATCATCTGCATCGCCTGGCGGTTGCGGGCCTTCCACTGCCCCGAGGCCTCGAAGATGCGGTTCAGCTTGGACAGACCGTCCCCCTCCCCCTCGGCGATGGCGGCGATGAGGGCGTAGACGGGCTCGGTCAGCTCCTTCGTCAGCTCGTTGAGCAGCGATTCCTTCGAGTCGAAATGGTAGTAGAACGTCCCCTTCGATGCCCCCGCCCCTTCGATGATGGCGTCGACGGAGGTCCCCTCGTAGCCCCGCTCGAAAAACAGGGCCCGTGCCGCGGCCAGAATGTCGGCCCGCTTCTCGCTTTCCTTCCTGTCTCCCATGATCGTTCCCTCCTTTTAGACTAACAGTCTAGACTGATAGTCTAGACTGTTAGTCTATTGTTCTCTCCGCCGTCGCCGCTGTCAAGGGGTGTCGCCTCGAAAAGAAATTCTCGCGCGAGAGCCGGGGCATTCCCCTTCTGGCCTCAGTGTGGTATAGTCCACATGATGACTAGACAACGTTCGGGAGGAACAATCATGGGCAGACTGGACAGGGAAAGCCCCGTTCCGCTCTACTACCAGCTCAAGGAGGTTCTCCAGGCCATGATCGACGACGGCGCCCTGGCGCCGGGCGATCCCGTCCCCTCCGAACGCGATATCTGCGAGCGCTTCTCCATCAGCCGCATGACGGCCAGCAAGGCCGTCTCGGCCCTCGTCGACGAGGGCGTCCTCTACCGGGAGAAGGGGCGGGGGACCTTCGTGGCCTCTCCCAAGCCCACCTGCACCTCGTCGTGCCTGACGGGTTTTTCCGACAACATCAGGGCCGCAGGCCTCGAGGCCCGGACGGAGATCCTCTCCTTCGCCGAGGAGGAGGCCTCCAGGACGATCGGCGAGGCTCTTCTCCTTTCCTCCCAGGAGAGGACGGTCTTCAACATCCTTCGCCTGCGCTACGTCGAGGGCGAGCCCTTCTCCCTCGAAAACGCCTGGGTGCCCCGCTGCCGCTTTCCCTCCCTCTCCCGCGACCTTCTGGAGGGACGCTCTCTCTACGTGCTGATGAGGGAGCACTTCGCCATGAAACTCTCCCACGCCCGCCAGACCATCGAGCCCGTCCTCTGCTCCGACTTCGAGGCCGCCCAGCTCGATCTCGAGCCGGCGACGCCCGTTCTCCTCTTCAGGCGCGTGGCCTACGCCGAGCCCGAGACGCCCGTGGAGTACTCCAAGTGCGTCTACCGGGGCAAACGCTTCAGGTACGAAATTTCCTTCGGAATCTAGTTCCACGGGGAAGGCGCTCTTCCCCATCTCGCTATCAGGAGGGTGTTCGACATGCTTGGAGGGTTGCAGAAACTGGGAAAGGCTCTCATGCTTCCCGTGGCGGTGCTTCCGGCGGCGGCGTTGCTTCTCCGGCTCGGGGCGGGAGACGTCTTCGACATTCCCTTCGTCATGCAGGCGGGGGCGGCCATTTTCGACAATCTGGCCCTCCTTTTCGCCATCGGCGTCGCCGTGGGGCTGGCCTTCGACGGAGGCGGCGCGGCCGCCCTGGCCGGGGCCGTGGGCTACCTGACCCTGACGAAGGCCATCGTCACCATCAACGAGACGGTCAACATGGGCGTCCTGGCCGGCATCCTCTCCGGCGTCGTGGCCGGTCTGCTCTACAACCGCTATCACGACATCAGGCTCCCCGACTTTCTCGGCTTCTTCGGCGGCAAGCGCTTCGTCCCCATCGCCGCCTCGGCGGCCAGCATCGTCATGGCCCTCGTCCTGGGCTACGTCTGGCCTCCCGTCCAGAGCGTCATTCAGGGCGTGGGGGAGTGGATCATCGGCGCGGGGCTGCTGGGCGCCTTCGTCTTCGGAACGTTGAACCGCCTTCTCATTCCCCTGGGCCTGCACCATGTCCTCAACAGCCTCGTCTGGTTCGTCTTCGGCGAGTACGGCGACGCGGCGGGCAAGATCGTCACGGGCGACCTGCACCGCTTCTTCGCCGGCGACCCCACGGCGGGGACCTTCATGACGGGATTTTTCCCCATCATGATGTTCGCCCTGCCCGCAGCGGCCCTGGCCATGTACAGCACCTCGCGCCGCGAGAACCGCAAGGCCGTGGCCGGCATCCTTCTCAGCGTGGCCCTCACCTCCTTCCTGACGGGCATCACCGAGCCCATCGAGTTCGCCTTCATGTTCCTCGCCCCCGTCCTCTACGTGGCCCACTCCCTTCTCTCCGGCGTCGCCCTGGCCCTCTGCTCCTTCTTGGGGGTCCACCACGGCTTCGGCTTTTCGGCCGGCGCCATCGACTACGTCCTCAACTACGGCCTCTCGACGAAGGGATGGATGATCGTCCCCATCGGCCTCGCCTTCGCCGCCGTCTACTACTTCCTCTTCGTCTTCATCATCCGGGCCATGGATCTTCCCACGCCGGGCCGCGAGGCCGAGGCGACGGGTGCGACGGCCCAGGCCCTCTCGGCGGCCGATATGGCCCGCTTGGCCGGATCCTACGTCGAGACGCTGGGCGGCCGTGACAATCTCGTCCAGATCGACGCCTGCATCACCCGTCTCCGCCTGGTTCTTCGGGACGGCTCGGCCGTCGACGAAGCGCGCGTCAAGGCCCTGGGCGCCACGGCGATCATCCGGCCCAACGCCACGACGATGCAGGTCGTCATCGGCACGAAGGCGGAGATCCTGGCCGACGCCATGAGGCGCCACCTGAAAAAATAGGCCCCGTCGACGGCGAGCCGATGCCCCGTCCGGCCCTGCGGTTTCGCGGGGCCGGACGGGGCGCAGGACGAAGAGAGTGCGGAAGGGGAGGTGTCTCCGTGAAGATCATCAGGGGCGGTAAGATCGTCGCCGGCAGGACCTGGATCGAGGGAAAGGCCCTCCTCGTCGACGAGGCGAGCGAGCGTCTCGTCGCCCTGGGCGACGAGACGGCCTTTCCCCGGGACGTGGAGGTCGTCGACGGAGGCGGCCACTGGATCGTGCCGGGCTTCATCGACGTCCACGTCCACGGCGCCTGCGGCGTCGACACCATGGACGGCAGCCCCTCCTCGCTGGAGGCCATCGCCGAGGGGCTGGCCGCCCACGGCGTGACGGCCTTCTGTCCCACGACGATGACCATGGACGAAGGCCACATCGTGGCGGCCCTCGACGGCGTGCGCTCGGCCCTCTCCCTCAGGGGAGGGGGGGCGCGCGTGCTCGGCGCCCATCTCGAGGGGCCCTACATCAGCCGCCGTCGCCTGGGGGCCCAGGACGGCACCTTCCTGCGCCGTCCCGATCCCGGCTTCGTCGCCGCCCACGGCGACGTCCTCCGTCTCGTGACCTTCGCCCCCGAAGAGGACGAGGGAGGGCGTTTCCTGGCGGCCCTCCGCGATGCAGGGATCGTCGCCTCCCTGGGCCACTCGGCGGCCACCTACGAGCAGGCCATGGAGGCCTTCCGCCAGGGAGCCCGGAGCGTGACCCATCTTTTCAACGGCATGGAGCCCTTTCACCACCGCTCCCCTGGCCTGGTCGGGGCGGCCCTCGACGGCGACGTCTTCTGCGAACTCATCGCCGACGGCGTCCACAGCCACAGGGCCCTTTTCCGCCTCGTCCTCAAGCTCAAGGGCCTCGACAGGCTCGTCCTCGTCTCCGACGCCATGCGCGGCGCCTGCCTCGGCGAGGGGGAGTGGGAGCTGGGCGGCCAGAGGGTCCACGTCGACGGCTCCGCGGCGACCCTTCGTGACGGCACTCTGGCCGGGAGCGTCCTCACCCTCGATCGGGCCCTGCGCAACGTGGCCGGCGAGACGGGCCTTCCCCTCTGGGAGGCCGTCCGTCTCGTCTCGGCCAACGCCGCCGCCCTTCTCGGAGAGAAAGATCGGGGGCGGCTTGAGCCGGGCTGCCGGGCCGATCTCGTCTTTCTCGACGAGGCCTGGCAGGTGAGAAAAACCTTCGTTGGAGGAAAGGAGGTCTTCGACAGCCATGCGCGTCGTGACTGCCCGAGACTATGATCAGATGAGCCGCAAGGCCTCCTACATCGTGGCCAGCCGGGTCATCCTGAACCCCAAGTGCGTCCTGGGCCTCGCCACGGGCGACACGCCCAAGGGGCTCTACCGCGAGCTGGCCTTTCTCTTCCGGGCCGGAGACGTCGATTTCTCCGGCGTCACCACCTTCAATCTCGACGAGTACGTGGGCCTCACCCCCGATCATCCCAACAGCTACCAGAGCTACATGAGGGAGCATTTCTTCCGCTTCGTCAACGTCTCGCCCGGCAGGCGCCACATTCCCGACGGGGCGGCGCCGGACCTGGCCGCCGAGTGCCGCCGCTACGAGGCGGCCATAGAGAGGGCCGGAGGCATCGATCTTCAGATCCTGGGCCTGGGGCGCGACGGCCACATCGGCTTCAACGAGCCCGACGTGAAGTTCGAGACGGGGACCCATGTCGTGACTCTCGCCGAGAGCACCCTCGAGGCCAACGCCCGCTTCTTCGCCCGTGCCGACGACGTTCCCCGGAGCGCCATCAGCATGGGCATCCGAACCATCATGAGCGCCCGGCGGATCCTCCTCCTCGCCTCGGGGGCCGAGAAGGCCGAGGCCATCAGGGGAGCCGTCATGGGCGCCGTCACGCCCGATCTGCCCGCCTCGGTCCTCCAGCTCCACCCCAACGCCACCGTCATCGTCGACGAGGCGGCGGCGAGAACGCTCTGAATATCAGCTGAAAGATAACGAGAAAGAGGAGATGGCCATGGCACGACGCATGCTCGACGCCCAGACGTCTCACCTGGCGGCCATGACGGGACGGGAGCTTCTCGAAAGCTTCCGCGCCGCCGAGGGACGGACCCTCGTCGCCGAAATCATCGCCCCGGCGCCGCCCCTTCTGGGCGACGTCACCAACGCCGAGCTGGCCCGGGCCTTCGGCGCCGACCTGATCCTCCTCAACCTGTTCGACGTCGATCACCCCCGCATCGAGGGCCTCCCGTCGGGCGACGACGACTTCTTCCGCCGCACCTATCCGGACGGGTCGGCCCTGGGCGGACCCGTCCGGGTCGGTGCGATTCGCGAGCTCCGGGCCCTCGTCGGCCGTCCCGTCGCCGTCAATCTCGAGCCCGTCGACGACGACGAGACCGTCCTGTCCATGCGGGCCCCCGTGCCCCCGGGGCGGCGGGCCACGGCGGAATCGGCCCTCAAGGCCAAAGAGCAGGGCGCCTCCATGATCGTCCTCACGGGCAACCCCGCCACGGGCGTCACGACGACGGCCATCACCGGGGCCCTCGGAACCCTGCGGAAGGCCGTCGGGTCCGACCTGATCCTGGCGGCGGGCAAGATGCACGGGGCCGGATCGTCGCGCGACGCGGCCTCCCCCCTCGTCGACGAGGCGACGGTCGAGGCCTGGATCGGCTCGGGAGCCGACATCGTCCTCTTCCCCGCGCCGGGGACCGTTCCGGGCCTTTCCGTCGACGCCGTCCGATCGCGCGTCGACGCCGTCCACCGGAGGGGAGCCCTGGCCATGACGACGATCGGCACCTCCCAGGAGGGCTCCGACGAGGCGACGATCCGCCAGATCGCCCTCTGGGCCAAAAGCTGCGGCGCCGATCTGCACCATATCGGCGACTCGGGTTACCCCGGCATCGCCGTGCCCGAAAACATCCTGGCCTACTCCGTGGCCATCCGGGGTCGGCGTCACGCCTGGCGGCGCATGGCGTCGTCCCTGGCGAGGTAGCCGTGTTCGGCTTCGGCGCCAGGCGCCTCAGGATCATGGCGCCTCTGTCGGGGCGGATCGTCTCCCTCGACGACGTGCCCGACCCCGTCTTCTCCGCCCGCCTCGTCGGCGACGGCGTCGCCATCGATCCCGACGGCGACGGTCTCGTCGTCGCTCCCTGCGACGGCGAGCTCGTCGTCCTCTTCCCGACGGGACACGCCTTCGGCATCAGAAGTCCCGAAGGGGTGGAGATTCTCGTCCACATCGGCATCGAGACCGTGTCGCTCCGGGGAGAGGGGTTCACCTGCCTGGCCTCTCAGGGCGACCTTCTGAAGGCGGGAGACCCCGTCGTCCGCTTCGAAAGGGAGGCCCTGGCCCGGGCCGTCTCGCGTCTCTCGCCCGTCGTCGTCACGGCCGGGGCCCGCTCCTTCGAGGCCGTCGACGGATCTGTCCGGGCAGGCCGGGACCTGCTTCTCACCGTGACGCGCTCCTGAGGGCGTCGCCGCTCTCCAGGGGCTCCGGTGCCTTTGCGCATAGGACCCCGGAGATTTAGGGCCCGCAAAAACGTCCTCTTCAGTCTCTACGGGGTATCATAGGGGAAGGGCGGTCGCCGGGGTCGAGGTCGCGTACAGGTACAGAAAGGAGGGGGCTTTGATGGGAGACAAGGACCGGGCCTTCCGCAACTTTCTGAGCGACAAAGTCCTCTTTTTCCAGTTTCTGAGGCGCTTTCTCCGCTTCGGGACGCTGGAGGGAGTGGGCCTGGAGGACATCGAACTGGAGAACGTCTCCTTCATCTCCCAGGAACTCGTCGCGCGGGAATCGGACGTCCTCTACCGGATCCGCCGCGGAGGGAAGGAGACCTACATCTACATCCTCGTCGAGCACCAATCGAGCGTGGACCACCTCATGCCCTTCCGCCTGCTGGCCTACATGGTGCGCATCTGGGAGCGCTGCGTGGAAGAGGCGGGGTCGAAATCGAGGAGGAAGAGCTACCTGCTGCCGCCCGTCATCCCCGTGGTCTTCTACGACGGAATGCAGAAATGGACGGTGGCGTCGACCTTCGTCGAGAAGGTCGAAAACGGGGATGCCTTCGCGGGATTCGTGCCCAACTTCAGCTACCACCTCATGGTCCTGGGCAAGCGGACGTCGGAGGAGCTCCTGGCCTTCCGGGACGCGCTGGGAGGTCTGCTCTACCTGGCCAACCCGTCGAAGGAAGAGGACCTGTCCATGACGGTGCGTCGTCTGCTGGAGTACCGCAAGCTCCTTCCGCCGGAGGAGCGTGAGATCCTGTCGCGCCACTTCGCGGGCTACCTGACGATCCTGGCGAAGCGTGAGGGAGTGGACCTGAGCGGAATGGCCGAAGAAATCGCGAGCGAAGAGGAGGCGGAGAAGATGGTGACCTACGTGCAGCGCGAGATCAGGAAGATCAGGAAGGAAGGCCGCCTGGAAGGCCGCGAGGAGGGCCGTCAGGAGGGTCGTATGGAAGGCCGCCAGGAGGGCCGTCAGGAGGGCCGTCAGGAAGGCCGTATGGAAGGTCGTCAGGAAGGCCGTCGCGAGGCGATGCTTGAAAGCGCCCGGAAGATGCTCTCCCGCGGCTTCGACGCCGCCCAGGTGGCCGACGTCCTCGACCTTCCCCTGGAGCAGGTGCGTGCCCTGGCGGAATCGGAGGGGGAAAAGGGCTGACCCCGAGGGCTTTTCCGGAGCCCCTCTGAGAACAACTTCGCCCCTTCCGGGAGCGCGGCCTGACGGTGTGAAGAGGGCGGTGACGCGCTCCCGAGGTATGTGAAGACGCCCGAGAGGCCCCCTGGAGGGGCCTCTCGGGCCAGAGGACGAAACGGCGAAGGACGACTCAGTCGACGATCAGGGCCCGGGCCAGGTCGTCGGCCGCGTCCTGTCCCGCCAGGAGCGCGACGAGGGCCAGGGCGAAGTCCATGGCCACGCCGGGCCCGGCTGCCGTGACGAGGTCGGGTTCGACGCAGAGCCGTTCGTTGGTCCTGTGGGCCTCGTCGAGCCGATCGCGGAAGGAGGGGTAGGTCGCCACGGCCCCCCGGCCCTCCAGGAGCCCCAGGCCGCCGAGGACGACGGCGGGGGCGGCGCAGATCGCCCCCAGGGGATGTCGGGCCCCGACGTGGCGGCGCAGCAGCTTTTCCAGCGTCGGCGAGGCGGCCAGATGAGACGCCCCGGGCATGCCTCCGGGGAGAACGACGAGGTCGAAGTCCCTTTCCCGGCATTCTTCGAGCCTCGTGTCGGCCTTAAGGGTGAGGCCGTGGGCCCCCTCGACGGCGAGATCGCCCAGAGAGGCCGTGATCACCTCCGCTTTGGCCCGGCGGAGCACGTCGATGACCGTTACGGCCTCGATCTCCTCGAACCCCTGGGCCAGCGGAACAAGGACGGTTCGTTTCATTTTCCCTGCCTCCTTTCGGTCCTCTCCGGTCCGGTGGAGCGGGTACAGATCCCCGACCTGCCGGGGGAGAAAAACCCTCTATAATGTCATTGTAAGCGATCCGCTCGCCTGTCCGGTCCGCCTCGTCAGGGCTCGGTCGATCATCGGCCGGTTCCGTCGTCTCGGCTCCGGGCCGCCGGTGCGAAGGGAACGTCCCCTTCGCGCGATCCCTCCTGATCCGCTCGTGACCCTCTCGCAAAGGCCGGTGATCGACATGGTTCTCGAAACGCAACGTCTCCGCATCCGTCCCCTCGTCCCCGACGACGCTCCCTTCATCCTCGCCCTTCTCAACGATCCCTCCTTTTTGGAGTTCATCGGCGACAAGGGAGTGAGGACCCTTGACGGGGCCCGGACCTATATCGCAGAGGGGCCCATGGAGAGCCGCAGGACGCGGGGATTCGCCCTCGACCTCGTCGAGGAGAGGCTTTCCGGCGAGCCCCTGGGCATCTGCGGCCTCGTCAAACGCCCCGCCCTGGACGACGTCGACGTGGGCTACGCCTTCCTGCCCGCCTTTCACGGCAGAGGCTACGCCGTCGAGGCCGTCGGGGCCGTCGTCGTCGACAGCCGTCGCCTGGGGCTGAAACGCCTGGCCGCCGTCGTCAACGGCGCCAACGGGCGCTCCCTCTCCCTTCTGCGCAAGCTGGGCTTCCGCCGCGAGGGGAAAATCCGCCTCGGCGAGGGCGAGGCCGAGGTGGAGCTCTACCTTTTCGACTTTTAGCCGAAGAGGCACAAAGGAAAGAGGCCTCCGGCTTTGGCCGGGGGCCTCTTTCCTTTGTGCCGGAGGGGCCGTGAAAAGCTTCGTTTTCGTCTGAACAGGGGAGGACTTCGAAAAGGGAAGGGCGGGATATCGTCCCGACCAAGGAGTTTTGAGGCGGGAAGGCCTTTTTTTGTATGCAATTGTCCTCTCTGATGGGTTTCCCTGGTTCAAGTTGCGACATTGTGGAGAATTGACCTGCGAGGCCCTTTTGTGTAGTTTATAAAAACATATATGTTTTGATTTATTTGAAAACGAAAGAAAGGAGGGTCATGCCGTGGAAGAACAGAGACGACGAGTGGCCGATTTCATCAGCGCAAAAAAGGAGCTATTTATCGCCGCGAGCGATTGGATTGCGGCGAATCCCGAACTGGGGTGCGAAGAGTATAGAGCGAGTCGCCTCTGGGTGGATCTTCTGCGGGAACAGGGTTTTCGCCTGGTTTTTCCCTACGGCGGGTACGAGACGGCTTTCTGTGCCGAGGCAGGAGGGAGCGAGGGGCCTCTCGTGGTTTTTCTTGCGGAGTACGATGCCCTTCCCGATGTGGGGCATGGCTGCGGTCACAACTGGAGCGGCGCCCTTTCGGTTCTGGCCGGGTCCGCGCTGGCCTCGCTTTTTCCCGCGCTGCCGGGGCGGGTGCGCGTCGTGGGGACACCTGCGGAGGAAACGGTCGGGGCCAAGATTGACATGGCCCATGCGGGGCTTTTCGACGATGTGGACCTCGCCGTGATGATTCACGCCGAATCGGCCCGCACGAAAGTGGTCTGTAAGTGTCTCGCCATGGAAGGTGTGGCCTTTCGCTTCCAGGGCAGATCCGCCCATGCCGCGGCCGCTCCCTGGGAGGGACGGAACGCCCTCAACGGTCTCCATCTCTTTTTTCACGCCCTGGACATGCTCCGTCAGCATCTCCGTCCCGAGGTCCGCATGCACGGTATCGTCACTTCAGGGGGGGCTGCTCCGAACGTCGTCCCCGAAAGCGCCGAAGGGCGTTTTTATTTCCGGGCTCCCCGAAGGGCCGAAGTCGAGGCCCTCGTCAGGCAGGTCCGAAAGTGTGCCTGCGGGGCTGCCCTCGCCACGGGAACGACCGTCACCTGGTGGACGTACGAAAAGCCCATGGACGACATGGTTCGCAACCCCACAGCGGAGCGTCTCATGGCGGAGTTGCTCGAAGAACGAGGTTATCCCTGCTCCGCTTCCGAAGAGGCTTCTGGATCGAGCGACGTGGGCAACGTCAGTTACCGCTGTCCCACCCTGCACCCTGAGATGGCGACCGTACGGGAGCCGCTCGTCATCCACACCCGGGAATTCGCCCGGGCCATGACCTCTCCAGCGGCTCACGCCTCTCTTCTGGCCGGAGCCGAGGCTCTCGCCCTGTGTGGCTATCGGATCCTGACGGACCGGGCGTTGCGGGAACAGGTTCGCGCCGATTTTCTCAGATTTCGAGACAAGGAGAGTGAGGACCGATGAAGGAGCACGGAAAGGAACCAGGGACAGGTCTGGAAAAAGAGGCGCGCAAACCTCTTCTGCAGAATCTCCACGTCTATGTCCTTCTCGTCGGCGTTCTTATGATGCTGACGGCCCTGACCTATGTCATTCCGGCCGGAGAATACGAGACGTTCGACGATCCCGTATCGGGGCGGACGCTGCTTCTTCCAGGATCATACCATCAGGTGGATTCCTCGCCCGTGAGCTTCTTCTCCATGGTGGGGAGCATTCAAAGGGGCATGATCGACGCTTCGGACATCATTTTCTTCATCCTCTTCGCCTATGGTTTCGTCAACGTCCTCATCGAATCGGGCACGCTTTTCGGTGCCGTAGGCGCCATGCTGCGCCGTTTCAAGGGGGTCGGCACCCTCATCATCCCCTCCTTCATGTTTCTTTTCGGCATCCTCGGTTCGACGGTGGGCATTTTCGAGGAGGTCTACGGCCTGATTCCGGCCTTCATGGGCATTTTCCTCGCCCTGGGCTATGATGGCCTCGTCGGCGGTGCCGTCGTCGTCGTCGGAGTGGCGACGGGCTTTGCCGCCGCCACTCTCAACCCCTTCACCATTGGCGTCGCTCAGAAGATCGCCCAGCTTCCCTTCGGTTCGGGGTGGCCCTTCCGAGTCGCCGTTTTCATCGCCTTTCAAAGTCTCGCCGTCTTCTACGTCATGCGCTACGCCGCCAGGGTGAAGAGAGACCCGAAACTCAGTTTCGTCGACGGCGTTGCCTTCCCCATGGGAGAAGGCGTCGACGAGGCCCAGATCCGCAGCTATCCTTTTACGGGAAGACATCGGATCAGCGCCTTCTGTCTTGTGCTCACCGTGGTCCTTGTCATCACGGGAACGACGCAATGGGGATGGTACCTGGACGAACTGGCGGCCCTTTTCATCATCATGATGGTCGTCGTCGGACGGATCAACGGCTACGGGTTCAACCGCATCGCCGAACTCTTCGTGGCGGCCGTGGGACGCGTCGCCCTGGGAGCGCTCGTCGTGGGACTCGCCCGCTCCCTCACTCTGGTCATGACCGAGGGCCGGATCATCCACACCGTTATCTACTGGGCTTCCAATGTCGTTTCGGGCCTTTCGCACAACTTCGCCGCCGTGGGCATGCTGGTGGTCCAGAACCTCCTGAATTTTTTCATTCCCTCGGGAAGCGGTCAGGCCGCAGCCTCCATGCCCATCATGGTGCCCCTCGCCGATGCCCTCGAGATCAAGCGGCAGGTGGCGGTCCTCGCCTTTCAGTTCGGAGACGGTTTCTCGAACCTCATATGGCCCACGGCAGTGGCCACGGAGTGCGGCATCATGGGCGTTCCCATCCAGCGGTGGTACCGTTTCATGGTGCCGCTTTTCCTGCTCATGTTCGTGCTTCAGGTGATTTTCATCCTCGTTGCCGTAGCCATCAATCTGGGGCCTGCATAGACGGAGAGGCGGAGGGACATGTCCACGTCCCTTCGCCTCTTTCTGTCGCAACGTCCTCCGTGGCGGCATCGGGGGCCTCACGGTCGATCGGCTGCACCCAAGGGCCGGTGAAGTTCGGCATTCCTCGCCGGCGTCGCTCCCGGCGGGCCGCCCCAAGCCTCTCCGGGAGGCGTCTGGGACGAGAGGAGCGATTCTGCGGCCAGCCCCAGTTCCAGGATGAGCCGATCATCGGCGCTTTCAAGGTTTCTCCCCGTGATCTCCTCGATTTTGCGGAGTCTGAAGGCCAGAGTCTGGCGATGAATGAAAAGTTCCTGAGAGGTGCGGATCTTGTTGAGGCTCTGAAGGTAGAGTTGCAGCGTCTCCCGTAGAGGGGCCCTGTGCTTCCTGTCGTAGTCGACAAGAGGAGCGAGGACCCTCTCGCAGAAGTGCTGCAGTTCCTCCCCGTTTCGGCAGGCCCGGAGAAGGTGCAGCGCCTCTACGTCGCGAAAGGCGGTGACGAGGGCGGGGCAGTGGAGGTGTCGCCCCAGATCGGCGGCAATGCGGGCCTCCTCGTAGCTTTTGGAAATGCCCTCCAGCTTGGCCGAAGGATAGCCGATGCCCATGAGGCAAGCGGCATCCTTCGGAAGAAGATGGCGCAGGGCCTCGACGAAGAGGCTTTTCGCGTTCCTTGCCGTGGTGGAGAAAAGGAGGACGTGTTCCCTCTCCCTGTGGCGCCAGTAGGCGGCCGGAAAGAGGGCCCGGTCTTCGGTGACGGCTTGCAGAAGGGGCGCTTCCCCGTCGGCGGGGGAGAGGGTGCGGCCGGAGAGAAAGCGAATCACACCGACCTGGTAGGTCAGATCGAGGCGAAAGCCGAGGGAGTCGGCGCGGATGCAGGTATCGGAATAACTCGCAACGCCTCGGCCTTCGAGAAGATCGTCGATGAAGGTGTCCCGCAGCCTCTCCGTCAGATGATGCGTGCTCTGTCTGCGGAGAGGGGTGGTCTCTCCTCCTTGCTCGGAGGGCAGGGCGCCCATGGCGTCGAAAAGGGCCTTGGTGATCGTGCCGAAAGTCAGTTTCGCGGGAAGACGGATCAGAGGCAGTCCCTTGTCTTCCGCCGCCTCCACGAAAGTCCCGGGAATTTCGTCGATGTAGTAACCCGGCTGGAGGGCCAATCCGGCGATGCGGCGCGAGGCCAGCTGCGAGAGGATGGCTTGAGCCGCCGTGGCGTCATCCTTCAGGCCATAGCCCGTGGAGATGAGAAATTCTCCGGGTTGGAGTTGGTCGAAGGAGTCGAGAATCTCCATGAGGTTGATCCAGGTGACCCTGTTGTCCAGGTAGTCCCTTCCCGCGACGACCTGGGCCCCCCGGAAGAGAGGGAGGGTAAGCATGGTCGAGAGTTTCAAGACGTCACCGCCTTTCCTCCGCCGGACCTCCCCGCGCCCTATCCCTGGCGGGGCTCACCGTCACCGGGTTTATCCCGCTGATGCGATGTTATCGACAGGCACTGTCGCAAGTCGCTTTTTATCCCTTGCCGGAGTCGAAAGGCGGGGCCGGACGGGGCTGAACGAAGGGGAGGATGTCCATGAGGGCTCAGAAAGGGAAGAAGACGAACCGCCTCTCGGGAGTGATTCTTGTTGGGGTCCTTCTGCTCGGAGCTGTTCCGGTCCGTGGGGGGGTGCCTCCCCGCGCCCTGTCTCCCGCCGCCCTTTCCGGAGGCGTGAGAGGCCCCGTCGATTTTGAAAGCCGACGGTGGGAGGCCTTCTTCTCCTCTCCCGGCCAGGAAAAACGTTCCGGAGAGAGGCTTTCCCTCCCTGCCCGTTTCGATCTCCGTGAGGAGGGGCGAGTCAACCCCGTCGAGCTTCAGACGCCCTCGGGGCTCTGCTGGGCCTTCTCCACCCTGGGATCTTTCGAGTCGAGCTTGCTGCCCGGCGAGGATCGAGCCTTTTCCGAGTGGCACCTCGCCTTTGCCGCCTTTTGCTCGGGAGTCTTCGAGACCTTCGCTCCGCCCGAGGAGGATGAGGTCTCTCCCGATTTCGCCGACCAAGGCGGAGATACGCTGATGAGCGTCGCTCTCCTGTCCAGGGGAGGGAGTCCCGTTGATGAGGTGGACCTTCCCTTCGGGACCGACGTGGAGGGACAGGTTCCCGAGGATTACGCTCTTCCGTCGGGGCGGAAGCTTCTTCGCGAGGCCTACTGGCTCCACCTTCTGTCGGTCCGTCCCTACCCGGAGTCGCTCGACGTGCCTGCCGCGGATCCGACACGCTACGACCGGCACGCGTTGAAGCGAATTCTCCGTGATGGCGGCGCCCTTTCCGTATGTTACCATGACGACGTCCTGAGGTACTACAACCCGGAGACGTTCGCCTACTACTGCAGTGCTCCGGACGGGCCCGAGATCGTCAATCATATGGTGATGATCGTCGGATGGGACGATGCCTTTCCCAGGGAGCGCTTTTTGGAGAGACCTCCTGAAGATGGGGCCTGGCTCGCCAAAAACAGCTATTCCAGCAACTGGGGCGATGAAGGGTATTTCTGGATATCCTATGCCGATACGAGCTTCGTCGAGGGGACGGTTTTCCGGGCGACGTCGGACGACTACGCCTCCATTTACCAGCATGACCCGTTGGGCATGACGGCCAACGTCACGGACGGCGGGGCCAGGGAGATCTGGCTCGCCAACGTCTTTCGTGCCGAAAACGAGGCGGAGATCGCTGCCGTGAGTTTCTACACCACCGATCTGGAGACGGCCTATCGGGTCTACGTCATCCCGGGCTTCGGGGGTTTCCCTCTTGCCGAGGACCTCGCTTCCCACGAGGCGGCAAGGGGAACGAAGACCTATCCCGGTTATTATCTTGTCGATCTGGACAGGGGCGTAACCCTCTCGACCGGTCCCTTCGCCGTCGTCGTGGCTCTCCACAATCCCGACTACGCGTACCCCGCCGCCGTGGAAATCCCCCTCGGCGATTGGTACAGAAAGAACGCCAAGGCATCTCCGGGCCAGAGCTACTGGAGCGCCGACGGCGTGCATTTCACCGACCTCACCGCAGCCTCTTTCGAGGGCGCGTCCTCGGCCAACGCCTGCATCAAGGCTTTTGCCAAGGGTGCGCCGGAGCCTTCGTCGACGCTTGCCGTCACGACATTCCAAACCGATGGAGCCCCTTCGGCGGAAGAGCCTGTAACCTTTTCCGCGACCGTCACGGGAGGCGTTCCGCCCTATACCTACCTCTTCGATTTCGGAGATCGGACGGTGCGGAGTGAACCGTTGCCCCATGCTTCTCATGCCTACGCCTTCGCCAAGGCCTACACGGCGCGGATCACCGTCGAAGATGGAACGGGAGCCCGCGCCGCCGCTGCTCTCCCGCTGAACGTGGCTCCTTTCGCTTCGGCCGAGCGACAGGAGGAGGGCCCTGACGGCGCCGCGGCCTTTCCGCTCTCTTTCCTCCGATGGAGCGGCGCTTCTAAAGTCGAGGGAACGATCGTTGCCGCTGAGGCGGAAGAGCCCTTCGAGGCCGACGTGAAGGTCACGCTCCTGACGGGAAAGGACGCCCTCGTCGCCAGCGGTCCGAAGGCGATCGCCATCCGTCCCGAGGCCTTCGACGAAGAGGACGGGCGTTACGATTGGGTGGACTACTACGGGAGCATCGAAGGGGAGTTCTTCTATCGGGCTGCCCGCTTGAGCCTGGAGATCACGCCGACGACGGCCTGCGGGAAGGCGGTTCTGCTGCGGGATGTGCGCTTTGTCCTCAGGGCGGAAGATCTGGGCAACGATTCGTCGCACCGTGCCATCGAGGAACTGGAAAGTCATTTCGCCTTCTTCGCCCGGAGGAGCACCGATCCCGAGGCCTTCCTCTGTCACGACTACGGGCGGAGGCGTTTTGCCCAGGCCGATTCTTCGGGAACGGTGGCCCTCTACCTCGAAGAACTGTCTATCGTCCTTCCCGGTGACGGGGAGGACGAGGAGCCCGGCGTGGTCGTGAGCGAGGAGGACGATCGTTACGTCCTGACTCTCGACGTCTGGGAAAAATGCGAGGGACCTCTCGTTGAGGGAAGCTCTTCCGGCTGTGCCCTTGGGACCGGCTCCGTCGGCGCGTCGGCCCTTGTCGTCGGCGTCCCTCTGGTGGTTCTGGCGCGGAGAAGGTTTCGCCGCTGACGACGTTGCTTCTTTCGAGCCCCGGCCCCGTTCTTTTCCAAAACCTCCAAGAAAGGATGTCTGCCGTGAAAAACCGCAAGGAGGCTCTCCAGGCCGCCCTGAGCTGCTTGGATGAAACCTCCCTCCTCGATCTGACGCGAAAGCTGATTGCCATACCCAGTCATCATGGCCTGGAGAACCCGGAAAGGGAAATGGCCGCCTATCTGGAGCGATTTCTTGTGGAGGCGGGATTAACGGTGTGTCGGCGTCTGACGGCTGGCGGCCGCTTTAACGTCATCGCCACGTTGGGGAAGAACCGCTCTCCCGAAAAGACGCTCATGCTCAACGGCCACATGGACACCGTCGGCGTGGAGAACATGAAAGGTGATCCCTTTTCGGGAGAGATCGTGGACGGAAAAATTTTCGGGCGGGGATCGGTCGACATGAAAGCGGCGCTTGCTTCGATGATTCATGCCGTTCTGGCCGTTAAAGAGGCGGGGATTCCCCTCGAAGGGCAGGTCGTCTTTGCCGGCGTCGCCGACGAGGAGCTTTGGAACGCGGGGACTCGCGATCTCGTGGCTCGGGGCCCCCGGACGAAATATGCGATCGTCGGCGAACCGACCGGATTGAGAATCGATCACGGCCATCGTGCCCTCGAATGGATCGAGATCGTCATCAGGGGGAGGGCGGCTCACGGAGGGACGCCCGAGCGGGGCGTCAATGCCATCGAAAAGGCCGGAAAGCTTCTCCGCATTCTCTGTGACGAGCTGCTGCCTGCCATCAATGAGCGGACTCACCCGATCACCGGCCCTTCGACGTTGAATCTGGGCCAGATTTTCGGAGGCACCCAGCCGAGCACCGTTGCCGGAGAGTGTGTGATCCGCCTCGACAGGCGCTGGATACCGGGAGAATCGACGGAGTCCGTTTTGGACGAACTCCGCGAGATCATCCGTCGCCTCAGAGAGGATGACCCCGACTACGACGGCGACGTCCGCAACATGAGAGACATGGCGATGAACACGGTGGGACAGCCTCCCCTGCTGACGGCGCCCGATTCCCCTCTGGTCAGGCGCCTCTCCGAGGCCCTCTCCCGTTTCGGCCCATCGCCTCGGCTGGGGGCCTTCCCAGGGTGGACCGACGGAGGCATTCTCAGCTCCGCCGGGGGCATCGAAACCGTTGTCTTCGGGCCGGGCGACCTTAGCGTCGCCCATAGCGACAGGGAGTTCTGCCCCGTTGACGAGGTCATCCGAAGCTGCCCCGTCTATATTTCGACCCTTCTCGATCTTTGCCTGTAGATCGGGAAAAACGTGTTGGGCCTTCTGGCACGACGCTCAGTCCAGGCCCAGCCGCCGCCGCGTCGCCTCCGTCGGAACGCCCTTGGCGTCCCAGCCCCGGGCCTCGTAGTAGTCGGCGAGCATCCTCTCGTAGTCGGCGATGGCGCAGCGCTCCTCTCCGGAGTAGCGGCCGAAGGAGGGGACCTGCCGCACCCGGTCGGGGAGGCGGTCGTCGTCGGCGGTGAGGCCCTCGCGGAGGTTGAAGAGGCGCTGGAGGGTGTTGACCCGCTCGCCTGCCAGAAGAAGCTCCGAAGCCGTCACATCCCACCCCGTGGCGGCCCCGATCATCTCGGCGAAGTCGTCGAGTTCGAGGCCGCAGTAGCCGTAGAACTTGCAGGTGGCGAACATCTCAAAGAGGGTGCCGTAATCCTGAAGCCTGGCCGCAATCGCTCCTTTGCCCTCCTCGTCCCAGGGATGGACCGTCTCGGGATCGGGGAGTCCGTAGGCGGTGAGGCCGAAACTCTGCTTGTCGCAGTCGAAGGCCTTGGCCTCGATGGGGTGGATGTGGCACATGCCCCGGTTGTTGGTGCCGTAGGTCAAGGCCAGGAGCTTGCCCGACCGGGGATCGTGGGCGGGCCCCTCCAGGCCCTTGACGTGGACGGCGGCCTCCAAAGCGTCGGGACCGAGCCTTTGCGCCGCGGCGCGGACGCCGAGGCTGAGGAGCTCTCCCAGCCCTTCCCGGCGGGCGATGGCCTCGACGAGGCGGGGCAAGACGGAGCCGTTGCCCCAAAAGAGGTCCAATCCCTCGATGAGGGACTCATCGAGGAGCCCCTTTTCGCGGCACTCCATGGCGAAGGCGATGACGGCGCCGCAGGAGATCGTGTCCAGGCCGTACTCGTTGCAGAGGTAGGAGGCCCGGATGGCGGCGTCGACGTCGGTGCCGTCGACGAAGGCCGTGAAGGCGCTGACCGACTCGTATTCGCCCCCGTCGTGGAGGGGGGTCTCGAAGGGCCCGTCGGGGACGAGGACCTTGCGGCCGCACCGTACGGGGCAGCCGCGGTAACAGCCGACGGCCTTCCGGAAGTGGCGGCCGTAGTAACTGTCGAAGATCTGCTGGCCCTTGCCGGAGCTGTTGGAGAGCCAGTTCCTGCTGGGAAAATCGCCGGAGGCATCGCTGTAGGGCATGCCGCCCATGGTGCCGTGGCGGGTGAACTCGGGCGACGTCGGGTGGGCTCTCACCTTGGCCTGGGCCTTGCGGATCGCCGACGCCCACCGTCCCGGGCTGGCCTTGGCGAGGGTTCCCCTTCCCCGGATGGCCAGAGCCAGAAGGTTCTTGCTCCCCATGACGGCCCCCATGCCGCACCGCCCGGCGGCCCGATGGCCGCACATGACGGCGGCGAAGGGAACGAGCCTCTCGCCGGCCTCGCCGATGGAGAGGATCTCGAAACCCTCGCCCAGCTTCGAGGCGAGGACCGCCTCGCGCCGGGAAGTGGTCATCCCCTTCAGCATCGCCGCGTCGATGATTTCGATGCGGTCGTCGTCGATGACGAGAGCCGACGGCCTGGCGGCTCTCCCCCTGATGACGGCGATGTCCACGCCGGCCTTTCTCAGGGCGATGCCGGCGTCCGTGCCGAGGCGCGACTCCGACCAGGCCCCGGTCTGGGGCGATTTGCCGCAGATCTCCAGGCTGCCGCCGCCGGGAACGGCCGGGTCCGTGAGAGGCCCCGTGGCGATGATCAGAAGCGCCTCCGGGGCGAGGGGATCGAGGCCCGGGGCCTGTTCGTCGTAAAGGATGGAACAGGCCGTGCCCACGCCGCCGATCTGGGGACGGAGCGAGGCTCCGTCGAGAGTTTTCCTGCCGGTCGAGCCGTCGCCGAGATCGACGTCAAGGCGGACAGCTCCGTAACTCTTTGCTGCCATCACTGCCACCTCCCCTTGCGGGAGTCTTTCCCCCTTGAAACAGGGGGGGCCGAAGCCCCCCCACCAGAATCACCAGCTGCCCTGACGGGAAGGAGCTAACTGCCGATCAGCCCCACGCTGACGAGGTAATCGCGGGCGATGTCCTCGGGCTCTTCGCCGTCATCGAAACGGCTGTTCATCTTGGCCATCGTCTCTTCGTCGATGGTGCCGCTCAGCTTCTCGAGGATATCCAGGACCTTGGGGTACTTCTCGAGGAACTTCATGTCGATGACGTAGCCGGCGCTGTAGTCGGGGAAGAACTCTTTGTCGTCTTCGAGCATGACCAGATCCATCTTGGGGATGCGGGAATCCGTCGAGTAGGCGGGAATGACGTCCACTTCCTTGTTTGCGATGGCCCGGTACATGATGGAGTACTGCATAGGCAGGATATCCTTGAATTTGATGCCGTAGAGCTCGGACCAGCCGGGATAGGCGTCGGGACGGGTGTCGAAGTTCTCGTCACAGCCGAGTTTCCAGTCGGCGGCGTAAGGGGCCAGGTCGGAGGCCTTCTTGAGGTTGTACTTCTCGGCCGTCTCGCGGCGCACGGTCATGACGTAGGTGTTGTTGAAACCCAGGGGCTTGGCCCAGGTGAAGCCGAAATGTTCCTCGAAGCCCTCCTTGACGCGGCGGAAGGTCTCCTCGCCGGAGAGATTGGGGCCCTCGTAGCGGAGGATGCCCGTGAGCTGCGTCCCCGTCCAGGAGACGTAGACATCGAGCTCACCGGCGACCATGGCCTGGTGGACCACCGAGGAGGCGGCGAATTCGGTGATCATCTCAGGCTTGAGGCCGGTGTGTTCCTCGATGAGAAGGCCGGCGATCCAGGCCAGGACGATGGCCTCGTTGACGGTCTGGGCGCCGACGCGCACCTTGCCCTTGTAGTTCATGGGATCGTCGTCGGCATAGGCCGCCGTCAGCGGTGCGGCACAGATGACCAGGGCCAGAGTCACCGAAAGCAGCACCGTAACCCATCGTTGTGTTCCGTTCTTCATGAAACATCCTCTCCTTTCGTCTTGTCGACGTCGGACGGACTCTCGGAGGCCGCCTCTTCATTTTCTTCCGTTTCGTCGGCCAGGACCGTCTCGTCCTGGTCGCTGTCCCAGGGCTTGTCCGGCTCGAGGGGCCCCAGCCGGGCGAGGCGCTTGGCCCTCGTTTCAGGGCTGTAATAGTTCTCCAGCATCTTGAGGCACTGATCGGCGAGGAGAGCCAGGATCGTCGCCGGGATGGCGCCGGCCAGGATGACTTCGTTGCGGATCGAGGCAAGCCCCGAGAAGATGAGCCGTCCCAGTCCGCCGCCGCCGATGGCCGCGGCCAGGGTGGCCGTGCCGATGACCCAGACGGTGGCGACGCGGATGCCCGCGATCAAAACGGGACGGGCCAGAGGCAGCTGAACCTTGAGGAGGATCTGCCGTTCCGTCATGCCCATGCCTCGGGCGGCCTGGATCAGCGAGGGGGGGACGTTCCTGAGCCCCGTGTAGGTGTTCTGGATCACGGGCAACATGGCGTAGAGGACGAGGGCGGCAATGGCGTTGTCGTTGCCGATGCCGAAGACGAAGATCAGAAAACCCAGCAGGGCCAGGCTCGGGATGGTCTGGAAGACGTTGGCCAGGCCGATCACGTAGGGGGCCAGCTTCTCGTGTCGCGTCAGGTAGATGCCCAGGGGGATGCAGATGGCGAGGGTGATGGCCAGGGCGATCCCCGAGATGTAGAGGTGCTGCCAGGTCAACATGAGGATCCGCGGATAGGAGCGGGCCACGTAGGTGATGAACAGATCCCAGAGGCTGCGCTGAGTCATCGGGTCTCACCTCCCTTGCGGCAGAGCCGTCCGATGGCCAGCCGGGCGATGCCCGAGGAGTCGACGATGCCCAGGAGGTGCCCCTTGCCGTCGAGGACGGGAACGGGCAGATCCATGTCGGCCAGCATGGCTGCGGCATCGCTGATGGTCGCCTCTTCGATGTTCAGATGGCGGTCCTTGCGGACGGCCCGGGCGATGGTGCCTCCGTCGCGGGCCAGGGCCTTGGCCCTCCTGGGAACGACCATGCCGATCCACTTGCCCTTGTCGTCGACGACCTGTCCCGTGTCGAGGTTGAGGTCCTCCATCCGACTCAGGACGTCGGCGGCCTTTTCCGTCGCCTGAACGCGAAGGTAGGGGTCCTGGACGAGGCTTTCGATTCCCATGTCGGGCGTGATCTGGGCCAGGCGGTCCTCGCCGAGGAAGGTGCGGACGAAGTCGTTGACGGGGTTTGTCTGAATCTCGACGGGGGAGCCCATCTGTTCCACCTTGCCCCGCCGCATGAGGATGACCCTGTCGGCCATCTTGAGGGCCTCGTTCATGTCGTGGGTGACGAAGACGATCGTCTTTTTGACCGATTTCTGCATCTCCAGAAGCTCCGTCTGGAGCCTGTCGCGGCTCAGGGGGTCGAGGGCGCCGAAGGGCTCGTCCATGAGGATGACGTCGGGATCGGCGGCCAGGGCGCGGAGGACGCCGATGCGCTGTTTCTGCCCCCCCGAGAGCTGTTCCGGCAGGCGGTAGCGGTACTTCTTGGGCTCCAGGCCGGCCATGGCCAGAAGCTCGTCGACGCGGTCATCGATCTTGGTCTTCTTCCAGCCCAGAAGGCGGGGGACGGTGGCGATGTTCTCACCCACCGAGAGGTGGGGCATGAGGGCGATGTCCTGGACGACGTAGCCGATGTTGCGGCGCAGCGTCACGGGATCGACGTCCTGGATGTCCCTGCCGTCGACGAGGATCCGTCCTTCCGTGCACTCCTCGAGGCGGTTGACCATCTTCAGGCTCGTCGTCTTGCCGCAGCCCGACGGTCCGATGAGAACGGCGAATTCGCCTTTGGCGATGGAAAGATCGAGAGAGTCTACGGCGCGGGTCCCGTCTTCGTAGACCTTGCTGACGGCTTCAAACTCAACCATGGTGCCTCACCCCTTTGCGGAAGTCGTCGAGAACATCGCCGAAAAGGGAGGCGAAGCGCCTCGTCTCTTCGGTGGTGCCGATGCTGACCCTAATGGCCCGATCGAAACCCCAGCCCTCGCAGGACCGGACGATGACGCCCCGCTCGAGAAGGGCCCGGGAGAGTTCGGACGCGCTGTAAGGCGTCTCGAAGAAGAGGAAGTTCGTCTGGGAGGGCGTGACGGAGCAGCCCAGGCGCTCCAGCTCGGCGGCGAGCCAGGCCCGGTCGGCGAGGATCGCGGCCAGGGCCCTCTCGTAGGAGGGCCGGCCCTCGACGAGGGCCGCCTTCGCCCCGGCCAGGCCGATGCGGTTGGCGTTGAAGGGCTCGCTGACGGTGTCGATGACGGTCACCATTTCGGGCCGGGCCATGGCATAGCCGAGGCGGGCACCGGCCAGTCCCCAGGCCTTGGAGAAGGTCCGCACGGCGATGACGTTCCGTCCCTCGGCGATGAGGCGCCTCCTGTCGGGAAGAAGGGAGGGATCGGCGAACTCGGCGTAGGCCTCGTCGAGGACGAGCCAGACCTTCTCGGGCAGGCCCTCGACGAGTTCTTCCAGGGCCCTGCCGTCGCAGACCGTCCCCGTGGGGTTGTTGGGATTGGCGAGCCAGATCAGTTTCGTCCGGGGTCCGACGGCACGGCGGAGGGCCTCCACGTCGGCCCGGAAGTCGGCCGTCAGGGGGACGGTCCGGGGAAGGCCGCCCATGAGGCGGGTGATCTCCAGATAGAGGCTGTACGTCGCCGCAGGGAGCAGGACCTCGTCGCCGGCTTCGATGAAGCACTTGCCCATCGTCTGGAGCATGCCCTCGGCCCCGTGGGAGAGGGCGAAGCACTCCGGAGGCAGCCCCTGGAGGTCGCTCAGGAGGGTCTTGATGCGCTGAAAGGAGACGTCGGGGTAGCGGTTGAGGTGGGGCAGCTCCTTTTCCATGGCCCGCAGCGATTCGGGGAAGGGGCCGTAGGGGTTCTCGTTGGATCCGAGCTTGATGATCGTCTCCAGGCCCAGCTCCCGGCGGACCTCCTCGACGGTCTTGCCCGCCACGTAGGGCTCGACGGATCGGACCGGTTCGCGCAGTCCCCCGAGGGTCATCGTCCCTGCCCTCCCGATCGGTAGTCGATGAGCGTCGTTTTCCCCGAGGCCAGGGCCTGGCTCAGGGCCGTCTCCAGCTCCCGGGGCGAGAAGAGGACCGAGGCGTCGACGCCGTAGGCCCGGGCCAGGGCGGGAAGATCGGGAAGGCTCTGGTCGACGGCGAGGGTCCGCCCTCTGTGGCGAAGCTCCTCGTTGCGGCGGATCTCGCCGAAACCCCCGTCGTTCCAGATGACGATGACGAGGGGAAGGCGGGATTCGACGGCCAGAGCCAGCTCGGGCAGGGTGAACTGGAACCCGCCGTCGCCGCAGAGGACGACGAGAGGTCTCTGCCTGTCGGCGGCGCGGGCTCCCAGGGCGGCGGGCAGGGCCCAGCCGAGGGTGCCGAAGCCGACGGGGTGGAAGAAGAGGCCGGCCTCGGCGACGGGAAATTCGCTGAGGGCCATGTAGGCCGGCGTCGTCATGTCGGCGAAGAGGACGCCTTCCCGGGGCAGGCCCCGGCGGAGGGCCCGCAGAAAGGACCGGACCTCGTCGGCCAGGGGGCCCAGACCCGTCACGGAAGGCAGGGAGGAGCGGGCCTCGTCGAGAAGGCGCCGGACCGTCCTTCCCCGCTCCTCGACGGAGTAGGGTCGGCGTTCCAGTGCCGCGGCGAGGGCCCCGACGACGAGATCGCCGTCGGCGGCGAGGGCCACGTCGGCTTGGGGCGAGGCGGTGAAGTGGGAGGGATCGACGTCGACGCGGATCACCTTCCCCCTCGGCCTGAGGGGGTTTTCCCACAGGTCGGTCGGCGACAGCTCGGAGCCGACGACGACGAGGACGTCGACCGATTCGAGAAAGGCCCGGACCGGAGCCAGATGGAGGGTCGTTCCGAGGCTGAGGGGATGACCCTCGTCGAGAATGCCCTTGCCGGCGCAGGTCGTCGCCAGAGGGGCGCCGAGCTTCTCGACGAGCTCCGTCAGGGATCGGGCGTGACGGGCCCCGCCTCCGGCGACGAAGGCCGCCTGAGGGGCCTCGCGGAGAAGGGAGAGGGCCTCGTCGAAAGGCTCCTGCGGCAGGAGGGGGGCGGAAGGACGTCGAGGAGGCCGGGGATCGTCGAAGGAGCCCCTCTGAGCCAGAAGATCGAGAGGGATCTGGACGTGGACGGGGCCGGGACGGCCCTGACGGCAGAGCGTCCAGCCCCTCTCGATGGCCGGGGCGATGTCGGCGGCCTCCGTCACGGCCAGGCTCTCCTTGCAGACGCTCCGGGCCATTCCCTGGCCGTCGCGCAGCTCGTGCAGAAAGCCCCGGCGGCTTTTGCCGTAGGCCCGGGGAACGTCGCTGGAGAGGAGGAGGAGGGGGACGGAGTCGTGAAAGGCCTGGCCGAGAGGGGTGAGGGCGTTCGTGAGCCCCGGTCCGCCGATGACGAGGGCCACTCCCGGCTCTCCCGTCATGCGGCCGTAGCCGTCGGCGGCGAAGGCGGCGCCCTGTTCGTGTCGTGTCGTGAGGACTTCGATGGGGGAGTCGAGAAGGGCGTCGTAGAGGTCGAGGTTGTGGATGCCGGGGATGCCGAAAAGGGTCTTCACGCCGAGAATTTCGAGGGTTTTGACGGCCTGTGCCGCTCCTGTTCGTACGTTCATTCCATCACCTTTCCTTGTGCGGATCGAATGGGCATGACACAGCCGTCGGCGGGCTGCCGACGGGCGGAATCTGAGGCGAGAGGACGACGGACGGAGAAGGTTCTCCGAACGGGGTGCGAAGGGAGCTTCCGAAAGAGGTGACGAAGAGAGGGGCCGGCCCCAGGCGCGGCCCCTCGAGGAGACCAGAGTTCGATGGTGGAAAAAGATCTACAAGCTTAATTCTAGCGAAAGGCTCTCCCTATGTCAAGGCCTGTCATCCAAAAGTAAGGGGAGAGGTCGCCTCTCGTCAGCGCAGGGCGCCGACGAGGCCCGTCGTGGTTCCGTAGAGGAGCGTTCCCTTCCAGAGGACGGGACCGGCGACGATTTCGGCGCCGGCATCGTAGCTCCAGAGCTCCTGGCCCGAGGCGACGTGGAGGGCGTGGATGCGGCCGTCGGCTCCGCCGAAGTAGACCCGGTCGCCTTCGACGGCCGGATCGGAGAGGATGGCCCCGTCGGCGGCGAAGCGCCAGAGGATGTTGCCCTTGGCCGCGATGTCCAGGGCGTAGAGGCCGCCGTCGTAGGTGCCGAAGAAGGCCCTGTTCCCCGAGAGGGCGATGGCCGTCGAGATGCCGCTGTCGACGCAGGCCTGCCAGAGGGGGATGACCTTGAAGACCTGGACGGCGTAGAGACAGCCGCCGTTGCCGCCGAAGTAGACGATGCCGTCGCGGTACGAGGCCGACACGTCGAGGGGACCTCCCGTGGAGCTGCCCCAGCGCTCTTTTCCCGTTGCGGCCTCGAGGGCCGAGAAGCGTCCCCCGTGGCCGCCGACGAAGACCAGGTCTCCCGCGGGAAGGGGAGAGGCCGAGAACCAGCGGTCGGAGCCGAAGCTCCAGAGAGGTTTCCCGGACGAAGCGTTGAGGGCCATGACGGTCCCGCCAAGGTCGCCGATGTAGACGACGCCGCCGACGACGGCGGGCGAGGCGCGGAAGGACCAGTCTCCGCCGTAGCGCCACAGTTCCCGCCCGTCGGCGGCATTGAGGCAGAAGACGGCCCCCGAATCGGTGCCGACGAAGAGCTTCCCGTCGGCGAAGGCCGGCGAGGCCGAGACGGAGCCGCCGACGGAGACGGACCAAAAGGGGCGTCCCGTGGCGGCCTCGAGGGCGTAGACGCGCCCTCCCTGGCTGCCGACGTAGAGGGTCGAACCGACGACGATGGGCGAGGCCGTGACGCCTCCCTCGGCGTTGAAGGTCCAGGCCGACTCGCCCCGGACGACGCCTCCCGGGGCGAAGACGGCGCTGCGGCCCTTGTCGGCGCGGTAGCCGACTTCCAGGGCCGAGGCGGCCGCGACGGCGAAAAGCGAAAAGAGGAGCGCGACGAGGACGGTTCCGAACGTTTTCTTCACAGGGGACACCTCCTTGAAAGATGGCCGTTTCTGGTGACGTTTCCCTTTCCCTTTCCCGGCGGCGTGTCGAGGGGAGCGATTCCGCCGCCGCAGGGCTCGAAGAGGACGACCGATCCCGAGAACCCTTTGACGAGACGCCGTCGCGCCTCGTCGGCCGACGGCCGGTCCCGGAAGAGAAGGGCCGAGGCCGTCCCCGAATGGGCAAGGGCGATGCCGAGCGCTCCCGGCCAGCGCAGCCCCTCCTCGAGCAGGGGCCATTCGGGCCTGGGGAGCAGCCCGTTCTGGGTCCGAGCCGAGAGGGTGGCCCCTCGGGCGACGAGGGCTCCGTCTCCCTCGAAGAGTCCCCGGCGCAGCCAGGAGTAGGCCCTGAGGTGCTCCGGCGCCCGATCGCGGACCCTTTTCAGGAAGGCGGGATCGCGGCGGTACGCCTCTGTGTCGAGGCTCCGGGGAGGGATGAGGGCCAGAAGGCTCAGGGGGGGCGGCGGCGGCAGACGCTCGATGAGCCGTCCCCTCAGGTGGTCGACGAGAGCCAGGCCGGGAAAGAGGATGCCGTCGGAGGGCTCGACGGAGCAGGCCAGGGAGAAGATCTCCTCCTCGCCCCAGGGAGGGGAGGCGAGGCGCGAGGCCGCCGCCAGGATGCCGCAGACGTCGACCGTCGACGAGGCCAGTCCCTTGCCGACGGGGAGAGGGTTGTCGATCCGGGCGCCCAGCCCGGGCCGGTCCAGGCGGCGCCGGGCAACGGCCAGGGCCGAGGCCGCCTTGGCCGGAAGGGGGTCGTCGAGGTCCTCTCCGACGGAGACGCGCCCCCGCCAGGGGACGACGAGGCTGACCAGAGCCTCCCCGTCGGGCAAGATCCACCCCTGGACCCATTCGCCGACCGTTCCGGCCAGCGCGACGGAGGCTTCGCTCATCGCCGGAAGCGGGCGACGACGACGGTGTGATCGGAGGGCCTCTCCCAGCTCCGCGGTTCCCTGTCGACGAAGGCGTCGACGGAGGTATCGGCCAGGTCGGCCGAGGCCAGGATGTGGTCGATGCGCCAGCCGATGTTGCGCCCCAGGGCGTTTTTGACGCGGTAGTCCCAGAAGGAGAACTCGCCCTCGCCGGGGCGGTGCTTGCGGAAGACGTCGACGAAACGGCCGTCGACGACGGCGGCGAAGGCCTCCCGGATGGAGGTGTGGAAGCAGACGTGATCCCCTTTGGTGGAGGCGTTGGTCACGTCGGATTCGGTGGGCGCCACGTTGAGGTCGCCCACCCAGAGATTCTGGGCGCCGCGGGACGTCTCCCTGTCGAAGAGGGTCGCCAGACGCCGAAGGAAACGCTTTTTGTACTCGAAGTCGGGGTGGTCGAGGCTCTTCCCCTGGGGGACGTAGGTGTTGACGACGGTCATGGCGCCCCAGCGGGCGCCGATGAGGCGCGGTCCGTCGTCGGGTTCGAGGCCGTCGCCGAATCCGTGGAAGACGTCGTCGAAAGGGAGGCGAGAGGCCAGGGCGACGCCGCTGTAGGCCTTCTGGCCCCGGAAGGCGACGTGGTAGCCCCTGTCGGAGAAGAAGGGGAGGGGGAAGTCGTCGTCGACGACCTTCGTCTCCTGAAGGGCCAAAACGTCGACGGGGTTCGCCGAAAGCCAGCGCTCCAGGACGGGGAGCCGGGAGCGGACGGAATTGACGTTGAAGGTCGCCACGGAGAAAAGGGCCATAAAAATCCGCCTCCTTGCTTGGGAGAAAAATCTGCCGCGAGGGGATAACGGGGTGCTCTATTCCGACTATAATAAAATGTCCCTCGCGTTCCGAAAGGGTTTTGCCCACGTCTCGACAGGGGAGCGAATCGCGTGAAGGAAAGGACGAATCTGCTTTTCTGGCTGACCATCGCCCTGGGGCTGATCGCCGTCGGCGTTCTCGGCCTCCGCCTGCTGGCCGATCTCCCCTGGATCGACGCCCTTTTCTACATCGTCACCACCCTGGCCACGGTGGGCTATGAGGCCCCGCCCTATCTGACGCCCGAGGCCAAGGTCTTTCTCACATTTTACATCATCGCCGCCGTGGGCACCGTCGGCGTCATCGTGGGGAGGCTCGTCCAGACGATCGTCGTCGACAGGATGCGCCAGGTTCTGGGAAAACGGAGGGATAACGGGTTGGAACGTCTCAACGACCACTGGATCGTCTGCGGTCTCGGCCGGGTGGGGCTCCAGGTGGCGGAGCAGATCGCCGCCGCCGGTCAGAGTCTCGTCGTCATCGAACGCGACGCCGAGCGGATCGCCTCTCTCCCCTCCGACCGGTGGCCCGTCCTCGTCGGCGACGCGACGGGCGAGGAGATCCTCGCCAAGGCGGGGATCCACCGCGCCCGGGGGCTGGTGGCGGCCCTCTCGGCCGACGCCGACAACGTCTATGTCACCCTTTCGGCCAAGGCCCTCAAGGCGGACCTGCGCATCGTCGTCCGCGCCAGCGACGCCCAGGCCGTCAACGCCCTCTACCGGGCCGGCGCCGACAAGGTCATCAATCCCGTCCGGGCCGGTGCCGTCGCCCTGGCGCGGGCCGCCCTGAGCCCGGCCGTGGCCGATTTCTTCGAACTCATCAACCTCTCCCGCGAACTGGACCTCGATTTCGAATCCTTCCGCGTCGTCGACGGCAGTTCCCTGGAGGGGCTCGCCCTGAAGGAGGCCCCTCTCCGCTCGCGCTACAACGCCATCGTCGTCGCCATCCACGGCGTCGACGGAAGCGTCGCCTACAACCCCTCGGGGGAGAAACGGATCGAAGGGGGAGACGAGCTCATCCTGTTGGCGCCTCGAACGGCCATGGCCGCCTTGAGGCGCGATTTTCTGCTGCCCCGTTCCGATCCTTCGACGACGTGATCAAGGAGGCCCTGTGATGACGGAGAGACTGGAGAGAACCGTCTTTGCCAGACTGGAGGCTATGGGAGACGTGCCCCTGCTCTGGTGGAAGGGGGAGTGGTGGTCCGTTCCCCGCTTCCTCGATCGGACGCGCTCGTGCATCGAGACCCTGGAGCGGGGAGGCTTCGGAGAGGGGCAACGCCTGGCCTTCATGGTGCCCAACTCCCCTCTGAGTCTTTCCCTCTCCCTGGCCGCCTGGAGTCTGGGCGGCTCCGTGGCCCCCCTCAATCCCCTGGGAGGGGGCGATCTCCTCCTCTCGACGCTGAAGACGCTCGAGCCGTCGCTTCTCGTCCTCCCCGACTCGGCCGATCAGGCGTCCCTTTCCGCCTCTTCGGGTCTCCCCGTCGCCCTGGCTTCCCTCGAAGGGCTCCTGCCGCCGATGACCTGCCGCGGAGGGCGCCGGGGCGCCCCCTCCCTGGCCGTGACCTATTCCACGTCGGGCACGACGGGACGTCCCAAGATCGTCCCCTTGAGCCACGCCAACCTTCTCGACAACGTCGGAACGGCCCTGGCCTTCATCACCGCCCTCGGTCCCGACGAGACGATTCTCAACGCCCTGCCCAACTTTCACGCCTTCGGCTTCGGCCTCTGTTCCGTTCTTCCCCTCGTCGCCGGCTACAGACAGATCGTCCTCCCCTCCTTTCTCCCCGTCGCCGACGCCCTCGACGCCCTCGATGCCGCCCAGGGCACCGTCGTCCTCGCCGTGCCGACGATGATCTCCCTTCTCTGCGCCGCCGCGGCCCGGACCGGTCGGGCGCCGAAAAGCCTTCGGACCCTCCTCGTCGGCGGCGACAAGGTTCCCCTGGGCCTGGACGAGAAGGCCCGGACCCATCTGGGTCTGCCCATTCTCGAGGGGTACGGCCTCACCGAGTGCTCTCCCCTCGTCGCCGTCAACCGCAGCTACGCCACCCGTCGCCTGGGAACGGTGGGACCCGTCATTCCCGGCTACGTCTACGAGGTCCGAGACGACGAGGGCCGGGTCCTTCCCGAGGGGAGCGAGGGCGTCCTCTGGCTGAAGGGGCCTTCCATCACGGAAGGCTACTGCGACAATCCCGAGACGACGGAGCAGCGCTTCCGCGACGGCTGGTTCGACACGGGCGACGTGGTCCGCCTCGACGACGGCTGCCTGACCCTTCTCGATCGGGCCACGGACCTGATCATCGTCGGCGGCTTCAACGTCTACCCTCAGGAGGTCGAGTCGGTGCTCCTCCAGCACCCCGCCGTCCGGGAGGTCTCCGTCATCGGCAGTCCCAACGCCACCAGCGGCGAGGTGCCCAAGGCCTTCGTCGTCCTCCAGGAGGGGATGGATCCTCCCGGGGAGAGGGAGCTGCTCCGCTTCTGCCGGGAGAGGCTGGCCCACTTCAAGACGCCCCGGAAGATCGCCTTCGTCGGCGAGCTGCCCCGATCGCCTCTGGGCAAGGTCCTGCGCCGCGTCCTGCGCGACGAGGAGCGCCGGCGCGCCGAGCGGGGCAGAGGCTGATCGCTTTTGTCGGAAGGGGTCACGACGAGTACAATGGGCTCAAGCTCACCGCAAACGGAGGAAAAGGCCATGGAAGAACGGACGCAACAGGGAGGCAGCTTCATCGAACAGATCATCCGCGACGACCTCCAGTCGGGACGGGTCTCGAAGGTCGTCACCCGCTTCCCGCCCGAGCCCAACGGTTACCTGCACATCGGACACGCCAAGTCGATCTGCCTCAACTTCGGTCTGGCCGAGCAGTTCGGCGGCGACTGCAACCTGCGCTTCGACGACACCAACCCCGCCAAGGAAGAGACGGAGTACGTCGAATCGATCAAGCGCGACGTGAGCTGGCTCGGATTCCGCTGGGCCCACCTGCGTTTCGCCTCGGACTACTTCGAGTCCTTTCACCGCTGGGCCCTGGAGCTGATCGAGGCGGGCCGGGCCTACGTCGACGATCAGGGCCCCGAGGAGATCCGCGCCTCACGGGGGACGCTGACCGAGCCCGGCAGGGAGTCGCCCTGGCGGAACCGCTCCGTCGAGGAGAACCGCGACCTCTTCCGCCGCATGGGCGAGGGCGAGTTCGACGAGGGGAGCCGCGTCCTCCGGGCCAGGATCGACATGGCCCATCCCAACATCAACATGCGCGACCCCGTCCTCTACCGGATCCTGAAGAAGAGCCATCACCGCACGGGCGACCGCTGGTGTCTCTATCCCATGTACGACTTCGCCCACGGCTACGAGGACGCCATCGAAGGGGTGACCCACTCCATCTGCACCCTCGAGTTCGCCGATCACCGGCCCCTCTACGACTGGTTCCTGGAGAACGTCTCCGTCCCCTCCAGGCCCCGTCAGTACGAGTTCGCCCGCCTCAACCTGACCTACACCGTCATGAGCAAGCGCAAGCTCCTCCAGCTCGTGACGGAGAAGATCGTCTCCGGCTGGG
Source organism: Aminirod propionatiphilus (assembly GCA_018398915.1). Classification (GTDB taxonomy): domain Bacteria; phylum Synergistota; class Synergistia; order Synergistales; family Aminithiophilaceae; genus Aminithiophilus; species Aminithiophilus ramosus. The sequence continues at coordinate 3,141,130 of CP074691.1, read as the reverse complement.
ACGATCCCCGCATGCCGACGATCAGCGGCCTCCGCCGCCGCGGCTACACCCCTTCGGCGATCCGGCGCTTCTGCGCCGACATCGGCGTCTCCAAGGCCAACAGCCTCGTCGACATCGAATTCCTCCAGTTCTGCATCCGCGAGGAGCTCAACCGCGATGCCGACCGCGTCATGGCCGTCCTGGATCCGCTCAAGGTGGTCATCGAGAACTACCCCGAGGGGCAGATCGAGGAGCTCGAGGCCCTGAACAACCCCGAGGCGGCCGAGGCGACGTACCGCAAGATCCCCTTCGGCCGGGAGATCTTCATCGAGCGCGACGACTTCATGGAGAACCCGCCCAAGAAGTTCTTCCGCCTCTCGCCGGGCAGCGAGGTGCGCCTCAAGCACGCCTACCTCGTCACCTGCACCGACGTGATCCGCGACGGATCGGGCCGGGTCGTCGAGCTTCGCTGCCGCTACGACCCCGAAAGCCGCGGCGGCGAGGCCCCCGACGGACGCAAGGTTAAGGGGACCCTCCACTGGGTCGAGGCCTCTCACGCCCTGGCCGCCGAGGTCCGCCTCTACGACCGGCTCTTCACCCTCCGGGACATGGATTCCATGGAGGAGGGCAAGGACTACCGCGACTATCTCAACGCCGACTCTCTCCGCGTCGTCTCGGCCCTCGTCGAGCCCTCGCTGGGCCAGGCCGGGCCCGGCGAGCGCTTCCAGTTCCTCCGCCACGGCTATTTCATCGTCGACGACGACAGCCGGCCCGAAGCCCTCGTCCTCAACCGCACCGTCTCCCTCAAGGAGAGCTGGAGCAAGGCTCAGCGGAGCTGAGGGACCGACCCCCCGAGGGAGGCCGCCGGGATCGGGCCTCCCCCCGGGGGGCCGTCGCCGTTCCTGTTGTGTCGGCCGTCGCCATCGTTTAGACTTGTTTCAGGAAAACGTTGGGGGCTTGGTCGTGGGGCGCGTCGGAACGTCCAACCTGAAGGAGGGCATGGTCCTCGCCGAGAATCTCCGAGACTCGGCGGGGCGTTTTGTGCTTGCCAGCGGATCGGCCCTGACGGCCAAACAGATCCGCATGTTCAAGATTCTGGGAATCCTGGCCGTTTCCGTCGAGGGAAGCGACGACGAGGCCATCGAAGAGGAGCGGCGCGCCACCGAGGCCGTGCGGCGACGGGCCGAGGCCCATCTTTCCCTTCTTTTCCCCCCGTCGCGGCGCGATCACCGGGCCATGGCCGAACTCTTCCGCCTCTGCGTCGACCGCCTCGCCGCCCGGATGGAGGAGGGCTTCGAGCCCCGGCCCGTCGTCGTCGGGAGCGAACCTCTCGAACTCCTGAGACGCTGCCGGAGACGGGATCTGACGCCGGAGGGCCTGGTCCTCGGAGAGGTTCGCCTCGCCTCCTTTCCCGACATCTATTTCAAGATCCGCGAACTCCTCGAGACGCCCTACGCCTCGGCCGTCCACCTGGCCGAAGTCGTCGGCAAGGACCCCAGCCTCTCGGCGCGGCTGCTGCGCCTCGTCAACAGCTCCTTCTACGCCTTCCCCCAGCCCATCGACTCCATCTCACGGGCCATCGCCATCATCGGCACGACGGAGCTCTCCAGCCTTGCCCTGGCCGTCTCGACGCTCAACGTCTTCGACAGGGTCCCGGACCGTTACGTCGACATGAAGTCCTTCTGGCAGCATGCCGTGGCCTGCGGCGTCTTCGCCCGCCTCCTGGCGGCCTCCCGCGACGCCCGTCAGGAGGAGCGTTTCTTCCTGGCCGGCCTTTTCCACGATCTGGGACGCCTCGTCCTCTACCGCCGTCTCCCGCGGGAGATGACCTGCGCCCTCGCCCTGTCGCGGCGTCTCGGGGCGCCTCTCCACGAGGGCGAGCGCGACCTTCTCGGATTCGATCATGCCCGTCTCGGACAGGTCCTCCTGGCGTCGTGGCACATCCCCGATCCCCTCCCTCAGCTGGTGGGCTTTCACCACAGCCCCGTCGACGAGGGAGCCCCCGAGGGAGCCGCTCCCGTCCACGTCGCCGATATCCTCTCCCTCGCCCTCCAGATCGGCACCAGCGGCTCTCTTTTCGTTCCCTCCCTCAAGGCCGGGGCCTGGGAGGCCCTGGGGATCGAGGCCGAGGCCCTGTCGGGCATCGTGATCCAGGGGGAGCGGCAGATCAAGGAAATCATGCACGTCTTTTTCGGCGGTGAGAACTCATGACGGATCAGGAAAGAAACGCCCTCGCCGAGGAGGTCGACCGCCTTCGCCGGGAGCGACAGAGGGGCGCCAGGCTTCTCGAGGCGGCCATGAACCAGGCCCTTCTCGTGCCGCGCCTCGACGAGGTGACGACGGCCTCGGCCCTTCTGGAGGAGACGTCGGCCAAGGTCCGGAGCCTGATCCGCTTCAAGGCGACGGCCTTCTGGCTCGTGGCTCCCGACGGCCTCGACTTCCGCCTTGCCCTCTGCGATCCGCCCGAGTGGGAGCCCTTCATCGCCGCCGAGACGGAGCTCCTCATCGACGACGGCACCGTCGCCTGGGCCCTGAGGCGCAGCAAGGCCCTGACCGTCACGGCCGGCGAGGGGAGGGAATCGCTCCTTCTCCAGGGCCTCGTCACGCCCGATCGCGACCTGGGCCTTTTCGTCGCCGTCCTCGACGAGGACCTGGCCCTCCTTCCCGATCTGGGCCGGGCCTTCCTGACGGCGACTCTGGCCCTGACGGCTTCGACGCTCCACAACCTGGAACTCTATCGCCTCGTGCGCGATCTCAACGAGGAGCTCAGGCTCAAGGTGGACCATCTCGAGGCCACGGAGCGGGAGAGGGCCGCCTATCGAAGCCAGCTGGAGCTGAAGGTGTCGGAGAAGACCGAGGAAAACCGGGCCAAGGACCTCTTCATCGCCAACGTCAGCCACGAGATGCGGACGCCCCTCAACGGCATTCTCGGCATGGCCGAACTCCTGGCCGACGGTGCCCTCGGCGGGGAGGAGAAGGAGCGCGTCGAAATGATCCGCCGCGAGGGACGCTCTCTCCTGCGCCTCATCAACGACGTTCTCGACTTCTCCAGGCTCGAGGCCTCCAAGGTCGCGATCGAGAGGCACCCCCTCTCCGTCGCCGAGCTCCTCGACGAGATCCGCACCTCTCTCGCCCCCCGAGCGGCCCGCAAGGGGCTGACGCTGCGTCTCTGCCTGGCCCCCGACATCCCCTCCTGCGTCGAGGGCGATCGAGGGCGGCTCCGTCAGGTCCTGGTGAACCTGACGGACAACGCCGTCAAGTTCACCGACGAGGGGGAGATCCTCCTCTGCGTCGCCGTCGAGAGGCGGGACGGCGAGGGGGTGACGCTGCGCTTTTCCGTCCGCGACAGGGGGATCGGCATCACCGAAGAGCAGCAGAAGCGCCTCTTCCTCCACTTCTCCCAGGGCGACGCCTCGACGACGCGCCGCTACGGCGGGACGGGCCTGGGGCTGGCGATCTCGAAGCGCCTCGTCGACCTCATGGGCGGGACCATCGCCGTCGAAAGCGTCTTCGGAGAGGGCTCCCTCTTCTACTTCGACGTTCCCTTCCGCCTCGCCGATGGAGGGGAGCGCGACGAGGGGCCGACGAAGATCGTCCTCTCCCGCTTTCCCGGCGCGCGCCTCCTCGTCGTCGACGACAGCCGGACCAACCGCCGCGTCGCCGAGGCCATGGCCGAGAAGCTGGGCCTGAAGGCCGCCTCCGTCGCCTCGGCCGAGGCCGCCCTGGAGCGCCTGGCCCGGGAGCCCTTCGATCTGGTCCTCATGGACATCCAGATGCCCGACGTGGACGGTTTCGAGGCGACGGCCCGCATCCGCGCCTCGTCGACCCTTCCCGACCCGGCGATCCCCATCGTGGCCCTCACGGCGGGGGCCTTCGAGGGCGACCGTCGGCGCTGTCTCGATGCGGGAATGGACGGCTACCTCTCCAAGCCGATCCTTCCCGACGTCCTGCGCCGCGTCATCGACGGTCTTCTCGAGGCCAGGCGGCCCAGGCCGAGGCCCGATCTGCTCGACATGGAGCTTCTCCGGGATCGCATGGGAGGCGACGCGACGTTCTGCCTTCAGATCGTCGAGACCTTCGCCGAAGACCTGGAGGCCTATGTCGGCGATGCCCGGGCGGCCCTGGCCGGGGGCGATCTGGAGCGACTGCGCCTCGTCGCCCACGCCCTGAAGGGGGCGGCGGCCAACAGCGCCGCCTCGGCCCTTCACGGTCGCGCCACCGACCTGGAGAGGCGCTGTCGAGGGCGTGACCGGACCGGTGCGGCGAGGGCGCTGGAGCAGCTGGAGAAGGAAGCGGCGGGTTTCCTGACGTGGTGGAAGGAAGAGGGCAGGGGAGGTTGGACAGAATGAGAGTGCTCGTCGCCGAAGACGACAGAACGACCCGTTTCATGGTCGCCTCGCTTCTGGCTCAGTGGGGGTACGATGTCGTCACGGCCGAGAACGGCAGCGAGGCCTGGCAGATCCTTCAGGACGACGAGGCTCCCCCTCTCGCCGTCATCGACTGGCTCATGCCCGGGATGGAGGGCCCCGAAATCTGCCGCAGGCTCCGCCAGAGTCCCGAGGGACGCTACCGCTACGTCCTCCTCCTCACCGTCCAGGGCGATCGGGCCAGTGTCGTCGCCGGCCTCGACGCCGGAGCCGACGACTATGTCACCAAGCCCTTCGACGCCCAGGAGCTCAAGATGCGCGTCCAGGCGGGGCGGCGCATCCTGGAGCTGCAGGATCGCCTCCGCCATCAGGCCGATCACGACGGCCTGACGGGGCTCTTCAACCGCGGCGCCGTCCTGACCCGCCTGGAGAAGGAGCTCTCGCGGTCGCAGCGCCTCAAAACCCCCCTGGCCGTGGCCATGGCCGATCTGGACGATTTCAAAAAGGTCAACGACCGCTACGGCCACCTCGTCGGCGACATCGTCCTCTGCGACGTCGCCCGGCGCATGACGGAGACCCTGCGCGACTACGACGAGGTGGGGCGCTACGGCGGCGAGGAATTCCTCATCGTCCTTCCCGGAGTGGCCGGCCCGGAAGTCGGAGAGATCCTCGAACGGGTCCGGTCGGCCGTCGCCTCCGCGCCCGTCCTCGCCGGAGGCTGGCGGCTGAACGTCACCGTAAGCCTCGGCGGGGCCTGCTTCGACGGAGAGGAGAAGCTGAAGGGCCTCGTCGGGCGGGCCGACGAGGCCCTCTACAGGGCGAAGGCGCAGGGGAAGAACGCCGTCGTGCTCTCCTGCTGATCAGAGGCCCAGGAGGGGGAGGACCTGATCGAGGTCCTTGTCGCCCCGTCCCGAAAGATTGACGAGGAGCGTCTCGTCCTCTCTCAGGCCGGGGAGCATCTTCAGGGCCTGGGCCAGAGCGTGGGCGCTCTCCAGGGCGGGGATGATCCCCTCGAGGCGGCAGAGGGTCCTGAAGGCCTCGACGGCCTCGTCGTCGGTGACGGCCACATAGGAGGCCCTTCCCGAGTCCTTGAGGAAGGCGTGTTCGGGGCCGACGCCGGGATAGTCCAGGCCGGCCGAGATGGAATAGACGGGCAGAGGCTCGCCGGCCCCGTCGGCCAGGACGTAGCTGCGGAAGCCGTGGATCAGGCCAGGCCTGCCCGCCACGAGAGTCGCCGCGTGGTCGCCCGTATGAAGGCCCCGTCCGGCGGGCTCGACGCCGACGAGTTTCACCGAGGCGTCGTCGACGAAGGCCGAGAAGAGGCCGATGGCGTTGCTGCCGCCGCCGACACAGGCCAGGGCGTAGTCGGGAAGGCGTCCCTCGCGGGCCAGGAACTGCTCCCGGGCCTCGCGGCCGATGACGCTCTGGAAGCGGCGCACCATCGTCGGGAAAGGATGGGGTCCCACGGCCGAGCCCAGGAGATAGAAGGTCTCGGGCTGTTCCACGTAGGCCGTCAGGGCCGCGTCGACGGCCTCCTTCAGCGTCGCCAGCCCGTCGTGGACCTCGACGACCTCGGCGCCGAGGGCCTTCATGCGGGCCACGTTGGGAGCCTGACGCTTCACGTCGACGGCGCCCATGTAGACGGTGCATTTCATCCCGAAGAGGGCCGCCACCGTCGCCGTCGCCGTCCCGTGCATCCCCGCCCCCGTCTCGGCGATGAGCTCCTTCTTCCCCATCCGTCGGGCCAGCAGGGCCTGGCCGAGGGCGTTGTTGATCTTGTGGGCCCCCGTGTGGTTCAGATCCTCTCTCTTGAGGAAGAGGCGGCCGCCGCCGCAGTGACGGCTCACGTTGGCGCACTCCGTCAGCGCCGAGGGGCGCCCCACGTACTCCTTGAGGAGGCGCACATACTCCCTTTCGAACTCGCCGTCGGCCGTGGCCTCGACGAAGGCCCGATCGAGCTCCTCCAGGCGGGGCAGAAGGGCCTCGGGCACGAAGGCGCCGCCATATTCCCCGAAAAAGCCTCGTCTCATCTCATCTCGACTCATCTTCAGAAAAACCTCCTCATGAAACGACGAAGGAGGGGCCTCGTCAGGCCCCTCCGAAAAAGGAAAAGGGGCTGTGAGGGAAGAATTCCCCCGCAGCCCCGGACGCACGACGGCTGCGGTGGCCTAGAGAGGCCACCACCAGAAGCGGTTCATCTGAAGGGACAGGGATTTCGGGCTCATCTCGCCTCAACTCCGGTCCTCCCCCCGGAGGGGGAAGAGATCCATTCCAGGAAAAACTACCACAGGAGGTCCTCCCGCGCAAGCCCCGTGGTGCGGATTCGCCGCGACCCGCCGTCGCGGCATCTTGAGGGGCCCCGGAGAGTTCCCTGCCCGGAGGGGCCAGCTCCTCCTCGTCGGGCCGCTTCTCCTGGGAGCGCTCCCCTCCCGGCCGCGCCGCCGCCGGTCCGATGCCGTCGGCGGCGCGAGCGCAAACCCGCCGAAGTCCTCGTCACCCGGATGGCCTGACGGATCTCCCGAGGGAGGATTCGCCCTCGTTCCCGTTGTCTCTCCACCCGAGGTTCCTCCGGCTTTCGGCACCGGTCTCGTCGGAGTCCTTGCTCTCAGGGGCGTTTCGACGCCAAAGGCGAAGCGGCGCCGGAGCGGCTTGGTGCCCCTTGGGCCGCCTGTCCCCGAGGGATCGGAAGGTGTCCTGCCGTCAGGGACAGAAAGGCCTCCGCTCCCCGAAGCAAAAAGGGCAAAAGACGCAGACCCCTTCGCCCCAGAAGAAACCCCGCCGCCGCCGCTCCTGCCAGCGTGGCCCACCGATGGCGTCGGAGCCCGGCGAGGGGATCGGCGCCGTGCGCCGCCTGAAGGAGACGGTTCCGGGCCTCCTCGACGGCTAGCTGCGGGCTTTGCGGCCGGCCGTCCACCAGAGGCCCCCTCCCAGGGCGAGAAAGAGCGATCCCATGAGGGCCGAGGCCGTCGGCGGGCCCCAGAGTCGCGCCAGAAAAAGATAGAGCCCTCTCCCCAGGAGGACCAGACCCAGGGCGAGACAGAGAAAAGCCAGTAGCAGGGTGGCGACGGCCTGGACGGCCTCGACGCCCCTCTGGCGAAGAAGGCGTCCCTCGGCCTCGACGAGGTCGCAGAGGGCCAGGAGGAATCGGGAGAGGGCCTCCATGTTATTTCCGGCGCGTCAAGGCTCCCAGAAGGAGGCCCGCTCCGAAGGCCAGGGTCGCCGCGGTCAGAGGGGCCCTGCGTCCCGACGTCACTTCCTCGACGCCCCTGTCCCAGAGGTCGCTCACCCTTCCCCCCATCTCCTCAAGAAGACGGGCGATCCGTTCCGTCTCGAGGCCGAGCTGCGGCGTCCGATCAATCCGGTGACGCAGCTCGGCCACCTCCTCCGCCAGTGTCTCCAGGCGGGCCAGAAGTTCCCGGTCGTCGTGGGCGTTCTCGGTCATGGCCATCCCTCCTTCGCGGGTGATCCTTTCGAGGTCTTCCTTCGCTGCGGGCATCGTGACGACGCCCCGTAAAAGACCCTTCCTGTCGACCATTGTAGCATCAGGGGCTTCCTCCGTCCTCGACGCGGTCCCGGCCGATCGGGGAGGACTCCCCGTCGTCGGCGCAGGGGCCGATGCCGTCTCCGGGACAGGCGAGACACGCGACGAAGGTGCGACGGGGGGCTGGACGACCGGGGTCCCCGAAGGAAGTGTCCCCCGTCGTCCAGCCCCGCCACGGAGAAAAGCCTCGGGACGCCCCGGGCCCAAAGGGCCCGGGGCGTCGGGGTCTGTCAGGGGCGCCCGGGCAGGGCCATGAGGCCAGGAGTCGCCTTTGCCCCCTGTCGCCCGTCGCAGCGCCGGGCCAGCTCTTCAAGGAGGGCCGTCAGCCTGCGGCTCGTCTCGGCGGCGCGGTCATAGGCGGAGCGGGCCTCGGCCGCCTTTCCCTCGGCCATGAGGTGCTGCACGTCGTGGCCCAGGCGGTGAAGGTCATCGTGAAGGGAGAGGACCTTCTGCCATTCGCCGGCGACCTCCTGAGGCGGCTTGGCCGTGGAGAGGAAGATGCCGAAGCGGCATTTGGTCGGGTCCGTCTCGTTGTTCCAGAGGCTGCCGTCGAGGAAGGCCGCCAGTCGCTCCATCCAGGCCTTGTGGGCGCCGATGGCCTCGTGGGCCATGACGGTCAGCTCGGCGCAGGTCGTCACGTTCAGCGAGGCCAGGGAGTCGAGGAGCTCCGCCCCCTGGGAGGCGTTCTTGCGAGTCCGCTCCGAGAGCTCGACGACGGTCCGGCTCAGGGTCTCGACGGAACGGCCCGCGTCGGAGATGACGTCGTTGATCTCTCCGGCGAAGCGCGAGACCGATTCGGCCCCCGAGGCCATTTCCTGGGCCGAGGCCGAGAGCTCCTCGGCGCTGGCCGCCACGTTCTGGGAGACCTCGTTCATGCTCTCCATCCGCTCCAGGATGGAGAGCATGGCCCGGACGACGGCGGCGATGTGGGCGGCGACGTTCTCCATCTCCTTCGACATGGCCTGAGCGTCGCCCGACGTTCCGTCGACGCCCGACATGAGGGCCGTCAGGTTCTCGCCGATCTGGACGGCGGCGCGCTTGCTCCCCTCGGCCAGGGTGCGCACCTCTTCGGCGACGACGGCGAAGCCGCGCCCGGCATCGCCGGCCCGGGCCGCCTCGATGGCGGCGTTGAGGGCCAGAAGGTTCGTCTGTTCGGCGATGCCCTGAATGGTCTGGACGACCTGGTGGATCACCTGGGCCTGGCCCGCCAGCGTGCGGGCCCGATCGGAGACGGCCAGGGCCTGGGCCTTGGCCGAGTCGACGGCCCGGGCCGTCTCCTGAAGGTCCGATTCTCCGTGGCGGGCCTGGCCGACGACGTCGGAGACGGCGGCGTTGAGGCTTTCGGCCATCAGGGCCAGGGCCTGGGCCGTCGAGGCGATCTCCTCCGAGGAGGCGTACTGCTGCTGGACGGCTCCGGTGATCTGTCCGACGGCCTTCGTTCCCTGGCCGATGCCCTCCTTCATGACGCCGAAGCGCTCCTCGAAGGAGTGAAGGCCCCGGGAGAGGGCGTGGAAGGAGGCCAGAAAGTCCTGCGTCCCCTGCGAGGAGTGCCAGAAGTTGAGGCGGATCGTTTCGAGGAAGGCGTTGAAGCTCCGGGCCAGGCGGGCGATTTCATCCTCCCCCCGGGGGGAGAGGCGCCAGGTCAGGTCGGCTCCCTTGGAGGCGCCTTCCGTGAAAGTCAGCAGCGCCCTGACGGGGCCGAGGACGGCCCTGCGGTAGAAAAGGAGGCAGAGGAGGGCGACGAGGAGGGAGAGGGCCAGGGAGGCCTCCTGAATCCGCTCGAGGAGCGTGACCCGTCGCCGGGCCTCCTCTGCGATCTGGACGGTGACGCCGTCGGCGGCGGCGACGAGGGCCGGCGTCGCCGCGAGGATCTTGGAGCGGAGGGCCTCGTCGGCCGATGCGGCCATGAAGGCTCCCAGATCGGCCTTGAAGGCGCCGAAAAGACGGGCCTCGTCGGCGACCTTGGCCCTGACCGAGGGCGACGGCGCCTTCAGCTCCGCCGTCGTCCCCTTGGCGATGTCGAAAGGCGCGCGCCCTCCCGAGGCGAGGGCCTTTTCGGTGGCCTCGAAGGCCGTCATCGTCTTCTCGGCCTCGCTGCGGAAAAGGGCGTCGCCGGTGAGGGCGAAGGAGAGGGCCTCCTTGGTCATCTTCTGGGCCAGCATCCGCTGCCGTCCCGCCAGGTTGACGGCCAGACCGTCCTGCTCCTGGGCGGCGGTGACGAGGAGCGTCGAGACCAGAGAGGCGCAGAAAAGAAGGGTGAGCAGGGCGACGGGGAAAACCAGTTTGAACAAGAGATGCCTTCGCACAGAGAGACCTCCTTCGTTGTCCGATTTCTTGAACACGGCGATTATACCCCAGGGGATGTATGTTGAAAAGGTTTCAAAATAAGATTCACGGGCTCGGAGAGGCATCGTCCGTCGGAGCCGTCGATTCAAAGAGCCCTTCAGAAGCCTCGTCGTCGCCGAGGCGAGATCCCCGTACCCGGCGTTCCCGCCCGAAGGAGCGGTTCGGACTTGTCGGAACCGCTCCTTCGGGCGAGAATGCCTTTGCGGGCTTCGAGGCCCGCGAAGGAGGAGAGGCCATGACGAAACCGACCCGTGCCGTGCGAGCCGTTCTTTTCGATCTCGACGGGACTCTCGTCGACAGCGAGCCCAACTACCTGGAAGCCGACAGGCTTCTCCTGGCCGGCTACGGCGTGGCCTTCACGGAGGAGCTGAAGCGCCGCTACGTCGGTTACGGCAACGCCGCCATGATGGAGGAGTTTCACGAGCGCTTCCGTCTTCCCGACGGCCCCGGGATTCTGCTGGCGAAAAAGAACGCCCTCTACCTCGATCTCGCCCGGCGCAACACCCTTCTTTTTCCCGAGATGGCCCGTCTCCTGCCCGAGCTGAAGGGGAGGGGGATCTCTCTGGCCGTCGCCTCCGGGTCCTCCCCGGCCGTGATCGAAGAGATCGTCGCCCAGGTGGGGATCTCCGCCTTTTTCGATCTCCTCCTCTCCTCCGAGGAGGTGCCCCGTCCCAAACCGGCTCCCGATATCTTCCTCGAGGCGGCCCGGCGTCTGGGCTGTCCCCCGTCGTCGGCCCTCGTCGTCGAGGACTCGGCCCACGGTGTCGAGGCGGCCCTGGCGGCGGGGATGGCCGTCGTCGCCGTTCCGACCCTCGCCCCCTCTCGGGGCGACGTCTTTTACCGGGCCCATCGGCTCTTCGAGGGGGGCATGGCCGACTTCACCGCCCGGGCCTTTCTGGAGTGGCTCGACGGGGCCGATCGCTGAGGGGCGGTCGACCCCGACAAGCTTCAGCGCCGCAGCAGAAGGATCAGGGCCAGAGGCAGGAGGACGAGGTTGCCCAGGCCGACGGAGCAGCCCGAGGAGGAATGGCCGGGATCGGCCTCGGGGACGGCGACGGAGTAGAGCTGGATTCCGGCGTCGGCGTCGGCGTCCCACCCCTGGGAGAGGAGGTGGAGCCCCGTCTCGTCGCCGTAGCTCCAGCCGGAGAAGGCCCCCTCGAAGGCGAAGCGGAAGGGGGCGATGCGCCAGGGTCCCTGAGGCTTTTCGGCCTCCGTCCAGGCCACGAGAGGCGAGTTGACGCTGGTGTTGTAGAGGGTCGTCGTGGCGCCGAAGAAGTACAGCCGTCGGCCGCTCTCGAAGAAGGTCCCCCTCAGGGTGGGGAAGGGGAGAAGGACCGTTTCGCTCGCGCCCGTGGCCACGTCGACGATGTCCAGCTCCCGCCCCCCGTCGGGGTTCGCTCGGTCCAGGGCGACGCCTCCGGCCAGGAGGAGCTTCCCGCCGAGGAAAAGCGTCGCCGGGCGATAGCGGGCCGTCGGCAGGTCGGCGAGGCGGAGCCACTCTCCCGAGGAGGGGTCGAACCGGTAGAGTCTTTTCGAGATCTGCCTCGTCCCCTCCCCGTCGCGGAAGCTCCCTCCGGCGAGGTAGAGGCAGCCTCCTCCGTCGGCGACCGACGTTCCCTGGAGGACCCCCTCCTTCAGCTCCTGCGGCAGCTCTCCCGCGGCCGTCAGGCTCCCTTCGTCGGGATCGTAGCGGTAGACGACGCCGTCGTCGGAGCCGCCGAAAAGGTAGATCGCCCCCTTCCAGGCAGCCGGCACGGCGTAGTCCAGGTCGATGGGGCCGTCGTTGCCGACGAGTTCCTGGGCCGCCGCGTCGAGAGGGGCCTTTTCGTAGCGGCGCTCAGAGGGGTCGAAGCGGAGGAGCTTGGGGCCTTGGACCCAGTAACCCCACCGGCTGAAGATATCGGAGGTGCCGATGCCGTAGAGGACGTCTCCGAGGGCGACGGGACGGTCCGTCGAGGGGTAGACGCCGATCTCCTGGTCTCCGCTCGTCTCCAGATGGGTGTCGACGGCGCGGACCGTGCCGAGACGTCCCGCCCGGATCTCCAGCCGGGCCTCGCCTCCGCCGGTGAGGCAGACCAGCTCCTGCGGCGCGTCTCCGGGGTCTTCGGGGAGGAGACACTCCACCTCCGTCGGCGTCCAGCGTCGGGCCGTCACCTCCCGGACCGTCCCCCCTCCGTCGACGAGGCGGAGCGTCCCTTCCGCGCCGAGATTGCGGCCGTAGAGCGTCACCGCCTCGCCCGCCGCGGGAAAGACCGCCGAGGTGCCGAAGAGGGAGGGCCCTTCGGGGAGGGAGAGGACGGCCTTGGCGGCGTCGATCCGTCCCAGGCGGCTCAGCCCTTCGAGCCCCTCCGGCGACGCCTGGGCCTGCTCCAGCAGGGCCCTGACGTCGCGCCAGTCGGCGTCGGGATGGGCCGACAGGGCGAGGGCGCCGATCCCGGCGGCCAGAGGCGAGGCCATCGACGTGCCGTGAAGGATCTGCCAGGAGTAGATCCTTCGGCCGATCCTCTCCGAATAGCTGTTGGGCGGGTTGGCCGTGTTCGTCGTCGTCGAGAGAATGGCCAGCCCCGGGGCGAAGAGGTCGACGGTGCTGCGGCCGAAGTTGGAGAAGAAGGCCCGGTCGTCGGTGCCCGTCGAGGCCGAGACGGAAAGGACGTTGGGGTAGGGGAGGCAGGCCGGGTAGGTGAAGGGATAGGCGTCGAGGTCGATGCTGTCGTTGCCCGAGGCGGCGAAGACGAGGACCCCTCCCTCGTGGAGGGCCTCCAGCGAGGCTCTGACGGCCCGGCTGTAGGGGGCGCCCGTCCCGAAGGACATGTTGACGGCCCTGACGTTGACGCCGCGGGCCTTCTGGGCCAGGAGGTATTCGGTGTTGATCGCCATGGCCTCCGTCGAGAAGCCCTTGAGGGCCATGAGCTTCACGCCGTGGGCGATCCCCACCGTGCCGTAGCCGTTCCGCTCGGCGGCGATGATGCCGGCGCAGTGGCTGCCGTGGCCCGCCAGATCGTCGACGTAACAGTTGCCTTCCTCTCCGTTCCAGCCGTAGTAGTCGTCGATGTAGCCGTTGTCGTCGTCGTCGACGCCGTTCCAGGGCGTTTCCCCCTCGTTGATCCAGAGGCGGTCGGTCAGGTCGATGTGGCTTTCGTAGATGCCCGTGTCCATGACGGCGACGACGAGGCCGCTGTCGCCCGAGGTGACCTGCCAGGCCTCCCGGGCCCCGACGTCGACGCCCGATTCGAGGGTGACGGGAAAGGCCTGATCGGGCCGGGAACCCACGTCGGTCAGCTCCCGGGCCGTCGCGGCGCTGCCGTCGTTCTCCAGGGCCCACTGGAGATGGGAGAGGTTGTCCCATCCCTCTCCTCCGAAGAAGACGAGGGGGAGAGAGGGTTCGGCCCAGGCCACGCCGGGCGTCCGGGCCAGACGTCGCGCCGCCTCGTCGGCGTCGCCGTCGACGGACAGGGAGAGGACCCCCACGGAGGGGGCGCCGCCTCGGAGCTGCCCCGACAGGCCCGAGGCGGCCAGAAGGGAGGCCCCCCGGGCCGTGACGGCCGAGGCCGAAAGGTTTTCATCGGCACCTTGTTCGGGGGCGAAAAGGACGACGTTGCTCCAACCGGTGACGGGGGCGACGAAAAGCGACAGAACCACAGCCGACCACAACCAAGACGGAAAGCGCATGGGACCCCTCCTTCGATCGATGAATTCGCGGCGGAACCTTTCTTCCCGAGTATCGTAGCACAGGAGGGAACGGAGGGCCTCTTCCCCGTGTCCTTCGAGGGAGGAGAGGGCCTCGGGGCCCGTTCGGAGCGGAGGGTGGGATCGTTTGTGGTGGAGGTCTCCTCGCGTGCCGGTGCGATCGAGGGCGACGGAGCCTCCCTTGCCGGCCGCTGCGGATCGGGTCCGCGATCCGCAGACAAAATGGAGATGGAAACTTCATCGGCCCGGCCGGTCGGTTCGAACCGGCGCCTGCGCGCAGACGGTGATCGAAGCGGCCCCGCGTGGGTCCGACGGAGGGGGGCTGACGCGCTCGGGGCGTCGGCTGGGAGTCTGTCGGGTTCCTCCGGGAAATAAGGTTGATTTGGCCTGATCGACGAGACTACGCCCGTGCCTTCGAGAACGAGCACCTCCTTTCAGCTAACACAAAAGGGCATCGATCAACGATCGTCAGGCCAGGCCCGACAGACTTCGGGGGCTCTTTGTCTTGCCTTTTGGCACGGGGGATGCTATTTTTCCCATGGGGATGGAGTTCCCCCTAAACCGCCGTTACCGGGCTGACGACTCCTGCCGCATCTTCTCTGCGGGATCGGTCGTCGCCGACGAGAACCCGTCCGGAGACGGGTTCTCGCATTTCAGAATGCCGTGAAAGGGGAATCTCCATCGTGGTTCTATCGAAACTCGTCGGTCTCAGTCTGGCCGGAGCTCTGGGCACCCTCGTTCGTTACGGTCTGGCCGGGGCCGTCCAGAGGTTCGGCGGAGCGGCCTTCCCCTGGGGGACCTTCGCCGTCAACGTCACGGGCTGCTTTCTGGCCGGCCTCCTCTGGGGACTCTGCGAGAGCCGCTGGACCGTGACGGGCGACATGAGGGCCGTCCTCTTCGTCGGCTTCATGGGCGCCTTCACCACCTTTTCCTCGGTCATGCTGGAGACGGGCGAGCTCCTCCGTTCGTCTCAGTGGCTCTACGCCGTCGCGAATATGACCCTCGAGATCGGCCTCGGTCTCCTGTCGCTTCTGATGGGGACCAAACTGGCCTGGGCCTTGTAAGGGAAAGGTGGCCGGATTTCCGATGAAACTGCCCTCTGAAGCCCTGCTCCTGCGGATCTTTATCGGCGACAACGACAGGCTGGAGGGCAGGTCGCTGCACCTGGCGATCGTCGAAGAGGCCCGCCGATCGGGCCTCGCGGGGGCCACGGTGCTGCGGGGGACTCTGGGCTTCGGCGCCAACAGCCGGATCCGGACGTCGAAGATCCTGCGTCTTTCGGAGGACCTACCTCTTGTCATCGAGATCGTCGACGCCGAGGAGAAGATCGAGGCCTTCCTTCCCAAACTGGACGCCATGATCGGCGAGGGGCTCGTCACGCTGGAAAGGGTGCGCGTCGTCGTCTACCGGCACGGCCAGCAGGGGTGAGAGCGGTGGAGGGCAGAACGTTTCGGCCCCTTCAGTTTGTCCTCCTTCTCGGCCTGGTCAGCCTCTTTTCCGACATGACCCATGAGGGAGCCCGGACCATGACGGGCCCCTTCCTGGGCTCTCTCGGAGCCGGTGCCGCCCTGATCGGCGCCGTCGCCGGTTTCGGCGAGTTCGTCGGTTACGCGCTGAGGCTTCTCTCCGGTCCCATCAGCGACAGAACGGGGCGATACTGGCTGGTCACGTCGGTGGGCTACGCCCTCAACCTTCTGGCCGTTCCCCTGCTGGCTCTGGCCGGAAGCTGGCCCGTCGCAGCCCTCCTCATCGTGTTGGAGCGCGCGGGAAGAGCCGTCAGGAATCCGGCCAGGGACGCCATGCTCTCCCATGCGACGGCAGAGATGGGGCGGGGCGTCGGTTTCGGCCTCCATGAGGCGTGCGATCAGGTCGGGGCCGTCATCGGTCCCCTCTTGATCGCACGTGTTCTGTTCGAAGGGGCGGGTTACCGTCGCGGTTTTGCCCTGCTTCTGCTTCCCGCTCTTGCCGCCTTCCTCTTCCTGGGTCTCGCCCATCGCCGTTTCCCCCGTCCGGAGACCTTCGAGGCGGCGACGGAAACGTTGGGTCGCGCCCGGGAGTTCCCCCGCCGCTTCTGGATCTACCTCGCTGGCGCCTCGCTGGCATCTGCGGGCTTCGTCGACTATCCCCTGATCGCCTTTCACCTCGGAAGGACAGGTGCCCTCTCCCTTTCCCATGTCGCCCTTCTCTACGCCATGGCCATGACTGTCGATGCCGCTGCGGCTCTTGCCTTCGGCGTGGGATACGACAGGAAAGGCATTCCCATCCTCGCCGTTTCCACGCTCATCTCCGCCTTTTTCGCCCCTCTGGTTTTTCTCGGCCGATCGGGTTTTGTCGCCGCCGGGCTGGCTCTCTGGGCCGTCGGCATGGGGGCCCAGGAGTCCGTCATGAGGGCGGCTGTCGGCGATCTCGCCCCCAGAGAGAAGAGGGCGACGGCCTACGGCCTTTTCTCCATCTGCTACGGCCTGAGCTGGTTCGGAGGAAGTCTCCTCTTCGGGGTCCTCTACGAGCGTTCCATCGCTATGGCCGTGGCCCTCTCCGTCGGCTGTCAGCTTGCGGCCGTCCCGTTCCTCCTCCTTTGTCGCGGGAAGAAGACGGGGGGAAATCCTCCGGGAAGAGGAGAGGGAATGTTGTCGTGCTCCTGAGGCGCCGTCGATCTCTTCTTGCGACGATGACGGCGGTCTCTCTTCTTTCCGTCCTTGCCCTGGGCAGAACCTTTCTCGGCGGCGATCTTCCCGGGGTGGAGAAGGGGTTCCTGGGCGCCATGGGGAGCGGAGGGCTCTTCGTCGGAGCGGTGCTCCTGTGTGTCGGGTGGATCGGGCTAGCCTCGCGGCTGTGCGGCGAAAAGAAGAGGCCACAGCGCTCTTCGGACGACTTCGACCTTGTTCACGAAAACCCGAAGATGACGGTGGCCGAGCGTTTCGTCGTTCTGCTTCCTTTCCTGGGCGCCGTTTTGATGGGCACCCTGCTCCTGTGGGCGACGACGGCCCTGCGGAATCCGCCGGAACGGCTTTCTTCGGAGGTTGCGGTGCCGCTGCCCTTTTTGGAGGCCCTCGTGGATCGCCCGGAACGCAACCACGGGGTGCCGGTGGAGGGCGATCTCTCGTCGTTGTTCGTCGCGGAGTTGATCTTGGGCGTTCTCTTGCTCGGAGCCTATCTTTTTTTCTCTCTCCTCTCCTCGGCGCGGAACCGACCGGCGGCATCGGCCGTACCTTCTGTGCCGCAGCGAGCCTCCGGCGAAGGAGTCGCCCGGGCCCCTTCTTTCCGGAAGAGGCCGGATCTGGAGGCCCTTTCCCGCATGGAGCCGCGCCGGTCCGTCGTGGAGGGGTACGTCACCTTCAGGGACCTTCTCGACGGATTCGGCTGTAAAGGTCGGCTCGGCCAGACGGCCGACGAGTTCCTTGCATCCCTCCCTCCCTACCTCGACATCCTGCGGGAACCGGCAGAGGCCTTGACGTCTCTTTTCGATGTGGCGCGCTTCTCCCCTCAGGTGATCGGCACAGGGGAGCGACGCGAGGCTGTCGCCGCGTTGGAACGTATCGTCTTTGCCCTGGAGCGGGGCGATGGCCATGAAAGAGGGCACCGATGAAAAGGCGCGGCGGGATCAGCAGACCGGTCCTGTGGCGCCTGTCCCTGATGACCCTGGTTGCCCTGATCTTCCTTTTCTTCCTGTCCGACATCCCCCCTTCCTTCCGTTCCGTCTCTCTGCGCACCGTCGCCCTCCTCCTCTTCTGCGTCGCCTGTCTCGGCGGCAGGGGTGATCTGGACCGTCTCAGCGAGATCGATCGGGAAAAGGAGCGTTTTTCCCTCTTCCGAATCCCGGAGCGGCTCCATCGGTTGCGTCGCGGAAAGGGAAGCACGCCCGATTTTGAAAGTTTTTCTTCGGTCTTCGAGCCCCTTAGGCGAAAGGAGAGGGCTCCCTCTCGGGAGGAGAGAGAGCCCCTGCAGGAACGGGAGAGGAGGCGAGACTCTTGACGGGAAAGAGGGAGGAGGGGCGGAATGCCGTCGCCCTCTGCCATGCGGCCCTGGAGGCCGTGGGCCGTCTCGTTGTCGGCAAGGAAGCGGTCCTTGAGGCGGTTCTGACAGCCCTCATCGCCGACGGCCATGTCCTGCTGGAGGACGTGCCGGGAGTGGCCAAAACGCGGATCGCCAAGGTTTTCGCGGCAGTCCTCGGTCTGGACTTCCGCAGGATCCAGTTCGTGCCCGATCTGCTCCCGGGCGACGTTACCGGCAACATGATCTTCGACGGGAAGACGTCGTCCTTCTCCTTCCGAAAGGGGCCGATCTTCGCCTCCCTGATCTTGGCCGACGAAATCAACAGGGGAACGCCCAAAACACAGGCGGCCCTGCTGGAGGCGATGCAGGAGCGACAGATTACCGTGGACGGGGACTCCTTTCCTCTCGGAAGCCCCTTCCTTGTCGTCGCGACGCAGAACCCCATCGAGTTCGAGGGAACCTACCCGTTGCCCGAAGCGCAGCTGGACCGCTTCATGATTCGTCTGACCGTGGGCTATCCCTCGGCTGAGTCGGAATCGACGATGCTCGGACACAACGGCGAGCGGCGATCCGAAGCTCTTTTGCCGGAACCGGTCATGACGAGGGAGGCCTTTCTGGCGATCCAGGACGACGCCGAGGCCCTTCACGTCGATCCCGACATAAGGGACTATATCGTCCGCATCGCTCGGGCCACGAGAGAAGACAGCCGCATCCGGCTCGGCGTCTCTCCCCGGGGGTCGCTCGCCCTTTTCCGGCTCTCCAGGGCCTGTGCCCTCCTGCGGGGGAGGAGCTACGTCCTTCCCGACGACGTGAAGGCCATGGCGACGCTGGCCTTGCCGCACCGCCTCATTCTCGCCCCGGAACTGTGGAGCGGTCGCCTCTCTGAAAGGGATATCGTCGAGTCGCTTTTGGAGGCGGTTCCTCTTCCGCCGGATCGCCGCGGCGCCTGAGATGGTCCTTTGTCTGACCCGCAAGAGCCGCCTTTTCTTCCGCCTCGGCTCTCTTCTCGTCGCTGCGGCTGTCTTTTCCGGAAAAAGGGAGTTCCTCGTCGCCGCGATGCCCCTTGTGACCTCCCTTTTGCTATCGCTCTGGACCGTCGACGTTCCTCGATGCACCGTGGAGACGGAAGGAGACGGGGCTGGGGCTGTGGAGGGAGGAAAGGGTTCCCTGAAAATGGCGATCGACGTCTTCCGCCCCCTTCCCCTGCTCAAGGTCCGTCCACTCCTTCGCGAACGTCCGGATGGCGCCTCGCTCTCCCTCGGCGCGTACGTCGTCTCCCTCCGTCCCGGGGAAAAATGGGAGAGAACCCTTCCGTTCGTTTTCCCCGGAAGGGGGATTTACCTCGGGGGAGAACTCTCCCTGCAGGCCCTCGTCGGTTTCGGCGGCTTTATCGCCTCCTGGTCGGGCGGGAGGCAGGAGACGTTCACGGTCCTGCCCCAAGCGGAAAGGGGTCCGAACCTGTCGGTGGTCATGGCGGGAACGCATCATTGGGGGAGAGGTCACCTGTCCTCTCTCCGCGGCGAGGGAATGGAATTCGCCGAAGTCCGTGAGCTTCGGGAAGGGGAGGTTCCGAAAGACATCAACTGGAGGGCCACATCGGCACGGAACCGTTTTTTCGTCAACAGTCGCCTTCCCGAGCGCGGCGGTGATCTGGTCCTCGTCGTTGACACGCTCAAAAATGTCGGTCTTCGGCCTCATTCCTGTCTCGATCGGAGCGCCCGCGCCGCCGCCACGATCGCCCTCATGGCCCTCGACGGAGGGGATCGGGTGGGCCTCGTCGACTATGGCGGCTTCCTGGAATGGATCCCTCCCGGAAGGGGCGAGCGGCAGGCTCACGCCCTTCTCGGACGGCTCGCCGCGCTGAGCGTCACGGCGAACTACTGCTACCGCGATCTCGGGGAGCTTCCTCGCCGGGGGTTGCCGCCGCAGGCCTCCGTCGTCGTTCTCTCTCCCCTGCTCGACGATCGTTCCTTCCAGATGGTTTCGGCCCTGGCCGGGCACGGTTTTGACCCCCTGATCCTCTACGTCTCGCCTTTTCGTCAGGAGATGCTCCAAGAGAGGGAAGGCCTTTGGCGCGAGTGGCATTCCCTTCAGGAGAGGAGACTTTCCGCCCTGCGGGGAGAGGGGCTCCGCTTCGCCGAGTGGGAAGGCGAGTCCCGTCTCTGTCTGACAAGACTCTTTGCCCGCAGGCCCGGAGAGGGTAAGCGTTTTCGGTTTCAGGCGAGGTTGAGCTCGTGAGGCTCTGCCGTCTCGGAGCCTGTCTCGTCTCCGCCCTGTTCGGTCTTGTCCCCTTCCTCTGCGGTGCGGCTCCCCTTGTCCGTGGGTTGGGGGGGGCCCTGGCCGTCGTCGCCCTCCTCGCCCTTGCCCTGTCGAGCTTTCGCCTTTGGAGCCTCGTCGCCTTGCTGGCGATAATCGAGGGCGGCGCCTTGGTCGTTGTCGGAGCGGGGCGTTCCAACCTCTTGCCTGCCCTCTTCTGGGGAATAGGGCTCTGGCTTCTCCTTGAGATGGCCTATCTGGGCTGTTGGGCCGACGGGTCTCTACCGACCGGCATGGGGAAGGATATCGCCGTTGACTTCCTGAAAAGGCTTCTCTTCGTTGTCGCCCCGATTTCCCTTCTTTTGCCTTTCCTCGGCTCCGGCAGGGCTTCCGGAGCGCCGCCCGGTCTCCTCGATGCCCTGCTTTACCTCCTCGGGGCCGCCGGTGCGGGAGGGGCTCTGAAGGGGCTCGCTCTCCTCGCGGACAGCGCCGTAGCTGGAGGACCGGGCGAAGAACATGAAAAGGAGAGGTGAGGTGTCCTGAAAGGGACGTCTCACCTCTCCTGAATGCCCGGGAGCGGAAGGGATCAGAGGGCGAGGGGGTTGCCGAAGCGGGCCGAACGGCCCAGCTCGGCCTCGATCTCCAGAAGGCGGTTGTACTTGGCGATGCGCTCGCTGCGGCAGGCCGAGCCCGTCTTGATCTGGCCTCCGCCTGCGGCGACGGTGAAATCGGCCATGAAGGCGTCTTCCGTCTCGCCCGACCGGTGGGAGATGACGTAGCCCCAGCCCGCCTTGCGGCAGAGGGCGATGGTCTCGAAGGTCTCCGTCACCGTTCCGATCTGGTTGAGCTTGATCAGGGCGGCGTTGGCGGACTTTTCGGCGATTCCCCGCTCGACGAAGCGGCTGTTGGTGACGAAGATGTCGTCGCCGACGATCTGGATCCGCCGTCCCAGGACCTCGGTGTGGGCCTTGAACCCGGCCCAATCGTTCTCGTCGAGGCCGTCCTCGAGGGAGACGATGGGGAAGCGGTCGACCCAGCCGTCATAGAGGGCCGTCATCTCGGCGCTGGTCTTGTCGCCCTGGCCCGACTTGGAGAGGCGGTAGAGACCCTTTTCGTAGAAAGAGCTGGCGGCGGGATCGAGGGCGATGGCGATCTGCCGTCCCGGTTCGAAGCCGGCTTCGGCGATGGCCTCGACGATGAGTTCGCAGGCCTCGTCGTTGCTCTTCAGGTTGGGGGCGAAGCCGCCCTCGTCGCCGACGGCCGTGGCGTAGCCTCTGTCGTGGAGGATCTTCTTGAGGGCGTGGAACGTCTCGGCCCCGTAGCGAAGGGCCTCGGCGAAGGTGGGGGCGCCGAGGGGCATGATCATGAACTCCTGGAAGTCGACGCTGTTGTCGGCATGCTTGCCGCCGTTGAGGATGTTCATCATGGGCACGGGGAGGGTCGTTGCCCCGGCGCCGCCCAGGTAGGCGTAGAGGGGGAGGCCGGCGGTCACGGCTGCGGCCTTGGCCACGGCCATGGAGACGCCCAGGATGGCGTTGGCGCCCAGTTTCGCCTTGTTGGCCGTCCCGTCGAGATCGATCATGAGCCTGTCGATCTCGGCCTGTCTTGAAGGGTTCAAGCCCCTCAGGGCCGGAGCGAGGATCTCGTTGACGTTGGCCACGGCCTTGAGAGTGCCCTTGCCGCCGTAGCGCCGTCCGTCGCCGTCGCGGAGCTCGACGGCCTCGTTTTCGCCCGTCGAGGCCCCGGAGGGGACCGAGGCCGAGACGGAGACGCCGCTGTCGAGCTCGCAGAAGACGCGCACCGTCGGGTTGCCCCGAGAATCGAGAATCTCCATGGCACGGATCGCTTCAATTTTTGCCTTCAAGACGCATACCTCCTTATTTTTTGCCAAAAACTTCATTATAAATATCGTTGCCATAGCTGGTCGATAGAGGAGCCTGTTCGATCATCCTGAAAGTGCGAAGACCGTCCTCCTTTCGTTCCGCGCGAAGAAAGCAGGTATTCGTCGGATCTTGAGTATAGCGGCGATGGGCGAATTCGTAGAGGTGGGTCACGAAAAGAACCCGTACACCTCGGTCCGTCATGGAGCGAATGACCTGATCGGCGATTTCGGAGGCCTCGCTTTCGTTTGTCGAGGCGAAGGATTCATTGAGGAGGATCAGCGAACGGGAGGACATTCCGTCGACGATGGCGCTGAGCCGTCGGAGCTCTTCGTCGAGCTTCCCGCTTTTCATCGCCATATCCTCTTCTCGCTTGAAATGCGTGAAGATGCCGTCATAGACCTCCGACGAGAAGCATTCGGCAGGTACAGGCATGCCGGCCTGCATCATCATTTGGGCGATGCCGATGCTCCGAAGAAAAGTCGACTTTCCGCCTTGATTCGCTCCGGTGAGAAGGACCGGATTCTTGCCTCCGATATTCAGTGAATTTGAAATTATTTGTTTATCTATTTTCAAGAATAAACAAATATCATAGAGTTTTCTGAAATAAAGCCTTCTTTTTATTGAGTTGGACGGAAAAGGGAAAGATAGCGAGGCTTTTTTTGAAGTAATTAAATTTTTTAGATTGATACAACCGACATAAAAAGCAATTTCTTTTTTTAATGTCTTAAAAAAAGACAAAAGACTTTCAGCTGCTCGAGCGGTTGAGTTTGCTACATAATTGATTCCTTTTCCGGTTATTTCGGAAATGGCTCTTGCTCCAGACTCATCTCGTTCGTGTATTTTGAATGAATAATGGCTATCGGAACGAGTCAGGATTTTTTTGATGAAAGATATTTTTTTAGAATGTTTTATTGTTAAGTTGTAGTTTTGGCAGGTTATGTCGTCAGTGAATCTACAGATGAGGAGTGTTGATCTTCTTAGTCGTAAATCTTCGATATGTCGACGTAAATTATAAACAAATTCGTCATCCATGGTTGTCGCTATGGATAAGAATAAATTAATAAATGCTTCTGATTTAAAATTATGAGATTTTGTTTTTGCGATGTCAAGAAGGTCTTTTATTGGTTTTTCCAGATTTTCTAAAAGTTCAATGGATCTCCATAAAATAGAAGAAGGATATTTATTGAAGTATCCAAAAATTATTTTTTTCTCTCCTTCAATAGCTTCCTCTGCTATCTTGTACAATTTAAAAATGACTTCACTATTTTTAAAAGCATCTTTTAAGGCATTTTGACGATATAGAATCGTTTCTTTTGAATTACGTTGACATAACTCAAAAACGTGTTGAATTGTGTTGTAAATTTCTTTATCGTCTTGAGATATTGCTTGGAATAATATATTTAAATTTAAATCTTCTGTAGTTTGTTTAAAACTGTCAGAAATTTTACCTGAAAAGTCGATGCAGTCTTTAGTGTTCAATAAAAACGGTTTCATCTTTTTATCCTTTTTTGTATCAAGTCATAAGTTAAATTATATTTTTTTGCTATGGATATTGCATAAGCTCGGCCATCAGCGGGTTTTTTGATGATTTTGAAGGTTCTTTCATCAGGATCTTGCGAATGGACAGAGCTGACGAAACTCACGATAGGCTTATCCATTAAAGCTATATCCTCGATGAATGTGACGATTGCACAGTAGCAGTCCAGGGATTTTATTGTTTCTATCAGAAATTTTGCCAAAGAAATAGCGTCACCCAGAGTCGTCGAATTAAATATTTCATTGATAATTATAATGCTATTACTGGATGCATTTTCAAATATAAAGCGTAGCCTTGATAGCTCGTCGCGCAATTTGCCCTGAGGATTCTCTATGGTTTCTTGTTTCTCAAAATGGGTAAAAATTGAATCAAAAAAGAAAAGAGACGCTTCAGTGCCAGGAATAGGGCAACCTAGCCGGGCTAAATAATGAATTTGGCCAAAAATTCTTGAAAATGTTGTTTTTCCACCTTGATTAGGTCCAGATATAACCATTATTTTTTCATCTGGGTTCAGATCTATGTCGTTACAGATTATAGGGTGTTTATCTTTGAGGGATTTTAGGGCCAGGGCTAAGTCAAAAGTGTTGTTTGCAAATAAAACATTCTTTTGATAACTTATGTCTGGGTAGCAAAAGCACAACCCTATTTCACGCAAGGACGACACTAATTGCACATAACTTAAATAAAAATTGAAGTCTTCTTCGAATTGCAGGATGGTTGGATCAAGAAAATCACTGTTTCTGTCATAAAAGCCATTTAGGTCTTTGAAAATTAATGGATGCAAATTCATAACTAAATCTAATATTTGAGCTTCTATGTGATTCATTTCAATGGATTTTGTAAATTCTACGATATAATCCTTGGAATCCTCCTCAATAATTTTGTTGAATGTTTTATTCAAATCTAAAAAATAATTTTCCTCGTTTTTGTATGGATACACTGAAACAACGTTGGATTTTGATTTTAGTATATATTTTATTCCTAAAATCCTGTTTTTTAGTTCCTTCGTGTCTTTGGTTAGGCTTATAAAACGTGTTGAGCTCATGTAGTTGGATAAATAGAGATTGAATTTACACAGTCCATCGGACTGGAAGAAACATGAAGATAAATCTTCATGGAGTTTATTTATGTTATCGATATACAAATTGCACAAATCTAGTAGAAGTATTTTTTCGTTGTTTCTATTTGAGAATTTTTTCGACCTTATTTTTGTTTTAGTTATATATTGAATATTTTTTGAGAAGCTTAATATGTATTTAAGAGTTGTCTTGTTTTCTAGGTCTCTAAATATTTCTTGTCTGTATGAAATTGATTCTTTGTCGGGAAGTAGATTCTTTAGATGGCTCTCTATAGTTGTGTTGCCGGAGCTGATGGATTCTATGATGTTGTTGATATTTAAATCCTTCAATGATTCTGGAGCGAGCCTTTGCGAGGTTGTGTCGTCTTTCCGCAGATAGAGGAGGCTAAAGGGCAAGGCGTTTCTTTCGGCCTCTTCCCTGGCTGCAGGGGAGCTTTCAGCGGCGATCATTAGCGGGCGCGTTCCGATGTCCGGCGAGGGAAAGGAACTCCTCGTAGATTCCTTCCAGCTCTTCGATGAGTTTTCCCAGGTGCCTCGTCTTTTCGTCGAAGATCTCCCGGGCCTCCCGTCGCCGATCGAGAGCGGCTTTGACGGCGCCGTGAGTGGCCTTCGTCGTCGCGGCGAGACGTTGCTCGAGCCTTGCGGCAAAGCGGCGGAAGGCCTCGTTGACGCTCTGGAGCAGGGACCAGCGGAGGTTTTCCACGTTGGAAAGGAGGAGCTTGTCGATCCGTTCGCTCCGGCTGTCGCCGCGACGGAAGCCGAAGACGCCGTCAAGGGGGTTCAGCGTCGACGCCGTTTCCGTGACCCAATAGGGCCGCCGGACCGTGGCAAAGGCCTCGTCGCCGGAAGGGGCGTGGTAGGGGATGTCGAAGAGTTCCGCCGCCGTCTTCCTCACCGCTTCGATGAGCTCGTCGGCCGAGGCCTGATGAAAGGAGAGGGCCTCGCCGGTCCTGGCGCTGACGGCCTCCGTCGCCTCGGCGAAGAGTTTCTCGAAATAGCCGGGCAGCGCGGCGTCGATGTCGGACTGAGCCAGGGAAGCGTCGGCAAGCTTTCGTTCCAGCTCGACCCGTGCCCGCTCCCGTATCGATCGGGCCAGCTCTTCGAGGAAGGCCTGGACTTCCTTCTTTTCCACGTCGAGGAGGGCCGTGACCCGTCGGCGCTGGCGCTCCAGGAGGGCGATTTTCTCGTCGAAAACGTTCAGGCGCCGCTGCAGGTCTTCGAGAGGCATGGCCAGGGAGCGAAACTCCAGTCTGAGGGAGAGGAGCGCCTCGGCGACGATGTCGGCGCCTCTGCCGCTCAGGGCCTGAATGAGGGCCCTTTCCTTTTCGGCGACGGAGAAGTCGACGAGATGACGTCTCAACGCCTCGAGGCCGCTGCTCTCCCAGAGGGAGGCGTCGCCCCTTTCTCTGGCCTGGAGCGCCTTTTTCGCCGAGAGGGGAAAGACGAGCGTCTCCCGAGGCAGGCCGACTTTTTCCGTAAGGAGGTTTCTGAGGAACGCTTCGACTTCCCCTGCCTCGTCGGGGTCGAGGTAATCGACTTTGTTGAGGACGAAAAAGAGACGGGGAACCTGGGTGCGGACCTGATCGAGAAAGGCCAGTTCGGCTTCTGTGGGGGGAGGGTCGGCGGAGAGGACGAAAAGGGCGGCGTCGCACTGGGCGAGGAAGTCCAGCGTCGTCTCCGTGTTGTGACGAAAGGTGGAGCCGATGCCCGGCGTGTCGATGAGGACGATGCCCCGCTCGAGAAGAGGCGACGGGTAGGCGATTTCGACGGAGGTGACGGCAAGGGCGTTCTCGGGATTGGCGCTTTCGCTGACGTAGCGTGTGAGAAAGGCTTTGAGCGGGACTCCGTCCTTTGCGGAAAAGAGGGCCTCCTTTTCCCGGGAGAAACGGACTACGGCCCCCGGTTCCTCGCCCCAGCGGATCTGTGTGGGAATGGCCGTAAGGGGCACGACGGCCGTGGGAAGGATATCGGCGCCGAGAAGGGCGTTGAGAAGCGTGCTCTTGCCCCGCTTGAACTGTCCCAGAACGGCCAGATGGAAGCGCCCCTCGGCGAGGCGTTCCGTCAGCCCCCGAAGGGAGGCCTGAGGCAGCAAGAAGGCCGGGCCGGCCTCTTCGAGGAGGGATGCCGACTGGCTCAGTCCTTCGGCCAAGGACGACGCTGTCGAAACGGCGGAGAGTGTCATCGAAAAACCCCTTTCACGGATCGCTCCGGCTGAAAGCGCGGAAAAACACGAACTCCCACCGCTTCCGGCAGGAGCGGCAGGAGTCATCATCCCGTCAAGGGCGTTCCAAGGGGGACTCCATCCCCCTTCTTCTCTTCGTCTCCCCATGAGCCTAACCAAAGAGGGCCCTGAAATCAAGAGGTTTCTGTCCAGATCGGTCGACTCGTGGCGAAGGGCTCCGTCGAGTCCGCCCCTTTGCGATCTGTGCCCGCCGTCGGCTTCGGTTGGCGGCGACGCTTGCGCCCCTTCGGCCGATGGAGGTCGTCCCTCCTATGGGGGCGGTCCTCGGGCTTCGTCGGAAAAGTCCGCCCTTCGGCAAACCCAAAAATCAACACATGCTGATTATTGACAATCCAGTTGATTCATGGCAGACTACGTCTTACGTTATCCGATGCACAAAAAGGGACGGGTAACGGCAATTCATCGACGAAAGGGGCTCTCCGTCATGATCAAGGCACTTCTTCTGCTCATCGTTCTCGTCAACGGTCTCTACGCCGTCCGCTTCGTCCTCGACTTCCTGAAACATCGGAAGGAGGCCTGGGCCGAGCCCGGCAGCAACTTCCTTCTGGCCCTCTGGGGAGCCCTCTGCTTTTTCCTCTCCACCTTCGGCATTTCCGATTTCGCCCTCTCGACCGTCCTCTACCGGGCCCGCAAGCTCGTCAGCGACAAGAAGCTGCCGGGAACGCTCAACACCCAGTGCGCCATTCCCGTCGCCGTCATGGCTCTGGCTTATATCTCGTCCATCACCGTCGAGCCCAAGACGCTGATCCTCCTCATCGTCGCCCAGATGGCCGGCGCCTATATCGGGCCCCGTTTCGTCGTCCGTCTTCCGGCGGCGACGATCCGCACGTTCATGGGAATCGGCCTCTGCCTGGCCGCCGCCTTCATTCTGGCCGGCAAGTTCAACCTCGTTCCCTCCGGCGGCGACGCGACGGGCCTCGAGGGGGGCAAGCTGATCCTGGCCGTCGTCCTCCTGGCCCTCTACGGCGCCCTGAACAACGTGGGCATCGGTTCCTACGCGCCGACGATGGCCACCGTCTACGCCCTGGGCGTCAACCCCGCCGTGGCCTTTCCCATCATGATGGGAGCCTGCACCTTCTCCGTTCCCATGGGGGCCATGGAGTTCGTCCGCCTCGGCGAGTACGGCCGCAAGATCACCTTTTTCTCCAGCCTTTTCGGCATCGTCGGCGTCCTGGCCGCCGTCTACATCGTCAAGAGTCTCAATCTGAGCATGCTCCAGTGGGTCGTCGCCGCCGTCGTCCTCTACGCCGGAGCGACGATGCTCTTCGAGCGGGCCAAGGGATCGGAGGCGGCCTGAGACGCCGGGAGGCTCCCCTCCCCGGAGGCGCAGAAAGGCGAGAGCGGATTTCTCCGCTCTCGCCTTTTTTTGTCCGTCGATCGCTCCTTATTCTTTGTTGACGGTGATGGCCCCGCCCTCGGTTCCGGCGTAGAAGACGACGAGGACGACGGGGACGTCGCCGTCGTTGCGGCCGTAGTGCCACTTGTCGACGACTTCGACGAGGGCCTCTCCGGCCTTGACGTGGAGCGTCTCCTCCTTTTCCGTGATGACCGTCAGCTCGCCCTCGAGGAGGACGGCGGCGTTGATGACGGGGTGGCGGTGGAGGGCCAGAGAGGTTTTGGGGGGGACGGTGATGTGGAGGACGGTGATCTCGGGCTGTCCCTCCGGATAGGAGGCCAGCGTCGTCCCGTCCCAGCTCGACGTCGTTTTTGCCAGGACGTCGACGTGGGGGCCCTCGTGGGCCGCGGCGGGAGAGGTGAGGCAAAAGAACAGAGCCAGAGCGAGGCAACCTTTTTTCATTAAGTGATCCCTCCTTTTTCGTTCGTCGCTGCTTTTCCCGAGGTGGAGGGAGTGAGTTTTCCGACAGGGAGATTTTTCTCTCCGCTGTACGTTATAATGAAAGGAGACGGACCAGAAGGAGACGGGGGATGTCGGCGGCGGCAGGCTCCCGCTGTGCTTTCCCCCGGAGATTGTACTCCCGGGGCGTGACCTCACGAAAGAGGGGACAGGGAATGACGCTGAACGAGCTGAACGAGTTGTACGGCACGACGAAGTATCTGCTCGGCGGAGGCGTGCTCCCTCTGCTGGCCAAGGCCCTGGCCGAAAGGGTCGACGGCGCCGTGATCCTCCAGCCCGAGGGGCGCGATCTTCACGTCTTCGACGCCGTCGGCCCCGTCGTCCCTCCCTCCCTGCCCGGAGCCATGGACTACCTGGAGGGGCGCTTCGCCGCCGCGGCCGGGGGGTGGCGTTCCCTTCCCCTCGATGAAGAGGGGCGGGCCCTCTTCTCCG
The DNA here is from genome assembly GCA_018398915.1 of Aminirod propionatiphilus. GTDB lineage: Bacteria > Synergistota > Synergistia > Synergistales > Aminithiophilaceae > Aminithiophilus > Aminithiophilus ramosus. The sequence continues at coordinate 3,111,934 of CP074691.1, read as the reverse complement.
CTCCCTGGAGCCACGTCGTCCTTCTGGGAGAGGGAAGACACGTCGTCGTCGTCGTCCTCGACAGAGAGCCCGACGAGGCGATGGGGCCTCTCCTCGAGGGCGCCGACGGGCTTGTCCGTCTCTGGAACCGCTACCGTTCTCTCGACGAGGCCGAGCGTTCCCTCGATTCCCTGGCCTATCTTCTCTATGCCGTCAAGAGCGCCTTTCCCTCCATCTTCGAGCCCTTCCCGCCCGACTTCCTCGCCGCCTTTCTCGTCGATGTCCTTCGGGAGAGCTTCGGGCCCGAGCGGCTGACGCTGCTCCGAGACGAGGGGGGCGAGTTCCGTCGCGTCGCCGGCGACGAGGGGCCTCTGCCCCTCCGCCAGGGGCTTTTCGTCGCCCGGAACCTGGCGCCCGTGCCCGTCCCCATTGAGGCCTCCCACGGCGAGAGCCTGGGCGGGGAGAACGTCGCCCGCCTGGGAGAGGCCTATTCGGTCGTTCTCCCCCTTTTTGCCGGTGATCGGCGCTTTTTCTACCTCCTCCGCTGGGGCTCCTCTCCTCGTCCCGAAGGCGTCCATGTCCTGGAACTCATGGGCGGCGTCACCTCCAAGGCCATGGCCCTCAACGCCCTGAGGGAGGAGCGGGAGGAGCGGATCCGCGAGCTCTCGGCGCGGGAGTTCTCCCTGGGGGCGCTTCATCGGGCCCTCCTCAGCCTCATCAGGAAGGAATCGGCCGAGTCCCTCCTGGAGGAGCTCCTCGACGTCTTCGGCGAGATGACCCAGAGCCGCCGCGTTCTGGCCGTCGTCCACGATCGGGCTCGCGGCGCCTACCGCCTTTTCGGCGAGCGCCGCGACGGCAGGGTCTTCCCTCGCGACGGCTCCTTCTGGCTCGCTCCGGAGCCTCTTGAGGTCGTCGATCTTCCCCTTTCCTGTCCCGCCTCGTCGGCCCGGGCCCTCTTCTCCGTTCTCGGCCTCGAGGCTCCGCCCGAAGAGGCCCTTCCCGAGGAGATGGACCGACTCTTTCTGCTCGTCGACGGCAGGTCTCTCCTGGGCTACGTCGCTCTGGCCCCCTCCGTGACGGGAGGCGACTACGGCGACGGCCAGAACCTCGAGACTCTGGCGGCGGCCTCGGCCGTCGCCCTCAGCCGCTGCCGCCTTCAGGAACGGTAGGGCCTTCCGGGTTCGGGAGATTCGTCGCGCCCTCTCGCGACGGCGGACGACAAGAGGGGAAGGTGAGGGGATCGCGAGGAGAAGAGGCGTTGCGCTTTTGCTCTTCGGGCCTTCCTGGCCCGACGTTCGTCTTCGAGTACGCCAGGGAGACCGATTTCCCGGTCCTCCTCGTCGACGAGGGGAAGAGCCCTGCCCCCCGAGGGAAGCTATCTCTTCTTCGCCGGAGCGCCGGGTGAGGCCCTTCTTCTGGAGGCGCGCTGAGATTGGCCCTTTTCTCTCCTTCCTTTCCTCTCATCTGTCGGGAAATCGTCACGTTCCGGTGTCGGGGCCGTAACGTCTTTGCGCTTCAATGGGAGTTCCTGGAAGATGAGGCGCCCGCTGAGGCGCGGGAGGGAGAGAGATGAGCGACAGACTGATCCTTGAGGAGACGGAGACGATGACACTCTTCCGCGAGGAGGAGCGCCTCGTCCTCGATGTGTCCAAGCCGCCCGTCAGGCTCCTCGACCTCCTTGCCCTTTTGCGGCGTCACGGGACCTCGGGCCCTTCGACGGAGCGGCTGCGGGAGTTGGCCAACGTGGGCGGCGTCGAGAACCTGGAGATCGGGGCCGGTCGGGATCTTGCGGTCCCCTCCCTTCAGATCGTCGACGGAGGGCTGGAGGCGACGTTGAGCCTGCCGCCGGGCTTCGACGACGAAGAGGCCCTGCGGAAACTCTTCGCCGCCAGGGGTGTCGTCTACGGCCTGGACGGGGAGGCCCTGGCCCGGGCCCTGGAGAGGAGCCGGTCGGGGCAGGCCGTCCGGGACGTCGTCGTCGCCAGAGGGCTCGAACCGCGCCACGGAGAGGATGGGTGGGTCGAACACCTCAAGCGGCGCCCCACGGGCAAGCCGACCATGACCGAATCGGGCGAGGTCGATTTCTACTCCCTGGACCTCGTCGTCGAGGTCCAGCGGGGCGAGGCTCTGGCCATCCGCCATGAGGCGAAACCGCCCCGGGAGGGGAAGACCGTGACGGGCCAGACCCTGGCCGGCCGCAGCGGCCGGACGCCCCGCCTCTCCTACGGCAGGGGGGCCGAGATGGAGGGAGACCGTCTCGTCGCCTCCGTCGACGGCCGTCTCGTCTGGAAAGGCGAGAGGCTCTCCGTGGAGCCTCTTCTCATCGTCGGGGGGGCCGTCGGCCCCGAGACGGGCAACATCGTCTACGACGGCCCCGTCCTCGTCCGAGGCGACGTCCGCGAGGGCTACTCCGTCACCTCCGGCGGCGATATCGACATCCAGGGCGGCATCGAAAGGGCCGTCGTCCGCAGCGGCGGCAGCATCTCCGTCCGATTTGGCATCGTCGGCAAGGGAGGGGCTCTCGTCGAGGCCGAGGGCGATATCCTGGCCCGTTTCGTCCAGGAGGCCGAGGTGCGCTGTTCGCTCCTGAAGGTCAACGAATATGTGTTGCGCTCCAAAATCCACGCCCGAAGAGGTGTCCTCGTCGAGGGCAGTCGAGGCGTCATCATGGCCTCCCAGATCGAGGCGGCGGCCCACGTCAACGCGCGATCGGTGCGGGTCATGCGCTGGGGCGACACGGCGATCACCGTCACGGGCGTCTCCCGCCTGGAGCTCTTCCAGCGCTGCCAGGCCCTCGGCCGGGAAATCGTCGAGGCCGACGACGAGCTCCTCGTCCTCTCCTCCTCGATCCGAACGCTGACGGAGAAGGGCTTTCATCTCCAGGCCCGCAAGCATCTGGCCGAGTTTCTGGCTTTTGAAGAGGCCCAGGAGAAGCGGAAAGAGGTCCTGGCCGGGCTGAAGGAGACGCTGAGAAACCTCAGGGGGGACGCCTCCTTCAGCGTCATCGACGGCGTCTCCGGCGAGATCTCCCTTCGCCTCAAGGGGGTCTCCTGCCGCGTCAACGACAAGGCGCGCCGCGTGACCCTCTACTACGACCCAGACGAGGGCCAAGTGCGCATCGCCGGGGGGGAATGACGATGGACCTTCATCGACTCTGTCATCAGACGAGCTTCATCCTCGGAGGGGGTGTCCTCTCCCTGATCAGCCAGGCTCTTGCCGAGAGAGGCGTCGTCGCCTCCGTCTTCCAGCCCCACAGCAGGAACGATCTCTACCTCTCCGACGTCATCGGCGACATGGAGCCCCTTCCGGCCGTGGCCGACGGCCTCGTCCGCGTCCGGGAGAGGTCCTCCTCCCGGGCCGGCGTCGTCGTCCTCGCCCTCGACGAAGGGGAGCGGAGTCTCTTTTCCGGCGTCGGAAGTCACGTCGTCCTCCTCGGCGAGGGGCCCGACGTCGTCGTCCTCCTCGAGGAGGCGCCCGACGGAGAGCTGACCGACCTCTTCCACAGCGCCGACAGCCTGGTCCGCCTCTGGCGACGCCACCTCTCCGTCGACGAGACGGAGCGCCATCTGGCGGGGCTGGCCTACATGCTCTACGCCCTCAAGAGCGCCCTCCCCTCCCTATTCGAGCCCTTTCCCGTCGATTTCCTCGCCACCTTTCTCCTCGACGTCATGCGCGAGTGTTTCTGCCCCGAGAAGCTGACGCTCCTGAAGGACGAGGCAGGAGGACTCCGTCGCCTGGGAGGCGACGAGGGGCCTCTCCCCCTTCGGCAGGGCCTCTTCGCGGCCTGCCATCTCTCCTCCGTTCCCGTCGTCGTCGACGAGGAGCACCGCTCCGCTCTGGGCGGCGGAAATTTCGCCCTCCTTCGCGATGCCTACTCCGCCGTCCTTCCCCTCTTTTCGGGAGATCGGCGTTTCTTCTACCTCCTGAAGTGGTCTTCTCCGGCCTCGTCCGGCCTTTTCCACGCCCTGGAGCTTCTGGGCGGCATCGCCTCCCGGGCCATGGCCCTCAACGCCCTTCAGGAGGAGCGCGAGAGCCAGATCGGCCGGCTCTCCGAAAGGGAATTCGCCCTCCGGGGCCTTCACGGCGCCCTGTTGAGCCTCATCGACGAGGAGGAGGAGATGTCCCTCCTGGAAAGGATCCTCGACGCCTTCGGCGAGATGACGCAGAGTCGACGGACCCTGCTGGTCCTCTACGACGAAATTTCCCAGGCCTACCGCCTCAGGGGCGAACGCAGGGAGGGCACGGTCCTGTTCACCGATCGTCCTCTTTTGGCCAGCGAGCGGCCCCTTCCTGCCGCCTCGCTGCCTCTTTCCTCTCCCGTCGCCTGCGCCGGTTCTCTCGCTTCGGTCCTCGAAACCTCCGATCTCCTCTTTTCTCCCCTGGAGGAGGAGATGGAGCGTCTCTTCTTCCTCGTCGACGGGGAGCGCCTGCTGGGCTACGTCGCCGTCGGCGTCGCCGTCACGGGCAGCCCTTACGGAGAGGAGGAGAGTCTGGAGACTCTGGCCTCGGCCTCGGCCATGGCCCTGCGCCGCTGCCGCCTTCTCGACGAAGTGCGCCGCCAGAGGGACAGGCTGACCGATCAGGTCCGGACGAGGACCTTCCTTCGCGAACTCGCCGGCGAGATCCAGCAGATCCGCTCCCTCGCGAGCCTCGAAACCGCGCTTTGCCAGTCCCTCTCCGTCGTCCTCGATGTGGAGACCCTCCGCCTTTTCGGCCCTTCCGATCTGGAGGCGATTCCCGAAGAGGTTCTCGGCGGAGGGGAAAGCGTCCTCATCGGTTGCGATCACTGGTTTCCCCTACGAGCCGGAGGGCAACTGAAAGGAGCCCTGTGCCTTCGGGGCCGGCGTTCCCTCGACGCCGAGGGGCTGGAGCTTCTCTCCCTCGTGGCCACCTTCGTCGCCCCTCGCCTCGACGGCGTCGAGGAGGGGGACGGAGGCACCGTCGTCGATCTCGAAGACCCCCTCCATCGCCTTCTGGCCGAGAGTGTCGCCGAAGCCGAGGCCGACGGCCTCGAGCCCTCCGTCGTCGAGGGCCCCGCCCCCCTTTCGGAGGAGCAGCGGCGGAGCTGCTGCCGGGCTTTCCTCTTTCGTGATCGGTCCTTCGTCGTCCTTCCCTTCCCCTGGGAGGGGGAGCTGGAGGCGATCTTCCCCGTCGAGGAGGGGTGGCGCCCGACGGGAGGGGGCTCTTAGCTCTTCAAACGATGGACAGGGCCGGGTCGAGCGGAGGAAAACCGGCTCCTCGCTATTTCGCATTGGCCGCAACTCAGCCGAATATTCAAGAAGGTATCCATCTATTAATTAGGTTCTCTCTGGCTAGACATCCTCCAGCCGTCCTCTCCGGTAGCGCTCGGGCAAGGGATCGGCCCTAGGGTGCTGTCGATGGCGACGATCTCCCTGATGTCGCAGGCCTCGAGCGCCGTCGCCCTCGCGGGGAGCGCCTCGAAGACGACGCGAGCCATGGCGCGCTCCAGGCATCTTTTGAGGAATTCGAGCCGTTCCGGCGTGAAGCGATCGTAGAAAGCGGGCCAAGTCATCCGGTCCGGCGCGACTTTCTCATGGCTCCGATGGAGCCGGAGAAGACACAGGCGGCTCGAAGAGCCGAAAGCGAGAACCAGATGCCCAAAAAAGACCATCGGATCGAGAGTGCGGACCCCTTCGACGAAGCCCGATGCCTTGGCCTGCTCGAGAATCCACCGGCGCGGAAAGAGCTCCGAGAGCCTCTTCCCCATCTCCTGGGCCAAAGGATTTTCATGGCTTTCAAGACTCGGCGTTCGCATGGGATCCTTCCTCCTGGTCGATGCGAGGGATGATTCCATACGGACAGGCATGTCGGGCAGGAGCCGCAATCGTCGTTCTATCCGGAATATTCGGCCAAGTTGCAGCCGATGAGCGCATTGTGTCCAGTCGTCAAGGGTATTCTCGGTTGTTTTGTTTGCCCTTCGGGGGGCGAGGGCGTTGTCTACGGTCCCGTGAGTGGGGAGGGGTGTGCCGGGGGCGTTCACGTAAAAAGGGGGATGCCTCTGTCTCGGGCGATGCTTGATGTGCCGATCTTCAGATAGGCCGACTCCTGCCTTTCGAGGGAAACCACGGGGAAGCTCCTCCGTCGCTTTCTGCCCGGGAGCGCCGTCGATGGCGACGGCCTCGATCCCGTCGTTATCGGCGGCGCCCCTCCTTACGTAAGGAGGGGCGCCGCCGGGGCGGCTGCCGGGCCCTCGCCTTCCGCGTGTTTTCGTCGTCCGCCCTTTGCCGGGAGGAGGAAGAGGCGGCGATTTCCCTCGTCGATGGTGATGCCGTTAGCGGGTCTGCCCCGGAGGTCCGAGGAGGGCCTCGAGTCGGGCCAGTTCGTCCCGTTCCGGCTCCGATCGCGAAAAAAACGCTTCCCCTCGTGCTCCACCGAGCCTCAGCCCCGAACCTCTCTCGACGGTTCCGATGACGGTGAGGGGAACGCCGAGCTCCTCCGAGGCCCTGCGGGCCCGGAGGAGCTTTTCTTCGGGAAGGGTCAGGACGAGGGCTCCTGAGGAGAGCATCCTCAGAGGGTCGAAGTCGAAGGCCTTGGCGAAGCGTCTCACGACAGGCGGCAGGGGTAGACGATCTCCGTCGACGGCGAAGCCCTTGTCCGAGGCCTCGGCCATTTCGAGGAGGGCCTCGATGACGCCGCCCCGCGTCGGGTCGTGCATGGCCGTCGCGCCCGCCGCGGCCAGGGCCAGGGCCTCGGGAACGAGAGAGAGCCTGTCGGCGAGGCGGCGCCCTTCGGCGATGTCCGTCGCCTCCAGTCCACGGCGAAGGGCCTCCTTTTCGTAGTCCGTCGCCAGGATGGCCGTTCCCTCCAGGCCGGCGCCCCGAGTGAGACAGATGCTGTCGCCGATGCGGGCCCCGCCGGTGGAGACGATTTCGCCCTCGGCACAGCCCAGGGCGGTGACGGCGACGAGGGGGCGGTTCAGGGCCGACGTGTAGCCGCTGTGACCTCCGATGATGACGGCGCCCGCCTCGCCCGCGGCCTGGACGGCCTCGTCCATGATCGAGCGGAGGCGCTCCGCGTCCTTTTCGTCGGGCAGAAGGACGAGAATCTGAAGCCAACGGGGCCGGACGGCGCTCGCAGCCAGGTCGTTGCAGGCGACGTGAACGGCCAGGCGGCCTATTCCCTCGGCGGCTCCGACGATGGGGTCGACGTGGGAGGCCACGAGGGTGCCTCCGGCGTCGACGAGGGCGATATCCTCGCCGAAGCGGCTTCCCAGAAGGACTGACGGGTCCTTTTTCTGTCTCGCCAGAGGAGAATAGACGGCGCGGTCCAGGACGGAGCGGGAGAATTTGGACATCATCGCCGCTCCTCTGCGGCCTTGCGCAGATTGCGGACGTAGAAGGTCGCTCCCCGCCAGGAGGTGATGAGAAGGTCCTTCTCCTCGAGGGCCCGTCGGAGGACGGCGGTTCCATCCTTCGCGTCGGCCAGGAAGAGGCTCAGGGCCTCCTCTCTCATGGGGTGGACGGAGAGGATGGCCAGAAGGGCCTCCCGCGTGTCGCCGGTACGGACGAAGTCGTTGCCCTCGTAGGCGTTGAGAAGGCGGACGTCGAGGCCTTTCCCCCTCAGAATGGCCGTGGCCGCCGCGAGACGCTCCTCGTCGCAGCAGGTCACGTCGCCGCAGGCGGGGGGTCTCGTGGGCGACGAGAGGCGGCAGACGGAGGGGGCCATGGAAGCGAGGAGGGAGGCCAGGTCCTCGAGGGCTTCGTCTCCGTCGTTTCGTCCGGCGACGAGCATCGTCTCCGTCTCGAGATGGCCCCCGTAGGAGGCGGAAAAAATTCCGAGTCCGTCGATGATGGCTTCGAAGGCGAGAGCGCCGTGAGGTCGGTCGAGGGCTCGCCAAAGGCCTTCGGTGGCGGCGTCCACCTTCAGGGAGACCCAGTCGAAGAGGGACAGCTCTTCTCTGACGGTCCTGTCGGCGATGAGGGAGGCGTTGGCGATGACGGCCAGAGGAATGGAGAAGACCTTGAGGGCCCGTGCCGTCTCGCCCAGGCCGATGTCGAGGGTGGGCTCTCCGTCGGGGACGAAGGCCAGGTAGTCGACGGTCTCCTCCTGTCTTTTCAGTCTCTTGAGGTTCCTGGCCACCTCGTCGACGAGGTCTTCCGTCGCGTAAAAGGGCCGACGCTCCGTCGTCATCGTCAGGGCCTGGCCCAGCTGGCAGTAACGGCAGGCATAGGAGCAGACTTTCGGCGGAATGGTGTTGATTCCCAGGCTGCGACCGAGTCGTCGCGACGGAACGGGTCCGAAGACAGGCATGGTCCTTCCCCCCATGAAAGATTTTTTCATGAGAATGCCTCTCAAAAAGAAAAAGAGAAAGGGCCAGAAGGCCCTAGGGGGGAGGTCGATGTGGCGTCTTCAGCCGCGGGGGATGACGACGGGGAGCTCTCCGTGGCGGGCCACGTCGACGGGAAGGTCGTAGACCGATTCGACGAGGGAGGAGGTGACGCGGGAGAGGTCGTCGAGGGCCTCGACGATCTTTCCTCTCTTGAGGAAGAGGAATCGGTCGCCGAAGCGGAAGGCCAGGTTCAGGTCGTGGAGGGTGGCCACGACGGCCATGTCGTGGCCTTTGGCGATGTGACGGAGGAGGGAGAGGATCTCGACCTGGTTTTTCAGGTCCAGGCTGCTCGTCGGCTCGTCGAGGAGCAGCAGGGAGGGCTCCTGGGCCAGGGCCCGCCCCAGCGTCACCTTCTGAAGCTCGCCGCCGCTCATGGCGTCGATGGGGCGTAGGGCCAGCCCCTCCATGGCCAGGGTGCGGAAGACGGCGTCGACGCGCCGCAGATCCTCATCGGTGACGGCGCTGCCGAAATGGGGCCGTCGTCCGAGGAGGACGGCGTCGAAGGCCGTCAGGCGGGCCGTCTCGGGCCTTTGGGGAACGTAGCCCACCGATCGGGCCCGTTCCGGTCCGTCGAAAGAGGTCAGGGATCGGCCGTCGAGAAGGATCGATCCCGCCGCGGGGCTGGCCAGGCCGTCGAGACAGCGGAGAAGGGTCGATTTGCCCGCCCCGTTCGGCCCGAGCACCATGACCATCTCGCCCCGCCGGGCCGAGAAGGTCACGTCTTCGAGGACGGCGTCGCTTCCGTAGCGGAAGCGGAGCCCTTCGACGTCGAGGATCATCGCCGCCGCTCCCTTCCGAGGAGCCAGATGAAGGTCGGCGCGCCGAGAAAGGCCGTCACGATCGAGACGGGCAGGATGCGGGGAAGAAGGACGAGCCGCGCCGTCGTGTCGGCGGCGAGGAGGAGGAAGGCGCCCGTCAGGGCCGAGGCGGGAAGGAGGAAACGGTGATCGTCGCCGGTGAAGCGCCGGGCCATGTGGGGGCAGACGAGGCCGACGAAGCCGATGACGCCGACGAGGGAGACGATGACGGCCGTGACGAGACAGGCCACGGCCATGGTCTCGAGACGGATGCGGGTCACGGAGAGGCCCAGGGAGCGGGCCGTCTCCTCCCCGGCCAGGAGGGTGTTCAGGTCCCAGCGGCGGAAGAGGAAATAGGCCGCCGACAGGGCTGTTACGGCGGTCATGAGGGCGAGCTCGGGCCAGCGGGCCCGGGCGAGGTCGCCGAAGGTCCAGAAGACCATCGTCGCCAGCTGGCTGTCGTCGGCGAAGTATTGAAGGAGCATCGTCGAGGCCGTGAAGAGGGCGCTCAGGGCGACGCCGCAGAGGACGACCGTCTCCGGCGAGGGGCGGCGCCGCGCCAGGAGGAGGACGGCCGCCGTCGTCAGAGCCGAGGCGAAAAGGGCCGAGGCGGCCGTCCCGTAGAGGTGAAGAAAGAGGGAGCCCGTCTCGCCCCGGGGAAAGAGGAGGACGGAGAGGGCGGCGCCGAAGGCCGCTCCGTGGCTGATGCCCAGAGTGAAGGGCGAAGCCAGGGGATTGCGGAGGACGGACTGACTCACGGCGCCGGCCAGGGAGAGGCCCGTCCCGGCCAGAAGGGCGGCCAGGGCCTGGGGGAGACGGATCTGGCAGACGATGCGGTCCCATCGCGCCTCTTGGCCCCATCCCAGAAGGGATCGCAGCACGTCGCCGGGCGGGATCGTGACGGCCCCGACGGAGAGGGAGAAAAGGAAGAGGAGAGCCGTCGCTGCTGCTGCCGCTGCGACCCCTCTCTTTCTGAGGGCCACATGGCGGCCGTAGCCCTGGGGCAGGCGTCCGTCGTCGAGATGCACCGATCAGTCCTGTGTCAGGGAGAGGGGCCGGAAGGCCAGACCGCCGAAAAGGTCGTTCATCTCGGAGAAGAGGGCCTTTCCGACGAGGAAAAGGTAGATCTCGTCGGCCTTGGCGGCGGGATCGACGTCGCCGTAGCCCTGGGGGAAGAGGGTCTTGCCGACGAAGTAGGCATCGGCCAAAATGGAGCCGAAGTTCTGCGTGTACCAGTTGTAGGGAAGGAGGCCGTAGACGTGGCCCTCCTTCAGTGCCCGCAGATCCTTCCAGAGAGGCGTGTTTTTGAGCTCGTAGAGGGCTCCGGCCCTCTCTCCGGCGTTGAGCGTCGAAAGGTCGATGAAAAGATACTGGGGGTCCCAGGCCAGAAGTTTCTCTCGGGAGATCTCGGCGTGGGAGGCCCGGTCGGAAGGGGCCTCCTCTTCCGTGACGGCCCGGGCGCCGGTGAAGACGAAGGGGGGGTAGCCCAGCTCCGTCGCCGAAAGGCCGTGGGCGCCGCGGAAGCCGACGCCGCCGACGTAGCAGCCGGGGCGGTCCTCCTCGGCCAAGGAGGCGCTCCGCCGCTTCAGATCGTCGAGGGTCGTCTCGAAAAAGGCGATGACGGCTTCGGCCCGCTCCTGACGGTCCACGACGCGTCCCATGGTCCGCAGCGAGGCGTAGAGGGCCTCCCGTCGATCCAGGAGGTTGCCGTAATCGAGGGGGATGACGGGAATGCCTGTGGCCTCCTGAAGCTCGGCGGCGGGCGTTCCCGCCTCGGGATCGGTCTTGAAGATGACCTGAGGTGCCTCGGGAAGACCCAGGATCAGCTCGGCCCGAGCCCGGCCCCGGAACTCTCCGAAGAGGGGCAGATCACGGAAGGCGGGATTGGCCAGGAAGTAGGGGCGGGCGTCCCTGGCCTCGCTGCGCTTTTCGATGTCCTCGACGGCGGCGATGAGGTCCTGGGCCTGAAGGTAGGTCAGCAGGCGCAGGGCCCCCGAGCCGGAGCAGAGGACCTTCCGGGCGGGGCCGTCGAGGGCCAGGGGGCTGCCCAGGGCGTCGACGACGTCCGAGGCGAGGGCCTGACCGGCCGCGAAGAGGGTCAGGAGCACAAGGGCCGCAAGGGAGAGAGACCGAGTCCTTTTCAACGGGTGGACCTCCTTGGGGAGAAAAGATGACTGCCTTTTAGCCCGAATCATAGCACTAAATAGCGAATAGGTAACATTGAGGGCGGACGATTTTCTTGACCGCCGAGAGGAAAGAGCGTATAAGTTATTGAGAACTTTTCTCATATAAAAGCGGGGAGTGAAGTCTGCATGTCTGACTGTCAGAGCTGTTCGTCCTCCTGCGGCGAAGGGGGAACCTGTCCGGGCCAGGCCAAAGAGCCCATCGACAAGAGGGGCGTCGGCCGTTTCGTGGCCGTCGGCAGCGGCAAGGGAGGCGTCGGCAAGAGCACGACGACGGCCCTCCTGGCCGTGGCCATGGCCCGCAGGGGGTGCCGGGTCGGGATCCTCGACGCCGACGTGACGGGCCCCTCCATCCCCAAACTGCTGGGCATCCGCGATCCCCTCGTGGGAACCGTGGCGGGGATGATTCCGCCGGCCTCGGCCAAGCTGGGGATCCGCGTCATGTCCGTCAATCTCCTTCTCGACGATCCGGCCAAGCCCGTCGTCTGGCGGGGGCCGCTCATCGCCAATCTGCTCAAACAGTTCTGGAACGACGTGGAGTGGGGCAACCTGGACTATCTCTTCGTCGACCTGCCGCCCGGGACGGCCGACGCCCCTCTGACGGTCATGCAGAGCCTTCCTCTCGACGGGATGGTCCTCGTCACCTCGCCCCAGGGCCTGGCCGAGCTCATCGTCGAGAAGGCCTGTCACATGGCGGGCATGCTCGACGTCCCCCTTCTGGGCGTCGTGGAGAACATGAGTTTCGTCCGCTGTCCCGGCTGCGGACAGGAGCTGGATCTTTTCGGCCCCAGCCACGTGGCCAAACTGACGGAACGTTTCTCCATGCCCCTTCTGGGACGTTTCCCTGTCGACCCGACCCTGGCCCTTCTCTGCGATTCCGGCCGCGTCGAGGACTACGGCGAGGCGGAGCGTCTCGAAGATCTCGCCTCGGCCCTGGAGGCCTCCCTGGCCGGATCGCCCGTCAAGGGGGCCTGCTAGCCCCGGCCTGTTCCCGAAAGAAGAGGTCCCCTCCGTAAGGAAGGGACCTCTTCTTTTTTGGGCCTCCGATCCCGTCGGGGCCCTACTTGAACCATTTGTCGTAGAGGGCCTGGCGGTTGGCCTGGACCACGTCGTCGACGAGAGACTTCAGTTCGGGATCGACATCCCGGGGCAGGGTGACGCCGAAATGTTCTTCGGTGAGGAGCTCGTCGATGACGGAAAGGCTCCCGTCATTCTTGGCCTCCGTCAGGGCCAGGGGGCTGTCGAGGAGGGCGGCGTCGATGAGCCCCTTCCTGAGGGCGTTCATGACGTCGGGAACGCCCGGGAGGGGGAGGAAGGTGTTTCCCGCCAGCAATTCCTTGGCCGTCGTCTCGCTTGTCGTCGCCTGCTGGAAGCCGAGCTTGAGCCCCTTGACCTGGTCCAGGGCCGTAAGGTTCTTCGCCTTGAGGGTCAGAAGAAGCTGGCCGGCCGAGAAATAGGGCGCCGAGAAGGTCACCTTTTCGGCCCGTTCGTCGGTGATCGTCGCCGCCGTGCACATGAGATCGACGCCGAAGACGGGCCAGCCGCCGTCGCCCCAGGCTCCGCTTATGGTACCCGCCTCGCCGTCGCCCCAGGGCAGAGAGACGACTTCGAGGGAGACGCCGGCGGCCTCGGCGATGGCCAGGGCCAGGTCGTAATCGAGGCCCAGATTTTTGTCCCCCTCGCGGAAGTGAAAGAGGCCGTAGTCCTCGTCCTCCATGGCGACGCGCAGAGTGCCCCGTTCCCGGATCTCGGCGAGAGTCGAGGCCGAGGCGGGCAGAGCCGCAAGGGCGGCCACCAGGACGAGAAGGGCAGAGAAGGCCACAAGACGTTTCACGAAAAAAGCACCTCCCAGAAGATGGAAAAAGATGCCTTGATCATATTCCTTAATGGCAAAAAAATCAACTAAAACTTTTGTAACTTTTTAAAGAAGATTTTGTAATTAAATATCAAGACAGAAAGCTCTTAGCCTCTCTCCGGATTTCGGTCCAGAAGGCGGACCACGTTGCGGAAAATCGCCTCCAGGGGCTCTCTGATCCGTTCGAGGGGGGGAATCTTCTCCGCCTGGGCGGCGGCGATGGCCCTGTCGAAGGGAATGGCGCCGAGCAGGGGGAGATCGGCTTCGTGACAGAACCGCTCGAGTTCGCTCTCCTCGTCGGGGGCCAGGCCGGCCTTGTTGAGGACGACGGCCAGGGGAAGACGGAAGGGTCTCGTGACCTCGACGAGGCGTTTCAGGTCGCTCAGGGCCGATCGAGAGGCCTCCGTCACGGCCAGGACGATGTCGGCGCTGCTCATGGCCGACAGGGCCGGACAGGCGATGCCCGGCGGTCCGTCGACGAGGATCCAGGAGACGCCGCTCTCTTCCGCCTTTTTGCGGGCGCCGTCTTTGATCTGCTGGACCAGCTTGCCCGAGTTGGCGCCTCCCGGGTCGAGACGACCGTGGAAGAGGGGGCCGTAGACGGTGACGCTCTCGCAAATCTCCCCTCGGGGAAGAGGGGTGAGGGTGATCGCCTTGGCGGGGCAGAGATGGAGGCAGAGGGCGCACCCCTCGCAGGCCGAGCCGTCGACGACGGCCTTGCCGTCGACGACGGTGATGGCCCCGAATCGGCAGCTCCGGCTGCAGAGGCCGCAGCCGAGGCAGGCATGCCCGTCGACGGAGGCGACGGCCATGCCGACGAACGGGTCCCTCTTGATCGGCGTCGGGTCGAGGAGGAGCCCCAGGTTGGGGGCGTCGACGTCGGCGTCGCAGAAAAGGGCCTGCCCGGCCAGACGGGCCGCCAGAGAGGCCGTCACCGTCGTCTTTCCCGTGCCCCCCTTGCCGCTGACGACGACGATTTCCCTCGCCCTCACGATCGGGCCTCGCGGAGATGGCTCCAGAGGAGCCTCATCCCCTCCTGCCAGAGGGGGTCGAATCGGGCCGGCGCCTCGCCTCGGGCGTAGCGCGAGGCCACTTCCCGGGAGAAGGGGAGTCGGAGGGCCACGGAGCTTCCGTACCGCTCGGCGAGGCCGTCGATGTCGGCCCCGCCGAGATCGGCGCGGTTGACGACGACATGGGAGCGCTTTTTCAGTTTGGCGAGGACCTGAAGGGCCAGTTCCAGATCGGAGGCGCCGAAGGGCGTCGGCTCCGTCACGAGAACGACGGCGTCGGCGCGGCTCACGGCGGCCACCATGGAGCAGGAGCTTCCGGGGGGAGCGTCCCAGACGGTGTCGCCGTCGAAGGCCTGGGCGGCGTCGAGGGTCGATTCGATGACGGGGACGGGGTTCATCTGCCCCGTCCAGAGCCGTCCCTCAAGGAGCTCGATGCCGTCGCAGCGGCAGCGACGGATCTCGCCCAGAGGCCTCTCTTCCTCGAAGATGGCTCCCTGGGGACAGATGTGGGCACAGAGGCCGCAGCCGTGACAGAGTTCGTGCGAAAAGTAGACCTTCTTCCCGAAGACGTTGACGGCGCCGAAACGGCACTCTTTGGCGCAGAGGCCGCAGCCGTCGCAGCGACTCTCCTCCACGAGAGGCCTGGGGCGGGTGACGAGCATGCTCTCCAGGGAGGGACAGCCGAGGATGAGGGCCAGATTGGGTTCCTCCACGTCAAGATCGACGGCCAGGACGTCAGGGGAACAGAGGGCCAGGGAGGCGGCGACACAGCTTTTGCCCGTGCCCCCCTTGCCGCTGGCGACGGCGACGCGCATCAGCCCTTGCAGGTGTCGCCGCAGCCCCCGTGCCCCTCTGTTCCGTGGGTGCAGAGGCTCCTTCCGCCCTTCAGGGTTCCGTCGACGAAGGCGGCGAGGACTGAATCGACAGGTCCCTCGGCTCCGGCGATGACGTCGATTCCGAGAGCGGTGAAAAGCTCCTGGGCTTTGGCGCCCACGCCTCCGGCGATGACGAGCTGGATGCCCCGATCCTTCATCCACTGGGGGAGGAAGCCCGGCGCGTGCCCTGGGTTGGGGACTTCGTTCTTTTCCGTGAGGGCGCCGTTTTCGACGGTGGCCAGGGTGAAAAAAGGCGTGTGACCGAAGTGAGGACAGACCTGTCCCGCTTCCGTTGCGATGGCGAGTTTCACTGAAATTCCTCCCTGCCGAATTTGTCTTCCACACTCAGCGTGGTGGAGGCCCGTACCGCAGGCCTCCACCACGTCGTGACACCCTCTACCGGGACTCCGCAGCGCGGAGCCTCTCCTCGAGGGCCTCCGTCCGGGCTTTCATCGAAGCCAGCTCCTCTTCGAGGCGCCGCTGTTCGTCGACGAAGACTCCGCCGTCGCGGGCCCAGAGGCGGCGGCGAAAGCCGGAGCCTCCCATTCCCATGGCGAAGCCGCAGCCCACGGTGCCGCAGACACCCCTACCTCGTCCGCTGCGGGACCCCCGCCCCATCGGGCCGGTCCTGTCAAATCCGGGCATGGCGCAGACCTCCTTTTTGAGAAGTATTCTCAATAGAAGACTACGCCCCTTTCTCCTTCCTGTCAAGAAGATCGACGACGATGGCGGCCGTCAGAGAGGCGAGGCTCTCGCCTTCGGGGCGCCGACTCAGATCGATCGTCAGGGGGAAAGGCGAATCGCCGTTCCAGATCAGTCGGTCCTGGCCCTGACGTCGGGCCTCCTCGACGGATCGGGCGACGAGGTCGGCCACGAGGCCCGATCGCTCTTCGCCGGGCACGACGGCGACCATGGTCAGGTTTTCTCCCTGGAGGGAGGCCGTTCCGAAAAGGTGTCCCTTCGCGTCTTCGACGAGGAGCGTCACGTCGGGACAGTCCCGGAAGGGGAGGTCGTAGCGTTTCAGAAGCCCTTCGACGGCCCGGCGCTCCGGGGCGTGAAGGCCGCGGACGGAGCGGAAGCTGCGGGAGGCCGTCATGACGGGCCTCCGGTCTCTTCCGAGGGAGGGGCTTGCCGTCGGACGCCTTCGCCGGCGAGCAGGGCGAAGAGATGGTCCCGGGCCTTTTGCTGGTCGTCCTGGATCGTTTTGAGCCGTTCTTCGACCTCTTCGATCGTGGCGGCGATTTCCCGAGAGGCCTCCTTGGAGCGGGTGCTGAGATCGTTGATCTCTCTGGCGATGACGGAGAAGCCTCTCCCCGCCTCGCCGGCTTTGGCCGCCTCGATGGCGGCGTTGATGGCCAGGGCCTGGGTCTTCGACGCGATGGCCCCGACGGAGCGGGTAAAGGTCCTGAAGTCGCCGATCCTGGAGAGGACCGAGGTCAGGGCGGTCCCCACGGAGGAGGCTGCCTGGCGGACCTGGAGGGTCCTTTCGCCAGAGGCGTCGAGAGCGCCCGGGGGATCGAAGACGTCGCGGCTCTGCTCCTGTTGAGAGGTGTACATCTTCGGAAGATTCACTCCTTTCGATCGGTCCGATAGGGCAAAAGGGAGGAAGAGCCCTGGGGCTCCTCCTCCCTGAGAGGTGGACGGATGGCGACGGAAGCGCAAGGAGTTTCGAGGACGGAAGGAGGCGGGGGAGGCCCGTCGGAGATCCCTCTTCAGGGCCTTCGCCCCGAAGGGGGGCGGCTATTCCGGGCACCTCTCGGCGCGCGATCGGTCCGCCTTCCGTGCCCAGGCCTCCTCGGCGGCCATGACGATGGCGTTGGCGGCGGGAAAGAAGGTCTGCCAGGGCTGGGAGCTGTAGTCGAAATTCATCAGGTCTTCGATGGTCGCCGATGACTTGATGGCCAGGGTCAGCAGATCGATCCGTTCGGCCACGGCCTCGCCTCCGAAGGCCTGTCCTCCCAGGAGGCGCCCGTCGTCATCCCTGAAGATCAGTTTGACCCGAACCTTCGTGGCCTCGGGCATCATGGGGAAGCGGGACGTCGTCTCTCCATGGCCGACGACGACGTCGATTCCCTTGCGGAGGCAGAGTTCCTCCGTGAAGCCCGTCCCTCCGACGCGGAGCTTTTCGACGACGGTGGCCGCTCCGTTGAGGAATCCCTGGTAGTGCCACTCCTCGCCGACCATGTTCCGCGCCGCGACTTTGGCCATGGGGACGGCGTTGGTGGCCAGTTTCCCCCCGGCGATTTCGCCGTCGATGAAGGAGCGGTACTCGCAGCAGTCTCCGGCGGCCCAGACTCCGGTGATGTTCGTGGCCATGGCGCTGTCGACGACGATGCCCGTCCTGCCGATGTGGAGTCTCGTCCCCTCGAAAAGCTCGACGTTGGGACGGACTCCGGCGGAGACGACGATGAGGTCGTCCCTGCCGCCTTCGTTGAGTCCCAGGCGGTCTCCGTTGGAGAGAAGGAGGCCTTTGACGACGCGCTCCCCGTCCTGTTCCACGGCGCAGAGGCCCAGGCCGGTGCGGACGTCGACGCCGAGGGCCCGGAGGCGGTCCTCCAGGGGGGAGGCCATGTCGGCGTCGACGAGAGCGGGCAGGATGTGGGGAGCCATCTCGATGAGGGTCGTCTTCAGGCCTCGGCGGGCGAAGGCCTGGGCCATTTCGATGCCGATATTGCCGGCGCCGACGACGACGGCCTGTCTCGATCTCTCTGTCATGGCCCCCAGAATGGCGGAAAGATCCTCTTCGGTCTTGACGGGGAAGACGTTACGTGCGCCGTCCAACCCCTGAATGGGGGGAAGGACGGGACGGGCGCCCGTGGCGATGAGGAGGCGGTCGAAGGGGAAGAGGCCGTTCCGGCCCGTGTGGATCTCCCGGGAGGTGAAATCCACGCGCGTCGCCTCGTCGATGACCAGCCGGGCGCCCGTATCGGTGACGAGGGCGTCGGACTTGCAGACCTTCTCCTGTCCGAAAAGGCCCTCGATGACATAGGGGATGGCACAGTAGATCATGCTGGCCCTCTCCGGTCGGATCATGGTGACCTCCCAATCGGGACGTTTTCTGCGCAGAAGCTTCGCTGCCGTGATCCCTGCAGGGCCTCCGCCGAGAAGGACGACTCTCTCCACGATGATTCCCCCTTGTTCTTTCGCTTGTTGCGATTTATTCTCAAAAGGAACGACGAGGGAATCATAGCATATACCCATGGAGGTATCAAGGGGCGATTCCGTCCTTTATTCTCAGGAGGTGCGTGACCATGAAGTGGGGAGTCGCAGCGGAAGGAAAAGATCTGGAGAGCATGACGGCCGAGCGTTTCGCCCGGGCCCCCTGGATTCTCGTCGTCGAGGGGGGAACCGTCGTCGAGGCTTTTGAGGCTCCGGCATCGGAGCTGGGCCACGGGGCGGGATCTCACGTCGTGCAGATCCTGGCCGACAGGGGCGTCGACGGCGTCCTTGCCCGCCAGGTGGGGCCCAAGGCCGCCGATGCCCTTCGTCTGGGGGGCCTCAAGGTCTGGCAGGTGCCGGGCGGAACGGTTCGCTCCGCCGTCGAGAGCGCCGAGCGGGGCGAGTTGCAGCCTCTCTAGGCTGGCTGGGGGGAGAGAGAGGCCCGGGGCCTCTCTCTTTCAGGGCGTCGAGAGCTCCCGTCAGAGCGTCGTCGCTATGGAGGCGGCGTAGTTCCTCAGGTTGGCCAGACGGGTGTTGATGCGCTTGGCGTAGACGGCCGACGATCCCCCGTAGTAACGTCCCAGGGCCTTGTCCCTGTCGCCGTAGGCCCGAAGATAGCGCCCCAGGAGCAGGCAGCCGGCGGCGATCCCCTTTTCCGGGTCGTGGAGTTCGTCGGGGGAGAGGATGCCGTTGACCTGGAGGAGGCGCTGGTGGACGCGCCAGACGACCTGCATGACGCCCATGGCGCCGTAGCGGCTTCTGGCCTCGCTGTTGAAGTGGCTTTCCGTGTTGGCCACGGCGACGGCCAGGTCGACGGGAACGCCGTACTTGCGGCTGTAGTGGACGAAGGCGGCGGCCTGCCGCCAGGCGGAGAGGGCATCGACGGAGCCGTTCTGGCTGCGGATGTAGCGGGCGAGGAGTCCCACCTGTTCCTGGCGGGCCTGGCTCCAGTTGGGGAGGTAGCGGAGAGCTGTCTCGGGAAGTTGGCGGATCCAGAGGACGAGTTCGGCGGCGGAGAGGTCCATGGAGGAGAGGGCATCGGTCACGGTGGCGTGGAAGGTGGGGACCTTGGGTGTCCCTTTTGCCGCGGGTTTGACGAGGAAGCGGTTCCAGTCCGTCGTCGCCATCGGCGTCGTTTCCCGCCCCATGAGGAAACGGCTCCAGTTCGTCGGTTCGGGCTCGGGGCTTCCGGGAGGAGCCACGGCCTGAGCCTGGGTGGTCTCGAGGACCATGACGCCCAAAAGGGCGATGGCCGCAGCGGCGACCACGATCAGGGCTGCGGTGAGTCTTCTCATCAAAATTCCCTCCTGTCGGCGGCGCGAATCGTGCCGTGCTTCCGGGGGGTCTGGTGCTGGAAGCAGGAAAATTATAGCGGATGATGACGAATCGGCAAGTTTTGACGAACAATGTAACAACCGGGTTGTTTTTCCGTCGGCGACAAACCCCAGTCTGACAAGACTATAGGCGACAAGACGAAAACGGTCAATTATTAGACGAATGCAACAAAAAGGGGACCTCCCGGCCGGGAGGCCCCCTTTCGGATTTGGGAGATCAGCTTCGGGGGAGGCGGACGGCGAAGAGGGCTCCTTCGTCGCGCCTGGAGGCCGTCAGCGTGCCTCCGTGGCCGACGATGATGCCTTTGGCGATGGCCAGCCCCAGGCCGTAGCCCCCGTGGGAGAAGCCGACGCGGCCTCGGTCACGCTCGCCGCGCTGGAAGCGCTCGAAGAGCCCCTCGATTTCCTCCTCGACGAGGCCGACGCCGTTGTCGGCGAAGGTCAAAAGCCAGCTCTCCTCATCGGCCTCGAGGGAGAGGAGGACGTGGCCGCCCTCCTCGTCGCCGAAGCGCTTGCGGACGTATTTGACGGCGTTGTCGACGAGGTTGCCCAGGGCCCGTCTCAGCTCCGCCGGTCTTCCCCGGAAGGGGGCTGACGGCGCGAGACGGCGCTCGATGACGATCCGGCCCGCCAGGGGATTGTCGCTCTCGTCGCGGGCGAGGGTCTCCAGAAGCGACGACAGATCGAGGTCCTCCTCTTCCTCCGTGGGGGGGCCGCTTTCGAGGCGCGAGAGGAGGAGGAGATCGTCGACGAGGGACGTCATCCGCTCCTGCTGTTCGATGATGCAGTCGGCGTAGCGTCGGCGCTCTTCGTCGGAGAGTTCCTCCGACGAGAGGATCAGCTCGGCGGCGGCGCGGATGGCCGTCAGGGGCGTCTGAAATTCGTGGCTGGCGTCGGCGACGAAGGTCTTGCGGGCCTCTTCGAGACGGTGCCGTTCGGTGAGGTCGGTGACGACGACGAGGGCCCCTCCCTGGAGGCGCACGGCCTGGGACTGGAAGAGGCGGGGGCTCTTGTCGCGGAGGAGGAAGGTGGTCTCGGCCCTGCCCGAGCGGGCCGTCTCCTCGATGAGGGCCGTCATCTCCGGCACGCGGAGGACGCCCTGGCAGGGCCGTCCCTGGACCCTGTCGGGGCGGTCCCGGAGAAGAGGGGCGATGGAGCCGTTGGCGAAGCGCACCCGGCCGGAAGGGTCGGTGACGACGACGCCGACGGGGAGGTTTTCCAGAAGGAGCTGAAGGTCGGACCGCTCGGCCTCGAGGTCGGCCAGGGTCTCCTTGAGGCGGGCGGCCATGGTCCTGAGGGCCGAGGCGAGGGCGTCGATCTCCTTGGGGCCTCCGCTGGGGAAGCGGGCCTCGTCGCCCTTTTCGATGGCCCGGGCCGCCTCTTCGATCTCCCTGAGGGGCGTGGCCAGACGGGAGGCCAGCCAGAGGCCGACGGCGACGGCAAGAAGACCGGACAGGGCGAAGGCCAGAAAGAGGCGCTGTCGGAGGAGGAGGAGGGTCTCGCCGATGGAGGCCAGGGAGTAGGAGGTCCGGACGACGTAGACCGTCCCGTCGGGAGCCTGGGCCCGTCGGGCGACGTAGAGGAGGTCGGCGCCGAGGCTGCGGCTGTAGCGGACGTTCTCGCCCCGTCCCTCGTCGAGGGCCCGGGCGATCTCGGGGCGGTCGCGGTGGTTGTCGAGGCTCTCGGCGGCGACATCGCTGTCGTAGAGGACCCTGCCTCCGCCGTCGACGACGGTGATGCGGTCCTGCACGACGCGGTGCAGGGCTTCGAGGCGGCTGAGGTCGGGGAAGTCCTCGGCGATGACCGTCGCCAGGACCTGGCTGTGGATGTCCAGTTCGGAGAGGGCCTTGGCGTGAAGGCGGTCCCGAACGAGGCCCGACAGGGGGAACCAGGCCAGGAAGAAGCAGAGAAGGACGGTGGCGACGATGAGAAGGGAGAGTCGGCTTCGAAGCGTTTTCATGACGGATCGTCTCCTCGGTGAAGGCGGTAGCCCCGCCCCCGAAGGGTTTCGATGAGGCTGGGCGTCTCGGGATCGGTCTCGATCTTCCGGCGCAGCCGCCAGATGTGGACGTCGACGGTGCGCGTGTCGCCGCCGTAGAGGCCCCAGATGCGGGCCAGCAGCTCGTCGCGGGAGACGGTTCGTCCGGCGTTCTTGGCCAGCAGCTCGAGAATGCGGTATTCGGTGGGGCTCAGGTCGAGAGGTGCCCCGTTCAGGAAGGCCTCCTGTCCCTTGAGGTCGAGGGAGAGGGGGCCGCACTCCAGCGTTCCCCCCTCATCCCCTCCCGTTCCGGTCCGCCGGAGGAGGGCCTTGACGCGGGCCACCAGCTCCAGGAGGGAGAAGGGCTTGCGAAGGTAGTCGTCGGCCCCCAGTTCGAGGCCGGCGACGACGTCGCGCTCGTCGCGGCGGGCCGTGAGCATGATGACGGGAATGGTCCTCGTCGTCTCCGATTCCTTCATGCGGCGGCAGATCTCCCAGCCGTCGAGGCCGGGGAGCATGAGGTCGAGGATGACCAGATCGGGGCGGGTCGTCTCGATCATCTCCAGGGCGCGGTCTCCGTCGTGGACCTTTTCGGGGCGAAGGCCCTGGCGGCGCAGCCCCTCGGCGACGAGGTCGGCGATGGTCGCCTCGTCTTCGACGACGAGGACGCGCTCACCGGCCATGGGCGGCGTCCCGGGGCGCCTTGGGGCGGCGGAACTGGGAGGCGCTGACGACCTTGCCCGTGACGGCGTAGAGGACCCGTTCGGCCAGGTTGGTGACGTGGTCGGCGGCCCGCTCCAGGTTGCGGGCCACGGTGATGAGGGCCGTTCCCTCCTCGATGATGCGGGGGTTCTCCATCATCATGAGGAGCATCTCACGGAAGATCTGACGCTCCAGGTCGTCGATGGGGTCGTCGAGGGCACAGGCCTTTTTGGCCTCTTCCACGTCGCCGTTGATGAAGGCCCTCATGGTGGCGTCGATCATCTCCTGAAGGATCTCGCCCATTCGGGGGATGTCGATGAGGGGCTTGACGAAGGGGCGGTCGGAGAGTTTGAGGGCGAATTTGGCGACGTTGACGCCCAGATCGCCGATGCGCTCCAGGTCGATGGCCATGTGGGAGATGGAGGAAACGGTCCGCAGGTCCTGGGCGACGGGCTGAAAGCGGGCGATGAAGAGGAGGCACTCCTCGTCGATCTTGAGGGCCCGGCTGTCGAGGTCGTCGTCGCTGTCGATGACCTCCTGGGCCAGGATCCTGTCCTGGTGACAGAGGGCCCAGAGGGCCTTGCGGACCGCCTCTCCGGCCCGGTTGGCCAGGTTCAGGAGATTGCGGCGCAGGGCCTCCAGCTCGCCGTCGATGGTCTGTCTCACGTTGAGGTTGTCCATGACTGTCTCCTCTCCTGGGCCTAGCCGAAGCGGCCCGTGATGTAGTCTTCCGTCCGTCCGTCCTGAGGCGACGTGAAAATGAACTGAGTGGGTCCCGTCTCGACGATCTCGCCGTTGAGGAAAAAGGCCGTCTCGTCGGAGATGCGGGCCGCCTGCTGCATGTTGTGGGTGACGATGATGACGGTGAAGCGTTCCTTGAGGCCCCGGACGAGCTCCTCGATTCGGGCCGTGGCCATGGGATCGAGGGCCGACGTGGGCTCGTCCATGAGGAGGACTTCGGGTTCGACGGCGATGGCCCGGGCGATGCAGAGGCGCTGCTGCTGGCCTCCCGACAGGGAGAGGGCCGGCGTGCGGAGCTTGTCCTTCACCTCGTCCCAGATCGCCGCGCCCCTGAGGCTTCTCTCGACGATGCCGTCCAGCTCGTGACGGCCCGTGACGCCGTGGAGGCGCGGGCCGTAGGCGACGTTGTCCCAGATCGACGAGGGGAAGGGGTTGGGCCTCTGGAAGACCATGCCGACGCGACGACGGAGGGTGATGACGTCCCGTCCCGAGGCGTAGATGTCGTCGCCGTCGAGGAGGACCTCGCCTTCGACGCGGGCACCGAGGACGAAATCGTTCATCCTGTTGAGACAGCGTAGGAAACTGCTCTTTCCGCAGCCGGAAGGGCCGATGAAGGCCGTCACGGCCCGCTCGGGAATGGCGATCTGAATCTGCTTCAGGGCCTGGAACCGATCGTACCAGAGATCCATGGACGATGTCTGGAATTTGATGGCTTTTTTCACCGCGATCGCACCTTTCTGTCGGCCGTCAGTTTTTGTTCAGGCGAAGCCGCGCACGGTAGACGACGCCGACGAGAGTGACGCCGAGGACGAGGACGAGGAGAACCAGGACGGTGCCGTACTGGATGGGACGGGTCTGATCGATGGCCGTCCCCGCCGTGGCCAGAACGAGGATGTGGTAGGGGAGGGCCATGACGGGCTCCAGGAGGCTTCGGGCCACGTGGGGCGTGAAAAAGGCCGCCCCGGTGAAGATGATGGGGGCCGTCTCCCCGGCGGCACGTCCCACGGCGAGGATGGCGCCGGTGATGATGGAGGGGAAGGCGGCGGGGAGGACGACCTTGTAGATGGTCTGCCACTTGGTGGCCCCCATGGCGTAGGAGGCGTCGCGGTAGTCTTTGGGGACGGCGGCCAGGGCCGCCTCGGAGGCGCCGACGATGACGGGCAGGGCCAGGCAGCCCAACGTCAGTCCCGCCGCCAGAAGCGAGGCGCCGAAGCCGAGGGCGATGACGAAGAAGGAGAGGCCGAAGAGGCCGAAGACGACGGAGGGAACGCCGGCCAGGCTTCGCACGGCAAGCCGCAGCAGCCGCGTGAAGAAGTTGTCCCGGGCCCACTCGACGAGGTAGACGGCGGTGAAGACGCCGACGGGGAAGGCGAAGGCCATGGCGACGAGAAGAAGCTGAACGGAGCCTACGAGAGGCGTGTAGATGCCGCCCTTCGTCATGGCGTCGCGAGGGGGTTCGGTGAGAAATTCCCAGCTCAGGACGCTCCACCCGTTGCCGATGAGGAAGGCGAGGATTCCCGCCAGAAGGAGAAGGACGCCTCCCATGAGCAGGTAGAGGCCGAGCGTGACGAGGCGGTCCTTGAGGCGACGGCCCGAGGAGGTCATGCGCGCCACCGCCTTCCCTGCCGTTCGATCCAGAGGGCGCAGAGGTTGATCGAGAGGGTCATGGCCAGAAGGAGGAGACCGGCGAAGAAGAGGACGTGATAGTGGGTGGAACCTATGGGCGTCTCGCCCATCTCGGCGGCGATGGTCGACGTGAGGGGGCGCACGGGGTCCATGAGGGATCGGGGGATGACGGCCGCCCCTCCCGAGGCCATGAGGACGACCATCGTCTCGCCGATGGCCCGCATGACGCCGAGCAGGCCGGCCTGGAGGATCGAGGGGAGGGCGGCGGGGAGGACGACGCGCCACGTCGTCTCCAGTCGCGTCGCCCCCAGGGCGTAGGAGGCGTCGCGCAGGTCCCGGGGGACGGAGGCCAGGGCGTCCTCGGCCAGGGAGGTGACGATGGGAAGAATCATGACGCCCATGAGGAGCGAGGCGTTGAGGAGGTTGAGCCCCGTCAGGAGAGTGAAGCGCTCCTGAAGCCAGGGGGCCAGAACGACCATGCCCAGGAAGCCGAGGACGACGGAGGGGAAGAAACCCAGAATCTCCAGGAGGGGTTTGAAGACCTCGCGGAGTCCGCGGGGGCAGATCTCGGAGAGAAAGACGGCCAGTCCCAGGCTGACGGGCACGGAGAGGGCCGAGGCCAGAAAGGTCACGGCCAGAGATCCGGCGATGAGAGCGAGGAGGCCGAACTCGGCGGGCTCGGCCGTGGGGTACCAGAACTCTCCGCTCAGAAGGGCCCCCAACGTCGTTTCCCTGAGGGCGGGGAGGCTTTCCCGAAAGAGGAAGTAGAGAATGAAGAGCATCACGGCCAGGCCGCTGGTGGCGACGACGGCGATGAGCGCCTTGGGCAGGCGGTCGGCCTTGAGGGCGCTTCGGTCCTTCATGACGACAGCTCCTTTTCGATTCGAGAGCGACCGGACCGCTTGCGGTCCGGTCGCCTGTGCAGAGAGGGGGAGGAGGGGCTAGCGGATGGGGACGTAGCCGGTCTTGGCCACGATTTCCTGGCCGGCGTCGCTGAGGACGAAGTTGATGAAGTTCAGGGCGTCGCCTTTGGGCCAGCCGCGGGTGAACATGTAGAGGTAGCGGGAGACGGGGAACTGGCCGCTGCGGGCCGTATCGGCGTTTCCGGTGATGCCTTCGACGGAGAGGCCCTTGACGGATTCGTTGAGGTAGCCGATGCCGATGTAGCCGATGGCGAGCTTGTTCTGGGCCACGGTCTGAACCATGGCGCCGTTGGAGGCGACGACCATCGCCTTGGGAGAGACCTTCTCGCCCTTCATGATCTTCTCTTCCCAGGTCTCGTAGGTGCCCGAGCTTGTGTCGCGGCCCACGACGGCGATGGGCTGGTCGGCGCCGCCCACCTCTTTCCAGTTCGTGACCTTTCCGGTGTAGATGTCGCGAAGCTGCTCGATGGAGAGGTCCTTCACTCCGTTGGAGGGGTGGACGACGGGGAGAAGGGCGTCGAGGGCGATGCCGAAGGGAACGGGATAGGCCCCGCCGGCCACGGCCGCCTCGACCTCTTTGTCCTTGATGAAGCGCGAGGCGTTGGCGATGTCCGTCGTCCCGTCGATGATGGCCTTGATGCCGTTGCTGCTGCCGCCGCCGGAGACGGAGATGTTGACGTCGCCGTGGGCCTCCATGTACTTCTCCGCCGCCGCCTGGGCGATGGGCAGAACCGTCGTCGATCCGTTCATGGCCAGGTCACCGGCGAAAGCGGCGCCGATGGAGAGAGTCAGAGACAGCAAAGCGGCGAGGAGCACCTTCGTTACCTTCACAGAACATTCCCCCTTGACGATCGTTGGTTTCCGGAAGGGGCTCGATGGCCCTTCCTCTTGATCGTCAGTATAGGGGGAGGGCGTAACGGAGGCTTTACGGCTCTGTCACGGCTCTGTTACGCCCTCGGGAGTTCCGTAACGGTCCCTACGAGGTCCCGGATGCGGTTCCGAGGGGGAGCGACTACAATGAAAGGGAGACGATCGAAAGGGGGGACGGGGCCATGGCCTTTGTCTACGGTGCGGCCATCTCCCGGCTTCGGGAGGAGACGATGAAACTGAAGGCCTCTCGGGAGGCCCTTCTCAAGGGTGCGGGGCAGATATACCTGGAGGGAAACCGCTTCCTCAACGCCCTGGCCACGGTGGTTTCCCACGGCGGTCAGGAGGTCTCCTTCTCCTGGGGGACGATGGCGTTCACCGTCGCCCTGGGCGACAAGGGGAAATACGTCTGCAAATACGACCCGACGACGGGTGACGGAGAGCTGAGGCGCTACGTCGATGACATGGGGCTCGATCTCAGGCTGGCCTGTCTGCTCTATATCCTGAATCACTCCGACGACGTTGCCGCCGCCTGCGCCGAGGCCGTACGGGCCAGGAGGGAAGTGGTCGACGAGGGGACGGCCCTGATGGAGCGCCTGACGACCTAGTCCCTCTCGTCCGGGCCGGTCGCTCCTTCGAGGCGGACCCTGAGGGGCCCGACGACGTCGAGGTGCACGTCGCTCTGGGGGAAGGCGATGGAGATCCCGTCCTGGCGGAAGAGCTCGGTGATGCGGTAGCGGAGATCGCTGCCGACGACCAGGGCCGAGGCGAAATCCATATGGACCCAGAAGTAGAGGTCGAAGACGAGGGCGCTGTCGCCGAAGTCGCTGAAGACGACGAAGGGGGCCGGCTTGGGGAGCACCTTGAGGTGCTCCGATGCCGCCTGGAGAAGGAGCTCCCGGACGCGTTTGGGGTCCGAGTCGTAGCCGGCGCCGACGGTGACCTTGCTGCGCATGATGCGGTCGCCCAAGGTCCAGTTGATGATCCGGTTATCCAGGAGGTAGCCGTTGGGCATCATGACGTCGGCGTTGTCGAAGGTGCGGATCTTGGTGTAGCGGCTGCCCACTTCGATGACGGTGGCGAACATGCCGTCGACTTGGATCATGTCGTTGATGCGGAAGGGCTTCTGCATGAGGATGACGAAGCCGCTGATGAGGTCGGAGAAGAACTTCTGGGCGCCGAGGCCGATGCCGATGGCGAAGGCGCCGCCGAGGAAGGCGAAGGCCGTGAGGGGAATGTTGACGACCCTCAGGGCGGCGAGGAAAAAAAGAAGGATCAGCAGGTAGAAGGAGAGGTTCTTGGCGGCCTGGGCCGCTCCCAGCTCCATTTCGAAGCGCGTCAGCAGCTTGTCGCCCACGTATTGGGCGGCGCGTCGGCTCGCGACGGAGCCGATGACCATGAGAACGAGGGCGATCAGAAGCTTGCCGACGGTGACGCCGTGATCGCCGCTGGTCCAGAGCTCGGTCTGCCAGACCTCGACGACGCGACGGCGTCCCATGGACGTCACTTTCTCCGCGAGTTGAACGGCTCCGATCGTCTGTTTGGTCTCCTCGACGAACCGGTCGTTGAGGGCCGAAAGACGCAGCACGTCGGAGAGGGCGGCCAGGTTGTTCTCGATGGCCGCCGAGAGATCCGTCTCTCTTGTCTTGAGGTTTTCGACGACTTTCGGCAGAAGGTTGGCCGCGGCCAGGTCGCGGTTGAGCGACTCCCTGTTGCTGGACAGAGTGGTCTGGTAGGCCTGCAGGGCCGACAGGGATTCGTCCAGCTCCTCCGACCAGGCCTCGGCGCTGTTCTGGAAGGCGAAAAGCTCCTCCGAAGGGAGGCCTCCTTTGAGCATGGCGTACCGGGCCCTCCAGATCTGCTGGGCCTTGGAGGCCAGGTCGATGCGTCCTTGCAGCAACTCCAGATCCGACTGAGCGTAGGTGAGTTGCAGCGTCTTCGTCTGCAGCTGGGCCGAGGCGACGAGAGCCTGGTCCTCCGTCTGTGCCTTCTGGACGACCGCCTGCGCCTGAGTCAGCTCCTTCTCCAGCCTTTCCCGGAGGCGGATTCCCTCTTCGACGCGGCGGCTCAGATCGGCCTTGCGGGTTTCTTCAGCTTTGAGCTGGGACTGGAGATCCTCTTCGCTGTAGACGAGGTTCTTGGCGACCCAGTCGCGGTTCTGACGGGCCAAGTCGATCTCGATGGCCAGCTTTTTTTCGCTCAGGGCGGTATTGGCCATGAGCTTCTCCTGCAGGAAACTTTCGGCCCGGTTCTGGGCGATGGCCAGATCGGCCAGGCTGATCCGCCAGGCCAGGCCGGGAGAGGGCTCTCCGCCGCGGACCCCGTCGGCCAGTCGTCTCCTGAAGGCCTCGGCGTCGCTCAACCCCGTCTTGGCCCGTTCGAGAGCCCGTTGGGTCAGAGCCTTGGACCTTCGCAGAGCGTCAAGCTGCTGTTGCAGGCCCTGAAGGTGTTCCGTCTGTTCGTCCAGGAGAGAGAGGGGATAGGGCGGCTCCTGTTGGAACGCCCGGCCTCCGGAGCTGGCGGCCTCCTCGATGGCCTGCGTCTCTTTCTGCAGCCGCTCCGCGCGGGAAAGGGTCGTCGACAGCCGGCGGTAGAGCGCCTGCAGGGCCTCGAGGCGTTCCCGACGCTCCGCGATCTGCGACGGCTCCAGGCCGAGACGGGCCGCCTCCAAGGAGAGATCGGTGCGCATCGCCTCGGCGATGGCGTCGTCGAGACTTCGGGCCCGCTCCTCCAGGGCCTCGACGTCGGCCGTGGTCACGTCGAAGGCCCTGGCCTCGGCAGAGAGGAGGGCCGAGAGGAGGAGCAGGGCCGGAATCAGAAGGACAAGGGGGAGGGACAGGCCTCTTTTCATGGGCGACCTCTCTTTCTCGGACAGATGGAGCCCGAAGTCGCGGGCAAAGCGCCGTGGAAGGGTCTTCGACGGGGCCGCGAGACGTCTCCGGGATCGAGGGACGGGCCTCGAGTCCGGGCCGACCGGGCGTTTCGAACGGACCTCGGATCGGCGGGCCTGACGGGGTCGGTCCGGTTCGACCGGGCCCGCCGCTTCGGGGCACGACCGTCACGCCACAGGCGTTTTGCGGCGTGTCCGACGCTTTGGCCTTTCTTTGTCCGTGGGCTCAGGGGCACCCCGATCCACCGGCAAAGACGGAACGGCAACCGCCATCGGCCTGGCCGGGAGACGTCCGGGGGACGGAGACGGCTGTCTCGAACCCGCATCGGCGAGGTGATTGGAACGAGCCTTGAATCGGCGGATCCGACGGAGTTTGTCCTGACGAGCCTTCGGTTTAAGGGGCAGGAGACAACTCGATTTTTTTATTCTACCATGCTTGTTGCCGTCGCCCTTTCCCCCGATCGTCACGGGCCCTTCGATTGCGGAGGGGGGTGCGACCCCTATAATGGGAGAACGATAACGGGGAAGAGAGAGAAGAGGCCTTCCCGTCGACCGGAAAGGAGAGGGAAGAACATGATCAGACTGGTGCTTCTCAGACACGGCGAAAGCGACTGGAACAGGGAGAACCGCTTCACGGGCTGGACCGACGTGGACCTGTCCGAAAAGGGCCTCGACGAGGCCCGAGCCGCAGGCGACCTTCTCAGGGACGAGGGATACACCTTCGACATCGCCTTCACCTCCGTCCTCAAGCGGGCCATCCGGACCCTCTGGATCGCCCTCGACAGGATGGATCTGATGTGGCTTCCCGTCGTGCGGAGCTGGCGCCTCAACGAGCGCCACTACGGGGCCCTCCAGGGACTCAACAAGGCCGACACGGCGGCCCGCTACGGCGACGATCAGGTCCTGGTCTGGCGTCGCAGCTACGCCGTCCGGCCTCCCGAGCTGGAGCGCTCCGACGAGCGCTGGCCCGGCCATGACCGCCGTTACAGGGAGATTCCCGAGGAGGATCTGCCCCTGACGGAGTGTCTCGACGACACGGTCCACCGCGTCCTCCCCTTCTGGCACGAGACGATCGTCCCGGCCCTTCGCTCGGGCTGCCGCGTCCTCGTCGTGGCCCACGGCAACAGCATCCGGGCTCTCGTCAAATACCTCGACGGCATTTCCGACGAGGCGATCGTGGGCCTCAACATCCCCACGGGCATCCCCCTCGTCTACGAGCTCGACGAGGAGCTGCGGCCGCAGAGACACTACTACCTCGGCGATCCCGAGGCCGCCGAGGCCGCCGCCGAGGCCGTCGCCCGCCAGGGCCGGGCCGGGGCCTGAGACGGCGCCTCCGCCCCGGGCTTTTCGCGGAACCCGGGACGGAGGCGTTGCCTTTCCCGATCTCCTGTATTATGATCGGGTTGAAACGAAGGGTTTTGCGTGAAAGCGAGGACTTTGCGCCGAGGCCCTTTGAGACCGACCTCGATCGTCTTCCCTTCCCTCCCTTTTTCCTTATCGATCTCCTTCTCCGCGCCAGGCCCTCGCCCGGGAGAGCGCTCTGTCCGAGCGTCTTCGGTCGCGCCCCGTTTGCGGGGCGCAGAAGGAGGGATGGACGATGGAAGGCGGAACGACGTGGATCGTCAACATGGTCCTGATTCTGGGCATCACCTTCGGCGGTTTTGCCTGGTGCATCTGGAAGACCATGCAGGGCCAGGAACGGCGCGCCAGGGAACAGAAGCGCGATTAAACGGGCGGAGGCTTTCTGAAGGGGCGAGGTCTTCCTCCCGTCCATCGGCGCGCAACGAAGGGTAGGGAGGACGTCGACGGGACCGTGCGGCTCCAGGGAAGGCGACCGGCTCCCGCAGGGGAGAGGCGCTCCGGGAGAGGGTCGAGGGCCGATCCGACGGCGAAGGCCTCTCGGGTCCGCCTTTCGGATACATGGAGCGGGGAGGCGACTCTGTCGCCTCCCCGCTGCGTATGGATTCCGCGAGCCCCTCCGGCGCCGCTCGAAAGGCGGGACACGCCCGCCTCTTTCACCGTCAGGCGCCGTTGTTGACGGAGGGATCGCCTGCCGGGATCTGGGGGGTCTTCCACCGCGGCGCCAGGGCCCGGTAGAGCTCCTCCGTGACGAGGTAGAGGGCGAAGCGCCCCTCCTCGACGAGGCCGATCCGGTAAAGAGGCGTGCCGTCGCCTCGTCGCTCGAGGGTGAGGGCGAAGGTCTCCCCCTTGATCGATGACAGGGGGCAGGCCTCGGCGATGTAACGTCCCAGAATCCTCTGCCCGTCGCCGGGGTAGGAGGAGAAAAGGCCGGAGATGCGCCCGTCGAGGTGGATCTCGTCCCCTCGCGTCGTCGTCCAGGGGAGGGGAGTCCCCTCATGGAGGTCCCCCTCTTTTCCCGCATCGACGGGGGCGAGGAGTCTCTCTTCCTGCGGGAGGGTCCACTCTCCGCCCGACGTCGCCGCAGCCGTTCCCAGAAGGCAGAGAAGGACGAGAGCCCCCGGGGCCGAGAGGCGCCTCACGGCCTCAGTCGCGGCTCCAGGCCGACGAGGCGGCCGTCTCGGCGAAGACGGCCTCGATGGCCTCGCGGGCCAGGTCGATTCCCTCGGCTCCCTTGGCGTCGCTGAAGGCGTCGAGAAGGTGGCGGGCCTCGTCGCCCTTGCCTGCCTTGATCAGTGCGGCATACTCCGTCTCCATCGTCGCCATGGCGCCGAAGAGGTCCTTCTCGTAGGGATCGAAGAGGTTACGGATGGCGCCGTGGTAGGATTCGTAGGCGCCGAAGGCCATCTTGGAGATGATCATGAAGAGGCTTCCCGCCTCGGGCGTCGTGAAGCGGGGATCGACGCGGGAGGCCCCGACGTAGAAGGGGATGAAGAGGCTGTTGCAGGGCTGCATGAAACAGTGGAGCATGTAGCCCAGTTCATTGGGGATGCCGGGACGGGCGACGAGGATGGCCGACGAGGCCGTGATGCCCTCGAAGGCGTGGTGGCAGATGGCCCGGGGGAAGATCGTGCGCTCGAAGGTGTCCTTTTCCGGGAACTGGGTGATCCACTCCTGCATGTCGGCGTACTTGCTGCTGTAGAAGGGGATCTGGTTCAGCTCCAGGACGGCACCGCTGGGAAGGGTGTAGGTGTCGTAGTGGTCGCGGACGAGGGGAAGAACCGTCTCCGGCGAGATCTTGCCGTCGATGGCGCCCAGAAGTTCCATGGCCCGACGGTAGCGCATCTCCGTGTTGTAGAGGATCTCCGTGGCGGGGCGGTCCTTGAGGTTCTCGTTGTCGTCGGGGTAGAGCGTCGTGCCGCCGTAGACGGCGCGGAAGTTGATCTTCTTCACGTCCTTGTCGATCCAGCCCTGGGAGACGGCGAAGGAGATAAGGTCCTCGGCGGCCAGGTCGTAGTCGTCGGTGATCTGGAACTGGTTGGACCGGGCCGTGTAGGTGTTCTCGTACTTCTTGGCCACCCAGCGGTAGCCGGCGATCTCGACGACCCAGAGCTCCTTGGGGTCGGCGATCTCGAACATGATGGAGTTCCAGGCCTGGCCGTACTTCTCCGTCAGCTTCGTGAGGATCTCGACGCCCTCCCGGGCCGTTCCGGCCCGCTCGAGGACGAGGCGGATGTAGTCGTTGTCGTGAAGTCCCTCGGTGAAGGCGAGGGCGTCACGGGTGGGGGCGTCGTTGTCGGCGACGAGGACCTGGCGTTCGTTGATGCCCATGCCGTAGCCCCAGCGGCCGGCCGAGCGGGAGCCGACGAAGCGGTAGGTCTTCTCGACCTGGGGAATGTCGATGTAGGCCCCTCGATAGACGTCCTTCGAATCGTGGCGGGCCGCCTCCTCGAAGGCCACCTCGCTCAGGGTGTGGGAGCCGAGGTCGCGGTTCTTGGCGATGAGGGACCCCTTGCCTTCGGCCAGAACCGTGCCGTGGGCGATGAAGGTGGTGCACTCGCCGACGAAGCCCGTCATCAGGCGGTCGGCCGCGTTCAGGATGAGGAGATCGTCGTAGGCCACGCCTGACCCTTGGGCGACGCCCTCGATCCAGGCCATCTTGTCGGGGAGGACCTGGCGGTAGAGGGCCTCCCGTCTGCGGGCCTCGGCGAGGACGGAGCCGTAGTCGATTCCCTGGGCGCGCCCCTTCTCCAGGAGCTCGCCGACGCTTTCGGCCACGGCCTCGGCGTTGGCCCGGCCGTAGGCCCTGCCGTCCCGGCGGCTCGCCTCGGGATCGGCCCAGGCCAGAGAGGCCAGAAAGACGAGGGAAAGGGCGATCAGGAGAGCGAGGCTCGGGCGGCGGAACGTTCTGTTGCTCCACATGGACGGTCACCTCCATCGAAATGAACGGGAACTCTTTTCAGTCTAGAGTTGCAGCGTGAAAAAATCAAGCCATAGAGGAGCGGGATGAAAGGTTTTTTCAGAAAAATATCATTAAACTATATAGCTCTCGCCGACGCAGGGTTCGCCTTTGACAGGGACCTGTAAGATTATTAAAATATAGGATATTCAGGCCGTCGATCGGAGAGAGGTTTCAGAACCCCTTTGGCTGCCGTCCTCGCGAGAGGCCGGAAAAAGGAGGCCGAAAGGTGAGAGCATCGGTGCGCCGTACCCTGAACGTCTTCCTTTTTTTCCTGGCCGTTGCGCTTGCCGGTCCCGTTCCTCTCGGGGCCGGAGAGGTGCCTCTGCGCGTCGGTACCGATGCCGCCTATCCTCCCTATGTCCTTCGCGGCCCCTCGGGCCTGGCCGGTTTCGACGTCGACCTCGTCGAGGCCCTGGCCGCCCGGCTGGGCAGGGAACTCGTCTGGATCGACAGGCCCTTCACGAACCTCATCGACGCCCTCGTCGAGGGCGAGATCGATCTGATCGCCTCGGGCATGAGCGCCACCGAGGAGCGGGCCCGGCGGGTGGCCTTCACCGAGGCCTACGAGATCTCGCGGAGCACCTTCGTCGTCCCTGCCGGATGGCCCCCCCTCTGTTCGCCCGACGACCTGAAGGGCCGACGCGTCGCCGTCATCGCCGGCACGGTTCAGGAGGTCTACGTCACGACCCTGGAGGGACTGGATGTCTTGAGCCGTCCGACGACGGACGACTGTTTCGATGCCCTTCTATCCGGCGAGGCCGACGCCACCCTGGTCGACCGTCCCGTGGCGGTCTCCATGGCCGGCCGCGAGCCCTTCGTGGGGAAAATCGCCCTGGCCCTGGACTGGGAGATTGCAGGATCGGCCAAGGCCCTGGCCCTGCGGCGCGACGACAGGGAACTTCTGGAGGCGCTCAACGGGGCCCTGGCCGACCTGAAGGCCGAGGGCGTCCTGATCCGTCTCCGCGACAAGTGGATGGCCTTCCGTCTCTGAAGAGGATGTTCCTTTTTCGCCCCTGAGGGGCACCCGCCTCGCGGCGGATTCCCGTCCGCCACCGCGACGACAGCAGGCCCTCCGGCCGGAAGCCGGAGGGCCTGCTGTCTGTGGCTCTACCCTTTCTAGCCTTCCGCGCCGTTCCGGACGGGTCCTCCCATGAGGCGCAGCAGGCCGTCCAGAAGGGTCCAGGGGCTGGGCGGACAGCCGGGGATGTAGCAGTCGACGGGCAGGAGCGAGGGGGCTCCCCGTAGCGTCTCGTCGTGACCGGCGTAGAGTCCGCCCGAGACGGCGCAGCTTCCGGCGGCGATGACCAGGCGGGGCCGGGGAAGGGCGTCGTAGGCCTTCCTCAGGGCCAGGGCCATGTTGGCCGTCACCGGTCCCGTGACGAGGAGGCCGTCGGCGTGACGGGGCGAGGCGGAGAAGAAGATGCCGAAGCGTTCCATGTCGAACGTCAGCGTCCCCAGGACGTTGCAGTCGGCCTCGCAGGCGTTGCAGCCTCCGGCGCTGACCTGACGGAGGTGGAGGCTGTGGCGGAAGGGTGAGGGACCTTGCGTCTCGAAGAGGGGGCGTGCCGGGCCGGGCCGGACGAGAAGGTCCTCCCGGCGGCGGCGGGCAAGGCGATAGTCGCGGGAGAAGGCGATCTTCCCTCGTGCGCAGGCCCGGGCGCAGGCGCCGCAGAAGAGGCAGAGCCCCATGTCGAGGACCAACTCTCCGTCGTCCTTCGAGAGGGCTCCCGTCGGGCAGACGTCGATGCAGCTTCGGCACGTCCCGGGACAGCCGCCTTCGAGGAGGGGCAGTCCCCGGAAATCCTCGGGGAGGGTCGGCGGCTCTTTCGGAAAGGGGTGGGTCCTGTACCCCTGAAGGAGGCGGGCCCTGATGATGTCCAGCATTGAAAGACCTCCTTAGAGATCGTGGCCGCAGTAGGAGAGGCCGAAGCTCTTGTTGCAGACGGGGAAGTCGGAGATGGCCTGCCCTCTCATGGCCATGGCCAGGCCCTGCCAGTTGTGGAAGGAGGGATCGACGACCTTGTACTGCGCCAGGCGCCCCCGCCCGTCGGTGAGGGCCGCGTGGCAGACCTCGCCCCGCCACCCCTCGACGAGGGAGACCCCCAGGTGGTCGGCCTTCAGGGGGGCCGATGACGCTGGAGGGGCGGTCTCGATCTCTTCGGCCAGAACCCTCTCGACGAAGTCCGCCGACCGGCTGAACTCCAGGGCCCGGACGCGGGCCCGTCCCATGACGTCGCCCGTCGTCCAGAGGGCCTCCGGGACGGGAAATTCCACGAAGGCGTCCCAGGGGCGGCGGGTTCGCAGATCGCTCGAGACGGCGCAGGCCCGTGCGGCCGGTCCCACGAGGCCGAGATCGCGGGCCGTCGGGGCCGACAGGGCTCCGACTCCCTCGAACCGGGCCAGGACGGAGGGGGCCTCCCAGAGAAGGCCGACGGCCGACTCCACGTCGGCGACGATGGCCCGAAGGCGCATCAGCAGCGTCTCCCGCCGCTGGGAAGAAAGAAGGGGGACCACCCCTCCCTGCCGGACGAGGCCTCGGCCGAAACGGTTGCCGCAGAGGAGGGCCGTCAGGTTGAGCAGGTCGCCGCGGAGGCGGCCGCAGTAGGCCGACGTGGGAAGAAAACCCACGTCGCCGGCCAGAGCTCCCAGATCGCCGACGTGGTTGGCCATACGCTCCAGCTCGAGGGCGGCCGAGCGGAGCCGACGGGCTCCCGGCGAGGGGTCCTGGTCCGAGAGGGCCTCGGCGACGAGGGCGTAGGCCGTGCCGTGGGCGATGGTGCTGTCGCCGGCCAGCGTCTCCATGTAGGCCATGGTCCTCCGGTCGGGGCCGCCGACGAGGGCCCTTTCGACGCCCCTGTGCTGGTAGCCCAGACTGATCTCGAGATGGAGCACCTCTTCGCCGTGACACTGGAACCGGAAATGGCCCGGCTCGATGACGCCGGCGTGGATGGGGCCCACGGCCACTTCGTGGATTTCCGCCCCTTCGACGCGGTAGAAGTCGGCCTCTCCCGCAAGGGGCCTTTCCTTTCCGCCCCGGAGGTTCCGGGGCGGGCAGAAGCGGAGCGGCT
Organism: Aminirod propionatiphilus; assembly: GCA_018398915.1. Taxonomy (GTDB): domain Bacteria; phylum Synergistota; class Synergistia; order Synergistales; family Aminithiophilaceae; genus Aminithiophilus; species Aminithiophilus ramosus. The sequence continues at coordinate 3,075,276 of CP074691.1, read as the reverse complement.
TGAGCCAGGGATGCCCTTCGGGGCGGAGGCCCCAGGTCTCGGCCATTTCCCGCTCGAAGGCATGGGCCTGGGGAAGGGCCGGCGTCAGGGAGGGGTAGCTCCCGTCGGTCTCCGTCGCCCCGGCCAGGAGGAGGGCGTCCTCTCCGGAGAGAAGGGCCAGGAGGAGAAAACCTTCGGCGCGGGGGACGGCGAAGAGGGCGCTGAGACGCATTCCCTCCCGGACCCGTTCGGTCAGGGCGGGGCCGAAATCGGCCATAGCCGAGAGGGGCAGGGCGTCCAGAGGCAGAATCGAGCGTTGCAGAGGCGCGAAGACGGTCACAGTCCGGTCCCTCCCAGTGCGGCAGAGGCGCCCTTCAGCAGGTTAAGAAGGGATCGCGGCGGCATAAGGCCCAGCACGAGGGCCGAGACGAGAAGGACCGAGGGGGGAAGGACGGCCCATAAGGGCTCCTTCCGGATCGGGCCGGTCGCCTCGCCGAAGGTCATGGAGATGAAGGGGCCCGACATGGCGACGAAGGCCAGGCTCAGGAAAAGCAGGTAGAGGGCAGTCACGAGCCAGCGTTCCTGGAGGAGGGCCGTCTTGAGAAGTCCCCATTCGCTCAGGAAGAGTCCGAAGGGGGGCGAGCCGACGAGGGCCAGGAAACCGCCGAACCAGAGGGCTCCCGAGAGGGGCAGCCTTCGGCCCAGCCCCGTCACGTCGCCGACTCCTTTGCTTTTGAAGGTCGAGAGGATGTTTCCCGAGGCGAGGAAGAGGGCCCCTTTGACGAGAGAATGGTTGACGGCGTGGAAGAGGGCGGCCGCCACGCCGCCTCCGCCGAGGCCGACGCCCAGGGCGATGAGTCCCATGTGTTCGACGCTCGAGTAGGCCAGGAGGCGTTTGTAGTCGGGCTGTCGCAGGATGAAGACGCCGGCCAGGGCCAGGGAGAGGAGTCCGAAAAGGATAAGCAGGTCGCCGCCGAAGCGCCCCGTTCCGGCGGCGACGGCGATCTGCTGGACGCGGAGAAGGCCCAGGAAGGCGCAGTTCAGCAGCGCCCCCGAGAGGAGGGCCGAGACGGGCGAAGGGGCCTCGCTGTGGGCGTCGGGCAGCCAGGTGTGCAGAGGGGCCAGCCCCATCTTGGTCCCGTAGCCGACGAGGATGAAAAGAAAGGCCATCTGGAGACGCGGCCTGTCGAGGCGGCCTGCGGCGGCGATGAGACCGTCGAAGGAGAGGGTCGTCACGTCGGGCGGACAGGCGGCGGCGATGAAAAAGACGCCGATGAGGGAGAGGGCGATGCCGACGGAACAGACGAGGAGGTACTTCCAGGCCGCCTCGAGGGAACGGCGGTGACGGTGGTAGTAGATCAGCGGGGCGCTGGTCAGGGTGGTGGCCTCGATGGCGACCCACTGGAGGGCCAGGCGACGGCTGACGACGACGAAGACCATGCTGGCCAGAAAGAGCAGCATGCCTCCCGTGAAGACGGCCTCCGGAGCGTCGACGGCGTAGGGGAGGCCCTCTCCCTGACGGCGGAGAGGGGCGGGACGGTTCCGGACCTCGCCCAGGCTGTAGGCCGTCACGGCCAGGAAGAGGAGGACCGTCAGGGCCAGGAAGAGGAGGGAGATCTCGTCGAGGCCGATCCAGGGTCCCCGAACGGGACCGGCCTTGACGGCCAGGAGGGTCAGAAGGCCTTCGACCAGGGCCGAAACGCCCCAGAGCAGGCGTCGCGCGTCGTCGCGGCCGACGAGGAAGGCCGCGATTCCGGCGCAGGCGGGCAGGAGGATCAAAGACCAGAGGAGAGTCATCGCACTGTCTCCCTTCCCGAGGGAAGATCGCTGAGTTCGTTGAAGAGGTCGGCGTCGATGTGGTCGAACTCGCGGTTGATGTGGAAGATCAGGATTCCCATGAGGAAGACGCCGACGAAGACGTCGAGGAGGACGCCCAGCTCGACGAAGGCGTTGAGCGAGCTGCCCAGGGCGAGGCTGACGGCGTAGATGCCGTTCTCCAGGACGAGGTAACCCAGGACCTGGGTGATGGCCTTCCGCCGGCTGACGATGAGGAAGAGGCCGACGAGGACGAGAAAGAAGGCCGTCGCCTGAAGAAGGGGAAAGGGGCTTCCCACGCGCAGAAGGCCGGCCGTGACCCAGAAGGAGAGGCCCAGCAGGGCGATCCCGGCCAGGATGGAGAGGGGATAGCTCACGAAGGGCTCGATCTCCCGGCGGATCGACACGCGATGGAGGACGTGATCGAGCAGGAAGGGGAGCGCGATGCCCTTGAGGAGGAGCGTCCCCGACGCCAGGAGCCAGACCCCGAATCCCCCATGACCGCCTTCGGTGAGGAGGGGGACGAGGGCGAGGACGATGCCCTGAAAGGCCATCATCCGGATCGAGAGGCCCAGGCGGCTCGACCCCAGCTGGAGGAGTCCCGAGAGGATGAGCAGGGCCGCGAGGGCGTTCACAGCCGCTCTCCCGTCAGCCTGAGCAGAAGGGCCACGGCCGAGAGGGCTCCCGCGCCGAGGAGCAGCTTGGGCACCTGGTTGAGGCGAAGCCGGGCCATCGTCGACTCGACGAGGCCTACGGCAAGGACCGTCGCCGCCACGAGGAGGGGAAAGAGACCGAGGCGCAGGGCTCCGTCGACGGGCAGCGAGGCCAGAAGAAGGTCGGCCACGAGGGCGGAGAAGAGCCAGAGCTTGAGGGCTCCGGCGTAGTGAATGAGGGCCAGATCGGGGCCGCTCGAGTCGAGGATCATGACCTCGTGGATCATGGTCAGCTCCAGATGGGTCTTGGGATCGTCGACGGGGATGCGGGCGTTCTCGGCCAGAAGGGAGACGAACCAAGAGGAGGCGACGAGGAGCCCCAGGGCCGCGCCCTGGCCGGGGGCGAAGAGGGAGGCCAAGGTCCCCTCTCCCGAGGAGGGGAGAAGGGCCGCCATTCCCAGAAAGAGGGACGGCTCGACGAAAAGGGCGAGGAGGACCTCCCGCGAGGCTCCCATGCCCTCGAAGCTCGACCCCGTGTCGAGGGCGCCCAGGACGGTGACGAAGCGGGACAGGCCCAGAAGGTAGGCCAGAAAGACCCAATCGCCCCGGAAGGAGAGGGGGCCGGCCATCCCCCCCCAGGGGAGGAAGAGAGAGGCCGTCAGGAGGGCGCCCAGAGAGCAGAGGGGGGCCAGACGGACGAGGCCGCAGGAGACGTCGCTGACGACGACGCCCTTGCGGAAGAGCTTGGCCATGTCGCGGTAGAGCTGGACGGCCGATGTGCCCCGCCTTCCGGCGAAGCGGGCCTTGACGCGATGGATCAGGCCCGGCAGGAGGGGGGCGGCGAGCCAGGCTGCCAGGGGGAAGAGCCAGGAGGTCATCGGAGCGATCCCGCCTTTCCGATCAGAAGCGCCACGAGGGTGAGGGCGATGTAAAGGACATAGAGCTGGACCCGCCCCTGCTGGAGGAGGCGCAGCGGCGCCAGGAGCCGATCGACGGCCCGGAAAAGGGGCCGGAAAAGGCCGTCGTCTCCCGTTCCTGGCGTCTCCGTCGAGAGAAAGACGGGCTCGGGAAAGAGGCCCTCCGGGCGGTGTCCCCGAAAGCCTGTTCTCAGGAGGGGGGCGAAGAGGTCCGTCAGAGGGCGGCTGAAGGAGGTGGCCGTGTACTGCATTCGCGGCGTGGGCCTCCCGTAGCCGCAATCCCAGGTGGGGCCCTCGTCCCGCGGCGCCCTGCCGGAGAGGCCCCGGCGGACGGCCGCGACGACGGCGACGGCGGCGACGAGGAGGCCTGTGGACAGGGTGAGCTTTTGCAGCGTCGCCGAAGCCCCGGCGAGGAGCGTCCCATCGGCGCTTTCCGTCAGGATGGCCGCTCCCGGCGCCGCCAGAAAGAGCATGAAGGGAGCGGCGAGACCGGCGGCGAGGCAGAGCAGGGCCAGAAGGGCAAGGGGGAGCGTCATGGAACGAGGCGCCTCCGTCGCCTGGAGGGCGCTTTCGGAACGGCCCTGGCCGAGGAAGACGATGCCGAAGAACCGGACGAAACAGGCCGCTCCCAGGGCCCCGACGGAGGCCAGGCCGGCGAGGACGATCGCGCCGGCCGCGATGGAGGGCATCTCTTTCGCCATGACGCTTTCGATGCCGGCCAGGTAGAGGAGAAATTCACCGACGAAGCCGTTCAGCGGCGGAAGGGCGGCGATGGCCCAGCTCCCGACGAAGAGGGCGCCGCCCGTCCGGGGCATGACCCTCAGGAGCCCTCCCAGACGGTCCATCTCCCCCGTGCCGCAGCGGCGGAGGACCGCCCCCGCCCCCAGGAAGAGGAGTCCCTTGAAAAGGGCGTGGTTGAGGACGTGGAGCAGACCTCCCGAGAAGGCCAGAAAGGCCACGGAGGGCAGGTCGCGGCAGCGGCCTACGAGGGCGATGCCGAAGGCCAGGACGGCGATGCCCACGTTCTCGACGCTCGAATAGGCCAGCATCCGCTTCAGGTCCTTCTGCCCCAGGGCGAAGAGAAGGCCCGAAAGGGCCGAGGCGAGGCCGAGAAAGAGAAGGGCCCACCCCCAGCTCTCCCGGGGCTGGAAAAAGGTCAGGGTCCGCAGCAGGCCGTAAAGGCCCATTTTGAGCATGACGGCCGAGAGAAGGGCCGAGACGTGGCTCGGCGCGGCGGGATGGGCCTCGGGCAGCCAGATGTGGAAGGGAACCAACCCGGCCTTCGCTCCGAAGCCGACGAGGGCCAGAAGAAAGAGGGTCGTGGCGGCGGAAGAGGAAAGGTCGAGGCCGGCGAAGGCCTCGAAGGAGAGGGAGGCGGCCTCATTGCCGAGAAAGGCGAAAAAGGCCAGAAGGGCCATCGTGCCCAGATGGGTCGCCACCAGGTAGATCCAGGAGGCTCGGCGGACCTTTTCCGCCTCGTGATGCTCGCCCACGAGGAAAAAGGACGAGAGGGCCATCGTCTCCCAGCAGAGGAGGAAGAGGAGCCCGTCGCGGGCGGCCGGGATGAGCAGCAGCGAGGCGACGAGGAGGTTGAAGAGGAAAGGCGACGCCTTCTTCCCCCCGCCGCGGCGATAGCCCAGGCCGTAGAGGGCGCTCAGGGGCGCCAGGACGACGGTGGGCAGGCAGAAGAGGGCCGAAAGGCCGTCCAGACCCAGAGAGAGGTTTCCCCAGGGGAGGGGCCAGGGAAGGGAAAGAGGGGAGACCGGTCCCCCTCTCAGAACCGTGACGACGGGGACGAGAACGGTCGCCGCGGCGGCGAAGACTCCGGCGACGGCCACCTCCTCCCGCATCCGGGGAAGAAGCGCCGCAAGACCGGTTCCCGCGAGGAGCAGGGCGGCTGCAAGGAAAGCGAAAATGTTCTTCATCTCCTGTCTTCACGAAAGAGCCGTTTCCCCCGGGGGAAACGGTCTCTGCCGGATTGGGCCGGCCTGCAGGCGGCGAAAGGGTCTCTTTTTGCGAGGGCGGGTACGAGGGGCGAGGGCTTCCCTAAGCGTCGATCCTGTCGGAGAATATAAGGGGAGAGGGAACAAAGATCAAGGGGTTCCTCTCGTCCGTGCGGGACCGGTGACGTCCCGATGAGGAAGGGAGATGTATCGGTGAGGATCGGCAGGGCATTGCTGCTCGTTCTGATCTGGATGGGCTGCGTCGGCCCGTCGGCCCGGGCGGCCTCCTACGACGTCGTCGTCGTCGGCGCCGGACCGGGCGGGACGGCGGCGGCCATTGAGGCGGCCCGCATGGGGGCCGCCGTGGCCCTTCTGGAGGAGTCGTCCGTCGTCGGCGGCCAGATGACGGCTTCGGCCGTCTCGACGATGGACGACATGTACGGCAACCGCAGCGGCCTCTACGGCGAGTTCTACGACCGCGTCCGGGCCTTCTACGGCGAGAGGGGCAAATCGGTGGGGACCTGCTACTGGGAGACCTTCACCTTCGCCTTCGAGCCCGCCGTCGGAGAGGCCGTCCTGAGAGAGATGATCGACGAGACCTGCCGCTTCGGCGGCTCTGTCGACCTCTTCCTGAGGGCCTCCGTCGTGAAGGTTCTCCGCGACGGAGACGTCCTTAAGGGCGTCGTCGCCCTCGTCGACGGCAGGGAGGAACCTTTCGGGGCCTCCGTCGTCATCGACGCCACCGAGTGGGGTGACCTGCTTGCCCTGGCCGGGGCGGCCTACCGGACGGGACGGAACGTCGTCGCCGACGGAGGCCTCCGGCAGGAGGGCTTCGACGACGACGCCCGCATCCAGGACATCACCTGGGTCGCCGTCCTCAAGAAATATCCCGGCGGCGTTCCGGCCGAGCTGCGCGTCGACGAGGCTCCGCCCGGCTACGACGATGGAGTCTCCACCTACAGGAACCACTTGGCCCTCGACGGGTTTCCCTTCTCGGGCTATCCCGTCAGGCTTCCCGTCGACATGGCCACCCACAACGGCTACCGAGGCCTGCCCGATTCGTCCGTTCCGGGCAACGCCGACGGCTCGTCGCCTCTGAGCCTCCAGCTGCTGACGAAAAGCGGCGTCAACTGGGGAAACGACTACCCGGGCGAGGGCGGGTACGAGGGACGGAGCGGTCTTCCCGTGACCTATCTGGAGGACCTCTCCTTCCGACGCCGGGCCCACGAGCTGGCCATGATCAAGACCTTGGGCTTCCTCCACTACGTCCAGGTCGAACTGGGTCTGCCCTGGTCCGTGGCCGACGACGAGTTCGACGACGGAGCCACCTGGGAGGCCGTGAAAGAAGGGGTTCCGGCGCGCTACGCGTCCCTGGCCCGCCGTTTCCCGCCCGTTCCCTACGTCCGGGAGGGGCGCCGTCTCGTCGGCGTCGAGACCCTCACGTCGGCGGCTCTGCGCGCAAACGGCGACAGCTACCTCGAGGGCGCTCCCGGACGGGAAGAGGCGACATCCGTCGCCACGGGCCGCTACATCCTGGACCTTCACGGCTCGGACGAGACGGAAGAACTGGAGGCCGCCTTCGGGGAGACTCACGAGTCCATTGCCGCTCACAGGCCCCGCGGTCCCTTCCAGGTTCCCATCGGGATCTTCATCCCCGAGAGGATCGACGGCCTCGTCGCCGCCGAGAAAAATCTCTCCATGACGCGCCTCGCCGCGGGAGCCCTTCGCCTTCAGCCCATCTCGATGGCCACGGGCCAGGCCGCAGGTGCCCTGGCGGCCCTGGCCGTCGCGGAAGGGCTGCCCCCCCGTCGCGTCGATCCTCTCAAGGTCCAGCGGGCCGTCGCCGAAGGGGGAAGCCGCATCGCCCTCTGCCTCTTCTCCGACGTGGCCGAAACCCATCCTCTCTGGCCCTCCGTCCAGGTCGCCACCGTCCGGGGCTGGATCGACCCCCTCGCCCTGCCCACGTCGCCGGCGCCGCGCATCGATGACCTCGATGCCGTCCTTGCCGCCTCGCGCCAGGGATCGACGAAGGGCCTTTTCGGCGTCGACCGTCCCCTGACCGTCGCCGAAGGCGAGCTCCTGCTCCGGCGGGCCCTGGACCTCGACGATCCCCTGGGGCCCTTCCTCAACGAGGGCCCCAGGCTCCGCCTGTCCGTCCTTCTCCGGGCCCTCGACGCCTCGACGGGACGCCGTCGTGGCCTGGCCGAGATCGTCGAGGATTTCAGGCAGAGGCGCCTCCTCTTCTCTCTGGGCTTCGAGGCCGCCGTCGATCCCTTTTCGAGCGTCACTCGGGGCCAGGCCGTCGACATCGTCCTTCGCTTCCTCACCGATTGAGTCCGCCGTAAGGGCTCTCTTTTACCCGATCAATCGGGCCGGACGAAAAGGACAGGTCCTTCGGGGCCTGTCGCTTCTTGCTGCGGAACGTTCGGGCCGGGCCTCGTGCCTCGCCCGTCGCTGGGGGCCTCGGGCCCCAAGACAGGAAAGGCAGGTTTTCACATGAACGCTCGTCACGTCGAAGAGATCGCCGCCGAACTCTCCCTGGGCTCCTCTCAGGTTACCGCCGCCGCCCGCCTTCTCGAAGAGGGAAGCACGGTCCCCTTCATTGCCCGCTATCGCAAGGAGGCGACGGAATCCCTCGACGAGGTGGCCCTCGTCTCCATCCGCGACCGCCTCGTCCAGCTCGCCGAGCTGGACCGGCGCCGAGAGGCCATCGTCGCCTCCCTGGCCGAGAGGGATCTCCTCTCCGACGAACTCCGGACGGCCCTGGAGGCGGCCCGGACCATGACCCAGCTGGAGGACCTCTACCTTCCCTACCGCCCCAAGAGACGGACGCGGGCCACGATGGCCCGCGAGAAGGGGCTCGCCCCCCTGGCCGAAAGGCTCTTGGCCGCCGCTCAGGGCAGAGAGATCCTCGCCGATCCCCTCGAGGCGGCCCGGGCCTTCGTCGACGGCGAGAAGGGCGTCGCCGACGTCGACGAGGCCCTGGCCGGGGCACGGGACATCATCGCCGAGACCGTCAGCGAAGACGGCCGGGCCCGTCATGCCCTGCGCCTTCTCTTCGTGCGCCGGGCCGAGGTCCGCTCCTCCGTGGCCAAGGGGAAGGAGGAGGAGGGGGCCAAGTACCGCGACTACTTCGACTGGAGCGAGAAGGCCCGCCAGGCCCCCTCCCATCGTCTGCTGGCCCTCTTCCGGGGCGAGAAGGAGGGTTTCCTCTCCCTCTCCTTCCAGCCCGAGGCCGACGAGGGCGTCAAGGTCCTGGAGCGCCTTTTCGTCACGGCCTCTGGAGCGGCCGCCGAGGAGGTCCGCCGGGCCGTCGTCGACGGCTATGGCCGCCTGGCTGCCCCCTCGATGGAGACGGAGCTGAGGGGAGCGCTGAAAAAGAAGGCCGACGTCGAGGCCGTGGCCGTCTTCGCCCGCAACGTCCGCGAGGTTCTCATGGCCTCCCCCCTGGGACAGAAGCGCCTTCTGGCCGTCGACCCCGGCATCCGCACGGGCTGCAAGGTCGTCGCCCTCGACGGCCAGGGAAGGCTGCTCGCCACGGACGTCGTCTACGCCGTGGGGAGGAAGGACCGATCCGAGGCGGAGCGGAAGGTCCGGGCCCTCGTCGAGCGCTTCTCCATCGAGGCCGTCGCCGTCGGCAACGGTACGGGAGGGCGCGAGGCCGAGGCCTTCCTGAAGGACCTCGACCTGGGGTCGTCGATTCCCGTCGTCCTCGTCAACGAAAGCGGCGCCTCCATCTACTCGGCCTCCGACGTGGCCCGCGAGGAATTTCCCGACCAGGACCTCACCGTCCGAGGGGCCGTCTCCATCGGCCGCCGTCTTCAGGACCCCCTGGCCGAGCTCGTCAAGATCGATCCCAAATCGATCGGCGTCGGCCAGTACCAGCACGACGTCGATCAGAAACTCCTCAAGTCCTCCCTGGACGACGTCGTCCTCTCCTGCGTCAACGCCGTCGGCGTCGAAGTCAACACGGCCAGCCGCCAGCTTCTGACTCACGTCTCGGGGCTGGGCGAGTCCCTTGCCGCCAAGATCGTCGCCCATCGCGAGGCTCAGGGGCCCTTCCGGAGCCGATCGGAGCTGCGTGCCGTTCCCCGTCTGGGACCCAAGGCCTTCGAGCAGTGTGCCGGTTTCCTGCGCGTCCGGGGCGGCGACGACCCCCTCGACGGCAGCGCCGTTCACCCCGAACGCTACCCCCTCGTCCGGAAGATGGCCCGGGACCTGGGCTGTTCCGTCGAGGACCTTCTGAAAGATCCCGAACGACGACGGGCCATCGATGTGACCCGTTACGTCAGCGACGACGTGGGGCTGCCGACGCTGAAGGACATCCTGGCCGAGCTGGAAAAGCCCGGCCGCGATCCCCGCGAGGCCTTCGAGAGCTGCGCCTTCGATCCCGACGTGAAGGAGATCGACGACCTCCGCTCGGGCATGATTCTCTCCGGCGTCGTCACCAACGTGACGGCCTTCGGCGCCTTTGTCGACGTCGGCGTCCATCAGGACGGCCTTGTCCACGTCAGCCGCCTGGCCGATCACTTCGTCGCCGACCCGGCCTCCGTCGTCAGGCCGGGCCAGCGCGTCACCGTCTCCGTCGTCGACGTCGACAGGGCCCGGAAGCGCATTTCCCTTTCCATGAAGGGATTGGGCGAAAGGGGGGGAGAGAAGGCATCGCCCCGATCCTAGCGGTCGGAACGATCGTTGGGATCAAAAAAGAGGGAAAAGGACAAAAAAACAAAAACCCCTTGCTTTCATTTCTCCGTGACATAGTCTTAATATTAAAAAAGGAGATTGAAGACGGGGGGAATGTGCCGATGGAAAAAGAGCTGGCGTTGCAGGATATCCTCGACGTGAAGTTCATGCAGAAGTTTCAGGACGCCTTCGCCAAGGCCATGGGAATGGCCGCCGTGACCGTCGACAAGGAGGGCAAGCCCGTCACGGAGCCGAGCCGCTTCACCGACTTCTGCATCAACCTGACGCGTCAGACCGAGAAGGGGCGCCGCCTCTGCGAGGAGTGCGACCGCAAAGGCGGCGAGGAGGCGGCCCGGACGGGCAAGCCCTCGGTCTACTTCTGCCACGCCGGTCTCATGGACATGGGGGCGCCCATCGTCGTCGACGGCCGCCAGCTCGGGTCGGTCCTGGCGGGCCAGATCCTTCCCGCCAAGCCCGACGAGGCCAAGTTCCGCCGCATCGCCTCCGACATCGGCGTCGATCCCGACCGCTACATCCAGGCCCTGGCCAAGATCGAGATCCGCCCCGAGGAGTCGATCCGCAACGCCGCCGAACTCCTCTTTCTCGTCACCAACACCCTGTCCGAGATCGGCTACCGCCGTCTCCAGTCCCAGCGCAAGGCCCTCCAGTTCGAGGAACTGGCCACGCGCCTCTTCGAGCGCATCGCCACGATCCAGGAGGGCATCGCCGAGCTCAAGACGGGCATCGAGTCGATGACGGCCACCTCCGAGAGGCTTCTTCTCAGAAGCGGCGAGGCGAGGAAGATGGTCAACGAGACCGACGAGATCCTCTCCTTCATCCGCAACGTGGCCAATCAGACCAAGCTCCTGGGCCTCAACGCCGCCATCGAGGCCGCCCGTGCCGGCGTCCACGGCCGGGGGTTCGCCGTCGTCGCCGACGAGGTCCGCAAGCTGGCCGATGTGAGCGTCGATTCGGCGGCCAAGATCGAGACGATCCTCAAAAGCGTCAACGAGGGCGTCGACGGCATCGAGGAGGGGATCAGGGGAACGGGCGCCCTCGTCGAGGAACATTCGCTCCGCCTGGGAACCTCCTTCGGCGACCTCGACGCCATCTTCCGCCTTTCCGAAGAGCTCAAGAACCTCACGGGAGAGATGCGTCTCCATTAAAAATCCAGAGGGTCTTTCGGGCCGGGCCGGAGAAAGGCCCGCACCGGCAGATCCGGAGGGGTAAAAAAACTCTGGTCCGCCAGAGAGTCGGCCATAGGATCGACGGGGCGATTTTGGCGGTCCCGGAGGGGAGGGTCTCGGCAGGTTCTGCCGAGACCCTCCCCTCCGCATCTCGGGAAAGGGACTCCCGGGGAACGGCCTTTTTCGTGCCCTGAATCCGAAGAGCAGGCTCGGTCAGGATAAACGTCGTCGGAGCCGCTTGAGCTTCGCTCAAACCACCTCGCCGGTGTCGGTCCGAGGGAACGTTTCCGCTCCCCCGGCCGCGTCTTTGCCGGGGCGATGGGAATTTTCGCTCTTTTTTCGTCGATTCGGGCTGCCGGCGAGGCGAATGCCGCACGGCGAAAGGATCGATGAGGCCGAATTGTCCTTGTCCTTTCTTGGGAAGACAACTGCTGTGCGAAATTAGCCGTGCGGTTCTCCGGGAGGCGCGAGGCGCGCCCTGAAGCCCTGCCTTTTCCCGGCGTCGGGTTTGTTCGTGTCTTTAAACTTCAATCCCTCTCAATCAGTAACGCCTTCGACCTTCTCGTCGGTAGGCGAGTCATGTAAAATGATAAAGCGACGGAGACGTTCTCGTCTCCGTCGCAGAACGGTGAGGGGGTCGCTTTTTGAGATGTGCCGCTTCGGGGCATCGTCGGCGTGGCGGCCTTTTCCGTCCGCTCGGCCGGCGTCGTCTACAGAGATCTCATGGAAAGGATTCACCAGGAGGCTTTCGTGGCTCAGAGCCTCGTCCTCAACGGCGACCGCGATCTCTACCAGGCCCTCGTGGCCAAGCAGGCCCTTCTGAACGGGAGCACCGGGGCCGCGCTCGAGAAAAACCGGCTCCTCGGCGGCCATAGGGCGCATCATCGTCGCCACGGCCCAGCAGGTGGACCGGTCGGAGAAGGTCATCGCCCTCATCGACAGGACGGCTTCGGTCATGGAGACGGCCGACGACCTCCGCCGTCTCACGGAGCGCTTCGTCGTCGACGGGGAAAAGGGGGGGCTGGTCCCTCTCCGCTGAGGAAAGGCTCTGGAGAGGAAAGGCCCGGAAGCCGCACGGCCTCCCGACAGGACAAAAAAGGTTCCGGCCTCCGCGGAGGCCGGAACCTTTTTTGTCCTGTGTCGTGCGCTCAGATCTTCTCCGGCAGGGCCGCCGGGACCAGGCCCGGCTCGGAGGCCCGGGCGACGGTGAAGGATTCGACGAGCTTCTGGAGGCGGGAGGCCGTCTCGGCCATGGATTGGGCTTCCGTGGCGACGCCCTCGGACGTCGTGGCCGTTTCCTCGGCGGCCGCCTTGATGGCCTCGACCATGCGGACGACGTCGAGGGTCGACCGGGTGGCGCCGTCGATGGCGGCGGCCATTTCCTGGCTCGAGGCCGACTGCTCCTGCGCCGTCGAGGCGATGTGCCCCATGGCGTCGCTGACGGTGACGATCTCCTTGAGCAGGTGGCCGAGGTTCTCCCTGGCCTTCCCGGCCCGCTCCGCCGTGGCGGCCGTGATCCGGGCCGATTCGTCGGAGAGTTCCTGGGAGTGGTGGGCCTCTTTCCGGAGCCTGTCGGTGAGCGTGTTGACTTCCTGGGCGGCTCGGGCCGAATCCTCGGCCAGCTTGCGGACCTCTTCGGCGACGACGGCGAAACCCCGTCCCGCCTCTCCGGCCCGGGCCGCCTCGATGGCGGCGTTGAGGGCCAGGAGGTTCGTCTGGTCGGCGATGCCGACGATGGTGGCGACGAAGTTGCCGATCTCGCCGACGGACTGCTGAAGCTGTTTGGCCCCCTCCAGCGTCTCCCTGCTCTTGCCGCTGACGGTCGTCAGGGCGCCGATGACCTCTCCGATCTCCTCCGTCGTCTTCTCGGCGTGGCGGCGCGTCCTCTCTGCGGCCTCGGCTCCGCCCGAGGCCGCTTCGGCCGAGGCCTGGGCTGCGGAGGCCACCTCCTCGACGCCGGCGTTGGCCTCTTCCAGGGCCGCCGAGTTGGTCTCGGAGAGCTGGGCCGTCTGGTCGACGGAGGCCTTGACCTCCTCCATGGAGGCGTTGGTCTCCTGCGAATAGGCCGCCAGGGAGGAGGCCTTCTCGGCGACGCTCCCGGCCTCGGCGATGACCGATTCGATGACGTCGCGCTGGGTGGCGACCATGCGGGCCAGGGCGTCGGCCAGAAAGCCGATCTCGTCGCAGTTCTCCGTGCAGAAATCCTCCCGCGTGACGGTGAGGTCCCCCCTCTGGACCCGTTCCGCCAGGGAAAGGGCCCGCTTGAGGGGCTGCGTCAGGGCCCGCGTCATCAGGAAGGCGACGACGACGCCGGCCAGCAGGGCGATGGCGATGGTGATTCCCAGCGTACGGGCCGTCGAGACGGCTCGGCTCTGGGCTTCGGCGGCGATGGCCTGCGTGCTTTTCAGGCCGCTCTGGGAGACGGTGCGGGCGGCCGTCAGAAGGGCCTCGCCGGCCGCCTCCCGCTGGAGGCCGGCGGTTCTCAGATCCTTCCAGGTCTGGCGCAGCTGGAGGAGGTTGGCCCTGAAGTCCTCGAGAGCCTTGTCGAGGGCCTGAACCTGAAGGAGGCTCTCTCCGTGGGTGACCTTCCGCTCCAGATCGCGGAGCGAGGCGGCCAGGGCGTCGAAATCGGTCTCGATGCCCTCGAGCATCTCGGGGCGGTCCTGGGCCAGGGCCTGAAAGGTGCGCAGGCGGAGCCCCGTTCCCGCCATGACGGCCGCCTCCGTTTCGTAGATCCGTCGGGCCGAAAGCTCGAGGAAGAACTGGCTCGCCCCGGAGGTGAAGCCCTCTTCGAGGACGTCCCTCTGGTTCTGGAGCAGCGCCTGGCCCTCCTCGTCGAAACGGCTTCCGGCCGCGACGATGGCCTCCCTGGCGGCAGCCATCGCGGCGACGGATCGCGTCGTGCCCTCGAACTCGCTCCGGTAGAGATCGAGCTGTCGCTGGGCCTCGGTCACGGCCTCCCTGGAGTCGGCCAGCTGGGCGAAACGGTCCGTGAGGACGCCGAGCTGGGAGATGGCCGCCTGGGTCCACTCCAGATACTCCTCCCCCTTGCGGCGGAAATCCTCCCTCTCGGAGAGGGCGTAGCCCCGGATGGAATACATGCTGAGGAAGGCGTTGCGCTCCACGCCCGTGGCCGAGGAGACCTGAGGGATGCGGGCCAGGGCGAGATCGTCCGCCCCGGCTCTGACGACGTCGAGGTTTCTCCAGGCGAAGAAACCGGCGAGGCAGAAGAGCAGAAGGAGGACGCCGAAGCTGAGGGTCAGTTTCGGACCGATTTTGAGACGACCAAGCAAGGAGGACACACCCTTTCCGAATCCGTTAAAAGAGGTATTGAGGGGACTCCGCTCCGGGAGAGCGTGACGGTATTATATCAGCTTCGGTCTCGGCCGTCGGCGCCGTTGCCCCTCCTGTTGCGTTGTTTTTTTATTTGACTGTGAATATTGCAAGTATCGCATCAACGTGTCGCCGGCCGGTCTCCCCGGCGGCGCGAGAGTGAAGGGGGCTGTCCGCCCGTCCGCAGGGCGTCTCCCACCCTGTCGGCGATGAAGGACAGAGCCTGGCCGTTCAGCCCCTGATCGACGGGAAGGACGAGAAGGGAGCGGGCCACGCCTGCATCCTCCTCGGCGGGAGCCTCGGCCAGGCTGTTGACGCCCCAGTCGACGGGGCAGAAGATCCCTTCACGGCGCAGGCGGCGCAGGACTTCGTCCCGGGAGCCACCGAAAAGGCGGAGGGGCAGTCCCTGGGGGACGACGTGGGGAGGGAGCCTCTCCGCGATAGGGTGAAGAGGGTCCAGGATACGGTGGCGCTCGAGCTCTTCAAGGAGCCTTTCGTAGTTCCGTCGCCGAGCCGCGACGACGGAGGGCAGATCGCAGCGCGCCAGGATCTTCAGACTCAGAGGCGAGGGGAGCCGGGGCCTTCCGTCGAAGCGCTCCTCGCCCTGGCGAGCCAGGGCGAGCCAGCGCCGTCCCTCGTCGGGGCAGAGGTACCGCCCCAGGGCGGCCCAGCCCTTGAGCCGCAGCCGTCGGATGTCGGGTGCCCCCAGGCAGACCGTTCCCGCCAGGAAGGCATCGCGGGAGGCGACGACGGCGCCGTCGGCGACGGGGAGAAATTTGCGGAAACTCCTGAGGGTGACGTCGCCCCAACGCCCCGTCCCTTCGGTGAGGGAGGCCGGGACGGCGTCTTCGACGACGAAGGGACGCCTGGCCTCGTCGAGCCCGTCGAGAAAGGCGGCCATCCCCTCGTTGAGGAAGCCGAAATAGTGGATGAACAGAAGGACGTCGTCTTTTGTCGGTCTCAGCTCCGAGGGGGGAGCGGTCCAGAAAGGGGTGCGGCCCGACTGGCCGTAGAAGCGGAGCGAGAAGGAGGCCTCGAGAAAGGGCTCGACGACGGAGCTGCAGCAGAGAAAGGGCAGCCAGGCCCGCCGAGATCCCCTCTCCCTCAGGGCGGCCAGGGCGACGGCCAGGGCCGAGCGCCCCGAATCGACCCAGAGACGTTGGCCTCCTTCCCCGTCGAAGGGGTGGCGAAAAACGGCGCCTTTTTTCAGCGGAGTTCCCGTGAACGAGGGATCGCCCCCTATGAGGCGGAAGGGCGGAGAGATTCTATCCGAAAGAGCCGAGGAAGGAATTCCTGTCTCCGAAGGGCCTTTCCCCATGGTTCGTCGTCCTTTCCGCAAGGAGGCCTCCCGTCGGGAGCGGTGAAGACTGCCCGAAGGGCATCCCGGACCGACCGTTTTCTCCCTGTTTTCGCGAGCCAGAGCCGATTCGGGCGGTCAAAAGCCTCGAAAGACGTCTTCCTGGACGCCGTCATGGTGCGACAGCCCGTCCCCTTCCGCCAGGGGCTTTCCGAGCCTTCCCCACGGGCGGAGACGAGCCCTCTTCGTCCACGATAAAGAGAAAAAGCGGTCCTTGACAGAGGCAATCAGGTGCTATAATCTGCTTGTAAGGTTGCAATTTTCAATAGTTCGTCTTGTTCTATTGGCCTTCCCTTCACAGGTGCAGCGAAGCGAAAACGACGTTCGACGCCGTTCCTTCCCATCTTCCTCTCCGCTGTTCTCCCTATGTTACCTCTCCTCTCCCCTTTTCGCCTGTTCCGTCGCCGTAGCAGGGTTGTCGTGCTGGGGTTGAGCCCCAGGTGAATCCGGCTGTGGGTTCGTTCTCGTACGCGGGCCTCTCCGAGGTCCTGCGGTGCTGGTCTGTCTTGTCTCCCCTGAAGCGATTGCCGGGGGTGCTGTTGGTCGTGTTTTCCAAAAAAATGAAACAAGGCGGAGAACAGAGCAGTATCTTCTAATATTATTGCCCCTGTCTGACGGAGATTCATGTCAAGAAGTATAAATATTTATTAAAAAATGCTAAAAAGGCCTTGTTCCTTGAAGAATGCTGATGTAGTATTCTGCAAGTTTAGCGTACAAGAAAGGAGGTGAACGAAATGGCAGTGCAGACGTCTATGGCTTCGTCGGGTCTGGCTGAGGTCATCGATCGGATTCTCGACAAGGGTCTCGTGATCGATGCGTGGGTGCGGATCTCCCTGTTGGGGCTGGAGCTTCTGACCGTCGAGGCACGGGTGGTCGTCGCCGGTGTGGAGACCTACCTGAAGTACGCCGAAGCGGTCGGCCTGACGGCTCCGATCTCCGCGTAGGGATCGGCGGCGCCCTCCCGCAGGAGGCAAGGAAAGCCCAAGGAAAGACTCGTAAGGAGGCGGAACGAAATGGCAGTGCAGACGTCTATGGCTTCGTCGGGTCTGGCTGAGGTCATCGATCGGATTCTCGACAAGGGTCTCGTGATCGATGCGTGGGTGCGGATCTCCCTGTTGGGGCTGGAGCTTCTGACCGTCGAGGCACGGGTGGTCGTCGCCGGTGTGGAGACCTACCTGAAGTACGCCGAAGCGGTCGGCCTGACGGCTCCGATCTCCGCGTAGGGATCGGCGGCGCCCTCCCGCAGGAGGCAAGGAAAGCCCAAGGAAAGACTCGTAAGGAGGCGGAACGAAATGGCAGTGCAGACGTCTATGGCTTCGTCGGGTCTGGCTGAGGTCATCGATCGGATTCTCGACAAGGGTCTCGTGATCGATGCGTGGGTGCGGATCTCCCTGTTGGGGCTGGAACTTCTGACCGTCGAGGCACGGGTGGTCGTCGCCGGTGTGGAGACCTACCTGAAGTACGCCGAAGCGGTCGGCCTGACGGCTCCGATCTCCGCGTAAGTTCCTTTGTGGAGGTCTGCCAGGGTTCCCTTGTTTCGCAAGCGTGCCCTGCCAGGCCATATGCCCTTCCTCGGGAGGCCAAGTATCGAAAATGGATGAATGTATGCTCCTTGATCTTATCGATGCCCATTCGTCAAGGATCCTCATGGTGGAAGAGATGGTCTCTACGGTCCATGAGGTCACGTCGAGCTTGGCGGAGGATTTGGAAATCCTTCATAAAGAGCGCGATCACCTGCGCGTAGACTTGAGAGAGATGGCAGCGAGAAATTGTTCTTTCAGAAAAAAAGATTTTGATAACTTCATGAATAGGCTTTTTGATGGAATAGATAAAGATAGAGACGTTCTTATAGCTGATAGTCAAGAAATCGAGCTATCTCTGAGGAGATATTTAAAAGAACAGATAGAGTTGACGCTAACTCTTAAAACTAAAGTTTATAATTGCATTAAAAAGACTATAGATAAAAAAGAGCTGGAATGTTTCGTTGATGAAATGAAAGGGACTTATCAAAAAAACGGAGACGACGTATTTCAGCAATTATGTAAATTTCAGTATAAAATTCAATGCTATAAAAAAATAATGTTGGAATGGAACAATTCTATGCGCCGCCTGTTGGAGCGGTCCAGCTCCCTAGAAATGAAAGACATGTGGCAGCTTGAAACAATAAAAAGTAGATTTACAAGAGAACAAGATAGGGATTTAAGAAGAGAAGAAGTAAGAGCCACTTTGGGTAGATTTAAAGATGAAAGATCGCAATATAGAATAGAACCTATCGCAACACGCGATGAAATTTGATTATTAATGCATTTAGATGAATTTTTATGTTAAATTGCAAAATAATGGGTTTTGAGATTTAAAACCATAATAACCGAGGAGGGATGGACTGTGAATTTATTGGAAGAGACTAGGTCATTGGTTCAGGAGTTGGCTGATTCTCATGCCGATAGATATCAAAATCTCCAAGATCTTAAAAAAACAATAGATGAAACACTTAAAACCTTTTCTACCGAGAGATTTGATGAGAAAGAGTCGATGAAATCAAAGCTGGTTCAAAATAAAAAGAAAATAGAAGAAGAAGTCATGGAAATTAAAAAATCCACGGCAGATATGTTGGATGGCTTCAAAAAAGAGCTTGATCTTCTTTTTGAGGCGTCAAGGTTGGCATCCCAAAAAAATACCCCAGATATAAGAGAAGAGCTCAAAGAAGAAAATAAGAAGAGAATAGAAGCATCAAGAGAAAAGATTTTATCGCTAAAAAAACAGTATAATGAAAATGTTAGATTGAATATCAATAACCGTAAGATTGAGATAGAAAACCTGCATAAAGAGGTTAAAGATATTTTAAGTGACATTCGTGAATCATTAAAAAATCAATTCGATGAATTACGTCAAAAAAGATTAGCGGATATTTCCAACATGAAACAAAGCGTAGATATGTTAAGAAATAATTTAAACAAAGAAAGGCAGGTCATTATTGACTTGCTTGAGGAGACGAGAGCGGTTTGGTCGGAATGCCTTGTGAATGAAGAGTCTTGCGAAGACGATGAGGTTGAAGCCGAACCTTCCGTCGAATCAAGAGATGACGCCTCTCCCGAGGCGGATGAGAGGGACCCGGATTGCTCCGTACTTGAACGCGCAACGGAGGAAGAGGACTTTGCTGTGACGGGGGAAGATCTTAAGACCAGGTTTTTGTCAGTCATTAAGGCGCATCCTGAAGGTATCTCCCTGACCGATGTGGCCGATAAGTTGGGCATGGCCACAGTGGCGTTGGGACGAGTGTCAAGAAATCTCTTGGATGAGGGCGGGATTCGAAGGGAGGGTAAGCTTTATTTCCCTTTGTCAGAAGGGGAGGTAGAAATCGGTGAAAAGTGAAGCTCTGACTAAACTTCGAACAATGCGCCATATTAAAAGCAATGCTGAAGTTTTCCGTGGCCAAAAAGCCAGGACGACAGGTGCTTTGTTTCGTGCCTTTGATAATAACGATGCTCCGGATTTGGAAAAGGATCGCAATTTCCAAACGATGCTCGAGCGAGAGAAGAGGCGTTTCGCCTCTAGGTTGCAATCGGTCGAGAGAGCCAGGGCGCGCCTTTTGAATTCCAGAAAGAAGCTTGCAGTTATTATTGACAAAAATAAAGCCCTGATGGAGTTGCGCAGAGAACTGCAAAAAGAGAATAGCTCTGATATGTGCGACTCAAGCGATGGCGACGCAGTGAATGATGAGAATTTTGAAATGCATTACTGATCCTGTGATTTTGGAGGTATTTAAGTTATGGATCGAGGAAGGATGACGCTTATTACTTCAAGGCCAAGCTTGGAGTTTGTAGAAACTCCATACATATCAAAAATATCCGAAAAAGCCCTTAGTTATTCTTCCTGTGGCTTTCCTATTCATTTAAGCGGACCTACTGGAGTGGGCAAGACGACTTTAGCGATGCATGTGGCCGCAAAAATAGGTCGTCCTGTCGTTTTGATTTGTGGTGATCATGAATTTGGAACTTCCGATCTGGTCGGTTATGTGTCCGGATATCGTCATAATTACACTAAAGACAATTTTATTAGGTCTGTTGTCAAGACAGAAGATGTAATGACGTCTCAGTGGTTTGATAACAGGCTGACTGTCGCGTGTGAGCGTGGACTGACGCTTGTCTATGATGAATTCACTAGATCTAGACCAGAGGCCAATAACGTCCTTTTATCAGTGCTGGAGAGTAAAATACTTCCTGTTTCGGGTAGAAATGGTAAAGAGTCTTACGTTAGGGTTCATCCCGACTTCAGGGCGATATTCACGTCCAACCCAGAGGAATATGCCGGTGTTTATAAAAGTCAAGATGCATTAAAAGATAGACTGGTAACATTGGAGTTAAGCAGCTTTGACGAAGAGACGGAAGTAGCAATTGTGCGAGGTAGAGTGGATTTATGTGAAAGCGAAATAGTTAGAATAGTTAAATTAATAAGAACCATAAGAAATAACTATTCGGATAAACTTACTCCCACTGTGCGGTCTTCTATTAAAATAGCGAAATATATAGATTTTTTGGATAAAAAGGGCAACATATCTGAAGATAGATTTATTGAAATATGCAACGATACTATATTGCCAATTATATCAAGTAAAAAAAGAGCCTCGGTTTCTAGGCTTATTATTGATGCAGCCAGCAATATTGAAAGAGAACCATATGGTAATGTTGAGAATTATTAGATGTTTTAGCGCCTAGATCGGGGTGTTGCGTAAATGACAATGGATAATAGTAAAAAAAAAGAAAATCCGGATGAAGAGAAAGATAAAATAGAGATAGATTTCAAAAAAGGTAAAATAAGTTTTGAAGGAATTTTTAAGGGGTTAGGTAGTTTATTGGATATGGTCGATAGGTTTGATGTAGTTGAAAAAAAGGGATCTATTGAAAGCCCCGAAGGAATTCGGGGCATTTATGGTTTTACTGTAAAAAATTTAGCAGGCAAGCCGATAATTGAAACATTTGGAAATAAAAAAATATCTGATTTGGAAAATAACCAACAAGAAGTCAGGGAACCTATAACGGATATTTTTAACGAAAAAGATAGAATGGTTATAGTTCTAGAAATGCCCGGCGTGAATGAAGAAGATATTATGATTGAAATAACAGATGGAACTATAGTTGTTCAAGCAGAGAGCAAATCAAGAAAATACTTTAAGGAAATCAAAACTGAATTCAATGTAAACCAAAACACACTCCTTCATTCTTATTTAAATGGAATTTTTAAAATAGAAATATCTCCTAAAAATGGGAAAAATCAATAATTCAGTATTTATTGTAGCTGAATCTAATTTAAAAGATGTCGGGAGAGGAATTGTTCGCATAGACCCTGTAGATATGGAAATAATGGGTGTAAGTGTAGGCGATGTGGTTCAGATTGAAGGAGAAAGGCAAACTATAGCTAAAATAATGCCTACTTTTCCGCAAGATCGAGGAAAAAGAATAATTCAAATGGATTGGACTCTAAGAAACAATGCAAAAACGTCATTGAACAATAACGTCAATGTAATAAAGATAGATTTTAAATTAGCGGAAAAGATTGTCATAGCTCCTTTGTCAAACGTTCGTATTCCACTTGGAGATAAGGATATTTCCTATATAGGATCCATTTTGACAGGTCTTGCCGTTATAGAGGGTGATTTCATAAGAGTTAACTTTATGGGAAACAGGAATCAGGATTTTTTGGTCAATAATACCACTCCTGGCGGACCTGTCCTTATTTCGCAAAAAACTCGTATTTTATTAGATAAAATTCAACAAAATTCAACTAAAAGATCCAAAATATCCTATGAAGATATAGGTGGATTGTCAAGAGAGCTTAAAAAAATACGAGAAATGATCGAACTTCCTCTGAAATGTCCCCGCCTTTTCGATCGACTGGGTATAGATCCCCCGAAGGGGGTATTGCTCTATGGTCCTCCGGGCTGTGGAAAAACCCTGATCGCCAGGGCTGTCGCCAGTGAAACGGCAGCGTATTTCGTCCATGTGACGGGGCCTGAAATTATGGGCAAGTTTTATGGTGAGAGCGAGGCCAGGTTGAGGGGCTTTTTTGAAGAGGCCAGAAAGAATGCCCCGTCGATTCTTTTTATCGACGAGATCGATGCCATTGCCCCCAAGCGGGAGGAAATGGGCGGGGAGAAACAGGTGGAGAGGCGGGTGGTCGCGCAGCTGTTGGCTCTGATGGATGGCCTAGAGTCGCGCGGTGACGTCATTGTCATCGGTGCGACGAATATACCCAACGCCTTGGATCCGGCGCTTCGTCGCCCGGGACGGTTTGATCGGGAGCTGGAGATCGCCATACCGGACCAGAGGGACAGGTTGGAGATATTGAGCATCCACGTTCGAGGCATGCCGCTCGCCTCCGATGTCGATTTGGAGAGGTTGTCGCGAGTGACTCACGGTTTTGTCGGTGCCGATATGGAGGCCCTGTGTCGGGAGGCAGCCATGAGCGTCCTGCGGAGGGTCGTTCCCGATTACACCTGTCGGATCGAAGAGGTCGCCGACATCGATATTTTGCAAATGGAAGTGATGATGGACGACTTCCTTGGTGCCCTCAAAGAAGTGGAACCATCGGCCATTCGGGAGGTTTTCGTGGAGGTGCCCGACGTGAGCTGGGAAGATGTCGGTGGCCTTCGCGAGATCAAGAGGCAGCTTTCGGAGGCGGTGGCTTGGCCGCTTAAGCATGGCGAGCTGCTTGCGAGCGTGGGGCTTCGGCCGCCGAAGGGCATCTTGCTCTCGGGGTCTCCCGGATTGGGTAAAACGTTAGTGGTGAAGGCCATGGCCAACGAAAGTGAAATTAATTTCATATCCGTAAAAGGCTCGGAGCTTTTGTCTAAATATGTTGGAGAGTCGGAAAAAGGAGTTCGAGAGGTATTTCGTAAAGCGAGACAGGCAAGCCCTTGTATTTTATTTTTCGATGAATTTGATTCATTGGTCCCTCTAAGACATTCTTTTGGAGATTCTCAAGTTATTGATCGAGTAATCAGCCAATTCCTCTCCGAAATGGATGGAATTGAAGAGCTCAAAGATGTTTTAGTTTTAGCTGCAAGCAATAGGCAAGATTTGATAGATCCAGCGATCATTCGCCCGGGCAGATTTGATCTAATTTTAAATTTCAATCTTCCAGATAAAGATGATCGGATAGAAATCCTTAAGATACATAGCAAAAAAATGCCTTTGGATGGCGATGTCTCGCTTGAAGAAATTTCTATGCGTACAGAAGATTTTTCTGGAGCAGAGCTCAAGCAGTTATGTCAAGAAGCAGCTCGCTTGGCGTTAAGAGAATATATGGCTTCAAACGGTGAAAATAAAATTGTTATACTTAAAAATCATTTTGATTTAGCCATTAATAGTATAATGGAACGCAAGAGGTGATTTTATGAATATTAAAAATAAATATTTTTATGGTATTATAAATGAGCCTGATTTTAAGATTTTTGATGTAATTGGTATTAATAGTTCAAAAGTTTATTCTATTAGTATAGATAAAATTTCTGCTGTTGTCAGTGACTTTGGTAACGATGAAATATATCCGACCAGGAAAAATATTTCCACACACGCGACCGTGCAAGAATTTTTGATGGATAAATACACTTTACTCCCAGCAGGATTTGGTGTACTTGCATCTAAGAATGAAATGATGGATTTACTGCAAAAAAGCAAAGAATCCATAGTCAATGAAATAAATCGGTTATCAGGCGTCATTGAGGTGGTTGTCAAGGTTTATTGGGATTATAACTCAGAAATAAAAGAAATTGAAGTCAACAACAAGGAAATAGTTAAAATTAAATCTAAAATTAATAAAACATCTTCTTTGTTAGAAAAACAAAATATTAAAATAGATGCTGGCAAATTAGTAGAATCATTGCTTCTAGACAAAAGAAATATTTATTCTGATGATATATATGGTTATTTCAAAAATATAGCTCTTGATAGCCATAAAGACTCTGAATCTGGTATAGAAAATGTGCTAAACGCCTCATTTCTTGTAAAAAAAGCCGATAAAGACGATTTTATAAAATCAATCCATAAATTGGATGAAAAGTATAATAATAAATTTAATTTTAAGTGTATTGCTCCTCTGCCTCCCTATACGTTTTTGAATGTGGAAATGAATTATTTTAAAAAACCATGTTAGGTTTAATAAAAGATATTTTCATAGGTATCCCCGTTATTTTGTCGAAAGAAATTATTCTTGCCATTAAAAAAGAAATAGATAAGGAAGGCCTGATGACAGAAGATGCCATTAGAGCTAGGCTTAAAGAAATTCAAAAATCATTGGAAGATGGAAACTTGAGTGAAAATGAATACGATGAACTCGAAAATGATCTAATAGAAAGATTAAAAAAAATAAAGGCTGAGAGGTGAGAACGGTCGATGTCTATGCAACCCACACGAGAGGCAAGTTCGACGCTGGTCGATGTTATCGACCGTGTTTTAGATAAGGGTTTAGTTATCAATGCCGATATTTGCGTGTCTGTAGCAGGTGTTGAATTGCTTGGAATAAAGATACGAGCTGCTTTAGCTTCTTTCGAAACTGCGGCTCATTATGGATTGGAATTTCCAAGTGGAACAAATTACAATACAGATGCCTGGAAAGAAGCGCAAAAAGGCAAGGAAACATGTCCTCAGTGCGGAAAGCGAGTTTTTACGGAAGAGCTTTTGTCGAAATGTTGTCCTTGGTGCGGATGGGTCAGTGCCAGGGCTAGAGAGTCTTTGTTGGATAAAAACGAAGAATCCATTGCTATCGTAGATTAAATTTAAATATGGACAACAGGAATTTTTTATCTGACTTGTTGGATTCCATAGATTCAATAAGCAAAATTTTGCTGCTGGACGTTTGGTGGAGACGTCATGCAAGCATAGTGGATCTTAGACGGGATTTAAGCTGTAGGAATGACTTTGAGATAATTTATAGAATAAAACATATAATAAATACAAATTCTGAAAAAATATTAGGATACTCCATTATTGTTTTTAAAGAATCAAAAATAGATCCGTGTGACGGTAAGCAATGGTTTTTCCAGTGGTGGTTTGTGGATGAGATAGGATTAAATAAAGAATTTTCATGTATGGATATATATTCTGAAGGGAATAAAATTACTTTAATCGCATCCGTGAACGTCGTCCCTAGAATACCAAACGAAATGTCTCATATAATTGAATATAGGAATGGTGTGTTGAAGATAACGCTTGACAAGGAGTAATTAATGTCTCTTAATATTGACGAAGGAAATTTGAAGCAGGGGTTGTTGGGGTTGGTCGTAGCTCTTGTTGAAGTCATTCGCGATGCTCTTAAAATTGAAGCCGTTAAAAGAATGGATGAAGGCTCTATCCGAGAGGCAGAGTGTGAGCGTCTTGGAGAGGCTTTAATGGAGCTTGAAATTGCTCTAGAAGAAATCAAAAAGGATAATGACCTTGTTGAGTCGGTTCAAGCTGTGCGCGATGGATTGGATCAAGTGGTTGGTGACGTTTTGGATCGTATTGTGAATCCAGAGCGTTGGCGTGATGAGATTGATAGATAAAGATGAGGCTTTAGCCATGGGTTTGCCATGGAGGACAGGGCCTTTTTTGTCTGAATGAGGGGGCGCTGGCGATGGAGAAGGTTTTTCCACCTTTTGAAGAGGATGGGAGGTACGTTTATGGTCTTGCCTTGATTTTGGAGAGAGTGTCTTTCACTTCTTTGGGGATTGGTGGCAAACCGGTTCGCATGATTATCTCCGGGGATTTATGCGCTATCGTTCATGATTGTCTTCCGCAGCCTTATCGATCGGCAGAGGCGGATTCAGTTCGAGCGTGGGTGATGGATCATCATCGAGTGCTCGATGAAGCGAGTAAGGTGTTTGATTGTGTTGTCCCTGTTAGTTTTGATACGATTGTCTGCGCTCAGGGAGAGCTTTCTTCTGATCATGTAATATTAAAATGGCTTCAAGAAGAGCAAGAATCTCTAACCTGCATGATGCGTAGATTTAAAAATAAAAATGAATATGTTGTCCAGCTTTTTTGTGCAACGGATGTTTTGGAAAATAAAATAGCTTTTGAAAATAAATATCTACTTAAATTAAAGCAAGATATTGATTTGAAGTCTCCGGGAGTTGCTTATATGTATAAACAAAAACTAGATAAGGCCATTAAGGATGAAGTTTTAATTGAAATAAATAAGTTTTCTGATTATTTTTATAATAAAGTTTTGTCTTGCTGCAGTGAAATTGTAATAGAAAAGCCTAAAAAAACTGATGCTTCGTCTAAAATGATATTAAACCTGTCCTGTATGGTTGATAACGATAAAATTGACGGTTTAGGTAATTTTTTGGATGAAATAAAATTATATGATAGTTTTTCTGTCAGATTTACAGGGCCTTGGCCACTTTATAGCTTTGTTGGTGATATAAGTGGAATTTCTCGGAGTATTAGCTCTAACTACGTGGAATAAAGCGTTAGTATGAAGCCTACTAGGGATTACGATGCAACTTTGGTTGATTTGTTAGAGAGAATTCTAGATAAAGGAATTGTTCTTCATGCTGATATAATTATTCATGTTGCTGGAATTCCTTTGTTAGGATTAAGTCTTAAGGCTTGTATTGCTGGAATGGAGACAATGCTTCGTTATGGCATATGGAATGATTGGGATGAAGCTCAAAGGGCATATGCCATTGAAGAAACAGAAAAAAATAAACTTATTTTAAATTTGAATGAAAAAGTCTTTTTGAAAACATTTGTTTCTATACTAAAAAATAATTGTCCTTATGAAAATTGGAAATCAGGATTTCTTTGTATTACATCTAACGAACTAATTGTTTCTCAAAACAACTCTAAAAATGTCATATTGAGATGTTTTTTGTCGGATGTAAATATATTTAATGTAACTAAAAAGAAAGATGAAGGTAGTTTGGAAATGGATGTCATGGATTTCTCTCTTGTGTCAGGTGGTTCATTCTTGTTGCGTTCTCGTGATATGCTTAAAATCAAATCCGTTTTAGAAAATAGGATTAACTCTATAGCTTGAAATGTAAATATAATGATGGGAAGTGAAAATTGTGAATGCTGAAGAGGCTATTAAAAAAGCCAGAGAAGATCTTTCTCTTTTAGCTCAACTTTCTGTAGAGAGAGTGGTGGGAGTTTCTAGGATGGATGGTCAATGGATTGTGTCTGTCGAAGGGCTTGAGCGTAAATCCATACCGGAAACGATGGATGTGTTGGGTCGTTACGATGTCTTTCTCGACGAAAATGGAGGATTGATTTCATTTGAACGAAAAAACCTGCGTTATAGAGGTAATACGGATATTGAATAGATAATTTTCGATAAATTTATTTATATATCGGCTTATCCAACAACGGGGCTCTCCGTTTTTGAGAGCCCCGTTGTGCCGTTTTGGCTGGTCTTTGGGTGTCCTTGGATGTTTTACGTATCGCCCATGGGGCTTTCAGCGAAAGGCCGCTGCCTCGGCCATGGCCACTTCCAGAAGAGAGGGAAGTTCGTCGAGGAGGTAAGGGAGATGGACGCGCTCGGTGCTCTTGTGGGCGTCCCGCCCGAGAGGACCCACGTTGAGGATGGGGATATCGAGAGAGGCCAGGGCCTCCAGGGGAAAGCGGTAGAGCCTGCCCCAGCCCGGGACGTTACGGGCCAGCAGATCCAGCTCGGCCCTGTCGGCGGAAAAGCCGCAGTAGCTCAGGTCGCTGACGCCCTCGAAAAGGGGGCGGAGGCCCAGATGACGGCCGAAACGGCTTCGTGCCGCCTCGGCCACGGCTTGGGCGACGGCGGCCATGCGGCGGTCGCCCTCGGAACGTCCCCCGTTGATCCGGTGCGGGTAGTAGGGGAAGAGAAAGCCCACGACGATGAGGGGGCCCCTCTCTCCCGACGCGTCGAGGAGGGCCGAGGCGATTTCCAGGGCGGCGAGGCGAGGGTCCTCGCTTTTTCTCTTTTCGAGGACGGTTTCCGTCAGAGAGGTCACGTCGACGCCTGCCGCCGAGGCCTGATCGAGCAGCGTTTCGTAGCGGACGACCCGGGGCTCCCCTGCGGGAGGCGTCACGGGGCGGGGGCGGTGGAAAGAGAAGGAGCGCGCCGAGGCGTCGATCTGGGACAGAGCCCGTCGCTGAGCCTCCAGGGCCGCCGCCGTCAGCTCCTCCATGAGGTCGGAGGGGAGGCCGTCGACGGTGAGCCGGCTGTAGAGAAGTCCCTGTCTGTCGGCCAGGGTGGCTCCGTAATCGGGCCGGAGATCTCTCTGCCAGATGGAGGCGTAGCCGGGGTAGGCCACGCCGTCGAGGCGGTCCGTCAGGTCGGCGTTGCCGTCGAGGATCGTGTTGAGGTGAGAGCCGATGAGGGCTCCCGAAAGGCCTTCGTAGTACTCTCCGACGTGGGCTCGTCTGCCGAGGCAGAGGAAGAAGGGGTTGATCTTGCCGATGCTCCCCAGGTGGATGGAGGCCTCCTCACCCTCTCCCGTCGTCACCGTGGGCTCGGCGTCGATGCAGCCCAGAAAACGGAGCCCCTCTTCTTGAAGGCGGACCAGGTGGGGGAGAGACCCCGTCATGCCCAGGGAGCTCGTCTCCTCGTCGGGTACGACGAGGAGAGCCACGTTGCAGGGAAGGGTCGCAGGACGGTGGGAGGCCTCGGCCAGGAGAATGGTTTCGACGGCGACGCCGCCTTTCATGTCGGCCACGCCTCGGCCGAAGAGCCATTGGCCCGAGCGGAGATCGTCGTCGATCTTTCGAGGCAGGACGATTTCCTTGAGGGCCTCCGTGTAGGCCCGAGGGTCGAAGGCGAGCCGTTGCAGATCGGCCAGAGGTTCGGGGGCGACGACGTCGATGTGTCCCATGAGGAGGATCGTCGCTTCCGTGGGAGGTTCGGCCCGGACGAGGGCCCAGAGGGCCTTCCGTTCCAACGGATCGTTCTCGAGATCGAGAAGGCGCAGATCGCCGCCGGAATCGGCGAAATAGGGTTCCCGGGCGAGGCGGTCGCGCAGAAGGTTTACGACGGCAAGCTCTCCTTCGGCGTCGGGAGAGACGCTGGGAATGCGGCAGAGATCAAAAAGCAGTTCGAGGATCTTTTCCCGTCGCTCCACGATCGATCCTCCTTGTTCAGAATCGGTTGCCCAGCACGAGGCGCGGGAGCCATAGGGCCAGGTCGGGAAGGTAGGTGACGGCCAGAAGAGTGGGCAGCCAGGCGAAAAGGATGAAAATCATGGCGGGCTTGAGCATCTGAGAGACGGGCGTCTTGGCCAGCCGGCCGCCGAAGTAGAGCGTCGGCGCCGTCGGAGGCGTCACGTTTCCCATGCCGAGATTGACGCCGATGATGGCGGCGAAGTGGATGGGGCTGACGCCGAGCTTCATGACGACGGGCAGGAGGATGGGGGTGCACAGAAGCATGGCGCTCACGTCATCCATGATCATGCCCACGATGATCATGAAGATATTGAGCATGAGGAGAATGACCTTGGGGTTCGTCGAGACGGAGCGGAGGACGTTCATGATCATCGAAGGAAGATCTTCCATGACATAGATGCGGCTCAGCATCATGATGCAGAACATCATGAGCATGACGACGCCCGTCGTCGTCGAGGTCTCGACGAGAACGTCGACGAAGGTCTTCCCGTTCAGGCCCCGGTAGATCCAGAAGCCGACGGGAATGGAGTAGAGGACGGCCACGGCGGCGGCCTCGGTGGGCGTCATGATGCCGCCGTAGGTCCCGCCGAGGACGATGACGGGCATGAGGAGGGCCGGAGCGGCCTCCCAGGAGCGCTTGCCCAAGGTCCGCATCGTTTCGGTCCCGCTCATGGGAGGGGCCACGTAGATCTTTTCGTCCCTGCGGAGCATGATGACGTTCAGGATCGATAGGAGAACGGTCAGAAGGATCCCCGGACCGACGGTCGAGAGGAAACAGGCCAGGACGGACTGCTGCCCCACCCAGGCGTAGAGAATCATCTGCGAGCTGGGCGGAATGAGCAGCCCCAGCGGGGCGGCGCAGGAGACGAGGGCGGCGCTGTGTCCCATGGGATAGCCGTTCTCTCGGAGGCGGGGGAACATGATGGAGCCGATGCAGGAAATGGTGGCGGCACAGCTCCCCGAGATGGAGCCGAAGACGGCGCAGGAGACGACGGCGACGACGCCCAGGCCTCCCTTGACGCGCCCGACGACGACATCGACGAGATTGACGAGGGACGACCCGATGCCTCCCCGGTCCATGAGGCCGCCGACCATGATGAAAAGGGGAATGGCCAGGAGGACGACGGAACTCATCTGGCCGAAACTGTAGGGCAGAAGGAAGCTGGGCGCGTAGCCCTGA
Source organism: Aminirod propionatiphilus (assembly GCA_018398915.1). GTDB lineage: Bacteria > Synergistota > Synergistia > Synergistales > Aminithiophilaceae > Aminithiophilus > Aminithiophilus ramosus. The sequence continues at coordinate 3,045,117 of CP074691.1, read as the reverse complement.
GTCAGGACGAGAAAGGTCGTGGAGAGCATGAAGCAGAAGGGGACGGGCAGGCCGACGAGGAGGGTGAGCACGATGAGCAGAAGGGCTGCGGCGATCGTCATCGCGGGCTCACCTCGCCTGGGTGGCTTCAGCCGTCGAATCCTTGCGCAGGAAAGCCCGGATCTCCAGGAATTCCTCGGCGAGGTAGACGACGGAATAGAAGCTCATGATCAGGTAGCCCGCGAGGACCGAGGACTGGCCTACGGCGAGAGGGATCGCCCAGATGAGAGTCCGGGGCATCTCCTGAAGGCTGTAGCCGATGAAGTCCAGCCCCCACCAGGAAAAGAGGAGGCAGAGAGCCGTCATCGTAGCCTGAACGGCCAGAGAGAGGATCCTCCGGGGTTTTTCCGACAGAAGCTGGGGGATGATGTCGGCCCTTACGTGGCTCTTTTCGTAGACGCCGTAGGAGCTGCCCATGAAATAGAGCCAGAAGGCGACGATGACGATGATCTCCTCCATCCCGTAGAGATCGGATTTGAAGACGTAGCGCATCAGGACCTGGGCGCACATGATGAGGGCGACGAAGAGGCTGGACAGGATGAGGATCGCCTTCTGGAAGAGGCCCAGAACCCTCCAGAACAGGGAGCCTTTGATCGCTTCGATGGCGTTCACGAAGTCACCTCCGGTCTGAGGTCGGGGAGGAAGAGCGGTTTCCTTCCTCCCCGACCGATGTCTTACTGGTAGGCCTCCATGAGGCGATCGACGAGATCGTCGCCGAGCCGCTCCTTCAGCTTGGGCCAGGTCCGGGCACGGATGTAGCGGGCCATCTCGGCCTTCTCGGCGTCGGTGAAGGTCGTCACCTCGATGCCCCGTTCCCTCATCTTGGCCAGATAGTCGCCGTCTTCCTGCTGGCAGAGCTGGAAGCTCAGATCGGCCTCGGCGTCGACGGCCTCCTGAAGGACCGTCCGGTCCTCCTCGGAGAGGCCTTCCCAGAGCTTTTTGTTGATCATCATCGTCGTCTGATCGAAAAGGCTGTCGTAGGCGACGTAGTGCTTGATAACATCGCCGAAAACCTGATAATTGATCTGGGAAGATCCGCCGATCCATCCGTCGCAGACGCCCGTCTGAATGGCACTGTAGGTGTCGGCATAGGGAATCGTCGTCGTCCGGAAGCCCATGTCCTCGGCCATGTACTTGTAGACGGCCACGGGAGCGACCCGCACGAGAAGGCCCTTGTCGGCCTTGGGGTCCAGGGGTTTTTCCGGCTTTTTCGTCGATCCCAGTCCGATGAAGCCTTCGCCGAAGATCCGAAGCTGCTTGACGCCGAGCTTGTCCAGGGCCGCGTCAAGGGTGTCGCACACGAAGGCCCCCGGTGAGAGGGCCTGCCGGATCTGGGTGTAGTTCTCGGCCAGGAAGGGCATGGAACCCAGTTCGAGGGTCACGTCGAACTGGCTGGGGAGGAAGATGAGGCCCATCTCGATCGTCCCCCGGCGGATCTCCTCAAAGACCTGGGTGTAGTCGCCCAGCTGGTTCATGGGAAAGACCTTCATCTCGATGCGACCGTCGGTCCGCTCCTTCACCTTTTCGGCGATCCGGTAGAGCGACTGCGTCGAGCGGTACTCGACGGGCGATATCCCCGCCACCTTGATCGTCGTCTTGGCCGAGGCCACAGGGGCCGTTCCGACCGTTACCGCCAGAAGCAGGGCGGCTCCGAGGAGCAAAAAACGCTTCGCCTTTTTCATCGCAATCCCCTTTCTCTGTCACCGTATTCCCTTTCCCCTTCCCGTCCCCGATTCGAGCGCTTGACGGCGCACCACCTCCCCTTTTTCGACGGCCAGGCAGAAAGCTCAGCGACGGAACTGGAGTTTGAGCGAAAGTTCCTCCGCTCCGTCCTTGAGCAGTTGAAGCCATTGGGTGATCCTTTCCTCTGTGGCGCGCTCCGTCGCCGCCGAAAGGCAGAGGCAGGACCAGACCTCTCCGTTGCGGTCGAAGACGGGAACGGCGAGACTGACATGTTCGAGGCTGAACGTCCGGTCCTCGAAGGCGTAGCCCTTCTGGCGGATCGTCTCGTAGAGCGCCGTCAGTCGTTCGGGGTCGGTCTCGGTGAGGGGGGTCCGCTTCGGCAGCTCGGCCTGGCCGAGGAGGGCGGCGATCTTCTCCCCGCCCTGAAAGGCGCAGAGCGCCATGGCCGAGGCACCGGAGTTGACGGGGATGCTCTTGCCGATGAAGTCGTTGTAGCCGTAGATCCCCTCGGGGGTGCTCTTCTTGTAGGCCGGGAAGGCCCGGTCGCCCTCCCAGAGGGTGAGATAGGTCGTCTCCCCGCTGGAGCGATGGATGTAGGCCAAGATCGGATCGGCCAGCTCCTCCAGCCCTTTGAGTTGGCCGTAGACCCGCCCCAGCCGCAGGACGACGGGACCCAGGTGGTACTTTTTCGTCGACCGATCCTGAATGACGACGTGTTCCGCCCTGAGGGCGTCGAGAAGCTTGAAGGCGCCGCTCCGCCCCATGTCCAGATTTTCCGAGATCTCTTTGAGGCCGTATTCGTAGGGTGGCTCTCCGAGAAGTTTGAGGATGCGGATCCCTTTGTCGAGGCTGCTCAATGGGCGTCTCTCCTTGTTTCCTATTTGGAAAAGATATTTCCTAAACAGGGGGTGATGTCGAAAGTGTAGGTCAGGGAAGTTCCGTTGTCAAATTTGTATTCCTTTCAGGGGCGGATCGGAGATCAACGGGGACGGAAAGGTTTGCCGGAGGCTGTCGCGTCCTCCCCCCGCAGAGGGAGTCTGCCTCTCGGCAGGGGAGGCGGAAGGGAGCACAAAGGGGGCGCCGAAAAAGCGGCGCCCCCTTTGTGCTCCCTTCCGCGTTTTCCCTCGCCGTCGAGGTAGAAACGGCCGTCAGGCGGCGAGGAGGGCCAGATAGCCGCCGTAGCAGGCCAGGAGGCAGGCTCCCTCCCGTCGGGCCAGGCGGAACCCCGTGAAGGAGAAGAGGACCAGAAGGAGAGAGAGGGCGACGAGGCCCAACCCTTCGGGGCCGAAGAGGTTCCAGGAGAGTTTGAGAGGGCCCAGCTGGGCCGAGACGCCCAGGATGGCCAGGACGTTGAAGATGTTCGATCCCAGAAGGTTGCCCAGGATGAAGTCCGAATCGCCCCGCCGGGCCGCCACGAGGCAGCTCGACAGTTCGGGGAGACTCGTCCCCAGGGCGACGACGGTGAGGCCGATGAGGTGTTCGCCCACTCCAAGGTGGCGGGCGAGGGTGACGGCGCCGTCGACGAGAAGGTCGGCGCCGAGGGCCAGGAGGGCCACGGCTCCGGCGACGGCGGCCAGTGCGGGAAGGAGGCCGGGGCGGGTTGTTGCGTCGACGGCGACGGGTTCCGTCCCCTTCAGGGTGAAGAGGGTGTAGGTGCCCAGAAGAGCCAGCAGAAGGAGGCCGATGAGGGGGGTGATCTCGCCGAAAGAGAGGAGGGCGACGAGGATGAGGCTCGTCAGGACGAGGAGGGGCAGGTCGCGGCGGAAGGCCCTTCTGTCGACGGCGATGGGCCTCAGCAGAACGGCCAGGCCCAGGATGAGCCCCACGTTGGCCACGTTCGATCCCAGGACGTTGCCCATGACGAGGTCGCCCGATCCCCTGAGGGTGGCCGAAAGGGCCGCCGCCAGCTCCGGTGCCGACGTGCCGAAGGCGACGACGGTGAGGCTCACGACGAGGGGAGAGAGTCCCAGCCGCCGGGCCAGAGAGGTGCTTCCCCCGACGAGGACCTCGCCGCCTCCGTACAGCAGGGCCAGCCCCGCCACGATTTTCATCCAGATCATCATCGGTTCCTCCTCTGTATCGATTCGGGCACAAAAGGCGAGACCTTCGAATCCGACTCGCGTCGTCTCCGAAGGTCTCGCCGATCGGTCTCTCTCCGACGACGGCACCAGGCCTTCCGGCCATGCTGTTGATGCCGTCACGTGCGGCTACTCCCCTTGCGGGATCGGAGCTCAGTATTCTCCTTTTCTGTCCTCATGTCAAGGATGAGTTGCCGGCCTGGATCCGCAGGCAAAAACAGGATGGAAGCCTCTTCGGCCCGGCCAGGAGGTGCCTGAAAAACGGAGACGCTCGCCTCGAACCCGCACCTGCGAAGGGATTTGAACGGGCCTTGAATCCGTGGGGCCGAGGGCGTTTGTCTTGAGGAGACTGCGGATTCGGAGTCGGCGGTCTCCGGCGGCGCGCCCGTCGCCGAAACCCGTCGACGTCCGGGCCGGCTCTGACGTACAATGACCGGGCCGGAACAGAACCTGCCGTCAGGAGGAGAAGGGCCATGGAGATCACCGGAGAGGACCTGAAGCAGTTTTTCTCGCGCAGCCGCCATCTCATGGCCGTCTGCGACGACAGGGCACGCCTGATTGCCGTCAACCCGGCCTGGCTGGAGGCGACGGCCATGGCCCTTTCGGAGATTCGGGGAGAGCCGCTCTGCCATCTCGTTCACGAGGAGGACGCCCGTCTGGTCGAGGGCGTTCTGCGTCGTCTCGAGAGAGAGGCGACGCTCGATGTCCGCCTTCGCCGTCGAAAGGGGGGGGCGCTCTGGGTGGAACTCTCTCTCTTTCGCGAGGAACGCCGGGCCAGGCTCTACGTGACGGCCGTCGACATCAGCGTCCGCGTCGGCGAGGAGGAGGCCCTCGCCGCGGGCGAGGCCTTCCTGGAGCGGCTTCACAGCTCCGTTCCCCAGGCGGCCTTCCTCTACTTCGTCTCCGAGGGGCGTTCCGTCCTCCTCAGCCAGGAGGGGCTCAGCCCTCTGGGGTATCGCTGCAGCCGATCCCTTCCCGTCGCGTCGATCCTCCATCCCGACGATCTTCCCGTCGTCCGGGCCCTGCCGGAACGGTTGGCTCCTCTGGCGGAGGGGCAGTCGACGGAGGTCATCCTCCGTTTCCGTCACCGCGACGGCCGGTATCGGACGTTCCTCGTCAGAGAGACGCCCTTCCGGCGCGACGAGAGAGGTTCCGTCACGCAAATCCTGGCCGTCGCCGTCGATATCACCGATCAGAAGGACCGGGAGGCCTCTGCCCTTGAACAGGCCTGCCGCGACGACCTGACCGATCTCATGAACCGTCGCGCCCTCATGGCCACCCTTCGCGACTTCCTCGAAAAAGGCGACCCCTTCGCCCTTTCCTATCTCGACCTGGATCACTTCAAGGAGGTCAACGATTCCTTCGGCCACGGCCGAGGCGACGCTCTTCTCCGTCAGATCGGCCGCAGACTCTCCGAGAGCGCCGGACCGGGAGACGTCGTGGCCCGCCTCGGCGGAGACGAATTCGTCGTTCTCATGAAAGAGATGGCCGACCGTCGCGTCGCGCAGGCGGCGGCGGAAGGTCTCAAGGAGGCCATCGAGACGATCGGCTCCTCCACAGACGGAATCTCTCTTTCGTGCAGCATCGGCGTCGCCCTCTTCCCCGAAGACGGTCGCGATGGAGAGGCCCTGCTGGCTGCGGCCGACGGGGCCCTCTATCGGGCCAAGGCCGCAGGAAGAAGCTGCATCCGCTGAAGGAGACAAAGCCGAAGGAGACAAGGATGGAAGAAAAGAGGCGCCCTCGAGGGCGCCTCTTTTCTTGAGGCATCGGAACTGTTGACAAGACCAGAAAAGCATGCCATTCTCCTGTTGGAATCTGGAATTCCAGATTCCAACAGGAGAATGGCATGGCGGAAAAGCGAGGAGGAGTGGCTGTGGCTCTGGATGTCTCCTTCAATTTCAAGGCTCTGCGGGAGCAGGTCTATGATTTCCTGAAAGAGGAGATGGCCGCCGGCCGTCTCTGCCCCGGCCAGATGATCAACATCCGGGAGATGAGCGCCCGCCTGGGAATCAGCCGGACACCGCTGCGCGATGCCCTTTTCGAGCTTCAGGGAGAGGGCTTCGTCCTCTTTCATCCGCGACGGGGCGTGGAGGTCCGTGGCCTTACGGCCGACGAGATCGCGCATGCCTATCAGGTGCTGGGGGCTTTGGAGTCTTCGGTGATCCTCCAGGACTTCGGCCGCATCGGCGGAAACTGCATGGCCCGTCTGGAGGCCGTCAACGCCGAGACGGCCATGGTCCTTCGGGAGGGGCTCTACGAGAGATATTGGGAGCTGAACCGTCGTTTTCACGAGACGCTTCTTTCCGTCTCGGAAAACGATTTGCTTTTGGGGTTGGCCGACAGGCTGAGAAAGCGGCTCTACGATTTCCCGGCGCGCCGTCGGTTCACGCCGCGCTGGGCGAGCCGCTCTCTTGAGGAACACCGTGAACTGGTGGCTTTCCTGGCTCGGGGGGATCGCCAGGGAGCGGCTCTGTACATGGCGGAAGTGCACTGGAACTACGAGCGTCAGAAAACGCTTGTGGAGGAATTCTATTTCGCGTCGCCGGAAGAGAAGGAGGCGAGTCGTCAAGAACGCGGTGCCTGACGGGACGGAAAAGGTGTTTTTCCGGTCGATAAGGAAAGGGAGTGACTGTGGTGAGCGATTCGTCGTACCTGCTTTTTGTCGGAGGATACCTGGTCCTGCTGGTTCTCATGGGGCTTTTCCTGGGCAAGCGGGAGGTCGGCAACAGCGATGATTTCATGGTGGCCGGACGCCGTCTGCCTCTGCTCGTCCTCGTCGGAACGCTTCTGGCCACTTGGGTCGGAGGAGGCACGGTCACCGGATCGGCCAATTTCATCTACACCTACGGGCCCTTTGCCGGGCTGCTTTTTTTCATCGGAGCCCCTGTGGGCATCGTCATCCTCTTCTTCGTCGCCGGCAAGGTGCGTGCCCTGGCGCGTTACACGGTGCCCCAGATTCTGGAGATGCGCTACGGCTCTCTGGCTCGTTTCCTTTCGGCGATCTGCATCATGCTGGCCTATCTGGGGATCATTTCCTACCAGTTCAAGGGAGGCGGTTACGTCCTCAACCTGACGACGGGCATGGATCTTCAGACGGGGACCATCATTTCCGCCTTTGTCATGGTCCTGCTCGCCGTCACGGGAGGGATGGTGACGATCGCCTACACGGATTTCTTCAGCGCTCTGCTCATCGTCGGCGGAATGGGGATCGGACTGCCCTTCGTCTTCGGGAAGGCGGGAAGCTGGAGCTCCATTCTCGGCCAGCTCTCGCCGGCACAGCTTTCCTGGTCGGGCGGGCTTTCGACGGTTCAGCTTCTGGGCTATATCCTCCCGCTGATTTTCCTCATCCTCGGTGACCAGAACATGTTCCAACGCTTCGGCTGCGCCAAGGACGCCAAGACGGCGGCCCGCTCCAACGTCGGCTTCTTCATCGGCGAGTGGCTCGTCATCGGTCTGGCCGTCACCTACGCCACGGCGGCCATCGTCCTCTTCCCCGGCATCCGACCCGACACGGCCATCCTCCAGATGGCCATGGGCGGCGTCCCCTTCGTCATCGGAGGCGTCATCCTGGCGGCGGCCGTGGCTTTCATGATCACGACGGGCGACTCTTTTCTCCTCTCTACGGCCACGAACGTCGTCTACGACATCATCCAGAAGTATTTCAAGCCCGATATGACGGAGCGGGAGAAGATCGTCTACACCCGGGCCTGTATCGTCGCCCTGGGGCTTTTGGCCTACGTCATCGGGACCTATTTCCCCGACATCCTCAAGATGCAGATGTACTCCTATTCCATGTACGGAGCGGCCATCACTCCGGCCCTTCTCGGGGCCATCCTCTGGCCGGGCGTCTCCAAGGCCGGAGGGCTGGCCTCCATCGTTACGGGCGGTGCCGCCGTGCTGATCTGGGAGATCGTCCTCAAACGGCCCCTGGGCTGGAACGCCATTCTCGTCGCCGCTCCTATGTCCATCCTCGTCCTGATCGTCGTCAGTCTCGTCACCGGCCGTCGGCCGGAGACGGCGGCCCGCTAGGACGGGCGTCATGGAAGACGGGAGAGTTCGCCTGCTGGCCCGGCATATCGTCGATTTCGCCCTTGAACTGCAGCGCGGGGACCGTCTGCTCGTCGAACTTCACGGCGAGGGGCTGCCTCTGGCCTTGGCCGTCGTCGAGGAGAGCTTCGACAGAGGGGCCCGTCCTTTCGTCCACCGCCACGACTACCGTCTGGAGCGGGCCCTTCTGCGGGGAGCCGACGCCTCTCTTCTGGAGGAGATCGCCGCCTTCGAGGTGGCCCGGATGGAGAAGATGGATGCCTACGTGGACATCAGGGGGACGGAAAACCTCTACGCCTGGAGCGACGTGCCTCAGGAAAAGCTCGACCTCTACCGGAGCCGCTACTTCGGTCCCCTCCATCTGCAGCGCCGTTGCGGCCATACCCGGTGGAGCGTCATGCGCTACCCCAACGACGCCATGGCCCAACAGGCCAAAATGAGCACGAAGGCCTTCGAGGACTTCTACTTCGGGGCCTGTCTCGTCGACTACGGCCGGATGGAGCGGGCCATGAGGCCTCTCGTCGACCTGATGGAGGGGACCGATCGGGTCCGCGTCGTCGGTCCCGGCGTCGATCTGGCCTTCTCCATCAAGGGGATAGGAGCCGTCGCCCTGGCCGGTCGCCGCAATCTTCCCGACGGCGAAGTCTATTCGGCGCCGGTCCGGGGTTCCGTCGAGGGGCGGGTGCGCTTCAATGTCCCCTTTCCCTACGAGGGCTTCGTCCTCTCCGATGTGGAGCTGGTCTTTCGGGAGGGGCGCGTCGTCGCCTGTTCCTGCAACGACGGACCGCGCCTCGAGGCCATCCTGGACACGGACGAGGGAGCCCGATTCCCCGGCGAGTTCGCCCTCGGCGTCAACCCCGAGATTCTCCACCCCATGGCCGATGTCCTCTTCGACGAGAAGATCGCCGGCAGCTTCCATCTGACGCCGGGCAACGCCTATGCCAATGCCGACAACGGCAACCGCTCCTCGGTGCATCTGGATTTCACCTGCATCCAGAGGCCGGAATACGGGGGAGGGGAGATCTACTTCGACGACAGGCTGATCCGCAAGGACGGTCTTTTCGTCGTCGAGGCCCTGGGGGATCTCAATCCGGACAGACTGAGCTGAAGGAGATGGTCAGGTGAACACGGAAGAACGGCTTCGTGCCCTGCGAGGGGTCATGGAGGAAAGGAACGTCGAGGCCTCGTTGATTCTTCAGCCTGACGATCTTTTCTATCTCAGCGGCTTCAAGGCCATCATCTATTCCCGTCCCTTCGCCTATCTGGTCGAAAGCGACGGGCTCTCCATGGCCCTTCCTTCCCTGGAGGAGGAGCACGTCCGGAAGGAGGCCCGTGCCGACCGTCTTCAGATCTATCACGAGACGCCCGAGCGAATCGACAGAGGATCTTCCTTCCTGGCGGCTCTCGACGCCCTTGTCTCCCCCCTGAGGCCCTCGTGCCGCCTGGGCGTCGAGAAGGGATACCTTCCCCTGGAGCTGGGCCGTTTCCTCGAGGAAAAGGGCTTCGTCCTCGTCGATGTGGGACGTGATATCGCCCTGGCCAGAACGGTCAAGGAGCCCAAGGAAATCGAGGCCATCACCCTGTCCGGAGACCTCGTCAGCTACGCCCTCAGGGCCTCTCTGGAACGGGCCCGTCCGGGCATGACGGAAATGGAGCTGGATCTGGCCGGCACGTCGGCTCTTTTCGCTCGAGTGGCCAGGGATTTCCCCTCGGCCACGGTGGATCATTTCGTCATGAGTCCTTCCGGACGGGAGAGAAGCGCCATGCAGCATGTCTTTTCCAGCACGCGCGCTCTTCAGCTCGGAGATGGCGTCATCCACAGCCGCCAGGTCGGCCTGAACGGCTACAGGGCCGAATGCGAAAGGACCTTTTTCGTCGGATCGGCCGATCCCTTCCAACGTCGGTGTTTTGCCGTCATGGCCGAGGCCCAGGCGGCGGCCGTCGCGGCCGTCAGGCCGGGAGTCCGGGCCGGCGACGTCGATGGAGCCGCCAGGCGCGTCATCGACGGGGCCGGATTCGGCGAGGCCTTCGACCACCGTACGGGCCACGGCATCGGCGTCACCTCCCACGAAGAGCCGTCGCTTCGTTTCGACAACGACGTTGTCCTGAAGGAGGGCATGGCCCTGTCCATCGAACCCGGCTTCTATCTGCGGGGCCGGGGGGGCTTCCGTCACTCCGACACCGTCATCGTCACGGCCGGGGGGGCCAGACAGGTCACATCCTATCCGAAAGATCTGGAAAGCCTCGTCATCGGCTGACGGCTTCAGCCAGTCGGTTCGTCGAGAAGCCCGTCGGACGTGGACCGATGCCTGCCAGCCAATAGCCCTTCGTGCTGTCCGGAAGAGACTCTTTGACCTCGAAGCCCGGCTTTTCATCCTAGGGGCCCGTCGGGCTCGGCCTGACGATCGTTGATCGATGCCCTTTTGTGCTATCCAGAGGAAATCTTTTGTTCTTGAAGTCGCGATCTTAGTCCGAGAGAGCAGGCCCAATCAACCTTTTCCCGGAGACGTCCGACAGCCCCCGGGGCAGGCGCAACCAACCTTTTTTCGGAGAGGCCCGACGGTCCCCTCGCCACGTCGAGGCGTCCGTCGGGCTTTTCGTTCCCGGGAATCGGACGCGGGTGAGGCTACGCCATCGACTCCGTCGCGAGGGTTCGTGGCAGGAGGATCACCGATCCCCGCGCCTTGCCCTTCGCGGAGCGGGGCTGTGGGGCGTCCTCGTGAGGCGTCGGCTTCGCCGCGGCTGTCCGTCTCTCCGGCGTCGAGGTCGTTGGCGGCGGGGATCGCCCGTCGGCCGATGGCGCCGGGGTCCTTCGTCGGCGTTGTCAGTCGAGTGCGCAATGCCCCGTCTTTGCCCTCTTGTGTTGTCTCTTGTGCATCTGTAAACTTTGTCTCACGTTGACTTTTTCCCGGTACTCTGGCAACATGACCTCGAAAAGGGTCCGGGCCTCGTGAGATTGCGCAGAGGGGAGGCTTTCGCCGTCGACGGGGCGAAAGGTCCTCCTCTCTTCCTTGCGTAGCTCTGTTCCTGCATGGACTCGGGGTTGGTGCTTTCTTTCTATAATCAATGGGAGGTGGTGCTGTGAAGCACCGGTTGTTTCGGGGCGGCGTACACCCCGAGGGCGGTAAGGAGCTGACAAGTGAGAAGGCGATCGTCCCCTTCTCTCCGGGCGGGATTCACGTTTTCCCCCTGGCTCAGCATATCGGTTCCCCCTGCCTTCCCCTCGTCGAGAAGGGGCAGGAGGTCCTGCGGGGTCAGTTGATCGCCTCTCCTCCCGAGGGGCGCATGGGCGTCTCGATTCACTCCAGCGTTTCCGGCACGGTCAAAGCCGTCGAGGTCCGTCCTCTCATCGGCGGCCGGGGGCCGTCCATCGTCATCGAGAGCGACGGCCAGGCCAGGGAGGTCCCCTTCGAGGAACGGCCCCGGTGGCGTGAACTCTCTCGCGAGGAGATCCTCTCCCTCGTCGGATCTTCGGGCATCGTCGGCCTGGGAGGGGCCTGCTTTCCCACGTCGGTCAAGCTCAACCCGCCGCCCGATTCCCCCATCGACACGGTCATCCTCAACGGCGCCGAGTGCGAGCCCTATCTGACCTGCGATGACCGCATCATGAGGGAACACGCCGACGAGATCGCCCAGGGGACGGAGCTCCTTCGGCTTCTCTTCCCCGAGGCCTCCGTCGTCGTCGGCCTCGAGGAGAACAAACCCGAGGCCATCGAGGCCCTGCGCAGGGCCTTCGCGGGCTCGGGCGGCGGGGCCGAGGTCCGGGCCCTCCCCGTCATGTACCCCCAGGGCTCGGAAAAGCAGCTCATCTACGCCGTGACGGGGCGGTCCGTCCCGTCGGGCAAGCTGCCCTGCGTCGTGGGCTGTCTCGTCCAGAACGTGGCCACGGTGCGCAACATGTATCTGGCCGTCGCCGAGGGGCGTCCCCTCATGGACCGCGTCATCACCGTCACGGGCGAGGCCTTCGTCTCGCCGGGTAACTTCCTCGTCCCTCTGGGGACTCTCGTCAGCCAGCTCGTCGAGGCCGCCGGGGGATTCAAGGAGGAGCCGGGCAAGGTCATCGCCGGGGGTCCCATGATGGGCGTCGCCCTGACGCGCCTCGACGTTCCCGTCGTGAAGGGGACGTCGGGCCTCCTGGCCCAGCCCAAGTCGATGACCCTGACGGAGCCGGAACAGGATTGCATCCGCTGCGGCCGCTGCATCGAGGTCTGTCCCATGGGGCTCGCCCCCAATCGCCTCAACCGCCTGGCCCTGCTGGAGGACTACGACGCCTTCGTCGACGAAGGCGGCATGGACTGTATCGAGTGCGGCTCCTGCTCCTACACCTGCCCGGCCATGCGCTACCTCGTCCAGAGCCTGCGCGAGGCCAAGCGGACGGCAGGCGCCCGAAGGAGGAAGTGAAGCCGTGAGTGAAAAACTGGTCGTCTCCGCGTCGCCCCACGTCCACGCCAATTCGTCGGTGCGGACCGTCATGGGCGACGTTCTCATCGCCCTTGTCCCGGCTCTGGCCGCCGCCGTCTACTTCTTCGGCCCCCGAGCCCTGATCCTGACGGCCGTCACGGCCGCCTCGGCCGTCGCCTCGGAGTACCTCTGGCAGAGGCTGCTGGGGCGGACCGTCACGATCGGCGACGGCAGCGCCGCCCTGACGGGCGTCCTGCTGGCCTTCAACGTGCCGCCCACCTTCCCCCTCTGGATGGCCGCCATCGGCGGCGCCTTCGCCGTCGTCATCGTCAAGCAGTTCTTCGGCGGCCTGGGCAAGAACGTCGTCAACCCGGCCCTGGCGGCCCGGGCCTTCCTCCTCGCCTCCTGGCCGGGGGCGATGACGACCTGGACCGTCGACGGCCTCTCGTCGGCGACAGCCCTGGGCATCCTCAAAGAGGGGGGGCAGGCCCTTCCCTCCATGATGGACCTCTTCGTCGGCCACGTCGGCGGCTGCCTGGGCGAGACGTCGACTCTGGCCCTCCTCGTCGGGGCGGCCTGGCTCCTCTGGCGCCGCGTCATCACGCCCGAGATTCCCGTCGTCTACATCGCCACGACGGCCCTCTTCACCTGGATTCTCGGTCGCGACGGTTTCTTCACGGGCAACGCCCTCTACGAGATTCTCTCCGGCGGCCTCTTCCTCGGCGCCATCTTCATGGCCACCGACTACGTCACGTCGCCCATGACCGTCAAGGGCCGGGCCGTCTTCGCCTTCGGCTGCGGCCTTCTGACGGCCCTCATCAGGCTCTACGGCAGCTATCCCGAGGGCGTCTCCTTCGCCATTCTTCTCATGAACCTCGTGACGCCCCTCATCGACAGAGGCTTCGGACCCCGTCGCTTCGGGGAGGTGACAAGCCGTGGGTAACGCGCTCCGCCCCGCCTGGATTCTTTTCATCGTCACGGCTCTGACGGGCCTTCTCCTCGGCTTCGTCCAGAACCTCACCGCCGAGCCCATCCGTCTCACGAGAGAGAGGGAGAGGGCCGAGGCCCTGCGTCGGGCCCTTCCCGCGGCGGAAAGCTTCCGCCCCGTCGAGAACGGCGACTTCCCCGGGATCGTCTCCGTCGAGGAGGCCCTGGCCGGAGGCGACTCGGTGGGGCTCTGCGTCACCCTCGACACGGCCGGCTACGGCGGCGAGATTCGCCTTCTCGTCGGCATCGGCAGCGACGGCGCCGTCACGGGCGTGGAGATCCTCTCCCACTCCGAGACGCCGGGCCTGGGAGCCAAGGCCGCCGGCGAGGCCTTCCGGGACCCTCTGAAGGGGATGACCGGTCCCGTCGAGGTCACGAAACAGCAGCCCCGGGCCAACGAGGTCGAGGCCATCTCGGGAGCGACCATCACGACCCGGGCCGTCGCCGACGGCCTCAACAGGGCTCTTGATGTCTTTCGTCAGGTGAAGGGAGGCGGCGTCTCGTGAAGGTGCTTCAGGAGAGACTCTGGGCCGGCCTGGTCAAGGAAAACCCCATCTTCGTTCAGGCCATAGGCATGTGCCCCACTCTGGCCGTCACGTCGAGCGCCACCAACGGCCTCGGCATGGGACTGGCCGTTCTGGCCGTCCTCTTCTGCTCCAACGCCGTCATCTCCCTCCTGCGGCGTTTCATCCCGGCCACGGTGCGCATCCCCTCCTTCATCGTCGTCATCGCCGGGTTCGTCACCATCGTCCAGTTCGCCACGGAGGCCTGGACTCCGACGCTCAACCGCTCCCTGGGGATCTTCATCCCCCTCATCGTCGTCAACTGCATCATCCTGGGCCGGGCCGAGGCCTACGCCTCGAAAAACGGCCTTCTGGCCTCCCTCTGCGACGCCGTCGGCATGGGGCTGGGCTTCACCGCCGCCCTGACGATCCTCGGCAGTGTCCGCGAGATCCTCGGCGCCGGAACCCTTTTCGGCAAGTCCTTCCTGCCCGCCGGATTCCAGCCCGCCCTGGTCCTCTCCATGGCTCCCGGCGCCTTCATCGCCCTCGGCGTCCTCCTGGCCCTCGTTCGCGTCATCCAGCTTCGCCGCAAGGGATCGGTGGCCCCCACGGGCTGCGGCAGCTGCAGCCTCTGCGGCGAGAACTGCCCCTCGGCGGGGAAGGGGGCTGAAGCCTGATGCACTGGTTCGAACTCTTCTTCGGCGCCATGTTCGTCAACAACATCGTCCTGGCCCGCTTCCTCGGCGTCTGCCCCTTCCTGGGCGTCTCGTCGCGGATGGGCACGGCCCGCGGCATGGGACTGGCCGTCATCTTCGTCATCGCCCTGGCCTCGTCGGTGACGTGGCTCGTCTACTACGCCATCCTCGAACCTCTGGGGATCACCTACCTCTCGACGATGGCCTTCATCCTCGTCATCGCCGCCGTCGTCCAGTTCGTCGAGATCGTCATGAAGAAGCTCTGGCCCGCCCTCTACCGCTCGCTCGGGATCTTCCTGCCCCTCATCACGACGAACTGCGCCGTCCTCGGCGTGGCCGTCCTCAACGTCCGCGAAGGTTTCGGCTTCGTCGAGTCCCTCGTCCACTCCGTGGGGACGGCGGCGGGCTTCATGCTGGCCCTGGTCCTCTTCGCCGGCCTGAGGGAGCGCATGGCCGAATCGAGCCGCGACGTCCACGAGGCGCTGCGGGGACTCCCCCTGTCGCTGGTGACGGCGGGGCTCATGGCCCTGGCCTTCATGGGCTTCCAGGGAATCTTCTAGTCGAAGGGAAGTGTGAACGATGGAGAGCCTCCTTTACCCGGTAATCGCGCTCGGCGGGCTGGGCCTGGCCTTCGGCCTTCTCCTGTCCTTCGCCTCGAAAAAGTTCGCCGTTCCCGTCGATCCCAAGGTGGAGGCCGTCAGGGCCCTTCTGCCCGGCGCCAACTGCGGCGCCTGCGGCTTCGAGGGCTGCGACATCTACGCCGAAAACGTCGCCTCCGGGGCGGCGGCCACCAACCGCTGTCCCATCGGCGGCCCCGACCTGGCCGCAGCCCTGGGACGTCTCATGGGCAGCGATGCCGGAGCGGAGGAGAGAAAAGTGGCCTCCGTCCGCTGCCGCACCGGCTGCGACCGCGGCATCGAGGCCTACATCTACCAGGGAATCCGGGACTGTCGCAAGGCCACCGTCCTCCCCGGAGGCGGCCCCAACGCCTGCAGCTTCAGCTGTCTCGGTTTCGGCACCTGCATCGCGGCCTGCGCCTTCGGCGCCCTCTCCGTCCGCGACGGCATCGTCGTCGTCGAGCGGGCCCTTTGCGTCGGCTGCGGCAAGTGCGTCGAGGCCTGTCCCCGGGGCGTGCTGGAGATGATCCCCCTCTCTCAGCCCGTCCGCCTGGCCTGCAACAACGCCGACAGGGGCGCCCAGGTGCGGGAGGTCTGTCCCGAGGGGTGCATCGGCTGCGGCCTCTGCGCCAAGTTCTGCGAGGCCAAGGCCATCGTGATGAAGGACAACCTCCCCGTCATCGACGGTTCCCTCTGCGTCGCCTGCGGCAAGTGCGTCGAGAAGTGCCCCGTCAAGGCCATCCTCATCACGCCTGCCGGGGCCGGAAAGATCACGCCCAAGGCATCGTAGAGGCCGGAGGCGACCAAAAGCGAGAGAACAGAAGGAACGCGCAGGTCCGGCGGCAAATCCGGACCTGCGCGTTCCTTCTGTCGTCGTGCCCGTTCCGTCGTCGGCCCGGCGGGGCCGACGACGCAACCGCTGCCTGCCGGGGGGCCGTGGCGGCCAGGCAGCGGACTTTCGCCCGACAGGACCTTACGGCATCGATTCCCTGCGGATCCGGTCGAGCCTCTTCGCGGTCCACTCGGCCAGGAAGCCCACGGCCAGCCCCGAGGCGAGGCCCGAGACGACGAGGAGGGGAAGATAGGCCAGGAGGGCCCGGCTTCCCAGGAGGGCCACGACGAAAAGAAGCTGGGCGCCGTTGTGGGTGACGGCTCCGGCGGCGCTGACGACGGGCGGCGACACCTCTCCGGCGGCCCCTCGGACAAGCAGCGTCATGACGGTCATGGCCGCCATGCCTCCGGCGACGCTGCAGCCCAGGGCGAAGAGGTTGCCCGAGAAGAGCCCGGCAAGAAGAAGCCGAACGGCCAGGACGGACCAGGCCGTTCGGGGGCCGTAGAGAAGGAGGGCCAGGAGGGAGACGGCGTTGGCCAGCCCCGGCTTGACTCCCGGAGCGGGAAGGGGGAGGGCGTTTTCGAGAAGGGCCAGGGCGAGGGAAAGGCCGCTGAGGAGGCCGACGATCAGGATGCGCCGCGTCGGCGACGGCTCACTGGGAGTGGGCGTCCACATCGTCCTCTCCGTTTTTCGCGCCTTCGAGGCGGACTTCGATCCTGTTGGGGAGGCAGAGGGCCGACTGGCCCGCTTTGTCGAGGTGTCCCCGGGCGATGCAGAGCCTGTCCGGGCAGTCGCTGTCCACGAATCGGGCCCCGCCTTCGCCGACGGCGATGACGCTGCGGTGTCCGTCGTCGGTGACGATGGCGATCTCCCGGAGGGGGCCATCGACGTCGAGCCGGTGACGCTCCGTCCCGTCGACGTAGATGACGGCCCACCGCGGTCCCCCGTCGGAGGAGAAAAGGCGGGGCAGGAGGGAAAGAAGGAGGAGTCCCGCCAGGAGGAGGAGGACCCGCCGGTCACCGCGTTTCAAGGTCATACTCCGTCGATTCGAGGCGGAAGGAGCTCTCCAGCGAGGGGGAGATCGTCACGAGGCCGTCGCCGACGAGGATGAAGGCGTAACCCTCCTTCTCCAGCTCTCCCTTCAGGGATAGGGCCCTTTCCCGGCCCAGGACGAAGAGGGCCGTCGCCAGGGCGTCTCCGTCGAGGGACGCTTCGCAGACGACGGTGACGCTCAGGAGGTCCGACTCGGAGGGCCATCCCGTGGCGGGATCGACGATGTGCCCCCAGCGTTTTCCCTCCCAGTCGAAGAAGCGCTCGTAGTTGCCCGACGTGACGACGGAAAGGTCGCGCCCCTCGAGAACGCCCAGGCGCTCGCCTCGTTCTTTTTGGGGGTCCTGGATGCCGATGCGCCAGGGGCCGCCGCCGGGACGGTCGCCGATGACGACGACGTTTCCGCCCAGGTCGACGATGGCCCGCGTGACGCCTCTGTCGCGCAGGAATCGGACCGCCTCGTCGGCTCCGTACCCCTTGGCGATTCCGCCCAGGTCAAGGCCCATCGAGGGCTCGAGACGGAGGATATCGCCGTCCAGGCGGACCCGGTCCCAGCCGACGTGACGCCGGGCCTCGGCGACGGCCTCCGGCGAGGGGGGGCGATGGCGTGTCCCGTCGCCGTTCCAGAGCAGGGTGAGGGGGCGCACGGTGGGATCGAAGGCGCCGTCGCTGCGTCGGGCCCAATAGAGAGCTCGGGCGAGAACCTGGGCCGTCTCCGGCGAGAGAGGGTGTTCCGACGAGGGATCGGCGTTGACGCGGCCGATCTCGGAGTCGTCGAGATGGGCCGAGAGGCGCCTTTCGAGGGCGCCCAGGAGGGCGATCGTCTCGTCGAGAAGAGGTTCGGAGAGGGAACCCCGGACCGTGACGGTCGTTCCCATCAGGAAGACCCGTCGCTCCCGGAGCTCCTCGGCGTCGGGGGCCCGGAAGAGGAGAATCCCGGCGATGGCCGCCGCCAGGACGACAGGAAGAAGGAGGAGGCTCCGTCGCGTCATGCTAAGGGCGTCCCAGGGCCTCTCCGTAGAAGACGGCCAGGTCTTTCTTGAGGTTCTTGAGGGTCTCCTCGTGGATATACATCATGTGCCCCGCCGGGTAGGTCCTGAAGGTCACGTTCCTGAAGGTCTCGGCCGGAACGTCGATGCGGTTCAGGCTGTAGACGACGGAGTCGACGGGGCAGACCAGATCGTAACGCCCCATGGCGACGAAGACCTTCATCCAGGGGTTGCGCCTCATGGCCAGCTCAAGCTCGCGGATCGTGTTGGGACTTCCCCTGAAGCCGTTTTCCATGCCCGAGAGCCAGTTCCAGTTGTGGAAGGCCTCGTCGCCCGATGTCTTGTAACTCCAGTCGGTCAGATACTCCAGGTCCTGCTGGAGATAGCTCTGAAAGGCCGTGACGAAGGCCGTTCCGACGCGGGCCATGAGAGGATCCTCCCAGAGGCGGTACTCCGAGCCGTGGCCCGAGAGACGGCTGTCGTAGAGGCTGACGAAGCGCCGCTCGTCGGCCAGGAGCTCTCCTGCGAAGCGGTCGATGTCGACGCGGAGATTCCACCTCAGCCAGAAGGGGTCGGGAAGTCCCGTCAGCTCGGCCAGTTCCCGGGCGAGGGCGGTCCGCTCCTCCCCGGCGAGGGCGGCGCCTTTCCAGAGGGCATTGCGGTAGGGACCGAAGGCGAAGCGTTCGGCCCGTTCGACGGCCTCGTCCAGGGAGAGGGCCTGAAGGGGCGGCGAGAGCCTGCCGTGGACCCAGGCCGCCGCCGTCATCGTCGGCAGGGCGTGGACGTAGGGCCTGTCGTTGGCGCTGTCGCTCTCCAGATCGCCGTAGCTGACGGCCGGGGCGACGAGGACGATGCCCGCCGGTTCGATGCCCAGATCCTGAAGCTGGGAGGCGAGACCGCAGGAGCGCATGCCGCCGTAGCTCTCGCCGACGAGGAAGAGAGGCGACTGCCAGCGGTCGTTGCGGCTCAGGAAGAGGCGGATGAACTCGGCCACCCATTCGACGTCTTCCCAGACGCCCCAGAAGGCCCGCCCCGCCTCGTCGTCGCCGGGCGGCGTCGTCAGGGAGAATCCCGTTCCCACGGGATCGATGAAGACGAGATCGGTGATGTCGAGGAGGCTCTCCCCGTTGTCGACGGCGCCGTAGGGGGGGCGGGGATGGGCCAGCCCGTCGTCGGCCACGGGGCTCCGTTTGGGTCCCAAAAGGCCCATGTGGAGCCAGAGAGAGGGACTCCCGGGGCCGCCGTTGTAGACGAAGGTGATAGGCCGCGTCTCGAGGCGCTTGATCCCCTCGGCCTGGTAGGCCACGTAGAAGAGCCGTCCCCGTTCGTCGCCGCTGCGGCCGTCGAAAAGGGGCATCAGACCGGCCGTGGCCGTATAGGCCAGGCTCCGCCCGCCGAAGGTGCCCCGGTGGCGGGTGACGACGGGCTCCTCGGGAAAGGCCGCCATGGCGGCGTTGCCCGAGGAAAAGGCCTCCTCGGCGGGAGACGCCTCTTCGGCCGGAGCCCTTCCCGTCAGAAGGAGAAGCATCACGACCATCAGGCACAGGGCGCCTTCGCCCCTGCCGGTTTTCCTTTTTTCCCTCATCGGTGGATCACCTCCCAGGGAACTCTACTCACTCTCTTCGCCTCGTGCAAGGCCACTTGCGTCATTCTCCCCGGCACTTTCCTGCGGGGCGGCCGAGGAGGTTCACCGGCGCCGCGAAAAGACGGTCCCGTCGACGGAAGGTCGGTCTGGCTCGTTTCATGGTGACCGAAAAGAGGCCGTGACGGGGCCTCTAGCGGAAGCGGAGCCTGAAGAGGATCACCTCGGGACGGCCGCTGGTCCGCACCGGCGGGCCCCAGGTCCCGAGGCCGCTGGAGACGTAGATCCAGGTCTCGTCCTTTTGCCCCGGGCCGTAGGCGATCTCGAAAAGGGCCTCCGTGAGCAGGTTGAAGGGCCAGAGCTGTCCCCTGTGGGTGTGGCCCGAAAGCTGAAGGGCCGCGCCCGCCGAGGCGGCCTCGGCCAGGTCTCGGGGGGTGTGGTCGACGACGATGACGGGCAGGCGTCCTCCCAGGGGAGCCGTCAGCTCCGCCAGGGGTCTGCGGTCGAAGCCGAAACGGGGCGCCTGGACGTCGTGGCGTCCCACGACGAGGACCGTGTCGGCGACGGCGCGGGCCTCGTCGAGAAGGACCGTGACGCCTCCCTTCTCGATGTGGGCCGTCGCGGCCTCGAGGCCGGCGTAGTACTCGTGGTTGCCGGCGACGGAGAAGACGCCCAGCGGGGCCTTCAGGCGGGCGAGCTCGCCTGAAAGATCCTCTTCGACGGCCTCCGTGACGGACCGGTCGACGAGATCGCCTCCGAGGAGGATCAGGTCGGCGTCGAGGCCGGCGATGAGGTCCACCATCGCGGCCAGCCTCGCGTTGTGGATGACGGTCCCGGCGTGAAGGTCGGAGGCGAAGGCGACGGTCATCTCCCGCCCCGCCCCGTCGAGACGGGGCAGTTCGAGATCGATGACGCGCACCTGAGGGAAACGGGCGGCGACGGCTCCCGCCGCCGTGACGGCGACGACGAGGAGGGAGGCGAAGAGGACGGCCCGCCGGAGGGCCTCCGTCGAGGGGCGGATCCCGAAGAGGCGGGCGGCGAAAAGGACCGCCTCTGCGGCGACGGCGACGGCGAAGGCCGTGGCCATGAAAGCCAGGTAGAGATTGCCCAGGCGGAGAAGGGCCCCTGCTGGGCCGGGAAGGCTCCGCGACAGGAGACGCCCTGCGGGGTAGGCGGCCGCGACGAGAACGAAGAGGGCCCCGGCGGGGCGGAGGCCCCTCGACGAGGCCAGAGCCCTGAAAAGCCAGGAGCCGAGGTAGACGTTGATCGCTCCGTAGAGGGAGAAGAAGACGAGAAAGAAAAGGGAGAGGGCTCGGTCGGCCATGGGAGGGCCTCCTTTCGAGGAAAAAGCGAGAGAGAGACCTGATCATTTTAGACCAAATCTCCTCGGAGGCCAAGCGCCTGTTCGGGCTGTCAAGGGACACTAAAAATGTCATCTAAAAAGAGGGTCTGAGGGACAATGAAAGTGTCGCTTTCGAGGGGCTGAAATCGCCCCCGTCAACAGCCCGCCTTGGCTTTCCTCCGCGGCGGAGGTCCTTCTAGGGAGGGGAACCCGTCCCTTGCTCGGAGCCGACCGCCGCGGCAGGAGGAGCGGGATTCTGTCGCCAGGGATGGTCTGCCGCCGGCTTCCTCTGCTTCTTCGTTTTGCATGGAGTGCCTGTCTTCGTCTCGATGACAGGCGGGGGAGTCGCAGGGGGCTCTTTGTCGACGGCTGCGAGATCGTAGAGCCCGTCATGGACAAGAGCCAGGAGTTTCCCGTCGAGCTTCTCGATGACCTTGACCGCCTGTCCTCTGGCAAGAAGCAGGGGGCGTCTGCGGGGGCCTATCAGGGCGTACTGTTTTCCGTCGAGGGAAATCGTCGAGTCTCCCGAGGCCTTCCGGTCGGTCTGGCGAGTCAGGAGGAGATCGAGAGCGGGTCCGTCCGGCGGAGGGAGAAAGGCAGATGCCCCCTCTGCGGGAGGACGAGCGAACCTCGGGTTATGGACCTCTCCCGGGTAGGCGGCGAGCAGGACGTTGGCCTCTTCGATCGTTTTCACTCCGGCCCGTCGGAAGGCGACGACGAGACGATCCTGAAGAGTTCCCCAGAGCCTTTCGATCCGCCCCTTCGCCTGGGGAGACCCTGCAGGGACATAGCGAGTTCCGAGAGCCTCCAGAGCGCGGCCGAACTGGGTTACAGGCGCCGAGTCCTCCAGCTCCTCCTTGATCGTCAGTTTTTCCGACTTGGGAGAAAGGAAGATGGTGTGGCGGTCGGCGTAAAGCTCGCGAGGCACGCCGTGGCGATCAAGCATCTGACGGAGCACGCGGAAGTAGCCGAAGAGGCACTCATTCCTGGCCATCCACAGACCGAGGACCTCTCCTGTGGCATCGTCAATCACGCCGTGGAGAGTGCAACGCTCACCGATCTCGAACCAATCGAAAGGAGAGGCGTCCATCTGGACCAGATCGCCTCGTCGGGACCGTCGGACCCTGCGGGAACGCCGCTTCGGGGCCCGGTGGCGATGAACGAGGGACAGGTTCTCCGCGCGAAGGAAACGGGCGATGCTCTTGGCGCTCAGCACGAGATCATGCTCTTCGGCAAGGAGTTCGGCCATGTGCTGACAGCTCGTATCCCTGTAAAGACCCTTGGCCAGACTGACGACGAAATCCCGTGTCTCCTGAGAGATTCTGCGCCGGGACGGTTTGCCTCGTCCCTTGTGCAGGAGCCCCTGCGCTCCTTCTTCCCGGTAGCGTCGTTTGAGCCGAAAGACCTGACGGCGGCTCAGACCGAGCCGATCGGCCACCTCCTGAACCGTCAGGTTGCCCGCGACAGCCTCTTCCACCAACCCCAAGCGCCTTGCTTCTTTTGTCTTCATGAGTAGGTCTCTCCTGGTCGTCATAAGTGACATTTTCCCTGTCCTCTTCACGAGTGACAATACCATTGTCCGGCGACACAAGCGCCTGTTCGGGCTTGACAGCCCCTCTCCCGTCTTCTATGATGCAGCACAACTTGCGGCGCAGAGCGCCCGAAAGGAGGCCGAGACGACATGAGCAGACGCGGACCGTTCCTTCTCGCTGCGGCGGCTATGTGCGGCGGCCCTCCTGGAGGGGCCGGCGCGCCTTAGTGCTGCCGGTCAACTTCAGGCCAGGGCCCGGTTCGGGGGTCCTGGCCTTTTTTTGTGCCCGAAGGCAAAAAGAGATCAGGGAGGGATTGACGTGCTCGAAAACAGACTGGAACTGGACGGCAAGGTTTTTTCGGCCCTGAACGTCTACCTGAGCGACGGAAAAAACCCGCTGGTGCGTGATCTGCTTCGCGTCGTCGGCAAATACGGGACGCCCGAGGAGATCAACGAGAGGGCCCGAGAGGCCGGGAGGCTGGAGCGTCTCCTGGAACGTCTCGAAAACCGCAACTCGCCTCATCTGAAGGATCTGGAGTGGCTCATGAGGGAGCGGGACCGGGGGGCCTTCGTCTCCCTTTCGGAGTACCGGGCGAGGGTCCTCGGCACGGAGGCCTCGACGGCGCGAATCGACGAGAGCTCGGCCGTCACCCTCGAAATCAGCGCCCTCCAGTATTTCCCCTGGCTCGTCGTCCAGGCCCGCCGGGCCCTGGAAAAGGGGGAGCTCCTGCCGGGGCGGTTCATCCGCGTCCGCAACATGAGGGAACAGGAGCGGGACGGAGACCTGCCCGCCGTGGCGGCGGCCATGAAGATCGTCGGCGCCAGCTGGGTCGAGACGCTCGATACGAAGGGGACCGACGGCTCCAACGTCCACCTCGGCGGGCCCGAGACGATCACGGGCTACTTCGGCGGCATCGGCCAGCCCAACGGGCACGTCCTCCGCTGGATCGACGAGTACCTCCACTACTACACCAACTACGGCGTCAGCCAGGTCCTCAACGTCAACCCCGGAACGGTCCTGGCGGCCTATCTCCTCTACCGCATCGGCGTGGACATCAAGTTCAAGATCTCCGTCTTCATGGGCAACGACAATCCCTACGCCGTCCTCTGGACCCTCGTCGGGGCGCGCCTCTTCGCCCGGGACGACGGATCGACGCCTCTCGAGGGTTTCAACGTCTCCAACTCCGTCGACGACGACTGCCTCGCCCAGATCGCCCGTCTCCGCCGGGACCTGGGGCTGGAGGACCAGGTCCGCATCGAGCACCACATCACCGAGACCTACCGGGCCATCGTCCGTCAGCCCTACCTGCGTCGCGACCAGCTCATCGCCGTCGCCCGGTCCGTTCCCAACATCTCGGCCAAGCACGAAGGGGGAGACCCCGACGACGAGGCCGCTCAGACCCACAGCTCCAGCATTCTCGACTACTTCCGGACGCGCAGCGACGTCGAGTCGAGCGGCGACATGGAGGTCCTCCAGGCCAACTACCTGCTGAAGCACGTCGCCGTCAACCGAACGGCCGAGGCCCTCACCCGGTCGGGCCTCTCCTTCGTGGCCGCCTCGCGGCTCCACGGCCGGTAGGGGAGGTCGCCATCGTGAAAACAGCCAAAAGGGCGAGCCACCTCTCCGGCGAGGGGGCCTTCGAGGTCCTGGCCCGCGTCCAGGCTCTAGAGACCCAGGGACGGGACATCGTCAGCTTCGCCATCGGAGAGCCCGATTTCGGCACCGAAAACCACGTCACGGAGGCGGCCGTTACGGCCCTGCGGGGCGGGGCGACGCACTACACGCCCACGGCGGGGACCGTTCCCTTCCGCCAGGCCGTCTCGCGCTTTCTCCGCCGGGAGAGGGCCGTCGACGTCGATGCCTCGCGAATCGTCGTCACTCCCGGCGTCAAGCCCGTCCTCTTCTGCGCCATCCTCTCCTGCGTCGACGAGGGCGACGAGGTCATCGTCCCCAGCCCGGGATTTCCCGCCTACGAGTCGCTCGTGCGCTACAGCGGGGCGACGCCCCGTCCCCTCCCCCTGAGGGAGGAGCGCGACTTCGTCGTCGATCCCGACGAGCTCGAGTCGCTCGTCACGCCCCGGACGTCGATGATCATCCTCAACTCGCCCCACAACCCGACCGGTTCCGTCCTGCCCCGGCCCACGCTGGAACGGATCGGCGAGATCGCCGCGAGACACGATCTCTGGGTCGTCTCCGACGAGGTCTACGCCTCCATGGTCTACGAGGGCGCCTTCACGTCGGCCCTCTCCGTCCCCTCCCTGGCCGACAGGACCGTCGTCGTCGACGGCTTCTCCAAGACCTTCGCCATGACGGGATGGCGCCTCGGCTTCGGCGTCATGCCCGAACCTCTCGTGCCGGTCTTCACCACTCTGCTGACGAACTCCGTCTCCTGCACGGCGGCCTTCACCCAGGAGGCCGGCATCGCCGCCCTCGACGGCCCTCAGGAGGGGGTGAAGGCCATGACGGACTCCTACCGCCGCCGCCGCGATCTCCTCGTCGCCGGTCTCAACGCCCTTCCCGGCCTGAGCTGCCGCCTCCCGAAGGGAGCCTTCTACGTCTTCGCCAACGTCACCGAGGCCTGCCGCTCCCTCGGCCTGGCCTCCGCCGGAGAGCTTCAGAGGAGACTTCTCGACGAGGCCGGCGTCGCCGTCCTGGCCCGAAACTGCTTCGGCGTTCCCTTCGAGGGAGAGGAGGGGCACTTCGTCCGTTTCTGCTACGCCACGTCGGAGGCTCGGATCGTCGAGGGGCTGGCCCGGATGAGGGCCTTCTTCTCACAAACCTCTTGACGGCCTGAGTTTGACATCGTAAACTCGTCTCGAAGCTGTAGTAAAAAGACGAAGAGGAGGGGTTTTCTTGGTTTCGTCGCGCATCGAGGACTATCTCGAGGAGATCTTCGCCGAAGAGATCCGCGGTCGCACGGCCACCGTGACGTCGCTGGCCGAGACGCTGGGCGTCACCAAGGGGACCGTCGTCTCGGCGCTGAAGCGCCTCGTCGGCGAGGGCCTCCTCGATCATGAGCGCTACGGCACGCCCTCCCTGACCGAATCGGGACGGGAGCGGGCCCTGAGCATCTACCGCCGCCACGAGCATCTGACCTTCCTCTTCACCGGCCTTTTGGGCATACCTCGCCCCAAGGGCGAGGAGATCGCCTGCACCATCGAACACGATCTCGACGGGGAGTCGGAGAGCCGCCTCCTCCTGTTGACCGACTTCCTGGCCCAGGGGATGCGCGAGGGCGCCGACTGGGCCCAGGCCCTCACGCGGCGTCTCGGCGACGTCGCCGCCCTGCCCCGACCTCTGGCCATGCTCCGTTCCGGCGAGGAGGGGCGGGTCATGCGCCTCACCGCCGAGGGCGCTCTGCGCAAGAAGCTGCTCGAAATGGGCTTCGTGCCGGGGACGAAGGTGGTCTTTCTCCGGCCCGCGCCTCTGGGCGATCCCCTGGAGATGGAGCTTCGCGGCTCCCGCTTCTCCCTGAGGCGAGGCGAGGCGGCCACCGTATGGGTCTGCCCCTCCGAAGGGGGGTGCTTCTCCTGTGCCCCCTGACGGCTGCCCCTGAGGGCGTCCCGCTGCGCGTCGCCCTCCTTTCCGGATGCGGCCATTTCAGGAGGAGACTAGCCGATCTGGGCGTCGTCCCGGGAGCCCGGATGACCCTCGTCCGAAGGGGATCGCCCGTCCTTCTCGCCCTGGGTGACGCCCGTTTCGGCCTCGGTCGGGGCATGGCCGAAAGGATCTTCGTCGATCTGGATGAGGGCGAGGTCTGATCCGGACCCTGCGAGGAAGAGGGCCCTCCGGGGCCCTTTTTTCGGAGCGATCTCTGAGTTTGAGGTATAGAACAAAGATGAAGGTGAGCGGTGAGCCATGATCTTTCCAGTGCCTGCTGTCGAGGATGTCCCGAGAAAGGGATTGCTGCCCGCCTCTGCCCTCGTGGCGACGGGGAGGTCCCTCTGAGATGGCGGTCGCCAAAGTCGTCGCCCTGGCCGGCAACCCCAACACGGGCAAGACGAGCCTCTTCAACGCCCTGACCGGTTCCCGCCAGAGGGTGGGTAACTGGCCCGGCGTGACGGTGGAGCGCAAGGAGGGGGCTCTCCTCCTGGAGGGGCGGGAGATCTCCGTCGTCGATCTCCCGGGAATCTACAGCATCGGGGCTTCCTCTCTGGACGAACAGATCGCCTCCGACTACCTCGTCGGCGAACGTCCCGACCTGGTCCTCGTCGTCGTCGATGCCGCCAGCCTGGAGCGCACAACCTCTACCTCGTCGTCCAGCTCCGGGAGATGGGGCTCCCCATGGCTCTGGCCCTCAACCGGGGCGATCTGGCCCTGGAGCGGGGCCTTTCCGTCGACGGGGCCGCGCTGGAGCGCCTTCTCGGCGTTCCCGTCGTCCCCACCGTGGCCTGCAGCGGCCGGGGCGTTGCGGAGCTGCGGCGGCGTCTTCTCTCGCTCCTCGACGGGGCGTCCCCTGCCCCTTTGGAGGTCTCCTACGGGCCTGTTCTCGAGGCCGCGCTGGAGCGCCTCGCGGCCGTCTCCGACGATATGGCCGCCTCGCTGAGGCTCTCTCCCCGCCTGGCCGCCCTCCGTCTCGCCGAGGGCGATCCCGTGGCCTGGGCCGTCCTGGAAGGGTCGAAAGGCCGGTGGCTCTTCCGCCGCGTGCTGGCCAACGAGGCCGATCGCGTCGAAAAGGGCCTGGGCTGCGACATCCAGACGGCCCTCATCGAGCGGCGCTGGGCCTTCGTCTCCGCTCTGGCCGAGTCCGCCATCCGCCGCGAGGCGGCCCCGGACAACGCCTTATCCCTTTCCGATCGGATCGACAACATCGTCACCCATCGTCTCTTCGGCCTTCCCCTGTTTCTCGTCGCCGCCTGGGGGCTCTTCAAGGTCACCTTCGTCCTGGGCGATCCCGTGGCGGAAGCCCTCAGGGCGCTCCTCGCCGTGGCAGGGGGGGGAGGGGCCTCCCTCCTGGAGTCCGTCGGCGCCGGCGGGTGGCCGTCGCGATTTTTCGCCGACGGGATCGTCGCCGGTCTGGGGGCCGTCGTCGTCTTTTTCCCCCATATCTTCCTCCTCTTCCTCCTCATCGCCGCCATGGAGGATTCGGGCTACATGGCCCGGGGCGCCTTCATCATGGATCGACTCATGAGAGGACTGGGCCTTCACGGCAAGAGCTTCATGCCTCTGCTGATGGGGTTCGGCTGCAACGTCCCCTCCATCATGGCCACCCGCATCCTCGAGCGTCCCCGTGACCGGATGATCACGCTCCTCGTCCTTCCCTTCATGAGCTGTTCGGCCCGCCTGCCCCTCTTTCTCCTTTTCGCCGGCACCTTTTTCGGCGATCGGGCCGGAACGGTCGTCTTTTCTCTCTACGTTCTCGGCATGGCCGTGGCCATCCTTTCCGCCACGATTTTGAGCCGGACCCTCTTCGTCGGCGAATCGTCGCAGTTCATCATGGAGCTTCCCCCGTACCACCTGCCCGAAGTCCGGACGGTCCTGACCAGCGCCTGGGAGAGGGCCTCGCTCTTCCTGAGAAAGGCGGGTTCCTTCATCTTTCTCGCCGTTCTCGCCGTCTGGCTTCTGGCCAGTCTCCCCTTCGGCGTCGCCTACGCCTCGGCCGAGAGCTGGATCGGCCGAATCGGCCAGGCCCTGTCGGGGCTTCTCGCCCCTGCGGGATTCGGCTTCTGGCAGGCCACGGTGGCGCTTCTTTTCGGCTTCCTGGCCAAAGAGATCGTCCTGGGAACGCTCGCCGTCCTCTTCGCGGCGGAGCTGGCGGAGCTGGCCCTCCTGCTGCCCCGCTACTTCTCCCCCCTTTCGGCCTACGCCTTCATGGTGATGGCCCTGCTCTATGTCCCCTGCGTCGCCGTCGTGGCGGCCTTCAAGGGCGAGACGAACAGCTGGAGGTGGACCCTTTTCATGGTCCTCTACACGACCCTCGTCGCCTGGATCTCGGCCGTGGCCGTCTATCAGGGCGGTCGCCTGTTGGAAATCGTCCTTTCGTGATCCGCAAAAGGAGGTCTCTCGAGATGGAAGTCTTCAATCACCACCTTTACGAATACCGCAAGGGCGTCCGCCAGCTCATCCTTCACACGGCGGACGCCGTCTCTCTGGGGGAGATGACGGAAAAGCTCCACCGCTGGGAGATCCCCTACGTCGTCTTTCCCCTCGGTCCCGACAGGGTCAACATCTTCTTCGGCAACGCCCTCTGCGTCGACGTCATCCGCAGGATCGGCAAGCCCTCGCTGACGACCTACTCCGACGAGGAGGATTTCATCCTCGGCATTCTCCTGGGCTACGACAAGATCCAGCAGTGCGAGCGCTATCTCCTCCAGAGGGAGCGTCGCGGCGATCTCGTCGGCTGACGATTTCCCCTTCGGTCCTCCGCCTCTCGGCGGGGCCGCCAACGCGAACGCCTCTTTCCCTCCGGGTCCGGCAGGAAGCCTCCTCCGGGCCCTGTCTTTCGTCCGGGGGGGACCGGTCGCCGTGAAGAAAGGTTAAAGCGTCGTCGCGGAAGCCTGAGAGGGGCCGAAGATTGCCGCCGCAGGGAGGGAGGACGTGATACTATAGGTCCGATAGCGATCTTGCCCTTTGTGCGAGGTCTCCATTGCGCAAAGACCTGAAAGGCAGGCCTCACAAGGTTGAGACGATTCATCATCGGTCTTTTAATGGCTCTCTTGGCGGCTCTTCTTGCAGGTTTCGCCGCCGATCGCCTCGTCCTTTCCCGGTGGCATCACGGCGATGGCTGGATCGTCCTTCTCGGCGACGTCTCCGACCCCCTTTACGAGACCATCGTCGACGAGGAAGAGTGGGAGACGGTCCGCCGCAAGCTTTCCGTCCAGCTTCTGACGGGCGTCCAGAAGGGACTCTGGCGCCAGGTCGAGGTGGAGCACCTGGCGGGCAGCGCCCTCCAGCTTCACCCGGGGCGACGCTACATCCTCATGCGCGACACCTTCGAGGACGGCAGCGAATTCTACTCCGTGAGCGACGTCTACCGCATGCCCTACGTGGTGGGTATGTTGGTCTTCACGACGGGCATGCTCCTCTCCTGCGCCGGAGTGGCCGGCCTGAGGGCCCTCATGGGGCTTCTTCTCTCCCTGGCCGTCCTGCTCTTCGGCTACGTCCCGGCCCTGCTCCGCGGCGTCGAGCCCGTCCCCTTCGCCATCCTGACGGCGGCCGTCGTCTCGGCCTGCACCGTCCTTTGCGTCGTCCGGAGGCGGCGGTACCGCCTCATCGCCTTCCTGGGTACCGTCGGCGGGGCCCTGGCGGCCTCCCTGACGGGAGCCCTCATGGTCTGGCTCTGGCAGCTCACGGGACTTGCCGGAGAGGGGGGCACGCTTCTGGCTTCGACCTTCCCCGGCCTCTCCCTGCGGGGCTTTATGCTGGCCGCCGTCATCATCGGCTCCATCGGCGCCGTCATGGATGTGGCCATTTCCGTCACGTCGGCCCTGGCCGAGATCGGCGACTACGCCGATTCCCTTGACGCCGGAGCGCTCTGGCGGTCGGGGCTGGGCGTGGGGCGCGAGGTCCTGGGGAGCATGATCAACACCCTCGTTTTGGCCTACCTGGGGAGCTCCCTGCCCATAACGGTCCTCATCGCCTCGACGGGGCCCACCCTCCGGGGCCTGCTCAACGACCCGGCCGTGGCCGAAGAGCTGGCGCGCAGCCTGGCCGGGACGGTGGGGCTGCTGCTGACCGTTCCCATCACGACGGCCGTCGCCGTCTGGCACCTCCGCCATCGCCGCTGAAACGGAGACAGGCCTGTGGACGAAAAGCCCCTTTCCTGTTAGACTTGCCCGAGCGGTAGGGCCCGAGGGCCCGCACCTTAAAAACAGAGAGCACTGGGGGAGTCGGTGAGACCGGCTGAGAGGGGGCTTGAAGCCCCGACCCCTTGAACCTGATCCGGGTCATGCCGGCGAAGGGAAGTCATCGAGGCCTTTTCTCCCTCCTCTCTCCCTTTTCCGACGTCCCGTCGGAGGAGGGAGTTTTCGTGTTGTCCATCCGGGGGTTGACGAAGCGTTTCGGTTCCGCCGTCGTTTTCGAGGACTTTTCCCTCGACGTGGCCGAGGGATCCTTCACGGCCCTGCTCGGCCCGTCGGGCTGCGGCAAGAGCACCTTTTTCGATGTCCTGACGGGCCTCGTCGCCCGCGACGGGGGGAGCCTCCTCTGGGGGGGCGAGGACAGAGGCGATCTTGTCGGCGTCGCCGCCTACATGCAGCAGAAGGATCTCCTCCTGCCCTGGCTCTCCCTGGAGGCCAACGTCCTTCTCCCCCTTTCCCTGCGAGGGGTTCCCTCCGCCGGAGACCGCCGCAGGGCTGCGGGACTGCTGGAGGCCTTCGGCCTCGGCGGCTACGGGGCCCATCGCCCCGGTCAGGTCTCGGGAGGGATGAGACAGCGCTGCGCCCTGGCCCGGACGGTCATGGCCGAT
Organism: Aminirod propionatiphilus; assembly: GCA_018398915.1. Classification (GTDB taxonomy): domain Bacteria; phylum Synergistota; class Synergistia; order Synergistales; family Aminithiophilaceae; genus Aminithiophilus; species Aminithiophilus ramosus. Next base: position 3,014,333 of record CP074691.1, on the reverse strand, counting down.
CGGGAGCTGGTCCTCCTCGACGAACCCCTCTCGGCCCTCGACGCCGTGACCCGCCTCGACCTTCAGGAACTCCTGCTGAAGCTTCACCGCTCCTACGGCAGGACGATCGTCATGGTGACCCACGACGTCGACGAGGCCCTCCGCCTGGCCGACTCGATCCTCCTCCTCTCGCCTTTGCCCATGACGGTCAGGGCCGTCTTTTCTCCTTCCGGCAGGGCGCCCCGTCCCTCCGACGATCCCGAACTTCTCCGGCTCAAGGGGCGCCTTCTCGACGGGCTCCGCCGTCCCCTATCATGAAGGGGACGGCCGTTCTCTTCCCCGCCCTTCTTCTGGCTCTCTGGGAGGGGGGCTGTCGCTGGAGCGCCGTCTCTCCTCTGATCCTCCCCCCTCCCTCGCTCGTCCTGGCCGCCTTTCGGCGCGATCTTCCCCTTCTGGCCTTCCATGCCGTCGCGACGGGGGGCGAGATTCTGGGCGGCTCGGCCCTTGCCCTGGCCATCGCCTTTCCCCTGGCCCTGCTCCTCTTTCTCTGTCCCCGCCTCGAATCTCTTCTGGCCCCTCTGCTGGTGGCCTCTCAGGCCATCCCCGTCTTCGCCCTGGCCCCCCTCCTCATCTTCTGGTTCGGCTACGGACCGGGGAGCAAGATCGTCATGGCCGCCCTCGTCGTCTTCTTTCCCGTCGTCGTCAGCCTCCTGGCGGGGCTTCGCGATTGCGACCGGGACTACCGGGCCCTTTTCCGCCTCCTCGGCGCCGGTCCCTGGAGGACCGTGACGGGTCTCCATCTCCCCTGGGCCCTGCCCTTCCTCCTGGCCGGCCTGCGATCGGGACTCTCCGTGGCCACCATCGGCGCTGTCATCGGCGAGTGGGTCGGGGCCCGAAGGGGTCTGGGCTATTTCATGATCCAGGCCAACGCCCGCCTTCAGACCGATCGGGTCTTCGCCGCCGTCCTGGCCCTGACCCTGATGGGCCTCGCCCTCTGGGGTGCCGTCGGCCTGGCCGAAACAAGACTCCTCCGGTGGAAAGGAGGTGAGAAATCGTGAAAACCCTCGATCTGACGGGAGAGATCTCCCGTCTTCGGGCCCTCACCCTGGCCGGTCTGCTCTGCGCCTCGGCCGTCCTCCTCTCGGGCCTCTCCTTTCCCGTCGGTCCCACGCGCTGTTTCCCCTTCCAACACGCCGTCAACGTCGTGGCCGGAGTCCTCCTCGGTCCCTGGTGGGCCGCAGGAGCGGCCTTCACGGCGGCCCTCATCCGCAATCTCCTCGGCACGGGGACGCCCTTCGCCTTCCCGGGCAGCATCCCCGGAGCCCTGGCCGTCGGTCTCGCCTGGCGCCTCTTCCGCCACGACGGAGCGGCTCTGGCCGAACCTCTGGGAACGGGTCTCGTCGGCGCCCTCCTCTCGGCCTCTGTCGTCGCTCCCGCCCTGGGCAAGAGCGTCGGCCTGACGGTCTTCATGCCGGCCTTCCTCGCCAGCAGCCTCCCCGGTTCCATCGTCGGCCTGCTGGTCCTGACGACGCTGCGCCGTCTCGGACTCCGAGGCGACGTCGGGCGCCGATGCGACGAGAACAAGAAAGGAAGTCTGCCTCTATGAGACGTCTCGCGTTTCCGGTCCTCTCCCTCTGCTTTCTCCTCTTCGCCGCCCTGCCCGCCGCGGCCGAGACGGTGACGGTCATGCTCGACTGGTTCCCCAACATGGATCACCTGCCCCTTTACGTCGCCCGCGACGGGGGCCATTTCGCCGAGGCCGGTCTCGACGTGGAGATCCTGGCCCCCTCCGACACGGCGACGGCCTTCAAGATGGCCCTCGTCGGCAAGGTCGACCTGGCCGTGACCTACGAGAGTCAGGTCCTCGTCGCCGCCTCGGAGGGAACGGCGTCGACGGTGACGTCGACCCTCGTCGACAGTCCCCTCAACGTCGTCCTCTTCCTGGCCGGAAGGGGGATCGAAGGTCCCTCCGATCTGGCCGGCAAGGTCGTCGGCTATACCGAGCCCGACTTCGAACGTCTTCTCCTGGCCGCCCTGGCCGATCGGGCCATCGGCGACGTCGACACCGTCCACGTCCATTTCGCCATCGTCGCCTCCCTCATCGCGGGCAAGGCCGACGCCGTCATCGGCGGCTACAGGAACTACGAGGTGACGGAGCTGGAACGACAGGGGTACGAGGCTCGCTTCTTCACCCTAGAGGAGCTGGGTTTCCCTCCCTACAGCGAACTGATCGTCGCGACCTCGCCCGAGACGGCGCGGGAACGGCGGGAGATGATCGAACGTTTCAACGGTGCCCTGGAAAAGGCCGTGGCGGCCATCGAGGCCGATCCGGGCGGGGCGCTGGATCTCTTCTTCCGGGCCCTTCCCGAGGCCGATCGCGAGCTGGAATCGGCTGTCTTCGAGAGGACTCGGGCCTTCTTCCCCCGTCGGCAGCAGCTCGACGTCGGGCGTTGGCAGGTCTTCGCCGACTACCTCCATGCCCAAGGCGTCATGGCCTCCCCCGTCGCCGTCGGCGACCTCCTTCTGCCATGAGCTACCGAGCCCTGGCCCTCACCGTCGCCGGGAGCGATTCCGGCGGCGGCGCGGGCATTCAGGCCGATCTCAAGACCTTCGCCGCCCTCGACGTCTTCGGGACGAGCGCCGTCACGGCCCTGACGGCCCAGAACAGCCTCGGCGTCCACCACGTCCAGGTCGTCCCGGTCGAGAGCGTCCGGCGCCAGATGGAGGCCGTCCTCTCCGACTTTCCCGTCGGGGCCGCCAAGACGGGAATGGTGGCCGAAAAGGCCCTCATCGAAGTCATCGCCGACGTCTTCTCCGCCTTCGGCACGAAAAGGCTCGTCGTCGACCCCGTCATGGTCGCCACCAGCGGCGATCTCCTCATCGCCGAAGGGGCCCAGGAGGCCCTCGCCTCCCGTCTCATCCCCCTGGCGCTTCTGGTGACGCCCAACCTCCCCGAGGCCTCGCGGCTCGTGGGCTTCCCCGTCGAGGATGTTCCCTCCATGGAGGCCGCCGCCAGGGCCCTCGTCGACGGCGGCGCCGGGGCGGCCCTCGTCAAGGGGGGCCACGGCCGGGGGGAGACGGTGACCGATCTTCTCTTCGACGGAGAAAACGTCCGCCTTTTCCGCCACGATCGCCTCGACACGGTCAACACCCACGGCACGGGCTGCACGCTCAGCGCCGCCGTCACCGCCGAGCTGGCCGCCGGATCGCCTCTGGAGGAGGCCGTCGAGAGAGGATTGACCTACCTGCAGATGGCCCTGCGCCGAGGTTTCCGTCCCGGCCGGGGCGCCGGCCCCGTGGGACATTCCGTCGTCCCTCCCTGGCTGGAGCCGCGACGATGATCCCCGATCTCCGTCGGGCCTGGGAGGCCCTCTCCCGGCGCCCTCTCGTCTATCAGCTCACCAGCGCCGTCGCCGCCGGCTGGCAGGCCGAGGTCACGGCCGCCGTCGGCGCCGTGCCCGTCCTCTCCCGCCACCCCGCCGAGGCCCGGGAGATCGCCGCCGCGGCCGACGGCCTTCTCCTCAACGCGGGGATGCCCGGGACGACCTCTCCCGAAGCCTTCGTCGAGGCCCTGGCCGGCCTTCGCCGCGGCCGCCCCTGTCTCGTCGACCCCGTCGGCTACGGAGCCACGGCCTGGCGGAGGGAGTGGATCGACGCCCTCCTTCGGGCCCGTCCCCTCGCCGTCAAGGGGAACAGGGCCGAAATGGCCCTCCTGGGAGGAGGGGAGGGCACGATGCGCGGCGTCGAGGGAGGGGAGGCGCGAGGCGTCGCAGAGGCTCTGGCCCGCCTCGTCCGGTCGGATCGGGCGACGCTGGCCGTCGCCACCGGAGAGGAAGACCTCCTCTTCTTCGAGGGACGGTTCTGGACGGTCCGAGGCGGATCGCCGCGCCTTCCTGCCCTTCCCGGCAGCGGCTGCTGCCTGGGCAGCGTCATGGCCGCCTGTCTTGCCGTGGCCGAGCCCCTGGAGGCGGCCCTGGCGGCCCTCGTCGCCTTTCGTCTCGCCTCGGCCCGGGCGGATCGGGCCGCCGGTCCCGCCTCCTTTCGGTCGGAATTCGTCGACGCCCTGGCCTCGCTGGACGGGGCGGACCTGGACGAGGGATCCTCCCTCGTCGAAAGGATCCGGCCATGACGTTGGCGGAAAGCCTGAGGCTTTACGTCATTCCCGACCTCCGCTCCGGCCTCGGGCGCTCCCTGGAGGAACAGGGCCGTCTCGCTCTCGAAGGCGGCGCCACGGCCCTCCAGCTCCGCCACAAAGAGGCCTCGTCGCGGGAGCTCTACGAGGAGGCCCGGCGCTTCCGCACCCTCTGCGACACCTTCGGCGCCCTCTTCATCGTCAACGACCGTCTCGACGTGGCCCTGGCCGCAGGAGCCGACGGCGTCCATCTGGGCCGCTCCGACCTTCCCGTCGCCCCGGCGCGCCTTCTCGTCCCGGCGGGTTTCGTCGTCGGCGCCTCGGCCCGGACCGTCGAGGAAGCCCTGCGGGCTCGAAGCGACGGGGCCGACTACCTCGGCGTCGGCGCCCTCTTCCCCACGAAGACGAAGGAGGAGGCCGTCGTCATCGGCGTCGAAAGGTTCCGCCGAGTCTGTCGGGCCGCGGAACTCCCCGTCGTCGCCATAGGCGGCATCGGGAGCGGGCAGGTCGCGGAACTCCTCGAGGCCGGAGCCTGCGGCGTCTCCGTGGCCTCGGCCGTCGTCGGGGCCGAAGACCCGACCTCGGCGGCGCGGACCTTCCGTGCGGCGATGATCGGTTGAGGCGTGACGGCGACCGTCGCCGAGCGCCTCTTCCGGAAAGGCTCCTCCTTCCCGGGGGCGGACGACCAGCGCGGACAGGCTCTTCGGGACGGATTTCGTCGGACCGATCCGAGATCCCTTCGAATGACCTCGCAGGTGCGGGTTCGAGGCCACGGTCTTTGTCTTTCGGATGCCTCCTGGCTGGGCCGGTGAAGCGTTCATCCTGATGGTTGCCTGCGGATCGGGAGCCGAGAGCGTCGTTGACCTCTTCAAGCATGAAGCAGGGATAATATAAAACAATTTTTAATTTAAAAATCAGAATAATTAAGATTTTGTAAATGATTTATTTTTGTTGAAGAGCTATTCTAAATAGGCGACGGGACCGGCCCGCTTCGGCGGGTTTTTCCCGTCGCCTGAAAGAGGAAGGGGTAGGGGGTCCGTTCACTCGGAGTTCGGGCCAGGGTCGGTGGAGGAAGGAGAGAGTGCGATGCCGGAGCGGAAACGACGTCTCTGGACGGCGGCCGGAGTTCTTTTCCTGTCGCTTTTGCTGTTGGGAGGCTGTGGCGGAGGGGGCGGGGGCACTTCCGACGATCCCGGACCCGGTCCGGAGGAGCCCGTCGCCGAGGAGCTGACGGGCGTCATCAATGAAGGGCTTCTCCCCGCCTCCGAGGGAGGGGCCGTCGTCGTCCTCGACGGCTCGAAACACGTCGGCACGGCCTATCGCTGGGCCGTGACGAGCCAGCCCGAAGGATCGGCCTGGAAGATCGCCGACGAGGCTGCGGCGACGACCGATTTCTGCGGCGACAGCGCCGGGGCCTACAGGATCGTCCTCGACGTGACGGCGGCCGACGGTCCGTCCCGGGAGTATCCCTATATCGTGACCCTCTCCGTCAACGACGATCCGGAAAAAATGCCCGTCGCCGACGTGAGGGCCCTTTCGCTCCAGGGGGCGACCGTCCCGGAAGGCGGTCTTCCCGGCGTCGACACGACGCTCTACCTCGACGGACGGGCCAGCCGGGGGATCACCTATCTCTGGACGGTGACGGGTTTCTCCGCCCCGACGGTCTCGACGGCCGATGAGGCTCTGCCCGTCCTGACGGCTCCGACGTCGCCCGTGACGGGCTTCCACTCCGACGAGGCCGGAGTCTACACCGTCACCCTGAAGGTGGGCAACGGCATGGGCCAGTCGGCCGTCGCCTCCGTCGACGTCACCCTCATCGACGATCTCGACGGAGACGGGCGCCCCGACGGCGACGATCCCGACCGCGACGGCGACGGCTTCGTCAACGACGACGACGCCTTCCCCGACGACAGGGCCTCCCATCTCAAATGGGCCGGCCGTCTGTCGACGGAGGGCAACTACTACGTTCTCGACGAAGACGGCGACGGGCGGGGCGACATCGACGACGACGAACCCTTCGACGCCAACCTGACCGACTACCCCGTCCACGACGAGGCCGAAACCGACGGCAACAGCAACGACGGGATCTCCGTCGCCGAAGGTCGGGGCGCGCCCCTCGTCGTCCCCCATCGCCTGGCGGGCAAGATCGACTCCTCCGGCGGAAGGGCCGACATGGACTACTTCGCCCTCTCCTTCTCCGAGGCCGGGACCTACTCGGCCGTCCTGACCCGCGCCGACGGGACGGACTGGGATCCGACGATCGCCCTCATCCTGGCCGACGGAGCCTCCCTGACGGCAGCTGAAGTCGAAGGCGGCGTGGGCCAGACGGCCTCGACCTTCGTCGTCGCCTCCGACGACCTGACGGCCTACCTCATCGTCACCGACGGCACGGGCGGGAGCGATCCCTCCTGGACCTACTCCGTCGAGACCTTCCGGGACTCCGATTCGGACGGCGTCTCCGACGAGAGGGAAGACGCCCTGGACAGCAACAGGTACAATGCCGACAGCGACGGCGACGGCGTTCCCGATCTCGCCGAGATCGCCCCCGTCCTGAAGGACTGGCGCCTGGCCGACGTCGACGGCGACGGTCTGCCCGCCTGGTGGGACCATGACAGCGACGGCGACGGGATTCCCGACAGCGTCGAGTACCTTTCGGCCCGCGAGGGAGCGGACCGGGGCATGACGAAGGCCGAAATCGACGCCTGGAACGATGCCGACGGCGACGGCTACCCCAACTTCCTCGACGAGGACAGCGACAATGCCGCCGTCACGGTCACGCTCAGCGGCCGTGGCAAGGGGGCGAAACTCGTCAGGGGCGACGCGGCCGAGGCGGGGTCCCTGCCGCTGAAGCCCGTCGACAGCGACGGCGACGGGCGGCCCGATTTCATGGACGGCGATAACGACAACGACGGCCTTCTCGACGAGAACGAAGTCGACGGCGCCGCGTCCGTCACGGCCCTGGAGTTCTCGGAAGAGGCCGATCTCTTCACCTTCCTGAACGAGACGAAGGGGGTGGAAAACGTCGCCGCCGGGGGCGACCGAATCCGTCTCTCCGGCAGGGGCCTTCCCTCCGAGGCGACGTCGGCCTGGATCGTCCTCGTCGGTCCCGATGCCCACAACCCGATCAACCTGAGGCCCGACGAGGCCTCGGACGGAGATCTGCTCTTCGACTGGCCCGAGGGCATCGAGGCGGGGACGGTGACGCTCTTCGTCGTCGTCGGCGCCTCGCGGACCAACGCCCTCTCTCCGCTGGCCGTCGCCGGCGACAGCCCCGTCCTGACGGGGGTCCTCTCCGATTCGTCGGGCCGGGCGATCTTCCGGGGGCTGAACCTGAACCGGAACTTCACGGTCTGTTTCAACGGGGCTCAGACGACCTACGACAACCGCTGGGGCAGCGCGACGGAGTTCACCGCCTGGGTTTCCGGCGACGCCCGGTCGGGGCCGGTCTATCTCTCCTCCGACGGAGTCGACTCCAACGCCCTCTGGCTTCAGATCACCGGCATCGTGACGGGCCGGGTGACGTTGCCGACCGGCTCGGCGCTGGACGTGACGGAACTCGTCGTCGACTGGAACAGCCTCGAAGAGGCCAGGCCAGACGCGGATGGGGTCTTCTCGATTCCCGTCAGCATGACGGCTCCCACGATCGTGACGGCCTTCTACGTGCGGGGCCAGGACGACTACGTCACCTTCCTCCAGGGGCTGATCCTCCCAGGAGAGGCCTCCGTCGCCGTCGACGGCGGCGGAACGGCTCTGGCCATGGTCTGGGCCGCTCTGATGCCGGAGGAGCTCGTCGCCGCCGGCGATCTGGAGGCGCTGCGCGACCGTCTCGTCGCCCTCGACGAGGTCAGGGCCCTGGCCGCTCTGCTGGAGGCCAAACTCGCCGCCGATCCCTCCGTCCTGCGCGGAGAGGACGAAGCGATCGCGACGGCCCTCAACGCCGCCATGGAGGCCGCCGCCGCCGTCGTCCAGAGCGACTTCCTGGCCGCCGGTCGGGCCCGGTCGATCCGCCTCCGGGCCGAGGGGGCGACCATCACTCCCGCCGAGGTCGACGACATCTCCGTCTACGAGATCGCCGGAAAGGGAAACGTGGGCGTCGAGAACGACTCCCTTCTCTACCTCTCGGCCCAGGTGACGACGGCCGACGGCAAGGTCGTCCGGAGCCACTCCTCGGCCGTATCGGACATGATCGGCCCTCAGGGCTACGGCCTGCTCTTCATCGCCAGCACCCAGGACTTCGACGTCCCGGGCTACCGCAACGGCGTCGTCCAGGTCATGACGGGCGGCGTCGACAAAGCCTACGACCCCAAGACGAGCGCCCGGCCCTTCGACGTCTGGAAATGGCTCTACATCCGTTCCGTCGTCGAAAAGATCCTCTTCCCGCCCATCGCCTCCCTCATCGGCCTGGGCTACGATCCCAGCTTCTGGCCCAATCTCTTCCTCAGCTACACGCCCAACATCGTCGACATGGCCCTGCAGGGCAACGTGAAGGGAGCCGTGAGCAGCGCCCTGGCGACGCTCAAGGCCGATGCCCTCAGCGCGCCTCCTGGCCCCATCATGACGGCCATCGCCAAGAAGTATGGCCCCGGACTGGCCGAGGCGGCCCTGAAGAAGTTCGCCGCCAAGGTGGCGGCCAAGTTCATCCCCATCGTCGGCCAGCTCAACCTGGCCCTCGATATCGCCGGTCACGTCAGCAACGGCGTGACGGCCTCGAGCGCCGTCGCCGACATCGTCACGACGGACAGCGTCATCGATTTCACCGTCGAGTTCCCCGTCCAGATCGACGAGGTCCGTCCGGCCAAGCTCAAGCCCGACGGCAGCAACGTCAATTTCGCCGTCGTCGGCAAGGGCTTCGGCCCCATCGTCCGGGGCTGGTGGCCTCTGAGAAGCACCCTGGAGCCCAAGGTCATCTTCACCGACGTCAAGGGCAACGAGTGGCGCGGCGATCCCAAGTGGATCGCCGAGGACGGGAAACGTCTGGGCATCGCCGTTCCCGGCTGGTGGCTCGAACGGGCCAAGGAGTACGCTGAAGACGGCGACGGCGATACCCTCGACGTCACCGTCCACCATCCCACCGACGAGGCCGGGGCCAAGTACGTCAAAGACGATGCCGTCACGATCGTCACCGACGTGACGCTCGCCTCCATCGATCCCGCCAAAGGACCGGCCGGAGCCAAGGCCGTCGTCTACGGCGCCGGGTTCAGCGCCGTCGCCGGCGACAACGAGATCACCGTCGGCGGCCGGAAGGCCCTCATCACGGCCGGGGCGGAGACGTCGCTGTCCATCGTCGTCCCTGCCGGCCTCGATCCCGACGTCTACGACGTCAGGGCCCGGAGCCGCTTCGACGGTCAGTGGAGCGACTGGACCGACGATGACGTCACCTACGAAGTCGTCGAAGGGGAGATCTCCGTCACCGTCACCGACAGCGGAGGGGCCAAGGACGACGCCTTCGCCCTCTACGTCGACGGCAGGTACATCGGAACCATGTACGCCACCTGGGGCAGCTACAGCCAGACCTGGAAGCTGAGCCTCTCGCCCGGTCCCCACACGGCCATGCTCGTCGGCATCGAGGCCCCCGACAGCATCGGCACCTACTCGATCTCCTTCTTGGGCGTCACGGGCCTTGCCGGAGACGCCACGTCCGGTTCCGATCTGGTTCCCGGCGTCCGCAAACACTACTCCTTCACCGTCCCCGAGCCGACGGAGAGCGGATCGGCTCCGTCCATGCGCGCCTTCCCCTACGTGCCGCCCCGGTACGACGCCGAATCGCCTCTCCGCTAGCGGAGGACGCGATATCCGAGAGGAGGGAGGGGGAGGTCCCCTCCCTCCTCGTTTTTGTGAGAAACTGGGGGAGGAAGCGATCGCGCCACGCGCCGATCGGGGGAGCACGGCAAAAGAAAGGGTGAAAGACGATGACGACGGAAATGCCCTCCGACGAGGTCCTGCGGCGTCTCTGGCACTCGGGGCTCGGTCGGCTCTACCGCGAGTCGCGGGGCCATCTGGGTCGGGTGACCTCTCTTGACGATCCCTTCGAGAGAAGGGGGCTTTACTGGACGACGGCCCTTCTTCTGTCTCTTTCCGCGGCGAGTCTCGTCCTCTTCTCCATCTGGGGGATGGCTGTCGTCTCCGCCGATCTCCGCTCCGTCACCTTCGTTCCCTCCCTGATCGGCCTGGCGGCGGGGCTTTTCTGCGTCGCCAAAAGCGTCGCCTTCATGCGGGGGGCCCTCGCGCTCGGCGCGGCCCTGGCCGAGGGGCGCGACGGCGACGGTGCCGATCCCCTGAGGACGGTCACCTTCCGCCGGGCCTGGCGTTGGGCCCGGCGGAAGGATCTGCTTGTCGGCGAGGGCGAGGAGCTGCACCTCCGCTGACTCTCCCGCCCGTGCCCTTCTCCGCTTTCTCCGGCAGACCGCCTCCGCCGGAGGAAGCGGCCGGTCGCGCGACGTCGGAACGGAGGCCCCGCCGCGTGCCGTGGCGGCCCTTCGCGGGAAAGGGAAGGAGAAGGAGGTCAACGATGGGAACGGAGTTCAGCCCCAAGCGGATCGAAGAGGTCGTCGCCTTTCACGGTCACTGGTGTCCGGGATTGGCCCTGGGCATTCGCATCGCCGAAAAGGCCCTGCAGGAGGTGGGGCGGGCCGGCGACGAAGAGATCGTCGCCGTCGCCGAATCGGACAGCTGCGCCGTCGATGCCGTCCAGGTCCTGACGGGATGCACGCTCGGCAAGGGCAACCTCGTCGTCCGCGACGTGGGAAAGATGGCCTTCAGTTTCTACCGGCGCCGCGACGGCAAGGCGGTTCGCCTCGTACCCCGGCCTCGGCCCGACGAGGGAGGCGATCTCTACCGGATGTTGCAGATCAAAAGCAACGAGGGCACTCTCTCCGAAAAGGAGCGACTCGACTTCGCCACTCTCCGCGAGGCCAGGGCTCAGGCGCTTCTCGACGCCGACCTTGAGGCCCTCCTTCTCGTCGGACCGGTGCGCAGGGACGTTCCCCCTCACGCCCCCATGGAGCCGAGCCGCCTCTGCGAGCGGTGCGGCGAAAAGGTCATGGAGACGAAGGCGAGGCTCCACGGCGGTCGCGTCCTCTGCCCGGACTGTTTCGACGGCGAGGTCCGGCGCTGAGGGGACAAGGGCTCTTCCGACGGGACCGTCGGAAGAGCCGCGGAGGGAAGTCCCTCTGCCGCGCCTCGCTTCGGCCGCCGACGGGGGGCTTCTCCGTGCAGGGGCAATGTTCAGGGGCGGTTCGAATCGGCGGGGATTTTCCCGACGAGCCCGCCTCTAGCGGAAAAGGAAGTCTCCCGAAGGGAGGAAAGGAGCGAAAAACGTGGAGCGCGCACCCATCGAAGAGCGTTCTTTGAGGAGGCGTCTTCTGGCCTTCCAGCGGACGGAAATGACCGAATCGGCCCTTTACGAGGCTCTGGCCCGCAGGGAAGGGGGGCGCAACGGGGAGGTCCTCCTCCGCATCGCCGCCGACGAGAGGCGCCACGGCGCCGTCTGGCGACGCCACACCGGCGTGGAGGTGAGGCCCCAGCGCTGGCGGGTGTGGTTCTACCTCCTGATGGCCCGTCTTTTCGGCTTCACCTTCGCCGTCAAGCTCCTGGAAAAGAGGGAGGACAGGGCTCAGGAGGGGTACGGCGACATCGCCGACCGCTTCCCCGAGGTCGGGGCGATCGTCGCCGACGAGACGGATCACGAGAAGGCCCTCATCGGCCTTCTCGACGAGGAGCGCCTCCGCTACATGAGCTCCATCCTTCTCGGCCTCAACGATGCCCTCGTCGAGCTCACCGGCGCCCTGGCCGGCCTGAGCCTGGCCCTGGCCGACGCCGAGACGGTGGCCCTGGCGGGCCTCATCACGGGCATCGCCGCCGCCCTTTCCATGTCGGCGTCGGAATATCTCTCGCAGAAATCGGAGGGAGGCGGCCACCCGCTCAAGGCCGCCCTCTACACCGGGACGGCCTATCTGATGACCGTCGCCGTCCTGGTCCTTCCCTTCTTCGTCCTCTCCCATCCCCTGACGGCCCTTGCCTTCACCCTGGTCGGAGCCGTCGCCGTCATCGCCCTTTTCACCTTCTTCATGACCGTCGTCAGAGACGTTCCCTTCCGACGGAACTTCGTCGAGATGCTCTCCATCAGCCTCGGAGTGGCCGCCGTCTCCTTCCTCATCGGCCTCGCCGCCCGCCGTCTGCTGGGGACCGACGTCTGAGGGGCCTCTCAGGGGCTCCATCGGGAGATGCGGTTGCGTCCCAGGTTCTTGGCCCGGTAGAGGGCCTCGTCCACTTTTCGGAGACTCTCGTCGATGCTCTCCTTCGGGTCCTGGACGTGGACGCCGACGCTGAGTTTCAGAGGGGCTCCGGGAACGTCGAGAGAGGCCGCCAGATCCATGATCCTCTCGGCCAGGCGGAAGGCCTGGCGCTCCGATGTCTCCGGGGCCAGGACGAGAAACTCGTCGCCTCCCCAGCGGGCCAGGAGGTCCGACGTGCGGATGCCCTGGGAGACGGCCCTGCCCAGGGCCCGGAGGAGGCGGTCCCCCGCGGCGTGTCCCAGAGAGTCGTTGACCTCCTTGAAATGATCGACGTCGAACATGATCCAGGCCAGAGACTGGCCGTGTCTCAGGCTGCGGGAGAACTCCCGCTCGGCCTCGCGCAGGAAGGGCTCCCGGAAGAGAGCTCCCGTCAGGGTGTCCCAGGTGGCCAGGTGTTCGACGGCCAGATGGTTGCGGAGGGCGAGCCAGGTCAGGAGGGCCAGGAGGGCGAAGATGAGGCCCGTGGCGACCATGAGGGAGCGGTAGCGCTCGCCCTGGATCTGGATCGTCCCGTCGACGGTGAATCCGGCCAGGTAGCCCACAAGCCCGCGACGGAGCGAGCGGAGGGGGAGAAAGGTGGCCCGGAAGGGTTTCCCGTCGCGGGTCAGGGCCGTCGAGAAGGAGGCTCCCGAGGCGAGTCGCTGGCGGTCCTGGGGGCCGAGGGCTCGGCAGATATCCTGGACGGTCTTCGCGTCCGGTCCCTCGGCCGCCCGGTGGTGGGAGAGGAAGGAGCGTTCGACGAGGAAGCCGTCCAGGCCGGGAAAGGGAAGATGGTCCTGTCGCAGGGCCGTCAGCCCCTTGGCCTCGAGCTCCTCCTTCGATTCGAGAAAGAAGAAGGTTCCCCTCGCCAGCTCCTCCAGCAGGGGGATGATCTTGCCGGGGCAGAGGGTGAGTCTGACGCTGCCGACGGGGCGCCCCGACGGGCAGAGGAGGGGGTAGGCGAAATGGTAGCCCGAGAGGGCCCGGTCGGCCTCGAAGCCTTCGACGGGCTCGAGAGAGGCGTTGACGAGCTGGACGGTGAAAGGCCCCCCTTCGTCCTCGTCCCCTCTGTCCCCTGACGGCCGGACGGGGCGGGGGGAAAGGTCGAGGAGGAGAGAGGCGTCGGGCAGGTGGTACTGGATCTGGCGAAATCCCTTGGCGTCGACGATGGCGTAGAGGGGGCCGATTTCCCGAGCGATCTCGCGGGCGACCCCCTCCCTGTAGGGGCCTGGCCCGGCGTCCCAGGCCGTCTCGATGCGGGAGCGGATGGAGGGGGAGAAGAGATCCTTCTCGGCGATGGTCTCGGCGAAGGGACGGAAGGCGCCGATGACGGCGAGAAGGCTCTGTTCGGCCTCCGTGGTCCGGGCCTCCAGGTAGGCGTCGCGGCGGAGGCGGTGATCCAGGGAGAGGGCGAAGAGGATCAGAAATCCCAGAAGGAGGATCAGGCCGGGGATGAGCGGAATGAGGGCTTTTTTCGAGACGCTCCGCAGACGGTTCATGATCGACCCCTCCTTTTCGATCCTATCGGTTAATTATAACACCGAAGGGTTCCTCCTTCCTCTCCGTACCCCTTTCGCCCGGTACGGACGTTTTTCTCCCTTGGCGTCGTCCCTTCCTAGGGGCTAGAATGTTTATCGGAAAAATCTTGGAGAAGGAAAGGGGGATTGGGCAGTGAAAACGGCAGCGGTACGATTCTTTGTGATCCTCTCTCTCTGCCTTGTGGCGGGGGGGGCCTGGGCGGCCAATTTCGAGGCCGACATGGTCATCGAGGGACCCATGGGGGCCATGACGGGGAAGATCTACGTCAAAGGAGACAGACAGCGTCAGGATATGGAGGGGGCCATGGGACGGACGGGCGTCATCACCTTGGGGGAGGACCGCTCGTCGCTCATTCTTCTTCACGACAGGAAGGCCTATATGGAGATGGAGGCCGCCGCCTTTCCCATGGCCGACATGGGGGGCCTCGATGCCGACTCGGTCCCCCGGGAGGGAGCGGCTCCGGAGGGGATGAAGATGCAGAATCTGGGCAGCGAGACCGTCGCCGGCTACGTCTGCGAGAAGATCCGTCTCGTCGACGAGGAGAACGGCGACGTCTCGACGCTGATCTGGTTCTCCCACGATCTCTCCATGCCCCTCAAGGCCATCCACGAATCGCCGGAGGGGACGTCGACGGTGGAGTATCGCAATATCGTCGAGGGCAACGTGGCCGACGACGTCTTTCAGGTACCCGAGGGCTACCAAAAAATGGAGATGGGAGCCTTTTGAAGGTCTGTCGCCGCGTCGACCGTCGCCCGAGGGGTTCCGCCTGGAACGTCTCCTTCGCCCTGCGTCGGCGGGCCGAAGGGAGGGTGAGGACGGTCCGCGTCACGGCGGCCGGTCTGTCCGGTCCGGCAGCCGCGACTGCCTATGTTCTTTCGGCCTTGCCTGTGCTAAATTGAAAGAAAAACAGTTCATGGCGTCTCTCTGGAGAGGCCGTCGGGGCGGTTCCCCCGCTCCGACGAGAGGAAAGGAGAGGATGGGGATGATCAGGAGAGTCCTGCTTTTGATTCTCGTCGCGGGCCTGTTCCCCTGTGCCGTCGAGGCCCAGGCGGTCCAGGCCGTCGTCGAGACGGTGGCGGTCGAGGCCGCGCCGTCGGCTTTTGCCGTCGTCGACGAGACGGAATCGGCCCGCACCAATTGGACGGAGAGCTACATCGAGGCACGGGGACAGGCCGTTCCTCCCGCCGGCAAGGAAAAACTGGCTCAGGGCAAGCTGTTGGCCCGTCGCGGCGCTCTCGTCGACCTTCAGCGCAATCTCCTCGAATACCTGCAGGGCGTACGCGTCGACGCGAAGACGACGATGAAGGACTTCATGGCCACCGATATCGTCCGTACCGAGGTCCAGGGGATGGTCCAGGGCGTGGAGATCCTCGAGGCCACCTGGGACGGCGAGGTCTATACCGTCGTCGGCCGCATCAGACTGGAACAGCTCCGCAGGGCCCTCGAACCTGCCCTGCCCGAAAAGCCTCATCCCCGCCCTCTGCCGTCCCCTCCGGCTCCGGCCAAAAAGGGATCGGCCAGCTACACGGGCCTCGTCGTCGACGCCCGCGATCTGCCCCTCATTCCGGCCATGACCTTCCGCATCGTCGACGAGTCGGGCAAGGAGGTCTACGGCCTCGCCTCCGTGGACAAGGAACGTTTCCTCTCCTCGGGGCTCTGCGACTACCACAGCAGCCTCGACTATGCCAAGGGAGCCCCGCGCGTCAGCGACGGCCCTCTCGTCGTCAAGGCCCTCCGCGTCGAGGGACCGGAGAACGTCGACATCGTCGTCTCCAACAAGGACGGAGCCAGGATCAGGGGAAGCGCCTACGACTTCCGCGTCCCCTGCCGCGTCTCCGTCGTGAAGAGGTAGAGGCCCATGGGCGGGGCCCGTCGTTTCGCCCCCCTGCTGCTGCTGTCGATCCTCCTGCTCTGGAGCTCTTCCTCCCTGGCCCAGGAGACGATCCGCGTCTCGGCCGAGGGCTCGGCCGCCGTCGAGGGGGGCGACCTTCCCCGGGCCCGGGCCGAGGCCAAGCGCCAAGCCTACCGGGACGCCCTGGAAAAGGGCGTCGGGGCCTACGTCCAGGGCATCACGGAGATGAAGGACTTCGAGGTCGTCCGCGACAAGGTCTTCTCCCAGTCGCAGGGAATCGTCACCTCTTTCACGATAACCCGTGAGGGAGAAGCGGAGGGCATCTACACCGTGGAGGCCGACTGCCTCGTCGCCACGGCGGCCCTCGACGGCGTTCTGGGACCTGCCGTCATCGATGCCCTGGGCAATCCCCGCGTCATGGTCCTCGTCGACGAGTCCATCGAGGGCGAGCGTCCCTTCCTCTCCACCGTCGAGGGCGAAGTCCTCCAGGTTTTCGAGAGGGCGGGCTACCTTCTCGTCGACGCCGGGCAGGCGGGCAATCTCGACCAGCGCCAGATCGACCTGGCGCGGGAGACGGGAGATGTGACCCTCCTTCAGGAGCTGGCCCGTTCCTTCCGGGCCGACGTCCTCATCTACGGCAAGGCCCAGGGGCTTTCCTACACCCGGCAGAAGGTGGCCGGCGTCGATCTCTACGGCGTTCGCTCCCAGGTCCAGCTCAAGGCCGTCATCGCCCAGACGGCCTACGTCCTCGGAACGGAAGCCTTCGAGGCCCGCGACAAGGGAACGTCGGCACAGGACGGCGCCGTCAAGGCCTTCAAGCCCACCTCCCGGGGAGCGGCCTCGGCCCTGGTCAACAAGGTGGCCTATGCCCTGGTGAGCGGTTCGGCGGGAGCCATGGCGGGACGGACCGTCAAGATCGTCATCGACAAGGTCTCCTTCGCCCAGCTCCGCGAGATCAAGTCCGCCCTGGAGGGGACGAGGGGCGTCGTCGGCGTCTACCAGAGGGCCTTCGGACAGGGGAGGGTCGAACTGGACGTCGTGACGGAAAACAGCGCCGAGGATCTGGCCGTCGAGCTGGAAAAACTCTCCGTCGAGGTGACGGGCCTGACGGCCAGCACCGTCGAGGGGAAGCGAGCGCCGTGAGGCGCCTTGTCGCGAGGGGGACCCTGGCCCTCCTCCTGCTGCCCTTCCTGTCCCTCTCGGCCGGGGCCCTCTCCGAGGCCGACCTTTCGAGGATCTGGCGCAACAACGGCTCCGTCGAGGGGATTCAGATCTTCCGCTTCGGCCTCGTCGACTGGTCCGGCCGCTCCGCCTCCGTGGAGGGGGCGGTTCCTCTGAGGGACAGTTCGGCCCAGGCCCGTCTTCTGGCCCGGCAGGGAGCCTCCCTGGAGGCGAAAAAGAGGCTTCTCCTGCTCCTCTACGAGATCCGTTACGGCCTGCCCGAACGGCTCCGCTCCATCGACGTCTCGGGGAGCGTCGTCGAGGGGCACGTCGATTTCGCCGGCGTCCGGGAGGGCCGCTACGTCCTGGAGGTGACGCTCCCCCTGGAGCGCCTCTTCGACGAATGCGTCCTCTTCGAGGCCGTCGTCCGCTAAAGGTGAGAGACGTGCGTCGCCTTCGGCCGTCGGGAGGGCGCGACGGGGCGGGTCGTGCCGCCCCGGGGAAGCGCTTTCCCCGTGCCCCGTGGCTCCTCGCTCTGGTCCTCCTGGTCCTGACGGTCTCCCCCCTTCAGGCCGCTCCGCCCCTGCCCCGGGACAAGAGCGTCGCCGTCCTTGTCCGCTCTCCGTCGGCCCAGGAGAGTGCGGCCGCCGAGGCCATTCTCATCGGAACTCTGATCGACGGCGGCTTCCGCGCCGTCGATCAGAGGCAGCTCGAGAGGATTCGCCAGGCCAAGGCGGCGGCGCTGGCCCTGGAGGGCGACGTCGAGGCCATACTGGAGCTGAGTCGCTCCTTCGGCTTTCAGGTCCTCCTCTCGGGGAGGATCTCCGTCCCCCCTCCCGTAAAAAACGAGTTCGGCCTTTTCACGGCCACGGCCGAGCTGGCCCTCACGGCCTGTCTGGGATCGAACGGACGGCAGATCTATGCCGACGCCACGACGGCCAAAGAGGTGGGCTACAGCGCCGCCGAGGCCGCCCGGAAGGCCCTCGATTCGGCGACGCGCCTGGCCGCAGGACGGATGGTCGAAGGCGCTCCGGCCGAGACGGCCGCGGCCGATCTCCAGAACCTCCTCGTCGAAGTCGCGGGTCTCCGTTCCTTCGTCGAGGCCCACGGCATCGTCGAAAGCTGCACCCGTGCCGGTTCCGCCTCGGCCCGGCTCGACCGCTTCTCCGCCGGGGTGGCCCTCGTCTCGGCCCTCTATCCGGGAAGCGCCGAGGCCCTGGCCCGGGCCCTCCTTCAGCAGCGAAGCGACCTCCGATTGGAGGGCGTCGAGGCCGACAGAATCCGCCTCAGTCGTCGCTGATCGTTTCGGGAGAAAGGGTGAGGTCCATGGAAAGCAGAGTCCTTCGATCCCTTGCGGTTTTTCTTGTCCTTTCCGTTCTCGGCGGCGTCCCGTCGCCGGCTCGGGCCGAGGTCCGCCTTTTCGTCGACAAGGTGACGGTCCGCGTCGACGACCCGGCCCTGGGCCAGCCGTCGGTCCTCAACGACTTCTATCCCCGGGGACACAGAACGCACACCAACATGGCCCTCGTCTGGAACGACCGTTCCGTCTGGGTCTACGACATCAGGCACCATCAGTGGATGGCCCAGGAGGCCTTCGGGCCTCTGGCGGGTCTCCTGTCGGACGAGCTGGCCCTTGCCTGGGAACGGGGCCGCGTCGCCGTCTACGACTCCCGCGAGCGCCGCTGGATCGTGGGCGAGTCCCTGCCGGGCGCGATCAAGAGCCCCCTTCTTTCCAGGGGAATGGCGGCCCTGATCTGCGAGGAGGGCTTCGTCGTCTACGATCCCCTCCTCAAGGCCTGGCAGAGGGCCGACGACTTCCGCGTCCGCGATGCCGAACTGGGCGACAACCTCGCCGTGGCCTGGGACGAACGGGACGTCGTTCTCTACGACACGACGGTCCATCAGTGGGTCCTGAAGGAGGCCGTCAACCCTCAGGCGGCCATCGTCGAGGCCTACAAGGTTCAGATCTACAGCGCCGAGAAGGTCTACGTCTACGATGCCATGACTCACCGCTGGTCCGACTCTCCCCGCTAGGCGGAGAGGGACGGCCCCTGCCCCTTTCCGCCTGCCCCGATCGAGGAGGTGAATGTCCCGGTGAACAAACGCGTCGCTCTCGCCGCCCTGCTTCTGGCCCTTCTGGGGCCGCTTCCCTCGGCCGAGGCCGCCCTCACGGTGGCCGTCAACACCTTCCTCTCCCAGGGCTCGAGCCTCTTCCTGGGCTCTTCCGTGAGCGAGATCCTGGGGACGGAGCTGATCGGGACCCGCGAGGTCACCGTCGTCGAGCGCCGTCAGCTCGGCGCCGTGGCGGATCAGCAGCGCCTGGCCCTCTCCGGCGTCGTCCCCGCCGAGACGGCCGCCGAGGCGGGACGCCTCGTGGGGGCCCGCTACTTCGTCCTCGGAGCCGTCAGCCGCTTCGGAAGCCTTCTGGTCCTGACGGCCCGGCTGGTCGACGTCGAATCGGGGGCCGTCCTCAAGAGCTTCGAACAGATCTCCCGAGAAGGGGAGAGAGGCGTCACTCTGGCGACGAAAAACCTCGCCGCCGAGATGATGGCCTTCTTCAGCGGCGAGACGCCTCCCGAGGGCAAGCCCATGGAGGACTACCGCTACTATCTCTACGAGGCCCTGGGCTACTATAATCTGGGCGACTACCGGCGCTCCATCCCTCACTGGGAGAAGATGACCAAACTGAGCCCCAAGAACGTCCTCTTGCGCTTCATCACAGCCGGCGTCTACTACCAGGCCGGCCGCTACGGCGACAGCCTTCTCGCCGCCCAGCAGGCCGTCACCTGGGATCCCACCTTCGCCGAGGCCCATCTCCTCGTCGGAAAGGCCTCCTTCATGATGGGCGACGATCACGGCGCCACTCCGGCACTCGACAGGGCCCTGGAGCTCAAGCCCGACCTGGCCGAGGCCCTCTTCCTCAAGGGGCAGGCCTACAAGAACCGCAAGCGCCTCGACGAGGCCGTCGACCTTCTCGTGGCGGCCATCGACGCCGACGAGAATTACGTTCCGGCCTACCTTTCCCTGGGGCAGATCCTCATCGAGGCGGGTGCGGCGGAAGACGCCGTCGGCGTCCTTCTGCCGGCCCGCTCCAAAGAGCCCGACAACGCCCAGGTTCGCTTCCTTCTGGGCCTGGCCCAATTCCTGAGGGGCAACCGCAAGGCCGCGGAAGAGGAGGTGGCGGCCCTGAAGCGTCTCGACGGCACCTTGGCGGAAAAGTTGGCGGAGATGCTCCGGTAGGAGGGAGCACGAGTGGGGAGGAAAGGGGAATCGAACCATGAAGAGAACGAGAAAGAGCGCGATCGTCGCCTTCCTGACGGGCCTGGTCTTTCTTCTCGTCACCGCCTCGGCCTTCGGTTGAGGCGGCGGCGGCGACGGCGGTTCGTCGTCCGATGCGACCACCCGACAGCAGACGGAGAAGGCCATCCCCCGCTTCACCTCCCAGGGATCCCTCGGGGGGAAGGCTCTGGCCGACGCCGAGGCCCTGGTGACTCAGGTCACGGCGGCCAACGCCGACCTGGCCTACATGGTCGGCGCCAGCTACATGCGAAGCGGTCAGTACCGGAAGGGCAAGGCCCTTCTGTCCGAGGTCCTCGACAGGGCCTTCGACAGGACCGTCTCCTTCTGGGGCGACGTGGAGAAACTGCGCACCCTGGCGGCCTCCGAGCTGGCCTACCACGCGGGGCGCGAGGGTGACTCGGAGATCATCCTCTGGATCGAGGAACGCCTGGGAGGGGATCTCGTCACCGATCAGCTCCTCGTCCGCGACGGCAAGGGCCTTCTGGCGGGGAAGACCAAGCTGCGCGACGTTCTCCGCTTCCACAAGGCCAGGGCCTTCATCAACGAAGATGACCAGGCCCGCGCCAAGGAGGTCCTGGCCGAGCTCTCCTTCGCCTCGGGAAAGATCTTCGTCGACGGAGAGGTCCAGGGACTCCAGGACGCCGTGGCCAGGCTCCAGACCGAGCTCGGCGGCGTGGCCCGTCTCTTCTTCCTCGCCTCCGTCTGAGGCGCAGGGCCCTTCGAAAGGGGGACGACCGATGTCGTCCGTGAGAAGGCTTCTCGTCATTCTGGCCGCCGTCCTGGCTCTCGCGGCGGTCGGCGCTCCGGCTCGGGCCGAGATGACCCTGGCCGTGACGGACTTCCGCGCCGTCGGCTGCCCCTTTTTCCTGGGAGGAGCCGTGGCCGAGCAGCTTCGGGGGCGGCTTTCCGAGGAGCCCCATTGGACCGTCGTCGAATCGTCCCAGGTCGCGGCCGTCGCCGCCGAGCAGCGCCTCAACCTCTCGGGCCTCGTCGACGACGCCACGGCCGTCAAGGTGGGGCGCCATCTGGGGGCACGCTACGTCCTCGTCGGCTCCGTCAACGCCGCGGGCGGCCTCTATACCCTCTCGGCACGCCTCGTCGACGTCGAGAGCGCCGTGGCTCTCGTGGGATTCGAGACGACGAGCGCCGATGGCCAGGAGGGGCTTTTCGAGGCCGCGCGTCTTCTGGCCGACCAGATCGTCCTGGAACTGACCGGTTCCTGAGGCGCGACGCGAAAAGGGCGGAAGAAGGGGGGGGAAGGCCTGGCCTTCCCCCCCCTTCTTCCGCCCTTTTCGGTCCTTCAGTTCGTCCGTCGCAGGATATCGGCGTCGATGAGGCGGTTGATCTGGTGCTGGATGTAGGCCGACGTGAAGAGGACGGTCCACAGGGGGGAGGGGGCCACGTTGGTCGCGGCGTAGTCGGGGGCGATGCCGGCCACGTGGTCGCGGAGCATGGTCCGCATTTTGAAGGCGATCCAGATCCAGAGGCCGAGGCAGACCAAGTTGATCCCCCCCTGTCCGTTCTCCCCCAGGGAGGAGCCGGTGGCGAAGGCGAGCAAGGTCACGCCCAGGGGGAGGACGGCGACGACGTCGGAGAGCTTCTCCGTCGAGGACAGGGAGTTGAAGTCCCGGCGGCGCAGGAAGACCCACAGCGACGGGTAGATGCCCAGCGTGACGACGGAGAGGACGAGGAACCAGGCGACGGAGATGCGCTTGAAGCCCGCCTTGGGCGCGGAAAACCGTCGTCCGATGGGACCGGCCCCGACGGAGCCTTCTCGATCGTCGGGCCTTTGCGCCTCCTCTTTTTCCGGCCGAGGCAAAAGGCTGCCGCAATAGGCGCAGTACGTCGAATCGGCGGGGTTGTCGGCGCCGCAGGAGCGGCACGCGACGGGGGCAGAAGAGGGCCTTTCCTGATCCATGGGGGGAGCTCCTTTCAACGTCATTTTTCGCGCAGAAGCAGGGCCCTGCGGCGGAGAAGGTTCTCCGAAAGGGTCTGGGCCAGGAGCCGGGAGGTCTTCCTGGCCCCCTCGCCGCCGAGATCGAGGGCCAGGGCGTCGGTCAGGGTCTGGTCGAGGGAGCCCTCCAGCGATGCGGAACCTTCCGTGCCCATCGGATCGGCGTAGAGGAGGCCCTCTGCGGCCTTCTCCCATGCGCGGGCCAGGGCGTCGTCACCGCATGACGCGGCCCTTCGGGAGAGCTCCCTGGCCTCGTCGGCACGACGGGCGAAGGCGGTCGAGCCGCCCTGTCCCCGCTCCGCCCGCTCCGTCGAGGCCAGGGAGGCCATGAGAGCCGAGCCGCCCAGGACGAGGAAGAGGGCCAGCCCCACGATGTGGGTCAGGACGTAGGTCGTCGGCGACAGGCCGAGGCCCTTCCAGAGCAGAAGGGGGGTGGCGGCGACGAAGAGATCGTAGACGACGACGATCGACGTCAGCCCCATGAACAGGGGCAGAGGAAGGTTCTTCCCGTCGAGGTCGAGGCTGTTCTGCAGGGCGGCGGCGGCGAAGGTGACGACGACGGCCAGGGAGAGGAAGGCGAGGGTGACCCAGAAAGAGCTCGTCCTCTCCTCGGAGGGATGGGTGACGAAGAGGACCGTGGCCATCGCCGCCAAAACGACGAGGGCCATGAAGAGCAGGATCCAGTTGAATCGACGGTTTCGTGCCATCGTGAGGACCTCCCGGTCAGTCTCGGACCTTGTGGCCGCAGCGGGGGCAGAAAAGGGCCTCCCGGGGAAGGGGCGTTCCGCAGCCGGGGCAGCTCTCCGTCAGGGCCTTTCCGCAGCGGGGGCAGAAGCGCATCTCCTCCGTGACGGGGGCCTGACAGTGGGGGCAGGGTATCGGCTGAGGGGCGCCGCAGTCGGGGCAGCGCGCCGAGCCGTCGGGCACGTCGCTGCCGCAGGAGGCACAGCGCCTCAGGGCCCTTCCGCAGGCCGGACAGAAGGTGGCTTCGGGCTGAAGGGGAGCCGAGCAGGCGCTGCACCGTCCCGTCCGGGCCTTTTGCAGGCTTTGGCCGCAGCGGGAGCAGAAGGCGGCTCCCCTGGCGTTGTCCGTGCCGCAGGCCGGGCAGGGCTGCACGTCGGCGACGGCCAGGTCGCCGGCCAGATCCCGGGCCGACGCCCCCAGGGCGCCTCCGATGCCGAACCCCATGCCGAGTCCCATTCCCGCCTGCATCGTCCCGCCTCCGCCCTCGTTGGCGGCGGCCCTGTCGAGGACGTCGAAGGAGCGCTGCTGACGGTAGTCCGTCCCCAGAATCTCCAGCTCGGCCCGTCGGGCCAGGGCGCTCTTGAGCTGGGCGACGGCCGGGTCCTCCTCGGGCACGTTGACGGAGGTGACGAAGAAGTTGACCAGGGTCAGACCGAAGGTTTCGAGGGCCGGGGCGAGCGTCGTCTCCATGTGGGCCGAGATCGCGTTGAGGTGGGCGTTCAGCTCCAGGATGCTCCGCTTCTCGACGACGATGAACGTCGAGATGAGATCTTTGATGCGGCTCACCAGAAGACCTCGGAAGTGGCCGACGAGAGCCTCCCTGTCGAAGGCCTTGGCGGCTCCGACGAGCTTGACGAGAAACTTGCGCCCGTCGTCGACGCGGATGCCGAACTGGCCGTAGGCCCTGACGGGCAGAAAGACCCCGTAACGGGGGTCCTGGATCTGAATGGGACTCGTCGTTCCCCACTTGACGTCGAGGGAGTGGACGGTGTTGATGTACCAGATCTCGGCCTTGAACGGCGATTTCCCGCCGAAGGGCAGGCTGACGAAATCCCGCAGCAGGGGGATGTTGTCCGTGCTCAGCGTGTGTCTTCCGGGGCCGAAAAGGTCCAAAGCCCTGCCGTCCCTGAAAAGCAGGGCCTGCTGTCCCTCGCGGACGACGAGCTGCGTCCACGTCCCCAGCTCGTCGGAGCGGCCGCTGCCGTCGACGAACTTCCAGGCCAGGGCCTCATGCGGATCGGGTCCGTTGTACTCAACGACTTTAACGACAGCCACGAGCCATCTCCCCTTTGGGCGATATGCCCCATTATACGCCTCGAAGGGGCTGGGGAAATCCCGAGGGGATCGGGGCGCCGCTCCTTGGCAGAAGCCCTTTTTTCCACTATTCTATCTGCGAGGCTTTATCGCTCTTTTTCGAATTGAGAGGAGGATCTTAAATGTGGGATCAGCTTGAGGCCCTGGGCAAAAAACTCGGACTTTGCGGTGGTGGAGAGGGAGAGCCGGGAACGGGGCGCCCCATGGAGCGCGTCATGTTCATGGCCTTTCTCGTCATTCTCTGCCTGGCCCTTTTCTCGGCCGTCATCTTCCGTCTGGGGAGCATGGAAGATCGCATCAACGCCGCTCTCGACGGGAACGCGGCTCAGGTCGAAGAGCTTGCCGGAGGCCTTGAAAGGCTCGAGGCGGCCCTGATCGCCAATCAGGAGGCCCTTCAGGCCATGGCCGCCCATGTGGAGGCCCAGCGGCAGGTGGCCGGCCGTGACGCCGCCGCCGACGAGAGCATCCGTCATCTCTCGGGCGTTCTCGACAAGGAGCTTCAGCGCAACGCCGAGCTCCTCAAGAGCCTCATGGCCCCCAAGGCCGAGCCCGCGCCCGCCCCGACGAACTGAGACGGTTTCGCTTTCCGTTCCTTTCGACGAGGGGTCCGGCTTCGTGCCGGGCCCCTCGTTCCGTCGTTGCCGGCGGCTTTACAGGATCGAGGGGGAGGGCTAAACTGAATTCACTGAATTCAGTTGCGAGGGGGCAGATCATGTATCGCATGCGCGTTCTCAACGCCGCTCAGGTGGGTTCTCTCGTCTCCATGGCCGACGCCGTCGACTGCGTCGAGAGGGCCTATCGTCTCTACAGCGACGGTCAGGCCTCTCTCTGGCCGACGATCTATCACGATTTCGAGGCGGGCCGTCGCGACATGGACATCAAATCGGGCCACATGGAGGGGGCGGGGCTTTTCGGCCTCAAAGTCGTCTCCTGGGTCGCCGACAACCCCCTTCTGCGGGGGCTGCCGGCCCTGGCCGGTCTGGTCCTGGTCATGAGCTCCGAAAGGGGCGTGCCCCTGGGCATCGTCGACGGCATGGCTCTGACGAATCTGCGCACCGGCGCGGCCGGGGCCCTCGGTGCCCGCACCCTGGCCCGCCGCGACAGCCGACGGGCCCTCATCGCCGGCGCCGGGGCCCAGGGCAGGGCTCAGCTGGAGGGACTCGTCGAGGTCCTGCCGGAGCTGAAGGAGGTGGCCGTCACGAGCCCCGACGAGAGGATGAACGGTCTCTACGTCGAGGAGATGAGGTCTCGCTTTCCCCGCCTCCTTCTGTCCGTCGCTCCCTGGGGCGCCCTGGCGGAGGCCGTCTCCGAGGCCGACGTCGTCGTCACCTGCACCCCCGCCCGGGAGCCCTTCATCGATGCCGACTGGGTGAGGCCGGGGACGCACGTCAACGCCATCGGGGCCGACTCGAAGGACAAGGGCGAACTCGACGAGGCTCTGGCGGCCCGGGCCTCCCTCTTCGTCGACTCCCGGGCTCAGACCCTCGACCACGGCGAGGTCCGGCGGGCCTTCGAACGGGGCCTCATCGGTCCCGACGCGGTGACGGAGATCGGAGCGGTCCTCCTGGGGCGGGCCGCAGGAAGGCGGTCCGACGACGACGTGACCCTTTTCGACAGCACGGGCATGGCCCTTCAGGACATCGTCACCGCCGACCTGGCCCTTCGCCGGGCCGAGGAAAGAGGCGTCGGCGTCGTCGTCGACATGTGAGGCTCCGCGAAAGGCCGCTGTCTTTGGCCTTCTTCGACCGTCAGGAGGGATTTCCCTTGCGCTACATCCGCATGGCCATCGAGAAAGAATCGCCGGAGCAGCTCGGCTATGACCGCATCAAGAACAACCTGACGGAGAGCTCCGTCAGGGACCGTTCGCTGAAGGATCTGGGCGTCGTCCTCGACGACCTTCTTCTTCCCTATCCCGATCACCGGGGCGATCGCCGTCTGCGGGATGCCATCGCCGAAATGAGCCGTCTTGAAGGCGACGACATTCTCGTCACGGCCGGAGCCTCGGCGGCCCTTTTCATCATCGCCACGGCCCTTCTCGAGAGGGGCGATCACCTCGTCGTGGCCCGTCCCAACTACGCCACCAACATCGAGACTCCCCGGGCCATCGGTGCCTCCATCTCCTTCCTCGACCTGACTTTCGAAGAGGGCTTCCGCCTCGACATGGGGCGTCTGGCCCGTCTCATCGGCCCCGAAACGAAATATGTCAGCCTTACCGCCCCTCACAATCCCACAGGCGTCACCTTCACCGAGGGCGAGCTGAAGGAACTGATCGCCCTCGTGGAGAGCCGAGGCTCTCTCCTGCTTCTCGACGAGACCTACAGGGAAATGGCCTTCGGCCGTCCCCTTCCCGTGGCTGCCTCCCTCAGCGACCGCGTCGTCAGCGTTTCCTCCCTCTCGAAAACCTACGGCATTCCGGGCATCCGCACGGGGTGGATCGCCTGCCGGAACCGGGAGCTGATGGAACGGTTCCTCTGCGGCAAGGAGCAGATCGGCATCTGCGGCAGCGTCCTCGATGAGACCGTGGCCTTCCATGCCCTCGCGCAGCGTCGGACGTGGCTTCCCGAAAACGACGGGCGCATCGCCAGAGCCTTCGACCGCGTCAGGACGTGGATGGAGGGCGAGGGCCATTTCGAATGGGTCCGACCTGCCGGCGGCTGCGTCTGCTTTCCCCGGATCCGTCCGGACCTGCCCGTCGACATCGACGCCTTCTACCGGATCCTCAACGAGAAATACGGCACCTACGTGGGGCCCGGCCACTGGTTCGAGATGGATCGACGCCACATGCGCATCGGCTACGGCTGGCCCCTCGAAGAGGAGCTCGAGGACGGTCTGGCCTCTCTGTCGAAAGCCGTGCGGGAGGCGATGAGAGACTGACGGAAAGGGGGAAGACGGAGATGAAAATTCTCTTCCTGGGCTTCGGCAACGTGGCCCGCAGACTTGCCGCCATCGTCACCGACGAGGGGTGGCCTTCCCGGCGGGGAACCTTTCCCGTCGAGGTCGTCGGCCTTTTCACCGCCAGCCGGGGTTCCCTGGCCGGGGCCGTCGATCTCGCCCGGGCCAGGGCCGAGCTGGAGGCCACAGGCCGCTTCGACGCCCGTCATCCCCTCCGGACGGACATGACGCCTCTGGAGGCCAGCCGAAACCTCGACTACGACGTCCTCGTCGAACTCTCGCCCCTCGCCATCGAGGCAAGGGGTGAACCTGCCGTCTCTCACATCGCCTCGGCCCTTGCCCGGGGCCGTCATGTCGTGACGGCCAACAAGGGGCCCGTGGCCTTCGCCTACAGAAAGCTGGCCGCCCTGGCCGAGACACAGGGCGTCCGCTTCCTCTTCGAGTCGTCCGTCATGGATGGGGCCCCTCTCTTCAACATGGCCCGAGTGGCCCTTCGAGGCTGCCGCGTCGAGGCCTTCGCAGGGATCCTCAACGGGACGACGAACGCCATCCTCTGTCACATGGAACGGGGCGGCTCCCTGGAAGAGGGCATCGCCGCCGCACAGGCCGCGGGCATCGCCGAGGCCGATCCCTCCCACGACGTCGACGGCTGGGACGGCGCCGCCAAAACGGCCGCCCTGGCCAACGTTCTCATGGAGGCCGCCGTGACGCCCTTCGACGTCGAACGAAGGGGAATCGGGTCGGTTTCCGTCGGCGAGGTCCGCAGAGCCCTTGCCGCGGGACGGCGCCTTAAACTCGTCTGCCGGGCCTGCCGTCGGGAAGGAGCGATCCAAACGTCCGTCGCCGTCGAAGAGGTGGCCGCCGACGATCCCTTCTCCCTCGTCGATGCCTACGGCGCCATCCTGAGAATCGAGACGGACCTCATGCATCCCGTCGTCCTGACCCAGGAGGGGCCCGAAGTGATGGACACGGCCTACGGCGTTCTCAACGACCTCATGGAGATCGCCGGAACAGCGGAAAGAAAGGGTGAAGAACCGTGAAAATCGAGCCCAGACTGATCGACGTCCTCAGGGCGGCCCGTTTCCTCCGGGGAAGAATCTACAGGACGCCCCTGGAATATTCCTATCCTCTGAGCGAGGCCTGCGGAGCCTCCGTCTACGTCAAGTGGGAAAACCGGCAGAAATGCCGCTCCTTCAAGATCCGCGGCGCCCTCAACAAGATGTTCTCCCTCTCCGAGGCGGAGCGCGCCCGGGGCGTCGTCACCGCCTCCAGCGGCAACCACGCCCAGGGACTGGCCACGGCGGCCCGGATCCTCGAGACGCGCGCCGTCATCTGCGTCCCCGGCGCCTGTCCCGAGACGAAGCGGCAGGCCATCCGAAACTACGGAGGTCCCTTCGTCGACCTGCGCGTCGTCGGCGCCGTCTACGACGACGCAGAGGCCGAATCCTTCCGTCTTCGCGACGAAGAGGGCCTCACCTACGTCTCGGCCTTCGAGGACCTTCAGATCGTCTCCGGCCAGGGCACCCTGGCCCTGGAGATGCTCGAAGACGAGCCCGATCTGGACGTGATCCTCTGCCCCATCAGCGGAGGGGGGCTCATCTCGGGCGTCACGGCCGCGGCCAAAGGGCTCAGTCCCTCCATCGGGATCTACGGCACCCATGCCGAGGCCAACCCCTCCTGGCCCGAGGCCTTCCGCGCCGGGAAGGTCCTCCCCGTCAGCGAAAAGGAGACCGTGGCCGATGCCCTCTGCGGCGGAGCCTCGCCGCTTCTTTTCGAATACCTCAAAGACCGCCTCGACGGCCTCGCCGCCGCCTCGGAAGAGGCCCTGGAATCGGCCATGGCCTTCGTTCACCGCCACCATCACGAAGTCATCGAGGGAGGAGCGGCCACCGTGGTGGCGGTCCTCCTCTCGGGCCGTCTCGACCTGGCGGGGAAGAAGGTGGGCCTCGTCATCTCCGGCGGCAACGTCGACGACGACCGTCTCGTGGAGATCCTCCTCCGCCGGGGCGGCAAAGGACAAGGAGGTTCCGCACGATGAAAATCAGACCCTTCGGCGTCGAAGAGTGGATGAACACCTACGAAAACGACGCCGTCGCCAACATCGCCGAGACCTGTGTCGACTCCCTCACCGTCGAGGCCCTTCTCGATCTGTCGGGACGGAAGGAGCCGCTTCTCGAACAGATCCGGTCCCTGCGCCTCTCCTACGGCGACATCCCCGGCAGCGACCGCCTGCGGGATCTCGTGGCCGGACTCTACGCGCGCCAGAGTCGCGACAACGTCCTCATCATGAACGGAGGGGCGGCGGCCAACTTCCTCTCCCTCTACACCCTCGTCGAGGCCGGCGACGAAGTCGTCTCCGTCTGGCCCACCTACCAGCAGCTCACCTCCATCCCCGAATCCTTCGGCGCCACGGTGAAGCTCCTTCCCCTCGAGCCCGAAGGGGCCTTCCTCCCCGACGTGGAGAGGCTGAAAGCCCTCGTCTCGGAAAAGACGCGCCTCATCTGCATCAACAACCCCAACAACCCCACGGGAGCCCTCATGGAAGGCCCCCTTCTCGAGGCCGTCGTCGACGTGGCCCGCTCCGTCGGCGCCTGGATCCACTGCGACGAAGTCTACCGGGGGCTCGTCCACGAGCCCGGCCTGGACATCCCCTCCGTGGCCGACCTCTACGAAAAAGGCATCAGCACGGGAAGCCTCTCCAAGACCTATTCCCTGGCGGGCCTTCGCCTGGGCTGGATCGTCGGCCCCGCCGACTTCATCGCCCGATGCTTCTCCCGTCGCGACTACACCACCATCAGCTGCGGCCGCATCGACGACCTTCTCGGATCGGTCGCCCTCGAGGCGCGGGAGGCGCTGCTGGAGCGCAATCTCTCCATCGTCCGCCGGAGCGCCGCCGTTCTCCGGGAATGGGTCGACGGCGAGGCCCGCCTCGACTGGGTTCCCCCCAAGGCGGGGACGACGGCCTTCATCCGCTACGACTACGACCTCCCGTCGGAGACCTTCTGCCGGAGGCTCTTCGAGGGCGACGGCACCTTCATCGTCCCGGGAAGCGCCTTCGACCGGGACCGCTGGTTCCGCATCGGCTACGCCTTCGATCCCGTCATGCTCCGCCAGGGCTTGGACCGCATATCGGCCTTCCTGCGCAGGCTGGAGGCCTCGGGACTCTAGTGGCCCTCGACGACCGTTCGGCCGACGCCAGGGCCTACGAGGCCATCGTCGGCCTCGTCAGGGAGGGGCAGATCGGTCCCGGCGAACGCCTTGCCGCCCTGCCCCTCGCCGAAAGGCTCGGCGTCAGCCGGACTCCGGTCCGGGAGGCCCTCAAGCGCCTTGCCGCCGAGGGCATCGCCCTTCTGCTGCCCGGCGGCGGCGCCCGCCTTCGCGACCCCTCCATCGAGGAGATCCGTGGGGCCTACGAGGTCAGGATCAACCTCGAACTCCTGGCCGTCCGACGGGCCGTCGCCCATCCCGACCCCGTCGCCCTGGCCGAACTGGACGCCTCTCTCGGGTGGGAGGCGAAAAAAACCCCGTCGCTCTTCGGCGGCGTCGCCGACTTCCATCTCCTTCTGGCCCGATCGGGAGGCAACGCCGTCCTCGCCGAGACGCTGGCCCCCCTGCTGGCCCGGACGGCCGTCTACCACCTCCTCTTTCCCGCCCCGGCCGAAGAGGAGGCCTCCAGCGACGTCGAACACGGCCGGATCGTCGCGGCCCTGAAACGAGGGGACGGGGAAGAGGCCTGCCGCCTCATGGCGGCCCATCTTCGCCTCGGCCTGGCCGTGCTCGAGCGGACCCGATCCCGCCGGGGACGCTAGGGGGCGGAGGGCCCCGTCGATCCGCAGACTCGAGGGGAGGTCGCCGACGGGAGTCGGCGACCTCCCCTCGAGTCTGCGCGGCGGCCTTAGGGCCACCGATAAGGCGCCCTGTCTTTCCCCCTCTTCCGGCCTCGCCCCCTTCCCGGAAGGGCCGCCGGAGACGCAATCCGGCCCTCGTTGTTGACGGTGGCCTTCCCCCCGCAGTAAGGTTGATCGAAGATGAAGAGCGTTCATTCCCGGGGCCGTCGCTTGAGGGGCGTGGTCGCTCCTTTTGCGGTGCGGCTCGTCGGCAGAGGCGAAATCGGGACGTTCCACTTCGGGAACTGCCGACGACGCGTCGGGGCCGCAAGCGGGACAGGGAAGGGTCCGTTTCTCCTTCGTGAGGGACGGCGTCGGAGAGAGAGGAGGCGAACGATGAAAATCGAGGCCATCCGGTTGAAGAATTTCAAGTCCTTCCGAGAGGCCGAAATGGCCGACCTGCCGAATTTCTGCGTCATCGTCGGCGCCAACGGAACGGGCAAGTCGACGATCTTCAAACTCTTCGATTTTCTCCGTGACGCCATGACGAACAACGTCAACGCGGCCCTTTCCCGTCTGGGCGGCGCCCGAGGCTTCAAGGAGGTGCGAAGCCGCAACGCGGAGGGGCCCATGGAAATCGAGCTGAAGTTCCGCGTCAGACCCGGTGGCCCTCTGACGACCTATTTCCTCCAGATCGGCGAGAAGGAGGGCCGGGCCGTCGTCGAAAAGGAGATCCTCAAGTACCGGCGAGGCAGCAGCGGCCGCCCCTGGCATTTTCTCGACTTCTCCGAAGGCCGGGGATCGGCCGTCACCAACGAGCTCGATTCGGTGTCGGACGTGAGCGAGTTGAACCGGGAGACGCAGAACCTCAAGGCGCCCGACATCCTTGCCGTCAAGGGACTGGCCCAGTTCGAGCGTTTTCCCGCCGTGATGGCACTGGGCGATTTCATAGAAAACTGGCACCTCTCCGATTTTCACATCAGCAAGGCCCGTCCCGAGCAGGAAACGGGCTACTCCGAGCACCTTTCCCGAGAGGGAGAGAACCTCTCTCAGGTCATCGAATACCTCTACAACAACGAACGGGCCGTCTTCGAAAGGATTCTGGAGAGTCTGAAGCGGCGCGTTCCCGGCGTGACCGACGTGCAGCCCAAAGTGACCGAGGAGGGGCGGCTTCTCCTCAAATTTCAGGACGGAGCCTTTGAGGATCCCTTCCTGGCCCGTCATGTCTCCGACGGGACGATCAAGATGCTGGCCTACCTCACGCTTCTCTACGACCCCAAGCCCCACCCTCTGCTCTGCGTGGAGGAGCCGGAAAATCAGCTCTACCCGAAGCTCCTCGGGGAGCTGGCCGAGGAGTTCCGGGCCTACGCCGAGCGAGGCGGCCAGGTCTTTGTCTCCACCCATTCCCCCGATTTCCTCAACGCCGTGAGGCTCGACGAGGTCTTCTGGCTGGCCAAGAAAGAGGGGTATACCCGGATCTTTCGTGCGAGGGATGACGCACAGCTGGCGGCCTACATGGCAGAGGGCGATCAAATGGGCTATCTCTGGAGTCAGGGCTTTTTCGAGGACGCCGATCCATGGTGAAGGCGATCGTCTTCTTCCTCGAAGAGCCTTCGGCCAAGGAGATGCTCCAGGGACTTCTGCCTCGGTTCCTTCCCTGCGGGGTCGCCGTCCGATACGTCACTTTTCAGGGGAAGCAGGATCTGGAGAAGAACCTGGAGAAGAGGCTCAAGGGCTGGCGGGAGCCTGACTCGGCCTTCGTGGTCATGCGCGATCAGGATTCGGGTGACTGCCGGGTCATCAAGGAGGGACTTGCGAAGCTCTGCCGCCAGGCGGGGAAAGAGCATGCCCTGGTCCGCATCGCCTGCCGCGAGCTGGAGAGTTTCTACCTGGGCGACCTAGCTGCCGTGGAGAAGGGGCTCGACGTCGGGGGAATCGGGAGGCAGCAGCAGAAGAGAAAGTTCCGATCTCCCGATCAACTGGGAAGCCCATCGGGAGAGCTCGAAAAATTGACGAAAAACAGGTATCAGAAAATAGCGGGGTCTCGGGCCATCGGGCCCCATTTGAGCCTGGAGGGGAACTGTTCGAGGAGTTTCAACGTGCTGGTGTCGGGCATAAGGGCCATCGTGTCGCAAGAGTGACAGGCCGTTTCTCCGCGGAACTGTTCCTTATGAGCCCGATCCGCAGGTGGAAAGGGACGGAAACGTTCTTGCACGGGCACGAGGCGGCGGAGGGCCAAAGAACGTTGCCGCGGATCGGCGGAGTTTGCCCTGATGATCCCGTTGAGTTTGCGCCCTGCCATCGGAAATGGACGATGTTTTCAGAAAAGAGGGGGCCCGGAGACCGGATTTGCCGAGCGTATGTAAAGGCCCTTTCGGCGGCAGGAGGGGGGAGAGGGACATCGTCCCTCTCCCCCCTCCTGCCGCCGGTTTCCGTTCAGCAGCGTCCCAGGGCGACCTTGACCGGTCGGGGCGTCTCCACCGCCGACTTGGACGGCAGGGCGGCGGGGACGGCGGCTTCGTCGGGCAGCGCCTCTTCTCCGTCGTCCTCGGTCGGTCGGGGCCTCTCCTCGGGAAGGCGGAAGCGGTCGAAGGCCTCGCGAACCTGGAAGGCCTTGGCCCCCATCTCCTCCGCCGCCGCGGCCGTCCTGGCGGCCCCGTCGCGCGTCTCTTCCGTGACGCGGCGGAGGATCTCGATGCGTTCCGTGGCCGTCGTGGCCCCTCCCACGGCCTCGCCGAGAGAGACCGTCATCTGCTGGGCGGCGGCGGCCTGCTGCTGGACCAGGGCGGCGATCTCGCCCGTCGCCGCGGCGATGGCCTCCACTTCGCGCCGTCCGCCGTGCAGGTCCGATCGCGTCTTGTCCGCGCCTGAGGCGATCTGCCGCAGGGAATCGCGGGCCTCCTGGGCCTCCTTCAGGCTCAGAAGGGACTCCTCCCGAAGTTCCTTCGTCAGCGCCTGGATCTCCCCGGCGGCCCGACCCGACGCCTCCGAAAGGTCCCGCACGGAGCGGGCGACGACGGCGAAGCCCCGTCCGGCCTCTCCGGCCCGGGCCGCCTCGATGGCCGCGTTGAGGGCCAGAAGGTTCGTCTGATCGGCGATGGTGGCGATCGTTCCGGCGAAACGCGAGACGGAGGCGATGGCCTGCTGCAGCGTCTCGATGCGGAGACTGCTCGCCTCGCTGCGCCCCGTGGCCTCGTCGAGACCCTGGAGCAGCGCCTCGACGGATTCGATCCCCTCTCGAACGACGGAGAGGGTCTTCTCCGCTCCGGCGGCGCAGCGGGAGGCCAGTTGAGCCGCCTCGGCCGTTCCTCCCGCCGTCTCCTCGACGCCGGCGTTGATCTCTTCGAGGGCCGAGACGCTGTCCTGGAGCCTGGCCGAGGCCTCGTCGAGGGCTTCGGCCGTCCGCAGGGCCGCCGAGCGGGAGCCTTCGGCCTCGCCGACGAGGCCGAAGGCCAGAAGGGAGGCCTCTTCCATGAGGGTCCGCGTCTGTCGGAGCGAGAGGGCGAAACGGCCCGTCATTGCCGTCAGGAGTTTCCCCATCGTCCCCATTTCGTCGGAGGCGCTTTCGTCGAAAGAGACGGTCAGATCTCCCTCGGCGAGGCGCTCCGTTCCCGACTGGAGCGATGTCAGCCCTCGGCCGAGACGGAGCGTCGTCGGGACGACGAGGGCCAGGACGAGGAGAAGGGCTCCCGTGCCCAACAGGATCAGGGAACGGGTGAAGGTCCCGGCCATCTCTCCGATCGTCGTCAGAGGGAACTCGAGAGCCACGATGTAGCCGAAGCGCGTATAGCCGTAGAAGAGGCGTTCCCTCTGGCCGTCGAGGACGAAATCGCCCATCCCCTCCCTTTCGGCGAGGACCTTCTGTCCCAGCTCGGCCAGATCGGCCGGGATCCGTTCGGAGGGGACGAGGATGTTCTCCTCCATGGGCCAGTCCTGGCGGGCGGCGACGACGAAGCGTCCGCTCCCGTCGAGAAGGAGACTTGAGCCGCAGCCGAGCACCTTCTCTCCCTCCAGGAGGGCCTCGAGTCGCTTCAGGCCCACGTCGGCTCCCAGGACGCCCAGCAGCATCCGACGGCTGTTGAAGAGAGGGGTCGACACGGTCACGACGAGCTCTCCCGTGACGGCGTCGCGGCGGGGCGGGGAGAGGGTCCCGTGGCCGGCGTCGATGGCCGCCTGATACCAGGGCAGTTCTTTGGGGTTCTCGGGGTTCTCTCGGCCCGCGGCGGCGATGAAGGTTCTGCCTCTGGCTGCGGCGAAGAAGAGATCTTGGACGCCCAGGGCGAGCCCGCTCTTGTCGAGGTGGGTCGCCAGCGTCGCTTCGATGTGGCCTGCGGCCTCGTCATCGAGCTTTTCGGGCCAGTTGCCGGCCAGTCCCAGACCGACGGTTTCGACGAGAAGGTCGATCCTATCGAGATAGCGTTCCACAGATAGGGCCGTCGAGCGGGCCTTGTCGATCCCCAATCGATTGACGGCCTCTTCGATGACGGCCCCTCCCTTGAGGTAGGCGCTCAGGCAGAGGCCCGAGGTGACGACGATGAAGACGGAAACGAGCATCCAGAGCCGAGTCCTGACGGTCATGGTCTTTCTCCTTTCTCAGCGGAGCCTTGTGGCCGAGGGGCGCCGATGCCAGTTTAGGGCGAGGCCCTTTCCCCGCTCTTCCGTCACGGTCACGAAAAGGTAAAAGTCTAAGGAGACGGAGGTGAAAACGCTCTTCCGAGGTCGCCGAGAGGGGCTGAAAAGGGGGAGAGCCTCAAGATCGGTCCCTCGAAAGGACGACGATCGAGGCGACCCCAAGGGGTCCGTCGGAGACAACCTGGCCGGGGTCCGCTGATCCGGTGCAAGCCCCTCGACGCTCGGAGCGTTCCGTGGCCGGACGACCTCTGCCTGTGGCGCGGAGACGATCGAATCGGCAAACGGAGAGGGGTAGCGGTCCCGGCTCTGCCGTGAAACGGCTGGGGGGCTTAGGCCTCTGCCTTGAACCTGAATCGGTGAGGGGACCTCGAATCGGCGGACCCGACGGAGTTCCTTTTGAAGAGCCCGAGGACGCGGGACGCGGGAGCTCTTGACAAACAAATTTCGATATATGATTATATGTTCAAATATATAAGGAGGGAGATCGATGACCCGTACCGTTCCGCCCGACGACGTCTCGTCGGAAGAGCTGTCCTCCTTCCCTTCGGCGACCTGCTGCGGCCGCACCGACTGGACGGCCAGGGCGCAGGCCCTCATGCCCGAAGGGCCTCAGGCCGAGAGCCTGGCCCGCATGTTCAAGGCCCTCGGCGACCCGACCCGGCTCCGCCTCCTCCTGGCCCTCATGGGCGGTGAGATGTGCGTCGGCCACCTGGCCCAGTTCCTGGGGGCCAGCGAGTCGGCCATCTCCCATCACCTTCGTCATCTCCGCCAGTTGGCCCTGGTCCGGCGTCGCCGCCAGGGGCAGATGCTCTTCTACTCCCTCGACGACGATCACGTCGAGGCGATCCTGAAAATCGGCCTGGAGCACCAGGCCCACAGCGAAGGAAGGTCGGCCCGATGAAATTCCTCGAAGAACTGCTCCGCAGCTCCTTTTCCATGTTCCTTGCCGCCGCTCCCTTCGTGGTCTTCGGCCTCGTCGTCGCCGGACTGCTCAAGGTCCTTCTCCGTCCCGAGACGGTGAGCCGTACCCTGGGGCGGGGGAGAGTGGCCTCGGTCTTCAAGGCGGCCCTCGTCGGCGTTCCCATGCCCCTCTGTTCCTGCGGCGTTTTGCCCGTGGCCCAGTCCCTGGGGCGCCAGGGCGCCACGCCGGGAGCCGTCGCCTCCTTTCTCATCGCCACGCCCGAGTCGGGCGTCGACTCCATCGCCGTCAGCTACGCCCTTCTCGACCCGCTTCTGGCCCTCGCCCGGCCTCTGGCGGCCTTCGTCTCCGCCGCCGCGGCGGGCCTGACGATCAACTTCACCCAAGATCTGCCCGAGGCGGCGACGGCTCCCGCCGAGGGGAAGGCGTTCCGTCGGGAGAGCCTGGCCTCGGGGGTCCGCTACGCCTTCGGCGAGCTCTGGGCCGACATGGCCGGGGCCTTCTTCGTCGGCGTCCTCCTCTCGGGAGCCGTGGCGGCCTTCATCCCCGACGACTTTCTGGGGCGATTCCTCGGCGGCGGTCCTCTCTCCATGGCCGTCATGTTCGTCGTCGGCGTGCCCCTCTATGTCTGCGCCACGTCGTCGACGCCCCTGGCGGCGGCGCTGATCCTCAAGGGCGTCTCTCCCGGTGCCGCCCTGGTCTTCCTCCTGGCCGGTCCGGCGACGAACCTGGCCTCTCTGTCGGTGCTGCTTCGCACCTACGGCAGACGCTTCGTCGCCGTCTATCTCGGGGCCATCGCCGCCGTCGCCTTCGCCTTCGGTCTCGCCGTCGACGGTCTCTACTCCCTATGGGGTCGGACGGCGACGGCCACTCTCGGGACCGCCTCGGAGGTCCTGCCCCTCTGGATCGGCCTTCCCGCCGCGCTGCTTCTCGTCGCCGCGGCCCTGCCCGCCCTGCGCCGTCGTTTTCGCCCCGCCCCGACGGGCTGCGGCTGCGGCGGCCACTGCCACCACTGAACCGGGCCGGGTCTCGCCGCTCCCGAGGCGGGGCCCGACAGACGACATGGAGAGGAGCGTCATCGACGGATGCGATTTCTGAAAGACGAGGAGAGGAGGACCCTCCTGTTCCTCTCCGTTTCCCTTCCCGCCCTGGCGGCGAGTTTTTTCCGCGTAGACCCTCTTCCCTTCGATCCGGCCTGGATCGCCATCGTCCTCTGCGGCGCTCCCATCGTGAGGGGAGCCGTCGTCGGCCTTGTGACGGCCTTCGATGTGAGGGCCGACGTCCTGGTCTCCCTGGCCGTTTCGGGCCTTCTCAGCCCCGTCGCGGGAGCTTTGGTGCACAACGTGGGGTCCGTCGCCGTCATCGTCAATTCGTCGCGGCTGCTGACCTGGAGGGAAAAGGAGTAGAGGAAAGCGAAAGGAGGAGGAGGTTTATGGCCTCGATCGGGCAGTCGAAAGAGGGCGTCGTCGGGGAAAAGCTTCGTGGCGGAGAGGGACGCGCCACGTTGTTTCCCGCTCCCCTGGCGGGAGGAGAGGGCGCCGTGACGCTGGCGGCGCGGATCGAGCTGGAGCCGGGGAGCTCCGTCGGCTTTCACCGGCACGACGACGACGAGGAGGTCTACGCCATCCTTTCCGGGGAGGGGATCTTTCTCTCCGACGAGGGCTCCTGTCCTGTCGGGCCGGGCGACCTTTTCGTCACGCAGAGGGGAAGTTCGCACGGCCTCCGGAACACGGGAAAGGGAGCGTTGATCTTTTTCGCCGTCGTGGCGCGGAAATGAAAGGGGCGGCCTTCGGGCCGCCCCTTTGTCGATCAGGAGAAAACGTGGTTGGGAATGAACGTGACGAGGGCCGGGAAGAAGAGGATCAGGATCAGGGCGAAGGCCATGGCCGCCAGGAAGGGAAAGATGTAGCGGAAAGAATCCTCGTAGGGAATATCGGCGACCTTGCAGGCCGTAATCAGGTCGATTCCCAGCGGCGGCGTGTTGGCGCCGATGGCCAGATTGACGCAGATCATGACGCCCAGATGGACGGGGTCGACGCCCAGCTGCTGCATGATGGGGAAGAAGATGGGAATGAGGATGATGACGATGGCGATGGTCTCCATGAACATTCCCAGCACCAGCAGAAGAAGGTTGAAGAGCAGAAGAATGACCCAGTAGTTGTCGGAAAGGGCGAGGATGGCCGAGGCCACCTTCTGGGGGATGTCCTCCGCCGTCAGGACCCAGCCGAAAAGGTTGGCGGCGGAGATGATGAAAAGGACGACGGCGCTCGTGCGGGCCACGTCGAAGGCGATCTCCAGAACGCGGCGCCAGGTGACCTTGCGGTAGACGAAAACGGAGAGGACCAGGGCGTAGAGGGCCGCGACGGCCCCTGCCTCCGTGGCGGTGAAGATGCCCTCCAGGATGCCTCCGATGATGATGGCCGGCGTCATCAGAGGCAGGATGGCGCCTCGG
Source organism: Aminirod propionatiphilus (assembly GCA_018398915.1). GTDB lineage: Bacteria > Synergistota > Synergistia > Synergistales > Aminithiophilaceae > Aminithiophilus > Aminithiophilus ramosus. The sequence continues at coordinate 2,975,363 of CP074691.1, read as the reverse complement.
AAGGCGTCGAAAACCTCTCTGGCCGAGGCGCGCGCCATGCGCGGGTACCTGTCCTTGATGGCGAAGAGATAGGAGATGAGCATGAGGGCGCCGCCGGTGAGCAGGCCGGGGATGATCCCGCCCAGAAAGAGCTTGCCGATGGACGTTCCCATGCTGACGCCGAGAACGACCATGACGATGCTGGGGGGGATGATCGTCCCCAGAGAGCCGGCGCAGCCCAGAAGGGCGGCGCTGAAGGGCACTTTGTAGCCCTGGTTTTTCATGGCCGGAAGCATGATGGAGCCGATGGCGGCCACGTCGGCCACCCCCGATCCGGAGATGGCCCCGAAGAGCATGCAGGAGACGATCATGACCATGGCAAGGCCGCCGGGGATGTGGCCGACCAGGCTGGAGGCGAAGCGCATGATGCGGGGCGTGATGTCGCCCTCGGCCATGAGGGCTCCCGCCAGAAGGAAGAGAGGGATGGCCAGAAGGGTGAAGGAGTCGACGCCGACGACCATCCTCTGGGCGACGACGAGAACGGGCACCGTCGATTCGAAGAGCAGGTAGGCCGTTCCGGAAAGGGCGATGGCGAAAGCGATGGGAATGCCCAGCAGGATGGCTATGGAGAGGACGCCCATGAGGGTCAGCATGAGGGGCTCACTCCTTGCGGATTTTCAGGTAGAGGTCGCGGAGAACGGCGGGGACCATGATGAGACAGCCGACGGGGAAGGCCAGGTAGAGGATGCCGGCCGGCATCTGGAGGGCCGTCGTCTTCATCGTCCACGTCCTCTGGGTGACCTGGATGCCTCCGTGGAAGGCGATGACAAGGAAGGCGAGAACGGACAGACCGCCGATGATCTGAAGGACAAGCCGTTTCCTCGGCGATCGGACGCAGTTCATGACCAGGTTGACGGACATGTGCTCCCCCCGGAAGAGGGCCAGGGCCGATCCGACGAAGGTGATCCAGACGAGGACCGTCTGGGAAAACTCGCTTCCCCAGGCCAGGGGGCGATGGAGGAGGTAACGGAAGGAGACTTCCAGGATGACCTCGAAAAAGACGCCGATGAGGGCCAGAGTGAGCAGAATCTCGAGAGGGCGCAGGGCCCTCTCGAGACCGTTTTTCTTTCGGGTTGTCATGGAGCCGGGTTAATGCCCGTATTTCCGGACCAGGTCGAGCAGGTCGGCGCCGAAGACATCCTCGTAACGTCCCCAGACCTCCTGAACGGCCGCCTGGAAAGCTCCTTTATCGACTTCGTTGATTTCCATGCCCTTTTCCTTGAGCTTGGCCAGGAACTCCTCCTCCTGGGCGATTGTCTGACGGCGCTGTTCGTCGCGCCACTTGGCGGCCAGCTCGCGCACCGTCGCCTGATCCTGAGGGGAGAGCTTGGCCCAGACCGAGGGGTTGACGCAGAGGAGGGCCGATCCCCAGATATGGCCCGACAGGGAGAGGTACTTCTGGACCTCGTAGAAGGCGCTGGAATAGATGATGGCGAAGGGGTTTTCCTGGCCGTCGACGACGCCCTGCTGAAGAGCCGTGTAAAGTTCCCCGAAGTTGATGGGCATAGGAGAGGCGCCCAGCGTCTCGAAGGTGTCGAGACGCATCTTGTCGGGCGTGACGCGGATCTTCATCCCCTGGAGGTCGGCGGGAACGACGATGGGCTTCTTGCTGTTCGTCAGATGGCGGAAGCCGTTCTCCCACCAGGAGAGCCCCACGACGCCCTTATCGGCCAGAAGCTTGAGCAGGCGATCGCCCAGCTCCCCGTCGAGGGCGCGGTAGGCGGCCTCGTGAGTCGGCCAGGCGTAGGGAAGAGCCTCGATGCCCAGCTTGGGTTCGATGGACTGGAAGGAACCGCCGCCGATGAGCCCTCCGTCGACGGTCTGAAGGGTAAGGCTTTCGATGAGGTCCTTCTCGTTTCCCAGCTGGCTGCTGGGGTAGACCTGAATGAGGACCCGTCCCTCCGTGGCGTTCTTCACGTCCTCGGCCAGTCCCAGAAGGCAGGTGTTCCAGGAGTGGTCGGTGTTGAGGACGTGGCCGATCTTGATGGTCATCGCGGCTTGGCCGGCGACGGGCAGGGAGAAGATGCAGAATGCCAGGATGAAAAGCGCCGATAAACTTTTTTTCACGTCAATCGCCTCCAAAAGAGTAGGATGAACTTTTACAGAGCATTGTAGCAGACAATGGCTTCGTTGACGGGCTTTGTCAAAGTCTTTGCTGAAATATCGGAAGTCCGAAGCGGGAGAGGCCTTTTCCGTCGAGCGTCGCCGTCGGCAGGAAAAAGGAGGAGTGCCCCCAGCGAGCCCTGGGGCTACAATAAGGACGTAAGGCCCCGTCGGCTCTGCGGCGCGGATCGTTGCCGCCGGAAAGAACCCGAAAGCGGCGGGGGAGAAGGGGGAGGTTTTCCATCCTGGAGGTCCTGCACGCGGTCGGTCCCGTCTTTTTCGGCAGCCTTCTCCAGGGCTGCTCGGGATTCGGCTTCTCCCTTTTCGCCGTTCCCCTTCTGCTTCCTTTCTTCCCTCGCCACGTCGTCGTTCCCCTCCTGGTCCTCCTCAGTCTGGCCATGAACGGCCTCCTCTTCGGCGAGAGCCGACGTCACGCCACGGGGGCGACGGTCCTGGGCCTCCTTCTGGGAGGCGTCTCGGGCCTTCCCCTGGGGATGGCGGCCCTTGCCCTTCTGCCGGCCTCTCTTTTTCGCCTCGTCGCCGGTCTCTTCGTGACGGGATCGGCCCTGGCCCTTTCCTTCGGCTTTCGCCGTCCCCTTACGCCCGGGCGGGGGACGCTTTTTGGCGTCGGCCTTCTCAGCGGCATCCTCAACGGCAGCCTCTCCATGAGCGGGCCGCCGGTCATCCTTTTCCTGGCGAACCAGGAGGTGGGGAAGGAGGCCTTCCGAGCCACTCTGGCCGCCTATTTCCTCAGCCTCAACGTCGTCACGTCGCTGCTCTTCCTCCTGCGGGGGCTCTTCGACGGTCCCCTGCTCCTGCTGGCGGCGGCGAGCCTGCCGGCCCTCCTCGCCGGGACCTGGCTGGGGCTGCGGCTGGCCCGCCGCCTTCCCGAAAGGGTCTTCCGCGCCGTGGCCCTGGGGCTCCTTCTCCTCATGGGCATGAGCCTCGTCGTCACGGCCTTCTTCCCTGCCTGAGCGGCCCCCTTTTTCAAGCCCTTGCCTTCGGGAGGAAGGCCTGCCGCGCGTCGAGGAAAGGGGCGGAGGAGGGATCGATTCACGAGGCAAGCCGAGGCCGCCTGTCGGTCGGATGACCGGGAAGGGGCCGTTCCCCCCTTTTCGTGGGGCCTCGGCGGGGCCGACGAACCTTGCCCTGTCCCGGTGTTTTGTGTAGGATTGCGGCATGAGACGCCGCAGGTACCGGTGGCCTCGAACACCTGGCGGTGCGGCCATCCCAGAGACCGTCCCGGCGGAGGAAGAGAGGAGATGGCAGGCGTGACCGAGCGGGAATTCCACGCGGCGCTTGAAGCCGAATATGCCCAGCCCTTTTCGGGATGGGATTTCTCCCGCATTCGCGACAGGGTGATCGAAGATCCCCTGCCCTGGAGTTACCGTCGGATCGTTACGGAGGCCCTGGCGTGCGCCGACGCCCTCCTGGACATGGGAACGGGAGGCGGCGAATTCCTCGATTCCCTGCCCCTCCTGCCTCCGATCGCCTGCGCGACGGAGGGGTATGCCCCCAACGTCCCCATCGCGAGGGAGCGCCTGAGCCGGAAAAACGTCCGGGTCGTCGAGATCGCCGATGGCGATGTCCTTCCCTTCGAGAGCCGCTCTTTCGACCTGGTGATCAACCGACACGAGTCCTTTTCCGCCCGGGAAGTCGCCAGGGTCGCGCGAGAGCCGGCGAGATTCGTCACGCAGCAGGTCGGCGGCATGAACGGGCTGGACATCAACGCATCGCTCGGCGCGCCGCTGCCCGACGATTACGGCTGGTGCCTGCTCGAGGCGAAGGAGAGCCTTCTCGATGCCGGATTCAAAATTTCAAAATGCGATGAATATATCGGTAAAATGAGGTTCTACGACATCTACAGCCTCGCCTACTACCTGAAATGCATTCCCTGGCAGATCGGGGACTTTTCCGTCGACCGCTATTTCAGACGTCTTTGCCTCTTGAACGAGGAGATGGAGGAAAGGGGATATGCGGATTTTCTCTTCCATCGCTTCCTGATCGTCGCGGAAAGGCCCGTTCCCTGAGAGAGGGTTCCGCCCAGCGGCGCGGCTCCGGGCCCTTATGGGGGAAAAGGCACAAAGGAGGTACCCGCGGTGATCGCTCCCTCCCTCGTCGAAAGGATTTTCTCGGCCTCCACCATCGAACGGTGGAACGACCATCCCCGTCCCATCCAGTTCACCGAGATGGCCAAACAGGCCCACAAAATGATCATCGCCTACGTCATCGCCCGCACGGAAGAGGACCGGGGGCGTCCCGTCGACCGAGAGGCCCTGCTGGAGGGGGGGATCTTCGAGCTTCTCCACCGCATCGTCCTCACCGACATCAAGCCTCCCGTCTTTCACCGCATGATGGCCGAACAGGGCGAGAGGGTGAACCTCTGGGTCCTCGACCAGCTCGAAGGCGATCTGTCGGGGCTGGCCGGAAACTTCTTCGGCCGATTCCGGCGCTATCTCCTCGATCCCGACGGGTGGCGCAGGGAAAAGGCCCTTCTCAAGGGAGCCCACTACATGGCCACCCAGTGGGAGTTCGATCTCGTCTACGACCTGAGCCGTCCCCTATCGGGCATCGAGAAGACGCGGGAGGAGATCGAGTCGCAGATCAACGAGCACCGCGACCTGGCGGCCGTGGAGGAGATGCTTCTCCAGAGGGGCCTGGCCGGAAGGAACAGAGGCGTTTACGAATTCGTCGACCTCGTCGGCCAGCTCCGCTTCCAGAAACGCTGGGCCCAGACGCCCCGCATCCCCCAGACCTCCGTCCTCGAACACCTTCTCTTCGTCGCCATCCTCTTCCACCTTGTGGCCCTCGAAATCGACGCCTCGCCGCGAAGGCGAGTCGGAGGCTTTCTGGGCGGCCTTTTCCATGACCTGCCCGAGGTGCTGACGCGGGACATCATCTCACCGGTGAAGAACTCCATCGAAGGCCTCGACGAGCTCGTCAAAAAGTATGAGCGTCAGGCCATGGAGGAGCGGATCTACCCCCTTCTGCCCCTCCACTGGCAGGAGGAGCTGCGCTTTTTCACCGAAGACGAGTTCGAGAACAAGATCCGTTTCGCCTCGGGCGAAGAGCGGCGCGGGCTCTCCTTCGACGAGCTGGAGCATCTCTCCCGACGGGAGGGCTCGCTCCCCCTGGACGGGAAGATCCTCAAATCCTGCGACAAACTGGCGGCCTACATCGAGGCCTCCTTTTCCATCCGCACGGGCATCACCTCTCCCGCCCTCCGCCAGGGCATGGCCAACACGGACGAGGCGGGGACGCACCGCAACCTGACCGTGGGGAACTTCTCCTTCTCGACCCTTTTCGATGCCTTCCGGGTAGGGGAGAGCGAGAGGGGACAAAAGGGATGAAAAAGGGAGAAACGAGAAGATCGCAGGCCAAAATCGGCAATAATTTCTCCCTGTCGCGACGAGGGGCGATTCCGGCTCTTTTTTGATGTTTGACTAAAGCTGATCTTTTGACTATCCTTGATCTAGTTCGAAATCACCCCGTCAAGGAGGTATGAGTCATGAGAAGTTTAGTCCGCTGGTCCAGGCCCAGTGCCCTTTCCGTCTTCCCCGAGGTCGACGATTTCTTCCGGAGCTTCGGCAATCTCTACTCCGCCGCCGGACGGGATCTCCCCATTGAAATCTACGAGGAGGGCGACGATCTTTTCGTCAAAGTCGACGCGCCCGGCCTCGCCCCCGAAGATGTGGAGATCCGTCTTTTCCCCGACCACCTCGTCCTGAAGGGGAAGAGCCAGTCCGAGGAGCCCCAGGGCGAGAAGGAGGGACGGACCTATCACTGCTGCCGCCGCCGCAGCGAGGTCAACTACAGCCTGAGCCTTCCCACCGAGGTCGATGCCGATCGCGCCGAGGCGAAGTTCGAGAACGGCGTCGTCTCCCTCCGCCTTCCCAAGAAGGCCAAGGAGGAGGGTCGTCTCCTTCAGCTCAAGGGCTGAGCCCTTCGGGGGACGTCGAGGCGTCTCCCTTCCTTCCTCTCCTTTGGCCGACCGTCGCCCCTTCGGGGGCGGCGGTTTTTCTTTTCCCTAGTGTCAACCTATTTATTTTATACTTGACACGAGGGGCCGGGGCGGTTATTTTGGAGCCCGCTCCTGCAGGGCGGGTTCCGAATCCCTTGAGGAAAGCGGGGTTTTTCCGTGGTCCTTTCCGATCGGCGCCACGCCGTGGCGGCGGCCCTTTTCGCCGCTCTGACGGCCGTGGGCGCTTTCATTCGCGTGCCCCTTCCCTTCGTTCCCTTCACGCTCCAGTTTTTTTTCTGTGCCCTGGCAGGTTTTCTTCTTCCTCCCAGGTGGGCCTTCCGCTCTCAGATCCTCTACGTGGCCCTGGGCCTGGCCGGCCTTCCCCTCTTTTCGGGAGGAGGCGGTCCGGCCTACGTGTTTCAGCCCACCTTCGGCTATCTCGTCGGTTTCTGTCTTTGCGCCCCTCTGACGAGCCTCCTCTCCCGACGGTGGGGGGCGAGTCTCTCCGGGGCCTTCGGCGCCGCTCTGGCCGGCCTGGCCGTCGTCTATCTCTGGGGCGTCTCCTGGCTCTGGGCCGTCTACCGCTTCTGGCTCGACGACCCCCGGGGCCTTCTGTGGGCCCTGACCTACGGCTTTCTGCTCTGCGTCGGCGGCGATCTGCTCCTCTGCGGCCTCGTCGCCGCCGTCTCGCGCCGTCTCGTCCCCCTTCTGCGGACCCGGGCCCTTTCCTCGTGATCACCTCCGTCGGCGACGCCCTCGACCGTCTCGAGGCGGGGCTCTCCCTCTCTCGGGAGGAGGCCCTTTTTCTCTATGAAAGCCCCTCGACGGAGGCCCTCCTGGCCGGGGCCGCCGAGGTGCGCCGCCGCTTCGGCCGCCGGGGCGTCTCCTTGTGCGCCATCCATTCCGTCAGGACGGCCCGCTGCAGCGAGGATTGCCTCTTCTGCGCCCAGTCGTCGCGGAGCGTGGCTTTCCTGGATCCGTCGTCCCTTTCCGACGAGGCCCTCGTCGATCGGGCCCGGGCCATCGAGGCCTCGGGCGTGAGGCGCTTTTCCCTCGTCGCCTCGGGAAGATCGCCCGGCGGGGATCTGGACCGATGGCTCGATCTCATCGCCCGCCTCGGGAAGGCGACGGGCCTTTCCCTCTGCGCCTCCTTCGGCCTCATCGACGTCGAGGAGGCCCGACGCCTCAAGGCGGCCGGTCTTTCTCGCTACCACTGCAATCTCGAGACGTCGGAGTCCTTTTTTCCCTCCCTCTGCGGCTCCCATTCCTTCCGGGAGAAGGTGAGGACGCTGCGCGCCGCCCGCCAGGGGGGGCTCTCCCTCTGTTCGGGAGGGATCATCGGCCTCGGCGAGAGCGACGCCGATCGCCTCGATCTCGGCCTCGCCCTCGCCGAGATCGGGCCCGAGTCGGTTCCCGTCAATCTTCTGCACCCCCTGGCCGGAACGCCTCTGGCCGGACGGTCCCGGCCGGAGGCCGACGCCGTTCTCCGCCTCTGCGCCCTCTGGCGCTTTCTGCTTCCCCGGAGCCGTCTGCGTCTCGCCGGAGGACGATCGGCCCTGGGCGACGCTCTGGCTGCGGCGCTGAAGGGGCCCGTCGACGGCCTTCTGACGGGCGACTATCTGACGACGACGGGAAGCGACGTGGCGAAGGACAGGGCCCTTCTGGTCTCTCTGGGGCTGGAGGCGGCACCGTGAAGTCCCTTTTCGTGGCGGGAACGGCGACGGATGTGGGCAAGACGGCCCTCTCGGCGGCCCTCGTCGTGGCCCTGCGCCGTCGAGGCGTCGACGCCGGGTGGTTCAAGCCCGTCGGGACGGGAAGAATCGCTCCCGACGTGGAGGTCGTCCGGGCCGCTACGGGCCTCGACGACGCCGTCGAGCTCATGTGCCCCTTTCTCTTCGGCCCTCCCCTCTCGCCCCATCTGGCGGCCCGTCTCGAAGGAAGGGCCTTCCTGTGGGACGGCGTCGAGAGGGCCTGGAGGGAGCTCCTGAGGCGCCACGACCTTCTCGTCGTCGAGGGAGCGGGAGGCCTGGCCGTTCCCCTCGACGAGGGGGGATCTCTCGTCGTCCACATCCCCCTCCGCCTCGGCCTTGAGGCGATCCTCGTCGGACGGGCCGGTCTGGGGACGATCAACGAGACCCTTCTTTCGGCCCAGTTCGCCGCCGCGCAGGGACTGACCCTGAAGGCCGTCGTCCTCAACGGCGGCAGGGGGGAACTTTGCGAGGCCGACAACGTCCTCCAGATCGGCCGACTCACGGCCCTTGAGACCTTGGGCCCCGTTCCCCACGTCGAAGAGGGGACGACGTCGGGAGCCTTCTTCGACGCCGTCGAGGCCGTCCTTTTTCCGTCCAGGCTCCGCGAGTGGTTCGGCCTGGGACGCCGTCCGTCCGAAAGGAGTTTTCAGCCGTGAGCGTCCACGACCTTCAGCGCCGCGATCGGGCCCGCATCTGGCACCCCTGTTCTCAGATGAAAGACTACGAGGCCCATCCGCCCTTCATCGTCGACTGCGGCCGGGGCGTCTGGCTCTACGACGTCGAGGGAAGGCGCTGTCTCGACGCCGTCTCCTCCTGGTGGGTCAACCTCTTCGGCCACGGCAACGAGGACCTCAACGAGGCCCTCCGCCGTCAGGCGGAGAAGGTGGCTCACTGCATCTTCAGCGACTTCAGCCACGAAGGGGCCATCGAACTGGCCGAACGCCTCGTCGCCCTGGCCCCGCCGGGGCTGAGCCGGGTCTTTTTCGCCGATAACGGATCGGCCGCCGTCGAGGTGGCCCTCAAGATGAGCTTTCAGTACCATCGCCTTCGCGGCGACGGGCGCCGTCTCTTTCTCTCCTTCTCCGACGGCTACCACGGCGAGACCCTCGGCGCCCTGGCCGTGGGGGGGATCGGCCTCTACGGCGAGGTCTTCCGCCCCCTTCTGATGGAGACGGTCAAGGTCCCGTCGCCGGACTGCTTCCGCTGTCCCTTCGGCAGGGAGCGACAGGGCTGCGACGCCCCCTGCTTTTCGGCCATGGAGGCCTGTCTCGCCGAAAGGGGCCGGGAGATCTGCGCCGTCATCGTCGAGCCTCTTCTTCAGGGGGCGGCGGGGATGAAGATGTATCCGCCGACCTATCTCTCCCGTCTCCGGAGGGCCTGCGACGAGGCCAGAGTCCATCTCATCGCCGACGAGATCGCCGTCGGCATGGGCCGATCGGGCACCCTTTTCGCCTGCGAGCAGGCCTCGGTCTCGCCCGATTTCCTCCTCGTCTCCAAGGGGATCACCGGGGGCTATCTCCCCCTCTCCCTGACGGTGACGACGGAGGACGTCTATGGCGCCTTCTACGGCGACTACGGCGAGGGGAAGGCCTTTCTCCACAGCCACAGCTACACGGGCAATGCCCTGGCCTGTGCCCTGGCCTGCAGGACCCTCGATCTCTTCGGCGAGGGGGTTCTGGAGGCCAACGCCGTCAGGGGAGCCTTCCTCGAAGAGGCTGTCCGGAGCCGTTTCGAGGGACACCGTCATGTGGGGGAGGTCCGCCGTCTCGGCATGGTGACGGCCGTCGAGCTCGTCGAAGGGCCGGAAAAGAGGCCCTTCGACAGGTCGCGCCGCATGGGCCATGCCGTCTACCGCAGGGCCCTTGAAAGGGGCGTTCTGCTCCGTCCTCTCGGCGACGTCCTCTACTTCATGCCGCCCTATGTCATTTCCGAAGAGGAGATTCTTTTCATGGTCGACGGCGCCCGAGGAGCCCTGGGAGACGTCCTGGCCTGAGGGAATCTTGAGGGGCCGAAAGGAGCGGTGTAGACTGGTCCGGAAGGGAAGGGAAGGTGAGGTGTTGGGTCTCCTCCCGAAACGACGCCCTGTCCGATGACGTCACGTCGTCTCTTCCCGTCTTGCCCGGAGAGGGCGACTGTGCTTTAGTGGGAGCGCCATCATTTCCGCAGGGAGGCCTGTCTCACAAGATGAAAAAAGCCGTGCTGATGCTGGCGGCCGTCGCCGCCCTTCTCGTCGGGCTCCTGATTCACCAGCGTCTTCGGGAGGGGCCGCCGGACCCCGCCCTCTTCATGACCCGGGCTCTCTCGGGCGATCTGGAGGTCTCTTTGCGCTCTCCCGACGGAGCGGCCCTCGGCGCCTGGGCCTCTCCCGCGCTGGAGGCCCTCGCCGGAGGACTCGAGGGAGACGATCCTCTTCCGGGCCTTCTGGTCCTCAAGTTCGGCGACGTCCTGTCCCACCTGGGGCCCTTCGCCGTCCGCCTCGCCCTCTCCGGCGACGGGACGGCCCGTCTCGAGGGGGCCTATGCCGTGACCTCCCGCGAGCCCGAACCTCTCGTCAGGGGCCTGCTCCTTCAGGCGGCGGCGGCCCACTCCGGCCTGGCCCTGGAGCCCTTTGCGCTCGATCTGCCCCACGTCAGCCCCCTGGGCGTCCTGAAGGACGAGAAACGTCTTCTGGCCACCTACTTCGCCCTCTGGGAGGATCGCGGCAGGGCCCTCCTCCTGGCGGCCTCCACCCCCGAGGTCCTGGCGGCCATGGTCGAGGCCGCCGGCGATGAGGCGTGTCGCCATCCTGTCGACGCGCCCCCGGCGGGGCTCGTCGACATCGCCCTCTCCCTGTCTTCGGCCCTCGTCGAGGCCGAGCCGCTCTTCGCCTCGCGGTCTCTGCCCGAGGGGAGCCGCCTTCTCCTTTCGGTCGCCTTCGATCGACAGGGAGGCGACGGCCTCGTCCGGCTGAAGACCAACGCCTGGGATCTGCTGGCCACGGAGGCCGAGAGAGGGGGCTCGCTCCCTCTCGGGGAGATATCGCCCCTCGTCGGCGGCGGCTCTCCCCTGGTCGTCGCGGCCGGCCGCCTGCGGAACGTCGATTTCGGAGGCGTCGCGGACCTCCTTTCCCGTGCCGGGGAGGAGGCCGGGGCGGACGAAATCGCCTCCTTCCTCGACGGACTCTTCCACCTGACTCGCGAGGAGAGGGAATCCCTTTTCGCCGGGCCCGTCGTCGCCGTCGTCGGCGGAAGGGCCCACTCGCCTCTGGGCGAGACTCCGGGGCTCTACCTCCTCCTGCATCCCTCCCGGCCCGATCTGGCCGAGACGCTTCTCGAAAGAGTCCTCTCCCTCCCCCAGCCCATCCCCTTCGGTGACGTGACGGCCGAAGGCTGGTCGCGGGCTGCGACGCTCCAGGCCTTTGCCGACGTCACCGTCGCCGCCGACCCGAAACGACTCCTCCTGGGGATTCTCGATCCGGCCGGCCTGCCCCTTCCGGTCGAGGAGACGGGCCCCTTCCGGGAGCCTCTCGATCCCGACGGCTACGGCGGCTTCTACCTCTCCACGGCCCGGCTGGACGAGGCCCTGACCCCTCTGCTCCTTCGCCTGGCCCCCCTCGACGACCGACTCGCCCGGGCGGCCCAACTGCTGGAAGCCATAGCCGAAAGGATCGAAGCCCTCTCCCTCCGCTTCCTCTCTCCCGGCGAGGCCCTTCTGCGCGTCCTTTCCCGAAGCGGCGGGGCCTGACCTTCGGGCCCCGTCTTCCGATCCGTCTTTCTGCTGAGGAGGAATTGTTGTGGATCTGCACGACAGCGTCTTCGACCGCGTCATCGAGCGGCGCGGCACGGGTTCGATGAAATGGGATCTGGCCGAGGCCGATCTCCTGCCCCTCTGGGTGGCCGACATGGATTTCGAGGCTCCCGCGGCCGTGAGGGAGGCCCTCGTCGAGAGGGCCCGTCACGGGATCTTCGGTTACGGCGCCCCGGCGCCCCGCTGCGACGAGGCCCTGGCCGACTGGCTGGGCCGCCGCCAGGGGTGGCGACCCGATCCGGAATGGCTTTCCTTCTGTCCCGGCGTCGTTCCCGCCGTGAGCCTCCTCATCGGCCTCTTCACCCTTCCCGGCGAGGGCGTCATCCTTCAGACGCCCGTCTACTACCCCTTCTACGACTGCGTGAAGCGCAACGGCCGCCGCATCGTCGAGAATCCCCTCGTCTTCGACGGAAAGCGCTACGTCATGGACTTCGACGACCTCGAGCGCAAGGCCGCCGATCCGCAGACGACGGCCCTCGTCCTCTGCAGTCCCCACAATCCGGTGGGCCGCGTCTGGACCGAGGAGGAGCTGCGCCGCCTGGGGGAGATCGCCTTCCGTCACGGCCTTTTCATCATCGCCGACGAGATCCACGGCGACCTCGTCTACGCGCCGAACCGTCAGATCCCCTTCGCCTCCCTGGGAGAGGCCTTTGCCGCCTCGTCGGCCCTCTGCGTCGCCCCCAGCAAGACCTTCAACCTGGCCGGTCTCCAGTACTCGACGGTCATCCTCGCCGACGAGAGCCGGAGAGAGCGCTTCCGCGACCACATGTTCGCCCTGGGGCTCAAGAGGCCCAACGTCTTCGCCCAAGTCGCCGCCGAGGCGGCCTACCTCCACGGCGAGGCCTGGCTCGAAGATCTCCTCCGCTACATCGAGGGGAACATCGCCTTTCTGCGCTCCTTCCTGGCCGAACGTCTCCCCGAGCTCCGCCTCATCGAACCCGAGGGGACCTACCTGGCCTGGGTCGACTGCCGGGAGCTGGGGCTGTCGGCCTCGGAACTGGAGGCCCTCATGCTTCACGATGCCCGGGTCTGGCTGGACGAGGGGCACATCTTCGGCCCCGCCGGAGCGGGTTTCGAGCGTCTCGTCCTCGCCTGTCCCCGGTCGACGCTGGAAGAGGCGCTGAGGCGGATCGAAAGGGCCGTCAGGGCGCTTCCCCGCTGACGCGGAACGGTTTCCTCTCCTCCTTACCGGAGGTCTTCGAGGCCCTTTCAGAGCCCGGAGGGGCGGAAAGGGTGAAAGAATCGCGGAAAAAGAGCCGGCCTCGAGGCGGCTCTTTTTCCGTTCCGATCCTTTCCCCGGAGGCGGAGACGGGAGGAACTTCCGGCGGAGGGACTCCTTTCTCTTCCGGGAGTCTGTCGGTCCCAAGGGGCTTTCCCGTCATCGGCATGGCAGGCACGAGTCGGCTCCGCCGGGAAGGTCTCCCTTTGGCCGGGAGCCGACGACAGAGGGCTTCCGAGGGGTATTCCCGTCGCCTCCCGAGGCGTTTGCTGTCGGTCCTCTTTCCTGTCATCGGATCGGACCGTTGTCTGAAAGGCGCTCAAGATTGACAGATCAGAATCCAGAGGGTATTTTGTCAGTATTCAAGCCGAGGAGGCCTTCCGTTTCGATGCAGAAAAAAGACCCCCGCCTTTCCGTCAAGGCCTACGAATGGATCAAAGAGGCCATTTTGAAAAACCGCTTCCACGAGGGGGAGCCTCTCAGCGAAAACCGCCTGGCCCAGGAGCTCGACATCAGCCGGACGCCCGTCCGGGAGGTCCTGCGTCAGCTCGAACGGGAGGGCTTCGTCCGCCTCGTCCCGGGGAAGGGGGCCTTCGTCGCCGAAATCTCCCTGGAGGACGTGAAGGAGATCTACGAGATCCGCGTCCACCTGGAGCCTCTGGCGGCCCGTTCGGCCGTTCACCGGATCACCGAAGGCGAGATCGACGAGCTTCAGACGGGCTGGAAGGCCCTGCTGGAAAAGATCGAGGCGGGAGAGACGGCGCCCTGGGGAGAGCTGAACGATCTCGACGGCAGGTTTCATTCCCTCATCGTCGCCAGGACGGCCAACGGCAGACTGCGCCAGATCCTGGAGACCTTTTTCAGTCAGATCCAGCGCTTTCAGCTTCTCTCGGCCTGTTCCCTGGCCGACGCCCGCAACAGCGTCGGCCAGCACCTGGAGATTCTGGAGGCCCTCCGCAACCGCGACGAGGAGGTCCTCCACGAGCTTCTGACGCGGCACATCCGCCAGAGCGAACGCTACATCTTCGAACGGTACCTCAAGCCCTAAATTTTTTTGCGCTCCGTCGGTATACCGGCAGTATTTCAAAAGTATCCCCTGTGCGGCGACGCCAGGACGATGGGAGGACGCATCGCGATGAGCAAACCCTTGATCTGGATCATCGACGAAGAGTGGCCCGATTACGACGTCGAAAAGGCCCTTCTCGAAAAGGCCTTTCCCGGCTGCGACCTTCGCTTCTCGGGCAACGACTACGGGGCCGATCTCGACGCCTTCGGCTCCGAGGCCGAGGGGATTCTCTGTCAGGTGTACGTCGACATGCCCCGGGAGACGATCGAGCGCCTCGACCGCTGCCGGATCCTCTCCGTCTTCGGCGGCGGCTACGACCGCGTCGATTACCGGGCGGCCCGCGAGAGGGGGATCGAGGTCACCTTCGTCCCCGGCTACTGCGTCGAGGACGTTTCGGACCACGTGATCGCCTCCATCTACCACGCCAACAAAAAGATCACCGCCTACGGTCCGGCCCTGGAGGCGGGACTCTGGGGGGCTCCGGCCGTGAAGGATCCCGTGAGGCGCATCGCCGGGTCGACCCTCTTCGTCGTCGGTCTGGGGCGCATCGGCGGCACCGTGGCCCGCAAGGCCAAGGCCCTGGGCATGGACGTTCTGGCCTTCGATCCTTACGTGGAGCCCTCCCGTTTCGAGTCGCTCGGCGTTCTTCCCGTCGCCTGGGAGGAGGGGTTCCGCCAGGCCGATTTTCTCAGCGTCAACGCCAAGCTGACGGCCGAGACGGAGGGGATGATCGACGGCGCCGCCCTCGCCCTGATGAAGCCGACGGCCTACGTCATCAACACGGCCCGGGGCGCCATCGTCGACGAGGAGGCCCTCGTCGACGCCGTGAACGGAGGCCGTCTGGCCGGGGCCTCTCTGGACGTCGTCCGCCGCGAGCCGCCCTGCCTTTCCGATCCCGTCTTCCACTGTCCCCCGATCCTGGTGACGCCCCACATCTCCTACCTTTCCGAACAGTCCTTCGGCGAGTTGAGGCGGCGGGCGACGGAGAACGTCATCGACGTCCTTCAGGGACGGCCCGTCCGGGATCGCGTCGATTCGAAGTGACGGCTTTTTCGTCCCTTTTTCCGGACACGTCTATCTTCAAGGAGGCCTCTGCGATGATTCTCAGCGACGATGAAAAGCGCATGCTCGACGGTTCCTGCGGGCCGGGCGTCCAGAAGGCGATGGAGCTCCAGGTCGCCCTGGGCAAGGCCTTCGACGCCGAGCGCATGATCGACGTCTCCCGGGCCCACGTCGCCCTCAGCGGTCAGGAGGGGGACACCTACTGGTGCGAGCTCCTCGTGAACGGCGGCGCCGTCTGCAGGGTGACGCCGACGACGAACCCCTGCTGGGACGTCCGAAACCTGACGAACCATTACGGCGTGAGCCAGGCCGAGCTCGATCTGGCTTTGAGGACGATCGACGTCTACCGCCGGATCGGGGCCAGGCTCACCTTCTGCTGCACGCCCGAGCTGGCCGGAAACGTTCCCTCCTTCGGCGAGCACGTGGCCTTCTCCGAGTCGAGCGCCACGCCCTACGTCAACTCCGTCCTGGGGGCCCGGTCGAGCCGGGAGTCCTCCGTGAGCGCCCTGGCTGCGGCCGTGACGGGCAAGACGCCCCTCTACGGCCTCCACTTCGAGGAGAACCGCCGGGGTACCCTGCTCGTCGACGTCGATTTCTGGCCCGGGGAGCCCTACGACTGGGGCCTTCTGGGCTGGTGCATCGGCGAGTTCGCCGGGAGCGCCGTCCCCGTCCTGCGCTTCCGCCACATGCCGCGCCGTCCCTCGCCGGAGGCCCTCCTCTACCTCGGGGCGGAACTGAACACCAGCGGCGCCGTCGCCATGTACCACATCGTCGGCGTCACGCCCGAGGCGCCGACGCTCGAGGCCGCCTTCGGCGGAAATCCCGTCCCCGCCTCGTCGCGTCCTATCGTTATGGCCGACCTGAAGGCCAAGGAGGAGGAGCTCTCCGAAGAGGGGGGGCCGATCAACCTCGTCATGCTCGGCTGTCCCCACTACAGCCACGACCAGATCCGCGAGCTGGAGGTCCTCATGCGGGGCAGGAAGGTCCGCGACGGCGTGGCCTTCTGGGTCCTCACCTCCTTCGACGCCCTCGAACTGGCCGAGCGCTCCGGCGAGCGCCGTCGCCTCGAGGAGGCCGGAGTCCGTCTGGTCCCCGATACCTGCATCGACGAGCCCTGCTGGAAGAGTTTCGAGGGAGGACTGGGCGTCACCGATTCGCCCAAGTGCATGTACTACCGGGAGCGCCGGGGCCAGCCCTTCGTCGTCCGCCGTCTTGCGGAGTGCGTCGAGGCGGCCGTGAAGGGAGAGGTTCAGTGATGGAATCGGTGGAGAAACGTTTCAGGTGCCGCCGCATTGTCGCCGGTGGCGGCGAGGGGGAGGCCATCGTCTCGCCCGAGGCGATGTGCTTCTACCTCTGCGATCCCGAGACGGGAACGGTCATCGAAAAGGGCCATCCCCTCCAGGGGCGGAGCATCGCCGGCAAGATCCTGGTGCTCAAGTCGGGCAAGGGCAGCTCCGTCGTCCAGGTCGACGGCTTCTACCAGCTTTCGGTGAAGGGCACTCTGCCCAAGGCCATCATCGTCGCCGACACGGAGCCCGTCCTGGTCTCGTCCTCCGTCGTCGTCGACGAGCCCATGGTGGACCGCATGGAGGTCGATCCTTTCGAGGCCATCGCCGACGGCGACTGGGTCCGCGTCGACGCCGACAGGGAGGAGATCGTCGTCCGCAAGTCCTCCTGAAAAAGAACCGCCGGGCCCCGCAGGGGTGAACGGAGGAGGTGGTCCGTCTCTTTTGAGGTCGTGAGTCCGTCCGCCGCGTCGTCTCGCCGAAGAGGTCCCTCGCGGGACCTGACCGAGAGAAAACAGGGAGGGAATGTTATGCGCAGCAAGAGACTTCTCGTCAGCCTGCTTCTCGTGACCGCCTTCATCGCCGTCGCCGCCATGCCCGCCGCCGCCGGGGCCAAGTACATCCTCAAGGTCGGCTACATCCTGCCCGAGACCCAGTCCGACCACATCATCATGCGCGACGTCTTCAAAAAGGACGTCGAGGAACTCTCGAAGGGACAGATCGCCGTCGAGCTCTACCCCAACGCCCAGCTCGGCGGCGACCGGGAGCTGATCGAATCGGTCCAGCTCGGCACTCTGGAGATGGCCATCCCCGCCACGTCGGCCATCGCCGGTTTCGAGAAGCGCTTCCAGGTCTTCGACCTGCCCTTCCTCTTCAAGTCCAAGGAGAAGGCCTTCCAGGTTCTCGACGGCGAGCTGGGGCTCAAGCTGAACGAGCTCCTGCCCCCCAAGGGGATGGTCAACCTGGGCTACGCCGAGAACGGCTTCCGCCACGTCACCAACAGCCGCAGGCCCATCCACAGCCCCGAAGACCTTAAGGGTCTCAAGCTGCGGACCATGGAGAACCCCCTCCACATGGCCTTCTTCAGCCTTCTCGGGGCGAACCCGACGCCCATGAACTTCGGCGAGCTCTACACGGCCCTTCAGCAGGGGATCGTCGACGCCCAGGAGAACCCCGTCGTCCTCGTCTACACCTCCAAGTTCTTCGAGGTCCAGAAGTTCTACTCCCTGACGGGACATGTCTTCAGCGCCACCATGCTGGTGACCAACAAGGCCTTCCTCGACGGCCTTCCCGACGATCTGAGGAAGATCGTCGAAGACGCCGCCCGGCACTACTGCCTCGAGCAGAGGAAGATGGCCGACGTTCAGGAGAAGGAGTTCCTCGAGGCCCTCAAGGCGACGGGCATGGAGATCAACGAGCTGACCGACGGAGAGAAATCCCTCTTCGTCGAGGCCACCCTGCCCGTCTATGACCGGTTCCGCGGCGAAATCGGCGACGAGCTCGTCGACATGGCCAAGAAGGTGGCCAGCGAGTAGCTTCTCTCTCGTTTTGTGCCGGAGCGGGGCCACAAGCCCGCTCCGGCACCTCCTGCCGGGAAAAGAGGTTCTGCCGATGTGGAAAAAATCAATGACGCCGAAGAGTATCTTCTCGTGGGGAGCATGGCCTTCAACGTCCTCCTCGTCTTCTTCCAGGTGGTGATGCGCTACGTCTTCCACAACTCCCTCTCCTGGAGCGAAGAGCTGGCCCGCTACATCTTCCTCTGGCAGACCTGGCTCGGGGCGAGCTACGCCGTGAGGCAGCGCCGCCACCTCCGGGTCGAGATGGTGGCCGACCGGTTCCGGGGCAGGAACCGGGTCCGTTTCGAGCTGTTCGTCCTCGTCGTCTGGTTCGCCTTCAGCCTCTTCCTCGCCTACCAGGGCAGCCGGATGACCCTCTTCCTCGTCAGGACGGGGCAGCTCAGCGCGGCCATGAGGATCCCCATCTCCTGGGCCTATGCCTCCGTGCCCGTCGGCTGCGCCATGATGGCCTTGAGGCTCGTCGGCGAGGTCCGGCTCGTCCTCAGGCGTCTCGAAGAGGAGGCGGTTTAGCCGTGGAAGCCCTCATCCTGTTCGGCCTTCTCATCATCCTCATCGCCCTGTCGATTCCCATCGGCATCACCCTGGGGATCGCCACGGCCATCTCCCTGGCCCTGACGACGCGGATCCCCCTCGTCATCGTGGCCCAGAAGTCCTTCTCGGCCCTCGACTCCTTCCCCCTCCTGGCCATTCCCTTCTTCATCCTTGCCGGGGCGCTCATGAGCTACGGCGGCATCTCCAAGAGGCTCGTGGCCCTGGCCGACGCCCTCGTCGGCTTCATCGTCGGCGGCCTGGCCATGGTGACCGTCCTGGCCTGCATGTTCTTCGCGGCCATCTCCGGATCGGGGCCGGCGACGGTCTCGGCCATCGGCTCCTTCATGATCCCCGCCATGAGGGAGCGCGGCTATCACGGCTCCTTCGCGGCGGCCGTCACGGCCGCGTCGGGGACGATCGGCGTCATCATCCCGCCGTCGATTCCCTTCGTCATCTATGCCGTCGTCTCGGGAACCTCCGTCGGCGAGCTTTTCATAGCCGGCATCGTCCCCGGCCTCCTCATCGGCCTTTCTCTGATGACGGTCTGCTTCCTCGTCGCCAGGAAACGGCACTACCTGAGCTCCGCCGAAAGACCGTCGCTGGCCAAGGTGGTCCGGGCCTTCAGGGAGGCCATCTGGGCCCTCATCGTCCCCTTCATCATCCTCGGGGGCATCTACGGCGGCGTCTTCACGCCCACAGAGGCGGCCGTCGTGGCCGTCGTCTACTCGGTCCTCGTCGGCCGCTTCGTCTACCGGGAGCTCGACTTCCGCACCCTCTACGAGGCCCTGAAGGATGCGGTCCTCGTCAACGGGGCCACCTCGTTCATGATCGGCCTGTCCATGGCCTTCGCCGCCTACCTCTCCATGGCCCAGATCCCCGCCAAGATGGGGGCCTGGCTCATGGGGATCTCTTCCAGTCCGGTGGTGACGCTCCTCATCATCAACGCCTTTCTCCTCATCATCGGCTGCTTCGTCGACAACATCGCCGCCGTCATCATCCTCACGCCGATCCTTCTGCCCGTCGTGACCCAGCTCGGCATCGATCCCGTCCAGTTCGGCCTCATCATCACCGTCAACCTGGCCGTGGGCTTCATCACGCCGCCCTACGGGATCAACCTCTTCGTGGCCTCGGCCATCTCCGACGAGTCGATCGAGGGGATCTCGCGGGACATCGTTCCCTTCGTCCTGGCCATGGTGGCCTGCCTTCTCCTTCTGACCTTCGTGCCGGCCACGAGTATGGGGCTCGTCGAGCTTTTCCGCAGGGGTTGAGGAAAGGCCGAGGCCTCCGGCTGCGGCGCTCGGCTTCCCGATCCGCCGGCTTGCGGCGCCGGAGTGTCTCCGACGCCGCGACGCTTCTTCGGCTCCCGGCGAGGACGGAGCGGATCTCAGAGGCTTTCTCCGCCTTCCGGGGCGGTGCCGCCGGGGTCCTCGACGAGGTGCTTCCAGTAGCGGCGGGGCATGCGGCTTCGCTGGAGCTTCTCGTTCCTTCGGGTCCCGTTCGTCGTCGCCGCGAAATAGATCTGCCAGAGCCGGGCGAAGCCCGGCTCGTTCTCGTCGGGAAGGGAGGCGGACCGGGCCAGGGGGACGATTTTCCAGAGGCCGCCGCGGCAGAGGGCGCTCCGTTCCCGCCTCAGATCGTGGACGATCCGGTCGTCGTCGGGAAAGCGGCGGGCGAAGTGACGTCCCAGCAGGGGAAGCACGTCGTGATCGGGCTCGCAGGGGGCGTACCAGAAGGTCTCCCTGAAGGAGAATCGGAGAAAGCCCGTCAGGCGGTGGGCCTCGACGCCGACGGAGCGGGCCAGCCCTTCGACGGCCCGGACGGAAGGGTCGCCGTGATCGCCGAGGACGGCCTCTCCGACGGCGAAGGCGCGGCGGCAGTAGGCCACGAAAAGCCCGTCGCCGCAGGGCGTCGACGACAGAGAGGCCAGGAGGAGACGGCGCAGGACCTCCCCGGAAGAGGCTCGGGCCAGGCTTTCGGCGAAGCGGCGGGCCCGTTCTCCGTCGCTGTCGACGGTCCGGGAGAAGAGGCGGAGCCCCTCCTCCGCCGGGGCCACGCCGTCGCCGCCGGAGCGGAGCGCCTCGTCGAGGGCGCAGAGGAGCCCGTCGAAGGTGCCGTCGTGACGGATGACGGTCATGGGAAGAGGCGGAGCTGGCGGCTCTCCCCGTCGGGGCCGTCGGAGAGACGTCGTCGGAGCCGGGCCGCGTCGAGAGGACCGTCGCCGAGGAATCGGCCGTCGCAGGTCAGGAAGTGGCGGGCCCGCTTGAGGGCCAGGCCGAGGCGGGGGAGGGCGTCGGCGTCGAGGCGCCTCGTCCGGCGGGCCTCGACGATGCGTCGGGCCGTCGTCCGTCCCAGGCCGGGAACGCGCAGCAGCTGGGAGTAGTCGGCGTCGTTCACCTCCAGCGGGAAGCGCTCCAGGTGGTTCAGGGCCCATCGGGCCTTGGGGTCGAGATCGTCGTCGAGAAGGGGCGACCCTTCGTCGACCAGTTCGTCGACGTCGAAGCCGTAAAGGCGCAGGAGCCAGTCGGCCTGGTAGAGGCGATGCTCCCGCCGCAGGGGAGGGGCCTTTTCGGGGCCGGGCAGGAAGGGGCTGGAGCCCACGGGGACGTAGGCCGAGTAGTAGACGCGGCTCAGATGGAACTTGCGGTAGAGGGCCTGAGTCAAAGTGAGGATGGTCCGGTCCGTCTCGGGCGAGGCGCCGACGATGAGCTGCGTGCTCTGGCCGACGGCCACGGGAGGCGCCTTCGGCGACCGGCGCCGCGCCTCGGCCCCCTCGGCCAGCGTCGCCGCCAGAGTGGCCATGGGTCCCAGGATGGAGGGGCCGCTCTTCTGAGGGGCCAGCCGGAGAAGACTCGCCTCCGAGGGGAGCTCGATGTTGACGCTGACCCGGTCGGCGTAGAGGGCGGCGAGGCGGACGAGGTCCCTGTCGGCGCCGGGGATGACCTTGGCGTGGATGTAGCCCCTGAAGCGGTGGACGGTGCGCAGCAGCCTGAGGGTGGCGACGATGCGCTCCATCGTGGCGTCGGGAGAGACGACGACGGCCGAGCTGAGGAAGAGCCCCTCGATGTAGTTGCGGCGGTGGAAGGCCACGGTCAGCTCGGCCAGCTCGGCGGGAGCGAACTCGGTCCTCTCCACGTCGGCCGAGGCCCGGTTGGCGCAGTAGGCGCAGTCGTAGCGGCAGCGGTTGCTGAGAAGCACCTTGAGAAGGCTCACGCAGCGGCCGTCGGAAGTCCAGCTGTGGCAGATCCCCCCGGGGAAGGCTCCCCTGCGGGCGCTTCCGCTGGAGGAGCAGGAGACGTCGTGGCGGGCCGCCTCGCCCAGAACGGCCAGTTTTCTCTCCCCATCCATGGCAGCCTTCACCTCCTTTAGTTACTGAAGGTTACCATATCTTTCTCCCTTTTGCCAGACGGGTTCCGCCCCTCGTCGCGCCGGCGATTATGGCAGCCCTTTTTGCGGTAGAATGGAACCGAACCGTAAATTCGCCTTCAGGGGGAGGTTCCCTTGCGCGCCCTTTCGCTCGTCGTCGTCTCCGTCGTCCTGACCGTCGTCGTCGCCCTCGGAGCGCAGCTGCTCCTTCGGGACATCGACAGGGGAATTCCCGTGGCCCTCATCTTCGAGGAAGAGGGGAGCGGCGCGTCGCTGGGCCGGAGGTTGCAGCAGACCCTCCTGCGGATCATCGACGACGCCCGGGAACAGAAGATCGCCCGCTACCAGCCGCTGGTTTTCTCCTCCGTGAACCTCGACGAGGCCGTGCGACAGGCCGTCGAGGCCGGGGCCGTGGCCATCCTGGGAGGGGGAACGTCGACCTTCACGGGGCGTCTCCTTCTCGCCGCCGAGAAGGGGCATATCTCCTGCGTCTCGCCGAGGGCCAACTCCCGCCGCCTCGCCCTCTCGGGCGACCGTCTCTTCCGGGTCCTGGCCAGCACGGGAGCCCGGAGGGCGGGCCGGTTCGCCCGCGAGCAGGGCTTTCACGACTTCGTCGTTCTGGCCGACGGCAACAACTACCAGTACGTCGATTCCTTCCTCCCCGATTTCGTCGAAACCCTCGGCGAGGCCCCCCTCGACGTCATCCGTCTGGAACGTGGGCTGGAACGGGCCCAGATCATCCATCTGCTGGATCACCACCCCCGGATGAAGGGAGCCCTGCTGCTTCTGCCCGATTTCTTCTCCGCCCTGGCCGTTCAGCTTTTGCGCGATTTCTGGCCGGGCCTTCAGATCTACGTCTCCGACTGGGGCGTCTCGTCCCGCACCTCCTCTTTGGCGGGAAGCCCCGGCGACGGCGTCTGGGGGCTCTCCTTCTTCGCCCCCGAGACGGAGCCTCATCTCGAAGCCCTCTCTTCCCGCCTGAAGGCGCTTTACGGCGAACGTCCTCCCTTCGAGCTGCTCGGTCCGGCCCATGCCGCCCTGGCCATGGTCGATCAGGCCGTGTCCGTCGGCGGCCCCCTCCGGGGCGGCGTCGCGGCGGCCCTGTCGGCGATGAGGCACGTCGACCGCTGGGGATGGGATTTCCCCCTCGACGAGGCGGGCGACGGCGCGCAGCCCCTTCACCTCCTCGAGCTGCGCCAGGGGCGGTGGCGGACCTTCGAGATCGTGCCCCCTCTGGCGTTTCCGGAGGTCTCCTCAGACTCCTTCTCCCCTTGAGCTGAATGAGCCCGCCGCAACGCGAGGGGCCGCCCCCTGGGGGCGGCCCCTCGCGTTGCGGCGGCGGTCGGGACGGGACCTACCGCGTGGCGATGACGCGGTAGGTCCCGTCCTTTTGCTCCTCGCTGCGGCACTGCCACCCCTGGTTGCGGGCGAAGCGGCTCACGTTCTCCCGGGACGTGACGGTGTCGACGAGAATCTCGACGGCGCCGGCGGTCCTGCCGGCCAGGGCCTCTCGGGTCCGCAGAACGGGCTGGGGGCAGGAAAGCCCCCGGGCATCGACGACAAGATGGTCGCTCATGACGATCCCTCCCAGGAAATCAGATCTTCTGGCGCATCAGGAAGCCGACGGAAAGACAGAAGGCCATTCCCGTGACGAAGGCTCCTGAAGTGAAGGGCGTGGCCCCTGCCGGGGAGCTGGCCAGGTTGAAGTTGTGGGCCACGGCGGCTCCGACGAGCATGCCCAGGACGAAGACGGCGGCGTCGCCGTCGCCTTCGCCGCTCATGATGAGCTGACGGCCGGGACAGCCTCCGGCCAGGGTGAAGGCCAGGCCCGAGAGGACCATGCCGAGGAAGTTCCATGTCTGGGACGTGTGGGCCACGGGCTGTCCCTCGAATCCGGGCTTGAAGAGCCCCAGGGCCAGGCTCGTGACGAAGGCGGCGGCGACGAAGGCGGCCACGCCGCTCGCCAGGTGGGAATCGCGGAGCATGACGAGATCGCGGAGGGCGCCGACGGTGCAAAATCGGCTTCTCTGGGCCATCCAGCCGACGACAAGGCCCACGCCGAGGGCCATGGCCAGGGGCGCGTGCTGCGATCCGGGGCCGCTTGCGGAGAAGAAGACGGCGCTCTTTCCCTCTTCACCGAAGACGGGAGCCAGGACGAGAAGGGCCAGCAGGGCCAGGGCGGCGACGGGCATGGCCAGCCCCGATCCCTTTTCCGAGCCGTGGCTCCGGCCAAGGCTGAATCCCTTCCAGAGGAAGGCGATGCCTATGGCGATGCCGGCCAGCAGTCCGGCGATGCCGGCCAGGGCGTTCCAGTCCCCTCCGGCCAGGCGAAGATAGGCTCGCCAGGGACAGCCGAGGAAGATGAGGGCGCCGATCATGGCGAAGAGGCCCAGAAAGAAACGGATCACCGGCGACGAGCCCGACCGGGGACGGTACTCGCCGAAGGCGAGGGCCGAGACGAAGGAACCGAGGATGAAGCCCGGAATCTCGGGGCGCAGGTACTGGACGACGGCGGCCCGGTGCAGCCCCAGGGCGCCGGCGATGTCGCGGGTGAAGCAGGCGACGCAGATTCCCATGTTGCCGGGGTTCCCCTTCCAGACGAGAAGGGGAGCCAGGATGCCGACGACCGCTCCCGTGACGATCGGGCCGAGACGGGACATCAGGATGCCGTTGAGGCTCTTCATGGCTGACGCTCCTTTGATTGAGATTGAGGTTCCGATTCTTGAAGGGCCCGACGGCCCCGGAGGATCCGGTCAGCCCCCCTTTCTTCGTTTTGTCATAAGTAGTATAGATATAAGGCATAGGATATTCAATCGCCCCCCTTGGGAGAGGGACGAAACCGTCGTACAATGTAAGGGTCGTCGAAACTCCATCGTCGCCTCCGCCGGGTGCCTGTTCCCGGAGGCCGAAAGTCGTCGTGGTCCCCTCGTCGCTTGCGCTTCCACCGGCGCTCCGGCGAAGGTGCCTTCATCGGCGCAATGCCCGCCGCTTCCCGAAAGGAGCCCGGATCGCATGAGAGTGTCGTTTCCCCGTCCCCCCCTCGGGCGTCTCGCCCTCCTGGCCGCCCTTCCCCTTCTGTTTCAGACATCGCCCGCCGCCGCGGAGCTTCCCTGGAAGGAATACAGCCTTCTGCCGGGGGAGACGGCCCAGGAGGTGGCCCTCCGCTTCTCCCTCTCCGAGGCCGATCTCCTCTGGGCCAACGACTTCCGTCGGGGCGGGGACCTCGAGGCGGGCATGACGCTTCTCGTCCCCCGCTCCGGAGAGGAGCTCCTGGCCACCCTGCTGGAGGTCCGTGCCCGCAGCCGAGGCGAGACGACGGAAGCACTCCACGCCGAGAGGAAGGGTTTCACCTTCCCCATCCTCGAGATGCAGGCCGCGGCCGCCTCTCCCGTCGCGCCCTCGACCGAGTCCCGGTCCCATCAGAAGGAGCAGGCCTTCATCTGGCCCCTCAAGGGAGAGGTCAGCTCCGGTTTCGGCAGGCGGGGCCGTTCCTTCCACAACGGCATCGACATCCCCGCCCCCAAGGGATCGCCCATCGTGGCCGCCCGTTCGGGACGGGTCGTCTTCGTCGGTTCCATCCGCGGCTTCGGCAAGACGATCCGCGTCGACCACGGAAACGGAGTGGAGACGCTCTACGCCCACTGCACGGCCCTTCTCGCCAAGAAGGGCGAGTGGGTCCGCCAGGGGCAGAAGATCGCCACCGTGGGGCGCACGGGCCGGGCCACCTGCAATCACCTCCACTTTTCCGTCTTCGTCGGCGGCAAGGCCCGCGATCCCCAGGGCTTCCTGCCCTGATGAGAGAGAGACGCGGCCGCCTTGGGCTCTGAACAGTCCGGTTCGGGTGCCTCCTCCTTCCTGAAGGCCCGGGCCGACAGGGCCTTTGCCGTCTCCCTGCTGGGACTGGGTGCCAACCTCTTCCTGGCCGTCCTCAAGTTCACCGCCGGCTTCCTGGGCCGAAGCGTGGCCGTCACGGCCGACGGCGTCAACTCCCTGTCCGATTGCGTCACCGATGTCGTCGCCCTCGTCGGCTTCCGCTTCGTGGCCCGCCCCGTCGATGCCTCCCACGACTACGGTCACGGCAAGGTGGAGACTCTGACGGCCGCTCTCGTCGGCTTCTCCCTTTTGGCCGTCGCCGCCCTCCTTTTCCGGACGGGCATCGCACGGATCGTTCTCATCGTCGGCGGCCAACTTCCCCCGCGGCCGACGGCCGTCGCCCTCGGGGCGGCCCTCGTCTCCATCGTCCTCAAGGAGGGGCTTTTCCGCTACACCCGCGGGGCTTCGGAACGCCTCAACAGCCCTGCCCTGAGGGCCAAGGCCTGGGATCACCGTTCCGATGTCCTCGCCTCGGCCGTCACCTTCTTCGGCATCGGCGGCGCCATGCTCTTCGGACCGAAGGCCCTGATCCTCGATCCTCTGGCGGCTCTCGTCGTCGCCGCCGCCGTCGCCCGCGTCGCCTGGTCCGTCGTCAGGGGCTCGCTGAACGAGCTCCTCGAGGCCTCGCTCAGCGCCGAGACGGAGGCGGCCATGAAGGCCCTCATCGTCGCCGTCGACGGCGTCGAGGGGGCCCACAACCTGCGGACCCGCTCCATCGGCTGTCAGATCGCCGTCGACGTCCATATCCTGGTCCGCCCCGAGCTGACCGTCGTCGAGGCCCACGACATCACCGTCGACGTCGAGCGGCGCCTGAGGGAGGTCTTCGGCGAGGAGACCTTCATCACCCTTCACGTCGAGCCTCTGACGGAGCTGGGTTTGGCCGGATCGCCCGAGCTCGACGACGGCCATGACGGACGGGAAGGGGGGCCCTCTCACTTCGACGGGCTCTGAGCCGTTGTTCCCTGGGGGGAGAAAGGTCTATAATCCCTTCGATGCATGTAATGCTTTTCGCGAGAGAGAGGGATTATCGTGGATCGTTCCCATCGGAAAGGCCTTTTCGCCGTGGCCTTCGCCGGGCTTCTCTGGGCCCTGCTGGCCCCGGCGGGGAAGATGCTCATTCAAGACGGCGTCGAGGCGCCGACGATCGCCTTCTTCCGCGTCATCACCGTTCTCGCCCTGACCGGACCCTTTCTGTTCCTCTTTCGCCGTCAGGCCTTTCGGGTCACTCCGTCCCAGCTGGGCTTCCTCTTCCTCTACGGAGGCGTGGGCGTCGCCGCCAGCTACGTGGGCTACCTCATGTCCCTTCACTGGCTCTCCGTCCCCTTCGCCCTCCTTCTTCACTACACCTTCCCCATCATGACCCTCCTGGGGGCCTCGCTGATCACGGGAGAGCGTCCGCTGAAGGGCCAGCTTTTCGCGGCCCTCTTCATCCTCTCCGGCGTGGCTCTTCCCATGATCGGCTCCGATTCCTCCCTGTCGGGCTGTTTCTCCCTCCCCGGTCTGCTCTGGGGGCTTCTCGCCGCCATGGCCATGGCCATGCAGTCCCTCTTCGGACGTCTGACCGGCAAGGGGGGGGCGCCCTTCTCGACGGAGACCCTCTTCTTCTACGCCCACCTTTTCGCCGGAATCGTCCTCGGCCTGGGCAAGACGGTGGGACAGGGCTGGTCCGACCTGGCCCTCGTCGGTGGCCGCCAGTGGCTTCTCATCGCCACTCTGGGCGTCTTCGGCAGCCTTCTGCCCTACGCCGTCTTCTACTTCGGCCTGCGCCACGTCGACGCCTCGACGGCCAGCCTGGCCGCCACGGTCGAGATCGTCGGCGGCGTGGCTCTGACGGCCTTCATCCTGGGCCAGATCCCCCAGGAAACGGAGGTCTGGGGCTGCCTGGCCATCATCGTCGGCCTCGTCCTCAATGCCCGGGCCCCCCTGAGGGAGGGCTGAAAGAGGCGATTTCTCCCTTGGGTCCGGACCGGGGAAGAGGCGACGTCGCCGGAAGGAGAGGAGCCGTGATGGATAAGAAACTGTCGTCGTTCCAGACTCTCGTCGCCGACGGGGCCATGGTCCTCATCGCCCTCGTCTGGGGCGGCGGCTATCCCGTCACGGACTATCTCCTCCAGCACCTCTCCCCCCTCTGGGTGCTGGCCTTCCGCTTTTCCATCAGCTCCGTCCTGCTGACCCTTCTCTTCCACCGACGTCTGGCGCGCTTGGAAAGGAGCGATCTTTTCGGCGGCGCCCTGGTGGGGCTCCTCGTCGCCCTCCTCTTCCTCTGTCACGTCTGGGGACTCAAGCTCTCGACGCCGGGCAAGCAGGCCTTCATCGCCGGGACCAACGTCGTCATCGTCCCCTTCCTCTTCGCCCTCATCTACCGCCGCCTGCCCTCTTCCTGGGCCCTGGCCGGGGCGACGGCGACGACGGCGGGCCTTCTCGTCATGGCCTTCTCGCCGGGCATGCGCTTCAACGCCGGAGACGCCCTCTCGGCCGCCATGGCCTTCCTCATCGCCCTCCACTTCATCGCCATCGGCTTCTTCAGCCGCCGCATGGACCCCCTGGCTCTGACGGTGATCCAGATCGACGTGGCCTGCCTGGTCCTCGTCCTGTCGGCTCTGGCCGTGGAGCCCTTCCCCGGCCTGCGCCTGGCCTTGCCCCTTTGGGGCGCGATCCTCTTCGTCTCCCTGGGGGCGACGGTCCTGGCCTTTCTCGTCCAGACCGTGGCCCAGCGCTACACGCCCGAGACCCACGCGGCCATCCTCCTCTCCCTCGAGAGCCCCTTCGGCTTTCTCCTGGCCATCGCCATGGGGCGGGACCAGTGGAACGCCCAGTTCGCCCTGGGCGGCCTCCTCGTTCTCGTCGGCGTCCTCCTGGCCGAATGGGAATCGCTGGCCACGACGGGTCCCCTGACGAAAAAGCTCGAATGAGGAAGTCTTCGGGGCGGGGTTGAAAAGGAGGGGCCTGGCCCTTTCTCCTGACGGCGTCAGCCTTGGAGCGTCCCCCAGGGGATAGGACGTAGATGCCTCATCCTGGCCGACAAGCGAAGAACACAAAAACAGGCATGGACAGATGAGCCCCGACCTCACGGCCGGGGCTCATCTGTCCATGTCTGTTTTCATAGAGGGGGGGGAGATTCAGGGCGGAAAAAGCTCCAACGTACAAGGGTTGCCGAGGAAATTTTGTGGGATCCACATTTTTGGGCCATGGGTAAAAAGCGCACTTCAAGGTTACTGAAAATACAACTCAATTTCAATTAATAATTAATTTTTTTTTTTCAGCCGAGGTATTCTTGAAGTACAGTAAAAACTTTCAAGCTGACTTTGAGCATGTAATCCTGCAGTGTCGCCGCAGTCTATGTGAAATCAGTAATTTTCTAAGTTCTTCTGGCGCGATTGAGCTTGCAGTGCGTGAAAAGATCAGGAGGCATTATTTGGGAGTTTCATGAAATTATTTATTGATGGAGAGTGTCTCGCTTGCGTGTTGTTAATCCAAAAGGAGGTGTGCCCCGTAAAAACGATGAGGCAATCGGTTCGGTGCTTTGCATGCGGCGTTCTCCTGCTATTGCCGCTGGATTGTCAAGGAGTCTAGGAGGGATAGGATGACCTGGCTGCGCAGCGTCAAGACCTTCACGAAGATCCTTCTGCTCATCGCCATCTCGGCCGTCGCCGTCGGTGCCGTGGGTTTCATCGGCTACAGGGCGGCAAGCAGGGCCGGAGAGGACCTCGTCGACCTTTATGAGAACACCGTTGTTCCCGCCATACTGGCCAACGACATCCGGGTCCACGCCCGGGTGACGGAGCGTGAGACCTTCCAGCTGATGCTCACCGATGATCCAAGCCAGACTACCGCTCTCATCAACGAAATTGACCGTCGCGTTCGCCTTATAGAAGAAAACTTGACGATAATCCACGCCTTGGAGCTCGATGAGCACGACCTCAGGCTGCTCGCCGAAATAGAAAGACCCCGAAAAGCCTTTATGGATGCCCGTCAAGCGGTCATTCTTCTTGCTCGTGCCAACAGGAACCGCGAGGCCTATGAAGAATTTCTGGAAAAAGTGAATCCCTTGGGAGAGGCTTATCAGACTGCTCTCAGAAATTTTGCTGCCTATCAAGATGAAAGCGCTCAATCTGAGAAAGAGGCCGTTCTGGCATCAAACGCCCATGCCTCCCGGCTCATCCTCTTCCTCTCCTTTGGCGCCGTCGTTCTGGCCTCCCTGACGGGTTTTCTCATCGGCCGGTCCATCACCCGCCCCCTGGGACGGCTGGAGACGCTCGTCGACCGCTTCGCCCAGGGCGACCTGACCGTCTCCTTCGCCGACAGGGGCCGTGACGAGGTGGCCTCCATCGCCGCCGGGCTGGACCGGATGGGCGGGGCCATCGGCAAGGCCATCCAGGCCGTCGCCTCCGCCTCGGACCGCCTCCAGCAGGAGGCCCAGTCCTTCGCCGCCCTCGCCGAAGAGGCCAACGCCGGCGTCGAAGAGGCCCGAAGCGGCGTCGAAACCGTCGGCTCCTCCATGGAGAACCTCGCCGCCATCGGCCAGGAGCTCAACGCCAGCGTCGAGGAGGTCGCCTCCGGAGCCGGCACGGCCGCCACCCGCAGCACGGAAGTCTCCGGCCAGGTCGAAGAGGCCCGTGCCGCCGGCGAAGCCGGCAGGGAGGCCGCCGACGAGACGGTGACGAACATGCAGGCCGTCACCACCGAGGCCGAGCGCTCGGCCCAGGCCGTGACGGAACTGGCCTCGAAGGCCGCCGAGATCCAGAAGATCGTCGCCGTCATCTCCGGCATCGCCGACCAGACGAACCTGCTGGCGCTGAATGCCGCCATCGAGGCGGCCCGGGCCGGCGAGCACGGCCGGGGCTTTGCCGTCGTCGCCGAAGAGGTGCGCAAACTCGCCGAGGAGTCCAACGGAGCGGCCCGGAACATCGCCGACCTGGCAAGCTCCATTGCCGGCGACCTGGCCTCCGTCAGGGAGGGCTCGGAGCGCAACCGCGACGGGGCCAAGGCCGCCGACGGGCAGGTGCGGAACGTCTCGGAGAGGATCGGCCAGATCCTCCAGGCCCTGCAGCACATCGCCGACTCGGCCCAGGACCTGGCCGCCGTCAGCCAGGAACAGGCCGCTTCGAGCGAGGAAATCGCCTCGGCCGTCCAGGACATGGCCGGCAAGGTCAGCGACGCCAACGGCGTGAGCCGCAGCGTGGCCAGCCAGGTCACCGAAGTGGCCCAGGCGGCGGAACGGGTCGCCCAGGGGGCCGAGGGCCTGTCCGGCATCAGCGAGGAGCTGGCCCGCCACGTGGCCTTCTTCAAGCTCGACGGAGCCGCCGGCCTCGTGGCGGTGGCCAAGGAAAAGGGGTGACGGGATGGCGGCGGAACAGCAGATCGTCGTTTTCAGTCTCGGCAGGGAGCACTTCGGCGTCGATATCGCCGGCGTGCGGGAGATCGTGCGCTTTGAGAGCTGCCGCAGCCTGCCGGGCGCTCCCGATTTCGTCCGGGGCGTCATCAACCTCCGGGGCGAGCTGGTCACCCTCGTCGACCTGACGGCTCGCTTTTCCATGACCCCCTCGGAAGTGGCCGACGACCAGAAGAAGGTGGTCATCGTCCAGCAGGGCAAAAGACAGATCGGCATCGTCGTCGACGGGGTGAGCGAGATCCTGCGCGTCGCCGACGAGGAGATCCGCCCCGTGGCGGAACTGGCCTTCATGGAAAGCAGCGCCGAGGCGAACCAGGTCACGGGCATCGCCAAGATCGACGGCAGACTCGTCGTGCTCCTCGACCTGACGCGGGTCCTCTCCGAAAGGGATCAGGCCCGGGTCGATGCCGTCAGCTCCGCCTGAAAGCGGACCGGAAGAGCAAAAGGGGGAGGGCTCAAAGGAGCCCTCCCCCTTTTGCGTCGGTCTACCAGGCGGCGATGGCCCCGTCGGCTCTCGGTTCCGTCCCTCCCGCCAGGGTCTTGCCCATACGCCAGATGATCTGGCCTCTGCCGAAGGAGGTCGACTCCAGGGCGGGCCGGAGGTCGTGGCCTTTGCGGGCCAAGGCGAGGGCCAGGGGATGGGGGAAGCCCGGTTCGACCTCGACGGTCCTGCCCGATGTCCACTGCCACCGGGGCGCGTCGAGGGCCTCCTGGGGATTGTGGCCGAAATCGATGGCGTTCATCAGGACCTGAAGGTGGCCCTGGGGCTGCATGAAGGCGCCCATGACGCCGAAGGGGCCCAGGGGCTCGTCGCCGCGGCTGACGAAGCCGGGGATGATCGTGTGGTAGGGCCGTTTGCCCCCTTTGAGGCTGTTGGGGTGATCGGGATCGAGACGGAAGCCCAGGCCCCGGTTGTGGAGGGCCACTCCCGTCTCGGGGACGACGAGGCCCGAGCCGAAGCCCCAGAAGTTGCTCTGGATGTAGGAGACCATCATCCCCTCGCCGTCGGCGGCGGCGAGGTAGACCGTGCCGCCCTGATCGGCCAGGGGGGCCCCGGGGGGCAGGGCCTCGTCGGGTCTGATGAGGGCCCGTCTCCTGGCGGCGTGCTCGTCGCTCAGGAGCTCCTCTACGGGGACGTCGGCGAAGCGCCTGTCGGCGACGTGGCGGGCCCCGTCGGCAAAGGCGAGCTTCATCGCCTCGATCTGGAGGTGGGCGGTGCGGGCGTCGTCACGGTGGGTGAAGGCGAAGCCCTCGAGGATCCTGAGGGCCATGAGGGCGATGATCCCCTGGCCGTTGGGGGGGATCTCCCAGACCCGGTAGCCCCGATAATCGACGCCGATGGGCTCGACCCATTCGGGGCGGAACGAGGCCAGGTCCTCGGCGGTCAGCCAGCCTCCGGTGGCGTCGGAGAAGGCCAAGAGCCGCCGGGCCAGCTCGCCTTCGTAGAAGTCCCGTCCCTGCGATGCGGCGATGGCTCTCAGGCTGCGGGCCAGAGCGGGGATGGAGAAGGACTCGCCCGCCCGGGGGGCGCGTCCATCGGGACAGAAGGTCTCGAACCAGGGGCGGAAGCGTTCGCCCTCAAGGGCCGCACCGAACTGTGAGGCCGCCCGCTCCCAGAGGAGGGCCACGTTGGGCGCCACGGGGTGCCCCTCTTCGGCGTAGGCGATGGCCGGGGCCAGCACCTCGCCCAGGGAAAGTCGTCCGTACCGCCCGCTCAGGGCCGCCCAGGTGGCCGGTGCGCCGGGAACGGTGACGGCCGGCCAGCCGAAGGCGGGCAGTTTGGTCAATCCCCGGGAGCGGAAGGGGTCGCCGTCAAGACCGATCGGAGCCGGTCCGCTGCCGTTGATGCCCGCAAGACGTCCCTTGTGCCAGACGAGGGCGAAGGCGTCGCCGCCGACGCCGTTGGACGTCGGCTCCAGGACGGTCAGGCTCGCTGCTGTGGCCAGGGCGGCGTCGACGGCGTTGCCGCCTTTTTTGAGCATCTCCAGTCCCGCCTGGGCGGCGAGAGGGTGGGTGGTGGCCACCATCCCCCGCGAGGCGAAGACGACGTTGCGCCGCGACGGGTGGCGGTAGCTGTGGGCGTCGAAGTTCACGGTGCTCCCTCCTCCTGAGGCGTTTTCGCTTTCATCATACACCCCTTTCCAGAGGTGCCGAAAAGGGCGATACTGAAAAACAGCGCCGCGAGAAAAACAGACCAAGCCTTCGAGAGGAGCTGAATCAGATGGACGTCGTCGCCCTCTACCGTCTGGCCGTCGAACGCGTACCCGCCTACCGGGCCTATCTCGAAAATCGGTGCGGCACCGTTCCCGACGTCTCGTCCGCCGAGGATCTGGCCGCCCTGCCCTTCACCTCCAAGGGCGACTACATCAAGGCCTATCCCCTGGAAGAACTCTGCCTTGACGGGACCTTGCGGGGCAAGCATGTCCTCTGCCGCAGTTCGGGGACGAAGGGCAAGCCCTTTTTCTGGCCTCAACTTCCCGAGCAGGAGCGCTACGTCGCCGACTGGCTCTACAGCGACCTCGACGAGTCCTTCTCCCTCTCCACGAATCCCGTCTTCGCCGTCGTCTCCCTCGCCCTGGGCTCCTGGATCAGCGGTGAGCTCACCTCCTGGGGGCTGAGGAATCTCGGCGTCCAGAAGGGGGGCCTCACGATGGTCACGCCAGGCCTCGACCTGGACGAGGCCGTCGATCTGATGGGGGCCTTCGCGGGACAGTTCGCCGGAACGGTCCTCTACAGCTATCCCCCCTTCGCCCGGACCATCCTGGAGAAGGCCGCCGACCGGGGCCTGCCCCTTGCCTCCTACCGGCTGGGCCTTCGCCTGGCCGGCGAGGGCTACAGCGAACGCTACCGCGATCACCTCAACGGCCTCATGGGCTATGAGGCCGGAGCCCTGCACAGCATCGTCTCCGGCTACGGGTCGACCGATTTCGGCAGCCTCGGCAAGGAGACGACGCTGGCCATCGCCATCCGCCGCTGCCTCTACGAGCGGGGGCTGGCCCGGGCCGTCCTCGGCAGGGACGAGATCCCCTCCCTCTGTCAGTACGACCCTTCGGCCTTCCACGTCGAATGCGATGGCGAGGAGCTCGTCGTCTCCAAGTACCAGGCCGTACCGCTCCTGCGGTACCGCACGGGCGACAGGGCCACCCTCATCGGCTACGATGAGATGATGGAGCGCCTCCGCGACGCCGGGGCCGATCCTCTCGATCTCCTCTTCCGGCGCGGCGGGGCCCTCGATCGGGTCCGGGAGCTTCCCTTCGTCCTCGTCTGGGGGCGCATCGACGGCGGTGTCACCTTCTACGGTGCCAACATCCTCGTCGAGCAGATCCGCGAGATCGTCGAGGGCCAGGAGCTTTTTTGCTCCTGCTGCACGGGACAGTTCCAGATCCGCAAGAGGGAGAATGAAGCCCTCGAACCGGTGCTGGAGATCCTTCTCGAACTTCGGCCGGGTGCGACGGGCGATCCGGCGGAACTGGCTGCGGTCCTGGCTTCCCGTCTTGCCGAAAGCAGCACCGACTACGCCCTGATCCGGCAGAAAGAGGGGGACAGGGCCCTTCCCCGGATCCGTTTCACCGACGACGGCGAACTTTTCGGCGGCACCAAGTTCCGCTACGTCGGCTAGGCGTCACCCTCGAAGCCGTCGCCAGAGGCGGCGGCCCCACAAGAAGAGGAGCTTCCCGCTTCGGCCGGGGCTCCCAGAAGAAGGAGGTCGTCGGAGTGGACGGAAGAAACCGTTCGGCCATCAGGCCCGGCATGAGAGTCCGCGTCGTCAGGAAGGCCGATCAGCCCACGGGCGCCCTCACGGAGGGGATCGTCAGAGATCTGCTCACGAAGAGCCCGACCCATCCCCACGGGATCAAGGTCCGGCTCGAAGGAGGCGTCGTCGGCAGAGTCAAGGAGATCCTTGACGACAGCGACGTCTCTGCATAAAAGGGGGTCATTGCGTGATGGAAAGGGAGAAAGAGGGACTCTACTACGGCGGCTCTCTGGAGGATCTGCCTCAGGAGCCCATGGAGGGCCATGGAGGGGTGACCAAGCGGGTCGTCTTCGGTCCCGGCCGCTTCTGGGACGACCACGTGGTCCGCTACTTTACCACCGAAGGGGGCGGGAAGACGCCCTTCCACAGCCACGACTGGCCTCACTACGTCATCATCCTCGAAGGCCAGGCCCGGGGCGTGCTCGGCGAGGCGACATGCGACCTCAGGGCCGGCTCCTGGGCCTACGTGCCGCCCGACGAGGAACACTGTTTCGAGAACACCGGCACGGGGCCTCTCAAGTTCCTCTGCATCGTCCCGCGCCGGGGCGACGCCTTCGACGCCAGGTAGGGCGCAGTCCGAGACGGGTTTGGCAGGCTGTCCCAGGGCGTGTGCGCTTGACGGGACAAAGAGAAAAGACCTTCGGCTTTCCCGGAGGCACCATCATCTCGATGGCCCGGGCTGGCTGGAGTCTCCCGGGAACAGGCTGCAATCCCCGTCCCCCGGTCGGACAAGTGTTCTTGACAGAGGCAAAAGGTTTTGCAAAAATCAATTTATGGAAATCTTAACAAGTAGGGGGTGTCTTCAATGATCTGTAGCTATGCCGGCATGGAGGGAAAGAAGCTCGAGGCTTTGCAGAGCGCCGAAAAGGACCTGGGGCGGACCCTTCTCGCCTTCAGCTGTCAGGACCTGAAGCCCGCGCCTCTTTCGGAGGAGCAGTTGGAGCACATCAAGGCCCTGGAAAAGGAGCTGGGCGTCGTCGTCGTCGCCTTTTAGACTCTTTCTCCTGATGTGGCACCATGTCGATAGAGAGGGAATGGGCCTCCATGGAGGCCCATTCCCTCTCGGTATTCGTTGTCCTGTCCCTTACCGGTCGAAGACGGCTCCCCGGGCTCCGGAGGTGACGAAGGCCCGGTAGCGCTCGAGGAAGGAGCTTTTCGTCTCGGGCAGACGGGGTTCCCAGGCCTGGCGGCGGCGCTCCAGCTCGTCGTCGGAGACGGCCAGATGGAGGCGGCGGCGGGGGATGTCGATTTCGACGGTGTCGCCCTCTTCGACGAGGGCGATCAGTCCGCCCGTGGCGGCCTCGGGCGAGACGTGGCCGATGGAGGCGCCTCGGGAGGCTCCGGAGAAGCGGCCGTCGGTGATGAGGGCCACCGAGCGGTCCAGGCCCATGCCGGCCAGGGTGGCCGTGGGCGTGAGCATTTCCCTCATGCCGGGGCCGCCCTTGGGACCTTCGTAGCGGATGACGACGACGTCGCCGGCCTTGATCCGGCCGGCCATGATGGCCTCCGTGGCGGCCTCTTCGCCGTCGAAGACGCGGGCCGGTCCGCTGTGGGCCATCATCTCGGGGGCGACGGCCGACTGTTTGACGACCGATCCGTCCCGGGCCAGATTGCCCGTGAGGACGGCGATGCCCCCCTGGGCGTGATAGGGGTCGTCCAGGGGACGGATGACGGTCTCGTCGGTGACGGTCACGCCCTCGAGGTTTTCGGCGACGGTTCTGCCCGTGACGGTGAGGGTGCCGCCGTCGATGAGCCCCTTTTCGAGGAGGCGGGCCATGACGGCCTGGACGCCGCCGGCGCCGTAGAGGTCCTGGATGTGGTGGCTGCCGCCGGGGCTCATGCTGCACAGGTGGGGCGTCCTGGCGCTGATGGCATCGAGCTCGGCCAGGGTCAGCTCCACTCCGGCGGAGTGGGCCACGGCGGGGAGGTGGAGCATGGTGTTCGTCGATCCGCCCAGGGCCATGTCGACGGCGGCGGCGTTGAGGAAGGCCCGCTTGGTCAGGATCTGGCGGGGCCTGATGCCCTTTTCGAGGAGCATCATGACGTACCGTCCCGCCTCCTTGGCCAGACGGTCCCGGGCCGAGAGGACGGCGGGAATGGTGCCGTTGCCGGGAAGGGCCAGGCCCAGGGCCTCCATCATGCAGTTCATCGTGTTGGCCGTGAACATGCCGGCGCAGGAGCCGCAGGTGGGACAGCAGGCGTTCTCGACGGCCTCGACCTCGGCGTCGTCGATGAGTCCCGCCGTCCTCTTCCCGACGGCCTCGAAGATGTTGCTCAGGTCGATGTCCTTGCCCTTGTGGCGGCCGGCCAGCATGGGCCCTCCGCTGATGACGATGGCGGGGATGTTCAGCTCGGCGGCGGCCATGGCCATGGCGGGGATGATCTTGTCGCAGTTGGTGAGCAGCACCAGGGCGTCGAGGGCGTGGGCTCGGGCCATGACCTCGACGGAGTCGCGGATCAGCTCGCGGCTGGGGAGGGAGAACTTCATCCCCTCGTGGTTCATGGCGATGCCGTCGCAGATGCCGATGGTGGGGAATTCCAGGGGCAGGCCTCCGTGGCCGTAGACGGAATTCTTGATCCCCTCGGCGAGGCGGTTCAGATGGGTGTGGCCGGGGATGATGGAGTTGTAGGCGTTGACGACGCCGATCCAGGGGCGGGCGATCTCCCAGTCGGTGAAGCCCGAGGCCTTGAGGAGGGAGCGGTGGGGGGCCCTGGCGAGTCCCTCTTTGGCCAGACTGCTTTTCATAAGGATCACTCCTTCATTGATTTTCGAGTGGGGCGGGATCAGAAGAGTCCCGGCAGGAAGAGGACGAGCTGAGGCACGTAGGTGATCAGCAGCAGGACGGCGATGAGGATGGCCACCATGGGAACGATGGGGCGGCTGATCTCCTCGACGGTGAGGCCCGTGATGGCGCTGGCCACGTAGATGTCGATGGCCACGGGCGGCGTGGCCATGCCGATGGCGAGCCCCACGGTGATGATGAGGCCGAAGTGGATCAGGTCGCCGCCGAGCTGCTGGATCGTGGGCAGGAAGAGGGGCGTCAGGATGATCAGGGCCGAGGCCGTTTCCATGAACATGCCCGCCACGAGGATGATGACGGCGATGACGAGGTAGATCAGCACCGACTGATTGCCGGCCAGGGCGAGGACGGTGCGGGCCACCGTCTCGGGGATCTGGTAGAAGGCCAGCCCCCAGCCGAAGAGCTTGGCCGTGGCGATGATGAACATGATCAGGGCCGACGTGACGCCGGCGTTGACGACGAGGCTGTAGATCCCCTTCAGGTCCAGGGTGCGGTAGATGCAGAAGGCCACCGCCAGGGAGTAGACGACGGCCACGGCCGCCGCCTCGGAGGGGGTGAAGAAGCCCGTGAAGATGCCGCCAAGGATGATGAGGGGCGTCATCAGCCCCCAGAGGGCCTGGCGGAAGCGGCGCCATTTCTCGGCCCGACAGACGGGCGGGCTGGCCGGGTAGCCGCGCCTGCGGGCCACGTAGAGGGCGTAGACGATGAGTCCCAGTCCCATGAGGGCGCCGGGGATGAATCCGGCCAGGAAGAGCTTGGCCACCGAGATGCCCGAGATGACGGCGTAAAGCACCATGGGGACGCTGGGGGGAATGACGACGCCGATGGTCCCGGCGGCGGCGATGAGGGCCGCCGAGAAATCGACGTCGTAGCCCTTCTCCTTGAGCTGAGGGAGGAGGGCCGTACCGACGGCGGCCGTCGTCGCCGCCCCTGACCCGGATATGGCGGCGATGAACATGGAGGCCACGGTGGAGACGATGGAAAGCCCCCCCCGGATGCGGCCCAGCGAGGCCTCGGCGAAGGCCACGATCCGTTCCGATATGCCGCCCCGGGAGAGGATGTCGCCGGCGAGGATGAAGAAGGGGACGGCCACGAGGGCGAAGGAGCTCGTCCCGGCGAACATCGTCTGGGGGACCATCTCCAGGGGGAGGCCGCTGACGACGAGAACGAGGAGCGACGAGGCGCCGATGGCCAGGCCTATGGGAACGCCGAGAATCATGAACAGGAGAAAGGAGCCGGTCAGCAGAAGTCCCATGGTTTCAGCTCCTCAGCGTCTCGACGAGGGCCGAGACGAGGTGGACGAGGGTCACCGCTCCCGTCAGGGGGTAGAGCAGGTAGATCCAGCTCATGGGAATCCCCAGGGCGGGCGTCGTCTGGAAGGCCTCGCCCCTCATGAGGACGACGCCGTACCAGGCGACGACGACGAAAAAGGCCATTCCCACGCCGTGGACGAGGCAGGCCATGATCTTGCGTCTTTCCGGGCTCAGCCGGTCGATGAGAGAGGTGACGGCGATGTGGCTGCCCCGCTTGAAGGCCACCGAGGCGCCGACCATCGTCGCCGCCACGAGGGCGAAGCAGATGACCTCCTCGGACCAGATGAGGGCGTCACCCAGAAGGCGGAAGACGATCTGGAGGATGGTGAGGAGAATCATGGCCGCCATGAGGAGGAAAAGAAGGCGCTCGCTGATTCCGTTGAGCCCGTCGCTGAGGCGGAGAAGCGGGGAGCGACGCTCCCCGCCTCGGGCCCTGTCCGTTGTCATCGTCGAAGCCTACTGGACGTTCTGGATGGCCTCGATGAGGTCCTTGCCGAACTTGTCCTGATACTTCTCGTAGATGGGCTGAACGGCGGCGCGGAAGGCGGCCAGGTCGGGCGTCTCGACGACCTCCATCCCCTTGTCCTTCAGCTCCTGGAGCCACTGGGCCTCGTTGGCGTTGTCCAGCTCGCGGTTGTACTTCGCCGCGGCCTGGGCGGCCTCCTCCATGATGGCCTGCTGCTCGGGAGAGAACTTCTTCCACTGGACGAGGCTGAAGAGGATGACGTTGGGCGAATAGGCGTGGCGGGTCATGGAGAGGTACTTCTGAGATTCGTTGAGGTTGAAGGCGACGATGACGTTGAGGGGGTTCTCCTGGCCGTCGATGGCGCCCTGCTGAAGCGCCGTCAGGGCCTCCGTCCAGGCCATGGGGACGGCGTTGGCGCCCAGGGCCTTGAAGGAATCGACGAAGACGGGATTCTGCATGAGGCGGATCTTGAGGCCCTTCATGTCCTCGGGCGTCACGACGGGACGCTTGCTGTTGGTCAGGTTGCGGAAGCCCCGCTCGCCGTAGGCCAGCCCCTTCCAGCCGTTCTTCTCCATGTCGGCCAGCATCTTCCGGCCGATCTCGCCGTCGAGGACCTTGTAGGCATGCTCCGGCGAGGAGAAGAGGAAGGGCAGGTCGAAGACGCCGAACTGGGGCATGAAGTTGATGATGGGGCCGCCGGTGATGATGGCCGAATCGATGACGCCCATCTTGAGCCCCTCGAGGAGGTTCCTCTCGTCGCCGAGGGTGGCGTTGGGGAAGAGCTGGACGACGATCTCGCCGCCCGTCTTCTCCTCGACGATCTCCTTGAACTTGAGGGCGCAGGCGTGGAAGGCGTCCTTCTCGTTGACGACATGGGCCAGCTTGATCTCCGTGGCGGCAAGGGCTCCTGCCGTCGTGGCCAGAAGTGCGGCCAAGGTCAGTGCGACTGCGGCGATTCGTTTCATGAATCTTCGACCTCCCCGAATGGGTCAAAATTTGGTTCAACCAAGGTTCTACCACAGGCTAAAATATTATAGTATGCTCCTCGATGGGCTGCAAGGATAAAGCGCGCGGCTTGACAGGCCCGGGAAGAGCGAAGGGCCTGGCTGCCCGGCCCTTCGATGCCCTCCGGGGCGGGGGCCCTGACGGCGCTTCAACGGCTGCCGACGGGCTTTCCGTCTGCGGAGCCGGAAAAGACTTTCGAGGGAGAAGATGCCGTGGAGACGAAGCGCAAAGCCCTCATTGACCGGCTGGCGGCCGCCGTCGACGAGGGCCGTTACGGAAAGGGCGACCGCCTGCCGCCGGAGCGGGAGCTGGCCGCCGAACTGAAGGTGAGCCGCAACCTCCTCAGGGAGGCGCTGATCACCCTCGAGTGTCAGGGCTATCTCGAACTGCGGGGGCGCGAGGGCATCTTCGTCCGCCGCCTGCCCGACGTCGCGGCCAGCCTTCGTCCGGCCTCCCTCTGGCCCTCGATGGCCATGGAGCAGCTCATGGAGGTCCGGACCGTCATCGAGGCCCCGACGGCCGCCCTGGCGGCCCGAAGGCGGAGCGACGAGGAGGTCCAGCGTCTCCGGCTCTGCCTGAGCCACCTCCGGACGGTCCATGTCGAGGGGGAGACCTGGGACGGCGAGGGGGCCCACTGGGATTCCCTCCTTCACCGCACCGTCGTCGAGGCGGCCCACAACGACCTCCTTCAGCGCATCCACGAGGGATTGGCCGAGGTCATGGAGCGCTATATCGGTCAGAGCCGACGGTGGCTCTTCTCCCGCCTCGAGTGGCCCGACATCGTTCTGGCCCAGCACGAGGCCCTCGTCGAGAGCGTCTGCGACGGCGACGGGGAGAGGGCCTCCCGGGTCGCGAGGGATCACATCGAGAGGGCCCTGGCCGAGCATCGCCGTCTGGGCCGGCTCGAGGAGTTTCAGCGGGGATGAACGGAACGGGGCCCGAGGGGCCCGACGCCACGGGCAGGCGAAGCGCCACGATAGAAGCGCTACAATAAAGGAGGATAAACTTTCCCCATGAGGAGGCGTTTCGGAGTGTCCCTGAAGGTCCGGTCCCTTTTCGCAGCCCTCGTTCTTCTTTCCGTTCCCTTCCCCTCCGAGGCCCGAGAGGCCGTCGACCGCCACATGCATCTGCTCAGTCCCATGGCGGCCCACCGCCTGAGGCGGCTTGTCGGCCCCGAGCTCTACGGCTGGACCATCGAAACGTCGTCGGGCGCGACCCTCGTCTCCCTCCTCGACGAGGCCGGTTTCGACGGCGCCTTCGCCCTCTCCGACGCCTACCTCGTGACGATGGCCGAGATGGGCTCCTCCGATCCCCGGTTCGACACGCGGAGGAGCAACGCCTACGCGGCCCTCCAGGTCCTGATCCACCCCCGCCTGGTGGGATTCGCCTCCGTCAACCCTCTTATCGAGGG
This sequence comes from Aminirod propionatiphilus, assembly GCA_018398915.1. Lineage (GTDB taxonomy): Bacteria > Synergistota > Synergistia > Synergistales > Aminithiophilaceae > Aminithiophilus > Aminithiophilus ramosus. The sequence goes on along the minus strand of CP074691.1, from coordinate 2,933,604 downwards.
GGCTCCCGAGGCCGTCGACGAAGCCGTCGACCGCTTCGGCCTCAGGGGGCTCAAGCTGCACCTGGCCAACTCCGACGTCGATCTGAGGCGCGACGGGGACCGGAAGGCCCTCGATGCCGTTCTCGAGCGGGCCGAGGCCAGAGGAATTCCCGTCCTTCTCCACTTCCGCAACCGCAACCCCCGTTTCGGTGCCCGAGACGGGGAGCTTTTCGTCGACCTTCTGGCCGAGCACGGCGAGCTGCGCGTCCAGCTGGCCCATCTCGGCGGCTGGGGCGGCTGGGACGAGGCGACGGAGGCCCTGCTGGAGACGATCCTTAGCCGCTTCGAGGCCGATCCCTCCCTGGGCCGTCATCGCCTCTGGCTCGACCTGGCGGGGGTGGCCTGCGAAAGGCCCATCCCGGGCCTTTCCGTCGCCGACGGGGCGGGGCTGGCCCGGGCCGTCGCGATGGCCCGGCGCTGGGGGCTGGACCGCGTCGCCTTCGGCAGCGACTGGTGGGTCGAGACGACGGGGGAGGCCCTCGACGAGGCCCGGCGCCGCCTCCCCTTCACCGAAGACGAGTGGCGGACCCTCGTCCATCGGGACGTCGGCGACTTCCTGGAAGGGCCCCGAGGAGAGGCCTCGGGGCTCCGTGCGTCCTCCTCCTACCTGACGGGATACTGAAGGGTCTGGTGGAGGACCCATCGGGCCGAATCGAGAATGACGTCCAGAATGTGCCGGGCGTCATTCTCCGAAAGCCCGTCGATGTCCTGACGTCGGGCCAGCCTTCCCAGCGCCAGACGATCGGCCTCGATGGCGGCCAGGGTCCTCAAAAGCAGCGCGAGGTCGCGTTGGGTCTTGGTCCGGTCGTCCCCGACGGAGGGAGGCGAGGGGACGAGGTCGATGAGGGGGACGGCGAGGGTCGCGGCGACGGCGAGGGTCGCGTCGAGGCTGCGGTTTCCCTCCCAGCGGCGGTAGGCCTCGCTCTGGCGGGCCGTGACGGCCAGGACCCGTCCCGATGGCAACGTGAGAGGAGGCGTTTCGCCTCCTCCGTCGGGGAAACTGTTCTCGAAACAGGGGCCGGTCTCTGCGGAGACCGGCTCTTTCTGTCGGGTGCCGACGGAACGGCTGTCGTCCGTCTCCTCCATGAGGTAGGCGACGGAGGTATCGAGAGCCTGAGCGAGGCGGACGATCATGGCCTGGTCGGGAGATCGCTCGCCCTTCTCCCAACGGTAGACGGTGTTTCCGATCACGCCGAGCCGGGAGGCGAGGGCCGTCCGGGAAAGCCCCAACCGAGTGCGACAGGCCTTGATGCGGTTGCCGAAATTCATGGATGTCACTCTCCCATTCATAGAGATTCAACTAAGAGGCTACCAGAGCGGAAGACATCCCAAAGAGACGCTTCGGGAGTGGGATGTCATCCGAAGTGTCATTAAACGCCATATCGGCTTGCGTTATTGCGTCCAGAATGGATATAATCCATGAGGTGTCGGCAGATTCGATTCCGGAAGGGGCCTTTCTTCGGCCGGACGGTGATTTCTTCTGCGCGGTGTCCGGCGCGGGGAAGAGGGGCCCTCTTTGTGGAGACACGGGAGGCGCCCATGGATCGACGGAGAGAGCGTGAAAAGAGGGCCGGCGGGCCGGCAGGAGACGACGTCCTCTGCGGCGTCGGCGTGGCGGCGGCCGAGAGGCTCCGCCGCGGCCGGGGGGAGGGGCCGGAGGCTCCGGTCTCGTCTTTCGGCTCCGCGACGGGGGAGGCGCCTTGCGGCGGCTCTCTTCCCGGCCGGGCCTTTCGCGGCCCGGGAGGAAGAAAGCCGGGGAGGCGGATCCGATCCCTCCTCTCCCGTCGTGAGGCGGGGTGCCTTCCGGTTTTTTCACAGTCTGTCATGGTCCCAGGGAAGGGGCCTTTCCGATGACCTCGTCCAGGGCCGCCGGAAGGGCCCTCGGTCTTTCTCGGCTCCGGCGGCGCTGCCTCGATCTCGAAGAGGAGCTGCGCCGGGAGCGAAGCCGCAGCGCCGCCATCGTCGAGGCCCTGACCGATCCCCTTTTCGTCGTCGACGGCGACGGATTCATCCGTTACGGCCACGTTCCGGAAGAAGCGTCCTTCCCTCTCGGCGAGGGAGTCGTCGGCCACCGGGTGGAGGAGTTCCTCGAGGCGGAGGAGCTGGAGCGCCACTATCGGACCTACCGACGTTGCCTTTCGTCGGGAGAGGTCAAGAGTTTCAGCGGCACCTTTTCCGTCGAGGGGCGTCACCGAAGCTACCGGACCCGTTTCTCTCCCGTCGAGGACGGAAGCTGCGTCGCCCTCATCCGCGACGTGACGGGCGAGAGAGAGGCCGAGTCCCGCCTGGCCTGTCGGGCCGCCGAGCTGGAGCGTCATCAGGAGGCCATCATCGGCAGCATGGCCATCCTGGCCGAGTCGCGCGACGGAGGGACGGGCGCCCATATCGAGAGGACCAAGGCCTACGTGAGGCTTCTTCTGGAGACCTCGGGAGCGGCGACGCTCTATCCTCCGGAACACGTCGACCTGGTCTGGCAGTCGGCGGCGCTGCACGACGTGGGCAAGGTGGGCGTCCCCGACGCCATCCTCCTCAAGCCGGGAAGGCTGACGAAGGAGGAGTTCGACGTCATCAAGCAGCACCCTCTCATCGGCGCCCGCATCCTCGAGAGGGTCGAGGCCATTCTGGGAAAGGCCTCCTTCATCCCCTATGCCCGGGAGATCGTCGAATACCACCACGAGCGATGGGACGGCACGGGCTATCCCCAGGGCCTGAAGGGCGAGGCCATCCCCTTTTCGGCCCGTCTCATGGCCGTGGCCGATGTCTACGACGCCCTCGTCACGGAGCGCCCCTACCACGAGCCCATGGGCCACGACGAGGCCCTCTCCGTCATCGTCGGAGGGGGCGGCAGCCATTTCGATCCGGCCGTCGTCGCCCTCTTCCTGAGCTGCGCCGACCGGTTCGGGGAAATCTCCCGCTCTCTCTGACCGTCCGAGGGGCTCCCCGTCGTGGGCGAAGGGACGCCTTTCCCGTTCTCTCGAAAGACAATCGTATCATCCATCAAGGTGCCCGCCTCCCGACGGGACCGGAGCCGTTTTTCCGGCGATCGGGGGGAATGACCGAAGCGCCTCACCGGAGCCCGCCGCCCGCCTGCGGGACGGCGGCATCCGGACGATTTCCCCAGGGCACCCGTCGCTTCCCCGGCTTTCGGACCCGAGGAAAGGAGACTCGCCGACCTCAGGGACACGGCGACGGAAGAACGGAGGGATAGATCATGACCATTCGAGGCAAGCTGATCGGCATGGCGGTCGTCGTCCTGGCGGTGATCGCCGTCATGGCCGCGACGACCTACTATCGCGGCGGGACCATCGTCAGGGGACTCGTCAACACGGCGGGGTCGGAAGTCGTCCGCACTTCGGCCGAGAACATCGACGGCCAGTTCGACAGGATCGAGGCGATGGTCCTCGTGGCCGCCGAATCGGTGCGCCACGCCATGACCCGTCTCGACCTCTCCGACCGCGCGGCGGTGGAAGACCTCGTCGTGGCCCTCACCGAAGGGGCCAGGGAGAAGGGCATCGGCAGCTTCCGCGTCGGCCTGGCCGGGACGGGCGAGCTGGCCGACGGCGCCCGATGGAAGGCCCCCGAGGGCTACGACGCCCGCACCCGCCCCTGGTACGCGTCGGCTCTGGCCGCCGGCAGGGGCGTCGTCGTCTTCTCCGAGCCCTTCGAGGAGCAGATCAACCACACCATGAACATCTCCGTCTCGACGGCCGTCTACGACGACGGAGGGAAGCCCCTGGCCGTCGTCGTGGCCGACATGAACGTCGGCGCCATGAGCGAGGCCATAGCGGGCCTGAAGGTCTTCGGCAAGGGGAGCGGCCTTCTCGTTCTTCCCAGCGGCGTCCTCGTCGCCTATCACGACAGGGAGAAGGTCCTGAAGGCCAACATCCTCAAGGATCCCTCCTTCCCCGAGCCGCTTCGGAAGATCGGCGAGAGGATGACGGCCGGGGCCAGCGGCTTCGACACCTACACGTACGAGGGCGAGGAGCGCCAGATGTTCTACGTGCCGACGCGGAGGGGCTACTCGCTGGGCATCCTCTTTCCCGTCTCGGAGATCACGGCCATGGTCCACGGCCTCACGACGATCCTGCTGCTCGTCGCCGCTCTGGCCCTCGTCGTGACGGCTTCCATCGTCGCCGTCGTCGTCCGGGGGCTGTCGAGGGGGATCGCCTCCATGAAGGCGGCGACGGAGAAGCTGGGCGAGGGGGACCTGACGTTGAAGCGGGAGGATTTCGCCGCCTCGTCCCGGGACGAGCTGGGCCAGATGGCCGACGCCCTGGCCCGCATGGTCGCGGCCCAGAGGGAGACGATCGCCGCCGTCCTGGGCGAGGCCGACAGGAACGGCCAGACGGCCCAGTCCCTGGCGGCTCTGGCCGAGGAGGCCAACGCCTCCGTCTCGGAGATCAAGCATGTCGTCGGTCAGGTGGCCGACCTGGCCCAGTCGAACGCCGCCGCCCTGGAGGAGGCCAATGCCTCCATCGAGGAGGTGGCCTCGTCGGCCACGAGTGCCGCTCAGTCCTCGACGGAGGGGGCCGAGGCCTCGCACGTGACGCGGGCGGCGACGGAGGAGGCCGTCTCCGTCGTCGATTCGGTCATCACCGACGTCGTCAAGGTCGGCCAGATCAGCGCCGCCTCTCTGAAGGACATGGAGGCCCTCGTCCGATCCGTCTCGGCCATCGCCGGATTCGTGACGACCATCTCGGCCATCGCCGACCAGACGAACCTTCTGGCCCTCAACGCCGCCATCGAGGCGGCCCGGGCCGGAGAGGCGGGACGGGGCTTCGCCGTCGTCGCCGAAGAGGTCCGCAAGCTGGCCGAGGAGTCCAACCAGGCGGCCCGCGAGATCGGAGGGCTCATCGATTCCCTCAAGGTCAGCGCCGACGCCTCGACGGCGGGAGCGCGCCAGACGGGGGAGCGGATGACGGAGACGGCCGAAAAGGCCCAGCAGGCCCGCGACAAACTCAACCGGGCCCTGGCCGACGTGGAGCGCATCAACGACCTCATGCAGACCATCGCCGCCGCCGCCCAGGAACAGGCGGCCTCCAGCGAGGAGATGGCCAGCGCCGTCGACCAGGTCTCGAAGAGCACCGTCGAGATGGCCGAAAGCTCCCAGACGATCCGCCACAGCACGGAGGAGCTGGCCCATGCCGGTTCGGGCGTGGGACGCGAGTCTCAGTCCATGGCCGAGGGGGCCGAGCGGATGCGCGACCTTCTCCGCCGTTTCCGCATCGACGACGGGGCCGGTCTGCTCCCCGTCGGCCGCCGTTCCTGAGGTCCTCGTCGCCGCGGCGGGCCGGGGGAGGCCGTCGGCTTCCTCCCGTCCTGCCTGAGAAGGAGAAGCGGCCGGTCCCTTCAGGGACCGGCCGCTTCTCCTTCTCTTTTCGTCGGTCCGTCAGGGCTCGGTCTTCCTGCGGCCGTAGAGGTTCGCCACGGCGAAAAGGGACGCCCCCAGGATCAGCAGAAGGGAGATGGCGTTGATCACCGGCGTCGAGCCGTCACGGACCTGCATGTACATGTTGATGGGCAGCGTCGCCTGCGACCCGGCCAGGAAAAGGGTGGTGTTGAAGTTCTCGAAGGAGAGGAGGAAGGCCATGGCCGCCCCCCCCAGGATGGAGGGACGCAGGTAGGGGAGGGTGACGAAGCGGAGGACCTGGGCCCTGTTGGCTCCCAGGTTGTAGGCGGCCTCCTCCAGGGAGCGGTCGAACTTCTTCAGCCTCGCCGCGACGACGAGGGCCACGATGGTGGAGATGAACGAGGCCTGGCCCAGCGCCATGAGGGGAAAGCCGGGGCCGAGGGAGGAGACGTAGAGGTCGAAACGGTTTTCCACGGCCAGTCCCAGGGAGTTGGCGAACATGAGGATGGAGATGCCCAAGATGACGCCGGGGATGACGAGGGGGGCGAGCATGAGGAAGTAGAGGGCTCCCTTGAAGGGGAACTCCTCCTGCTCGAAGAGGAAGGCCGCGCAGGTCCCGAGAAAGGTGGAGAGGGCCGTCACGATCAGGGCCAGGCGGAAGGAGACGGCCAGGCTGCGCAGGTTGGTCCTGTCGTGGAAGATGCCGTACTTCCGCGGCCCCTCGCCGAAAAACCAGTCGAGGGTGAAGCCCTCCCAGGGCAGGGAGGGGAAGAGAGAATCGTTGAAGGCCAGCACCATCGTCACGACGAGAGGGGCGAAGAGGAGGAGGAAGTAGAGGGCCACGAAAAGGCGGAAAGTCAGGCGGTACCGTCGCGAGGAGGGGAGGGTCCGGATCATCGGATGACCTCCCGGAATTTCTGGCCCGTCACCTTCAGGGCCGCCCAGACGATGAGCGACGAAAGAGCCAGGAGGAGGAAGCCGAAGGCCGCCCCCTGGTTCCAGTTGAAGTAGAGGATGATCTGGTTGTAGATCTGCTCCGTGAACCAGAGGGAGTTCTTGCCTCCCATGAGATTCGGCGTCAGATAGCTGCCCAGAACGAGCATGAAGACGATGATGCCTCCCGAGACGAGGCCCGGCGCGCAGTGGGGGATGATGATGGTGCGCCAGATGGCCCCCTTCGAGGCGCCGAGGTCGTAGGCCGCCTCGATGAGGGCGTCGTCGAGATCGTCCATGACGCCGACGAGGGGGACGATCATGAAGAGCATGCTCGTGTAGACGAGACCCATGACCATGGTGACGTCGTTGTAGAGCATCTCGACGGGCTCGGCGAGCAGGCCCAGGGCCGTCAGGAGGCGGTTGAGGACGCCGCTCTCGCGGAGGAGGATGATCCAGCCGTAGACGCGGACCAGCTCGCTGACCCAGAAGGGGACGAGAAGGAGCACGGTGAGAAAGCCGCCGACGCGGACGTCGGCGACCTTGGTGACGTAGAAGGCGATGGGCAGGGCGACGGCCGTGACGATGGCCGTCACCAGGATCGCGTAAAGGGCCGTCCTGACGAAGGTGAGCCAGTAGATGGGCTCGGCGAAAAAGGCCCTGTAGTTGGCCAGCGTCGGTGCCCCCGTTCCGGAGGTGAAGGAGAGGCGGAGCAGCTCCAGGTGGGGCAGCGCGATGAGAAGGGCCAGCCAGAGAGCCACGGGCAGGAAAAAGAAGAGGAAACCCCAGTTGAGGGCGCGGCCTGTCTTCACGGTCCCTCATCGCCCCCTTTTCTCGAAGCAGCGCGACGACGAGGGGATCCAGCCGATGCGGAGGGAATCGCCGACTTTGACGGTGTCGTGGCGCCCCGTCTGGGGCAGAGCCACGAGAAGCTCGTCGTCGGTCCCCTCGAGGCGGACGAGAAGGCGGCTGTTGCCTCCGTCGAAAAGAAGGGCCCTGACGGTGCCCCTCAGAACGTCGAAATCGGTCCCCTCCGGCTCGATCTCCACGGCCTCGGGGCGGATGAACAGATCGGCCTCCGTCCCGTCGAGGGGCTCCGCCCCGGAAAGGCGCAGATCGAAATCGCCGTAGCGGGCCGCCGGCCTCCCCGAGCCGTCGTGGACGAGCCGGACGGAAAGCCGGTTGTTGCTGCCGACGAACTGGGCCACGAAGGACGATTTCGGATGGCGGTAGAGCTCCTGGGGCGTCCCGATCTGCTCGAAGCGCCCGCCGTTCATCACGGCCACGGCGTCGCTCATGACCAGGGCCTCCGACTGATCGTGGGTGATGTAGACGAACGTCGTCCCCACCTGGGCCTGGAGGGCCTTGAGCTCGATCTTCATGTGTTCGCGCAGCTTGGCGTCGAGGGCGCCCAGGGGCTCGTCGAGAAGGAGCACCGTGGGGTCCAGGACGAGACAGCGGGCGATGGCGATGCGCTGCCTCTGGCCGCCCGAGAGCTGGTCGATCCGCTTCCCCCCCGCCTCGGGCAGGCCGACCCGTTCGAGCATGTCACGGACCTTGCCCTCCAGGGCCGGTCCCCTCTCCCCCCGTCGGCGCAGTCCGAAGGCGACGTTCTCGAAGACGTTCATCATGGGAAAGAGGGCCAGATTCTGGAACACCAGATTGACGGGGCGCCTGTTGGGCGCCCTGTCGCTCATGTCCTCCCCGTCGAAAAGGATCGTTCCCCTGTCCTGCCGGAGAAACCCGGCGATCATCCGGAGCAGCGTCGTCTTGCCGCAGCCCGACGGTCCCAGGATGGAGAAGAACTTTCCCTCTTCGACGTCGAAGGAGACGTGATCGACGGCGGTGAAGGAGCCGAAGGTCTTGACGAGATCGCGAACGGAAAGGGCCATGGCCATGGCGGGCCTCCTCGACGGCGCCACCGGTGGCCCGGAGGCCGCCGGTGGCTGTGGGATGGGTGGCCCTTACCGGGCTGCCTTGATCTTGTCGAGCGTCCGTCCCTCAAGCTCCTCGATGCCCGAGGGGACGGGAGGGTACCAGTTGACCTTGGCCAGGACCTCGGGTGGAAGGCCCCGGGTGAAATTGGCCTTGATCTCGGGATCGAGGAAGTTCACCGCCTCTTTCGAGGCCGTCCCGTAGGTCTCGCGGTTGGTGAAGAAGGCGGCGTTCTCGGGGCGGAGCATGAAGTTGATGTAGGCGTAGGCGCCGTCGAGGTTCTCGGCGCGGGCGGGGATGGCGAAGGTGTCGACCCAGCCCAGGGCGCCGCTCTCGGGGGCGATGTAGTCGATGTCCGGGTTCTCGCCGTGGAGCTTCCATCCGGCCTGCTCCCAGGCCGAGGCGGCCCAGACCTCGCCGGAGCGGAGGAGCTGGAGGAGCTGGTCGCCGTTGTCCCAGTAGGTCTTCACCGAAGGCTTGGCGCCGATGAGGGTCGTCTCCATCGCGTCGAGGAACTTCTGGTAGGCCCCCTTGTCGCCGTAGAGGGCGAAGGGGTTGTGCCCCAGGGAGAAGCCCATGCCGATCAGGGTCGGGCGCTTGAGGCGGTAGGAGACGCGGCCGGCGTACTTGGGATCGAGAAGATCCTTGAAATCTTTGATGTCAGGCGCCTTGGCCCGGTTGACGACGAGTCCCTCCGTCCCGTAGACGTGAGGCACGGCGTAGGACTGGCCCTTGACCAGGGTGTTCTCCTTGACGGCCTTGAGGAGAGAGGGATCGATCTGCCCCTCGTCGATGCGGGAGAAGTCGATGGCCTGATAGAGGCCGTACTGCTCCACGACGGAGGAGATGCGGTCCTGCGAGGGCTGGGCCAGATCGAAGCCGCCGCCCCGCGTGGCCCGGAGCTTGCTGATCATCTCCTCGTTGTTGCTCAGCGTCACCTCCACGGGATATCCCGTCTCGGTCGTGAACGCGTCGAGGAGCTCCTGGGGGGCGTAGCCCGACCAGGTGATGACCCGCACCACCGCCTTCTTCGGGGCCGCCGAGGCCTCTGCGGTGAAAAACGGGAAAAGCAGCGTGACGAGAAGCAACGGCAAAAGCGAAACTCTCTTCATGACCCGATTCCTCCTGTTCTGAATTCCCCCTGGTTCCGGACTGTCCGACGGCATTCCGTCCCACGCGACAGACTTCAGATCACGACGGGCTCACTGGAGTTCGGCTCTTTTCGCCCAACTCTCCGGAAAAAAGTATATCGAAGGGGTGGGTGAAAGTATATGGAAAAGGCGTAACTTAATAGTTGTCTCCGAGTAACAGTTTCGTAACGAAAAACCCTCCCCGGCTCGAAGGGTTGCGCCGGAACCTTTGCCGGGAGCGCAGAACCTTGCCCGCGCCCGCCGGATCGGGCCGCGCTCCCAGCAAGGGCAACCCCGCGCCGCGGCTGGGTTTCGGAGCGTAACCACCTCCGCGCCGCCGGATCGGAGGGTTGGGTTCCGTGGTTTTTGCTGGGAGCTCAGGACTTTGCCCGCGCCCGCCCCGAAGGGGCGGAGGGTTTTCGCCTGTCGTCGCTGTCGCGGCAGTGACGGCCTTCGGGGCGGAAACCCTCCGGGACGATAAACCCGTCCCGCGCGCCGCCGCATCGGGCCGCGCTCCCAGCAAGGGCAACCCCGCGCCGCGGCTGGGTTTCGGAGCGTAGTCGTCTCCGCGCCGCCGGATCGGAGGGTTGGGTTCCGTGGTTTTTGCTGGGAGCTCAGGACTCTGCCCGCGCCCGCCCCGAAGGGGCGGAGGGTTTTCGCCTGTCGTCGCTGTCGCGGCAGTGACGGCCTTCGGGGCGGAAACCCTCCGGGACGATAAACCCGTCCCGCGCTTCGCCGGATCGGAAGGGTTGTGTCGTGGCCTTTGCTGGGAGCGTGGGCATCCTTGCCCGCGCCCGCCCCGAAGGGGCGGAGGGTTTTCGCCTGTCGTCGCTGTCGCGGCAGCGGCGGCCTTCGGGGCGGAAACCCTCCGGGACGATAAACCCGTCCCGCGCTTCGCCGGATCGGAAGGGTTGTGTCGTGGCCTTTGCTGGGAGCGTGGGCATCCTTGCCCGCGCCCGCCCCGAAGGGGCGGAGGGTTTTCGCCTGTCGTCGCTGTCGCGGCAGCGGCGGCCTTCGGGGCGGAAACCCTCCGGGACGATAAACCCGTCCCGCGCGCCGCCGCATCGGGCCGCGCTCCCAGCAAGGGCAACCCCGCGCCGCGGCTGGGTTTCGGAGCGTAGTCGTCTCCGCGCCGCCGGATCGGAGGGTTGGGTTCCGTGGTTTTTGCTGGGAGCTCAGGACTCTGCCCGCGCCCGCCCCGAAGGGGCGGAGGGTTTTCGCCTGTCGTCGCTGTCGCGGCAGTGACGGCCTTCGGGGCGGAAACCCTCCGGGACGATAAACCCGTCCCGCGCTTCGCCGGATCGGAAGGGTTGTGTCGTGGCCTTTGCTGGGAGCGTGGGCATCCTTGCCCGCGCCCGCCCCGAAGGGGCGGAGGGTTTTCGCCTGTCGTCGCTGTCGCGGCAGCGGCGGCCTTCGGGGCGGAAACCCTCCGGGACGATAAACCCGTCCCGCGCGCCGCCGCATCGGGCCGCGCTCCCAGCAAGGGCAACCCCGCGCCGCGGCGGAGGTTCGGAGCCTAGCCGTCTCCTCGCCTGCCGGATCGAAGGGTTGAGCCGTGGCCTTTCCCGGGAGCGCAGGACTTTGCCCGCGCCCGCTTTCAGGGGCGGGAGGGCCGGCAGCGGTCGGGGTAGTTGGTGATGACCATGTCGACGCCGAAGGATTCCAGCTCCCGGGCCCGGTCGCCGTCGTTGACCGTCCAGCAGGCGACGCGGAGCCCCTCTTCGTGGGCCCGACGGACCTGGTCGGCCGACAGGTACTCCTCCGCCGGGTGGAGGCTGTAGAGCCGGAGCCCTTCCCTGCGGGCATAGTCCCAGGGATTGAGGAGGACTCCGTCGTAGAGCAGGCCCAGCCTAAGGGAGGGGGCGATCTCTCCCAGCCGTCTCAGGCTGGCGTGGTTGAAGGAGGAGACGATCGTCTCTTCCAGCCGTCCCCGGGCCTCCAGAAGGGCGACGACGGATTCCTCCAGCCCGGGGGCGTCGCCGGCACGGCTTTTGATCTCCACGTTGACGATGCGGTCCGGCGGCGTCAGGTCCAGCACGTCGTCGAGGCGGGGAACGGGTTCTCCCCTGAAGGCCTCGGAAAACCAGGAACCGGCGTCGAGGCCGGCGATCTCGCCGTAGGTCCGATCGGCGATGAAGGACGGCGTTCCCGTCGTCCGAAGAAGGGACCAGTCGTGATGGACGACGACGACGCCGTCCCTGGTCCTCTGGACGTCGAGCTCGAAGCCGTCACCGCCTAAGGCCAAGGCCTTCCTGAAGGCCGATGCCGTGTTCTCCGGGGCGTAGCCCGAGGCTCCCCTGTGTCCCAGAACGAGCATTTTCCCCTCGTCTCCTTTCTTCCTCTGTCGCCTTTACGGCGCTCAGAGGCCGCTTTCGATCGACTCGGCGGCTTTCTCGGCGACGGCCAGCGTCTCTTCGAGGAGGGTCGCCAGGCTTTCCAGATCGGAGGCCTCGCCTCGGCCCTCCTTGAAGGCCCGCTCCACGCGCCGCGCCTCCTCCATGAGGCGCCGCAGCCCCAGATTGCCCGACGCGCCTTTCACGCCGTGGGCCCGATCGGCGGCGGCGACGGCGTCGGCCGCCGCGTCGGCTCCTCTCAGCGCGGCCACGTCGTCGCCGTGGGTGGCGACGAAGAGGTGGAGCATCTCGGCCAGGAAGGCCTCGTCGCCGCCGACGCGGAACAGGGCGTCGGACCTGTCGAAGAGGGGCGTCTCCGTCTCGGCCGGGGGAAGGGCCCTCTCCGGTCTCTCCTCCGGAGGCGGTGCGTCACTGAGGTGACGGATCACGATCTCTTTCAGCTCCTTAAAGGCGATGGGCTTGGTCACGTAGTCGTCCATGCCCGCGTCGAGGCATTGGCGGCGGTAGCCGGCCAGAGCGTGGGCCGTCATGGCCACGATGACGGCCCTCTTCGTCCCCGCCGAGCGTCTCTCCTCCTCACGGATGCGGGCCGTGGCCTCGAAGCCGTCCATGACGGGCATCTGAATGTCCATGAAGATCATATCGTAGGCCTCCTCCCGGGCGGCGTCGACGGCGCGGCTTCCGTCGGCGACGCGCCGGGCCGTCAGCCCCAGCCGGGCCAGCATGGCCAGGGCGACCTGGGCGTTGACGTCGTTGTCCTCGACGAGAAGGAGGGTCCTCCCGCCACGGATCGAGACGCTCCCCTCGTCCCTTTGGGGCCGCTCTCCGCCGGGGGGAAGCCCCTCGTCGCGGAGGAGGGAGGTCAGAGTCTGAAGCAGGGCCGAGCTCTTGACGGGCTTGGAAAGGCAGGCCGAGAACCCCGCCCCTTCGAGGGCGTCGGCGTCGACCGTCGCCCCGGCCGGAGCGAGAAAGACAATCGGCGTGGGTGCCAGATCGGGGTCGTCCCCGAGAAGCCGGGGCAGGTCGCGCCCCTCCCTGTCGGTCATGGAGGGAGCCGTGACGACGACATCGAAGGGTGCTCCCCCGTCGAAGCCTTCGCGGAGCATCGCCAGGGCCGTGGCGCCGTCCGTGGCCCGGGTGGCCGCAAAGCCCCGCCGGTCGAGCTGTTGGGAGAGGGAGAGGAGATCGGTCAGATCGCCGTCGACGACGAGGATCCTCTTCCCCGCCAGATCGGGGGCGACCGTTCCGTCCCCTTCCCCCTTCGTTCCCCCTTCGATCCGGAAGGGGAGCGTGAACCAGAAAAGCGACCCTCGGCCGGGGCTGCTCTCCACGCCGATGCGCCCTCCCATCCGCTCGACGAGGAGTTTGCAGATGGCCAGTCCCAGTCCCGTTCCGCCGTAGAGGCGCGTCGTCGAGGCGTCGGCCTGCTCGAAGGCGTCGAAAAGGGAGGCGACTCGGCCCGGAGAGATGCCGATGCCGCTGTCGCGGACGGCGAAGCGGATCGTCACCGTCTCGCCCGATCGGCCTTCGGGAGAGGCGTGAAGGCCGATCTCCCCGGAGGGCGTGAACTTGACGGCGTTGTTCAGCAGATTGACGAGGACCTGGCGAAGGCGGTTGGGATCGCCCCGGACCCGCTCGGGGACGTCCCCGTCGAGACGGGCCGAGAAGGCCAGCCCCTTCTCGGACGCCTTGAAGGCCAGCATCTCCGCCGTCTCCTCCACGAGGGAGGGAAGGTGGAAGGGGATGGACTCCACTTCGAGACGGCCGGCCTCGATCTTGGAGAAATCGAGGACATCGTCGATGAGGGCCAGCAGGCTGTCGCCTCCGGTGCGGACGATCTCGGCGAAGCGCCTCTGCCGCTCGTCCAGATCGGTGTCGAGAAGAAGCTCCGTCATCCCCAGGACGGCGTTGAGGGGCGTCCGGATCTCATGGCTCATGTTGGCCAGGAAGCGGCTTTTGGCCACGCTGGCCTCCTCGGCCCTGGCCGCCAGATCCTGAGCCCGGGCCCGGGCCTCCCTCTCCGATCGTTCGGCCGAAAGACGCTCCTCCACCTCGCGCCGGAGGCGCCCGATGAGGAGATCCTTCTGGGCGTGACGCTGGAGGAGGAGGATGGCCAGGGCCGACAGAAGCGTGTAGAGGGAGAAAAGAAGGCGCCTGTAGCGGAAGAGGGGCTCCATGTCGACGATTTTCGTCAGCTCCCAGAACCCTCCGGGAAGGGGAAGGGAGACGAGGCCCGCCCGGGCTCCCGAGGCCGTCCGGACCCAGCCGTCGCGGAGCCGCTCCAGCCCCAGAGGGATCAGCTTCGCTCCGTCCCAGAGATCCATGGCGATAAGCTCTTCCCTGCGGGCGGGGGACAGGTCGAAGAGAAGCCCCGAATCCCAGCCGGGAGGCCCCATGAGGATGGCTCCGTCGTGGTGCATGATGATCCCCTCGCTGCGCAGCGAGTCGCCCAGGTTGGGCGCCAGGTCGAGCTTGACGACGACGACGGCCGAGACCGATCCTCCGTCGTCGACGATGGGACGGGCGAAATAGGCCCCCTCCCGCCCGGTGATCCTGCCCCGGCCGTAGAAGAGGGTGCTTCGTCCCCCCAGGGCCTCCCTGAAGTAGGAGCGGAAGGCCAGGTTCCTGCCCGAAAGAACCGGGTCCGACGTGGCCAGCACGTCGCCGTCGACGTCGAGGAGGAAGAGCAGATCGCCGCCGAGGCGGCGGTTGAGGAGGCGTAAGGAGAGATCGGCGGCGAATCCCCCCTCCGCCAGGCTTGCGGTCACGGCGTCGTCGGCGGCGGCGTTCCGGGCCAGGGCGTGGCCGGTCATCTCGAAGAAGGCGAACTTGCTGGCGGCGACTTCGAGGCGGTCGAAGCCGTTGCGGAAAAGCGTCTCGCGGAAGGACCGTTCCATCCGGAGGCTCGCCGCTCCTCCCAGGGCGGCCACGGCGCCGTAAAGGACGATGCCGCCGCCGAGGATGCGGCGGCTTCGGGCGGAGAGCCCCTTCATGCGCAGCAGCTCCATGGCCAGGAAGAAGAAGGCCGAGACGGCCAGGGCGAGGGAGAGGACCTTGGAGAAGGGGGAGGGTTCGGCCGCGGCCAGACGGAGGCCTTCGGCGCAAAAGAGCAGCGCCGTGACGGCGGCGAGGGGCCGTGAGGGGGCCGTTCCCCTGAGGAAGGCGCCGATGGAGGCCGCCGGGGCCCCAACGGCCAAAAGCAGACCCGCCTGCGCCGCGTGGCCCGGAACAAGCAACAGCAGGGGAGAGACGGCCGGAATCAGGAAAAGGAGACCTGCCGCCCCGGAAGGGGCTCCGAGGAGGGAAAAGGCGCCTCCCAGCGCCAGGGCCAGGCCGAAGGGGTGAAGGAGGGAGAGGGGCTCGGCCAGGGTGGTCATGATCGGATCCGACAGGGCGAAGGCCCAGCCCAGCCCGAACAGGGCGGAGGCGGCACGGAAAGGCCCCCCTTCCTCCTCGGGGCCGGGAAGGACGGCAAGAGCGGCCAGAAGGAGGCTGTAGCCGGCCGTCACGAGGCGGGCCATGGCCCAGTAGGGCTCGGTCATTGGATGAATCGGTCGACGACGGCCAGGAAGGGAGCGGAAAGACGGAGCCCCAGCTCGCCGACGCGGCGGCGGTTGACGACGACGAGGGAGCGTCGGGCCCTCTCGACGGGAAGGCGGGCGACCTCCTGCCCCTTGAGGAGCTTGGCCGCCATCAGCCCCGCCTGGAAGCCCATCTGGTGGAAATCGACGCTGACGCCGCCGAAAAAGCCCAGCTCGGCGAAGGCGCTGTTGAGGGCCAGATCAATCTTGCCCGTCCCTTTTGTCAGGAGGGGGGCCACGTCGTCGAGGGTGAGCCGTCCGCCGGGGGAGGCGACGGAAAGGGTCGCCGCGATGTAGGCGTCGACGCTCTCGTCGGCTCCGACGGCCAGGGCTGCCGAGCGGGCCCCCTCCAGATCGTCGACGGCCGTGACGACGAGGGAGTCCGCATAGGGCGTGTCGGCCAGTTCGGCGACGATCTGCTCCTTCAGGATCAGGCCGACGGGGTCCGTCGAGTGGAGCAGGGCCACCTTCCGCAAGGGGCGTCCCAGGACCGTCTCCAGCAGCTCCAGCTGTTCCTTCATGAAAAGGTGCTCGAAAACGCCGGTGATGTTGCGGTCGGGACGGCCCCGGTCGTCGAGGAAGGGCGTCTCCCGGCTGTAGGCCTCGGCAGGACGGTTCAGGCCCGTGAAGACGAGGCGGACCGAAGGCAGGGAGAGAACCTCCCGGTAGAGGAGGGCGAAGGCGGGATCGTCGACGGTCAGGACCAGATCGGGGCGGTGGCGGCGCAGGTCGTCGACGATGAGCCTCACCGAGGCGTGCACCTCCTCGGGGGGGCGACGCCTCGAATCGAGATGGTAGCTTCGGAAGCGGAGCCCCTCGATGTGGCTCTGGCGGAGGGCCTCGACGGCGGCCTCGTGCTGGGGCCGGTCGCAGAGGTCCCCCGCGTGGTAGCTCGACACGACGAAAACCTCCGTCGCCCCTGCGGGGCGGAAGGAGGCAAGCAGGAGAAGCGCCGCGGCGGCGACGAGGCGGAACCTCACCTCTCTCCCCTCTCCTCGTGACGGTCCGGGCCGTCGAGGTCGGCCTGGATGCGGAGGATCTCCTCCTTCAGGGAGAGGAAGAGGTCCGTCAGGGCCGGGTCGAAGTGACGTCCCCGTCCCCGGGCGATCTCCTCGAAGGCCTCCTCGGGCGTCCAGGCGCCCTTGTAGGGACGCTCCGACGTGAGGGCGTCGTAGACGTCGCAGAGTGCCACCATCCGCCCCACGAGGGGGATGGCCTCTCCCGAGAGTCCCGCCGGATAGCCCGATCCGTCCCACTTCTCGTGGTGCGTCAGGGCGATCTGGCGGGCCACCTCGAAGAGGGAGGGTTCGAGACCTTCGAGGAGCTGGACTCCGATGGAGGGGTGACGCTTCATGATCTCGAACTCCTCGCAGGTGAGGCGGCCCGGCTTGAGGAGGATGCCGTCGGGGATGGCGATCTTCCCCACGTCGTGAAGGGTGCTGGCCAGGGCGATCTCGTCGCAGACGCCTCGTTCCATCCCCAGCGAGGAACAGAGGAGATGGACGAAGGCGCCGATGCGGTTGATGTGCATCCCCGTGTCGGGGTCGCGGTACTCGGCGGCCATGGCCAGGCGCTGGAGAATCTCGCGCTGCGTCTCCTCGAGCTGGCGGGTCCTCTCGCGGACCTGCGACTCCAGGTCGTCGTGGAGAAACTTCAGCTCCAGATGGGTATTCACGCGGGCCCGGACCACGTCGGGATGGAAGGGCTTGGTGACGAAATCGACGGCGCCGGCGGAAAAGGCCGCCGTCTCGGCGTCGCTGTCGTTCAGCCCCGTGATGAAGATGACCGGAAGGGCGTCCGGCTCGGGCAGAGCCTTGAGGCGGCGGCAGGTCTCGTAGCCGTCGAGGACGGGCATGTTCACGTCCAGGAGGATGAGGTCGGGACGGTCGGCGACGGCCCGCTCCAGAGCCGCCCCTCCGTCGTGGACGAAGGTCACGTCGGCTCCCTCGCCGAGGAGGCGGGCCAGAAGACGGCAGTTGACGGGGTCGTCGTCGGCGAGGAGGATCTTCGGTCTCGCCGCGGCGCGGTCGGAACGTTTCGGCATGGCAGAACCTCCCCTCTCGGGGCCGGAAGGGGGTTCCCGGCGGCGGAACAGACGCTTTTTTGCTATTATAGGTGCAATAAGATAAAGAATTCAAGTTGACGCCACTGTCCTCAGTCGGCGGGCCCGTCGGGGCCGGGACCGTCCGAACCCCCTCGTCGGCGCGGCTTTGAGGTCCCTTCTTCGACCCTCCGGCCTCATCCCCGCCGGGCCGGCGGCGCGTCCTTTTTCGCCTGCCGATCGGCCTTCCGTCCGGTGGCGGGCCCGTCAAGGCGCCTCGGTAAGGCGCGGCTTCGGGGCGCAAAACCTCGCCTCGACGTCGTCCCGCGGCCGCGGCGGTCTTTCTCGGTCCTTCCGCAGTTACCGCCCCAGAGAGGAGGCGACGGCGATCCTTCTTCCCCAGCCTTTTTCTTCCCTGATCTCCAACCTTCCGGCCGTTCTCTTCAGGACCGACGGGGCCGGAAGGGTCCTTTTCGTGACGGCCTCCGTCGCCGACCTGACGGGCCACGGCGCCGAGGCCTTCCTCGACGGGGCGGTGCGCTACGACGACCTCATCGGGGGCGACGACAGAAAGGCCGTGGCCGAGGCCATCGACGGCGCCCTCCGCCGGGGAGAAAGCTGGGAGGTCGAATACCGCATCGTCGGCCCCGGCGGGGCGATCCGCTGGGTGCTGGAGCGGGGGCGTCCCTTCGACGGAGAGGGCCTCTCCTGTCTCGACAGGCTTCTCCTGGACGTGACGGAAAGGCACGAGGAAAAGGAGGCCCTCCTCCGGGAGGGGCGCCTCCAGCGGCTCCTGATGACGCTCGCCTCGTCCTTCGTCAACGTCCCCCTCGACTCCGTCGAAGGGGCCATCGGAGGGGCCCTCGCCGAGATGGGGACCTTCGTCGGCGCCGACAGGGCCTACGTCTTCGATTACGACTTCGAAGGCGGCTTCTGCTCCAACAGCTACGAGTGGTGCGCTCCCGCCGTGGAGCCCCAGATCGACAACCTCCAGGCCGTCCCTCTGGCCCTCGTTCCCGAATGGGTGGCCGCCCACCGCCGCGGCGAGGCCGTCTACATCGTCGACGTCCAGGCCCTTCCGCCGGGAGGGCTGAGGAAGACGCTGGAGCCCCAGGGGATCAGGAGCCTTCTGGCCCTGCCCGTGATGAAGGGGGAGGAGCCCATCGGCTTCGTCGGCTTCGACTTCGTCGCCGGCCGCCACGCCTGCTCGGCGGCGGAGCGCGACCTTCTCTCCCTTTTCGGCGGCATGCTCGTCAACATCGACCTCCGCCGCCGCTCCGACAGGGCCTGGCGCGAGGCGGCCGAGAGGGCCGAGGTGGCCAGCCGGGCCAAGGGCGAGTTCCTGGCCAACATGAGCCACGAGATCAGGACGCCTCTCAACGGCATCCTCGGCATGGCGGGACTCCTGGCGGCGACGAAGCTGAGCGCCGACCAGAAAGAGTGCGTCGAGACGATACGGCTCAGCGGGGAGACCCTCCTGGCCCTCGTCAACGACATCCTCGACTTCTCCAAGATGGAGGCGGGGCGCCTCCTCCTCGATCGGGTCGATTTCGACGTCCGCCGCCTCGTCGACGACGTCCTCTCGGCCTTCGCCGTCCGGGCCCGGACCAAGGGGATCGGCCTCTCGGGGCGCGTCGAGGGAGTCCTGCCGCCCTCCCTGCGGGGCGATCCCCTGAGGATCCGCCAGATCCTGACCAACCTCGTCGGCAACGCCCTCAAGTTCACCCCCAAAGGCGAAGTGACCCTTCGCGTCGTCCCCCTCGGGGAGGGCCCCGAAGGGCTGTGGCTCCAGTTCTCCGTCAGCGACACGGGCATCGGTATCCCCGCCGACAAGGCGGGAGGGCTTTTCGACCGCTTCTTCCAGGTCGACTCGTCGGTGTCCCGCCGCTTCGGCGGGACGGGGCTCGGCCTGGCCATCGCCAAGCAGCTCGTCGAGCTCATGGGCGGCCGGATCGGCGTCGAAAGCCGCGAGGGGGAGGGCTCGACCTTCCGCTTCTCTCTGCCTCTGCCGCCGGGCAGGGGGGCGATCGCCCCGGGGAGCCCCTTCCCGGCCGGGAAGGCCGTCCTGGTCGTCGAGGACAACGTCATCAACAGGAAGGTCCTTCTCAACCTCCTCAAGGGGCTGGGCCTGGAGGCCGACGTCGCCGGCGACGGCCGCCAGGCCCTGGAGACGATGGCCGGCAAGATCTACGACCTCGTCCTCATGGATGTCCAGATGCCCGTCATGGACGGCCTGGAGGCGGTACGGCGCATCCGTTCCGGCCAGGCGGGGACGACGAATCGCTCCGTTCCCGTCGTCGCCGTGACGGCCCACGCCATGGCCGGCGACCGGGACGTCTGCTTCGCCGCGGGGATGGACGACTACATCTCCAAACCCATCTCTCCCGAGGTCCTGGCCCAGGTCGTCGGGAGGTGGCTGCCGGGCCTCTTCCGCCCCTGAGCGTCAGTCGTCCTTCTTCCAGGGCTTGAAGCCCTGGCCCACCACTTCCGAGGCGTCGCCGACGGCCATGAAGGCCCGCGGGTCGAGAGAGGCCAGAAACCGTTTGAGCTCCACCGTCTGGCGCTGGGTCATGAAGGACATGAGCACCGTCCGCTCCTGCCCCGTGTAGCCGCCCGTGCCGTGAAGGAGGGTGACCCCCTTGTGGAGGTCTTCGGTGACGAAGCGGCGCACCTCCTCCATCTCGGCGGTGATGACGAAGACCTGCTTGCGCCGGTCGAAGGACTTGAGGACGCCGTCCATGACGACGCCGACGGCGTACATGGAGAGAAGGCCGTAGAGGGCGTTTTCGAGGCCGATGACGAAGGCCGAGAGGAAGAGGATGACGGCGTTGATGTAGAAGGAATAGAGCCCCACGTCGATGCCGAAGCGCTTGCGGAGGGTGACGACGATGATGTCGGTTCCTCCCGTCGAGGCTCCGGCGAGGAAGACGAGGCCGATGCCGAGGCCCTTCACGACGCCGCCCAGGACGGCCGCCAGAAGGGGTTCGCTCAGGTGGGGGTAGGGGAAGAGCTTGAGGAGTTCCAGGGCCGCCGTGGTGAGGGCCACCGAGTAGGCCGACCAGCCGACGAAGCGCGGCGAAAGCCCCCGCCAGGCCCAGAGGAAGAGCAGGCCGTTGGCGGCACCGATGATCCACGAGGGGGAGATGCCCCAGAGGTAATTGCTCAGCACGGCCAGGCCCGTGACGCCCACGTCGGGGAAGCGGTAGGGCAGCGTGAAGGCGACGATCCCGGCGCACATGACGACCGTTCCCGCCGTGACGAGGGCGAAGGTCTTCCCCTCGCGGCGCAGAAGGACGAAAAGCTTTCTCACGTTCATCGATAAAACCTCCATGGTCCTCGACGTTTTTCCCTGCGAGGTCGCTCCAATGTAGGACAGGCCGAAGGGCTTTTCAAGAGGGGCCTGGCCCTGTTGACGGAGCGGCCCGGGAGTGATAAGGCTAGGGGAGGCGGGCCCCTCGGCTTCGCCCGAAAAAAAGGAGGTCTTTCGATGATCTGCGGAACGCTCGGCCGTCGCCGCGACGACGGCCTTTTCCTGCCCGAGCCCCTGGCCCGGGCCCTTGCCTTTCTCGACGGAGACCTCTCCGCCCTGCCTGCCGGACGGCACGCCCTGGAGGGCGAGGCCCTCTACGCCGTCGTCGCCGAGGCCGAGACGGGCCCCTTCGACGGCGGGGAATGGGAGTCCCACCGGCGCTACGTCGACGTCCAGTGCCTTCTCGAAGGGGAGGAGTGGATCGGCTGGGCTCCCGACGACGGCCTCTCTCCCCGCCGCGACGCCCTCGACGAGGAGGACTGCCTCTACTACGACGTTCCCCCCTCGCCGACGTGGATCCGCCTCCTGCCGGGGCGCTACGCCGTCTTCTTCCCCGACGACCTCCACTGCCCTCTGCGGACGGCCTCGACGCCGTCGCCGATCCGGAAAATCGTCGTCAAGATCGCCCTTAGCCTTTTCCGGGGGGAAGACTGATGCGCTGCCACAGCTGCGACGAAAAGGGGTGCTCCCGGGAGCACCCCTGCCGTCCCACCGACAGCCTGCCCCTCTACAGCGACGAGGAGCGGAAGATCATGATCGCCGCCGCCGAAGTGGAGGCCCTCTACTACGGCGAGCTGAACCGCCTCCAGGAGATCAGGGAATTCGCCCGCCGCCTCGGCGTGAAACGGCTGGGAATGGCCTTCTGCGTCGGCCTCGCCGACGAGGCCCGGCTCATCGGCGAGGCCTTCGAGGCCTTCGGGTTCGACGTCCGCTCCGTCTGCTGCAAGGTGGGGGGCCTCACCAAGGAGGAACTCTCCATGCCGCGCCGTCCCTGGGTCGGGACCGTCTCCTGCAACCCCGCCGAACAGGCGCGGATCCTCGACGACGAGGGCTGCGGCCTCCTCGTCGTCGTCGGCCTCTGCGTCGGCCACGACACCCTCTTCTACCGTCACGCCAAGGCCCCCGTGACGACTCTCGTCACCAAGGACCGCCGTCTGGGCCACAACCCCGTCGCCGCCGTCACCTGCCCCTACATCCGAAAACGTCTCGGCGAGGAGGTCCCCGAGCGCCGGGCCTAGTCGATCCAGCGCCGCCCGATGGCTCTCAGGCAGGCGAAGGTCAGGGCCAGGCAGAGCCCCGCCAGGGCCGCCAGGGCCGTTGCCGCCGGGAAGAGGCTCCCCTCTCCCAGGGCCCTCCGCAGGAGATCGGCGCCGTACGTCGGCGGCAGGACGTAGGCCAGCCCCCGAAGGGGAAAGGGAATCCGATCCAGGGGCAGAAAGAGGCCGCAGAGGAAGACCATGGGGAAGCGGAAGAAGTTGGAAAGGGTCTGGGCCTCGAAGACCTCCTGGACGGAGACGGCGACGAAAAGCCCCATGAAGGCCGACGCGAAGGCGAGCAGGAAGGCGGCGGTCAGCAGGAGGGCGACGTCGACCCGCCCGAGAGGGGCGTAGAGGGCGGCCAGGACGAGAGGGACGAGGGCGTTGGCGACGCCGAAGACGATGGCCCCCGACGTCTTGGCCAGGACGAGGAGCCCCAGGGGGAGAGGCGCCTGGAGGAGCCTCTCGAAGCTCTTCCCCTTGCGCTCGAAGGTGACCGTCACGGCCAGCATGGACGTGGTGCCGAAGAGGATGGAGAGAGTCATGACGCCGGGCAGCAGGGCCCGGATATCGACGGGGCCCTGGGAGCGGAGGAAGAACATGAGGGTCCAGGCCAGGGGGAAGATGAGGCCCCAGCTCAGGTTGGGCGGCTTGAGGTAGTAGGTCCTCATGTCCTTGGCCAGGATGGCCCGGAAGGCGATGAGGTTCTTCATGGCCTGCGATCTCCTTTCTTCCTCTTCCGCGGGACCGAGCCGGTGACGCCGAGAAAGACCTCCTCCAGCGAGGGACCCTCGCGGCGGGCCTCGCGGACCTCGACGGCGCGGGAGCGGAAAAAGTCCATGAAAGGCTCCAGGCCGAGGGAGCGGGCGGAGCGGACGAAGAGCGTTCCCCCCTCGGCCCGGCAGGTCACGCCGGGGAAGGCCTCTTCCAGCGCCTCCTTCAGGGGAGCGGCCGGTCCGGCCAGGACGAAATCGACGGCGTTGTCCTCACGCGCCGAGGCCAGGAGGTCTTCCGTCGTCCCCAGGGCGGCCAGGCGCCCCTCGGCGATGAAGGCGATGCGGTCGCAGAGGCGCTGGGCCTCCTCGATGTAGTGCGTCGTGAGGAAGATCGTCGTCCCCTCGCGGCGCATCGCGTCGAGGAGGGAGCGGATGGAACGGGCGCTGGCCACGTCGATGCCCGTCGTCGGCTCGTCGAGAAAGAGGATCGGCGGCCGGTGGATGAGGGCCGCCGCCAGGACGAGGCGGCGCCGCATCCCCTTCGAATAGGCCCCGAAGCGCCTTTCCGCCGCCGGAGCGAGGCCGAAACGCTCCAGAAGCTCTCCGGCCCGTTCGCGGCGCTCGCCGCGTTCCATGCCGTAGAGGGCGCCGCAGAACTCCAGATTGGCCCGGCCCGTCATCTCGGGATAGAGATTGTCGTCGTCGGCGACGATGCCCATGAGATGCTGGGCTCCCTTGATGTCGCCGGTCCGCTCCCGGCCGAAAAAGAAGATCCGTCCCGCCGTGGGGCGGGCCAGCCCCGTCAGCATGCGGATCGTCGTCGTCTTCCCCGCCCCGTTCGGCCCCAGAAAGCCGAAGATCTCGCCGGGAGCGACGGCGAAGGAAAGACCGTCGACGGCCCGGAGAGGGCCGAAATCCTTCGTCAGTTCCCGGACCTCGAAGGCGGCCCCGTCAGTTCCCATCGCGTTCCTCTCCTCCATCGTCTTCCTCCCTCTTCTCCCAGAAGCGCCTCAGGGCCTCCAGCCCCTGCCGAAAAGCCTCGTCGTCGCGGCGGTAGTGGACGAAAAGGCCCCGCTTGTCGTCGATCACCAGCCCCTCCTCCCGGAGCAGACGGAGGTGCTGCGACACCGCTCCGGCCGAAAGATCCAGCCGCCGGGCCAGGGCGTTGACGCAGAGAGGCCGCCGGGCCAGCAGGGCCAGGATCTTCAGGCGGACGGGCGAGGCCAGGACGCGGCAGAAGGAAAGAATCTCTCTCAACGCCATCCCCTCCTATTTTAGAATTTTCGATAATACTATAGCATTGCCTTCCCTCCGGCAAGGCCCCTTTCTCCCCGACGGCGGGACGGAAGACGCCGCGGCTTCGTCTTGTCCCGCGCGGCGGCGATCGGAGCGGCGGCCCAAAGCGGGTTCTGTATAGGGCCCGGCTGGGTCCGCCGGCGGCGGATCGGCCCATCGGAGCCCTCGAAAATCCGTTGACAAAAGGGGCCGATGACTTTATTCTCAGACCATAGTCTCCGTAGTGGAAATTGTATTTCCAAAATGGAAAAGGAGGAGCGCCTTGAGTCGGCTCGACAAGGGACTTCAGATTCTCCGCCAGCTCAGCGAGCCGCCCTTCTCCCACAGCCTGGCCTCTCTGGCCTCGGCGGTGGACATGACGAAGGGCGGCGTCCACAAGGTCCTCTCCATGCTCGTCGACGAGGCCTTCGTCGCCCAGGATGGCGATTCCAAACTGTACCGCCTCGGTCCGGCCCTCTACCGCATGGGCGTCGTCTACGCCAACGAGAAGGGGCTCAACGAGGCGGCCCTTCCCGTCATGGAGCTCATCGGCAAGCTGACGAAGGAGACCGTCTCCGTGGGAATCCGCGACGGTGACCGGGCCTTCCTGGCCCTCAGCGTCGAAAGTCCTCACCTGATCCGCCTCAAGCGCCGTCTCGGCGTGACGATGCCCCCCAACGCCGGGGCCATCGGCAAGCTCCTGGCCGCCTACCACGACCCTCAGAGGATGGAGGCCTTCCTGCGCTCCCTCGACCTGGCCCGCGAGGGGCGGGGCTGCCCCGCCCCCTTCCTCGACGTCGATGCCCTCCTGGAGGAGTACGCCGCCATCCGCCGCCAGGGCTACGCCCTCAGTCTCAACGAGAGCGTCGCCGACACGCTGGGCCTCTCCGTCCCCGTGCCGGACCGGATGGGGCGCGTCTGGGCCTGCCTGTGCATCGCCGGTCCCCTGGAGCGTCTTCCCCTGGAGAAGGCCCTGGCCTTCCTGCCCGTCCTGCGCAGCGGCGCCGAGGACATCACGGCCCGTCTGAGCTGATCCTTCCCGCTTCGCCCATCTGTCTGTCCTAGGAGGTCGCCGACATGTCCGTCAGCGAGACTGTTGTTCTGTTGTCCCGAAAAAGGGAAGAGGAGATCCGTGCCTGGCGCCGGGCCATCCACCGACGACCCGGCCTGGGAATGAACGTGGAGGAGACGGCCTCCCTCGTCGCCGCCGCGCTGGAATCGATGGGCCTCGACGTCCGCACCGGCATAGGCGGGACGGGCGTCGTCGCCCTTCTGGGATCGTCGGGGCCGACGGTGGCCCTCCGGGCCGACATGGATGCCCTGTCCATGCGCGAGGAGACGGGCCTTCCCTTCGCCTCCGAGATCGAGGGGCGGATGCATGCCTGCGGCCACGACGCCCACACGGCCATGCTGCTCGGGGCCGCCGCCGTCCTCTCCGAGGGGTGGGAGGGGCGGGGGCGGATCAAGTTCGTCTTCCAGCCCGCCGAGGAGTGCGCTCCGACGGGAGGCGCCCCGGCCATGATCGCCGACGGCGTCCTCGAGGACCCCGACGTCGGCGCCATGGCGGCCCTCCACGTCTGGCCCGGGCTGGAGACGGGCCGGGTGGGCGTCCGCGAGGGGGCCATCATGGCCGCCTCGGACCGCCTCGACCTCGTCGTGAGGGGAAGAAGCGCCCACGGCTCCATGCCCGAGGAGGGCGTCGACGCCATCGTCATCGCCGCCCAGGTCGTCTCGGCCCTCCAGAGCGTCGTCTCCCGATCGGTGAGCGCCTCCGACGCCGCCGTCTTCTCCCTGGGCACCGTCCGGGGAGGCTGCCGCTACAACGTCATCGCCGACGAGGTCCGCCTCGAGGGGACGCTGCGCTCCCTCGACGCCCGCGTCCGGGCCTTCCTGCCCGAGAAGATCGGCGCCGTGGCCCGGGGCGTGGCGACGGCCATGGGGGGCGACTGCGAGGTCCTCTACGAGAGGGGCTATCCGCCGACGGTCAACGACGGCGCCGTCGTCGCCCTCTTCCGCCGGGTCGCCGCCGATCTTCTCGGCCCCGCGGCCCTGGAGGAGATCGCCAGGCCGACGCTCGGCGGCGAGGATTTCTCCTTCTTCGCCGAAAAGGTGCCCTCCGTCTTCTTCTGGCTGGGCTGCCGTCCCGCCTCGGCCGACGGGGCGACCTTCCCCCCCCTGCACAACGCCCGTTTCGCCCCCGACGAGGCGGCCTTCCCCCTGGGGACGGCCCTTCTCGCGGGGACGGCCCTGAAACTTCTGGACAGACTGAACGAGGAGGGATCGCTGTGACCGATCGCGGAAAAGAAGATCTCACGGCCCTGCGCCGCCTGCTTCACCGCCACGCCGAGCGGGGCTGGGAGGAGTTCTGGACGACGGCCTTCGTCGCCGCCTCTCTGGAAAGGCTGGGTTTTTCCCTTCGCCTCGGCGCCGACGCCGTCGAGGCGGCCTCGGCCATGGGGCGGCCCGACGGGAAGGCCCTGGCCCGAGCCCGTGAGAGGGCCCTTTCCTGGGGGGCCGACCGTGCCCTGATCGAGCGTCTCGGCGACTGGACGGGCCTGGTGGCCCTCTTCGACACGGGCCGTCCCGGTCCCGTGACGGCCTTCCGCTTCGACCTCGACGCCGTCGAGACGGCCGAGTGTCGCCAGGCCGGACACCGCCCCTTCGACGAGGGCTTCGCCTCTCTCGACGAAACGACGGCCCACGCCTGCGGCCACGACGGGCACATGGCCGTCGGTCTCGCCCTGGCCGGACGGATCGCCGCCCTCGCCCCGGACCTGACGGGGCGGATCAAGCTGCTTTTCCAGCCCGCCGAGGAGGGGGTCCGCGGCGGACGGGCCATGACGGAAAAGGGCCATCTCGATGACGTCGACGTCCTCTTCGGTTTCCACCTGGCCGGCCAGTTCGCCAGCGGCGCCGTCGGCGCCGGATGCAGCGACTTCCTCTGCACGACCAAGGTCGATGTCGCCTTCCGGGGGGTGGCGGCCCACGCCGGGATGGCCCCGAACGAGGGGAAAAACGCCCTGCTGGCGGCGGCGACGGCCGTCCTGGGCCTCCATGCCATCGCCCCCCACCGCGACGGCGCCAGCCGCGTCAACGTCGGCGTCCTCCGGGCCGGGACGGGGCGCAACGTCGTCCCCGACAGGGCCGAACTCCTCTTCGAGACGCGGGGGCAGACGGCGGCCATCGACCGCTACGTCTACGAGCGGGCCCTGGAGGTCCTCGACGGGGCGGCCCGCTCCCAGGGCGTCTCCGTCGAGACGCGCCTGGCCGGAGGGGCCGTCGACGGGACGAGCCATCCCGATCTGGTCGCCCTCGTCGCCGAGAAGGCCCGGGCCGTCGGCTTCACCGACGTCTCCCTCGAAGGGCGGATCGGCGGCAGCGAGGACTTCTCGTGGATGATGAGGCGCGTCGACGAGAGGGGCGGCCGGGCCTGCCACTTCATCGTCGGTGCCGACAGGACGGCGGGCCACCACAACGGCCGCTTCGATTTCGACGAATCCGTCCTGCCCCGGGCCGTCGACCTCTTCGAGGCCCTCCTGCGGGACCGCGCCGGGAGGGGGGATGACCTTCGACGATAGAAGGGCCACCGACTTGTGCCGTCGACGGGAGAAACACCGGGAGGAAACAGATCGTCCGAGCCCCTTTCGTTAAGGAGGATCACCGTGTCCGCAAACGACAAGAGCCGCACCAGCGCGAAAAAAGGCAGGTTCGAGGGATTCATCAAAGGCGTCGAAGTCGTCGGCAACAGGCTGCCCCACCCCTTCTGGCTATTCGTCATCCTCGCCCTCACGTCCATCCTTCTCTCCTGGGTCCTGGCCCGGTCGGGCGTCTCCGTCACCTATCTGGCCGCCTCGTCCAAGGCGGGAGAGCTGCCGTCGGAGACGACGGTGGCCGTCAGGAACCTCATGAGCTACGAGGCGCTCCGCCCCTTCTTCGCCGACTTCGTTAAAACCTACATCAACTTCGCCCCCCTGGGGCTCATCATGGTCATGATGCTCGGCATCGGACTCGTCGAGCAGACCGGTTTCATCTCGGCCCTCATGCGCAAGACCATCCTCGGCGCCCCTTCCTACATGGTCACGGCCGTCCTGGCCGTCGTCGGCATCAACGCCAACCTGGCCTCCGACGCCGGAATCATCTTCACCCCCGCCATCGGCGGCGCCGTCTTCAAGGCCCTGGGCCGCAACCCGGCCGTGGGCATCATCGCCGGGTTCGCCGCCGCCTGCGGCGGCTTCAGCGCCAACTTCTTCATCGCCGGCACCGACGCCCTGCTGGCGGGCATCACCGAATCGGCCGCCAAGGGCATGGGCATCGTCGCTCCCACCCATCCCCTCATCAACTGGTACTTCATGATCGCCGCCACGATCACCGTCACCGTCGTCACGACGGTCATCACCGAGAAATTCACCGTCCCCATGCTGGGCGACGGCGGCCCCAAAGACGCCTCCTACCTGGCCGAACACGCCGTCAAGGCCGAGGAGAACCGCGGCCTGCGCTGGACCCTCTGGACGACGCTCCTCTCCCTGGCCCTCCTCTTTCTGCTCACCCTTCCCCAGAGCTCCTTCTTCCGCGCCGCCGACGGATCGATCCTTCCCCGGTCGCCCCTTCTTTCCAGCGTCGTGGCCATCCTCTTCTTCCTCTTCTTCTTCGTCGGCATGGCCTACGGCTTCGGCGCCGGAACGCTCAGAAAGGCCTCCGACGTCCCCAAGCTGATGCAGGACGGCCTCCAGGGGAGCCTGAGCTTCCTCGTCGTCGCCCTCCCGGCGGCCATGTTCATCCAGCTCTTCAACGCCAGCAACCTCACGACGGTTCTGGCCGTCAAGGGCGCCGCGGCTCTGAAGGCCCTCAACCTGGGCGGCATCCCGCTCCTGCTCATGTTCATCGTCCTCTGTTCCTTCCTGAACCTCTTCATGATCAGCGGGTCGGCCAAATGGCTCATCCTGGCCCCCATCTTCGTCCCCATGTTCTCCATGGTCGGCTTCTCCCCCGCCTTGACGCAGATCGCCTACCGCATCGGCGACACGACGACGAACATCGTCTCGCCCCTTTCCTACTACATCCCCGTCATCATCGGCCTTCTCGAACAGTACCGGAAGGAAGGGGACGAGCCCGTCGGCATCGGCACCATCATCTCGCTGGAAATCCCCTACTCGCTGGCCTTCCTCGTCTGCTTCTCCCTCCAGGTCATCGTCTGGTACCTCCTCAACCTGCCTCTCGGCCCGGGAACGGGGCTGTTCATGTAAGGCTTCGACGAGACGGGCCTTCCCCCCGGGGGGAAGGCCCGTCCCGTTCCGGGGGCTTTCGGGTAGAATGACCGGAAAAGACCCTTTGTCGGAGGAGGGAACACGATGAAGCTGCGACACGAGGCGCGGGCCGTCGCCGAGGCGGCCCTCGAGGCCGTCCGGCCCGGTCCGGCCCTGGAACGTTTTCTCGAAGGGAGGCTCTTCCCGGGGCGGGTCGTCGTCATCGCCGTCGGCAAGGCCGCCTGGCCCATGGCCGCCGTGGCCCGGAAGATCCTGGGCGATCGGGTCACGGCGGGCCTCGTCGTCACCAAAGAGGGCCACGGCGGGGGCGAGCTGGGGCCCTGGACGATCGTCGAGGCCGGTCATCCCCTGCCGGACCGCCGCTCCGAGGAGGCCGCCGCTCGCGCCCTCGACGGAGTCTCCGGCCTGGGCGAAGACGACGTGGTCCTCCTGCTCCTCTCGGGAGGCGGATCGGCCCTCATGGAAAAGCCCCTGCCCGGCCTCTCCCTCGACGACCTGGCCTCCCTGACGGATCGGCTTCTGAGGCGGGGGGCCGACATCGTCGAAATCAACAGCCTCCGCAAGCGCCTCTCGGCCGTCAAGGCCGGCCGCCTGGCCCGGGCCGCCTTTCCGGCCCGGGTCCTCACCCTGGCCCTCTCCGACGTCCTCGGCGACCGCCTCGACAGCATCGCCTCGGGCCCGGCCTGGCCCGACGGGACGACGTCGGAGGAGGCCCTCGCCGTCGCCCGGCGCTACGGCCTGGAGCTCTCCCCGGTCATGGAGGAGCGCCTGAAGGAGGAGACGGCCAAGGCTCTGCCCAACGTCGAGGGGCACGTGATCGGCGGCGTCTCCCACCTCTGCCGGGCCGCCGCCGACGAGGCCCGGCGGCGCGGATTTTCCCCCCTGCTCCTGACGACCTCCTGCGACGGCGAGGCCCGCGAGCTGGGACGCCTCTTCGGCTCCGTGGCCCGCGAAATCGTCCGGTCGGGCCACCCGGTCGCCCCTCCCTGCGCCGTCCTCGTCGGCGGCGAATCGGTCGTCCACGTCCGGGGAGGGGGGCGAGGGGGGCGCAACCAGGAGTGCGCCCTCGCCGCGGCCCGCTCCCTCGACGGGATGGAGGGCGTCGCCTTCCTGGCTTTGGGCTCGGACGGCACCGACGGCCCCACCGACGCCGCGGGGGGCCTCGTCGACGGCGGCACCTGGCGGCGCCTCGCCGCGGCCGGACTGGACGGCCGGGCCCTCCTGGACGACAACGACGCCTACCGGGCCCTGGAGGCCGCAGGCGATCTTCTGCGGACGGGGCCCACGGGCACCAACGTCAACGACCTGGCTCTGCTGCTGGTGGAAGGCTGAGGGTGAAAGGCCGGATGGCCGGGCTAGAAGGGGACGCCGTCGAGGTCGATCTCTTCGTCCGTCCCTCTTCCGAGAGACTCGCCGATTCGGATGAGACGCCGGAGCATCGCCTCGACGAACTCGAGATTCTCGTCGAAATCGTCGCTGCCGTCGTCGGCGCTGTAGGCCAGACCGTCCAGAAGCGTTTCGGTGAGGGGATTGCTGCCGAGGGCGACGGCGATGCCGCAAAGCTCTTCGAGAAGGTTCTGACGCCTCCCGTCGATGAGCGCCACCTGCCAGACGGATTTTCCCATCGTTCTCTCGCCTCCCGCTAAAGCGTCCTGCAGAGATAGGGCATACAGTCTTCGAGAAGTTTCGACCGCGGCCAGACAAGCCCCGAGGGAAACCAGTGGCCGCTGAAATCGCCCCGGAGGCAGCGACGGCCGAGTTCGGCCGCCGTCGTCTCCAGGTTCTCCCAGAAAAAAAGGGGCCATCCCCAGCGGTCGCGGGATTCCTCGACGTAGAGGGGGAAGAGGACGTCTCTCATGGCCCGGCGGAAGATCTGGCGGCTCTCGGCGGAAAGGCGGCATCCGTCGATATCGGTGACGGTCATGTCCGGCAACAGGCCTTTGCGCTTCAACAGCGTCCAGAGGGGGGCCTCCACGAGCAGCGGTTTGTACAGCTCGGCCATATCGAGAGCCAGACTGTGCCTTCGGGCTCCCGGCTCGTGGAGGATCGACAGGGCCGAATGGAGATACTTCCTCTGGATGGGAGGAACGCAGAGGGAGTAGACGATGCTGTTGCCGTAGGAAAGAAAGGCGTTGATCGGGTCGCGGGGCGGGCGGCGGTTGCGCTCCTCGAAATGCCAGGGGGCCCCGAAGGCCTCCTGCCAGAGGTCGAACAGGTCGCGATGGAAGGCCCCTTCGACGCCGCGGAGGGACTCGATATCCGGGGCCTCCTCGATGGCCGGGGCCGTCCGTTTCAGGATCGCCTCGACGGGAGCCTTCGTCCAGCACTGCCAGATGCGGTAGACGGCCAGGACGCCGCGCAGCAGCCATCGGGCCGCGGCCAGCCTCTGCCCGGCGTCGTTCAGGACCCTCATCTGAGCCGACCGGAGCAGGAAAAAGGGATTCTGATCCTCGTCGGCGCCGCAGAAGAGAGAAAGATGGGGACCGCGGTAGCCGTGAAGCACCTCCAGCCCTTTCTTATCCACGGGGAAACCTCCTTTTTCGGGTCGTCGGTTCCGATGCGTCAATCGATGAAGGGGGGATAGACGACGGAACAGATGTCGCCGTAGGGACAGAAGGCGCAGCGTCGCGTCCAGGGATGGCTGACTCCCGGCCCCGGATCGGCCAGCCGCCGGTCGCCCTCGGCCGTCCGCAGAAGAAGCAGCGTGTCCCCCTCTTCGCGGCGGAGAAGGGCCATGGGCAGATCGAAGGCCCTCATCAGATGGAGCGTCGCTCCGACCCAGACGGGCAGAGGAGGAAAATCGAGGGCCCGCACGACGAGATCCCCCCTCTCCCAGGCGACGCAGAGGCGCTCCAGAGTCTCCTCGGGAGATTCCTCATCGTCGCCGCGCCACTGGAGCAGCCCCATCAGAGAGAGATTGGGCGTCAGATGATCGCCGCACTCCCAGAAATCGGCGGCCCGTCGGCAGAACAGATTCCACCCCTCGTCGAGGGCGTCAAGCAGACTCACGGATCGTCACCTCCACATTCTTGGCGGGACGGTAGATCCCGCCGGACTGGATGGCTCCCAGAAGGAGATACCCTTCCCGCAGGGCCAGACTCCTCAGGCTCCATACCCGTCCGCCGTCTCGGGCGAAGGGGCGGCGAAGATGGTCTTCCAGGAGGGGAGCCCATAAATCGGACCTGCCGGGCAGCCCGTCGCCGAAGGCTTCCACGAACGAAGGCTCGAGCAGAAAGGCCAGATCCCTCGCCAGGGGAAAAGACCGCTTCTCCGTCACCAGCGAACACCAGGGGTCGAGGGAAAGATCGCGGAAGGTGCCGATCGTCAGGGCCAGCCAGAGATCGGCGGCGATGCGGCAGCTTCGCAGAGAAAGCCCCCAGGCCTGACGGCGCGCCGCGTCGACGACCTCGACGGCTTCGAGGGCGAGCCGCAGGGGGCGCTGCGGGTAAACCCGAGCCTCCCGGTAGATGGCGAGATACCGCTCTTCCCAATGTTCCTCCTCCCCCGGGCGAAGCTGCCTCACCCAGGCCAGCCGAAACAGCATGGCCGCCTTGAGAAGGCGCAGCCCCAGCTCTCTGCGGCGATCCCCGTCGCAGAGAGCCCGGTACTGCGCGAAGGCCGTCCTTCCGGCCAGAAGGCCGTGGAAGGGCATCCAGGAACCCTCGTAGCCGTCGGGCCCGAAGGAATGGAGGGGCGTCCGCGTCTCGGCGAGAAGGCTCGCCAGAGAAGGTTCGACGGTGGCACCCGCAAGGGCGAAAAGCTCCGAAATCTGAAGCAGCGGAAGGGTCCTCACCGTCCCGTCGATACCGGTGATCCCCAGCGTGCCGTTCTTGCGGGAAAGCGTCACGGGCCGCTCGAAACAGAGAATCTGGGCCATCGTCAGCGACCTCCCTCTCGCTTCGCGCGGAGCCTCTCCGTGAAGCGCCGATAGGAACCGAAAACGGCCGAGGCGTCATCCCGGTCGGCCAGATCGAGATGTTCCAGCAGCCAGAGGGCGGTATCGCGGGCGATCGCCTCCCGTGCCGCGGACGGTTCCGGCGAATCGAGCAGCTTGCGGAAGCGCCCCTCCCAGAGGCCGTGGGGCCAGCCGTCGAGAAAACGCCCGACCTGCTCGTGAACGTACCTGTCGAGGCCGCTGCGAGGGCGCCAAAGGTGCCTCCGCCTCAGCTCCTGGGCCATCAGATGGGGGATGCGGCGGATGCAGAAAACCTTGAAATCCCGAAGCGTCATCTCCTTCGGGGGAATAGACGGTTCTTCCTTCCGAATACAGGGGAAGGTTCTTCCGGCGCAACCGAAGGAACGCGGAATCTCCCTCGACGATGTGGCTTCGTCTCTCTTCGTCGCCTCGAATACCGTCATCGCAAACCCCTCCTCACGTCGTTTCAACAGGCATCAAAAATCACGGCGGCGATTTTCGCTCAGTAAACGGCGCCCTCCGTCTTTCCCCAGGTCTCGACCTCCATGGTGAAGGGATACCTGAGTTGAAACAGATAAACGCTGTCGTAACTGGGGTCTATCAGCGGCCTCAATTGACGTTCGAGCCTGTCCGTCCCGTTCTTGCCTATTTGCCCGCAGAAAATGCTCCTCTGTAGCCAGAAGAAATTTTTCTGGAGATAACGGTAGATGGGAGGAATGCGGTCGGCGGCCGTATCGTAGGTCAAGATTAAATTGCACCTCTCGATTTTCATCGTATCCTCCTCCTCATTCGACGAGAGACCGGGGGGCCAGATCCTGGCCCAGGACGGTTCGTTTCCACGCATAAGGCGCTTCCGTGCTGATCATGAGCAGGGCATCCTTCCGGGGATCGAGAAAGCGACTCAAGTCCTCGACGATCAGACGCCGTTGGAACGGAGAAAGCTCCCCCTCGAAAACGCTCCTCTGGATCCAGAAAAGACGCCGCGACAGATAGCGATGAACCTTCGAGACGCGACACTGTCCCACGTCGTAGAAAAAGAACGTGTGCATCGGTATTCCTCCTCTTGGAATCGACAGGGTCCCGACAGGTGCCGTGACTCGCGCACGAACCAAGTCGGGTTCCGGGTGAAAGACCTCCCTTCGGGGCGAGCGGGCGCTCGAAACCCGAGATGCCACATGGACTCTTCGGAAAGGGGAAAAAGGGACAGCGGAGGTGCGGTGCCGCGGCACCTCGTGTCGTTCCTTATCGTATATATCGATTCTTTGGGTGAAGTTTTTCCCCGGAAGCTCATGACAAGAAACGGAGAAGGCCCCGACTCTCGAGAGTCGGGGCCTTCTCCGTTTCTTGTCGCGAAATTCGCCCCTCCCGCCCGTGGCCATCCTGGCCGCGGGCGGGACAGGGCCATCGTCCCGCAGGGTTTCAGTCGGAATCTCCTCGCGAGTGGAGGCAGAAGCCTTTCGCCTCTCCTGGGACCGTGGCCATCCTGGCCGCGGGCGGGACGGAGTCATCGTCCCGCAGAGTTTCATCCAGAATCTCCTCGCGAGTGGAGGCGGAAGCGCTTCGCCTCTCCTGGGACCGTGGCCATCCTGGCCGCGGGCGGGACGGAGTCATCGTCCTGCAGGGTTTCAGCCGGAATCTCCTCGCGAGTGGAGGCGGAAGCGCTTCGCCTCTCCTGGGACCGTGGCCATCCTGGCCGCGGGCGGGACAGGGTCATCGTCCCGCAGGGTTTCAGCCGGAAGCTCCTCGCGAGTGGCGACGGAAGCGCTTCAACCCTCCTGGGACCGCAACGGTGCGATTTGAATTCCATTTGTCGGAACAAATGGCGAATCGCCGTTTCAATCCCGCAACGGTGCGATTTGAATGACCCGAGACACTCATGCTGAAATCCAAGAGAGTTTCAATCCCGCAACGGTGCGATTTGAATTGGGACGACCCCGATGACCTATCTTCCGGGTGGCCGTTTCAATCCCGCAACGGTGCGATTTGAATAAATGAAAAAGCCTGTTAGGCACCTTTCCGGGTTGTTTCAATCCCGCAACGGTGCGATTTGAATGAGCTGGCGGAGAGATTGTGGCCGAATGTCGCGTTTCAATCCCGCAACGGTGCGATTTGAATACGCGCCCCAGCATGTTCCGAACTCTTTTCTTGTTTCAATCCCGCAACGGTGCGATTTGAATCGAGCAGGAGTTGGATATCGTCCTTGACGGCGTTTCAATCCCGCAACGGTGCGATTTGAATCTGAACCTGACACAGCACGAAGCGACCCCGGAGTTTCAATCCCGCAACGGTGCGATTTGAATCTAGACCTACTGACAAATCCTCGATATGGATGTTTCAATCCCGCAACGGTGCGATTTGAATGCCTCTCACCGATCAAGTGGAGGCGTTGAAGTTTCAATCCCGCAACGGTGCGATTTGAATTGGAAACCGGCGCCGTTCGAGGGCCGTACCGGCGGTTTCAATCCCGCAACGGTGCGATTTGAATCACTCGTGCAGGTGTTATTGCCACCTGCACGACGTTTCAATCCCGCAACGGTGCGATTTGAATACGCATCAGCTTTTCGGTCCCGTGAAGGAGCGGGGGTTTCAATCCCGCAACGGTGCGATTTGAATGTCGACATCGTCCCATTCACGACGGATCCCCAGTTGTTTCAATCCCGCAACGGTGCGATTTGAATACAACGTCTTGGGACCAAGCTCAGCAGTATGCGGGTTTCAATCCCGCAACGGTGCGATTTGAATTGAACAGGTCATCAGGAAAGCGAATCTGTGTCCTGTTTCAATCCCGCAACGGTGCGATTTGAATCAGAAAGGAAAGGTGGATGGATTTTAACAATGACCGTTTCAATCCCGCAACGGTGCGATTTGAATCTAACAATCCGAGAAGTTTGCCCCGAATGCGGGGCGTTTCAATCCCGCAACGGTGCGATTTGAATACCCTGCTTGAAGGTCATACTGTCACTGACGAGAGTTTCAATCCCGCAACGGTGCGATTTGAATATCAGAGCTGGGCGTTAGGGTCGACTCATCGTTTCAATCCCGCAACGGTGCGATTTGAATAATTGGCGACGAGAGTGAGTCAGGTGTATTTTCGTTTCAATCCCGCAACGGTGCGATTTGAATGAGCCTTCCCGTAGGAACCGCCTACGGGAAGTTGTTTCAATCCCGCAACGATGCGATTTGAATGTCGCCAACGGGCGGATACACCGTTTCGTCGGCGGTTTCAATCCCGCAACGGTGCGATTTGAATACACTGCGGGGAGAAACGCCGTTTCTGCTTCAGTTTCAATCCCGCAACGGTGCGATTTGAATGGCGGCCATCGTTGATTTCGAAAGCCTGGCGTTCGTTTCAATCCCGCAACGGTGCGATTTGAATCAGGGAGTCGGTCGAAACGACCGACCCCGACGTTTCAATCCCGCAACGGTGCGATTTGAATCGTCTTCCGCCATAGGGGCTTCGTCGAGGCCGAGTTTCAATCCCGCAACGGTGCGATTTGAATCCTTCCCCGTGCGGATGACCTCCAGCGGCTGAGGTGTTTCAATCCCGCAACGGTGCGATTTGAATCAGGAATACGGGCGGGAATGGCTCTACGGGCGAATGTTTCAATCCCGCAACGGTGCGATTTGAATTAACCATCCGTGGGATAACACGCAGACGGTATGGAGTTTCAATCCCGCAACGGTGCGATTTGAATTCTCCGTCGTGCGGGACCTTCAGGTCTTCAACGGGTTTCAATCCCGCAACGGTGCGATTTGAATTGATCATGCAGGAGAAAACGAACGGGAAATACGTTTCAATCCCGCAACGGTGCGATTTGAATGTGGAACCGGCGGACACTCCGCTGGGAGATTCCCGTTTCAATCCCGCAACGGTGCGATTTGAATGTTAATAGGAAGGGGATTAAAAAATGGTCTACCAGTTTCAATCCCGCAACGGTGCGATTTGAATCCACGATACGACCAAACCGCCTTATGACACGGGTTTCAATCCCGCAACGGTGCGATTTGAATTACGGGCTTGCCAAGAGGTATCGTCCTCTCGGTGTTTCAATCCCGCAACGGTGCGATTTGAATCTTCTGGGTCGAGGAGATGGGCGAAGGGAAATAGTTTCAATCCCGCAACGGTGCGATTTGAATTTGGGCGAGAAGTTCCTCTTCTGGGTCGAAAAGTTTCAATCCCGCAACGGTGCGATTTGAATGTGAGGAAAGTGGCGGTTTTCCGCCACCGGGGCTGTTTCAATCCCGCAACGGTGCGATTTGAATGTCGCCGATTCAGGAGATTTCGAGCCTGAATCAGTTTCAATCCCGCAACGGTGCGATTTGAATGACGAGACCGGGGCCTTCGGGCCCGTTTCAATCCCGCAACGGTGCGATTTGAATGCAGTGGCCCGAGAAAGCTCTCGCCGCCGCCGGTTTCAATCCCGCAACGGTGCGATTTGAATTTTCGTAGGGGCAACGATCTATGTTGCCCCTATGGTTTCAATCCCGCAACGGTGCGATTTGAATTATATTTATGATGCTAATGGAAACATCATTGCCGTTTCAATCCCGCAACGGTGCGATTTGAATTTCTGCAGCCCGGTGAATCCGGTGGTGACGCCAGTTTCAATCCCGCAACGGTGCGATTTGAATGCCTGGGGGCACGGCAGCCACACGCGCCAGGGGGTTTCAATCCCGCAACGGTGCGATTTGAATGCTAACATGATCCAGTTCGTCAACGCCATGAGTGTTTCAATCCCGCAACGGTGCGATTTGAATCGGTGTCAGCCGTGGTCTTGGCCGTCGTCGCTGTGTTTCAATCCCGGTGTTTGTCAATATAGTTGTCGCTCAAGAGTCATGCATGCATCCGGTTGACTTTCCCTCTTCCGGCATCTCCTTCGCGATCGTTCAGCCGGGGTCCTTCTCCGCTTTTTCCTCCTTACCCGATCTGTCGGGGTTGAGGAAGACGGGACCGATGGGTTCCCATCGGCGGGTTTTGCCTCTCCACCGTTCGGGGTGGGCCGATCGGGCCTTTTCGTAGCGAAGCTTTCTTTTCTTCAGGATCTCGACGTCGTCGCCTCTGTGGCGGGCGTCGGGGGTGACGAAGCCGATGGCGCTGTGGCGATGCTTTTCGTTGTACCAGCGGACGAAGGCGGCCGTCCATTTCCGGGCCTCTTCGAGGCCGGCGAATCCCTGCGACGGGAAGGCGGGGCGGTATTTGTAGGTCCGAAAGAGCGATTCCGAGTAGGCGTTGTCGTTGCTCACTCTCGGGCGGCTTCTGCTGGAGAGGATTCCCAGGGCCGCAAGGCGGGCCTGGAAGGTCGAGCCCTTCATGGGGCTGCCGTTGTCGGAGTGGAGGACCAGCGGTTTCGTGAAGGTCTTTTCCGAAACGACTGCGCGGGTGACGAGTTCGGAGGCGTGGTCTTCCGATTCCCTCTCCCAGATCTCCCAGCCGACGATCTTGCGGCTGTAGATATCCAGGATGAGGTAGAGGTAGTAGTGGAGCCCGACGATGGGGCCCGGCAGCCAGGAGATGTCCCAGGACCAGACTTCGTTGGGCCCTTTGGCTTCGTGTGTCGTCGGTACCTTGGGCGAGCCGGTTCGGGACCGGCCGCGACGGTTCTGTCGATTCGTGGACCGGAGGATGCGGTAGAAGGTCGATTCCGAGGCGAGGTAGATGTCCCGATCGGCGAGGATAGGGACGATCTGACTCGGGGGCAGGTCGGCGAACTCTTCGCTGTCGACGACGGAGCGGATCGTTTCGATTTCCTCTTCCGTGAGGCTCCAGCGGGGCTTGGGGCGATTCGCCTTCCTGCGGCCGTCTTCGGCGACCTGTCCCTCCCTGGTCCAGCGCTGGAAGGTGCGGAGAGTGAGGCCCAGCTCGGCGCAGGCCTTTTCCCTGCGGGCTCCCTGGCGGCAGGCTTCTCGGACGAGGTCGCAGGCCGCCTGGCGATCGGGGAGGCTCAGATACCGTCCTCGTCGTCCCCCCAGATCGCCTGGGCTTTTTTTCGCAGCGTGAGCAGGGCCGCCGTTTCAGCCAGGGCCTTTTCCTTTCTCCGAAGTTCCCGCTCCAGCTCCTTCAGGCGTCCCCTGTGCGACGTGAGTTCCTCGCGCAGCTCCCTGACGTTGTCTCTGTCCCGGCCGGCGGCGAGGCCGTCGAGGCAAGCCTCGCGCCAGCTACGGATCTCCTCGACGTAAAGACCCTTCGATCGACAGTATTCGGCCTGTTCCGTCTCGTTCATCCCCGCCGTGGCCAGGACGGCGAGAAGCTTGTCGCCGGGGGACCAGGACTGAGGGCGACGGCCGTTGCCGGGGACGGGCGAACCTGTCTCGATACGGGCCTTCTTCCTCCACTGCCTGAGCGTTTCGAAGCTGATTCCCGTCTCACGCGCCAGAGTCGAGAGGGAGGCGTTCTCAGGGGGCATCATTCGTTTGACAAGCTGCTCTTTCACGTCGGGACTGTAGTGGTTCATGGGGTGCACCTCCTCTGGAGTTCAATCATAACCTACTCAGGAGAGGCGACAACTATTGTGGCATAGGGGGATCCCGCAACGGTGCGATTTGAATTCGGATTCCCGATCGATCCGGGAAACGGATTCGGGTTTCAATCCCGCAACGGTGCGATTTGAATAGATAACCCTTGACATAATCCGACCCCTCCCTGTTTCAATCCCGCAACGGTGCGATTTGAATTCCTTCACGAAACCATAGCCTCGGGCAACGCGGTTTCAATCCCGCAACGGTGCGATTTGAATGGAGAAGGCCCTTGGAAACAAGGGCATACTCCCGTTTCAATCCCGCAACGGTGCGATTTGAATAATACAGGTGGGAGATTGTGACACGGGAGTATCGGTTTCAATCCCGCAACGGTGCGATTTGAATCCCTCACTGGAGGCACTACAGGAGCTTGAACGCCGTTTCAATCCCGCAACGGTGCGATTTGAATTGGACCCCGAGGCGCGTTCCATGGATGATGCAGTTTCAATCCCGCAACGGTGCGATTTGAATAGCCACCATTGGGCATCTGGGGATACAGGATGAGTTTCAATCCCGCAACGGTGCGATTTGAATTGGATGTGGGACGAAGAGTGCGTCTCTGAATCTTGTTTCAATCCCGCAACGGTGCGATTTGAATGGAGGCCTCCGATGATTGAGCGTTTGGTCCAAGTTTCAATCCCGCAACGGTGCGATTTGAATCGAATGGCTGAGACAGGTTGAGTCCACCCGAACGCGTTTCAATCCCGCAACGGTGCGATTTGAATGCGGTGGTCCTTCGTGACCCAGAGGCGGAGGTCGGTTTCAATCCCGCAACGGTGCGATTTGAATAAAACGGGGCGTGAACAGAAACATGGAGTTCGTTTCAATCCCGCAACGGTGCGATTTGAATCTGGGCCTGGACGAGGAGACCTTCACGTCATCCTGTTTCAATCCCGCAACGGTGCGATTTGAATGGAAAGCATTGGCGGATTCGGAAGATCGTCAACGGTTTCAATCCCGCAACGGTGCGATTTGAATTGTCGAGCTGGAACATTTCTGGCAATCCCTGGGGTTTCAATCCCGCAACGGTGCGATTTGAATGAGAAAGACTCTCGGGAGTTCTTCCACTGGAAAAGTTTCAATCCCGCAACGGTGCGATTTGAATGAACGGAGTGAAGTACAACCGCATCTACGACTAGTTTCAATCCCGCAACGGTGCGATTTGAATCCGCTGCTGGATCAAACCCTGTTGCACATCCAAGTTTCAATCCCGCAACGGTGCGATTTGAATGGGCGCCGGTCGGCATGAGGCCCCGATCGCTATGATCGTTTCAATCCCGCAACGGTGCGATTTGAATGGCCCAAGAAGGAGGAAGAAAAAATGCGAGATCGTTTCAATCCCGCAACGGTGCGATTTGAATCGGCGCCGCGATCCTGGAGAAGCGGACTCTTCAGTTTCAATCCCGCAACGGTGCGATTTGAATCCTCCGCCGTGGGGTCATTGCCCATCGGCGGTTTCAATCCCGCAACGGTGCGATTTGAATTTCCGCCACCGGGGCTTTGTTGAATCGGAGGTCGGTTTCAATCCCGCAACGGTGCGATTTGAATGAAAAGAACGGCGAGAAGTATGTCGTTCTGAGTTTTAATCCCGCAACGGTGCGATTTGAATTGCTGGTATCAGTGGAACGCCGAGAAGGGTGGCTGTTTCAATCCCGCAACGGTGCGATTTGAATGGGCGTGACCGAGCCCACCGAGAAGGGCCGCGTCGTTTCAATCCCGCAACGGTGCGATTTGAATGTGACAGTCAGCCGTATGTCACCGGCCAGGATTGTTTCAATCCCGCAACGGTGCGATTTGAATATGGGGCCGTTCTTAAGAGGGCTCGGGCAATCGTTTCAATCCCGCAACGGTGCGATTTGAATTCACCTTGGGCGCCCATGACGCCCCGGGCGCCATGTTTCAATCCCGCAACGGTGCGATTTGAATTTGGAGGACGGGAGGCGACCGCTCGGGGCTGGGTTTCAATCCCGCAACGGTGCGATTTGAATCTGGCGACCGAGTACGATGTGCGCATGTCCAGCGCGTTTCAATCCCGCAACGGTGCGATTTGAATGGCCCGGACGGCAGCATCTACGTCGTTCGGGGTTTCAATCCCGCAACGGTGCGATTTGAATAACGGTAAGTTAAACTGCGGATATGAGGGAGTTTCAATCCCGCAACGGTGCGATTTGAATATCCAGCTCCCACACAAGCCCATCTCTGGCGGCGTTTCAATCCCGCAACGGTGCGATTTGAATTCGACATCTACCGTCTTCCGGAAGAGCCGTGGCAGTTTCAATCCCGCAACGGTGCGATTTGAATCTTCGAAAGTTGGTGATGGGACTATGAAGGTTTAGTTTCAATCCCGCAACGGTGCGATTTGAATGTCATACGCGAAGTGGAAGGCGGCTGAAGAGGCGGTTTCAATCCCGCAACGGTGCGATTTGAATTCCGTGTCGTTCGCCAGAGCACGGTACTCTGGTTTCAATCCCGCAACGGTGCGATTTGAATGAAGATTGCAATCAGAATCAATCATTCAGTCGGTTTCAATCCCGCAACGGTGCGATTTGAATTTCCTGCGGATGTAAGTTCGAGCAGGTCTCCATAGTTTCAATCCCGCAACGGTGCGATTTGAATTCGCCGAGGGCGGTGGCCTGCGCGTCTACTACCGTTTCAATCCCGCAACGGTGCGATTTGAATGACTTGGATGGTCTATTGAAATAGCTCAAACAGTTTCAATCCCGCAACGGTGCGATTTGAATCCTTATGGTGGGCTATTATACGGCCCGCCATCTAGTTTCAATCCCGCAACGGTGCGATTTGAATAGGGTTCTGGTGGGCCAAGAAGAGGTCGGGCGGGGTTTCAATCCCGCAACGGTGCGATTTGAATTACCACGGCGGGTCATGCAGCCTGACCTTGGGTTTCAATCCCGCAACGGTGCGATTTGAATGTATGACGCAGTCGCAGCTTGCTGAAGCTGCGGTTTCAATCCCGCAACGGTGCGATTTGAATGCTCGTTCGCCGGGCTTTTCGAGCCCATACCGGAGTTTCAATCCCGCAACGGTGCGATTTGAATAATGAAAGAGAACCCTTGCCCGTTCGAGGTTCTGTTTCAATCCCGCAACGGTGCGATTTGAATCCTTCAACGTGAAGATTGCCGAAACGGAAGCGGTTTCAATCCCGCAACGGTGCGATTTGAATGACGAAAGCGGGCCGATTCTCGCGGCACTCGAGTTTCAATCCCGCAACGGTGCGATTTGAATTGAACGAAATGAAGGTTACCGTCACGCCGAACGAGTTTCAATCCCGCAACGGTGCGATTTGAATGGTGGCAATTACCCGGAACCACTTGGCATCGAATCGTTTCAATCCCGCAACGGTGCGATTTGAATTTTGCGGGAAGGGGGTGCGCATGGCGAGAAGTGTTTCAATCCCGCAACGGTGCGATTTGAATGGGCGACGACGCGAATCTCACCGCGGAGGGGCGGTTTCAATCCCGCAACGGTGCGATTTGAATTTGGGGACAAAATGAGACTTTGGTCCTATTGAAGTTTCAATCCCGCAACGGTGCGATTTGAATTTGCCGTGGGGAAGGATATCGACAGCATCCGCCAGTTTCAATCCCGCAACGGTGCGATTTGAATTTGGCACGTGGAAGGAGGTTGTTTGATGTCCCAAGTTTCAATCCCGCAACGGTGCGATTTGAATGACGGCTTTTCGTCCAGTTTGGTTCGGAGCGCATACGTTTCAATCCCGCAACGGTGCGATTTGAATGACCACGAGGCGCAGATCCATATGGTCTGCGCCAGTTTCAATCCCGCAACGGTGCGATTTGAATTCTCGCACGACAGGTACTCAATGGGAGTTCCGTCGTTTCAATCCCGCAACGGTGCGATTTGAATGACAAGGTGCGCAAGGAATCGGAAGAACTGACCCGTTTCAATCCCGCAACGGTGCGATTTGAATCGACGAATTGTTGGGATGTCTCGGAGGAATGTGTTTCAATCCCGCAACGGTGCGATTTGAATGTTGGAAAGCCCAGCAAAACGCTGAGGCAGCGGTGTTTCAATCCCGCAACGGTGCGATTTGAATTTCGACCTGACACCGGAGTGGCTTGCGCTGGCCGTTTCAATCCCGCAACGGTGCGATTTGAATCAAAAGCGGAGGCGGTAACTGAATACCGTCTCCGTTTCAATCCCGCAACGGTGCGATTTGAATTCGCCGAGCGGGTCATAATCCCTTGGCGGGAAGACGTTTCAATCCCGCAACGGTGCGATTTGAATCCACGGGCGAGCAGCTCGTGGCAGGAGTCGTCGTTTCAATCCCGCAACGGTGCGATTTGAATTATCGGGGAAGAAGGGACTCTTAACAAGTATAGTTTCAATCCCGCAACGGTGCGATTTGAATGCGAGAGACTGATCAGGTCCGACCTGTTAAGGGCAGTTTCAATCCCGCAACGGTGCGATTTGAATGACGATTCCCTAGTGTATAAAGCGGGAAGCGGAGTTTCAATCCCGCAACGGTGCGATTTGAATGGCCTTAATATTAAGTACAGGCACTTGACGGCGTGTTTCAATCCCGCAACGGTGCGATTTGAATTTGGGCTATATTGATGAATGATGTAGCCCACTTACGTTTCAATCCCGCAACGGTGCGATTTGAATGTAAAAAATGAGGTCCTTTGTCCAAGAAATGGAGGTTTCAATCCCGCAACGGTGCGA
Source organism: Aminirod propionatiphilus (assembly GCA_018398915.1). Classification (GTDB taxonomy): domain Bacteria; phylum Synergistota; class Synergistia; order Synergistales; family Aminithiophilaceae; genus Aminithiophilus; species Aminithiophilus ramosus. The sequence goes on along the minus strand of CP074691.1, from coordinate 2,889,287 downwards.
TTTGAATTTTACTAAAATTCCCTTCTATCCCAATCTCTGCCGTTTCAATCCCGCAACGGTGCGATTTGAATTGGAGGAAGAGGAGGCCAAAAAAATGAATTAAAGTTTCAATCCCGCAACGGTGCGATTTGAATGGGAAACAAAAAATGACAACGAAAACGGAAAAGACGTTTCAATCCCGCAACGGTGCGATTTGAATTCTCCGGAGCGCGATGATCGGAGGCGCCATGTGTTTCAATCCCGCAACGGTGCGATTTGAATATAAAATTCCTGACTATCCCAGCCTTTACCAAGTTTCAATCCCGCAACGGTGCGATTTGAATCACTCGGAGACGCTCCTCTCCGGAGCGCGATGAGTTTCAATCCCGCAACGGTGCGATTTGAATGTTAAAGAGAAAGGGGAATGAAAAGTGATTGTTAGTTTCAATCCCGCAACGGTGCGATTTGAATTCCCTGAGGCACGCGATGGAGATGTACCCGTTGTGTTTCAATCCCGCAACGGTGCGATTTGAATGACGTGGAGGCCAAAAAAAAATGAATTAAATAGTTTCAATCCCGCAACGGTGCGATTTGAATGTGATTGGGAAAATGAGAAATATTCCCCGACCGAGTTTCAATCCCGCAACGGTGCGATTTGAATGCGTAATAAGAAAGGCAAGGCGCGACATCGGCAGTTTCAATCCCGCAACGGTGCGATTTGAATGCGGGGTCTTGCGAGAAAAGTTCATCTCTCTCCGTTTCAATCCCGCAACGGTGCGATTTGAATATCGGGTGTACCCGAACAACGGTTTGTGATTGGGGTTTCAATCCCGCAACGGTGCGATTTGAATGACGATCTTCCTGAGGAAGATCGTCAAGAGCTTGTTTCAATCCCGCAACGGTGCGATTTGAATGGCGCCCTGTGGTTGATGGCGCCTCTAGAAAAGTTTCAATCCCGCAACGGTGCGATTTGAATTTCCTCAGGAAGATCGTCAAGAGCTTGCTAGGCTCGTTTCAATCCCGCAACGGTGCGATTTGAATGTGGCGGGAATCGTCGATCTTCCTGAGGAAGATCGTTTCAATCCCGCAACGGTGCGATTTGAATTTCCCTTCTACCCTAACCTGCATCAGAGGGCGGCGGTTTCAATCCCGCAACGGTGCGATTTGAATGTGGCGGGAATCGTCGATCTTCCTGTGGAAGAGGTTTCAATCCCGCAACGGTGCGATTTGAATAAAAAAGCCCCCTGAGGAAGAAACTTGACAATCGTTTCAATCCCGCAACGGTGCGATTTGAATTCCCAGGAGGGGCTTGCTCAGGCCCTCGGTGTCGTTTCAATCCCGCAACGGTGCGATTTGAATCTCGGCGTCTCGTTGGAGGACATCGCGGGGAAGGTTTCAATCCCGCAACGGTGCGATTTGAATTGCCGACACCATGGCCCTCGTTTTCGGCGAGAGTTTCAATCCCGCAACGGTGCGATTTGAATTGCACTGGCGGAAATGTTATCCGCCATCGACGCCGTTTCAATCCCGCAACGGTGCGATTTGAATGGGTCGGTCGTCTCGACGGCGACGCGGAGGAGGCGTTTCAATCCCGCAACGGTGCGATTTGAATCCAAAAATGACATATTGTGATGAAGTTGCTATGTTTCAATCCCGCAACGGTGCGATTTGAATGCCCAAGCGCTTGAGTCCGGAGCGAAAGAGCGGCGTTTCAATCCCGCAACGGTGCGATTTGAATAGGACCTCCGGTCGATCTACCAGACGATCAAGGTTTCAATCCCGCAACGGTGCGATTTGAATCCAAACTCCTGTATTTGTACCTGATCACATCGCGTTTCAATCCCGCAACGGTGCGATTTGAATGTAGTAAGGTCACCGATTCCGTGGGGCGAGAGGTTTCAATCCCGCAACGGTGCGATTTGAATCAGGGACGCCGGAAAACTGGCGTCCCTGACGGCCGTTTCAATCCCGCAACGGTGCGATTTGAATGCGTCACCATATCCAATGGACGCAGCATCGCCAGTTTCAATCCCGCAACGGTGCGATTTGAATAACATCAAACAAGCACATCCCCAAAACTGATGAGTTTCAATCCCGCAACGGTGCGATTTGAATTCGAAGGCCAACCTTTTTCCCCGTCTGATTGTCGTTTCAATCCCGCAACGGTGCGATTTGAATATGGAATTAGAAAAATCCTACTCAAATGAAGGTTTCAATCCCGCAACGGTGCGATTTGAATAGAAATGATTGTTAATCTTACGCAACACTCCGTTTCAATCCCGCAACGGTGCGATTTGAATACTCAGGCCCAACAATATGCGGGACCGGGCGGGTTTCAATCCCGCAACGGTGCGATTTGAATTTGACGTTCGGCAAGATTCCTCTCTACCCGGCCCTTGTTTCAATCCCGCAACGGTGCGATTTGAATGGGATTTGGCTAAAATAACGGTTAGGTCTCAAGTTTCAATCCCGCAACGGTGCGATTTGAATGACAAATACGCTAATCGTGCGATGTAGGTCGTTTCAATCCCGCAACGGTGCGATTTGAATTATCTTACGCAACACTCCGCCACGGGCGAGCAGTTTCAATCCCGCAACGGTGCGATTTGAATAAGAACGGCGCCGCAATTCTGGAGAAGAGGGCTGTGTTTCAATCCCGCAACGGTGCGATTTGAATTGGAGAAGAGGACTCTTCGACACGGAGAGTCAGGGTTTCAATCCCGCAACGGTGCGATTTGAATTCTCGTTACGGGGACGAGGTCTACGACATATGGGTTTCAATCCCGCAACGGTGCGATTTGAATCGGATTTCGATGAAATCCGTCATGTTTATTTTTGTTTCAATCCCGCAACGGTGCGATTTGAATTTGACGATGAGATACGTAGTCTCAGGGATGAGAGTTTCAATCCCGCAACGGTGCGATTTGAATTGGCGGGGTAGAAAAGAAACAGAAATAATAATCGTTTCAATCCCGCAACGGTGCGATTTGAATCGTTGTAGAGCATCCTACGACGCTCGATTAAGTTTCAATCCCGCAACGGTGCGATTTGAATTTGACGGCACGGTGAAAAAGACGACGGTCTTCCGGTTTCAATCCCGCAACGGTGCGATTTGAATGTCTTTGCCTTTTCCATCCGGGAGAGCGTCGAGTTTCAATCCCGCAACGGTGCGATTTGAATGGGGGGGCCCTGTGGTTAATGGGCCCCCTCGAAAAGTTTCAATCCCGCAACGGTGCGATTTGAATGGCTCCCGTCGGAAGGAGTAGAAATGATAATGAGTTTCAATCCCGCAACGGTGCGATTTGAATGCGCAGGCGACGTCGAGGCCCCGGTTGCCATGGTTTCAATCCCGCAACGGTGCGATTTGAATGACTGCGACGCCGGGATACTGGACAAACCGTAGGAGTTTCAATCCCGCAACGGTGCGATTTGAATGAGGCGCGGCGCTTGTTCGAAATTGAAACGTCGGTTTCAATCCCGCAACGGTGCGATTTGAATCTGCTGGTATCAGTGGGATGCCAACAGAGACGGCTGTTTCAATCCCGCAACGGTGCGATTTGAATTAGGTTGATGTGCCTGTAATGCTAATATTACAGGTTTCAATCCCGCAACGGTGCGATTTGAATTTAATCTTACGCAGCACCCTGCCACGGGCGAGCAGTTTCAATCCCGCAACGGTGCGATTTGAATGGAAGAAACTTGACAATTAAGGGAGCCGCCTCCCGTTTCAATCCCGCAACGGTGCGATTTGAATCGAATTAGTATCTATATTGATGGTAAGCTATGTTTCAATCCCGCAACGGTGCGATTTGAATGCGGTCATCGCCGCCTGCGAGCTCGGCGATCTGCGTTTCAATCCCGCAACGGTGCGATTTGAATCCAGCGAGCTCGGCAGATCGCCGAGCTCGCGGTCGTTTCAATCCCGCAACGGTGCGATTTGAATCCGTCCGGGGCAAATTGCTCCGACGGACAAGTTTCAATCCCGCAACGGTGCGATTTGAATCCCGCCACGAGCGAACAGCTCCTGGCGGGCGTGGTTTCAATCCCGCAACGGTGCGATTTGAATGGGGGGCCCTGTGGTTAATGGGTTCCCTCGAAAAGTTTCAATCCCGCAACGGTGCGATTTGAATCTCGGCAGATCGCCGAGCTCGCGGTCATCGCCGCCTGTTTCAATCCCGCAACGGTGCGATTTGAATGAGGTCCTGAATGGAACTTTTACATGGTAGCCCCGTGTTTCAATCCCGCAACGGTGCGATTTGAATTACCTGCACGACCAATGTTGATGAATTAGTATCTGTTTCAATCCCGCAACGGTGCGATTTGAATTGGGTTCCCTCGAGAAGGCACTGGTGGAGGCGGGTTTCAATCCCGCAACGGTGCGATTTGAATATGAGGCCCCGGTGGCTATGGTCGGGGGAGCCCTGTTTCAATCCCGCAACGGTGCGATTTGAATATCGCCGAGCTCGCGGTCGACGTCGCCTGCGAGTTTCAATCCCGCAACGGTGCGATTTGAATGCCTGTAATGCTAATATTACAGGCATTTGTCGGTTTCAATCCCGCAACGGTGCGATTTGAATGGTGGAGACGGGGATTGTCCCCGTCTTCGCCGTTTCAATCCCGCAACGGTGCGATTTGAATGGGGGAGCCCTGTGGCTGATGGGCTCCCTCGAAAAGTTTCAATCCCGCAACGGTGCGATTTGAATTCCTCAGGGGGCCGCTGCAAAAAAAGGCCCCCTGGTTTCAATCCCGCAACGGTGCGATTTGAATGAACACAGGAGGGAAATAAATAAAATAAAAATGTCCGTTTCAATCCCGCAACGGTGCGATTTGAATATTAAAAAAATGGTTTACCACTCTGTGACTCGTTCGTTTCAATCCCGCAACGGTGCGATTTGAATGGGGGGCCGCGGCAAAAAAGGCCCCCTGAGGAAGTTTCAATCCCGCAACGGTGCGATTTGAATTCAAACGAGCGGAAGAACGCTTACAGGGTCATTGTTTCAATCCCGCAACGGTGCGATTTGAATGACCGGGAACGGTTGGAAAGTCTTCTGGAGGAGGTTTCAATCCCGCAACGGTGCGATTTGAATGACTCCGAATTTTGATATAGAGGTCCTGAGTGTTGTTTCAATCCCGCAACGGTGCGATTTGAATGACTTGGTCCCCGTCGAGTGGGAGCATACGGAGTTTCAATCCCGCAACGGTGCGATTTGAATCAGTTCTGCGTCTGGGACTGGCCTTGGACTCTCCAGTTTCAATCCCGCAACGGTGCGATTTGAATTTCCCCGTGCGGACGACCTTCAGCGGCTGAGCGGTTTCAATCCCGCAACGGTGCGATTTGAATGAAAGGCGAGAGGCCTTTCACAGAAAGGCCTCGTTTCAATCCCGCAACGGTGCGATTTGAATGTCCCCGTCGAGTGGGAGCATACGGAGACCCTCTGTTTCAATCCCGCAACGGTGCGATTTGAATTCATCAAATCAGGGCCCAGCCACACCGGGCCGGGGTTTCAATCCCGCAACGGTGCGATTTGAATTTTAAGAAAGGCGAGAGGCCTTTCACAGAAAGGGTTTCAATCCCGCAACGGTGCGATTTGAATAAAAAGGTCAACGTACAATTTTACCTGGACGAGGTTTCAATCCCGCAACGGTGCGATTTGAATCCGAAAGATGAACGCAACCCTTGCGGGCTATGGGTTTCAATCCCGCAACGGTGCGATTTGAATATTACAAGGAGATGATACCCCATGCGCTCAGCGTTTCAATCCCGCAACGGTGCGATTTGAATTTTATCACTCAGTGACGCGTTCCCGCCACGGAGGTTTCAATCCCGCAACGGTGCGATTTGAATGTGCCTGTAATGCTTAATATTACAGGCACTTGCCGGGTTTCAATCCCGCAACGGTGCGATTTGAATTTTGCCGCCGCGCGGGAGATTGACCTCAGCGACGTTTCAATCCCGCAACGGTGCGATTTGAATGCTTTCTGAAGCCGCCGAGAAACTCCACCGCGCCCGGTTTCAATCCCGCAACGGTGCGATTTGAATGTTTTGAGCCTGGCCAACATGATCAGAAAGGAGACGTTTCAATCCCGCAACGGTGCGATTTGAATCGGCAAGAGCCCCACGTTGGCCGCGCTCGAAGTTGTTTCAATCCCGCAACGGTGCGATTTGAATTCGGCAAATCCCACCGTCCCACTTCGGGGACTGTTTCAATCCCGCAACGGTGCGATTTGAATGCCTGGAAGGGGCACGCGCACTCAGTCGAGCGAGTTTCAATCCCGCAACGGTGCGATTTGAATACGACCAAATACGTAGTCTCAGGGACGAGACTAGTTTCAATCCCGCAACGGTGCGATTTGAATGTGTCGTGCATGTCTTGGCCGTTTTTCGTCCGGGTTTCAATCCCGCAACGGTGCGATTTGAATTTTAAAAAAACAACAGTTCAGGACAGCCGTGAGTTTCAATCCCGCAACGGTGCGATTTGAATGCCTGTAATGCTTAATATTACAGGCACTTGCCGTTTCAATCCCGCAACGGTGCGATTTGAATATGGGGAAGACCTCCAGGTAATCGAAGAAATAGTTTCAATCCCGCAACGGTGCGATTTGAATGATCATCCTCGTTTTTCTGACTGGCTTCGCCGTTTCAATCCCGCAACGGTGCGATTTGAATCAATAAGGCGATAGCAGACATTTATGGACAGTAGTTTCAATCCCGCAACGGTGCGATTTGAATATGGAGCTTGGCGAATGCGAAACCGGCCCAGGTGGTTTCAATCCCGCAACGGTGCGATTTGAATATGTCCGTCGCGTTGTTTCTGTGGGCGGCCAGGTTTCAATCCCGCAACGGTGCGATTTGAATTTTTGGGGCTGGCCAACATGATCAGAAAGGAGACGTTTCAATCCCGCAACGGTGCGATTTGAATTAAGTATCTTCTCGAGTGCGTTGGTTATTTCCAGTTTCAATCCCGCAACGGTGCGATTTGAATCGTCACCTTCAGCATTCAGCATGAGGATTTCAGTTTCAATCCCGCAACGGTGCGATTTGAATGAAAGTGACCGAGACGAGTTACCAGGTTGTCTACGTTTCAATCCCGCAACGGTGCGATTTGAATCACAGTGAAGGACGCAGTCGAAATGGAGCAGATGTTTCAATCCCGCAACGGTGCGATTTGAATGACTGCGTGGGGGAAGTTGCATTCGAGGATCGGGGGTTTCAATCCCGCAACGGTGCGATTTGAATTTCGTCGAGCGGGACGAGTTCCAGGTCAATTTCTGCGTTTCAATCCCGCAACGGTGCGATTTGAATGAGGAGGTGGTCGGCGAGTCGAGAGACTCCAGCCGAGTTTCAATCCCGCAACGGTGCGATTTGAATAAATTCCGTTGCAAGACCTCGATGATACCCGCTCGTTTCAATCCCGCAACGGTGCGATTTGAATGAGGTGGGAGGAGGACAAGAAAAACTGAGGGCGTTTCAATCCCGCAACGGTGCGATTTGAATGAAGAGGAAGACGACGCAGCGACGAACGCGGCGGTTTCAATCCCGCAACGGTGCGATTTGAATCGCACCAATTTCGCGTTGCCTGTGCCATTGCAGTTTCAATCCCGCAACGGTGCGATTTGAATGGAGGACCTCTGGTGGGAAGAGGGAGACGACCTCGTTTCAATCCCGCAACGGTGCGATTTGAATTTACATGTGTCACTTGAAGCTGTCGAGACTGTGAAGTTTCAATCCCGCAACGGTGCGATTTGAATGCAGAGATGATTCCCGTAGTAGACGTCGAACACGTTTCAATCCCGCAACGGTGCGATTTGAATACATGTGTCACTTGAAGCTGTCGAGACTGTGAAGTTTCAATCCCGCAACGGTGCGATTTGAATTCATCCCAATACGATAAGGAGGTGGGCCGACAGTTTCAATCCCGCAACGGTGCGATTTGAATTGGTGTAGGGCAAAAAGGAAACCCGTCGAAGTTTCAATCCCGCAACGGTGCGATTTGAATCAGGTGACGACAGAGGAAATGGGCGAGATGGTTGTTTCAATCCCGCAACGGTGCGATTTGAATTGTTCGAGAGGTTCGAGAGGATCGAGATAGTAAAGTTTCAATCCCGCAACGGTGCGATTTGAATATGTACACAAAATTTTTCAGGGCTGAAGATGCAGTTTCAATCCCGCAACGGTGCGATTTGAATTCTACGAAGGTGGGATGCCTCGCGGCGAAATTGCGTTTCAATCCCGCAACGGTGCGATTTGAATACGACGAGGACGAGCGCCTCACCGGAGCCGAGCCGTTTCAATCCCGCAACGGTGCGATTTGAATATGATCGGGGGGGCCATGTGGTTGATGGCCCCCCTGTTTCAATCCCGCAACGGTGCGATTTGAATTTGGATTCGCGCGCAGTTCTCCCAGGGCATGAAGTTTCAATCCCGCAACGGTGCGATTTGAATAGGATATCGATGCCATTGTCGATTGGGATTCCAGGTTTCAATCCCGCAACGGTGCGATTTGAATTCCGGGCGTGCTTGAGATCAAATGTCCAGGCCTGGTTTCAATCCCGCAACGGTGCGATTTGAATCGATCGGAAGGAACGATCGGAAACAGAACGCCGGGTTTCAATCCCGCAACGGTGCGATTTGAATAGCTTGCGAGTGGAGGTCCGATCAGAGGTTGCAAGTTTCAATCCCGCAACGGTGCGATTTGAATTCAATGAAAAGGTTGATGTTCCTGATGTCCGTCGTTTCAATCCCGCAACGGTGCGATTTGAATCCCACCACAACGGATCGACCACAGGGAGGAGGTTTCAATCCCGCAACGGTGCGATTTGAATTTATTGCAATGGAGATTGTGAAACGGGATAATCGTTTCAATCCCGCAACGGTGCGATTTGAATAGTTCCTGGGAAGCCGCTGAGAAAGAGGGTTCCGGGCAAGTGAACGAAAGCCGTATTTTATGAAATTTCCGCTCTCTGGCGGACTTCGATCTGACCACACTGAAAGGCTAGGCCCAGAAGCCGATTCTGTCAAGCATTGAGTGATTGGAGCGTTTTGGTCCGATATTGTCGTTACAAATTTCGAGAGCCTTCGTGCCGCACTTCTCCGATGAGGCCGAAGCCGAGGGCGTTTCGACTCCCGAGTCCGCCGTGGTAGAGCAACGAGAGCAGGCGGGGCGATCCCTCCAGGGTGAAGGGGACGAGATGGCCGATGATGACTTCCGTCTCCTTGAACCGGTAGAGCTTGCTCGTCCTCTTGTGTCGCCTCATGTAGTCCTCGTCGGCGGTAAAGAGGGGAGGCTCGGGCAGCGGCGTGCCGAAGAGAGCCTGCCATTTGCGGAGGGCGTTGTTGGCCAGAACCTCGCCGAAGGATTCATCCCGGGGTCCCAGGTAACGGTGTCCCAGCCGGTCGTCGTAGAGGCTGGCCACGAGAGGAGAGAGGCAGACGCCTTTGATGCGGCCGCCGCTGAAATCGGGTTCGGCCTCGCTTCGAACGGACCGGACGCTGGCCTCCATGGGGCCGATGCGGATTTTCCCCGTTTCGCCGAGCCCGTCGGCGACGAGGGTGCTGATTTCGGGAAGGGCGGCGTCGAAAATCCACGTCACCGTGTCGGTGTGGAAGGTGAGCCCGCCGTCGCTGAATTCCGTCGTGCCCGGGCCTCCGTAGAGCTGGCCGAAGGTGAAGTATTTGAAGGGACGGCTCTCCTTCCGCCATGGACTTCCGTCGTGGAGAGCGGCGGCGAATTTCGGGGCTCCCCGGCTGATGAGGCCATAGACGAGGGCGGTCAGGTAGTGCTGGTAATTGACGGAAAGACGGCTTTCGGGCGCGATGGAGAGGGAGACTTCAATTCTCACGGGTCATTCCTCCTTGGCGGCCTGTCCAGATCGAGGCATCCCTGTCCGAGGCTTCTGTCGGCGCCGAAACCTCGGAGGATGGCGTAGTCGAGGATGGGAGCGGCATAGGGGTGAGACGACATCAATTCTACCTTGACGGAACATGTTTCAGGGGCGTTGCCGGTCCGCCGAAGCGTGATTCGCCGGAAGACCCATGGAGAGAGTTCTTCCTGTGGCCGAAGCCCCGTTTCCCCGAGCAGACGGGCCAACTCGTCCTGCGCCTGCCGAAGGTCGCCCAGCAGGTCGAAGGGAGCGACGACGGGCGAGTGACTCCGCAGCGAGACCGTTTCTCTCAGAGGAGCAGGGCGGATCTTCCCGAGGAAGATCCGCCGCAGGAAAGGGTGTCTGCCCGGCTCGGAGAGGATGTGGACGGTCCTTAAAAGCCCCCATGGCGTGACGGTGGGGGTCGTGAGGCTTCGGGCCGCGGCGTAGAGGAGAAGATCGTAAGCCTCCGGTCGCGAGGCGCAGAGGATGAGGCCTCCGTAGCCGCCGCGGGCATCCAGGCCGGGTCCGACTCGAAGAGAGATCTCCCTGTCGGCCGCGGCGCTTCCCGGGCAGGCCGCCTCTATCAGGCAACCCAGCAGGGCGGACCGGACGTCGTGCCTTTCGAGAGGACAGGCCTGTTCGAGGGTGAAGTGGAGGGCGATGCTGCCGATGGCTTTCACGATCTCACCTCTCGTCGATTTTCACTTTGGCCCAGCCAAGGAGATCGCGCGGCTTTCCCCCTTCGCCGACGACAAGGCGGCGCGATCGGGGGCTTCCCGGTGTCTCCTCCGCCTCGGGACCGTAGCGAAGAGCGGGAAAGAGGGAGTGCCCCAGCCAGCCGCAGCCCCAGCCCAGACGCACGACGACCCACAGACCGTCGTCGGTCTCGTAGGATTCCCGCCACAGCTCGGCCAGGCCGTGAGAGCGGAGGAAGCTCTTCTCGAGGGCGGCGACGAGGGCGGATTGATCCTGCAGGGCCGCAAGAAGGTCGTTACCGTTGCGCAGCGTGAGTCTCCGGCCCTTCCTTCGGACTTCGTTCTCGCAACCGTGGAGAAAGGCTTCGTCGAGGGCGAGGTCGAAGGCGAAACGCTGGCCGGTCTGGAGCGTCTCCCGGAAGATGGGTGGGTTGCCGGGGCTGAGGGGGACCATTTCGTCTCCCTTGGCGGTGAAGACGTCGATGGCTTGAAGGGAGAGAGGCGTCGCGTCGAGGGGAAAGGCGTCGCCGACGCGGAGGCCGCGCAAGAGGTCGTTCTGCGGGGCGGGGTGGTCGAGGCTGCGGAAAGCCCTCTCCATGAAGTCGATCCGTTTCCAGTTTTTTCTGCGGATGGCTCCTATGTTTTCGGGAGAGGCACGGTTCATGAGGTCCAGGGTGTCACCGATCGTTTCGTGACAGGCCAGTTCGCGGCGGAAATCCTCGTCTGCGCAGACGGCGGAGACGAGAAGGGCCTGCCTGAACATTCCCTTGAGGCTCGATCCGGGGAGGTAGGGATGCCCGAAAGCGTCACGGATGAAGGGGTGAGCCTCTTTGTTGAGGCGTCGTGAAAGAGGCGGGAGTTTCAGGGGGTAGAGAATGGCGTCGTCGTCGACTCGTGACAGGTCGGACGGTTTTTCCAGGATCCTATCGGGGCGGCAGCCGTCATCAAGACGCCGGAGGATGTGGCCGGCCTTGAGGACGGCGCCTTTTCCGTCGCCGAGGGCGTAGCGGCAGGCGGGGAGGGGCTCGGCGGCGCCGATGTGAAGGGGGGAGAGGGCTTCGACGGTACAGCGGTAGTGTTTGAGGGGGGAGGCGAAGGCCTTCATGTCGGTCTCCTTTCCTGAGGTCGGGCCAGGGCCAGAGCGGGAGGCGCTCCGTTGAAGAAGACGGGGTGTCCCTGGGCGTGGCCGATGACGAGAGTTTTTCCGCGGGGGCGGAAGGGGAGGAGCGATCCGTGGGCGAGGCAGGTGACGGTCGGCTTGAGAATGTCGCCGGTTTCCACGTGGCCTCGCAGGCGCCACAGGGCGTAGCCGCAGGGCGCCGCCATCGATTCGATGAGGGACGTTTCCCTTACGTCGGGAAGGAGGGCTCCCAGCGTGAGGTAGCAGGGGCCCGACGCGTCGAGGGCCTCGGCGACGCCGTCGCCGAGGCTGACGGGGCTGGGGGAAAAGAGTCCCCAGCCGTGGCTTCGTTCGCCGCCGATGCCGCTGTCGCCGAGGAGGGCCAGGGCCGCCTGGAAGAGGGGCTCCAGATCTCGGGGAAGTTGGGCGATCAGGAGCCCGTCGCAGCCGGGTGCGGGGCGGAGGCGTTTCCTGGCGTAGGGCAGGGCCCGTTCGTCCGATCGGTCGATGGCGGCCGAGGTGAGGTGTTCTTCCGCGTAGGGGAGGATCGGGGCTTTTCGGGGAACCTCCCCTACGACGAGGCGGGCGAGGTCATCGAATTCGAGCCATCGGTGTTTCCTGAGCGCTTTGATATCCGTTCCGGCAGGGGGTACGAAATGAGGAGCGGGAAAGAGGGGGCGCTCCCCGTCGATCCAGAGGAGAGAGGAGAGTCGGCACTCGGTGAGGAGGCGGGCGACCTGTCCGTCGTCGGCGAGGCGGGCGGCGCAGCAGCCGAGACCGCCCCAGAGAGTGGAGGCGGTCACGGCGTCGCTCATGCGGTTGACGTCGCCGGAGTTGACTCCGGCCCGGAGTCCGCCGGAGAAGGCGAGGCGGAAGGCTCGGGTCTCCATGTCGGTCAGTTCTCCTTTTTTGCGGCCAGAGTTTCGGCCAGACTTTCACCGATCGAGGCCGCGTCGAGTTCCCTCTCGGTTTCGCTGCCGAGATAGGTCGCGAGGCTGCGGTAGAGGACCTTTTCGATGGAGATGGCGACGCGGCCGTTGCCGCGGCTGCCGCCGCCGCCGAGAGCGTCGTCTTCCAGAAGGCGGAGGAGGGCCTCCAGATGATCCAGGTCTTCGGCGGCTTCTTCGTCGTTTTCGACGGTGTAGAGGATTCGGAAGTCGAAGCGGGCTCCGGCGGGAACGCGCTCGATCTGTCGGGGGTTGGCGGCGCAGGTGAGGCGATCGAGGCCGTTTTCGGTCTTTTCTTCCGTGTAGGGGAGGTTGCCGTCGATCTCCTCGAGCTCGGCGGCGCTGGCCTCGTTGAGAAAGGCGTCGCCGACGATGAGGCGCGAGGGGATGTTGCGCCGTTTTTCGGCCCGAGGGTCGACGGCGGCGCCGAAGAGGCGGCAGACGGGACAGGCGCCGTCGTTGCATTCATGGCGGCTCACGCCTCCTCCGCTGCGGTTGAGGGGCAGAGAGAGGGCTCTCTCCAGGAGGCTGCGGAGCTTCCCCTTGAGGGAGCTCCCGGGGATGTAGGGCCTGTTGGTCAGAGGGTCGCGGATGACGGCGGAATCGACGCCTCCGATGGCCAGGGCCGATTCGCTGCCGCCGATGTGGAGACCCGAGCGGCAGAGGATGGTTCCCTCGATGATGGCTTTGCCGATGAGAGGACGGATCTGGGTCATGGCTTTTCTCCTTTCCCCCTTCGGGACTATTCTCCGCCGCCGTAATAGCGATGGAAGGCGATGAGCGATTCCGAAAGCTGACGGAGACGGTCGAGGTCGCCCATGTCGGTCACCTTGTCCGCGGCGGCGCCGAGGAGCGAGCTCAGCGGTTTGAGTAACGGCCGTTCCCGGTTCGACCCACGGCCTTCGGCGTAGGCCAGGTGGTATTTGATGAGCCGGATCTCGGAAGGTTTCGTCCTTCCCGAGCGGCTGCGGGTGACGTGGAGGACGATCTGGCCGTGAATCTTGCGGAGCTTTCGGGTGGGCAGTACGTGACCGGCCGCCTGACCGAAGGTCTCTCCGATGAGGATGATTCGATCGGCGCCGAGCTGCTCCAGCTTTTCGAGCCTCCTGATGAACTGGATGTGGTCTTCCATGGTGTCGTTGGCGGACGGGGTTCGGTTGCGGGACGGAACGGTTCCTCTTCCGTTTCCTGAGCGGTTGCCGTTGTGGACGTCGGACATGGTAATTCCTCCTTTCCCAAGGATCAGTCGCCGGTGCGGCGAAGGGCCAGGTCGACCCACTGGGCGGCCGTGCAGGCCATGCGGAGTTCGTCGCTTTTCTGCAGAAGTTGCCCCAGCAAGTCCTTTTCCCTTGTGTCGTTGCTCCGTCCTGCGGCATAGGCGCCATGGATTTTCCAGAGCGCGTCGCCTTCCATCTGCCTTTCCCGCAGGGTCATCAGGTGGCGGAGAAAGGCGCGGTCCCCCTTTCCGGCGCGGCTCTGTTCCGCCAGGCCGCCGATCCACGCCTCCAGGCGGGGCAACTCTTCCCTGACGTTGAAGGCCCGGTCTTCTCCGGCCTTTCCGGGGACGAGGGGGACGTGGAAGAAGGTCAGGCTGTCTTTGGTCCTTTCGCCGAAACGGTGGTCCTTGGCGTGGTCTTCGGCTTCTCCGGCCAGTCGGGCCGCCTGATAGACGGGCGTCTTGTCGTCGATAAGGACCAGCCCGCCCGAGAGGGTCACGTCGGCGTTGTCGCCGGTGAAGGCCCGGAAGGCCCGGACCGTGTCGATGGCGAACTCGGCCGCCTCGTTCCAGGCGCCGACGACGAAGAGGTCGTCCCCTCCGGCGTAGACGACGAGGAGGCGCCGTTTCCCGGCGTGGGGTCCGATGAGGCGGGTCTGAGGCGTCGAGGCGATCTGGGCGATTCCCTCGCGGAAGAAGAGGGACAGGAGACGCGAGAGGGTGGCCAGCCGGGAGAGGCTGTAGCGTCGGGTCTCCTCCTGCGTGTCGGGGAAGCCCTCCCGGAAGAGACGTCCCAGGTTGTCCACGTCGAGACGCAGGGCGGCCAGCCGCCGCGCGCCGACGCACCCTTCGTCGAGGAGGGTTTCGATGCGGCTGTCGTAGCTGTAGATCTCCCAGGGCAGGGCGATGACGTTGCCTCCTTCGTCCCGACTCAGGCGCCGAGGCTCGCGGAGGACGAAGGCCCAGGGTGCTCCGGGCGGAATGTCGGAACCTTCTTTGACGAGGCGATAGGGTCGTCCCAGGACGTGGAAATCGCCTCCTTCCTCCACGGGGCAGGCGTATCGGCTTTCGGGACGGGCCAGTCGGCCGCCGAGGCGGACGAAGTCGGCGCAGCGGGGACAGCAGGGGCCGTCGTCGTCGACGAGTCTGTCGGTCAGGCCGCCGCAGATGGGGCAGCTTTTTCGTCCCCTCGTGTCGTCCGCGCCGATGACGCGGCTCAGGAGACCTTTGAGAGGGCGGACCTTGCCGAGTTCCATCTCGGCAGAGAGGCGGCGGTAGGCCTGGCGGACGTCGCCCTCTTTCAGCTCCCGCCAGGTCAGGCGGGTCCATCCGAGAGAGAGGGCGGGACTGCCTTCATCGAGGAGGGCTTCGTTGATGCCGCGATCGAAGGTCCTCAGGTGGGACCGAACGGCGGCGGTGTTGGGCAGGAGCAGCGTGAAATGGCCGCCGCCGACGTAGAGGACCTGCGTTCGGGGGAGGTCGAGCTCGTCGAGAAGCGTGGAAAGGATATGTTCCTGGAGAATTTCCAGATAGAAGGAGCGCGTCCGCAGAAGACGCAGGGCCCGCGCGGTGGAGATGTCGTAGATGAAGCGCTGGACGCCGCGGAGGTCGCCTCCGACGAGGAGAAAGGGGGCGTTCTCTCCTGCCGCCTCTTTGTAGAGGCGGCCGAGGGCCGCGGCGATCTTTTCGGGACGCCTTTCGCCGAGGAGCTCCGGCTTGTCGGCGATGACGGCAACGACGAGGCAGACGGCCAGCATCGCCGTCGTGCGGAGGTGATCGAAGAGGGAGATGTCCGGGTACCGACCGCCGCCGCAGGCCGTGTCGGAGGGAATGAGGGCCGTGTAGCGTTCGAGGGCGCGCAGGAGGAAGGACGTTTCGGCTTTCTTCGTGTCGGCGAGGAGGTCGGCCAGGGCCGACGTTATCTTCGCGTAGTCCGCTCCCAGGGAGCGTTTCGCCGAGGGGGAGGGGAAGGGCAATGTCCCGTCCAGATCGGTCAGATCGAAAAAGGTCGGCCGCCTTTCCTGCCGGGGCCTTCCTTCGAGGCGGATTTCGTCGCAGACGTTGCGCAACGGCGCGTCTTTGTCCCATCCCGTTCCTTCCAGATCCTCCCGCTCCGCGGCGGAGAGGCTGTCGGCCTCGGCGATGGCCGCCGCCGAGAGGGCGTGGCGGGGATCGTCGAAGTCGCTCAGCCTGAGGGCGTAGTTGGGATGGCTGTGATGAAAGCGGGCGGCCCAGGCGAAGGAGGCCCAGGGCTCGCCCAGGGCCTCCAGCCACCGTCCGCCCTGCTCCATGTGGTTGAGTCTCTCCCTTCCTCCCCGTTGCACCGGCTTGCCCACGTCGTGGAGAAGGCCGCCTATGGCCGTTTCGTCGATCAGTCGCCGTAAGAGCTGCTTTTCCAAGGCCGTTCCTCCTTTCCTGTTTCAATGCCGATAAGAAGCGGATGCGCTCTCATGTTAAGTCTTTTAATTGTATTTGGCCAATCGATGAGGCGGTCCCGGCCGGGAAGGCCGGGACCGTAGGGCTTTAGCGGTGGACGAGATAGAGGAGGGGCAGGGCGAGGAGGAGCATGGAGGGGGCGAATCCGACGGAGCATCCGCCGGAGCCGTCGTCGCCGGTATCGCGCGTGGCCTCGTAGATCATGTCGTAACGGTACCCCGTGGAGGACTGGCGTCCGACCTGGCTGAAGCGGATCTTGTCTTCGTTGACGATGGTCAAGGTCAGGGTGACGCCGTCATAGGTATGGGTGCCGCCGCCGATTTCGGGGTTGACGAGCAGGCCGTCGCTACCGTTGGGGTCGCCGTAGCGGTAGCTGTAGGATTCTTCGGCGCCGCTTTCGTTGCGGAGATACCCCTGGACGTAAAAGGATGTGGCCACTTCGAGGTTGTCGGGGCGCACATGGGTGGTGATTTCGACGATGCCGGTGTCGGTCACGGAGATGCCGTTGATGCTCCCCGTTCCGTTGAAGTTCCAGCGTCCTCCGATGCGGGTGATTTCGGCCGCTCCCAGGGCCGCGACGGAAAGAAGCAGGGCTGCGCAGAAAGCGAGGAAAAACAGGCGGTGCTTTTGCATGGTTGACCTCCTTCGTTCAGTGGGTCCAGATTGCTGGAGATGTCCCTGTTCTCAGGGAGCCGGTGTGGTGGTGATCGTTCTCGTTCCTTGGGGGATCGCTGGTCTGCTTTCAGGGGGCATCCCTCCTCTCAAGGAGATATATGCGTTCTTTCGGTGAAGATTTGCGTCACGACAAGGGCCCCGAGCTCAAAGCTCGGGGCCCTTGTCGTGACGCTCTTGTCCGTCTTCGATAGCCGGATTTTTTTACTCGACCTCGGCTTCGAGGTAGGGATTCTGCTGGTTGAGGCTGTTCTGTGTAATGCGGAGTGTCACTTCGTCACCAATGGCGATGTCTTTGACGGAATCGAGGTCTCGGACGATGATGAGGTGCTTTTCCTCACTCAGAGAGAGAAATTCGGCCCTCTCTTTTGCCTTTTTGTTCTTTTTGCCCCCTCGCGCCGTCCCCTGTTCGATTCGCTCGGCGACGATGACGTTGCCTTCCGCGTAGAGATCGGGCTTGGGGAGCGTGACGGCTTCCCTGGCGATCATGCGCCCGTAGCCGCTGCGGGTCTTGCCGCCGATGCCGGTTGTGGCCAGGCTCTCCTCGACGAGCTCCATGGCCAGGTGGAGCCACCGGCGACCTTCGTCGGAGGGGTCGTCGCAGGTCAGGACGACGACGAAGGTCCCCGTCACGGAAAGGAAGCTCACGGGAACGGGCGAATCGAAGTCGGTCGGCGCTTTCGTCCCTTTCTCCCCGTAATAGTCGCCGTGGTGCGGTGTCATGATGTCGCGATGGAGTCGGACGGTTTTCCCTTTCGGCAGGGCGTCGTGGAAACGGAGGTGCCCCCGGTCATCGGTGGTTCCGAAGAGTGTTTCGTAGGCGGTTCCGCCTTCGAGAAAGTCGGGGTTTTCCCTGCCCCAGCGGCTGTGGCAGTAGTGGGCCGCCACGCCTTTGAGGGCGCTTCCGGGAATGAAGGGGATGCCGTAGGTGTGGTGAAGGGCTAGACCCGTCTCGACGGGGCTCGCGATGCCCAGTCCGCAGACGAGGCGCCCCTCTGTCTCGAAGCTCTTGGCAATGACGGGGATATCCTCTTCTTCTGTCCCGAAGGCCTTGAGCCAGCGCCGGAAGAGGGCGTCATAAAGGGTTTTAGCGCGGTCACAGCCGGAGATGACGGCTTCGAAGTGGCAATCCCAGTCGGTGCTGGCTCCACCGGCCTCTTTCTGGGTCTTCAGATAGCGCTGGAGAACGAGTCCGGGGTGCCCGGCACCGGTGATAGGCAGGCTTTCCAGGCTTTCACGAATGGCTGCGATCGTCACGGCTCGTCACCTCCTTCGGGGGCTTTAAGGAGTGTCGCCGCGTAGCGCTTGATCCACCCCGCTCCTTCCAGGGCCTCCCGGGAAAGAAGCAGATAGTCTTTCAGCGGGGCCTTTCGGCTTTCTTCTGCTAGGGCTTCGCCTGAAGGTTTGCCCAGGGTTGCGGCCAGGTCGTCGGCGAGGTCTCCCCTTTTCTTCGCCATGGCGAAGCTCAGCGCCTGAGCCAGTCCGCAGCCGTGGATGAGGGCGGGGAAGGAGAGGGCGAGGCTGCAGTATTTTTTCTCCTCTTTTTCTCTGTTTTCTTTCTCCTTCTCGGATTCATCGGGTTTTTTCTCCGTGCGGTGTCTTTTTACGGCGGCGAAGGCTTTTTGGGCGAAGACCTGCTCTCGGGTTTTGAGCGTTCTCTCCGTCATCGGAGTCACCTCGTTTCGTCGGCGAAGGAGAGGCCGACCCGTCCCCGGCCGACAGTGGCCTTGCCTCCGACCTGGATCAGGGCCTGATCGGTGGCGAAGCGCTGCAGCAGTTTTTCGGCCTCCGGCTGTCCGATGCGGTTGCTGTCGCACCAGACGAGGCCGGCCAGAATCGTCTCGGCCGGCAGGGATTCCTCATACCAGAGGCCTCCGGTGGCGACGGTTCCCTTTTCGCCGTCGATGCGGATGCGGGCGTCGACCTGGGTGCCGAGGACGCAGAGATAGTCGAAGAGGTCGTTGGAGATGATGGCAAAACGCTCGGCGAAGATTTTCTGCCATTCCTCGTCGTCGGCGAAGAGCTTTTTGCCCAGGAACCGGGCCCATTCCGTCGCCGCTGCGTCGGCGGAAGCGTCGCAATCGAGGTCCTGGAGGTAGATCTTTCCCTTCGGCGCAAGCAGGCTCGTTTCGGAAAGGGCGGCCCAGGGGGAATCCGATCCCCTATCGACCGGCAGGGGCGGTGTTTGCATCCCTGCCGCTTCGAGGTCCCGTTTCAGGTTCCTCAGGACCAGAGGCGAGGCGCACCAGGCGAAGGTTCCGAAAAAACTCTGGACGGGGAGGCAGACGAGGCGGGCGTCGGTGAAGACGAGGGCTCCCGCTGCGGCCTCATTGTCGCCTCCGAGGCCGAAGGCCAGTTTTTTCAGGGCCTCCTCTTTTCGCGAGGCTTCGTCGGAGGCGCCATGGTGATCAGCGAGGACGCCTTTGACGGCGCTTCCTGGGACATAGGGCCAATGGGTCGTCTTTTCCCGGACAATGGGCAGGTCGATGTGTCCCAGGCCACGCCCCGCTCCGACGTGGAGGGGCGAAAGGGCGTGAAGCCAGTAGCTTTTTGTCGTGGTGGCGCTCATCGTTCCATCCTCCTTGATGTGGTCAGCACAAGCCCCAGAGGGCCAGTCCGTAGCCGTCCTTTCGGGCTTCCTCGTCGTCGCTGATCGGCTCAAGCCAGAGCGGGACGATTTGCCCCCCGTTGCCTTCCAGGATTTCGAAGAAGTAGACGCTGCCCGCCGGGACGAGGCGGGAGAGGGGCTTGGGCCCGCCCGTCTCGTAAGACCATCCCGAAAGGGGCTCCCACCGTCCGGTGACGGCCGAGACGAGGCGGACCTTGACCGCTGTCCCGGGAATGGTCCCTGTCCCCTTCTCATCGAGCCACTTCGGCTTCCAGCCCGATGCGAAGCGGGCCGGGGTGGCGAGGATCAGCCGCAGATACGTTTTCGGCTTGAGGCCGGAGAGGCTTTCGGTGACCCCTTCGGGGCAGCTCCAGAGGCCGTCGAGGTCCTGTTCTCTTTTCCAGCGCAGGAGCCGTCGCTCTCCGCCGCAGGGGTGAAGGGCGTCGAGCCTTTCGAGGTGAGTGTCGAAATGTCCCTGTCTGTCCTCGAGGCGCAGGGCCAGATCGATGCCTCGAAGGTCGAGACCCGTCGACGAGAAGAGCATGCCTTCCTCGGCGGCGCCGCTGGCGCTGTCGATCCTGACGTGGATGCGGTCCTCTTTGGGAGGGTGGGCCAGGTAGGGCATTCCCTCGTCCAGCTCCTTCGGGTCCGGCGGAATCGGGGAGGGCTCTTCGCCGCAGAGCCAGCGGGTCATGATGTCGATGGACCAGAAGGCGGGTGTCGGAGCCGGTTTGAAGTTGGCTCCCTCTTGCATGAAAGGCAGTTGGTCGGCGCCGAAATCGGTCCCCTCGCCGTCTTGCAGCTTCTGGGGGAGCAGGCGATGGACGAAGCGTTCTGTTTTTTTCCCGTCCTTCTCTTCTCGGATGAGGATGTCCTTCGGGGCCGGGACGAAGAGCGTTTTTCCCCGAAGCGGCAGGGGACCGGCCAGGGAGAGGCTTTTGAGCTGGGCGATGAGGTCAGCGTCGAAGACGCCGCCGGTTGCTTTGCCCAGCAGGGTCCGCAGCGATCCGGCCACCGTCGAGGGGCGAAGCCAGTCGAGAGAGTGCATCCGCTGCCCGAAGCCGAAGGGGCGGCTGTCGCGGGCGATGAGGGGGTCTCGGGCGATGGCCCTGAGGGTGCTTTTCATGAGCGCACCTCCTTCGGCGGCTCGCCTTCGGCCAGATGGCGGGCGACGAGCAGTTCAAGGACAAGGTCTTCCAGATGGCGGGCGGAGGCCAGCTCTTTGATATGACCGGCCATTTTGTTTTTCAGCGTCTCCTTTTCCGGATCGGAAAGGCGAAGCTCCTTGCGGCCGAAGACCCGGGAGATGTCCCCCATGAGGGCTTCGGCCACGTCGTCGCCACTGTCCCAGTTCTCGTAGGTGCCGACGAGACGGCGCAGTTCGTAGGGGTAGCGGGAGGGCAGTCCGCCGGTGGCGAAGAGTTCTTTCCAGTACAGAAGACGCTTGTCGAGTTCCGATCCCCACTTGCCCCGGACGGCGATGGGGGCGTTGCCCCGGGACCGGACGACGACGGCCAGACCGTCTCGGTCGGGCTCTTTGGCCATCCGCTCCGCTTCGTCGGCGAAGCGGAGCAGGTCTTCGAGGGGCTCCAGAAAATGGCCGACGGCGATGCCCACGGAAAGAGTGGGATGGTCCTCTTTTTTCAGGGCTTCCTTGGTTTTGGCGAAGCTGTCGGCAAAGCTTTTGGCCAGCTCGCGGGCACAGGAAAGACAGGTCTCCAGGGGCAGCAGGGCCAGAACGTCGTCGCCGCCGGCGTAGACGCAGGCGCCGTCGTGTTTTTTGACGATCTCGCGGGCCTGGCAGGCAAAGGCGGCCAGCTCGTCCGAGAAGTTCTGGTGTCCCTCGATGGTGGTGAGGGTGGAGATGGCCTTGCCCATCTTGTCGCCGTCGGCCTTGACGATGGCCAGATAGGGAAAGGGCTCGCCGAGCTTTTCCGTGAGGGCCTTCAGGGCCTCTTCGAGGAGGGCGGTGTCCCAGCCTGTTTCCTCTTTGAAATCTTCCAGACGTCCCGGAAAGACCTCGCCCTCATAACGATTCCAGCCATTTTTGCTTTCCGAGGCGCCGATGGTTGCGGCCCAGGCGTCATGGAGATTCTGCATCAGGTCGAGACAGAGAGAATCGGCGGCCTTGAGCCAGGGGGTGGCGGCGATGCGGTCGACGGGAGAGAAGGTTTTCCTGTCTCCGGTTTTGGGTTCGGCGGCACGTTTGATGAGGCCCATGGCGTCGAGGGCCTCTCCCCGTTTGAGACGGAGGCGGTAGCGTTCCGCCTTCCCGATTTTGCCGTTTAAAAGGGAGGCTTCCATGTCTTTGCCGACGAGCAGGGCCTCGTTGCGGCCGTCGAGAGAGGATTTGAGGCCGGGCCGGGGCGGCGACAGAGGAGGGGCGAAGTCCCGCACGTTCTTTCTGGCCGCCATGAGGGAGGCCAGGCGTTTTCGGGCCTCGTCATAGTCGGCGTCGCCCTTGCAGGGCACCCAGGCGGCGAAGAATTCCAGGGCGTCGGAGAGCTGGGCGCGCCAGAGATTCTCATCGATGACGTTGGAGAAGCGGGACAGGACCTGGTCGCCGTAGCGTTCCAGGCACGCCTGGGCGGCTTCCCTTGCCTTGCGGGCCGCCTCTTGAGGGTCATCCACGAGGGCGATGATGACGTTGGCGACGTTCGGTTCGTCTTTGCCGTTCAGGGCGGACTCGTTGGGAAAGATGAGCGGACTGTCGCCGTTACGGACGGGGCGGGACGTTTCACGGACGGCTCGGGCCGCTTCGAGGCAGATTTCGGAAAGCAGGCGGGAGCCGAACCAGAGATCGCGCGTCCGCCTGGCGGCGGCGATGAAGGGCTGAACGGGTCCGATGGAGAGGTTGAGGAGATAGGCGGTCATGATGTCACCTCCCGGAAGCCCTGTTCTTTCGCGAAGGCGATCAAGGCTTCGATCGCGTCGCCGCGAGGGGAGCGGTTTTTCAGCGGCGACTTGTCGTAGGTGGCCGAAGCGGGGGTGATGATCTTGCTTTGCTGCCCTTGCAGGAGATTGCTTCCCTTCAGGTGCAATTCCAGGTTGTCGGGAAGAGGGGCGTTGAGAACGGCGATGAGGGCGACGGCTTTCGTTTTGTCTGTCGCCAGGGGTTTGACGATCACCGGGCTTGCCATGCGGTCTTTCTTCTTTTTATCCTTCACGGGGTAGAGCTCCGTGTCTTCCGGGTCAAGACCGTTTCTCCCGCTGTCCTTGAAGTGGGTGATGATGGGCAGGCCGAAGGAGGCCCGTGGGAAGGCGCAGGGTTTGTTGGGGTCCGGCTCGTGCCGACGGTCATGCGTTCCGGCCACGCGGCGGATGGCGTCGGCCTCGGGCCAGCGGGAACGGCCGGGCCTGTTCTCTCTGCCGGGATTACGGCCAACCCCTTCGCCTTGGCGAAAGTCTTTGTAGAGCTTGATGACCTGATCCCAGATCCGGACGGGGTCGTCGGATTTCTTCTCGATAAGGACGGCTCTTCCCAAAGTCGGCCAGGGAAGCGAACCGGTCTTGGCGCCGTTGAGGTTGCCGAAGTGCTCCTGAAGCCAGCGGGCCAGATTGTCCTGGGTACCGGGAGAAAGAGTGGGGCAGTAGAGAGAGCCCGCTCCTTTTCGGGTTCGGGCACCCAGTCCGCCGAAGCAGATCCAGGCACGGATAGCCTGAAAAAGTTCGGATCGCGCTGATTGAGGCCCGCGAACCAGAAGCGTGAAGGAGCTCCCTTTCATGGCCTCCCCTGGTTCTTGCGTCACTCTTCCGTTTGTTTTTTTCCCCTGAAAGGGGAAGAGGGCATAAGAGGGGAAGCCGTCGTAGAAGCTTGGGAAGTTCTTGTCTGGAGGGAAAAAGGCACAGGGAGAAGGAGATTCCTTCTGCCACTTCGCAACAACCACGTAAACGCTGCTCGCCTTTTTCGTATCTCCCCACAGCGCCGATTCCCGCTCGTAAAGCTCTTGGGATGACGCGCAGCTCCGCCCGGCCGTGGCGCGCCACCAGAAGCGCAGATGGCCCCTGATGGACGTTCCCCGGATGGGGTTTGTGGCGTCAACGACTCCGGCCGTCACGCCTCCTCCGAAAAGGGGCGTGACGACGTGAATATCGAAAGATTCCTCGAAAAACTCCTCCTGTCTGCCGGGAGACGGTTTTTCAGGAGGAGGGCCGCCGATGGTGCGTGCCATGAACGATCACTCTCCTTCAACGGGGTCACAGAGGTTTCTGACACCTGGGAACGGTTTTCCCTCGGTTCTGCTCAGAAGCCATGAGGCAGCAGATCTTCGAGGATGAAGGTCTGGCCGTCGAAACGCCCGCAGATGCGCCAGGCCCCTCCTTCGGCCCAGGCGTCGATTTCATGGGTCGCCGGCGGGCAGGGGTTGCCCCTGAGGGGTTTCAGGTCGAGGCGTTTGAGATTGGCCCGCACCTTGCCGCCGCCTTCGAGGTGGCGGGCCAGGTCGTCGAGGCGCTCGTTGAGGTAGCGCCGGTATTTGCCCTCCGAGAGAGTGGCGGCTTTTTTTTCGAATTTGTCGGTGTAGACGATGAGCGGCGAGGGGGAGGGCCAGAGCCGCTCTTCGAATGCGGCCGTGCGGAAGCGGTCCCAGAGCATGCGGCCCCAGGGAGAGAGTTCGCATTCGTCACCCAGGCGGTAGAGAAGGGTTCCGGGGATGGACGTGCACTCCGAAGCGGCAAGAGAGCCCCGGGCCAGGCGGCGAAAGAGAGTGAGGTTGTCCCGCATCAGGGTTTTGGCGCTTTCGTCGAGGTCGATGGGGAGGCGGGGGATGTGAAGGAGTGTCCGCTCGCCCTCGAAGAGGTAGACGCTCTCGTCGGCGTGGAACATCCCCAGGGTCTGCATGAAGCCCTGGAGGCTTTTGAAGCCGCCGATGAGGTTGAAGACGATGCGGTAGCCGCTGCTGCGATAACCGGGCAGGGTGTTGGCGCACCAGGCAGCCAGGTTGGCCATGCCTTCGTGAAAGTCTTCCACCCGGGCGGCGTTGAGACGGTCGATCCTGAGGGTTTCCGAGATAAGGCCCTTCTGCCGGCTCCAGTGAGCCAGGGTTTCGGCAACGGCCTCACCCTGGTAGGTGTCGGTATGGAGGAAGATGTGGTGGCCGCCCTTCGCCCGGGAAAGGTCCTCATCGTAGAGGCCCAGGAGGCCGTTGAGTTCGGCGCTTAAGTCCCGGGCCTCACCGGGTGAGGCCTTCGCCAGGCTGTCCCTTTTTTCCTTCAGCCGATCGTCGATGAAACTCCGGTCCGTTGCGGCCAGGGTTTTTCCCGTGTCGTTGGCGGTCCTGCGGAGCAGTTTCCTAAGTTCGTCAGACATGGGGCCGTTGGTGAGCAGGCTGGTGCCGCAGGTCGAGACGATGAGTAGGCGTGTCGGGGTTCTGTCGGTATCCATGGTCAGTCTCCTTTCCGGTCGGCTTCGCCTCTCGGGTGGAGGCGGAGCGCTTCTCGCGTCTCCAGCCGGCCGGCGCTGCGCTCCGCCTTGGAGCGGAAGCGGTGTATCCGGCGCCGGCTGCGGCTGTTGGAGGTCCCATAGGTCCAGGAGAAGATCTTTCGTCTGGCCTTCATGACTTCACCTCTTTCGGGCCCCCTGGGAATGGGCGTTTTTTCGGAATTCAGGGGCCTCTGAGGCTATATATGGATTCTTTGAGTGAAAAGTGCGGATGCCATGGGTCCCTTCATCTCAGATGGCGCAGACAGAGAATCCGGCTTTCCTCGGCCTCGGCTCTTTCGATGGCTCTGGCGAGAACAGTCCGCAGGTCGCGGAAGTTGCCGGGATAGGGTCGGCTTTCCAGTTCGCTGACGGCGTCGAGGGAGATGCGCTCGACGGTCCGTTCCCTTCCTTTCGGGGGGTTCACGTCGTCGGCCTGGAGGGTGAGGCTGATGAGCAGGCGCAGGTCCTGGCGGCGCTCCCTCAGGGGCGGGATTTCGACGATTCGGTCGAAGCGGTGGAGCAGGTCGGCCCGGAATCGCTCGTCGTCGCCCTGGGCCCAGTCGCGGACAGGGCGGTTCGTGGCGGCAACGACGACGGAGGGGGCCTGGAAGGGGTTCCCGTTCCAGCCCGTGGGGCGGACCTGTCCGCTGTCGAGGTAGAGGAGCAGGCGGGTCTGGTGTTCGGGGAGCATGTCGCCGATTTCATCGAGGAAGATGACCTTGCCCCTGTTGGCCAGGAAGGCGCCGGGGCTGTCTTGGGCGTCGGTGTAGCTTCCTCTGACGGAGCCGAAGAGTTCTCCGTCGATCAGCTCGCGCCCGACGGCGGAGATGTTGACGCGGTAGAGGCTGTTTTCGGCTCCGACCAGGAGGCTTTCGGCGATCCAACGGGCCAGGAGGGTCTTGCCCGTTCCCGTTTCGCCCAGAAGCAGCACGGAGGGAATGCGGCGCGTCCGGACGCGCCGATCCTCTTCGGATCGGGCAAGCGCCTCCCAGTCGATGCCTTCTTCTCCCTCCTTCAGAGGCAGAGGGCTGTCGCGGAGTTCGTCGAAAAAGGACCGCTCGGAGGCCAGGCGTCTTTGCACCGAGAGGATGGCCCTCTTGAGGTCCGACGCCATCTGTCTTGTGGCCGGGTCGGCGAAGAGGCTGACAAAGCCGGGGTCGATTGTTTCCTCCAGAAGGGCCTTCCATCCGATGGGCTTGGAGAGCCCCTCCTCCTGGAGTTTTTTCCGCAGGAGCTTTCTGGCGGCTTCCTTGAGGACTCCCTCCAGGAGGGCCGATTCGTCGGGGTCGGGAAGCTGCTCTCCGAAGAGGCGGGAACCCCTGACGATGCCGACGATATCGTAGTCGAGGGAGCGGAAGGCGCTGACGACGTCGTTGTTCCATTGGCCGCGGGGGTCGTCCTTGTCGAGGACGATGAGCGTCGGCAGAGGAGGCTCCCAGTTTCGCTTGTGGCTCAGGAAGTCCGGCGCGGCGACGAGGAGGTGGGGCCTGACCTCGCTCTCGCCGGTGACGACGGTAAGTTCAGTCGCGGCCATGTCAGGGTGTTGCTCCGTCGCCGAGAGGGCTTCAAAGTGCTTCCCGAGAAGTTGTCGGGCCGTCTCGAAGTCGTTCCATTCGATCTGGACGACGAGGGGCGTCTTATCGGTCATTGCAGGGGCTCCTTCCGTTTCGTGGGACGGTTGTCCGCTCTCAGTTCGGCAAGCCATTTGCGCTGCAGCGTCGACTCTTGCGGCTGCTGGAAGGGGATGACGGTTTCCTTGAGGGGGAAGGCTTCGGCGGTGATGCGGCCCAGGTCGCGGCAGAAGTTTTCGACGGCCTCCGGCAGCCAGGTTTTGACCTGGCGCCATGAGACGGAAGCGCGTGCGTCGAGGCCGAGTCTTTTACGGATCGTCTCCTCCAGCCAGGCCGTCTTCAGATATTTCGGGAGCTCGCCTTCGGCGTTTCCCTGGTCGGCGAGGAGCCGGGCCAGGGGAAAGAGATGTCCGTCCAGGTCCGTCATGGCCTGCCCTTCGAGGTTGGCCGAACCGGATCTGTTATCCGTGAGGCCGTCGATCCAGGTCGACTGGGCCAGTCCCTGAAGGGCCTGAAAGTCGCAAAAGATCGGGTCGACCTCGGGCAGTCGCTTCAGGAGCGTCTCCACGGCCAGGCGAAGCTTTTCCCAAAAGAGCGGTTTTTTCCGGGGAAGGCGGCGTCCGCACCAGAGCAGGCATTCGCCGTCCCAGAGCCAGATGAGGTTCAGCCGGAGCCCCTGATGAAGCTCTTCAAAGGGATCGGGCTCTTCGTCGGTCGGCTCGTCGTATTCGTCCTCTTCCGTCTCGATGTCGTCGCAGTCGGGCTCCTCCTCGATGATTTCCGGGAGCGGGTCGTCGAAAGGGGCGATTTCGTTGAAGCCCATCAGCCCCGGTCCTCTCTGGTGCCGGGAGGCGGATGTCCTGGTTTGGGGCGATGGCTCCGGAATTTGAGCAGGGGCGGGTTTTTGCCTGGTGCTTCGGCCAGGGCGCATCCGTTGAGCGGTCATGGCTGTTCCCCCCTTGTTTTCAGGCTGACCGGCCGGAGCAGGACGGAGCTTTTCAGGCCCGAGAGGTCGTCCCGCCTGCCGGGCTGGAGCTTCTCGTCGAGCCGCTCGTAGGCCAGGGCGGCCAGCCAGCGTTTCTCGTCGTCATCGGCCCATGCCGCGAGCCCTCCCGGGGCTCTCAGGGCGATTTCGTAGTGGATCAGGGCCTGGGGCAGGTTGTTCCCTTCGTCCTCCAGAAGGCTCAGAAGGTCGGCGATTTCCTCAGGCAGGCTTCCTTTTTTTCTCCGGTTCAGAAGGAGTTCCTCCAGCCGGGCTGCGCTGCTGACCTTGGAGCCGACGTCGTGGAAAGCCTTCATGGAAAGCTGCGTTCCCCGCTCGCCGATGGCCATGGCGGCGTCGAGTCCGACGGGGCGGCCGATTTTCTGAAAAGCAGGCCTGTCGAAGGGCATGAGAGCCCGGTCGGCGCCGGCACAGCAGGCGCAGAGGCCTCTGCCGGAGGTGCTGCAGGTCAGAGGGCTTCGCAGGACCAGGGAGCCGCCGTTTCGGGCCATGTGGTCGGCGAGGTCTTTCTTCTTCGACAGCCTGCCCTCTTTCCAGTAACCGAGGATCGCCGAAAGGTCGTCACTGTCGAGGAGGCGCTTCATGCCGACGGGACAGCGCCCCCAGGCGATTCGCGAAAGGCCCCGGCCTGGGTCAGCCTCGAAGAGATCGAGAGGATCACCGCCTGTGGCGAGACGGATCCTCTCTTGCCCCTCAGGTCCGTACCGGAAGGAGAGGCTCAGACCCTTTTCGGAGAGACAGTCGTCTTCGGTGATGCGGCTGTCGTAAAGCCCTTCGGCGAGACGCCGGGCTAGGTAGCCGCCCTGAGCGACGAGGAGTTTTTTGGAGGCCATGGCACGGCGGGATTCGTAGCTGTAAAGGAAGAGGTTCTTTTCACTGAGCCCCTCCCAGAGGCAGGCTGTGATCCATGCGCGGGCGAGGTCGGGGCCCCCAAAGTCCTCGATGGCGGCGGCCTCCTCCTGAAAACCCAGGCAGCCCATGCCCTGAACGAGATCCGAAGGTTTTCCCTTGGCCTTGCCGGAGATGAGGCGGACGAGGTCCCCGTCCTCCTGCCTTTTCAGGAAGGTCTTGACGGCCTCTTCCATTTTCCACCGCAGATCCTCCCAGCTCCGACGATGATGAGAGATGCCGTCGCCGGAGAGGTCGCCGGCGGCTCTGTCGCGGCATCGGGGGGCCTCCTCCCGAAGTTCGGCGAGGTTTCCGTCGTTCCAGAGGGCCTCCAGTTCGAGGGGGCCCAGGGAACAGGAGGCCGTCGAGGCTTTTGCCAGCTCGGCCTGAAGAGCCCCCAGGGTTTCGGCGAGGTCCCCGGCGCTGTGACTGCGGCAGAGGCCCAGGAGAAGATCGCTCAGAGAGGCCTTTTGCTTCTCCTGGGCCTTGAGACCAGCCTGAGTGAGCCAGAAGAGTCGTCTTTGTCCGCTCAGGGCGAGCCAGCCCAGGGCGAGGTCGTTTTCTGCCGAGAGAGCCGGTGCCCCCGTGCCGAGAAGGCCCGGGTGAAAGACGAGGCTCCAGGAGGAGAGATCCTCGAATCCCTCTGGGGGGACGACGACGGCCATGGTGTCGCCGTCGAAGTCGGCGTTGTAGCCCGGCGTGGCCAGAGGGGGGAGGCCGATGACATTCTCGTCGTGACAGCGGACGCGGAAGGCCTGGGCGTTGTGACGATGAAGGCTGGGTTGACGGATCAGGAGGACCCAGAAGGGATGTTCGTTCAGAGCCTCGTTGAGCCTCCGAAAAAGATCGGCCGTGCCGTCGCCGCGGCGGAGAGATTGCCAGTCGCTCTCGTCAAGACCGGCGGCGTCGATGAGTTGCCGGGCCGACCCGTGGCCGTCGAGAATGCGGGCGATCATGGAAGCGGGGAGAAGGGTTTCGTCGGGGCGGAGTCCGGGTCGGGGGACGATGACGGCTCTTCCCGTGCGGTTGTAGCGTCGCCCCAGGAGGTGTCCTCTCAGAAGGCCTTTCTTCCCCTTGAGGAGGCCGACGAGCTTTTTGCGGTAGTTTGAGAGGGCGTCGAGGAGGTCCTCCAGATTCTCTCCCTTTCCGTAGGCGAGGGACAGCAGAGCCGTCAGGACCCGTCGGATGGAGGCGGTGTCGTCGAGAACCTCCACGATGGCCGGGTCGAAGGGGAAGCCGTAGCGGGGTCCGGTGGAGGCGTCGGTCCAGGCGAGGAAGAAGAGGAGCCCTTCGAGGGGGATGGTGTCGTCGTTCTCGCCGTCCTGGGGCTTCCGGGGGAGGCGGGCCAGCTCGCGCAGCGGTCCTACCATGGGGTGCTCGGCGCCGTCGACCTGGGATCTTTCAAAGAGGGAGAGAAGCCGGAGGATCTTTCCCCGAGACGGCAGTCTCTCCGGCTTGCCGGTAAGCCGGAGGAGGGATGCGGCGAGGGCCGAAGGCAGTGAAGGGACCGCTTCGGAAGGAGTTTCGTCTTCTCCGGCCGAAGCATCCGATGGCGTCGTTTCTGGGAAAGCGGCAAAGTCGAGCAGGTAGAGAGGCTCCTCTGCGGAAGGGTTGGCCGGACCTTCCCGGCGAGCCTCCGCCTGAGGGAGCTTCTGCATGATCCCTTCCTGCAGGGAGAGAGGCTCTCCCCTGGTGGCGGCCGTGGTGATGCCGTTGTCGTCGGAGACGATATCGAGCCCGAGGGAGCGCAGGATGGTGCGAAAAACCCGCCATGTCCGGTCGGGAGGGCTGTTCTGTTTCCGGAGGGCCGTCAGGAAATCCTCGGCGTCGACGGTGCCGTCGTGGCTGAGGATGGCCCAGTTTTCCATCTCTCCCAGCCTCTGCCCCGAGAGCGTACCCGCCTTGATCGGCTCGGAGAGAAGGGTGCTTCTGGGGCCGCCGTCTCCGCGGGCCTGAAGCTTTTTCGCGCTGTGGTGATGGAGTCGGCAGATGTACTGGTAGCCGCAGAAGGCCCGGCCCTTTCTGCCGTCGCCGCAGTCGATCTCAAAGCGTCCTCCTTCGTCGGTGCCCTGTCCTTTGAGATCGGCCAGCCGTTGACGCCAGTTTCTGTCTGTCTCCGACGCGATATCCTCCGTAAAGAGCGACTGGACCATTTCGGCGATCTGGCCGAAATTCTTGCGCCCGATGATCGAACAGGGGGAGATGATGAGGTCGATGTCGCGGCGTTGGCCGTCGATGAGAGCTTGAGGCGGTCGGTCGAGAATGGCTGTGACGACCCCCTTGTTACCGTGGCGCCCCGTGATCTTGTCGCCGATGGCGAGGGGACGGTTCAGACTGAAGCGGTAGAGAAGGCGAACCTCCAGCGGTTGGCGGCGGGTCCGCCCCTTTCCCCGGGGCCGTCCCTGAAGGAGGCGGACCGTGACCGAATCGAGCCGTGCCCTGTCGTTCCAGTGATAGCGCCTCGGTTGAAATCCCAGAAGGCGGAGGGTCGGCGGCAGGGGGAGCGGGTCGTCGAAGCGGCAGCAGCACCCGACAAGGGCGTCGACTTCCCGCTGGAGCTCTTTTTGCGTGAGGGTGGCCGGAGAGCTCTCTTCGAGGAGGAGCGTTTCCCGCTGTTCCAGCGTCGCCTCGGGGAGGGCCAGCCTCTCGGCGAAAGAGCGGGAGACGACAAGGCCGTCTTCGTAGGTGAGCCCTTCCCAGGGCATGACGGCGACCAGGGCGTTGACGCCGAGATAGGGGAATAGGCGGCCCTTCTCGATCGCCTCGCCGCCGAGATCCAGTCGCCGGAGACGGTGCCCCTCGCAGTCTCCGGGAATACGGGAGGGTTCGCCCCGGATTCCCGCCTCGGCCTGCTTGAGGTTTTTGCCTCCCATGAGGAGACGGGGGCCGTCGTTGTGGCGGCCGTGGGGGACGAGGCCTACGGCCAGGGATAGGCGGGAGCGGCCGGATCGGATGGCCTTGTCCTCGATCACGGCGTCGGCGGTCAGGTGGAGCTGGAGGCCGATGCGTTCCGATTCGGGAGTGTGATAAGGGCAGAGGCGCCCTTCGTGGCTGTGGTGGGGACGTCGCAGCGGGCCGTCGCCCCGGGGATTGAGGGCGATTTCGACCTTGCGGCGCTCCTCCAGGCGCCGCAGGGGATTGCCCGTCAAGGGGCTCATCAAGGCCAGGCTTCGGCTTTTGCCGGAAACCCAGAGAGAATTGATCACGGCTTCGAGCCCCAGAAACCATTCGATGCGGGCCTCTCCCTCCCGGTTGAGCTTCCGGGCGAAGCGGCCCCAGGCGTTTTCGACGAAGTCGGACCAGGTCGAAACGATCTCCATCTGATCCAGGTCAGCGACCCCGTTGAGCTTGAGCGATTCCCTGTCTTTGCTTCCCGACGGTTTGAGACGGGCCCTGTAGCTGAAAATCCGATGTTCTCCCTCCGGCAGGCGGAGGACGTCTATCGTCGGAATCAGCCAGCGGAGCCCCCATTTATCCAAGCCGAAGGTGTGCTTGGCAGCAGATCCCGACAGGAGGATCTCCTGACGCAGCAGGTCCGGTCTGTCGGGAACGGGATTTCTCGGTCCCCTTTTCGCCGAAAGCCGGCGCTGGCCCCGGAGGCCGGCCAGGCAGCGGTCGATGACCTGATCGACTTCGTCGAGCCAGGCCCTTGAGTCACCGGCCATCGCTTCGTTCTCCCATGACTTCGGGCTTCAGGCCAAGGGACTCCAGGATGTCTCCGACGCCGCCCGGCCGTTGCTTGCCTCGGGCCTGGTCATCCTCTTTCCCCGAAAGCTCCTCTTGGATGCTCTCGCGGACTTTTTCCAAAGCTGCATTGTCCGGACGGAGTTCATTGTTGGGCCAGATGCCGATGGTGACGCCCTTGCCGTCGGCGGAAGGCATGGGGAGGACAAAGCCGACGGCCTGGTGTTTGCGGAAGTGAAGGAACTGCTCCCACTTGAAGGCCACGCGGTTGGCCAGCGAAAGGGCCTGGATTTTCTCGAAGTCTTCGTTGATGAAAGCCCAGTCTCCGGAGCCTTTGAGAGCGATGAGATCGTCGAAGACGGCGGTGTAGATGTCTCCGGTCAGCGCTTTTATGGCTTCCGCCTGATCCTTAACGCGAAGAGGGTCCTCGATGCGCTCAGAATCGATGCGCTCAGAATCGATGAGATCTCTAAGTTCGCACAGTTTGTTGCCAAGTTCGGCAGGAAGTTTCGTGTCAAAGAACGCCAGTTGCTGCCAGAGGGCCTGGCCTTCCTTTTCCGTCCGTTTCTGGCGGGCCTTCAGGTAGACGTCGTCGACGGTTCTGTCAGCCTGGACGTCGCAGCCGTCGACGACGCGAAGCAGGGCGGCGCAGGCCAGCACCTTGGGGATCGAGAGGCCCCAGGCAGCGATTTTCCCCTTTTTGGCCTCAAGTACCTCTTCCAGAGGGCGCAGCGTCTCGTTGAAGTGCTCGTCGCCGAAGAGGAGCTTCCCCACCTGAGAGACGGCGCCCTTGGGCTGTGCCGTCTTCTGCTCTTTAAGCAGATGGGTGTAGCCCCGATGGTAGGCGCAGACGAGGGGTACCAGTTCCCGAAGCATGGGGGCCAGATCGCTGCCGTCGTCAGGGAGGAGGTCTTCTCCCTCGGCCAGGATCAGGTCTCTTGAGAGGAGATGGTGGACCTCGCGCACCGACGAGGGGAAAAGGCCTAGAGGGAAGGCGCCGCCTCCGCTGGGCGTGACGGGAAAGGCCAGAGCCGTGTGGCCGATGTCGTGGAGGTAGATGGCGGTGACGAAGAGGGCCAAAGCCTTGGCGTCATTCAGGCCCACGGCCTCGACGTCTTCCGGGCGTGCCGACCGGAAGACGTTGGCGGCGATTTCCATGAGCCGTTTCGAGTGGCGGCGGCTGTGTTCGACCGTTTCGGGGATCTGGTCGCCCAGCCAGAGTTCGGCCCACTCGTTGGCGATGCGCCTCTCGATGTACGCGGCAAGGGGTTCGCCTCCAGGGCGGCGGCGGATCTCGTCGAGAAGTCCTTGTCCGACGCCGGAGGCTTTGCGGCGGTTCCTGTCGTAGTGATCGACGAGGACTTGGGCCAGGTGTAAGGGTCTGACGGAGTCGTCCTCTTCTGCGGAACAAAGTCCCCGAACCCAATCGGGAAGAAATGTGATCTGTTCTTTCGTGAGAGGGAGGGTATCGCCGCTGCACAGGCCCCTTAGAAGGGCCATTTCATCGTCAAGTTGCCCCAGGGCGAAGGAAAGGGGGAGGGGCAGGAGGTCCAGCGTGTCTTTGTCATTGGACTCAAACGTGTAGATGCAGGGAAGTTGGTGAATTTGACCGTAGAGGGTGGAGAAAGCCGTGACGGCCTTGTAGCCTCCGGTACAGTTTATGACAAAGTCATATGTCGAGTAGTGAAAATCTTTTCTTTTTTCGTCAAAAGCCTTAAAAAGAGAGTCAATTCCCCTAGAGAAAAGAGCATTAGATTTAACGCTGATATCTAGATCCTCTATTTTGCAATCAATAGAATTTATCCCAAAGCTGGATTTGTATGGCGATGAATCCAATAATTTTATATAAATTTCTGATATTTTTGCGTTAAGTATGCATTCCGGATCTTTTGATGGAAATAATATCACAACCAAGTTCATGCTTTCAAATTTTGATCCTTTAGTTTTGTTTAATATCCAAAGGATCAGACTTTGTAATTCTGCGTTGATCATTCTCTCGCTGGGAGTTTCGGATAGAATTTTGGCCGGGTCTGGAAGTTTGCCCTTGTCTATTATTAATTTAACTATGATAGATATTTCATGTTGAGCCTTTTCAGTGTATAAGTTGTTTAGTAATTCATCGTACCCGTCTGTGATTATTTTATGCAGATTGTTCCTTGATGATGTTCCTACCGTGGTGAGAATGCATTTTCTCGGTTTTTCGCTCATGGCGATTATTCTCCTCCCGGTGTTCCAATTCAGACGTAAAATTTGGATGTACAAGGTTTATTCGGAAGTTCCAGAGTGTGTCTTTATTAGTCATCTTCTGTCACGCTTCTTCCGTCGGGCCTGAAGTGCCTGAAACTCCGGCTTCGGAGGGCATTGCCGAAGAGGGCCCTCACAAGTGCCGTCACCGGTCGGGGTTTTGCGGCATCTCCGCACGAAGGCAGTAGAGCCACGGGATCTCGATACTCCCTCGCCGTCGAAGGCCGCCTCCCGCCTTTCACGCCCTGTCAACGGTTTTTGCTTCCCTTAGGGATATCTTAACCTTGTGAGACGGTTTTCTCAACGCGATTCCCGGAAGAAGGGCACAAAAAAAACGCCTCGCGGAACTTCCGCGAGGCGGCAGGGGCGGGTTCGTTCATGCTCCGTCGTCGGGCAGGGCCTCGACGTCGCGGAGGACGTTGTTCAGGTGTTCCGTCATGGCCAGGCGGGCCCGCTCGCCGTCGCGGCTGGCGATGGCCTGGAAGAGGCGCTCGTGGTCGCTTCCCAGGGTGCGCCCCTGTTTGTGGCGGATGGCCTCGAGAAGGGGCGAGTACTGGCCGTTGTGCCAGATGAGGTGGAGGGCCGCCTCGAGGATGGAGTTGTGGGACATGCGGGCGATCTGGGCGTGGAAGGCGCCGTCGGATCCGGCCATGCTCCTGCCCGCCGAGGTGAGTCGTCTCGTCTCGGCCACGATCTCCCTCAGTCGCTCCAGCTCCTCTTCGGTGCCGTTGAGGGCGGCCAGGCGGGCCGTCTCGGTCTCCAGGGCCCGTCGGGCGACGACGAGGTCGACGAGCTCTCCCTTGTCCGTCGGGCGCAGGGCCTCGAGAAGGGCCTCGGCCGAGGCCTCGTTGGTCCGCCGTCGGCAGATCTCGGCGGCGGCCTCCCGCCCCTTTTCGGTGAGTTTCCGTCCCTGGACGCCCACCTTGAGGGCCAGTCCCTCCCGTTCGAGATCGCGGAGAAGCCGCCCCGCCGTGGCCTCGCTGATGTCGACGCCGTCGCGGAGCAGGGCCTCCCGGGCCGCTCCGGCCCCCAGGGGGCCTTCGGCCTCGGCCATGACCAGAAGCAGGGCCATGGGGACGGCGATTTCCCTGTTTTCGACCATTCCCTTTCGTCACTCCCCTTGTCCCGATTCATGGCGGAAAAGGCGTCCCCTCTCGCGGGGAGCCCTCCGCCCGTGATCCTTTATTGCGACGGAGCGCCGAGGCGCGGCCGATCGGCATCGCGGCGGCGAAGAGGCGATCCCGGGTCGCCCTCTTCGCCGCCCGATACGGCAGGTATTCTACAGGAAGGCCTCGTCAGAGGCCTCGACCCAGCCGACGAGGGTCGTGAGGCCGGCCAGGGAGGGGACGACGGAGCTCCTCCCCTCGAAGAGGAGGGAGATCTCCTGGACGCCGCCGGGGTTCCGGACCGTGGCCTCGGGGCCGCTTCGTCCCGTCAGGCAGGCCACGATGGCCGAGGCCGTCGATCCCGTGCCGCAGGAGAGGGTCAGGGCCTCGACGCCGCGTTCGTAGGTGGCGACGAAGAGCCCCTCGTCGTCGGCGGTGACGAAGTTGATGTTGGCTCCCTCGGGGAAGAGGGCCCTGTCGTGGCGCATCGTGGAGCCGAGGAAGGTCATCTCCCCCTCCGAGAGGGGGCGGTTGAGGAAGACGACGCCGTGGGGGACGCCGACGGTGAGGAAGGAGTAGCGGAGGGCCTCGTCGCCGACGACGAGGGGCTCGTCGATGACGATGTCTTCCAGCGGGACGGAGGCCAGCGTGAGGGAGACGCGCCGTCCCTCGACGAGGGCCGTCACGGCGCCTCCGTCGGTCTCGAAGGTCATTTTGGGAGGGGCCAGGTTCTGCTCGCAGGCGTAGCGCGCCATGCAGCGGGCGCCGTTGCCGCACATGGCCCCTTCCGATCCGTCGCTGTTGAAGACGCGCATGCGGAAGGAGGCCGTCGTCGAAGGCTCGAAGACGAGCAGGCCGTCGGCGCCGACCGACTCCCGTCTCCGGCAGAGAAGGCGGGCCATGCGGGAAAGGGTCTCGTCGTCGATACGTTTCCGTCCGTTGTCGATGACGAGAAAGTCGTTGCCGTTACCGTTCATCTTGGCGCAGCGGATCATGGCGTCACCTCGTCGTTCGGGGCTGGATTTTCGTCGGGGCCGGTCGTCCCCGTCGTCGCGGAATCGGGAAGGGACGGTGGACAAGTCTAGGCCTTCCCCCTTCCGCCGTCAACGGAGCTTTCCCCCTCGGCCGGGGCGATCAGGCCTTCTCTGATCTTACGGCTTCCCGCCGAAAGGGGGTAGTCCCCCAGCTCCTCCCGGGCGACCCATCGGGCCTCGCGATCCTCCGTGCCGGGAAGGGGGAGGGAAAGGCCGACGGCGAGGGAAAAGGCGGAGATCTCCCTCCGGTAGCGGGTGAAGCTGTGGCGGACCGATCCCGCCTTCTTCCACGCGGTCCGGTCCAGTTGCAGGTCGGCGGCGACGCTCTCCTCGTCGCCGTCGAAGGTGGGGAATTCCCAGAGTCCCTGCCACCGCTCGCCGTCGCGGTGCCGCAGGAGGAGGAAACGGTCGCCGTCGGTGACGAGGAGCGCCAGGGCGCGGACCGTCTCGACGGGAGGGCGGAGGCGCCTGAGGGGCCTTTCGGCGGCAGTACCCCTCGCGAGGGCGAGGCAGTGGCCTTTCAGGGGACAGGAGAGGCAAAGGGGGTTGCGGGGGAGACAGACCAGGGCGCCGAGCTCCATGAGGGCCTGGTTGAAGTCGCGGGCCCGGCCCGGGGGGATGGCGGCGGTGATCCGGCGGCGAAGGTCTTCCCTGAGGGCGGGGCCGGGAATCTCGGCGATGTCGAGAAGGCGCGTCATCAGGCGCTCCACGTTGCCGTCGAGGGCGGCCTCGGGGCGGTTGAAGGCCAGGCTGGCCAGGGCGCCCGCCGTGTAGGGACCCACGCCGGGCAGCTGAAGAAGGCTGTCGTAGTCGTCGGGGAGGGCGCCGCCGAGAGGGCCGGCCACGAGAAGAGCGATGGCGTGCAGGGATCGGGCCCGGCGGTAGTAGCCCAGCCCCTCCCAGAGGCGCAGGACCTCCTCCTCGTCGGCGGCGGCCAGGCTCTCGAAATCGGGGAAGCGCTCCATCCAGCGCGTGAAATAGGGGATGACCGTGGCGACCTGGGTCTGCTGAAGCATGAACTCCGAGACGAGGACGGAGTAGGGCGAGCTTCGGCGTCGCCAGGGAAGGTCGCGGGCCTCTTGGGCATACCAGCGGAGAAGATCGTCGGCGAAGGTGTTCCGTCCGTTCATGGCTTCCTCCCGGCAGGAGATCTCGAATTTTTCCATTGTAGCCTGTCGGGGGAGCCGGAGCGGATCGAATCTTCCGGTCTTTGCGAATCGATTGACAAGTTCCCTCCCCCTTCCTATACTCGGCTCATCATGG
The DNA here is from genome assembly GCA_018398915.1 of Aminirod propionatiphilus. GTDB lineage: Bacteria > Synergistota > Synergistia > Synergistales > Aminithiophilaceae > Aminithiophilus > Aminithiophilus ramosus. Next base: position 2,851,535 of record CP074691.1, on the reverse strand, counting down.
ATGAGCGTCGTCGCCGGGGCGGAGCTCTGCGCGTCGGTCGGCAGAGAGGGGTCGAAACCCCGTCGATTCGCGGCTGCGGCGTCGAAGGCGGTGTCCCGAGCCGGAGGGTTCGGGTATGGCGCCCCCTCTTGAAAAAAAGCGGGACAAGGGTAGGATACTTGAAAGTCGGTTTTCACAATCCGTGCACGGATTGACGTTCGGCGTCGCGTGGTTTCATCTTTTTTCGGAAGACCTTATTCCGCTTCACCTATCGTAGGCAAGGAGGAATGTGGAAATGAAACGATTCTCTCGGCTCGGCGTGTTGTTGGTGGCGGCTTTTCTGGCGGTGACGGCCTTCGGGACCGTCGCCTCGGCCAAGACGACATTGACGGCCCACAGCGTCTATTCCGACGCCCATTACCAGGTCCAGGGGCTGAAGATGATGGCCGAACGGGTCAAGGAGCTGACGGGCGGTTCCCTGGAGCTGAACGTCATCTCCGGCGGCGCCCTGGGCTACAAGGGGCCCGACCTGCTCCGCGTCGTCAAGGAGGGACAGCTCGACATTTCCGAGATCGTCTCGACGGGCCTCACCGGCAACAACCAGATCTTCGGCGTCCGCTCCCTGCCCATGCTGATCAACGGCTGGGACGAGGCCGAGCTCTTCAACAAGGTCGCCCGCCCCTACTACGAGACGATCTGCGACGAGTGGAACCAGAAGCTTCTCGTCGTCTCCTCCTGGCCCTTCGCCGACCTTTGGACGACGAAGCCCGCCGAGAAGGCCGCCGACCTCAAGGGGCTCAAGGTCCGCACCTATGACCGCAGCGGCGCCCTCTTCGTCGAGGCCTTCGGCGGCACGCCCCTGGCCCTTCCCCTGGCCGAGCTCTACACGGCCTTCTCGACGGGCCTCGTCCACGCCACGATCAGCTCGGCCGTCTCGGCTCGGGAGAGCAACATCTACGAGGTGACCAAGTACTGCATCCCCGTCCAGGTGACGACGTCGTCGAGCATCACGACGATCAACAAGGACTCCTGGAACAAGCTCACCGCCGCCGAGCAGGAGGCCCTGACTCAGGCCGCCGCCGAGACCGAGGCCTGGCTGGTCGGCCGGGTCCGCGAGGTCGTCGACGAGGACATGGGCGCCATCAAGGCCAAAAAGCCCGACTTCCAGTTCGCCGAGCTCTCTCCCGAGTTCCGCGCCGAGCTGGAGGCCATGGGGGCGAAGGTGGCCGCCGAGTTCGTCGAGAAGAATCCCGAGACGAAGCCGCTCTACGACGCCTTCATGAGCGCCAAGGGCAAGTAGAAGCGATCCCGGGGCCCCTCTCGGCAGTCCCGAGGGGGGCCCCCTCTTTATGTAAGGAGAGATGGACATGAAGAAATGGATCCCCCTTCTCGACGGCATCAGCCGCTTTTTCGGGCGCGTCGGCGGCCTCTGCCTCGTCATCGGCTGCGCCATGATCGTCGCCGAGATCATCGGACGGAGCTTTTTCCACGCCACCTTCTACGTCGTCGACGAGTACACGGGCTATCTCATGGGCGTCAGCAGCTTTCTCGGCCTCTCCTATGCCGAGCAGTACAACGGCCACATCCGCATGGAGCTCATCGATTACCTCGGAGACCGTTTCCCAGGGCTGGTCCGGACGGCCAAGCAGGTCTGCTATCTCCTGGCCATCGTCTTCGCCCTCTACCTCACCTATGTCACGTTCCAGCTCTTTCACAGTTCCTTCATCAACAACCAGCGCTCCTACCAGGTCTCGGAGACCCTTCTGGCCATCCCCCAGGCCTTCCTGCCCCTGGGCAGCTTCGCCCTCTTCGTCCAGTACGTCGTCAACTTCATCAAACTCGGGCAGAAAGAGGTGAAGGCCTGATGCTTTCGACGGTCCTCGTCGTCATCCTCCTCCTTCTCGCCATTACCTTGGCGAGCGGTCTCTGGATCGGCGTCTCCCTCTTCTACGTCGGGGCCGCCTCCCTGTTGAGCTTCACGAGCCTCCCCGTGGAGCGCATCCTGGGCAGCGTCATCTGGAACAACGCCAGCAGCAGCACCCTCATGGCCCTGCCCCTGTTCATTCTCATGGGCGAGCTTCTCGTCAAGACCCGTCTTTCCGAGGACCTTTTCGACGGCCTCACGCCCTGGCTGGGACGGCTTCCCGGCGGCCTTCTCCACGTCAACGTCGTCGCCTGCGCCCTTTTTGCCGCCATCACCGGATCGGTCAACGCCACGACGGCCACGGTGGGCAAGATCACCATCCCCGAGTTCGAGAAGCGGGGCTACAGCGACTCCCTCTCCATCGGCAGCCTCACCGCCTCGGGAACCCTGGGCATCCTCATCCCGCCCAGCATGCCCATGCTGATCTACGGCGTCGTCGCTCAGGCCAGCATCGGCAAGCTCTTCATCGCCGGTCTCGTGCCGGGGCTGGGTCTCATGTTCTTCTTCAGCCTCTACATCGCCGTCATGTCCCTCCTCGACAGGAAGGCGACGGGCGCGGAGGCCCTCCGCTTCACCTGGGAGGAGCGTTTCCGGAGTCTGCCCAAGATCCTTCCCGTGGCGATCCTCATCGCCTTCGTCCTGGGGAGCATCTACACGGGCTGGGCCACGCCGACGGAGGCGGCCGCCATCGGCGTCCTGGGCGCGACGGTCCTGGCCGTCCTCACGGGATGCCTGACGGTCCCCATCTTCCGGGACTGCGTCATGGGCACGGTGCGGACGAACTGCATGATCATGCTCATCCTCATCGGCGCCTCCTTCTTCTCCGTCGCCCTCGGCTTCCTTGGCCTGCCCAAGTACATCAGCGAGTCCATCATCGCCCTCGGCGCGGGCAAGTACACCGTCATGGCCCTCATCACCGTCGTCTACCTCTTCCTGGGCTGTCTCATCGACGGCTACTCCATGATCGTCATGACCGTCCCCATCTTCCTTCCCCTCGTGACGGCCCTGGGTCTCGATCCGATCTGGTTCGGCATCTTCGTCGTCATCCTCGTCCAGATCGCCAACATCACGCCGCCCATCGGCTTCAATCTCTTCCTCGTCACGGGCATCTGCCGCCACAAGATCGGTTTCATCTCCAAGTCGGTCATGCCCTTCATCGCCATGATGATCGTCTTCGCCTTCCTCATGACCGTCTTTCCCCAGATCGTGCTCTTCCTGCCCAACATGATGTAGCGCCGCGCGCGAAAGAAGCGACGCGAAGGGGGAGCCTCGTCGAGGCTCCCCCTTCGCGTCATGGCGTCTGTCTCCGCCGGTCAGGTCTTTTCGTGAAGGGCCAGGAAGGTGAGGCCCAGGTCCGTCGTCGAGACCTTTCTCAGCCCGGCCCCGACGGCCAGGTCGTCGACGGCCTCCTCCGAGAGGCGCCACCTTTCGGGCGGACCGAAGTCGGTCCTTCCCTTGCGGCATTCGACGACGGCGGCCCGTCCGCCGCTTTTGAGGACGCGGCGCATTTCGCCGAAGAGGGCCGACCGGTCCTTCTCTTCCCGAAAGGAGTGGAGGACGGTGCAGAGGAAGCAGACGTCGACGGTTTCGTCGGCGACGGGAAGGGGCTCAGTGATGTCGGCGACGACGACGGCCAGTTGCGTGAGCCCTTCCTCTGCGGCCTCGTCTCGGAGGCTTCGGAGGAGATCGCCTCTTCTGTCGAGGGCGAAGACCTTTCCCGAAGGGCCGATCCTGCGGGCCGCGAGGCGGCTGTAGGCGCCGGTTCCGCAGCCCAGATCGAGAAAGGAGGTCCCCTCCTTCAGGTCGAGGACGTCGAAAATCCTCTCGGGATCGTGAATGTGAAAGCTGCAGGGATGGCCGAAGCCCTGTCTTCTTTCCACTGCCGTCACCTCTTTCTTCTCTTTTTTTCCGCGGGGCGGGATGTGCCGGTTCCCTCTTGCGGGCCGAAGGGAAAAAGGGACCTTCCCTTCAGATGTAGCGGACGAAGGCGTCGACTTTCATGGCGTTCGTCCCGTTCTCGTTGCCGTCGAAGGCCAGGTTGAGGAGCGGTTTGGCCCGGCGGGGCGAGGGGCCCGACGCGAGGGCGTTGAGGAGGACGGCCGTGTTCTCGTAGGTCGAGGAGACGGCGATGACGCCGTCGATCCCTTCCGCCCCGTCGATGGCCTTGGCGCTTCGGTAGCGCCCGAAGGCGCCCGAGTAGAGGCCGACGGAGGCGTCGGCGCAGGTGACGAGCCCGTCGAGATCGTCGGCGAAGGGGCTGAAGGGGGCCAGTTCCCGCGACAGGTCTTCCATGAGGGCTCGAAGGCGGCGGAGGCGCTCCCTCCGGGGCTCTCGCCTCTCCTCGGGAAGGGTGTCGATCGTGTCGGCCCAGAAGAGCCAGAGGCACTCGCCGAGAGGGGCGTAGACCAGGCGGTGGCCTCCCTTCTCTTCGAGAGAGGCGAAGGTGCCGTCGTTCATGAAGTCGCCGTAGAGGACGAAGGGTTCTCCCAGAGCCAGGAGGGTCTTGCCCGGCGTCCTGGCCCGCAGGGTCGCGACGATCTCCCGGGCCATTCGGACCAGGAGGGGGCCGTCGAGGCCCTCTCCTGCGACGGCGAGGCAGAGACGGTCAAGCAGGCTCTCCCTCATCGGACGGGGGGCGTTGTTCACCATATCGCCTGCCAGAAGGCAGAGGAAAAGGGCCTCTCCCTCGTCGTCTCTCATGTCGGGAAGGTCCTCGAGGAAGGGGGAGACGAGGGAGAGTTCGTCGTAGCCCTCCTCGTCGAGCCGGGTCCGCAGAAGGCGGCCGTACTGGCCGTCCACTTCGGCCCCCTCCGTCTGGGGCATGAGGAGGGAGAGCCCCCTTCCCCGGGCCCTTCCGTCCTCCTCCCGCCCCTCCGGTTCTCCGGGAGCTCTTCCCTCCAGGGTGCGGAAGAGGTTCCCCAGCAGGACCGTCAGGGAGAGAAGCTCGTTGGTCAGCGTCTGTTTCCGCCCTCTCCGCAGGGAGAGCTCGTCCTGGTCGGCGAGCTCTTCGGCCCGGAAGCCCCATCGCCTCAGCAAGGAGACGAAAAGGCGCGAGTAGGGGCGCAAACGGGGGATGTAGAGGAGCTCGTCCGCCGATGAGGGAAGAAGCGCCGTCGCGATGGGACAGCGTCTGTGGTCGATCTTCTCCCGGTAGACGTCGATCGCTTCCGCCTTTTTTCGTCTGCGATCGAGGCTGTTGACGAAGGCCTCGACGCGGGTGGCGATTCCGACGGCCGAGGCGTGTTCGTCGATTTCGATGTTGAGGTAGGGCTTGTCGCCCATGATCTCCCTGAAGTAGTGGAGGAGGATCGAGTCGGGGCCGCAGCCGTGGTGGGTGAGGAAGAGGGCGTAGAGGTTGGGGTGTTCCCTGACGAGGTAGGCCGGCTCCAGGATGTGCTGACCGAAGGGCCAGTACATGTTGGGGTGTTCGGCCGAGGCGTCCACGTCGGGGAGGTCGAAGAAGGCCAGGACCTTGTAGCCCATGGCGCGCAGCTTGTCCGGGATCCCCCTGTTCAGAGCCCGATCGGCGATGCCGTAGATCTTGGAGATGAGGACGAAGGCGACCTCGTCCTCCTTCAGGTCACCGATCCGCTCCTTCCCGCGCTCTCTGAGGCGGTGCTCGAAGTCGAGGAAACCCTTCATCGCGGCGGCGAGGGCTCCCGTCGTCTCCTCCTCGGTCCGGCCAAGCAGGGCGCCCAGGCGGGCGAAACTCTCGGTCATGAAGGCCTTCCCCCTGTTGAAGGCGATGGTGGGCGCCAGGAGGGTGATGCCCTTTCCGCTCAGCCCCATGATCTGATTGACGAGCTTGAAGGCCAGCTGCATGTAGGCACAGCCGTAGTTCTGGCGCGACGGGGAATCGGGGTGCATGACCGTGTGGAGGTCGGGGAAGAAGATGTAGTCGACCTTCCGTTCCACGAGCTGGGCCACATGTCCCGTGACGAGCTTGACGGGAAAGCAGATCTCGTCCTGAGCGTAGCGCTGCCCCAAAGCGAGGGTTCTCTCGTCCGTTGGGTCGGAGAGGACGACGTTCAATCCCAGCTCGCGAAAAAAGGTGCCGAAGAGGGGGTACATGCCGAAGGTGAAGAGGGCTCGGGGGATCCCGACGGTCTTTTTCGACGGGTCGGGGCGGACCTCCCCCTCGTCGAAGATGAGCGAATCCATCTCTCGGCTGAAGGCGTCGGGAGTGCTCTCGGCGGTGTCGATCGGGGCCGTCTCTTCCTTCCGTGGCCTGTCGAGGACGTCCAGCCCCCGGAAGGCCGTAGGCCCCTCGTCCTTGCCTTCCCTGGCCAGAAGGGCCGCGCCGTAGGCGCCGGTGACGCTGAAGAAGGGGGCGACGGTGATCTCCTTGCCCGTCAGGGCCCGGAAGGCGCTGACGATGGCCCCGTTGTGGGCGATGCCTCCCTGAAGGAGGATGGTCTCGCCGATCCTTTTGCGTCCCACGACGCGATGGAGGTAGTTTCGGACGACGGAATAGCAGAGTCCCGCGGCGATGTCGTCGATGGCCGCCCCCCGGGCGAGGGCGGCGGCGACGCTCGTCTCCATGAAAACGGTGCACCTCTCGCCCAGGTCGATGGGGGCGGCGCTGTTCAGGGCGATGTCTCCGAAAGTCTCGATGGCGATGTCGAACTTCTTCGCCTGCTCCTCCAGAAAGGAACCCGTCCCGGCGGCGCAGATCTTGTTCATCTGGAAGTCGACGACGGCCCCGTCCCTGATGGCGATGTACTTCGAGTCCTGACCTCCTATCTCGAAGACCGTGTCGACCCTTTCGTTCAGGGCGACGGCGGCCCGGGCCTGGGCGGTGATCTCGTCCCTGACCACGTCGGCGCCGATCAGCTCGCCGATGCGGTAGCGTCCCGACCCGGTGACGCCCGCCCCTCCGATCTGCACGGAAGGTCCCAGCTCGCGGCGGAGGCTCTCGAAGCCTTCGCGGAGGGCGGCGACGGGGTCGCCGAAGGTGCGGAGGTAACGGTAGGTGACGATGCGGCCCTCGTCGTCGGCGACGACGATATTGGTGCTCGTCGATCCGACGTCGACGCCGAGGTGACAGCACGAGGCAGAGCCTTCAGGGAGGGGGGCGCAGCGGTGCCGGTCCCTCCCGTCCTCCTCGCTTCGTTCCAGTCGCGGCAGCCGAGGAAGGCCCTTTTTCGGAGACGACAGCCTCTCGTCCTCCAGGAACCTGAGCAGGGTCGCCATGTCGTAGGCCCGTTTCTCCCTCAGGGCCAGCGCCGCCGCCCCGATGGCTCCCGCGTTGGCCGAGGCGGGCGAGACGACCAGCTCTCCCTCCTTCAGATCGAGAAGATCGCGCGTCGCGGCCAGAAGGGCTCCGTTGAGGGCCACGCCCCCGGCGAAGAAGAGGGGCTTGGTCAGGGGAAGGCGGCCGATGACGGCACTCCTGTAGTTGCCCATCAGGGCGTAGGCCAGGCCGAGGAGGATGTCCTCGACGGGAACGCCTTCCTGCAGGAGATGGGTGATGTCCGTCTTGGCGAAGACGCTGCACCGCCCGGCGATGCGCGGAACCCGCGTCGCCCGGGCCGCCCCGGCGGCGTAGTCTTCGAGGCGCAGTCCGAGCCTCGAAAGCTGCTCCTCCAGAAAGGAGCCCGTCCCTGCGGCGCAGCTCGAGTTCATGGCCACCTGAAGACGGGCCCTGTCGTCGCAGCCCGTCACGTACTTGGCGCTCTGGCCGCCGATTTCGATGATCGACGTACAGGAGGGATCGAGGAGAGCGACGCCTTCGACAAGGGCCGACACGGCGTCGCAGCGGTGAAGGCCGCCTGGCTCGATCTCGCCGCCACAGGTCGCGGCGAAGGCGATCTTCTCGGCCCCGTAGAGGCGGCAGACCTCCCGCAGGAGATCGAGGAGGGTCGGGACGATCTTTCCCCTGTGGAGACGATAGGCGTTGTGAAGGAGGCGAAGATCCTCCGTCAGAGAGACCTTGACGGAGGCGTAGCCGATGTCGATGCCGAGACTGTACATGAATATCCTCCTCGCGGGAGGCCTCGTCGGCCTCTATTTGCATGATTGCGCACGCATGTAATTGTCGCCCGTCGCCGCTCCCGATCTTTCGAATAGAGGTTTCAGCTCCCGTCGGAGAGGCCTTCGTCCATCTTGAAAAGGAGTCGGGACAGAAGATCGATCTCGTCGTCCGAGAGGGCTCCCGTAACCTTCCTCTCGATCCGCTCCTTGGCGGCCAGAAGGGGCTCTTGCATCTCCCGACCCCTGTCGGAAAGGAAGACGACGTTGGCCCTGCCGTCGTCGAGACTTCGGATCCTTCGCACAAGGCCCATCTTTTCCAGCTTGGCCAGGGCCCTTCCCACGTTGGTGCGGTCCACGGTGAGCCGCGAGATGAGGTAATCCTGGCCGCAGCCGTCGTTGCCGTAAAGGAGCAGCAGGAGACGCAGCTCGCCATGTCCCATCCCGTAGGGCGCCATCTCCCTGTCGCCGAGGCGGTGCATCTTCTTGACGAGGCTCCTCAGAGAGCTGAAAAGAAGGTTGTCATCGGGAAACAAGACTCTTCCCTCCCGTCTGCGGTCCCCTTTCGGGGGAAGGTTTTTTCGACGTCATCGGCAACCGTATGATTGCAGACGCACGCATATTACCCCCCTCCTCCTCCCCTGTCAAGCCTTGGTGGCGTTCCCCTCCCGCAGAGTCTCCCGGCATGGACGTCATCCCCCCGAAGTCGGAAGGTTTTTGCCCCTGCTGGGAGCGCCCGAGCGCGGTCGTGGAGGGATTTTGCCCCTGCTGGGAGCGCGGCCATCTTGGCGGCGCGCGGGACGGGTCCACCGTCCCGCAGGGTCTCCCGACGTGGACGCCGTCTCCTCGACGGTGACGGTTACGTGTGAGGAACCCACCGCCCCTCCGGGGCGGGCGCGGGCAGGATGCCCACGCTCCCAGGAAGGGCAAGGGCGGCGCGCGGGACGGGTCCACCGTCCCGCAGGGTCTCCCGGCTTGGACGCCGTCTCCTCGACGGTGACGGTTACGTGTGAGGAACCCACCGCCCCTCCGGGGCGGACGCGGGCAGGATGCCCACGCTCCCAGGAAGGGCAAGGGCGGCGCGCGGGACGGATCCACCGTCCCGCAGGGTCTCCCGGTTTGGACGCCGTCTCCTCGACGGTGACGGTTACGAGTGAGGAACCCACCGCCCCTCCGGGGCGGGCGCGGGCAGGATGCCCACGCTCCCAGGAAAAGCGACGGCGGCGTGAAACGTTCCGTTCCTTCCGAAGCGTGCCAAGACAACGGCACTCCCAGGAAAAGCCCGGCCGCGGTTTTACCCCTGCCGAGCGCGCCCAACCGCGGTCGTGGAGGGGGTTTTGCCCCTGCTGGGAGCGCGGCCATCTTGGCGGCGCGCGGGACGGATCCACCGTCCCGCAGGGTCTCCCGACGTGGACGCCGTCTCCTCGACGGCGACGGTTACGAGTGAGGAACCCACCGCCCCTCCGGGGCGGGCGCGGGCAGGATGCCCACGCTCCCAGGAAAAGCCCGGCCGCGGTTTTACCCCTGCCGAGCGCGCCCAACCGCGGTCGTGGAGGGTTTTTGCCCCTGCTGGGAGCGCGGCCATCTTGGCGGCGCGCGGGACGGGTCCACCGTCCCGCAGGGTCTCCCGGCTTGGACGCCGTCTCCTCGACGGTGACGGTTACGAGTGAGGAACCCACCGCCCCTCCGGGGCGGACGCGGGCAGGATGCCCACGCTCCCAGGAAAAGCCCGGCCGCGGTTTTACCCCTGCCGAGCGCGCCCAACCGCGGTCGTGGAGGGTTTTTGCCCCTGCTGGGAGCGCGGCCATCTTGGCGGCGCGCGGGACGGGTCCACCGTCCCGCAGGGTCTCCCGACTTGGACGCCGTTGCCTCCGCCGCGAAGTTCACCGATAGGTGAAAAGGATTTCCGGCAAGAGGAAGTTTTTGTGTCTTGCGCAATCTGAAGGTTGGTGATACTGTACAAAAACAGAACTGTTACATCAGACATCAGGTAAGTCGCGTGAAAAAGCGGATTGAGGTCCAGGTGTGAGTCGAGGGCGGACCCGAAAAAAGAGGCGAAGTGTTTTTCAGCGCTTTTGCGGCGCTCGCTAGGGGGTGTCGATGAAAGGAGGTGAAGGAAATGGTCGGGAACAAGCCGAATTTTCACATGTTATCGCTTAGAGAACAGGTCTGTGACTATCTCCGGAAAGAGATATCGCAGATGTCCATGAGGCCGGGAGACCCAATCAGTTTGCGCAAGGTCAGCTCCGAGCTCGGAATAGGGATAACTCCGCTTCGGGATGCTCTCTTGCAGCTTGAGGGCGAGGGCATGGTGACTATTCTTCCCAGAAAAGGAATCATAATAAGGGATTTCTCCTTGAAAGATGTCGAGAATTATTATGGAACTCTCGGCATGATAGAGGCTGAAGCCTTGAAGACAGCCATACTCCATATTACCAAAGAACATTGCGCCATAATGAGACAAATTAACAGGCATATATGGGAAAGTACGGAGCGCAAGGCTTTTTCAGATCACATGGAACTCAATAGGACGTTTCATAATGTTTATCTAGGATTGTCTGAGAATACTTATCTTCCTGTTTTGTGGAATAATATATCTTCAAGATTATATTATTCGCCAACGGCGATAGTTCAGATGGAGGAATGGGATAGGGTGTGTTGCGACCAGCACGAAAACTTAATAGATGCTCTCGAAAAAAAAGATGTGGCTAGCGCTATCCATTGGATGAAAGACGAGCATTGGGGATTCAAAAAGCAGAAAAAATACCTTGAAAAATACTATGATTTTAAAAAAATAAAAAAATGAAAAGAGGGATGTAAGGTGAACCCAGCTACATCAGACTCGCTTTTCCGTAAAAATTTTCTAAAAATTTGTCTTTTGGCTTTTGCGGGTTCTATTATTTATGGTCTTCCTTATTTCAGATATTATTACTATGATGCTTATATTTCAACATATGGCCTTAGCAACACTCAGATGGGCAGTCTTGGAAGCGCTTACGGATTGCTGGGGCTGGTATCTTATCTTGTGGGCGGCATTCTTGCCGATCGTATCTCGGCTAAAAAACTTTTAGTTTTCTCTCTGATCGCGACAGGGCTTGGCGGCATCTTGCATCTCCTCTTCCCCTCGTACATCATGCTGGTCGCGATCTACGGTGTGTGGGGCGTGACCTCTCTCCTGACTTTCTGGCCTTCCCTGATGAAAATAATCAGGATGCAGGCGGCCGAGAATGAACAATCCCGTGCCTATGGTCTTTTTGAAGGCGGCCGCGGAGTTGTTAACGCCGTCCACATGGCAATCGCTACGGCTATATTCGGATTCTTCCAGGCGAAGGCATCGTCCGCTCTTGGGTTGAAATGGATAATTATTTTTTATTCCATATGCCCTGTCATTTGCGGATTGGTTTTCTTGTTAACGTTGAAAGATGTTAAGCCCGAATCCAGCGCATCCAATAAATCTAAATTCAGCGTAAGGGATATTCTTGTCGTCGTGAGAATGCCAGCCGTCTGGATGGTGGCCGCCATCACCTTCTCCACTTATATTTTCAACATGTCCTATTTCTATTTCACCCCCTATGCCACGAATGTCCTGGGAGCTTCAGCGGTGTCGGCGGCCATCATAACCGTGTTGGCTCAGTATTGCAGACCGATTGCCTCCCCATCCGGTGGGTTTTTGGCAGATAGGTTCGGCAAGGCCCATGTGATGTTCGTCGGTTTCCTGGCGATGGCATTAGGAACTTTTGCCATCATGCACATGCCTTTGGGACAGAATCAGTTGTATATTCTGGCTATCATCTGCTCTGTGTTTTATTTTGCCATGTACTCCAACTTTGGGATCTATTTTTCTCTTCTGACCGAGGGCGGAGTTCCTATCGAATATGCTGGAATAGCTATCGGTTTTGTGTCTACTTTAGGTTATATTCCCGAAATCCTTTGTCCTTTCGTTGCCGGTAAAACCCTTGATTCTTATACTGGAGCCATTGGATATCACATGTATTTCACTGGGATGATTGTTATAGCTCTGATAGGTGCTGCGCTTTCCTTTGCTTGGATAAAGCTTTACTCCCCCAAGAAAGATAAAGTTGTGGCTGTGACAACAAATGCCTGATAGAATGGAGATGAAATATCTTGATTGAATGCAAAAATAAAACTGTAAAAACTGATTTTCCTTTTAAATTCAGGACGAAAGAGAACGATTGGATTGTTTTGTCTGATGGCACGAGGCTTTCCGCAAGATTCTGGTTCCCCGAGACGGATAGGCCCGTTCCCGCGATTCTCGAATATATTCCCTATCGCAAGACGGACGGAACGCGAGCACGGGACGAGCCGATGCACGGTTATTTCGCCGGAAACGGCTATGCCGTTGTCCGCGTCGACATGCGCGGTTCGGGAGAGTCGGACGGTTTCCTGAGAGATGAATATCTCAAGCAGGAACAGGACGATGCCCTGGAAGTGATCGATTGGATCAGCCGACAGTGCTGGTGCGACGGCAAGGTCGGCATGATGGGCAAATCCTGGGGCGGGTTCAACTCCCTGCAGGTCGCGGCGCGACGGCCCAAGGCGCTGCGTGCCGTCATCACCGTCGGATTCACCGACGACAGGTACAACCAGGATATCCATTACAAGGGCGGATGTCTTCTGAACGATAACTTCTGGTGGGGGGCGATCATGCTCGCCTACATGTGTCGCCCCCTCGATCCCCACGTCGTCGGCGATGCCTGGAGGGAGCAGTCCCTGAGGCGTCTGGAGGAGATGCCCCTGTGGATGGCCCTCTGGCTCGAGCACCAGACGAGAGACGCCTATTGGAGGCACGGCTCGGTCTGCGAGAACTATTCGGACATCGAGGTCCCGGTGCTGGCCGTCGACGGCTGGGCCGATTCCTACACGAATACGGTTCTGACCCTTCTCGAAGGGCTTGACGTGCCGAGGAAGGGGATCATCGGCCCCTGGGCCCACGTTTACGCCCACGACGGTGTTCCCGGCCCCGCCATGGGATTCCTTCAGGAGGCCCTGCGCTGGTGGGATCACTGGCTCAAGGGCAGGGAGAACGGCGTCATGGAGGGCCCCATGGTTCAGGCCTGGATGGAGGAGAGCATGCCTCCCTCGGCCATCAGGCCCGTGAGCGAAGGGTATTGGGTCGGTCTCGACCGGTGGCCGTCGTCCGATGTCGTTCCCGAGACGCTCTATCTCTCCCATGGTCTTCTGCGGCGCGAAAAGGGAGAGGGCGGGGAGTCGGTTCTGCTGAAGACGCCGCAGAACCACGGGTTGCTCGCCGGAGAGTGGATGGGGGCGGCCGTCTTGGGCGAAAGCCCTGCCGATCAGCGCGTCGACGACGGGATGGCCATGGTTTTCGAAAGCGACGTCCTGGAAGAGCCCCTCAGGATTCTGGGCTACCCCCGTTTCGAGGTCGAGCTCTCCAGCGACGTGCCCAAGGCGATGCTTTTCGCCCAGATTTCCGATGTGGAGCCCGACGGCGCCGTGAGCCGCGTCTCCTACGGCGTCATGAACCTGACCCATCTCGAAGGTCACGACAGGGTCGTCGAGCTCGAGCCGGGCAGGAAGGTTAAGGCCTTCGTCGGACTCGACTGCTGTGGCCACCATTTCAAGGCGGGCCATCGGATCCGCCTTTCCCTGGCGACGACCTTCTGGCCCATGTTCTGGAACATGCCGGAGGAGGCGACGCTCACCCTCGACTTATCCACGGCGCGGCTGACGTTGCCCCTGTTCCGCGGCGCCGAGACGGAAGGGCCGAACATGAACCCCGAGTGCGCTTCGCTGACGCCGACGACGTGGCTGTCCGAAGGGCGCGTCGACCGCACGGTTTCCTATGACATCCTGAAAGACGCCTGGACCTGCGTCACGAACGGGGTCGGTGGCGTCTTCGGCGAGGGCGTCTACCGCTTCGACGATGTGGACGTCACGGTGGAGCATAACTTGAAGCGAGAGCTCACCCTCGGCAATCACGACCCCCTGTCGGCATGCTACACGATCCGTCAGAAGATGAAGGTCGGCCGCGAGGGATGGTGGATCGATGCGGATATCGTCGTGACCCAGAGATCCGATGCGGATAACTTCATCCTCTCGGGGAAAATGGATGTCACCGAAAACGGTGAACCCTATTTCAGCAAAGAATGGGATCAGAAAATACCTCGCAACGGGTTGTAGTTGAAATAACCGAATAACATTCTTGGTGGCCTTTTGTTCGCGTGGAGCGTGAAATTTACCCTTCGTTATCTTTGCGGGTGTTGATCGCTCCACGCTTGTCTGGTATTTATTTGCATTCAATGCGTTAACGCAAGATGGGAGGTGACTAAAATGCAAATATCCGGGTATTTCTGGATGATTGTTGCCTATTTGGTCATTGTGGTCTGTTATGGTGCCTATATAGCAAGAAAAGGTGTCAACAGTTCGGATGATTTCATGACTACCGGTCGAAAGCTGCCTTTGTGGGTTTTGGTGGGAACATTGATAGCGACTTGGTACGGTGGAGGAGGAATAACCGGAACGGCAAATATCGTTTATACGAAGGGGCCTTTGGCTGGTCTTCTCTTTGAATTTGCATCGCCTCTGGCGATTGCCTTCATATACTTTCTCGCATCCAGGATAAGAAGCAATGAAAACGTGACAATACCCGAGCTTTTCGGAGAAAAGTATGGCAATCCGGCCAGAGTGTTGGGGTCGATCTTTATCGTTTTGGCCTATGTCGGAATATGCTCCTATCAATTCAAAGGAGCGGGCTATGTCATGAATATCGTGGCCGGCATCCCTGTCGAGACGGGGACGGCCATAGCCGCCGTCGTCATCGTTTTCCTTTCCGTCACGGGCGGATTGCTTACGGTTGCCTACACCGATGCCATGACGGCTCTGTTCATTTTCGTGTCTCTTGTGTTGTCCGTTCCGTTTCTCTTGAACGCCACCGGTGGATTCTCCGGACTCGTCGCGCAGATACCGGCCGAGAAGCTCACTCTGCTTGGAGGGTATAGGCCTATGGATACCCTGGCCTATGTGCTGGCCATGCTCTTCCTGACGCTGGGAGACCAGAATTTGTTTACCCGTTTTGGAGCCGCTAAAACCGAAAAAATAGCGAAGAATTCGGCTATAGGGTTTATCGTGGGAAGTATTGTCCTTTCCTGCCTGAATGTTTTTATCGCGACGGTGGCCATCCCTTATCTGCCGGGCATCAAGCCGGACACGGCCTTCCTGATGGTCGCCACTCATATGCTTCCCTTTGTCCTGGGCGGATGTCTCTTGGCCGCGGCCATCGCTTTCATGATCACGACAGGAGACTCTTTCCTGTTGTCTTCGGCGACCAGCATCTACAACGACATCATCAAGCCCCATTTCCGAAAGAATGTCGGCGGGAAACAGGACCTGCTCGTCATGCGCGGTTTGATCGTGTTCCTCGGCGTGTTTTCTTACCTTCTCATAACGCGATTTTCGGATATCCTGAGCGTCATGATGTACGCCTACACGATCTACGGCGCCGCCATCACCCCGGCTCTGATCGCCGCTCTCTGCTGGAAGAGGGTGACGCCCGCCGGAGGTCTGAGTTCGATGGTCGTCGGCGGCGTGACGACTCTGGCCTGGGAGCTGGGCCTGAAGGCCCATTTCGGAGGGGTGGACAGCGCCTTCGTCGCCATACCGGCATCGATTGTCGTCCTCGTTGCGGTGAGCCTCTGCACGTCGAAAAGGTCGGGGGACAGCGTTCGGTAGGCGTTTTTCGACCATGAGGGGGTCGCAGGGGGTTCTCGGGTTTTTGCCGGAGCCGTCGTGAAAAAGGGCCGCAGAGATCCCCTTCGGGGGACTCTGCGGCCCTTCGTTCCGTGCGGGTCCGGTAGGTGCCTCGCGGCGGAATGCCCCTTTCAGAGGGGGCGCAGCGACCGGACGACGTGGTTGCAGAGCGTCAGAATGTCGAAGACGGGACGTTTCGTCGCCTGGCGGAGGGCGTCGGCGTAAGGGGGCAGATTGGTGCATTCGAGGACGATCGCGCCGATTTCCTCGTGTGCCTCGACGATGTCGAGGGTCCGTCGGAGCACCTCTTGTCTGACCGCTTCTTCACGGAGCGTCGTTGCGTCGTCGATGAAGACGCGCGTGAATTCCGTCGCCCCGTCCAGGCCCGTCACGAAGAGAGGCATCTTGTCGATGCCGACGGCGGCCAGATGTCCTGGGGAGAGATTGGCCGCCCGGGCCGTGACGATGGCCACGGGACGGCCGCCCGTCAGTCGCCAGGCGAGGGGGACCTGAAGGAGGCTCGACGTCAGGAGGGGGACGGAGACGGCCGCCGAAAGCTCCTTCTGCCAGAGGGCCAGAAAGCCGCAGCTTGTCGTGATGGCCTGGACGCCGGCCCTTTCGAGTCTCCTGGCTCCCTCCAGAAAGGCGTCGAGGAGGGCCGGATCGGTTCTGGTGGCGACGCGCCGCGGCGTCGCTCCGTCGACGACGTGGTACAGGACGGGAAAGTCGAAGGACCGGGCGTTCCCGATATCGCCCCTGACTCGGGGGAAATGGGTATCCAGCATCAGGATGCCGAGAGGCGCGGCGGAAGGGCGCTCGACTGAGGGCACGGGCATCGCCGCTGCCTCAGAAAAGGCCGAACCACGCGGCGTAGCCGATGAGGGCCGACAGGATCGTTATGGGAAAGGCCAGGAACATGATGCGGATGGGGTCGGCCTTTTTGGCCAGGACGCCTCCGACGATGCCGACGATGACGAAGGTCGTCAGGCAGGCGGGAGGCATGGACTGTCCGGCCATGGCCAGGTGGGCTCCGCCCAGGGCGGCCGCTCGGGGCGACACGTCGAGGTTGCCCGTGAGGATCGGCCCCAAGAAGGCGAAGATCGTGTTCTGGGCCGTGCTCTGAGAGCCGGTGAGCATGCCGACGAGCATGAGCATGGCTCCCCCGCCCACTTTGAGCATGGCCGCCGAGAGGGTTTTCGTGAAAAGGAGGACCTTGTCGATCAGTCCGGCCTCGTAGAAGGCTCCGATCATGACGCCGGCGCAGATCTGGATCTGGACGGTTTTCGATACGGAGACGAGGCCCTTTCTGAAGACGTCGAGGATCTTTCCCCGCACGGTCGGGGCGCAGAAGGCGACGAGAGTGGCGACGGCGATGGCCTGGAGGATGCGGCTGCTTCCGCCGAAGGCGGTGACGGCCCTGACGACGGGGATCTGTCCGAGAGGGGAAAGAAGAGGATCCAGGATCTTTAAGACCTCGATCTTGAATCCGCTTCGCAGGATGATGATGACGATAAGCGTGATGAGGGGAATCAGGCGCGTCCATTCGTCGGCGAGGATACGGGTCGCCGGGCGGGAGGGAATGAGCTCTTCGGGAAGGCGGTTCGACCGGACGAAGGTCCAGCACCAGAGGATGGAGGCGACGACGAGGACGCCGACCGTGACGTAGCCCACCTTGATGACGGGATCGACGGGCGTGTTGACGAGGCTCGCCGAGAGGAAGAAGCCCTGCGTGATGGGGGGCATGATGGAGCCGCAGACGGCTCCGAGGAGCAGGATGCAGCCCGTCTGCTCCGGAGAGAGGTTCATGTCGTCGAGGGCTTTGATGACCAGAATGCCGATGACCGTCACGGAGGCGATGGCGTCGCCCAGAAGAGATCCGGCGATGACCAGCGTGATGATGATGGAGGCGATCAGCCCCTTGGACGTTTTCCCTATCGAGGCCCTCAGCGTGTTGAGCACCGTATCGATGGCTCCCATCCTGACCTGCGTCTGGGCGTAGATGCTGCCGAACAGGGACAATCCGATGACCCAGGAGAGCTTGTCGATTCCGCTGATGGCGGCCCTGACCGATTCCGCGGGCCCCATGTCTCCCATGGCCATGGCGATGAGGGCCGACAGCAACAGCCCGAGACGGATGTTGACGTTCCTGATGGCCTTGACGGGCACCAGGATCACCAGAAAGAGAACGACGACGGGGATGATGACGGACAGCATTTCAGATCCCTCCTCTGCTTTCTCGGCTTTCTTCCTCGGCTTTTTGCCGCGCTCTATCGGGAAAAGCGGTCGACGGCGAAAGGAGCCAGGTCGATGGTGCTTTTTCCCGTCATGATCCGTTCGGCCAGCGTTTTTCCCGTGATGGGCGAATAGGCGATGCCGTCGCCTTCATGCCCGGCAGCGATGAACAGCCCGCGGTGACGGGGCGCCTCGCCCATGAAGGCCTTGCCGTCGGGCGTGTAGGGACGGAGGCCGGCGAAGGTCCGGACGACGCGGATACGCCTCAGGCTGGGGACGATGCGCGTTGCGTGGGCGGCCACGGCCCAGGTTCCAAGGGAGGTGTTGCTCCGGTCGAAGCCCGCGAACTCCCGGGTGCTGCCGATGAGCAGTCCTCCCTCCCGGGTCTGTTCCAGGGCCAGGCCGACGCCGAGCCGCACCGTTTCATCCTGGGAGCCCTCCAGAAGTTCGGGATGGTATTTGGCGGCGATATAGCGGGCGCAGAGCATGACGCGACCGATGAGGGGCTCTACCGGCTCGGTGATCAGAAGCTGTCCCCGTCGGGGGATGACGGGCAGTTCGAGGCCGAGAGGCGCCACGAGGGCGGCGGTGTCGACGCCGGTGCAGCAGACGACGGCTCCGGCGCGGATGGTTCGGCCGGCGGCGACGACGCCGGTGACGTTCCCTTTGCCGTCGTGGAGGAGTTCGGTGACGGGCGCGTTCCTCCGCAGGCGGGCCCCGTGCCGTTCGGCGCCGTGGGCGTAAGCGAAAAGCAGCTGCATGGGGTTGACCTGGGCGTCGCTGTCGCTGACGGTCGCTCCGGCGATGTGGCGCGCCAGGGCCGGTTCGAGCTCCCGCGCCTCGTCGCCGGAGAGAAGGCGGACGTCGAGGCCGATCGATCGCTGTTTCGCCATGAAGATCTTCATGGCCTCGATCTCCTCTTCCCGTTCGATGACGATCATGCCGCCGCAGCGGCGGTACTCGATGTCCCACTCCAGTTCGTCGGCCAGAGTCCGGTAGAGGACCTCCGAGGCCAGGGCCATATCGAGGTGGGGACCTGGCGTCTTGGACTGCATGATGACGAAGCCGTCGCAACCCGACGAGCTGCCGTTTCCGAGGCGTCCCTTTTCGACGAGAAGGACGTCGACGCCGCCCTTGGCCAGGTAGTAGGCGACGGAGGTTCCGATCACGCCGCCGCCGATGACGACGACATCTGCCCTTTCTTTGTTCATCCTTCTTCCCTCCCCCGGGGGGCTCGCCCCCTGAATCGATCCTGCTGAATCCCTGTGGCGACGAAGAGAGTTCCCGGCGGAATCGACCACCGGGAATTTCACGAGAGACCTCTGGCTTTTGCACGGCCGTCGGTCGTGCGTCGATCGGTGGCGAGGGGAGAAAAAAAGGAAGAGAAAAGAGAAGGGAGAGGGAAGGTCCCGTCGTGCCGGTCGGGAAGCGGCTGTCTTGCCGGAAGAGTTTTTGTGGATCATCGCAGAAGAGCACATCATCATTGATGATTGGCAAGTGTAGGACTATTTTCTCTTGAGGTCAAGATGGCGGAAGAACTAAGGGGGAGGAGGCCAGGGCGGCTCTTTCGTGAGGCGAGGAGGGAAGGCGCGCGGAGGGAGGAAGCCAAAAGGCTTCCTCCCTCCGCGCGTCCGTTTCCCCGATAGGACCTCGTCGGGGAGTCTGTAAGGTTTGGCCTGACGATCGGTGCCCTTTTGTACTATCTAAAAGAAATCTTTTGTCCTTGGAGTCGAATTCTTAGTCTCACGGGCCAGGCCGAATCAACCTTTTTCCGTAGAAGCCCGACGGGTTCCTAGGCCAATTTTCGTTTGAAGAACCCCGTCAGGCCCTTTTCGTCGACCCGTCGGGCGACGGCAGGTCCGTCGGTGATGTAGAGGCCCTTTTCCTTCATCCTCTCGAAGTAGACCGATCCCGAGAAGGTGTACTTGAAGCGCCGTCCCTCCTCGGTGGCCATGAGGGGGATGACGTGGGCGATGAAATCGCCCAGGGCCAGCTCCTCGGGGTAGGCCGTCGGCTCCAGTCCCAGGGCGACGGCGACGGCGTTCCGCCCTGCCAGGGCCCCCGTCACGATGGCCTCGGTGTGGCCCACCATGGCGCCGGCCTTCTCTCCGGCGCAGAAGAGATTGGTCACCTCGCCCTGGGCCCTGAGGGTCGTGTCGCAGCGCGCGAAGCCGAAGTAGCGCATGGAGTTTCCCTTCCCTCCGGCGATGGGGTCCTCGTAGCGGGCCCTCTCGAATCCGGGGATGCGCCGCAGCGCCTCGAGGGGGAAGTAGGGCGTCATGAGTTTGGCCGGCCCCGTATCGAGGAGGACGAGGTTCTCGACGAACTCCTTTCGGGCGTACTGCTGGCAGGCCTTGGCCCCCAGAATGGAGAGATCCTCGCGCAGCTCGTCGGGCAGGGGGACGAGGCAGACGCCCGTTTCGTTCAGCTCGGCGACGATGGACGGATCGAGAGACTCCTTGAAGAGCTTGCAGGAGCCGCTCATGGCGCCCAGGGAGCCGTCGGCCTTGGCGCCGTTCCACTCCTCGATGCCCGCCAGGGCGGTGACGCTCGTCCGGGGAAGGAAGCTGTGGCAGCGGAGGATGCACATGGCGCAGCCCCTGCCGTGGCTGTTGCAGTTGGCCGGTGCGGCCGACGTGCCCGTGGCGTCGACGACGGCGTCGGCTCCGAAGCAGCGACCGTCGCGGGTCGTGACGGCGGTGATGCGGTCCTTCTCTTTTTCGATGGAGGCGACCGAGGCCTGGAGGGCGACGTCGACGCCCAGGTCGGCGAGGAAGGCCCTGACGGCGGGTTCCATGGCGTAGACGTCGTAGAGGCTCGCCCCCTCATGGCCGGGGAAGGAGACGTTCCGGTGACGCGTGACGGAGTCCATGACGGAGAACATCTTCATGCCCAGAGCCGTCATTTCCTCCGCTGCCGTCTGCCGTCCGTTGTTGCGGAAGATGCCGCCCACGAGACCCGTGCCGAGGAGCATGTCGGCCCGCTCCAGGAGGGTCACCTGGGCTCCGGCCCGCACGGCGGCCTCGGCGGCTCCGCAGCCACCCCAACCTCCTCCGACGATGACGATTTGCGGCGCTTTCTTCATTGTTCAGGACCTCCTGTAAGGTTTTTCGTTGCAAAAGTTCTGTCGTGTGATGAAGGGGATCTCCTACAGCAGAAGGGGCGTGACGAAGAGGGCGATGGCCCCTGCCGTGACGATCCGCATCGTTGCCCCCAGAATGGCCGCTCCCAGGGCTTCCTTCTCGTTGAGGTCCGTCGATTCGGACCAGATGGCCGGAATCTGGCCGAAGAGGACGGAGAGGGGAAAGCCCGAGGCGCCGAGGACGAAGGAGCCGACGACGAAGCGGGGATCGAGGGTGGCGGCCACATCTTTGAGCTGAGCCATGGCCAGGGTGGGCGAGGCCAGGATGGAGACCATGCCCGACGTGGGGTCGATGGCCAGGGCCTGGAGGAGGGACGAAAGACCGGTCTCGATGGGCTGCCAGATTCCGACGTAGTCGAGGGCGCCGATGAGGGCATAGGTGACGCCCACGGCGGGGATGATGAGGAGGAAGAGCAGCTCCGCCCCCTCCCGGGCGGCGCCGAAGAGGGTGGGGAGGGCCGCCTTGGTGGGCGTGAAGCGGGGGAGCTCGTCGAGGGCGACGGCTTTCGTGTCCCGCCAGAGGGTGTGGCGCAGGATGAAGGGGACGATGACGAGAGGGGCGAAGACGGCCAGAATGACGACGACGTAGGCCTGGACGCCGACGGCGGTGAGGGCGATGAGGCCGAACATGAAGGTGGAGAAGGACTGTTGGGACTGGACCATGGTGGCGATGGCGATCTTCTGCTCGTCTTTGGTGGCTCCGGCCTTGACGAGGATGGGACCGGCGATGCGCCCGGCGGCGTTGATATCGCCCAGGATGTTGTAGACCGAGGGGATGATGACGGCGGGATTGATCCCGATGAGGCGCGTCAGGGGGACGAAGATGCGCATGAGGGCGTCGGTGAAGCCGCAGCGCTCGAGGATGCGGCCCATCATGACGCTGCAGATGAGGGCCACGCCCACGGTGCCGGTGAGAAAAACCTTGACGATGATGGGGAAGGCCCTGTCGACCATGGCGTTGAAGAGGCCGGCGATGGAGCCGGGGTTGAAGATCAGCAGCCCCAGGGAGAGGGCCACCAGGCCGAGACCGAGGATCTCGACGCCCTCCAGACCTTTGCGGGTGCCTTGGACCTTTTCGATGCGGACTTCGCTCATCAGACTCGCTCCTTTCTCGTATGCGGCTAGAGGCCGCAGGGGACCGTTTCGCGGACGAGATGACGGTGGGCGATTTCCTTCCCGTATTCCTGGATGGCCTCGCCGCCGAAGGCGTCGAGGGGGTAGCTGACCATGCGGTCGCGGAAGAGCCGGATCTCCAGCTGAGGCAAAATCATGGCAAGGGCCCGGGCCAGGGGGACTCCGTTTTCGAAGATCTCCAGGGCGTGGGAATTGCCGCAGAGGACGCGCAGCCCCAGCTCGCGGGCCCTCTCGATGAGGGCGTTGCCGGCGTGGAGGTGGCTGATCGAGGCCAGAAGCGTGTCGGCGTCGGGATGTCTGCCGAAGACGCATTCCAGGTGGTCGGGCGTGAAGCCCGTGTGGGGGAAGATGTGAAGGACCTTGCGGACCCGATCGGCAGGCGATCCGACGACGATGGCCGGCGCGGCCGTCGTGGAGGCCTCGAAAAGGTCGTCGCAGCCGCGGAAGCGCCGCTCCTCTCTGACGCAGGCTTCTTCCCTCTCCATGTCCATGAGGCGGCGCAGCCGCCCCAGGAGGTCGCCCAGGGTTTGCACTTCGGGGAGGGCCTCGCCGACGTAAAGAATGTTGCCGGCCAGGCCGCCGCAGCGGATGTCGACTTCGACGGCCCTGTGGCCGTGAAGCCAGGCGATGCCCGGGTGAAGGCCGTGGAAGGCCTCGTGCAGCTCGATGATGTTGAGGCCATAGAGGTCCATATAGTGGCGGATGGGGACGCCGCCCGAGTTGGTCCCGTCGGCCACGGGGTGGTGGGCGACGAGGCAGTTCACGCCCGAGGCGGCGGCCAGCTCGATGGCGCTCTCCGTCAGGGTCATCATGACGGCGGCTCTCGTCACCTCCGCCTCCGGGTCGCCCCAGACCAGGCCCGGCAGCTCCGTCACGGCCTTGCCGGGAATGCCCGAGCTTTTGGTGACGACGAAGGGGTTGTTGCCGCTCAGATCGCGGGGAGCCTTGACGAGGCGGCCTCCCGTGATGCGGTCCAGAGCGTCGAGGATATCCTGGATCTTGATCTTTTCCACCGTTCTCCCATCTCCTTCTTCTCGGCTTGATGCCTTGGGCCAAAAAAGGACCGCCGACGCGCAACAACCTCCCGATCCTTTCGGAATCGGAAAGTTCCCGCGGTCAGCGGTCCTCAGGCTATCCCCGAAGGGATCTCCCTCAGCCGTCTGTGGGGGATTCAGGGCACTTCCGGATCAGTTCCTCGGCCGGTCCGCCGAGAAGAAGGAGCGAAAAGGCCAGCTCCTCGACGGGATCGTAGTCTTTCAGGAGAGCCCGAAAAGGCAGGGGAAAGCGCCTTTTCAGCGCCTCGAGAAAGCGCCGTTTGTACTCCTCCAGAAGGGCGATGTCGATGAGCCGTGTCGTGAGGCCGTCTCGCCCGTCGAGGGCGGTGAGGGCGCGGACCCGGCGGTTCTTGGCGATGATCAGCACCCGATCGTCGCTGAGCTCCACCTTCTGCCACAGCAGGCCCACTCCGAAGAGTTCCTGGTTGATGGCGTTGTTGATCCGCATGACTTCCTGTTTGAACGTGCCTGGCTGCATGAGAGGCCTCCCTCGGAGACGACCGCGCAACTGCTCATCGATGATGAGTTGAGTATAGGTGCCCTTCGTCTCTTTTGTCAATAGATTCGCAATTGCTAACCAATGGATTTTCCCGGGAGGCAGGGGCCGCCCTTTCCTTTCGTGAGAGGCCTCCTGCCTTTGTTCCGGGACGATCGGACCCCTTCCCGGTGCGGTGGCCGGCCGAAGCGAGGGGCACGGCCGGAGGTCCCCCTTCCGTTATAGGGGCAGGGGGCGGGCCTGTCAAAGTGCGGAAAGGGAGGGGGAAAGCTCCCTTTCCGCATAGAGGCTCCGGCTTACATCATGCAAATTCCGACGATCGTTGCCGCCAGAAGACCGCAGCTCACGGGAATGAAGTTTCTGCGGGCGAGTTCCATGGGGTCGACGCCGGAGATGCCTGCCGTGGCCACGAGGCCGAAGGACCAGGCGACGAGCGTTCCGCCTCCCCCCCAGATGGCCCCCATCTGGCCGATGGCGGCGAGGGTCGCGACGTCGAAAAGGAGGGGGGCTCCAAGGGCCTGAGCCAGACAGCCCGTGAGGGGAAGGCCGGAAAAGCCCGATCCGTCGAGGCCGGTGATGATGCCGACGATGAGATTGCCGAAGGCGAGAGGGATCTTGCCGAGCGGGAGGGCGTTGGCAAAGGCCCTCCCCAGATCGAAGAGGAATCCCGGTGCGCCATCGCCCAGAATCTGGGATGCCGCCTTCTGGGAGCCGAGGAAGAAAAACCCGGCAATGGGGATGACGGGGGAGAAGATTTTGATGGCGAAAAGAAATCCATGGCGCAGGTGAACGACGATCTCTTCCAGGCCTCGGTGGCCCTCCCGGGCCAGGGTGGAGCAGAAGAGAAGGAGAAGAGCCGTTCCTCCCAGGAGGGCCGTCGCCTTGCCGCCTCGGAGGTTCTGACTGGCCATGACGGCCACGACGGTGAGCATCGTCAGGGGCACGGCAAGAGCGAAGAGCCTGGCGAAGCGTTCCAGTTGAGGTGCTTGCTGGCAGATGAGGATGTTGTCCGTCCCCTCTTCGCGGACCTTCTCGATATCCTTCCTGATCGAAAGGAAGGCGATGGTGCCTGCCGTCAGGCCCGAGACGAGAGAAAGGACGAGAGCTTTGGGCAGCATGGCGTCAACGGTCACTCCGGCGGCTCCGGAGGACAGTTTCAGGGCTCCCTGGATGACGAGGTCTCCAGATAGGGCCATGCCGTGTCCCAGAATATTGACGGCCATGGCGGCTCCCATGGCCGGAAGGCCGGCCATGATGGCCACGGGGACCAGGATGGTGCCGACGAGAGCCGTTGCCGGAGTGGGCCAGAAAAAGAGTGCCGCCGCGTACATGGTGGCGCCGAGGATGAAAAAGGCCCGCGTCGGAGTTTTCATGAAGCGTCGCAGCGGTATGACCATCAGATAATCGGCTCCCATTCGGCTCAGGGAATGGAGCATGGCGACCATGAGGGCGATGATGAGCATGATGTCGAAGAGGTCCGTTCCGGCCTCGAGAAGACCGTTGAAAACGCTCTGGATGGCGATCAGGGGAGACCTGCTGTAAAGCAGGCCGACGATAAAGGACCCGGCGAGACAGACGAGGACGACGTCCCGGCGTCGGACCATGAGGACGATAACGGCGGCGATGCAGGCCAGATAGGCCCAATGGGCGCTGGTGAGGGCGACTTCCATAGAGAATCAGGCTCCTTCCCTTGTCGATGCAGCGATCGGAGACGCTCTTTCGCAATCGGACAGGTGGGATTTCCCGACCTGACGGCGCAGGCTCTTTCGCGGTGTCCCATCCTGTCGGGACAGGCGTTGTTTTTTCGAAAGGGGATCTAGGCCAATTTTCGTTTGAAGAATCCCGTCAGGCCCTTTTCGTCGACCCGTCGGGCGACGGCAGGTCCGTCGGTGATGTAGAGGCCCTTTTCCTTCATCCTCTCGAAGTAGACCGATCCCGAGAAGGTGTACTTGAAGCGCCGTCCCTCCTCGGTGGCCATGAGGGGGATGACGTGGGCGATGAAATCGCCCAGGGCCAGCTCCTCGGGGTAGGCCGTCGGCTCCAGTCCCAGGGCGACGGCGACGGCGTTCCGCCCTGCCAGGGCCCCCGTCACGATGGCCTCGGTGTGGCCCACCATGGCGCCGGCCTTCTCTCCGGCGCAGAAGAGATTGGTCACCTCGCCCTGGGCCCTGAGGGTCGTGTCGCAGCGCGCGAAGCCGAAGTAGCGCATGGAGTTTCCCTTCCCTCCGGCGATGGGGTCCTCGTAGCGGGCCCTCTCGAATCCGGGGATGCGCCGCAGCGCCTCGAGGGGGAAGTAGGGCGTCATGAGTTTGGCCGGCCCCGTATCGAGGAGGACGAGGTTCTCGACGAACTCCTTTCGGGCGTACTGCTGGCAGGCCTTGGCCCCCAGAATGGAGAGATCCTCGCGCAGCTCGTCGGGCAGGGGGACGAGGCAGACGCCCGTTTCGTTCAGCTCGGCGACGATGGACGGATCGAGAGACTCCTTGAAGAGCTTGCAGGAGCCGCTCATGGCGCCCAGGGAGCCGTCGGCCTTGGCGCCGTTCCACTCCTCGATGCCCGCCAGGGCGGTGACGCTCGTCCGGGGAAGGAAGCTGTGGCAGCGGAGGATGCACATGGCGCAGCCCCTGCCGTGGCTGTTGCAGTTGGCCGGTGCGGCCGACGTGCCCGTGGCGTCGACGACGGCGTCGGCTCCGAAGCAGCGGCCGTCGCGGGTCGTGACGGAGGTGATGCGGTCCTTCGCCCTTTCGATGGAGGCGACCGAGGCCTGGAGGGCGACGTCGACGCCCAGGTCGGCGAGGAAGGCCTTGACGGCGGGCTCCATGGCGTAGACGTCGTAGAGGCTCGCCCCCTCATGGCCGGGGAAGGAGACGTTCCGGTGACGCGTGACGGAGTCCATGACGGAGAACATCTTCATGCCCAGAGCCGTCATTTCCTCCGCTGCCGTCTGCCGTCCGTTGTTGCGGAAGATGCCGCCCACGAGACCCGTGCCGAGGAGCATGTCGGCCCGCTCCAGGAGGGTCACCTGGGCTCCGGCCCGCACGGCGGCCTCGGCGGCTCCGCAGCCACCCCAACCTCCTCCGACGATGACGATTTGCCTTTTCTGTTTCATCCACACCCGCCTCCTTGTCGAACGTACAACCAAAGGCTCCACCCCGATGATGGAACGGTTTTCATTCTACTCATCATGGATGAGTAGAATGAGCATAAAGAGTCCATCCCGCTGCTGTCAATGTATTTCCAATTTTTTATTAAGGAAACAAGCTTCTCCCTGAGGGGTTGACGAAAGGGCCTTTCCCTGTCTAGACTGGAGTCGCCTGGCTGCTCATTGTTGATGATCCCCTTGCGGGTTCAGGGAAGGGACGGATAAAAATGAACGTATCTCGGGCCATCCTCACTCTGTTGCGCGATTACGGCGTGACGGACGTTTTCGGTCTCCCCGGCGAGACGACTCTCGCCCTCTACCGGGAGTGGGAATCCTTCGAGGGCATCGCCTATCACATGTCCCGCGACGAGCGGAGCTGCGTCTTCATGGCCGACGGCTACGCCAAGGCCACGGGCAAGGTCGGCGTCTGCGAGGGGCCCAGCGTGGGGGCCACGCACATGGCTCCCGGCGTGACGGAGGCCTACAAGGCCTGCCTTCCCCTGATCGTCATGACTTCCGACGTGCCTCTTTCAGCCGAGAAGAAGAACATGCTCACCGGCTTCGACCAGACGGCCCTTTTCCAGGGCATCTGCAAGGAGAGCCTGACGGCCCATGATCCCTGCGAGGTGCCCCATCTGCTTCGTCGGGCCTTCCGCGTCGCCACGACGGGTCGCCCCGGTCCCGTCCATCTCCGTCTTCCCTCCGATGTCCTCGAGGGGGACGTCGATGACGCCGAGGTCTGGAGCCAGCCCCGTTTCGGGACCTTTCCCTCCATCCCCTTCCGGCCCGGTGACGACGATATCGCCCTGGCGGCCGAGAGGCTTCGCGGCGCCCGGCGGCCCGTCATGGTCTGCGGTCAGGGCGCCCTTCACTCCGGGGCCTGGAAAGAGGTGCGGGCCCTGGCCGAGCGTCTGGCCATGCCCGTGGGCACGACGATCAACGGCAAGGGGATCTTTCCCGAGACCCATCCTCTGAGCATCGGCGTCATCGGCGCCCGCGGCGGGCGCTGCTGGTCCAACGCCTTCGTCTGCGACGCCGACGTGGTCCTCTTCGTCGGCTCCAGCACCGACTCGGCCGGAACGGCGGGGTGGAAGATCCCCTCGCCCCGGTCGAATCAGGCCTTCATCCAGATCGACGCCGGCGGCGAGGAGCTGGGCAACAACTACGATGCCCTTCCCCTCTACGGCGATGCCGGTCTGACCCTGGCGGCCCTGACCGAGGCCCTTCACGACGTCGTCCCCGAGAGGGGAAGTTGGCTCGAGGCCATCGAGGCGGGCTGGGACGATCAGGCCCGGAGGACGAAGACCTTCCTTGCCGATCGGGGCGAGGAGGCCTGTTCCCTCGCCGTCGTCGAGGCCCTGAAACGGACCGTGGCGGAGGGCGCCTTCTACGCCGTCGATCCCGGACTGTGCGCCGTCTATTCGGCCGCCTTTCTGCGCCTTGAAGAGGCGGGTCGGCGCATGGCCTACAACTTCGCCATGGGGGCCCTGGGGTATGCCATCCCCGCCGCCATCGGCGCCCGTTTCGGCGTCGATCCGTCGCGGCCCGTCGTGGCCCTCGTCGGCGACGGCAGTTTCGGCTTCGCCGCCGGCGAGTTGGAGACGGCGGCCCGGCTGGGGACGAAAATTCTTTTCGTCGTCTTCGACAACAGCACCTTCGGCTGGATCAGGGGGACGGAGTTCGTCCACCGCAGCGAGAAGCTGGAGGGTTCCTTCGGTCGGTTCACCGATTTCCGTCCCGTCGACTACGTCAAGGTCGCCGAAGGCTTCGGCCTCGAGGCCCATCGGGTGACGAGGGCATCCGAGCTGGACGACACCCTCTCCCGCTGCCTCAGAGCCCAGGGACCCTGTCTCGTCGCCGTCTCCGTCGAGGCCGAGGACGGCCTTCTGCCCCCCGTTCCGGGCTGGGCCGACTGCGCCGCAGGGCAGGGAATGGATAACCTCTACTGAGGGCAGGTCCCTTCCCCGTTATCGACGAGCCCCTCTCTCCCTTCGGAGAGGGGCTCGCTCGTGCGGACGGGACGCGAGGCGTGACGAAGGTGGCCTGAGGCGACCGAGGCGCCTTGGTGCCCCGAGAAGGGAGCTTCTTGTCCGCACGAGCGGTCCGCTTCCTCTCCCGCGGAGGGGGGCAATCGGGAAAGGTGCCGGAAAGACCGGGGCGGTGAAGGTCCTTGTTGACATCTTGCCTTCTTTGCCTTTTGATTTTATGATTGGAGTCCTGAATCCGCGGACAGATAAGCGGAGAAGCTCCGTCAGGGCGGCCGTGGCGCTGAAGAACCTGTCCCGCGCCGCCACCGACGGGGTGCTTCGAGAGGTCCCCGCATCGGCGGGCCCGACGGAAGTTGTCCTGTGGAGACCGCCGATCCGGGAGATCCGAAGTCCGTTGACAAGGGGAGCGGCGAGGTTTAAACTTGCCTTCCGTGACCGACGGTCATCTCAAAGAACGCCGGTCATTTTCCGTGAGAGGGGGCTGTCATGGCGGGCTTGGCGGAGAGGAAGAAGGCCGTAATAGAGGCGCTGACGCGCGAATCCCTCCTCGGCGCCGCCGAAGAGCTTCTTCGGGAAGAGGGATGGGAGGGGGCGACGATGGAGCGCCTCGCCCAGAACGCCGGTGTGGCCAAGGGCACGGTCTACAACTACTTCCGCGACAAGCGGGCCCTGCTCGTCGCCGTGGCCGAACGCTGTACCGTCAGGCTGAGACATATCGTCACCTCCTGCGACGACGAGGCCGACCCCGCCGAGGTGCTGCGCCAGGTTCTGCGGGAGGGCTTTTCCCAGCTCTGCCGGAACAGGCGGATTATCGCCGCCCTCTTTCTGGCCTGCCGCGACGAGGAGGGCACGGGGCGCGATTGCGATTTTCGGCTTTCTCCCCTGGGCGACATCCGGGCCTTCGTCCGCTCCGTCATCTCCCTCGGCGTGGCCCGGGGGCGTTTCCGCCCCGTCGATCCCGTTCTGGCCGAGGCCGTGATCTACTCCGCCATCATCGGCCTGGCCCGTCATCTCTCCCAGAGAGGGCTTGTCGTCTCCGAGGGGGCTTTCTCTCCGGCCGCGACGGAGTTCCTCCTGGACGGTCTCTGCGCCCGCCGGGAAGGGGCTCCCGGCCTTGCCGATGGGGAAGTGGCGCCGTCCGAGGGAGAAAGGCCGCAATAACGGTCAGGACAAGAGGCGCCACACAGGCTATAACAGACGTTTCCAACACACACCAAGAGGGGCAGGTGCACCGCACGATGTCGTTTTCAGAGCGGGAAAAACAGGAAATCAACGGCCGATCGGGGAGTGGGACGGTGAAAATCCTTCTCGTCCTCCTTCTCCTGGCGGCGGGAGCGTACTTCGGGAGGTCCTATCTTTTCGGCGAGTCCGGCGGGCAGGCGCCTCAGGCTACGGCCCCCAGGGCGCCTCAGGCGCCCGTCGTCGTCCTCCACAGGGTCGAACGGGCCGATCTGGCCGTGGGGCGCGAGTATGTGGGCCGCGTCGAGCCGATCCAGACCGTCTCGCTGAGGCCCCAGGTCAGCGGAGAGATCGAGCAGGTCCATTTCAAGGAGGGGTCGATGGTCAAGGCCGGCCAGCTCCTCTTCACGATCGACGCCCGGCAGTACAAGACGACGGTGGCCCTCCGCAAGGCCGAGCTGGCCAAGGCCGAGGCCAACTACGACAGGGCCGTCAAGTACGACCGTCGCCTCAAGGCAGCCGATTCGCGCAGCGTCTCCGCCTCGGACATCGAGCAGTCGGAAAGCGACGTCCTCCAGCGGAAGGCGGAGGTGGAGCAGGCCCGGGCGACCCTCCAGCTGGCCCAGATCGATCTGGATTACACCCGGGTCACGGCCCCCATTTCGGGTCAGGCCGGCAAGGCCTTTTTCACCAAGGGCAACTACGTGACGCCCTCCAGCGGGCCTCTGACGACGATCGTCCAGATGGACCCCATACGGGTCACCTTCTCCCTTCCCGACAGGGACTATCTGGCCCAGCTCGCCGCCTTCCGCTCGTCGGAGGCCGTCTATGACGCCGCCATCCGCCTGCCCGACGGGGGGCTCTACCCCGAGAAGGGGCTGCGCGATTTCGAGAGCAACGTCATGGACGAGGAGACGGGGACCCTTACGGTGAGCCTGCGCTTTCCCAACGGCGACGGGACGCTCGTTCCCGGATCGATGGTCCGCGTCGAGGCCAGGCCGGCCCGGTCCCGTGTCGTCGCCGTCGTGCCGCAGGAGGCGATCATGGCCGACGGCGAGGGCGATTTTGTCTACGTCGTCGACGAGGCCTCCGTCGCCCATCGCCGCCCTGTCTCGCTCGGCGACGTCGTCGGCAAGGTGAGTGTCGTCCTATCGGGGCTCGAGCCCGGAGAGAGGATCGTCCTCCTCGGTCTCCAGTCCGTCGTTCCCGAGGGGAAGGTGGCTCCCGTCGAGGCGACGAACGGGAAGGGCGGGAAGACGCCGGCCGAGCTGGCCCAGGAGTCCGATTTCGATCTCGAGACGCTGGAGACCGCCTCGCCCGACAGGCAGGCTAAGGACGTCGCCGGAGGGAGCAACTAACTCATGTTTTCCAAGTTCTTCATCGACCGTCCCCGTTTCGCCATGGTCATCGCCGTCGTTCTCGCCCTGGCGGGATCGATAGCGGCCGTCAATCTTCCCGTGAAACAGTACCCCGACGTGGCGCCTCCCCAGGTCGAGGTTTCGGCCAGCTACCCCGGCGCCGACGCCGAGACGCTGGCCAACACGGTCGGCGTTCCCCTCGAGGAGGCCATCAACGGCGTCGACGACATGATCTACATGAGTTCGACGTCGAGCAACACGGGGGAGTACTCCCTGTCGATCACCTTCAAGACGGGGACGGATCCCGACATGGCCCTCGTCAAGGTCCAGAACCGCGTCCAGCAGGCGACGCCTCTCCTGCCCGGCGAGGTGACGTCGCGGGGGATCACGACGGAGACGAGCTTTTCCGACATTCTCGGCTTCGTGGCCCTCATCTCGCCCAACGGGACCCGCGACGCCCTCTTCCTGACGGACTACACCTACAACAACGTCAGCAACGCCCTGAAGCGCGTTCCCGGCCTGGGCGACGTCACGGTCCTGGGGGCCAAGTACAGCATCCGCGTCTGGCTCGATCCGGAGCGCATGGCCTCTCTGGGCCTGAGCACGTCCGACGTGGCCGGCGCCATTTCGAGCCAGAACCGCCAGGCCTCGCTGGGCTCCATCGGAGCCGCTCCGGGCAACGAGAAGACGCCTCTGGTCTACACGCTGACGACGACGGGACGGCTGGGGAGCGTCCGCCAGTTCGAGAATATCGTCGTCAGGACGACGGCCGACGGCGCCCTCGTCAAACTGAAGGATATCTCCCGCATCGAGCTGGGGTCGGAGAACTACATCTTCCACGCCGCCGTGAACCAAGGTCCTTCTGCTCTGATGGCCCTGTCCCAGGCGGCCGACTCCAATGCCCTCGACGCCATGAAGGCCACGGAAAAGGCCCTGGACGAGCTGTCGAAGAGCCTGCCCTCCGACACGGAGTTCCTCATCGGCTACGACTCGACGGACTACGTCAGGGAGACGATCCACGAGATCCTCTTCACTCTCGTCCTGACCTTCTCCCTCGTCGTCCTCGTCTGCTACGTCTTCCTCCAGGACTGGCGCGTCACCCTCGTGCCCGTCATGGCCATTCCCATCTCGCTTCTGGCCACCTTCATCGGCCTCAGCGTCCTGGGCTTCAGCATCAACATCCTGACCCTCTTCGCCTTCGTCCTCGTCATCGGCACCGTCGTCGACGACGCCATCATCGTCGTCGAACGGGTGCTCTACGTCATGGAGAGGGACAGGGTAAACTCCGTCGATGCCACCGTTCAGGCCATGAAGGACGTGACGGGGCCCATGACGGCGACGACGCTCGTCTTCCTGGCCATCTTCGTCCCCGTGGCCTTCATGGGGGGCATCACGGGCGAGATCTACCGCCAGTTCGCCGTGACCGTCTCCTTCTCCGTCGTCTTCTCCCTCGTCGTGGCCCTCACCCTCAGTCCGGCCATGTGCGCCCACATGCTCCACGACGTGAAACCCAAGCGGAGGGGGCCCCTGGCCTGGTTCAACCGACTCGTGGCCAAGGCCTCCAGCGGCTACGTGGCCGGTTCCCTCTGGATCGCCAGAAGGGCCGTCGTCACCGTGGTCTTTTTCGGTCTGGTCGTGGGCGGCTCCCTTCTCATCATGAAAGCGACGCCGACGGCCTTCGTCCCCGACGAGGATCAGGGGGCGGTCTTCGCCGTCGTCCAGCTGCCCGAGGGCGCCTCGCAGGGGAGAACCCAGGCCGTCATGGACAAGGTCCTCCCGAGGCTCAGGGCCATCCCCGGCGTCAAGTTCGCCATGAGCATCGTCGGATACAGCCTGATGGGCGGCTCGGGAGAGAACGTCTCCTCCATCATCATGAGCCTCGAGACCTGGTCCGACCGGAACACGCCCGACAAAAGCCAGGACAGCATCGTCGGCCAGTTCCGGGCCATCGCCGCCTCGGTCCCCGAGGCGCAGATCAACATCTTCACGCCCCCGGCCATTTCGGGGTTGGGCGTGTCGGGCGGACTCGACGTGAGGCTTCAGTCGCGGCTGGACAGCGACCCCCAGAAACTGGCCCAGGTCCTCGGCGAATTCTTAGGCAAGGTGAACCAGTCGCCCCAGTTCCTCTACGCCTTCAGCACCTACGCGGCCGATACGCCTCACCTCTATCTCGACATCGATCGGGAGAAGGCAGAGATGATGGGCGTTCCCGTCGATAACGTCTTCGACACGCTCCAGACCTATTTCGGGACGGCCTACGTCAACGACATCAACATCGGCACGACGGTGAACAAGGTCATCCTCCAGTCCGACTGGCCCTACCGCGACCAGATCGACCGGGTCGGCGGCATCTACGCCAACAGCACCACGGGCGCTCATGTGCCGCTCCAGAGTTTCATGTCCTTCCGGAAAATCCTGGCGCCTCGCGTCGTCAGCCGCTACAATCTCTTTCCCAGCGCGGCCGTCTCGGCCTTCATGGCCCCGGGCTACTCGACGGGCCAGGGCATCGCCGCCATGGAGGAGCTCGCCTCCGCTCTTCCCGAGGGCTATGTCCTGGAGTGGTCGGGCATGACCTATCAGGAGCGTGAGGCCGGCGGCCAGACGGGCGTCATCATGGCCATCGCCGTCCTCTTCGGCTACCTCTTCCTGGTGGCCCAGTACGAGAGCTGGTCCGTCCCCCTGGGCGTCATCCTCTCTCTCCCCGTCGCCCTCCTGGGGGCGCTCGTCGGCATCTCGGTCATGAAGATATCCCTGAGCATCTATGCCCAGCTGGGCATCCTCCTTCTCGTGGGGCTCGCGGCGAAGAACGCCATTCTCATCGTCGAGTTCGCCAAGGAGCAGCACGACGAAAAGGGTCTTCCCATCATCGAGGCCGCCGGCGTGGCTGCCTCGGAGCGCTTCCGCTCCGTCATGATGACGGCCTTCACCTGCGTCATCGGCATCCTGCCCATGCTCTTCGCCAGCGGTGCCGGAGCGGGAAGCCGCCTCCACGTGGGGACGACGATGTTCTTCGGCATGACCCTCGCCACCGTTTTAGGCATCTTCCTGATCCCCGGGCTCTACGTCTTCCTCCAGACCTCCCGCGAGGCCTTCAAGGCCGCCGTCGGGCGGGTCCTCTCGAAGACGAAAGCAACGCCGGAAAGCGAGGAATAGAGCATGA
Source organism: Aminirod propionatiphilus (assembly GCA_018398915.1). GTDB lineage: Bacteria > Synergistota > Synergistia > Synergistales > Aminithiophilaceae > Aminithiophilus > Aminithiophilus ramosus. Next base: position 2,817,048 of record CP074691.1, on the reverse strand, counting down.
AGAAAGGGATAATCGCCGCGATGCTGGTCCTGCTTTTCGGCCTCTTTTCGGGAGCCTGGGCCGACTCGAAACCCCTTTCGGGCGACGTGGAGCTGGAAAAGGGGGAGTGGACGGCCCTGGCCCGGCGCTACCCCATGCCCTACCGAGGCCCTTCCGAAAACCCGGAGGCGCCTTCGCCCGAAATTCTCGCCCACTGGTGGGACGTCCTGGGAGACGAGACGCTGACGGAGCTGGTTCTGGCCTCTCTCGAGGGCAACCGCGACATCGTCACGGCCCGGTCCAGATTCGCCGAGGCCAGGGCGACTCTGGGTATCAGCAAGTCGGCCCTCCTCCCCTGGCTCGACGGAGGCACGGCCATCACCCGATCCCGGACGGGAGAGGACGCCACGGCGGACCAGAAACAGGTGGGGCCCCGCGATTCCTATAGCCTGGCGATCGACGCCTCCTGGGAGCTGGACATCTCCGGCGGCCAGACGCAGAAGATCAAGGCCGGTGCGGCCGACCTGCAGGCCGAGTACGGGGCCCTCCACGGGGCCTGGGTGAGTCTGGCCTCGGAGGTGGCCCTCAACTATGTCTCCCTCCGGACGCTGCAGAAGAGGCTTGTCGTGGCCGAGAACAACCTGGCCCTCCAGAGGGCCACGGTGGAACTCCTCCAGTCCCAGTACGATTCGGGCCTCTCCGACGAGCTGGCTCTCAGCCAGGCCCGCTACACCATGGAGGGGACGCGGTCGGCCATTCCGCCCCTGAGGGCCTCCATCGAGGAGGCCATGAACCGCCTGGCCGTCCTCGTCGGCCAGGTGCCGGGCAGCCTGGCCGAACGCCTCGGCGACTACCGGCCTCTGCCCAAGCCGGACCTGGCGCTCCTCGTGGGCATCCCGGCCGAGGCTCTCCGCCAGCGCCCCGACATCTACGAGGCCGAGCGTCGCCTCGTCGCCCAGGTGGCCCGCAAGAAGGCGGCCCAGACCGATTTCTGGCCCAAGCTCAACCTTCTGGGCTCCATCGGCCTCGAATCCCTCTCCTCGGCCCGGGGACTCTCGGCCTCGGACGGCTTCGGCTTCTCCTTCGGCCCCCAGCTCTCGTGGCCCATCTTCCACGGCAGCGCCATCAGGGACAACATCCGCGTCCAGACGGCCAAGGAGGAACAGGCCCTGGCCGCCTACGAACAGACGGTCCTCGAGGCCGTCGCCGACGTCCGCGACGCCCTGACGGCCGAGACTCAGGAGCGCCATCGCAACCTCTACCTGAGCCGCGCCGTCGACGCGGCTCAGACGGCCAGACAGGTCGCCGAGGACCGGTACGGCCACGGGCTGACCGATTTCAACAACGTCATCAGCGCCCAGAGCGCCCTCCTCGACCTCGAGGAGCAGCACGCCGTCAGCGAGGGCGAAATGCTCGCCAACGTCATCCGTCTCTTCAAGGCCCTGGGCGGAGGCTGGGCCCCCCTGGCCGAGGGCGAAGCGTCCCCTCCCGCCGTCGCGGAGAAGGCCCCTCGGGGCGTCGAGCTTTCCGACGAGAGCCAGGCCTACCTCGAGGCGATACGGAAGGACCTGAAGGGGAAGACTCAGCCCTAGGCCCCGGAACGAAGGCTGCCTGAAGAGGATCGGTCCGTTTCTTCCTTGCGCGCAGGTCCTTCGACGGACCTGCGCGATTCCTCTCCCCCTGACGGAATCATGAGGCTACAATGGCGGAAGAGATTCCAAGAAGAGGGGGGCCTGTCGTGGCGCGGGAGAAGATGACCCGGGAAGATCGCTGCCGCCGCATCCTGGAGCGCCTGGAGGCGGCGGAAGAACCCTTGAGCGGCGCTCTCCTGGCCGAGGAGCTGGGCGTGAGCCGCCAGGCCGTCGTCCAGGACGTGGAGGCTTTGCGCCGGTCGGGTCGGGCCGTCCGATCGACGCCCCGGGGCTACCGCCTGGAGGGGGGAGCCGTCTTCTCGGCCGTCTTCGCCGTGCGCCACGGCCGGGGGGAGCTCCTCGACGAGCTCCTGTCCATCGTCGAGGCCGGAGGTCATGTCGTCGACGTCCAGGTGGAGCATCCTCTCTACGGCTCCCTCACCGGCTCCCTCGACCTCCGCTCCCGCGAAGATGTCCTCCGCTTCGTCTCCCGCGTCGAGGGGGGGAGGGCCGAACTCCTTTCGGCCCTTTCCGACGGCGTCCACCTTCATCGCGTCGAGGCGCCCGACGGGGAAAGCCTGGAGCGCGTCGCCGCGATCCTCCGCGGCAAGGGCTATCTGCTGGGCTGACCCGTCGGAAAATGCCCCTTCCCGGCGTCCCCGATGACGGTACTCCCGACAGGTCGAAAAAGGGGAGCGAGACCGGCGGCACAGGCCCCGGCCTCGCTCCTGCCCGTCTTCGGGCACAAGCGGCCGAGGTCCCGTCGGGCCGGCGGCGAGGGACATGCCCCGAACCGACGTCGGCGGGCGCTTCGAGGGCTTTCCGGATCGGCGTGCCCGGCGGCGTCTTTACCCGTCGCGCCCGTGAACGCGGGTCGGCCCCTGTCCACGGGCACGAACAGGATGGGAGAAAGTCCTCAGGGCCGGCCAGGAGGCGCCTGGAAAACGGAGGCGGCTGCCTCGAACCCGCACCGGCGAGGGGAGTGGAACGGGTCTTGAATCGGTGGATCCGAGGAGCTTGTCTTGAAGAACCTGCGGATTCGGGTCGGTGGAAAGGCGTTGACAAGCGGGGCGGAGAAACGTAGACTGACCTGTCGTGACCGGCGGTCATCGTAAAGAACCGCGGTCATTTTAGAGTCAGAGAGGGGGGAGATCATGGCGCGCCTTTCCGAGAAAAAGAAGGCCGTGCTCGAGTCGATGATGCGGGAGTCGCTCTTTGCGGCGGCCAAGCGCCTTCTCGAGGAGGAAGGGTGGAGAGGGACGACGATGGAGCGCCTGGCCCAGGAGGCGGGCGTCTCCAAGGGGACGGTCTACAACTACTTCCGCGACAAGAGGGAGATTCTCTGCTTCGTCGTGGAGCGCAACACCGAGGAGCTGCGCCGTTTCATCCGCTCCATCGATCCCGAGGCGGGCGATCCCCGCCGGATTCTCGGCGACGTCCTGGAGGGGCTTTTCGAGGGGCTTTACCGGAACCGCCGCGTCATCGCCGCCACGATCCAGGCCTACCACGAAGACGAGGAGCTGCGCCGGGAGGATTTCGACCCCCGCCGCCACCCCCTGTGGGATGTGCGGGTCTTCATCCGTCGCGTCCTCGTCCGGGGCGTCGAGGAGGGGTTTTTTCGCTCCGTCGACCCCGCCCTGACCGAGGCGGCCATCAACGCCGTCGCCGTCGGCCTGGCCCGACAGTTTTCTCTTGACATGCTCGATGTCCCCGGCGACGATTTCGCCGCCGCCGTGAGAGATCTCATCCTGGAGGGGCTCTGCCCCAGGGAGGCCCTGAATCCATGAAAATCACCGATGTCTCCCTGAGACGTCCCGTCACGGTCCTCATCGCGACGGCCGCCCTCGTCCTCTTCGGCCTCATGGCCCTGGGGAGCATGGGGGTCCAGCGCATTCCCGACGTCGATCTGCCCGTCGTCGTCGTCTCGACGACGATGAGCGGCGCCAGCCCCGAGGTCATGGACAACGACGTCACCGATGTCATCGAGGAGAAGCTGAGCACCATCTCGGGCATCGAGGCCATGCGGTCCAACAGCTACGAGGGGAAGGCCCTGACCATCCTCGAGTTCGACCTGAACCGCGACGTCGATGCCGCCGCCGCCGACGTCCGCGACAAGGTGAACCTGGCCGTGGCCGACCTTCCCGACGACGCCGATTCCCCCGTGGTCCAGAAGTTCACCATCGGCGACGAGCCCATCGTCACCGTCGCCGTAACGGGTTCGGCCTCCTATCGGGAGAAGGTCCACTTCGCCGACAAGGTCGTCTCGCCCCGCTTCCAGAGCGTCAACGGCGTCGGCGACGTCGACATGCCGGGGCTGAGGGAGAGGGAGATCCGCATCTGGCTCGACCCGGCCCGCCTCGAGGCGCGGGATCTGACGGTGAGCGACATCAAGGACGCCATATCGGAAAAGCACGTCGAGCTGCCGGCGGGCCGCGTCGAGACGGCCCTCAACGAATACGAGCTCCGCCTCCAGGGCGAGTACGTCACCGTCGAGGAGCTTCAGCGCCTCCCCCTGGTCAGCGTCAACGGCGCCATCGTCCGTCTCGAGGATGTGGCCCGCGTCGAGGACGGCTTCGAGGAGCGCCGCACCCTGGCCACCTACAACGGCGACGAGGTCATCCTCCTGGGCGTGCGGAAGCAGCGCGGCGCCAACGAGGTCTCCATGGCCCAGGGCGTCATGGAGAAGCTGGAACAGCTCCGCCGCGACGCCCCGCCGGGCATCACGCTGGAGGTCGTCGACAACCAGGCCGATTTCGTCCGCGCCTCCATGAAGGGGGCCCAGGGGGACGTCGTCTTCGCCGTCGCCCTCTGTTCCCTCATCATGCTCTTTTTCCTGCGCACCTTCCGGGCCACCTTCGTCACCGTCGTGGCCATTCCCGTCTGTCTCCTGGGGAGCTTCATCTTACTCAAAAGCCGGGGGATCACCGTCAACAACCTGACCATGATGGGCATCTCCCTGGCCGTGGGCCTCGTCGTCGACTCGACGACGGTCGTCCTGGAAAACGTCCACCGACATCTCGAGGAGGGGATGGCGCCCCGTCTGGCCGCCTCTCAGGGGACGTCGGAGGTGGCCTTCTCCGTTCTGGCCGGCGCGGCGACGACGATCGCCGTCTTCGCCCCCGTCGCCTTCATGGGCGGCATCATCGGCCGCTTCTTCTACAACTTCGGCATCACCGTCGTCGCCACCATCGCCCTCTCTCTGCTCCTCTCGCTGACGCTGACGCCCTATCTCTGTTCGCGCGTCCTCCGCCGCGACCATCCGGGCCGGATCGCCCGATCCGTCGAGGCCTTTCTCGAGGCCCTCGAGGGCGGATACCGACGTACCCTCCGCGGAGCCGTGGCCCATCGAGGGCTCTCCTTCGGAGCCGCCGTGGCCCTCTTCGCGGCCGGCCTCGTCCTCGTCGCCAACGTGGGAACGGGCTTCTTCCCCAGCGAGGACAGAGGCGACTTCACCATCTCCTTCGAGCTTCCCGCCGGGACGTCCATGGCGGAGATGGAGCGCTTCCTCGGCGAGATGGACGGCATGGTCCGGGCCCGCGACGACGTGCGCTACACCTACGCCACCGTCGGTTCGGGAATGGGAGGCGAAATCAACAAGGGGGACCTCGTCGTCAAGCTCATCCCCCGGTCGGAGCGCCTTCACGTCAACGACATCATGCGCCAGATGCGCCGCGATCTCTCCATTTTCCGCGACGCCAAGCTCACCCTGGCCACCTGGGGCGGCGCCGACCTGGCCCTGACTCTCGTCGGCGACGACACGGCCTCTCTCGTCGCCATCGCCGACCCCATCCTGGGCGAGCTGAAGGCCGACGGGCGCCTGACGGACATCGACACCGACGTCCGCCTCGACAAGCCCCGTCTCAATATCGAAATCAACAGGGAAAGAACGGATGATCTCGATATCAGCGTCCGCGATCTCTCCCAGGAGATCCAGGCCTATTTCGGCGGCGTCAAGTCGGGCGTCTTCAAGGAGGGCGGCTACCGCTACGACATCCGCCTCATGGCCGAGGGAGCCCTCCGCTCGTCGCCGTCGGACATCGAAAACATCGCCGTCCGCAGCGGCCAGGGCCAGCTCGTCCGCGTTCCGGGTCTCGTCGACGTCCGGCCCGACCTTTCCGTCAACGTCGTCAAACGCTACGACCGACGGCGCTCCCTGACCATCGAGGCCAACGCCACCGATATCCCCATGGGGCAGGGGATGGAGCTGGTTCTGGCCGCGGCCGGCAAACACCTGCCCGACGACGGCAGCGTGGCCATTCTCCCCACGGGGCGGGCCAAGCACATGAAGGAGAACTTCCACTACCTCTTCATCGCCCTGGCGACGGCCATCGTCCTCGTCTACATGGTCATGGCCGTCCAGTTCGAGTCCTTCCTTCATCCCTTCACGGTCATGTTCTCCCTGCCCCTGCTCACGCCGGGCGCCTTCGGGATTCTCTACCTGACGGGGATGAACCTGGACCTGATGAGCTTCATGGGGATCATCCTTCTCGTCGGCATCGTCGTGAACAACGCCATCCTCCTCGTCGATTTCATCAACCAGCGGCGGGAGGCGGGGGAGGACAAAGTCACGGCCGTTCTCGCCGCCGGTCCTATGCGGCTCCGTCCCATTCTGATGACGGCCCTGTCGACGGTCGTCGGTTCCCTGCCCGTCGCACTGGGGCTGAGCGAGGGAAGCGAGTTCCGTCAGCCCCTTTCGACGGCCGTCGTCGGCGGGCTGCTCACGTCGACCTTCCTCACTCTCTACGTCATCCCCGTCGTCTATCTCATCCTCGACGATATCCGGGACAGGGTGGTCCTTCTGGCCCGCTTCGCCAGGGCCCGTCTTTCCCGACGTTCTTCTCGACGTGTCCTTGCTTTCGAGACGGAAAAACAGGGAGGGAAACAATGAGCCGCCACCGATTTTTGTCCGCTCTTCTCGCCGTCCTTCTTGTCTCGGCTGTTCCCCCTGCCGGGGCCGGTCAGCCCCTCTCTCTGGAGGAGGCCCTCTCCCTGGCCCTGGAGAGCAACCTGGAGGTTCTCTCGGCCCGGGAGGAGAGGGCCCGGGCCGAGGGGCTCTACCGGGCGGCCCGGTCGGGGCTGGTCCCGACGGTGAGCCTCACGGGGAGTCACAGCCGCCAGCACGCCACGTCATCCCGTCCCGACGAGGAGACGGTCGGGGCCCTGACCCTCTCCCAGTGGATCTACGCCGGCGGCGTCGTGCGGGCCGGTGAACGTCAGGCCCTGGCCAATCTCGAGAGGGCGACGCTGACGGCCTCGGACAGCGAAGAGGCCGTGGCCCTCAAGGTCTACGAGGCCTTCTGCTCCGTCCTCCTCGCCCGGGCCGATCTGGAGACGGCCCGGGAGGCCCTGACCTACGCCGAGGGATTCCTGGCCGAGCTGACGAAACGGCGCGAAGTGGGCCTTTCGACGAATCTCGACGTCAACAGGGCCGAACAGCAGGCCGCCACGAGCCGATCGGACCTCCTCCAGGCGACGAACGCCCTCGACGCGGCCCGCATCGATCTTTTCACCCTCCTGCGTCTGGAGCCGGACGCGGAGCGGGACATCGTCGGCGACCTCGAAATGGAGTCCTTCTCCATCGACCTCCTCACGCGCCTCCGTCTCGAGCCGAGCGGGGAGCGGCACGTCGCCGACTCCCTCGAAAGGGCATCCTTCTTCGGAGACAGGGAGGCCTCGGTGGAGCGGGCCCTGACCCTTCGCCCCGATCTGGTCGGCCTGCGAACCGATCTGGCCATCCAAAAGGAAGAGATCGAGATCACCCGAGGCGGTCTCCGTCCCACGGTGAAACTGAATGCCTCCTACGGCGCCAAGGATGACTCCTCCCGCGGCGGCGCCGATGACGACGAGTGGACGGCCACGCTCAACGTCGAGGTTCCTCTCTTCGACGGAGGCCTCACGAAGGGCAAGGTCGAGGAGGCCCAGGCCCGGCTCAGGCAGATCGAAAACGACGTCACGTCCCGGGAGGAGTCCATTCGGGCCGAGATCGCCCAGGCCTATCTCAATCTGGAGAATGCCGCAGCCCTCGTCGACGTGGCCCGCCGGAATCTCGGCATCGCCGAAGAGAGCCTCCGCCTGGCCGACGTGGGGTACCGGGAGGGGGTCAACGTCCAGCTCGATGTCCTCGATGCCAGGACGAGCCTCACCGAGGCACGGCAAAAACTGGCCGAGGCGCTCAAGAACTATCGTGTCTACCGTGCCCGTCTCTGGAGGGCCGAAGGGACGCTTCGCGAGAAGGTCCTCGACTGATGAAGGAGGAAGACCGGATGTCCGGAAAGGCCAAAGGGTGGGGACTCAGGCTCCTCGCCGCTCTGCTCTGTCTCGGCCTCGCGTCGGGGGGCTTCATGATCGTTCGCGGCAATCGTCGGGCCGTGGCGGAAGAGAGCCCTCCGGCGACGGAGGCGGCCGCCGCCAAGGTGACCGTCACCGCCGCCCGCCGTGCCGAGAGGCTCTCCCAGGGCTTCCAGTCCGCCAGCACGCTGGAGGCCCTCGAAGAGGTGACCCTTCTTTCCAAGGTGACGGGACGCCTCGTCGAGCTTCGGGCCCGTCAGGGAGATCGGGTCGCCCGAGGCGACGTCGTCGCCGTCCTCGACCACCGCGATCAGGACGCCCAGGTCGCCGCCCTCAAGGCCCAGATCGCCGTCGCCGAGGCCGAATCGGCCCAGGCCAAAGTCACCCTCGACGATGCCCTCAGGGAGAGGGATCGCTACCGCAAGCTCCTGGCCGAGGGATTCGCCACGCAGCAGGAGCTGGACTCCCGCGAGACGACCTACCAGTCGGCCCAGGCCGCCTACCGAAAGACCCAGGCCTCGGTGGGGCAGCAGAGGGCCAACCTGAAGACGCAGGAGGTCCAGCGGTCGGAGTACATCCTGACGGCCTCCATCGACGGGACGGTCCTCGACGACTATTCCCTGACGGAGGGAACGATGATCTCCACGTCGACGGCCGTCGTCAAGATCGGGAAGATCGCCGTCCTGAAGGCCGTCCTCCAGGTCCCGGAGACCCGCGGCGGCCGCCTGAAAGAGGGGATGAAGGCCCTTCTTGCGGGAGACTCCTTCTCCGGCGTCGCGGGAGAGATCCTCCGCATCCGCCCCTACGTCGACACGTCGACGCGGACCGTCCAGGTCGAGGTGGCCGTCGACAACGGCGGAGGCCGCCTCAAGCCGGGCATGTTCTCCACCGTCTTTCTCGTCGAGGAGGAGGTCGACGATGCCCTGGTCCTCCCCGTCGAGGCCCTCCGTTCCGGCTCCGTCTTCGTCGTCGACGACGGCCGAATCGCCGTCCGGCCCGTCGAGACGGGCATCGAGGCCTCGGGGCTCGTCGAGATCCGCGAGGGCCTCTCCGAGGGCGAGCTCGTCGTCGTCACCGGCGCCTCCTCCCTCAAGGAGGGCGACGCCGTCTGCTACGACCCCCCGACCGGAAACTGAGGCTTTTGAGGACGCACGAAGGCCAGGGGCTCCCCGTCGGGGAGCCCCTGGCCTTCGTGCGTCCAGTCCCTCCGAGGGGAGCAGGGGCCGGTTCGCCTAGCCGCCGACCCTGACGGAGAGGCCGAAGCTCAGCAGCCTGTCGCGGACGGAGGCCATCGCCTCCGGCGAGGGCTCTTCCGTCTCGGCCAGGCGGTACTCCAGGCCCAGGCGGCGGAACTTCTCCAGCCCCGACTTGTGGTAGGGGAGGACGTTGACGGAAGGGGCGCCGGGGAGGGCGGCCAGAAAGGCCCCCGAGGCCTCGATGTTGGCCGCGTCGTCGTTGACGCCGGGAATGACGGGCATGCGGACGTTGAGGGCCGCTCCCGACTCGGCCAGAGTCCTCAGGTTGTGGAGGATCAGCTCGTTGGAGACGCCCGTGTAGAGGCGGTGCTTTTCGGGGTCCATGTGCTTGAGATCGTAGAGGAAGAGGTCCGTCTCCGCGGCGACGTCGAGGAGAAGCGAGGTCTGGGCGAAGCCCGTCGTGTCCACGGCGCGGTGGATCTCGACGCGGCCGGCCTCGCGCAGCAGATCGAGGAGGAACCGGGGCTGCATGAGGGGCTCGCCTCCCGAGACGGTCATGCCGCCGCCGGAACGGTCGTAGAAGAGACGGTCCCGTTCGACCTCGTCCATGACCTCGGCGACGGACATCTCCCGCCCCACGAGGCGCCGCGCCTCGGTGGGGCAGACGTCGGCGCAGGTTCCGCAGCGGTTGCAGAGGGCCATGTCGGTCAGGATGCCGTAGGCCCCGAAGGCGAGGGCTCCCTTCGGGCAGGCCTTGACGCATTCGCCGCAGCCGATGCAGCGCTCGGGGCGGACCATGATCTCGGCCAGAGAGGACTGGCTCTCGGGGTTGTGGCACCACCAGCAGGAGAGGGGGCACCCCTTGAGGAAGACCGTCGTCCTCAGTCCCGGACCGTCGTGGATGGAGTAGCGCTTGAAGTCGAAGACGAGTCCCTTCGTCATCGGAGGTCCTCTCCTCTTTCCCCCTCGCCGTTCTGGAGGAAGTAGTAGCGGCGGATGTAGCGCTCCTGGACCTGGAAGGACCAGTGGACGTCGCGGATATAGTCCGAGGCGGAGGCGAAATCGCCCCGACGGAGGCGGGCGATGATGTCGGCATGTTCGCCCGTCGAGCGGACCTCCCACTCCTTGACGAAGCCCTTCTTGCGGGGGAAGTCGTAGAGGCGCTCCTTCAGGGTTTGGACGGTCTTGAGAAGGTCCTCGTTCTCCGTTTTGTTCAGGTAGGTGTCGTGGAAGGCCAGGTTCTTCTCGTAGTAGAGATTGAAGTCGTCCTCGTCCAGGGCCCGGCGCATGCCCTCGTTGAGGGCGTCCATGTCGTCGACGTCGGCCTCGCCGAAGCGGCCGGAAAGGGCGGCGACGACCTGGGCCTCGAGGGCGCCGATGATCTCGTAGATGTTGCGGATCTTCTCCAGGGACAGGAGATTGACCATGATCCCCCTCCGGGGAAAGATGGTCACGAAGCCCTCGACTTCGAGGTGAAGGAGGGCGTCGCGGAGGGGCGTCTTGCTGATGCCGAGGTGATGGCTCATCTCATTCAGGTTCAGGAAGGAGCCGGGCAGGATGCGACCGGAGTTCATCTCCTCGCGGAGGAAGTCGTAGACCTGCTGCCTCAGAGACTTGACGGTGGACAGGGACAGGCTTTCTTGATACATCAGGAAGTCTCCTTTTTCGCAACACTGGAACAGCCGAGAGTATGTGATACATCAAAACTATAGACTTAGAGCCGAGAGGTGTCAAGGGAAGCCGTCTTTAAATTGAAAAGAATAAAAACAAGAGAAAAAGATGAGGCACGGAAGCGAAAAGACGCCGCGATGAGGAGGCCTATGCTCCCCCTTTCAAGAGATGAGGGGGCCCTTCAAGGGACGTTTCGTGGTTCGTAGTTTCTTTTTTCCACCCTGTCTCTCTTTGCCGAACGTAAAGGGTTGACAGAAAGGACTGAATTATCTAGGATGCTTATGAAGATGGATGAAATATCACGCTTCAGTAACAGCCCCGCTCGGCTCCCTTCCGGGGGGGGAGGCAGTCGCCCTTAGCCATCGCGATAACGGTGAGAAGGGAGGGTGGTAGGGCGTCGGTAGGCAGTTATGGTTCGCCGGTGACGGCGAGCCGGGAGTGGCGGTTGTAACGATCACACAATTTTGTAAGGAGTGGATGTCGTTGGCTCTGTTCAGGAAGTCGTCCTTCGTCGCCGGATTGCTCGCTCTTTCCCTCGTCCTCGTGGCCGGCTCGGCCTTCGCGGCCGAGATCACCCTCAAGTTCGCCGGTCAGAATCCCGCCGATCACCCCGCAACGCTTCTCATGGAGGAGATCGCCGCCGAAGTGGCCGAGAAGTCCGACGGCCGCATCGAGATCAAGGTTTACCCCATGAACCAGCTCGGCGACTACACCCTCGTCTACGAGGAGCTCATCCGCGGCACCATCGACATGTCCTGCACCTCCGTTCCCTCCCAGTTCGATCCCCGTCTGGAGCTGCTCTACGTCAATGGTTACGTCAAGGGCTACGAGGATGTCAAGAAGGTCTTCGCCCCCGACGCCTGGCTCTTCGGCAAGATGGACGAGCTCAACAACCGCCTCGGCGTCAAGCTCCTGGGTTTCTTCGTCGAGGGCATGATCGGAACGGGCACGACCAAGCCCGCCGCCGAGCCTCTTGACCCCTCCGTCAACAAGGGTGTCCTCGTCCGCGTCGCCAACATGGACGTCTACAAGCTCGGCGCCGAGGCCATGGGCTACCGGACCGTGACGATCCCCTACTCCGACGTCTACCAGGCCATGCAGACCGGCGTCTGCGAGGGCGTCAACGGCTACTCCACCGCCGCCGCCTACACCATGCTCCGCGACGTGCTCAAGCACTGGTACATGACCAACTACTCCCTGGAAGTCATCAACTACATGTTCAGCGGAAAGGTCTGGGAGAAGCTCAGCGAGGGAGATCGCCAGATCGTTCAGACCGCCGTCAGCCACGCCGCCGCCAAGAGCATCGTCCAGGCCAAGGCCGAAGACGAGAAGTTCATGCAGATGATGCGCGACTACGGCATCGAAGTCCACACCTACTCCGAGGAGGAGCTTCTCCCCCTGGCCGAGGCCTGCGCCACCACTTGGGGCCAGCTCGAGAAGAACATGACCAAGGAACTGATGGACGAGTTCCGCGTCAACATGGCCCCCGGCAAGTAGGCGTAAAAGCCGTTCCGGCGTCCCGGAAGACCGCAAGCCTTCCGGGACGCTTTTCGTCGCTCTTTTTCTCTCTATGGCCTGTCGCCAACGGGGATATCACGTTGTACAATGAACACAGATCTGACATTGCCACAGGGAGGGGGAAGTTTCGTGTCCGAGAATACGATTTGTGAATCAGGCAGTGGAATGGGAGGGCCGAAGAGGAACCTTTTCGATAAGGTCGTCATCGGTTCCTTCTCCTCTATCGCGGTGGTCTCCGCCTTCGCTCTGACCGTTCTGATCAGCGCGGCGACCTTCGTCCGTTACGTCCTTCACGGAGATCTCTACGGTTACGAGGAATGGGTCAAGCTCATCGCCTTCTGGCTTTATTTCTCCGGCGCCGCCATAGGCGCCTACAACGGAACGCACGTTTCGGCCGACCTGGTCAACGCCTACGTGCCCGAGGGGTTCCTGAAACGGTTCCTCGTCTTTCTCAAATGTTTTATCACCGTCTCCGTCATGGCCCTCTACGTCTGGTACGGCTACGACTTCTTCATGTTCGGCTTCATGGGCCCCTTGGGAACGCGCATCGCCATTCCCATGACGACGATCTGGCGCATTCCCCTCTGGACGTCCTATCTGGGCATCTTCCTGGGCTTCATCTTCATGCTCTACTACTTCGCCGTCGAGCTTTTCGTCAGCGCGAAGGTCCTTTTCCTCGGAGGGAAACCATGATTTACATAGCCATCTTCATCCTTCTTTTCTGCCTCGTCGTCGGCGTCCCCGCCCCCGTCAGCTTCATGGCCTCGGCGGGATGGCTCATCTTCTTCGGCGGTCCCGACGGGGCGGGCTACACGGCCAGCCAGCTCCTTCCCTACGCCTTCACGCAGATGAACTCCGTCTCCCTCATCGCCATCGCCCTCTTCATCATGGCCGGCGGCATCATGGAGCGGGGACGCATCGGCGAGAAGCTCATCGACTTCGTCGACGTCTTCGTCGGCCACCTCCGCGGCGGCCTCGGCGTCGTGGGGACCATCTCCTGCGCCGTCTTCGGCTCCATTTCGGGCGCGGCCTGCGCCACCCTCTCCTGCATCGGTTCCATCATGTTCCCCCGCCTCCGCGAGGGGGGCTATCCCCGGGGGCACTCGGCGGCCCTCATGTCCAACGCCTCCCTTCTGGGCCTCCTCATCCCGCCCAACGCCACGCTGATCATCTTCGCCTGGATCAGCGGCCAGCCCGTCCTGGCCTGTTTTCTCTCCACCGTCGGCCCCGGCATCGTGACGACGATCCTCATCTGCATCGTCAACATGTGGCTCCTGCGCAACAACGAGCAGGTCCTGGTGGCCCACAACCGGACCCGCGAGGAGAAGTGGCGCCTCTTCAAGGAGCGGGGACGTCTGGCCATTCCGGCCCTCATGCTGCCCGTCATCGTCCTCGGCGGCATCTACGGCGGCGTCATGACGACGACGGAGGCCTCGGCCGTGGCCGTTCTCTATTCCATTCCCGTCGGGATGTTCGTCTACAAGGGGCTCAAGGTCAAGGACCTCCTGGAAGTCGTCGCCGAATCGGCCGTCACGACGGGCGTCATCATGGCCATGCTCTTCTCCGTCGCCATGCTGAGCCGCCTCTATCTCCTGGAGGACCTTCCGGGACGGATGTTCGTCCTTCTCAAATCGGTCTCGGAGAACCGTTGGGTCATCCTCTTCATGATCAACATCTTCCTCGTCATCATGGGAATGCTCATGGACGACATCAGCGTCGTCGTCCTGACGACGCCGATCCTGATGCCCATCATCCTCGAGCTGGGCTTCAACCCCATCCACTACGCCGCCATCGTCGGCGTCAACACGGGGCTGGGCTGCATCACGCCTCCGGCGGCACCCGTCCTCTATCTCGGAGGACGGCTGAACAACGCCCCCATCAACGAGATCATGAAGCCGGCCCTCTGGTTCATGCTTCTCTGCTGGCTCCCGGTCCTTCTCGTCACGGCCTACATCCCCAAGGTCGTCCTCTTCCTGCCCCACGTCATCCTGGGGACGCCCTGGTAGGACGATCTCGTGGACGAAGAGCGTCGGCGCCCCACGTTCTATCGGAATTTCTTCGCCGGCCTCTGCTTTCTTTTCCTGCTGGCCGGTCTCCTTTTCGGTTCCGCCGGGGCCTTCTGGGGCTGCATGGTCTGCGGCGCCTTTTCCCGGACGGCCATGAAGAAGCAGTGGCCCGATCCGCTCTACGCCGAGACGCTGCGGCGGCGCCTCCGTCCTCTCCTTTCGTTCCTCTTCCGCCGCGGCGCGGACTGACTTCGTCCTCGGACGGGAGATGCCGGGGTTCTTCGAGGGTCGCTTCTTCTTCGGCGGCCCTCTCTTTTTCGGGGAAAATCACCTATTGTTGATTATTGACAAAAGTGTGTATTTACCCGAAAATGGCTGTGGCGGTTCTTCGGGCCGCCGTGGAGTCACGAAAGGAGGAAGATCCATGCTGATTCTGTCCCGCAGCGAGATCCTGTCCGTCTTTTCCATGAGGGACGCCATCGAGGCCGACAAGAGAGCCTTCATTCTCCATTCTCAGGGGAAGTGCCGCGTTCCTCTGAGAATCAACTTCGACGCCGCCGAGGGGAGGGGGCAGTACCTTTTCATGCCCGCCTACGCCGGAGGGATCGAGAGGGCGGGGATCAAGATCGTCTCCGTCTTCCCCGGCAACGGGGCCAGGGGGATTCCCGTCGTTCCCGCCACGGTGATCCTCCTCGACGGCGAGACGGGGGAGGTCGCCGCCCTCATCGAGGGGACGACGCTGACGCAGATGCGGACGGCGGCCATCGCGGGGGCGGCGACGGAGCTCCTCTCCCGCCCCGAGAGCTCCGTCGGGGCCCTTTTCGGCACAGGCGGTCAGGCTCCGGCGCAGCTCGAGGCGATTCTGACGGTCCGGAATCTGAAGGAGGTCCGGGTCTTCGACGTCGCTTCGGAGCGGGTGCGGGCCTTCGTCGAGGCCAATGCCTCTCTGGCCGGGCGTTTCGGAACCCGCCTCGTCGCCGCCCGGTCCTCCGACGAGGCCGTCGACGGAGCCGACGTCATCACGGCCGTGACGACGTCGGCCAGGCCCGTCTTCGACGGCGGGCGGGTGAAACCCGGCGCTCACATCAACGGCATCGGCGCCTACACCCCGGCCATGGAGGAGCTTCCTCCCGAAGTTCTGGAGCGGGCCGGCCGGGTCTACGTCGACAACCGCGAGGCCGTCCTGGCCGAGGCGGGCGATCTCATGACGCCCATCAGGGAGGGGCGCTTCGGCGAGGAGATCATCGCCGGCGAACTGGGCCAGCTCCTTCTCGGCGAGATCGACGGGCGCCGGAACGACGAGGAGATCACCGTCATGAAGACGGTGGGCTTCGCGACGCTCGACGTCGTCACGGCCTACGAGATCGTCGCCAAGGCCGAGGCCGCAGGCGTCGGCAGCCGGATCTCCCTCTGAGGGGATGACCGAGCTGTCGGGCCGGCCCTGCCACCCCCTTCTCCTCCCCCTCCTGCCCGTCGTCAAGATGTTGGGGGCCACTCTGGGGAGGGATTATGAGATCGTCCTCCACGACGTCTCGGGGGAAGAACCCGTCACCGTGGCCATGGAGCACGGCGACGTGACGGGCCGCGACATGGAGACGCCCATCACCGATTTCGGTCTTAAGCTCATGGAACGGGAACGACGCGGCGAGCTGGACTATCTGGCCAACTACGCCTCCGAGGCCGACGACGGCCGGACCCTGCGCTCCTCGGTGGCTCTCGTCCGCGACGAGAGGGGCTGTCTCGTCGGCCTCCTCTGTCTCAACTACGATACGACGCGGGCCGTCGTCATCCGCGATATGGCCGAGTTCCTCACGACGCTGACGCCCCCTGTCTCCGCGGGAGGCGAGATCGAGCGTTTCGTCGGTCTTCGCGGCGACCGGCTCGGCGATCTGCTGGCTGAGGCCCGTCGCCTTCGCGGGAAGCCGCTGCGCTTCCTCTCCCGCGAGGAGCGGATCGATCTGGTCCGCTGGCTCGACGGAAAGGGATTCTTCCGCCTCAAGGAGGCCATTCCCCGTCTCGTCAAGGAGACGGGCAAGAGCCGCTACACCCTCTACGGCGATATCCGCTTCATCCGAGGAGAGGCTCCCTCCGTGGAGGGCTCCTGAAGGACCTCGACGGTCCGTCGGGCTCGATGCCTCCCGGTACCTGAACGCCTCCCGCCGCTTGCGGCCCGGCCCCGCGGACGGGTCAGGGCACGTTCCGTCGCACCCCGATTTGAGGTCCGCCTCAATCGTCCCGTCGGTGCCGGTCCAAGGCGATGTCCCGGCCCTTCTGCCGTTTCCCTGTCGGGTCGGGGCATCCCTTTTGCCTGTGGACTCGCCTTCGCAGTTCCCTGCCAGTCCCCTCCTTGGGGCCTCCCGTCGGAGGCCCCAAGCGGTTGTCCCCTCTCGACGAAAGAGAAGCCTTTCATAATTCTCCACCCCATCGGGAACGTCATGTTCCTTAATTTTTAATCCAAAAAAGACTCTGTCCAGAATATACTTGTTGTGGTACCATACAATAGACAGGCCTGTCATGGACACAATGAAGAAAAAGGAGTATGGGGTGGGGCGTTCCGTCAGGGAGGCCCAGGGGGTTCTTGGGATTTTGACAAGGAGGGGAATGGTGTTGAGGAAAGCCTTTCAGGTGGTGCCGCTTCTTCTCGCTCTCGTCGTCTTCATGGTCAGTTCCGCTTTCGCCGCTCCCGAATACAGCTTCAAGTTCGCCGGTCAGAATCCGGCCGACCATCCCGCCACGGCCGTCATGAACCAGATCGCCGCCGAGGTGGCCGAGAAGTCGAACGGCCGCATCGAACTCAAGGTCTATCCGGCCAACCAGCTCGGCGACTACACGCTGGTCTTCGAGGAGCTCATCAGGGGAACGATCGAGATGGGGTGCATCTCCGTTCCCAGCCAGTTCGACCCC
This sequence comes from Aminirod propionatiphilus, assembly GCA_018398915.1. Lineage (GTDB taxonomy): Bacteria > Synergistota > Synergistia > Synergistales > Aminithiophilaceae > Aminithiophilus > Aminithiophilus ramosus. The sequence goes on along the minus strand of CP074691.1, from coordinate 2,799,855 downwards.
CGTCTCGAGCTGGTCTACGTCAACGGCTTCGTCCGCGGCTACGATGACGCCAAGCGCGTCTTCGCCCCCGACGGCTGGCTCTTCGGCAAGATGGACGAGCTGATCAGCCGTCTCGGCGTCAACCTCCTCGGCTTCTTCATCGAGGGGATGATCGGCACGGGAACGACGAAGCCCGCCGTCGATCCCCTCAATCCCGCCGTCGCCAAGGAGGTCCTCGTCCGCGTCCCCAACATGGATGTCTACAAGCTGGCCGCCGAGGCCATGGGCTACCGGACCGTGACGATCCCCTACGCCGACGTCTACCAGGCCATGCAGACCGGCGTCTGCGAGGGCGTCAACGGCTACCCCGTCGCCGCCGCCTATACGGCCCTCCGCGACGTGCTCAAGCACTGGTACATGACCAACTACTCCCTGGAGTGCCTCAACATCATGATCAGCGGCAAGACCTGGGCCTCCATGAAGCCCGAGGACCAGAAGATCCTCCAGGACGCCGTCAGCCGCGGCGCCGCCAAGAGCATCGAGATGGCCGAAGAGGTCGACGCCAAGTACATGCAGATGATGCGCGACTACGGCATCGAGGTCCACACCTACACCCAGGAGGAGCTGACGCCTCTCGCCGAGGCCTGCGCCACCACCTGGCAGGCCCTCGAGAAGAACATGACCAAGGAGCTCATGGACGAGTTCCGCGTCAACATGGCTCCCGGCAAGTAAGGTCACAGCCGCGACAAGGGGGGGAGGGCCCGGAGTGCGGGCCCTCCCCCCCCTTGTCTTCGTCGCGACCGCGGGAGCTAGAAGCTCTCCTGGGCGGTGCGGCTGATGATCTCGTTCTGGTGGAAGATGTCGAGGTCGACGAAGTAGTCGCTGTAGCCGGCGACGCGGACCAGCAGATCCCTGTAGCTGTCGGGATCGGCCTGGGCCCTCTCGAGGGTGGCCGTGTCGACGATGTTGAACTGGATGTGATGGCCGTCGAGGCTGAAGTAGGTCCGGACGAGGTGGACGAGGTTGTCGAGGCCCGTGTCGTCGGCCAGGACCTGGGGCAGGAAGCGCTGATTGAGAAGGGTTCCGCCCGAGTTGACCTGGTCCAGCTTGCCCAGGGACTTGACGACGGCCGTGGGGCCCTTGCGGTCGGCGCCGTGCGAGGGCGATGTCCCGTCCGATTCGGGCAGATGGGCGAGGCGGCCGTTGGGCGTGGCCCCCAGCATCTTGCCGAAGTAGACGTGGCACGTCGTCGAGAGGCCGTCCATGTAGTAGCGGGAGCCCTTCGTGTTGGGCCTGCCGTTGATCTCGCCCGTCAGGCTGTTCCAGACCCGCTTGGCCAGGGAGTCGGCGTAGTCGTCGTCATTGCCGAAGAAGGGCGTCTTGTTCATGAACTTCTGGCGAAGGGCCTCTTCGCCCTCGAAGTTCTTGGCCAGGACCTCGAGGAGCTTCTCCATGGTGAGGCTCTGCTCCTCGAAGATGTGTTTCTTGATGACGGAGAGACTGTCGGTGACGGTGCCGATGCCGCAGCACTGGATGTAGTTGGTGTTGTACCGGGGGCCGCCGTTGTAGTAGTCCCGACCCTTCTCGATGCAGTCGCTCATGACGACGGAGAGGAAGGTGGCCGGGGCATAGGTGGCGTACATCTGCTCGAGGAAGTTGTTGACGCGCAGTTTCCAGTCGACGGCGTACTTGAGCTGTTTTTCGAAGGCCTCGTAGAGCTCCTCGAAGCTCTTGAAGGCCGTCGCGTCGCCCGTGGCGGGGGCGATCCGCTTGCCCGTCAGAGGATCGACGCCGTCGTTGAGGGTCAGCTCGAAGATCTTGGGAACGTTGAGGTAGCCCGTGAGGATGTAGGCCTCCTTGCCGAAGCAGCCCGTCTCGATGCAGCCGCTTGTGCCGCCCTCGCGGGCGTCCTCGACGGTCTTGCCCTTGAGGACCTGCTCCATGACGACCTCGTCGGCGTTGAAGATCGAGGGGTAGCCGTAACCCTTGCGGATCACCTTGGCCGCGGCCTTGAGGACCCGGTCGGGCGTCTTGCGGCTCACCTGGACGTTGAACTGGGGCTGAAGGAGATGAAGCTCGTCGCCCACCTCGAGGATGAGGTAGGTCACCTCGCTGCTGCCGTCGGAGCCGTCTCGCTTCAGCCCGGCCAGGTTGATGTTGGTGAAGTCGTTGTAGGTCCCGCTCTCCTTGGCCGTGACGCCCACCTTGGGAGGGGCCGTCTGGTTGTTGACCTTGATCCAGAAGCAGGAGAGGAGCTCCTTGGCCTTCTCCCGGTCCAGAGTGCCGTCGGCGATGCCCCTCTCGTAGAAGGGGGTCAGGTGCTGGTCGAAATGGCCCGGGTTCATGGCGTCCCAGCCGTTGAGCTCCATGATCGTTCCGAGGTGGACGAACCAGTACATCTGGACGGCCTCCCAGAAGTCGCGGGGGGCATGGGCGGGAACCCAGCGGCAGTTGGCGGCGATCCGCTCCAGCTCGGCCCTGCGGACGGGGTCGCTCTCCTCGGCGGCCATCTTCTCGGCCAGCTCGGCATGGCGGCGGGCGAAGATCATGATGGCGTCGCAGGAGTGGGCCATGCCCTGAAGCTCCTCGTCCTTGGCCGTGGCCTCGGGGTCGTTGTGCCAGTCCAGGGCGGCTCGGGACTTCTCGATGTCGGCCTTGAAGTCGAGCATGCCCTTCTGGTAGATCTTGCCGTCCAGGGTGGTGTGGCCCGGAGCGCGCTGCTCCATGAACTCGGTGAAGACGCCGGCCTCGTAGAGGTCCTTCCACTCCTGGGGGATGTGGGCGAAGGCCCGGTCCCGCATGCTCCGGCCCCGCCAGTAGGGGATGACCTTCTCCTCGTAGGCTTTGATGTCGGCTTCGTCGACGAGGTAGCGGGCCATCTCGCGCGAGTTGAGGATCTGAAGGTCTTCGGCGGAATGACAGGTCAGCTCGGGAAAGGTCGAGACCGTCTTGGGAGCCGGTCCCCGCTCGGCGACGATGAGCTCGTCCTCTCCGATGTAGAGGGTCTGCTTCTCGCAGAGGTTCTTGAAATTGAGGCCTCTCAGCACGGGGAGAGAGTATTTGCCGTAATTCTCGCGGTAGAACTCCGTCTCGATAAGAGCCCTCTCGACGGAGATGCGGGGCTGGGCCTCGAAACTCTTTCTTCTCAACCTTCTGACGCGTTCGTTCATGTCCGTCATCCCCCAATCTTGGCGATAAAAAAAGACCGTTGCCGCGGGGCTTCGGAGAGCCGGTCCCGCCTGGAGCGCCGCAGGACCGAGAAGAAGAGAAAGAAAGCTCTCCAAGTTCTGTTTAGTATGTGATGTATCTACAATATAGGGCAAGGCGGGAAAAAGGTCAAGGGGTTATCGTCCTATCGGACAAAAAGACGCCTCCGGCCGATCCCGGTCCCGTCGGGAGCTCTCACAATCGCCCTTTCTCCGTCGGACCGAGGCGTCCCGTCCGCCCGACCGGCTCCTTTTCGGCCTCGTCGAGGGGGTTGTGGCTCTTTCGCCTTCCTCTGGCCGAAGGTTTTTCGAGAAGAATCTCTTCTTTTCGATCCGCTCCGAGGCGATCTAATATATCACTTGCGGACGAGACGGGGCCGACCGGGCACAGGGAAAGAGGTCTTTCGTTCAGGCATTCTCCTCCTTGATGCGGAAGAAGAGGACGTAGAGGACGGGGACGACGAGGAGCGTCAGGACCGTGGCGAAGGAGAGGCCGAACATGATCGTCACGGCCATGGAGGCGAAGAGGGCGTCGAAGTAGAGAGGAATCATGCCCAGGACCGTCGTCAGGGCCGCCATGAGGACGGGCCGGGTCCGGCTCACGGAGGAGTCGACGATGGCCTGGAAGGGCGGCTTGCCCTGGCCGATCTCGAGATTGAACTGGTCCAGGAGGACGATGGCGTTCTTGATGAGCATGCCGGCCAGACTGAGGAAGCCCAGGAGGGCCATGAAGCTGAAGGGCTGGCCCATGAGGAGGAGTCCCGCCGTCATGCCGATGAGGGAGAGGGGAAGGCAGAGGAGGATGAGCCCCGTCTCCCTGAGGCCGTTGAAGAGGACGACGAGGATGACGACGATGGCCAGAAAGCCCAGGGGGATCATCCCCATGAGCCCCTTCTGGGCGTCTCGGGAGCTCTCGTATTCGCCGCCCCACTCCATGCGGTAGCCCTGGGGAAGGGAGAGCCCCTCGACGCGGGGGCGGAGGCGCTCGAGGAGGGCGTTGGCGTCGCCGTCCCCGGCGTCGCACTCGACGGTGAGGGTCTTCATCCGGTCCCTGCGGCGGATGACGGGATCTTCGGCGACGGTGGCCAGTCGCTCCGTGACCTGGCTGAGGGCGATGTAGCGTCCCACGAGGGGGCTCCAGACGGGCGTGTCGGGCAGGGTCTCGACGTTGTCCCGCTCGGCGGCGGGAAAGCGGGCGATGATGGGGATCAGGCGGTCGCCCTCGCGGTAGAGTCCCGACCGGGTGCCGCCGAAGGCCAGTTCGAGGGCTCCGGCGATGTCGGGCCGGCTCAGGCCCGCCTGGCGGGCCCGGGCCTCGTCGATGACGGGGCGGACGACCTTGACGCGGTTTTCCCAGTCGTTGCGGATGTTGACGGTCCTGCCGTCGGCGATCATGAGGCCCCGGGCCTCCTCGCCCAGTCGGCGGAGGACGTCGTTGTCGGATCCGACGAGGCGGACCTGGACCTTGGCTCCGCTCGACGTTCCCTTGGCGAAGGCCTTGATGCGCGGCTCCACGTCGGGCAGGTCCCTTTGGGCGGCCGTGCGGACCTTCTCCATGAGGGGACGGGTGAAGGCGGCGTCGCGGGTCTTGACGATGATCTGGGCGTAGTTGCTGCCCGGGTCGCCCGGCGTGTAGTTGAGGATGAAGCGGAGCGCTCCCTGGCCGACGAAGGTCGTCACCGACTCCGTCTCGGGCTGTTCGAGGAGAAAGGTCTCGACGCGCCGGATCTGATCGGACGTCTCCTCGATGCGCGTCCCCTGGGGCCACCAGAAGTCCATGGAGAACTGGGGGCTGGACGAGTCGGGGAAGAAGGTCTGAGGGACGCGGCCGAAGCCGAAAAAGGCCAGCGCCAGAAGTCCCATGGTCACGGCGACGGTGGCGGCCCGTCTCCTCAGGCAGAAAAGGAGGACGGAGCGGTAGAGGTCGTAGAGCCTGCCGCCGTAGGGATCCTTGCCCTCCATGGCCGGCGAGGACCGGAGGGTCATGACGCCCAGAAGGGGGGTGACGGTGACGGCCAGAATCCAGCTCAAAGAGAGAGAGATGGCGACGACGAGGAAGAGGCTCCGGCAGAACTCGCCCGTCGAATCCGGCGAGAGTCCGATGGGAGCGAAGGCCAGGATGGCGATGAAGGTGGCGCCCAGGAGGGGCAGCTGGGTCTGGCTCACGACGGCCGCCGCGGCCTGTTCCCCGTCCTGACCCGTCTCGATGCGGACGAGCATGCCGTCGGCGACGACGATGGCGTTGTCGACGAGCATGCCCAGGGCGATGATGAGGGCTCCCAGAGAGATGCTCTGGAGGTCGATGGCCATGGTCTTCATGGCGACGAAGGTGGCCAGGATCGTCAGCAGGAGGATGACGCCGATGAGGAGGCCCGTCCGGAGGCCCATGAAGACGAGGAGGAGGGCGATGACGATGACGACGGCCTCGATGAGGTTGACGACGAAGTTGTCGATCGACGCCTGGACCGTGTCGGACTGGTAGTAGATGAGGCCCAGGTCCATGCCCAGGGGGATCTGCCCCTCCAGTTCGGCCAGGCGTTTCTTGACGGCCTCTCCCATGGTGATGACGTTGCCTCCGGCCACGTTGGCCACGCCCAGGCCGATGGCGGGTCTGCCGTCGAAGCGCATGAGGGACTGGGAGGGCGTGACGGGTTCGCGGCTGATGACGGCGATGTCGTCGAGGCGGATGAGGTTTCCCGTGGAGCCCCGGAGGAGGAGGCCGCCGATCTGCTCGACGGAGGTGAAGGCCCCCGTGGGATCGATGCGGAGGCGCTCGGCCCCGACGTCGACTTTGCCCGTCGAGACGACGAGGTTCTGGGCCTGAAGGCTCTGGACGATCTGGTTCAGGGGGATGCCGAGCTGGGCCAGGGTGGCCCGTGCGATCTCGACGAAGACGCCCTCTTTCTGGATGCCTCCGATCTCGACGCGGGCGACGCCGTCGACGAGGAGGAGCTCCTTGCGCAGGAAGTCGGCCGTCCGGCGGAGCTCCTCCAGGGAGTACCCCTCGCCGGTGAGGGCGAAGTAGACGCCGTAGACGGCTCCGTAGTCGTCGTTGACCAGAGAGGGGCCCGCTCCGGGCGGGAGGTTCCTCTGCCCGTCGTTGACTTTGCGACGCAGCTCGTCCCAGATCTGGGGGAGGTCCTGGGCCGTGTAGGTGTCCTTGATGTCGACGTAGACCGTCGACATGCCCTCCTGAGAGATGGAGCGGACCCGCTTGACCTGGCCCAGCTGCTGGACGGCCGTCTCGACGGCGTCGGTGACCTCTTCCTCCACCTCGCGAGGGGTGGCGCCGGGATAGGTGGTGACGACGACGGCCGTCTTGATGGTGAATTCGGGGTCTTCGAGCTTGCCCAGGCGGCCGTAGGCCAGAATGCCGCCGACGACCATGAGGACCGTCAGGAAGAGGGTGACCGTCTTTTTTCTGATGGCGAAGGAGGCGATGTTCATGTCCGCCGCCTCAGTTCGATTCGTCGAAGAGGGTGATGACGTCGCCCTCGGAGAGGAGGTTCACTCCGGCCGTGACGATGCGGTCGCCCGCCGAGAGCCCCCGGACGAGGACGCTCTCGCCCTTGTAGCCCTCGGCCGTGACGGCGGTGCGATGGACGGTGAGAGCCGCCTCGTCGACTTTCCAGACCGACTGGCTCTCGCCGCCGTCGGCCATCAGAGCCGAAGGGGGGATGGCGAAGATCGTGGCGTCGCTGCCTCCGCCTTCGAGATCGATGAGGATCTCGGCCGTCATCCCCGGCAGGAGGAGGAGCTCCTTCGGCTTGGCCATGACGAAGGAGACGCTGTAGGCCTGGGTCTGGGGGTCGGTCTGAGTGGAGACTTCCTTGAGGGCCACGGCGTAGGTCCGTCCCTCGAGGGCGTCGAAGCGGGCCCGGATGCGGGGCTTGCCGATGGCCCGTGCCCGGGCCAGGTCCCTCTCGGGAAGGGCGATGACGAGCTCGATGGCGTCCAGATCCTGGAGGGTCACGACGGGCGAGTCGGCCCGGACCATCTGGAAGTTGTCGACGTAGCGATCGGCCACGACGCCCGAGAAGGGAGCCCGAAGCTCGGTGTCCTTCAGGGCCGCCTGGGAGGCGTCGACCTGGGACTGGAGGCCTCGGATCGTCGATTCCATGGCCTGGATGTCCTCGGGGCGGGAGCCGGACTGCCCCTTGCGCAGATCCTGGGCGGCCTGGTCCACCTGGGCCTTGGCGACCTCGTAGTTCGACTTGACCCGGTCGTACTCGGCGGCCGATACGGCTCCGTCGCGGTAGAGGGCCTCGTAGCGGCTGAACTGGGACTGGGCCTCGGCAAGCCGGGCCTTGGCCGACGAGAGCTGGGCCTGGAGGACGGCGATGTCCTCCTTGCGGGCGCCGGCCCTCATGGCCGAAAGCTGAGCCTTGGCGTTGTCGAGGGCGCTTCGGGTGTTGGCCAGGCGTATGTCGAAGTCGCGGGGATCGATGCGGGCCAGCAGCTCGCCTTCCGCGACGGGCTTGCCCTTCGAGGCGGGCAGTTCGACGAGAGGACCGGAGACGCGGAAGGCCAGATCGACGCGCTGGTTGGCCTGGACCCGGGCCGGGAAGGTCCTCAGGGTACCTCCTTCGCCGACGCCGACGACGACGGTCTTGACGGGGCGGGCGGCCTTCGTCGTCTCCTGAGGCGTCTCGCGCCCCCCGAGGGTGAGGAAAAACCCCAGGGCGGCGGCGAGGACCGCCGCGGCGATCATCTGTCTCTTCGTCACGTTCATCTCTTTTCAGCCTCTCTTTCCTCGACCTTGCCCGCTTGACGCGGCTCTTCGGGACTCATTCGCGAAGCGGATTCTCTCGGCTCTTAAGGGCGGCGTCTCATGGCTCTGGCAGAGGGGCAGAGGGCCAGCCCCCCGCGGGCGGTGCAGCGCAGTTCCTCGGGGAGCATCCGTCCCGTCGAATCGACGGCGTCGATCGTCTCGTCGAGGGGGACGGGATTCTCGTAGCCGCCGAGAATCATGTCGGCGCAGAGGAAGGCCTGTGAGGCCAGGGCGGCGTTGCGGCTGTGGCAGGGAATCTCGACGATGCCCTGGACGAGATCGCAGACGGAGCCCATGACGTTCTGGAAGACGGTGGCGGCGGCGTCGCAGGCCTGAGAGGCGCTTCCGCCGGCGGCTTCGACGACGGCGGCGGCGCCCATGGCGCCGGCCGCGCCGATTTCGACCTGGCAGCCGCAGACTTCGGCGGCGAAGGTGCTCCTCCGGTCGAGGGCCAGGCCGACGGCTCCCGCAGCCCAGAGGGCCTTCACCGTCGCCTCCCGCGATAGGCCGAGATCCTCCATGAGGGTCGTCGCCACGGCGGGGATGACGCCTGCCGAGCCTCCCGTCGGGGCGGCGCAGACGACGGCGCTGCCGCCGTTGGCGTGCATGGCCGCCAGGGCCCGTGCGGCGGCCCGGACATGGGGGCCTCCCAGGAAGGTCTTTCCCCCCCTTTCGGCGGCGAAGAGCTTGGCGGCCGTGGGCTCGAGAAGCCTCATGGCGGGCCTCTCCTCCAGCCCCTGGCGGACCGATTCGATCATGACCGCAAGGCGTCGGTCCATCGCCTGCATGAGCTCCTCACGCGAGAGGCCAAGAAGGCGTCCCTCGTAGGCCAGGGCCGCCTCGGCCAGGCTCCATCCCTCTCCGTCGGCCAGGGCGAGAAGTTCGGCCGTGTCGGCGAAGAGAGGGTCTCCGCAGAGGGGATGCATGACGGGACGGGCGCGGCGGAGGTTGCGCAGCCCCGGGTCTTTTCGGAGGCTCTCCAGCAGGGATTCCCCCGGTTCGCGACAGGAGGAGCCGTGAAGGAGCGTCGACGTCGCCCCCTCGATCCTCTCGGCCTTGGCGTCCCAGGCGGTGAGTCTCTCCAGAGCGGCGGCCTCGAAGCCCTTCTCGACCTCGACGAGGAGCTCGTGGCTGTCTCCGACGAGGCATAGGGGGAAGCCGTCGACGGAGGCGATCTCGATGGAGCCGCCGCCGACGGAGCGCGCGTGGAGCGTCACCGAGGCCCCTCCCGTTCCGCCGAGGCGGATGAGGGCGCTGTTGGGGTGGTCGGCCTCGTCGAAGGGCTCCAGCGAAAAGGAGAGTTCCAGACCTTCGGCCCGGGCCTCGTCGAACATGACGTGAAAGGCCCCGTCGGTCAGTTCCCGCTCCAGCAGCCCCGTGACGAAGGCCAGGTCGCTTCCCTGATCGTGGTAGCAGACGGCCAGGGAGCTCGAGGGGTGGAAGAAGAAATCGGCCCGAAGGGGTTTTTCGCCCAGAAGATCGCGGGCGATGCGGCCGATGCGGTGGGGGCCGGCCGTGTGGGAGCTGGAGGGGCCCCGCATGATGGGGCCGATGACGTGGTTCAGGATGCTGACGCGCTTCACAGTACCGCCTCCCTTTCGAGTGTCGAGCTTCGGTCTCCCGGCGGCCGCGAGATCCCCCCGAAGGGCGGGCCGCGACGGCCTGGCGGGAACAATCCTTTGTTTTTATCTTAGCCGCTTATCTGAGGCGCTGGAAGGAGGGGGAGAAAGGTCCTACCTGGTCCGTATGCAAAGGGGGTATAATGGCCGCCAAACGTTCCGAGGGAGGCTGGATAGAGTGAAAATCAAGTTCGCCGACAGGATGGGCCATTTCAGGGCATCGGACATCCGGGAGATCCTCAAGGTGACGGCCGATCCCGAGATCATCTCCTTCGCCGGAGGGCTGCCGGCGCCGGAGCTCTTCCCCATCGAGGAGCTCAAGACGGTGACGGCGGAGGTGCTCGAACGGTGCGGTCGGGAGGCGCTCCAGTACTCCACCACCGAGGGCTATCTCCCCCTGAGGGAGAAGATCGCCGCCAGGACGAACGCCAAGTTCGGGACGGCTCTCGAAGGCGGGGACATCCTCGTCATGTCCGGTTCCCAGCAGGCCCTGGACTATGCCGGCAAGGTCTTCCTCGACGACGGCGACGCCGTCATCTGCGAGAGCCCCACCTACCTGGGGGCCATCTCGGCCTTCCTGGGCTATTCGCCCCGCTTCGTCGAGGTGGCCACCGACGACGACGGCATGGATCCCCGGGACCTGGAGCGGGTCCTTCGGTCGGAACCTCGGGCCAGGATCATCTACGTCATCCCCGACTTCCAGAACCCCACGGGGCGCACCTGGTCCGTCGAGCGCCGCGAGGCCTTCATGGATGTCGTCCGGCAGTTCGACGTCGTCGTCGTCGAGGACAACCCCTACGGGGAGCTGCGCTTCCAGGGGCCGATCTTTCCGGCCCTCAAATCCATGGACACCCGGGGGCAGGTCATCCTCCAGGGCACCTTCTCGAAAGTCTTCTGCCCCGGCATGCGCATCGCCTGGATCGCCGCCTCTCCGGAGATCATGGAGAAGTTCGTCTTCGTCAAACAGGCCGGCGACCTCCACACGTCGACGATCAGCCAACGCGAGATCGACGCCTACCTGGAGGCCTACGACATCGAGGAACACGTGGAGAAACTCGTCGCCCTCTACCGCGAACGCTGCTTTGTCATGCTCGAGGCCATGGAAAGGGAGTTCCCCCCGTCGGTGCGCTTCGTCCGACCCGACGGGGGGCTTTTCACCTGGGTCGAACTGCCCGAGGGGATCAACGCCAGAGACCTCCTCTCCCGGTGCCTGAAGGAGAAGGTCGCCTTCGTTCCCGGCGGCGCCTTCTATCCCAACGGCGGCCACGAGAACACGCTGCGCCTCAATTTCTCCAACATGCCGCCCGAGCGGATCCGCGACGGCATCGGGCTCATGGGCAAGGTCCTCCGAAGCTACAGCCTGTGAGCGATCTTCCGGACTTCAAGACTCAGGGGGCGGCCCGGCGGGCCGCCCCCTGAGTCTTCTGCGGGGGGTGAAGATAGGAAAGGCGAGGGAAAACCCTTCTCTCCGTCTTTTTGCGCCTTCGGCGGAGGCGTTGAACGTCCGATCGGCGTTACTTGGCCTTGCGGATGAGTGCGTTGAGCTCCTTCAACAGAGCCTGCATCTTCGACGACGTGGCCCGCTTATCCATGGCCTGACGGGAGGTCATAGGGCTTCCCCAATAGGCGCGATTGGCGTTCTCGTCGACGCTGACGGCGGCTCCCTCCAGGGAGAGTCCGGCGAAGAGCCCCTTGCTCATGGAGTAGCTGTAGATGGAAGCCTCGAACTTGCCGTCCGTGGCGGCTTGCGCGCTTCGTCCGACGGGTCCGGCGGCGACGGCGAAATCGCCGCCCAGCGTCACCTTGTTGCCGATGAAGCCCTCCATCCCCCGATCATTGGTGATGACCAGGACGAGGGCCGTCGATTGGACGCCGATCTGGAGCCCCCAGGAGGCTCCGGCTATGGTCATGAAGCTGGGGCCGTACCAGCGCCGCGTCTTGGGATCGTACTTGAGGAGGAGTCCCTCGCCGTAACGACCGCCGAAGACGAATCCGGCCTTATAGACGGCGGGAAAGATGACGACGCCTCGGGCGTTGGAGAGCAGATGAGCCATTTGCTCCACGTCCTGTTGCTGGATCATCGCTCTGAGGGTTTTGACGGAGCCGGAGATCCGCTCCTCCGGAGAATCGGCCGAGACGGGAAGGGCCCCTGCCGCCAACAGGAGGGCCAAAAAGACAGACAGGATCTTAATGATTCGAACCATAAAAACATCCCCTTTCAATTTTTTAACCTTTAAATAGAATGATCTTTCTTTATTTTAGCACAAAATCGACTTTTTGACCAGAGTTGATCTTTGTGCTGAACCCGCAGGTCCGTCAAGATAAACTCTGTCGGGTTCGCTGCTTCGAGGTCCGCTCGCATGACCTCGTCGGCGTGGGTCCGAGGTGCCTTTCTCTGCTTTCCACGGCCGCCTCGTGGGCGGACGGGCGCTTCTGTGGTATTCCGCTCCGTAAGCAATGGCGATAAAACATCGAAGAGGTTTAGGCGGTGGTCGCCTAAACCTCTTCGATGGGAATTCAAAATATCAGGTGTCATTCCAGCGAGAAGATCGATTGAACGAGAATATGAATTTTTTCTTAATCTAGTGGCTTTCTGTGGACCCTATCGCCGACTGACAGGGGAAAGATCCTGTGTCTTTCGCCAGGTGTCAGCGTCGGGCTTTTTCGCCAGCTTCAGCGCGGCCCCATGGGTTTCGGGTACCCCGATGCCTCGGTGATTGCAAGGCTTAGCGAACGGGCTTTGCCGGCCTTCCGAAACGAACGTGCCTTTGTGTCATGGTTTCAGAATCGTTCCGATCACCGCAGGAACCAGGTTTTGAAAAAAGTTTTTGCAAAGGGCCGGGCCCGTCCCGGAAGTCCTACGAAGACGGCAGCTGAAGGGGGTGTCGCACCCGGTCTTCCTGCGTGCCTGCCGCCGAAGATGTTCCCGGCAACAGGCACGGGATTCTTCACATGCCGCAGCCCTGATGGCTGTGCCCCTCGACGAGGTCGTCGTGGCTCTTCTCCTCCCAGGCCTCGAGGCCCCTGCGGCGCCGGTAGTCGTTGATGGCCTTGTGGATGGCCTCCTCGGCCAGGACGGAGCAGTGCATCTTCACCGGAGGCAGGCCGTCCAGGGCCTGGGCCACGGCCCGGTTCGAGAGCTCCCAGGCCTCGCCGATCGTTTTGCCCAGGATCATCTCCGTGGCCATGCTCGACGAGGCGATGGCCGAGGCGCAGCCGAAGGTCTTGAACTTGACGTCGACGATGCGGTCGTCGTCGACTTTGATGTACATCTTCATGATGTCGCCGCACCTGGCGTTGCCCACCTCGCCGATGCCGTCGGCGTCCTCGATCTCTCCCACGTTGCGGGGATTGCGGAAGTGGTCCATGACGATTTCGCTGTAAAGCATGGCTCTCAGGCCTCCTTCGTCTTCAGAAAGTCCTCCCAGAGGGGGGACATGGCCCGTCTCCGGGCGACGATCTCCGTCAGGGCCGTCACGACGGCGTCGATCTCGGCGATCGTGGTGCGCCTCCCGAGCGTGAGCCGCACCGAGCCGTGGGCCTCCTCGTGGGAGAGTCCCATGGCCATGAGGACGTGGGAGGGTTCGAGAGAGGCCGAGGCGCAGGCGCTTCCCGTCGAGGCCGAGATCCCCGCCAGATCGAGGTCGAGAAGGAGCGTCTCGCCCTCGACGCCGATGAAGCTCATGTTGACGTTGTTCGGCAGGCGGCTTTCTCCCTCGGGGCCGTTGAGGCGGGCGTAGGGGATGGCCCGACGGAGCTTGGCGATGAGATCGTCCCTCAGGGAGGCGATGCGTCCTCTCTCAACCTCCATCTCGGCCATGGCCATTTCGGCCGCCTTCCCCATCCCGACGATGAGGGGGACGTTCTCCGTCCCGGCCCGGCGCCCCTTCTCCTGGCCGCCGCCGTGGACGAGATTGTCCAGGACGACGCCCCTGCGGATGTAGAGGGCTCCGACCCCCTTGGGGCCGTAGAACTTGTGGGCCGCCATGGAGAGAAGGTCGATCTTCATGGCCTCGACGTCGATGGAAAGGTGGGTGGCGGCCTGGACGGCGTCGGTGTGGAAGAGGATTCCCCTCTCCCGGCAGAGGGCTCCCAGCTCGGCGACGGGCTGGACGGCTCCCACCTCGTTGTTGGCGAACATGACGGAAAGAAGGACCGTGTCGTCCCGAAGGGCCGCCTTCACGTCGTCAAGCCTGACGAGCCCTTTCCCGTCGACGGGGAGGTAGGTCACGTCGAAGCCGTTGCGCTCCAGGAAATGGCCCGTCTCGAGGATGGCCTTGTGCTCCACGGCCGTGGTGACGACGTGTTTCCCCCTGCGGCGGGGCGAGAAGGCGGCGCCCTTGAGGGCCCAGTTGTCGGCCTCCGACCCGCTGCCGGTGAAGTAGATCTCCTCGGGCGCGGCGCCGATCACGGCGGCGACGCGGCGTCGTGCCTCGGCCAGGGCCTTTTTGTTCCCGTCGGAACGGGAATAGAGCGACGACGGATTCTCGAAGGAATCGGTGAAGTAGGGCATCATCGCCTCGACCACTTCCGGTGCCGCGAAGGTCGTCGCGGCGTAGTCCATGTAGATTCCGGCTTTCATTCGAACCCCTCCCTTGAAGCGAAGCTGTCGTTGATGAGATCCTCCAGCGTCGTCTCCCGCAGAACCTGTTCGACGCCGGCCTGAAGACGGGTCCAGAGGCTGTTGGCGGGGCAGGCCTCCCTCAGCCGGCAGTGACCGCCGGAGGCACAGTCGGAAAAACGGATGGGCCCGTCGAGAACGTCGAGCACCTGGGCGACGGTGATGTTCGAGGCCGTCGTCGCCAGCCTGTAGCCTCCCTGGACGCCTCGGACCGTCTCGACCAGCCCCTTCCGTCGCAGGAGGCCGAGAAGCTTCTCCAGATAGGCCTCGGAGAGGCCCTGCCTTTCGGCGATCTCCCGGAGAGGGACGGGCAGAGTGCCGTCCTGACGGGCCAGATCGAGGAGGGCCCTCAGGCCGTAGCGCGTCTTCGTCGAGAGCTTCATGAGATCGCCTCCTATACCCAACCACTTAAGTCGAGTTTACGTGACGATCATACGCCTCCGCCTTAGGGGCGTCAAGGGCGGCCTCGGAGCCGTCTCCTCTCTCGTCGGTCCTGCCGCTCCGGCCTCCTGGAGGGAGGACGGATTTCTTCGGAACTTGTCCCTTTCGGCGGCGCCCGACGTCCATGAAGACACAGGCCCCGGGCGTCGTCCCTCCGGGGCTGTCGACGGGAGCCCTCTCCCCCTCGTCGACGTGGACGCGAGGCCCGATCGTCGACGCCGGAGCCGCCGGCCGGATCGGCGGAGTGTCTGACCTTCTTTGCCCGCCGATTGGGGGGGAATGCTTCTTGTCCTTTCCGATCTCTTGTGGTAGCCTTTGTTTGAAGCATCAAACTGAGGGCGCTTTCATCGGTTCCGGAGGGACACCCTTCCGGAAGAGTTTCGAGCAAGGAGGAACGGCATTGAAGAAGAGCATCGTTCTTTACGGCAGCACGACAGGAGCCACCAAGGCGGTGGCGGAGACGATCGCGGAGGCCCTTCAGATCCCGGTCGTCGACGTGGCCCAGTGTGACGTCAAGGACCTCGAGTCCTACGAGGCCCTTCTTCTGGGATCGTCGACGTGGGGTTTCGGCGAGCTTCAGGATGACTGGGCGGCCTTTCTGCCCGCCTTCGAGAAGCTCTCCCTGAAGGGGAAGAAGGTGGCTCTCTTCGGCACAGGCGACCAGGTGGGCTTCAGCGACACCTTCGTCGATGCCCTGGGCATTCTCTACGATGCCGCCGTCAAGGCGGGAGCCGAAGTGGTCGGTTCCTGCCCCGTCGACGGCTACGAGGGGCGGGGCCTTTCCGTGCGCGACGGCTCCTTCGTCGGCCTTCCCCTCGACGACAACAACCAGTCCGAGGCGACGGCCGAACGGGTCAAGGGCTGGATCGAGCGGCTTCGGTCGGAACTCTGAGACGAGAAAGGGAGAGGGCCCCGTCGGGGCCCTCTCCCTTTCCATGGCTCCGGCGCGCCGGGAGCGGACCCCTTTCTCAGGCCCTTTCCCCCTCTTTCGCCTCTTCCGCCCTCTTCCTGGCCTCGACGTAGCCCAGGGCGATCTCGCCCCAGTCCTCGCAGCAGCTCGCGTAGCGTTCTCTTCTGTCCTCTTCTCCTCTTTCCGTTTCCTTCCGTTGCACGGTATGGCCTCCTCTCGGCTCGTCTTCGCTCTTGCTCGAAAAGGGAATCTCTCCGTCAGGCCACGTTGCGGACGCGGGCGGCTTTGCCCTCGGAGCGGCTCAGGCTTCCCGGCTCGACGAGGCGGAAGCCGACCCGGACGCCCAGGAGGGCCAGAAGTTCCTGCTGGCTCCTGCGGGTCAGTTGGGCCATGCCCTCCCTGTCGAGCGTTTCGAGGGGCTCGCAGCAGACGGTCAGCTCTTTGAGGCCTTCCTTGTCGCTTACCTCGAGGAGGTAGTGGAGGGAGAGTCCCTCGACGCGGCCCAGGGCCGTCTCGATCTGGGAGGGGTAGACGTTGACGCCGCGGATGATGAGCATGTCGTCGCTGCGCCCCCTGATCCGGGCCAGGCGGGTTCCCTCTCGACCGCAGGCGCAGGTTCCGGGCAGGATGCGGGTGACGTCGCGGGTCCGGTAGCGGAGCAGGGGCATGCCCTCCTTGCCGAGCGTCGTCAGGACCAGTTCGCCCTCTTCGCCGTCGGGAAGGGGCAGGCCCGTCTCGGGATCGACGATTTCGGCGTGGAAGAGGTCCTCCTGGAGGTGGAGGCCCGCCTGGCAGGGGCATTCGATGGCGACGCCGGGTCCCATGACCTCCGAGAGCCCGTAGATGTCGATGGCCCTGATGCCCAGACGCTCCTCGATCTTCTTCCTGAGGGCCTCCGACCAGGGCTCGGCTCCGAAGATTCCCAGCCGCAGCTTGAGTTTCAGCCCCCGCGCCTCGATGAGGTCGGCCAGATGGAGGGCGTAAGAGGGCGTGCAGGCGATGACCGTCGTCCCCAGGTCCTCCATGAGGAGAAGCTGCCGTTCCGAGAAGCCTCCCGAGGCGGGAATGACCGTCGCCCCCAGGGCTTCGGCGCCGTCGTGGATGCCCAGGCCGCCCGTGAAGAGACCGTAGCCGAACGTGACCTGAACGATGTCGCGAGGCCCCACGCCGGCCGTCTCCATGCAGTTCTTGACGGCTTCCGCCCAGAGATCGAGGTCTTTTCGGGTGTAGCCGACGACGGTGGGCTTGCCCGTCGTCCCCGACGAGGCGTGGAGGCGGGCCAGATCGGACCGGTCGCAGGCCAGAAGCCCGTAGGGATAGGCGTCGCGGAGGTCCTGCTTGACGGTGAAGGGAAATTTCCGGAGGTCCTCGGGGGAACGGAGGTCTTCGGGGACGATGCCCAGGGCCTCCATGCGTTCCCTGTAGAGGGGGACCCTGTCATACAGACGTTCGATGAGGGCGCGAAGTTGGGACGTTCTCTGCTCGGCTGTCATGTGTCGTTCCTCCTGACTGTTTTGGGAAACGGGGAAACAAAAAAGGGCCCTCACTTTCGTGAGGGCCCTTCGCTCGCTGGGTTCAGCGCGTCTTCACGCCGACCCCGGAGCGGGACCCGCGTTGGTAAAAAAATAACCCATGGAGAAGACGCAGCGACGTGACATGAGAAAACCTCCGTTGGCTCTTGCCGGACGATCCGCCATCGAAAGACCGATGACGATTGGGATACTTATAGCACGGTCGCCGCCGCCGGTCAAGGGAGGTTTGTGAAATGTGTCAAGGGACACTAAGGAATCTCTGAAAAAAGCGCCTTTCATGAAGTCGCGTCAGCGATCGGGGAGGCTTTTCAGATCGAACGGAGCTTCCGGCAGCTATCGGCTTGCTCGGAGAGATCGCGGAGGCCTGATCGATCAGGCGCTTCCGTTGCAGTCAGAGGAGCGCCGTTGCCCCTTCGTGGCTCTCTTGCGCATCCGCTCCGTTCAGGGTATATTAGAAACTGTTCATCTATCCAATTGCATTTCCATTATCAGGGAAGGGAGGTCGGGCGATGCGAGTCCTCCTCTTTCTGGCGGCCCTCCTTTTGGCCTGCTCCGTGGCCTCCGCCGAGGGGGTCGTTGTTCGCGTGGGGACGGAAAGCACCTACCCGCCCTACGAGTTCCGAGACGTCTCGGGATCTCTCGTCGGTTTCGACGTCGACCTCGTCGCCGCTCTGGCCGAGCGGCTGGGGTGGGCCGTGCAGTGGGTGGAGATGCCCTTCGACGCCCTCATCCCGGCTCTGGAGCGGGGCGAGATCGATCTCGTCGCCGCCTGCCTGAGCTGCACGCCGGAGAGAGCCCGTCACGTCGCCTTCAGCGATCCCTACGAGATCACGCCCAGCGCCTTCGTCGTCGCCGTAGGCGACTACTTCCCCACAGGGCCCGAGGCGCTCCGGGGCCGGGTCGTCGCCGTTCAGCCCGGAACGGCGGAGGATCGCTATGTCATCGACCTCAAGTTTCCTCTCCGCAGGGCCTTCGATCGTCTCGACGAGGCCTTCGCGGCCCTGGCGGCGGGGGAGGTCGATGCCGTCTTCGTCGATGAGCCCGTCGCCGCGAGCTACGCCGCCGGCGCCCTCCACCGAGGTTCCTTCCGTCTCGCCTTCACCCTCAAGCTGATCGGGGCCGAAAAGGCCCTGGCCCTGCCCAGGGAGGCCTGCGACAGGCTCGACGCCGTCAACGAGGCCCTGCAGGCCCTCCGCGACGAGGGACTGCTTGCCGAACTGGCCCGCAAGTGGAAGTAGGGTCTCTCGGCCCCTGCCTTTTGCCTTCACGCCCTCTCTGCTCTATGATAGGGGACGGGAACGATCGGCCAGGCCGATCCGAAAGGAGGTCCGAAAGGGATGTATCACGAACCTGTGGCGGAACTGACTTCCGAGGCGCGCGACATCGTCAGGGCTCTGAACAGCCTCAAGGAGGAGATCGAGGCCGTCGATTGGTACCATCAGCGGCTGACGGCGAGCCAGGACGAGGCCATCAAGGCCATCCTGAAGCACAACCGCGACGAAGAGATCGAGCACGCCGCTATGGTGCTCGAATGGCTTCGCCGGACGATGCCCGAGGTTGACGAGGCTCTCCGGACGTATCTCTTCACCGAGGCTCCCATCACCGAGATCGAAGAGAGTGCCACCGGAGACGAAGCTCCGGCCAGCTCTGCGGGAACCCGAAGCCTGGGCATCGGCAGGCTGGGCCGCTAGGTTTTTCTGGAGAAAGGAGGCATCGATTCCATGGACATTCTCAAGCGTTCTCTGGCCCCCATCACGGCAAGCGCCTGGGAGGAGATCGACGAGCAGGCACGCCGGGCCCTCAAGGCCCATCTTTCGGCGCGGCGCTTCGTCGACGTGGCCGGTCCCAAGGGCTGGGACTACGCCGCCGTTCCCCTGGGAAGATTGAACATGCCCGAAAATCGCTGCGAGGGCGACGTCTGCTTCGGCGTGCACGCCGTTCAGCCCCTCGTCGAGGCCCGCGTCTCCTTCGAGCTCGATCGCTGGGAGCTGGACAACATCGAGCGTGGGGCCAAGGATCCCGATCTGGCCCCCGTCGTCGAGGCGGCCGTGAAAATGGCCCGTTTCGAGGAGAAGGCCGTCTTCGAAGGCTTCGAAAGGGGTTGCGTCGTCGGCCTCGTCGAGGCCGGCGCCGATCAGGCCCTGGATCTTTCCTGCGAGACGGGGGCGACCATCCTGGCCGGACTGGCCCAGGCCGTGCGCCGTCTCCAGGCCGGTGCCGTCGAGGGGCCCTACGCCCTCGTGGCCGGTCCCGCCCTCTGGGACGTCCTTCAGACCCGCTCCGAGGGCTATCCCCTGCGCAAGCGCGTCGAATCCCTCGTCGACGAAGTCATCTTGGCGCCCCATTTCGACGGCGCTCTCGTCGTCTCCCTCCGCGGCGGCGACTTCGAGCTCGTCGTCGGCCAGGACTACTCCATCGGCTTCGAAGAGGCCAGCAACGGCAAGGTCCGCTTCTTCCTCTCCGAGTCCTTCACCTTCCGCGTCATCGACCCCACGGCCGTCGTTCCCTTCCGGATCGTCTGAGCCGACCCGATTCCCGCGGCAGAAACGCAAAGATAAGGAGGCGGCGCCCCAGGCGCCGCCTCCTTCGCCGTCGCGCCGTGGCTCAGCTCCTGCGGCGGAGGAAGGCGAGAGGTGCCAGCAGCAGCAGGGCCGCGGGAGCGAAGGCCCCGGCGCTGCATCCGCCCGACGAGGAGCCCGAAGCGGTGACGTAGCCCGCCACGTCTTCGGCCTTGGGGGCATCGGCCTCGTCGAAGAGGGGCGCGAAGTCGTCGGAGACCGTCGGGTCGTCGGAGACGACGTCGACGATCGCCGCGATTTCGACGGCGAACTCCTGGGACTTGGCCAGGGCCTTTTCGGAGAAGACCCGGGCCTGGTCGTTCAGGTAGGCCGTGAGGTCCGAGGCGGCGTCGGCGGTGCCGATGGCGCTCCATTTGCGTTTCGCCGAGGCGATGAAGTCGTCATGGGCCTCCAGGAGGGCCTCCTGGTAGGGGTTCCAGTAGGCCTGGAGGGCCCTCTCCAGCTTGGTCCCGTAGGCGTCGTCGCTTCCCTGGGCATCCTTGGCCGGTCCGTAGAAGGCCCAGAAGGCCGACTCTTCGTCGCGGACGTCGGTCCCCTTGCCGTAGGCCTCGGGGATCTCGGTGATGCCGGAGCAGAAGGGGAGATAGACGCTGTCGTGGACGTTGCCCATGGCGAGCCAGAGGACGTTGCCGATGGCGCCGGGCGTCTCGTCGTCCTGGCCCATTTCGACGATGTGCGATTCGATGTTGGTCCTGACGGCGATGGGACGGGCCACGTCCCTCACGGCGGGCCTGGCGTTCTCGTAGGTCGTGCCGTAGTAGTTGTCGGACTTGAGGAAGTCCATGATGGCCTTCTTCGTGATTTTCTCGTCGGGCTTCATGAAGAAGGGGTACTGCTCCTGGGCGGGCTTCTGGACGAGCGAGGGGGTGAAATGCTGATGGCCCCACCAGACGCGGACGCCGTTGCCGGCGAAGTTGCCCACCGAGCCGAAGGCCTTGGCGAAGTTGAAGCCGTAGGCGGCGACGTAGGCGTCGGTCATCTCCGCCTCGGGCAGAAGGGCGTTCTCCCGGGCCAGAGGCAGGACGTCGGCGGCTCCGAGGAAGTTCTCCCCGTCGGCGGGGTTGAAGTTGGAGAGGACGTTCTCGTTGGGGACGATGATGTAGCGGTCGTCGGGGACGCGGGCCGCCGCCCAGAGCCGTCCCGAGTACTCGATGTACCAGACTTCGTCCTTGTCGGCGATGGCGAACCCGCCCGACTCCTCGGCGCCGAAGGTCTCGATGGCGGCGCCGAAGATCGTCACGCCCTCGCGGGCCGTGCGGGCCCTGGGCAGGATGATCGACGGGATCTGCGATTCCTCGATGAGGCCGTCGAGGGGGTTGATTCCCAGGGTACGCACCGTGGCGTTCTGTCCCTGAGTCTCCGTGGCCGAGACGGCCACGCCGGCCTCGTTGATGCCCACCTCGTCCATGGGGACGTACTCGTCGTCTTCCAGGTAGACCCAGTCGGGGACGGAGAAGTACTTGAGCGTCTTCGTCATCCCTTCGGGATAGCCCAGTTCCATGCCGCTCCATAGGGTCTGGACGTCTCCGGAGGCGACGTCGACGGCCTCGTTGACGATGAAGTGCTTGGCCCATCCGGACCGGTAATCCTCGTTGCGGGCGATGAGGACCTTGCCCGTCGCCGAGGCCTCCTTGCCGACGAAGACGGAGGTGCAGGCCAGCGTCTCGGCGGAGAGGGAGAAGGCGAGGACCAGGGCCAGAAGGAGACGGGCCAGGGCGGTGATGGGGCTTCTTCTTTTCATCTTATGACGAATCCTCCTCTGAACAGCGAAATGGTTTCCGGTTTCCTGCCGCCGCGGGGCGAGGCAGTCCGTCGATCCCGTTCCTCCTTTCCGCGAAAAGTTCACTTCTTCAGGCTATTCTATCAAATACCCCTTCGAAAAACCTCCCTTCCTGCCTCGGCGGATCTCGGTCGATGTCGTCCGAATAAAGGATTCGCCTCTCTTGTCCGTCTCACGGGCCTGCCTGGTCCCATGAGACGGTGTCGGGAGAGGCGGGGGATGGCCGGTTCGAAGGTTCTTCCGTCGCTTCCGACGGCGACGGGCAGGAAGGATATTCGGCCCCTGAAGCGAGGTGCGCTCGAGGGGCCGCCCCGCTCAGAATCGGCGGTGCTCGAGCCTTTTCCCCGGGGGCGAGATCCGGCGCGGCCTCGGACGGGACGGAGCCTCTCTCCCCGTCTCCCGCGGGCGGTGGCGCGTCGTCGCCTGCGGGGGACGGCACGGTCTGCCGAGGCGCGACCTTCCGGTCACGGGCAACCGACGGGTACGGCCCGTCCTCCGATCGTCGAGGGCGATCGAAGGACGGGCCGCGTGGAAACGTCGGTTCCGCGACGCGCCTTTTCCCCGGAAGGACGGGAAAGCCGGCGCTTCCTCCGCCTTTGCCCGGGAAGTGGAGTTCCTTCCGGGGGAGGCGCTTTCGTCGGAGGAGACCGGTGGGTCAGAGGGCGCGGACCTCTTTCCTGTAGGTGACGAGGCTGACGGCGATCACCACGGCCGAGGCGATGAAAAAGGAGGCCGTTCCCTGATGGAGTCCCAGGAGGGGTTTCCCCCCGTGGTACCACAGGAAGGCCGAGAGCGTTCCGGTGACGATGCCGGCCAGGATGCCCTGGTGCGTCGTCTTCTTCCAGTAGATGGCCAGGATGAGCCCCGGGCCGAAGGAGGCGGCCAGGCCGGCCCAGGCCAGAAGGTTGAGGCTGAAGACGGAATCGACTTTCATCATGGCCAGAAGAAGGGCGACGGCGCCGAAAATCAGGGTGCAGATCTGGCTGAAGAGCTTGTAGAACCTCTCGCTCTTCGGGATGTTGCGGAAAAAGCCCTTTCTCAGGACGTTGACGGAGAGCTCGGCCGTTCCCTGCAGCAAAAGAGAGGAATTCGTCGACATGATGGCGGCGAAGACGGCGGCCAGCATGAGGCCGCCCATGAAGTTGGGGAAAAAAGAGCTGATGAAAGTCGGCGTGGAGAGTTCGGCGTCCTGGAGGGAGGGGAAGAGAATCCTGCAGCAGAGGCCCAGGATGAGGGGGAAATACTGGCGCATGGTGTTGAAGGTCACGGCGATCAGGGCGGCCCCTTTGATTTTGCCGGCCGACTCGATGGCCACGAATTTCTGCAGCCCCTGAGGCTGTCCCAGAAAGCCCAGGGCGACGCCGAGCCAGAGCCAGAGGGCGGCGAAAAGGGGCCAACCGGCCCGACCTCCCGACCAGGAGACGAGGAGGGGGTCGATCTGGTGCAGCTTCGTGAAGAATGCCCCGAGGCCGCCGATGTGGACGATGGCGGCGACGGGCATGAAAAGGCACATGCAGACCATGATGAGTCCCTGGAAGGCCTCGGCCCAGTAGGCGGCGGTGACGCCTCCGAACATGACGTAGAGGATGACGAGGACCGAAGAGCCCAGGATCGCCGTCGTGTAGTCGATTTTCAGGGCTCCGGCCGCCTTCCCCGCGGCGATGATGTTGGAGCCCAGGTAGGCGAACATGAAGAGGGCGACGGTAATGCCGCTGAGGATGCGGATCAGATGGGTCGGGTCTCCGCGGAGGGAGGCCAGGAGGTCGACGGCCGTAAGAGAGCGGTGTTTGGAAGATAAGGCCTTGACCTTGGGAGCCACGAAACGCCAGCAGAGAAAGTCGAAAAGGGGGGCCAGGATGGCCTGGTAGAGGGCGAGGAACCCCATGTGGTAGCCCAGGGCGACGAGGCCGATGAAGGCATAGCCGCTGGCCAGGGTCGAGGCGCAGGCCAGCCCCGTGACGACGCTTCCGAAGCCCTTGCCGATGATGTAGTCGCTCTGATTCTCGATGGGCCGAAGCCGCGTCGAGGCATAGCTGATCGCGACGATGATGACGAAATAGCCGACAAGCCCGAAGGCGATTCCGTTCACGAGAAAGACACCTCCTCTTTCTTCTAGGGGTTCGATCCGTCTTTCGCTAAAAACCAGCACAACACCAGAATCGGGGCTATGGCGGGGCCCACGAACACGACGAAATACTCTCCTATCCCGAGGTACTCCACGGTGAATCCCTCCCTCAATCCAACGACAGGGTTATGATCCGTCTGCCTCCCATCGACAGGCCCTCCGGCAACGTTATCTCGATGTCGTTTCCTCCTTCCGGGACGATCGCCCCCTCTTCGATCCGCAACCAGCAGTCGTGGCCGGGAAGAACCCTGTCGGCCATCTTCTTGACCTTCCTGATGCTTTCCGCGCTCGCCTCGGGCGATCGGGTCATGGCCACCTCCTCACGGATCAACTCGATGCGGTTCTTGACGCTGTCTCCGCAGATGGCCCACCTGTGACGGCCCTCGCGGCCCACCAGGGAGAGGCATCCCGGAGTGTGGCCCGGAGTGAGGTAGGCCCGAAGGCCGGGCAGAATCTCCTCGCCGTCGGATTCGACGAGTCTTTTGGCGTATTCCCCTTTCAGGGGGGGCAAGACCCCCTCGAGCGTGCAGGGGTCCTCTCCCGTCCAGGCATGCTCCCACTCGGCCCGGCTCAGATAGAAGAGGGCCTTGGGGAAAAGGGATAGGTTGGCGCAGTGATCGAAGTGGAGATGGGTCAGAAAGACGTGGCCGATATCCTCGCAGCGCAGACCCCGCTCCGCCAGGGCGCGGACGAGGAAGGGTCTTGTCCCGTGTCCTCCCGTGTCGACGAGGAGGGGACCCTCGTCGGTATGGACGAGGGCGACGGTGCTCCACCCCAGATAGGTCTGCTCCGCCTTTCCGGGGAAGCCGGAAAAAAGGACGTCGACGCTGTTTCCCATTCCGAAACGCTCCTTTCCTCTTTCCGCTTCGGAGGCCCGAGGGGGGACGGCGTTCCCGACGGGACTCGCTGAAAAACGTTCCTCCTGCGACGCGACTCTGTCTCCTGCGCGGTCCGGCACGGTCCCGCCCTTTCAGATGCGTCTGACGGAGCGGGTGGCGATGACGTTGCACGCCGTTCCCGCCGGACCGGCGAGGAGCACGTCGCCGATCCTCACCGGGGCCTCGACGGAAAGGCGACGGATCTCGGCCATGACGGCCGGGACGGAAGCCAGGGGTATGGGGGCGTCGGTGCGCACGCTGACCAGGGGGAAATCGCCGTCCGCGACGAGGACGCTGCTGGCGATGGTGCGCAGGGGGTTTTCGATCTCCTGGCGGGCCCAGATTTCCCCCCGCGGACAGCCCTGACCGGAAAGGGAGAGGAGCTTGGCGGGCTTTTCTGCGGAAATCTCCAGGGAAAGGAGACAGCCGTTGGGGCAGACGACGCAGACGAACTCGCGAAGGCTCATTCCACGGTTACCTCCAGACGGTGGCAGCCTTCGACGTCGGCCGCCCTGAGATCGAGGCGGATCATCTCGGCCGGATGGAGACGGGCGAAGCGCTGACTCTTGACGAGGCGCTCCCCCTCCCTGACGGCGACGGAACGGTTGCGGGCCGGAGCCGTGACGCGCAGCGAGAGGCAGCAGTCCCTCCGTCCTCCGATCTTCTGGGGGAGGGTGTAGCGCACCCCCTCGCCGGGGCGGACCTCGACGGTCGCCTCTCCTGCCGGTCCTCCCTCGGCCACGTAGCGGGCCGCGAAGGCTCCGGCCCGGGAAGCCTCCAGGGAGACCCAGTCGACGAGATCGTGGACGTGGAGCACGTTGCCGCAGGCGAAGATCCCCGGGACCTCCGTCATGAAGGTGTCGTCGACGACGGCTCCGTTGGTCCGGCCGTCGAGGGGGACTCGAGCCTCCCGGGAGAGTTCGTTTTCCGGGATGAGCCCCACCGAGAGAAGAAGCGTGTCGCAGGGGACGAAACGTTCCGTCCCGCAGGGCAGGCGGTCCGGGCCGACAGGGGCGACGGAGATCCCCTCGAGCCGGTCTCGGCCGTGAATCTGCGTCACCGTGGTGCCCAGGAAGAGGGGAATGCCGTAATCGTCGAGGCACTGCCGGATGTTGCGGGGCAGGCCGCTCGAATAGGGGAGGATCTCGAAGACGGCTTCGACCCGGGCTCCCTCAAGGGTCATCCTCCGGGCCATGATCAGGCCGATGTCGCCGGAGCCGAGGATGCAGGCCTGACGCCCCACCATGACGTTCTCCATGTTGATCAGGTTCTGGGCCGCCCCGGCCGTGAAGATCCCGGCGGGCCGCGTCCCCGGGATGGAGAGGGCTCCCCTCGGACGCTCACGGCATCCCATGGCCAGGACGACGGCCTTGGCCTCGACGATCTCGTAGCCGCGGCGGGAACTCATCTGGAGACGGCGATCCCTGGAGAGGTTGAGGACGATCGTTCCCTCGCGGACGTCGATGGGGAGCCCGCGAAGGCGATCGATGTAGCGGGAGGCGTATTCGGGCCCCGACAGGGCCTCGTTGAAGGTGTGGAGGCCGAAGCCGTCGTGGATGCACTGGTTCAGGATGCCCCCCAGGATGCGGTCCCGCTCGACGAGAAGGACGTCGTCGCAGCCGGCCTCTTTTGCGGCGATGGCCGCGGCCAACCCCGCCGGTCCCCCTCCGATGACGACGAGATCGCGTTTCCGGACGTTCATCGGTCGACCCTCCCGTCGCGGAGGGAGCCGACGAAAAGGGGCGACGCCGTCCCTCGGAGCAGGAAGTCTTTCGGGTCGTAGCCGAACTCCTCTTTCAGGATGCGGATGATGCGGGGCATGCAGAACCCTCCCTGACAGCGTCCCATCATGGCTCGGGACCGGTATTTGATTCCCACGAGGGTGCGGGCGCCGATGGGGTTGCCGATGGCGTCGATGATCTCCTGCCGGGTGATTTGTTCGCAGCGGCAGATCACCTCGCCGTAGTTGCCGTTGGAGGCGATGAGATCGGCCCTCTCCTCCGGAGGAAGCTCGCTGAAACGCCCCTCCAGACCCTCCCGCCGGGCCGTGAAGGAGGGATTTTCTTCGAGGTCGAGATGGCGGCCGATCATTCCGCGCACCATGGCGGCGATGGCCGGAGCGCTGGTCAGGCCGGGGCTCTCGATGCCGACGAGGTTGATGAAGCCCCGGACGTCCAGGCGGTCTTCGATGACGAAGTCGCGATTGCCCCCCTCGTCGGGGGAGGTCCGCTTGGGCCGGATGCCGGCGAAGTTGCCGATGAAGTCCGCCGTCGAAAGCTTTGGGAAAAGGCCTCTCCCCTCGGCCTGGAGCCTGGCCATGACGGAGGCGGTGCAGGCGTAATCCTCGGGGGCGTCGACGTACTCGGCGCTGGGGCCGATGAGGATGTTCCCGTCCACGGTGGGCGTCAGGTGAATCCCCAGCCCCGGGGCGTTCTTCCGGGGAGCGGGATAGACCAGCGTCGACAGGCTTCCGCCGAGACGCTTGTCGAGGATGTAGTACTCTCCCCGGCAGGGATAGAGACGGTAGGTCCCGACGCCCGCCATGGAAGCGACGGCGTCGGCGAAGAGACCGGCGGCGTTGACGAGAACCTTCGCCTCCCATCGATCGCCGCGGCGCGAGGAAACCTGAAAGGGAGAGGGGTCCTCGCGGTCGATGGCGACCACTTCCTGCCCCAGGTGGAAATGGACGCCGTTGCGGAAGGCGTTGTCGGCCAGAGCCGTCGTCAGGCCGTAGGGGCAGACGATGGCGCTCGTCGGTGACCAGAGCGCCGCCGCGCCCCGGATTCCGGGCTGGATCTTTTCCATGGAGCGGGGATCGACGATCTCCAGCCCCGGGACGCCGTTGGTCTCGCCCTGTTCCCTCAGGGCCTCCAGCGCCCCGATCTCCGAGGCATCGCGGGCCACCGTCAGCTTGCCGATCCGTCGGATCTTCACCTTCAAGTCGCGGCAGAGACCGCTCATGAGGGCGTTTCCTTCGACGTCGAGGCGGGCCTGGAGCGTTCCCGGCCTGTAATTGAAGCCCGCGTGGAGGACGCCGCTGTTGCGGGAACTTGTTCCGAGGCCCACGTCGAGATCTTTTTCCACAACGGCGACGCGCAGTCTGTAGCGCGACAGCTCCCGGGCGATGGCGCAGCCGATGACGCCCGCCCCGATGATGAGTACGTCGTAGGCTTTTCTCAAAGGAGGACACCTGCTTTCTCGCGTCGTATCCGAAACCTTTCGAATTGTGGCCCTTGAGGGGGCTTGCGTCTCTGGTCAACCATGATTGATCAGAGGGACCGAGGTTATAATAGCATTGCTGCGGGAAGAGGGCAAGCATGCAATTTCCGCAAGAGTTTCTTCGATGCCATGTGGGGGTGTGACGGGGCGTGAATGCCAAGCGCAAGGCGCTGGCGGAGAGGATTCTCCGGCTGGTGCGGGAAGGGCAGCTGGTCTGCGACGGCAAGCTGCCGACGGAGCGGGAACTCGTCGATATCCTTCAGGAGAGCCGTCAGCTTGTCCGGGAGGCGGTCATCGCCCTGGAGGCCTGGGGGTTTCTGGAGGTTCGCGAGCGCCAGGGCATTTTCGTCAAGGCCGTCGACGGCGCCGACCTGACGCAGGGATTGGATTCTCTCATCGCCTGGCCCGAAGATATTCTCCCCCAGGCCGTGGAGATGCGCCGCATCGTCGAAGTTCCCGCCGCGGCTCTGGCGGCGACGCGACGGAGCGACGAGGATGTGGCCCGACTGCGCGCCTGTCTGGATCAGCTCTTCCGCCTCAGCAACGCCGAGGGGGAACGCGACGTGGAGGAGGGGACGCACTGGAACTCCCTCCTCCACGGGACGATCGTCCAGGCGGCCCGGAACGTCCTCCTGCTGCGCGTCCACGAGGGGCTCGTGGGCATAACGGAGCGCGTCATCGTCCCCCTCCGAAGGCGCCGCATCGTCGAACAGCCCCTGCTCTGGTCGAAGCGGGTCTTCTCCCAGCATCAGCGGATCGTCGAGGCCATTGCGGGACAGAATCCGGAGGCAGCCATGGCGGCCATGGAGGAGCACCTGGACGGGACGAGCCAGGGGCTCCGGGAGTTCGACGTTACGGCCTTCCTCCGTCAGATCGGCTGAGCCGGCGCGATCAGACCTCCTTGAGCAGGGCCCGGGCGGCGACCTGGACGGGGTCCCAGACGGGAGAGAAGGGAGGGGCGTAGCTGAGGTCCATGTCGACGAGATTCTGGACGGTCATCCGGCCGTGGAGGCAGGCGGCGAGAACGTCGATCCGCTTGGCCGCCCCCTCGACGCCGACGATCTGGCCCCCCAGGAGGCGCCCCGTCCCCTTCTCGGCCAGGAGCTTGACGTGGATTCTCCCCGCTCCGGGGTAATAGCCGGCCCGGGTCCGCGTCTTGACGGTGGCCATGGTGAAGTCGAGGCCGAACTTGGTGGCCTCGGCCTCGAGGAGGCCCGTGCGGGCCACCTCGTACTTGCAGATCTTGCTCACGGCCGTGCCGACGACGCCGGGGAAACGGGCCTCGCCTCCGGCGAGGTTGATGCCGGCCACGCGGCCCATCTTGTTGGCCACCGTGCCGAGGGCGACGTGGAAGGGCTGACGGCTCACGAGATGGAAGGTCTCGGCGCAGTCGCCTGCGGCCCAGATCCCCTCCGTCGGCGTGGCCATCCTGTCGTCGACGCGGATGGCTCCTCTGACGCCCAGGGAGAGGCCGGCATCGGCGGCCAGGGCCGTGTTGGGCCTCACGCCCAGGCCGAGGACGACGAGGTCGGCCTCGACGGTTCCTCTGTCGGTGACGACGGCCCGCACCCGTCCCTGATCGTCGGTCTCGACGGCCGAGAGGGTCTCGCCCAGACGCAAGGTGATGCCGACGTCCCGGATCGCCTCGCCGACGAGGGCCGCCATGTCGGGGTCGAGGGTGCCCATCACCTGAGGCGCCCTCTCGACGAGGGCCACCGACAGCCCCCTGTGGCAGTTGAGGGCCTCGGCCATCTCGAGGCCGATGTAGCCCCCTCCGACGACGACGGCCTTCCTCGGCTGCCTGTTTTCGAGAAACCGCCTGAGGGCGATGGCGCTCTCCAGGGTGTTGACGCCGAAGACGCCTTCGGCGTCGATGGAGGGGACGTCGGGAACGAAGGGGAGGGCCCCCGTGGCGATGAGGAGGTCGTCGTAGTCCATGGCGTAGGCCCGTCCCTCACGGCGGTCTTCGATCTGGACCGTCCTGCCCCGGACGTCGATGGCCGTCACCTCCTGAAGGGTACGGGCGTCGATGGCGTACCTCTCCCGGAAGGTCTCGGGAGTCCGGGCGATGAGCGCGTCGGGCTTTTCGATGAGACCGGCCACGAAGTAGGGGATGCCGCAGGCGGCGTAGGAGGTGTGGGGGCCCCTCTCGAAGACGACGATCTCCCGGTCCCGATCGAGGCGTCTCATCTGAGATGCGGCGCTCATTCCCGCCGCGTCGCCGCCGACGACGATCAGCCGTTTTCTGGTCATGGCGTAACCACCTTCCTTTTCGGAGACTATTTAATTCATTTTAAGAAGACGGCGCGATCCTGTCCACCTCCGCCTCTGCCTGAAGATAGGCCATTCGACGGAGGCGGGAAAGGGACGAGGGGCCTAAGATAACCACACCTCGTCGACCAACGACGACAGAACTCCTCCTCTTCACCATCCAAGGGGGCCCCGATTCCGGCGGGGCCCCCTTGGGCTTTCCATGGTACTATTGAGAGAGGTCATTTTTCAGGAATCTTTCTAGACTGCAAAGGCAGGTGAAGGTCGTGGAAAAGAGACAAAAACGCCTCGTTTTCCTCGGCTCTCTCGCGGGAGCCGCCATCGTGGCCCTTTTCGCCCTTTCCCGAATCGACGTGGTCACCGATCTGATCGGTCGCAAGGTCACGGAGGCCGTGGAGGAGGCGACGGGGCTGCGGCTCGACATGGGATCGGTGCGGGGAAATCCCCTGGCCGGTTTCACCCTCGAAGGGCTTGCCCTCCGCGATGGGGAGGGACGGTCTCTTCTTGCGGCGGAGAGGGTCGGCGCTTCGATCGCCTTCTCCTCTCTTTTCTCGGGTTCTCCCGCCCTGGACGAACTCTCCGTCGAGGGGGTCTCGGGCGATGTGGCCGCCTTTCTGGCCGCTCTGCCTCCCTCGGAGGGCCCCTCTCCCCTGGAGGCCTTTCTCGACGAGATTCACGACAGGGGGGCCGTCTCCTTTCCCCTCTCCAGGCTGACGATGCGCCGCGTCGATCTGGCCACGCCGGGGGGGGCTCTCCACCTCGCCTCGGGAAAGGCCTCCTTCGGGGAGAGGGGGCTGGACGTCGATGTCGATGTCCTCTTCCGCGAGCTTCCCGTCAAGGGCGAGGTCGCCCTCGACTTTTCCGGGAAGACCGTCGTCGCCGATCTGGACGTCGCCGTGGGGAAGGGGCGCATCGAGGGGAAGGGGACCGTCGAGCCCCTTCTGGACGTGACGGCCGATCTCAAGGGCTTTGACCTGGCCGATCTGGGCCGACTCTGGCCCGACCTGGCCGAGCGCGGATTCGCCGGGACCTTCGCGACGACCCTGAAGGCCCGGGGAGCCTGGTCCGACCCCCGTCTGGAGGGGGATCTGCTTTTCGAGGGAGGCCGCCTTTCCGGAATCCCCTTCGACGTGGCCCGGACTTCGTGGAGCTATGACGTGAAGTCCCTGAGCTTTCCCGACGTGAAGGCCCGAGTGGCCGCCATCCCGCTGACGGGGCGGATGGCCTTCGGCCTCGGCCAGCTCCCTCCCGATCTGGATATCGGCCTTTCGGCCCGTGACGTGGCCGTCGCCGACCTGGTCTCGACCTTCCCGGGCCTCGAAGGCGCCACGGGGACGATCGAGGCCGTCACCGTCACCCTCGGCGGGCGGGCCGATTCCCTCAAGGGAAAGGCCTTCCTTCGGGCGCCCCGTTTCGCCTACGGAGGGCAGACCGTCACGGGCCTCTCCGTCGACGCCCTCTTCGGAACCGATGGCCGGGCGAAGGTGTCGGGCGGGGCCTCCTGGATGGGGACGGCCCTGACCGTCGAGGGCGATGTCGTCTACTCGCCCGAGATCCGCTTCGGCCTCTCCCTGCGGGCTCCCGAGATCGATCTTTCGGGCCTCGGCGCCCTCGACGAGGCCCTCGCGGCACAGAAGCCTCAGGGAAAGGCCTCGGTCACCCTGAAGCTTCAGGGGAACCCGTCGGCCTACACCGTGACGGGCAGGGCCGAGTCGGCCCGGGCCCGCCTCCAGGGCGAGCTCTTCGAGGGGACGAAGGCCGAGTTCTCCTACGCCGCTTCGGGGCTGGACCTGAAGGATTTTCAGTCCCGCTGGGGGCAGGCGGCCCTGTCGGCCTCGGGAAAGGTGACGGGCCTCGCCGGGGGCAAGGCCCACCTTGCCCTCTCGGGCAAGGTGACGAACCTCGACGTGGCCTCCCTCGTCGCCTTTGCCCCGGCCCTGGGATCGGTCCGCCCCTCGGGGAAGGTCTCCCTGGACTGGAAGGCCGACGGTCCCGTCGCCTCGCCCACCTTCGCCGTCACGGCGACCTCGTCCCGTCTCGACGCCGAGCCGGCGATCCGCCTCGAGGGGGTCCGGGCCTCGGGGAGTTTCAGTCCCGGAGGCAAGGCCCTCCTGGCCGCTCCCCTCGACGTCGCCGTCGATAAGATCGGCGCCTCGGGGGCCGTCGTCGAGGCCCTTTCCGCGTCGGTCCAGATGGAGGGCTCCCGTATCCGCCTCTCCGATCTCTCGGCCCGCCTCGGAGGGGGAAGCCTGGCGGCTTCGGGGACGATCGACACGGCCAAAGCCCCTCAGGCTCTGGACCTGAAGGGGACGGTGAAGGGCGTCGATCTCTCGAAGGTCCTGATGAAGGAGCTCCTTCCCGTCGTCGTCGCCGGCAGGATCGACGGCGACGTCTCCCTCTCGGGGACGACGGAAGCGCCCTCCTTCTCCGTCAAGGCCTCATCGCCGGCTCTGACCGTGGCCGATCTGGCCGTGACGGCCCTGGCCGTCGAGGCGTCGGGGACGCCTTCGACCCTCACGGTCTCACGGGCGGAGGCCACGGTGGGCGGAGCCCCCTTCTCGGCCAAGGCCGATCTGTCCCGGGTCGGCGAGGGCTACGGCGGCACCTTCTCGGCCCAGGCCTCGGCCGTCGACGTGGCCCTGCTGACGGCGAAACTCCCCGGGGCCGAAGAGCTGGCCATGGCCGGCAAGGTCGACTTCTCCCTCTCGGGATCGGCCGACGGCAAGGTCCTCTCCGGCCGGGGAGACCTCTCGTCGTCGTCGCTGCGGGTCCGGGGCATGGAGGTCTCGAACCTCAAGGTCCCCCTCCTTCTCGGCGGGGATTCCCTGAAGATCGACGGGGCCCGGGCGAACGTCGCCGGCGGCGAGGCCAAGGGATCGGCGTCGGTGGTCCTGGAGCGCGGGACCTGGACGGCCGAGGCCTCCGTCAAGGGGGCGGACCTCAAGGCCGTCACGCGGCTTTTCGCCGAGGGGAAGGGCAGCCTCAGCGGTCCGGCCGACCTCTCCTTCAAGGGCAACGGCAACGTCACTTTCGGCACCGTCCTGGGCAGCGGCGTCCTCTCCGTCGGCGAGGGGGAGCTTGAGGGCTTCCGGTCGGCCGAGCTTCTGGCCAAGCTCCACGGCTCTCCCCGCATCCGCTACCGGTCGATCTTGGCCAACTACACCGTCGACAGCTCGGGGCTGCAGCTCCTTCCGGGAACGCGGGCCCTCGCTCAGCCCGACGACGCCCTCTACCGCACCCTCGAGGCGGAAGGCTCCGTCGGGTTCGACAAGAAACTCGACCTCGACGTGAGGGGCAACGTCAACGTCCAGGCTCTCAACGCCTTCCTCGGCGGCATCGAGGGGCTTCTGACCAGCGGTGGGCAGACGCCGGAGGCCCTCCTCAAGGGGCTTTTCCAGGGTGTCACGGGGAGCGCCTCCCAGCGGGACTTCCGCAACGTCACCCTCGACGTGGGGGGCACGACGGAGGCGCCCAAGGTCTCCAACATCAGGATCGAACAGCCTCTGGAGCCGAAAAGGGAGGAGGCCCCCGCCCAGGGCAAGGACGTCCAGGCCGCTCCGGAGAAGGTTCAGCCCACCGACCCGGGCCAGATCCTTCAGCAGCAGATTCTCCAGAAGATCCTCGGGAACTGAGTTGTGCCTTCAAAACGAGCAGCTGATGATCGACAGCGGTGCCATCCGAGCGCATCGGCATGCGGCCGGCGCAGGGAGGGCAAAAAACAGGCTCTCGGTCGGTCGCACGGCGGATTTTCCACCAAAATCCATGCCGTTGTAGATGGCTTGGGCAATCCGCTTCGTTTTCTGCTGACGGGAGGCAACGAGGCGGACATCTCCTGCGCTCCTGGACAGCTGTGACGTACAGACAGGGTACGTTCTCGCGGACAAGGACTATGGCCGCGACGATTTTGTCAAACAGATTGAGCGACGCGGGAGTATCGCCGTCATCCCGCTGCGGTCAAACAGGAAGAACCTCGGGAGTGCGATTACCATGTGTATCGATAGAGACACCTGGTGGAGATCTTCTTCAACAAGAGCAAGCACTATCGCCCTATCTCCTCGCGTTTCGAAAAGCTTGCCAGGTTCTTCCTTGACGTGATCCGCATCGCGTTCCGCATGACTTGTTTAGCGTGAATTTAATATATAACATGGGCCGTCAAACGGCAGGATCACGAAGAGGGGCCTCCTGGGGGCCCCTCTTCATGATGTGAGCTAGTCGAGGAAGTCGGGCTGAGTCGCGCCGGCGATGTCGGGCAGCTCTTCGAGGATCTTCTGCCCCTGGAGGAAGCGGGCCGTCCGTTCCAGACTGGAGAGGATGGCTCCGTCGAGCCGGATCCCGTACCGATGACGCTTCATGGCCTCTTCGGCGACCTTCGGGGAGAGCCCCGTTTCGTCTGCCATGATGGCGGCCGTTTCGTCGGGGTGGTCGGCCGCGTACTGCTCCGCCCGTTTCAGCGCCTTCAGGAAGGAACGGATCTCCCTCTCCCGGCCGGCGAGCCTTTTCCTGTCGGCGACGATGAGGATGGGGTACTCGTTGCCAAGACCTCCCAGGGTCATCAGCTGACGCGCCCCCTTCGTTTCGGCAGCCGACGGCGTCGGCTCGCTGGCGACGAAGCCGTCGAGAGACCCGGCCAGAAGGGCCTCGACCATGGCCGGGGGATCGAGATCGACGATGTCGAGCTCGTCAGGGTAGATCCCCTCCTTGTCCAGGGCGGCCAACAGGCCTCCGTAGGTCGAGGTGCCCTTTTTCACCCCCAGCCGCCTTCCCTTCAGATCCTTCAGGGCCTTCGCCTTGGAATCGCTGCGGACCATGAGGCGGTGCCGGTCCTCTCCCGTGGCGTTGCTGGCGAGGATCACGAACTCGGGATTCCTGGCGACGGCGATGACGGCGGCCGTGTCCCCCATGGTGCCGATGTCGGCGGCCCCGGAATAGAGCGCCTCGGCGCAGGCCGGGCCGCTGCTGAAGCGCAGGGACTCGACATGGAGCCCTTCGTCGTCGAAGAAGCCCATCTTTGTGGCCACGATGGGGATCATCTCGCCGATACGATCCTGGAAGGCGAACCGGATGACCGTCTCCTGAGCGGCTCTCCCGGTCCCGGGCGATCCCAGGAGAACGAGCAGGGCCGGCAGAAGGGAAACAGCCTGGAGTCTTTTCATCGATGAAATCCTCCTTCGAGATAGGGTGAGAGGTGAGATCTGACGGAGCGGAGCGGTTCGGAGAGGACGCCGCGCAGCCGCTCTTTCATCGCCCGAAACTCGTCCGAGCTGCGATTCCGGGGGCGTTCCTGCGGGACGGCCAGCTCGGCGGAGCCGCCGGGAGGGGTTCCCAGGACGAGCACCTTGTCGGCGAGGTAGGCCGCCTCCTCCACGCTGTGGGTCACGTAGACCACCGTCGTCCCGTGGGCCGCCCAGAGGCGCAGGAGCTCGTCCTGAAGCCGCTCTCTCGTGTCGACGTCGAGAGAGCTGAAGGGCTCGTCCATGAGCAGTGCCTTCGGCTCCAGGGCGAGAACCCGTGCGAGAGCCACCCTCTGGCTCATCCCGCCCGAGAGGGCGTGAGGGTATTTGCCGCCGTCCTCCTCGGAGAGTCCCATGATCGCGAGGTACCTGGAGACTCTTTCCGCAAGGGGGCGGCCCTTCATTCCCTGGAGCTCCAGGCCGAAGGCGATGTTCCGGGAGACCGTCAGCCAGGGGAAGAGGACGGCATCCTGAAAGACGACGGCGCGCTCCGGGCCCGGAGCGCCGATCTCGGCCCCGTCGACGAGGACCCTTCCCTTCGTCGGTGCCGTAAATCCGGCGATCAGGTTCAGGAGCGTCGTCTTGCCGCAGCCGCTCGGTCCCAGGACGCAGAGGAACTCTCCCTCGGGGACGTTGAGGCTGAGGTCGGAGAGGACCGGCTCGCTCCTTCCGTCGTCGAGACGGAAGGACTTGGAGACGCCTTCGAGGGTGATCATTCTTTTTCGGCGACCGGTGCCCAGCGGTCGATGGTCCGTTTCTCGAGACGGCGGAGAAGGATGCGCTCGAAAAAGAAGCCGATGCCGCAGATGACGGCAATGCAGGAGAAGGAAGAGGCGTAATCGAGAGTCCATCGTGCCTGGATGAGCGAGTAGCCCAGCCCCGTTCCGCTGCCGACGACCATTTCGGCGGCGACGAGGACGCGCCAGCTCGTCCCGAGGCCGACCCGCAGCCCGCTGAGAATCGAGGGCAGGGTCGAGGGCAGGAAGACGCGCAGGAAAATAGCCCCCTCGCCGGCGCCCATCATCTCGGCGGCGCGGAGGAGGCGGACGTCGATGTTCCTGGCCCCGGAGAAGACGCTCACGGCGATCGGCGCAAAGGCCGAGACGGCGATCATGAAGAGCGTCGCCGTCTCGCCGATGCCGAAAAGCAGGATGGCGACGGGCACCCAGGCCAGCCCCGGGACCAGCAGAAGCAGCTGGGGAATCTCCGATGTGGCCAGCTCCAGCGCCCTGATCCGGCCTGCGGCCAGGCCGTAGCC
This sequence comes from Aminirod propionatiphilus, assembly GCA_018398915.1. Classification (GTDB taxonomy): domain Bacteria; phylum Synergistota; class Synergistia; order Synergistales; family Aminithiophilaceae; genus Aminithiophilus; species Aminithiophilus ramosus. Next base: position 2,763,435 of record CP074691.1, on the reverse strand, counting down.
TACCCCCGACAGGGCGGCGACGGCAAAACCCGCCGCCCAGCGCCTGAGGCTGCTGAAAAGGTGGACGTAGAGGGAATGGCCGGCCAGGCCTTTCCCCAAGAGGAGCTCCAGAAGCCGCAGAAAGGTCTCCCCCGGAGTGGGGAAAGAGACTCCCCGAAAAAAGAGGACTCCCTCCGCGGAAAGCTGCCAGGCCGTCAGGAGGAGAAGCAGGGAGAGGGTCGGCTTGGGCAGCTTTTTCAGGAACTTCGTCATGACGTCGAGCGGGACGGCGGAAAGGCGGAAATCGCCGGAATCGGGAGCTCGGACATGCTCTTTTCGGCGCAGTCGGAAACGCTCACAATCAACTTGGCGTGGCAGGCTGGGGGACGTACCCACTTCGTTAGCCACGCCTTCCCCTCCGAGGGGAGGGAGTGGCTGCGTTTTCCCCGTCCCTTGTCGGGCCTGTCCCGTTGAAGGAGGGGCATCCCTCGCCGTTCCAGTGCGTAAAGATGACGGTAGAGACCGGTCAGAATCAAAGCTGATGTTCAGGGCTTCGTGATGCTTCCTGATTATCCCTGCCAGTTCGAGCCGTGGATCGCCCTCTCCGTTGTGAAGGGTCGGCAGAATCCAGGGCACCATCAGGTTGCTGATGCTTTTGTCCGTGCAAGGGCAATCTTGCAGCTCAGCGGCCATTTCGATAGACCCCCAATGTAAAATGTTCTACATTGCAGAAGAGACGGGTCGGTTTTTCAAGGGGTATAGAGGGATCCGAATAGACAGACTCGCGAGGGAAGGTGTCGTCCCTCGAGATGGATAGTGATTTTTAAAACGTGATCAATGCCTGTTTTTCTCCCCAAAGAGGGCCGAACTCGTCTTCCATTCCACTATGAGATAGGCAATGGCACAATCGATCGTGCCGAATCGTTCCTTTCTTCCTGCGGCGCAGCAGCGGAGAAGATCGAGCTGATTATTATGGTGTCCCCACAAAACAAGACAGTTTCGGGGGGCGATTAAGCATGACGAAGAAGGCTGGGAAGAACCGTCCCGGAATCGAGGGTCAGTTCTTGATAGTCAGAAGGAGAAGGCCGGTCCTGAAGAGGAGGCGCGGGATGGTCTGAGTCTCCTTTTCTCGGCGGATGAAGACGGCCAGATTCTCGTCGGGGACGTCAGCTCCCCTCTCAAGAGGGCTGAAGGTGACGGGACGGCCCTCGACGATGTCGAAAAGAGTCCATAGCCCCTCTTCGTCGCGAAAGTAGCCCTTGGCGCGGACGACATCTTCCGGCAGACCTTCGAGGGCCTCTCGGAAGGCGGAAGGCTCTCCCGTCCAGGTGACGCTCTGGGAGAAGAGTTCGTCGGGCGGCGCCAGGTGCGACTCGGCATCGTTCAGAGCCGCTCCGATGTAGGCCTCCCACTCCTCGGCCGAAGGCAGATCCCCGTCTTTGGCCGTGACGGGACGGGCCGCCTCGGGCTGCAGGAGGGACCAGTCGATACGGCCGAAGGAGGTCTCGTAGATGGGCGCTTCGGCGTTGAGCTCCCGCAGCTGGGCCTTGACGGCCTCGGCCGTCCTGTCGTCGACGAGGTCGCGCTTGTTGACGACGAGGACCGTCGCCGTTTCGACCTGACGGTTGACGGCGTTGAAGTGATCGGCCCAGTCGCGGAAGCGGTCGGCGTCGATGACGCAGAGGCTGCCCTCGAGCTTGTAGAAGCGCCCCAGGGGACCGACGGAGAGATCCCGTTTCATGTCCCGCGTGTCGGCGACGCCGCTGGCCTCGATGAGGAGGATTGTCGGCTTGTACTCCCTGGCGATGGTGTGGAGACCGCGCATGAAGTCCCCCTTGGCGCAGGCGCAGAAGATGGAGCCCCTGTTGATCTCGACGATCTCCAGGCCGGCGCGGCGGATGATTTCGCCGTCGACGCCGATGCGGCCGAACTCGTTCATCATGACGACGAGGGTTTCACCGTCGGGGCGGTTTTCGAGAAGATGGCGCAGCAGTGTCGTCTTGCCGCTGCCCAGGAAGCCCGAAAGGAGAAAGACGGCGCAGTACCGGTTGTTTCCCATGTCGCGATACCTCCTTCTCGTGAGGGGCCCGGCGGATCAGGACCAGCCGCGGGCGAAGCGGAGGGCCTCGTCGCCGATGGAACCGGCCCGGTAGTCCTCGAGGGCAAGACGCAGAATCTCCAGTCCCTTGAGAGCCTCCTCTTCGGTAATGATCAAAGGCGGCTGGATGCGCAGCACGTTGTCGCCGAGGAAGGTCAGGACCAGCCCCCGCTGCCAGCAGCGGAAGCAGACCCTGGTGCAGGCGTCGCGGTCGGGGTTGCCGTTGTCGTCGACGATCTCCTGGCCGATGGTGAGCCCCAGGCCGCGGCAGTCACCGAGAAGAGGGAGGGTTTCCCCCATCGCGGCCAGTCTCTCCCGGATGAGGTCTCCCAGGCGGCGGCTCCTCTCGACGAGCCGCTCCTCCTCGATGACGTCGAGGGTGGCCAGGGCGGCCTGGCAGCAGACGGCGCCCCCGGCCAGGGTGAAGATATGGCCCGGGTCGGAGAGGGCGTCGGCGATCTCCGATCGCATGACGAGAGCGCTCAGAGGCATGCCCGAGGCGATGGCCTTGCCGAGGACGACGATGTCGGGGACGACGTCGAAGTGTTCGATGGCGAACCAGCGCCCCGTCCGGCCGAAGCCCTGTTGGACCTCGTCGGAGACGAAAAGGATTCCCTCGCGACGGCAGAGGTCGGCCAGAGCCCGGACGTAACGGGCGGGCGGGATCATCAGCCCCGCATCGCCTGCGATGGGCTCGAAGAGGACGGCTGCCACCTCCTCGGCAGGAAGGTAGAGGCGGAAGGCCTCCTCGATATCCTTGAGACACTCCAGGTCGCAGCTTTCCTCCCTTCGGCCGAAGGGACAGCGGGCGCAGATCGGGTAGGGGAAGACGTGGAATCCGGGAATCATGGGGCCGAGGCCGCGCCGCATGTTGAGGCTGATGGCCGAAGCTGAGAGAGCCCCGTAGGTGCTGCCGTGATAGGCCGTCCGAAAGGAGATGATCTCGCTGCGTCCCGTGAAGGCCCGGGCGAACTTGACGGCTCCGTCGATGGCATCGGACCCGGAAAGGCCGTAGGCGACCTTCTTGGGAAAGGATCCGGGCGTGACGGCGCAGAGACGTTCGGCCAGTTCGACGGACGACTCCTCGTACATGTAGCCGATGGTGTAGCACAGCAGCGACCGGGCCTGTTCGGTGACGGCCTCGACGACGCGGGGGTGACAGGTGCCCGTGTTGAGGGAGGCGGCCCCGGCCGAAAAGTCGATGAAGCGATTGCCGTCGACATCCTCCAGGACGGCGCCGCGTCCCGATTTCACCACCAGGGGGTAGTAGGGCGACCGGGCGCAGCCCGAGAGGACCCTGCCGTCCCGTTCGACAAGGGCGAGACTGCGGGGGAAGGCGTCAAGACCGTTCACGGCTTTCCTCCCCTGGCCGTCAGGTGACAGCCGCCGAGCTGATAATAGAGACAGCGGGCGCCGAGGCAGGGCTCGCAGCGCAAGGGGTCCTTCCGGGTCCCGTCGACGCCCTCACCAATGGCGATGAAGGAACACTGGGACTTGCGGGGATAGAGCATGGAGGCCCCCCGCGATTCGACGCCGATCGTCTCGGAGGTGCGCCCCAGGGACTCGATCCCTTCCATCAGGGTTGCGTTGACACCGCCGAAGCCGGGGTAGAATTCGTCGATGAGGGCAAGGCCCTTTGGTTCGGCCAGCCCTTCCCGGAGCCACTGGAGGACGGCGTCGTGGATGGAGAAAAGGGCCATCGAGCCGGCCACGTCGAGGAGAAGCCCCTTCATCCGCTCTCCGTTGGTGGCGGTCAGCTTCGAACTCCTGCGCTCCAGCTCTCTGCCGATGGTCCAGACGGCCATGGCCACCGTTTTTTCAGGACGCCGTTGAAGCGGCAGGGTTTCACCGAAGGTCTTTCGGAAGGTCTCGTCCGTCATGATGGCGATCCGAGCCGCCGGTTCGAGGCAGGCCTCTTCGGCCCCCTCTCTCCAGTAGCGGACGAATTCCTCCACGTTCTGGAGGTGACGCTCCCCCAGCTGCCGGTAATGCTCCTTCAGGGAGGAGAAATCGACGGTGACGGCGGGAGCTTCCGTGAGGACGATTTTTTCCGGATCGGGGCCGATAAGGTCGGAGTAATGGATCGCGATCGATTTAGCCATTTCAACCTCCCTGTCCCTCCTCAAAAGAGCATGGCTCTGACGAAACGCTTCTGAAAGTCCGAAAGCGTCGACAGCTCGATGTAGTTCATTCTCTCGGCGATCTGGTGGGTCTTCCCGTAAAAGGGCGCCGAGGCCAGGGCCATAACGGCGCCGAGGCCGGCCGCGTTGCGGACGCTGCGGATCTTTTTGAGCCCCACCGGAGGCAGGAGGCCGACGGCGACGGCGCTTTCATGATCGATGTAGTTGCCGAAGGCCCCGGCGAGAAGCACCTCGTCGACGGCCTCCACGGCAATGCCCGCCCGTTCCAGGAGGACCTCGACGCCGACGCGGATGGCGCCCAGGGCAAGCTGCATCTCCCGGATATCTTTCTGGGTGAGGTGGACCGGATGAGCCCGGTCCGTCAGGAGAACGCGGACGATCCCCTGGGGATCGCGGTCCATCTGTTCGCAGAACCAGGGATCGCCGCACCGGTCGGGAGCGACCATCCGTCCCCGCCTGTCGACGATGCCGGCTCCAAGAAGGACGGCGACGGCATCTACGAGGCCGGAGCCGCAGATCCCCCGGGGGGGAGCGTCGGCGATGGTCCGGACGACGAGGCGGTCCCCGTCGAGAAAGACCCGCTCGATGGCCCCGGAGGCGGCCCTCATGCCGCCAGCGATGCGAGCCCCCTCGAAGGCGGGGCCGGCGGCGGCGGCACAGCAGTAGAGGGCGTCGCGGTTGCCGAGAACGATCTCGTTGTTGGTCCCGATATCGATGAGAAGGCGCATGGCCGGCGAATCGGCCATGGCCGTGGCGGCGACGCCGGCGACGATATCGGAGCCGACGTAACCGGCGACGTTGGGCAGAAGTTTGACGTACCCGCCAGGGCGGATCTTCAGTCCCAGCGAGGCGGCCTCCAGAGGAGGCATGGCAAGATAGGCGGGACGGTAGGGGCTGACGCCGATCGACGCGGGCGAGACGCCGGCGAAGAGGTGCTGGACGACGGTGTTGGCGGCGATGGTCACCTGAGTGACGGCATCGGGGGAGAGGCCGTTTTTCGCCGTCAGGGCGGCGAAGGCCTCGTTGAGGCCGTCGATGAGGACGGCCTGCAACCGTCTCAGCCCCCCGTCGGACGCCGAGTAGGCGATGCGGGAGATGACATCGTCGCCGTAGGGGATCTGGGGATTGAGGAAGGAGACGACATCGGTGACGCGCCGTCCCTCAAGATCGAGAAGGTAGGCGACGACGGTGGTGGTGCCGATGTCGACGGCGACGCCGAAACCGGCGCTGTCGGGGGCCCACTGGACGGCCTCGTCGGAGAGGTCGGCAAGAATCCTGGAGCCTTTCGTCTCCACCTCGTCGACGACGAAAACCTCTCCCGGTCCCGTCACCGTGGCGGAACAGGCCAGACGGAGGCCACGAAGAAGAGAGCACTCGCCGAGGACTCTCTTCTCCGTTTCCGTCGGGGGGGCGACGCAGTCGCGGGCCCGAACGCGGCACTTGCCGCAGATGCCGGAACCTCCGCAGGGGCGGGCGATGTTGACGCCCGCCCTCGCGGCGACATCGTGGAGCTTCTCGCCCTCACGGGCCCAGGCGATGGTGCCGGAGGGCAAAAAGGTGATCCGGAAAAGGTCTTTATTCTCATTCATCGTTGGCAGCCCTCCGGCCATGTAAGGAAGATAAACTTCGGCTACTGCACCGTTGCGGCAGACGTCTCTTCGTCGTCGTGACGGAGGAAGTCGAAGTTGATGTCGGTCCGCTTTTCGACCTTGTCCTCGCCGTCCTTGCCCCAGTAGATGCCGATGCCGAGATAGGTCAAGACGGCGGCGACGATGGGATTGAGGATATTGAGGAAGCAGTAGGGAAGGTACTCCAGCGTCGGAACGCCGAGAGCGCTGCTCTGGAAGGCGCCGCAGCCGGTCCAGGGAACGAGGACGGCCGTCATGGTGCCGCAGTCCTCAAGGGTCCGGGAGAGCATCCGGGGCGAAAGTCCTGAACGGCCCACGGCGCTGTTGAACATGCGGCCGGGAACGACGATGGCCAGATACTGGTCGCCGAGGAAGACGTTGCTGATGAAGCTCGAAACCATGACGAGAGAGACCAACCCCCCCACCTTTCTAACTTTCAGTAGCAAAGGCGTCAACATGGCCTCGAGGTAGCCGCAGCGCTCCATGACACCGCCGAGAACGAGGGCGATCGTGATCAGAGAGAGGGACCACATCATGCTGTCGATGCCGCCTCGGGCGAGGAGACCGGAGAGAAGCTCCCCCACCTCGGTGGCCGTTTCGGAAGCCATCGAGAGCCCGTGCTGGGCCAGAAGGGCCGCGACCCCGTCTCCGGCCTCGGCGAATTCGGCGGTCACCGTCGGCGAGTAGCCGTAGTGGATGGCCGAGAGGACCTCGGGGAGGGAATGACCGTTGACAAGGGACATCAAAGAGGCGGCGAAGGTCCCGGCCATCATGCTCGGAAGGGCGGGAAACTTCATGATGGCGAGGACGAGGACAAGGAGAGGCGGAATGGCGCAAAGAGGAGAGATGGGGAACTCGGCGCCCAACATGGACTGCATGGCGAGGATCCGGGAGGAGTCGAAGTCGGAGGCGTTCCCGGCATATTTCACGCCGAGGACGACGGTGATGACGGCGACGATGATCAACGTCGGCAACGTCGTCCAGACCATGGCACGGATGTGGTCGAAGAGGTTGGATCCGGCTACGGCGGGAGCGATATTGGTCGTGTCCGAAAGAGGCGACATCTTGTCTCCGAAGTAGGCGCCGGAGATGATGACGCCAGCGGCCAGGGGAGCCGGAATCCCCAGTCCCATGGCGATGCCGATGAGGGCGACGCCGACGGTGCCGCCGACGCCCCAGGAGGAACCTGTGGCCAGGGAGACGATGGCGCAGAGGAGAAGCGTGGCAAGAAGGAAGATGCCGGGAGAGAGGATATTGAAGCCGTAGTAGATCATTCCGGGAACGACGCCGGCGTGGACCCAGGAACCGACGAGCATCCCGATGGCGATGAGGATGAGAAGAGCCCCCAGAGAGGAAGAGATGGTGCTGAAGACGGCCTCTTCCATTTCCTTCCATTTGACGCCGAGAACAATACGGCCGACGAGGCCGGCGAAGATAGCGGCCAGAGCGATGGGAACATGGGCGTCAAGGCCGAGCCCGAGCAGGCCGTACCCGATAATGGCCGAGATTCCGGCAAAGGTGACCAAGGCAAGAGCCATTCCCGGCTTGCGTCCCTGCGAATGCTCCATGATTCTTCCACATCCCTTCAGTAATTTGTGGATGAGTTTTTAGTCGAATCGGCACGGCGTCGCTGCGGTCCGTAAAAAGGGGGCGCGCCTGAGGGAAAATCCCCCGGCGCGCCCCCCGGGGGGTGTGTATCGCGCTATTTGAGCCGCTTGTCGATCTCCTTCATGAGCTCTTCCGAGGTGGGGACGATGTTGTCGAAGACCACTTCGTTGTTGATGAGCATCGTCGGCAGCGTTGCGACGCCGAGGGCCTTGGTCCTCATGATGCCGGCCGCACTCTTGATGAGCGACTCCCGCCAGGTCAGCCTGTCGCCGTAGCGGGGGGCGACGACGGAGACGGCCTCGCACATGTACTGGCAGGGGGCACAGCCTTCCGAGTCGAGGGTGACGATTTCGATGAAGACCTTGCCGGGCTCGATGGCGACATCCTCGAAGACCTCGCCCGTCTCCTCGGCCTGGGCCAGGGCCTCTTCAAGGGAGAGGAATCCCTGTGTATCCGAGGGCTCCTCGCCGGTGGCCATGTAGCGGCCGATGGCCTCGAGGTTGTAGAAGGGGGTATCGAAGGGAAGGTCGCAGCCGGGCGAGAGGATGTAGCCTGTGGTCCCGCCGACGGCGACGCGGTGCTTGGCGTCTTCGACGCACTCTCGGGGCGATCCGAAAAGGAGGGTCGTCGTGAGGGGCATGTTGCCCTCGAAGGAGACCTGGTACTTGTGGGCCAGATCTCTGACGAAGGTGAGATCGACCTGCTCGTCGAAGGCGATGGCGTGGGGCCTGGACTGCATCATGAGCTCGATGTTCTTCGTGGCGTTGCCGCAGCAGAAGAGGGTCACGATGCCGCCGGCCTTCCTGACCTCGTCGATGACGGGCTTGACGTAGGGAGTGACGAAGGCCTCGAAGTGCTTGGGGGCGATCTGGCTCGTCATGGGGTCGACGACGGCGACGACGTGGGCGCCCGTCTCCATGTACCACAGGCCCATGCGGCGGGTGATCTCGGCGCAGTATTCGAGGACCTCCTTGGCCTGGTCGGGCTTTTTGACCATGTCCATGATGAAGGCCGATCCCCGCAGGTGGAGAGCAAGGGTGAAGGGGCCGCAGCAGAGGCCGAAGACGGCCCTTTGATCGCCGAGGGTCTCGACGAGACGGCGGGTGGCGTCGAAGAAGAGGGGAAGGCGTCCGCTTTCCCGGGTGAACTCGGGAAGGTCGGCGACGGTCCTGGAACCGTCGGCCAGGACGTGGCCGAAGACGGCGGGAGGATTATTCTTGGCCCAGCGAAGCTCGCATCCCAGAACCTCCGCTTCGGCCTGGAGGTCGAAGGCCGAGCAGACGCCGTCGGCACAGTAGCGCTCGGCGGCGACGGTGACGGCCTCGACGAGCACGTCGGCGCTCTTGAGGAGCGTCTCGGCATCGGTGTCGACGAGCTTGGCCACGTGAGCCCCCGTGAAGGGGACCCAGGGGACGCGGTCGACTTCCTGGAACCGGAGGGCTCGGAGAACCCGTTCTTTTCCTGTCATTGCCATGGGCATTCACCTCGTCCGATAGGATCGATGGCACGAAAAGGGACCGGGTGAGGGCTTGCCCTTTCGTGCCATTCCGTCAGGGACCGTGGAGTCTAGTAGGCGAACTGAACCCCCATCCTGCAGAGCTCGTCCTTGATGCGGAGATACTGGTCGACGAACTCCTGCCGCGGCGTGATCTTCTCCATGTCGTAGACTTCCTGGATCGTCTTGCCGTAGTTATCGACGGAGATGAGGGCCTCGTACTTCTCCATGAGCTTCTGGCAGAGGTCGTCGGCCTGGGCCCTGGTGAGACGCATCTTGAAGGAGGCCTCGGAGCACTCGTGGAAGAGGCGCGACTCAAGGGGCGTGGCGCGGTCGGTGTACTTGTTGCGGCACGTCGCGGCGCCCCAGGGGTTGCCGCCGGAGGACTCGCAGGCGAAGGCATGGTTGGCGCACTCCCAGTAGAGCTGATCCGTGGCGGGACCGGCGTTGGCGAAGAGGTTGTTGAGGAAGATGAGGTTCGAGTTGCGGGACATGGCCTGGCTCAGCATGCTCTGGATCCAGAGGAGTTCCCGCGTCGTCGTCGATTGCCACTTGAGGTGGAAGGGGAAGTTGAGGGCCCAGCAGGAGCCGTAGAGACAGGCGCCCTGGATGTTGTAGGCCGTCTGGAGAACGGCTGTGGCCTCGGTGCCGCCGGCGTGGCCGCCGAAGATGGCGCCGCAGAGGTTGCCGAAGACGTTACCGTAGGAACGGTAGTGAAGGGATTTGTTGAGCATGGCGTCGTTGGTCGTCATCTCGGTGAGGATGGAGACCATGCGACCGTCAAGGTGGGAGGGACGGACGCCCCAGGCGGGGTTGGCTGCGGCGATCTGGGCCTGGTCGGTCTCGGCGGTTCCGACGGAGACGGTCCAGACGTCGGGCTTGCCGACGAGGCGCTGGGCGTCGCGGAGGTTCATGGCATGCTCCATGGCGGCGGCGACTTCGGTGGGGCTCTGGGAGGTGGCCTTGCGGCCCATGAAGTCCTCGATCAGGGGAGCGCAGAGACCGTCGAGAAGGGGCTCTTTGAGGTAGGCCATGCAGGCCTTCTTGTGGATGTCGGTGCTGAAGTTGGCATCAGGGCTGAAAAGGTGGAAGGGGCGCTTCTCCCTGTCCTCGACGGCACGGATGCGGAGCCAGCGCTGGTCGTGGCCGGCGCCGACCATGTAGCAGGGGCGCTTCGTGTAGAGGACTTCGTTGACCTCCTGCTCGGAGAACTTCATGACCCGGTGCGTATCGACGTGGTAGACGCCGACGGAGATGAAGAAGTCCCTGGCAGCGGCCCAGAGTCTGTCGGCCAGGGCGTCGTCGCAGTTGACGATGGTCTTGCGGTCCCACTTGATGTCGTGCTCTTTGACGACGCGCTTCATCTGGGGGATGAAGCTCTTCACCATCCACTCGTTCTGGTCCTTGTAGAACGGACCCTCATCGGCCTTCGCGAAAACCTCCCACATGCGGAACGTGGACATGTATATACCCTCCTTAAAGATTAAGGCTTATGGTGGCTGTTGATGCTCGTTTACGGAGAAACCCGCTTTACTTCTTGCGGTTCTTGAGGGCTTCTTTGAGCTTGCTGACGAACTCGAAGGCGTCGAAAGACCAGACGTCGGCGCCGATCCTCTTGGCCCACTCGGGAGAGGTGGGGGCACCGCCGATGCAGACGATGTACTGGCCCTTCTTGCCGGCCTCTTCGGTAAGCTTGATGAACTCCTCCTGCTTGGGCATGGTCGTCGTCATGAGGGCCGAGAGGCCGACGGCGTCGGCCTTGCTGCGATAGGCTTCTTCCATGTAGGCGATGGGATCGACGTCGGCTCCCAGATCGACGACGTGGAAGCCGTTGGCCTGGAGAACGATGCCGACGATGTTCTTGCCGATCTCGTGGTAGTCCCCCTTGACGGTGCCGATGATCACCGTGGCGGGGACCTTGCCTTCGGCACCGGCGACGAGGTGCTCCTTGAGAACTCCCATGATCTGCATAAAGGTATCGCCGGCGACCATGAGGTCGGGAAGGAAGACCTCAAAGCTTTCGAACTTCTGACCGAGAATCTCCATCTCGTCGGTCAGGCCGGCCATGATATCGTGGGGGTTGGTTCCCTTGGCGATGAGCTCCTGAACGAGAGAGACGGCTGCATCGCCGTCGCCGTCGATCATCAACTGACGAACCTTTTCAATAGACATGAGACACCCTCCTTGATGGGATTGTTTGCTGAGCTTCCGAAGCGACTATAGGGAGGCGGGATCAAAAGAGTGCAAAAAGGGCGCCCCGCCAAAACCTGAATCGGGCCGGCAGGGCGCCTTTTCCTTTGCGTTCTTTTTGCAAAAACCCGCGGACAGGGGGGCAGGGTCTTCAGAAGGCCCTTTCGTCAGGGCTGGAGTGGGAGAGGGAAGACAAAACCCAAACCCTTCAAAACCTAAGGAACCTCTGAAAAAAGCGCCTTTCATGAAGTCGCATCAGCGATGATGTAATTGGTAGAATAGAGCTGTAGCGCCGATGTCCTCATCCCCTTTTCAAGGAGTGCGAGACGAAATGGAGCGACAGAAAACCCTTGCCGACGCCCAGACCTTCGAGAGATACAGGAAGCCTACCCGGCGGGAGACGTGTCTCTGTCGAAATGGAGGCTGTGGTCCCCTGGAAGGATCTCTGCGCGCTCATCGCCCCCTTCTATCCCAAGGCCGAACGAGGTCGTCCACCGGTTGGATTGGAGCGGATGCTCCGAATCCACTTTCTCCAGTGCTGGTTCAACCTCAGCGACCCGGCAGCGGAAGAAGCCCTCTACGACATGGAATCGATGAGGCGCTTCGTCGGCATCGACCTCGGGAACGAGCCTGTATAGTGGACCCCGAAAACTGGACCACGAGCTAAGTTGCAGTTGAAGTCGGGCTGTATCATAGGGTCCCAGAAAGAGAGGGGACATCATGGCAGCCAAGCGACAGAGGCGTTCAGCGGAGTTCAAAAGCAAAGTGGCCTTCGCTGCCCTGAAAGGGGATAAGACCCTGGCTCAATTGTCGGGTGAGTTCGAGGTTTCCGCCGTCCAGATCGGTCAGTGGAAGAAGCAGCTTCTGCAAGGGGGTCCGGAGATCTTTCAACGCAAAGGCACTCCGATGGATGTCGAGACGTTGATGGCCCCCCTCTACCAGGAGATCGGTCGGCTCAAGATGGAGCTCGACTGGCTCAAAAAAAAATCAGGCGCTGACGCTTGAGGGAAAGCGGACCTCCATCGATCCCGAGCACCCTTCGATCAGTGTTCGTCGGCAATGTGACCTCCTTGATCTTAACCGGTCCAGCTTCTACTACGCGAGCTCTTCCGCGACGGAGACGGCGGAGAACCTTGAAATCATGGAGCTCATCGACGGCCGGTACACCTGCGCCCCCTCTTACGGGAGCCGCCGGATGACGGCCTGGCTGCGTCGACAGGGACAGGACGTGAACCGCAAACGGATCGGACGGCTGATGAGGCTTATGGGGCTCGAAGGGATTGGCCCCAAACCGGGAACCAGCAAGCCTCACCCCGAACATGAGATTTATCCCTACCTGCTCCGGAACGCCGTCATCGTCAGACCGAATCAGGTCTGGAGCACCGATGTCACCTACCTCCCGATGAGTGGCGGTTTCATGTACCTCGCGGCCGTCATCGATTGGCACAGCCGCTTCGTCCTCTCCTGGGAACTTTCCAACACCCTGGACGCAGAGTTCTGCGTCGTCGCCCTCGACAGGGCTCTTCGGCAGGGAACGCCGGAGATCTTCAACACCGACCAGGGCTGTCAGTTCACCAGTAAGGCCTTTCTGTCTCTGCTCAAGGAAAAGGAGATCCGGATCAGCATGGACGGTCGTGGCAGGGCCCTCGACAACATCTTCGTGGAACGCTTCTGGCGGACCCTCAAGTATGAGTGGCTCTACTTGAACGACTATGAGCGGGTCCGCGATCTCCGCTGCGGCCTGCGGGAGTATATGGACTTCTACAACGACGAAAGGCTTCACTCCTCACTGAACTACAGGACACCGCGGGAGGTTCACTTTGCCGACCGGGAGGGACCGATGGCGGTCTGACTTTAACTAACTTCGGGCCTCAAATGGTCTTGACAATGGGGTCCACCATACTGTCCCCGACGAGACGACCATCTGCAAGTTTCGCCACCTTCTCGAAGCGCACGACCTGGGGAAACGGATCTTCCGTGAGGTCGATGCTCACCTGCAATCGAAAGGACTGCGTCTTGCCGAGGGAACCATCATGGACGCCACCATCATCGCCGCGCCCTCGTCGACGAAGAACAAGGAGAAGAAGCGAGACCCCGACATGCATCAGGTAAAGAAAGGGAACCAGTACTACTTCGGCATGAAGGTCCACATCGGGGTGGACAAAGACAGCAAGCTGGTCCACAGCCTCGCGACCACGGCGGCGAATGTCCACGACTCCCGGATGGTCGGAGACCTTCTCCACGGAGCGGAAAAGGGAGTCTGGGGCGATTCGGCCTACATAGGCAAGACGGAGACGATCCAGGAAAAGGCACCCGATGCCGTCGACAACACCAACAAAAGAGGGTCACGGAACAGGAAACTGACCGACGAAGAACAGTCTCACAATCGTATGCTGTCCAAAACGAGGGCAAAGGTGGAGCATGTCTTTTTGATCGCGAAGCGAGTCTTCGGATTCACCAAGGTGCGTTACAAGGGGCTCAAGAAGAACACAAGCCATGTCCACGTGATTTTTGCCCTGTCCAACCTGTACATGGTGAGAAGGCTTTTATTGGAGATGGATAGGGCGTAGTGTCTTCAAAAGCCGGCAAAACGGCAACCATAAGGCAAAAAAAGAGCCGGGAATAGCTCCACATAGGCAACTTGCCTGACGCGACAGGCTGAAATGGCACACAGCGCACGAATTCAGCCACCAAGAGGTACTGTTGGAGCTCGCCGGATCTTTTTTTCAGAGGTTCCTTAAGCCCGAAGGGGACTAACGGGAACCTACCCTTGATAACAAAATGCTCTCAGACGCTTCTTTAGTTCACTGTAGGAGGCGTCGCTAAAAGGAGTATCAAAAAGAACGATCCGTCACTGCAAAAAGATTTCCAAGGAGACAGGATAGGGCGACTGTTTTTGTATTATTAATAGATTGCGCCGCCCGTCGTCGCCGGGGGCAAAAAAGGTCGCCCCCGCGGCACAGAGCGAAGGGGGCGGCAGAGCGGAACCGCTGAAAGGTCGAAGGCAGAGGCGATGCCGTCTCGGCCTTTGACCGGTCGGGCTATTCCTTCGCGGTGGTCCTGATGGTCAGGTCGACGATCTCGTCGCCCAGAAGGTTTCGGCTGCCGTCGTAGAGCTTTCGCGCCTTCCCGACGAAGACGGCGGTCTGCTCCGGAGTGAGATCGTTGACGACCATGCCGTGCTCCTCCAGGCAGGCCCGGGCCTTCTGTTCCTCTTCGTGGATCAGCTTGCGCTCGGCCTCGCAGAAGCGGCGGGAAGCCTCCTTGACGATCTCCTGGAGATCCCCGGGCAGGCTGTCGAACCAGCTCTTGCTGGTGACGAGCATCGTCGGCTCATAGACATGGCCCGTGAGTGAGACGTACTTCTGAATCTCGTAGAACTTGGCCTCGTAGATGAGGACGAGAGGGTTTTCCTGGGCGTCGACGATCTTCTGCTGAAGGGCCGTGTAGAGTTCGCCCCAGTTGATGGGAGTCGGGTTGGCATCGACGGCCCGGAAGAAGGCGATGTGCATGGGGTTCTCCTGGGTGCGGATCTTCAGGCCGTCCATATCCTCAGGGGAATAGATGGGCTTGCGGTTGTTCGTGACATGGCGGAAGCCGTTCTCGAAGTAGCCGAGATTGTAGAGGTTGATGGCGGGAAGGAAGGAGTCCAGCGTCTGACCCAGCTCGCCGTCGAGAGCCCTGAAGGCCGTCGGCTTATCGGGGAAGAGGTAGGGCAACCCCAGAACCTGGAAGCGCTTGTCGAAACCGCTGAGGGTGCTCGGCGTGGCGCAATCCATGCCGAGGGCGCCGAACTGGCACATCTCGACCATCTCGCGGTCGCCGCCGAGCTGGGCGTTGAAATAGAACTCGACCTTGATGCGTCCTCCCGAAGCCTCCTCGATGTAGGGGACGAAGACCTTCTGGAAGGTGACGTAGTAGGGATGGGTCTCGTTGGTGATGCTGCCGATCTTGAGGACGTACTCCTCGGCGAAACCCGCCGTTGCCGCCAGACCCAGGATCAGAACAAGGACCAGACCGATTGTCATTTTTTTAAATAAATTCATTATAAACCCCTCTTTCTCCGTGATGCCCGCAGAGATGACTCGGCCATGGGCCGGGGGTGAAGCCCTTTATCGCGATGCCAGATAGGGCAACAGGCCTCCCCCTTCGGGGACGACGGCCACGGCGGCATCGAGAATTTCTGCCACGGCGGCGTCGAGTGATCTTCCCCCGATATCGTGGACACGAAACTACGACGCAACCCGCAAGGTCTCGAATTCCTCGGGGGGTTGATAACCCAAAGACGAATGAAGCCGTTGCCGGTTGTAAAAGACTTCGATGAACTCAAAGAGGGCGTGCTTGGCCTCGGCTCGGGTTCGAAAATGACGGAGATAGACCAGCTCCGTCTTCAGAGAGTGGTAGAAGCTCTCCATGACGGCGTTATCCCAGCAATCTCCCTTTCGGCTCATGGAACACCGTATTTGATGACGGTCCAGAAGGTGCTGAAACTCTTTGCTCGCGTACTGGCTCCCACGGTCGGAGTGATGAATCAGCCCTGGTTCGGGCTTGCGACGGGCGAGAGCCATTTCAAGGGCGTCACAGGCCAGGGTCTTTGTCATTCGTTCGCTCATGGACCAACCAATGATCTTCCTGCCCCAGAGATCGAGGGTGGTTGCCAGGTAAAGCCAGCCCTCGTCGGTTGCAATGTAGGTGATGTCGGAAACCCAGACGGTATCAGGTTTCGGCGCTTGGAAGTCCCTTCTCAGCAGATTCAAGGCGACAGGCAAATTATGACGTGAGTTTGTCGTGGCCTTGAACTTTCGCGCCTGTCGGGCTCTGATTCCCGCTTCTCTCATGAGCCTGGCGACACGATTGAGTCCACACCGTTCTCCGAGGCGACGCAAAAGGGCGTGGATTCGAGGGCTGCCATAGACCTTTCGGTGCTCCTCGTGGAGTTTCCTGATCAGCTCCGTAAGGCGGCGGTTCTCGCGGGAACGCGCGCTTTCCTCGCCCTTGGTCCAGCTGTAATAGCCGCTCCGGGACACCTGAAAAATTTCGCACATCTTCCGAACGTCAAAGGCACCGACGTCATCCCGGATTATCTGGAACCGCTGCCGGATCGAGGTTCCTTTGAGAAGATGGCGACAGCTTTTTTTAGGATGTCACGCTCCTGAGTCACCAGCGCCAGCTCTCTGCGGAGTCGTAGAATCTCGGCCCCTTCGGCGCTGCCGGGACGAGGCTTTGTCTCCTTCTCCCGTGACGCTTCGACCCAATCGTAGAGAGTCCGCTGCGGTATCCCAAGTTCTCGGGAAAGGGCATGAACGGACTTGCCGCTGTTTTCCAGCAGTTCCAACGTTTCCCTCTTGAACTCCTCGGTGTAGACGCGCGCTTTTTTGACCATGGTGGCACCTCCAGAATAGAGCATAGATGATTTGCTCTTTTCCGTGTCCACCGATTTGGGGGAACATCATCGAGGGCCTGCTGAAGAGAGGGGAAGGACCGTCCGCCGATGGCGGCGCAATCGTCCCGGGGAAGGCCGGGGGTGACGAGAAAGATCCTGGCCCGCTCCCGGACGCGGGCGACCCAGACGGCTCCGTCGGCGGCGATGATCTCGGCCACGTCCTCTTCCGGGAGGGAGCGCACGGCCCGCTGGATGTCCGCCGTCGCGAGGCGGAGCCAGTCCCGGAAGGTGGGGTGGTTGTGGACCAGTCCCTCGGGACAGGCGGCGACGAGGATAACGATCCCGCCGGAACGGACGACGGCCGAAGCGGAGACGAGGGCCTTTTCGGCCTGCCAGAAGTCGCTGTCGTAGGGTTTGGAACCGACGACGACAATATCGGCAGGCGAAGAAAACTCCATCCGGCAGGACCTGGCGCAGAGAGAAGCCCCTTCTCGGTGAGCCGTGACGGGATGACCGGCAACGAGGCCCACCGTCTCGCCGAGACCGTTTTTGACGGTGTTGACAATGAAGGCGAGGCCCGCCGCTTCGCCAACCTGTTCCATGGCGCGGCGGCAGGCATTGTCGGCGATGCCCAGAGAGGTCTCGTCCTGAAAAATGCCCAGGGCGTGAGTGGCCGCCGTCGTCGCCAGGCCACAGATGCCGGGCTGGACGATCTTGGCCCCTCCCGAGAAGCCGGCGTCGGCGTGGGGGACGATACTGCCCGTGCCGATGAGGAGGTCGGCTTCGAGGGCCCGGCCGTTGACGGCCACGGGAACGACACAGTCGCCGGACCTTACTTCCCCGAGAAAGCGGAGCCTTTCGGGCTTCATCGCATCGTGCTGGACGATGGGGACGCGCCCGTAGACGGAAGCTCCCACCTTGGCCCGGAGTTCCCCTTCCGCCATGAGCCGGTGAGTGCCGGGAGCGGTCAGAAGGGTGATCGCCCCGTCGCCGACGCCGCAGCCGTTGAGGTGGTCGAGCAGGGGCGGCAGCAGGACGTCGAGGGGCGTTGTCCGCGTCACGTCCTCGATGAGGATCACGACGTCCTCTTTCCCCCGGGCCAGCTCATGCAGCGGCGCCGTCCCCTGAGGCTCCTCCAGGGCCTTTTGGAGCGCCTTCCGGAGGTCGCCCAGGGGCGGCGCGGTCGAAGCCTCGCCCCGAAGGCAGGATGAACCCGGAGGAAGAAGGGCCTTCTCCTCGGACGCTCCCAGAGGTATCGCCAGAGGGATTCCAGCGCAGCCTTTCTTCATCGCAGGATACCGAGGATGCCCGTCGTGAAGACGGGGAAGTAGGTGAAGAGGAAGAGACAGCCGATCATGGCGACGATGAAGGGCAGGATCTCCCAGGAAATCTTTTCGATGCTCTCTCCCGAGACGGTGGAGGCGACGAAAAGATTGATGCCGTAGGGGGGCGTGATGAATCCGATGGCCAGATTGAAGGTGATGATCAGGCCGAAGTGGATCGGGTCGATGCCGATGCGGCTCACGATGGGCAGCAGCAGCGGCGTGAGAATGACGACGGCGGCGATGTTGTCGATGAAGCAGCCGATGACCAGCAGGAAGACGTTGATGATCAGCAGGAGCACGAAAGGGCTCTCGGAAAAGCCCATGAGGGCCGCGGCGATCCTGGCCGGCACCTGAGCCAGGCTGATGTAGTTGGCGAAGGCGATGGAGAGGCCGATCATGAACATGAGGGAACCGTTGACGAGGGCCGTCTCTTTCATGCTTCTGTGGAAATTCTGCCAGTTCAGCTCCTTGTAGACGAATTTGCCGATAAAGAGGGCGTAGACTACGGAAACGACGGCAGCCTCCGTTGGCGTGAAGACACCGGCGTAGATGCCGCCGAGGATGATGATGGGGATCATCAGCGCCCAGCCCGCCTCCTTGAAGCTGACCCAGACATCCTTTGCCGTCGGCCGCTTGGGGTTGCTCACGTAGCCCCGTTTGCGGGCGATGATGTAGCAGGTCCCCATGAGGGAGAGGCCGATAATGATGCCGGGGATGATGCCGGCCAGGAACATGTCGCCGATGGAGACCTGGGCGACGATGCAGTAGATGACGAAGGGGATCGACGGCGGGATGATGACGCCGATCGTCCCGGCCGTGGCCGTGACGGCGGCGGCGAAGCCGCCTCCGTAATTGCGTTCCTTCATGGCGGGGATCATGAAGGAACCGATGGCCGAGACCGTGGCCGGCCCCGAGCCGGAGATGGCGGCGAAGAACATGCAGGCCGTGATGGTCACCATGGCCAGGCCGCCGACGATGTAGCCGACGAGGGTCTCGGCCAGGTTGATGAGGCGCTTCGAGATGCCTCCGTTGCACATGAGCGAACCGGCGAGGATGAAGAAGGGCACACCCAGGAGGGGGAAGGAGTCGAGACCCGTGTACGCCTTCTGGGCGATGACCATGAGCGGCATGGGCGACGTGAAGGCCATGGTGACGGCCGTCGCCACACCGATGGTGATGCCGATGGGAACGCCGATGAAGATCAGCAGGAGCATCAATCCGAAAAGGACGACGATACTCATCGTACGGTCTCCCCCTCTCCTGAAGGTGTCGGTTCCCCGGACAGGAAGGCCTTGAGCTCCAGCAGAAGGCGGAAGGTCATCAGGGCCGAGCCGACGGGGACGGAGGCGTAAGTCAAGTACATGGGGATGTAGAGAGCCGGCGAGGTCTGGCCCATGGAGGCGATGAAGTGGGTGATCCTGCCTCCCTGATAGGTCAGGAAAAGGGAGAAGCCGATCCAGACGAAAAGAGAGATCAGCTCCAGGGCCTTTTTCGCGCTGCCGCCGAGACGGTCGCCGAGCATGGTCACCTTGAGATGGGCTCCCTCCTTGACGGCGAAGCTCGTGCCGATCCAGGAGAACCAGAGGAAGACGAAACGGGCCAGCTCTTCGCTCCAGTAGAGGGAATTGTGAAAAATGTAACGCATAACCACCTGGATGAAGACAAGGGCAACGTTAAAGGTAAGGGTGCCGATGAGGAAAAATTCTTCCAGGGCGTTCAGTTTTTTGAGCATCCAATTCACCCTTATCGTTCTCGACTCGCCGGGGGCGGCAGAAAGCCGCCCCCGGTCCTTGGGATCAGGCTATTCCTTCGCGGTGGTCTTGATGGCCAGATCGACGATCTCGTCGCCCAGAAGGCTCCGGCTGTCGTCGTAGAGCTTTCGCGCCTTCCCGACGAAGACGGCGATCTGCTCCGGAGTGAGATCGTTGACGACCATGCCGTGCTCCTCCAGGCGGGCCCGGGCCTTCTGCTCCTCTTCGTGGATCAGCTTGCGCTCGGCCTCGCAGAAGCGGCGGGAGGCCTCCTTGACGACTTCCTGGAGATCCCCGGGCAGGCTGTCGAACCAGATCTTGCTGGTGACGAGCATCGTCGGCTCATAGACATGGCCCGTGAGTGAGACGTACTTCTGAATCTCGTAGAACTTGGCCTCGTAGATGAGGACGAGAGGGTTTTCCTGGGCGTCGACGATCTTCTGCTGAAGGGCCGTGTAGAGTTCGCCCCAGTTGATGGGAGTCGGGTTGGCATCGACGGCCCGGAAGAAGGCGATGTGCATGGGGTTCTCCTGGGTGCGGATCTTCAGGCCGTCCATATCCTCAGGGGAATAGATGGGCTTGCGGTTGTTCGTGACATGGCGGAAGCCGTTCTCGAAGTAGCCGAGATTGTAGAGGTTGATGGCGGGAAGGTAGGAATTGAGGGTCTGACCCAGCTCGCCGTCGAGAGCCCTGAAGGCCGTCGGCTTATCGGGGAAGAGGTAGGGCAACCCCAGAACCTGGAAGCGCTTGTCGAAACCGCTGAGGGTGCTCGGCGTGGCGCAATCCATGCCGAGGGCGCCGAACTGGCACATCTCGACCATCTCGCGGTCGCCGCCGAGCTGGGCGTTGAAATAGAACTCGACCTTGATGCGTCCTCCCGAAGCCTCCTCGATGTAGGGGACGAAGACCTTCTGGAAGGTGACGTAGTAGGGATGGGTCTCGTTGGTGATGCTGCCGATCTTGAGGACGTACTCCTCGGCGAAGCCAGCCGTTGCCGCCAGCGCAAGGACCAGAGACAGAACCAGACCGATTGCCGCTTTCCTGAACCGATTCATGGTGTTCCCTCCTCTTGGATGTGATCGTCGACGATCTTTCCCGGATTGAGAATCCAGTCGGGATCGAAGGCTCCTTTGACGCGCTCCATCAGGGCCATCTCCACCCTCCCCTTCGTCTCGATGAGGAAGGGCTTCTTGACGAAGCCGACGCCGTGCTCGCCGCTGCCGATGCCCCCCAGGTCAACAGCGACCCGGATGAGATCGGCGAAGAACTTCTCCGCGTAGACCTCCCATTCCTTGACGCTCATCCCGTCGGGCTTGAAGATGTCGGGGTGCATGTTGCCCTCACCGATATGGCCGCAGATGACGCATTCGAGGTCGTACTTCTCGGCCCTCTCGCCGATGGCCTTGACGATGGCCGGAACTTCCGAAAGGGGAACGAGGACGTCGCCGCTCACAAAGTAGGGATCGCGGACCCGGAGGGCCTCGGCGTAGTTCTGGCGGACGCTCCAGATGTCGGCTGAATCGCTCCGGTTGTCGGCGACGAAGACCTCCATGGCCCCCTGGTCGTAGCAGAGATTGCCGACGCGGTCGCAGTCCCGCTCCAGGTCCTCCTCCGAGGCCCCTTCGACTTGGACGAGCAGGAAGGCGCCGGCCCTCTCCTGGAAGGGGTAGGCATAGTTGACGTAGCGCGACGTGAGCAGCACCGAGGGCTGGTCAAGGTACTCGCAGGAGATGAGGGAGACGCCGAGAGAGAGGATCTTCGACGTGGCCAGAACGGCCTCGTCGATGGAGGCGAAGGGCACGAGCAGGTCAGCCGTCCTCCCCGGCAGGGGCTCGAGGTTGACGATGATTTTCGTCACCACCGCCAGCGTTCCTTCGGAACCGATGATGAGATCCTTCAAATCGTAGCCCCAGGTTCCCTTGCGGATCTTGCCGCCCAGGCGGATCACCTCGCCGCCGGGCAGGATCGCCTCCAGCCCGAGGACGTGGGCCCGGGTGCTGCCGTAGCGGATTCCCTTGGCGCCGCCGGCGTTGGTGGCCACGTTGCCGCCGACGGTGCTCGTCAGGGTGCTCATGGGCGACCCGGCGTAGAGGAAACCTCTCTCGGCGACGACCTTGCAGAGGTCGTTGGTGATGACGCCGGGCTCGACGGTGGCCGTCCGGTTGATTTCGTCGATTTCGATGATGCGGTTCATCTTCTCCGTCGTGATCACGATGCCCCGCCTTAGGGGAACGGCGCCCCCGGCGACGCCGCTCCGGGCAGCGCTCATCGTGACGGGGATATGATGCCGCTGGGCGATGGCCATGACGGCCTGGACCTCTTCGGTGCTCCCGGGGCGGACGACCACTTCGGGCATGACGGCGAAGTTCTTGCCCGTCTCGTCCCAGGAGTAGGGCTCCATGGAGGCTTCGTCGGCTAAGACGCGGTTCTTGCCCAGAGCCTCGGTCAGTTTTTCCAGGATAGAAGGTGTTACTTTGCCGTATTCACGCGCCATCGATATGCCCCCCTCTCTTTTCCAGCTCGGCAATGAGAGCCGGAAGCACCTCGCCCACGTCGCCGACGATGCCCAGGTCGGCGACGCTGAAGATGGGCGCCTCGCTGTCGCGGTTGACGGCGATGACCCTCTCGGCCGTGCTCATGCCGGCGATGTGCTGGATGGCCCCGGAGACGCCGAAGGAGAGGTAGAGCCGGGGCGATACGGTCTTGCCGCTCAGGCCGATCTGGGCCGCATAGGGGGCCCAGCCCATGTCGACGGCCTGACGGGTGGCGCCGACCTGACCGCCCAGAAGATGGGCGAGCCGCTCCAGAAGCTGGAAGTTCTTGGCCTGCCCCATCCCCCTGCCGCCGACGACGAGGACGTCCGCTTCCGTGATGGGCCGCTCCTGGCTCTCGTCGGCGATGGTCTTGAGAATCTGGAGCCGGCTTGCCTTGCCCTCAAGCCGGGCCGACTCGCGGACGATCTCACCCTGACGGACTCCGTCGCGGCCGAGAGGCTTCTTCGACCGGGGACGGACGGTGCACATCTGGGGCCGCCTGAGGGGGGTCTTGATGGTGGCCATGACGTTACCGCCGATGGCAGGCCGGGTCTGGAGAAGCATGCCCGTCGCCTCGTCGATGTCCAGGCCCGTGCAGTCCGCCGTGAGGCCCGTCTCGAGTTCGGCGTAGAGGATGGAGAAGATCGTCCGTCCCGCCGTCGTCGCCGAGGCGATGAAGACGTCGGGCTCGTAGTCACGGGTCAGGCCGGCCAGCCCCTGAGAGACGAGGTCCGTCTCAAGGCCCTCTTTCCCCGCCCCATCGAGGACGAAGACGACGTCGGCACCGAAGGCGACCAGCTCACGAAGATCTTCCTGCGGCACCGGGGCTGTGACGACGCTGGCCAGACGCACGCCGAGCTTGTCGGCCAGACTGCGCCCCCAGGCCAGAAGCTCGTGGGATGTCTCGTGAATGCGGCCATGGCGGATCTCGGCCAGAGTCCAGACGCCCTTTTTCAGATCAGCCTTCATGGGCGGCCACCTCTTTCGTCAGGATGTCGGCCAGATCGGTGACGGCCCTTTCCAGATCGGCGCCGACGTGGATCATCTCGCAGGAACGGACCAGTTCGGGATATTTGACGGAGACGACCTGCGTCGGCGATCCCTTGAGGCCGCACCACTCGACGGGCAGGCCCAGATCAGCGGCTGTCAGGACGGGAATCTCCCTCTCCCGGACGGCCTGTTTGCGCCGAAGCGTGAGCAGGCGGGGCCGGTTGAGCTCCTTGACGACGCTCAGCTGGGCCGGCAGGACGGCCCGCACCACCTGGGAACCGCCCTCGACGGCCCTCCTCAGAGTGATCCGGCCCTCGGCGATCTCGGTGATCTCGTTGACGTAGGTCACGACGGAGGCCTTCATGAGGTGTCCCAGGGCGGGGCCGACCTGGCCCGTCTCTCCGTCGGTGGCCCGCTCGCCGCAGAGGACGAGGTCGAAGGGGCCTTCCTTCTCGAGGGCTGCCGCCAGGGCCCGGGCCGTGGCGAGGGTGTCGGAGCCGCCGAAGAGACGGTCTGAGATGAGAAAACCCCGGTCACAGCCGAAGGCGAGGGCACTCCGGATGGCCTTGATGGCGCTGGGAGGCCCCATGGAGAAGACGACAACCTCCGCTTCGCCGCCGAGGCGATCCCGCCAGGTCACGGCCGCCTCCAGAGCGTGAAGGTCGAGGGGATTGACCTCCATCTCGAGGCCTTCGCGGATCATCGTCCCCTTCTCGGGGTCGATCTTGACGGTGTCCGTCGCCGGCACCTGCTTGATCATCACGGCAAGTCTCATCGTCCCATCTCCCCGTCGTAGGATGCAAAGATCATGGCCGGGCCTGAAGCTCCCGGACCGCCTCGCCGATGCGCCTCATCCCCTCTTCGATCTCGCCGTAGGAACGGCAGTAGGCGATGCGCACGAAGCCGGGAGAGCCGAAGACGTCGCCGGGAACGATGGAGACGCCCTTCTCGCGGAGGAGGTGCATGCAGAAATCGAGGGCGGTCATGCCCAGTTTTGCGATGTTGGGAAAGGCGTAGAAGGCCCCTTCGGGGACGACGGACTCGATGCCCGGCGTCTCCTTGAGGTACCTGACGACCAGGTCACGACGGCGGCGGTACTCGTCGATCATGGAGGCCACGTCATCGTCGGCCTCGCGCAAGGCCAGGGCCACGCCGGCCTGGGCGAAGGAGGCGGCACAGGAGGTCACGTTCTGGTGGCACTTGACGGCGTAGGGCGTCATCTCCTTCGGCATGACGAGCCAGCCCACGCGCCACCCCGTCATGGACCAGGTCTTGGAGGCACTGGAGGCGATGACGGTCCTCTCGGCCATGCCCGGCAGGGCGGCGATGGTCCGGTGCCGTCCCTCGTAGAGGAACTTCTCGTAACACTCGTCGGAGAGGACCCAGAGGTCCTTTTCGCGGGCCAGTTCGGCGATGGCCGCCAGATCCTCCTCGGCCAGGACGGCGCCGGAGGGGTTGTTGGGCGAGTTGAGGAGAATGAGGCGCGTTCTTTCCGTGACGGCCTTGCGCAGATCGTCAACCTGAAGGCGGAAGCCCTTTTCCATGGGGCAGGGAACGGTGACCTGCCTGGCCCCGGCCAGGGCGATCTGGTCCGAATAGGCCGGGAAGAAGGGGGCGGGAACGATGACCTCATCGCCCGGCTCGAGCAGCGTCAGCAGCACCACGAGGATGGCCTCCATGGCGCCGACGGTGACGAGGACCTGCCTGTCGGCGTCGACGGCAAGGCCCTGCTCGCGGCCATACTTTTCGGCGATGGCCCGGCGCAGGTCGCGGTCGCCGGCCATGTCGGTGTAATGGACGTTGCCCGCGTCGAGGGCGGCCTTGGCCCCCTCCTTGGCCATCAGGGGGGAATCGAAATCAGGCCGGCCGATCTCCATGTGAACGATGGAACGGCCCTGACGCTCAAGCTCTTCGGCAAGGCCCAAAATTTCCCGAATTCCTCCGGCAAGAGGAACACCCGCCATGCGACTGTTGGGAAAGCCACTTGCTGTCACCATTTTGAAGGGGACCTCTTTCCTCGTCCGTCGTCGCGACGCCTGCAGAAAATCTGACGTCGTCTCCGAGATCGCCATGAGTTTCATTAAACCAGTTGTCGTTTCGCCCAGAAGGCCTTTTCTTGCCTCTTTCATCCGGTAATAATTAACCAAAGACTATGCAATGATGGCAAAAAATACCAAAAAAACTATTTTTTGTTTGCAAAAAAACTGAAAAAAATACTGCTGGCAGGGCTATTTTTTGCATTATGAATTTTTTCGGCATTTAAGAATGCAACGTCCCTTGTGTTTTCCTGAGATCACGAGGCAGGAGGATCGCCTACTTTTGGCATGAAACGGGAATCGATTGTCGCATACACGAAAGGGGGCTTGATGGCCATTTTGTCCGCTGATCGGCCTCAGTGGTCGGTATCGTTGAATTAGAATTATAAATGCAAGTTTTTAGATTAAGACAAAGGGGGGGTTCAGGGAAAAAGTTTCTCCCGTGACAATATTCTGAGACGTTGTGACTTCAGGTTTCGGCGAGACCTTCGGGATAGACTGACATCAAGCTCTCTATGAAAAAAACAGAAAAAGAGAGGACTCCCCGCCAGGATTGTTTCTCCTTCAGTGGGGAGCCCTTTAGTTTGTTTTTTTGCTGGAACTTGCAGGAAGGAGATTTCAGTGCCCTTCCGGAGGGCGCTTATTCTTAGTGTGAATATTATTAAAGTCAAAATTAAAGTCTAATCATTCGCGGTCAGTCTGTCCTCGCTCCAGATAAGCCAAGCCAGCCGGTCCTGAAAACCGGTCCGTCCATCGAAAAAACCGAATCCGATCAGGTCGGAGTCCTGTGAGGCCGAACAACAAGACAAACGCATGGAGTACCTTTAGTTTTTTCTCTGTTTCCGAAGCGTCCCTCACGACAATTCCTCCTGTTATTTCTGCAGCCTTTTTTACCGCCTTCGCCACGTTTCGTCCATCATAAAGTTACCTTAGATAATGGTTTCTGATAGGACCCTAGAGGAATCAGGCAAAAAACGGCTAAAAACCTTTCCACTTTAACTGCAAAATAACTCCAAAAAACGCGATAAAAAGCCTGTTTTTGCACAATGAACCTTTATTTGAGTTTTTTTATCATAAAACCCTCAGGTTGAGTTAAAGTCTGCGGGACGATGACGCTTCTTCCGCCACCACCGGAAAGTATCGACGAGTCAGGGGCCCCTCCGGAGAGGGGCCCCTGATGGAAGAGCTGTCAGGCCGGGCCAACGATCAGTGAATCCAGCCGACCTTGGAACTCATCCGATGCATTTTCTCCCGGTAGCACTTCTCTCCCTCGGCGAGGACGGAGGAAGCGAATTCCCCGGGGATGGCGACTCCCCGTCGGACCAGTTCGGCCTTGGCCCAACAGAGGATGGCCCCCCAGGTGGGGCGCCGAGTCTGGGTGACGAGCTTTTCCGCAAGGGTGAAGTGCTTCCGGCTTCTATCCCAATCGTCCTTGAGCCCCGCCACGAGTCCCATGAGGCTGAAGGCGATGCCGCCTCCCTGGAGCCCTCCGTCCCGTTCTGAGTTCAGAAGAAGGTAGAAGGCCTCGAGACGGCGAAGGGTTTCTTCGGCCTCGTCGCACCGGTCGAGATGACAGAGGCAGTAACCGGCCTTGGCCAGGGAGAGTCCCATGCCGCGGTGAATGCCGAGGGATTCGCCCATCTGGACGCAGCGACGGTAGAGGGCAAGGGCACTCTCAACGTCGTCACGGGCCATGGCCAGATCGCCTCGGAAGTGCTCGGCGGCGATGAGCGGCAGGGTGTAGCCCGGCCCCTCCTCTTCCAGCTTTTCGAAAAGCTTCGTCGACATCTGGAGCAACCGCGAAGCCGCATCAAGGCGGCCCTCCATGATCTGAGCGATGGCGAGGAAGCGCATGGCACCGCCAAGGGGAACGTAAAGCCGATGCGTCAGACAGAGGCGGTACATCTCGCGGGCGCAGGGAAAGAGCCTGGCTGCGTCGTCGGTCTGAATGGCGAGATAACAGAGCTGCAAGAGGGCTTCGGACTGTTCGGCCGCTCCGTTCCTTCGGGCTCTGCGATAGGCCTCCCTCAACAGTTGGTCGGCATCGTCATAGCGACCGCTCCACCAGAGATAGCCCCCCTCGAGGACGAGAAGATTCCGTTCCAGGGCGGACCGCTCGGGATCGCAGCCGAGACGGCGGATCTGCTTATCCAGAAGGGAACGCATCTCGGTGATGGAGTATTCCGTGTAGCCCGTGTCTTCGGCGACGGGAACGCAGAGCGCCAGTTCCTGATCGCTCAGGGAGGGGAAGACTTCGTGAGCGACCTTGAAGTGAAGCTTCAGCTCCCGAAGACGCCAATAAAGCTCTCTATCGTGAAGTCCTCCTTCATGACACAAGGCGGCCAGGTTCGCGAAGTGGAGGCGGTTTTCCCGTCCCTCCTGAAGCAGTCCCCCGAGAACAGCGATGCCCTTGTCGATGAGTGCGGCCTGCCGGGTGGGTGACATGCCCTCCAGAAGGGCCTCCCTGATCTTGGGGTGAGCAAAATAGTAGAGGACGTCGCCTTCCTCGTCGGGATGCTCCCGTATCAGGCCCTGAAGTTGGACCCGATTGAGCATGGACGAGACGGAAAGAGGAGAGAGGTCGAGAAGGGCCGTAATCTGCGAGAGTGCCGCCGGAATGGGGAGAATCGCCAGGCCTTCCAGGAAAAGTCGGTCTTCGTCGTCGAGAAGTTGGATCCGGGCCGTGTAGAGGTTCGGATAGAGTCGGCGAGGCGTTGAGGTGTCCTCCTCTTGCTCTGTCGTCTCCATTTCCTGGATAGGTGTAAGCACCTGACGGATGAAGAAGGGGTTACCCTGGGTCTGGCTGTAGATTTCGGCGAGACGCTGCTCCGTCCAGGCCAATTCGGGGCGCAGGCGCCGGCAGATCTGAGAGGTCTGCTCCAGGTTGAACCGTTCGAGGCGGATTTCCAACGTCTCGATGGGTTCCCCGGCGATTTCGGTCCGGAGCATGAAGGTCGGGCGGACCTCCTCATAGCCGGATATGAGCAGCTTGCGGGGTACGGATTCGTTCCAGAGGATCGATTCGAGGATCATCCAGGAGGCGTTATCCATCCACTGGAGATTTTCGACAAAAAGGAGCCGTTGTGCCTTCGGATCCTCGGAAGCGAGGTGTTCCAGAACCAGTTCGGCGACGCGGAAGTAGCTCAGCTCCGTGGGCGAGAGACTCCCTTCCTTCTGGGGGAGGGAGCAGCCGAGCCTGCGCAGGAGGTGAAGGAAGGGGGCCATGGGGCGGGCCATCTCCTCCTGGTAGCACCGGACGGGAAGGCAGGTCCAGCCGTTCTTGCCGAGCCGCGTCGTCACCTCTTTGATGAGAGCCCCCTTGCCGATTCCCTCTTCGCCCCAGATGAAACCGCACAATGACTGGCTTTCTCCATTGGGGCAGCAGAAAAATTCGAGAAGCTTCAGGACCTCCTCGTTGCGAAGAAGAGGGTTGTCCTCGGCGAGATTCTTGCGTATCGTCGATCCCTTGACCTTGTGAGATCGTTTCGCAGAAGGGGCGATCTCCTCCAGAGCCGACGCGATACCTAAATCCTCTTCGATCCGGCGAGAGAAGGCCCGGGCCACCCGGACGGCGTCGACTTTGCGGTCGGCCTTGATGTAAAGCCGCGCCAGTTCTCCGTTGATATCTTCGTCGTAGGGCTCCAGTTCGGCCAGCTTCTCGAAACAACGGACTCCATCCTGGAAGGACTCATCGGTCCCGCCGTAAAGCTTCAGGCCGGCCCGGTTTCGAAGACCTTCGACAAGAAGCTTGCGGTAGCTTTCTCGGCGTTCCTGGAGCCACTCGTCGAAAACGGGCCAGTCGTCGAGCTCGGGCAGATTGAGGTAGGGATGAAAAAACCGCTCCATTTCCTCCCAGGAGAGGCTGTCCATCTCGCGAAGCAGATCGACATCCCTCGCCACCTTGATTTTCGGGTCCACTCCAATCGACCGTCCGCTGGAGATGAAAATAGGCGTCAGGTTGCGGATCGAACTGAGGGCGTTGCTCAGGTTCCTTCGGGCTGCCTCGGTTGTCTTATCCCCCCAGAGGAGGGAGCCGATGCGGTCACGATGCATGGCACCCTCCTCAACCAGGAGGAGAGCCAGGATTCGGGCCTTCAGAAAGGGAAAGGGAATTTCTTCGTGGTCTGCGAAAAAGGCGGGGTCACCCAGAAACTGCGCTCGATACTTCATGGCCTACCCTCCACTTTCGATCCCACTTTCCGCACCGCCTGTGGGCATGGAGTAAAATTCATTCAGGCGAGGTGGTTCTGTGATTTTTTGCACCTTTTGTCCGGCGCTGTTGTCGTGAAGAGTTCACAGGTGCTCGACATGCCCGACCTTATGTCCGCCCGGGTGCTGTTTCACGGAGAGATTCCCGTCGCTCTGAAGCCGGCGCGGATTGGTCGGATCAGGGAGTCCGTCGACGCAACGGTCCGATGGGACCGATTTCGGAGCCTCACGGAGTCCGGCGTTCTGGTCGAAACGCTCGCGACGGCCCTTGCCTGCGGTGAACGTCCTCTCCATCGGATGCAGGAATTCTGGAGCCGTGAGGGGTTCGCTTCCTACCTGGAAGAGCTGGGCCGTCCTCTTTCCTGGCTCGACGACGACGCTTACGGCTACGGGCTGGACCGGAGGCCGCCGACGGCCAGCCCCCCGTAGAAGCGGTGGAGATGAACCTTCCGGTTGCCCACGATATGGACATCCGCCTCGTCCACCTGGACACGACCTCCGTTTCTGTCAAGGGAGCCTACGACGAGGGCGGACCGGCAGAGGGCTTCCGTCTCGCCTACGGTCACTCCAGGATCGTTGTCCTGGCCTGAAACGGATCAAGATAGGCCTGGCCATGCAGCAAGGCAGGAATACCCTGCCGGGAACGGTGCTCCCGGGCACTCCCCGACAAGGTTTGGCTCCTTCAGGCGGGTCGTCGTTCCGGCGAGGTCCTCGGAGGAAAAGCAAAAACCATCTTCGTCGCCAAGGACGAAATCTCTGTAGCTTGGCGAGCCCCTGTCGAACTCGGTCACGTCTTCCTGCTCGTGCTCCTCGTCGGCAAAGACCTGGAACACCGTATCCAGACCGGTTCGGAGAAAAGGGGCAAGACCCTTGTGGGGGAGAACAGAAAAGGCCTCGGCTGACGGCAAAGACCCTTCTGGAGTACCTCCAGACTCATGACGATCATCTGTCTGGGCGACCAGAGCCGCGTCGGCAACTCCGGTGGGAACGCCGACGCACTCACCAAAGCCCCGGGTTTCGACCGGGGCCTCTATATACAGGGTGACGGCGAAGATGGATTCATCCGATCAAAATCATTCTCAGGCTCGACTTGAGGTGCGGAAAGTGGGTTCGATATCGACAACGAAAGGAAGGCATCGTGAAGTTCCATCACCTTTCCCATCATACTCCATCGGGCGGAAGTGGTGAAAAAAGGTGGCCTCTTTGTTCCGAATTGCAGGCTCTCGAAGGAGGGCCCCCTTTTTTTGCGTTGTAGCTCCGCCAGAGCCGTTCCGTGAAGATGTTGTCCATGGACCGTCCTGCCGTCCATGCTGATCCTTGTGCCCCCCAGGGCGATGTAGGCGCGGCTGGTGAAGTGGCTCCCCCGGAGAATCCCCGATCTGTGTCCTTTGGCGAAAGCTCCCCAAAGGGCCTGGAGGATGAAGAGCTCCAGAATATGATCCAGTTCCGGAGCCCCATCTCTCCCATGTTCCGTCCGACGTTTTTGCGATCGACAGGAAACCCCTTGGCGTCACGGGGAGCGCCTCCCAGCGGGACTTCCGCAACGTCACCCTCGACGTGGGGGGCACGAAGGAGGCGCCCAAGATCTCCACCATCAGGATCGAACAGCCTCTGGAGCCGAAAAGGGAGGAGGCCCCCGCCCAGGGCAAGGACGTCCAGGCCGTTCCGGAGAAGGTTCAGCCCACCGATCCGGGCCAGATCCTGCAGCAGCAGATCCTCCAGAAGATCTTCGGCGACTGAGGGAGGGCGGGGAGCCCGACATCGTCGCGAGGCCCGACCTTCCTCCGGAAAAGGCCCGAGGGCGGAATCGGCGGAGTAACACGAAGGAGGGGAGGCGAAAGCCTCCCCTCCTTCGT
The DNA here is from genome assembly GCA_018398915.1 of Aminirod propionatiphilus. Taxonomy (GTDB): domain Bacteria; phylum Synergistota; class Synergistia; order Synergistales; family Aminithiophilaceae; genus Aminithiophilus; species Aminithiophilus ramosus. The sequence goes on along the minus strand of CP074691.1, from coordinate 2,732,212 downwards.
GTTACTCCGCCTGTGGCGGCAAAGGCCGTCGACGGCGCCTTCGGCGTGCCCTTCGATACGGGCTATTGCCGCCGGGAGGCGGAGACGACGAGGGCCTCGGCGACGCGGCGCAGGTTTTCGTCCCAATCCTCGGCCAGGGGATCGAGGATCTCCACCGCCGCTCCCGCCGAGCGGGCCAGGGCCTCGGCCGCCTTGCGGGAGAACTGGGGCTGGACGAAGATGACGCCGATCTTCTCGGCCTTGGCCCGTTCCACGAGGGCCGTCAGCTCGCCCGCCTTGGGCTCTTTCCCCTCGACCTCGATGGGAAGCTGCTCCAGGCCGTAATCATCGGCGAAGTAGCCCCAGGAGGGGTGGAAGACCATGAAGGGCGTCCCCTCGGGAAGGACGGAGAGGCGTTCCATAAGCTCCAGGTCGAGGGCGACGACGGAGGCGGCGAAGCGGCGGTAGTTCTCCCGATAGAGGGAGGCCCTCTCGGGGTCGGCGGCGACGAGGGCCCTGAGGATGACGCGTCCCTGAGTCAGGACCGATCGGGGCGAAAGCCAGATGTGGGGATCGAGGCCGTGGTCGTGGTGGTGATCGTGGCCGTCGTCTCCGTCGTGGTGGTGGGCGGCCATGGCCCGCTTCTCCGTTCCCTCGTCGGTGGCGACGATTTTAAGAGAGGCGTTGGCCGAGGAGAGACGCTTCATCCAGGCCTTTTCGAAGGGGACTCCGATGGAAAAGTAGAGGGCGGCGCCGGAGAGCTCGACCATCTGTTGGGGCTTGGGCTCGTAGGTGGCGGGGCTCGCTCCGGGGGGGACCATGACGTGGACGGTCAGGGACGGGCCGCCGATGGCCTCGACGAAGAACTTCTGGGGCAGGACGCTGACGAAGACCGACAGGGGGTCGGCCGAGGCGGGAAGGACGACGGCCAGAAGGGCGATGACCGTCAGGATGCCGGACAGAACGGGACGTTTCAAGGGGCTCTCCTCCTTATGCGAATGATTTGCATCTAGAGTATAGAGGAAAGAAGCCTTTTTGGAAATGGCCTGGGGAAAACCGACGGTATAATGGGCGGGGCCGTCTCGATGGCGGTCCTCGAGTCGTCAGGCACAGAGGAGGCGAGGCAGTGAAGGGATTTCGCATCGGCCACGGACAGGACAGGGCGGCGGCGACGGGCGTCACCGTCGTCCTCTGCGAGGAGGGGGCCTCGGCGGGCGTCGATGTCCGCGGAGGCGCCCCGGCGACGCGGGAGACGGACCTTCTGGCGCCCGTCAATCTCGTCAAAAAGATCCACGCCGTCTTTCTCGCCGGAGGGAGCGCCTTCGGCCTCGACGCGGCGTCGGGCATCATGACCTACCTGGAGGAGCGGGGCGTCGGCTTCGACGTGGCGGTGACGACGGTGCCCATCGTCTGCGGAGCGGCCCTTTTCGACCTCACCGTCGGCGACGGCCGCGTCCGTCCCGATCGGTTCATGGGCTATCAGGCCTGCCTCGACGCCGTCGAGGAAGAGCCTGCGAGAGGGTCCGTCGGCGCCGGAACGGGGGCCTCGGTGGGAAAATTCCTGGGAATGGAGCGGGCCATGAAAAGCGGCATCGGCTGGTCCCTCCAGAAGGAGGGGGAGCTGGAAGTGGCGGCCCTCGTGGCCGTCAACTGTCTCGGCGACGTCTTCGATCCCGAGAGGGGATGTCTCGTGGCCGGCCTTCGCGACGGACAGGGGCGGCAGGGCGACACGGAAAGGGAGATGATCGCCGCCTGGAGGGAGAAGCGCGACCTCTTCGGCGGCAACACGACGCTGGGCGTCGTCCTCACCAACGGGGCCTTCACCAAGGCCCAGATGGGCAAGCTGGCCTCGATGGCTCACGACGGCTACGGAAGGACGCTCCGACCCGCCCATTCCATGGTCGACGGCGATACGATCTTCGCCCTCTCCCGTCCCGTCGTCGAGGCCGACCTCTCCGTCGTGGGGATCCTGGCCGTCCGGGCTGTGGAGCGAGCCGTCGTCGACGCCGTCGTCCAGGCCTCGTCGTTGGCAGGTCTTCCGGCCCCGCGGGACCTGGCAGGCAGGATCTGACGTTTCCGGAATGCGAAAAAGGGCGGCCGTAGCCGCCCTTTTTCGCATTCCGTTCTCATCCCAAGGGGAGAAAGGGCCTTTCTCCGGCCAGGGGAAGGGCCGTCAGCCCCCGCCCTCTCCAGCCGATGAGATCGAGATGGCCGTCCTCCTGCTCCACCAGGGCCGAGCAGTGGTGGATCCAGTCACCGCAGTTGAAGTAGGAGAGGTCGTCGATGCGCCGGAGGGCGGGGTGGTGGAGATGGCCGCAGATGACGCCTTCCAGGCCCAGTCTGTGGGCGGCCCGGGCCAGAGAGTCCTCGAAACCCGTCATGGATCCGGCCATATCCTTGATGGCGCGCTTCAGGAAAGAGGCCAGGTAGCGGCGTTGCAGCCCCAGGAGGCGTCGCAGGCGGTTGTGACAGGCGTCGAACCACATGAGGGCGTCGAAGGCCCGGGCTCCCAGCCGGGCCAGCCGGCACCGTCCCCTCTGGAAGAGGTCGAACTCGTCGCCGTGAACGACGAGAAAGCGTCGCCCGTCGGCCGTCTCGTGAATGTCGCGGCGGAGGAATTCGATGCCCTCGGCGTGCTGCCCCAGGACGTCGTCGGGAAGGTCGTCGTGGTTGCCCCGGAGGTAGACGACGCGGCTTTTCCCGGCGATGGCTCCGATGAGCCGGAGTACGCGGAGGTGAGACGGAGGCAGGAGGCGGCGATGACCCATCTTCCAGCTGTCGACGATGTCTCCTGCCAGATAGAGGGTTCGGCACTGAAGCTGCTCCAGAAAGGAGGCGAGGTTTTCGGCCTGACACCAGCGGAGCCCCAGGTGGAGATCGGAGATGAAGACCGTTCGATAGGTGGGTGTCATCGGTTCCTCCCGGATCAAGAGTCCCCCCTGAGGGGCATCTGGAGCCTAACAGCAAAGGGGCTCTCGCGCCAGAGGGAAGGGTAAAAGAAGGGCTCCTGCCGCCGTTTCAAAAGGATAACAGCAGCGCCCCCGAGACGACGAGGGCGATGGCCGCTCCCTTGCGCAGAGAGAAGGATTCGCCCAGGACGACGACGGCAAAAAGCGCCGCCAGAAAGGGGCGCAGGGAGGCGATGCAGGTCGCCACGTCGACGGAGACGTGATTCATGCTGTAGGTGAAGAAAAGATTGCCCACGGTGAGGCCCAGAAGGCCCGAGAGGAGGATCTCGAAAAGAAGTCTTCCCCCGATCCGCCCGAGGGGTCTTTTGTCCCGTTCTCCCAGGGCGTAGACGATCCAGGAGCCGGCGAGGACGGAGAGGGCCCGCCACCATTCGAGGCCGGCGACGGCGATGTGCCCCATGAGAAGACGGTTGGTGATGATGCCGAAGCTCCAGCAGCAGATGGTGCCGAAGGCGAAAAGGAGGCCCGCCGTGAGGGATTTCCCGTCGCCCTTCTCTTCGTCGAGGCGGAGCGTCAGGAGGACGAGGCCGGCGACGATGAGGAGCGTCGCCAAAAAGACGATGGGGCGGAAGGGCTCGCCCAGGAAGATCCACGAGGCGGGGACGGCCAGGAGGGGATAGGCCGAGGTGAAGGGGACGCCGATGGAGACGCCCAGCCGGGGCAGGGCCAGGAAGTAGAGGAAGTCGCCGACGACGAGCCAGACGGTGGAGGAGACGACGATGGCCGCCAGCAGGGGAAGAGGGGGCGGGGAAAAGGCCGGGAGCCCTTCCCTCCAGGCCAGGAAGAGGGCGGCTCCGGCCACGGAGCCGATGGTGCGCAGGGCGCCCAGTTCGAGAGACGAAACGTGATCGAGGGAACGGCGGTAGAGGACGGGGGCCAAAGCCCAGATGGCGGCGGCGGCCAGGGCCAGCAAGACGCCCCAGGCGAAGGAAAGGGTCACGATGAAAGGACCTCCCGGCAGATGGAGTGAGGAGCGCTCCTATCCTAAGGCAGAGAGCCCCCGGAGGGAAGGGGCTCCATGTCCCTTTCCCTCCGGGGACGACTCAGGAGTCGCAGCAGCTGCAGGACCCGCCAAGGGCGTGGAAGAGGAAGTGGGCGGCGTCGTCGAGGGGCAGATCGGCCGTCTCCCCGTCGATGTGGAGGGTCGCCCGGACCGAGTCCGCCTCGTCGTGGAGGGCGATGCGGACCGGCAGGGACAGGCCGTCGAAGTCGGCCTCCCTGAGGGGCGCCTTGGCGAAACGATCGTCGAGGAGGACGGCGAACCCCGCCTCGCTCAGTTCGTCGTGGAGGCTTTCGGCCGCTTCGGCCGAGGAGCTTTCCCCCTCCCCCCAGGGAGTGACGAGGACCTGGAAGGGGGCGATGTCGAGGGGGAGCGTGTCTCCGTCGAAGAAGGCCATCAGGAGGGCTTCGGCGTCGAGGCGCGTCGTCGCGAGGCGGGGTCTGCGGGGCTTCCTGTCGCTGTCCCGGTAGGAGAGATCCATGCCCTCGGGCAGGGTGCCGAGAGGGGTCCTTTCGGCGATGACGCGCCACGTCGCCTCTTCGAGGGAGGCGCCGCAGGCCGGACAGGGCTTTCCCTTCTCGAGGGCGATCAGATCGGTGACGACGGCCCGGAAGTCGCGCCCCCAGGCCGCTCCGGTGCGATGGTGATCGGCCCTGTTGGCCCCTACGGCCACGTCGGCGAGGCCCTGGACGTTCTCGTCGGCGATGACGGTGACGCCCTCGGGGAGCCCCACGGGGCCCAGATAGCCCCCCAGGCTGCCCATCGTCTCGTGAAGCTCGACGGCCGTGGCGAAGCGGACCTCGTCGACGCCGAAGAAGGCGGCCACCTTGGCCTCGCTGATCTTGCAGTCCCCTCTCATGAGGACGACGACGACCCGCCGTCCCTCTCCGTCAGGGGCGGGGAGGCTGTAGAACATCGTCTTCAGCGTCCGCTCCGGCGGGAGGTCGAGCTGACGGCAGAGTTCGGCGATGGTGTCCGCCCCCGGCGTGCGGACCTCTTTCAGGGCTTCTTGGCTCGGGCCGTAATCGACGATCCGTCCCGGAGCGGGCGAGTGGGCCGTCCCCGCCCAGCCGCAGTGGGGACAGACCAGCCCCTCGACGGCTCTGCGGGCCTTCGGGGAGCCCTTCAGGGCCAGGCGGATCGTCCCTCCCGGCTCTTTCTCCAGAAGGACCGGCTCCAGCCCCCTGTCGCGAAGTTCCTCCCCGAGACGCTCCAGGATCGGGTCGCCGTCGGGATCGGGGGCCGACGCTCCGTCGATGGAGAGGAGGTCCAGACCCCTTCCGCGCCGCTCGAAGAGGAGGAGGGGGAGCTGTTCCTCCTGCTTGACGATGCGGACGGCGATGGACAGGGCGCCGCCCGGAAGGGAGGCGCTGTCGACGGATTGGCCCCCCTCGTCGCGGCAGAGATCGTCGAAGAGGTCGAAAATGTTGCCGAGGGTCACCTCTCCCAGGGGGAGAAGGAGCAGCTCCTCCGAGGAGGGCTCGTAAAGGCCGTAGCCTCCCCGGACGAGGCGGATCGCCGCCTCGTCGCGGACCTTGGAGGGGTTGTTGCGGCTCGTCGGGGCCAGAAGCCGGGAGAGTTTCATGGGGTTCGCCTCCTGTTCTGAGATTCTCGGGAAATCATACCTCCTGGCGGAGATCTCTGCATGGAGAGGGGACGCTCGGGGAGGTCCCTCTTGCGGATACATTATGGACTCCTTTTCGTGAGGGCAAGAGAAGATGGAAAGCTTTATACTTTGAAAAAGGTACAGTCCCGTCTGGAGGGATATGATGAGGCGCCTTGTCCTCCTGCTCTTCGCCGCCGTTATCCTCCTTCCGCCGCCCCTCAGAGGGGAGGCGGCCCCCGGAACGGTGCTCGTCGTCCACTCCTACGGACGGGACCTGAGTTGGACGGAGGAGCTTCACCAGGGCATCGTCGAAGCCTTTCGGCAGTCGGGCGAGAGGCCCGACCTGCGCGTCGAGTATCTCGACATGAAGCACCGCCTGGCGCCGGACTACCTCGACCGCCTCGGCGCCCTTCTGCGCTACAAGTTCCGCGGCGTCGCCATCGACGGCGTCATCCTCTCCGACAACGGGGCCTTCGATTTCTATCGGCGCCACCTGTCTTCTCTCTTCTCCGACGTGCCCGTCGTGGCCGTCGGCTACAACGGCTCCATCCCCCCCCTTCCGCCCAACGTCCACGTCATTCCCGAGGAGCTTCACCTGGAGAGGACCCTCGATCTGGCCCTGAGGCAGAACCCCGGGGCCAGGCGGATCCGCGCCTTTCACGACGGCACCGAGACGGGGCGTGCCGTGGAGGAGGAGATCCGACCCCTTCTCGTCGCCCGCGAGGGGCGAGGGATCTCCTGGGAGATCCGCGGCTGCGCCTCCCTGGCCGAGGCGGAATCGGCCCTGGGAGAGACGACGGAAGAGGACATCCTCCTGCTTCTGGCCTTCTCCCGCGACGAGCGCGACAACCGGGGCGTGACGCCCCGCGAGGTCGTCGGGACCCTCTCCCTCGTCGCCCCCGCTCCCCTCTACTCTCCATGGACGCACTTCCTGGGTTTCGGGACGCTGGGAGGCTACATGCTCTCGCCCCGTAACGTCGGTTATACGGGAGCCCGCTACCTCGAGGGGCTCTGGCGGGGGCAGGCTCCCGCCGTCCTCTCCCGTGCCGTCGACCTCCAGGCCGGCTACTTCGCCGACTACGCCGTCATGAGGCGTTTCGGCCTCGACGAAGGAGACTTCCCTCCGGGAACGGTCATCGTCGGCCGTCCTCCCTCCCTCTACGAGCGCCATCGCGAGATTCTTCTCGTCGCGGCGGTCGTCATCGCCCTTCTGCTCGTCGTCATCGCCCTCCTTATGGGGGCCCTGAGCCGCAAGAACCGCCTCCTGCGCCACAGGGCCGAGCTCCAGTCCCTCCAGAAGGAGCTTCTCGATGCCCAGGAGGAGACGATCGACCTCATCGGAGACGCCATCGAAGGGCGGTCCCACGAGACGGCCAATCACGTCCGACGCGTCGCCGAAGTGGCGGCCCTCCTGGGCGAGAAGAGGGGACTCGACGCCTCGGACGTGGAGTTGCTGCGCCGGGCGGCTCCCCTTCACGACCTGGGCAAGATCGCCGTTCCCGATGCCGTCCTCTCCAAGCCGGGCAGGCTCAGCGACGAGGAGTTCGAGGAGGCGAAAAAACACGCCGCCATCGGCGCCGCCCTCCTGGGGCGGTCGCGGAGGAGAGCCCTTCAGGTGGCGGCCCTCATCGCCGGCCAGCACCACGAGCGCTGGGACGGATCGGGCTACCCCCGGAGACTGGCCGGAGAGGGGATCCACATCATGGGGCGCCTCGTGGCCGTGGCCGATGTCTTCGACGCCCTCCTGAGCCGCCGCTGCTACAAGGAGCCCTGGACGGCCGAGGCCGTGGCCGACTACTTCCGGACCCAGAGGGGGCGCCAGTTCGATCCCGACCTGGTGGACCTCGTCCTGAACGACATGGAGGCCTTCCTGGCCGTCAGGGAGCGCTTCCCCGACCCGTGACGCCACCGTCGATACTCCTTTCACCGGGGGCCCGCCTTTGCGGCGACGGAACCCGAAGGCCCGCGTTGCCCCGATCGATTGCCGCGAGGGAAACCGAAAGAGGGCCTTGGGCGCAGAGGCGCCGTCGGTTATCATGGAGTCGCGAAAGGCGGATGCCCGTCGCCGAAGGATTTCTTATCGGTTCTTTCTCGGAAGATGTCTTTCGAAAAGGACTTTGACGAGGAGATGATCGGGAGAATGACCGGGAACGCTCGTCGCGATCACGGCGCGCAGAAATCGCTTACCGGAGGTGCCGGCCCTCGCGGTCCTGCGCCTCCTGGTCCCTCTGCAAAGAGCGAGACTCATAGGATCGAGGGAGGCTCGCGATGAGAGGGGCCGTCAGCAGAATCAGCGTCGAGGGATTCAAATCCATCAGGGAGCTGAAGGATTTCGATCTCGGAGAGGTGAACGTCATCGTCGGTGCCAATGGCTCGGGCAAAAGCAACTTCATTCAGATCTTTCGCCTGCTTATGGCGATGACGCGAAAAAATCTGCAGAAGTTCGTCCGGGAAAACGGTGGCGCCGATAACTTCCTCCACAACGGGCCCAGACAGACCTCTTCCATCAGGATGGCCTTCGAGTTCGCCTCTCTCAGCGACTCCGCCCAGGGCCCGAATGCCTACCGCCTGGAGCTGGCGCCCACCGTGGACGAGACCTTTCTCGTCAGCGAGGAGCGCAAGTATGTGACGAGCAGCTGGCGCTCCTACGGAGGCCCCTCGTCGGAGAGCCGCCTCTTCGACGAACGGGGCGAAACCTCCCTCAGCGGGAAAAGCCCCGGTGTCGGCCATTACGTCTACGAGGCCATCGCGAGCTGGATGGTCTATCACTTCCACGACACGAGTTCAACGGCCCCCATGCGCCGTTCGGAGATCGTCGAGGACAACAGGATTCTCCGGAGCGACGGCGCCAATATCGCCCCCTTCCTGCTGGGGCTGAAAAACAGCGATGACCACCGCGCCCTCTATCGGGAGATCGTCGAGGCGACCCGTCTGATCCTTCCCTTTTTCGACGACTTCCTTCTCGATGCGGTGACGATGGGCGAGGCCGAAAAGGTGAGGCTGAGCTGGAGCCAGAGGGGCTCCGATTTTCCCATGCAGCCCTACCACTTCTCGGACGGCTCCATCCGTTTCATCTGCCTGGCCACGGCCCTTCTCCAGCCTCGGCCTCCGTCGACGATCGTCATCGACGAGCCCGAGCTGGGGCTCCACCCCGAGGCGATCCGTGTCCTGGGAGAGCTGATCCGGGACGGGGCGGAGCGGACGCAGATCATCGTCGCCACCCAATCGCCTCTGCTCATCGATCAGTTCTCCGTCGAAGAGGTGGTGGTGGTCAACCGGAAAGAGGGCCAATCCCTTTTCGAACGGCTCGATCGCGATGCTTTCAGCCGATGGCTCGAGGAATACTCCCTCGGTGATCTCTGGGTCAGAAATGTGATCCAGGGAGGCTCGAACCATGAGTGAGACGGCGACGGTGGTCGCCCTCGTCGAAGGGGCCACGGAGCGGTACTTTGTACGAGATCTTCTCGCTCCTTACCTGGGAGAGAAGGGGATCTGGCTCGAAGCGGTCATCCTCTCCAAGCCGGGAGCAAAGGGCGGCGACGTCCGGTTCGCAAGGGCCCAAAAGGACATCAGAAACCTTCTCAAGCAGCGGAGCGATACGTGGGTGACCCTCATGATCGATTATTACGGCATCGGGACGGATTGGCCGGGATATGCCGAATCGAAGCGGCAGGCCGATTCCGCCGCAAAGGCGTCGGTCATGAACGGCGCCACGGCCCGAGAGGTCCAAACGCTCTTCGCGGATCGGGACCCGGATCGACGCTTCATCCCTTACGTCTCCATGCATGAGACGGAGGCCCTTTATTTCAGCGATCCCGCCACTCTGGCGGCCGGGCTGGGCGTCGCGCGGAAGGGGATCGACGCCATTCTCGGCGAGTGCCGAGAGCCGGAAGGGATCAACGATCGCCCCGACGGAGCCCCGTCGAAAAGGCTGAAAGCCCTCTCCCCGACGTTCAAGAAAACCGTCACGGGAATCGGGATCGCCAAGGCCGTCGGCATCGACGCGATGCGTCGCGCCTGTCCCCTTTTCGACGCCTGGGTGACGTCGCTGGAAGGCCTGGCCGGAGGGGCACGGTGAGGGAGACTCTCTCCCGGGGCGGTCCGCCTCCGCGACGGCAGGTCCTGTCGAGGGAGCAGGAGGCCATGAATGCAGGAAGGGCCCCCCATCGGGGGCCCTTCCTGCATTCATGGCCGAGGGACGGCGTCAGGCCCTCTCGCCGATGGAAACGGAGAGGGTGCCCACGCCGTCGACGGTGACGTCGACCCTGTCTCCGGGGTGAAGCTCGCCGACGCCGCAGGGCGTTCCGGTGAGGACCACGTCGCCCCGTTCTAGGGTCATGAAAGTCGAGATGTAGCTCAGGACGCGGGCGACGGGGAAGATCATGAGATCCGTCGTCCCGTCCTGGCGCACCTCGCCGTTGACGCGCGTCGTGACGCGGCTTTTCGCCGGGTCCAGTTCGGTCTCGATCCAGGGGCCGAGGGGGCAGAAGAGGTCGGCGCTCTTGGCCCGGGTCCACTGGAGGTCGCTTTTCTGGCGGTCCCTAGCCGTCAGGTCGACGGCGCAGCTGTAGCCGAGGACGTGGCCGAGGGCCTCCTCCTCGGAGACGTCTTTCATCGTCCGGCCGATGACGGCGGCCAGCTCTCCCTCGTAGTGGAAGTTCTCCGTAAAGGCGGGGTAGGGGACGACCGCTCCGGGGTCGGCCAGGGTGTTGGGAAGCTTGAGAAAGAGGCCCGGCTCCGCGGGGAGGTTCTGGTCGTCGTTGCCCAGCTCGCGGATGTGGTCCAGGTAGTTCCGGCCGACGCAGACGATCTTGGGCGTTTCGGCCGGGGCGAGGAGGCGCACCGAGTCGAGGGGAAAGGAGATGGACGTCCCGTCGCCGCCGGGACCGTCGGTGACGACGACCGATTCGCCGTCGATGAGGCCCCAGAGGGGGGCCTGGCTGCCTGAGGGGAGAAAACGGATGAGTTTCATCGGGAACACCTCCGGGAAGGGTTAGGGTGACGGCACCGGCTCGGGCCGACAAAACAGGGCGGAATCGTCGAAGAGGAACGGGCTTCGTCGGGCGGGGCCCGCCTCGGAGGCCCGGCCTACTTGACCTGGAAGACGCTGTCGATGAGGGTGCCGTCGCGGTACTCGACGACGGCGACGACGCGGTCCGAATCGGGCTCGTTCGGGCGGGGGACTCCCGTGAGAGCCTCGACCTCCCTCTTGAGGTCGCCGATCTCCTTCACGGGCAGCCGGGCGGAACGGGCCGCCTCGATGAGATCGCTCCTCCGGGGGTTGATGCAGAGGCCCCGCTCGGTGACGATGGCGTCGACGGTCTCGCCGGGCGTGACGACGGTCTGGACCCGGTCGAGGATGGAGGGGACGCCGCCGCGGAAGGAGGGGACGACGACGACGGCCAGCTTGGCCCCGGCCGCCGTGTCGCAGTGGCCGCCCGAGGCGCCGCGGAGCACGCCGTCGTGTCCGGTCATGACGTTGACGTTGAAGGCCACGTCCACCTCCAGGGCCGCCAGGACGACGACGTCCAGGTTGTGGACGACGCAGCCCCGGTTGAGGGGGTTGGCGTACCAGGACTGGTCGATCTCGATGTGGTTGCCGTTGCGCACCAGCGAGTCACGGACGGCGGCGTCGAAGCTCTGGACGTCGTAGAGGGCCTCGAAGAGTCCCTCCTCGAGCATCCGGACCATGTAGCCCGTGATCCCGCCGCAGCCCCAGCTCCCTTTGATTCCCTTCTCCTTCATGTGGTCCCGGACGAAGGCCGCCACGGCCAGGCTGGCTCCTCCGGCGCCGACCTGGAAGGAGACGCCCGGGGCGAGCAGCCCCGAGGCGGCGATGAGGCGGTAGGCGTCGCGGGCGATCTTGAGGTCCACGGGACTCCGCGTGATCCGCGCCGCCCCGGTGGCGATCTTCGAGGCGTCTCCCAGGCTCTCGACGACGACGACCTGGTCGACGAGGTACTGGGGGATGGAGACGCGGTTCAGCGGCTGGGGGACGAGGTGGTCCGTGACGGCCACGACGTGGCGGGCGTGGCGGGCGTCGATCTGGGCGTAGCCCAGGGAGCCGCACCCCGAGGGGCCCAGGGCCCCCGTCAGGTTCCCCTGGGGATCGCAGGCCGGGGCGGCCAGGAAGGCCACGTCGATGGAGATGGAGCCCTCCTCGATGGCCCGCGCCCTCCCGCCGTGGCTGCGGATGACGACGGGAAAGGGGACCTCCCCCTTCGAGATGGCCCTGCCCACGGCGCCGCGGACGCCGGAGGTGTGGATCTGGCTCACGACGCCCCGCCGCACCAGGTCGGCCACCCCGTCGTGGGCGTCGGTCAGGGAGCTGGGGGCGAGGGTGAGGTTTCCGATCCCCATGGCCTCGCATTCGTTCAGGACGGCCATGAGAAGGGCGTCGCCGTTGCGCAGGTGATGGTGGAAGGAGAGGGTCATGCCGCTCTGAAGGCCCGAGGCCTCGATGGCACGGCGGAGGCTTTCGACGACCTTCGTCTTCCGCGGCATCGACCCCCGCAGGGGCGGGACGAGGCGGGGCGCCTCGTAGCCCCGCTCGAGGCGGCTCCAGGGGCCCTCGTAGGGATCGAAGGCGCCGAGCCCTTCGATGAAGGCCGGGACGCGACGTCCCAGCCCGTTGACGACCCGTCCTCTGTCACGTGTCATCTAGAGCACCTCCTCGGCCAGTCGGGCCATCTCGAGGGTGTGAAGGGCCCGCTTCACCACGGGAGCGTCGACCATCCTGCCGTCGACGGAGACGACGCCTCTGCCCTCGGCCTCGGCGGCCTGGGCCGCCTCGACGATGCGTCGGGCCCTGACGATCTCCTTGGCCTCGGGGACGAAGGCCTTGTGGATCCACTCGATCTGGCCGGGATGGATGGCCGCCTTGCCCGAAAAGCCCAGGCCGACGACGGCCTTCGTCTCCTCCAGGAGTCCTTCGTTGTCGTTCACGTCGGTCCAGACCGTGTCGAAGGCGTCGATCCCCGCGGCGCGGGCCGCCAGGGCCACCAGGGTCCGGGCCGTGAAGAGTTCCTTCCCCTCGCGGGTCTTCCTCACCCCCATGTCGGCCGTCAGGTCCTGGCCGCCCAGGGTGAGGGCCGTAACGCGGGGACAGCAGTCGGCGATGGCCTGGGCGTTGGACAGGCCCCGGGCCGTCTCGATCATGGCGTGGAGCTTCACCGTGCCGACGTCGAGGCCCGACTCCCTCTCCAGCTCGGCCATGAGGGCGTCGCAGGCCAGGACGTCCTGAGGCGACGAGCACTTGGGCAGACGGACGGCGGCGGGGCGACAGGGGATCACGGCCCGGAGGTCACCGTCGAAAAAGGGCGTGTCCGATCCGTTGAGGCGGACCGTGACGACGACCGTGCCGAAGTCGAGGCCCTTCAGGAAGGCGCAGACCAGATCGCGGGCGCTGTCCTTCTCCGAGAGGGCCACGGCGTCCTCCAGGTCGAGGAGGATGCTGTCGGCCCCGAAGACGGGAGCCTGCTGGATCATGGCCGGGCTGTTGCCGGGGATGTAGAGCATGGAGCGGAGCCTCATCGCGCGCCTCCCCGGGCCCGGTCCAGGGCCGTGCCGATCCGGGCCCGGAGGGTCAGCTCCAGCGCCCCCTGATCCTGGATCTGCACCTTCGCTCCCGTCAGACCCCGCTCTCGCAGGACCGATTCGACGACGGCGCGGTTACGCTCGGCGAAAAGCCCCGCCGTCGCGCCGCGACACTCCAGCTCCAGCGTCGGCGACGGCGAGACCGTCACGAGACAGTCCGACGACTCCAGCGTTCCCGCCTGGGCGATTGTTTCGATCACGAATATCACGCTCCTTCTGACGATCGGAGGAGATCGTCGATTCATCGCTGTCGATCATAGCGCAAAGGGGCGCTCCCGGCTCCGTCTCTCCGTCACTTCTGCGACTTCGATGCGGAGACCGGCAGGCCCCTTGCTTTCCCTGCGGTCAGGGAGAGAAGAGGGAGAGGAGGGACTTCCTCCTCTCCCCGTCAGACTACATCTTGTCGCAGATGGCCTCGGCGAATCGGGAACAGGAGACCTCCTGGGCCCCCTGACGCTGACGGGCCAGGTCGTAGGTGACGATGCCCTCGCTGATGGCCTTCTCCATGCCGCCGACGATGAGGTCGGCGGCCTCCTGCCAGCCCAGGTGCTCCACCATGAGGACGGCCGAGAGGATGAGAGAGCCCGGGTTGACCTTGTCCTGGCCGGCGTATTTGGGCGCCGTCCCGTGAGTGGCCTCGAAGAAGGCCACCTCGTCGTTCATGTTCGCTCCGGGGGCCAGACCCAGGCCTCCGACGGAGGCGGCCAGGGCGTCGGAGATGTAGTCGCCGTTCAGGTTGGCCGTGGCCAGCACGTCGTACTCGGCGGGGCGGAGGAGGATCTGCTGGAACATGGCGTCGGCGATGCGGTCCTTGACGACGATCTTCCCCTCGGGGCACTTCCCGCCGTAGGTCCCGAAGAGCTCCTCTTCGGTGATGCAGACGGAGCCGAACTCCTCGCGGGCCACTTCGTAGCCCCACTTGCGGAAGGCCCCTTCGGTGAACTTCATGATATTGCCCTTGTGGACGAGCGTCACCGAGGGACGTTTGTGGTCGACGGCGTACTGGATGGCCATGCGGACCAGGCGCTTCGTCCCCGTGATGGAGATGGGCTTGATGCCGATGCCCGAGTCGTCGCGGAACTGCCTGGCCCCCATCTCCTCCTTGATGAAGCGGATCATCTTCTCGCAGGCGGCCGTCCCCTGTTCCCACTCGATGCCGGCGTAGAGGTCCTCCGTGTTTTCGCGGAAGATGACCATGTCCACGTCCTGAGGGCGCTTGAGAGGGGCCGGGACGCCGTCGAACCAGCGCACGGGCCGGACGCAGGCGTAGAGGTCCAGGACCTGGCGGAAGGCGACGTTGAGGCTTCGGAAGCCGCCGCCGACGGGGGTGGTCAGGGGACCCTTGATGCCGATGCGGAAGTACCGGAGGGCGGCGAAGGAGTCGTCGGGGATGGCCGTGTCGTAGAGCCCCATGGCCTTCTCACCGGCGAAGATCTCCCACCAGGCGAGACGGCGTCGGGTGCCGTAGGCCTTCCTGACGGCGCAGTCGACGACGGCCTTCATGGCCGGCGTGATGTCGACGCCGATCCCGTCGCCCTCGACGTAGGGGATGACGGGCTCGTCGGGAACGACGAGGCGCCCCCCCTTCACTTCGATTCTCTCGCCCCGTTCGGGCTCCTTGTAGTTCTTCAGCTCCAGGTCGGCAAAACGGCTCATCTTTTTTCCTCCCTTTCGATCCACTCTCGTTCCCCCCGGGGGGCCCCTCTATGGCAACTCTTGTGGTCAGAGACGTTCGGCTTTTTTCGAACGGACCCAGTTCAGCTTCCCGCCGGCGAGGACGACGGCGAGATCCTCTTCCGAGATCGGCGTCGTGCAGGGAATGTCGCGGCCCGATCGTTCGTTGCGGACCGGGAAGGAGCCTGCCGTCACGACCTCCCGGCGGTTCAGGCTCAGGGCGTCGCCCGCCTCGACGGCGTCATAATCGGAAGGGTCCTGGAAGAGAAGGGGCAGGATGCCGCAGTTGACCAGGTTGGCCAGATGGATGCGGGCGAAGCTCTTGGCCAAAACGGCCCGGACGCCCAGGTAACGCGGCGCCAGGGCGGCATGCTCCCGGCTCGACCCCTGGCCGTAGTTGGCCCCTCCGACGACGAAGCCGCCCCCCTTGGCCAGGGCCCTGTCGTGGAAGGAGGCGTCGACGACCTCGAAGACGTGACGGGCGATGGCGGGGATGTTGGAGCGCAGGGGAAGGATCTTGGCCCCGGCGGGCATGATGTGGTCCGTCGTGATGTCGTCGCCCACCTTGAGGAGGACCTCGCCCCGGACCGTCTCGGCCATGGCCTCGATGGGCGGCAGGGGGGCGATGTTGGGGCCGCGGCGGATCGTGACCGTCTCCGGCTCGTCGGCGGGAGCGACGAAGCGGCTGTCGTCGACGAGGAACGCATCGGGCTGGGCGAAGGAGAAGGGCTCGATTCCCTCTTCCCGGGCCAGATCGCGGGGATCGGTGAGGACGCCCGTGACGGCCGAGGCGGCGGCGACTTCGGGGCTGACGAGGTAGACCTTGCCCGTCTTGTGGCCGCAGCGGCCCAGGAAGTTGCGGTTGATCGTCCGCAGCGAAACGCCCTCCGTGGGAGGGGCGAATCCCATGCCGATGCAGGCGCCGCAGCTCACCTCGAGGAGGCGCACGCCTGAGGCGACGAGCGTCGCGAAGGCTCCCGTCCTGGCGGCCTCGAGGATCACCTGGCGACTCCCCGGAGAGATTCCGGCGTCGACGGTGGGAGCGATCCGCCTGCCCTCGAGGATGTGGGCCACCGACTCGATGTCCCGCAGCGACGAATTGGTGCAGGAGCCGAACATGACCTGATCGACGGGAAGGCCGGCCAGCTCGCGGACCGGGACGACCCGGTCGGGCTGGAAGGGCTGGGCCACCAGGGGCTCCAGCGTCGAAAGGTCGATGTCGATGACCGTGTCGTAGCGGGCGTCGGCGTCGGCGGAAAGTTCCACCCAGGAGGACTCCCGCCCCTGGGAGCGGAGCCAGCGGCGCGTCACCTCGTCGCTGGGGAAGACCGACGACGTGGCGCCCGTCTCGGCGCCCATGTTGGTGATCGTCGCCCGATCGGGGACGGAGAGACCCTCCACGCCGGGACCGCCGTACTCGAGGATGCGTCCCACGCCGCCCTTGACGGTGATGCGGCGGAGCACCTCGAGGATGACGTCCTTGGCCGAGACGAAGGGCTGGAGGGTTCCCACGAGGCGGACGAGGGTGATCCTGGGCATAGGCGTGACGAAGGGTTCGCCAGCCATGGCCAGGGCCACGTCGAGGCCTCCCGCTCCGATGGCGATCATGGTCAGCCCGCCCGCCGTGGGAGTATGGGAGTCGCTGCCGATGAGAGTCTTGCCGGGAACGGCGAAACGCTCCAGGTGGAGCTGGTGGCAGATGCCGTTGCCGGCGGGGGAGAAGAGGATGCCGTACTTGGCGGCCACATCCTGAAGGTAACGGTGATCGTCGGGGTTGCGGTAGTCGCCCTGGATCATGTTGTGATCGACGTAGCTGACGGAAAGCTCCGTCCGGACCCTGTCGACGCCGATGGCCTCGAACTGGAGATAGGCCATCGTCCCCGTGGCGTCCTGGGTCAGGGTCTGATCCATGCGAAGGGCGATAGGTCTGCCCGGCTCCATATCGCCTGAAACGAGGTGACGGCTGAGAATCTTCTCTGCAACGGTCTGTCCCATGCGCAATCCCTCCCCTTGCAATCCGGTCCTGCCATGCCCTCGTCGAGAGTATCTACGATCTTTCTCTGGAGGACGAAAATGTCAGGAGATTACGTTGGGGAAAAGCTTAGAGCGCCGGAGAATCGTCGTCAATAGTACAGATTTCTTAAAAATTGATCGTCAATATGCAGTATGTAGTGACGAAAAGGGCGAATGGGTCTCAGAGGCGGCTAGGAGAGGAATCAGGGGCAAAAAGGGGGGAGGCAAAAAGAAAAAAGGCCTTTCGGGAGAGGCTTTTGACGATTTTTGCGGCGGCACAGTTGTCGTTTGTAGTCTGAAAAAAAGGCTAAACGCAGGTCCTTTCTTTCAGGAAGAGATAAAGGGGTTTTCGCCGTCGAAATCGAAGCCCTTCCGAAAGAGTTCGAGACAGGCCGTGACGACCCTCTCGTCGTAGATCGTCCCCGCGCCCCGGCGGATCTCGTCGAGGGCCGCCTCGAGGCCCGGGGCGGAGCGGTAGGGGCGATGGGCGCTCATGGCCTCGACGACGTCGGCGACGGGCCAGGGAAAGTCGATGTCCCTGAGGATCTCCCATCCCGATTGGGGGTGTTCGCGGACGATGGCGAGCTCCAGGGGAGAGAGACGTCCCGGTTTGTTGAGGATCTCCGAGGGGACGCGGATCTTGCCGACGTCGTGGAGGCGGCCGGCCATGAAGACGGCCTCCTGCGTCTCCGAGGTCAGTCCCATCCGCCGGGCCAGGGCCAGGGCGAGACGGGCGACGCGCTCCTGATGGCCTGCCGTGTAGACGTCACGGCTCTCGACCATCCGGCTCAGGACGGCGATCGTTCCCTCCTGGGCGCGGCGGACCTTGAGGAAGCTCGAGGCCAGCTCCTCCCGGGCCTTCCTCTTCGCCGCGTCGTCGTCCACCTCGCGGAAGAGGGTCCTCTCCTCTTCGTCGGGTTCGAAACCCTCGGGGGCGGCGACGGAGAGGAGTCCCCGCAGGGATGGCCTTCCCTCGAGGCGCGCCGCAGAACGCCGCCGTTGGTTCCCTTCGTCCTGTAGGGTGCAGCCCGAGCAGAGGAGCGGGCTGGCGGAGGATCGCCTCGCCGGCGAGACAGCCCCCGACGCAGGGCGGAAGGTGGTTTGCGGTGACGGCGGCCCGGACGGCCTCCTCGTCGTCGAAGGGGCCGGCCGAGTGGAAGGTGTCGATCCGTCCCGCCCCGTCGAAAAGGGCGATCCAGGCCGAGAGGTAGCCTCTCTGATCGACGAAAAGATCGCAGACGCTCTGGAGAAGGCGCTCCCGATCCCGCTCGAAGACGAGGAGACGGTTGATCTCCCTGATGGAGCGAAGGACCTGGCCGAGATGTTCCTTCCTGCGGCGGGTCCGCTCCAGCTCGGTGACGTCGCGAAGGAGGAGGGCGCAGTGGCTCGGCTTCGTCCTGTAGACGACGCCGTCGAAGACTTTTTCGAGGGGGGGGATGAAACGGGTGAAACGCCTCGCCTCACCCGTGCGGACGACGTCGCCGCAGACCTCGGCCCAGAAGGGATCGCCATGGGGGAAGAGATCCAGAAGGGGCTTGCCGACGACCTCCCGAGACAGGCCCGTCTCCTTCTCGAAGGCGGGATTGACGTCGAGGAAGCGGAAGTCGACGGTCTTTCCCCCCTCCTCGATGCCTTCGCAGAGGGCGCAGGCGTCGCGCATGCTTTCGAAGAGGAGGCGGTAGTTCGTCTCCGTCTCGCGGCTTTCGGTGACGTCGCGGCAGAGGGCCAGAAGTCCCGTCGATCGAGGTCCCTCGACGACGCGGCAGTCGTAGAGGCGGGGGCCTTTCGGGCCGTCCATCTCCAGCGTCTCCTCGACGAGGGCCTCCCCGCGTCGGCAGAGGGCCTCGTCCAGCCCGGCCTCGCGGAAGGTCCTGCCCTCCAGGGGGGATGGGCGACGGCGAGGCTCTCCTCGGCGCGGGGAGGGGCGAAAAGACATCGGCCCGAGGGGGAGAAGCGGAAGACCCGGTCGGGCAGGCTGTCGACGAGGCTGCCGTAGAGGGCCTGAGCCGCCGTGATCTCGGCCCTCCTCCGGAGGCGTTCGCTCTCGTCGCGGACGACGACGCCCGGGGTCCTTTCCCGGCCGAGGCGCACCGGGGTGGTCTGAACGGTGACGGGGTGGGCTAGGCCCGAGCGGTCGACGAGAAGCGTCTCGGCGGCCTCGCCGGGATGTCCCTCGAGGAGGGGCGAAGGGTTCCCGTCGCCGGAGCGGAAGCGGAGAAGGGACGAGGCCGGCAGTCCCCGGGCCTCGTCGACGGGCCAGCCGGTGAGGGAGGAGGCCGCGGCGTTGAGGTCCGTCACGTTTCCCCTCTCGTCGACGGTGACGACGGCGTCCCCGATGCCCTCCAGCGTCGCCTCGAGACGGGCCTTGGTCTCCTCCAGGGCGTGGCGGGAGCGGACGCTTTCCGAGATGTCCCCGTAGAGGGCCAGAACGCCCACGACGCGTCCGCCGTCGAAGATGGGAACGGACGTCGCCAGGACGTCGACGGCCGTTCCGTCCTTGGCGTGGCGCGTCGCCGGAACCTTGACGGAACGGCCCGAGAGGATCGACTCGGTGTAGGCGACGGCTTCGCCGTAGCCCGGGGTTCCGCCGGCGACGAGGTCATCGAGGAACCGGCCCGCCGCCTCCTCGGCGTAGCCGAAGAGGCGGCAGAAGGCCCGATTGACCCTCAGGACGACCTCGTCGCCGTCGCAGATCAGGGCGGCCTGGGAGAGGCTGTCGAAGAGGTTCTCGAGGCAGAGGTCGATCCAGGCGGCGATTTCCTTCATGGTGACCCTCAGGCGTAGGGGCCTCGGACGATGAGCCACGAGTCCCCGTCGAGGGAGAAGCTGACGAAACGCTCCCCTTCGATAAGGGTGAGCTGGCGGTTCTGGATGGAGATCGTCGTTCCGGCGTGGACGACGCGGCGGATGGCGACGACGCCGCCCTGAGCTTCGCGGACGAGGCGGGCCAGGGTGGCTCCCCGTTCGTCGCGGAGGGCGCTGAGATCTTTCTGGAGCAGGCTGAACTGCTGGAGGATGGCCCTGAACTGTTCGAGCTTTTCCGGAGGCAGGACGACGCGGCCCGAGGTGAACCGTTCCTTCAGTTCCTCGATGGTCCGCGAGATGTGCAGAAGCGTCGTCTCTCGGAGGGTGATTTCCCTGTCGAGCTCCTCGATGCGTCGGCGGAGGCGGAAATCTTCGCCGACGGCCAGGCGGGTCTGACTGCTCAGGGGCGATCCGGCGGCTTCGGCTTCGATGCGCTTCAGGGCCAGGATGGAGCCGGCCAGGATCCCCTTCCGCCCCTTGACGCGGACCGTATCGCGGCTGAGGACGGTGCCGTGGAGGACGTGGGAGTCGACGAGAACGGAGCCGTCGGCGCGGATGGTGCCGCCCTCGATGAAGCGGACCCTCAACGAGCCTCCGGCCTCGACGAGGGCCTTTCCTCCCACGAGGCCCCCTCGGATGTGGATGTCGCGACCGGCCCTGATGGATGCCCCCTCGACGACGCCCTGGACGTCGATGTCGAAGCCGGCCTGGACGAAAAAGCCCTCCCTGACGCCTCCGGCGATGGAGATGGAGCCCTCGAAACGGATGTTGCCCGTCCGGTAATCGACGTCGCCGTCGACGTCCAGGACGGGGCGGACCGACAGGGTCTTGCCGTCGAGAAGGGGCTGTCCCCAGGTCTCGGAGATGAAGTGGGTGCCGTTCTCGCAGAGAACGCCCGGGCCGGCGTCGAGCGTCACCGGCGTCGGATCGGCGGCGAGGACGGTCTGGCCGAAAATGTCCCGCCCCGCCTCTCCGGGGAGGGAGGGGTGGAGGATGGCCAGAAGCTGGCCCGGCGCCACGGAAAGGATGGGCGATCGCTCCTTGTGGTCGATCCGGTCGAGCGTATCCTCGCTCTTCTCCCCCGTCTTCGTGATCTCCCGTTCGAGAGAGAAGAGGATTTCCAGGCGCCCCTCGACGGGTTCCCTGGGAGGGATGCCCTGAGCCGCGAGAAGGTGCCGGAGCGGCTCTTTCGTGCTCTCGCAGCGTTCGACGGCTTCCGTCAGCTCTCCCTCCAGAAAGGAGTAGACGCCCTCCTTGACGAGGGCCTCCTTGACCGCCAGGGGATCCAGGGGGAGGCCCTCTCCGAAGGAGGGAAAGAGGTCGACGAAGACGCTCATCCGATCTTCCGTGATGTGGAGATGAAAGGTTCCGTCGGCCGACGAGGGCGCATCGGTCGGTCGCCCCGAGGCGGAGAGGCTCTCCACGTCGCGGAGGAGGTTTTCCAGGAGGAGGTTGAAGGGTTCGTCTCTCATCGCCGCCCGCCCTCCTCCTCGATGACAAGAAGGGCGCCCGATGGCCTTCCTGAGATGTCCAGAGGGCGGATCCTGCCGTCGACGCGCCTGCCGACCTCCTCCAGTGGGAGATCGAAGATTTCCTCGCCGAAGAGCCCCGTCCGTTCCTCGAAGGCCTCGTTGACGAAAAAGAGCTTCCCCTCGTCGTCGCCCAGGGCCAGGGGGAGGGGGAGGCTCTGCAGGGTCCTCTCGTAGAGGGTCGCCTTCAGCGTCTGCTTTCGCCAGACCCGGTCGCAGAGAAGGGCCTTGTGGATGAGATCGAGGCCTCGGCGCAGGAAGGTCGTCTCTCCGTCGTCGACGGAGCCGAAGAGAAGGCCGTCGATGTCGTGACGGCCGAAGAGGATTTCCAGCGTCGCCCTCAGGCCCGAGGCGTCGACGGCGAGCCGGAAGGGCGTCGTCGACAGTCCCGCTCCCTCCATCGATTCTTTCGTCCCATCCGGCCAGGAGAGGCGAAGCCCCAGGCCCCCTCCGGGACGGACGGCCTCGGCCAGCTGCCGGAGGCTTTCGTCGAGCCGTCCCTCGATGGGGATCGAGCGGTCGAAGAGGAGGGCGGCGATCCGGGCGAGCGAGCGCTCTCGGAGGGTCTCCCGGGCCAGCTCGTGAAGACGTCGCTCCTGCTCCTCCCGGAGCCTCTTCTCTTCCGTCACGTCCTGAAAGAGGGCGATCATCTCCCCGTCGTCGACGGGATAGAGGTAATACTGACGCCAGGCCAGGAGGGCCTCCCTGCGGTGGACGAGCGTGCAGGGGAAGAGGCATCCCTCCCGGCGGGAACGCTCGAGAAGGAGTCTCAGCTCGCGAAAGTCGAAGGGGCTGAAGTAGGTCTCGAAGGTGGGGTGCGGCTCCGTCAGAGGAGCGTCGAGAGCCTCGGCCGCCCGGTTGCGCCGTTCCAGCCTGTAGGTCCCCTCTTCGGGGACGTAGCGGAAGAGGAGAATGCCGTTGGGCGTGTTGTCGTAGACCCGCTGGAGACGTCTCTCCGCCAGGTGGCGTGTCCATGCCGTCTGCAGCGTCGCACGCAGCCGCTCTTCGTCGACGGGCTTGACGAGAATTCCCCGAGGCTGGACGGAGATCAGCCGTCTCACCGTCTCCTCGTCCCCCCTGGCGGCGAGAAGGACGATCTCGACGGACCGCTTCGCGTCGAAGGACCGGGCCAGGGCGAGGGCGTCGTCGCCCAGGTCGGCGTCGATGAGAGCCATGGCGGGCGATAGGGCGTCGAAGAGCCTCGCGGCCTCCGTGGCGGAGGGGGCTCTCCCCGCCACGGACCAGCCCGCAAGAGGACAGAGAGACTCCAGAGACCGGGCGAGGGCGTCGTCGCCGGTGACGATGATCAGGGGCCGTTTCACGCTCGTTCCTCCTCTCCTGTTTCTGTGCGTTCGCGGAGGCTGCGGAAGTCAGCCCCCCTATCGTCCTTCACGTCGTGCCGGGCTCTGCAGCGACGGCCTGCTCCTGCCGGAGCCTCTCGGCGGACTCGACCGGGGGCTCCTCCAAGGTTTCAAGGGCGAATCCCTCCCGGAAAAGGGAGAGACAGGCCGTGACGACCCTCTCGTCGTAGATCGTCCCCGCGCCCCGGCGGATCTCGTCGAGGGCCGCCTCGATGCCCGGGGCGGGGCGGTAGGGGCGATGGGCGCTCCTGGCCTCCGATGACGTCGTTGAAGGTGGCGATCCAGAAGGGGGCCGTCTCGGGGGCGATCTCCCCGATCGTCCGGCCCAGAAGGAAGGGAGCCCTCCCCCTCGTCAGGGCTTCGAAGGCGGGATTGACGTCGAGGAAGCGGAAGTCGACGGTCTTTCCCCCCTCCTCGATGCCTTCGCAGAGGGCGCAGGCGTCGCGCATGCTTTCGAAGAGGAGGCGGTAGTTCGTCTCCGTCTCGCGGCTTTCGGTGACGTCGCGGCAGAGGGCCAGAAGTCCCGTCGATCGAGGTCCCTCGACGACGCGGCAGTCGTAGAGGCGGGGGCCTTTCGGGCCGTCCATCTCCAGCGTCTCCTCGACGAGGGCCTCCCCGCGTCGGCAGAGGGCCTCGTCCAGCCCGGCCTCGCGGAAGGTCCTGCCCTCCAGGGGGGATGGGCGACGGCGAGGCTCTCCTCGGCGCGGGGAGGGGCGAAAAGACATCGGCCCGAGGGGGAGAAGCGGAAGACCCGGTCGGGCAGGCTGTCGACGAGGCTGCCGTAGAGGGCCTGAGCCGCCGTGATCTCGGCCCTCCTCCGGAGGCGTTCGCTCTCGTCGCGGACGACGACGCCCGGGGTCCTTTCCCGGCCGAGGCGCACCGGGGTGGTCTGAACGGTGACGGGGTGGGCTAGGCCCGAGCGGTCGACGAGAAGCGTCTCGGCGGCCTCGCCGGGATGTCCCTCGAGGAGGGGCGAAGGGTTCCCGTCGCCGGAGCGGAAGCGGAGAAGGGACGAGGCCGGCAGTCCCCGGGCCTCGTCGACGGGCCAGCCGGTGAGGGAGGAGGCCGCGGCGTTGAGGTCCGTCACGTTTCCCCTCTCGTCGACGGTGACGACGGCGTCCCCGATGCCCTCCAGCGTCGCCTCGAGACGGGCCTTGGTCTCCTCCAGGGCGTGGCGGGAGCGGACGCTTTCCGAGATGTCCCCGTAGAGGGCCAGAACGCCCACGACGCGTCCGCCGTCGAAGATGGGAACGGACGTCGCCAGGACGTCGACGGCCGTTCCGTCCTTGGCGTGGCGCGTCGCCGGAACCTTGACGGAACGGCCCGAGAGGATCGACTCGGTGTAGGCGACGGCTTCGCCGTAGCCCGGGGTTCCGCCGGCGACGAGGTCATCGAGGAACCGGCCCGCCGCCTCCTCGGCGTAGCCGAAGAGGCGGCAGAAGGCCGGGTTGGCCCGGAGGACGATCTGCCTCTCGTCACGGAGGACGATCCCTTCGGGCAGGTGCTCGAAGAGTCCCGTCAGAAAGGCCTCGACCCAGGGCGTTATCGGTCCCAAAGGGGCTCCTCCTTTCAGGGAGTATTCCCTCGAAAGGCCGTCAGGAGAAGGACGAAAGGGAGGTCACGACCGTTCCCGGGGCGATGCGGTCCCGTCCCCTCAGGGCCAGAAGGACGCCGGGAACGTAGACGGAGCTGCTGAAGTCCTGGACGGTGATGCGGATCAGCTCGTCGTCGCGTCCCAAGGTGATCTCGTGTTCCGAATAGGCGCCGGGGTAGGGGAGACGCTGGGAGAGGATGCGGCACCCCGCGAGGGAGGCGCCCAGCACGCCGTCGAGCACGGCCCGGCTCGCGACGGCCCCTTCGTCTCCGGCTCCTCTCTCGGCGAGGGTCATGGCCGTGCCGCTGGGGGCATTGGCCATGCGGGCCGGGTGACGGTCGACGATGGACACATAGGGGTAGTGGGAGCGGACCTTGGCCAGGAAATCGGCGACGAGATTGATGCCCAGGCCGTAGTTGGAGACGAGAACCCAGCGGAGATTCCCCTCGGCGGCGAGGCGGCGGGCCTCGGCTGTCATGGCGTCGTCGAAGCCCGTCGTGCCGATGACGACGTCGAGCCTCCTCTCGGCGTAGAGGCGCAGGTTCTCCATGATGATCGTGGCCGACGTGAAGTCGACGACGACGTCGGCCGTGGCGGCCTCGAGGCCTCGTCTCAGATCGGAGTCGCCCCGGATTCCGCAGGGAGGAAGGCCCTGAATCTGGGCCAGGTCGATGGCTCCCTCGGCGCAGAAGCCGCCGGCCAGCTCCAGATCGGGCGCCTCCAGGACCGCCCGAACGACGAGACGTCCCACGTTGCCCGTCGCTCCCGATACGAATACCTTCATGAACACGCACCTCACCTGTCTTCTTCGTCCTGTCGCGGCGGTTCGCGACGAGAGATCGCTCAAGAGGGTCCTGGGAGCGCCTCCCTCCGTCGCGGAAAAGACGACGGCGTTTCACCCTCTCGGCGGGGACCGGCCCGGAATTCCGAGGGGCTTCCTCGACGGGGGATTCCCCTCCGCCGCGGCCTGCGGGCCGTCTCTTCCCCCCCTGTGTCGCACCCTTTTTGGGTTTGTTCCATTCCTTTCAATTATTATAAAGGTTCTCGGCGAAGCTGTCTTCTCCTCGCAGCGGGGAGCCCGCTTCTACATGCTCTCCGAGACCAGCCCCGCCGCCGTCTTCTCCTCGCAGCGGGGAGCCCGCCGAAAGGAAAGGGCGAGGCGGATGTCTCCGTCCTCCGGCGCCTCGCGACGAGACCCTTTGTGACGGCCTGTCGGGAGGGCAGGCCCCCTTCCGGAGGAGACGCTTTTCTGCTATGATGCCGCCTATCTGCCATTGGCAGCTATTGGTAGCTGTCAGGAAAGGATGAGGCTCGTGGATCTGGAACGGTATATCGATGAGGTGGTGGCTCCCCGTGAGGCCAGGGCGACGCTCTGCCGGACCGGTCTCGCCTGGGGGCTCGTTTCGGCGGGCGTCCTCAACCTTTCGTTCGTCCTGCCGGGAGTCATGGCCGATTGGGGCCTCTCGGGGGCCCAGGCCGGAGCCCTGGCGGGACGGACCTTCATGGGCATGTTCGTCGGTGCCCTTCTGGCCGGTCCTCTGGCCGACCGATTCGGCCGTCGCCTTCTCGCCGTGGTCCTCTCCCTTATCGGCGGACTGTCCACGCTGTCGACGGCTTTCGCCGCCACGCCGGAAGCCTTCGGCCTCTGGCGCTTCCTCTCGGGCCTGAGTTTCGGCGGCCTGGGACCGGTCCTTTTCGCCGGGCTCTGCGATTTCTGCGGCCGTGGAGACCGGGGAAGGCAGCTCGTCCTCCTCGAATCCTTCTGGGCCCTGGGAGCCATGGCCGGAGCCTTCTGGGCCCTCTGGGTCCAGAGCTGGAGCTCCTGGCGGGCCGTCGTCGTCTTCCCCGGCCTTCTGCTGCCCGTGGCGCTCCTGCTGGCCCTGGGGCCCGAGAGTCCCCGCTTCCTCTTCTTCAAGGGCCGAAGAGAGCCCCTGGAGCG
Source organism: Aminirod propionatiphilus (assembly GCA_018398915.1). Taxonomy (GTDB): domain Bacteria; phylum Synergistota; class Synergistia; order Synergistales; family Aminithiophilaceae; genus Aminithiophilus; species Aminithiophilus ramosus. The sequence goes on along the minus strand of CP074691.1, from coordinate 2,706,147 downwards.
GCGCTACGGTTCCTCCCCCCAGTCCGCCGCCCGGGTCTCCGGAGGCGAAAAACTGACCGACGGTCCCTATCTGGGGCGGACGATCCTGATGGTCTCGCTCTGGGCCGTCGTCTCCTTCGCCTACTACGCCCTCTTCCTCTGGCTGCCCAAGATCTTCGCCCTCTCCGGCGTCGGCGTCGTCCGCGCCCGATGGTTCACCCTCTTCGTCATGGCCGCCCAGCTGCCGGGCTATCTCCTGGCCGCCTGGTCCGTCGAGCGCTTCGGCCGCGTCGCGACGGCCGTCGTCACCCTGGGAGGGACGGCGGCGACGGCCCTCCTCTTCCTCTCCGTGACGGGATCGGCGGGCTACCTGACCGCCGCTGTGGCCCTCTCCGTCTTCTGCCTCGGCGCCTGGGGCGTTCTCTACGCCTGGACGCCGGAACAGTTTCCCACCTCGCTCCGCGGCGGGGCCGGAGGACTCACGGGCGCCTCGGCCAGGGCCGCCGGCATCGTCGCCCCCTTCTTCACGGGCTGGGCCTTCGACGGAGGCCTGGGCCTGACGGGAGTCCTCTCCCTCGTCGCGGCGACGATGGCCCTTTCGGCCCTCGGCGCCTGGCGCTTCGGCTTCGAGACCCGCCGCAGGGAGATCGGCTGAGGCCGTAAGATCTCTGCCGGCCTCGGGCCGCCGGGAAAAAGGATCACATGACGGCAGGGAGGCGAGGAACGTCTCGCCTCCCTGCCGTCATGTGATCCTTCCGTCGTCCTGTCTGCTGGGGATGCGCCGAGGCGCGATGCGGGATCCTCGTCGCGACCGTGCCGCGGAGGGATCGGACGGGAGCTCGCCTCGAACCCGCACCGGCGGGGCTTCAAGCGGATCTCGCTCCGGCGGGCGCGACGGCGCTTTTTCCCTGTCGGGGACGCGGATTCCGGCGAGGTCGGGGAGTTGACCGATCGTAAAGTTCTCCCTATACTGACGTTAGTTTGAGGCCTCAAACTAAGGACTTCTTACCGTTGAAGAGGAGTGAGATTTTCATGTTCAATAAAAAGGGTTTTTCGGCCCTTCTTTTCCTGCTGCTTTCTCTCATGCTTCTCGGAGGATGCGGCGGGAGCGATTCCCCCGGCGCCCTCTCGGCCTGGTCCGGCGGCTGGCGGACGATGGTCTCCTATCTCGATGATCCCCTCGTTCAGGCGGCCTGCGAGACCGTGGCCGACGCCGCTCCGGGCTACGGCACGGGAGGCGTCACCCAGTTCCTGAAGAACATGTACCGCTGCGATTTCTCCGCCATGGAGATCAGCGGCGGTTCCGTGACCTTCTTCGACGAAGAGGGGAGCGAGCTGGAGACGGTCCTTTACCGTGCGGCCGGAACGGCTCCCATGGCGGGTTACGAAGGCATGAACTGGTCCCTTTTCGAGGCCGTCACCCAGCCTGAGGAGGGCTGCCGCTACCTGGCCGCTACCGAAGTCCACGGCGGCGACGGAGAGGGCATGGAGCACTGGCACTTCCGCTGCGGCGACGCGAGCTTCGAGGCCCTCGTCGGCGAGGCGGCCGACCCCCTCTGGTGGCCCACGGCCGTCGCCGATGACACGGCGGCCCAGGTCGTGGCCGACGACATCCTCTCCGAAGTCGACGCCTACGTGGCCATGCTGGGCGAGCCTCTCTCGGCCTGGAAGGGGACGTGGGTCTCCGTCGCCTCCTTCCTCGACGACCCGGCCATGGACGCGGCCTATGACGCCGTCGCCGCCGAGGCCCAGGCCGCGGGGAAAAATCATGACGCGGCCTCCGTCAAGGCCTTCCTGGAGGCCATGTTCGAGACGCCCTTCGCCTTCGTCGTCGTCGAGGGCGACGCCCTCTCCTTCCTCGACGCCTCCGGGGCCACCCTGGCCCGGGTTCCCGTGAGCTACGAGGGACAGGTCGCCATGGTCGGCTACGACGGCTACTACTGGGAGCACTTTCAGGCCCGGGAGGCCGTCGCCGGCTACGGGCGCCTCCTCATGTCGGCAGTCCATTCCGACGGAGAGGACGCCATGGTCCACTGGCACCTCCGCTTCGGCGACGGAACGGCCGAGGAGCTGGCCCAGGGGCTGGACAAGGGGCCTCTCTGGTTCCCCACCTGCGCCGGAGAGGAGACGACGGTCGAGTCCTTCGCCGAAGACGTGCTCGGCGAGGCCGCGGCCTACGCCCAGATGCTGCCCTGAGACAATGCCGTCGTCCTTACCCGGAAAGCGGGGCGGACGGCAGATCGCTGGAGGGAACGGGCGGTTCCGCCTCTGCGGCGGAGCCGTCCGTTCCCTTCTTTCTCCTGTCCGTGGGGAAGATCAGAGGGGCAGTTCTCCCGTGACGGACCAGGCCGCCTCGAGAATCTCCCCTCCGCCGACCATGACGGCGATGGCCTCGATGAGGGGCTCCATCATGACGTCCTGCCCGACGAAGGGGACGTCGCGCCGGATCCGGTCCCGCACGGCCGCCGTCGCCGGTGCCGCCCGGAGATCGCCGTAGAAGTCCTGGGCCTGACAGGCGTCGAGGAGCTCGATGGCCAGGATGTAGCGGAGCAGCCGGGCCGATCGGTAGAGCTTGACGGCCGCTCCCGCGCCCATGCTGGTGTAGTCCTCCTGGTTGGCGCAGGTGAAGCCGTTGTCGACGGTGGCGGGGTGGGCCAGAAGCCGCATCTCGCCCACCAGGCCCGCCGCGGCGTACTGGGGGATCATGAGACCGTTGTTGACGCCGGGATCGACGCAGAGGAAGGGGGGCAGTTCGCTGACGTGGCGGTTGACGAGGCGGTCGATGCGTCGCTCCGCCATCTTCGCCAGGCCTGCCAGGGCGATGGCGGCGCCGTCGGCGGCCATGCCGACGTAGGAGCCGTCGGCGTTGCAGGCCATGAGAGCCTCGGCGCCGCCGTCGACTTCGACGATGAGGGGATTGTCGACGGAGGCGTTGAGTTCGATGTCCAACGTCCGGGCCATATCGTCGAGGAGCTGTTTCGCCGCCCCGTGGAGCTGGGGGATGCAGCGCAGCGAGAGGGCGTCCTGGACGCGGTGTCCCCGGTAGCGGGCCACGATCTCGCTCCCTTCGAGCAGCTTTCTCACGTTCGATGCCGTCGTCGCCTGATAAGGGTGGGGGCGAAGCCCGTGAACCCTTTCGTCGAAGGCCATGAGGGTTCCCTTGAGAACTTCCAGGGAGAGGGCTCCGGCGATGTCGGCCGTCCGGGCGCCGACGAGGGCGTCGTAGAGGCCCAGGGCCGCCAGGGCCGTCACCGTCGTCGTTCCCGACACGAGGGTGAGCCCCTCCTTGCTGGCCAGAGTCACCGGTTCGAGGCCCTTTTCCGCCAGGGCCTCGGCGGCCTTTCGCCGCCCCTTCCCGTCGAGGACGAAGCCCTCGCCGATGAGGGCGCAGCCGATATGTCCCTCGTGGCAGATGTAGCCCACCGATCCGTGGGCGGGAACGAAGGGGGTGACGGAGCCGTTGAGCATGGCCGCCAGGAGGCGCAGCGGGGCCAGCCCCATCCCCGTGTGGCCCGTCCCGAAGTGCTGGAGCATGACGACCATCATGGCCCGGACGCACTCCTCTTCGAGAGGCTCGCCGACGGAGCAGGCGTGGGAGAGGACGTGGTTGCGCTGGATGCGGTCCCTCTCCTCCCGGGCGATGTAGCGGTTCCAGTTTTCGCCTAGGCCGGTCGTGATGCCGTAGAGGGCCCGCTCCTCCTCGGCGAAACGTTCGACGTGGGCCCGGCCTCTTTTGACGCGTTCCACGTAGGGCGGCGAGAGTTCGACGCGGGCGCCGTGGCGGGCCACGGCGACGACGTCCTCGATGGAGAGGGGCTTTTCGCCGAGCCGGACCTCTTCGATGGACGAGGCCTTTTTCCAGTTTTTTGCCATGACGAGGGGACCTCCAGGGTGTGGGTTGCCGCGACGGTCCGGTTCAGAAGGCCCGGCTCGTTCCCCATCCGTCGGCGGCGATGGGAAGATAGCGGATCCGTGTCCCCTCGACGGGGACGCCGTAGAGGGCGACGTAGAAGGGGCGGTGGACGGTCCGACGGCCGACGAGGTTGATCTCGGGGTAGCCGCCGACGCGCCGTCTCAGGACGCGGAAAACGAGTCGCCTCCCCCGGCTTTCCATCTCCTCGGGAGAGACCGTCGCCGGCTGGACCTGTCCCTCGTCGACGGTGACGTCGACGAGCCCTTCGGGCAGCTCCTCGGCCCAGGCCGCGGCGCCCGTCGTCCCGTTGGCGATGACGCGGCAGAGCTGACGCTTTCTCTGTCCGTCGCCGAAGAGCCTTCGGGCGATGACGTTGGGGCTGTGAAGGGCCTCGTATTCGAGGAGGGCATACTCGACGAAATGGGAGCGGAGTTCATGGAGATCCGTTCCCCTCAGCAGGAGCTTGCCGATCCAGTTTCCCTTCCCCTCGGCCCTCGCCAGGGCCTCTTCGCGGCTCAGGACGAGGGGAAAGGTTCGGACCGTCACCGTCATAGGCCCTTCCCGTTTTTCTGGCGGTGGTTCCCCATGAAGGCCAGAACGTGACGGACGTAGGTCAGGAAGATGACCGTGACGGCAGCCATGACGGAGTAGGGGATCAGGGTGCCGACGATGAAGTCGTTCTCCGTCTTGAGGGCGTAGAAAATGAGGCCGACGATGGCCAGATAGAGGGCGATGAGAAACCCGTCGAGGCCCAGCCATTCGATTTCCAGGTCCTGGCGGAGTTTTTTGACGGCGTCGTTCATGTCCGTTCCTCCCTTTCGATGGGAACTTCGGTCAGGCCTTCAGGGCCTCTCCGTTGCGGTCCTCGCCGATGCGGTTGCCGATGAGCCAGGCGAGGAAGGAGGCGGGAAGGGCCAGAAGAAGGGGTTCGACGGCGGTGATCTCGGGGAAGAGCTTGAGGAGCCCGAAGAGTCCGCCGCCGACGACCATGGAGAGAATGCCGCCCGTCTCCGTCTTGCGTCCCCTGCCGACGAGGCCGCCGACGATGGGGACGAAGGCCGCCGACATCCAGATGCTGCCCACGAAGAGGAAGGCGTCGTAGGCCAGCTTGAAGCGGAAGGCCACGGAGAGGCCGATGATCCCCAGGAGGACGACGGCGAGGCGCGTGTAGGCGACGATCGTCTTCTGGGGCAGCGAGGCGATTCCTCTGGCCCTGGCATAGATGTCGTTGGCCAGCGTCGTCCCGCCGACGAGGTAGTAGCTGTCCAGAGTGGAGATGATGGCCCCGACGAGGCCCACGATGAAGAGGCCCCGGATGCCGACGGGCATGTGGGAGAGGACGAGGCGCACATAGGCGACCTCGGGCTGGGCGTCGGGGTAGAGGGCCTTGACGATGACGCCCGTGGTGCAGATGACGATGTCGAAGGCGATCCAGATGCAGAAGCAGGTCAGCAGGGCCCTCCGTCCGACTTTGGGCGAATGGGCCGCCGAGAAGCGCTGGTAGAAGGTGGGATCGGCGTAGGGGGAGAAGCAGAAGACGACGAGCATGACGGCCTTCCAGAAACTCATGCCCCCTGTGGGGTGCATGAGGGGGGCGTTCTCGCCGAGGGCCGTCCTGAGGCCGGCCCATCCGCCGATATCGCCGAAAAGTCCCGGAAAGACCATGGTGACGCTGAAAATCATGCGGCCCTCCACACGCTGCTCTGAAGAGGCCGGTTCAGATGGTCAATTTTTCCTGATCGCCTCTGCTTGTGCCTCCTGGAGAGAAAGGCTTATGGTGGGATCGCCCCTCAAGGGGCGATCCCTTTCTGCGTGGCGCAGGAACGAGGAGGTGTTCGCCATGCCGGGAAGCTATTTCATGCCCCCCGTCAATCTCATCGAGCGGGGCGCCCTGCGCAAAGTCGGCTTCTGGGCCCGCTCTCTGGGCGGGAAGAGAGCCCTTGTCGTGGCCTCTCTGGGGGCCTTCGGCGAGAGCCAGGGCCGGAGCGTTCTCGAGGTTCTGGAGGAGGCCGGTCTGGCGGGAAGCGTCTGGGCCGGAGCGGGACCCAACCCGACGGACCTCATGGTCGCCGAGGGGGCCGGGCGCTATCGGTCCGACGGCGCCGATTTTCTCGTCGCCGTCGGCGGGGGCAGCGCCATGGACTGTGCCAAGGCCATCGGTCTCGTCGTCACGGGCGGAGGCGTCATCGCCGACTACGAGGGCCTTCATCGGTCGGCGAAGGATCTTCCCCCCCTGATCGCCGTCAACACGACGGCGGGGACGGGGAGCGAGGTGACCAACGCCGCCGTCATCACCGACACGGAACGCCACGTCAAGATGACGATTCTCGACTGGCGCATCACGCCCCGTCTCTCCGTCAACGACCCCGAGATGATGGTCTCCATGCCCCCCTCCCTGACGGCGGCCACGGGCATGGACGCCCTTTCCCACGCCGTCGAGGCCTACGTCTCCATCCAGGCCTCGCCCATCACCGACTCCCTGGCCTACAAGGCGACGGAGCTCATCTTCCTCAACCTTCCCCGGGCCGTCCGCGACGGAGGCGACATCGAGGCCCGCGAGGGGATGTGTCATGCCGCCTTCCTGGCCGGTCTGGCCTTCAGCAACTCGGGGCTGGGCTATGTCCACGCCCTCTCCCACCCCCTGAGCGCCCGTTACGATCTGGCTCACGGCGTCGTCAACGCCGTTCTTCTCCCCGCCGTGGAGCGCTTCAATCTCCCTGTGGCCATGGACAAGCTGGCCTATCTGGCCCGAGCCATGGAGGTGGCCCTCTCCTGGCGTTCGGAGCGGGAGAACGCCGAACGGAGTCTGAAGGCCATGGAGGGCCTGAGGAGCGAGATCGGCCTCGCCGGGCGTCTGGCCTCCCTGGGCGTCCGCCTCGACGACCTTCCCGGTCTGGCCCGGGAGGCGTCGCTGGAGATCGTCGGCAAGGGCAATCCCCGCGAGGGCTCCGTCGCGGCTCTCGAACAGATCTATCGCGATGTTTTTTGAGGAACAGGACAAAGAAGAGGACAGGAAGAGCCTTTTTGGGGTAAAGTCGTGGCGGAGGGAGCTCCTCTCCCTCAAATCTCTCACGCTTCCCCTGGAGGTGATTCGCCTGACCGAGGTGGCCTACGGCTCTCTCGAGTGGTGGCAGCAGGTCGTCGATGTCGACATGCTGCAGGAGATCATCGATCGATTCGCCACGTCGCTTCAGTGCGGCGCCGTCCTGACGACGACGGAGGGCGAGCCCATCACCAAGCCCAGCAACTTCACCTCCTTCTGCCTCAAGGTCCGCGAGACCCGCGAGGGGCGGAGGCGCTGTTTCCAGAGCGACGCCCAAGGGGGGAAGAAAGGGCTCGGGGTGGGAAACTTCCAGACCTACCGCTGCCACTGCGGCCTCATCGACACGGCCATCCCTCTCATCATCGAGGGACGGCTGGTGGGCGTCCTTCTCGTGGGCCAGGTCAAGGTGCGCCACTACACCAGGGAAGAGGCGGAGGAGCTGGCCCGGATGCGGTGGGACTTCTCGCCCGATCCCGACGACCTCGTGGAGCGATTTCTCAAGGTGCCCGTCGTCGACGAGGAGCGCGTCAGCAGCGGAGGAGCCCTCCTGCGCCTCGTCGCCTCCTATGTGGTGACCCTCTGCGAGCGCCGCCTCACGGAACGGAGCCTCCTCCAGAAGGGAATCGCCCTCATGAAGGAGCAGATGGACCGGGAGAGCCTGGAGCGGAACCTCAAGCAGAGTCAGGCCCGCAACCTCCATCGCCAGCTCAATCCCCATTTCGTCTTCAACACCCTCAACACCATCAGCCGCCTGGCCATGTTCGAAGGGGCCGATCAGACGCGGCAGCTGACGGTCCAGCTCGCCGAGTACCTGCGCTACGTCCTGCGCAAGCAGTCTCAGGAGGAGCTGGTTCCCCTCGCCCAGGAACTGGAGTGCATCGGTCATTTCATGGAGATCTACAAGGTCCGCTTCGGCGATCGCCTCTCCTTCTCCGTCGAGGCCACGGCCGAGGCCTCGCGGGTCCGCGTCCCCTTCATGGTCCTTCAGCCCCTCGTCGAGAACGCCGTCGTCCACGGCATCGAGCCCTCCCTCGATCCGGGCGTCCTCGAGGTCTCCTGCCGGATCGCCGGAGGCCGTCTCGTCATGCGCGTCGCCGACAACGGCGTGGGCTGCGACGTCGATCACCTCCAGGCGGGCCTGGGCATCGCCAACGTCCGCGAGCGCCTTCAGCTTCATTTCGGCGACGATGTCGTCGTCGCCATGGAGAGCGCTCCGGGCCGGGGAACGACGGTCGAGGTCCGTCTGCCTCTCGCCGAGGAGGTTCCCCTGTGAACGGGAAGGCCTATCGGGTTCTCGTCGTCGAGGACGAGCCCCTCGAACGTCGTGCCCTCGAGATGGCCCTGGCGGCCATGAGGGCCGACGAGCCCATAGAAGTCAGGAGCGCCGCCAACGCCCCCCAGTTCGAGGCCCTGGCCGAGGAGTGGGAGCCCGACGTCGTCCTCCTCGACATCCGCATCCCCGGAGGAGACGGTCTGACGAGCCTGCGCAGCCTCAGGGGGCGGGGTTTCTCGGGACAGGTCGTGGTCCTCACGGCCTTCGACGTCTTCCAGTACGCCCAGAAGGCCATGGGACTGGGCGTCACCAGTTTCCTCGTCAAGCCCGTCGGAGAGGAGGCCTTCGGGGAGACGCTGACCAAGGTCTTTCAGAACGTGGCCGACAAGCGCAACCACAAGGCCCAGTTCGACCAGATCCGGGAGTTCGTCGAGCGCAACCGGGGCGCCTTCGCCATGGGCATCATCCAGGACCTGCTCCGGGAAAAGGGGATCGAGGAGAGCGTCGTCGGCATCATGTCCAGCCTGGGCCTGCCTCCGGCCCGCCCCTGCTTCCTCTTCGGCATCGTCTGTCTGGCCGAGGAGGAGGACCGCAAGGGGGAACAGCTCTTTCTGTGGGAGGCCTTCGAGAGAATTCTCGGGCCTGAAGTCGTCGTCGTCCCCTGGCGGCGCTCGTCGGCCCTCCTCTTCATCCCCTCGGGCGAGGCCATCGCCGAGCCCGATTTCGTCGCCTCCCGCCTTCTGGGGATCATCTCCAGCCGAGGCTTCGAGGCCAACGTCGTCTACGGCGGTCGCCTCCGCACCCTGGAGGAGATGGCTCCGGCCGTGACCCAGGTCGAGGAGGGACTCGAGGAGAGCCTCCTGGGGGGGACGGGGCGCGTCGTCATGCGCGACGCGGCGCCCGATCCCGAGCCGGCCGATCCCTCGCCGGCCCTGACGCAGTTCGGCATGTTGGCCTTCCAGGCCCAGATCGTCGAGGGTTTCTCCCACGGCCAGCCCGATCTGATCACCAAGGGGAGCCGAGCCCTGAGCGACGCTTTGGCCAAGATCGCCTTTCAGGACGTGGAGCTGGCCAAGATGCTCATCCTGGGGCTGATGGGTCAGGTCTGCCAGATCCTTTTGAGTCTCAAGTGCGACTCGGGATCGGTCCGGGCCTGGTCGCGGCGTCAGCTCCTCAACCTGCTGGCGCCCAACACGCCCGTCGGGCTCAACCGCATCTTCTCCCAGGCCCTCGATCAGGCCTGGAACGTCAGGGGAAGCGCCAGCGACACGGGCTCCATGATCATCCAGCAGTCGCTGACCTACATCCGCGAACACTACGAGGAGGTGACGCTCGAGAGCGTCGCCGAGGCCGTCCACGTCAGCCCCTCCTACCTGAGCCGCCTCTTCCGCAAGGTCCTCCATCGCCGCTTCGTCGACGAGGTCAAGGGCATCCGCATCGAGCGGGCCAAGGGACTTCTTGCCCAGGGCCATTCGGTCCGCGACGTGGCCATCTCCGTCGGCTACGGCAACATCGCCTACTTCAGCACCCTTTTTCGCCAGATGACGGGGCGCAGTCCCAGCGAATACCGGCGGGAACAGGAGTAGGGCCAGGTCAAAAAAACGAAAGCCGGGAGGAAGGGGGCTCCGACGCACGGGCGTCGGAGCCCCCTTCCTCCCGTTGATTGGGCAAGTATACGGTCACCGAGGTGAATGCCTGGTGAGGCGTTTCGCGAGAGACTCTCTTCAGGGGAGTGATCGCGGTGACGGAAGAAAAGCGGAGAGTCGTTCAGGAGTATGTGCCCGGCAAGCAGGTCACGCTGGCCCATGTGATCTGCAACCCACGCAGAGATCTCTGCGAGCGCGTCGGCGTCGACAACCCCGGCGCCATCGGCGTCATGACCATCACGCCCGGCGAGGGGGCCGTCATCGCCGCCGACATCGCCAGCAAGGCCGCCTCGGTCCACATGGAGTTCGTCGACCGCTTCACGGGCTGTCTCATGATCACGGGCGACATCTCCTCCGTCGAGAGGGCCCTCCAGTCCACCGTGGCCGCCCTCAAGGCGACGCTCGGCTTCTATCCCGCCGAGATCACCCGGTCGTGAGGCCCCGGCTCATGGTCATGGGCCCCACGGGAGCGGGCAAGTCGACGCTCATCGCCGCCCTGACCGGAAGCGGAGAGCCCGTCAGGAAGACGGAGCACGTCACCTTCAGCGATTACGCCGTCGACACCCCGGGCGAGACGTTCGACATGCCTCGCCTTTATTTCGTCCTCATCAACAGCGCCGTCAAGTCGGGACTGGTCCTCCTCGTCTCCGACGCCACGCGGCCCCGTTCCTTTCCCGGAGGTTTCGCCAAGGTCATGAAGCCCCCCGTCATCGGGGTCATCAATAAAGTTGACGTCGCCGGGGCGACAGGCATCGAGATGTCCCGGCGAGCGCTCAAAGTGGCAGGTGTCAAGGAGGTCTTCGCCGTCTCCGGAAGGGGAGGGCAGGGCCTCGAGGAACTGAAAGGCCGCATCGAAGAAATACTAGGGAGGTGCAGTGGAAATGAATGGTGAAGCACTCGGCATGATCGAAACGCGGGGACTCGTCGGCTGTATCGAAGCGGCCGACGCCATGGTCAAGGCCGCCAACGTTCGACTCGTGGGGTACGAGAAGATCGGTTCCGGCTACGTGACCGTCATGGTTCGGGGAGACGTCGGGGCCGTCAAGGCCGCCGTCGACGCTGGGGCTGCCGCGGCGAAGCGGGTCGGGGAGATCGTCTCCGTCCACGTCATCCCCAGGCCTCATGCGGACACGGAAAAGATGCTGCCCAAGCTCGGCTAGTGCCTGACCAGTGGATGGGGAGGTGCACCAAATGGAACAGGATATGATGAAGCAGGTCATGGAAGAGGTCATGAAGCGCCTCGGCGGCGAGGCGGCTCCCGCCCCCGCGGCCCCCGCTCCGGAGGTCAAGGTCGAGAGGCCCTGCCCGTCGGCCAATTTCGATCCCATCGGCGTGACGGAGTACATCGGCACGGCCAGAGGTCACACCATCGGCCTCGTCATCGCCAACATCGACGCCACCCTTCACGAGAAGATGGGCATCGACAAGCGCTTCCGCTCCATCGGCATCATCTCGGACCGCGTCGGCGCCGGCCCTCAGCTCATGGCCGCCGACGAGGCTGTCAAGGCCACCAACACGGAAGTCATCTCGGCCGAGATGCCCCGTGACACCGAGGGCGGCTGCGGTCACGGCTGCCTCATCATCTTCGGCGCCGAAGACGTCTCCGACGTCCGCCGCGCCGTCGAAGTCACCCTGGCCAACGTCGACACCTACTTCGGCGACGTCTGGGCCAACGAGGTGGGCTACCTGGAGCTCCAGTACACGGCCCGGGCCTCCTACTGCCTCAACAAGGCCCTGGGCGCTCCCGTGGGCAAGGCCTTCGGCCTCGTCCTGGGCGCTCCCGCCGGCATCGGCGTCGTCATCAGCGACACGGCCCTCAAGGCCGCCGAGGTCGAGGCCTACGCCTACTGCTCCCCCAGCAAGGGCACGTCTCTCACGAACGAGTCCTTCATCATGATCACCGGCGACTCGGGCGCCGTCCGCCAGGCCATCCGCTCGGCCCGCGAGGTGGGCGTCAAGCTCCTGGCCACGCTCGGCTCGGAGCCCAAGCCGGTCACCGTCTCCTACATCTAGGGGCCGGTGAAGACCAAATCAGGGGGTGAAGGCAGTGGCCGTAACGAAACGAAGCAAGCGTTTTGAGATCCTCAGTCAGCGTCCCGTCCACAAGGACGGATTCATCGGCGAGTGGAAAGAAGTCGGCCTCATGGCCATGGGAAGTCCCAACGATCCCAAGCCGTCGATCCGCGTCGAGGGCGGCAAGGTCGTCGAGATGGACGGCAAGAAGCGGGCCGAGTTCGACATGATCGAGCAGTTCGTCGCCGATTACAGCATCGACACGTCCGTCGCCGAGGAGGCCATGGCCAAGTCCGAGCGGGATCTGGCCCGGATGCTCGTCGACATCGACGTCTGCGCCAAGGAGGTCCGCCGGCTCTTCCTCGGTCTGACGCCGGCCAAGATGGCCGCCGTCATGGATCAGCTCAACATCGTCGAGATCATGATGGCCATGCAGAAGATGCGGGCCCGCCAGACTCCGGGCAACCAGGCTCACATCACCAGCGCCACCGACAACCCCGTCGCCCTGGCCTGCGACGCCGCCGAGGCGGCCTTCCGGGGATTCCTCGAGATCGAGACGACCGTCGCCGTCACCCGCTATGCCGCCTTCAACGCCCTCTCCCTCCTCGTCGGCGGCCAGGTGGGGCGCCCCGGCACCCTCTCCCAGGACGCCCTGGAGGAGGCCTTCGAGCTCCAGATCGGCATGAAGGGCCTCACGGCCTACGCCGAAACCGTCTCCGTCTACGGCACGGAGAGCGTCTTCGTCGACGGCGACGACACGCCCTGGTCCAAGTCCTTCCTCGCCTCGGCCTATGCCAGCCGCGGACTTAAGATGCGCTTCACCAGCGGCACGGGCAGCGAGGTCCAGATGGGCGCCGCCGAGGGCAAGAGCATGCTCTACCTCGAGGCCCTCTGCATCATGATCACCAAGGGCGCCGGCGTTCAGGGCCTCCAGAACGGCTCCATCTCCTGCATCGGCGTTCCCGGCGCCGTCCCCAGCGGCATCCGCGCCGTCGCCGCCGAGAACCTCATCACCATGATCCTCGGCCTGGAAGTGGCCTCGGGCAACGACCAGACCTTCTCCCACTCCGACCTGCGCCGCACGGCCCGGACGATCCCCCAGATGTTCGCCGGAACGGACCTCATCTTCTCCGGCTACTCGGGGACGCCCAACTACGACAACATGTTCGCCGGTTCCAACTGGGACATCGAAGACGTCGACGACTACCTGGCCCTTCAGCGCGACTTCCGCGTCGACGGAGGCCTGCGCCCCGTCATGGAGGCCGACGTCATCGCCGTCCGCAACAAGGCCGCCCGGGCCCTCCAGGCCGTCTACGACGAGCTGGGCTTCCCGGCCATCACCGACGAAGAGGTCGAGGCCGGCACCTACGCCAACGGCAGCAAGGACATGCCCCCCCGCAACATCCCCGAAGACCTCAAGGCCTCGGAGCGCATCATGAAGGAAAACCTCACGGCCATCGACGTCATCAAGGCCCTGGCCAAGAGGGGCTTCAAGGACGTGGCCGAGTCGCTCGTCATGATGATGGGCCAGCACGTCTCCGGCGACTACCTCCAGACCTCGGCCTGGATCGGCAGCGACGGTTACGTCTGGAGCGCCATCAACGACCCGAACACCTACGCCGGACCGGGCACGGGCTACCAGATGAGCGATGCGCGCTGGGAAGAGATCAAGGCCATTCCCTGGGCCATCAATCCTGAGGACGTATAGGGGAAGGGGGTTGCCACAGAATGAACGAAGAGCTGATCCGCAAGGTAATCGCTGAGGTCATGGCCGAAGTCATGGCCGATCAGAAGAGCGCCGCTCCGGCCGCTCCCTCCGCTCCCGTGTCGGGCCTGAAGATCACCGAGAAGGAGAAGGCGACGAAGGGGACGAACCCGAAAGAGGTCGTCCTGGCCGTCACCCCCGGTTTCGGCGTCCATTTCCAGGGAACCATCATCGACGTCCCCCACGGCGAGGTCATCCGCCAGATCATGGCCGGCGTCGAGGAAGAGGGACTGACCTGCCGCGTCATCCGCGTCTACCACACGGCCGACGTGGCCTTCATGTCCCACTACGCCGCCAAGCTCTCGGGTTCCGGCATCGGCCTCGGCGTTCTCTGCCGCGGCACGGCCATCATCCACCAGAAGGATCTCGCTCCCCTCAACAACCTGGAGCTCTTCCCCCAGTCGCCCCTTCTCGACGCCGGTGCCTTCCGGGCCATCGGCCGCAACGCCGCCAAGTACGCCAAGGGCGAGCAGCCCATTCCCGTGGCGACGCGGAATGATCCCATGGCACGGCCCCGCTTCCAGGGACTTGCAGCCCTTCTCCACAACAAGGAGATGCGCTACCTGGATCGCAAGCGGCCTCCCATGGAGGTCCAAGTGGAGTTCACCCACTAGGGAGGAGGTGCCCCCATGGCAATGGAATTGAACGAACAGATGGTGGCCGAACTGGTCCGCCAGGTTCTCAAGGGCGTCAATGGAGCGGCTCAGGCGGCTCCCGTCGCTCAGGAGAGTAAAGAGGGCAAGAAGCTGACCGCCGGTGACTATCCTCTGGCCACCAATCGTCCCGACCTTCTCGTCGGCCCCCGGGGCAAGAAGTTCGAGGAGCTGACACTGGAGAACGTCATGAGCGGTGCCGTGGCCTTCGAGGACTTCCGCATCACCCCTCAGGCCCTGGAGTATCAGGCCCAGGTGGCCGAGGCGGCCGGAACGCCCCACGTGGCGCGTAACCTCCGCCGTGCCGCCGAGATGACCCGCATCCCCGACGAGCGCGTCCTGGCCATGTACAACGCCCTCCGTCCCCACCGCTCCGACAAGGCCGAGCTTCTGTCCATGGCCGAGGAGCTGGAGAAGCAGTACGAGGCCAAGATCTGCGCCGGGTTCGTCCGCGAGGCGGCCGACGTCTACGAGCGCCGCCACCTCCTCAAGGGCGACCTGCCCGAGGCCTAGGGCCTCGTTTCAGGGGAGGCGAGCGGCCATGTCCATCGTCGCAGGCATCGATATCGGCAACTCGACGACGGAGGTCGCCCTCGCCCGCGTAGAGGGCCGGGACATCACCTTTCTGGCCTCGGCCCTTCACCCCACCACCGGAATCAAGGGGACCGTTCAGAATGCCCGGGGCGTCGTTCTCGCCCTGGGCAAGGCCCTCGAGTCAGCCGGCTGGGGTCGCGAGGATTTCCGTCGCGTCGATCTGGTCCGCCTCAACGAGGCCGCTCCCGTCATCGGAGACGTGGCGATGGAGACGGTGACGGAGACGATCATCACCGAATCGACCATGATCGGCCACAACCCAACAACACCCGGCGGCGTCGGCATCGGCCTCGGCGAGACCGTCCCCATCGCGTCTTTGCGCGACTGCCCCTCGGGAAAGCCCGTGGCCGTCGTCATTCCGGCCCAGTGGGACTACGAGAGGGCCGCCGCCGAGATCAACGTCGCCCTCGGCAGGGGCGTCGCCGTCGAGGCCGCCATCTGTCAGAGCGACGACGGCGTCCTCATCGCCAACCGTCTCCCTCGTCCCATTCCCATCGTCGACGAGGTCAAAGCCATAGACAGGGTTCCCCTGGCCATGCCCTGCTGCGTCGAAGTGGCGTCGCCGGGCCGCGTCGTCGAGACCCTGGCCAACCCCTATGACGTGGCCACCCTCTTCGGGCTCTCGCCCGAGGAGACCCGTCAGATCGTCCCCGTCACGCGGGCCCTCGTGGGCAACCGGTCGGCCGTCGTCATCAGGACCCCCCTGGGCGAGGTGAAGGAGCGATCCATCCCCGCCGGAGAGCTCTATCTGGAGGGACCGACGGGGCGAAGAAGCCTCAACGTGGAGGAGGGGGCCGCGGCCATCATGACCCTGGTCCGCGAGTGCAATCCCCTGAGGGACGTCTTCGGCCAGCCCGGGACGAACGTGGGCGGCATGATGGAGCGCGTCCGCCGCACCATGTCGAACCTGACGGACATCCCCATCGCCGACGTCCACATCCGCGACCTCCTGGCCGTCGATACCCTGGTGCCGCAGAAGGTCGTCGGCGGTCTGGCCGACGAGTTCTCCCAGGAGAGCGGCGTCGCCCTGGCCGTCATGGTCGAGACGAGGGAGCTGCCCATGCGCCACCTCGCCGAGGCCGTCAGGACCGCGACGGGCATCGCCGTCGAGATCGGCGGCGTCGAGGCCGAAATGGCCATCAACGGCGCTCTCACCACGCCGGGGACCAAGACGCCCCTGGCCATCATCGACTTGGGCGCCGGGAGCAGCGACGCCTCGCTCATGCGGGAAAACGGCACCGTCGAGCTGATCCACCTCGCCGGGGCCGGCAACATGGTCAACACCATCATCGCCAGCGAACTGGGCTTCGACGATCCCGAACTGGCCGAGTCGATCAAGCGCTACCCCCTCTGCAAGGTCGAGAGCGTCTTTCACATCCGCCAGGAGGACGGGACGGTCCGCTTCTTCGACCGTCCCCTGGAGCCCCACCTCTTCGGCCGCGTGGCCCTGATCTGCGAAAAGGACCTTCTCCAGCCGATTCCCCTGAGGACGACGATGGAAAGGGTCCGCCAGATCCGTCGCAAGGCCAAGAAAGAGGTCTTCGTCACCAACGCCGTCCGGGCCCTGGAGCGCGTCGCTCCGGCCCACAACGTGAGGCTTCTCGACCACGTCGTCCTCGTCGGAGGTTCGGCCCTCGATTTCGAGGTGCCCACCATGATCACCGACGTTCTCTCCCGCTACGGCGTCGTCTCGGGCCGGGGCAACATCCGCGGCACCGAAGGGCCCCGCAATGCCGTCGCCACGGGGCTGGTCCTCACCTACAGGGGAGACGGGGCATGAACGTCTGGTGCCGTCCTCTCGATCGGGCCCCCGACGATCGCCCCGCCATCGTCCTCCTGGCCTCCGATGCCGTCGACGAAGGGGCCCTTTCCCTCGTCGGCACCGGCAGCGAAGAGGAGGGCATTCCCCTGGTCTGGGGCCGAGGCGAGGGCGATGCCGTCGCCCTCGCGCAGAAGGCGGCCCGGCGCTCCCGCCTGGAGGTGGGCATCGGCCTCGACGGGATCCATGCCGCCGTGACGCTGGCCAAGTTCCCCGGCGAGCGGGGGGCCTACCTGCGCGAAAGCGTCGCCGGGCCCTCTCTGCGCTGGATCGGCCAGGCCGCGGCCTGTCTCGTCAAAGGCGAGCATCTGCCGCCCCGGGAGAGCGAGGCCGAAGGGCCCCGACCCTCTCCCGAGACGTCGTCTTCGCCCGACGGAGGAGAGGACGCTCTCGTCGCCCGCCTCACGCGGATGGTGATGGAGGAGTTAGCGAAAGAAAGGAGGCGGTGAAAACGATGAAAGAGATCCGTGCCGCCCTGGGGTTCATAGAAACTGTCAGCCTGACCGCGGCCATTGCGGCTGCCGACGCGGCTCTCAAGTCGGCCGATGTCCGTCTTGTGGGCCGGGAGAATTCCAAGGGCGGGGGCATGATCACCGTCAAGATCTCCGGTGACGTCGGCGCCGTCAAGGCTGCCCTGGCTGCGGCTTCCGCCGAGGCGGGGCGGGTCAACAGAGTCGTTTCCGCCCACGTTATTCCCCGGCCCGCCTCGGGGCTGGGGCCGGTCATGGTCTGGAACGGCGACACACTGGGCGTCTCGACGTGGATCGAGACCTCTCCCGTCGTCGAAGAGGGCCCTGCCGTCGAAGAGGAACCCGTCGTCGCGGAGGGACCTGCCGTCGAAAAGGAACCCGTCGTCGCGGAGGGACCTGCCGTCGAAGAGGGCCCTGCCGTCGAAGAGGGACTTGCCGTCGAAGAGGGCCCTGCCGTCGAAGAGGGACTTGCCGTCGAAGAGGGCCCCGTCGTCGAAGAGGAACCCGTCGTCGCGGAGGGCCCTGCCGTCGCGGAGGAACCCGTCGTCGAAAAGGGACCTGCCGTCGAAGAGGGACCTGCCGTCGAAGAGGGCCCCGTCGTCGCGGAGGGCCCTGCCGTCGCGGAGGGACCTGCCGTCGAAGAGGGACCTGCCGTTGAAGAGGGACCTGCCGTCGAAGAGGAACCCGCCGTCGCGGAGATGTTCGTCATCGCGGAGGCGGAACGTCCCGGTCTTTCCGAAAGGCCTTCCTCTTCCGAGGGGACGACGCCGAGGGAAACGCCTTCCCCTGCCAGGAAGAAGGCCGATCCCGAGGCCACTCCTCGGAGAGAGGCTCCAAGGAGGAAAAGTTCTCGGCCCAAGCCTCCCAGCAGGGAGCCGAAGGGGAGGAACTGACCTCACGGCGCGGGATCGGCGAAGAAATGACATGAAAAAGGAGGTCCGTTCATATGGCTCTGGAAGCGCTCGGCATGATCGAGACAAAGGGATTCGTCGGTGCCGTCGAGGCCGCTGACGCCATGGTCAAGGCGGCCAACGTCACCCTCATGGGATCGAAGCTTACGGGAGGCGCCCTCGTGACCGTCATGGTCCGAGGCGACGTGGGGGCCGTCAAGGCGGCCATCGACGCCGGATCGGCCGCCGCCGGCCGCGTCGGCGAGCTCGTTTCGACGCACGTCATTCCCCGGCCTCACAGTGATACGGAGAAGATTCTCCCCGGGGCCGAAGGGGCCGAATCGATCGACATCGCTCAGGATTAGGAGCTTCCGCCGCAAGGGTCGGAGACTCTCGTCTTCGGGCCCGAGAGGGGAGATCGTGCCCCTCTCGGAGGCCCGGAGTTCCGCAGAACGGACGGCTTCATACTCGTCGGAGGTATGCTCATGAGTTCTTCCCCCTGGCTCACGCCTCAGCTCGAGGCCTGCGCCGAGGCTCTTGAAAGCCCCAGAGCCCTGGCTTCCTGGAAGGAGCTCTATCTCGGTTTCGACCTGGGGACGACGAACCTCGTCGTCGTCGCCGTCAACGAGGAGGGCTTTCCCCTTTCCGCCGTCCTGGAATCGTCTCAGTCCTCGGTCCGAGACGGCGTCGTCGTCGACTATTGGGCCGCCGTCCAGGGAATG
This sequence comes from Aminirod propionatiphilus, assembly GCA_018398915.1. Taxonomy (GTDB): domain Bacteria; phylum Synergistota; class Synergistia; order Synergistales; family Aminithiophilaceae; genus Aminithiophilus; species Aminithiophilus ramosus. Next base: position 2,687,367 of record CP074691.1, on the reverse strand, counting down.
AGAAAGGCCCTGGAGCGGCTGAGCCGCAAGCTCGGCGTCACGGAACTGAAGGCCGTCGGCGCCGCCGCCTACCCGCCGGGCATTTCGGCGAAGACGGCCAAGATCTGCGCCAACGTCGTCGAGACGCTGGGCTTCGATTGTCTGGGTCTTTACGAGGAGCCGACGGCCGCCGCCGTCGCCCTCAACATGGAGAGAGGCGCCATCATCGACATCGGCGGCGGGACGACGGGGATTTCCGTCCTCGACGAGGGGCAGGTCCTCTATACGGCCGATGAGCCCACGGGAGGGACGCACATGACACTCGTCCTCGCCGGCAGCCGGGGGATCTCCTTCGACGAGGCCGAGACGCTCAAGCGGGACAGGAACGAGCAGCGGCGCTTCGCCCCCGTCCTCAAGCCCGTCCTCGAGAAGATGGCCACCATCGCCCGCGACCATCTGGAGCGCAGCGGCCATCTCGGCGGGATGCCCATCGTCCTCGTGGGAGGAGGTGCCGATCTTCCCGGCGCGGAGGAGATCCTCTCCTCCGTGGTGGGGCATCGCGTCGATCTGGCTCCCGAGCCTCTTCTCGTGACGCCCCTGGGAATCGCTCTCAGCCTCTGGAGGGATCGCCGTGACGGTTCTTGACGGTCTGGTCGAAAAGGCCCTGAGGCGGCTGGCCCTTCCCCGAGTGGGGCTTCTCTGGTGGTACGAGACGGCGCCGGAGTCCTTCGTCCCTCCCGAGACCGTCTCGTGGATCCACTACCTCGCTCCGGGCTGTGTCTTCCCGCGCGATCTGCGCCCGGCCTATCGCCTCTCCCTCCTTTCCGCCCCGGAGGAGGAGGCCTTGACGCTGGACATGCTCGTCGTTCCCGCCGCGCGCGTCGAGCTGCTGCGGGACCTCCTCGACGGCCTGCCCGCCTCGCCCGAGGGGCGCCTGGCCGCCGGCTGCCTTGGGGCTCGGCGGCCTCTTCTCCTCGATGTCTCCGCCCTGGCCCGCTGGTCGAGCTGGAGCGGGCCCATCGGCAGCCTCCATCGCCGGTCTCTGGAGCGCCTTCGCGACCTGGGCTGCGTCCTCCTCGGCGGAGAGGGGGAGGGCGGCGACGGGAGCACCTCGGGTCCTTCCGTCCCGACGCCGGTCGTGGAGAAACGGCCTCGGGAGTTATGTCTCGATCGCGCCGGGTGGGTGAGCTGGCTCGAACTCGCTCCTCGGCTGAAAGGGATCGCGGTGGTCCGTCTCGGTCCCTCGGCCCGTCTCACCGACGAGGCCCGCGATCGGCTCAGGGGACTCGGCGTCGCACTGAAGGAGGGATAGACGATGGCCATGAACGCCCACCTTGTCGTCAAGCCGACCGAGGCCTGTCGCCGCATCATCGAACGGCGCATGGGCTCCCGGAAAGACGAGGCCATGGAGAAGGCCTCCTGGGGAGCGGTCCTTCTCGTCCAGGGGCCCGTGGCGGAGATTCTGGCCGCCGTCGACGTGGCCACCAAGGCCTCTTCCGTCGCCGCCGGAGAGATCGTCGGCAACTGTCCCCAACAGATCAACACCATAGCCTTCGTCGGGGCCGTGGCCGATGTCAAGTTGGCCCTGGCGGCCCTGAAAGAATGGGGGGATGTGCGGTGAAACTGGGCAGAATCGTCGGCAACGTCGTCGCCACCCGCAAGGATGATCGTCTCGTCGGCCACAAGCTGCTCGTTCTCCAGATCCTCAGGCCCCAGGCCGGTGGGGACCTCGTGGCCGTCGAGGACAAGGACGGTTTCCTCGTGGCCGTCGATCTCGTCGGAGCGGGCATAGGAGAGACGGTTCTCTTCTGCTCCGGCAGCTCGGCGCGGGCCTCGGCCGCCGAAGGGGCCTCTCCCATCGATGCGGCCGTCGTGGGCATCGTCGACAGCCTCGACGTCGATCTGGAGGCGAGGTAGATGGCGCCCATCTACACCGGCGGCGGCGACAGGGGAACGACGCGCCTCTGGGACGGATCGAAGGTCTCCAAAAGAGACGTCCGCATCGAGCTCAACGGCACCCTCGACGAGGCCAACAGCGTTCTGGGGATCGCCAAGAGCGGCCGCCCCACGGAGCCTCTCGGGGCCGAGATGGAGTTCGCCCAGAGGGAGCTCATGGCCCTCATGGCCTATGTGGCCCGGGGCACGCGCGACGTTCCTCCCCCCGATCCCCGGATCCTGGAGGCGCGGATCGACGCCCTTCAGGCCCAGTGGCCCTCGCAGGGGCAGTTCGTCCTCCCCGGCGGCTCCCTGGCGGGAAGCGCCGTTCATCAGGCCCGATCCATCGTTCGGCGGGCCGAGCGGATGGCCTCGGAACTCCTGGAGAAAGAGCTCATGGCCGAAGAGGCCTACGTCTACATGAACCGTCTCTCCGATTTCCTCTACGCCCTTGCCCTGGCCTGTGACGGCGAGGCCTTCGTCGCCCGCGTCACCGACCTGGTCCTGGCCGCCGAAAAGGACAAGGGGCAGGGCGGGATGACCCTCGAACGGGCCAAACGGCTTCTGGCCGAGGCCGAAGGCGAGGCCGACCGCGTGGGCGTTCCCATGGTCGTCGCCGCCGTCGACGCCGGAGGCGATCTCGTGGCCCTTCACCGCATGGACGGGGCCCTTCCCGTCAGCATCGACCTGGCTCCGAAGAAGGCCAGGACGGCGGCCCGTCTCCGCCTGTCGACGGAGGAGCTCTCCCGCCTCGTCCAGCCGGGAGCGCCCCTGTACGGCCTGGCCTCCGATCCGGGGCTCTGCTGTTTCGGCGGAGGCGTTCCCCTGACGGAAGAGGGGAAGACCGTCGGCGCCGTCGGCGTCAGCGGCGGGTCGGTGGAAGAAGATCAGATCGTGGCGGGCAAGTCCCGCGACGTCTGGAACAGTCTTTTCGAGTCCTAATTTTTTTCGGGAAGGTGGAGGTGACGGGCATGGATCAAAAGGACCTCGCCCAGATCGTCAGGCAGGTGCTGACGCGCATCGAAGGTGAAATCAACTCCGGCGGCAGCCGCTGCATCTACGGCTACGACGACGTGGATCAGGCCGTTCAGGCGGCCGCCACGGCTCAGAAGATCTGGCACCGCGATTTCAACATCGCGGCCAAGACGAAGATCATCAACGGCCTCCGCGCCGATCTCATGGAGCACCTGGAGGAGCTCTCCCGCCTCGCCCTGGAGGATACGGGCATGGGCCGTCTCGACGACAAACTCCTGAAGAAGGAGCTGGCCATCACCAAGACGCCCGGTCCCGAATATTTCACCACCAAGGCCGTCTCGGGCGACAACGGTCTCGTCATCGAAGAGCTCTCTCCCTTCGGCGTCATCGCCTCCATCACGCCGTCGACGAACCCCGTGGCCTCGGTCATCAACAACGCCATCGCCATGCTCTCCGGCGGCAACGCCGTCGTCTTCGCCCCCCACCCGGGAGCCAAGGCCTCGACGCTGCGGGCCGTCGAGGTCATCAACGAGTCGCTGGGGCGCAACGGAGCTCCCTGCGGCCTCGTCGCGACGCTGACGGCCATCAGCATGGAGAACGTCGACAGCCTGATGAAGCATCCTCTCGTCCGCCTCGTGGCGGCCACGGGAGGTCCCGGCGTCGTCCACGCCGCCCTCTGCTCGGGCAAGCCGGCCATCGGGGCCGGGCCGGGCAATCCCCCCGTCGTCGTCGACGAGACGGCCCATGTCCGCCAGGCCGCCATCGACGTCATCCTGGGCTGTTCCTTCGACAACAATCTCCCCTGCACGTCGGAGAAGGAGCTCATCGTCGTCAACTGCGTCGCCGACGAGCTCAAAAAGCACATGCTGGAGAACGGGGCCCACGAGCTCAAGTCGCCTGCCGAGATCGCCCGGCTCCGCGAGCTGGTCTTCGACGACAAGGGCAAGCCCAACAAAAAGTGCATCGGCAAGGACGCCACCTGGCTCCTCAAGGAGATCGGCATCGTCGTCCCCGCCAAGACGCGGATCGTCCTCGTCGAGTGCGAGGAGGACGATCCCTTCGTCCAGGAGGAGATGCTCATGCCCATCCTCCCCCTGGTGCGCGTCGCCGACTTCAAGGAGGCCCTGGCCATGGCCCTCCGCGTCGAGCACGGCTTCCGTCACTCCGCCGCCATCCACAGCACCAACATCGACAACATGAGCCTCATGGCCCGCGTCATGGAGACGACGATCTTCACCAAGAACGCCCCCTCCTTCGCCTCCCTGGGCTACGGCGGCGACTGTCCCACGGCCTTCACCATCGCCACGTCGACGGGGCAGGGGCCGACGACGCCGCTTTCCTTCTGCCGCCTGCGGCGCTGCACGCTCCACGGCGCCTTCCGGATCATCTAGGAGGCGGGGCGAGTGAACGCCTCCGAGCTCTGCGCCAAAGTCTTCGAGGCCGGCGTCGTCGGAGCGGGAGGCGCCGGTTTCCCGACCCACGTCAAACTCAAGGCCCGGGATATCGACACCTACCTCATCAACGCCGCCGAGTGCGAACCCCTGCTGTCGGGCGACTGCCATCTCATGAGGACCGAGGCCCGTCGCCTCGTCGCCGCCGCCGAGGCTGTGACGGAGGCCCTGGGCGCGGCGAGGGTCCTCTTCGTCCTCAAGAAGAAATACGTGGCCGAGAGGGCGGCCCTGGAGGCCGCCGGAGGCTCCGTCTTCGTCGTCGGCGATTACTACCCGGCCGGCGACGAGATCATCATGATCCAGGAGGTGACGGGCCGGACCGTCCCCGAGGGGGGCCTTCCCCTGAAGGTGGGCGTCGTCGTCAACAACGTCGAGACCCTCTACAACATCGGTCGGGCCCTGGAGGGCCATCCCGTGACGAGAAGCTGGGTCACCGTGGGCGGAGCCGTCCGGGAGCCGGGGATCTGGCTCGTCCCCCTAGGCACGCCGGCGGCGAAGCTCCTCGATCTGGCAGGAGGACCGACGACGGCCGATCCCTGGTATATCGACGGCGGTCCCATGACGGGGCCCTACCACAGGGAGCCCGATTTCCACATCACCAAGACCAGCAACGGTGTCCTCGTCGTCCCCGGTGACTCGGCCCTGGTCCGCTACGAGACGATGGACGTGGAGCGCATGATCCGTCAGGCCCGCTTCGCCTGCATCCAGTGCAACCAGTGTACCGTCGCCTGTTCGCGCAACCTCGTCGGCTATCACCTGGAGCCCCACCGCATCATGAGGGCCATGGCCTATCCCGAACAGAGGACGGCCGACGTCCTCCGCCAGGCCTTCCTCTGCAGCGAGTGCAACCTCTGCAGCGGCCTTCACGCCTGTCCCATGCAGCTCTCGCCGCGGCGCGTCAACCAGGTGCTCAAGAAGGCCCTGCGAGGCCAGGGCATCGGCCCCGCCTTCCCCGAGAGGGAGATCGCGCCCCATCCCCTGCGCCCCTACCGCCTGGTGCCGACGAACCGCCTCATGGCCCGCCTGGGCCTCTCGGCCTACGAGGATCACCCTCCCTATCGGGGAGAGGTCGCCGTCGACGAGGTCTTCCTGCCGCTGCGGCAGCATCTGGGCGCTCCCTGTCTGCCCCGCGTCGCCGTCGGCGACGTCGTCGCCGAGGGACAGGTCGTGGCCGTGCCTCCCGAAGGTGCCCTCGGCGTCCCCCTTCACGCCTCCCTGGGGGGCCGGGTGACGGAGATCACCGACGGGGCCCTTCGAATCACAGCGATCGGGATGGAGGGATGAAGATGGAACGGGCCATTGCCACACTGGAAAGCATCAGCGTCGCGAAAGGGTACCTCGCCACGGACTTCATGCTCAAGGCCGCCGACGTCTCCCTCCTCTGGGCCTGCACGCTCTGTCCCGGCAAGTATCTCGTCGTCGTCGGAGGTCAGGTCAGCGCCGTCAAAAGCTCTCTCGCCGCGGGCCTCCAGGCCGCCGGCGAGGCCGTCATCGACCACATGATCCTCCCCAACGTCCATCCCGACGTCTTCGCGGCCCTTGCCGACGCCACCGATCCCGGCCTTCCCAAGGATCTGGGCATCGTCGAGACCATGGCCGCCCCCGTCGCCCTCGAGGCGGCCGACGCCGCCGTCAAGGCCGCCCAGGTCAAGCTCATCGAGATCCGTCTGGGCCGGGGGATGGGTGCCAAATCCTTCTTCAGCCTCACCGGCGAGATCTCCAACGTCAAGACGGCCGTCGCCGCCGCCAGGGAAATCGTCGGTTCCCGGGGCTTCCTCGTCGATGCCGTCGTCATCAGCCGGCCTCACAGGGCCCTTCTGGAGGCCCTTCTCTAGGAAAAGACACTCCGCCTCGAGCTCTCCCGCCCCTTTCTTCCCTTCGGAGACGACGGGGCTTTGCGGGGCGAGACGTCTCTCGGGCGGCCCGGACCTTTGCGGAAGACTTCCGAGCGAGGCAACACGGGACAGGGGATCGTCGACAAAGACCGTTTCACATTTCTTTGTGGAGGTGTCTCATGACTAATCTGTTCGGAGAGTTCGTCGGGACCTTCGTTCTCTGCTCCTTCGGCTGCGGCGTCGTCGCCGACGTCCTTCTCAAGAAATCCAAGGGAGAAGGGGCCGGCTGGATGGAGATCAACGTCGGATGGGGACTGGCCGTCATGATGGGCGTCTTCGCCGCCGTCAGCACGGGAGCGCCCCAGGCCGACATCAACCCCGCCGTCACCATGGCCAAGGTCTTCATGGGCGTCTACTCCATGTCTCATGCCCTGACCACCATGGTCGCCCAGACGGCGGGCGGTTTCGCCGCGGGCTGCGTCGTCTGGCTCATCTATCTGCCTCACTGGAAGGTCACCGAGGACAAGGGCGCCAAGCTGGGCATCTTCAGCACGGGCCCGGCCATCCTCGATCCCGTGGCCAACTTCCTCTGCGAATTCATCGTCACCATCTTCCTCGTTCTCGGCATTTTCTTCATCGTCAAGTCGGCCGAAGGCCAGACCATCCCCTTCTGGGCCGTGCCCTATCTCGTCGGCGGCCTCGTCTGCGCCCTGGGCATGAGCTTCGGCGGCCCCACGGGCTACGCCATCAACCCCGCCCGCGACCTGGGCCCCCGTCTGGCCCATGCGGCCCTGCCCATCGCCGGCAAGGGCGGATCGGACTGGGGCTATGCCTGGATCCCCGTCGCAGCCCCTCTCTGCGGCGGCGCCGTGGCCTTCTTCATCGGAAGGGCCATCGGCATCCTCTAGAAAAAGGGTGACGAACCCTCCTCCCGTCTCCACCTTCCGCCTCGGAAGACGAAAGGGCCCCTCGAGGGGCCCTTTCGTCCTTTCCCCTCTTGGACTAAGCTGGGCTCAGGGCGGTTAAGCCCGACAAAGGAGGCAGGATCGTGTCGTCCCTTCTGGATCGTTTCCTTCGCTACGTGACCGTTCCGAGCAACGCCGACCCCGACGGAGGCGGGACGCCCAGCAGTCCCGGCCAGTGGGAAATGGCCCGTCTTCTGGCTCGCGAGATGGAGGCCATGGGCCTCGACGCCGTGACCGTCGACGCTCACGGCTACGTGACGGCCGCCTTGCCGTCGAACCTTCCCGAGGCCGATGTCCCCGTCGTCGGCCTCATCGCCCACATCGACACGTCGCCGGCCGTGACGGATCGTTCCGTCTCGCCCCGCGTCGTCCTCTACGAGGGGGGGGACATCGTCCTCGACGGGGAGGGGCTCTTCCGCCTCAGCCCGTCGGAATTTCCCGAGCTGGAGAGGTACCGGGGGCAGGAGCTCGTCGTCACCGACGGCCGGACCCTCCTCGGAGCCGACGACAAGGCGGGCGTGGCCGAGATCCTCTCGGCCCTGGATTACCTCAAGGCCCATCCCGAAATCCCCCGCGCCACGGTCCGCGTGGCCTTCACGCCCGACGAGGAGATCGGTCACGGCGCCGAGCTCCTCGACCTGGAGACCTTCGGCGCCGATTTCGCCTACACCGTCGACGGAGGGCCCCTGGGCGAACTCTCCTTCGAGACCTTCAACGCGGCCCGGGCCGTCGTGACGATCCGAGGGCGCAGCGTCCACCCGGGCACGGCCAAGGGGACGATGATCAACGCCCTCCTCGTCGGGACCGCCCTCGTGGCGTCCCTCCCCGCCGACGAGACCCCCGCCCGCACCGAGGGACGCCAGGGCTTCTTCCACGTCGAACGCTTCTGCGGAGACGTCGAAAGGGCCGAGCTGGAAATCCTCGTCCGCGATCACGACGGCGAACGCTTCCTCCGGCGCAAGGAGCGACTCCGGAGGGAGGTCGAGGCCGCATCGGCCGCAAGCGGCGCGGCCATCGAGCTCGACCTCGCCGACCAGTACCGCAACATGGCGCCCCTTTTCGACGGAGATCGGCAGGTCATCGTCGACCTGGCCCGGCGCGCCATGGCGGCCGCAGGCGTCGAGGCGAGGGAGATGCCCGTCCGGGGCGGGACGGACGGGGCCCGCCTCTCCTTCCGGGGGCTTCTCACGCCCAACCTCTTCACGGGAGGGCACAACTTCCACGGCCGCCACGAGTACATCCCCGTCCCCTCCATGGAAAAGGCCCTTCAGGTCCTGGTCAACCTGATCTCCCTCGCCGCCTCCGTCGGGAGGGCGCATCGTTTCCCCGGAAAGGGCGGCGGCTCTGTCGCCCTCGACGCGGACGGCGGCGGACGTCCCTCGGAGAACGAAAGGGTCGCTCCCTCCGGAGCCGATCCCGCCGAGGGATGAGGGACATTTTTCGATTCCTTGCCCCTTTTCGTTCGAATCCGACAAAAGAAAGGCTCCTCCTGCGGGTCCTTCCGTCAAAGGGAGGGGAGATCGAACAAGAAAAAGGCGTTGACGGAGAAGGCGTCTGTTTGTACGCTTTTTCTCAAAGAAAGGCAGTCGCCCTTCGGGAATCCGGTGTGAAACCGGAACGGCCCCGCCACTGTGACCGGGACGAAACCGCGAAGCCACTGGAGGAAACGCCTCCGGGAAGGCGCGGGAGTAGGATGAACGGGAGTCAGGATATCGGCGGTCGACTGCGGCGGTTTTCGTCCCTGCGCGGGCAGGTGCGGCCGGTGACCTGAAGGGGTGACGCGATTCCCCTTTTCCTCTCCTGTCCGCAGGGCCCTCGCATGAAGCGGGGGCCTTTCCTTTTGGGCCGATGAGCCCTCCTCCGACGTGTTTCTCCCTCGCCGAGATCGTGCCGACCTCGAGTTTTCCCCAAAAAGGGGGCTTCCCTGCGGGAAGGCCCCGAAAGGCCGCCCCTTCCGTGCGGTGTCGACGGATGTGACGACGAGGACAGGTCCATGCCTGTCCGCCCATGGTCTGTACCCTTCCGCCGGAGGAGCGGCTTGTTCGTCCCCTCGGCGGATCGTCCGGAAAAGGGGGGAAGGAGGCCTTCTTCCCCCGATCGAGGAGGTGCCCTGTGATGAACGGAGATGCCCTGGGAATGATCGAGACGCGAGGTCTGGTGGGCTCCATCGAGGCGGCCGACGCCATGGCCAAGGCGGCCAACGGGAGGCTCATCGGCTACGAGAAGATCGGATCGGCCTACGTGACGGTCATGGTCCGCGGCGACGTGGGAGCCGTCAAGGCCGCCGTCGACGCCGGAGCCGCCGCGGCCAGAGCCGTGGGGGACGTCGTCTCGGTCCACGTCATCCCCCGCCCCCACGGAGACACGGAGAAGCTTCTGCCCCGGCTCAGGGTGGAGCCAGAGGCCCCGGTCCCCTCGTCGGCGTCGTAGGTAAAACGTTTTTTCCGCCCCGACCCTTTCCGTGGAAGACGAGACCCCGGCCCCGACGGGAGAGGCCTCGAAGAGGAAAACGAAGGAGGTCTCATCGTGGACGAAGCCATGCTCCAGAAACTCATCGCCGACGTCTGCAGCCAGGTCATGCCCCGGAAAGCCGAGACGGCGCCTCAGGGTCCGCCGGAGGGGAAAAAGGCCGTCGATCCCCGCGACATGGCCGGCCCCAGCCCCCGGATCGAGAGGAAGCTCAAGCGCTTCTTCGAACAGCAGCCCGAGATCTGCGTCGAGCGGGCTCTCCTGGTGACGAAGGCCTATCAGGAGACGGAAGGGCACCCCATCTACAGACGGCGCGCCCACGCCCTGGCGACGATCCTGGACAACATGACGATCTTCATCGGCGACGACGAACTCGTCGTCGGCAACCAGTGCTCCACGCCGCGGAGCGCCCCCATCTACCCCGAATTCTCCTGCAAGTGGCTCATCCCCGAGCTGGACAGCCTCTCCCACCGACACAGCGACCGCTTCCTCATCTCCGAGGAGAAGAAGGCCGCCCTCCGGGCCATCTTCCCCTACTGGGAGGGCCGGACGAACAGCGAGATCGCGGCCCGACTCATGCCGCCCGAGTGCATCGAGGCCATGGATCTGGGCGTCTACACCTTCGGCAACTACTTCTTCAACGGCGTGGGCCACATCTCCGTCGCCTACTGGAAGGTCCTGGAGAAGGGCCTCGACGGCATCGTCGCCGACGCCGAGGCCGAGCGGGCCAGGCTGGACATCGCCGACGGCGAGGACCTCAGGAAGGACCACTTCCTCGCCTCCGTCATCGACTCCTGCCAGGCCGTCATCCGTTTCGCCGGCCGCTTCGCCGACGAGGCCGAAAAGAAGGCGGCCTCCTGTCCCGACCCGAAACGCAGGGCCGAGCTCGTCGAGATAGCCCGGATCTGCCGCAAGGTCCCGGCCCGTCCGGCCGGGAGTTTCCACGAGGCCTGCCAGTCCTGGTGGTTCATCCAGGACGTGATGCAGATCGAATCCAACGGCCATTCCGTCTCTCCCGGTCGCTTCGACCAGTACATGTACCCCCACTACGTCAACGACGGAAACCTCACGGCCGAAAAGGCCCAGGAGCTGGTCGATCTGCTCTTCATCAAGCTTTCGGAGATGAACAAGGTCCGCGACGCCGAGTCGACGAAGGTCTTCGCCGGCTACCAGTGCTTCCAGAACATGATCGCCGGCGGCGTCGACAGGAGCGGCAGGGACGCCACGAACCCCCTCTCCTACATGGTCCTCCAGGCCATGGCCAACGTCCGCCTCACCTCTCCCTCCCTCTCGGTCCGCATCCACGAAAACACGCCCCTGGCCTTCTACCGCAAGGCGGCCGAGCTGGTCCGCCTCGGGCTGGGATTCCCGGCCTTCTACAACGACAGGGTCATCATCCCGGCCCTCATGGCCCGCGGCGTCGCCCGCGAGGACGCCCGCGACTACGCCATGATCGGCTGCGTCGAGCCCCAGTGCGGCGGCAAGACCTACGGCTGGCACGACGCCGCCTTCTTCAGCCTGGGCAAGATCGTCGAGCTGGTCATGAACAACGGCGTCGAGCCCCTCTCGGGCAGGCAGATCGGGCCCAAAACGGGAGAGGTCACCTCCTTCGCCACCTACGAGGACTTCTACGAGGCCTACAAGAAGCAGACGGAGCACTTCGTCCGCCTCATGGTCATCGCCGACAACGCCGTCGACGCCACCTACATGACCAACATGCCCCTGCCCTTCCTCTCCTCCATGGTCGACGACTGCATCGGGAGAGGGAAGGCCGTCGAGGAGGGAGGCGCCGTCTACAACTTCTCCGGCCCCCAGGGCGTGGGCGTCGCCAACCTGGCCGACTCCCTGGCCGCCATCAGGAAGCTCGTCTACGAGGACAAGGTCCTCTCCATGGCCCAGCTTAAAAAGGCCGTCGACAGCGACTTCGCGGGAGCCGAAGGGGAGTCGGTGCGGCAGATGCTCCTCAACAGGGCCCCCAAATACGGCAACGACATCGATTACGTCGACAGGATCGCCCGCGAGGCCACCCTGGTCTACTGCAAGGAGGTCGACCGCTACCACTGCCCCAGGGGAGGCCAGTTCCAGCCCGGACTCTACCCCGTCTCGGGCAACGTGAGCACCGGGGCGGCCATGGGGGCCACGCCCGACGGACGGAAGGCGCACACGCCCGTGGCCGACGGCGTCTCTCCCAGCGGCGGCGCCGACCGGGGCGGCCCGACGGCGACGGTCCTCTCCGTGGCCAAGCTCGATCACGCCGAGGCCTCCAACGGAACGCTGCTGAACATGAAGTTCCATCCCACGGCCCTCAAGGGCGACAAGGGACTCGACGACCTGATCTCCGTCACGGAAGGGCTCTTCACCCACGGCGGCTCCCACGTCCAGTACAACGTCGTCAGCAAAGAGACCCTTCTGGCCGCCCAGGAGAAGCCCGAGGAATACAAGAGCCTCGTCGTCCGCGTGGCCGGCTACAGCGCCTTCTTCACCGTCCTCGACCGGAGCGTCCAGAACGACATCATCTCCCGGACGGAACAGGTGTTCTGAGAGGGAGCAGGTGTTCTGAGTCGGAGGGGGAAGCCGCCCCGAGGCCGCGCCCGGCCTTTCGGGCGGCTTCCCCCTCCGGGGCGCCGGGGGATCGGAGGTCCTCTGGCGCCGATTCGAGGCAAGGGGGAGGTAGGGCCATGGCCGATCTGTTCGAAAGCGCCGTTCTCAAGGCGCCTGTGGAAAGGGTCTGGGACGTCGTCCGAGACTACAACGCCATTTCCGTCTGGCACCCGATGATCCGCTCCAGCCGTCTCGAGGGGATCGGCGTGGGCTCGGTCCGTCACATCACCTTCAACGACGGGAAGGCGGCTTCGGAACGCCTCCTGGCCCTCGCCGACGACGAACGTCTCCTTCGTTACGCCTTCATCGATTCCCCCATGGCCGTGACGGACTACAGGGCCGCCATGGCCCTCTTCCCCGTCACGGCCACGGGAGAGACCTTCCTCGTCTGGAGCGGCTCCTACGACGACACCAATCTGGCCCGGCGCCGGGAGAACGAGGCGATCTTCCGCGAGATCTTCCGCTCGGGCCTGGAGGGCCTGGCCCGGCACTGCGAGGGGAAAGGGTAGGGTTTCATCTCTGTCCCGAGCGGAGCCGGGATCGGTTTTTTTGACCTCGGCCCCGTCGCCTCTTTCCGGTCTTGCGGCGGTTCGGGAGGCGGCCTCTATGGCCTTCCGACGGGAAAGAGGGTCCATCCTCCACCGGGGATCTCGTTGCGTTTACCCGAAAAAGAGGAGCCGCTTTCGATTTTTTGATCGTTTTTTTGTCATCGTCGCCGGAAGGGACTTGGGCTCGATGTAATCGAGTTCAAATTGGGAATAATCGAGCAAAAAATAGTCGTTGACGCAAAAGCGATCTATTCGTACGATTTTTCTCAAAGAGTAACAGCCGCCGTTCGGGAATCCGGTGCAAAACCGGAACGGCCCCGCCACTGTAACCGGGACGAAACCGCGAAGCCACTGGGGGATATCCCTCCGGGAAGGCGCGGGAGTAGGATGAACGGGAGTCAGGAGACCGGTCTGCGGCTGCGAAGGTTAACATGCCTGCGCGGGCGGGTGTGGCCGGTGAATCAGGAGGGAGGGCCTCGTCGTCCTCTTTTCCCCTTTCCCGTCTGCAGGGCCCCCGCGCGAAGCGGGGGCCTTTTTCGTTTGGCCCCGACGCGCTTCTCCGCGGCCGACGCCTCCCAGGCGGCACCCTTCGAAGGCCTCCGTCACGGGACGAGGACCGCCCTTCCTCGGCGTCCCCGGATCTTCTCGGCGACGAACGACGTTTCCGCCTTTCCGCCACCAGAGACAAAAACGATTCCGATCTCTCCCGGACCGGGGGCAGGTCTGGCCCTGTCCTGCCGATGGTCTTTGTCTCTTTTTGAATTTAAAAATAAGCAAAAAGGAGGTGAATTATTCATAAAAAAGGATCCTTCCGAAAGGTGTGACCGAAAGAGGAACGGAGAGGGAAGAGGCCTTTCCCCAGATCGAGGAGGTGCCCTGTGATGAACGGAGATGCCCTGGGAATGATCGAGACCCGCGGCCTGGTGGGGTCCATCGAGGCGGCCGATGCCATGGTCAAGGCGGCCAACGTGAGACTCATCGGCTACGAGAAGATCGGATCGGCCTACGTGACGGTCATGGTCCGCGGCGACGTGGGAGCCGTCAAGGCCGCCGTCGACGCCGGAGCCGCCGCGGCCAAGAGGGTTGGGGAAGTCGTATCGGTCCATGTCATTCCCCGCCCCCATCTGGACACGGAAAAGCTGTTGCCCAAGGTCGAATAGGCCCGGCGAGATAGGAGGCGGATCGCGTCATGAACGAACAGGAACTGATGAAAAAGGTCATGGAGCAGGTCATGCAGAAACTGAGTCCCCAGGGCACTCCTGAGGCTCCCGCCCTTCCCCCGGCGGCCGCTCCCGCCGAGGCGAAGGCCGAGAAGGTCCCGTCGGGGTCGTCGGCCAATTTCGATCCCATCGGCGTGACGGAGTACATCGGCACGGCCATGGGACACACCATCGGCCTCGTCATCGCCAACGTCGACGCCAGCCTTCACGAGAAGATGGGCATCGACAAGCGCTTCCGCTCCATCGGGATCATCTCGGACCGCATCGGCGCCGGCCCTCAGCTCATGGCCGCCGACGAGGCCGTCAAGGCCACCAACACGGAGATCATCTCGGCCGAGATGCCCCGTGACACCGAGGGCGGCTGCGGTCACGGCTGCCTCATCATCTTCGGCGCCGAAGACGTCTCCGACATCCGCCGCGCCGTCGAGGTCACCCTCTCCTGTCTGGACACCTACTTCGGCGACGTCTGGGCCAACGAGGTGGGCTACCTGGAGCTCCAGTACACGGCCCGGGCCTCCTACTGCCTCAACAAGGCCCTGGGCGCCCCTCTGGGCAAGGCTTTCGGCCTCGTCCTAGGCGCTCCCGCCGGCATCGGCGTCGTCATCAGCGACACGGCCCTCAAGGCCGCCGAGGTCGAGGCCTACGCCTACTGCTCCCCCAGCAAGGGCACGTCGTTCACGAACGAATCCTTCGTCATGATCACCGGCGACTCGGGCGCCGTCCGCCAGGCCATCCGCTCGGCCCGCGAGGTGGGCGTCAAGCTCCTGGCCACGCTCGGCTCGGAGCCCAAGTCGACGACGACGCCCTATATCTGATTCGCCCCCCCTCCGGGGCCTTTCCGTCCCCGTCGGATGTCGAGGACGACGGGGAAGTTTCCTTCAGATCAGCGAACACCTAGGGAGGTCTCACCATGAACGAAGAGATGCTTCAGAAGCTCATCGCCGAGGTCTGCCGCCAGGTCCTGGCCCCGGCCCCCGGCTCCGCTGCGGCTCCGGCCTGCTGCGCGGCGACGAAGGAGATCGCCGAGCCCCTCTCCATGGGCGGTCCCAGCCCCCGCGTCCAGAAGAAGCTGGCCGGCTTCGTGGGCATTCAGCCCGAAGTCTGCGTCGAGCGGGCCCTTCTGGTGACGAAGGCCTACCAGGAGACGGAGGGCCTTCCCGTCTACACCCGGCGTGCCCACGCCCTGGAGACGATTCTGGACAACATGTCCATCTTCATCGGCGACGAGGAACTGATCGTCGGCAACCAGTGCTCCAAGCCCCGCAGCTCGCCCCTCTTCCCCGAGTTCTCCTGCGACTGGATCGAGCCCGAGCTGGATACGATGGCCCATCGCGACGGCGACGCCTTCCAGATCTCCGAGGAGAGCAAGGCCGCTCTTCGGGCCATCTTCCCCTACTGGAAGGGCAAGACCAACAACGAGCTGGCCACGAACCTCATGCCCCCCGAGTGTCTCGAGGCGATGATGGCCGGCGTCTACACCTTCGGCAACTACTACTACAACGGCGTGGGCCACATCTCCGTCGGCTACTGGAAGGTCCTCGAGCGGGGCCTCAACGGCATCATCGCCGACGCCGCCGAGGCCAAGGCCAGGCTCGACGTCTCCGACGCCGACGACCTGCGCAAGTGCCACTTCTACAACAGCATCATCACCTCCTGCAAGGCCGTCATCCGCTTCGCCGGCCGCTTCGCCGCCGAGGCCGAGAAGCAGGCGGCCTCCTGCCCCGATCCGCGGCGTAAGGCCGAACTCCTCGAGATCGCCCGGATCTGCCGCAAGGTTCCCGCCGAGCCGGCCGGCAGCTTCCACGAGGCCTGCCAGTCCTGGTGGTTCCTCCACCTCGTCATCCAGATCGAGTCCAACGGCCATTCCGTCTCGCCGGGCCGCTTCGATCAGTACATGTACCCCCACTTCGCAAAGGACCCCTCCATCACCGTCGAAAAGGCCCAGGAGCTGGTCGATCTCCTCTTCATCAAGCTGACGGAGCTCAACAAGATCCGCGACGCCGAGTCGACGAAGGTCTTCGGCGGCTACCCCCTCTTCCAGAACATGATCGTCGGCGGCGTCAACCGCAAAGGAGAGGACGCCACCAACGCCATCTCCTACATCTGTCTCCAGGCCGCCCAGAACACCAAGCTCTACCAGCCCTCCCTGTCGGTCCGGATCCACGAGAACACGCCCCATATCTTCTACCTCAAGGCCGTCCAGACGACGCGCGAGGGGCTGGGCATTCCGGCCTACTACAACGACCGCGTCATCATCCCCGCCCTCCTGGCCCGGGGGCTGGCCCGCGACGACGCCCGCGACTACTGCATGATCGGCTGCGTCGAGCCCCAGTGCGGCGGCAAGACCGAGGGGTGGCACGACGCCGCCTTCTTCAATCTGGCCAAGATCGTCGAGCTGGCCATGAACGACGGCGTCTGCCCGGCCTGCGGCAAGCAGCTCGGCCCCAAGACGGGCAAGGCCACTTCCTTCACCACCTTCGAGCAGTTCAAGGAGGCCTACGCCAAGCAGATGGAGTATTTCGTCCGTCTTCTGGCCATCGCCGACAACGCCGTCGACGCCACCCACGCCCGGAACATGCCCCTGCCCTTCCTCTCCTCCATGGTCGACGACTGCATCGGGTCCGGCAAGTCGCTTCAGGAGGGAGGGGCCGTCTACAACTTCACCGGTCCCCAGGGCGTGGGCGTCGCCAACGCCGGAGACTCCCTCGCCGCCGTGAAGAAGCTCGTCTTCGAGGAGAACGCCCTCACCATGGAGCAGCTCAAGACGGCCATCGACAAGAACTTCGAGGGGCCCGACGGCGAGGCCGTCCGCCAGCTCCTCCTCAACAGGGCCCCCAAGTACGGCAACGACATCGACTACGTCGACGTGCTGGCCCGCGAGGCGGCCATGATCTACTGCCGCGAGGTCGACCGCTACCACAACCCCCGGGGCGGCCAGTTCCAGCCCGGCCTCTACCCGGCCTCGGCCAACGTCCCCATGGGGGCGGCCGTCATGGCCACGCCCGACGGACGGAAGGCCAACACGCCTCTTGCCGACGGCGTCTCGCCCAGCGGCGGCCTGGACCAGTCGGGACCGACGGCGACGGCCCTCTCCGTGGCCAAGCTCGATCACGCCGAGGCCTCGAACGGCACGCTGCTCAACATGAAGTTCCACCCCAACGCCGTCAAGGACGACAGGGGACTGGAGAACCTCGTCGCCGTCACCGAGACCCTCTTCACCCACGGCGGCTCCCACGTCCAGTACAACGTCGTCAGCAAGGAGACGCTCCTCGACGCCCAGAAGAACCCCGAGAAGTACCGGGGCCTCGTCGTCCGCGTCGCCGGATACAGCGCCTTCTTCACCGCCCTCGACTCGCGCATCCAGAACGACATCATCGCCCGGACGGAGCAGGTCTTCTGATCGCCCCAGAAGGATGAACGGCCGGGCCCCCCTCGGGGAGCCCGGCCGCCGAGCAAAACGCTGGGGGAGGAAAGGCGATGAACTGGGAACAGGATTTCATGTTTTTCGATCCGGTGGTGAAACGACATCACCCCGAGGCGGGCCTCATCTTCGACGTCCAGCGCTTCTCCATCCACGATGGCCCGGGGATCAGGACCAACATCTACCTCAAGGGCTGTTCCCTGCGCTGCCGCTGGTGCGCCAATCCCGAGTCCTGGGGCGTGAAGCCCGAACTGATGATGATCCACCACAACTGCATCCACTGCGGCCGCTGCCTGTCCGTCTGTCCGACGGGCTCCATCGGCAAGGACGACGAGGGGAAGCTGCGCGTCAGCAAGGCGAGCTGCCGCATGCCCGAGTGCGGCCTCTGCGAGAGGGCCTGTCCGGCCAACGCCATGGTCGTCGTCGGGCGCTACGTCACCGCCTCCGACGTCGTCGAGCTGGCCCTGAGGGACCGCCACTTCTACGCCAGGACCGGCGGCGGCGTCACCTTCACCGGAGGCGAGCCCCTCCTCCAGGCCGCCTTCGTCGCCTCCTGCGCCGACAGACTCCACGAGCGGGGCATCAACACGGCCGTCGAGACGGCCGGATTCGCTCCCTGGGACGAGGCCGAGGCCCTTTTCCGGCGGATGGATACGGTTCTTTTCGATATCAAGCACATGGACAGCGCCGTTCACAAGGAGTACGTGGGCGTCCCCAACGAGGCGATCCACGAGACGCTTCGCCGCGTCGATTCCGTCGGCTGTCCCATCCGGGTCCGCCTTCCGCTCATTCCCGGAGTGAACGATTCCCTGGAAAACGTGAGGGCCACGGCGGCTCTCGCCCTGTCCCTGAAGAACCTTCAGTCCCTCGACCTGCTGCCCTATCACCGCATGGGAGAGCCCAAGTGGGACCAGATCCAGCGGACCTACCTCCTCTCGGGGCTGGAGCCTCATCGCAGGGAAGAGGTGGAGCCCCTCTACGAGGCCGTCAGGGCCATGGGACTGCCGGCCACGATCGGTGGCTGAAGAGGAGGTCGGGAACGATGGAAACGGTGAAAAGAGAAGAGGCGGGAGGGGGCTGCCCCTCGACGACGTCGAACCGCCCCGACTGTCCCTGCCCGCGCGACTGTCCCCACCACGGCAGGTGCTGCGAATGCATCGCCGCCCACTGGTTTTCTCTGGTCGAGCCCGTCTGGTGCATGAGAGGAAAATAGGAGGCGCGAGAGGCGGAGCCCCCGCCGGCCGGCGGGGCGGAGTCGTCGGGGAGGTTCTGTCATGAACGAAAGGTTGTGCCTTGTCTCTTCGGAATCGGTCACGGAGGGGCATCCCGATAAGCTGGCCGATCAGATCTCCGACGCCGTCGTCGACGCCGTCCTGGCCGAGGACGGCCGGGGCCGCGTCGCCTGCGAGACGCTCGTCGGCCTCGGCATGGTCATGGTCGTGGGGGAGATGACGGCGCGCTGCCGTCCCGACATCACCGCCATCGCCCGGTCCGTCGTGAAGGAGGCGGGCTACACCCGGGCCGAGTACGGTTTCGACGGCGACGGCTGCGCCGTGCTGACGGCCGTGAACGGCCAGTCGCCCGACATCGCCCGCGGCGTCGATCGTGCCGGCTCCGCCGACGCCCTCGACGCCATAGGGGCCGGCGATCAGGGGATGATGACGGGCTATGCCTGCGACGAGACGGAGGAGCTCATGCCCCTGCCCCTCTCCCTGGCCCACAGGCTGGCCCGGCGCCTCGGCGAGGTCCGGCGCATGAAGCTCCTGCCCTGGCTCCGTCCCGACGGGAAATGTCAGGTCACCGTCGCCTACGAGGGCGACCTTCCCCGATTCGTCGATACCGTCGTCGTCTCCTGTCAGCATCACCCCGATCTTCACGGCGGGGAGGTCCGGGCCGAGATCGTCGAGAAGGTGATCCGTCCCGTCCTCCCTCCCGCCCTGGTCGGGTCCGACCTCCGCATCCTCGTCAATCCCACGGGGCGTTTCGTCGTCGGCGGTCCCCAGGCCGACACGGGCGTCACGGGGAGGAAGATCGTCGTCGACACCTACGGCGGCGTCGTCCCTCACGGGGGAGGGGCCTTCTCCGGCAAGGACCCGACCAAAGTGGATCGCTCGGCGGCCTACATGGCCCGCTACGCCGCCAAGAACATCGTCGCCGCGGGACTGGCGCGGCGCTGTCTCCTCCAGGTCGCCTACGCCATCGGCGTGGCCCGCCCCGTCTCCCTCTCCGTCGAGACCTTCGGCACGGCCGTCGTGGACGAAGGCTGTCTGGCGGCCCTGGCGGGCCGGATCTTCGATTTCCGCCCCGCCGCGATTCTCGGCGATCTCGATCTGCTCCGGCCTCAGTACAGGCGCCTGGCCGCCTACGGCCACATGGGCAGGATCGATCTCGACCCCCTTCCCGCCTGGGAGAGGATCGACCGGGTCCGGGTCCTGCGCGAAGAGGCGAGGCGGCTCTGAGCTCCTTTCGCCGAAGCGGGGAGGGCGTGCCCGAATCGACGGGCCGAAAAGGACCGAAACTCCGCCGACCCGGTCACGGAGCGGCAGGAGGGCCGACCCCTCTGTCTTGGGCCCGCACCGGCAGGGGGGAATGGAGCGGACGCCGAGGCGTACTGGCGGTCCCCTCGGATTCGGCGGGGGGCTGGAGCAGACGAAAACGCCCTACCGTGGTATCATGGAGGGGTAAGCCCTGTCGTAGCGCAAACGACGAGGGGTCGGAGGCGAAAGCCCCCGACCCCTTTTTGGACGGACGGGGCCCTTTGGAGGTGTCCATCCTGTCTCTCGATCCCCGAACGGAAGCGATGGGACGCGATCCCGTCGGCCTGCTGCTCCTTCGCTTCTCCACTCCGGCCATCATCGGCCTTCTCGCCAACGCCCTCTACAACATCGTCGACCGCATGTTCATCGGTCGCATCGTCGGCTCCCAGGGGCTGACGGCCGTGACGGTGGCCTTTCCCTTTTTCGGGCTGGCCGTCACCTTGGGCATCTTCATCTCCGTCGGCGCCTCGTCCCTCGTCTCCCGCTCCCTCGGCAGGGGAGACAGGGACCGTGCCGAGCAGGTCCTGTCCAACGCCTTCGTCCTGGCCGTCGCCGCCGGACTCGTCCTGACTCTGGCCGGGGCCCTCCAGGGAGAGAGGCTCCTTCGTCTGTTCGGCGCCAGCGATCAGGTCCTTCCTCAGGCCCGGGACTATCTCGAGGTGATCCTCTTCGGCGTCCCCTTCCTGCTGGTGACCTTCGTCCTCAACGGCCTCATGAGGGCCGAAGGCGCTCCCCGATGGGCCATGGGCACCATGCTCCTGGCCACGACGGTCAACATCGTTCTCGACTGGCTTTTCATCGCCCGCTGGGGCTGGGGCGTCCGCGGCGCCGCCTGGGGCACGACGATCGCCCAGGTCGCGGCCGTCCTCTGGGTCTCCCTCTTCTACGGGCGCCACAGCTCCCTCAAGATCAGGGCCTCCCTCCTGCCCCTCCGGAAGGAGATCGTCGCCGCCTCTCTGGCAGTGGGCTTCTCGCCGGGGCTGATGGAGCTCTCCTTCGTGACCCTTCTGATCCTGCTGAACCGCATCCTCGGCGAATTGGGGGGCGACGTTGCCGTCTCGGCCGTCGGCATCTTCCTCAGCCTGGACAGTCTCTTCTATCTGCCGGCCCTGGGGATCGGCGAGGGGGCCCAGCCGCTCATCGGCTTCAACTACGGAGCGGGAAGGGTGGACAGGGTCCGGCGCATCGTCTTCCTGGCCACGACCTCCGCTTCGGCCGTCTTTTCCGTCTCCTGGGCCGTGGTCCATCTCTTTCCCGTCGCCCTCGTGGGGCTCTTCTCCAAGGGCGATGTCGACCTGACGGCCATCACCGTAAGAGGGATGCACCTGGGCTACATGCTCCTCCCCCTGGCCTCCCTCTACGTCGTCACAAGCTACACCTTCCAGGCCCTGGGGAGGGCTCGGGCGGCCTTCGTCCTCCAGGTGCTCCGTCAGATCGTCTTCTGCTTCCCCCTCCTGCTGCTTCTGCCCCGTTTCATGGGCATCGACGGCGTCTGGCTCTCCTTTCCCCTCATGGACGTCAGCGGCTTCTCCCTGGCCCTCTGGATGCTCCGGCGGGAGATGAGGCGTTGGAAAGAGCTCTGAGTTCCGTCACCAGCCGTTGCGGTGGAGTCTCGTCTCGTCGAGCCCCTCGTGAGGGGCCAGCTCCTCCCGGCCGTAGCCGATCAGCGCCAGAGAGAGGCAGCGCACGCCCTCGGGCAGCTGAAGCAGAGGGGCCATTTCGCTCTCCCGCGGGTGACGGTCGGCGACTTTGACCCAGACCCCCTCCAGCTCCAGGGCCCGGGCGGCGAGGAGGATGTTCTCCATGGCCGCCGCTCCGTCTTCCATCCACGTCCCGTCGTGGAGGTCGTAGGCGCGGCGGTAGGCCTTGACGTCGACGCAGACGGCAAGGGCCAGGGGGGCCTCCCGGAACATCCGGGCCTGGCCGTAGGCCTTGCCCAACTCGTCCAGAAGGGACCTGTCGTCGATGACGATGAAGTGACAGGGCCTGCGGTCTTTCGAGCTGGGGGCGGCGAAGGCGCAGGCGAGAAGAGTCTCCACTTTGTAGAGCTCCACGGGGGTGGCCCGGAAAGATCGAACGCTTCGTCTTCCCAGGATGATTCGGATCATTTCGGCTGATTGAGAGGCCAACGTCTTCTCTCCTTTCCGATGAGGTCCTTTTAGGGTATTTTAGGGGAAGAAGGGGAGGAGATGGCGGCGCTCCATGATGAGACGGACGAGAAGCGTATCGCTCCATCCCTTCCCGGGCTGGCTGAACTTGTCGACGACGGCGACGAAGGCCAGGGCCGCGAGGACCACCAGCAGGGCCGTCAGAATCTGTCGGAGGTAGGGCGCCCGGGGATGTAGAGGCCGCCGATGCGGTCGCCTATAGGGTCCGAACATCGTGATCCCCCCTTCCTTCCTTAATTGTAAGTTCTTTCATTGCGTTGCGCGAGCCTTTTCGAGCCGCCGCAGCGTCTTCTTTTTCTGCGGAAGTCCACCGTCGTTTTGCGGGAGGTCGTGCCATGGCGGACAAAAACGATTCCTGTGCCTTTCTCCGATCCGGGACCTGTCTCGGCACCGACAGACGGGCCGAGGAGGTCCGACGCCTGCAGGTGCAGGAAGAGAGCCTCCGTCTTCTCCTCGAGATCTCTC
This sequence comes from Aminirod propionatiphilus, assembly GCA_018398915.1. GTDB lineage: Bacteria > Synergistota > Synergistia > Synergistales > Aminithiophilaceae > Aminithiophilus > Aminithiophilus ramosus. The sequence goes on along the minus strand of CP074691.1, from coordinate 2,664,798 downwards.
CCGATCCGATCTGCCTCAAGGACGAGAGGGGGCGCTACCTCGCCGTCAACCTTGCCTTCTGCGAGCTTCACGATCTCCGTGACGTCGAGGTCGTCGGGAAGACCGTCGACGACCTGGCCCGCGCCTTTCCCGACCGGGTGACCGACGCCCTGCGCCATGCCTGCGCCGCCTCCGACGAGGAGGCCTGGCGGAACCCGCAGGAACGACGCCCTCGCCATGTCGCCGTCGACGTCCGAGGGGAGCGACGTTTCTTCGACGTCGTCAAGGTCCCTCTCCTCTCCGATCGGGGCAGCCCCTGCCGTCTCGTCGTCTTCGGCCGGGACGTGACGGAACGCGAGGCCGCCCTGGCCGATCTCCGGGAGAACAGGCGGCGTGTCGGCGAGATCCTGCGCATCGCCCAGATGGGCTGCTGGGCCTGGTATCCCGCCGAGGACCGTTTCGAGTGGGACGAGGGGGCGGCGGCCGTTCTCGGCGGCCTGCCGAGCGAGATCGCTCCCGATCCGGCCTCGTTCTCGGGGCGCATCCACGGCGACGACCGTCCCCGCTACGGCGAGGCCTGGAGGGCGCTCGTCGCGACGGGACGGTACCGGTGCGGCTACCGCTTTCTCCGCCCCGACGGGAAGTGGGTTCACCTCAGCTCCCAGGCCGAGGGGGTCTACGAGGGGGGGAGGCTCGTCAAGGTGGAGGGCTACGTACAGGACGTGACGTCGAGCCGGGCCCGGGAGAAAGAGCTTCTCCTGGCGGCGAGCGTCTTCGAGAACGCCGTCGAGGGGATCTGCATCACCGACGCCGAGAACCGCATCGTCTCCGTCAATCCCGCCTTTTCGGCCATCACCGGCTACGGCGCCGACGAGGTCCTCGGCAGAGATCCCCGCATCCTCAAGTCGGACCGGCACCCCAAGGCCTTCTACGAGGCCTTCTGGCTCGGCCTGCTCTCGGAGGGGCGCTGGCAGGGCGAGATCTGGAGCCGCCGCAAGAACGGCGAGACCTATCCCGAATGGATCTCCGTCTCCGTCCTCCGCGACGAAGAGGGGGTCCCCCTCAACTACATCGCCGTCTTCCGCGACCTCTCGCAACATGCCTTCCGCGAGTCGGGGATCCTTCTCCCATCCTACCACGATCCCCTGACGGATCTGCCCAACAAGGCCCTTTTCACCGACCGCCTCAACCAGGAGCTGATCCGGGCCAGGAAGGGGAGGCACACCTTCGGCGTCATCTACGTCGATCTCGACCGCTTCAAGAACCTCAACGACAGCTTCGGCCACTTCCTCGGCGATCAGTTCCTCCAGCAGGTCGCCGAACGGCTCCTGGCGGTCTCCCTGACGACGGACACGGTGGCCCGTTTCGGCGGCGACGAGTTCGGCATCCTCGTCCAGGAGGCTCACGGCCCGGCGGACCTCCTCAAAAGGGCCGAGACCTTCCTCTCCGCCTTCCGTCAGCCCTTCGACCTCGACGGCAGGTCGGTCTTCATCAGCGCCAGCGCCGGAGTCAGCGTCTTCCCCCTCGACGGCGACGACGCCGACTCCCTCCTCAGCAAGGCCGACCTGGCCATGTACCGGGCGAAGGAGCTGGGCGGCAACCAGGCCGGTTTCTTCACCGAGGAGCTGGGGGAAAAGACGTCGCGGCAGATGCTTCTCGAGTCGAGTCTCCGCCAGGCCCTCGTCAAGGGAGAATTCTCCCTCTTCTACCAGCCGCTCCTGAACCTTGCGGAAGGACGCGTCGTCTCCCTCGAGGCCCTGGTCCGCTGGGACCATCCCCTCGCGGGGCTCACGGGGCCGGGCGAGTTCATCCCCCTCGCCGAGGAGACGGGACTCATTCTTCCCCTCGGCGACTGGATCTTCCGCGAGGTCTGCCGTCAGGTCCGGCTCTGGCGCGATCTCGGTCTTTCGAGCTTCCGCGTCGCCGTCAATCTCTCGCCCCGTCAGTTCAACCGCAGGGGGCTGGCCGATCACCTCTGCGCCCTGCTGGCCGAGCGCTCCCTTTCTCCCGACGACGTCGAGCTGGAGATCACCGAAGGGACCTTTTTCACCGACGACGGTTCCTTCGAAATGGTGGAGGAGCTCCGGCGTCGGGGCTTCCGCCTCTTCATCGACGACTTCGGCACGGGGTACTCCTCGCTGAGCTACCTGAGGCGCCTCCCCGTGACGGGACTGAAAATCGACCAGTCCTTTGTCCGCGACATGGCCGACGAGCCCTCGATGAGGGCCATCGTCCGCACCGTCATCGAGCTCGCCCGCACCCTGGGCCTCGAAGCCATCGCCGAAGGCGTCGAGAGCGACGAGATCCTTCGCCTGCTCCGCGAGATGGGCTGTCCCGTCATCCAGGGCTACTGGCTGAGCCGCCCCCTTCCGCCCGATCAGATCCGCCCCCTCCTCGACCCGGGAAGGCGCTTTCCCTGAGACGCGGCGCAAGTCCCTTCTTTCCCGTCCGTTCCGGGGTCCGGGGACCTGTGGTGGAGGCGAAAAATTTTAGACTAGGTCCTAAGACGAGGTTCTCTGGATCCCTTCCGTGACGTATAATCGAGACGAAGGGCGACCCGTGTCGAAGAGAAGAGCGCCCGAAGCGGAAGCTACCGAGGAGGAATATGCATGAAGGCAACGAAGGCAAGGCTTGCCCCCATCGCCTGCTATCTGCCGCCCAAGCGGCTTTCCAACGACGACCTGGTCCGGGAGTTCGACGGCTGGACGGTCGAGAAGATCCGCGCCAAGACCGGCATCGACGAACGCTGCGTCGCCGAGACGGAGCCGGTCTCGGAGCTGGTCTGTCTGGCGGCGGAGCGGCTCTTTTCCGAAGGCGTCGACCGTCGGTCGATCGACATGGTCCTGCTCTGCACGGAGACGCCCGATTACATCATGCCCGCCACGGCCTGCATCGTCCACGAGAGGTTGGGGCTTCGCAGGGATTGCGGCGCCTTCGACTACAATCTGGGCTGCTCGGGCTACATCTACGGTCTCCACATGGCCTCGGCCCTGGTCCGTTCGGGCCTCGCCGGCAAGGTCCTCCTCCTGACGGGCGACGTCATGACGCGCTACATCCACAGAGGCGACAAGAGCACGCGGACCATCTTCGGCGACGGTTTCACGGCCTCTCTCGTTTCCGACGGGCCGGGCGCCGAGATCGGCTCCTTCGTCCTCGGCACCGACGGCTCGGGCGCCGGAAACCTCATCATCCCCGCCGGAGGGACGGTCCTTCCCTGTTCGGAGGAGACGAAAGAGGTCCGGACCAACCGCTACGGCAACAGTCGGACCAAGGAGAACCTCTACATGAACGGCCCGGAAGTCCTCAAATTCGCCCTCGCCGAGGTTCCTCCCGCTGTCGGGAGCTGTCTGGAGAAGAACGGACTGGCCTTCGACGACGTCGACTTTTTCGTCTTTCACCAGGCCACGGCCATGATGCTCGAAAGGCTCCGCGAGGAAATGGCCATCCCGAGGGATAAGTTCGTCCTCGACATGGCCGACAAGGGGAACACCATCAGCTCCACCATCCCCTTCGCCCTCAGGGGACTTCTCGACGAGGGGCGCCTTCCCTCGGGCAGGACGGCCCTTCTCTGCGGCTTCGGCGTCGGCTATTCCTGGGGGGCGACCCTGCTGCGCTTCTAGACCGGCCGGAAGGAGGGGCCGCCCCAGGAACGGTCTCGGGGGGGCGAGGGGCCTTCCGCGGCGGACCTCCCGACGGTGCGGGCCCTCTGTCGGCCCCCCTCCGAAGAGGCCTAACGGGTACAATGGGGCCATCCAGAAGGGAGGCCCCTTGCATGTTCCGTCGTCCCATCCTTGTCCTTCTTTTGCTTCTGGCCCTCGCCTCGCCGTCGGCGGCGGAGATGAAGGCCCGATTCATCGCCCCCCAGGCCGTCTCTCAGGGAGAGCCCTTCCTCGTCGAACTGATCCTTCCCGTCGAGCCCCGGAGCGCCTCGCTCCGCTGGCTGGGGCGCGAACAGGCCCTGGAACCCCGTCCCGTCGAGGGAGGGTTCTGGTCCCTTCGGGCCCTCGTCGGCGCCTCGGCCTCTCAGAAGGCCGGCAGGGAGATCGTCGCCTTCTCCGTCGACGTGGCGGGGCGGTCACGGACCTTTCCCTGGCAGATCGAAATCCGCTCCCGATCCTTTCCCGAAAGCCGTCTCACCGTGGAGGAGAAGATGGTCGTCCCTCCCGAGGAGGCCCGATCGCGCATCGAAAAGGAGTCCCGCCGCGTCCAGGCCGCCCTGGCGAGCTCCCAGCCCTCGGGGCTCTGGACCCTCCCCCTGAACCGTCCCGTCAAGGGCATCGTCACCTGTCCCTACGGCTGGCGGCGCGTCTACAACGGCAAGCCCCGCAGTCCCCACAGCGGCGTCGATCTCCGGGCCGGAGTGGGGGCGTCGGTGCGCTCTCTGGCTCCGGGCCGGGTCCTCCTGGCCGAGGAGCACTACTTTGCCGGCAACGTCGTCTACGTCGATCACGGAGGAGGCGTCGTCAGCGCCTATGCCCATCTCTCCCGCATCGACGTCGCCGTGGGGCAGGACGTCGAAAGGGGGCAGGTCCTTGGGCTGGCCGGGGCCACGGGACGGGTCACGGGGCCCCACCTTCACCTGGGGCTCTTCCTCCAGGGCCGTTCCGTCGACGCCATGCCCCTCTTCGAGGAGGACCTCAAGGGCCTTCTCGAAGGACGGCAGGAGCTGGAGATCGCCCTGGACTGAGGAGATCAGCCCCGGACGAGCCAGGCTCCGAGAAAGAGAAGGGCCACTCCGACGAGGCGGGAAGGCGTCACGGCCTGGGCTCCGAAGCCGAAAAAGCCCGTGGCGTCCAGCAGCAGGCCGGTGACGAGCTGGGCGGCGATGGCCGCCGCGAAGCCCACCGTCGTCCCCAGACGGGGGATGCAGACGATGAGGGCCGTCACGTAGAAAGCCCCGAGCAGGCCGCCCGTCCACTCCCACCAGACCGCCTGGGAGAGGGCGCGGAGGTTCCCCTGATTTCGGAGGAGGACCAGGACGAGAAGGGCCAGAGTCCCGACGGCGAAGGAGACGAAGGCGCTCTCCAGGGAACCCACTTTCTGGGCCAGACGGCCGTTGACGGAGGGCTGGACCGTCGTGGCCGCTCCGGCGAGGGCCATGAAGAGAATGAGGGCTGTCTTGGACAGGGTGAAGCTCCTTTCCGGGCCCGAGGGGCCCTGCGTGCGGTCCTTCCCCGAGAGGGGAGAAAGGCCGGATCCGGTTCGGCCTCGTCGAAGGAGGCGAAAGCGATGTCGTCAGGCCTTTTGGGCAGGATGGATCCCCAGGTGAGGCGTCTGTTGGCCTCGAAGGGGTTCGATATGGGCGGGGATGAGCCCGCCGGGCAGACGCCCCGCCCGGAGAAAAAGGAAGAAGGAGACGGCTCCGAGGCGGCAGATCTCTCCGGCGGGGGAGGGCGGCCGTCGAACGGGGCGCCTTCCCCCTACGGGCCGTGAGCGGAGAGGCTTCCTTCCTTGACGGCGGCGCCTTCCGCCGGGACCGTCCCCGGATCGGGCGGAAGGCGGAGAAGCGCCTTTGCCGCCGGGGCCGTCGCACGAAGGGGGGAGAGACCGAGTGGTCTCTCCCCCCTTCGCCGCGGACGGAGGGCTCACTCCCAGGGGACGATCTTGTCGGGGTTGAGGATGTTCTGGGGATCGAAGGCGAGCTTGACGCGGCGGATCAGGTCGATCTGCGTCGCGTCGAGGAATCGTGTGATGGCGTCGCGCCGTTTCAGCCCCACGCCGTGCTCGCCCGTCAGCGTTCCGCCTAGGGACTTGACGACGTCGTAGAGCTCGTCCTGGATCCGGTGGAGGATCGACTCCCGGTCGGGCTCCTCCGGCGCCGGGGCGGCCGTGACGTGCATGTTGCCGTCGCCGATGTGGCCGAAGACGACATAGGCGCTGCCGGCCCGCGTGACGATCTCGTCGAGGCGTCTCATCAGCTCCGGAACGGCTCCCGTGGGGACGACGACGTCTTCGTTGACGTTCTTGCCCGGATGGAAGGCCCAGACGGACTCGGTGATGCTCTTGCGGGCCTTCCAGAGCTTGTCGCGGCTGTTGCGGTTGTCGGCGACGAAGACCTCGAGGGCTCCGTGGGCCAGGCAGAGGTCGCCGATGCGCTCGTACTCGTCGGCCAGGCTCTCCGCGTCGTTGCCCTCGAGCTGGATGATGAGGTGGGCCCCGGCGTCGCTGTAGGGAAGATTCGTGTTGAGGAAGCGCTCCGTCAGATTGATGGAGCGGCGGTCCATGAACTCGATCGAGGCCGGAAGGACCTTTCCCTCGGTGACGATGCGGGGGACGAAGGCCACGGCCGAGGCCACGTCGGGAAAGGGAACGAGAAGGTCGACGACCTCGGCCGGGAGGGGGAGGAGCTTGAGGACGATCTTGGTGATCAGGGCCAGCGTCCCCTCGGAGCCGACGAGAAGGTGGACGAAGTCGTAGCCTGTCACGTCCTTGCGGCGCTTGCCGCCGAACCAGGTGACGCTGCCGTCGGCCATGACGGCCTCCAGGGCCAGGACGTGGCTCCCCGTGGGGCCGTACTTGACGACCTTGTTGCCTCCGGCGTTCTCGGCCACGTTGCCTCCGATGAAGGAGGCGTCTCCGCTGCAGGGGTCGCCGGCGTAGAGAAGGCCGGCATCGACGGCGGCACGGTTGATCTCGGCCGTGACGACGCCGGGCTCGACGGTGAGGGTCAGGTTCTCCCTGTCCAGCTCGATGATGCGGTTCATCTTCTCGAAGGAGACGACGATCCCCCGCCGGGCCGGAACGGCGCCGCCGGAAAGGCCCGTCCCGGCGCCGCGGGCGGTGAGGGGGATCCGCTCCTCGCCGGCCAGGCGGACGAGGGCGGCCACGTCTTCCGTGCTCTCGGGAAAGACGACGACCTCGGCGAGGCAGCCGTCCTTCCAGAACGGTCCCTGGACCTCGTCTCGCGAGTAGGTCAGGAGCTTGTCGGCGTCGCAGGAGACGTTCCGGGCCCCGAGGATGTTCTGAAGGCGCTCGACGACGTGCGCGGTCACGGGACGGTACTCAGTCATGAAGCTTCCCCCTCTCCCGGTCCAGGGCCTCGATGAGGCGGGGCACGATATCATAGAGGTCGCCGCAGAGGGCCACGTCGGCGACGCGGAAGATGGGCGCCTCGGGGTCTTTGTTGATGGCGATGATCGTCTCCGCCGTCTGCATCCCGGCCAGGTGCTGGACGGCGCCGGAAATTCCGGCGGCGATGTAGACGCGGGGGGCGACGACCTTCCCCGAAAGGCCGACCTGATGGGGGTAGGCCATCCACTTGGCCTCGACGGTGGGGCGGCTCGCCCCGACGCCGCCGTCGAGAAGGCGGGCCAGCTCCCGGATCAGGGCGAAGCCCTCGGGGCGTTTCAGCCCCTTGCCGCCGGAGACGACGACGTCCAGATCCTGGATGTTCGTCTCGTCTCCGGCGACGACCTCGTCGGAAAGGCAGACGACGGAGGAGGCGAAAAGGGCCTCGTCCAGGAGGGGGCGTTCGATGTGGCCCGGGCGCTCTTGGGGAGGGGCGACGGCAAAGGTCTTGGGACGGACCGTCGCCATCTGGGGAAGGTGATCGGGCGTCTTGATGGTGGCCATGACGTTGCCGCCGATGGCCGGGCGGGTCTGGAGCAGGAGCCCCGTCTCGTCGTCGATGGACAGGCCCGTGCAGTCCGCCGTCAGCCCCGTCTCGACGAGAGCCGCCACGGCGGGCAGAACCGTTCTCCCCGTCGTCGTCGCCGGGGCCAGGACGATCTCGGGGTCGCCCTCCTCGATGAGCCGGGCCACGATGCGGGCCTGGACCAGAGCGTCGAGAGAGGCGAGGCGCCTATCCTCGACGAGGAGGACCTCATCGGCGCCGTAGAGAAACAGCTCCCGAGGTTCGTCGGCCGCGGGGGCCCGGAGGGCGACGACCGTCACCGACGTACCCCTCCCGTCGGCCAGCTCCCGGGCCTTGCTCGTCAGCTCGTACGTGCAGGAGTGGGTCCTTCCGTTCCGGATCTCGGCGACGACGAAGACGCCGCCCTTTCCCTGTCGTTCGCTCCGCCTCATGACCGACAGCCTCCCTGAAGCAGGGCCTTTTCCCTGAGAAGTCCGATGACCTGTTCGATGCCGGCGTCGAGATCCTTGCCGCCGAAGAAGGCCGTCCGGCGCGAGATCTTGGGGTGGGCGATCCTGACGACGCGGGTGGGAGAGCCCGAAAGGCCCACGTCGGATCGGTCCAGGCCGAGATCGTCGAGGCCGAACCGTTCCACCTGGGCCCGTCGGCCCCGCTTCTTTCCGGCCAGAGTGGGCATGGAGGGCTCGTTGAGATCGTGGAGGACCGTCAGGAGGCAGGGGCGGGGAAGACGAAGGTGCTGGTAGCCCTCCTCGACGGTGCGGCGGACGGTGATCCCCTCGTCGGAGGCCTCGATGCGGCTCACGTAGGTGGCGAAGGGAATGGAGAGGAACGTGGCCACCTCGGGGCCAACCTGGCCCGTCTCTCCGTCGGTGGCCTTCTCGCCGGCGAGGATGACGTCGAAGGGGCCCTTCTTATCCAGGAGGGTCGCCAGAACCTTGGCCGTGGCCCACGTGTCGGCCCCGGCGAAGGCCCGGTCGGAAAGGAGAAGGGCTCTGTCGGCTCCCAGGGCCAGCGCCTCCCTGAGGGCCCGTTCGGCCTGAGCGGGGCCCATGGAGAGGACCGTGACCGTGCCGCCCCGGCGGGCAAGGGTCAGAGCCGCCTCGAGGGCGTTCATGTCGAGGGGATTGATGAGGCTGCCGACGCCGTCGCGGATCATCGTCCCCTTTTCGGGGTCCATCTTCACCTCGTCCGTGTCGGGAACCTGTTTGATGAGCACTGCGATATCCATGAAAGGGCACTCCTCCCGTTCGGTGACGGCGGCCCGCCGATGGCGGCCCTGGTTTTTTGAAAAGAGCTTCGCTTCCTGTGCTCTGCTTGCATCAGTTTACAGCCGGTGCTATAGTTGTGTCCAGCTAATTTTTTTAGTACAAGTCGAATTTATCAGTGTTCGCAACGAGGTCGGCGCCGCAAGTCCGTTTTAGCCTGTGTCCAGTATGCAGTAAAGGAGGGTCTGCCGTGAGGCCATCGGCTCCGACATTGACCGATCGCGCCTATTACGAGCTGCGCAACGGGATCCTCAACGGCGAGTTCTCTCCCGGCACCTTTTTCCGCGAGGAAGAGGTGGCGGCCCGTCTCGGGGTGAGCCGCACGCCGGTGAGGACGGCCCTGAAAATGCTTCTCTCCGAGGGCTTTCTCGTTCAGGGACGGGACCGCCGCCTTCAGGTGGCCCACATCTCCCTCGCCGAACTTTCCGAGACCTTCGAGGCGCGCCGGGCCGTCGAAGGGGCCATCGCCGCCCTTGCCTGCAGGAAGGGCGACGACGAGGAACTGGCCCGCCTGGAGCACTTCGTCTACGACGAGGAGCTGGCTCACCGGGAGCACAACCGCCTTTTCATCCTCCACAGCGACCGGAACTTCCACGCCCATCTGGCCCTGATGGCCGGAAACACCTGCCTGGCCGACTTCCAGGGCCGTCTCAGCGGCCTCGTCAGCCGTTTCCTCGCCCTCAGCTCCACTCTCGACGGGGAAATCATTCACGCCCTTAAGGAACATCGGGCCATCGTGGCCGCCGTCAGAACCCGCGAACCCGAACGGGCCCGCTCGGCCATGTTGCGTCATCTGGACAACATCGAAGACCGCATCCGCTGCCGCATCGAAGACGGCCGGGACGGAACAGGAGAGGAGTCGTGGACATGCAGGTAGACTGGGAACGTTTTTTGAGCGACAAGGTGGCTCACAGGCTGGAGCCCTCCCTCATCGGAGAGATGATGAAACTCGTGAAGGAACTGGGAGCCATCTCCTTCACGGCGGGAGAGCCCAGCGCCGATCTCTACCCTCTCGAAGAGCTCAGGGCCTCCTTCGACAGGGCCTTCTCCGAGCCCTCCCTCTTCGCCTACTATCCCCACAACGGCGGCCTCCTCGAACTTCGCCGCTGGATCGTCGACTGGATGAAGAAAGACGGCCTGGCCCCTTCGTGGCTCACGACGCGGGAGGTCCTTCTGACCAACGGCTCCCAGGAGGGGATCCATCTCATCGCCGAGGCCTTCATCGAAGAGGGTGACGCCATCGTCGTCGAAAGCCCCACCTATCCCGAGGCCCTTCTCACCTTCCGGCGCCAGGGAGCCCGCTTCCTCTCCGTTCCCGTCGACAGGGAGGGCATCGTCCCCGAGGCCCTCGAGGCCCTTCTGGAAAAATCCGGTCCCGTCAAGTTCATCTACTCCATCGTCAACTTCCAGAATCCCTCGGGCTACTCGACGACGGACGAGCGGAAGGCCAAGATTCTCGATCTGGCCCGTCGCTACGACACGATCCTCGTCGAAGACGACCCCTATCGCTACCTCCGCTACGAGGGGCGGCCCCAGGGGAGTTATTTCGCCCTCGACGGTGACGGGGGACGGGTCCTCTATCTGGGCAGCTTCTCCAAGATCGTCCTTCCCGGCGTCCGCGTCGGCTGGCTCGCCGTCCCGCCCGAGCTGGCCCCGAAGATGACCGAACTGCGCGTCTCCTGCGAGATCAGTCTTCCCGCCATCACCCAGTACGCCGTCTGGGATTTCATGAAGGACCGGGACCTTCCCTCCTACCTGGCGACGATACACGATGCCTACAGGACGCGACGGGACGCCCTGGCCTCGGCCCTGCGCGAGGAGTGCGGTCCTCTGGGCCTGGAGATCGACGTTCCCGAGGGAGGTTTCTTCCTCTGGGGGCGCATCGCCTGGCTCGACGACGTCGTCTCCTTCGCCCGCTACGCCATCACGGAGGAGAAGATCGGCTTCATCCCCGGCTCCATCTTCTTCGCCGACGAGGCCGACGGCAGGGGAACGGTTCGCTTCTCCTTCGCCAAGGTGAGCCCCGACCTGGCCCGCGAGGGGGCGAAGCGGTTGGCCCGCGCCATGAAGGCCTACCGCTCTTCGGTGGCCGGCAGTTGACTTCGGTTTCTTTTTCTGTATCATGATTTTTTATCGTTCATAACGGGAGGTGACGGGAAGGTCGAAGGGGATTTTCGCGCTCCGTGGGAGGGCAGAGCCCTGTTGTCTCTGCATGAAGAAGAGAAGGAGGCATCACGATGAAGCTGAAAAGCAGGTACATCGCCGTCGCTCTTTCGCTTTTCGCCGTTCTCGGGTTGGTCGGGGCCGCTCCCGCCCTGGCCAAGACCTACACGATCAAGCTGGCCTACGTCGTTCCCGAGACGCAGTCGACCCACATCGCCGCGGCCGAGGTCTTCAAGCCCTACGTCGAGGAGGCATCGAAGGGGCAGATCAAGGTCGAGCTCTTCCCCAACGGCCAGCTCGGCGGTGACCGTCAGGCCATCGAGGCCGTCCAGCTCGGAACGGTCCAGATGACCATCCCCGCCGCCGCCGTCCTCTCGGGCTTCGAGCCCAAGTTCCAGGTCTTCGACCTGCCCTTCGTCTTCAAGTCCAAGGAGGCCGCCTACAGGGCCCTCGACGGCGAGCTGGGCGACAGGCTGGCCGAGACGCTCCTGCCTCTGGGGCTGAGGAACCTGGCCTACGCCGAGAACGGCTTCCGTCATATCTCCAACAACAGGGCCCCCATCCACACCCCCGAAGACCTGGCCGGCTTCAAGATCAGGACGATGGAAAATCCCGTCCACATGGCCACCTTCAAGGCCCTGGGAGCCAATCCCACGCCCATCAGCTTCGGCGAGCTCTACACGGCCCTTCAGCAGAAGGTCGTCGATGCCCAGGAGAATCCCATTCCCCTCGTCTACACCTCCAAGTTCCATGAAGTCCAGAAGTACTACTCCCTGACGGGACACGTCTACGCCGCCACGGTCCTTCTCATGAACGAGCCCTTCTTCGCCTCCCTCCCCGAGGACCTTCAGAAGGTCGTCGTCGAAGGGGCCGTCCGCTACAGGACCTACCAGCGCGAGCTCTCCCAGAAGCAGGACGAGGAGATGATCGCCAAGCTCCGCGAGGCTGGCATGGAAGTGAACGAACTCACCGAGGAGGAAAAGAGGCCTTTCATCGAGAAGACCCTCCCCGTCTACGATCAGTTCGCCGACCAGATCGGCGCCGATCTCATCGAACTGGCCAAGAGGGCCAACGACTAGCAGGAGCGCCTCGCCGCCGGGGTCCCCCCCCGGCGGCCCTTTCAAAGGGGGGGATACCGTGATCGGAAGAATCTGGAACCGTCTGGAGGAGATCCTTCTCGTCTCCAGCCTCGCCTTCACCGTCGGCCTCATTTTCATCCAGGTCATCATGCGCTACGTCTTCCGGAATTCCCTCTCCTGGAGCGAGGAGCTGGCCCGCTATCTTTTCCTCTGGCAGATCTGGCTCGGCGCCAGCTTCGCCGTCAAGGAGCACGCCCATCTGCGGATCGAGGCCCTCGTCGACCACCTGTCTCCCTCGCGCCGCCGCTTTCTGGAGTTCACCGCCCTTCTGGCCTGGTTCGCCTTCAGCCTCTTTTTGGCCGTCAAAGGCTCCGAGCTGACGCTCCTCCTGCTCAAGCGGGGGCAGGTCTCGCCGGCCATGCGTCTGCCCATGGCCTACGCCTACGCCTCCGTCCCCGTCGGATCGGCCCTCATGTCCATCCGCCTCGTCGAGGAGATGGTCCGCTTCTTCCGCGCGCCCCTCACGGAGGTGAAGTAGATGTCGGTCCTCCTCCTCTTCGCCCTCCTCACCCTCTGTCTGGCCCTCTCCATCCCCATCGGCATCTCCCTGGGCATCGCGACGGCTCTGGTGCTCCATTTCACCAGCTCCATCCCCCTCGTCATGATCAGCCAGAACGCCTTCGCCGCCCTCGACTCCTTTCCCCTGCTGGCCATCCCCCTCTTCATGCTGGCCGGTTCCCTCATGAGCTACGGCGGCATCTCGAAGCGCCTCGTCGCCCTGGCCGACAGCCTCGTGGGCTTCATCTCCGGCGGCCTGGCCATGGTGACCGTCACGGCCTGCATGTTCTTCGGCGCCATCTCGGGATCGGGGCCGGCGACGGTCTCGGCCATCGGGTCCTTCATGATCCCCGCCATGCGCAGGAAAAAATACGAGGAGGGCTTCGCCGCGGCCCTGACGGCGGCGGCGGGCTCCATCGGCGTCATCATTCCGCCGTCGATTCCCTTCGTCATCTACGGCGTCGTCTCCGGGGCCTCCATCGGCGAGATGTTCATGGCCGGCATCGTGCCGGGCGTCATCATCGGCCTCGCCCTGATGACCGTCTCCTACGTCATCGCCAGGAGGCGGGGCTATCCCAAGAGCGATACGCCCCCGACGGCAGGCGGGCTCTGGAAGGCCTTTCGCGAGGCCTTCTGGGCCCTGCTCGTCCCTCTGATCATCCTGGGGGGGATCTACGGCGGCATCTTCACGCCCACCGAGGCCGCCGTCGTGGCCGTCGTCTACTCCCTCTTCATCGGTCGCTTCGTCTATCACGAGCTCGACGGCAGGACGACCTACCGGGCCTTCCGCGACGCGGCCCTCGTCAACGGAGCCACGACCTTCATGATCGGCCTCTCCATGGGGTTCGCCCAGTATCTGACGATGGAGCAGATCCCCATCAAGATCGCCACGGCCCTGTTGGGGCTCTCCTCCAACTACGTCGTCATCATCCTCCTCATCCTGGCCCTTCTCCTCGTCGTGGGCTGCTTCGTCGACAACATCTCCTCCATGATCATCCTCACGCCTATCCTTCTTCCCGTCGTCCAGAAGCTGGGGATGGAGCCCGTCCACTTCGGTCTCGTCATGACGGTGGCCCTCGCCACGGGATTCATCACCCCTCCCTACGGCGCCAATCTCTTCGTCGCCTCGGCCGTCTCGGGCGTGAAGATGGAGAAGATCTCGCGCAACATGGTCCCCTTCTTCGCCGCCCTCCTGGGCTGTCTTCTCCTTTTCGCCTTCGTCCCCTCCCTGAGCATGGGCCTCGTGAGGATCTTCATGCGCTAGATCCTTTCCCCCTTGCGGGCGAAAAAAGAGGAGAGCCCCGAGGGCTCTCCTCTTTTTTCGCCCGCTTTTTCCGGGGGGTCGGTCAGGCCAGAGGGCGTTCCCGAGGCCGTGGAAGAAGGGGTGCCAGGTCGTCGGGCGGGAAATCCCGGAGGGCCCTGCCCGACGCGGCCCGGAGAAAGTTGTCGACCCACCAGAAGATGTCTTGCCTTCGAACGGCCCGGCGAAGCCGGATCATGCGTTTCTCCCGTTCCTCCCGGGCCATGTCGCAGGCCGCGACGAGAGTCCGGGCCAGCCCCTCCACGTCGTGAGGGTTGACGAGGAGCGCTCCTTTTGCCAGCTGACCGGCCGCTCCGGCGAACTCGCTCAGGACGAGGACGCCGTCTCCGTCGGTGTTGCAGGCGCAGTATTCCTTCGCGACGAGGTTCATGCCGTCGCGGAGGGGCGTGACGACGGCCACGTCGGCGGCGCGGTAGAAGCCGGCCAGCTCGTCGGAGGGAAGGGAGCGGAAGAAAAAGGAAAGAGGCGTCCAGCCCGTCGTGGCGTATCGTCCGTTGATGCGGCTCACGGCCCTCTCGATCTCGTCGCGGAGGCGGCTGTAGGCCTCGACGCCTTCGCGGCTGGGAACGAGGATCTGGATGAAGACGACGCTCTCCCGAAGCGCTTCCTGTCCTTCCAGAAGCCTTCCGTAGGCCTCCAGACGCTGGAGGATCCCCTTGGTGTAGTCGAGACGGTCGACGCCGAGGAAGATCTTCCGCCCTCGATGAGCCTTGCGGAGCTCTTCGCAGGTCTGGACGGCTTTCGGTGAGCGGGCCAGGGCCTCGAAATGGGCGAAATCGATGCTGATGGGCAGGGCGCCGACGACGATGTCGCCTTCGTCGCGCCCGACGGTGACGACGGGCCCCCGACCCCGCACCCGCGACGAGGGCCAGAAGGCGCGGAGGCAGGCCTGAAAGTTCTGCCGGTCCCTCATGGTCTGAAAGGCGACGAAATCGTAGGCCGTCAGCCCTTCCATGATCTCGTAGCGCCAGGGAAGCTTGAGGAAGATGTCGGGCGGGGGGAAGGGGATGTGGAGGAAAAAGGCGGTCCGTCGTTCGACGGCGCGCTCCTTCAGCTTCAGGGCCAGGTGCATCAGGTGGTAGTCGTGGACCCAGATGAGGTCCTCCCTGTCGCTGTGGCGGGCCGCGACGCGGGCGAATCGGCCGTTGACCTTTCCGTAGGCCTCCCAGTGGCGGGGATGGAAGAGACATTCCGTCTGGAGGTCGTGGAAGAGGGGCCAGATGGCGGCGTTGGCGAAACCCTCGTAGTAGTTTTCCACCTCGCCCTCGTCGAGGATGACGGGAAGGAGGCGGTAGCCGCTCTCCTCCGAGACGGGGCCGAGAATCTGGCGCAGGAGGGGGAGTTCGATCGGTTCCCGGTTGCCGGGCCATCCGATCCAGATGCCCCCCCTGTTTTTGAGGACCGGCCCCATGGCGGTGACCAGCCCTCCCGATCCGGCCTCGAAACGCCACTTCCCGTCCTCCCTCTTGAGGGCCAGGGGCAGCCTGTTGGAGACGACGATGAGGCGGGCCGACAGAGGGCTCATCTCTTGCCCTCCCGCCTCTTCTCGCCGATCGCGGCCCACTCGTCGAGGAGCGCGGGGACGTCCCTTCTCCTCAGCCTCAGAGAGGCCGCCGTGGGGCGGTCGCTTTCGGCGACGAGAATGGCCAGATCGGAGGGCCGGAGGGCCCGGAAGGCGTCCTCGTCGGTCTCGTCGTCGCCCGCGTAGGCGGCGACGGCCTCCCTCTCCTCGTCGATGAGCGTCGCCACGGCCCTTCCCTTGTGGTGGCGTCGGAAGCGGAACTCGAGGCCTCCGTCGAAGGGGCGCAGCTCTCCGTCGTCGCCGACGAGGGGTTCCCAGGCCTGCCTGAGATCCCTGGCCGCCTCCGCCCTCGCGCCCGGGGGAAGGGAGCGGAAGTGTCCCGCCAGGGACAGGGGCTTCCTTTCCAGCGTCCCTTCGGGAAGGACCGGAAGAGCTCTCGTCTCGGCTTCGGCGAGGAGGTTCTGCTGCTCGGCCGTCAGGGAAGGAAGGAAGGACTCTCCGTCGGCGGTGCGTCGTTGCGCTCCGTGGCAGCCCCATATTTCCAGCCCCGCGATACCGAGGAGGCTTGAGACCTCGGCGGCCTCCCGGCCGGAGATGACGACGAGGCGCGTCCCCGAGGCGATGACCCGCTCCAGCCCCTCTCGGACGCCGCCGTCGGGGTAGGCCAGATCGCGCCGGGCACGGAAGGCGGCCAGAGTGCCGTCGTAATCGATCATGAAGAGGGCGTGCCGGGCCCGGGCGAGGCGGTGCCGGAAGGCCTCGGGAAGGAGCATCAGAAGGAGACCTCCAGCCTTTCGGGATCGCCGGCCCGCAGGGCGGCCATGAGGGCCAGGACGCTTCGAAGCTGACGGGTGATGAGGAAATTCTCCCTGACGTGGTGGTGGGCGTTTTCCCCCATCCGTCTTGCCTGATTCGGGTGCTGGAGGAGGTGGCGGAGTCGCAGGGCCGCTCCCTGCGGGGTGCGGACGCGGTAGCCGTTGAACCGGTCCATCACCTGGAGGCGGATGCCCCCCGTGTCGCCGCCGATGACGGGTTTGTGCTTCCATAGACCTTCGGAGACGGTGAGGCCGAATCCCTCCTTCGTCGATTTCTGCATGACCGCCGTGGCCCCCCTCTGGAGGGCGTTGATCGTCCTGTGGGCGTCGTCGGGGAGGACGAGGACGTGGATGTCGGCGTCGCCCGCCGCCGCGGCCAGGACCTCCTCGAGAACGACGGCTCCTTCCGGATCGTCGGAGGCCCCTCCTCCGGCGAGGACCAGCTGGAGATCCTGATGGCGCCGGCAGAGACGGTAGGCCTCGATGACGCCCAAGGGGTCCTTGAATCGGTCGAAGCGGGAGACCTGGACGACGAGGGGCCGAGAGGGATCGATACCGTGGCGTTCCAGCGTCCATCGGACCTCGTCGTCGGAGAGGTCGGTGTTCTTCTCGCTCAGGGGGTCGATGCTGGGGGGAATGAGGTACTGGAGGTGGGGGAGGGGTTGGGCGAAGTCGGCCAGGGAGAAGATGTCGGCGTCGTAGGGGGCGACCCAGCGTCTCAGATAGCGCCAGACCTTGCGGTTGGGGCGGCTCACGTCGATATGACAGCGCCAGATCCACTTTCCCCTCCGGTTCGGGCAGAAAGCCAGGAGAGGTGCCGGCTGGGGATCGTGGATGAAGACGAAGTCGGCCTCCTCCAGAAGAGGGCGGAGGCGTTCCGCGTTGGCCTCGTTCGTCGCCTCGAAGGCCCGCATCATCTCCGTCGCGAGTCCCTTCGACGAGCCCTGAAGGGCGTTGTGGATCGTCTTCGTGGCGTCGAAGAACGCCTCCGTTCCCGTCAGGACCTCCCAGGCCGTGTCGATGCCGAGGGCCCTCATGAGGGGGACGAAGCGGTTGAGGATCTCGGCCACGCCGCCGCCGCTGCGCGTCGAGTTGACGTGAACGACGCGCAGGCCCGCCAGGTGATCGCCGAGCTGGCGAAGATGGCGGATGACGGGCGGTCCGACGACGGCCTCGTAGCGATCGAGGAGTGTCTGTCCCGACATCATGTTTTCGCCTCCTCTCCCGACGCCATCGCCTGCCGGAGGCCCGATCGGAGCTCTTCGAGGGAAAGGAGATAGGGGTCGAGATAGCGGAGGTGTCTCCGAGCCTCTTCCGTCTCCTCGAAGGCCTCCAGCCAGAGGGAAAAGTCGTCCCCATGGCCTTCCGTCCGCCTCCGGGCGTCGATGAAATGGTAGAAAAGACTGCTGCGTTCCGCTTCGCCGAAGGCGCGGTGAAGCTCTTCCGGCGTCGAGGCCGTCATCTGCCCGTCGAAGACGAGGAGCTGGCCCCGCGTGAAGAAGAAGGGGCGCTCCGTCCGGAACCAGTGGAGCCGCTCCTCCTCGTCGAGGCGCCCCTCGACGAGGGAGAGAAGCTCTTCCCTGAGGCCCTCCAGGTCGTCGTAGTCGGAGGGGTTGGCGGCGGAAAACCGCTCGGCCAGGGTCCGGTCGTGAAGCTCCGACTCGGTCCAGGAGGCGAAGTCGTTGCCGTACTCGCTCTCTCCGATCTGGGGGCGGAGGAGCCGTCCCCAGAAGTGGTAGTGGAGGCTCCCTTCGGGAGCGACCTGGAGCCGTTGGGCCAGCTCGTCGAGAGTCTGGGCCCGCAGTCCCGTGCTGAGGGGGACGAGGTCGCAGCTCTTGAATCGGAAAGGTTCTGTCATCTGTCGCATCGCGTCATCTCCTTTCGTGGGCGAGGTGCGAAAGGACGGGCGGGAGACGGGCCTGGAGGGCCCGGTCTTCGCCTTATTCCCAAGGAGGAGGTCGATCGTCGGAAGGGTAACGGAAGGAATAGAGCAAACCTGAAGGATGTCCAAAAGTATAACATAAAAGAGCCCCTGGGGCAAAAGCCCGGGGCTCTTCATTAAAAATGCTTTTTCTGATCCTTCGCGTCTCCGTCTCGGAGGAAACCGTCAGGCCCGAAGGCCGTCGAGAAAACGGTGGAAGCGCGTCATTCCCTCGGCGATCTCCTCTTTCGCGTTGGCGTAGGAGAAGCGCACGTACCCGGGGGCGAGGAAGGCGCTTCCCGGGACGGCGGCGACGTACTCCGCCTCGAGAAGGCGGCTGCAGAAGGCGACGTCGTCGTCGAGGGAGAGGCCGTCGTGCTTCATCCCCAGGCAGTCCCGGATGTCGACGAAGGCGTAGAAGGCCCCTTCAGGCTCGGCGAAGGCGATGTGGGGCATGGCCCTGAGGCGCTCGACGATGAGGTCACGCCTCTCCTCGAAGGCGCCGTGCATGGCTCTCACGTCCTCCTCGGCGCCTCTGAAGGCCCCCACGGAGGCCCACTGGGAGATGGAACAGGCGTTGGACGTCAGGTGGCCCTGAAAGGCCGACATCTTGGAGAGAAGGGGCTTGGGGGCCAGGGCGTAGCCGATGCGCCATCCCGTCATGGCGAAGGCCTTGCTGACGCCGTTGATGAGGACCGTCCGCTCCTTCGCCGCCGGGGCCAGGGCGACGATATTCTCGTGCCGTGCCGTGCCGTAGGTGAGACGCTCGTAGATCTCGTCGAAGACGATCCAGAGATCGTGTTCCTCGGCGAAGGCGGCCAGCTCCTTGAGAAGGGCTCCGTCGTAGACGACGCCCGTGGGGTTGCAGGGCGTGTTGATCAGGAGGGCCACCGTCCGGGGCGTGAGGGCCTTTCGGAGGGCCTCCATGGTGGGGATGAAATCCGTCCCGGCCGTGTCGACGACGACCTCCCTGCCGCCGCAGAGGCGGATCTGCTCGACGTAGCTCACCCAGGCGGGAGCGAAGACGACGACCTCGTCGCCGGGATCGAGGATGCAGCCGAAGGCCGTGTAGACGAGGGGCTTGGCCCCGGAGCCGACGAGGGCCTGAGAGGGGTCGTAGTCGAGGCCGAAGCGCTCCCTGTAGTAGCGGCAGATCGCCTCGCGCAGCTCGGGAATGCCCGCTCCCGCCGTGTAGTGCGTCTCGCCGCGCTCCATGGCGGCCCTTGCCGCCTCGAGGGCGGCCGGAGGGGAGGCGAAATCGGGCTCTCCGGCGCCGAAAGAGATTACGGGTTTGCCGGAACGCTTCAGCTCCTTGGCCTTGGCCGTCACGGCCAGGGTAGCCGAGGCCTCCATGGCCATCGCTCGTGCCGACAGTTTCATCGCGATCATCTCCTCATGGGCTATGGGCATGCCGTGAATGTCGCCTATTGTACGTCATTTCGCCGAGGGGAGGTAGTCCCGGAAGGAGGCGTCCCGGAGGAGGCCCCCCTCCCCCGGGAGAAGGATCACCCTCCGAAGGACTTGAACAGGGCCCAGAAGAATCCGTAGAGGCCGTCTCCGGCGATGAGGCCCGCTTCGCGGATTTCCATCCATTCCCTGCCCATCAGGAGCTTGAAGACGACGGCGGCGGCGACGCCCAGCCCGTAGACGGGATTGTTGATCAGCAGCCCCGTGGCGAAAAGGATCCCCAGAGCTCGCTGCGGACCTCCAGCGAATTGGACCAGCGCTCCGGGGAGAGCCCAGAGGAGCAGTTCCCGCAGGATCGCGGGATGGCTTCCGGCCTTGATGGTCGTGGCGAAGACCCGGCTGACGGGAGCGAGGAGGTCGAGGCGGAAATGCATATCCATGAGGAAATAGACGGTTGCCATGGCGATGACCCCGCCCAGGGCCTCGGCCAGAAACTGTTGCTTTTTCCCGGCCGCCTCTGCTTCCCGATTTCGTCCCGAACCCCGGATGCACCAGCCTGTCTTGAGGTCGTAGCCCATGTCGGCGAAGCAGGGGCCGGTGCAGGAGATATAGCCGACCATGAGCGCCAGCGGAAGCGCCGGAAAGCCCATGAAAAGCCCCAGACTCAGGAAGATGATGCTTATGGCGAAGGCGGGAAACCAGCCGGAATGCATGGCGCTGAGCCCGACGAGTACGGGAGCGACGGAGGCGGAGAAGGTCGTCCAGAGAATCCATGCGCCCAGTCGGGGAAGGGACATCGACTGGGAGAGCCCCCCTATGAGGGAAAGAAGGGCCGCTCCTGCCGCGAAAAGAGCGATGTGGACCACCATGGCGCGGCGAAGCTCTTGATTCGAGACGGAGGGACGGAGAAAGGCCTCTGACGGATCGGAAGGGTTCCCCTCTCCCTTCGGTCCCTTTTCCCCGGCCGTGACGATCCGGAGGGCCTGAAAGAGCGAGACGATTCCGGCTCCGATCATCACGCCGTGGGGGATGTAGGTCTTTCCCAGGTCGAGGGCGAAAAGAGAGGAGGAGTAGCCCCGTAATAGGAGGCCCAGGCCGAGGGCGGACATGGCGAAGGTGTTGGCGATGAAGACGATGCCGATGGCGGCCATGGGCAGACCGAAGTGGCTCCCGATGGCGCCCGTGGCGGCACCCTGAAGGAGGCGGATGGCTTTTTGTCCCCCCTCGTCTCCGGCGATCAGGGCCTGAGCGGTGGCGACGCCGGGCGGCCAGGCTCCGGCGGCGGGGAAAATGGACGAATCGAACGTCTGGTAGACAAAATGAATGCCGATGAGCGTGGCGATCCCCGATCCGATCAGCATGGGGAGGACATAGGTCCTCTCCCCCAGGGCGTAGACGACGCCGATGGCCAGCAGGCCGCAGTTGGAGGCGGCGAACCCCGCCCCGGAGGCCATCGTCTGTACCAGGTTCTGCCGTTCCAGGGACCGAAAGCGCCTGCAGTGAGAGAAGGGAAGCCGGGCCAGGGCCATGGCGATGACGGCGCCCAGAATGGAGGTGTTGGCGGGAATGCCGATCCGGGCGATGAGCTGCATGCAGATGATGGCCGACAGGACGGAGACGATGACGCTCAGCAACAGGGTGGACGGTTCCAGCGCCTTGACGCGTTCCCTGACGTCCATGGGATCACTCCTCAGCTTGCCAGTTCCACCATGGCGGCAGCCATGATGCGGACGGTGCGCGAAAAAGAGTCGAGGGCGATGTATTCGTCGGCCTTGTGAACGACGTCCGGATCGCCGGGGAAGCGGGGACCGAAGGCCACCGTGTTCGGCAGGGCCTTGGCGTAGGTTCCGCCTCCCATGGAGAGAAGCGACGGTTCCTGGCCGGTCTTCTCCCGGTAGACCTTTTGAAGGCGCCGGATCAGCTCGCTTTCCGGAGGCATCCAGAGAGGCGGCTTGCGGCGCAGAAGCTCCATGCCGAGGGATTGCCCCCGAGCCCAGCCGCCGAGGCGGTCCAACAGCTCCTCCGCATCGGCGGTGACGGGGTGGCGGATGTCGAGGCCCATCAGGAAAGAGTCCTCTCCCCCCTCGACGATGCCCACGTTGCACGTCAGGGCTCCCGAAGGCGCGTCGGAGACGGCCAGTCCCAGACTCCGTCCCCCGGGGTCGCCGAGGAAGCAACGGGCCACCTCTCGCAGGCGACGGGCCCAGTCTTCGTCGACCTCGCCGAGGAGGTCCATAAGAAGCAGCGCCGCGTTGACGCCCCGTTCCGGCGTGCTGCCGTGAGCCGAACGCCCCCGGAGGGAAACGTCGAGGGTCTCCGTCCCCTTCCCTCGAAGGGAAAGGGGGATTCCTCCGGCCGAAGCGCCTTCGTTCAGGACATCCGCGATCCTTGCGGCCGCCGTTTCGTCGGGGCAGGACAGGGTGGCGCCCGCCTCGTCGGGCACGACGTTGCGGGCCGTCCCCGCCGTCAGTTTTTTCAGGCCGATCCGCCGATGAGGCGGCAGTGCCCCCCTCAAATCGACGTGGAGCTGACCCTTTTCGGCGGCGACGATGGGGAAATCGCCGTCGGGCGTGAACCCGAAACGGGGCGATTCGCCTCCGGCCTGAAGGTAATGGGGAATGTCGGCCATCCCGCTCTCCTCGTTCGTCCCCAAGATGAGGCGAATGCGCCGACGGAGGGGCAGGGCCAGCGATTGAATGGCGTGAAGCGCCCAGAGGGCCCCGATGGCGGGCCCCTTGTCGTCCATGGCGCCTCGGCCGTAGAGCCGCCCCTCCCTCACCTCCGCCCCGTAGGGAGGGAGGCTCCATCCGTCGCCGGCCGGAACGACGTCGAGATGGGCGAGGACGGCGACCATCTCGTCGCCGTCGCCGATCTCGGCCCAGCCCACATAGCCGTCGCACTCCCCCGTCCGCAGCCCCAGGCGACGGGCTTCGCGGAGGGCATGATCCAAGGCCCTCCCGACCTCCCGGCCGAAAGGCGCTCGCTTTTCGGCCGAGGCGCGCACGGAGGGGATCCTGACGGAAGCCTGAAGGGAGGAGAGGATCTCCGGGAAGAGCTCCTGAAGTTTACGGTCCAAGCGGTCCATGAGGGAGGCCGCGCCGTCAGTAGCCGGATACGCCCATCTTCCGGCACAGTTCGCCGGCGTGAGCGTCGCGATAGATCCCCTCGTCCTCGAAAACGTCGTCATCGAGGAGGATCGTCGGAGAGAGGGTGATCCCGTCGGTGTGAGAGGCGGCGGACCAGCAGCGCCCCATGATCTGCTTGCCCTGGCTGCCGAACCCGAACTCGATGCAGCCGAAGACGCGCTCGTCCTCGACGATTCTGCCCGTCGGAGCCGTCACCCCGGGATTGAAGCCCAACGAATAGTGGGCCAGACGGAACATGGCGGGATCACGGAAGGACTCCAGCCAGGAGCGGAAGACGTCGGCTTCCCGGCCCCCCGAAATCTTGACGGCGACGCCGTCGACGAGGTCCAGCCTGATGGGTTCCCGGAGGATTCCCAGCTCCTCGGGAGGGAAGACGGCCCCGTCGAAGACCAGCGTCCCGTTGATGGTCTCCTCGATGGGGCACCAGCTGACCTGTCCTCCGAGCATGATGGGGTAGCCCTTCTGAGTGGCCTTTTCCCCGGAAAGACGGATCTTGCGTCCCCGATTGAAGGCGACGAGATTCGTCCCCGCCGCGCTGCGGATTTCGACCTTGTCGGCCGCCCCGAGGCGCTTCTGGAAATACCGTCCCATTTCGATCATCAGATCGTAATCGACGTTGGCGATGCAGTTGACGGCCATGGCGACATCCATGCCGGTGAGATTGATGTAGCGGCAGCCGCGTTCAAGGGCGTTTCTCCACGATTGGGAGTGCATCACCGTCGCGTAGGCGAACTCGATCCAGACGTCGGCATGGGCGGTGGCTTCCGCCATGGGCGCGCTCATTTCGCTCGCGAAGGTCTGGCGTGGCGTGGGGTAGTAGAGGAGGAGGGGACGGGCCCCGACGGCGTGGGCCGCTTCGGCGGTCGCCTCGGCCACGCGCCTGTCTCCCGAGCTGTCGCAGGTGATGACGACGGTCTCTCCCTTCTGGGCGAGCATGACGTCGCGGACGAGGGTGAGCGCCCCCTTGGCGAGCTCCATCGACCGATAGGTCGCCGTAGGTTCGATGCCGCTTTTGAACTCCATGATAGGACCTCCCTTGAATGGATGTCGGTTCCATGGAGTGAAGTGTAGGTTTTCGGGGGAAGGGGAACATCGTCGGCGACGGAGAGGAGGGGCGACGAGCGGGACAGAAAAGTGAGAATAAAGGACAGGACTCGTGGCTTATTGTTTAGGAGGAACTAAGAGGCGGAGGCTTTTTTGTCGATTTGGTACAAAAGCACGGCCAGAGCGAGTTCCGTCCGACGTCTGTCGTCGTGATCGGTCAGATCGAGTGCCTCCTCCAGACAGCGGATCCTGTATTTCATTGTGTTGTAATGTATTTTGAGATCCGCGGCGGCAGGACCGATCTGCCAGTCGCGGCGGACGAGGGCCTCCAGCGTTTCCATGAGATCAAATCTTTTTGGGGAATTATGTTTGAGTAAAAGGGGTCCCAGTTGCTTGTCGATGAAATTTTGTCCCATTTCCGTGTCTTTTAATATGCTTAGAATTCCATCCAGACCTATTTCATCGAAAACCCTTATAGGCGGGTTGTTGGATGTTCTCATGACGACATCTAAAGCTTTCTGGGCTTCAGAGAAGGCTTCTCTCGCTAAACATAGTCCATTTTTTATGGAACTCAGACCGCATGTTAGATAAAAACTATTTTCGTGATTTTCATGTGCTATCATTCCTTGTATGTATTCAAATAGCATATTTGAATCATTTTTTGTTTTTAATGGAACAAACAAGACAAGATTATGGTCGGATGCAAGTCCTAGGGAGCCAATGAATTTTAATCTTATTTTTAGCAACAAAGATTCAAATAGGGGTTTGTTCCCCCTGTCTTCCGACACATTTGGGCCATCCTTGATGATGGCGATGGCAAGGTTCCAAGATAAACCCCATTTATAGAATTTGGCTTTTCTTTTTACGTCATTTTCGTTTATGTTTTTATTATAGAGTAGATTTTTTAAAAAATCTTCAATATGGTAGTTTTCAATTCGTATTTCGGCATCTTCCCGTTGCATTAATATAGCGATATGCTTTTTTGCTATATCTAAAGTTGTTGAAAATTCGGGGTTGTCGATTTTTTCTATAGATTTTTCCATGAATAGATAAGCCCTTGGTTTTTCTTCTAGTAAAATAGGAATTTTATTGAAATTATTCGTGTTATTTAGCGTGATATTTGAGTATTTAGTGGCAAAAAAGCATCCTGTTCGTATGTCTAGGAAAGCTATGTCTGTATCAATGAGTTCGGCAGTTTTTTGGATAATATCGTCAACAGAGGCTCCATTTAGGATTAAGTTGGTGTATAAATTGTTTATTTTATCCCTTGAGATCGCCTGGTTGTAATCATCATGGGTGATGGTTGCGATGACGGGATGGATGATGTCAACGTGGTTGAAATGTTCGGGTATCCCTATTATGGGAAAGTGGAGCCTGTTGGCGGATTCGAGAACGTCGTTGGGGATTTTCCCGAGATATCTGCCTATCTTCACCCCGAAAGCGGCGGCTTTGGACCTCCCCGCTCCCTCTACGAAGGCGAGAAGTTCCAGAGGCCTCTCGCAGAAGATGTAGCCGGACGTGATCAGGAACTCTCCGCCGCGCAGCCATTGATGGGCTTCGGGCGTATCGATGACGACGACGGTGCTTACCGTCCTCTCCCGTGTGCCCTTCTCCCCGGCCAGCAGGGTCAGCCCTTTCAAGGATCCGATCCGGAGCATTTCAGACACGGTGAGGGCCATGCCGATGATCCTCCTTTCCCCTGAAAACTCCCTCCCCCGTCGTGCCGCCATCGACGACGGGGAAACCGCGACCCGGACGGGAGCGGTCTCCTACCTGCTCCCGCCTGCGGAGAGAGCTGTCGTCGAGTTCGTTCAGGCGGTCCTCCTCCGCAGGAAGGGCAGGGAGAGCAGGGGGAGGAGGCCGATGACGACGAGGGTCGTCGTCAGGCCTGCCCTGTCGGCCAGGTAACCCAGGGGAGCCATGGCGAAACCGCCCAGTCCCCAGGAGAGACCCATGACGATGGAGCTGGCCGTGCTGCGCGCCTCGGGGGCGGCCTCCTGGCCCATGGCCGCCGTGATGGGCTGAGTGGCGTTGATGAGGGCCGTCCCGACGATGAAGAGGACGTAGGAGGGCAGGCCCGAGAGGAGGGCCGCCGGAACGAGGCAGAGGGGCGTGGCCAGGAGGATGACGAAAAGGACCCGCTCCTTGCCGAAGGCGTCGGAGAGGTGCCCCCCGATGAGGGGCGAGACCGTCCCGGCGGCCATCATGAAAAAGAGGATCGTCCCGATCTGGCCCAGGCCTCCGCCCGAGGCGGTGACGACGAGGGGAAGGAAGAAGCGCGTGGCCTGAAAGGCCGTATCGCGCGTGACCGAGATGGCCCAGACCCGGTAGATCTTTCTGAAGACGACGGAGAGGCTCCGGCCGACGTCGCCCAGGCGGAACGTCCCCGCCGGCTTCTCGTCGTCGTCGAAACGGGCCAGGAAACGCCAGGTCAGGAGCCCCAGGAGAGTCACGGGGACGAGGGCCGCCAGGGGCAGGAGACGGTAGCCGACGAGTTTTTTCAGGCTCAGGGCGTAAAGGGGGCTCAGCGTTCCGCCCAGCATTCCGGCGACGCTGAAGAGGGAGATGTTGAAGGCAAGACGGCCCGACGGCGAGACGAGCCCCACGGCGCCGTGTCCCTGGGGATGGAAGGTGGCGCTTCCCAGACCCCAGAGTCCCGTGAGGAGGAGGGCCGCGCCGTAGCTGGGGGCCAGGGGGAGCATGGAAGAGCCCAGGGCGGCCAGGAGGGGGCCGACGATGACGGGGATGGGCCGCGACGACCGGTCGGCCAGAAAGCCCAGCAGGGGCTGGCAGCAGATGTGGATCGCTCCCGAGAGGGCCTGGAGCCCTCCCGCCCGGGCGACGGAGATGCCCAGGTTGGCGATGATGACGGGGATGAAGGTGTTGAGGAAGGCCGAGTGGATGTCGTTGATAAAGTGGCTCGAGCAGAGGAGGGCGATTTTTCCCCTCGGCGAAAGAGGTCGGCGAGTCATGGGCGATACCCTTCTTTCTGGTCAGTTTGAGCGATTATACCTTGCATGTAACGCAATGAATAGGATGAAGCATGCGTCCCCGCAATCTTTCTCTCCCGGAAAAGCTCGGAAAACCGTCGCCGCCGGGGATTCGCACCCTCTGTCGGCGGAGTCGCCATGGGCTAAAATGGATCTCGTACGGACAAAACGACAGGGAAGGGACGGCGATCGCCATAGACCTCAAAAGCTGGATAGAAAAGAAGAGGAGAGTCGTCCTCCTCGACGGCGCCATGGGGACCTTGCTGGCGGAAAAGGGATGGCGTTCCCCCTCTCTGCCGGAGGAGATGCTCTTTTCCTCTCCCGAGGCCGTCCGCTCCATTCACGAGGCCTACCTGGAGGCCGGGGCGGACATCGTCGAGACGAACAGCTTCGGCGCCTCGACGATCAAACTGTCCCACCGCGGTCTCCAGGGGCGGGCCGAGGAGATCGGCTTTCTGGCGGCCCGCACAGCCCGGGAGGCCCTGGGCGACAGAGCCCTCGTGGCCGGTTCCGTCGGCCCTCTGGGCCGTCTCGTCGAGCCTCTGGGCGACGTCTCCTTCGACGAGGCCCTGGCGGCCTTTCGCCCTCAGATAAAAGGGCTTCTGGCGGGAGGGGCCGATTTCATCCTCATCGAGACCATGCTCGATCTCCGCGAGGCCAAGGCCGCCGTCATGGCCCTCAAGGAGGAAGACGCGTCCGCTCCCTTCGTCGTCAGCTTCACCTTCGACCGCAACGGCGCCACGATGACGGGGACGACGCCGGAAGTGGCGGCGGCCTGGGCCATGGCCGTCGGGGCCTCGGCTCTGGGCGCCAACTGCGGCGTCGGTCCCGACGCCTACGTCGACGTCGTGGCCCGAATGGGCCGGAGCTGCGATCTGCCCCTTTTCGTCTACGCCAACGCCGGCCTCCCCGCCCGGGGCCTGACCCTCGATCCCGAGAGCTTCGCCGGGGCCTGCCGTTCCCTCGTCGAGGCGGGAGCCTCCGTCGTCGGAGGCTGCTGCGGAACCGGACCGGACCACATCGCCGCTCTGGCCGGGCTGCCCCTGCCTCGGCCCCTTCCCGGAGCCCCCGCTTCGACGGCCCTGGCCAGCAGGAGTCACGTCTTCGCCTGCGGCCGCGGCGAGCCTCTCCTCATCGTCGGAGAGAGGATCAACCCCTCCCGCAAAGGCCCCCTGAAGGAGGCCATGATCGAGGGAAAGTGGTCCGTCGTCCGAGACGAGGCCCGGCTTCAGACCGAGGCCGGGGCCTCCCTCCTCGACGTCAACACGGGCATCGCCGGTCAGAATCGGCAGGTTCTTTTCCGCCGGGCCGTCGAGGCCGTTCTGACGGCCTCCCCCCTGCCTCTCTCCCTCGACAGCGACGACCTGTCCCTCCTTGACGAGGCGGCCCGCTCCTACGGCGGCGTTCCTCTCGTCAACTCCGTCACCTGTGACGACGAGCCCCTCGCCCGAGGACTGGCCCTCGCCAGAAAGACCGGGTCGGCTCTCGTCGTCCTCACCCTCGACGGGGCGGGCATTCCCGCCACCGTCGAAAGGCGGCTGGCCCTGGCACGGAAGGCCGTCGAGGCGGCCGATGCCATGGGGCTTCCCCGGCGTTACCTGTTCATCGACCCCCTCACCCTGACGGCCGGATCGGACGCCTCCGGTCCCGCCGTGACCCTCGAAAGCCTTCGTGGACTCCGCGAGTTGGGGGCCCGTTCCATCCTGGGCATCAGCAACGTCTCCTTCGGGCTCCCCGATCGGGGCCTGCTCAACAGAACCTTTCTCGCCATGGCCCTCGCCTCGGGCCTCGACGCCGTCATCGCCAATCCCCTGGACAGGGCCTTCATGGAGACCGTCGCCGCCGGAGAGGCTCTCGTCGGCCGAGACCCGGCCCTGAAACGCTACATCGCCTCGGCCAAGGCCCGTGACGTCACGGGCCAGGTCGAAGCGAAGGTTCCGGAGAGGCCCTCCCTCGGCCCGGCCGTCGTCGAGGGCGACAGAGAGGCGGCCCTGGCAGCGGGCGAGGCTCTCCTGGCCGCCGGACTTCCGCCGATGGCCCTCATCGCCGACGCGGTCATCCCCGCCCTCGAGGAGGTGGGGCGCCTCTACGACTGCGGCGACTTCTTCCTCCCCGAGCTCCTTCAGTCCTCTCAGGCCGCCCAGGCCCTCTGCGACCTGGCCGAAAGGCGTATGGCAGAAAGAGGCGAGAGCCTGGAAAAACGGGGGACGGTCCTGCTCGCCACCGTCGAGGGCGATCTTCACGATCTGGGAAAGAAGGTCGTCGCCATGGTCCTCAAAAGCCGAGGCTACCGCATCGTCGACGTCGGCGTCGACGTTCCCGCCGATCGCATTCTCGCCGCAGCCCGGGAGGCCCGAGCCGATGTCGTCGGCCTTTCGGCCCTCATGACGACGACGGTGGAGCACATGAAAGACGTCATCGCCCAGGGGAGAGAGGGAGGCCCCGAGCCCTTCTTCATCGTCGGCGGAGCGGCCGTCAACGCCGCCTTTGCCGACACGATCGGCGCCGACGGCTATGCCGCCGACGCCATCGAGGCCGCCCGCCTCGTCGACCGCCTCATGGCGGCAAGGAAGGGAGGGGAGTAGCCTGTTCATCGTCGACCTCTTCCGCAGGACCGGACCCGTCGTCTCCTTCGAAATCTTTCCCCCAAAAGCCGACGTCCCCGTCGAAAAAGTCTACGACACCATCGAGGCCATAGCCGACCTGGAGCCGGGCTACGTCAGCGTCACCTACGGCGCCGGAGGCTCGAGCCGGGACAGGACGGTTGAAATCGCCTCGAGGCTCCATCGCGTCTACGGCCTGAACGCCGTGGCCCACCTGACGGGAATGAGCCACGACGTCGCCGAGCTGGACGCCATCTGCACTTCCCTGCTGGATCGGGGCGTCACCAACATCCTCGCCCTTCGAGGCGATCGTCCCCTCGAAGGGCCCGATGTCGTGAAAGGCTATCCCTACGCCTCGGAACTCATCGCCCACATCCGGAGCGCCTTCCCGGGACGCTTCTGCATCGCCGCCGCCGCCTACCCCGAAGGGCACGTCGAGTGCGCCGACGGCGAGGAGGATCTGGACCACCTCAAGGAGAAAGTCGAGGCCGGAGCCGATCTCCTCATCTCCCAGCTCTTCTTCGACAACGAGCGTTTCCATCGCTTCCGCGACCGTCTCGCCGGGCGTGCCATCGACGTCCCCCTCGTCGCCGGCGTCTTTCCCGTCCTCAACGTGAGGCAGGTCCAGCGCATCGTCTCCCTCTGCGGCGCCTCGCTGCCGCCCAAGTTCACCCGCATGATGGCCCGTTACGCCAACCACCCCGAGGCTCTGGCCGAGGCGGGCGTCGCCTACGCCACGGAGCAGATCGTCGATCTCCTCGCTGCGGGCGTCGACGGCATTCACCTCTACACCATGAACCGGCCCGAGACGACGCGGCGCATCATGGCCAACATCGGCCGCCTGCGCTCCGTCCGATGAGGCGGGCAGGGGTTTGGGCGGACGCCGCGGGAGTCTCCGTCGGGATCTCCTCGGGCCTTTCCTCCCGGCGAGGACCGAGAGATCCTCTCCGGGAGGAAAGGCGCCAAAGAGACGTCCCCTCTTTCGGTCCCGAGCCCCTTGTCCCCCGTCTTCGGTAAAAAGAGCGTCGGAAGGCCATGACCTTTCCTGACCATAGCTTCGGCCCGGAGTCGCCCTGCCCGGTTCGGACGTTCCCTCAGGATGAAGTCTTCCGGGGGGAGGGGCAAGACGTCTGAGCGCAGCTTTCCGTCGGCGATGATTTGACATGAAGTAGTCGTTCGCGGTAATGTTGACATATAGACAATGTCCTGCCGAGCCCCTTCTTCTTCTGCCGGAGGGGGGACGAGCGGTCCTCTTTCCCCGATGGCCGCGAGAAAGGAGAGGGTAGCCCTGTCGGTCCCGTTCGAGACGAAAGAGTATCCCCCTGTCCAGGTGATCAGCCTTCGGGGCATCACCTCTCTGGAGGCCGTCGCCTCCTTCCACGGCGAAGCCTACGAGAGGCTTTCCGCCTGCCTCGAACGGGAGGGGGCCCGTCCGGCGGGACCGCCCTTCACCCTCTACCACTGCCCGTCCTGCAATCCCGAGGCGATGGACGTCGAAGTCTGCTGCCCCACGGACGGAGTCGTGAGAGGCGACGAAGAGATTCTCTCCCGCCTCGTTCCGGCCCTGCGCGTCTTCGCCACGATCCACGTCGGGGACTACGGGCGCCTCCACGAGACGTGGAAGGCCCTCGAGGCCAAGATGAAAGAGGAGGGACTCGTGGCCGGAACGCCGGGGATCGAAGTCTACCTCACCGATCCCGACAGGCTTCCCGTGGAGGCGTGGCGGACGGAAGTCGCCTTCTCCCTGGCCTGAAGGAGGCGAAGACGAAAAAAGCGGGGCCCGATCGGGGCGGCGCCGCGGGAACTCCGGCGGGGTTTTCCGCCGCCCTATTTGCCCATGGTCTCCCGGCGCCGCTCGGGGGACATCTTCTCGATGGCGTAGCGGAGGGCCGTGCGGGGCATGACGTCCTTTCTTGCCAGGACGTAGCGGAAGACGTCGTCTTCGTGTTCGGCGCAGGTGACCTTGAGGAGCCAGCCGTAGCCCTTGCGGACCAGATCGTCCTCGTCGAGAAGGAGCCTTTCGGCTACGGCGAAGACCTCTTTTTCGAACTGCCCTTTTCTGGCGGGGATGATGAGGGAGACGGCCGAAGCCCTCCGGACCCACCGGTTGGGCGATCGCGTCCAGTCCAGCAGGGTCTCCGTCCGGTGGGGAAAGGCCGTGAAGTAGGCGCCGAGGGTGTGGTTGCAGAGGGTGTCGCAGGAGGCCCAGTTGCTGACGTGGTTTTCAAGCCATCTTTCGAAAAGGTCCAGGTCGTCTTCGGCGTAGCGCTCCCTCAGGGCGTAGGCCCAGTGGCAGGCGACGAAAGATTCCTCCATGAAGCCCGATCGCCACAGCTCGTCGCAGAGGGAGAAGATCTCCTTCTTCGTCTTGGGTTCGACGCTTCGGAAGAATTTCCTGGCGATGGCCGAAACGTCGGCCGTCTTGACGCCGTAGAGGCGGATGGCCTCCTTGAAGTAGCGTCGGGCGCCCTCGGCGGTCCCTTCGTCGGATTTTTCCCTGATGGCCGCG
Source organism: Aminirod propionatiphilus (assembly GCA_018398915.1). Taxonomy (GTDB): domain Bacteria; phylum Synergistota; class Synergistia; order Synergistales; family Aminithiophilaceae; genus Aminithiophilus; species Aminithiophilus ramosus. The sequence continues at coordinate 2,632,882 of CP074691.1, read as the reverse complement.
CGCAGATTCGATAGAAGCTCTTCCAAGGGAGACCTCCTTGCAGGCCAAGTTTGGCCCTGTGGCCCGAAAGGGCCGGGAAGAGAGAAAGAAGGGAGGTTTGAGAGCCATGACCTGTCTCGACGTCGTCTTTTCGCCTCGGGAGATTCTGCCCGAGGCCGACTGCTGGCTCGTCGTCGACCTGCTGCGGGCGACGACGACGATCGTCGCCTTTTTCGAGCTCGGTGGCCGCCGCCTCCTGCCCGTGGCCGATCTCGACGAGGCCCGGTTCCTCCGGGACCGTCTTACCGGTCGGTGGCTTCTCATGGGCGAGCGTCAGGCCCTTCCCCCTCCGGGTTTCGATCTGGGCAATTCGCCCCTCGATCTGGCCGCCTTCGACCTGGGCGCCTTCGACGGCGCCGTCATGACGACGACGAACGGCACGGCGGCCCTCCTGGCCGCCGCCGGAAGGGGCGGCGCCCTTCACGCGGCCTGTGCCCGCAACGCCCGGGCCGTGGCCGAGGCCGTCGCGGCCCACGACAGAATAGCCATCCTCTGCGCCGGCCTGGAGGGGCGGCCGGCCCTGGACGACACGGCCTGCGCCGGCCTTCTCGTCGAAAGGCTCCTGGCCCTGCGACCGCGGGATCTTTCCGACGGGGCCCGGATGGCCCTGGCTCTCTTTCGCAGCGCTCCCTTCGCCGACCTCGTCGGCCAGTCCCGTCACGGTCGAAGGCTGGCCGCCCTGGGCCTCGCGGCCGACCTGGCCTACTGCTGCGAAAGGGACCGCTCCGAAGGGCGGCCCCGACTCGTCTTCGAGGGAGGACGACCGGTCCTCGTCGACGGGCGCTAGGCCCTAGAAGATCCGCGCTCCCAGGGGGACGTCGCCGTCGACGGAGAGAAGGGCCACCCGCCCCTTCGCGTCGGGGGCGCCCATGACGAGCACCTCCGAAAGGAAACCGGCGATGCGCTTGGGCGGGAAGTTGACGACGGCGATGACGCGGCGGCCGATGAGGTCCCCTCTGTCGTAGAGATCGACGATCTGGGCGCTGCTGGCCTTGACGCCGATCTCGGGCCCGAAGTCGACCTTGAGGCAGTAGCTGGGTTTGCGGGCCTTGGCGTTGGGCTCGACGGCGATGATGCGGCCGACGCGCATGTCGACGGCGAGGAAGGTCTCGTAGTCGAGGTTCTGGGCGGACAGGGACGGTTTGTCTTCGGACATGACAGGGCTCCTTTCGATGACGCTTCCTGAAGGACAGGGGGCCGCCGGAGGAGTGACGTCCGGCGGCCCCGATGCGTCTTCCGACCCTCTTTTGCTTCAGCGCTTTAGAGGGCGTAGGGTTCGAGGTGGACGAGGAAGTGCTTCATCCCCTTGACGGCCGGGGCGTAGCCTTCCTTGAGGCCGTAGCGGATCGCGTCGCGCCGCCCGTAGACGTCCAGAATCGTCTGGGCGATGAACTCGATGTGGTGGTTCGTGTAGGTCCTGCGGTTGATGGCGAGACGGAAAAGCTCCAGCTTGGGGTAGACGATCCTGCCCGTCTCGTCGGGCGTGGCGAAGGCGAGAGCGCCCAGTCCGATGCCGCGGATGGCCCCTTCCCTATAGATCTCGATGCCCAGCACGTCGGCGGGGTAGGCGCTCTGGGGGATGTGGGGCAGGAAGGCGGCGGCGTCGATGAAGATGGCATGTCCGCCGGCGGGGGTCACGCAGGGAACGCCCCCCTCGCCCAGCAGATCGCCGAGGTAGCGGACCTGGGCGACGCGGTGGGCCAGATACTGCTCGTCGACCATCTCCCTCAGTCCCAGGGCGAGGGCCTCCAGGTCCCTCCCGGCCAGGCCGCCGTAGGTGGCGTAGCCCTCGAAGAGGATGACCCGGGGGAGGAAGGAATTGTGGAGCTCCTCGGTGCGGCTGCAGACCATGCCGCCGATGTTGACGAGAGGATCCTTCTTGCAGGAGACGGTGATGGCGTCGGCCGTGTTCATCGTCTCCTTGAGGATCTCGGCGACGGACATGCCGCGGCAGGCCTCTTCGCGGGTCTTGATGAAGTAGGCGTTCTCGGCCATGCGGGCGCCGTCGAGGAGAAGGAGAATGCCGTGGCTGCGGCAGACGTCCGAGACCTGGCGGAGGTTCTCGAGGCTCACGGGCTGGCCGCCGCCGGAGTTGTTGGTGATGGTGACCATGACGAAGGGAATGCGGTCCTTGCCGTATTTGGCGATGGCCGCCTCGAGCTTTTTGATGTCCACGTTGCCCTTGAAGGGGTGCTGCACCTCGGGGTGGTAGGCCTCGTCGATGACGCAGTCCAGCGGCTCGCCGCCGTTGTTGAAAATGTGGGCCCGCGTCGTGTCGAAGGGCATGTTGAAGGGGACGACGTCGCCCTTTTTGACGAGGGTTCCGAAGACGACGTTTTCGGCGGCCCGGCCCTGGTGGGTGGGGACGACGTAGTCGAAGCCCAGAATCTCCTTGACGGCCTTCTTGAGGCTGAAGAAGCTGTCCGCTCCGGCGTAGGCCTCGTCGCCGATCATGAGGGCACCCCACTGGTACTTGCTCATGGCTCCCGTCCCCGAGTCGGTCAGCAGATCGATGTAGACGTCCTGGGAGCGGAGGCCGAACATGTTGTAATGGGCCCTCTTCAGGGCCTCCTCCCTCTCGTCCCTGTCGGGGACCTTGACGGGTTCCACCATCTTGATGCGGTAGGGCTCGGGCATGATGCGTTCAACCATTTCAAAGACTCCTTCGGCTGGTCTTCGGCTCGGCTGAGAGACCCTCTGGCACCTAAGCTAAACTTATCTACCGATATAGCATATCTTTCACGGAAGAGCAACGAACAATCCCTTTTCCAAGCCCAGGTCCGACGGAGCCGGCCCGCCGACGTCCCCCTCAGGAGGCCTGTCGGGGCCTTGCTGCCTTTTTCCAGAGATTTCCCGGAAAGGGCCGAGCCCTTCCTCCGGTGCCGCCGAACGGCCGGCCCGCGTCCCGGGCAAACGCCTCGATCGGGCCGAGAGGCTCGGGAAGGGCCGGAAGAGACTGTTTCATGCTTATGTAGGAAAAATGAAATCAACGCTTGACAAGGCCGCTCCGCTTGTACTACGTTCCTTTAAGGACGAGGATGAAGCCTTTATAGTCCTTGAGGTGGAACCCCATGGCTTTGATGTCTTCTTTCCGCAAGCTCACTGGCATCGTCCTGTCTTGCAGGGAGCCCAGGTTTGTATCCGCAGGTCCGCGTGAGGCTTTCGGGCTTGCAGAAACGGTTTATTTATGGGATAGGGAAGAAAGTGGGTGAAAATTTATTCGATCAAAGAGGAGGCTAGAGTATGGCGACTAGACCTGAAACCTGCGCATTCTGCCGAGGGACTGGACGAGTCAAAACCAAGGTTCTTGGCGATGAAACGTCTTGCACTTCCTGTAATGGGCAAGGCAGCGTGTTGGTCGCCCAACCGGCACGAAAGTGTGCATCCTGCCGAGGGACTGGACGAGCTAAAACCAAGGTTATCGGCGATGAAACGTCATGCACGGCCTGTAATGGAACAGGTTGGGCATTGGTCTCAATGACACGTAGGCCAGGTTCTCCTCTAAAGAGGAGGTGTCGGTGAATCCTTTCTTGTCGTAGCCGTCGCAGTTTTTTTCGACAGCTTTTTTTATTTTCGTGCCTCTATAGTTCCCCCGCAAACGGAATCACGAGCCAAGCTGCCCTTGAAGGCGGTCGTCCCGTCTTCCGGGGCCGCCGTGACTCGGAACGCGGCGGCCGGTCGGCGCTTCCGAGCGGGCCCTGTCGCTGGACCGGGTTCCGGCGGGGCGGGCATGGCCGCGGAAAAGCCGGGAAGGCCCTGTCCTCCGGTCGGGCCCCGACCGAATCTGTTCACGTCCGAAAGGGGATTTTCTGCATTGGATATTCCACGGATCTTCACCGTCACGGAGAGCGGTCACCGCATCCACAACCCCTTCACGCCCGAAAAGTTCGCCACTCTCGGCGCGGCGCTGCGTCTGGAGCGGGGGACGAGCGTCCTCGATCTCGGCAGCGGTTCGGGGGAGATGCTCTGCACCTGGGCGCGCGATCACGGCATCACCGGCACCGGCGTCGACATGAGCCCCCTCTTCACCGAGCAGGCGAAACGCCGTGCCGAGGAACTCGGCGTCGCCGACCAGGTCACGTTCATCCACGGCGACGCCGCCGGCTATGTCTCGGACGAGAAGGTCGGCGTGGCGGCCTGCGTCGGCGCCACGTGGATCGGCGGGGGCGTCGCCGGCACGGTGGAGCTTCTGGCCCGGAGCCTGGCCTTCGGAGGGATCATCCTCATCGGCGAGCCCTACTGGCGCCGGATGCCGCCGACGGAAGAGGTTGCCAAGGGCTGTCTTGCCCGATCGGTCTCCGACTTTCTCGGCCTTCCGGAACTCCTCGCGTCTTTCGGCCGCCTCGGCTACGACGTCGTCGAAATGGTCCTGGCCGACCAGGAGGGCTGGGACCGATACGAGGCGGCCAAGTGGCTCACCATGCGCCGGTGGCTCGAGGCCAACGCCGACGACGATTTCGCGAAAGAGGTTCGGGCCAGGCTGACGTCGGAACCGGAGCGCTACGCCGCCTACACGCGCGAATACCTGGGTTGGGGCGTGTTCGCCCTGATGGCGCGGTGAGGCGTCGCCGTTCCCGATGGCGGTGCTGTCCCTCAGGCGGGTGGGCCGCTTCTTGTGGCGGACGACATGGCCTGCAGCACGCCGAGAGAGGCTCGCTTCTCGAACCGGGAGGGACCGATGGCGGTCTGGCTCCGATGGCCTTCGGGGTCCTCGGGTTTTGACGGGGGGATCCACCTCTGGAGGGCGTTTGCGGCGCGATTCGGCGTCATAAAGGCGTTACGAAGAAGCTATGCAGCATCTCCGGTGAGTAAAGGAGAAAGCGAAATGAAAGATTCGGTGGCGTATTGTGGCCTTTTTTGCGAGTCCTGCGGTGTGTATATAGCGACTCAAAACAAGGATGACAAAGAACTTGAAAGAATTGCCCAAAAAATGAAAACAAAGAAGGAGGACATCCCCTGCGAGGGATGTCGATCAAAGATTTTGAGTCTGCATTGTAGAAGTTGCAGATACAGAGAGTGTGCTCAGAATAAAGAAATAGATAACTGTGAGGAATGTCATGATTTTCCATGTGATGAACTCAGGGAATTTCAAGGACAAATGCCTCATCGTGCTGAATTGTTCGAATCAGCGCGATTCAGAAAAGAAAAAGGGGTTACACAATGGCTGGAGAAGATGAAGGAAGATTATTCATGTGAGTCCTGCGGATTCATAAATTCGCCGTATTATATAATATGCAAGAAATGTGGCAATGATCCAGGAAATAAATTCATAAGAAGAAATATTTCTCTATTGAAGAGATGATCTGTTTTTGCCGACGATAGGCACGTTCTCGAGTCCCGCCTGGCCTGCGCCCGGCTTCGTTTCGGCCGCGAGGGCCTTTATGTGAATTTCGTCGCTTTGGTGGTACAATGGCCGCGATTACTCGTCGCAACGCCCCGGAGGTGATGGCGTGACCTAGCCCGACAGCTTCCTCCCCGCCAGCCGAGACGAGTCAGACAGAGGTCTCCAACCGAGCCGAGAGCAGCCGAGATGGAGTTTTCCGGGCCCGAGGTCCGCAGGGCCTGGCCCGGTCATCTGCCTCTTCTTCCCGCTTGAAAGGAGAACTCGCGATGTCCCTGCAGGATGACACAAGGACGCCTCAGCGCGACCGGTTCACCTCGCGCGTCGGTTTTATCCTGGCCTCGGCCGGTTCCGCCATCGGGCTCGGCAACATCTGGCGTTTTCCCTACATGGCGGGGGTGAACGGCGGCGGCGCCTTCGTCTTCGTCTATCTCTTCTTCGTCATCTTCGTCGCCACGGCCCTTCTCCTCGTCGAGTTCGTCATCGGGCGCCACGGCCGCTCCAACGCCGTCGAGTGCTACCGCAAGCTCTCCGCCCGCTTCGCCTGGGTCGGTTACCTCGGCGTTCTCACCTCCTTCCTCCTCCTGGCCTTCTACTCCGTCGTCGGAGGCTGGACGATCCGCTATGCCCTCCAGGCCTGTCTTGGCCGTTTCGGCGGCATCACGCCCGACGGGGCCGGGGCCTTCTTCGGGAGCTTCATCGGCGGCGTCGGCGCCCCAATCGCCTACCTCTTCCTCTTCATGGGAGCCACGGCCTTCATCATCGCCCAAGGCGTCGCCGCGGGCATCGAGCGCTACAGCAAGATCCTCATGCCCGTTCTCTTCGTTCTCCTCGTCGCCCTCGTCCTCCGTTCCGTCACCCTTCCCGGAGCCCGCGAGGGCCTTCGGTGGTTTCTCCGGCCCGACTTCTCCAAGATCACCCTGGGCGTCGTCGTGGCGGCCCTGGCCCAGAGCTTCTTCTCCCTCAGCGTCGGCATTTCGAGCATGACCACCTACGCCAGCTATCTCGACAGGGAGGAGAATCTGATCCAGTCGGCCTTCTGGGTCGCCCTCTGCGACACGGCCATCGCCTGCATGGCCGGACTGGTCATCTTCCCCGCCGTCTTCGCCTTCTCCATGGAGCCCGCCGCCGGTCCGGGGCTGGTCTTCATCACCCTCCCGGCCGTCTTCGGCGCCATGCCGGCCGGCACCCTCTTCGCCGGGGCCTTCTTCATCCTTCTCGTCATCGCCGCCCTCACGTCGTCGATCAACATGATGGAGGTGGCCGTCTCCTTCTTCTCGGAGCGGTTCTCCGCGGACCGCAAGAAGGTGGCGACGGCCTACGGCTCCGTCTGCTTCGTCATCGCCGTTCCGGCCTCCCTCAGCTTCGGGGTCTGGAAAGAGGTGACCTTCCTGGGCAAAACCTTCTTCGACTGCTACGATTACTTCGTCTCCAACATCGCCCTTTCCCTTTCGGCCCTCATGTGCGCCCTTCTCGTCGGCTGGGTCTGGAAAAAGGGAGCCATGGAGGAGCTTTCCAACGGCGGCACCATCCGCAGCGCCTACGTGCCCTTCTGGTTCTGGACCGTCCGTTACGTCTCCCCCTGGGCCATCGGCATCATCTGGCTCGAGAGCGTCGGCCTCCTCAAACCTCTGGCGGCCCTGGTGGGCCTCGATCTCTAATCTCGTTCAAGGAGTGATCTGACAGTGAAGAAGGCAATCCACACCGACAAGGCACCGAAGGCTCTCGGCCCCTACTCCCCGGCCATCGACGGAGGCGACACGGTCTTCCTCTCGGGCCAGCTCGGCATCGATCCCGCGGCGGGCAAGCTCGTCGACGGCGTCGAGGCCCAGGCCCGTCAGGCCCTGGAGAACATCGGCAACGTCCTCGACGCGGCGGGGCTGACTCTGGAGAACGTGGTCAAGACGACGATCTTCCTGGCCGACATGAAGGACTTCGCCGTCGTCAACGCCGTCTACGGTTCCTTCTTCGCCGAGCCCTTCCCGGCCCGCTCCTGCGTTCAGGTGGCGGCCCTTCCCGCCGGGGGGCTCGTCGAGATCGAAGTGCTGGCCCGGCGCTGAAGAAAGCGCCGTCCGTCGGGAGGGCGAGCCCTCTCGACGACGGAGAAGGCGTCGCCGGAGCCTGTGGCGCGAAAGCGTTATCGCCGGAAGCGATTTCCCATGTCGCCTTATGCGGGATCCATCGCCCTTTTCGGGCGCACAAGCCGGGAGGAGAGATGTGTGATGAGGCGTTTTATCGGTCGTTTCGGAGCTGCCGTCGCCGCGTTGGTTCTTTGTGTGTTCCTGGGGGGCCCGATGGCCCATGCCGGAGCTCAGGATTGCGTTATCGTCAACAGGACGGGTTCCGACATTCACGGCCTCTACATTTCCCTCTCCAGCAGCGAGGATTGGGAGGAGAACATGATCGAGGGCTCCGTCCTCTCCGACGGCGACTCCATCGAGATCAACTTCTCCGGTTTCGACAAGTCCCGGTCGCACTGGGACATCATGGTCACCGACGAGAACGAGGACTCCCTCACCTTCGAGGACATCAATCTGCTGAAGTACGGCCGCATCACGCTGCACTTCGACGGGGAGCGGGCCTGGGCCGACCTCGAGTAACGTTTTTTCTCCACCTTCCGTCGAGAGGGGCTCTTCCGTTTGCGGAAGAGCCCCTCTCGATTTGCGGAAGGCCGAGGCTTCGGGGAGGCCTCCGAAGGAAAGAGGCGGAGTTCCCTGTCCTCTCCTCTTTTTCTTCCGCGTTCAGCTTTCGGCGCCGAAAAGGGCGAGATTCTCTTCGGGGCTGTGCCCTGTGGCGAGGGAGATGGCCACGATGGCGACGAAGGAGACGGCCCATCCGATGTAGGAGCCGGAAAAGCCGCCGGGGTCGCCCATGAGGGACCAGATGAGGGCCGAGCCGCCGCCGAGGAGGATGCTCCAGAAGGCCCCCGTCGCCGTGGCCCGCGGCCAGAAGAGGAGGGCCAGCATGGGGAAGAAGAGCCCCGCGGCTCCGAAGGTGTAGGCGTACATGACGAGGTCGATGACGCGGGGGATTTTGTAGGCCAGCCCGATGGCGAAGGCTCCCATGATGACGACGGCCAGGCGGTTGACCTTCATGAGCTGTTTGTCCGAGGCTTCGGGATTGAGGAGCTTGCGATAGATGTCGTTGGTGAAGATGGCGACGGAGCCCATGAGGCAGGAGTCGGCCGTCGAGAGGACGGCGGCCATGTAGGCCGCCACGACGAGGCCCGAGAGCCCGATGGGGAGAATGGTGACGATCATCGTCGGCGTCGCCAGCTCGGGGTCGGAGAGACCGGGGGCGACGAGATGGGCCAGAAGGCCGACGAGAGTCATGCCGATGGCGAAAAGGGGCCACTCGATGGGGAATCCGGTCAGGAAGATGCCCCATTTGGCCGTGTTCTCGTCCTTGGCGGCGATGACGCGCTGGAAGGTTGCGATGGAGATGAACCAGACGGGGAAGATGGAGAGGAACCACCCCACGGCCGTCTTCATGTCGACGGCTCCCCAACGGGTCAACGTGACCGTCTCGGGGTTGGCGGCGAGCTGTTCCATGAGGGATCCGTAGCCGCCGACGTGTTTCAGTCCCATGGGGACGAGGACGAAAACGACGCCGACGAAGAGGACGACGAGCTGGTATACGTCGAGGGTCATGACGGCCTTGAGACCGCCCATGGCCGTATAGGCCAGAATGATGATGCCGGCGATGATGATCGTCGTCGTCACGTCCAGGCCGATCGTCCCCGCCACGAGCTTGGCCCCGGCGATGACCTGGCCGCCGACGAACGTCCACCAGGCGAGGCCGATGAGAAGGGCCGCCACGAGCCCCGTCTTCTTGTCGAATCGGGATTCGAAGAGGTCGCCTGTCGTCAGCCCCTTGACCTTGTCGGACCAGCGCTTGATCTTGGGCGCCATCAACAGGGCCGCAAGGACGGCGCTGAGGCCCGAGACGCCGATGAGCCAGGAACCCGATATCCCGATGCTGAAGCCCAGGCCGCCCATGGCGATGCTGAAGCCGCCGCCGAGGTCCGTCGCCGCCGCCGATCCTGCCGTTCGGATCAGGCCCATGTTCCTGTCGGCGGCCAGGAAGGACTCGTTTTCCTTCCCCTTCTGGGCCTGTTTCATGATGAAGTAGCCGATGGAGATGAGCGATATGAAATAAAGAGCGACGACGACCATGTCCAGAGCGTGAAGTTGCATGTCTGTTTCGCCTCCTTTTTTCTGTCGATCCTTTTTCAGGTCTCCGACGAAGTCTTTCCCGGCTCATTCCTCCTTTCCCGGTCCTCTGCCCGACCCTGTGGACAGAGGACCCCTTCCTTGACGGGAATCGTCTCACGGTGCCGTCGTCAGGCGTCGGAGGAAGTGGAGAAGAATCTCCGCACAGGAGACGACGCTCTTCAGTTCCACATATTCGTCGGCTCCGTGAAAATTATCACCTTTGGGTCCGATGACGAGGGTGGGGACCTTGAGGCGGCCTCCGGTGTAGCAGAAATCGCCGACGCTGGAGAAGTAGTTGATCGACGGTCTCCTCCCCGTCACGGCCTCGGTGGCGGCGATCATTTCGCCGACCATGGCATGCCTTTCGTCGAGAACGTAGGCGGGGAAGCCGTCGCAGGCCTCGTGGGGCGCATCCCTGAAACGGATCGTCGCCAGGCCTCTTATGGCCGCGCGCCCGATGGCGGCCTCCGCCTCACGGCGGATCGAATCCTTCGTCTCGCCGACGACGACGTGGCGGAAGACGCTGAAATGGGCCTCGTCAGGCACGGATAGGGCCGCTCCTCCGCCGTGGAAATCGATGCAGCAGAGTGCCGCCGGTCCCAACTTTTCGTGCGAGGGCAGAGGGGTTCTCTCCAGTTCCAGCAAGATTTTCGCCGCTTCGCTGACGGCGTTGATTCCCAACTCCGGCTGGGCGCCGTGGGCCGACTTGCCCCTGACGTCGACGGAATAATTCCACCCCCCTCGGGCTCCGAGGCAGAGGCAGGGAAAGTCGCTGCAGGCGAAGGCGCTGCTCGGTTCGGTGATGACGGCCACGTCGGCGTTTCCGTCGAGGAAGCCGTCGAGGATGAGGGCATCCGTCCCCAGGCCGAAAGGCCCTTCTTCATCGCAGACGAAGCTGTAGAGGATCTTGCCGGCGAAGGCCTTCTCCCTGCGGCAGAACTCCCGGAGGGCCATCATGATGGCGACGACGCCGCCCTTCATGTCGCAGGCGCCGAGGCCGTAAAGCCTGTCGCCCTCGACGGCGGCGCCGAAGGGATCTCTCGTCCATCCCGCGCAGAGTTTTACCGTATCCAGATGGCCGTTGAGGATGATCGTCGGCCCGGGAACGGTCCCTTCGACGATGCCGACGACGTTGACGCCACGGTAGTCGAAAAGTTTCTCCTCGTGGAAGCGGTGCGGCCAGGCGGGGATGTCGCCGCGACGAAGCCAGTCGAGGGCGAAACGCATGATCTCCTCTTCCTCGAAATAGGGACTCGGGATCCGGACCAGAGAGGTCAGCAGCTCTCGGGCCTCTTCCGAGTCGAACGTCGCCATCACAGGGCTCTCCCGCTTTTTGCCCCCCGTCTGCGGCGGTCCAGGTCGGCCGGTTCCAGGGAGATCGCGTCGCCCTCGAAGAGCTTGATCAACCCCTCGCGGGAGAGAGAACGCTGGCGCCTCGTGTACTCCTCCCAGCGATAGAGCTCTTCCGGGTGGCTCCTGTCATCGTCCGGCTCGGTGTAGACCGTCAGGACGCCCTCGTAGTTGCGGAGGATGACCTTGCGGTCCGAGCGGCTCACCACGTAATTGGGGCCGACGGGGATCTTGCCGCCGCCGCCCGGGGCGTCGACGATGAAAAGGGGCTGGGCCATTCCCGTCGTGTGGCCCCGGAGATACTCGATGATCTCGATCCCCTTGCCGATGCTCGTCCGGAAGTGCTCGATCCCCTCGGAAAGATCGCACTGGTAGATGTAGTAGGGGTTGACGCGGATCTTGAGGAGCTGTTGGTTGAGTTCCCGGATCAGATAGGGGCAATCGTTGATGCCTCGGAGAAGGACGGACTGGTTCCCGAGAGGGATTCCCGCGTCGGCCAGACGGGCGCAGGCCCGCGACGATTCCTCCGTGATCTCCTTGGGATGGTTGAAATGGGTGTTGAGCCAGATGGGGTGGTATTTGCGCAACATGGCGCAGAGGCTGTCGGTGATCCGTTGAGGGCAGACGACGGGTGTCCTCGATCCGAGGCGGACGAAATCGACGTGAGGAATGGCCTTCAGCTCGGCGATGACCCACTCGAGGAAGTCCTCGTCCACCGTCAGGGGGTCGCCGCCGGAGAGGAGGACGTCGCGGAAGGAAGGCGTCTCGCGGATGTAGTCGATTCCCTTCTGAATCTGGGCCTGGCCGTAGGCCCGATCGGTCTCTCCGGCCTTGCGTCGCCGCGTGCAGTGGCGGCAGTACATGCTGCACTGGTCGGTGATGAGGAGCAGCCCTCGGTCGGGGTAGCGGTGCGTCAGGCCGGGAACGGGGGAGTCGATGTCTTCGTGAAGGGGATCGTGGAGATCGGCCTTGCCCCGTTCGATCTCGTGGAGGGTCGGCACGGCCTGTCTCCGGATGGGGCAGGTCCGATCCTCCCGGTCCATGAGAGAGGCGTAGTAGGGCGTGATGGCCATGCGGAGATGGGACAGACTTCTCTCGATCTGATCGGCCTCGTCGTCGTCGATATCGATGACCTGACGGAGGGCGTCGACGGTGGTGATTCTGTTGGCCACCTGCCAGTGCCAGTCGTTCCACTGGGCGTCGGTGACATCCTTCCAGAGGGGAATGGCGCGAAAATCGATCATGATTGCAGCCTCCTTTGAAGCGACGAACGTCGCCGGGAATAGAGAGGAAAACGCAACGGGACCGTCACGGCCTGTTGCCGATTCGACGGTTCGGCCCCTTGTCTTTTGCTGAGAGCGTCGGGAGGGTCATCGAAAAAAGGGAAGGGAAGAGAGGCCCGAAAGGCGTCGTGGGAGTTCGGCGTCAGTTCCGTCAGCGTCGGAGGGGTGTCGTTAAGACGATTTCACGATGTTCTAAAAGGTGAATATAGTGACACTTTACCTAAAATGCGTGATTTGTCAATCCGAAGTGTGTGCAAAAGGGGGGCGGGAGCGCTTGGAGGGCAACATTCCATGCATTTCACTTCCTGTCGGTCTCGTGGGGGTAGAATGAGGAGCGCGTACAAGTCTTGCCGAGGAGGTGCTTCATGGAACGATCGAGTCTTGTCATAGCTCCTGTCGCCCTCTGGACGGGCGATCGAGCTCGACCCCGGGGAGAGGCCATCCTCATCGAAGAGGGAACGGTAGCCGCCGTCGGCAGCCTGGAGGAGGTGCGGCGTCACGCCGCGTCACGACGGGCCCTGTGGGTCGACGGGGGAGGTGCCACCCTCCTTCCGGGATTGACGGACGCCCATCTCCACCTGACGGCTCTTTCCCGGCAGAGACGGGCCCTCTCCCTTTTCGAAGCTCCCTCCAGGGAATCCCTTCTCGAAAAAGTGAGGGAGAGGGCCCGGGAGATCGGTCCCGGAGAGTGGATCTACGGCGTCCGTTTCGACAACGCCCGGTGGCCCGACAGCCGTTTGCCGACGAGGGAAGAGCTGGATGCCCTTCGTCTGCCCAACCCCGTTCTTCTCCTTCGCGTCTGTGCTCATATCCACGTCGCCAACGGCAGGGCCCTCGAGGAGGGTGGCCTCGGGGCCCCGGGGCGATTCGACGACGGCCTGCTGCTCGAAGATCAGGCCCGCCCCGTCGTGGAGGCCATGAAGCGGGCGAATCCGGGGGGAAAGGCCGAGGCGAAGGCGATCGGCGAGACGATGGCGGCCCTGGCCGCCGAGGGGATCACCTCCGTCCACAGCTGCAACGCCGCCTCCTACGGCCTGGAGGAGAATCTCGAGGCCTACCGGCTCCTCCGGAGCCGTCGGGCCCTTCCCCTGCGAATCTGCTACTACAGCGACGAGCCCCCCAGGGGATGGTCGAAAAGCGGCGACGGCGACGAATGGCTCCGCTACGGAGGGCGAAAGTTTTTCCTCGACGGTTCGCTGGGGGCCCGCACGGCGGCCATGACCTTCCCGTACGAAGACGACAAAGCCACCCGAGGCCGTCTCAACTGGGACGACGAGGCCTTTCGCGCGGCACTGGGAGAGGCCTCCGCGGCGGGGCTCCAGGCCCAGGTTCACGCCATCGGTGACGCCGCCATCGATCAGTTCCTCTCCGCTCTCGAGGCACTGGGTCCCGAGGGAGCCCTTCCCGGCGGCCTTCACCACAGGCTCGTTCACGTTCAGATCTGCAGGGAGGACCAGAGGGAGCGTCTGCGGCGTCTCGACGTCGTCTGCGATGTCCAGCCCGTCTTCGTCCCCAGCGACCTGGCCATCACGGCCTCCCGCATCGGCGAGAGCCGTCTCCCCTGGGCCTACGGCTGGAAGTCCCTTCTCCGTCGGGGGCTTCTCCTGACGGGTTCCAGCGATGCTCCCGTCGAGCCGACGAACCCCTGGAGGGGGATCTGGGCCGCCGTCGCCCGCGTCGACGACGAAGGCCTTCCCCGGGGTGGATGGCTGCCCGAGCAGAAACTCGACCTCGACGAGGCCCTGGAGCTTTTCACCGTCAACCCGGCCAGGGCTGTCGGCCTCCACCATCGTCTGGGTTCCCTGCGGCCCGGCATGGCTGCCGATCTGGTCCTTCTCGACAGGGACATTCACCGCGCTCCCGAGGAGGCGCTGAAAGAGGTCCGTCCCCGCCTCACTTTCGTGGGAGGGCGCCTCAGCCACGGATCTCTCCCCGGCTGGGAGTGCCTTCCCTCTCCGGGCGGAAGGTAGAATCGAGCCCCTTCAGAGGCGACGAAGCCGTTTTTTCAGGACCTCGAGGGCTTTGTCGACGAGCTCCGGCCGTGCCTGGCTCCCCATATGGCCCAGGCGGAAGACCTTTCCCTCCAGGGGGCCGTAGCTGCCTCCGCAGACGAGCCCCTCTTCTCTGAGGGCCTCGTCGAGGTCGCTCCAGCTCCAGCCCTGGGGCACCCTGGCGGCCGTCACCGTCGGCGAGCAGAAAGCCTCCTCACGGGGATGGAGCTCGACGCCCAGGGCCCGGAGGCCCTCCCGGCAGCGGGCGGCGACGGAGCGGTGGCGCTCGAAGACGGCTTCCTTCCCCTCGGCCGCGAGGGCCTCCAGCGAGAGGCGGAGGGCCTCCAGCGCCTGCCAGTTGTGGGTGTAGGGGAGAAGACGGCAGGCGGGGACCTCCTTCCAGGGGGCCAGGGCGTCGTAGCCGACGTAGCCCACCCTCTCTATGGCCTCCCAGGCCCGATCGCTCACCGTCGTCACGGCCAGATCGGGCGGCAGGCTCAGGACCTTCTGGCTTCCCAGCAGCCCCAGGTCGATGGCCTCGCCGTCGACGGAGAGGGGGACTCCGCCTCCGCTGGAGACGAAATCGACGCAGAAGAGGGCTCCCGCCTCGCGGGCGGCGTGCCCGATCCCGTCGAGGCGGGCCAGGGTCCCGCTGGGCGTCTCGCAGTGGACGGCCGTCACCAGATCGGGACGGTAGGCCTCGATCCGTTCGACGACGCGTTCCACGTCGGGGATCTCGTCGTACTCGAAGCCGACGATCGCCACGTCGTGTCCCAGGCTTCGGGCCATTTCGGCGAATCCGTAGCCGAAGACGCCGGCGGCGACGGCCAGGACGCGGCTTCTCGGCGCCAGGGCGCTTTTCAGGGCGCCCCAGAGGGCCAGCATCCCCTCGCCGGACTGGATGACGACGTCGTTTTTCGTGTCGAGCAGATCCTGGAGCTTCCCTTCGACGTCGCCGTAGAGATCGAAGAAATCGCCTTCCATGTCGGAGCTGCCGAAATCGATTCCGTAGGCGGCGCGGATCGCCTCGGGTACGGAGACGGGGCCGGGGACGAGGGGAATCGGGTAGCCTTTCACGGTCATTCCTCCTTGGTTTCTCCCGGCCGGGGCCGGAAGGGCGAGTGGGGAAGCCTTCCGGCTTCCCCACAGAGAGTAGTCCCTTCCGCCCCTTCCGTCCCGGTCCTCGCAAGGGCTTTTATCCGCCCTATCTGGACTGCTGCGGGGCCTGCCTCTTCCGGACGAGGACGGTGTTCCCCGAGGGGACGAAGAGGGTCGCGCCCGGCGCGACCCCTCCCGTCGCGTGGGCCAGGGCCGCCTCCATGTCGTCCGTGACGAGGCCCGGAAAGGCGACGCGGTCTCCCGCCGAGGTGACCAGGGCGGCGGGACGGGTCGAGAGCTCCCAGGCGATCTTGACGGCGATGTAGGCCGGTATGGTGAAGTCGCGGCGAAGGGCCTCCATGGCCCCCTCGAAATCGACGAGGGCCAGCCGCATCGTCCTGTCGAAGACGTCCGTTCCCATTCCCTCTTCGAGATCGGCGACGAGGACGATCCCTCCCCGGGGACAGAGGGCTCCGTAGACGGAGGCCAGGGCCTTCGTGGCCTGGTAGAGATCGATGTCGTAGGGGTAGCCACCGGAGGAGACGACGGCGGCATCGCACTCCCTCTCCGCCCAGAGGGTCTGGAGCTCGACGGCCCGTTCCACGCCCTTCCGCCAGGCCCGGACGGGGTCGCCGGCCACATAGTCGTAGGGCCTGCCCTTCCCGTCGGGGACGACGTTGAGGAGAAAGGCCCTCCTTCCCTGGAGAAAGAGATCGAGATATTCGGCCATGTCCTCGTGGACGGGATTCCCCTCGAGGACGCCCGAGGCGACGCAGGGGTTGAACCCCCTGTCGGTCATCCCCAGGCGGTGGTTGGCCTGGATGCTCGTCCTGGCGCTGACTCCGGGCAGGAGGGCCTTTCGTCCCCCGGAAAAGCCGGCCAGATCGTGGTAGCAGATGCCGCCGACGAAGACGACGAGATCGGCGTCGGCCACCTCGGGCTGGACGGAGAGGACCGTTCCCCGCGAGGTCCGCCTGCCCAGATCGTCCGTCGCCGAGGCGTCGTGACAGAAGACGGCGTCATCGGGCCCGGCGAAAGGCCCCACGATATGGGCCATTTCCTCCTCCGTCGAGGGGCGGTGCTGGCCCAGTCCCAGGATCCACTCGATCTTGCCGCATCGGGCCCGGCGGAGCCGCTTCGCGACGGCTTCGACCATGAGGGGGATCTCCTGCCAGGCCCGCGTCGCGTCGGGCAGGACGACGGCGACCCTGCGGGCCCCCTCGGCGAGATCTTCCAGGGGAGGGGAGCCCAGCGGCTCGTCGAGGGCCGCCGAGGGGGGCCGGGCCGGAGTCTTGTCGGGATCGGCCGAAGGGTGGACGAGGGAAAGAGACGTCTGCCACGGCAGGGTCGATCTTCCCCAGGGGATTTCGAAGGTCTTCTTCATGTTCGAGTCCCTTCCTTCAGGCCGCCCTCTTCGGGGCGGCCTCGTCGATCAGCAGAGCCAGAGGGCGAAGGGGGCCAGGAGGAAGACGGAGAGGATGGCCCGGACGAAGTAGATGAAAGTCAGTTTGCCGATGCCGAGGGGGATGGAGGAGTTGAGGATCAGGACGCCCACCTCGGTCATGTAGATCAGGCCCGTCGCCGAAATTCCGGCGCACATGAACTTGGCCGCCTCGGCCTCCCGCGCCGATCCGACGACGGCGGCGAGGAACTGGTCGGCGTAGGAGAGGACGAAGGCCGGGGCGACCTGGGCCGCCTCGGGAATGTGGACCAAAGCCAGCATCCAGGCGAAGGGAGCCGAGACCCACTGGAAGAGGGGCGTGTTGTTGGCGACGAGGAGGACCACCGTTCCCCAGGAGACGACGAGAGGCATGGTGCTCACGACGAGGGAGACGAAGGTCTTGACGCACGTCGAAAGGACCGTGCTCAGCCCCTCCCTGCGGGCCTTTTCGACGGCCGTCTTGAGGGCCCACTCGGAGAGGCTGTACCCCTCGGGAAGGTCTTCCTGGGCCTGTCGGCCCGCCCGGCCCGAATAGCTGTCGGGAATGGCCTTGAGGGGCCAGATGCGGGGCATGACGAGGGCCAGGAGGAAGGTGACGGCGTAGACGGAAAGGAGGATCTGGAAGTACTTGTGGGGAAGGCCGACGAAATCGGCCATGACGTAGATGTAGGCCACGCTGATGACGGAGAAGGTCGTCGAGATGATGGCCGCCTCCCGATCCGAGTAATAGCCCTCGTCGTGGACCTTGGTGGTGATGACGACGCCGACGGAGCTCGACCCCACCCAGGAGGCCAGGCAGTCGACGGCGGCCCTTCCGGGCAGGGTGAAGAGGGGTTTCATGACGGGGCGGGCCATGGTGCCGACGTATTCCATGAGGCCGAAATCGGTCAGAAGAGGCACGGCTCCGGCGAGGACGATGAAGACGATGAGCAGGGCCGGAGCCAGGATCATGGCCGGCGTCCCGCCGTTGTCCATGTTCCAGATGACCTCGGGGCCCATCTTGTAGTAGATCACGATGTAGAGAAGGGCTCCGGCCAGGCGGGAGAGGTTCCAGAAGGGGGTGACGATGAAAAGATCGCGGAGAAAGGGCCTTTCCGTGATCGCCTTGGGCCGGGCCAGGCTCGCCCAGACCGTGACGGCCGCCCCGATGCAGACGAGGACCATGGCCATGAAGGGAAGCTGACCCTTCAGAACGGCCTTGCCCCAGTCGATGGCGAGCCCCAGGGGCGTGTTGAGCGTCCCCTTCACGGGGATGGGCAGGAGAAAGGCGACGGCTCCCAGGAGAGAGGGAATGAGGAAACGGTTCACGTCGGCGCGGCTGAAGGTGGAGCTCTTTTTGTCCATGTTCGCAGGGCCTCCTCGGGTGATGAAGATATGATGAAGACGATCTCGGTGCCCGCCCCCTTTCCGCAGGGGACGCGGCTCCTGTCCTCCGTGAGAGGGACTTCCTTCGGCCTCGGGTGCCCTGTCGGACCTGGCCTTTCCGTTGATCCCGCCCCTTTCAGGGCGTCCCCGAGACGTTCTTCGGCTTCAAAGCCTCCCTTTCGGTCTCACCGACCAGGCTCCACCGCTTTCTCCGAAAAGGGAGCCCGGCAGCTTCAGGGCGCCGGACTTCGAGGTTTCGAGCGATCCAGGAGCGGGCGGCGGCCTCTCCGCTGCAGGCCCTTGCGCGTCTCGTCGAGGCTGAACTCGAGGTGGCGGCGCAGGAGGAGGCAGGCCCTCTCTCCCTCTCCCCTCCGAAGGGCCTCGACGAGCTCTCCGTGTTCGCCGACGATCTCGGACCAGGCCGAGCGGCTGTCGACGTAGAAGGTGCGGAAGACGTAGATGCGGGGCAGAAGCCCCCGGAGGATCCCCGTGAGAGTGGAGCTCCCGCTGCAGCGGACAAGCTCCAGGTGGAACCGGACGTCCGGTCCGGGGAAGGCCGTCGCGTCGCGGTCGCCTTCGAGGCACTCGTCGAGGCGCCAGAGATCGCCGCCGGTGAGACGGGGAAGGGCCATCTCCAGGGCCAGACACTCCAGGCGCGTCCTGATGTCGAAGGCGTCGACGACCTCGTCGGGGTCGGGATCGGCCAGGCGCGCTCCCAGGCCGGGCACGAAAAGGACGAAGCCTTCCTGGGCCATCCGGCGGAGGGCCTCCCGGACGGGCGTTCGGCTCACCCCCCATCGGTCGGCCAGGGCCGACTCGGCCAGGCGGTCGCCGGGGGCCAGCTCGCCGGTCAGGATGCTTTCGAGGATCTGACGGTAGACGATCTGAGCCGATGTCTCGTAGGGAACCGTCGTCATGCTCTGCCTCCCTCGGTTTTTCGATAGTATACCTCGTATCCAAGGGATACGCCAGGATCCTCCCGGCCATGAAAAAGGCCCCCCGAAGGGGGCCGACGCAAAAGAGGGCCGATCAGTTCGTCATCGACTGGATCGGCGCGGGGATGCGGCCTCCCCGGGCGATGAAGGCCTCGGAGCTCTCGTGGTGGACGGCCATGACGGGGGCGCTTCCCAGAAGGCCGCCGAAGACGACGCGGTCGCCCACCTTCCGCCCCGGGGCGGGAATGACGCGCACCGCCGTCGTCTTGCGGTTGATCATGCCGATGGCCGCCTCGTCGGCGATGATGGCGCTCAGCGTCGAGGCCGGCGTGTCGCCGGGGACGGCGATCATGTCGAGTCCCACGGAGCAGACGCAGGTCATGGCCTCGAGCTTGTCGAGACAGAGAGTCCCCTCTTCGACGGCGCGGATCATGCCGGCGTCTTCGCTGACGGGGATGAAGGCTCCCGTCAGACCTCCCACGTAGGAGGTGGCCATGGCGCCGCCCTTCTTGACGGCGTCGTTGAGGAGGGCCAGGGCGGCCGTCGTGCCGTGGGTGCCGCACCGATCGAGGCCCATGGCCTCGAGGATCTCGGCCACCGAGTCGCCCCAGGCCGGGGTGGGGGCCAGGGAGAGATCGACGATGCCGAAGGGGACGTTCAGACGCCGCGCCGCCTCCCGCCCGACGAGCTCGCCCATGCGGGTGATCTTGAAAGTCGTCCGCTTGATCTGGTCGGCCAGCACGCCCAGGCGGATCTCGGGGTTGCGGCGCACCGTGTTGAGGATGACGCCGGGGCCGCTGATGCCCACGTTGATGACGCGCTCCGGTTCCCCCGTGCCGTGGAAGGCGCCGGCCATGAAGGGGTTGTCCTCGGGGGCGTTGCAGAAGACGACGAGTTTGGCGCAGCCCAGACCGTCTCGGTCGGCCGTCCTCCGGGCCGTCTCCTTGATGATCCTCCCCATGAGGGCCACGGCGTCCATGTTGATCCCCGCCTTGGTGGAGCCCACGTTGACGGAGGAGCAGACCCGCTCCGTCGTCGCCAGGGCCTCGGGGATCGATTCGATGAGGCGCCGGTCCGAGTCGGTCATCCCCTTCTGGACGAGGGCCGAAAAGCCGCCGATGAAGTTGACGCCGACGGTCGCAGCGGCCCTGTCGAGGGCCCGTGCCGCCTCGGCCGGATTTCCCTCCCGGCAGGGCGCCGTCACGAGGGCCATGGGCGTGACGGAGATGCGCTTGTTGACGATGGGGATGCCGTAGGCCTCTTCGAGAGCCTCGCCGGTGGCGACGAGATTCTCCGCCGAGCGGACCACCTTCTCGTAGACGCGATCGCACAGGGGGCCCATCTCCTCGTGGGCACAGTCGAGGAGGGATATCCCCAGGGTGATCGTCCTGATGTCGAAGTTCTCGTCGGCCACCATGCGGATCGTCTCGAGGATCTCCGACGGCTGAAACTGAATGGACATGGGCGACCCCCCTCAGATGCGGTGCATGTAGCGAAAGACGTCCTCGTGCTGGATCGTCACCTGGACGCCCAGATCGAGCCCCTTGGACTGGAGGGTCTCTTTCAGCTCCGAGAAGCCGACGGTACAGCCCGAGATGTCGGCCACGGTGATCATGCTGAAAAAGCCGCTGACGATGGTCTGGCTGATGTCGAGGATGTTGGCGCCCTTCTCGGCCAGAACGGCCGTGATGCCGGCGATGATCCCGACCCGGTCCTGACCCACGACGGTGATGACGGCCCTGGTTCCCTGTTCGTCCATGATGGAGCCTCCCTTCAAAATCGTCCCCGCAAGGCAGATAATGGAAGCTAACATTCTATCGCGACTTCGGCCAAAGATCATCCTCCGGAGGTGTCCGTCATGCTCTCGAACGAAAGAAAAAATCTCTACCCTCTGCTCCTCGACCTCGTCGCCGTCCCCAGCGTCTCCGCGACGGAGGGCGAAAAGGCGGCGGCTCGCCTCGTCTTCGACCGCCTCGCCGAGCTGCCCTATTTCGCAGGCCATCGAGAGGATCTCCGCCTTCTTCCCGTCGAGGGCGACGCCCTGGGCCGATCCAACGTCTGGGCCCTGGTTCGGGCCGAGCCGCCGACGGCGCGCACGGTCCTCCTCATGGGCCACATGGATGTCGTCGACGTCGATGCCTACGGTTCCCTGAGGGATCTGGCCTTCGACGCCGAAGGGCTCACGCGGGCCCTGGCCGGCCGGGAGCTGGCTCCTTCCGTGCGGGCCGATCTCGACTCGGGCGACTACCTCTTCGGCCGGGGGACGATGGACATGAAGTGCGGCCTCGCCCTCGAAATGGGCCTTCTGGCCGAGGCCGCCGACGACAGGGGGCGTTTTCCCGTCAACGTCGCCTTCCTGGCCGTCTTCGACGAGGAGAACGGCTCGGCGGGCATGAGGGGGGCCATCGCTCACCTGGCCCGTCTCCAGGAGGAGGGCCTCGATTTCGTCGCCGCCGTCGACACGGAACCCTCGGACCTGGGCGGGGGCGAGAGGCCCAGCCGCAACCTCTTCCTGGGCACGGTGGGCAAGATCATGCCCTTCTTCCTCTGCGCCGGGAAGGCCGCCCACGTCGGCGCCTGCTACGACGGTATCAGCGCCGACCTCATAGCCTCCTGCCTCAATCTGGAGCTGGAGGGCAACGTCGACCTGGCCGACGGGGCCCGAGGCGAGCGCTTCACCCCTCCCGTCTGCCTCATGGAGCGCGATCTCCGCAGGACCTATTCGGTGACCGTCTCCGAGCGGGCCCTGGCCTATTACAACGTCCTCACCGTGACCCGGACGCCCCGGGAGGTGCTGGATCTCATGGTCGCCTCGGCCCGCCGTGCCCTCTCTACGGCCCTGGCCCGTCACTCGGCCTCGGCCCGGGCCTTCTTCGCCCTCCGGGGGGAGACCTGGTCGGCTCCCGACTGGAGCCCCGACGTTCTCACCATGGCCGATCTGATCGGGAAGCTCGGCTTCGACGCCTCCCGATCGATCCTGGAAGAGCGGCTCGCCTCGCTGCCCTCGGGCGGAGACGAGAGGGAGGCGTCGATCGCCCTGGCCGAAGCCCTTCTCGATGCCTCGGGGCTTCCGGGCCCCCTCGTCGTCGTCGGCTTCCTTCCCTGCTACTACCCTCATCGGAGCAACGGAAGATCGACGGCGAAGGAACGCCGTCTCCTCTCGGCCGCCCGGAAGGTTCAGGAGCGGGCCCGGAAGGAATTCGGAGAAGAGATCCGCCTCGTCGAGTACTTTTCGGGCATCTGCGACCTGAGCTATTTCGGTTTCGACGGCGACGCGGCCGCCCTGGAGGCCCTCGCCGCCAACACGCCCGGCTGGGGACGGGTCTACGACCTTCCCCTGGCGGCCCTGGCCTCCCTGGACATGCCCATCGTCAATTTCGGCCCCTCGGGCAAAGACGCCCACAAGACGACGGAACGCCTCGAGCTCTCCTTCTCGCTGGAGCGGGCGCCTCGGCTCCTCGAGACGCTTCTGGACGGGCTCGGATCTGCGGAAATCGACGAATGAGCCCTTGATTTCGGCAGAAATTGATTTAAACTGATAGTCAATGATCAGGGCCTTAGAGGGGAGGGGGCAGCTCATGAGAAGAACACGCGGGATCGCCGAACGCCTCGAGGCCCTCGTCGTCCTCCTTCTCGTGCTACTCCCTCTTCCGGCCCTGGCCGACGATCAGATCCTTCTGCTTCACTCCTATCACCAGGGGAACGCCTGGGTCGACGGGGTCACCGCCGTCGTCGCCGAGACGCTGAAAGCCTCCGGGGCGGACACGCTCCTCACCGTCGACTATCTCGACGCCAGGCGGGACCCTCAGCTTTTCCGGCGCAGCGCCTTCTCCGATCTGATGCGTTCCCGCTATCGCGACAGCGGCATCGACCTCATCATCGCCGGCGGCGACGAGGCCCTCGGTTTCGCCCTAAGGGGCCGGGGCGATTTCTTTCCCGACGTTCCCGTCGTCTTCTGCGGCGTCACCCATCCCCGAGATCTCTTTCACGAGACGCCGCCCGATCTCACCGGCGCCGTCAGCGACTACGACCTGGAGGGAACGATCAACCTCGCCCTCGATCTTCACCCCGACAGACGCCACATCGCCGTCATCGGCGACCTCAGCGGCGTCGGCCGCCGGGCCCTGAGCCGCCTCCGCGACATCGAGTCCCGCTTCGCCTGGCGGGCCGACTGGGTTCCCCTCGTGGGCCTCTCCTTCGACGAGCTGCACGAGGCGATCATGGCCCTCCCAAAGGCGACGATCCTCCTCTATCTCTCCTTCTCCGTCGACGGCGAGAGCCGGTTCTACCGCCCGCAGGACGTGGCGAGGGAGATCGGCCGATGGAGGCCCGACCTTCCCCTGTACGCCGCCTGGTCGTTCCTCGTCGAATCGGGTGCGGCCGTCGGCGGTCGCGTCATCCTTCCCGCCGGAGAGGGCCGATTCGCCGCCGAGACGGCGCTGAAAATCCTGAGAGGAGATCCGGTCTCGTCGATCCCCATCCGCTGGTCCAGCCCCAAGGTCGACCTTTTCCACCGCGAGGGACTGGCCCGTTTCGGCCTCTCCCAGAAGAACCTGCCGCGGGGAAGCCTCGTCGTCGGCGACAGGGAGCCTCTCTATGGGCGCTACCCCCACGCCCTTCCTCTCCTGCTCGTCCTTCTGGGAGGACTCTCCCTCTTTGGCTTTTCGCTCCTGCGCAGGAGGAGGGCCGAGTCGGCGATTCTCGATCAGCGACGTTTTCTCGAGCGTTTCATCGATCTCTTCCCCCTGCCCGTCTTCTACCGCGACGAGGAGAAACGTTACCTTTACGTCAACAAGGCCTTCGCCGATCTTGCGGGTCGCGACAAGAAAACGCTCATCGGAAAGAGGCCGGAGGAGCTCGCCCCTGCCGATATGCAGGAGCTGATCGACAGGTTCAGGGTCCGGGAGGAGCAGGGAGAAAACAGCGGGGCCGAGAGCTGGACCTGCGAGATGGCCTGTCAGGATCACCTGGGCCGCTCCCGCTACGCCCTCGTCGCCTGCCGTCCCCACCGGGACGGAGAGGGGCGGCTTCGAGGCGTCGTCAGCGTCGTCGTCGACCTCTCGGATCACAAGGAAAGGGAGGAGACCCTTCTCCGCCAGGAGGAACGTCTCCTCAAGGCCCTGGAGGGAGCCGCCGAGGGCGTCTGGGACTGGGATGTGGCCGCCGACAGGCTTCATTGCCGTCTCAAGGGGGTGACGACCGCCGTCGACGAAGAAGGAGGCATGACCCTTGACGACTGGCGCCGTCGCCTTCATTCTCAGGATGTTCCCGCCTTCGACAGGGCCCTCGAGGAGCATCTCCAGGGTCTTTCCCCTTTCTTTTCCTGCGAATGCCGTTTCCGGACCGACGGGGGATCGGTCTGGATCCTCATGCGAGGGAAGGTTCTCTCTCGCGACGAGGGGGGGCGGCCGCTGCGCCTGACGGGGACGCTCCTCGATATCGGCGACAAGAAGGAGATCGAGTTCCGCCGCCAGGAGGCCGAGCGGGAGCTGCGCCGGGCCGTCATGACCGACCGCCTGACGGGAGCCCTGACGCGCAAGTACTTCGAGGACCTTCTCTCCCTCCAGATCAGGCGAAGCCTCGGCGGCGGAGGACCTCTCTCCCTGATCCTCTTCGATCTCGACGACTTCAAGTCCGTCAACGGCCGCTACGGTCACCTGCGAGGCGATGCCGTCCTCGCCTCCGTCTGCGACCTCGTCCGGCTTCACGTCCGCGCCGGCGACGTCCTGGGCCGCTGGGGGGGGAAAACCTTCATGCTCCTCACGCCCGACTCGATCGACGGCGCCCTCCAGCTCTCGGAAAAGCTGCGCAAACTCATCGAGGAAGAGGAGTTCCTCTCCGATCGTAAGATCACGGCCAGCTTCGGCGTCGTCGCCTGTCGCGACGGCGACAGCGTCGAGAGTCTGGCGGCCCGTGCCGACGAGGCCCTCTGTCGGGCCAAGCAGTCGGGGAAAAACATCGTCCACCTATAGGACTCAGGAGGTAGAAGAATGGTCCTTTCGCAGCTGCAATCCCTTCAGGAAGATCTCTTGGCGGAAATCGGCCGCAGCGTCGCCATCGCCAGCGTTCAGGAGGCAGAAGAGGAGGGAGCTCCCTTCGGCAGGCCCGTCCGGCAGGCCCTGGACCACGCCCTCGATCTCTCCCGCCGACTGGGTTTCCGGGCCGTCAACGTCGGCGATATGGCCGGATACGCCGAATACGGAGAGGGCCCGGAGATGGTGGCCGTCCTGGGCCATCTCGACGTCGTCCCCGCCGGCGAGGGGTGGACGCGGGACCCCTTCGGCATGACGCGGGAGGGGAACCGCTTCTACGGCCGCGGCGTCCTCGACAACAAGGGCCCCATCCTGACGGCTCTCTTCGCCCTCAAGGCCGTCGTCGAGGCGGGATGGCCCCTGAGGCGGCGCGTGCGCATCCTCTTCGGCTGCAACGAGGAGTCGGGCTGCCGCTGCATGGAGCGCTACGTCAGGACGGAAGAGCTTCCCGTGGCCGGTTTCACGCCCGACGGCGCCTACCCGATCATCAACGCCGAGAAGGGGATGATCAACGCCTTCTGCGAGGCCCCCTTCGGCGGCGACGGTCCCCTCTCCGTCGTCTCCCTCAAGGGGGGGACGGCGCCCAACATCGTTCCCTCCCGCGCCGAAGCCCTTCTGTGCGGCGGCGCCGCCCTTCTGGACGAGGTCCTCGACGTCGTCCGGCGCTGGAAAGGCCCCGAGGGAAGCTCCGTCGAGGCCCTTTCCCGGGAGGAGGGGCTCCTCCTCGTCGCGAAGGGCCTCCCGGCCCACGGCAGCATGCCCGAAAAGGGCGTCAACGCCATCGCCTGCCTCTTCGATCTCCTCGGAGGGCTGCCTCTTTCGGGAGAACAGGAAAGCCTCGTCGAGGCCTTCAACGCCCTCATCGGCCGGGAGACGGATGGCGCCTCCCTGGGGCTGGCCCTCTCCGACGCCCTTTCGGGGGCCCTGACCGTCAACGTCGGCACCGCTCTCGCCGGAGGGGGGAAGATCGCCTTCGTCCTCAACATCCGATTTCCCGTCACCTTCGCGGCTCCCGACGTGGTGGCCTCCCTCGGGAAGGGGCTCTCGAAGGGCGGAATCGCCCTGGCATCGGAGTTCCATCACGACCCCCTCTACGTGTCGCCCCAGTCGGAGCTGATCGGCAAGCTCCAGAAGGTCTACCTCGAGATCACCCACAGGGAGCCGACGCTCCTGGCCATCGGCGGAGGCACCTACGCCAAGTCGATGCCCAACGTCGTCGCCTTCGGCCCCGTCTTTCCCGGCCAGGAGTTCAAGGTCCACGAGGCCGACGAATACTGGACCGTCGACGACATGATGGTCAACGCCCGCATCATGGCCCACGCCATCATCGAACTGGCCCGCTGAGCCCTCTCCCGGAGTCGGTCCGCTCTCTCGGGGCAAGGAGAAGGGGATCAAGACGATAAGGCGGAAAGGGGCCTTCGCGCCCCGGGCAGGTCTTCCGAAAGGACGCAGAAGGGTAGAAAGCGACGGCCGTCAGGCTGAGTCCGACGGACTCCCGGCAGGAGGGCCCCGAAAATCGGGGCCCTCCTGCCGCATGGAATCCAACGTTTCTGTGGGAGTGTGAGATCGGTTGTTCTGAAAGACGTGAGGGTCCCTTCGCGTCGCGGAAACGTCCCTTGATTCGGAGAGGGGCGTTCCCGGACGAAAAACGAGGTGAAACACGAGGAGGGGATCGATCGGGCAGGACGCGTCTGTCGTCCGCATCCCCGACCCCGCAGGGAGTCGGCGCTCCCTGCCATCGGCGGAGGCGCTGCGCCACGTCGATGCCCGACGTCGTCGCCTTCGGATCCGTTTTTCCCGGCCAGGAGTTCGAGGTTCACGAGGCCGAGGGATACCGGGCCGTCGACGACGTGATGATTGATGCCCGCATCGTGCCCCACGCCCTCATCGGACGGGTCCGCTGAGGGGCCCTGGCCCCGGAGTTCCCCCTCTTCTCGGAGGGGGAACTTTTTTATCTCCCTCTGAGCTATTAAATTAAAAGTTCGGGGGGTTTCAAATTTAACGTCAAGGCCATATAATGGCAATAGCGGAAAAAATCAGGCGGCGTTTTTATCCCTTGGAGCTCCTCCCGTCAAGGAGGAGTTAAGATCGAGGAAGGTGGCGAAGCAACGATGAGAAAAAGTTCCCGTCTGTTCTGTCTTCTCCTGGCCGGTCTTCTGCTGTGTCTGACGGTCTCGGTGGCGATGGCCGAGGAACCCGTCTACGGCGGCATCCTTCGCTGGCGCGAGATCAACGATCCTCCCAAGCTGGACCCGGCCATGGCCACCGACACCGTCTCGAGCCGCAACATCTACCTCATGTTCGACATGCTCGTCGACAACCATCCCGACGGTCAGGGCCTCGTTCCCCGTCTCGCCGAGAGCTGGGAGGGAAGCGACGGAGGCAAGGTCTGGACCTTCCACCTCCGCAAGGGCGTCCATTTCCACAAGGAAAGCCTGGGCCAGCCCACGGAGAACGGCGGCCGCGAGGTGAAGGCCGCCGACTGGAAATACTCCATGGAACGCCTCGTCAAGATCAATTCCCCCCGGGCCTACTTCATCGACATGGTCAAGGGCTACCAGGACTTCGTCGACGGCAAGACAACCGAATGGGTCGGCATCGAGGTCGTCGACGACTACACCCTCCGGTTCGAGCTCGACTACTCCTTCGCCCCCTTCGTCAGTGTCCTGGCCTACAACTCCTTCATGGTCGTCCCCAAAGAGGACGCCGAGAAGTGGGGCGCCGAATTCAACTTCCATCCCGTCGGCACGGGAGCCTTCATCCTCGACCGCTGGGAGCACGACCAGAAGACGGTCTACAAGCGCAACCCCGACTACTGGAAGCATGACGATCAGGGACGGCAGCTTCCCTACCTCGACGGCGTCGAGATCGTCGTCATCCCCGACAACACCATCGCCTACGAGGAGATCAAGAAGGGCAACATCGACGCCTTCCCCGACTTCCCCGACGAGTTCTATCTCGAGGCCAAGGTCCGCTTCGGCGATCTCCTTCAGGAGCGCCCCTGGCTGGGGACCTACTACTATGGCTTCAACAACACGAAGGCCCCCTTCAAGGACAACAAGACCCTCCGTCAGGCCATGAACTACGCCGTCGACCGCAAGCGCATCAACGACCTTGTCCTCGAGGGGCGCTACTTCCCGGGCCACGGCGTTCTCCCTCCGGGCATGCCCGGCTACGACCCCGACCTCAAGGGCTACGAGTACAACCCCGAGCTGGCCAAGAAGATGATGGCCGAGGCGGGCTATCCCGATGGCATCGAAGTCGAGCTCAACGTCAACAACAACCCCCGTCACACGGCCGTGGCCGAGGCCATCCAGGCCCAGCTCGCCGAACTGGGCATCAAGCTCAGAGTCAAGGTCCTCGACTGGGGCGTCCACCTCGATCTCTGCGAGCGGGCCGAGACGGAGATGTTCCGCATGGGCTGGGTCGTCGACTACGCCGACCCCGACAACTTCCTCTACGTCCTGCTCCACTCCTCCAACCACGGCTCCAAGGGCAACTACTCCTTCTACAGCAACGCCGAAGTCGACAAGCTGCTGGCCGCCGCCCGCGTCGAGACGGACTACGACAAGCGCATCTCCCTCTACCGCGAGGCCGAGAAGATCATCGTCGACGACGCCCCCTGGATCTTCCTCTTCCACTACACCACGAGCCTCCTGGGACAGGAGCGCGTCAAAAACCTCAACCTCCCCGCCTTCGGCGACTACACGACGCCTCTCGAAGTCGTCTGGGTCACGAAGTAGCGTCCGTGGGGGCGGGAGTTTCTGCGATCTCCCGCCCCTTCTGTCCCTCGGGAGGGGAGGTCTTCTCGTGTTTTCCTATGTCATCCGCAAGATTCTCTATTCCGTCCCCGTCATCTGGGGCGTCGTCACCGTCGTCTTCATCCTCATGGCCGTCGTTCCCGGCGACCCGGCCCGTCTCATGATGGGCCAAAGAGGCGATCCGGCCACGCTAGCCCGCATCCGGGCCGATCTGGGCCTCGATCTGCCCCTTCACCGGCAGTATTTCCGCTTCCTCGGCGACATGGCCCGAGGCGACCTGGGGAAGTCGTACCGCAACAACGAGCGGGTCACGACGGCCCTGGCCGACCGCTTCGGCGCCACGATGCGTCTGGCCTTCTGGGCCATGGTCGTCGCCGCCGTCATCGGCGTCGCCGCCGGAATCCTCTCGGCCGTCAAACAGTACTCTCTCTTCGACTACTCGGCCATGTTCATCGCCATATCGGGGGTGAGCGCTCCCGTCTTCTGGGTGGGGCTCCTGCTTCTTCTCGTCTTCGCCTACGGCTTCCACCTCATCCCCGGCGTCGGCTACGGCGACGGCGACTGGCGCTACCTCGTCCTTCCCGTCATCACCCTCGGCGTGAGGCCCGCGGCCCTCATCGCCCGTCTCACCCGGTCCTGCATGCTCGAAGTGATGAGTCAGGACTACATCCGCACGGCCCGGGCCAAGGGACTGGCCGAGAAGGTCGTCATCCTCAAGCACGCCTTCAAGAACGCCCTCATCCCCGTCGTCACCATCATCGGAACGCAGGTGGCCGAACTTCTCTCGGGAGCGGTCCTGACGGAGACGATCTTCGCCTGGCCCGGAGTGGGGCGGCTGGCCGTCGAGGCCCTGGTGGCCCGCGATTTCCCCATGATCCGCGGCACCGTCATCTTCATGGCCCTCCTCTTCCTCGTGGCCAACCTGCTCGTCGATCTCTCCTACGGGTTCATCGACCCCCGGATCCGCTATGACTAGGAGCCCTTCCATGCGCGATGGCGCGAAAGAGCCCAAAAAGGGAACGGGACTGGGCTACGAGGCCTGGCTCCGCTTCCGCCGCAACCGCCTGGCCATGGCCGGACTCGTCATGGCCCTCTCCGTCATCCTGGCCGCGATCTTCGCCTCCTCCTTGGCCCCCTTCGATCCCTTCAAGCAGCTCATCTGGACGGAAGGCCGCGAGGTGAGGCTCGCCGCCCCTTCGGCCAAGCACGTCATGGGGACCGACCTCTACGGCCGGGACATCCTGAGCCGCGTCCTCTACGGGGCGCGCATCTCCCTCCAGATCGGCATCTTCGCCACCCTCGTCTCCCTCGTCGTCGGCGTTCCTCTCGGGGCCCTGGCCGGCTACAGAGGCGGCTTCACCGACGATTTCATCTCCTGGATCATCAACGTCATCTTCGCCTTTCCCTTCTTCCTCTTCGTTCTCGCCGTCGTCGCCGTCTTCCAGAACCCGAGCATGATCGTCATCTACGTGGCCATCGGCCTCGTCAACTGGGTCTCCATCGCCCGCGTCGTCCGGGCCCAGTTCATCTCCCTCCGCGAGAGGGAATTCGTCGAGGCGGCCCGGGCCCTGGGCCTGCCGTCGTGGCGCATCATCTTCGTCCACATCCTTCCCAACGCCCTGGCTCCCGTCATCGTCCAGGCCACTCTCGGCATGGGGAGCATTATCATGATCGAGGCGGGGCTGGCCTTCCTCGGCTTCGGCGCCCAGCCGCCCACGCCGAGCTGGGGGCTGATGATCTCCGAGGGACAGAAGTACCTGGGGATGGGCAAGTGGTGGTGGGCCATTTTCCCCGGTCTGGCCATCACCTACACGGTGCTTTCCTTCAATTTCCTCGGCGACGGTCTCAGGGACGCCCTCGACGTCCGCCTCAAAAGGTAGGTGCTTCCCGTGAGCCTTCTCGAAATCAAGGGTCTGAAAAGCTGCTTCGACACCGACAGGGGCGTCGTGCGCGCCGTCGACGGCGTCTCCTTTTCCATCGAGCCCGGCAGGACTCTGGGCGTCGTCGGCGAATCGGGCTGCGGCAAGAGCGTGACGGCCCTCTCCATCCTGCGTCTTCTGCCCAAGCCCGTCGGCCGGATCGCGGCCGGATCGATCCGCCTCCGGGACAGGGAGCTTCTGGCCCTGTCGGAGCGGGAGATGCGCTCCGTCAGGGGCAACGACATCTCCATGATCTTTCAGGAGCCCATGACGAGCCTCAACCCCGTCTTCACCGTCGGCGACCAGATCGCCGAGCCCCTCATGCTCCATCAGCAGATGAACCGCCGCCAGGCCATGGACCGGGCCGTCGAAATGCTCCAGGTCGTGGGCATTCCCAACGCCGAGCGACGCGTCGCCGAATATCCCCATCAGCTTTCCGGGGGCCAGCGTCAGAGGGCCATGATCGCCATGGCTCTGGCCTGCCGCCCCGCCCTGCTCATCGCCGACGAGCCGACGACGGCTCTCGACGTGACCGTTCAGGCCCAGATCCTCGACCTCATGAACGATCTCAAAGACAGGTTCGGCTCGTCGGTCATGCTCATCACCCACGCCCTGGGCGTCATCGCCGAGACGGCCCAGCGCGTCGTCGTCATGTACGCCGGCCGCGTCGTCGAAGAGGCCGACGTCGAACCCCTCTTCGCCGAGCCGCTTCATCCCTACACACAGGGACTGCTGCGCTCCATTCCCCGCCTCGACTGCGACAGGGAGCGCCTCGACGTCATTCCCGGCGTCGTTCCCAATCCCCTCGAATTCCCGCCGGGATGCCGCTTCCACAACCGCTGCGACAAGGCCTTCGACCGCTGCTGCCGCGAGGAGCCGCCTCTTTATCTTCTCGGCGGCCGTTCCGTCCGGTGCTGGCTCTACGAAGACGACGGCCGGAAGGAGGGTTCCCGCGATGATTGAGTCCGGATCGCACTACCTCACCGTGAGGGGCCTCAAAAAATACTTCCCCCTGCGCAAGGGCGTCTTCCGCCGCGCCGTCGGTCACGTCCAGGCCGTCGACGACGTCTCCTTCTTCGTCAACGAAAGGGAGACGCTGGGCCTCGTCGGCGAATCGGGCTGCGGCAAGTCGACGACGGGCCGGACTCTGCTCCACCTGCTGGAGCCGACGGCGGGCGAGGTCTTCTTCGACGGACGCAACGTCGGCCAGATCCTCAAAAAAGACCCCAAAGAGCTGCGGCGCCAGATGCAGATCATCTTTCAGGACCCCTACGGCAGCCTCAATCCCCGCATGACGGTCCATAACATCGTCGGCGAGGCCGTCCGCTACCACGGCCTCGCCGGACAGGCCGATCTGGACGACTATGTCTGCGACATCCTGGCCAAGTGCGGCCTCAGGCCCGAACACCGCTTCCGCTATCCCCACGAGTTCTCCGGCGGTCAGCGCCAGCGGATCGGGATCGCCCGGGCCCTGGCCCTCAAGCCCCGCTTCGTCGTCTGCGACGAGCCCGTTTCGGCCCTGGACGTCTCCATCCAGAGCCAGGTCCTGAACCTCCTGAAGGACCTCCAGAGAGAGATGAAACTCACCTACCTCTTCATCTCCCACGACCTCTCCGTCGTCCGTCACATCTCGGACCGCATCGCCGTCATGTACCTGGGGCGCCTCGTCGAGCTGGCCGCCAAGGCCGATTTCTTCTCCAACCCGCTTCACCCCTACACGCAGGCCCTTCTCTCGGCCATCCCCCTGCCCGATCCGACGAAAAAGAGGGAAAGGATCCTCCTCGAAGGCGATGTCCCCTCGCCCATCAATCCCCCTCCGGGCTGCCGTTTCCATACCCGCTGCCCCAGGGCCATGGAGCGGTGCCGCGTCGAGGTTCCCCCCTTTATCGATGTCGGCGGCGACCACTTCGTCGCCTGTTTCCTCCACAGCGGAGCCTGATCGGGGTCGATCCGCCCCGTTCCTCGGCGCGACAGGAGGGGTCCCGCTCAGGGGCCCCTCCTGTCGCGCCGAGGCTCCTGTTGCCCCGGAAGAAGGGCGGCAGAGGGCTAACCGCCGAGAGAGGACGGACCCGCGAGAGGAAAGAGGCCGGCCTCTGAAGACGATAGGTTGAAATATCAGCTTCGGACGGGCAAGGGGAGGCCTTTTTTGAAACGAAACCATTGTCATGAAAGACGATTCGCGGTAAGTTGTGTGAAGGAACGTAAACAGATTAAGTTCCCGGAGACCGGGGGGGGAAGGAGGTGCGGCAGGGAACTCTTTCTGTCGGTCGTCCCCGTCACACCGTCGAGAGCGAATCATGGCGGAAGGGCTTTTTTCGATCCGCCGCGACGACAAGAGGAGAGGAGAGGAGTACGAATTGAGAATCCTGAGTCATCTGAGAGCCCTCCATCGTAAAGTACCTCTGTTGCCGGTAGTCCTCGTTTTTTCGGTCTTCCTGCTGGGAGGGTGCGGCAGCAGCAGCGACGGCCCCGTTCCCGGACCGGAAGGAGCGGGCCTCGTCACCCTTTCGGGTCAGGTCTCCAACGCCGTTCCCGCCGAGATTCCCGTGGCGGCCACGGACCGTCAGGGTGCCCTCAGGGCGGCCCGTCTTCTGGCCGGCGCCGGCGTCGCCGACGTGGAGATCACGGCCACTATGGACGGATGGGAGCTGGCCCGGACCTCCACGCCGGGGGAGGACGGCTTCTACGCCTTCGAGGTTCCCGTTCCCTCCGAGGAGAGCCGCCTCGTCCTGACCTTCCGCAGAAACGGATACATCACCTATCAGAGAGCCCTCACGGTCAAGGCCGGAGAGAGCCACTCCGTCCACGTCGTGCTGCCCCGGGTGGAGACGCCGACGGTCACGGGCGGTGTCGCCTCGGGAGACGCCTTCCGTTTCGAAAACCTGCCTGACGGCGACTTCACCCTCTTCGTGGGCGATCCGACCGATCCCGTCGGGGCCGCCGCCTTCCCCGGCGACTACATGGCCGCCACGGCAGCCAGCGACGACGTCCCCCTCGTGAGCATGGCCTTCTTCGAGGCGACGCTCGCCAGCGGAGACGAGGCGGTCACCGCCTTCGATCCTCCCATCGAGGTCACGCTTCTCCTGCCCGAGGCGTACCAGGACGGAACGCTTCTCAACCCCGACACCGGTCTCGCCTACGTATCGGGCGACGTCATCGACTGGTGGTCCTACGATACAGAGGAAGCCAAGTGGGTCGAAGAGGACGCCGATCCCTCGACGCCCGAGCGCGACAAGGCCGTCATCGTCGAGGGCGCCGACGGGCGCCTCTACGTCACGGCCAAGGCGACGCACTTCAGCTGGTGGAACGCCGACTATCCCCAGGAGTTCGCCTATTTCTGCGTCCAGGTCGTCGACGGCGACGGCAACCCGCTGGAGAATATCCCCGTCTACTCGACGGGCGTCTCCTACAAGAACACCTCCCGGCCCGTGAGGACCGACGAGAACGGCTGGGCCCGGGGCATCGTCGTCAAGAAATCGACTTCCGACGTGGCCGAAGAGCGCGAGAGGGCCCAGGTCTACGCCCTGGCCGGGAACGTCCGGTTCTTCTACGACGTGACCGAGGCGGCCGAGGGAATCGTCGACTCCGACGACATCTACACGCCCTTCGACGAAAACGAATGCGAGCGACCCGACGGCAGACCCTCCATCGAGCTGAACAACGTCATCACCGTCAGCTTCGAGGGCGTCGTCGAGGGCACCGTTAAAGGCGAGACCGGCGCGGCGCTGGCCGGCATCAAGGTCTACTCCAGCACGGGAGGCGTCGCCGAGACCGATTCCTCCGGCCGATACAGCCTGAACGTCCCCGTCAACGCCGACGTCATGATCTACGTCGCCGGCGTCGAGGCCAAGGAGGCCAAGGTCACCGACAAGGACGTTCCCGTCACCGTCGATTTCACCGTCGCCAACCAGGCCCCCGTCATCACCCGGCTGGTCCGGACTCCCGAGGGACAGCTCGGCACCCTCGGCTCGGTGACCTTCACCGGCGAGGCCCGCGATCCCGAGGGAGGAGCGGTGACCTATGCCTGGACCGCCACGGACGGGACCTTCTCGACGGCTACGGGAAGCTCGACGGTCTGGACGGCGCCCAACTCGCTTTCCGGATCGGCCCAGATCACCTTCACCGCCACCGACGGGGAGGGCAAAGCCAGCTCCATGACCGTTCCCGTCGCCTGGGGACCCCTTCCCCTGGCGGGACGGCTCGTCGTCAACCTTCTCGATGACGAGGGCGATCCCGTTGTCGGAGCCTGGGTCATCCTTCACAGGGCGGACGGCTCCGTCGAGGCGACGAAGAAGACCAACGCCCTGGGCAAGGCCGACTTCGGCGACATCGGGCGCAACACCGCCACCGTGAGCTATGCCTACGAGCAGAAGAAGACCTATCCGGGAACTCTCCAAACCTACCGTCACATCTACACGGCCGTCGACATCCCCGTGGCGGAGCTGAAGATCCTCGTCGTCGACGACGACGACGAGGGAGAACAGCCCTACCTGGCCGCCGCCGAGGACGACGGAGACGAGCCTCTCTACTCCGTCTCCCTTGCCGTCGCCTCGCCCGACATCCCCGAGGAGGGCTACGTGACCTTCCAGCCCGCCTATGCCTACCTGTACAGGGATTATCCCCGCAAGGACGGCGTCTCCGTCTATCAAAGCCATCTCCAGGAGGACGGCAAGCTGACGCTACTGGCCCTGGCCAGAACGTGGGGCGAAGGAAGCGAGGCCCAGACGCTTCACTCCTGGGGCGTCCTCTACGACCAGACGCCGGTATCGGGCGATCTCTACACCGTCGATCTGACCGGAAACCCCGTCAACGTCCCCTGGACCTCCAACGTCGACGTCACCTGGCTCTCCCTCACGGCCGAGCGTCGCGGCGTCGAGTACACCCTGTCCGACCTCTACGACTACAGCGTCGCCGGAAGCGGGGCGAAGGGAATGGCTCCCGACCGGGACGAGCTGCGGGCCCGCAAGGAGGCCCTGCTGGAGAGGGCCGCCAAGGCCGGCACGGCCCAGATCGCCGCTTTCGAGGCCGACGCCTACGCCCAGTCCGCCTCGGGGGCCAACGTCAACGATGCCGAGAAGCGGGATTACACCGTCGTCGAGGAGGATAAGCTTCTCGGATCCTCTCTGCCGTCGAGCATGACCGTCTCTCTGCCCGATTACCTCTTCACCACGGCCAGCCTCGACAGGAGCGGAGCGAACCCTCAGGCCTCCTGGCGGCTCGAGACGACGAACGCCTTCGACGCCTTCTTCGTCGGCCTCGAAGGCTCCAAGAGCGTCTCCGAGCCCTCCGTCTACAGTCACACGACGGTGAACTGGAACGTCCTCGTCGACAGGGAGAAGGGCGACGGGAGCTACACCTTCCCCGCCCTGCCCGCCGAGCTGGCGGCCTGGCTCGCCGATCTCGACTGGGGACCCACCCTCTCCCTCTCCGTCGTCGACTACGACAACCTCTCGGGTTTCGATGCCCTCATGAGCCTCGTGCTCAACGGCCAGGACCCGAGCGCTTCGGCCCTGCGCGTCCTCAACGGCAACTGGCCCTACGGGGACGAGCCCCGATAGGAGGCCCTTTCGGAGACGATCCCGTCCCGACCGGTCGATGAACCGGCAGCGCAAGCGGAAGGAGGAGGGGCCGACGGCCCCTCCTCCTTCGTTTAGGGTTCTTGCTTTCCTCCGGGTGACGGAGATCGCCCTTCTCGTTCTTCCGTCACCCTTTCCGTCGCGTCGAGAGGAGGAGGCAAAGGGCGCCGGCCAGGAGGGCCAGGTCGGCGCCGTTGAGGTGGATCACCGCGGGCGGCGAGGGGAGGGGGGGAGGAAGGGACGGGAGGGGGGGCAGAGGCAGAGGGATGTAATCCATGACGGCGCCGTGGACGAGACGGTCGACGACGTTGCTCGCGGCCCCTCCCCAGAGGAGGGTCAGCCCCGTCGCGGCGAGGCGATCGCGGCGGCGGAAGAGGAACGTGACGGCCGCGAGGCCGACCAGTCCCAGGGCGACGACGGCGGGAGAGGCGCCGAAGGCCGAGAGGGCCACGCCGTCATTCCACGTGACGGGCAGGCCCAGGGCGCCGATCGCCGCCGAGAGAAGCTGAAGGGCTCCGGCCAGGCAGAGCGGGGGGAGGAGGCGCCTCACGGGCTAAAAGGAGAACCGGGCCGCCAGAGGCATGCGGCGGCCCAGGCCGAAGGCCTTCGTCGTCACCCGCAGGCCTGGGGCGGCCTGGCGGCGCTTGTACTCGTTGCGGGCCACCGTGGCGAGGACGGAGCGGACCGTGGCCTCGTCGAAGCCGTCGGCGACGATCGCGCTCAGCGAGGCGCCCTCTTCGATGTGGCGTTCCAGGATGGCGTCGAGAACCTCGTAGGGAGGGAGGCTGTCGCTGTCTTTCTGGTCGGGGCGGAGCTCCGCCGAGGGGGGCTTGTCGATGACGGCTCCGGGGATGATCTCGCCCGGTCCGTTGACGTGGCGCGCCAGGGCGTAGACGAGGGTCTTGGGCACGTCGGCCAGCAGGGCCAGCCCCCCGTCCATGTCGCCGTAGAGGGTGCAGTAGCCCATGGCCAGCTCGCTCTTGTTGCCCGTCGAGAGGACGAGACCTCCCGTGGCGTTGGAGAGGGCCATGAGGGCGTTTCCCCTGATGCGGGCCTGAAGGTTCTCCTCGGCCAGGGCCCGTCCCCTGCCCTCCAGGATGGGGGCCATCTCGGCGAGACAGGTCCGGAAGATCTCCGATATGGGCAGGACCTTGAAGGCGATGCCCAGGTTGCGGGCCAGGAGGCGCGAGTCGTCGACGCTTCCCCGCGACGAATAGGGCGAGGGCATGGCGAGGGCCGTCACCGCCTCGGGGCCCAGGGCGCGGGCGGCGATGACGGCCGTCAGGGCCGAGTCGATGCCGCCCGAGAGGCCCAGAATCGCCCTGGAGAAGCCGCACTTGCGGCAGTAGTCGCGCAGCCCCATGACGAGGGCCTCGTAGACGGCACCGACGTCGTCGAGAGGGACGTACTCTCCCTCGCCCCGCTCCGTGTCGACGACGGCCGTCGTTTCCCGAAACCCGGGAAGGACCGTGGCGCGGCCGGATCCGTCGAGGAGGAAGCTCCGGCCGTCGAAGAGAAGCTCGTCGTTGCCGCCCACCTGATTGACGTAGAGGAGGGGAAGGCCGAAGCGCTGCCTCGCCCTTTCGGCCAGGCGGAACCGGAGCCGTTCCTTCCCCATGGAGAAGGGCGAGGCCGAGAGATTGACGATCATCGTGGCGCCGTCGGCGACGGCCTCGGCGACGGGGTCTCTGTCGTAGAGGGAGGCGCCGGGCCAGGTTCCGGCATCGTTCCAGATGTCCTCGCAGACGGTGACGCCCAGCCTCTCTCCTCGGAAGGGGATGGCCCGGTTGCGCGCCGCCGGGGCGAAGTGGCGGGCCTCGTCGAAGACGTCGTAAGTGGGTAGAAGCGTCTTCGCCTGTTCGCCGACGACGAGGCCCGCCTCGACGAGAAGGGCCCCGTTGTGGAGGGGCTTGCCCCGGCCGCCGCCCGTGGGGCGCGGGGCGCCGAAGAGGACGGCCAGATCGGGCCGGGAGCGGGAGAGTTCGGCCACGTCGGCGATGCCCCGCCCGACGCTTTCGAGGAACCAGCCCTTCTCCAGCAGATCGAGCGGGGGGTAGCCCGTCAGGAAAAGCTCGGGCGCGACGACGAGATCGGCCTCGCCCGGAGGGATCGAGGCGATCGCCCGGGCCAGAAGGGCGACGTTGCCTGCCACGTCGCCCACGGTGGGGTTGAGCTGAGCTGCCGCGATGCGCATGAGACACCTCCCGTCGGAACCGCTCGGGAGCCTCCCGAGCCCCGGCCGCCGCGCCTCTTCCGGGGCGCGGCGGTCGCCGTGTCTAATACTCCCAGTCGAAGTCGGCCACGTCGGCGGCGAGGATGCGCCCCTTCATGTCCGCCTCGATCCGTTTCAGGGCCTCTTCCGTCGTTCCCTCGCAGCGGGCGACGATGACGGGCTGCGTGTTGGAGGCCCGCACCAGTCCCCAGCCGTCGGGGTAGAGGACGCGGACGCCGTCGACGGTGATGGCCTCGTACTCCTTCAGGGCGCCGTCGCGGATGGCGTCGATGACGGCGAACTTGACCGAATCGGGGCAGTCGATGCGCGTCTCGGCCGTGCTGGGGTAGGAGGGGATCGTGTCGAGGATCTCCGACAGTTTCCGGTCCTGGGCGGCCAGAAGGCGCAGCAGCCGTCCGGCGGCGTAGAAGGCGTCGTCGAAGCCGTAGAACTCGTCGGCGAAGAACATGTGGCCCGAGACCTCTCCCGTGAAGAGGGCGTCCACCTCGCGCATCTTGGCCTTGATGAGGGAGTGGCCCGACTTGTAGAAGATCACCTCGCCGCCGAGGCGCTCGATCTCCTCGACGAGGGCCTGCGAGGACTTGACCTCGACGATGGCCGGCGTTCCCGGATGATGGGGGAGGATCTCCCTCCAGTAGAGGGCCATGAGGGTATCGCCGAAGATGACCCGTCCCCTGTCGTCGACGACGCCGATGCGGTCCGAGTCGCCGTCGAAGCCGACGCCCACGTCGGCGCCGCTCTCGATGACGGTTCGGATGAGGTCCTGGAGGTTTTCCCGCTTCGTCGGGTCGGGATGGTGATTGGGGAAGGTCCCGTCGGCCTCGCAGAAGAGGGGGATCACGTCGCAGCCCAGCCCCCGGAGGAAGGTCTCGATCATCAGCGAGGCCGTGCCGTTCCCGGCGTCGGCCACGACCTTGAGGGGACGGGCCAGCTTCAGCTTCGACAGGAGCATCTCCACGTAGGCCGAGGCGATATCGGCCTTCGTCACCGTGCCGGGACGGGGCGCCTCGTCGAGGTCGCCCGACTCGATCATGGCCAGGATCTCCTGGATCTGGGCGCCGTAGAGCGTCGATTTCCCCTCGGCCAGCTTGAGGCCGTTGAACTCCTTGGGGTTGTGGCTGCCCGTGATCATGACGCCGCCGCTGGCCTCGAGGTGGTAGAGGCTCCAGTAGAAAAGGGGCGTCGTCACCCGGCCGATGTCGATGACGTCCAGGCCCGTCGCCGTCAGGCCTTCGATGAGGTCGCCGCGGATCCGCTCCGTCGAGAGCCTCACGTCGCCGCCGACGGTGGCCGTCGTGACGCCGCGGCGCACCAGGCGCGTCCCCAGGGCCCGACCGATGAGCGTCACCGTTCGAGGCGTCAGCTCCTCGTCGGCGAGACCGCGGATGTCGTATTCGCGAAAGATGTGTGCCGGTACCGTCGCCATCCTTTCACCCTCCTCTTTGATGGGAGCCTTCGTAACGTGAAATCGCTATCAGCCACATTATACCCGTTCCCGTGGAAGTCCGCTCTCCTTGCGGGCCAGCCGTCTCAGCCGATGGTCGATCTCCCCCCGCAGGCGACGCCACTCGGGGCCCTCCATGAGGGGGCGGCGACCGTCGAGAAGTCTTCGGGCCTCTTCGGCCCAGAGCCGGGCCCGGGCGATGTCGCCCAACCGGTGTTCGCAGGCCTTGGCCAGCTCGACGGCGACGGAGGGGTCCCCGCTTGCGGACAGAGCCTCCTCCCAGAGCGTCAGGGCCTCCTCCCAGCGGTGGTCGGTCTTGGCCGATCGGGCCAGGCACTCCAGCGCCCCTTCGGCCCCTTTCTCCCGGGCTTTTCGCCAGAGATCCAGGGCCTCGTCCCTCCCTCCCGCCCTCTGCCAGGCCCGGCCGGCGGCGACGAGTTCGGCGCCGTCGCCGCGCCTCCCGGCCATCGCCAGGGCGACGCGGTCGCGCAGGAGGGCCAGGGCGACGAGATCCATCCGGTTGTGGTAGAAGACCCCCTCGAGAGGGGCCGCGTCGCCGCTGCGGAGGAAGTCGCGGTAAAGGTCGGGGACGAGGCTTCCCGGCACGTCGTCGCCGCTGCGCCGCAGTCCCAGGACGGAGCGCTCCACCTCGCCGAGGCGGCAGCTGGGAAGACGGGCGCTCCAGAGGGCCCGGGCCAGGTGGAGCAGATCCAGATGTCCTTCGGGTTCCAGAGGCGCCTTCCTGTGAAGGGTGCGCCGCGTCTGGAGGAGGGGAACGTCGAAGCGCTTGCCGTTGTAGGTCACCAGGGGGGAGGGCGGAGGCAGGAGGGTCTCCAGGGCCGCCAGCCAGGCCTCCTCGAAGGCGGGCGACGTCAGGAAGAGCTGTCCCGTCTCGATCGACCGGGTCCCGATCCGCCCCACCCCGGCCAGGAAGGCGTAGGTTCCCGTCCCTCCGGCCAACCCCGTCGTC
This sequence comes from Aminirod propionatiphilus, assembly GCA_018398915.1. Classification (GTDB taxonomy): domain Bacteria; phylum Synergistota; class Synergistia; order Synergistales; family Aminithiophilaceae; genus Aminithiophilus; species Aminithiophilus ramosus. The sequence goes on along the minus strand of CP074691.1, from coordinate 2,591,890 downwards.
TCGAGATCGAAGCAGAGGGCCCCGTCGCGGTCTCCCCAGAGGGCCAGGAGCGGGGCCTCGTCCCGTTCGAGGGGGATCGTCGTCTCCATGAGATAGACCCCCTCGTCGATCCATCGTCCCGGCGGCAGGGACCTCGGAGCCCTCGGGCGCTCGACGGGCGCCCTGGAGGGGCCCAGCATCGCCTCGAGACGGGAGAGGAGGCTCATCTTCGGCGACTCAGGCCTTCGACGAGGCGCCTTGTCCTCTCCTTGGCCCTCATCTCTCGGCCCAGGGCGCCGACGCAGGCGGGACAGCCCCCGTCGCAGGGGCAGGAGAGGAGGGCCTCGCGGGCCGAATCGAGGAGCGCCTCCCGGCTCTGCCAGGCCCCCTCGGCCAGCCCCACGCCTCCGGGGAAGTTGTCGACGAGGTAGATCGTGGGGCGTCCGAAATGGGGGTCCTTGACGAGGCTGTGGACCTGGATGTCGCTCCGGTCGCACATGAGGAAGAGAGGGGCCGTGATGCGCAGCAGGTGGGCCAGCCCCGTGAGGGCCGTGCTCCGCTCGTCCTCGCTCCAGGCCTCGAAGAGCCCTTCGGGAAGGCAGAGGCGGCAGGCCGTGGTGTGCATCTGCTCCTCGCCGAGGTGGATGTGGCCGTAGCCGATGTTCTCGTGCGTGTTGAGGCGGATCTTCTTGTAGACCGTGGGGCGGGCCGCCAGGAGCACCTCGCCCCAGCCCCAGTCGGGGCCGCTCTCGAACTCGTCGAGCACCTCGAGCCTCACGGCCAGGTCGGCGTCGGTGTAGTAATCCACCTCCACCTCCTTGACGTAGCAGCGCATCCCCTCGCCGTCCAGCTCCGTCACCTGGTAGGTCCTCCCCCCGTGGAAGTAGATCGCCTCGGGGTGGATCAGCATCGGGGCGCTGGGGCGGTCCACCTCGCCGATGACGACGGGCCGCCCCTTCTCGGTGCGGTCGATGATGACGTAGTTCTCGCTCGTGGCGCTCCGGAGGGAGAAGGCCTCGGCGGGGAAGGAATCGGCCTGCCAGTGGTAGCGTCCTCCGGCGCGGTGGAGGACCTCCTGCTGTTCCAGATAGGTCAGGATCTCCGCCGGCGCCCTCTCTCCGAAGGGTTCCCCCTCGGAGAAGGGCAGCTCGAAGGCGCCGCACTTGACGTGGTTGACGAGGATGTAGAGGTTGTCGGGGCCGATCCGGGCCCGCTCGGGCGAGCCGCCGAAGAAGTAGTCGGGCTGGTGGGCCAGGAACTGATCCAGGGCGAAGGAGGAGGCGACGAGGATCGCCGCCGAGAGCCCCTGGCGCCGTCCGGCCCGGCCCATCTGCTGCCGCGCCGAGGCGATGCTTCCCGGGTAGCCGTGGAGGACGGCCAGATCGAGGGAGCCGATGTCGACGCCCAGCTCGAGGGCGTTGGTGCTCACGACGCCCCTTATCCTTCCGCTGCGGAGCCCCTCTTCGATGGCCCGCCGTTCGTTGGGCAGATAGCCGCCTCTGTAGCCGGCGATGCGGCTCGGGTCCATCTTCCTCCGCGTCAGCTCCTGGCGCAGGTAGGTCAGGAGGATCTCGACGTTGATCCGGCTCCGGGTGAAGACGATGGTGCCGATTCCGTCGGCCAGCGCCTCTCCGGCGATGCGGCTCGTCTCCAGCAGCGACGAGCGGCGGATGCCGAGCTGACGGTTCACGACGGGCGGGTTGTAAAGGAGGATCTCCCTCTCGCCCTGCGGGGCTCCGCTGCGGGCCACGACGGCGACGGGCCGCCCCAGAAGCCTTTCGGCCAGCTCCGCGGGGTTGGCGATCGTCGCCGACGTGCAGATGAAGGTGGGCCTCGAGCCGTAGAAGGCGCAGATCCGCATGAGGCGTCGCAGGACGTTGGCCATGTGGGAACCGAAGATGCCGCGGTAGCTGTGGAGCTCGTCGATGACGATGTAGCGCAGGTTCTCGAAAAGCTTGACCCACTTGGTGTGGTGGGGGAGGATCGCCGTGTGGAGCATGTCGGGGTTGGTGATCACCACCTGGCCCGCCGTGCGGACCTTGCTCCGCGCCGCGGGCGGCGTGTCTCCGTCGTAGGTGAAGGTGCTCACGTCGAGGCCGCAGGCCGTCACCGTCTCGTAGAGGGAGGCCAGCTGGTCCTGGCTCAGGGCCTTGGTGGGGAAAAGGAAGAGGGCCCGGGAGGCCCCGTCGCGGGCGATCGACTCCAGAACGGGCAGGGTGTAGCAGAGCGTCTTCCCCGAGGCCGTCGGCGTCACGACGACGACATCCTTCCCGGCCAGGGCGAGAGAGGCGGCCTCGCTCTGGTGGCTGTAAAGCCCCTTCATTCCCCGGGCGGCGAAAAAGGCGCGAAGCCGCCCGTCCAGTTCGGGCCAGGGGCCGAACCGGGGCTCCGAGGCGGCGAAGTGCCGCCGCGCCGTCACTTCGCCGGGCAGCGTCGTCACCCAGTGCAGAAACTGGGGCAGGCTTTTTTTCCCCTCGAGCAGCATCGTCCAGCCTCCTTCGGCCTTTGGCCGGGTTCTATGGTAGCGCCCTTCTCAGGCGGCGGCAATCGAGGGAACCTTGTCCCCTTTCGGGCGAAGTGTCGTATCATGGAGCGCGAAAGAGACCGGTCGCCTTCATCCGGCACTCCGGTTCCGCCCTGTCTTGAGGAGGAAAATCCCTTGCCCTTCGATCTTTCCCGCTACCTTGCCCTTGTGCCCGCCGAGCGGGCTATCGTCGACAGCCTCGTCCTCGCCGACGACCCTCTCACCGCCACTCTTCTCGGTAAGTGTCTCGCCCGATACGGGCGGGAATGGCGCGTCGTCTCGGCGGCCGACGTGAAGGCTCTCTGCGGAGCGCTCGAGAGGGCCCGTTTCGTCGAGACCCGCATGGAGAGGAAAGACGACGTCTTCGCCGCCGCCGAGGGGGTCAAATCGCCCGTCCTGTGTCACCTCATCCGCGACGGCCGCCTGCTCGAGGTCGAGGCGCGGCTCGCGGCGGCCCTCCCTCTGCCGTCGCAATCCTCCTGGGCTCCCCTGCCGCAGGGAATCGTCCAGAGGGCCCTCCTGACGGGCCAGGACAGCCTCGTCTGGGAACAGATCGATCTGGCCGGAATCTCTCCGGTCCTTCCCCTCGCCTCGCGCCTCGACGGAGTCGACCTCCTCGACGGACTCACCGAGGCGGGGCGCTCCATCGTCCTTCGGGCCTGGCTGCTTCTGTTTTTCAGGGGAGAGGGCACGGCCCTGCCCCTGACGGCCCGGACCCTGACCGAGCTTTCGCTGAAGATCGGCGCCAATGCGGCCCTCAAGGAGCGTCTCATGACCTGGACGGCTATGGCCGCTCTCCTGTCGGGCGACGTGGAGGCCCTCCACTCCCTGTGCGGCAAGGTCCCCTCCAGCCCCTTCCTCGAGCCCGCCGTAGCCTACCTGAAGGGGGAGAAAAACGGGGCCGTCTTCAGGGAGGTCCTGCTCCGGTGGCGCAAGGAGGAGGGGAAGCGCCAGGGCTTCCCCTGTGATCTCTTCTTCCTCTTCTACCTTCTCTACCTCGTCGAGGCCGACGGTCCGGCCGAAAACAGGGAACTTCTGGGGCTCTGCCGTTGGGCCCTGCGGGGCAAAGGGCGTTTTCCCCTCTTCCTGTCCCCGAGGGCCTTTCAGCATGTCGCCGAACGGCGCCTGGGCGAGGTCCCGGAGAGGAACTGGAAGACGATCCTCGACGCCTTCGTCGAGGCCGACAGCATCCTGACCCCTCTCGACGAGGTGATCGCCCGCCTCCTTTTCGCCCTCGTCGCTCCGTCGGAGGGGCGCGACTTCCTGACGGCCGAGTGGCAGATCGAGAGAGGGAACCCCGTCGGCGATCGGCACAGCTACGCCCTGGTCGCCTCCGAGAGGGCCCTCCTTCAGGCCCGCATGGAGGAGAGACAGCCTCCCCGGGAGGTGGCGGCCTTCTTCGAGGAGCGGGGGCTCGTCTCCGTCTGCGACCGCCTCCTTCCCCGCCAGACCTGGGAGGGCAAGCTGGAGACGCTCCTCGCCCTGGCCCGCCGATCTCCCTCGGAGGCGAAGGCCGAGACCGAACGGCGCCTGGTCTGGCTCATGGACTTCCCCGCCGAAGGCGGCTCCCTTTTCGTCCTCGACGCGCTGGAGCAGAAACGTCTTAAGAGCGGTTCCTGGTCCAAGGGGAAAAGGGCCGCCATCGAACGCCTTCTGTCCACCGCCGATCTCTATCCCCCGGAGGACCGGGCCGTCCTCGCCTCCTTCCGCCAGGAGGTGGAGAACTACTGGGGGCACAAGGAGATCGCCGTCACCTGTGACGAGACCCGAGCCGTCCCCGCCCTGGTCGTCCACGGGCGCGTCGCCTTCGCCGACGAGCCCGATGCCTTCCTCTCTTTCGAGGAGCGCCCCGCCTCCCTCGCCCTGAGCAGGAAACGCGCCGGATGGCTCCTCCGCCTCTCCCCCTCCCTCGATCTGGAGGAGGCCGGCAAGAAATACGTTTTCTGGCAGGAAGAGGAGCCCCATCGCCTCCTTTTCGCCTCCGTCGACGACTCGGTCCGGGCGTTGGCCTCCTTCCTGGGCAAGAAAGGGCTGGCCATTCCCGCCGAGGGAGAAGGGCGCCTCTTCGAGACGCTCCAGGCCCTGGCCCCCCTCGTCGACGTCGACCCGGCCCTCTCCCTCCTGGCCGCCAAGGCCGAACTCGTCGAGACCGAAAGCCTGCCGCGGCTGCGCTTCCAGCCCCGGGGAGAGGGGGTCAACGTCCGCGTCGGCTGTCGCCCCCTCGGCGACGAGGGGACCTTCCTCCCGGCGGGACAGGGGAAGGCCGACGTCGTCGGCTCCCTGCGGGGGCGGCCCGTGAGGGCCCGGCGGGACCTCACGGCCGAGAAGGCCTCCCTCGACGCCCTCGTCGAGGCCTGCCCCCTGCTGGCCGAGGGCGAAGGCCCTTTCCTGGAACAGGATCTTCCCGACCTGGAATCGACCCTTGAGCTTCTTCTCTCCCTCAGGGAGAGCCCGGTTCCCTTCCGGCCCGAGTGGCCCGAGGGGAAGCCCCTCTCCGTCGGAGGCCGGGCCGACGCCGATCGCCTCTCGCTGCGGGTCCGCCGCCGCGACGACTGGCTCGCCGTCGAGGGAGAGATCGTCCTCGACGAGGGACGGGTCGTCGCCCTGAGGACCCTCCTTGCCGCCGTCGAGGGAACGAAGCGCTTCATCTCCATCGGCGACGGCGCCTTCCTGGCTCTCTCGTCGCGCCTCAAAAAGCGTCTCGAAAGCCTGGCCGCCATGGCCCGGAAGAAAGGGGAGGAGCAGGCCCTGCCCCTCCTGGCGGCCCCCTTCCTGGCGGAAACGGCCCTCGAAGCCTCCGTCGAGGGTGATTCGGGCTGGAACGACCTGAAAGAACGCCTCCGCGAGGCCGCGCAAAAACCCGCCGCCCTCCCCCGGGCCTTCAGGGGAAAGCTCCGCGACTACCAGGAGGAGGGGTTCCGCTGGATGGCCTCCCTGGCCCACTGGGGCGGAGGGGCCTGCCTCGCCGACGACATGGGGCTGGGCAAGACCATCCAGGCCCTGGCCCTTCTCGCCCATCGACAGGGCCTCGGGGCCGCCCTCGTCGTGGCCCCCACCTCGGTCTGCTCCAACTGGCAGGCCGAGGCCGAACGGTTCACGCCGAGCCTGAAAACGCACCTCTTCGCCTCGGCCGATCGGAAGGCCCTCGTCGGCGAGGCGGTATCGGGCGACGTCGTCCTCTGCTCCTGGGCCCTTCTCCAGATCGAAAGGGAACTGTTCACCTCCCGGAGCTGGTCCACCGTCGTCCTCGACGAGGCCCAGGCCATGAAAAATCCCCAGACGCGCCGTGCCCAGGCCGCCGTGGCCCTCAAAGCCGACTTCCGCGTCGCCCTCTCGGGAACGCCCGTCGAAAACAGCCTCGTCGAGCTCTGGTCCCTCTTCCGCTTCCTCAACCCCGGTCTTCTGGGCTCCCTCGAGGCCTTCCGGCGCCGCTTCGTCGTCCCCGTCGAAGAACGGGGAGACCGCGATGCCCGATCCCGTCTCCGTCGTCTGGTGCGCCCCTTCATCCTGAGACGGACCAAGGAGGAGGTCCTGGAGGAGCTGCCGTCGATCACGGAGGTCACCCTCGACGTGGAGCTCTCCGACGAAGAGAGGGCCTTCTACGAGGCCCTCCGCAGGGATGCCCTGGAAAAAATCGCCGCAGGAGGGCCCGAAGGGGGCCGTTTCCGCATCCTGGCCGAACTGATGCGGCTCCGCCGGGCCGCCTGTCACCCCCGCCTCGTCGCCGACGTTCCCCTGGAGAGCTCGTCCAAGATGGACCTCCTTCTCCAGAGCCTGGAGGAAATTCGCCAGGGCGGTCACCGGGCCCTCGTCTTCAGCCAGTTCGTCGACCACCTGGCCCTCGTCCGCCGGGCCCTCGACGAGGCCGCCATCTCCTACCAGTACCTCGACGGCTCGACGCCCCAGAAGGAACGGGGCCTCATCGTCGAGGCCTTCCAGCGAGGAGAGGGAGACTGCTTCCTCATCAGCCTCCGCGCAGGGGGCCTGGGCCTCAACCTCACCGGCGCCGACTATGTCATCCACCTCGACCCCTGGTGGAATCCCGCCGTCGAGGACCAGGCCACGGATCGGGCCCACCGAATCGGCCAGGAGCGCCCCGTCACCGTCCTTCGCCTCCTCGCCAAAGGGACGGTGGAGGAGAAGATCGTCGCCCTTCACCGCGACAAGCGGGAGCTGGCCCAGGCCCTCCTCGACGGAACGGACCGGGCCGTCACCCTGACGGAAGAGGAACTGCTCTCCCTGCTCAAAGGCTGACCCGCCGGGGCGTGGGGTTTTTCCCCTGCTGGGAGCGCGGCCATCCCTGGCGGCGCGCGGGACGGGGTCACCGTCCCGCAGGGTCTCCCGACTCGAACGACGTCCCCTCGGCGAAAGGATCTTGCCCCTGCTGGGAGCGCGGCCATCCTGGCGGCGCGCGGGACGGGGTTATCGTCCCGCAGGGTCTCCGTCCTGAACGACGTCACCTGAGTAACGACGGCGAAGCGTGGGAACCCCACCGCCCCTTCGGGGCGGGCGCGGGCAGGATGCCCACGCTCCCAGGAAAGGCCAGAGCCGCGACGGGAAATCCTTCGTCCCTTTCGAAACGGCAGGGAGGACAACGCTTCCAGGAAAACATCGCTGCGGCGAAAGGGTTTTTCCCCTGCTGGGAGCGCGGCCATCCCTGGCGGCGCGCGGGACGGGGTTATCGTCCCGCAGGGTCTCCCGACTCGAACGACGTTACCTTGGCGATGGCGGTTACGTGCCGAGAACCCCACCGCCCCTTCGGGGCGGGCGCGGGCAGGATGCCCACGCTCCCAGGAAAAGCCAGAGCCGCGACGGGAGATCCTTCGTCCCTTTCGAAACGGCAGGGACGACAGCGCTCCCAGGGAAACCCCGCTGCGGACGCGGTTTTTGTTCCTGCCGGGAGCGCGCAGCCGGTGACGGAAGGTTTGACACGGGAGTAGACGAGAACTTTGTGGCGAAAGGGTCTTGCCCCTGCTGGGAGCGCGGCCATCCCTGGCGGCGCGCGGGACGGGGCTATCGTCCCGCAGGGTCTCCCGGCTTGAACGACGTTACCTTGGCGACGGCGGTTACGTGCCGAGAACCCCACCGCCCCTTCGGGGCGGGCGCGGGCAGGATGCCCACGCTCCCAGGAAAAGCCAGAGCCGCGACGGGAGATCTTCCGTCCCGCAGGGTCTCCCGACTCGAACGACGTCCCCTCGGCGAAAGGGTTTTGCCCCTGCTGGGAGCGCGGCCATCCTTGGCGGCGCGCGGGACGGGGCTATCGTCCCGCAGGGTCTCCCGGCTTGAACGATGTTACCTCGGCGATGGCGGAGACGTGCCGAGAACCCCACCGCCCCTTCGGGGCGGGCGCGGGCAGGATGCCCACGCTCCCAGGAAAGGCCAGAGCCGCGACGGGAGGTCTTCCGTCCCGCAGGGTCTCCCGACTCGAACGACGTCCCCTCGGCGAAAGGGTCTTGCCCCTGCTGGGAGCGCGGCCATCCTCGCGCCGGCTTGAACGACGTTACCTTGGCGAAAGGGTCTTGCCCCTGCTGGGAGCGCGGCCATCCCTGGCGGCGCGCGGGACGGGGCTATCGTCCCGCAGGGTCTCCCGACTCGAACGACGTCACCTTGGCGAAAGGGTCTTGCCCCTGCTGGGAGCGCGGCCATCCTTGGCGGCGCGCGGGACGGGGTTATCGTCCCGCAGGGTTTTCCGACTCGAACGACGTCATCTCGGCGACGACGGTTACGTGCAGGGAACCACCGCCCCTTCGGGGCGGGCGCGGGCAGGATGCCCACGCTCCCAGTAAAAGCCAGCGCCGCGACGGGAGATCCTTCGTCCCTTTCGAAACGGCAGGGATGACAACGCTTCCAGGAAAACATCGCTGTGGCGAAAGGGTCTTGCCCTTGCTGGGAGCGCGGCCATCCCTGGCGGCGCGCGGGACGGATGTCTCGTCCCGCAGGGTCTCCCGACTCGAACGACGTCCCCTCGGCGAAAGGGTTTTTCCCCTGCTGGGAGCGCGGCCATCCCTGGCGGCGCGCGGGACGGATGTCTCGTCCCGCAGGGTCTCCCGACTCGAACGACGTCCCCTCGGCGAAAGGGTTTTTCCCCTGCTGGGAGCGCGGCCATCCCTGGCGGCGCGCGGGACGGGGTCACCGTCCCGCAGGGTTTCCCGACTCGAACGACGTTACCTCGGCGAAAGGGTCTTGCCCCTGCTGGGAGCGCGGCCATCCCTGGCGGCGCGCGGGACGGGGCTATCGTCCCGCAGGGTCTCCCGACTCGAACGACGTCACCTTGGCGAAAGGGTCTTGCCCCTGCTGGGAGCGCGGCCATCCCTGGCGGCGCGCGGGACGGGGTTATCGTCCCGCAGGGTCTCCCGACTCGAACGACGTTACCTTGGCGATGGCGGTTACGTGCCGAGAACCCCACCGCCCCTTCGGGGCGGGCGCGGGCAGGATGCCCACGCTCCCAGGAAAAGCCAGAGCCGCGACGGGAGGTCCTTCGTCCCTTTCGAAACGGCAGGGATGTCCACGCCCTCAGGAAAACATCGCTGCGGCGAAAGGGTCTTGCCCCTGCTGGGAGCGCGGCCATCCCTGGCGGCGCGCGGGACGGGGTTATCGTCCCGCAGGGTCTCCCGACTCGAACGACGTTACCTTGGCGATGGCGGTTACGTGCCGAGAACCCCACCGCCCCTTCGGGGCGGGCGCGGGCAGGATGCCCACGCTCCCAGGAAAAGCCAGAGCCGCGACGGGAGATCTTCCGTCCCGCAGGGTCTCCCGACTCGAACGACGTCACCTCGGCGGCGACGGTTACGTGCAGGGAACCACCGCCCCTTCGGGGCGGGCGCGGGCAGGATGCCCACGCTCCCAGGAAAGGCCAGGCCGCGACGGGAGATCTTTCGTCCCGCAGGGTTTCCCGACTCGAACGACGTCACCTTGGCGACGACGGTTACGTGCAGGGAACCACCGCCCCTTCGGGGCGGGCGCGGTTGGCAGCGTTTCCGGGGGAATCTCTGATGAGCGGACGTGTCGGCGGCTCCCCCTTTATCCGGCCCGTCTGCTATCATCATCCCTATCCCGGAGCCCTCCCCGACGAGGGCCATCGGAGGAGGTTCCGCCATGGCCGGTCTTTCCGCCGTCGTTCCCCTTCTTCTCACTGTTCTTCTCGGTTGGGTCCTGCGTCGCCGGGGCTACCTGAAGGAGGAGACGGCCCCGCAGCTCATGTGGCTTCTCTACTGGGTCTCCCTGCCCGCCCTCCTTTTCAGGAAGACGATCGCCGTCGGCGGCGAAGCCCTTCTCAACGGCAACCTCTTCGTCGCCATTCATCTCTCCTTTTTCCTCATGCCGCCGCTGGCCTGGCTCCTGGCCCGCCTGGCCGGTCAGGAGCGCCGTCGCGTCGCCGTTTCCGTCCTCGTCTCGATCCGCTCCAACAACGTCTACATGGGCCTTCCCGTCGTCGCCCTGGCCCTGGGGGCGGAGGGGGTGGCAGCCCTCTCTCTCTACCTCGCCGTGGGGCTTTTTTCCTACAACCTGCTCTCCATCGCCTGGGCCCAGATCGCCCTTTCCGGCGGTCTTTCTCGGCGTCACCTCGTCGAAACGGCCCGGTCCGTGGCCCTGAACCCCCTCTTCCTGGCCTGCCTGGCCGGAGTTTCGGCCTCCTTGCTGGGGTTCAGCGCCCTGCCCCGGTGGCTCGATGCCTTCCTGGAAATCCTCGGCGACCTGGCGACGGCTCTGGCCCTTCTCGCCCTGGGCGCCTCGATCCGCATCGTGAGCCCCCTCGCCACGCTGAGATCGGCCTGGCGCGACGTGACCCTCCGCCTCTTCGTCCACCCCGCCGTCATGGCCCTTCTCTTCCGTTTTTTTCCCGTCGAGCCCTATGTGGCCGGCGCCGTCATCCTGGCGACGGCCATGCCCAGCGCCGTCAACAACTTCGTCCTGGCCAAGGGCATGGATATGGACAGCGCCTACGCCGGCGAAGTCGTCGCCGCCACGACGGTCCTCTCCGTCGTCACTGTCCCGCTCTGGCTCGCCTGGCTGGGGCTGTGACCTCCGCCGTCTCCTCTTTCGCCTCCGACAGCTGTCCCTTTTCGACGGCCCAGACCTTGCCCCGGTACCGGACGGAGGAGGGCTCGAAGAGGACGGCCTCGGTGACGACGCGGGACGAGTCCCTGAAAAGGTCTTTCAACAGGCGGATCTGGCCGACGACGGGAACGGCGTAGTCCAGCCCCTTCCCCTCGGAGAAAAGAGCGGGGTCCGCTTTGTGCCCGGTGAAACCGAGGGTTAGGGCGTCGTCGCCGTCGACGATCTCCAACGTCGCCTCCAGCGACGAGTGGAAGTGTCCCCCCGCGTAGGCCGCGAAAAGGTGAAGATCGGGGTCGTAGCCGATGACGGGCTCGCCCCCTTTGGGCGAGAGACGATCCGACCCGGAGACGAGAAGCCTGACGTCGTCCGGGCGGAAGCGGGCCACCTCCTGTCCGGATCCGAAGGAAAGAACGACCTCGAAGGTCCCCTCGCGGAGGGCGAAGTGATTGTCGTGCTGAAAGGCGCCCGTTCCCGCCACCCATCCCTCGGGCAGACTGAGGGCCAGCGTGTCCCGCTGGGCCCGGCGGCGCACCAGCTCGAGGCGGATCGAGGCCAGATCCTTCTCGATCCGGCGGAGGACCGTCGCGTCTTTCCCCCGGTCGTAGAGGAGGAGGAGATCCTGGTTCCTCAGTCCGTTCTCGGTCAGGAGCTGCTCCGTCAGCGCCTCGGCCTCCCGCTGCAGCTCCTGGGCCAGGGCCTGAGGGGACGCGCCGCCGTCGAGGGAGTCGAGAATCCAGAGGTTCAGCTCTTTTTCGTAATCCTCGTCGACGTTTTGCTGAAAACAGGCCCTGGCCCGCTCGATATCCTGGAGGTCGAGGTAGCGCAGGCCCGCGTAGAGCCTGTTGGCTCCGTCTTCGGTGCGGCTGTTGGCGAGGAGGATCTCCAGATCCCGGGCCAGCTCCTCTCTTTCGTCGGCCCGACGCAGCTCGGCGCGGTTCATCGCCACGGCGGCGTAGAAAGGATCGTAACGGAAGAGGGGCCGCCGGTTTTTCTCGAAGGTTTCGTAGGCGGCCCGGGCCTCGTCGTCGCGCCCCAAATCCTGGGCCGTCTTTCCCAGGATGTACCAGAAGGGGGGGTAGGCGACGAAACGGGATTTCATCCGTTCCAGCCGCCTCAGCCGACGCTCCCCGTCCCGATCGGAAAGGGCGTCGTTGAAGGTGGCCAGGTCCTGCTGGCTCAGGCGGAGAGCGTCGTCGAGCCTGTAGCGCCGCTGCAGCTTCCACGAGGCGGCCAGGAGCTGCTTCTGCAGGTCGTTGAGGAGGTTCCGCCGCTCCTTGTCGAGGCTCCAGAGGTTTTCTCCCAGTTCGGCGCGGTAATCCTCCATCCGGTTTTTGTGGTCGAAATAGGTCGTGCCCACGGCTATGGCCCCTTCGAGGATGGCGCCGTAGGTCCCGCTGGCCGTGGAGGAGGCCTCCGAAAGGGACTCGACGATGGCCTTCTTGATGTTGCGCTGGTAGGTCCGGAGGAAAGCCTCCTTCTCGACCTCCCGGAGAAGGCCGTCGTGAAGGGCCGAGAGCAGGGCCTGGAAAAGGGTGATCAGCTCCTCGTCGGCCTCGATGTCGGCGAAGCGGATGTTGTTGACGATATTGGTGTATTCCTGGTCCAGGACGAGACGGTCGCCGTAATGGATGGTTTCCGTCACGGAGACGACGCAGGCGTTCAGGGCCAGCAGGGTGTAGAGGGGGTCGTAGGCTTTTTTTTCGGCCGGAGCCGACGCGGGAGCCGGGGCCGGAGGCGCCTCGCAGAGGGCCATCTGGGGGAAAAGAAGAACGAGGGAACAGAGGAGAAGAGGGAGCGTGCGGCGCTTCATGCTGAAGGGAGGCCTCCTTGAATCGCGATGAGGTGGTGCGGGTCTTTGCCGTCATCCTCTCGCTTCGGGGACGACGGTCGTTGCTGTCCTGCCTGGGGAAAAGCGTCCCGTCGCTTCTTCGGCTTCCACGGGGGGACCGCCCCGTTGACGACAGGAGCCCCTCCTCGGGGCGAGGAAGGGGCGAAACTCCGCCAGATTCGCCGCGGAACGGCCGTAGACCCGAGCCGCGTGCCCGAATCCCCGCCGGCGAGGCGTCGGGGAACGCCTTCAATCGAGGGGTCCTGCGTAGCTCTCCCGGTCGGGCCTGTGGCTTCGGATTTTGTGCCGCCCCTTCACGAAAGAGGGAGAAGGCCCCTATAATACCTTGATGAAGTTCTGTTCCTACTTTCTGAGGAGGTTGTCCGAAGAAATGGTTCCCGAGAAGTTCGCAAAGAGCGTTCTCTTTCTCGCTCTCTCCCTGTTGTGGGCGGTCTGGCCGCCATCGGCCCGGGCCGACGAGCCCTTTACCTTCGACGTCGTCATCGAGAGGGCCCGCAGCCTCGCCGCCGGTCCCTTCGAGGATCGAAGCCGGAGCATACCGGAATTCCTGCTGGACATCAATTACGATCAGTGGCGCGACATCCGTTTTCGCCCCGAGAAGGCCCTCTGGAAGGAGGAAGGCCTTCCCTTTCAGCTTCAGTTCTTCCACCCCGGTCTCTTCTACGACAGGGGCGTGACGGTTCACGTCGTCGACGACGGCCATGCGGCGCCTCTGCCCTTCGATCCCGAGGCCTTCGACTACGGCTCCAACACCTTTAAGGACAGAATTCCCTCCGACCTGGGCTTCGCCGGCTTCCGCATTCATTATCCCATCAACCGCGACGATTACCACGACGAAGTGGCCGTCTTCCTGGGGGCCAGCTATTTCAGGGCCGTCGCCAAGGGACACGCCTACGGCCTCTCGGCGCGGGGTCTGGCCGTCGACACGGCTCTGCCCTCGGGCGAGGAGTTCCCCTGGTTCCGCGAATTCTGGATCATCAAGCCCGCGCCGGAAGAGGCCTTCATCAAGGTCTTTGCCCTTCTCGACAGCCCCTCGGCCACGGGTGCCTACCGCTTCCTCATCGTCCCCGGCGAGGAGACGCGCATGGACGTCTCGACCGTCCTCTTCCAGCGCCGCCAGGGGGCCAAGCTGGGCGTCGCCCCCCTGACGAGCATGTTCTTCTACGGCGAGGAGGGCAACGGGCGCCACGGCGACTTCCGCCCCGAAGTCCACGATTCCGACGGCCTTCAGATCCGCTTCTCCACGGGCGAGTGGCTCTGGAGACCGCTGAAGAACCCGGGGCGGCTGGACATCTCGGCCCTTCAGGCCGTCAACCCCCGCGGTTTCGGCCTCCTACAGCGCGACGTCGCCTTCGACCACTACCAGGATCTCGAGGCCCACTACGAACGGCGTCCCAGCCTCTGGGTCGAGCCTCGGGGCGACTGGGGCCACGGCCATGTCGAACTCATCGAGATCCCGACGGAGCTGGAGATGCATGACAACATCGTCGCCTTCTGGGTCCCCCGCGACGTTCCGCCCGTCGGCGAGCCGCTGGCCCTGGACTACGTCCTGCGCTGGACCCGGCCCCGCTCCGACGAACCGCCGGGCGGCCGGGCCGTGGCCACCCGTTTGGCCGAGGGCCGCCTTCAGGGGGCGAAGAAGATCGTCATCGACTTCGAGGGCGGCGAGCTGGCCGACCTCGGCGTCGACGCGGGCCTGGCCAGCGTCGTCACCGTCGGCGACGGGGCCCGTCTCCTGGAAAAGCAGATTCAGAAAAACGTCGTCACCGGCGGATGGCGCCTTGTCTTTCAGGTCGTTCCCGAGGAGCAGGGCAAGCTCAAGGGCGTCTTCGCCACGGGCCGTCCTCCCGTCGAACTCCGGGCCTTCCTCAAGAAGGGCGAGAACCTCCCCGACGTCCTCACCGAGACCTGGTCCTACAGTCTCAACTTCTAGGGCCATGTCCTCCCTCGGCGAGGCCCGGGACCGGGCCCTTCTCTACATCCGACTTCTCCCCCTCGACGCCGTCGCGGGGGTCCGCCTCGCCCTGGAAGCCCTCGAAGGGGGTTCCCGAAGCGACGATGCGGTGGCGACGACGATGACCTCTCTCGTCGATCTCGTCCCCTTTCCCGACGTGGCCTCTCCCGTCCCGCCCCTCGTCCGGGGAGCCGTCGTCCCCGAGGAGCTCGAGACGTCGCCGCTGAGGGCCTTCCTCGCCGGTCGCAGGCGTCGACTGGCCCACATCGCCCGAGGCCGGTCGTGATCGGCTCCGAATCGCGGCGGTGGATGCGGTCGGCCTTCCTCCGCCGCATCGTCCTGGCGCTGCTTATCGTCGCCCCCACCGTCCTGGCCACGACCTACATGGCCAGCGTCCTTCCCCACGAGGGAGGGACCTTCCTGGAGAAGGCCATGGTGGCCGTTTTCGCCGCCCTCTTCGCCTGGATCTCCATCGGTTTCTGGACGGCCGTCATCGGCTTTTTCGTCCTCCTCGTCGGGCGGAACCCCTACGCCCTCTCCCGGCTCTGCCGCGACGTGCGCAGCCCCCTCCCCGAGACGGCGGCGACGGCCATCCTCATCCCCATCTACAACGAGGAGATGGGCCGCGTCCTCGCCGGAGTCCGTTCCGTCTGGGAGTCGCTGGGCCGGACGGGCCAGCGGGAGCGTTTCCACCTCTTCCTCCTCAGCGACACCCGCGACGTCGATCGCCGCCTCGACGAAGAGCGGCACTGGGCCTCCCTCCGCGCCGAACTCGGCGCCGAGGGAAGCCTCTTCTACCGCAACAGGCGCAACAACCGCAAGCGCAAAAGCGGCAACGTGGCCGACTTCTGCCGCCGCTGGGGAAAGGCCTATCGCTACATGGTCGTCTTCGACGCCGACAGCGTCATGGCCGGATCGACCCTCGTCCGCCTCGTCCAGATGATGGAGCGCAGCCCCGACGCCGGCATGATCCAGACCGTCCCCATGCCCGTCAACCATCACTCGCCTCTGGCGCGGATGCAGCAGTTCTCGGCCCACCTCTACGGCCCCCTCTTCGCGGCGGGCCTCCACTTCTGGCAGCTCGGCGACGCCCAGTACTGGGGCCACAACGTCATCATCCGCACCGAGCCCTTCATGAAACACTGCGCCCTCCCCGAACTGTCGGGCAGGCCCCCTCTGGGCGGCGACATCCTGAGCCACGACTTCGTCGAATCGGCCCTCATGCGCCGCGCCGGCTGGGGCGTCTGGCTCGCCTACGATCTCGACGGCAGCTGGGAGGAGACGCCGCCGACGGTCCTCGACGAGATGAAGCGGGACCGCCGCTGGTGCCAGGGCAACCTCCAACACCTGCGCCTCCTCTTCGCCAAGGGGCTCTTCCCGGCCTACCGCATCCTCTTCGTCAACGGTGCCATGTCCTACGTCTCGGCCCTGCTCTGGCTCCTTTTCATCGTCCTCGGCAGCGTCGAAGCCCTGGCCGAAGTCTTTCTCGAGCCGACCTACTTCGGCAACGTACCGAGCCTCTTTCCCCAATGGCCCGTCTGGTACGCCCGCTGGGCCGTGGCCCTCCTGGCCTCGACGGCTGTCATCCTCTTCCTGCCCAAAGTCCTCAGCGTCCTCCTGGCCCTCGTCAAGAGGCGGACGGCCTCCTTCGGCGGAACGGGTCCCATGTTGGCCTCCGTCCTCGTCGAATCCCTGGCCGGAACGCTCCTGGCCCCGGTGCGGATGCTCTTTCACAGTCGCTTCGTCTTCGTCACCCTCCTGGGGCGCAACATCGGCTGGGACGCCCAGGACAGGGGGGACCGGGGCATCCCCTGGGGCGACGCCCTGGCCGCCCACGGCATCGGCACCGTTGTCGCCCTCCTCTGGGGGCTCCTTCTCTTCGCCTTCAACAGGGCCTTCTTCTGGTGGCTCTCGCCCATCCTGGCCGGGCTCGTCCTGGGGGCGCCTCTTTCGGTCTACACGAGCCGTCCCGCCATCGGCGGCTGGCTCCGCCGTCACCGCCTCCTCCTCATCCCCGAGGAGATCGACCCTCCCCGCGAACTGGAGGAGCTTGCCGCCTTCGAGAAAGCCTGGCGCGGTCGGGAGGGGAGGGACCCCCTCGAAGGCCTTTCCGGCTTCGTCCGGACCGTCGTCGATCCCGTCGCCAACGCCCTTCGCCGAAGTCTCGTCAGACGGGGAGAAGCCGTGCGCGAGCGGAGCCGCCGGAAAAACCTTCCTCTTCTGGAGAAGGCGCTCCGCTCGGGACCTCGGGCCCTGAGCGGAGCCGAAAAGAAACGCCTCATCGACGATCCCGCCGGCCTGGCCCAACTGCACCGCCGCATCTGGACCGAGGGCGATCTTTCCCTCTGGCTGGGGAAACGGCCTTGAAACCCCCCATGGGTATATGATATAATCGCTCCGTTGAGAGAGTCCGCCCCGTCGGAGCGGAGACCCGATGAAGGAGTGATGGTCATGGCCGTCAAAGTCTACAGCACTCAAACCTGTCCCTGGTGCGACAAGGCCAAGGATTACCTCAAGGGCAAAGGCGTCGCCTTCGACGTCGTCGACGTCGGTGCCGACAGGGCCGCCGCCATGGATATGGTCAAAAAGACCCGTCAGATGGGCGTCCCCGTCGTCCAGATCGGAGAGCGCTACATCGTCGGTTTCGACGTCAAGGCCATCGACAGCGCCCTCGCCGAAGACGGCCTCATCTGAGATCGGACCCTGCCGAAAGATAAAGAGGCCGAAGGCGGTTGCGCCTCCGGCCTCTTTATCTTTCGGCAGGGAATTGGCCGCGGCAGCGCATTATCCCAACGTTGACTTTGTTTTGGATATGTAATGAACGATCACAAAAGAGACCAAAATAAATCTAAAAAAATCAAAACCCGACAAAAATAGACAAAAACCAACAAAAACCAACATAAAGAACCAGAATGAATCATTTGTGATCATAAACTTCTATTTTCAAAGAGAATGGAATATCCTTCATCCAGGCTGATTGCAGTACGAAATCTTCCGATGGAGGTGCCATGATGAACCAAGCTGTATTCCGTTTCGATGTTCCCGTGAACGAAAACCTCTTCTCCTATGGCCCCGGTTGTGCCGAAAGAACGGCCCTCCAGGCCGAACTGCGCCGTCAGAGCGAGAATCCCATCGAAATCCCCCTCATCATCGGCGGCAAGGAGGTGCGGACGGGGCGGACGGGCACCGTCGTCATGCCCCACGATCACCGTCACGTCCTCGCCACCTACCACAAGGCCGGCCCCGACGAGACGCGGGCGGCCATCGAGGCCTCCCTGAAGGCCAAGGCCGCCTGGATGGATCTCTCCTGGATCGAGCGGACGTCCATCATGCTCCGCGCCGCCGAGCTGCTCAGCAAAAAATATCGTTATCTCATCAACGCCGCCACCATGCTGGGCCAGGGCAAAAGCGTCTACCAGGCCGAGATCGACGCCGCCGCCGAAGTGATCGACTACCTGCGCTTCAACGCCTACTTCGCCTCCTGCATCTATTCCGGCCAGCCCCTCCCCGGAGGCGACTGCATCAACCGCATGGAGTACCGCCCCCTCGAAGGCTTCGTCCTGGCCGTGACGCCCTTCAACTTCACGGCCATCGCCCTCAACCTCAACACGGCTCCCGCCGTCATGGGCAACGTCACCGTCTGGAAGCCGGCCTCGACGGCCCTCCTCTCCAACTACTACCTGATGAAGATCTACAAGGAGGCCGGCCTTCCCGACGGCGTCATCAACTTCCTCCCCGGTCCGGGATCGGCCATCGGAGGGGCGGCTCTGGCCCACCGCGACTTTGCCGGACTTCACTTCACCGGATCGAACTCCACCTTCAACGGCCTCTGGCGTTCCGTCGGCGAAAACCTGGAGCGGTACCGCAGCTACCCCCGTCTCGTCGGCGAGACGGGCGGCAAGGACTTCGTCATGGTCCACGCCTCGGCCGACGCCGACGAAGTGGCCACGGCCCTGGTGCGCGGCGCCTTCGAGTACCAGGGGCAGAAATGTTCCGCCGCCTCTCGGGCCTACATCCCCCGTTCCCTCTGGCCCCAGGTCAAGGAACGGCTCGTCGCCTGGACGGAGGAGCTCTCCATGGGAGATGTGGCCGATTTCGACAACTTCGTCAACGCCGTCATCGACGAAGCCTCTTTCGACACCCTCTCCTCCCACATCGATCGGGCGCGGCTGGCTCCTGAGGCGGAGATCATCGCAGGAGGACAGTACGACAAGAGCCGAGGCTACTTCGTCCGCCCTACCGTCATCAGGACCGACGATCCCCACTTCGTCACCATGGAGGAGGAGCTCTTCGGCCCCGTTCTGACCGTCTACGTCTACGAAGACGGCGACTACGAGAAGACCCTCGAGCTCTGCGACGGAACCTCGCCCTACGCCCTCACCGGAGCCGTCTTCGCCCACGATCGCTACGCCGCCCAGCTCGCCTGCCGCAAGCTGCGCTATGCCGCGGGCAACTTCTACATCAACGACAAGCCGACGGGGGCCGTCGTCGGTCAACAGCCCTTCGGCGGTTCCCGCGGATCGGGAACGAACGACAAGGCCGGCAGTGCCCTGAATCTGATGCGCTGGCTCTCCCCGAGGACGATCAAAGAAAACCTCCTGCCTCCGACCCACTACCGCTATCCCTTCATGGACGGAGACATATAAAAGAGAAGGGCCTTCCCGCGCGGCCTTGCCGCCCCTCATGGGGCGGCAGGGCCCGCCGCGGAAACAGAGGTTTTGCCCCTGCTGAAACAGCCAAGCTCGGTCGCGGCGGGTCTTGCCTTTGCTGAAAGCGCTCGAACTCGATCGCGGCGGCGGTTTTGCCCTTGCTGGGAGCGCGGCCATCTTGGCGGCGCGCGGGACGGATTTCTCGTCCCGCAGGGTTTCCCGGCTTGGACGACGTTACCTCGGCGATGGCGGAGACGTGCCGAGAACCCCTCTGTCCCTTCGGGCCGGGCGCGGGCAAGGATGCCCACGCTCCCAGGAAAAACCCGCTGCGGAGGAGGGTTTTGCCCTTGCTGGGAGCGCTCGAACTCGATCGCGGCGGAGGGTTTTGCCCTTGCTGGGAGCGCTCGAACTCGATCGCGGCGGAGGGTTTTGCCTTTTCTGGGAGCGCGGCCATCTTGGCGGCGCGCGGGACGGATTTCTCGTCCCGCAGGGTTTCCCGGCTTGAATGACGTCACCTCGGCGATGGCGGAGACGTGCCGAGAACCCCTCCGTCCCTTCGGGCCGGGCGCGGGCAAGGATGCCCACGCTCCCAGGAAAACACCGCGGCGGAGGAGGGTTTTGCCCTTGCTGGGAGCGCTCGAACTCGATCGCGGCGGAGGGTTTTGCCCTTGCTGGGAGCGCTCGAACTCGATCGCGGCGGAGGGTTTTGCCTTTTCTGGGAGCGCGGCCATCTTGGCGGCGCGCGGGACGGATTTCTCGTCCCGCAGGGTTTCCCGGCTTGAATGACGTCACCTCGGCGATGGCGGAGACGTGCCGAGAACCCCTCCGTCCCTTCGGGCCGGGCGCGGGCAGGATGCCCACGCTCCCAGGAAGACCCCGCTGCGGCGGAGGGTTTTGCCCTTGCTGGGAGCGCTCGAACTCGATCGCGGCGGAGGTTTTGCCCTTGCTGGGAGCGCGGCCATCTTGGCGGCGCGCGGGACGGATTTCTCGTCCCGCAGGGTTTCCCGGCTTGAATGACGTCACCTCGGCGATGGCGGAGACGTGCCGAGAACCCCTCCGTCCCTTCGGGCCGGGCGCGGGCAAGGATGCCCACGCTCCCAGGAAGATCCCGCTGTTCTTCCAGGATGTGCGAAAGCCCTTGCCTTTTCGGAAGCGCAATGGTACAATCACTTCACAATCGAATACGACTCCGAGCCGGAGGACCTAAAGGTCTTCCCACGGTTATCCGGCCTATGGGTATTCTTGGAAACGAGAATGCCTCCCGTGTTTGGAAAGGAGATGCGTTCATTCGCTGGCTGAGGCCACCTTCCAATGCGGAGGGTGGCCTTTTTGTGATACCAGAGCCGGTATCCATCACGACCACCGGGGGAGGTCTGCCGCCTCCCCCACCCCCCCCTTTTGAGGGCGTGGGTCCCGCAGGAAGGTTGCAGATAAAGCTTAGGCGGGGGGAGTCGTAGGTGCGTTTTTTCGTCGGCTTTGACGATACCGATACCCTTGATGCGGGAAGGGGCACCGGTAAGATTGCCCGATGGTTCGAGGCGGCTCTCCCTGGGGGATGCCGCTGTTTTGGCGTCGTTCGTCATCAGCTTCTCGTCCACCCTTCCATCCCTTACACCTCCCACAACAGTTCGGCCTGCGTCGTCGTCGAGGCTCCCGGTGCCTCTCTGAGAGACGCCCTCGTCGAGGCGGCCTCGGCCCATCTGGCAGCTCACTTCATTGAGGGAAGCGATCCCGGTCTCTGCGTCGCCGCCGAGAGCGACGTCTCTCTTCCGGCCCTTGTCGAACACGGTTTGGCCTGCACCCGTCGCGTCGTCACGAAGGCCGAGGCCTTCTCCGTCGCAGGAGAGAGCCATCTCTCCGGCCACGGCGGCACCGACGAGGGGCTCATCGGTGCCGCTGCCGCCGTGGGGCTCACCGCCTGGGGCTGGAGCGGCCGTTTCATCGCCTGGGGCTCTCTCCGCGATCTGGGCACGGAGACGACGGTCTCCGTGCTGAGAGGGGAGGGTGTCCATGTCGTCTCCCTCGATCGCGACGGCGGCGTCCCCGACCTCGACGACCGGGTCCTGACCGGAGGCTGGATCCGGCCCCGCCTCTGGGCCGGTCGTCCCGTCCTTCCCCTCGTTCCGCTGGAGAAGGGAGCCTGGCAGGTTCTGGACAGCAAGGAGCGCAAAGACCCCGATCGGCAGGCAAAAACAGGAGGGACGTCCATCGGTCCGGCCAGGAGGCGCCTGTAGGACGGAGACGGTTGCCTCGAACCGCACCTGCGAGGTGGACCTCGAATCCCTGGACCCGACGTTGTCTTGAAGAGCCTGCTGATTCGGGAAAGAGGTCGGGGCTTTCGTCTTCGTAGACTCTCTGCTATGATTTGAAAAGAATCACTCATCAGGGGGGATCGATGATGGCAGCCAAGATCTACTGCCGCGAGCGCCGCAAGGCCGGTTGCGAGGAGAAGCGACCCCGCTATCGCGTCGTCGCCGTTTCAGGGGCGGACCTCAAGGTCTACGCCAAGCATCTCCGGTTTGACGAGATCAAAAAGATCGCCGACGAGATCGGTGCCGAACTGGTTCTCCTCGAGGGAGGCAAAGGCGACCGCCGCCACCGCGACGACGAGGCCTGATCGCCTCGGAGAACAGGTAGGGCGGGGCCGAAGTTTCCGGCCCCGCCCCTTTCTATAAGGATCGACAGGAGGAAGCCATGTCCCTCATCCGCGAAAAGGACGGAAAGCGCCTTCACGTCAAGAGCCGTCTCATGGGCGAAAGCCTCGTCAGCCGAAAGCTGGCCTCGACGATGGAGACGGCCCCTCAGGTCCGTCTCTTCCCCGACGTCAACGTCCTCAAGATCGGCGGTCAGTCCATCTCCGACAGGGGAGCCAAGGCCCTGCCGCCCATTCTCAAGGAGATCGTCGCCAACAAGGATTCGCACAAGATGCTCCTCACCACGGGCGGCGGCACGCGGAGCCGCCACATCTACACCATCGGCCTCGAGATGGGCATGCCCACGGGCGTCGTCGCCAAGTTCGGCAGCGCCGTCTCGGAGCAGAACGCCCTTCTCATCGCCACCCTTCTGGCCCCCTGGGGCGGCATCCTCATCGATTCGGCCGACATCGTCAAGCTCTGGTCCTATTTCGAACAGGGCTGCATTCCCGTCTGCCCCGGCATGCCTCCCTACGACTATTTCTCCTTTCCGCCGGCTCAGGGGCGCATTCCTCTCCACCGCACCGACGTGGGCACGGCCCTTCTGGCCCATCTCATCGGTGCCCGGAGCTGCATCTTCGTCAAGGACGAGAAGGGCCTCTACACCGACGATCCCAAGAAGAACCCCGAGGCCGAATTCATCGCCGATATCACCGTCGACGAGCTGACGGGCCTCGACCTGGACGATCTCATCATCGAGCGTCCCTGTCTGGAGATCCTGGCCAACAGCGAAGTCCTCGACGTGATCCAGATCATCGACGGCACCGTCGAGGGCAACATCACCCGCGCCCTCAGGGGCGAGCACGTCGGCACTTTCATCCGCAAAGGTTGACCGGGGGGCTTGAGGCCCCTCTTCATAACGCCTCCGAGTCCGATTCCGCCTAAAGGAACTTCCCAAGGCCGTCGGACCGACGGGTTCTCCCGGAAACGGGGGGGCCTCCCGTGATCGGAAAGGAGGGATCGAGGGCTCCAGGCCCGTCGGATCCATCCTCGTTGCGGATGGATCTTTTTTTGCGCCCCTTGCGTCGCCGGAGGGAACGCCTTTCTGTCCGCTCGAAGGGGATAGCGCGTTTTGGCCGTTCGAACCGCATCAAACAAGCAAAAGAAAGAAGGGAAGACATATGTTCGCGAAAATTCGCAGCCGTCGCCTGCCGTGGGGGCTCCTTCTCGTCGCCCTCTCCGCCTTCTGCCTGGCCTCCGTCGCCTCGGCCAAGCTCCCCGTCCTCCGCATGGCCACGACGACCAGCACGGACAACACGGGACTTCTCGACTACCTGGCGCCCCTTTTTCAGAAAGAGAAGGGCATCGAGCTCCAGTGGGTCGCCGTCGGCACGGGCAAGGCCATCGAGTTCGGCCGCAACGGCGACGTGGATATCCTCTTCGTCCACGACCCCGAATCGGAACAGGTCTTCATGGACGGCGGCTTCGGCGTCGACCGTCGCCAGGTCATGTACAACGACTTCATCTTCATCGGTCCCAAGGAAGACCCCGCCGCCGTCAAGGGCCTCTCGGCCGCCGAAACCCTCAAGGCCATCGCCTCCAAGAAGGCCGTTTTCACCAGCCGGGCCGATAAATCGGGCACGCACATGAAGGAACTCGCCCTCTGGAAAGAGGCGGGAATCGAGGCTCCCGACAAGGAAGAGTGGTATGTCCAGGTCGGCCAGGGCATGATCCAGACCAT
The DNA here is from genome assembly GCA_018398915.1 of Aminirod propionatiphilus. Classification (GTDB taxonomy): domain Bacteria; phylum Synergistota; class Synergistia; order Synergistales; family Aminithiophilaceae; genus Aminithiophilus; species Aminithiophilus ramosus. The sequence goes on along the minus strand of CP074691.1, from coordinate 2,568,503 downwards.
CGCCATCGCCGGAGAGCGCGACGGCTACACCCTCACGGACCGGGGAACCTACATCAAGTACGAGGAGAACCACAAGGGCAACCCCCCTCTGGTGATCCTCTCCGAAGGCGACGCCTCGCTCCGCAACCAGTACAGCGTCATCACCGTCAACCCCGCCAAGTGGGACGCCACGAGAACGGAAGAGGCCAAGGCCTTCACGGACTGGATCACCTCGCCTGAGGGACAGAAGCTCATCGCCGAGTTCACCCTCTCGGGCAAGCAACTCTTCTTCCCCAACGCCGACGAGTAGCTTTTTCACGGTCGACAACAACAAGGGAGGTCTTCCGCCATGAATCGCATCCGAACGTCGAGAGGGCGCTTCGCTCCTCTCCTTCTTTCCGTCCTCATCGTTCTCGCAGCGGTCCTGCCGGCCCTGGCGGCCCCCGAGGTCCGTCTTTCCAGCACCATCGGTCCCATCGACGCCGGCATCGTCAAGGCCTTCGCCGAGGCCTTCGAGAAAAAGACGGGAACGAAAGTCGTCTTCGAGGGAGCCGGCACGGGAGCCACGCTGGAGAAGGCCAAATCGGGCAACTTCGACATGGTCATGGTCCATGCCCGCAGGCTCGAGGATCAGTTCGTCGCCGACGGCTTCGGCATCGACCGCCGCGACGTCATGTACAACGACTTCGTCATCCTCGGCCCCAAAGAGGATCCTGCCGGCGTGCGCGGCATGAAGGACGCCGCCGCGGCCTTCCGGAAAATCGCCGCCTCGGGGGCCCCCTTCGTGACCCGCGGCGACAACTCGGGGACCCATGTCAAAGAGATGGAAGTCTGGGAGAAGGCGGGCATCGTTCCCGGAGGGGACGGGTACGTCCTCTACGAGATCGGCAAGGCCGGCAACAAGGCCACGACGCAGTTCGCCAACCGCCGGGGAAGCTACGTCCTCATGGACCGGGCCACGGTTCTGACGATGAAAAAGGACATTTCCCTCGAAGTCCTGGTGGAAGGTGATCCCTTCCTCTACAATTACATCGCCGTCATCCGCGTCAATCCCGAGACGTTTCAGGGTCTGAACGTCGAAGGGGCCCTGGCCTTCACGGACTGGCTCTGCAGTGACGAGGCTCAGTCTCTCGTCAGGGACTTCGGCGTCGAGAAGTACGGCGAGCCCCTCTTCTTTCCCAACTCCGATCAGTGGAAAGCCAAAAACCCCTGAAAAGCATCGCATGGTGGGGCGTCGGGCGGGAGAACTTTCTCGTCCGACGCCCGTCGGACCGAAGGAGCGGGCAAACGGGCCGGGCCTGGAAAGGCTTTTTTCGGAACCCGATTCCGTCGGCGGTTGAGACGGTTCTCAGACGGCGACGCGCAAGAGACCTGATCCTGGCGACCTGCGCCGCCCGTTCGTCGAGCCCTGCAGGTCCGGGCCTGTCCCGACATTCGAACTTCCTTAGGATAGAGTACTGGAGGGAAACGGCTTGGACTATCTCGCTGAAGGCCTCTCTCAGGCTCTCGTCCTGCTCCTGTCCGGCGACGAGGAGACCTGGAGCGCCATATTCACCACGCTCAAACTCTCGTCCCTCTCCATCTCCTTCAGCCTTCTCCTGGGCATTCCCCTCGGTTTCCTTCTCGGCTACGGCGACTTTCGGGGTCGCAAGCTCTGTCGCGCCGTCGTCGACACCCTCCTGGGACTGCCGACCGTCGTCGTCGGCCTTCTCGTCTACGCCTTCGTCTCCCGCCGGGGTCCCCTGGGAGGGATGGAGCTTCTTTTCTCCCTTCCCGGCGTGGCCATAGGCCAGGTCATCCTCGCTCTCCCCGTCGTCGTGGCCCTGACGGCCTCGGCCGTAGAAAGCCTCGATCACCGTCTTTCCCTGACCCTTCTGACCCTTGGGGCCGACAGACGGCAGCTGGCTCTGGCCAGCCTCGTCGAGTCGCGCTACGGCGTCCTCCTGGCGGCGGCCAGCGCCTACGGACGGATCATCTCCGAAGTGGGCGTCTCCATGATGATCGGCGGCAACATCAAGTGGCGGACGCGGACCATCACGACGGCCATCACCCTCGAAACGGGCAAGGGGGAGTTCGCCATGGGCGTCGCCCTGGGCCTGGTCCTTCTCCTTTTCGCCTTCGCCGTCAACGGATCGGCCTCCCTGCTGCGCAGGAGGGCACGGTCATGACGGCATCGGCTCCGCCTCTTTACGAGCTCAGGGGCATCCGGCGCGTCTACGGAAAACGGACGGTCCTCGACATCGATCACCTCGACCTCGCTGCGGGACGGGTCGTCGGTTTCGTCGGTCCCAACGGCAGCGGAAAAAGCACCCTCCTTCGCCTCCTCGCCTTTCTCGAAGCCCCCGACGACGGCTTGCTCCGCTACGGAGGTCGGATCCTGTGGGAGAAGGGCATGACCTGCGACAGGGAACGGATCGAGGCCAGGAACGAAGTGACCCTCCTGCTCCAGGAACCCTATCTGCTCAAGCGAAGCGTCTTCGATAACGTCGCCTACGGCCTGAGGATCAGAGGGGACCTCTCGTCGTCGGAGATGAAAGACCGCGCCTTCCAGGCTCTCCGCTCCGTCGGACTCGACGGCGCCCGCTTCGCCTCCCGCCTCTGGTACCAGCTTTCGGGAGGCGAGGCCCAGCGCGTCGCCCTGGCCGCCCGCCTCGCCCTCCGTCCCCGCGTCCTGCTGCTCGACGAGCCCACGTCCAGCGTCGACGTCCAGAGCGCCCTGCGCATCCAGGAGGCGGCCCTTCGTGCCCGCGACGAGTGGGGGACGACGCTCCTGCTCGTGAGCCACGACCAGCTCTGGATCAACGACGTGGCCGATGAAGTGGTCCACTTTTTCGGGGGCAGAATCATCGCCATCGGACCGGAGAATCTCGTCTTCGGCCCCTGGCGGAAAGAGCTCGACGGCCTCGTCGTCAAGGATCTCGCCGACGGCCAGAGGCTCCGCGCCCTCGCACCCCCTTCCTCGGGGCCTCTCGACGAGGCCGTCGCCGCCGTCGATCCCGGATCGCTCCTTTTGGCCATCTCCGTACCGGAGGGCCTGTCGGCCCGTAACGCCCTGCGCTGCTCCGTGGCTCAGATGGTCTACGAAAACGGCACGGGCCGGGTCCTCGTCAAAGTCCAGGCCGGCGGCCTGGCCCTGACGGCCCGCCTGACGGGCGAGGCCGTCAGAGAGATGGGCCTTCACCCGGGCAGGGACGTCTCCGTCCTCGTCAAGGCCAGCTCCTTCCGCTGGGTCTGAAGGCGAGGTTCCTCCCCGAAGGGGCGGTGGGTCTTCACGCACGTCGCCGTCGTTACTCAGGTGATGTCGTTCAGGACGGAGACCCCGCGGGACGAGAAATCCGTCCCGCGCGCCGCCAAGATGGCCGCGCTCCCAGCAAGGGCAAGATCCTTTCGCCGCAGAGTTTTCGTCTACTCCCGTGTCCAACCTTCCGTCGCCGGCTGCGCGCTCCCAGCAAGAACAAAAAACCGCGTCCGTAGCCGGCTTCCCCTGGGAGCGCTGTCGTCCCTGCCGTTTCGAAAGGGACGAAGGATCTCCCGTCGCGGCTCTGGCCTTTCCTGGGAGCGTGGGCATCCTGCCCGCGCCCGCCCCGAAGGGGCGGTGGGTCTTCACGCACGTCGCCGTCGTCGCCGAGGTGACGTTGTTCGAGTCGGGAGACCCTGCGGGACGAGAAATCCGTCCCGCGCGCCGCCAGGGATGGCCGCGCTCCCAGCAAGGGCAAAACCTCCGCCGCGATTGAGTTCGAGCGCTCCCAGCAAGGGCGAAACCTCCGCCGCAGCGGTGTTTTCCTGGGAGCTTCGAAAGGGACGAAGGATCTCCCGTCGCGACTCTGGCCTTTCCTGGGAGCGTGGGCATCCTGCCCGCGCCCGCCCCGAAGGGGCGGTGGGTCTTCACGCACGTCGCCGTCGTCGCCGAGGTGACGTCGTTCGAGTCGGGAGACCCTGCGGGACGAGAAATCCGTCCCGCGCGCCGCCAAGATGGCCGCGCTCCCAGCAAGGGCAAAACCTCCGCCGCGATCGAGTTCGAGCGCTCCCAGCAAGGGAAAAACCCTCCGCCGCCGCGGTGTTTTCCTGGGAGCTTCGAAAGGGACGAAGGATCTCCCGTCGCGGCTCTGGCCTTTCCTGGGAGCGTGGGCATCCTGCCCGCTTCGAAGGGGACGAAGGATCTCCCGTCGCGGCTCTGGCCTTTCCTGGGAGCGTGGGCATCCTGCCCGCGCCCGCCCCGAAGGGGCGGTGGGGTTCCCACGCTTCGCCGTCGTTACTCAGGTGACGTCGTTCAGGACGGAGACCCTGCGGGACGATAACCCCGTCCCGCGCGCCGCCAGGATGGCCGCGCTCCCAGCAGGGGCAAAACCCCTCCGCCGAGGGGACGTCGTCCGAGTCGGGAGACCCTGCGGGACGAGAAATCCGTCCCGCGCGTCGCCAAGATGGCCGCGCTCCCAGCAAGGGCAAAACCTCCGCCGCCGCGGTGTTTTCCTGGGAGCTTCGAAAGGGACGAAGGATCTCCCGTCGCGGGTCTGGTTTTTCCTGGGAGCGTGGGCATCCTGCCCGCGCCCGCCCCGAAGGGGCGGTGGGTCTTCACGCACGTCGCCGTCGTCGCCGAGGTGACGTCGTCCAAGCCGGGAAACCCTGCGGGACGAAAGATCCGTCCCGCGCGCCGCCAAGATGGCCGCGCTCCCAGCAAGGGCAAAACCTCCGCCGCGATTGAGTTCGAGCGCTCCCAGCAAGGGCAAGCCCCTTTCGCCGCAGAGTTCTCGTCTACCCCCGTGTCCAACCTTCCGTCGCCGACTGCGCGCTCCCGGCAGAGGCAAGACCCTTTCGCGGTCGAGTTCGGACGCTTCCGACAGGGACCAAACCTCTCTGCGGTCCGTTTTTGCGAGGGGGAAAAGGCACTGTTGATAGAAATTCTCACCTGTGGTACCCTCTACTCGCAGCGAAAACGATCAATAACCTCCGAGCCTGGTGACCTAAAGCTTCGGCCATGGTCTTCAGGCCGGGGTGTCTTCGGAAACGAGGGCACCTCCCGCGTTCGGAAAGGAGGAAGGGACGTCTTGCCGAGAGGCCGTCTCCCTTCTGGGAGCCGGCCTCTCTTCCTGTGAGAGGGGTGTCCTCGTGCCTTCGTCCTGGCGTAACCGTTTCTTTCTGCTTCTCATGAGCTCCTTTCTCGTCTTCTACGTCGCTTGGCCTCTGGCCGGTCTCTACCTTCGGGCCGACTGGGCCGTCGTCGTCGAAACGGCCCGCGACGCTCAGGTCCTGGCCGCAATCTGGCGCAGCCTCTGGACGGCTTTGGCCGCCACGGCCGTCATCGCCCTCTTCGGGACTCCTCTGGCCTACCTCCTGGCCCGCCACGATTTCCGAGGCCGGTCCCTTCTGGAGGCCCTCATCGACCTTCCCATCATGGTTCCCCACACCGTGGCGGGCATCGCCGTCCTCATGACCTTCTCCCCCAAGGCGCCCCTGGGCTCGCTCCTCGTGGCCATGGGCTTCTCCCCCGTGAACAGCAACCTGGCCATCGTCCTGGCCTGCATCTTCGTCAGCGTCCCTTTCTACGTCGACGCCGCCCGCGACGCCTTCGCCTCCGTCTCTCCCCGCCTGGAGCGGGTCAGCCGCACTCTGGGGGCCTCCTGGGGCTACACCTTCTTCCGCGTCACCCTTCCCCTGGCCAAGAGGGGCATCCTCTCAGGGCTCATCATGAGCTGGGCCCGGGCCATCAGCGAATTCGGCGCCGTCGTCATCATGGCCTACCACCCCATGGTGGCGCCCACCCTCATCTACGACCGCTTCGCCACCTTCGGCCTCCGCTACTCGTCTCCCGTCGCCGTCCAGCTCGTCTCCGTCTGCCTCGTCCTCTTCGTCCTCCTTCGCCTCGTCGCTTCCGGCCGATCCCGGGAGGTGGGCGGCCGTGATTAGGCTCGCCGGTCTCTCCATCGATCTTCCGGGCTTCCGACTGGCCCCTCTCGATCTGGAAGTCGAGGAGGGCGAGTTCTTCATGCTCGTCGGACCCAGCGGCGCGGGGAAAACCCTGCTGCTGGAGGCCATCGCCGGTCTTCAGCCCATCAGCGGCGGCACGATCGCCCTCGACGGGAGAGACGTGACGGTTCTCCCGCCGGAGCGCCGTCGCGTCGCCCTCGTCTATCAGGACTATGCCCTCTTCCCTCACCTCACCGTGGCCCAGAACATCGCCTACGGCCTCCGCTTCTGCGGAGGAGGCGACAGGGCCCACATCGACGGTCTCGTCGACCTCCTCCGGCTGGGCCATCTGCTGGACCGTCGCCCCCTCACCCTCTCCGGAGGGGAACGGCAGAGGACGGCTCTGGCCCGAGCCCTGGCCGTCAGGCCCGACCTTCTCCTTCTCGACGAGCCTCTGGCTGCGTTGGACCCTCTCTTCCGAGAGGAGATCCAGAGCCACCTCCGCGAGCTCCACGGCCAGGGGCTGACCCTCCTCATGGTCACTCACGACTTCGGCGAAGTCCTCTCTCTGGGCCAGCGCGTCGCCGTCCTCGACGAAGGCGTCCTCCAGCAGGTGGGCCCCGTCGAGGAAGTCTTCCGCCGCCCCGTCAACGGTCGCGTCGCCTCCTTCGTGGGCATGAAAAATCTCTTCCGCGCCGTCGTCTCGGCCGGAGAGGGGCGTCTTGACGACGGGAAGCGCCTGATCCTTTCTCCCGACGTCCCAGACGGAAGGGCCCTCTTCGGCATCAGGCCCGAAGACGTCGAGCTCTGTCGCGAGCCCTCGGGCGAGGCCTCTTTCCCCTGCCGCGTCGAGGCCCTCGTCCCCCGCGGCGCCGTCTTCGACATCGTCCTTCGCTTCGGAACGCTCCGGCTCGTGGCTCAGATGGCCCCTTCCCGTCTTCTCGACCTGGCCCTGCGCCGGGACGAATGTGTCTGGGCCCGCTTCAGGCCCGCCTCGATCTGCCGTTTCCCCGACGGAGAGGTGGGCTGCCCCTGAAAGAAGACGTCTGGCGCTTTTTCCGGCAATCCGACAGGGCAAAACCATCTCACGGAGGTGTTTGTTGATGAAACGCACCCGATTTCTCATCGCTTTGGCGGCGCTCTTTGTCCTTTCCGCCGCCTTCCCCGTCCTGGCGGCGACGAAAGTCACCGTCTTCCATGCAGGAAGCCTCGCCGCGCCCATGGCCGAGATCGAGGCCCTCTACGAAAAGGCCCACCCCGACGTGGACATCCAGCGCGAATCGGGCGGCAGCGCCGCCCTGGCCCGCAAGATCATCGATCTGGGCGGCCAGTGCGATCTCTTCCTCTCGGCCGACTACATGGTCATCGAGCGCCTGCTCCGTCCCGCCGCAGCCGACTTCAACATCCTCTTCGCCTCCAACGAACTGGTTCTCATGTACAGTCCCCAGTCGAAATACGCCGATCAGATCGACGGCGCCAACTGGTACGACATCCTCATGAAAGACGACGTCCGCTGGGGCCACTCCGACCCCGAGGCCGATCCCTGCGGCTACCGATCCCTCATGGTCCTTCAGCTGGCCGAAAAGCACTACGGGGCCGCCGGCCTCTACGACAGGGCCTTGGCCCACCCCCTGCGGGCCGTCCGTCCCAAGGCCATCGACCTCGTGGCCATGGTCGAAAGCGGCGCCATGGACTACGCCTTCGAATACCGTTCCGTCGCCATCCAGCACGGTTTCAAATTCGTCGAACTGCCCGATGCGATCAACCTGAAAGAGCCCGACCAGGCTGACTTTTACGCCACGGCCGTCGTCGAGCGCTCCGGCGCCGAGCCGGGGACCACGATCCTCACCAAGGGCGAGCCTGTCGTCTACGGTCTCACCCTTCCCAAAGGCGCCCCCGAGCGGAACGAGGCCGAATCTTTCGCCGCCTTCGTCCTCGCCCCTGACGGCGGGTTGGCCGTCTTCGAGAAAATGGGACAGGCCATCGTGGGCCCCAAATCCTACGCCGGCGGTGACGTTCCCGAAAGCCTCAAGGCTCTGCTGAAGTAGATCCCCCTTTCCAGGCGCCGGATCTTTCCGGCGAAGACGAAAAAAGAAAGAGGCCTTGGAACCCGATGGTGGGGGAAAAGGCCTCTTCTCCTTGCTCTCTTCCCGCCCAAGCGTGTTATAGTTATAAAAAAGGGCGAGAAGGAAACCCGTTTCTCGGGATTGCCTGACGGGGAGGTGTGCGCTTCCGTGAGTGAAACGAAGAAAAAAAGGGTCCTGATCTGTGACGATTCCGTCCTGATCCGGCGCCTCATGCGTGATCTGGTGCAGGAAAGGGAAGATCTGGAGATTCTCGAGGCCCAGGACGGCCTTCAGGCCATCGACCTCTACAGGGAACACCGCCCGGACCTTGTCTTCATGGATATCGTCATGCCCCGCAAAAACGGGCTCGAGGCCCTCTCCGAGATTCGCCGTTTCGACCCCGCCGCCCGCGTCGTCATCGCCTCGTCGACAGGCACCCGCAAAAATCTCAAGGCCGCCATCGACGCCGGAGCCTGCGATTTCATCCAGAAACCCTTCGAGCGGGACGATGTCCTCGAGATCCTGCGGCGCAACCTGGAAGGGGAGTGGGACTGATGCTCTGCCGTCTTTTCGGCCTCTTCCTCCTGCGGGAGCGTCTCGTCACCCCCTCTCAGCTCTCCCAGGCCTTCGACCGCCTCGACGACGTTCGCCCCCTCCTGGGCGTTCTCGCCCTGGCCGCAGGCTACATGACGCCGGAGCAGGTCCAGGTCGTTCACGAGGCCCAGCGCCAGACCGACCGCCGTTTCGGCGAGATCGCCATCGAAAAGGGGTATCTCACCGTCGAAACCCTCGAGGCCCTTCTCTCCCGCCAGCAGAGGAAACACGTTCTCCTCGGGCAGATCCTCATCGACGAGGGCGTCTTCTCCCACGAGGGATTCCTCCGGGCCCTCGAGGCTTACCGCAGATCTTCGGGGCTCTCGGCCGAAAGCTACGAGGCCTTCGACAGCAACGACGTCGACGGCGCCGTCGCCTCCCTTCTGGCGGGCAAGCCCGGGTCGGGCCAGCGTTTCATCGAAAATTACGTCACCCTCTTCGTCCGCAACGTCATCCGCTTCGTCGATCCCGGCGTGGCCATCGATCCCCTCGCGGAGGACCTTCTCACGGGAGGCTTCGCCTTCCGCCAGAGCCTGGCGGGAGACCGGGCACTGACCGTCACCCTCAACGCCGAAAAAGAGGTCTTCCTCGACCTCGCCCGCCGCTACTCCCGCATAGAGATTCCCGATTTCGACGAGCTCTGCCAGGCCGCCGTCGGCGAATTCCTCAACCTCGTCAACGGCCTTTTCACCGTCAACTGCTCCGACTCGGGCATCGAACTGGACATGTCCCCTCAGGAAGTGATCCATCAGGATGCCCTTCTGGAGGCCGGACCGGCCAAGGCCTCCGTCCCTCTGCGTCTGCCGACGGGGCTCCTCTGGCTTCGCGTCTACGACTGACCGCGCTTTGCACAGGAGGCGCCTCGCCCGCAAGGGCCGGAGCGCCTCCTGTGCGTTTCGCGGCAGGGCTTCTCCGCCTTGACAGTTCGTCTCGAGGCGGCTATGGTTTGGCTGCCCTTACTTTTAATTCGATTCAAGGAGGTCGCGGCTATGTCGACTCTTGAGACGCTCGAGAGCGGTCTCGATGCCACCGTCGTCGTCATGCCCTCGGGCGAATGCCGCCGACGCCTGGAGGCTCTCGGCCTTCGCGAGGGCAAGCGGGTGCGCAAGATATCGGGAATGCCCTTCTGCGGCCCCGTCACGGTCCTTCTCGACGGTCGCCAGCTTGCCATCGGTCACGGTGTGGCCTGCCGCGTCGAAGTGATTCCCGACGCGACGGAGGAGGGCCGAGACGAGCCATGAGCGCCCGTCACGACGGGAGGCGCCGCCCCTGCCGCGCCGATTCCCGCCTTTCCTCCGCCGGTCTGGAGGTCTGCGGCGACCGCATCCTCCTCATCGGCAACCCCAACGTGGGTAAAAGCGTCTTTTTCTCCCGCCTCACCGGCGTTCACGCCCTCTCGTCCAACTACCCCGGGACGACGGTAGGTTTCACCGAAGGGCGGCTGCGGCGTCCGGGCCGCTGCTTCCGCCTCATCGACGTCCCCGGCGCCTACACGCTGGACCCCACCAACGAGGCCGAAGAGGTGGCCCGCCGCATCGTCGACGAAGGGGCCGCCCTGGCCCTGATCGTCGTCGACGCCACGGCTCTGGAGCGCAACCTCTTCCTGACCCTCCAGACCCTGGAGCGGGGCATCCCCTCGATCATCGCCCTCAACATGGTCGACGAGGCCCGCCACAAGGGCATCATCGTCGACGTGCAGGCCCTGGAGAGAGAACTGGGCGTCCCCGTCGTCCCCACCGTGGCCGTCTCGGGACAGGGCATCAAAGAGATCGTCGATCGCCTCGGCGAGGCCCGTCCCTCGTCCTTCGAACCCTCCGGGACCGACGAACGCTGGCTTCGCATCGGGAAAATCATCGGAGCCGTCCAGCGCGTCGAACACCGCCACCACACCTTCCGGGACAGAATGGAAGACCTCAGCGTCGACCGCCACTGGGGCGGCGTCATCGGCCTCTCCGTTCTCGCTCTCAGCTTCTGGTTCATCAGACAGGTGGGGGAGGGACTCATAGACATCCTCCTCGACCCTCTCTACGAAGGGCTCTGGATGCCTCCGCTCCGGCACCTTTCCGACCTTCTCGGCGGCGAGGGGCTGCTGCACCACCTCCTCATCGGCAACCTCATAGACGGCGTCATCGACCCCGAACAGAGCTTCGGCCTCCTCTCGACGGGACTCTATGTCCCTCTCGTCATGGTCCTGCCCTACATCGTCGCCTTCTACACCACCCTCAGCTTCCTCGAAGATCTGGGCTACCTGCCCCGGCTGGCCGTGGTCTTCGACGCCCTCCTGCACCGCCTGGGCCTCCACGGCTACGCCATCGTCCCCACGCTGCTCGGCATCGGCTGCAACGTGCCGGGCATCCTCGCCACGCGAGTCCTCGAATCGTCGCGGGAGCGTTTCATCGCCGCCACGCTCATCTCCGTCGCCGTCCCCTGCGCCAGCCTCCAGGCCATGATCGTCGGCTCCCTGGGCTCATGGGGCATGCGCTACGTCGCCGTCGTCTACGCCACCCTTTTCCTCTCCTGGGTCGTCCTGGGCCGGATCCTCCACAAAACCCTTCCCGGCTACAGCCCCGAGCTGGTCGTCGAGATCCCCCCCTATCGGATCCCCTCCGTCAGGGGGCTGGGAACCAAACTCTGGTACCGCGTCAAAGACTTTCTCGTCGAGGCCATCCCTCTCGTCCTGGGCGGCGTGCTCCTCGTCGATCTCCTCTACATGGCCGGCATCCTCTCCGCCCTGGCCCGACTCCTGGCCCCCTTCTTCCGCGGGGTTCTCGGACTCCCTCCCGAGGCGGCCGGGCCCATCCTCCTCGGCTTCCTCCGCAAGGACGTCGCCGTGGGCCTCCTCCTCCCCCTTGGCCTGACGCCGCGCCAGATGGTCGTCGCCGTCGTCACCCTGGCCATGACCTTCCCCTGCATCGCCACCGTCATCGTCCTCGGAAAGGAACTGGGCGGCCGCAAAGCGGCGGCCTCCGTGGCCATCATGATCGCCACGGCCCTTGTCGCCGGAGGGGCGCTCAATCTCGTCTTCTCACTGATTTGAACCAACGCTATACTTGTCGGCGAAAGGCCTTGCCCTCGCCGAAGTCCGGCCTGTCGCAGCGGAGGAGTGCCTTCTCCTCACTGGGAGCCCGCGAGCTTGCTGTGAGAGGGTTTTGCCCCTGCTGGGAGCGCATTTCGCCGAGGCGTGGGGTGTTGCCTTTGCTGGGAGCGCTCGAACTCGATCGCGGCGAAGGTTTTGCCCTTACTGGGAGCGCGGCCATCCCTGGCGGCGCGCGGGACGGATTTCTCGTCCCGCAGGGTCTCCGTCCTGAACGACGTCACCTGAGTAACGACGGCGAAGCGTGGGAAACCCACCGCCCCTTCGGGGCGGGCGCGGGCAGGATGCCCACGCTCCCAGGAAAAACCAGACCCGCGACGGGAGATCCTTCGTCCCTTTCGAAACGACAGGGACGGCAGCGCTCCCAGGAAAACACCGCGGCGGCGGAGGATCTTGCCCCTGCTGGGAGCGCGGCCATCCTGGCGGCGCGCGGGACGGGGCTATCGTCCCGCAGGGTCTCCGTCCTGAACGACGTCACCTGAGTAACGACGACGAAGCGTGGGCAACCCGCCGCCCCTTCGGGGCGGGCGCGGGCAGGATGCCCACGCTCCCAGGAAAGGCCAGAGCCGCGACGGGAGATCTCCGTCCCTTTCGAAACGACAGGGACGGCAGCACTCCCAGGAAAACACCGCTGCGGACGCGGTTTTTGTTCTTGCCGGGAGCGCGCAGTCGGCGACGGAAGGTTTGACACGGAAGTAGACGAGAACTCTGCGGCGAAAGGGTTTTGCCCTTGCTGGGAGCGCGGCCATCCTGGCGGCGCGCGGGACGGGGCTATCGTCCCGCAGGGTCTCCGTCCTGAACGACGTCACCTGAGTAACGACGGCGAAGCGTGGGAAACCCACCGCCCCTTCGGGGCGGGCGCGGGCAGGATGCCCACGCTCCCAGGAAAAACCAGACCCGCGACGGGAGATCCTTCGTCCCTTTCGAAACGACAGGGACGGCAGCGCTCCCAGGAAAACACCGCGGCGGCGAAAGGGTTTTGCCCCTGCTGGGAGCGCGGCCATCCCTGGCGGCGCGCGGGACGGGGCTATCGTCCCGCAGGGTCTCCGTCCTGAACGACGTCACCTGAGTAACGACGACGAAGCGTGGGAAACCCACCGCCCCTCCGGGGCGGGCGCGGGCAGGATGCCCACGCTCCCAGGAAAAACCAGACCCGCGACGGGAGATCCTTCGTCCCTTTCGAAACGACAGGGACGGCAGCGCTCCCAGGAAAACACCGCGGCGGCGAAAGGGTTTTGCCCCTGCTGGGAGCGCGGCCATCCCTGGCGGCGCGCGGGACGGGGCTATCGTCCCGCAGGGTCTCCGTCCTGAACGACGTCACCTGAGTAACGACGACGAAGCGTGGGAAACCCACCGCCCCTCCGGGGCGGGCGCGGGCAGGATGCCCACGCTCCCAGGAAAAACCAGACCCGCGACGGGAGATCCTTCGTCCCTTTCGAAACGACAGGGACGGCAGCGCTCCCAGGAAAACACCGCTGCGGCGAAGGGTTTTGCCCTTGCTGGGAGCGCGGCCATCCTGGCGGCGCGCGGGACGGATTTCTCGTCCCGCAGGGTCTCTCCCGACTCGAACGACGTCACCTGAGTAACGGCGGCGAAGCGTGGGAAACCCACTGCCCCTCCGGGGCGGGCGCGGGCAGGATGCCCACGCTCCCAGGAAAACACCGCGGCGGCGGAGGGTTTCGCCCTTGCTGGGAGCGCTCGAACTCGATCGCGGCGGAGGGTTTTGCCCTTGCTGGGAGCGCGGCCATCCTTGGCGGCGCGCGGGACGGGGCTATCGTCCCGCAGGGTCTCCGTCCTGAACGACGTCACCTGAGTAACGACGGCGAAGCGTGGGAAACCCACCGCCCCTTCGGGGCGGGCGCGGGCAGGATGCCCACGCTCCCAGGAAAAACCAGACCCGCGACGGGAGATCCTTCGTCCCTTTCGAAACGACAGGGACGGCAGCGCTCCCAGGAAAACACCGCGGCGGCGGAGGATCTTGCCCCTGCTGGGAGCGCGGCCATCCCTGGCGGCGCGCGGGACGGGGCTATCGTCCCGCAGGGTCTCCCGGCTCGAACGACGTCACCTCGGCGAAAGGATCTTGCCCTTGCTGGGAGCGCGGCCATCCTGGCGGCGCGCGGGACGGGGCTATCGTCCCGCAGGGTCTCCGTCCTGAACGACGTCACCTGAGTAACGACGGCGAAGCGTGGGAAACCCACCGCCCCTTCGGGGCGGGCGCGGGCAGGATGCCCACGCTCCCAGGAAAAACCAGACCCGCGACGGGAGATCCTTCGTCCCTTTCGAAACGACAGGGACGGCAGCGCTCCCAGGAAAACACCGCGGCGGCGAAAGGGTTTTGCCCCTGCTGGGAGCGCGGCCATCCCTGGCGGCGCGCGGGACGGGGCTATCGTCCCGCAGGGTCTCCGTCCTGAACGACGTCACCTGAGTAACGACGACGAAGCGTGGGAAACCCACCGCCCCTCCGGGGCGGGCGCGGGCAGGATGCCCACGCTCCCAGGAAAAACCAGACCCGCGACGGGAGATCCTTCGTCCCTTTCGAAACGACAGGGACGGCAGCGCTCCCAGGAAAACACCGCGGCGGCGAAAGGGTTTTGCCCTTGCTGGGAGCGCGGCCATCTTGGCGGCGCGCGGGACGGGGCTATCGTCCCGCAGGGTCTCCCGGCTCGAACGACGTCACCTGAGTAACGGCGGCGAAGCGTGGGAAACCCACTGCCCCTCCGGGGCGGGCGCGGGCAGGATGCCCACGCTCCCAGGAAAGGCCAGAGCCGCGACGGGAGATCTCCGTCCCTTTCGAAACGGCCGAGACGACAGCGCTCCCGGGAAAATCATCACGTCAACGGCAACGGCGCAGAGAAGACCCTCCGTCCGGCGAGATTTGCCCCGGCGGTGCGGAACAGGCTAGTCCTTACGGAAAGGAAGATCGCGATGACCCCTTACGAAGCACTTTCCCTCCACTTGCAGGAAGAGCCGCGTCGCTGGCTCGTCACGGGCGCCGCAGGTTTCATCGGCTCTCACCTCGTCGAAAGGCTGCTTTCGCTGGGGCAGACCGTGACGGCTCTGGACAACTTCTCCACGGGTCACCGACGCAATCTCGCGGCGGTGCGCCTCGCCGTAGGAGAGGCCTGGTCCCGGTTCCGCCTCATCGAAGGCGACATCGTCGACGAATCGGTCTGCCGCGAGGCCTGCCGCGACATCGACATCGTCCTCCACGAGGCGGCCGCCGCCTCCGTGCCCGAATCGGTCGAAAATCCCCTCAAGTACCATGCCACCAACGGCACGGGATTCCTCAACATCCTCGTCGCGGCCCGCGACGGCGCCGTCAGACGCGTCGTCTACGCCTCGTCGAGCGCCGTCTACGGCGACGATCCCCGCCTTCCCAAAGAGGAATCCCTTTCGCCGAAACCCCTTTCGCCCTATGCCGCCACCAAGCTCTTCGACGAACTCTACGGCCGCCTTTTCGAAGAGCTCTACGGCCTCCCCACGGTGGGCCTGCGCTACTTCAACGTCTTCGGCCCGCGACAGGATCCGCGCGGCGCCTATGCCGCCGTCATCCCCAGCTGGGTCTCGCTTCTCGCCGCGGGCAAGGAGCCCGTTCTCTACGGCGACGGAGGTCAGACGCGCGATTTCTGCCACGTCGACGACGTGGTTCAGGCCAACCTTCTGGCCGCCGTCACGGAGGGCCCCGTGACGGGCCAGGTCTACAACGTCGCCGGCGGCACGAGCCTCACCCTGCTGGAACTCTTCGAGGTCATCCGCTCGGCCCTCGTCGACCGCCGCCCCGAGGTTGCCGGGCTGGGGCTCGCGAAAAGGCCCGAAAGGGCCGGCGACATCCGACACTCCCGGGCCTCCGTCGAGGCCATCGAAAAGGCCCTCGGCTACGCCCCGCTCCATGGCGTCGCCTCGGGCCTCGATGCCTCCCTGGATTGGTATCTCCGGAACCCCTGAGGGACTCCGCTGGACCCGTTCTCTCTCAGCGCGGCACGGCGTCGGAAGAGCTCTCCCGGGGCAGGGCGATGGGAATCCCCTCCCAGGTGCCGACGCGCCAGGAGACGCCGTAGACCTGTCGGAGCAGCTCCCCGTCGACGTCGCCGGGACCGCAGAGGCGGACGAGGGCGCCGTCGCGGAGAAAGGCGATGACATCGGCCAGGCGCAGGGCCAGATTGACGTCGTGAAGGGCCACGGCGATGGCCCGGCCCTCGTCGCGGAGGCGGGCCAGAAGGGCCGTCACATCGACGACGTGCCCCGGATCGAGGGCGCTCGTCGGCTCGTCGAGAAGAAGGATCCCCGTCTCCTGGGCAAGGGCCCGGGCCAGAGTGACGCGCTGCACCTCTCCTCCCGAGAGGGTGTTGACGAGACGGTCCTCGAAGCCTTCGAGGCCGACGGTGGCCATGGCGTGCCTTGCCGCCTCTCGGTCGCCGGGGCCCAATTGCCCGAAGCGTCCCAAGTGGGGGTAGCGCCCCATGAGGACCACCTCGTCGACGCGAAAGGGGAGGGTGAAGGCCGTCGCCTGAGGGACGAGGGCCACCTGGCGGGCCAAGGCGAGCCTCCGCAGCGAGGACAGGGGCCTTCCGTCGAGCAGAACCGTACCCGCCTGAGGCGACAGCAGACCGCAGAGGGACGCGAGGAGGGTGCTCTTGCCGCTTCCGTTGGGGCCGAGAAGAGCCAGAAGCGAGCCGGGCCTGAGCGTCAGATCGATCCCCTCCAGGACCGTCCGGCCGTCGTAGCCGACGGAAAGATCGCGGGCCTCCATCGTCATCGTCAGCGCCTCCAGAGGAGATAACAGAAAACGGGCCCGCCCAGAAGGGCCGTGACGACGCCGATGGGCAGCTCGCCCAGAAATCGGGCCGTCAGATCGGCGCCGAGCATGAGCGACGCGCCGCCCAGCCAGGAGAGAAGCAGCAGCGGCCCGTGGGCCGGCCCCAGAAGGAGCCGGATCAGATGGGGGACGACGAGTCCCACGAAGCCGATGATGCCGCAGGAGGAGACGACGGCGGCCGTCACCAGCGACGTCCCGGCCAAAAGAAAGAGGCGCAGCCGCTCTTCGTTGACGCCGAAGGAGGCCGCTTTGCCGCCCGAGGCGATGATGTCCAGTTCCCGGTGGCAGGCCAGCCCCAGAAGGAGAGCGGCCAGCGAGGCCGCGAGCGTCCGGCCCGCAAGGGCCCAGTTGGACCGGGTGAAGCTGCCCAGAAGCCAGAGGACGATGGCCGCCACCTGCTGGCCGGCCAGAACCTGAATCAGCGTGATGCCGGCGCTGAGGATGCTGCTGACGATGACGCCGGCGAGGATGAGCCGCGTCGGCTCGATGAAATCGGTCCGTCGTCCCAGAAGCCAGACGAGGGCCAGCGAGAGAAGGCTGCCGGCGAAGGCCAGCGCCACGATGGGCAGCCCCATCAGGATCGCGAGAGCCCCGCCCAGGGCCGCCCCCGCGGCCACGCCCATCGTATAGGGCTCGGCCAGAGGATTCAGCAGAAGGCCCTGAAAGACGGTGCCGCAGCAGGCAAGAGCGGCCCCCGCCCCGGCCGCCGCCAGGGCGCGGGGAATGCGGACCTGCCAGACGACGGCGTCGGCCACGGCATCCGCCACGGGCTCTCCGCCGAAATGGGCGCACAAAACAGCGGCCACCTGGCCGGGAGCCAGAGGCAGATCGCCGACGAGAACCGACAGAGTCGCCGTGCCGACGAGGATGGCCGTCAGGGCGGCCAGAACGGAGAGGAAAAGACGTCGACGGCGCCGCACGGTGACCTTAGGAAGAGGCTCCCGTCATCTCGGCGTAAAGGGTCTCCGTCCGCCGGACGATGGTCTCGACGGAGACGCCGAGCTGCATGGCGTACCAGACGGCCCCTCCGGCGCCGACGCCCTCCTTGACGTACCCCTTCTCGTAGTCGGCCAGGCCCGGCCAGGGTGAGGCGGAGAAATCCAGAGGCGCCGTCCAGGTATGGACGCCGATCTGGCTGGCCAGCTCGCTGAAGTGGGCGCTCCTGTCGCGGGCGACGTAGATCGTCGTCGCGACGCGGACGGCTCGGGGAACGGGAATGTGACGGATAAGGGCCGCCACGGCCAACATCTGGGTGCCGCCCGCCAGGGTGATTTCCGTCTCGACGGGAAGGCCGGCGACGAGGCCCGCCACGGTGAGCTGCATGGGATCGCCGACCTGGCAGGCCAGATCGAGGGCCTCCGCGGGACGGCCCTCCCGTTCCAGTCGGGCCTGCACGTCGCGCCAGACCTGCTCCTTCACGGGGACGGGGTTGTCCGGGCCGGCCGAGGAGACCATGCCGTTGTAACCCAGCGCTCTCAGAAGAAGATAGGCCGTCGTCGTGCCGCCGGGGATCGATTCGGCCAAAACGACGCGGGGAAGCCCTCGGGCGATCTGGCCGGCGAAATCGCGAGCCCGCTCGAAAATCTCCCGTCCCTTCGGAACGGCGCAGGTGAGGCGAGGATCCTCGCCGGGATCGGTTCCCATCTCGACGTGGGGCGCCGCCGGAGGGAGGAAGCTCCCGGCCCGGAGCGTGACGGCAGGAAAAGAGGCCTCCAGCTGAGCGGCCCGGGTGATGATAGCCGGCGTCGGGTGCCCCATGGGATCGACGGGAACGGCGTCGATGACCCTCGGCCTTCCCCAGCAGAGAAGATCGGCGTCGGCCGGAGCCGTGTAAGGCAGGACGTCGACGTTGGCGCCGGCCGCGGAAAGACCGGGAACGCGGCTCAGCTCGGTGGCGGAAATGGTCAGAATAAACATGCGTACCTCCTCGAAATTGTCGTGGCATGATTGAATAAGAAGAACTATTTTTACTCTTTAGGTCTCTTGCTCCCCCTCTTGACGAGGTGTAGACTGGCCGTTGTGTCTTTCAATAACGGGGAGGCAGAATTGCTATGAAAGCCGCTATCGTGCTCGGACTCTTTATGGCCACACTAGGCCTGATCGCTTCGGGACGCGTCGCCCGCTGCGTCGCCGCTCTGGCCGGAGCGGCCCTTCTGATGGGGATGGGTTTCATCTCCTTCGAGACGGCCATCGGCTATGTTGATTTCAATACGCTCGGCCTGCTCATGGGAATGATGATCATCGTCGGCGTCCTTTCTCGGACGGGCGTCTTTCAGTACGTCGCCGTAAAAACGATGAAGCTGACCCGAGGCAACGGTATTGTAACGCTTTTCGCCATAGCCGGGGTGACGGCCTTTCTGTCGGCCTTTCTCGACAACGTGACGACGGTCCTTCTCATCAGTCCCATCGTCGTCTCCGTCGCCGACATCATGGACACCGACCCCGTCCCCCTGCTCATGGCCGAGGCCCTGGCCTCCAACATCGGCGGCACGGCGACCCTCATCGGCGATCCGCCCAACATTATAATCGGTTCCTACGCCGGATTCTCCTTCGTCGATTTCCTCGTCTATCTGGCTCCGGTGGCCATTGTCGTCCTCTTTGCGGCCGTTCTCTTCCTGGCCTTTCACTTCAGAGACGAGTTGGTCATAACGCCTGATCAGTTCGCCCGCATCCGGGGCATCGACGAAAAAAAGACCATCAAGGACGGCAAACTGCTTCTCAAGGCCGGTCTGGCCATGGGGGCCGTCCTGACCGGTTTCATTCTGCACCATGTCCTCCACCTCGAGGCGGCCGTCGTCGCCCTCCTCGGCGCGTCGCTCCTTCTTCTTGTCACGCCCGGCGACGGAGACCACATCATCCACAACGACGTCGAATGGCCCACCCTCATCTTCTTCCTGGCCCTCTTCATCGTCGTCGGAGCCCTCAAAGAGGCGGGCGTCATCTCCATCATTGCCAAGGGACTGGCCGCCGCCGTCGCGGGACATCCCTTCCTTGCGGCCCTGGCCATCCTCTGGTTCTCGGGGCTGTCCTGCGCCTTCATCAACAACGTCGCCTTCACGGCCACCTTCGTCTATGTCGTCGACGAAATGGCTCAGGCCCTCTCCACCTCGGCCGAACCGCTCTTCTGGGCTCTGGCCCTGGGCGCCTGCCTGGGAGGGAACGGCAGCTTCCTCGGATCGGCGGCCAACGTCGTCGTCGCCGACATCTCCCGTCGGGCGGGCCATGTCATCAGCTTCGGGGGTTTCATGAAAATCGGCATGAAGACAACCGTCCTTTCCCTCTCCATCGCCAGCCTCTACCTCTTCCTCCGCTTCGGCCTCTGATCAGGCAGCCTCCCTGCTGGGAGCGCACAGGCTTGGCGGTGAAAAGGTTTTGCCCCTGCTGGGAGCGCGGCCATCCTGGCGGCGCGCGGGACGGGGCCACCGTCCCGCAGGGTCTCCCGGCTCGAACGACGTCCCCTCGGCGGCGAGGAAGACGTGTAGGGAACCCACCGCCCCTTCGGGGCGGGCGCGGGCAGGATGCCCGCGCTCCCAGGAGAAGCAACAGCCACGACGCAGGGCTTTCCGTTCCTTCCGAAGCGAACAGAGACTATAAAATACCCAAGAAACCCTCGCGGCGGAGAGGTCTTGCCCCTGCTGGGAGCGCGCTCTCGCTGACGGAAGGGTTGGCCCGGAAGCAGACGAACTTGGTCGCGGAGAGGTTTTGCCCCTTGCTGGGAGCGCGGCCATCTTGGCGGCGCGCGGGACGGATCTTTCGTCCCGCAGGGTCTCCCGACTTGAACGACGTCCCCTCGGCGATGAGGGGTCTTGCCCCTGTGCGGAGTTCACAAGCTTGGCTACGGGAGAGGTTTTGCCCCTGCTGGGAGCGCGGCCATCCTGGCGGCGCGCGGGACGGATCTTTCGTCCCGCAGGGTCTCCCGACTTGAACGACGTCCCCTCGGCGATGAGGGGTCTTGCCCCTGTGCGGAGTTCACAAGCTTGGCTACGGGAGAGGTCTTGCCCCTGCTGGGAGCGCGGCCATCCTGGCGGCGCGCGGGACGGATTTCTCGTCCCGCAGGGTTTCCCGACTTGAACGACGTAACCTCGGCGGCGAGGGAGACGTGCAGGGAACCCGCCGCCCCTTCGGGGCGGGCGCGGGCAGGATGCCCACGCTCCCAGGAAAGGCAACGGCCGCGACGTGGAGTCTTCCGTTCCTTCCGAAGCGGCCGAGACGATAATGCTCCCAGGAGAGGCAACAGCCGCGACGCGGAGTCTTCCGTTCCTTACCGAATCGGGCCGAGACGATAGAGTGCTCGGGAAAACCTTGTGGCGAAAGGATTTTGCCCCTGCTGGGAACGAGCTCTCGGCGACGGAAGGGTTGGCCCGGAAGCAGACGAACTCGGTCGCGGAGAGGTTTTGCCCCTGCTGGGAGCGCGGCCATCTTGGCGGCGCGCGGGACGGATTTCTCGTCCCGCAGGGTCTCCCGGCTCGAACGACGTCCCCTCGGCGAGGAAGACGTGCAGAACCCGCCGCCCCTTCGGGGCGGGCGCGGGCAGGATGCCCACGCTCCCAGGAAAGGCAACGGCCGCGACGTGGAGTCTTCCGTTCCTTCCGAAGCGGCCGAGACGATAATGCTCCCAGGAGAGGCAACAGCCGCGACGCGGAGTCTTCCGTTCCTTACCGAATCGGGCCGAGACGATAGAGTGCTCGGGAAAACCTTGTGGCGAAAGGATTTTGCCCCTGCTGGGAACGAGCTCTCGGCGACGGAAGGGTTGGCCCGGAAGCAGACGAACTCGGTCGCGGAGAGGTTTTGCCCCTGCTGGGAGCGCGGCCATCTTGGCGGCGCGCGGGACGGATCTTTCGTCCCGCAGGGTCTCCCGACTTGAACGACGTCCCCTCGGCGGCGAGGAAGACGTGTAGGGAACCCACCGCCCCTTCGGGGCGGGCGCGGGCAGGATGCCCACGCTCCCAGGGAAAATCATCACTGTCTAGGACGACTGGGGTTTACGGGAAATCCCGTCGCAGCAGTGAGACGACTGGGGTTTCCGAGAAAAATGACAGATTTCGGAGGAGGTGGTTTGTCGGTTTTCTCGACACCGCTTACTCGACAGGCCGTCCCCATCTCCATTGTTCCCCTTTTCCCGCATGGCTGAAAGGCCAGTCCTCTTCGTTACGGCAGAGCCCGGCCTTGACGGGATTCCCGGCGACATAGGCGAGGGTCCGTCGGAAATGTTTCTCATTGCGGATCGCTCTGTCGAAATATTCCTCAGCCCAGAGCCTTCCCTTTTGATGGAGCAGCCGGTTGATGCTGTTGGCAGAAAAAGATTTCCAGGAATGGATGACGGAGGAGAGAGACCGATCTGGCCGAGGTGTTACGACGACGTGGACATGATTCGGCATAACAACCCACCCGTGGAGATGATACCTTTCTTCATCGAAATGGAGGAGGGCCTCTTCGACGACACGAGCGATCTCCGGTCGACGTAGCCAGCAGGCACCGATCCCGCTGTCGAGGGCTGCCTCGATCTTCCTTCGTCTCTCTATGTCACGCTTGCCCCCTTTAAGCAGAGCGACCTCCTCTCTCCACTCCTCCCGAAGAGCAAGAGGCAGACTATCGGCGAGGCGGAACGTGATGTGCTGCGGCATCTCTCCCGCTTCCCAGTGGGGAAGCCGACCGCGGCAGTGCAGAGAAGGAGCTTCATCAAATTGCGTTCCCTTTTCGCCCTCGTATCGGAGTTCCACACCGTCGTCTGTCACACATCCTCCCTCCTTTTCGACTCCCTTCCCGCTTGTAGTGGATTGTCCGCTTAAACGTGGCTCTCACAGAAACCCCACCGTCCCTCCGGGGCGGGCGCGGGCAGGATGCCCACGCTCCCAGGAAAGGCAACGGCCGCGACGTGGAGCTTGAGGTTTTGCCTCTGCTGGGAGCACGGCCATCCTGGCGGCGCGCGGGACGGGGCCACCGTCCCGCAGGGTCTCCCGGCTTGAACGACGTCACCTGAGTAACGACGGCGAAGCGTGGGGAACCCACCGCCCCTCCGGGGCGGGCGCGGGCAGGATGCCCACGCTCCCAGGAGAAGCAACGGCCGCGACGTGGAGCTTTCCGTTCCTTCCGAAGCGGCCGAGACGATGATGCTCCCAGGAGAAGCAAGAGCCGCGACAATGGCACTACCAGGAGGAGTGACCTCGTGTTTCGCTCTTTCACGAATCAGGGCAGGGACAAGACCCTCATTCGCGCCCCTCGGCCAGAGCGCGCACCCGACTCTCGGGCAGCTCCGTCAGGTCGGCGACGGTCGCCACATCCATGCCCCGGGCCAGCATGCGGCCAGCCATCTGAACCCGAGCGCGTTCACTTCCCTTCTCCATGCCCTTCTTTATCCCTTTTCTCTCGCTGATGCTGACATACATGCGTCTCGCCTCCTTGTCCCGTTCCAGTTCCTCTTCCCATTCCTCGTATTCCCGGGAACTCTCGTCGTCGGTGATGTGGATGACGCCTTCCATGAAGACAAGCAGCTGGGCCTTTTCGTCGTGGCTCCAGCCCCGATCGTCGAGAAGAAGCAGCATTTCCTTCAGGTAGTCCAGCTTGCGAGCCTCGTTCCCACGGCTTTTCCAGGCGCGCAGGCCCGCCAGGTGGGCCAGGTCGAAGGGGTTGTCGCTGGCTTTCAGTTTCTCTTCGTCTCCTTCGAAGATCTTCACGACGGGGAATTCGTAAAGGACTCGGGTGCCGTATCGTTCCCAGAGATAGCAGCCCTGCGACTGGATCGGCGGGAGCGGCTCGATGAGGAAGGCCAAGCCGACGACGGGCCTTCGGTAGCGCCCCTCAAGAAGGCCTCGGTAGCGGTGCATCCTGAGGGGGAAGTTTTCGTTGCCTCCCCTTCCCTGGACTTCGGCGTGGAGGAGAATCCAGGCGCTCTCTCCTTCCGCGAGTGGGACGTCGGCCAGAAGGTCGACGTAGC
Source organism: Aminirod propionatiphilus (assembly GCA_018398915.1). GTDB lineage: Bacteria > Synergistota > Synergistia > Synergistales > Aminithiophilaceae > Aminithiophilus > Aminithiophilus ramosus. The sequence continues at coordinate 2,545,116 of CP074691.1, read as the reverse complement.
GGTTCGAGTCGGGGTCTCCCCCTTCGGCCTTTCGGGTGAACCGGGCGAGACGGCGAAGTTCTTTGTCGAGGAAGGTGACGGGGCGAGTCGGATCGAGGTCGGAGGCCAGGTCGGGAAGGACGGACCGGAGCATGGGGACGAAGAATCGCGAGAGGAGGTCTTTCCAGAGCGAGTCGTCCTGGCGGAATGCGGTCCTTTCGGCGATGTCCTCCGAGGCATGCGGAGTCTGTCCTGCGACTCCGGCGGCAATCCCTTCCGGCGACGGGGAGTCCCTTCCGCCGCCTCGACGGGCGGCATCCTTTTGAGCCGTGCCTTCCGCCCCTGGCGAGGAGAAGGGGGGCTTCGGTGCGGTGCTTTTTTCCTCTCTCACAGACGGGCCACCTCCCTCACGTCGGCAGAGGAGCCGAGGTCTCTGCCCCTTTGTCTGAAGTCTAGCACATTTCGAAAGTCGGGATCGGATCGCTCCGTTCCTCGGCCGTCTCCGCCTCACGCGCGACATCGTAAGGACCCCACCGCCCCTTCGGGGCGGGCGCGGGCAGGATGCCCACGCTCCCAGGAGAGGCAACGGCCGCGACGCGGAGTCTTCCGTTCCTTACCGAATCGAACAGAGACAATAGAATACCCAAGAAAACCTCCCGGCGGAGAGGTTTTGCCCCTGCTGGGAACGAGCTCTCGGCGACGGAAGGGTTGGCCCGGAAGCAGACGAACTCGGTCGCGGAGAGGTTTTGCCTCTGCTGGGAGCGCGGCCATCTTGGCGGCGCGCGGGACGGGGCCACCGTCCCGCAGGGTCTCCCGGCTTGAACGACGTCACCTGAGTAACGACGGCGAAGCGTGGGGACCCCACCGCCCCTTCGGGGCGGGCGCGGGCAGGATGCCCACGCTCCCAGGAGAGGCAACGGCCGCGACGTGGAGTCTTCCGTTCCTTCCGAAGCGGCCGAGACGATAATGCTCCCAGGAGAGGCAACAGCCACGACGTGGAGTCTTCCGTTCCTTCCGAATCGAACAGAGACTATAAAATACCCAAGAAAACCTCCCGGCGGAGAGGTTTTGCCCCTGCTGGGAGCGCGGCCATCTTGGCGGCGCGCGGGACGGGGCCACCGTCCCGCAGGGTCTCCCGGCTTGAACGACGTCACCTGAGTAACGACGGCGAAGCGTGGGAAACCCACCGCCCCTTCGGGGCGGGCGCGGGCAGGATGCCCACGCTCCCAGGAAAGGCAACGGCCGCGACGTGGAGTCTTCCGTTCCTTCCGAAGCGGCCGAGACGATAATGCTCCCAGGAGAGGCAACAGCCACGACGTGGAGTCTTCCCGTTCTTTCCGAATCGGGCCGAGACGATAGAGTGCTCGGGAAAACCTTGTGGCGAAAGGATTTTGCCCCTGCTGGGAACGAGCTCTCGGCGACGGAAGGGTTGGCCCGGAAGCAGACGAACTCGGTCGCGGAGAGGTTTTGCCTCTGCTGGGAGCGCGGCCATCTTGGCGGCGCGCGGGACGGGGCCACCGTCCCGCAGGGTCTCCCGGCTTGAACGACGTCACCTGAGTAACGACGGCGAAGCGTGGGAAACCCACCGCCCCTCCGGGGCGGGCGCGGGCAGGATGCCCACGCTCCCAGGAAAGGCAACGGCCGCGGCGTGGAACTTTCCGTTCTTTCCGAAGCGGCCGAGACGATAATGCTCCCAGGAGAGGCAACAGCCACGACGTGGAGTCTTCCCGTTCTTTCCGAATCGGGCCGAGACGATAGAGTGCTCGGGAAAACCTTGTGGCGAAAGGATTTTGCCCCTGCTGGGAACGAGCTCTCGGCGACGGAAGGGTTGGCCCGGAAGCAGACGAACTCGGTCGCGGAGAGGTTTTGCCCCTGCTGGGAGCGCGGCCATCTTGGCGGCGCGCGGGACGGATTTCTCGTCCCGCAGGGTCTCCCGACTTGAACGACGTCACCTTGATGGCGACGGCGAAGCGTGGGGAACCCGCCGTCCCTTCGGGGCGGGCGCGGGCAGGATGCCCACGCTCCCAGGAGAGGCAAGAGCCGCGACGTGGAGCTTGAGGTTTTGCCTCTGCTGGGAGCGCGGCCATCTTGGCGGCGCGCGGGACGGATTTCTCGTCCCGCAGGGTCTCCCGGCTCGAACGACGTAACCTTGATGGCGACGGCGAAGCGTGGGGAACCCGCCGCCCCTTCGGGGCGGGCGCGGGCAGGATGCCCACGCTCCCAGGAGAAGCAAGGGCCGCGACGTGGAGCTTGAGGTTTTGCCCCCTGCTGGGAGCGCGGCCATCCTGGCGGCGCGCGGGACGGGGCCACCGTCCCGCAGGGTCTCCCGGCTTGAACGACGTCACCTGAGTAACGACGGCGAAGCGTGGGAACCCCGCCGCCCCTTCGGGGCGGGCGCGGGCAGGATGCCCACGCTCCCAGGAGAGGCAACGGCCGCGACGCGGGACTTTCCGTTCTTTCCGAAGCGCGCCGAGACGATGATGCTCCCAGGAGAAGCAAGAGCCGCGACGTGGAGTCTTCCGTTCCTTCCGAATCGAACAGAGACAATAGAATGCCCAAGAAAACCTCCCGGCGGAGAGGTCTTGCCCCTTGCTGGGAGCGCGGCCATCTTGGCGGCGCGCGGGACGGATCTTTCGTCCCGCAGGGTCTCCCGACTTGAACGACGTCCCCTCGGCGATGAGGGAGACGTGCAGGGAACCCACCGCCCCTTCGGGGCGGGCGCGGGCAGGATGCCCACGCTCCCAGGAGAGACAACGACCGCGACGGTGACGGTGACAGGCAGGTCTCCCTAAAGGACCGTCAGCCCCCAGATCATGGCTGCGGCGATGACGGCCACGTCGGGGATTTTCTTCTTGTACCCCTGGAGCCACCAGAAGAGGCCGAAGAGGAACGACGTCTGCCCCAGTCCCCAGAGGGCGGATCGGCCGGGGAAGGCGCCGATGGTGGCGGCGCTGGTGCGGAGAAAATTGATCAGCACGGAGAGGAAAATGGCGATCAGCACGGGAAGGATGTAAAGCGACAGGGCCTGCATGGCCGGAGATCTCTTCAGGCGATCGAAGGAAGCGTAGGCCAGAAGCGAATTGGTGATTCCCGGAAGGACCATGGCCACGACCATCATCGCTCCTCCCAGGACGGCCCAGAAGGTCACGGTGCCCTGCGAAAGATTCCCCGCCACGGCGAGGACGCCGTTGTCGGCGATGCCCCTTCCCGCCAGATCGCAGACCATGTCGAAGCCCGAGATGGCCGCCGTCTTGGTCACGATGGGGGAGGGGAGGGAATTGATGATGGCGAAATACTGCATGAGCCGTTCCTGGCTGTAGAGAAAGACCTGGGAGCGGGGACCGGCCAGAAGATCGATGGCCAGGGGGATGAAAACGGGTCCGCCGCCGAAGGTCATCAGCCCCGTGAAGACCATGCCTCCCATGAGCCCCAGAAAGGGGCCCTGGCGAAGGAGCGGCGAAAGAAGAACGATCGCGGCTCCCGCGGGGAGGACGACGGCCCAGAGACGGCCCAGATCCCGGGCCGTCGCCTTCAGGGAAAGCCCCGTCCCGGCACGGCCTTCGCAGGAGGGCGTGGCCGCCAGGGCCGCCACCGCCAGCCCCAGCAGAAGGAGGGCCACCCCCGCCTTGAAAGGCCACGGCGCCGACAGTCCCCATTCGGAGGCCGGATCGGCGTGCATCACGAGGAAGAGAATCGCCGGAAGAAAGGCCAGCCGCTTCGCCACCGGCCTCCAGGGGGCGGCGTTCGTCATGGACAGATAGATCATGACGAGAATCACGTAGGCGTTGTTGATGGAAAAAGGCATCGTCACGGGGCCGTAACGGCCGTCGTCGATGAGCAGAAAGGCCAGGGCCGACAGGGCGATCATCCGCGTCGTCCCCAGCTCCCTTCCTCCCTTCCTGAAAAAAGAACTCACCAGACGGGTCACCATGGCGGCGACGAGGGGGAAAATGCCCACCGTCGCCTTTTTGAGCAGGAGCAGCCGCGAGGCGCTCTCGCCGACGGCGGCGAAAATCCAGCTGATGACGATCACCGCCGCCGCCGCCATGGGAATCACAAGGGCCGCTACGGCCGCCAGCGCCCCGGCCAGTCCCGCCGCCTGGTAGCCGATGACGGCCGCCATCTGCGGCGCCGACGGGCCGGGAAGCGTATTGGACAGGGCCAGAATGTCGCCGAAAGCCTCGTCGCTCACCCAGCCGTGGCGCTCCACGGCCTCGCGGTGCATGGCGGGGGCGATGGCCGCGCCGCCGCCGAACCCCAGCAATCCCGTTCGCAGAAAAGCCCAGAAAACCGTTCCGATCATCGCGACGACTCCCTTCGGGCGGGCACCCCGCTTCGGCAACGATTGTAGTCGACGACGAAGCCGGGCGCCACCGACGGCACGGCGTCGAATCGGCGGGTGGAAGGGGTGCCGAAACGCCGCAGATCGGCCGCAACACGGTCGTGGCCTTTGCAAGCCGTCCCCTGAACCCGCTCCGATGGGGTTTTTCGAAGGATTCCCGACGCGGCGGTCGGCTGCGCCGGTCCTGACCTTCGGATGGGACGGGCCTCGAAAAAAAACCTCTACCGGTGCCGGAAAAGCGGGAAGGGGCCCGAATTCCGAGGACGCGCCGCCGTCCGGCTCGCTCCCGAAACGGCGTCGGCGGAGTGCCGCGAGAGGTCTGGCTCGGCGGGGCCGACGGCGTTTGTCCCGCCGAACCTAGGCGTCTGTCGGGTTGGGCCTGACGAGCGTCAATCGATGCCCTTTTATGTTGCCTATAGGAGAAAAATTTGTTTTCGAAGGCAGGCGCTTTGTCTCATGGGTCAGGCCAAATCAACCTTTCCCCGGAGAAATTCGACAGACTCCCAGGATGAGGGACCATTTGTGCTTCTTGACGCGTGCCTATTGAACAAAGTATAATTTATTCAAGAAATAGCCAGTGATTCGCATCGCTGACATCGGAAAGTCCTCTTTCTTGACGTCTTCTATTCTGAAGGATATATGTTTATGCAAAAGGCTGTCTAAATTCGGGACTTTCCGGGCCCGGTGCCTGAAAAGCGAGACTACAAGAGGAGTGATGGTCGTTTTGAAAAAGTCCCTGATCCTCACGCTGGCCGCAGTTCTGACGCTTCTTTCCCTCAGCCCCGTCATGGCGGCCAAAGAAGGCTGGCCCGATCAGCTCCGCTTCATGGCCGGACCTCCGGGCGGCAACTGGTTCGCCCTCGGCGGCGCCATGGCCGACGCCTGGAGCAAGACCGTTCTCCAGACGACGAGCAGCACCGGCGGCGGCGTCTCCAACGTCGTCAACGCCGACAGGGCCAAGGGCGACCTGGGCTTCTCCGTGACGGCCCTCGTCGGGGCGGCCGCAAAAGGCGAGGATCCCTTCAAGGAGAAGGCCGAAAACGCCGTCGTCTTCGCCAACCTCTACCGCCAGTACACCTACTTCATCATGCGCAAGGACTACGCCGCGAAGAACGGCATCGCCACCGTGGGCGACATCGTCGCCAAGAAGCTTCCCATCCGCCTGGCCAACCTCAAGCCGGGCACGGCCTCGGAATTCACGGTCCGGGCCATCTTCGAAAAGGGCTACGGCGTGACCTGGAAGGACATCAAGGACTGGGGCGGCACCCTCGAGTTCTCCTCCTACTCCGACGGCGCCAACCTGCTGGCCGACAACCACATCGACTGCTTCGCCTTCACCGTGGGCCGCGTCGCCTCCATCGTCATGAACATCGAGAGCCAGACGGACATCGTCATCCTTCCCGTCGATCAGGCCGCCCGCGACGCCCTGGCCGACGCGCTGGGCACGGTCACCTTCAACATCGAACCCGGCTTCTACTCCAGCGTCACCGAGTCCGTTCCCACCGTCGGCGACTACACCTGCGTCGTCATCCGCAAGGATCTTCCCGACGACCTGGTCTACGACCTCGCCAAGGCCCTCTGGGAGGCCAAGCCGACTCTCGTTTCCGCCGTCAAGGACATCGAGGAGCTGAACGCCGAAGAGGCCATCCCCACCCGCGCTCCCGCCCATCCCGGAGCCGTCAGGTTCTGGAAGGAACTCGCCGGCCAATAGAACGGCGCCTCATACGACGAGGGGGGTGCCCCGCAGGGGCACCCCCCTCCGCCCGACGGGGAGACCGCGCTTTTCAGAAGACAGGGGAGGTCAATTCTTTGCGAAAACTCACAGGTCCCGTTCAGACGGGGATCTACCTCTACGTTCTGGCCCTGGGACTCTTCCACCTCTACACGGCCCTCTTCGGCACCTACGAAGCCTATCTGCAGCGCACGATCCACCTCACCTGGGTTTTCCCTCTCGCCTACCTGCTCTATCCCGTCTCGTCCAAAGCGCCCAAAGAGAGCGTTCCCTGGTACGACTGGGTCCTGGCCGCGATTTCCGTCGTCCCCGGCGTCTACAGCATCTTCAACTACGAGGAGATCGCCTACCGCGTCGTCCAGGTCGACCCCGTCACGACGGTCCAGCTCGTGCTGGGCCTGATCCTCCTCTTCGCCCTTCTCGAGGCGACGCGGCGCGTCGTCGGCTGGCCTCTGGCCGTCATCGCCGGATTCTTCGCCGCCTACATGTACGTCGGCCACTGGATGCCCGGCATCATGCAGGGCCTTTCCTTCACCCTGCCCGAAGTGGTGGAGCAGCTCTACCTCACCGACGAGGGCATCTTCTCCATCCCCCTGGGCGTCTCGGCCACCTTCGTCATGGTCTTCCTCATCTTCGGCGGCTTCCTCGAAAAAAGCGGCATCGGCAGCTACTTCATGGAATTCGCCCAGGCCTTCACCGGCACGGCCGCCGGCGGACCGGCCAAAATCGCCGTCGTCAGCTCGGCCCTCTTCGGCTCCATCTCGGGATCGGCCGTGGCCAACGTCTACGGGACGGGAACGTTCACCATCCCCCTCATGAAACGCATCGGCTACCCGGCCTATTTCGCCGGAGCCGTCGAGGCCGTCGCCAGCTCGGGCGGCCAGATCATGCCTCCCATCATGGGCGCCGGGGCCTTCATCATGGCCTCCCTCCTGGGCGTCCAGTACAAGGAGATCATGATCGCCGCCCTCCTGCCGGCCTTCCTCTACTACGGCGCCGTCCTCCTCATGGTCCACCTGGGGGCCCTCAAAAACGGTCTCAAAGGCCTCTCGCCCGAGGATCTGCCCAAAAAAAGAGACGTCCTCCGCCGGATCTACATGATGATTCCCGTCGTCGGCCTCGTCTACCTCCTGCTGGCGGGGTACACGCCCATGCTGGCCGCCGTCCTGGGCATCCTCCTGGCCTGGGTCGTCTCCCTTTTCTCGCCCGAGCACCGCATGGGCCCCAAGGCCATTCTGGACGCCATCTACATCGGCGCCAGAAACGTCCCCGTCGTCTGCATCGCCTGCGCCACGGCGGGCATCGTCGTCGGCTCCGTGGCTCTGACGGGATTCGGCTTCAAATTCGTCGGCCTCGTCTTCTCCCTGGCCCAGGACATTCCCTTCCTGGCTCTCCTCCTCATCATGCTCGTCTCCCTCGTCCTGGGCATGGGCCTTCCCACGACGAGCGCCTACATCCTCGCCGCCGCCCTGGGCGTGCCCACCCTGGCCAAACTGGGCTTTCCCGTCCTCTCGGCCCACTTCTTCGTCTTCTACTACGCCATCGTCTCCAACATCACCCCTCCCGTGGCCCTCGCCGCCTATGCGGCGAGCTCCGTCGCCGACGCCAGCCCCAACAAGACGGGCTTCGCCGCCATGCGCCTGGGGGTCCTGGCCTTCATCGTCCCCTTCGCCTTCTGCTACGACATCGGCGTCCTCTGGCACGGCACCCTCGTCCAGAACCTGGCCGCCACGGCGGGCGGAATCGCCGCCGTCTTCGCCTTAGGCTACGCCATGCTGGCCTTCATCCATCGCCCTCTGGTCCTCTGGCAGCGGTGCGCCTTCGTCGCCGTCGGCCTTCTCTGCTTCTTCCCCTTCCTCTCCGTCAAGGCCGTCGGGATCGCCGGCACGATCGTCCTCTATCTTCTCTGGCGAGGGCCGGCAAAGGCCTGATCCGCTCGCGAAAAGGTTCCCTACGCTTGTTCCCGCAAAAGGCCTGTCGTCCCTCCCGCCTCGCGGCCCCGGCTTTGAGCTTGCCGGGATTACGGTCGGCACGGAACGTCGCCGCCGAAAAAACGGCGAAGTCCACCGAGGCGGGAACGGCCGGAGTCTTCGGACGTCCCCGTCTGCTTCCTCCCTGCCGAGCCCGTCGGTGAAACGAAAAAGGGCCCCGAAGGGCCCTTCCCGGTGCTTTACCTACCGCCGCCCTGCCGCCAGAAGGGCCGGAATCACCAACAGCAGCGAGGCCGGGGCGAAGCCCAGGGAGCAGCCGCCGCCCCCTCCGTCGGAAGAGGAGGCCGAGGCCGCCGTCGCATCGTGAGCGAGGGCCGTCCTCAGATGTGCCGTCAGATCGGGATGATCGGCGGCCACGCCCGTATCCCAGACGACGACGACGACGTCGCTGAAGTCGAAGGCGTCGGGGTAGTCGCGCAGGACGGCCACGTTGTCCAGCTGCCAGGCGCTGGCGTGCGGCGTGTAGGCCGCGGGAATCGACGTGGCTCCCGAAGGCAGAGGATCCATGAGCAGCTCGGGAGAAAGGGGGCCTCCGGCGATGACGTCCATGGCGGGACGTCCCGTCGACATGGCGAGAAGGGCCTCCTTGACGCCCGTCGGCGTCAGGCCCGGCTGGTTGGCCCAGAGATAGGCGGCGATGCCCGTCACGTAGGGAGCCGCGAAAGAGGTCCCGTCCATGTAGGTATATCCGCCCAGCGTGTTCGTCGTCACCACGGCCGTCCCCGGAGCGGCCGTCTCGACGACATCGTAGCCGTAATTCATCGTCTTGTCGAGGGCGACGGAGCTCCCGCTCTGCCTGTAGGCCGAAGCCGTCACCTCGTTGGAGGCCGAGACGGAGGCGGGGTAGGCGTAATAGCCCGCGCTGAGATTCAGCCCGCTGTTGCCGGCGGCGGAGACGAAGAAGATGTTGTAGGAAGCCAGCGACTTGTAGAGGTTGGCGAAAAAGGTCGCGTACTGACTGTCGGGAGCCGTCAGGTTCCCCGTCGTGCTGTAGCTGAAATTGACGATGATCTTCTTCCCCTTCAGGTCGCCCTTCGCCAGGGAAATGACATGCTCCAGGGCGTCCTGGATCCAGAGGGTGCTGGTGCCGCCGTCGTCATCGGCCACCTTGACGGGAACGACCTCCACGTAGGGACAGACTCCGGTCCTGTCGCCGACGACGATGCCCGTCACGGCCGTGCCGTGGCCGTCCGCGTCGACGAGGGGATCGGCGGCCGGGTAGAGGGGCAGATCGGCCGGGACGAGGGAAAAGCGGGGGGAAAGACCGGCGGCCTCCTCCTCTGAAAGCTCCGCCACGAGGGCGCCCGAAAGGGGCATCTCGCGAGTCACCCTGCCCTCCAGGGCGCCGCCCTCGGCGGCCGCCTCGGAAAGAGAGGCCGTCGTGAGACCCTCCCCCGGGTAAACCAGATAGCTCCCGGCGAAAGCCGCGCCGGAAAGGCCCAGAAGCACGAAAAGACCGATCACAAGCCGATCGAAGCGGAACCGGAACCTGAACGCCCTCACCATCTCCACCACTCCTTCGATTGTTTCCCTCTCCGAAAGGATGGCCCCGCCGATCCGGCTCGGGCACCCTTCGGGAATCCGTGCTCCTGCAGAGGCTGGTTTGCCTAGGCGTCCCGGACGCTCCAGAGGTCGTGACGGGAGGCCATGTCCGCTCCGTCCCGGACCCAAGGATGAGCGTCGATGGGTTTCACCCGTTTTTTCAATATGTCGACCAAATTGGCCTTGTCATAGCTCCAAGGGAAAAGCCGGCTTCTCTTCTCCGGTTGTTCCAGATGGAAAACAACCCGTATTTTCTTGGGTAAAACGAATTCCTTGGCCTTGTCTCGCTCCTCTGAATTGGTCGCATTCAGACTGGCCGGGAGCAAGGCCGACAAGGTTCCTGTCATTTTGGATACCAGTATGTCCTGAATGGGTTTTGGGTCTTCCCTTTTGTGACGGCGATAATCCTTGGCCTCGATCAGGTAGAGCGTCCGTTCTGGGTCCATGGCGACGATATCCACGGCTGCGATATGATCCCCCATCTTGCTGAAATGCCTTCTGTAAAATACCCATTCATCGAATTTGGCTACGATCCAGTTATCGGGAAACTCGAAACACAAACTATCGACAGAACAGAAGATGGCCACGGTCAATCTCCCGAACTGAAATCAAGGTAACGGTTGGATTGATCCAAGGTCTCGTCAAGAGATGCAATATCGCCGATATCGTCGATAGATTCACCTTGAAGCACCAAAACCTTCTCCCCATCGTCATGCAAACCGAAATAACAGGAATTTGATCTATTTGCTTCCTTGAAAAGCAAATCAAGCTCTCTCAGTAGAAAAAGATCGTGAGTGGCGATGAATATTTGTATATTTAACTGACATAAATTGAGTATTGTTCTAGCTATGGCCTTTGTGAGTTTTGGGTTGAGATTTGATTCTGGTTCGTCCCAAAAAAGATAATTTTTCTGAAGAAGAATCCCGGAAGCTATTAGTCTGGCAATCATCGCCAATTTGCGATGTCCTTCCGCGACAAGGTGTATTTCCATATTGCCTTCTGGCTTTTTCAGATAGAAACGTCCGTTTGATTCCAGGACGATGCTTCCGCCCATGCTTTTTTCGATGGGAGCCAAAATATCCGATATCGATTTTTCTTTGGGTCCCTTGCGCAAAGGTGCCCCTAACAGCAGGCATGTATCGCGCCATGTTTCCTCAAATTCGAGATAGTGCCTCTCGTAAACGGAGACAAAATCGGGATAGATGGAAAGCAGTTCCCGCGTGGGGAAATAGATCGGTTCCGATTGTTCCCACCGCAGCGGCGCTTTGTCGACAGAAACTTCCGTCTTGCTGTTCGTCGTGAAGCTGCAGGCGATATCGCAAGCGCCATCTTCGAACTGAAGCGCCAGGTCGCAACGCGTTCTTCCCCGTCGCCGCCGTGCCAGCCTCCCCAGGGCTTCCGGTCGGAAGACGCCGGTCAGCTTCTCGGCGAGGGCCGTCTGTAGCGTCGTCTTGGTCGGAGGCGTCTCCTTATACTTGCGGCCTCCTTCGGCGGAGACGGCCAGAAGGGAGTAGGCCGCCTTGAGGAGGTGAGTCTTGCCCGTTCCGTTCTCTCCGACGATAACGTTGAGACCGGGGCTGAAGTGCAACTCGGCCTCGGAGAAAACCGTCAGGTTTCTGACCCGCAGCTCTTTCAGCATGGGCGAACCTCCTCTTTTCAGGTTGCGAAACCGCCGGGCTCTACCACATTTCGGGGTAGATGTCGCGCTTGAGGTAGTCGTAGAGGCCGTAGACGGGCCGTTCCGGCTGCGAATCGCCGTCGCCGCGGGCTCCGTCGCAGAGGCGCTCCAGCTCCTCGTAGAGATTGCCCCGAAGCCTCTCGGGCTGAAGCTGGCCCCAGAGCTGCTCCGGCGTCTGCCAGGCGCCGGGCTGGCGCCCTCCGTCGTAGACCCAGGCCGAGTTGATGCGGATATCCTCGTTCCATCTCTGGGCGCTGTCGGTCCCCCAGAAGGCCCCCACGGGGATGTCCAGCGTCGCCCCCACGCGGGTGTAACTCTCCCCGGGGATCTTGATGTCGGTGACGACATAGTAGAAGCCCAGCCCGATGCCGTTCCACCAGCGCATGGCCGAAAGGCGGTAGCCCTGGTCCTCGTTGATGAAGCGGCCGTACTCGGCCGTCAGATCCAGGTCGTAGAGGTTCTCGTGATAGCCGGCCTGGGCCCACCAGGAAAGGCGCCACTCGTCGGGGTTCCAGTAGCGCAGGTAATAGCCGTGAAGGGTATTGCCGCCGAAAGAGTTCGAATCGGAGAGGGAGGCGAACTTGTCGGAATCGCGGGGATGGGTGTAGCTGGCCCTCGCCCCGACCCAGAAATCGCCCTGTCCCAGATACTTCCGCCCCCACAGGTTGGCCCCGGCCCAGAGCTCGTCGAGCCAGCCCGCCTCGGCCTGGGCGAAGAGTCCGTCGCCGAAGCTTCGGGTGTAGCTCACCACGCCCTTGTAGATGCGCGTGTTGTCGTTGAGATAGGGCTCCCACCAGATATCGATGTCGTTGTTGAGGGGATGGCGGATGTCGAGATGGGCCGCCCAGCCGTCGGAGGTGCGGTGATCGACGACGAGATCCAGGTTCTGACGGGACATGAAAAAGGGTTTCGTCGTCGGCCTGTCGATGCGGACGTCGGCCGTGACCATCAGCTTCGCCGTCGTGCGTCCCTTCTTCTGGCTTCCGTCGGGGCCGTAGTGGAGGGGCCAGCTCTCGTCGGCCTCGCGGCCGTAAGGGTCTCCGTCGGTCCAGGCCACGGCGGCGCCCGAACCGTCGTAGCGGTTCATCCGCTGAAGGCGCAAAAGGCCGCACTGCTCTCCGGAGATGGAAAGCCGCACCAGCGACTGGCCCCTCACGCGGGGGACGACGACGAGCTCCTCCACGTCCCAGGGCAGGTGGAAGGCCGTCAGCAGCAGCGCCCGGGCCATGGCCTCGGCCTGAGAGGCGTGGCCGATGTTCTCGTAGGCCACGAGGACGCGCCTGTCGCCGAAAAAGACGTGGATGTCGCGGATGCCCAGGTTGTTCTGGATGTCGCCGATGATCTTCCCGGCGATGAGGGCGAAATCGGCCTCGTCCCAGCCGACGACCTCGTAGGCCTCGGGCTCGAAACGCTCGGGCTTCCTGCCTCCGAAGAGGGGACGGGAAAGATCGAAACGGTAGCTCAGCCCCCAGCACCACTCCTCGCCCCTCTGGTAGCTCACCGAGGCGTCGAGGTTGTAGGGAAGGCGGAAGACGAAGCCGGCGTTCCACTTCTCCTTGCCCAGGTCGGCCGCGATGCCCGTCGAGGAGTAGGCGGCGTCCCTGCTGTAATCCAGGGGGCTGTACTCGGCCTTGAAGGTCAGCCAGTCGCCGAACTCCCACTCGAAGCCGCCGAAAAAGCCGTCGTAGCGCTCCGTCCCGTAGCCGAAGGTGAAGGCCGCCCGCTCGAAGGCGTAGGTGGCCACGACATACTCGGCGTCGAGGATCCGCGTGCCCGAAATGTCCGTCGCGCCGACGGCCAGATTGGGCAAAAATCCCCTCTGCCGGGCCAGAAGCACCTTGAGATCGATGGCCTTGTCGATGTAGTCGTCCCAGGCGTAGGAGGGGTCGTTCTTGCTCGTGTCGCTCGTCAGGAAGCGGGTGAGCCGGACGTTGAACTCCAGCCAGGGCAGGTAGCCCAGATTCAGGTAGTAGGGCTGATAGGGGTGGTAGCGCGAGAGGCCGATCCATCCGGCGCCGTCGCCGGGCATGAGGGCCGAGGGATACTCCCAGAGCCCCGTGAAGCCCGCGTTCGAGGCGGAAGGGGTCAGGCCCTCGGCGGGAGGAAGAGCGCCGAAAGCGAGAAGAAGGAGGATCGGAAAAAAAGCCGTGAGACGTCGCACCGAAACAGGTCACCCCCGGAGGGAAGGATGGCTCCATCATAACAAAAAAGAGGGACCGGATTGGCCGGTCCCTCTCCGATGAGGCGGGAGATTCCTACTTGCGCTTCAGGAAGAACAGGGGAGCGGCAAGAAGCAGGGCCGCAGGGGCGAAGCCCAGCGAGCAGCCCGAAGAGCTGTCGTCATGGTACGTGGCGGGGGACATCATGGCGGGGTCGAAGATGACGCTGTTGGCCTCGCCGTCGAGGTCGAACCGGCCGCCGTCCTTGATGGCCAGACGGACGGAGTACTCGGTGCCGGCGACGAGAGCGCCGGTCACGACATCGGCAGCGGCCGTTCCGGTGACGACGGCGAAGCGGCCGTCGTCGAGGAGGGCCAGATTCGTCACGGGCTGGAAGACCACGACGTCATCGGAGGAGATGATCTTGATGATCCGGATTTCGGAAGGTTTCTTGCCGGCGTACTCGGTCCCCAGGTTGGCGACGGGGAACATGATGTCGGCCGTGCTTCCCGCGGGCGAGCCGTCGGGAAGGGCGGCGACGAAGACGGGCAGGGCGAGGAGATCGGCCGAAGTGGCCCCGTCGGGGAGGAAGTCGACGGCGGCCTCGAAGGCGGCCTGCTTGGCGGCGGCGTTGGGATAGTACTTGCCGTCGGAGCCGACGGCGGCCATGGAGGTGAGGGCCTCGTTGACTTTGGCCTGGGCGGTGGTACTGACCGTGGCCAGCTGGGTCGTGACGGCGGCGGCAGTGTTCTGAGCCTCGACGGTGACGAGGTTCGGGTTCACGGGATCGGGCTTGACGGGGGCGTGGGGATCATGAGGATCGACCGTATCGGCGAAAACGGCGCCCGCCGCGAAAAGGGACGCGACGAGGATAAAGCAGAAGACCAGACCGAACTTCTTCAAAACAACCACCTCCACAAAGATTATGAGACCTGCCATCCGTCCGGCGATGCCGGCACACCTGCGCGTTACTGCCACCCAGTTCACCGTCAACCGGTAAGCGCCTTCCCTTTCAAAGAGGAGGGGGAAGCGAAAGGCCACTTTAAAAGGGACCACAATCAACATACTAGCAGATGAAGCGCCTCCAAACAACAAGCAGTTGCAGGAAATACCGACTTCGACCTGGCCCCCTCCGGTTTTCGTCCTCTCCAATATACCGTCGATGATAGACGGATGTCGCGAAAAAACAAGACGCGCCCCTCCCCGAATCCGCAGGCTCTGCAAGAGAAATTCCGTCGGATCCACGGATTCAGGAGCCCTTCGAATCGCCTCGCCGGTGCGGGGCCGAGGCAGGCGCCTCCGTCTTTCCGGCGCCTCCTCCCGGCCTGGCCGGGGGTTAACAAAAAGCTCTTCAGGCTTGACGCGGGGCGTCCGTAAGGGGTATGAATGATTGAGCTGAAAGTCTGTCCGACAAGGGGAGTCGTCTATGAAATCCGGCAAATCATCGAAAAAAGTCTTTATCTGTGCGTTTATCTTGGCCCTGGCCTTCGTGCCGCCCGCCGTCGCCCGGGCGGCCACGGGGGCCGCTCCCGTCGTCGGCGGAGGGCCGGCCGTCTCGGCCGAAGGCGCGGCGCCGTCGGCCGAGGGGACCCTCCAGAGCGGGGCGCCCGAAGGCGTCGCCGTTCCAGACGGAACCGCTCCCGAAAACGAAGGCGAAGCCGAGGCGCCCGAGGGCGTCGAGGAGATCGACACCCTCGCTCCCGTCGATCCCGACGGCGACTACGACGGAGAGGAGCTGGACCACATCACGGGCGCCATGGGGGCCCGCATCACCGCCAGGCTCTCCCGTTTCGGCTACGGCTTCTTCCGGGGCGCTCCCAGCACCTTCGCTCCCGTCTCCAACGTCCCCGTCGGTCCCGACTACGTCATCGGCCCCGGCGACGTGGTCCGCATCCACGTCTGGGGGATGGTCGAGGGGAACTGGTCCGTCACCGTCGACCGCAACGGCAACCTCTCCCTGCCCCAGGCCGGCGTCGTCGGCGTCGGCGGCCTCTCCTTCTCCCAGGCCCGGGATGTCATCGAAGGGGCCTACGGCCAGTACTTCACCAACTTCGACATCAACGTCTCCATGGGCGAACTCCGGAGCCTCACCGTCTACGTGACGGGCAACGCCCGCCGCCCCGGCGCCTACACCGTCTCGTCCCTGTCGACGCTCGTCAACGCCCTGCTCGCCTCGGGCGGTCCCAGCCCGTCGGGAACGATGCGCGCCATCGAGCTCAAGCGGGGCGGCAAGACCGTCGTCACCTTCGACGTCTACGACCTCCTCCTCAAGGGCGACAAGACGAAGGACGTCCGCCTCATGCCGGGCGACGTCATCTTCATCCCCCCCGTGGGCGCCCTCGTCGGCATCACGGGCGACGTCAAGGTGCCGGCCTACTACGAAATCAAGGGTCAGGCCCGCCTGAAGGACCTCCTCGCCGTCGCCGGCGGCCTCACGAGCCGTCACTTCAGGGGACGCCTCCAGGTGGACCGCACCGAGAACAACCAGTACCGCACCACCTTCGAGACCGACCTGGAAAATCTCGACGTCGACCCCCGCAAGAACATCGCCCTCCAGGACGGCGACCTCGTCAAGGTCTACGCCGTCCTCGTCCAGAAATCGACGGTCGTCCTCTCCGGCGCCGTGGCCAACCCCGGCAGCTACGCCATCGAGGAGGGGTACACCCGCCTGTCCGACGTCCTCAACCGCTCCGGCGGCCTTCTCTACACGGCCTCCACCCAGGGCGAGATCACCCGCGTCCACGTCACCCAGGAGGGGCCCGTGACGGAGCGCATCGCCGTCGACTTCGCCGCCGCCCTGAGGGGCGAGCGGAACCACGACGTGTCCCTCAAGCCCAACGACTACATCCAGATCCGCAACGTCCCCGAGTGGGACCTCTACACCACCGTCTCCGTCGGCGGCCAGGTCCGCAGCCCCGGCACCTACACCATCAAGAAGGGCGAACGCCTCTCGGACCTCATCGAACGGGCGGGAGGCTTCACCGGCGAGGCCTTTCCCGGCGGTGCCGTCTTCAGCCGCGAATCCGTCCGGGTCGGCCAGCAGAAGCAGATCGACGAGATGATCCGCCGCCTCGAGCAGGGGCTCTATTCAGGAGCCGCCGCAGCAGCAGGCAGTGCCATGACGGGCAGCGACGCCCAGCTCGTTCAGGTCGAAGCCGAACAGAAAAGCCGTTTCCTGGCCAAGCTCAAGGAGTCCCGCGCCGACGGCCGCGTCGTCGTCGCCATTCCCGAGAATTACGCCTTGCTCAAGGGGTCGCCTTACGACATGGAACTTCTCGAGGGCGACACGCTTTTCGTCCCCCGTCGCCCTCAGACGATCAACGTCGTCGGCGCCGTCTACAGCCCCACGGCCTTCGTCTACCGCCCCGGCCAGCCCTACACGGCCTACATCCGCCAGGCCGGCGACTTCTCCGTCAACGCCGACCGCCGCCGCGTCTATATCGTCAAGGCCGACGGATCGGCCGTCCGGGGCCTCGACGGCAAGAAGCCCCGCGTCGTCGAAGAGGGCGATGCCGTTGTCGTCCCCGAGAAGATCGATGTCAAAAACAACCTCCGCGACTTCCGTGACATCATCGACATCGTCTACAAGGTGGCCGTCGCCGCCAAGGTCGTCCTCGACTGAGCCGAAAGGCCGCGCCTCTTCGAAAGACCTTTCGAGGAGGCGCGGCCTTCGTCTGCACGGGCAGGTGCAACCTTTCGGATTTTCCGCGAAAAGCGTCAGGACGCATTAGAATGATGCTAATTTAATCACCCATCTCGCCCCTTATGCTAAAATTGGACTGAAATGTTTATCCTTGCCTTTCAGTCCCTATCGCCTCGCCCGAAGGAGCCGACCGATGACCGAGACCGAGCAGACCTGCCCCAGAGCGGCGGAAGAGGACGAAATCGACCTTTTGGACCTCCTTCTCGTCCTGGCCCGCCACAAGACGTTCATCTTCCTCACGACGACGCTTTTCGCCGTCGTCGCCATCGTCGTGGCCCTCCTCTCCACGCCCGTCTACCAGGGGACGACGCGCCTCGTCCCCCCCGGGTCGGGAGGTCGCAGCGCCGCTTCCATGTTGGCCCAGATGGGCGTCCCCGACTTCGCCGCCTCCGGCCTTGGCGCTTCGTCGTCGTCGGACCTCATCGTCGGCATCGTCAAAAGCCGCACCGTCGCCGACCGCATCATCGCCCGCTTCGACCTCATGGCCCGCTACGAGGCCGAGTTCGCCGACCAGGCCCGGAAGGCCGTCTCCGACAACCTTTCGGCCCAGGCCGACGCCAAGACGGGCATCATCTCCCTCTCCTACCAGGATACGGACCCGGCCCTGGCGGCGGAGATGACCAACGCCTTCGTCGACGAGCTGCGCCTGGTCCTTCAGGGCCTTTCCATCACCCAGGCCTCGCAGCAGCGCCTCTTCCTGGAGGAGCAGCTCAAGAAGGCCCAGCTCGACCTCATCCGCACCGAAGACGCCCTAAGGGAGTACCAGAAGGCCTCGGGCATCCTCGACGCCGGGGCCCAGGTGACGGCCCTCATGGACGCCATCGCCAAGCTCCGGGCCGAGGTGGCTGCCAAGGAGGTGGCCCTGGGCTCGGCCCGCACCTTCGGCACGGCCCAGAACCCCCAGGTCCAGCGCCTCCGGGCCGAACTGGCCGGGCTGCGGGAGCAGCTGGCCCGTCTCGAGGCCCAGGCCGGGTCGGAGATGGGCGTCGTCCCCCTCAAGGATCTGCCCGACGCGGGGCTCGAGTATGCCCGCCTGCTGCGGGACCTCAGGTTCAACGAGACCCTCTACGGCCTCCTCCTCAAACAGTACGAGCAGGCCCGCATGGCCGAGGCCAACGAGCCCACCGTCATCCAGGTCGTCGACGAGGCCGTCGTCCCCGACAGGCGCGTCAAGCCCAAGCGGACCCTCATGGTCGTCCTGGCCACGGTCCTGGGCGGCTTCGTCTCCCTCTTCGGCGCCTTCGTCCTCGAATTCGTGCGGTCGGCCAAGGCCGACCCGGAGCGCGCGGCCAAGATCGCCGCCCTGAAAGAAGCCCTTTCCTTCCGCAAAAAACGCCGTCTCGCCTGAGGGCGACGGGGGCGAAGAAAAGCAGGTGTTTCATGTGAGGATGCGTTTTCACCAGAGGCTGATGCATCTCTGGCGCGCCTTGGGCGCCCGCAGCGGCTCCGTCGCCCTCGTCGACGGGGTGGCCCTTCTTCTGGCCTCCTATCTGGCCCTGGCCCTGCGCTTCACCTTCCGCCTTCCTCACGAGAGCCTGGGCGCCTTCCAGGCCCTGATCTTCCTCTTCGTCCCCCTCGTCATGGGGGCCCTCGTCCTCTCGGGCCAGTACCGCGTCTACTGGCTCCAGGCCAGCATCGAGGAGTGCTACCGCCTGGCCCGCTTCTACTTCGCCGGCTCCGTCGCGGCCATCGTCGTCGTCGCCCTGGCGGGCATTCCCGTCCCCCGGAGCAGCTTCGCCGTCGCCATTTTCCTGGGGCTTTCCTTCATCGCCGGGTCGCGCCTCCTCTGGCGTCTCATCCGCCTCGAGAACAGCCGCTGCGGCGAACGGGTCCGCCAGACCTTCATCATCGGCGCCGGCGAGGCGGGGAGCCTCCTGGCGCGGGACCTGCTCCGCTCCGGCAGCGCCCTGCGCCCCGTGGCCTTCTTCGACGACGACGGGCGCAAACAGGGCAAGATCATCGCCACCCTCCCCGTGCTGGGCCCCATCGCCGACCTTCCCCGCGAGGCCGAACGCCTCGGCGTCGACGACGTGGTCATCGCCATGCCCTCCCTGCCGGGCACGCGCATCAGGGAGATTCTGGACCTGCTCCGGTCGCGCCACTTCCAGGTCCGCGTCATCCCGGCCATGCAGGACCTGGCCGGCGGCCGCGTCTCCGTCTCGGCCCTGCGCAAGGTGAACCTGGAGGACCTCCTCCGCCGCGAGCCCATCCGCCTCGACAACGGCCGCATCCGCTCCGTCGTCGAGGGACGGACGGTCCTCGTCACGGGCGCCGGAGGCTCCATCGGCAGCGAGATCTGCCGCCAGATCCTCGCCTACGGCCCCAAGAAGCTTCTCCTTCTGGGTCACGGCGAGCACTCCATCTACACCCTGCTGGAAGAGCTGCGCGACGGCGGCGTGGCCGTCCCCGTCGTCCCCCTCATCGCCGACGTGGCCGATTCGGCCTCCATGGGGCGGATCTTCGCCGCCTGGGGGCCCGAGGTCGTCTTCCACGCCGCCGCCCACAAGCATGTCCCCCTCATGGAGTGCAACGCCGCCGAGGCCCTCCGCGTCAACGTCTTCGGCACGGCCACCGTGGCGCGCCTGGCCGGAGAGTTCCGCGTCACGCGCATGGTCATGATCTCCACCGACAAGGCCGTCAACCCCACGAGCGTCATGGGTGCCACGAAACGTCTGGCCGAGATGGTGCTGGAGGAGACGCAGGAATCCTTCCCCGAGACGGCCTACATGGCCGTCCGCTTCGGCAACGTCCTGGGCAGCCGGGGCAGCGTCATCCCCAAGTTCGAGCGCCAGATCGAGCGGGGCGGGCCCGTCACCGTCACCGACCCTGAGATGAGGCGCTATTTCATGCTCATCCCCGAGGCCGTCTCCCTCGTCCTCCAGGCCTCGGCCCTGGGGCGGGGCGGCGAACTCTTTGTCCTCGACATGGGCGAGCCCGTGCGCATCGTCGAACTGGCCGAAATGCTCATCCGCCTCCACGGCCGCGAGCCCTACCGCGACGTCGAGATCGCCTTTTCCGGCATCCGCCCGGGGGAGAAGCTCTTCGAGGAACTCTTCTACGACGTGGCCAAGGTCTCGCGGACGGCTCACGACAAGATCTTCCTGGCCCGCCTCGACCTCCAGAAGGGCAACGCCCTCCGGGCCCAGATCGTCGCCGCCCTCAGGGAGGGCATCGACGACGACGGCGCCCGACGCCTCCTGGCCCGCTTCGTCCCCACCTTCAAGGGGCCCCAGAGCCCCATCCCCTTCCCCCCCAGAGATAGGGAAGAGATCCTTCCCCAGGCCATCGAAGGCGGCGGTTCCTGACGGTCGCACCCCTCCATCCTCCCGGCGCGCGGAGCCGAGGCGGACGTCTCCGTCCTCCAGGCTCTTCCCGGCCTGGCCGATGGGGTTTCCGTTCTGTTCTTGCCTGCGGAATCGGGCTGAGCATCTCTCCTTTTCCCGGCAGGCCTGCGGATTCCAGGGAACCTCTTTCCCCCTACTGCTGAAAACGAACGATTCCAGATCCTCCCCTCAACGGGGCGACAGCCATGTCGCTCCGTTGTTGTCTGCATGCTTGCCTTTGCTCGTTAAGTGCTCCATAATGAAGACAACGAGAAAGGAGGCCGGTATCCATGAAAAGGCAACTTCGGGAGCTGCGCTTTCGACGGGGCTGGACGAGGGACGACCTGGCCCGACAGGCCGGCGTCTCGGTGCGGACCGTCCAGCGCTGGGAAGAGGGAAGCACCCTGCCCCGGCTGGAGACGCTGGCGGCCCTCTGCCGGGCCCTGCGATGCTCTCTTTCCGATCTTTTCGACGGCGACCTCTGAAAGCCGAACCCACAGGCCAACAAGGGGCGGAAGCGTCCCACCCTGTCAGGCCGGCCGCAGCGCCTTTCCGCTGTTGAAGAACGTGTCTCCACCCCGCGCCGACGGCCCCGGCTGAGCCGCTCCCGACGCGTCTGCGGATTCGGGTGGGGGGGCCCTTGGAACGGAAGGCACAGGCAAAGAGGGAGCGAAACTTTGCCAGGCAGGCCGCGACGCGTCTGCGGTGTTGAAGAACGCGCCTCCACTCTGCGCCGACGGCCCCGGCTGAGCCGCTCCCAACGCGTCTGCGGATTTGGGTGGGGGGCCCTTGGAACGGAAGGCACAGGCAAAGAGGGAGCGAAGCTCCGTCAGGACGGCCGCGACGCGTCTGCGGTGTTGAAGAACGTGCCTCCACCCCGCGCCGACGGCTCCGGCGGAGCCGGTCCCGACGAGTCTGTGGACTCGGGGTGGGCACCTCCGAAGCCTCCTTGTTCCGCGAAGGCCCGGCTCGCAGCCGGGCCTTCGCCCTTCCGGCGAGAGAGGACACTTCCGTCGCGGCCGATGGTGAAGGCCCCCTCCCCGCGCCCCTTTACAGGGTGAGAGCGCAAGACAGGCTCGACATCAGGAAGGGAGGTGAAGTCCATGGCCGGTTACACACCCGAAAGCAGTCGCCTTTCCCTCAGGCTCCAGGTGGGGACCGACGGCGAAGGCAAGGCCCTCTACCGCTCCATAAGCCTCGGCAACGTCGACGGTTCGGCCTCGGCCGACGACATCGCGACCGTCGTCTCGGCCCTGGGGGCGCTGATGGCATACCCCGTCGTCCGTACTCAGAAGATCGATACGGACCTGGTGGCGGAGTAGCGCCGTCCCCGTCGTAAGACCGCGAGAGAAAGGAGGTGAAATCCGATGGCCACTACCCTGCGCCTCCACTTCGAGGACACCATGGGCGAAAAGGTGACGCTGAGCCTCGCCAACGTCCGAGGCGACCTCACCGCCCAGGAAGTCCAGACCGCCATGGACGCCCTCGTCGCCACGCCCGTCTTCGGCTACGGTCCCGCCGCCGTCCTCGGCGCCGACCTCGTCGACCGCACCGTGACGGAACTCATCGCCGGCTAAGATCAGGGGCCGAGGGCACCTCCCGCCCTCGGCCCCCCCCTCACGAGCGGAAGGTCTTGCCCTTCCCGGGAACACGACCGTCTCAGGGACGGAAGGTTTTGCCCTTCCCGGGAGTGTGGCCATCCTGGCCGCACGTGCCCCGAAGGGGCACAGGGTTCCCCGCTTCGCTGCTCCCGCAACCGCAACGTGATCCCGCCGGAAGCGAAGGTTTCGCCCTTCCTGGGAGCACGACCGCCTCATGGACGGAAGGTCTTGCCCTTCCTGGGAACACGACCGCCTCATGGACGGAAGGTTTTTCTCTTCCTGGGAGTGTGGCCATCCTGGCCGCACGTGCCCCGAAGGGGCACAGGGTTCCCCGTCTCGACGCTCCCGCAACCGCAACGTGATCCCGCCGGAAGCCAAGGTTTCGTCCTTCCTGGGAGCACGACCGCCTCATGGACGGAAGGTTTTGCCCTTCCTGGGAGTGTGGCCATCCTGGCCGCACGTGCCCCGAAGGGGCACAGGGTTCCCCGCCTCGTCGCTCCCGCAACCGCAACGTGATCCCGCCGGAAGCCAAGGTTTCGTCCTTCCTGGGAACACGACCGCCTCATGGACGGAAGGTTTTGCCCTTCCTGGGAGTGTGGCCATCCTGGCCGCACGTGCCCCGAAGGGGCACAGGGTTCCCCGCCTCGTCGCTCCCGCAACCGCAACGTGATCCCGCCGGAAGCGAAGGTTTCGCCCTTCCTGGGAGCACGACCGCCTCATGGACGGAAGGTCTTGCCCTTCCTGGGAACACGACCGCCTCATGGACGGAAGGTTTTTCTCTTCCTGGGAGTGTGGCCATCCTGGCCGCACGTGCCCCGAAGGGGCACAGGGTTCCCCGTCTCGACGCTCCCGCAACCGCAACGTCAACGAAAACAACAGGAGGTGACACCAATGGAAGACTTCATCCAGATCCTGGCTCAGGGCGGCTTCGCCGTCGCCGTCGCCGCCTACCTCCTCGTCCGGATGGAAAGCCGCCTCGAAGCCCTCACCCGAGCCCTGCAGGACCTCCAGGTCATCCTTGCCCGACTGGAGGCCAATCGGTGAAGCCCCTCAACGACATCCCCCTCTCGCCCTCCTTCCGCCTCGCCGAATTCGCCTGCCCCTGCTGCAAAACCGTCAAAATCCAGCCGGAACTGCTTCAGAAACTCCAACAGCTCCGCGACGGCTGGGGCGAACCCGTCATCATCACCTCCGGCTACCGCTGCTTCGATCACAACGCCGAAGTGGGCGGCATCGAGGGAAGCGACCACACCAGAGGCAGGGCCGCCGACATCGCCGTCGCCGCCGTCTGGCAACCCAAAGTCATCGCCCTGGCTCAAACCGTCGGCTTCGGAAAGATCCTTCCCTACCCGAGGCGCAACTTCATCCACCTGGCCCTATGAAGAAGGAGCCGGAAACCGAAAAAAACCTGGCCCGCTACACCCCTCTGGTCCGCTCCCTGGCGCGGCGCTATGCGGGGCCGGGAGCCGAATTCGACGACCTCGTCCAGGAAGGCTATCTCGCCCTGCTCCGCCTTCTTCCCCGCTGCCACGACGAGAAAACCCTTCCGGCCTTCCTGGCCAAGGCCCTTCGGCGAGCCCTGCGCGACAGCGCCGCGAAGGGGTGGAGAAGGGGACGAAAAACCGTCGAGACCCCTCTGGAGGATTTCGAGGAGATCCTCGCCGCCGAACCGGACTTCAACCTCGCAACATGGGGTTTCAAGCCCGAAGACGAATGTCTTCTGTCCCTCCTGATCGGCGGCCTCAGCCAGAAAGAGGCGGGGTGCCGGATGGGGCTGAGCCAACAGGCCGTCAGCGCCAGGCTGGGGCGCATAAGGCAAAGCCTTCGGCCCGTCGACGATTTCACCCCTTCGCCTACCGCCTAGAATAAAATTGAACTATAATAGGGTCCGGATCGGCGCGCCGCAGGCGACCGCTCCGGGCCCCTTTTCGTCCCCGGAAAGACCTTGCCCTTTCTGCGGCTGAAGCTGTTCCGGTTTTACGGGGCCTTGCCCTTCCTGGGAGTGTGGCCATCCTGGCCGCACAAGGTTTTGCCTTTGGGGACTATACGATATTCCCTGACTCCACTGCCGAGATCGCCGAACCCAACTCTCCGACGAGGTGACCGAACGTGACACAAGCGACAGCAACCGTCCTCGCCATCTTTATCCCTTCCGATAGCAGGTCCTTCTGACATGGCCGGGTGGAAAAACGCTTCGCCCCTGGAGAAAGGGGCCAAGCGGGTTTTTGACGTCGTCGCCTCCGGCCTGGGGCTCCTGCTGTTGAGCCCCCTTCTCGCCGTCGTCGCTCTGTTGGTCCGTCGATACCTTGGCAGCCCCGTCCTCTTTCGTCAGCAGCGCCCCGGCCTGGAAGGGCGCCCTTTTTTTATGTATAAATTCCGCACAATGACAAATGAACGCGACGCAGAGGGAAAACTGCTCCCCGATGAAAAGCGTCTCACCCCCTTCGGACGATTCTTGCGCTCGACGAGCATCGACGAGCTGCCCGAACTGATCAACGTCTTCAGCGGGGACATGAGCCTCGTCGGTCCTCGTCCTTTGCTTATGGCGTACCTCGATCGCTATACGGCCCATCAGATGCGCCGTCATGAGGTCAAACCCGGTATTACCGGCTGGGCCCAGGTCATCGTCAATACGGGGGCCACCATCGATCACGATTGTCGCATCGGCGATTTCGCCCATCTCTGTCCCGGCGTTCATCTTGCCGGCGAAGTCCAGGTGGGAGAAGGCTGTCTTCTGGGCATGGGGACATCGGTTATCCCCGGCCGATCCATCGGATCCCAAACCGTCGTCGGTGCCGGAGCCGCCGTTGTCACCGACTTGCCCGAGGCCGTCACGGCCGTCGGCGTTCCGGCGCGGATTCTGCATCCCTGACCGGTTTCGGATCGCGGGCGTCTCGATGCGCAAAAGGGCCGAAGGCCCCTTAGGGTTTTCTTCCCATCGCTTTGAGCCCGTTGCTGTTTTGAAGCTTTCTGCCGTCGACATCAAATGAGGTGCAGAAAATGGTTCCTCCTGAGTGGCCGAAGATATACCACATCGTCCATGTCGATCGCTTGCCGTCGATCCTTCAGAATGGCTGCCTGTGGTGTGATGCCGAGATTGCCCGGGGTAACCGACAGGGGACGACCATCGGATTGAGCAAAATCAAACAACGTCGGCTTGATGAGCTTACATTGAGCTCTCACCCCGACCTTCATGTGGGCGGTTGTGTCCCCTTCTATTTCTGTCCCCGATCTGTCATGCTCTATATGATTCATCGTGGCAATCATCCGGAATTGTCCTATCATGGAGGACAGCATGAGATCCTCCATCTGGAGGCCGATCTTCGTGCCTCTGTGGCCTGGGCTAAGAATAACGACAGACGCTGGGCCTTTACCCTGTCCAATGCAGGTTCCAGATATTTCGAGGACTATTCCGACCTTTCCCGCCTCAGCGAGATCGATTGGGATGCCGTTGGCGCGGAATTCTGGTCATCGTGTAAAGAGAAAAAGCAGGCGGAATTCCTGATGGAAAGCAGCTTTCCCTGGCCGTTGATAGAACGGGTTATGGTGGACCCCATTGTCAAGACCATTTGAGGCCCGAAGTTAGTTAAAGTCAGACCGCCATCGGTCCCTCCCGGTCGGCAAAGTGAACCTCCCGCGGTGTCCTGTAGTTCAGTGAGGAGTGAAGCCTTTCGTCGTTGTAGAAGTCCATATACTCCCGCAGGCCGCAGCGGAGATCGCGGACCCGCTCATAGTCGTTCAAGTAGAGCCACTCATACTTGAGGGTCCGCCAGAAGCGTTCCACGAAGATGTTGTCGAGGGCCCTGCCACGACCGTCCATGCTGATCCGGATCTCCTTTTCCTTGAGCAGAGACAGAAAGGCCTTACTGGTGAACTGACAGCCCTGGTCGGTGTTGAAGATCTCCGGCGTTCCCTGCCGAAGAGCCCTGTCGAGGGCGACGACGCAGAACTCTGCGTCCAGGGTGTTGGAAAGTTCCCAGGAGAGGACGAAGCGGCTGTGCCAATCGATGACGGCCGCGAGGTACATGAAACCGCCACTCATCGGGAGGTAGGTGACATCGGTGCTCCAGACCTGATTCGGTCTGACGATGACGGCGTTCCGGAGCAGGTAGGGATAAATCTCATGTTCGGGGTGAGGCTTGCTGGTTCCCGGTTTGGGGCCAATCCCTTCGAGCCCCATAAGCCTCATCAGCCGTCCGATCCGTTTGCGGTTCACGTCCTGTCCCTGTCGACGCAGCCAGGCCGTCATCCGGCGGCTCCCGTAAGAGGGGGCGCAGGTGTACCGGCCGTCGATGAGCTCCATGATTTCAAGGTTCTCCGCCGTCTCCGTCGCGGAAGAGCTCGCGTAGTAGAAGCTGGACCGGTTAAGATCAAGGAGGTCACATTGCCGACGAACACTGATCGAAGGGTGCTCGGGATCGATGGAGGTCCGCTTTCCCTCAAGCGTCAGCGCCTGATTTTTTTTTGAGCCAGTCGAGCTCCATCTTGAGCCGACCGATCTCCTGGTAGAGGGGGGCCATCAACGTCTCGACATCCATCGGAGTGCCTTTGCGTTGAAAGATCTCCGGACCCCCTTGCAGAAGCTGCTTCTTCCACTGACCGATCTGGACGGCGGAAACCTCGAACTCACCCGACAATTGAGCCAGGGTCTTATCCCCTTTCAGGGCAGCGAAGGCCACTTTGCTTTTGAACTCCGCTGAACGCCTCTGTCGCTTGGCTGCCATGATGTCCCCTCTCTTTCTGGGACCCTATGATACAGCCCGACTTCAACTGCAACTTAGCTCGTGGTCCAGTTTTCGGGGTCCACTATAGGTGGGAGTCCTCTCGTCAGCGGTTTATCAGCGTGTGCTTCGTAACTTGTCTGGCTATCAGCCTTCCCCCCGCGTTGAAATAAAATCGGACTGGTATTACTGAGAGGAGGGGTGGAGATGATCGAATATAAGCGTGGGGATATTCTCAAAGAAGACGTCGAAGCCCTTGTCAATACCGTGAATTGTGAGGGTGTCATGGGTCGGGGCATTGCTCTTCAGTTTAAAAAAGCCTTCCCGGATAATTTTGAGGCTTATGTCGAGGCCTGCAAAAAAAGAAAATTGTGTCCGGGGCGTGTCTTTGTTTTCCAGACGGGGCGGCTGTGCAATCCCCGCCTCATCATCAATTTTCCCACTAAACGCCATTGGCGCAATAAAAGCCGGCTTGACGATATTGAGGCGGGTCTTGCTGATCTGGTGAGGACAATTGAAGATAGGGGCATCCGTTCCGTTGCCATTCCCCCCCTGGGCTGTGGACTGGGAGGGCTTGACTGGTCCGAGGTTCGGCCCCGGATCGAGGCGGCAGTGCGATCCCTATTGTCGGGAGTTGACATCAGGCTTTACGAACCAGAGGGAGCCCCAGAGGCGGAAGCCATGGTTCATAGCTGTGAAAAACCGGCCATGACTGCTGGTCGGGCTGCTCTCGTAGGGTTGATGAGGCGTTACCTTGAGGGGTTCCTTGACCCCGTCATAACCCTTCTTGAGGTCCATAAACTGCTCTACTTCATGCAGGAGGCCGGTGAACCGCTGAGGCTGACCTACTGCAAGGCTTCCTATGGTCCCTATGCGAAAAACCTTCGTCATGTCCTGAATGTCATCGAAGGACATTTTGTCTCCGGCTATGCCGATGGAGGCGATGGGCCGACAAAACAGCTCCGGCTGATGCCGGGGGCTGAGGAAGAAGCCGCTGCCCTTCTGGAGAAACACCCTCAGACTCGTGCCCGTTTCGAAAAAGTCGCCGATCTGGTCGAGGGCTTCGAGTCCCCCTTCGGGCTGGAACTTCTGTCCACGGTGCATTGGGTTCTCAAAGAACGACCAGGCAATGCCGCTCATTCCGATGTCCTCATCAGACGGATCTATGACTGGAGTGATCGCAAACGTCAGTTCTCGCCCCGCCAGATTGGGCTTGCCGCGGAGACCTTGTGCAGGAAGGGTTGGACGGAAAGTGCTTGCTCTCGGCAATAGCGGCCCTTTAAGGGTATCCCGGAGGAGTTGAAAGAGTTTTCGGCATTCGAGAGAGGACGGTGATTCTCTGTGAAACTGACGAAAATCTGCTGCAACAAATTCACCGCTTTCGATGACCTGAGCCTCGATCTTTCTCCGGGGATTGATGTTTTTGTCGGGACCAACGGAACCGGTAAAACGCACCTGATGAAGCTGGGCTATGCGGCCTGTGATATCACCAAAAGCAAGGTCTCTTTCGCCGAAAAAACTGAGCCGAGTTTTCCTCCCTTCCGATCGAAGTATCGGCCGTCTCGTGAAGCGCCAGAGGAGCAGTGCCTCTGCTGTCTGCGAAGTCTTCCGCGAGAAGCTCCGAATCGGCCTTGCTTTTTCGAGTCATACCCGCAAGCCTGAATCGGCTGAGGTCACAGGGCAGGGAGAATGGATGGTCTTGCCCGTGGAGAGTGTTTACATTCCCGTCAAGGAAATGCTCTCCAATGGTCCCGGTTTTCGATCCCTCTACAGTCAGTAGAGAAATCCATTTCGAAGAGATCTATGCCGACATCCTTGACAGGGCCTATCGACCCCTTCTTCGTGGACCGACGGGCAAGGCTCGCAAGGCCCTGCTGGCCAAGTTGAGGAAGGCCATCGACGGAAAAGTCGTCACCGCCAACGAGGAGTTTTTCCTCAAGAACGTGCAGGGCAACCTTGAATTTACCCTTCTTGCCGAAGGCATTCGCAAGCTGGGACTTCTCTGGACACTCATCCAGAACGGCACGCTGATGGAGGGTTCCGTCCTTTACCATTCGCTCTATCGCGATCCGGATTCGGGCGGCATGATCCGGTGCCGGAACGCGGATCGTTATCTCGCTATTCACCCCAACTCCATCGCCCAAGCCTACGCTGACATCTACGACCGTGAAGTGCAGAGGACACTGGGAGGAGGCAGAAAAACTGCTCAGGCGGATAGCGGGGGCCATGAGAGAGGCTTTGGCTTTTGCGGAGCAAAGCCTTCGGCCCGTCGACGATTTCAGCCCTTCGTCTACCGCCTAGAATAAAATTGAACTATAATAGGGTCCAGATCGGCACGCCGCAGGCGACCGCTCCGGGCCCCTTTTCGTCCCCGGAAAGACCTTGCCCTTTCTGCGGCTGAAGCTGTTCCGGTTTTACGGGGCCTTGCCCTTCCTGGGAGTGTGGCCATCTTGGCCGCACAAGGTTTTGCCTTTATCGGTGACGTGCAAGAGAGGGCGGTGATTTCCCGTGAAATTGACGAAGCTCTACTGCGAGAAGTTTACCGCTTTCGATGAATTGAGCTTGAATCTCTCTCCGGGGATCAATGTTTTTGTCGGGGCCAACGGAACCGGCAAGACGCATCTGATGAAACTGGCCTATGCTGCCTGTGATATAACCAAAAGTAAGATCAGCTTTGCCGAAAAACTGAATCGGGTTTTTCTCCCTTCCGATCGGGCCATCGGTCGTCTCCTGAAACGGCAACCGTACAGTGCCTCCGCTTTTTGCGAGGTTCATCGTCAGGACCTCAAGATATGTCTTGCCTTTTCAAACCACACCCGGAAACCGGAATCAGCCCAAGTGACGGGAGAGGCGGAGTGGATGGCCGTTCCCGTGGAGAGCGTGTATATTCCCGTCAAGGAGATGCTTTCCAACGGACCGGGTTTTCGATCCCTTTATAGTCAGCGAGAAATTCACTTTGAAGAAATTTATGCCGATATCCTGGACAGAGCCTACCGTCCCTCTCTTCGTGGTCCGGCCGACAGGGCTCGTAAAGCCCTTCTGGCGAAACTGGGTAGGGTCATCGACGGAAAGGTCGTCACCGCCAACGAGGAGTTTTTCCTCAAGAACGTGCAGGGCAACCTTGAATTTACCCTCCTTGCTGAAGGTATCCGTAAGTTGGGGCTTCTTTGGACGCTTATCCAAAACGGTACGCTGATGGAAGGTTCCGTCCTTTTCTGGGATGAGCCGGAGGCTAACCTCAACCCCTCCCTTTACGGCGTGCTTATGCAGATCATCCTCGACTTGCAGCAGCTGGGTACGCAGGTCTTCATGGCGACACATAGTTATGCCATACTCAAAGAGCTCGACCTCAGAAAAACCGAGACCAGTGAGGTCCTTTACCATTCGCTCTATCGCGATCCGGATTCGGGCGGCATGATCCGGTGCCGGAACGCGGATCGTTATCTCGCCATTCACCCCAACTCCATCGCCCAAGCCTACGCTGACATCTACGACCGTGAAGTGCAGAGGACATTGGGAGGTTCGGAGCTTTGACCACTTTTTCCGAGGGCGATCTTCAGATATCTTTTCCCTCAGGCTTGAAAGTTTATAAATTCGACGGAGAAGACCACGGTCTCTCTCATTGCATGAAAGCAGTGGATTTTATAGTTGATGATAATGATAGCTATCTCTTTATTGAATTTAAGGATCCAGAAAACCCGCAAGCTCGTTATGGGAATATTAAAAAATTTTATCAGGAATTTTTCAGTCGATCTCTTTGCGAGGCGCTAAAACAAAAATATCGTGATTCGTTTCTATATCACTGGGCCTTGGCACAACCGGAAAAACCTATCTATTATTATGTCCTCGTCGCCATAGAAAGCCTGACGGCACCTGCCTTGCTTTCCTGCACCGACGACTTAAAACGGATGCTTCCTCTCTATGGTCCCAAGACAGGCCGTTGGCGGAGATCCATCGTTGCCCGCTGTGCTGTCTTCAATATCGCAGCGTGGAATCACTACCTTTATCAGTTTCCTATCCGACGATTGTCTGGCTCAACAAACAGCCAAGATCTTTCTGCCGATCGAGGTGACTCAAAGTAACGGGCAACCGAATGGATCCTTCTCCACCTCACATGGCGATGGCTCATGACATAAAGACTCCCGTCATGACGACCGGAAGGGCTGCCCTGGTTAGACTGATTGGGAGCCATGTGTCGAGCTGAACGCGATGATCGGAGGTCGTTTGCCCGATCCAAAGACGGGCCGTCAGCGCCAGGCTGGGGCGCATAAGGCAAAGCCTTCGGCCCGTCGACGATTTCAGCCCTTCGTCTACCGCCTAGAATAAAATTGAACTATAATAGGGCCCGGACCGGCACGCCGCAGGCGGCCGCTCCGGGCCCCTTTTCGTGCCCGGAAAGACCTTGCCCTTTCTTGGGGCTGGACCTGTTCCGGTTTTATAGGGTCTTGCCCTTCCTGGGAGTGTGGCCATCCTGGCCGCATAAGGTTTTGCCTTTAGGGGCCCTTATACGATATGCTCTGACTCCACCGCCGAGACCGCCGAACCCAACTCTCCGACGAGGTGAACGAACGTGACACAATCGACAACAACCGTCCTCGCCATCTTTATCCCTTCCGATAGCAGGTCCGTCTGACGTGGCCGGGTGGAAAAACGCTTCGCCCCTGGAGAAAGGGACCAAGCGGGCTTTCGACGTCGTCGCCTCCGGCCTGGGGCTCCTGCTCTTGAGCCCCCTTCTCGCCGTCGTCGCTCTGTTGGTCCGTCGATACCTCGGCAGCCCCGTGCTCTTTCGTCAGCAGCGCCCCGGCCTGGAAGGGCGCCCTTTTTTTATGTATAAATTTCGCACGATGACAAATGAGCGCGACGCAGAGGGAAAACTGCTCCCCGATGAAAGGCGTCTCACCCCCTTCGGGCGATTCTTGCGCTCGACGAGCATCGACGAGCTGCCCGAACTGATCAACGTCTTCAGCGGGAACATGAGCCTCGTCGGTCCTCGCCCTTTGCTTATGGCGTACCTCGATCGCTATACGGCCCACCAGATGCGCCGTCATGAGGTCAAACCCGGTATTACCGGCTGGGCCCAGGTCAACGGGCGCAATACCCTCGGTTGGGAGGAAAAATTTGACCTCGACGTCTGGTATGTCGATAACGGCTCCTTATGCCTCGACGTCAAAATCCTGGCCCTGACCGTCGCTAAAGTGGTCCGACGAGAAGGCATTTCCTCGGAAAGCCATGCGACGATGGAAGAATTTCGGGGGGTGGGAAAATCGTGACACTTGACAGAGAACCCCTCTGGGTCCTTGGCGGCGGCGGCCATGGCAAGGTCGTTCTTTCCCTTTTGCGTCTTCTTGATCGTCCCGTCGCGGGCATTCTCGACGATGATGACTCTCTTTGGGGAACCTCTCTCCTCGGCATGCCCGTGGACGGTCCTCTGGGGCGTCTTGCCGGTTTGGACTCTCCTTTGGCCCTTATCGCTATCGGAAACAACGCGATACGCAAAAAAATCGTCTGTCAGTTTCCCCTGGTTCGCTGGTTTTCGGCCGTTCACCCTCGTGCTTTCGTTGACCCTTCTGCCGAGATAGGCCCGGGAGCGGTCGTGTTCGCGGGAGCTATCGTTCAGGCAGAGGCGCGTATCGGGGCCCATGTCATCGTCAATACGGGGGCCACCGTCGATCACGATTGTCGCATCGGCGATTTCGCCCATCTCTGTCCCGGCGTTCATCTTGCCGGCGAAGTCCAGGTAGGGGAGGGCTGTCTTCTGGGCACGGGGACATCGGTGATCCCCGGCCGATCCATCGGATCCCAAACCGTCGTCGGTGCCGGAGCCGCCGTTGTCACCGACCTGCCCGAGGCCGTCACGGCCGTCGGCGTTCCGGCGCGGGTGCGACGCGATGCTTTCCGACGAGAGAGAACAGCTCGCGATTTCCTGTCAGCAGGCGATTGTCCGGCTTGACAACGACTATGACCTTCTTGACTGATTGAGGTGACTCCCCGTGACGAACAAACGCATTTACCTTTCCCCACCCCACATGACGGGCCGAGAGATGGATTACATCAAGGAAGCCTTCGATTCCAACTGGATCGCTCCCCTGGGGCCCCACGTGGATGCCTTCGAGCGCGAGATGGCCGATTACGTCGGCGTATCAGGGGCGTTGGCGCTCTCGTCGGGAACGGCGGCGCTTCATCTGGCTCTCAAACTGGCCGGGGTGGAACGTGGCGACAGGGTCTTCTGCTCTGATCTCACCTTTGCCGCCACGGTCAATCCGGTTTTCTATGAAGGGGCCGAGCCCGTCTTCATCGATGCCGAGCCGGAGAGCTGGAACCTTTCGCCTCTGGCCCTGGAAAGGGCTTTTGCCGATGCCGAAAGGGAAGGTCGCCTTCCCAAGGCGGTCGTTGCCGCCGATCTCTACGGACAGAGCGCCGACTACGGCCCCATCGAAGCTCTTTGCGACCGTTACGGCGTTCCCCTCGTCGAAGACGCCGCCGAGGCCCTTGGGGCGACGTACAGGGGCAAAAAATGCGGTGCTCTGGGCAGATGGAACGTCCTGTCGTTCAACGGCAACAAGATCATCACCACCTCGGGAGGCGGAATGCTCCTCTCCGACGACGTCGAGGGGCTTGCCAAGGCGCGTTTCTGGGCCACCCAGGCCAGGGACAAGGCCCCTTGGTACCAGCACAGCGAGATCGGCTACAACTACCGCATGAGCAATCTCCTGGCTGCGGTGGGCCGAGCTCAGCTGGGCGTCATCGAAGATCGCGTTGCCACCCGCCGGGCCGTCTTCGACCGCTACGTGCGGGAGCTGGGGAAGCTCCCCGGCGTCTCCTTCATGCCCGAGGTTTCCTTCGGGCGCCACAACCGCTGGCTTACGGTGGCCCTCGTCGATCCGTCCAGGGCGGGCGTCTCTCCTCTGGACCTGATGGGGGTCCTGGAGAAAGAAAACATCGAAAGCCGTCCTCTCTGGAAGCCCATGCACCTTCAGCCTGTCTTCGAGGCTTATCCCTTCTATTCTCACGATCAGGAAGGGGATTCTGCCGTTTCGGCGAGTCTCTTCGATCGGGGGCTTTGTCTGCCCTCCGGTTCGAGCCTGAGCGAGCCGGAACAGGAAAGGATCGTTCAGATCATCCGGTCCGGTTTCAAGGGCATCTGAGGAATGAAGATTCTCTACCTCCACCAATATTTCAACACGCCCGCCATGGCCGGCGGAACGCGCAGCTACGAAATGGGCCGTCGTCTCGTCGCCTGGGGGCACGAGGTCCATATGATCACCACCGATCGTGACGGACGTTTCCCGAAAGATAAGATTTGGCACGAAACGGAAGAGGCCGGCATTCACGTTCACTGGACACCTGTTCCTTACGGCAATGCCATGCCTTACAACGAACGGATCAAGGCCTTTTTCGCCTTTTCCTGGCGGGCGGCGAGAAGGGCTGTCGCCATAGGCGGGGATATCGTCTTCGCCACCAGCACGCCGCTCACCATCGCCATTCCCGGAGTTTATGCCTCGAAAAGACTGGGCATTCCCATGGTCTTCGAGGTTCGTGATTTGTGGCCTGAGGTGCCCATAGCCCTTGGCGCTCTCAAAAATCCTTTAACTATAGCTGCAGCGGAGTGGTTAGAGGGTTTTGCCTATCGTAATGCTGCGCGTGTGGTGACTTTATCTCCAGGAATGATGGAAGGTGTTATCAAAAAGGGAGTTGTCCCCGATAGAGTTACAATGATTCCTAATGGTTGCGATATTGATTTGTTTCAGAATGTAACTAGCAAGTGGCGTCCTGAAGGTGTAGATGATAGTGATTTTATGGCAATTTTTGCGGGAGCCCACGGATTGGCAAATGGTCTTGACGCGCTTCTTGATGCTGCTGTAGAATTACAAAAAAAAGGAGCAAATAAAATAAAAGTAGTTTTAATTGGAAACGGAGCAATAAAAAAATCTCTTCAAAAAAGAGCAAAAAAAGAAAATTTAAAAAATGTAATTTTTTGTGATTATGTTTCAAAAAATAGATTAGTTGGACTTTTTGCTAGCGCTGACTTAGGTCTTCAAATTCTTTCAAATATACCAGAATTTCACTATGGTTCCTCCCCTAACAAATTTTTTGATTATATTGCCTCCGGCTTGCCAGTTTTGATAAATTATCCAGGTTGGTTGGATGAAGAAGTCAAAAAAAATAAAATAGGGATTTCTTGTTCCGAAAATTCAATAGCTGATGGTATTTGGGATTATTACAAAGGAGAAAGGATATCTCGCCAACATGTCCTTACTTATGCTATCAATAACTTTAGCAGAGATTTTTTGGCGAAAAAAATAATGAATTTTATTGATTTTTAAGATATAATCAGGAGGTTATTTTTATGATTGGCAATATTGAAAATAACATGGATGAAAAAAATTTTTCTTCCATCCATATAAGCGTTGTCGGCATGGGATATATTGGTTTACCTACGTCTACACTGTTCGCCTCAGTTGGATTTAATGTAGAAGGATTTGATGTTAATTATAAACTTATTGAGAGTCTCCAAAAAGGTCGTATTACTATTGTAGAACCGCATCTTCAGGAACTATTTTCTGATGTATTGAATAAAAGAACTCTAAAGCCAGTAAATCGATTGGATTATTCGGATATTTTTATTATTTGTGTTCCTACTCCTTTTTTGATAGATTCAGAGGGGTCAAAAGTAGCTGACCTTAGTTATATCGAAAGAGCTTCCGAAATGGTTGGATCTAAATTAAAAACAGGATCCATCGTTGTTTTAGAGTCGACAGTTCCTCCCGGAACAACAATGAACATCATGTCTCCAATACTAGAACGTGCATCTGGCCTAATCCAAGGTAAAGATTTTTTTGTTGCTCATTGTCCAGAACGAGTGTTGCCTGGCAATATGCTGGCGGAATTACGTCGAAATGACCGTATTATAGGCTCTAGCGATCCTAACGTAGGTCAATTGCTTCGTGAAATTTATGGTTATATAGTTACAGAAGGTCATATTTTTATAACTGATGACAAAACAGCAGAACTCTGCAAGCTCGTAGAGAACACGTATAGAGATATTAATATTGCTTTTGCAAATGAGCTTAGCATGATCTGTGATGATTTAAGCATTGATGTCCATGGGCTTATTTCCTTAGCTAATCATCATCCTCGTGTAAATATCATGAATCCTGGTCCTGGTGTTGGTGGTCATTGTCTAGCTGTGGACCCTTGGTTTATTGTGGAGAAATCACCTCAAAAATCTTGCTTAATTCGACAAGCCAGGAAAATAAATGAATACAAACCAGAGTGGATCGTTACAAAAATACAAGAACGTCTATATTCTTTGTTTTCTGATAGGAAAGACATAACATTAGCCATCTTTGGTTTAGCTTATAAACCTGATATTGATGATCTGCGGGAAAGCCCTTCGGTTTATATTGCTTTAAAGTTAAAGAAAATTGGCTATCAAGTAATTGCATCTGAACCTAATGTTGATTTTGAGTGTTATAAGGGAATCCCTCTGTTTTCTGCCAAAGAAGCTCTTGAAAAAGCAGATTTTGTCATTTATTCTGTTCCTCATTCTATCTTTAGAGAATTTATCTCAGAAATAAATTTAAAAAACAATTTTGATATTACTGGAACTATTTAAATAAAATTATGGAGACTTTTCATTAAAGGCAGAAGAAACAGCAGAAAGAATATTCTAAAAAAAGAATAATCCATAGCTATAATAAAATTATTTATTAGATATTTTATTTTTTGACGGGAAAATATAAATAAAAATTTATTTTTGTGATATTATGCTTGCCGTAGAAAAATATTCTTGATTGTGTTAAATTTTTATATTGTAGATAAATCTCAATCCGTAGGCAACAATTTTGATAATATTTTAATTAAAATAAATTTTATATTTTAGACAGAATTTATCTAGGGGGCCTCTGAAAAAAGATCCGGCGAGCTCCAACAGTACCTCTTGGTGGCTGAATTCGTGCGTTATGTGCCATTTTAGCCTGTTATGTCAGGCAGTTTGCCTATGTGGAGCTATTTCCGGCTCTTTTTAAGCCTTATGGTTGTCGTCTTGTCGGCTTTTGAGGACGCTACGCCCTATCCATCTCCAATAAACGCCTTCTCGCCATGTACAGGTTGGACATGGCAAAAATCACGCGGACATGGCTCGTGTTCTTGACGGAGTTCATTTTTCTCCATCAGGAGGTCCCGCCGTGAATGACCTGAAGCCCTTTCTCGAAACGATTCTGGAACTGGCAGATCCTTGGTTCATCGATGAGATCACCTTCGATCAGGAACAGGTCAGAATCGATATCTATCTCGACTTCAGGAAGGGCGGGACCTTCTCCTGTCCCCTCTGTAGTACCAGCGGCTGCAAGGTCCACGATTCGACGATGAAAAGCTGGAGACACATGAATCTCTTCCAGTACAAGGCCTATCTCCACGCCCGCCTTCCCCGTGTCGCCTGCCCTTCCCATGGGATCCATACGGCCAAGGTGCCCTGGGCTCGGGAGGGTAGCGGCTTTACTCTGCTTTTTGAGGCCTTCGCCATGTCCTTGATCTCTGGCGCATCGCTCACCATTACGTCGACAAGGCTGTCGAGAAGCAGGATCTTTCGCATGTCACCGCCGTCGGCGTCGATGAAACGGCCAGAAAACGGGGCCACAACTACATCTCCGCCTTTGTCACTCTCGAGAGTAAAGGCGCCTTCTTCGTGACGGAAGGCAAAGGTAAGGACGTCCTTCAAGTCTTCAAAAGTTTCCTCGAAGGGCACGGCGATAGCCCGGATCAGGTCAGCGACTTTACCATCGACATATCTTCGGCCTTCATCGCCGGTATCGAGGAGCACTTCCCCGAGGCTCGGATCACCTTTGACAAGTTGCTTGTCTGCAAACTCATGAACGAAGCTCTCGACGAGGTTCGTCGCATGGAGCAGATAGAGAACAGAGGCCTGAAGAAAACGCGTTTCATCTGGCTCCGTAACCCGGAGAACCTGACGAACTGTGTTTGTCAAGATAGTTGTCGCCCAGGAGTCTTGCATGCATCAAGCTGACATTCCCTCTTCCGGAGGCTCCTTCGCGGCTGTTCCGTCAGGGTCCTTCTCCGCTTTTTCCTCCTGACCCGATCTGTCGAGGTTGAGGAATATGATGGCCCCAGAAAACGAGACAGTTTTTGGGGGGGTAGATCAAGCATGACGAAGGGGGCCGGGAAGAGCTATTCGCCGGAGTTCAAGGCCCAAGCAATATTGGAATGACTTAAAGAGCTAAAGAGCTAAAGAGCTAAAGAGCCTCAATGAACGGGCTTCCGTCTATGAGGTGCATCCGGCTTTTCTCACGAAGTGGCGGAAGGAGGCCCTTACGAACCTGCCCAAGCTTTTTGAGGACGCCAGAAGGAAGGGGCAGGACGAAAAGGAGAACCTCATCAAAGATCTCTCATTGGCTGCAACTTAGCCGAATATTCTGGATAGAATAACGATTGGAGCTCATGCCCGATATGCCTGTTAGTATGGAATTATCCCTTGCATCGACCAGGAGGAAGGATCCCATGCGAACGCCGAGTCTTGAAAGCTATGAAAATCCTTTGGCCCAGGAGATGGGGCAGAGGCTCTCGGAGCTCTTTCCGCGCTGGTGGATTCTCGAGCAGGCCAGGGCATCGGGCTTCGTCGAACGGGTCCGCAATCTCGATCCGATGGTCTTTTTGGGGCATCTGGTTCTCGCTTTCGGCTCTTTGAGCCACCTGTGTCTTCTCCAGCTCCATCGGAGCCATCAGAAAGTCGCACCGGACCAGATGAGTTGGCCCGCCTTCTACGATCGCTTCACGCCGGAACTGCTCGAATTCCTCAAAAGATGCCTGGAGCGCGCCATGGCTCGCGTCGTCTTCGAGGCGCTCCCCGCGAGGGAGACGGAGTCGCTTGAGGCCTGCGACATCAGGGAGATCGTCGCCATCGACAGCACCCTGATTCCTCTTCATCCCGATCTGGCCGAGAGCTTTCCCAACGCCAGGAGCACGACCTGTCCCGCGGCGGCGAAGCTGAACGTTCAACTCGGGCTTCTCAATCGCGCTCCCAGGGCCTTTTCTATCAGCTCGGGCAAGACGGCTGAAAGCCCCCTCCTGCCGACGGAGGCGTGGATGGAAGGGCACCTGCTCCTTTTCGACCTGGGTTATTTCAAGATCGAACGCTTCAGGGAAATCGACGATAGCGGAGGCTTTTTCATCAGTCGCCTGAAGACGAACAGCAACCCCCTTCTGCTTCGGAGCCTGAGGGAAGGGCCGGGAAACCGCATCGACCTCCGTCACTGGCGTCTCCGGGAAGTGGAACCCTACCTGCGCCGCCAGGTCCTCGACGCCGAAGGATTTTTTGCTCCCAGTAACATCACGGACAAGAAGGTGCGTGAGATCGAGGAAGACCCTGCCTTCCGTCCCCTTCGTTTCGTCGGCGTCAAAAACGAGAAGACCGGCGAATATCATCTCTACGTCACCCATCTGCCGGCGGACAAGGTCTCTCCCGAGGAGATCGCTGATCTTTACCGGGCCCGGTGGGCCGTGGAGATCTTTTTCAAGGAGCTTAAAAGCCACTTCGGTCTCTCGTCGATCGGTTCAGGGAAAAAGCACATCGTCGAAATCGTCATCTGCGTGGCCCTGCTGACGGTCATCGTCTCGGGCCAGGTGCGCAGGGAACTGGAGAAGGAGCCGCGAAGCGACGTCAAGGAGATGGGACCTCTCATCTACGCCGAGCACTTTCACCACATCTCCACGGGCCTCCTCCAAGCCGTCCTCTATCACGAAGGCTTCCTCTTCGACC
Organism: Aminirod propionatiphilus; assembly: GCA_018398915.1. Classification (GTDB taxonomy): domain Bacteria; phylum Synergistota; class Synergistia; order Synergistales; family Aminithiophilaceae; genus Aminithiophilus; species Aminithiophilus ramosus. Next base: position 2,505,570 of record CP074691.1, on the reverse strand, counting down.
CGGCCTCGCTCTGGATCGGCGCCATCAGGGCCGATCCCTTGCCCGAGCACTACCGGAGAGGACGGCTGGAGGATGTCTATCGCCAGAGAGAACCTAATTAATAGATGGACACCTTCTTGAATATTTGGCTAAGTTGCAACCAATGAAAGATCTCTACTACCAGGTCGGGCGACTCACCATGGAGCTCGAGTGGCTGGGAAAAATGGGGTCGCACCGCTCCCAAGGCGTGAACGGGTTACCCTCCTGGACCGAGGAGAGGACAGCCCCCTGTTTCTGGCTGCCCAGGCGAATTTGCCGGGCCTGAACAGGTCCGGTCTTTACGACAAGCCCCGTTCTCCCTCGGGAGAAGATCTGCGGCTGAGGCGTCGCATCGACGAGCTTCTTATGGAACACCCCTTTTACGGTGCTCGGCGGATCGCCGCCGTCCTGAACGGGGAGGGGTTCCATTTCGATCACAAACGCGTCGGACGGAACATGGGAGAGATGGGGCTTCACGCCGTCTACCCGCACAGAGATGGGAGCCGCCCTCATCCGGAGCACCCTGTCTACCTTTATTTGCTTCGTGACCTGGAAATCAGGGAACCCGACCAGGTCTGGGAGACCGACATAACCTATTTCCGCCTCCGTCGAGGCTGGATGTACCTGGTCGCCTTCATGGACGGGCACTCTCGGTACGTCATCTCCTGGGAACGGGATCAGACGCTGGAGCTTCCTTTCGTCCTCCAGGCCTTGTGGGGAGCTTTCGACAAAGGGCACAGACCGGGGATTCTCAACAGCGAGCAGGGGAGCCACTTCACCAGCCGCGCCTACATCGCCCTGGCCGAGGAGAGGGGACGAGGATCAGCATGGACGGCAGGGGACGGCGCAGGGACAACCTCTTCACGGAACGACTCTGGCGGAGCTACAAATATGAGGAGGTCTACCTCAATGAGTACGACTCTCCCGTCGAGTGTCGTCGGAGGTCCTATCGGTACTTCGAGTTCTACAACAACCGACGTCCCCACCAATCTCTGGGATACTGAACTCCGGCAGAAGTTTGTTTTTCAAGGAGCGGGGAACAACCCTGCCTCTTGGCAGAACGGGAAGACGAGATCGTCCAGGCCGACAGGACGTCACCAGCGAGACGCTTGATCTGAGGGCTTTTTCTGTATTGACAAGTGGGACCACCATGTTTTTCCCCAGCCACTCGAGCTCCATGGTGAGTCGCCCTACCTGGGAGTAGAGATCTTTGATGAGGTTCTTCTTTTCGTCCTGCCCCTTCCTTCTGGAGTCCTCAAAAATCTTGGGCAGGTTCCAAGGGCCTCCATCCGCCTCTTCGTGAGAAGGGGCGGATGAACCTCATAGGCGGAAGCCAGTTCGCTGAGGCTCTTTTGCTCTTCAAGTAATTTCAATATTGCTTGGGCCTTGAACTCCGCCGAATAGCTCTTCCTGGCTCCCTTCCTCATGCTTGATCTACCCCCCAAACACTGTCTCGTTTTCTGGGGCCATCATAGGCCCTGGCCCTGAAGAGGGTTACGGTGGAGACGGTACGCCTGTTTTCGCTAACCTAAAAGGGTCCCACCCGAGAGGGAATCGATCCTGAAAAAGGGGACCACCCCGTACACGTTCCCTTATCATCCTGCGAAAGGAACGGCGATTCCGCTTCGCGGGGAGGACGAGAGGAGATGCACGGGATGGTCGACAAAGAATATATCCGCAAACAGCACTTCAGGGAAGGCTGGTCCATCAGGAAGATCGCCAGGCAGACGGGAATATGCCGGAAGACGGTCCGCAGAATGCCGAGGGACTCGGAGATCCCCGCTTACAGGCTGAAAGCTCCCCGTCCCAGACCGGTGACGGGTCCCTACCTGGAGACCATCCGGACCTGGCTCCGGGAGGATCGAAACGCCCCCGGGAAACAGCGCCATACCGCCAAGCGAGTCTACGACCGTTTGGTGGCGGAGCACGGTTTCAGTGGGAGCGAGTCCAACATCCGCAAGATCGTGTCGGACCTGAAAAGCGAGATCACCCCGGAGAAGGGGTTCGTTCCCCTGACGGCATATCCGGGCGAGCAGGCCCAGGTGGACTGGGGCGAGGCTCTGGTCCGCATCGGAGGGGAGGAACGGAGGATTTACCTTTTCTGCATGCGCTTTCGCCACAGCGGTGCTCCCTTCGTGTACGCCTTTCCCGACGACGGGCTGGAGGCCTTCATGGCGGGACATCGACGTGCCTTCGAGTCCTTCGGCGGGGTACCCAGGGAATGCGTCTACGACAACCTCAAGTCGGCGGTGACCAAGGTCCTCCCGGGGCCGAACCGGGAAGAGAACCGGCACTTTTCGGCCCTCCGGGGCCATTACCTCTTCGACAGTTCTTTCTGCAACGTCCGAAGCGGCAACGAGAAGGGTTCCGTGGAGAACCTGGTGGGCTATGTGCGGAGGAACGCCCTGGTTCCCGTGCCGGACCTGGCGACACTGGACGATCTCAATTCCGTCCTGGCCGACTGGTGCGGGAGGGAACGGCAGAGGCGCGCAGCCTCTTTCGAAGAAGAAGCCCTACGGCTTATGCCTCTTCCGGAGATACCTCATCCCTGTGCCCTCACCACCGTGTCGGTGGTGAGCCGGACCTCCCTGGTCCGGTTCGAGGGCAACGTCTACTCGGTCCCGGTAGGGCACGAGAAAGAGGCCGTCGACCTCTCCGTCACCTGGGACCGTGTCCGTGTCTCCAGCCGAGGAAAGGTTCTGGCGAATCATCGCCGCCTCTCCGGGAAGGGTAAGGCCTCCATGGAACTTGCCCACTACCTGCCGCTGCTGCGGGCGAAACCCGGGGCCGTCCGAAATGCGGCGGTCGTGCGGGATCTGGAGGAGCCCTGGCAGAAGGCCCGGACGCTCCTGTGCGCCCATTCGGGCTACAGGGAACTCTTGTGCCATCCTCCAGCTCCACCGGGACCCTTCCCACGAGGCCCTGACGCAAGCCCTCGAAGAGGCCCTGGCCCTAGAAGAGGGTTACGGCGGAGACGGTTCGCCAGCTGCTTCTCAACAAAACGCCTTCGGCCAGTCTCACTGTCGCCGTTCCGGACTCCCTTGCGGAACTGCCCCTTCCCGCCCCCGATCCGGGACGCTACGACGCTCTGCGCAAAGAGGAGGTGGCCTGATGAACGCGGAGATCCGGGACATGGCCGTCGAACGCCTCTGCCGGGACCTCAGGCTTCCCGGTGTCCTGAGCGATTACCGGCATGGCGGCGCCGACATGTCCCCCGGGGACGACCTCCGCGAGAGCCTGGAGGCTGAAAGCGCCTCCCGCCGGGAGAAGCGGCTCAGGAACCTTCTGAAATCGGCCAGACTCCCCTACGCCCGGTCCCTCTCGGATTACGACTTCCTCCGGCTTCCCTCCCTTCCGAAGGACAAGCTTCTCTCCCTCGCCGACGGAGGCTTCGTCGGACGGGGGGAAAACCTGGTCCTCCTGGGCAGCTCGGGCACAGGCAAGACCCACATCGCCATCGGCCTCGCGGCGTGCTGCGTCGCGGCGGGATGTTCGGTCCGCTTCACCACCGCCCTGACCCTGGCCCAGGAACTGCTCCTCGCCCAGGACGAACACCGGCTTCCCAAGGTCCTCAAAAGCTCCGACCGGTACGACCTGGTGATCGTCGACGAACGTGGCTACCTGGGACTGGGTCCCGGCGGAGCACCTCTCTTCCAATTCTTCGCGGATCGGTACGAACGGAAGAGCGTCTGCATCACCACGAACCTGGAGTTCGGCCGCTGGCCTGAAGTCTTCGGCGACGCCACCCTGACCGAGGCGCTCCTGGATCGCCTGACCCATCACGCTCACATCTTCGTCTTCAAGGGGGAATCCTATCGATTCGCTCAGCGCAGCACCAAAGAACTGAACGCCTGACGGCAGTAGAGGTGGGCTCCTTTTACAGGATCAGGGTGGGTACCTTTTCAATCAAAAGGCATAAGGAGGGCATCTTGACCTACGTCAAAACCAGGAGCACCAACGGCATACTTGAGGGTCTGAACAGTCCCTTCAAGGCAGCGGCAGCCAAGGCGAGAGGCTTTAGAACCGTACGCGATGCCATCACGGCTTATTACTTTGTTGCCGGAAGGTTTGAACTGGGGTTACCTGAGATTGGTAACGCTACCTACACCAAATAGCGAGGAGCCATCAGACATAGCCCTTCATGGGCCTGCTGCCTCAAAACCGAAAGTGCGAAAAATACTGGACAGAACCTATTTTATTTTCAACGCAAATAGAACTTATTTAAAATTTTTAGTAAATAATATAAATATAAAAAATAATTCAGCTTATTGGGAGTGACTAATATATGAAAAAAAGTACTTCTATCAATGTTTTATTTATATCAAATGGAATTTGGGAATACGATGGGCGCATGAGAGAGCTAACAAAAGTAGCAGATGCGCTTGGAGATGCAAAATATATAACAAGAGCTGGGAAAAATATCACAACAACACATACAAATCACATTTCAATTATTGGGAAAAGTTACTTATTTTATATAATAAAGACAATTATAGAAGGAATAAAAACTGCTAGCGTAGATGTCTTATTTGTAGACAATAGGAAAGCTATAATCCCTTCATTATTTCTGATTTTTATAAAAAAAAGATGTAAAGTCATATATGATTGCAGAGAACTCTACCTGTGTAAAGAAGTTGGCCATTTAACAGGTAAAATAGGATGTTTTTTTGAGAGCATCATGCTAAAGAAGGTTGACGTTGTGCTTTGCGCCAACAACGAGCGCGCTAAGCTAATGAATAAACTCTATCAACTCAAAGGAGAACTTGTTGTCTATCAAAATATAAGGAAATTAAACAGCGACGTTATATCTGACCATAAAGAGTTTGAGAGAAAATATAGTCATATATTTGATAAAAAAACCATTAAATTAATTTCCACCTCAGGGTTTTTGATCAGCAGGAGAACTGATATTTTAATTAAGGCAATAGCAATGTTAGGCAACAATTGTGATTTATTGTTAGTTGGTGGGGGTACAGAAAAAGATAAAAAGGAAATCGAGAGATTAATTATTGATCTTAACGTAAACAATGTTCATTTAGTCAACAAAGTTAAAGAGAGCGAGCTTAAGTTTTTAGTCTCTAGGTCTGATATAGGAATAGTTAGTTATGGTAGCAATGACCTAAATAATAAATATTGCGCTTCGGGCAAAATTTTTGAGTTTATATTTGAGGGATTGCCTGTTGTTACAACTGAAAACAGACCGCTTAGTTGTTTTGTTATTAAAAATAAAATTGGGGTTTCGGATAATTTGTACTTTAATGGAATTTGCGAAGTTATGAAAAATTATAATTATTACAAAGATAAAGTAAATGTTTTGGCTTCTCAAATAAGCCCTGAAAACAATATTCACGAAGTAGCAAAACAAATTGTTTTTAAATTAAAAAAATCTTAATTTGATTAATTTTTTAGATTCTATCCAGTAATTTTCGCACTTTTGGTTCTGGGGCAACAGGCCCCTGAAGGGCTATGTCTGATTTTCTTGAGATCGCAGCAGTTTCCTGCCGTTGTTCCCGGTCCTGTTCCCGCAAGCGTTCCATGTTCAGGTAGGCTCCGTTTGCCCCACTGGGTGGAGGCCACATGCCTGACTCGGGCCGAGACGAGCATCAGGGCCGATTCCCCATCGGGGAAGTTCCCTGCGACCTTGGTCCGGCGACGAATCTCCCTGTTGAGACGCTCCAGCGCGTTGTCGGTCCGAAGTCTCTTCCTCTGTTCCGAGGGGAAGTGGAAGTGGCTCAGCGTTTCCTCGCAGCCGTCCTTCACGATCGTTGCGGCCTTCCGGAGCTTCATGGCCTCGAGCTTTTCGACGACGGCCTCGACCTTTTCCCGGGCGACCGGCAGATCTTCCTGACTATGGATCGCCTCGAGCATGAGAGCCACTTCCCGTGCCTTGCCGCGTGGAACCGCGCTGTAGACGTTGCGGTAGAAGGGGACCACGCAGCGCTGCCACCTGGCTTCGGGGAAGAAGCGGGGCAAGGTCTCCAGGAGTCCCAGGCTTTTGTCGGAAGTAACGAGGCAGATTTCCCCGAGCCCCCGCTCCTCGAGGTACCTCAGAAAGGAGGACTGGCTTTCGCCGTCCTCTCTGCCTCCCTCGCAGACGCCGAGCGCCTCGCGGTATCCCTGCTCGTTGACGCCGATGGCCACGAGAAAGGAGACGTTCTGGACCTCGCCGCCCCAGCTCTTTTTCAACTTGCCGCCTGAGAAAGACGTAGGGATATTCCCCGTGGAGCGGTCGGTTACGCACTCCTCGACGGACCGTAGATCTTCCGGTTCAGATCGCTCACGGTGGAAGGGCTCACCCGTGTTCCCCAGAGGGCTTCGGTGATGTCTTCGACCCGTCGGACGGAGACGCCAGCCAGGTACATTTCCACCAGAGCCTCTTCGACGGAGCTCTCCTTGCGGCGGTAACGCTCGATGATCGCCGTCTCGAAGGGGAGGGTCCGAAGCTTGAGAACCCTTGAGACTGACCTCGCCGGCCTGGGTGTGAAGCTTGCGGCTGTAATGGCCGGCTCGGGTATCGAGCCGCTCAGGCATCCTCTCATAGCGCCCGGCCTGGTAGATGGCGTCGGCCTCGGTGTCGAGCAGAGAGTTCAGCGTGTCTGCATGCGGTTCCCCGGACGATCTGGTCAAAGTGTGAGCGGATCTCCTGTTCATCGATACGGATGATCTTCGAACTACCTGCTGCATTCCGAGCGCCTTCTGTGGTATCGCGCATGTGCGGTAGCCCTCCCTCTGGATGATGTTTGTGGCCTTGTCACCTCAAACATAACCCTTGCGGGGGGCTACTGCCTATAGGGAGCTCAGACCAAAGTGCGAAAAATATCGTACGTTATCCCTGACGAGACCGTAGCAGCTTCTGTAGCTTTGCTACTCGACTGCGTGGGCGGAGAGGATTCCCCGCATGACGACCGCTGTGTGGGGCCCCACGTCCTCGGCCCACGAGACGAAGCGGCTGCCGTCCCAGAGACTGTACTTCCTGTGCTCCGGCGGCATGTGGGACGGTACGGTGGAGCACTGGCCGGGACGGCCCCTCAGCCGGGTGTGGGAGCATACCCTCTGGCCGTCGAAGAAGATTTCCACGACGTTCCGGGTCAGCCGGATCTCCATTCCGTGGCCGATGTATTCGTACGGTACGCTGTAGAGCATCTTTTCGACAGAGACATGGTACGACTTATCCGCTATGGCCTTCTTCCACGAAGAGAGCTCATAGGGGATTTCCGGCAGGGGCAGAAGAGCGGCCTTCTCCTCGGCGAGAAAGGCGTCAAGCCTGCTGCCTTCCTTTTTCTGGAAGGGTTTGGCGTTGAACCGCTCAAGCTTTTCAGCTATCCCCTCGTTCAGTTCACGGATACTGAAGAACACCCGGTCCCGGAGCGCCGCCAGGATCCACGTGGTGACGATTCCGACCGCTCCTTCGGCATTCGCCTTGTCCCGGGGTTTCCTGTTTTCGCTAACCTAAAAGGGTCCCACCCGAGAGGGAATCGATCCTGAAAGCTGAACGTTCAACTCGGGCTTCTCAATCGCGCTCCCAGGGCCTTTTCTATCAGCTCGGGCAAGACGGCTGAAAGCCCCCTCCTGCCGACGGAGGCGTGGATGGAAGGGCACCTGCTTCTTTTCGACCTGGGTTATTTCAAGATCGAACGCTTCAGGGAAATCGACGATAGCGGAGGCTTTTTCATCAGTCGCCTGAAGACGAACAGCAACCCCCTTCTGCTCCGGAGCCTGAGGGAAGGGCCGGGAAACCGCATCGACCTCCGTCACTGGCGTCTCCGGGAAGTGGAACCCTACCTGCGCCGCCAGGTCCTCGACGCCGAAGGATTTTTTGCTCCCAGTAACATCACGGACAAGAAGGTGCGTGAGATCAAGGAAGACCCTGCCTTCCGTCCCCTTCGTTTCGTCGGCGTCAAAAACGAGAAGACTGGCGAATCTCATCTCTACGTCACCAATCTGCCGGCGGACAAGGTCTCTCCCGAGGAGATCGCTGATCTTTACCGGGCCCGGTGGGCCGTGGAGATCTTTTTCAAGGAGCTTAAAAGCCACTTCGGTCTCTCGTCGATCGGTTCAGGGAAAAAGCACATCGTCGAAATTGTCATCTGCGTGGCCCTGCTGACGGTCATCGTCTCGGGCCAGGTGCGCAGGGAACTGGAGAAGGAGCCGCGAAGCGACGTCAAGGAGATGGGACCTCTCCTCTACGCCGAGCACTTTCACCACATCTCCACGGGCCTCCTCCAAGCCGTCCTCTATCACGAAGGCTTCCTCTTCGACCCGGCCTCGCTCTGGATCGGCGCCATCAGGGCCGATCCCTTGCCCGAGCACTACCGGAGAGGACGGCTGGAGGATGTCTATCGCCAGAGAGAACCTAATTAATAGATGGACACCTTATTGAATATTTGGCTAAGTTGCAACCAATGTGATGTTACTGGGAGCAAAAAATCCTTCGGCGTCGAGGATCTGGCGGCGCAGGTAGGGTTCCACTTCCCGGAGACGCCAGTGATGGAGGTCGATGCGGTTTCCCGGCCCTTCCCTCAGGCTCCGAAGCAGAAGGGGGTTGCTGTTCGTCTTCAGGCGACTGATGAAAAAGCCTCCGCTATCGTCGATTTCCCTGAAGCGTTCGATCTTGAAATAACCCAGGTCGAAAAGGAGCAGGTGCCCTTCCATCCACGCCTCCGTCGGCAGGAGGGGGCTTTCAGCCGTCTTGCCCGAGCTGATAGAAAAGGCCCTGGGAGCGCGATGGAGAAGCCCGAGTTGAACGTTCAGCTTCGCCGCCGCGGGACAGGTCGTGCTCCTGGCGTTGGGAAAGCTCTCGGCCAGATCGGGATGAAGAGGAATCAGGGTGCTGTCGATGGCGACGATCTCCCTGATGTCGCAGGCCTCAAGCGACTCCGTCGCCCTCGCGGGGAGCGCCTCGAAGACGACGCGAGCCATGGCGCGCTCCAGGCATCTTTTGAGGAATTCGAGCAGTTCCGGCGTGAAGCGATCGTAGAAGGCGGGCCAACTCATCTGGTCCGGTGCGACTTTCTGATGGCTCCGATGGAGCTGGAGAAGACACAGGCGGCTCGAAGAGCCGAAAGCGAGAACCAGATGCCAAAAAAAGACCATCGGATCGAGATTGCGGACCCGTTCGACGAAGCCCGATGCCTTGGCCTGCTCGAGAATCCACCAGCGCGGAAAGAGCTCCGAGAGCCTCTGCCCCATCTCCTGGGCCAAAGGATTTTCATAGCTTTCAAGACTCGGCGTTCGCATGAGATCCTTCCTCCTGGTCGATGCAAGGGGTAATTCCATACTAACAGGCATATCGGGCATGAGCTCCAATCGTTATTCTATCCAGAATATTCGGCTAAGTTGCAGCCAATGAGAAGGGAGCGAGGAGCGAGCAGAGATCCTTCCAGGGGACCACAGCCTCCATTTCGACAGAGACACGTCTCTCACCGGGTAGGCTTCCTGTATCTCTCGAAGGTCTGGGCGTCGGCAAGGGTTTTCTGTCGCTCCATTTCATCTCGCACTTCTTGAAAAGGGGATGATGGCATCGGCGCTACAGCTCTATTCTACCAATTACATCATCACTGATGCGATTTCATAAAAGACTCTTTTTTCAGAGGTTCCTTGAGATGTTACACGCCCATTAGTGATGCCAGGCTTGGTCTAGTTGTTTTTAATTAAATTAATAAATTTATCAACATGAACTTTAACTGAAAATTGCTCTATTGCTTTTTTTCGTACAGCTTGACATTTTTTAAGATCAATTCCGTCTTTTGTTATTGAGAGAAGTGTTTTTTTAAAATCAGAACAAGAATTTTCTTTTATTAAAAAACTATCTTCTGGGCCTATGCACTGAGAGTGAGTTGTATTGTTCCATGCAACAATAAGGCGCCCAGCCAGCATTGCTTCAATTAATCCATGAGAAACTCCTCCAGCAAGAGAGTTGCCTGTGTTTCTGTTGAGGAATACAACGCAATCCGACCAGGCAAATATATTAATAAGATCTTTGGGTTTGAAAGGCCCCTGATTGATTGATGAATTCTCTTCATTGGTCCAACTACCCCAACCCCATGATTTAAATTCAACCTCACTGCAAAGATGTTTGTCAGAGCTTAATTTTACGAAGACGCTATACCCTTTGGCTGGATGGTATCTCCCAAGATATGCTACGTGGAGTTTTCTAGACTTAGGTTGATAATCAGAAAAAGGTAAATATGTCAAATCAATTCTTGGCGAGGCATTATTAATTACGTTAATAGTTCTTTTTATGCCTAATATATCTCTATAGTGACTTAGCGTATCTTGGCCATTGGAAATAACTATAGTTGCCTTATTTAGCAAAAATTTCTCAATATTTTTAATTAAATAGGATCCTAGTCTTCCAAATTGATTTTTTTTATTTGAATAAGTAATAGTACGTATCCAGACTATGTTAATTATATCTTTTTTCATAAAAGAAGCTAAATACCCAACTAAAGCCTCGAGAAAAGTCCCAATAGAAATAATAATATCTCCTTGGCATATTTGACTCCTAAGTATGGGTGTTGTTTTGAGCAAAAACATAATTCCTTTAGGAGGCGAGGTTGGGATGCACTTGCAAGGAAGGTTTATATTATTTTCTGATTCAAAAGTATTTTTTACGTGATAAATTGTTATATCGTTATAATAATTTGTAATTTCTGGAATAAAATAAGAAAGCCATGTCTCAACTCCTCCAAGATGGCTAAGCAACCTACTTGACGTGATAAAATGCAATTTCATGGTTTTAGCCTACTTTCTTCTGTTCACCCTGGGTTGTGTCTTCAAAACTAGCAAAGGAGCCTGCAATCAGCTATCATGCAGAACCATGAGCCGACATGACATAAATGACATTGGCTATAATTTGGCCGAATATTCTGGATGGAATGGTAATTGGAGCTCCTACCCGACATGCCTGTTAGATGGTGTCTTCAAATCATCGTAACCAAATCATGCAGGAAGCGATGTGGATCATAGCAAGAAAGACCTTGGCAAGTTTTTCGAAACGTGAGGAGATCCGGCGATAGTGCTTGATTTTGTTGAAAAAAAATTCCACCAGGTGTCTCTCGCAATACACCTAGTAATTGTACTCCCGTGGCTGGCTGACCGACATCTTTTTATTGCATGCAATTTATAGGATGCAGTGGTAAAGGTAAAAAGCGAGATCGCCCTTTGACATGCAAAAAGACGTGGAACTCCCAGCAATACCCTGTTATCGTCGTTGCGCCAAACAACAACCACAACAGGGGGCTCAATTCCGCCATGGATATACGAAACTGCCTGACGCTGGCTCTTGCCGTGTCTGCCGCCATTGTTTGCCAGTCCTCTTCTCTCAGTCATTGGAGCTCCTCCGTCTGTGATGGCACCAAGGCCGCCAGCTCGCTCACAAGCGATTCATGCGGTGGATCGATAACGGCAAGACCGTCTGCAGCAAGGTCTATGGCCCTCTCATCAGAAGTTTCCTCCGTTCCATTGAATATCCCGTCCTTTACGTTGCCCTCGACACGTCCATCATTCAAGACCGCTTCTGCTCCATCTGGGTCAACGTGCTCATCGGCTCTTGTGCCCTATCTCTCGCCTGGAAGGTTCTCCTTTCCGAGAGCGCTTCCGTCTCTTTCGAACAGTATCTTCCCGTTCTCGAGGCGGCACGGGAGTTTCTGCCACCGGACAGGGAGATCTTTTTCCTGGCTGACCAAGGTTTCGGCCACGAAGAGCTCGTTCGGTGGCTATCGTCACAGGGATGGAGATGGAGGATCCGTCTCTGTGGTAGACATGCCCCTCTACGGATGGGGGGTAAAGCTATGATAGCGTACGATCTTTTTCGCACTTTGGTCTGAGCTCCCCATAGGCAGTAGCCCCCCGCAAGGGTTATGTTTGAGGTGACAAGGCTACAAACATCATCCCGAGAGAGGGCTACCGCAAAGGCACGATGCCACAGAAGGCACCCGGAATGCAGCAGAAAGTTCGAAGATCCTCCGTATCGATGAACAGGAGATCCGCTCGCACCTCGACCGGATCGTCAGAGGGACCCCATTCAGACACGCTGAACTTGCTGCTCGAGGCCGACGCCATCGGCCAGGCCGGGCGCTATGAGAGATCGCCTGAACGGCTCGATGAGGTGCTCGGCGTCTGCGAGGGAGACAGAGAGGACGGCGAAAGCCGGTCCTCCTTTCTGAGGTACCTCGAGGAGCGGGGGCTCGGGGAAATCTGCCTCGTTACTTCCGACAAAAGCCTGGGACTCCTGGAGACCTTGCCCCGCTTCTTCCCCGAAGCCAGGTGGCAGCGCTGCGTGGTCCCCTTCTACCGCAACGTCTACAGCGCGGTTCCACGCGGCAAGGCACGGGAAGTGGCTCTCATGCTCGAGGCGATCCATAGTCAGGAAGATCTGCCGGTCGCCCGGGAAAAGGTCGAGGCCGTCGTCGAAAAGCTCGAGGCCATGAAGCTCCGGAAGGCCGCAACGATCGTGAAGGACGGCTGCGAGGAAACGCTGAGCCACTTCCACTTCCCCTCGGAACAGAGGAAGAGACTTCGGACCGACAACGCGCTGGAGCGTCTCAACAGGGAGATTCGTCGCCGGACCAAGGTCGCAGGGAACTTCCCCGATGGGGAATCGGCCCTGATGCTCGTCTCGGCCCGAGTCAGGCATGTGGCCTCCACCCAGTGGGGCAAACGGAGCCTACCTGAGCATGGAACGCTTGCGGGAACAGGACCGGGAACAACGGCAGGAAACTGCTGCGATCTCAAGAAAATCAGACATAGCCCTTCAGGGGCCTGTTGCCCCAGAACCAAAAGTGCGAAAAATACTGAATAGAACCCCACTGGACGAGTCAGGCAGGGGCAGCAGCGCTTCAACGCGTAGCACTTTAGCAAAGTGAAAATGTGTCGGTCAATCAGGCTTTCAAGACTCGGCGTTCGCATGGGATCCTTCCTCTTGGTCGATGCAAGGGATGATTCCATACTAACAGGCATGTCGGGTAGGAGTTCTAACTGTTATTCTATCCAGAATTTTCGGCCAAGTTGCAGCCAATACCCGCCTTCTACGATCGCTTCACGCCGGAACTGCTCGAATTCCTCAAAAGATGCCTGGAGCGCGCCATGGCTCGCGTCGTCTTCGAGGCGCTCCCCGCGAGGGAGACGGAGTCGCTTGAGGCCTGCGACATCAGGGAGATCGTCGCCATCGACAGCACCCTGATTCCTCTTCATCCCGATCTGGCCGAGAGCTTTCCCAACGCCAGGAGCACGACCTGTCCCGCGGCGGCGAAGCTGAACGTTCAACTCGGGCTTCTCCATCGCGCTCCCAGGGCCTTTTCTATCAGCTCGGGCAAGACGGCTGAAAGCCCCCTCCTGCCGACGGAGGCGTGGATGGAAGGGCACCTGCTCCTTTTCGACCTGGGTTATTTCAAGATCGAACGCTTCAGGGAAATCGACGATAGCGGAGGCTTTTTCATCAGTCGCCTGAAGACGAACAGCAACCCCCTTCTGCTTCGGAGCCTGAGGGAAGGGCCGGGAAACCGCATCGACCTCCGTCACTGGCGTCTCCGGGAAGTGGAACCCTACCTGCGCCGCCAGGTCCTCGACGCCGAAGGATTTTTTGCTCCCAGTAACATCACGGACAAGAAGGTGCGTGAGATCGAGGAAGACCCTGCCTTCCGTCCCCTTCGTTTCGTCGGCGTCAAAAACGAGAAGACCGGCGAATATCATCTCTACGTCACCCATCTGCCGGCGGACAAGGTCTCTCCCGAGGAGATCGCTGATCTTTACCGGGCCCGGTGGGCCGTGGAGATCTTTTTCAAGGAGCTTAAAAGCCACTTCGGTCTCTCGTCGATCGGTTCAGGGAAAAAGCACATCGTCGAAATCGTCATCTGCGTGGCCCTGCTGACGGTCATCGTCTCGGGCCAGGTGCGCAGGGAACTGGAGAAGGAGCCGCGAAGCGACGTCAAGGAGATGGGACCTCTCATCTACGCCGAGCACTTTCACCACATCTCCACGGGCCTCCTCCAAGCCGTCCTCTATCACGAAGGCTTCCTCTTCGACCCGGCCTCGCTCTGGATCGGCGCCATCAGGGCCGATCCCTTGCCCGAGCACTACCGGAGAGGACGGCTGGAGGATGTCTATCGCCAGAGAGAACCTAATTAATAGATGGACACCTTCTTGATTTTTTAATTAATTTGTAACTAATAAAAAGTTCCCTAAATAGAGAAAACCTGGAATACATAATAAGCGATTAGTTTTTGATTATCGTAATCAATCAAAGCAGCTAATTTTAGGTTATTGAAATAGCCTTAAAGCTATAGCTCGATTCATGAATTAAACTAAGATCGATAGAGTCTAATCGTTGTTGTGGCTTTCCATTATATCTGAAGAAAGAAAAGGAATGGAATATCTTCCAGAGATAAGCATGCCCCAAAAAAACCAAATATATGGAGAATTGTAGCTCCGTGCAAAAATAATTTCAATAAAGCAAAAAAGACCCCCTAAAACTAAATAAAGAGCTCCAGGAGAACTAGTTTTTTTGAAAATCCTCCTTGTCTTCAACACATAAATTATAAAAATTAATAAAAATAAAATAATGATAAGAAATGGGATAAGGCCAAATTGCCGCCATATTGATAAGTAGTTATGTATATAGGATCCAAAGTGTCCATAGACTAGCTGACCTGCATAGTCACCAAGATACCAATTTTCTTTTATGCCTTGGAGGCCCCGCGCTATAAGCTCCGATCTTGCGGTCATTGAACTATCTTTTGATAAATCTAAAAAAGCAAACATTCTAATGTTTTTTTCTAATAAATCTTTAAAATTTATATAAATTCCCAGAATTGCAACAGTAGAAACAGAATATAAAAAATATAAGAATTTTTTCTTTGCTATGCCTAGAATAAAAAAAACACTCACTCCAAAAAATGAATACAAAGACGTTCTGCTATTGAGAAAGAAAAGAACTGCTAAGACAATGACCAACAAAAGATAAGAAGATAAAATTCTTCTTTTTCCAATTGAAATAGCTAAAAGTGAGCATAGAGCATAACTATCTCCTAAAAATTGATAGACTCCTATTTTTTCAGAACTAAAACCCTCAAAAGAGATTCTGTATGTCTGGACATCAAAGTTAATTAGAGCGTTAATTGTTAGCAAGCAAAAAAAAGCGTATACATATTTTTGAGGAATAATTTCAGGAGAAAAATAATATCCTGCGGAAAAATAGATGAGATAGTGAAAGAAAATTGAAAGATTATAATCCCTTGCTGTTCTGCCGAGCGTATCTGAATAATCCGGTGATAACAATACATAAGAAGTAGTATATGCTAAGAAAAAAAATACAAACAACATCAAGTAATAATTTATTTTTCTATTTTTTTCGAAAAGGAGGCTGAACCCTAGTGGAAGTGAAACTATTAACGCGAAATACACCACTACATCAACAACCCACAATCCCTCTCTGTGTTTCATCGCATTATAGCTAGCTATGTGCCTGATGATAAAAATTAGAATAAAAAAAATCATAGAAAGCCACTTGTGGTTTTTTTTAAGTGACATATGCTGACTCCTCATGTAGTGTATTTAGAGCTACTTACCCAAGTTTCTCTCTTTTTAGTGTAAACAATGTCACCAATATAAAATAATCTCAGTTTAAGGAACCTCTGAAAAAAGCGCCTTTCATGAAGTCGCATCAGTGATGATGTAATTGGTAGAATAGAGCTGTAGCGCCGATGTCATCATCCCCTTTTCAAGGAGTGCGAGATGAAATGGAGCGACAGAAAACCCTTGCCGACGCCCAGACCTTCGAGAGATACAGGAAGTCTACCCGGCGGGAGAAGTTCCTCTCCGAAATGGAGGCTGTGGTCCCCTGGAAGGATCTCTGCGCGCTCATCGCCCCCTTCTATCCCAAGGCCGAACGAGGTCGTCCACCGGTTGGATTGGAGCGGATGCTCCGAATCCACTTTCTTCAGTGCTGGTTCAACCTCAGCGACCCGGCAGCGGAAGAAGCCCTCTACGACATGGAATCGATGAGGCGCTTCGTCGGCATCGACCTCGGGAACGAGCCTGTCCCCGACGAGACGACCCTCTGCGCTTTTCCCCACCTTCTCGAAGCGCACGACCTGGGGAAACGGATCTTCCGTGAGGTCGATGCTCACCTGCAATCGAAAGGACTGCGTCTTGCCGAGGGAACCATCATGGACGCCACCATCATCGGCACGCCCTCGTCGACGAAGAACAAGGAGAAGAAGCGAGACCCCGACATGCATCAGGTAAAGAAAGGGAACCCGTACTACTTCGGCATGAAAGTCCGCATCGGGGTGGACAAAGACAGCAAGCTGGTTCACAGCCTCACGACCACGGCGGCGAATGTCCACGACTCCCGAATGGTTGGAGACCTTCTCCACGGAGCGGAAAAGGGAGTCTGGGGCGATTCGGCCTACATAGGCAAGACGGAGACGATCCAGGAAAAGGCACCCGATGCCGTCGACAACACCAACAAAAGAGGGTCACGGAACAGGAAACTGACCGACGAAGAACAGTCTCACAATCGTATGCTGTCCAAAACGAGGGCAAAGGTGGAGCATGTCTTTTTGATAGCGAAGCGAGTCTTCGGATTCAGCAAAGTGCGTTACAAGGGGCTCAAGAGGAACACAAGCCATGTCCACGTGATTTTTGCCTTGTCCAATCTGTACATGGCGAGAAGGCTTTTATTGGAGATGGATAGGGCGTAGTGTCTTCAAAAACCGGCAAAACGGCAACCATAAGGCCCAAAAAGAGCCGGAAATAGCTCCACATAGACAACTTGCCTGACACAACAGGCTGAAACGGCACACAACGTACGAGTTCAGCCACCAAGAGGTACTGTTGGAGCTCGCTGGATCTTTTTTTCAGAGGTTCCTTAAAGTGTACGGCTTATGGTGAACCCCATTGTCAAGACCCTTTGAGGCCCGAAGTTAGTTAAAGTCAGACCGCTATCGGTCCCTCCCGGTCGGCAAAAAAAACTCCCTTGGTGTCCTGTAGTTCAGCGATGAGTGAAGCCTCTCGTCGTTGCAGACGTCCATAGACTCCCGCAGGCCGCAGCGGAGATCGCGGACCCGCTCATAGTCGTTCAGGTAGAGCCACTCATACTTGAGGGTCCGCCAGAAGCGTTCCACGAAGATGTTGTCGAGGGCCCTGCCACGACCGTCCATGCTGATCCGGATCTCCTTTCCCTTGAGCGGAGTCAGAAAGGCCTTACTGGTGAACGGACAGCCCTGGTCGGTGTTGAAGATCTCCGGCGTTCCCTGTCGAGGGCGACGACGCAGAACTCTGCGTCCAGGGTGTTGGAAAGTTCCCAAGAGAGGACGAAGCGGCTGTGCCCATCGATGACGGCCGCGAGGTACATGAAACCGCCGCTCATCGGGAGGTAGGTGACATCGGTGCTCCAGACCCGATTCGGTCTGACGATGACGGCGTTCCGGAGCAGGTAGGGATAAATCTCATGTTCGGGGCCGACGCAGCCAGGCCGTCTCCGGCGGCTCCCGTAAGAGGGGGCGCGGGTGTACCGGCCGTCGATGAGCTCCATGATTTCAAGGTTCTCCGCCGTCTCCGTCGCGGAAGAGTTCGCGTAGTAGAAGCTGGACCGGTTCAGATCAAGGAGGTCACATTGCCGACGAACACTGATCGAGGGGTGCTCGGGATCGATGGAGGCCCGCTTTCCCCCAAGCGTCAGCGCCTGATTTTTTTTGGCTCCTCGCTATTTAGTGTGGGTAGCGTTACCAATCTCAGGTAACCCCAGTTCAAATCTTCCGGCTACGAGGTAATAAGCCGTGATGGCGTTGCGTACGGTTCTAAAGCCTCTCGCCTTGGCTGCCGCTGCCTTGAAGAGACTGTTCAGACCCTCAAGTATGCCATTGGTGCTCCTGGTTTTGACGTAGTTCAAGATGCCCTCCTTATGCCTTTTGACCGTTTTCGCGAACTTCGTTATCGGAGCGAGGCGACTGTGACTGGCCCACCCGTACCATCTGTCCAGGAAGTAGCTGGCCCAACGGCTGTTGCGACAGTAGACTTGCTGCAAGGCCAGTTTAATTCGCCAGGCACGAGCAACCTTGCGATTCGCCCTCGATCCGGTCAGGCTGTCGAGCGTCTCCTTCTGAGCTTTCGTCAGGTTCTCCGGGTTACGGAGCCAGATGAAACGCGTTTTCTTCAGACCTCTGTTCTCTATCTGCTCCATGCGACGAACCTCGTCGAGAGCTTCGTTCATGAGTTTGCAGACAAGCAACTTGTCAAAGGTGATCCGGGCCTCGGGGAAGTGCTCCTCGATGCCGGTGATGAAGGCCGGCGACATGTCGATGGTAAAGTCGCTGACCTGATCCGGGCTACCTCCGTGCCCTTCGAGGAAGCTTTTGAAGGCTTGAAGGACGTCCTTGCCTTTGCCTTCCGTCACAAAGACGGTGCCTTTACGCTCGAGATCGACAAAGGCCGAGATGTAGTTGTGGCCCCGTTTTCTGGCCGTTTCATCGACGCCGACGGCGGTGACATGCGAAAGATCCTGCTTCTCGACAGCCTTGTCGACGTAATGGTGAGCGATGCGCCAGATCCGTGTGTCCCACTCGTCGAGAATCCGGGCCGCCGAGGCCACGGGCATAAAACGGATCAAGGACATGGCGAAGGCCTCAAAAAGCAGGGTAAAGCCGCTACCCTCCCGAGCCCAGGGCACCTTGGCCGTATGGATCCCATGGGAAGGGCAGGCGACACGGGGAAGGCGGGCGTGGAGATAGGCCTTGTACTGGAAGAGATTCATGTGTCTCCAGCTTTTCATCGTCGAATCGTGGACCTTGCAGCCACTGGTACCACAGAGGGGACAGGAGAAGGTCCCGCCCTTCCTGAAGTCGAGATAGATATCGATTCTGACCTGTTCCTGATCGAAGGTGATCTCATCGATGAACCAAGGATCTGCCAGTTCCAGAATCGTTTCGAGAAAGGGCTTCAGGTCATTCACGGCGGGACCTCCTGATGGAGAAGAATGAACTTCGTCCCCTATCCTAGCAGGTGGCTCTGATCTCAGCTGGCCTCCCTACCCACACAAAATAGCGAGGAACCTTTTTTTTTTGAGCCCGTCGAGCTCCATCTTGAGCCGACCGATCTCCTGGTAGAGGGGGGCCATCAACGTCTCGACATCCAGCGGAGTGCCTTTGCGTTGAAAGATCTCCGGACCCCCTTGCAGAACCTGCTTCTTCCACTGACCGATCCGGACGGCGGAAACCTCGAACTCGCATCCACAATTGAGCCAGGGTCTTATCTCCTTTCAGGGCGGCGAAGGCCACTTCGCCTTTGAACTCCGCTGAATGCCTCTGTCGCTTGGCTGCCATGATGTCCCCGTTCTTTTTCGGGATTCTATGATACAGCCTGACTTCAACTGCAACTTAGCTCGTGGTCCAGTTTTCGGGGTCCATTATACATGGCGATGTATGTGAGCCCCAAGCGCTGTTTTTTGATGTAAGGGAAACGACCGACAACGCGCCCCCCATGTTCTACAACGATGGTATCCCACTGGCCGGGCGCGACGGCGTTGAGCCACCAAGGTTGTTGGAAGAGATAATTTATTTCGCATAGGTTATTCTTAAGCATTCAGCAGGTTCTTTTGAGCAGCAAATATTTATTTTCGGATAAAGAATAAATTTTTTGTTATTCTGATACTTCTGTTTTTCCGAAGAGTATTCAATTTTTGCTACCTGCTGCCTCTATAGTTGTTATCGAGAACTCAGCTACCTCCTAGCAGGAGTGCCATGGGAGTTCGAGGCTTTCGATTTTGTGCAGCCGGGGTTCCAGATAGAGAAGACAGTGGAAGATGCGTTCTATAGGGCATCGGCCTCAGTCTATCCGTTCCCACATCTCGCTGATCGTCATGTTTCGAGCTCTGGGAGGCGGACTTGTTTTGGTTCTATCCAGTAATTTTCGCACTTTTGGTTCTGGGGCAACAGGCCCCTGAAGGGCTATGTCTGATTTTCTTGAGATCGCAGCAGTTTCCTGCCGTTGTTCCCGGTCCTGTTCCCGCAAGCGTTCCATGTTCAGGTAGGCTCCGTTTGCCCCACTGGGTGGAGGCCACATGCCTGACTCGGGCCGAGACGAGCATCAGGGCCGATTCCCCATCGGGGAAGTTCCCTGCGACCTTGGTCCGGCGACGAATCTCCCTGTTGAGACGCTCCAGCGCGTTGTCGGTCCGAAGTCTCTTCCTCTGTTCCGAGGGGAAGTGGAAGTGGCTCAGCGTTTCCTCGCAGCCGTCCTTCACGATCGTTGCGGCCTTCCGGAGCTTCATGGCCTCGAGCTTTTCGACGACGGCCTCGACCTTTTCCCGGGCGACCGGCAGATCTTCCTGACTATGGATCGCCTCGAGCATGAGAGCCACTTCCCGTGCCTTGCCGCGTGGAACCGCGCTGTAGACGTTGCGGTAGAAGGGGACCACGCAGCGCTGCCACCTGGCTTCGGGGAAGAAGCGGGGCAAGGTCTCCAGGAGTCCCAGGCTTTTGTCGGAAGTAACGAGGCAGATTTCCCCGAGCCCCCGCTCCTCGAGGTACCTCAGAAAGGAGGACTGGCTTTCGCCGTCCTCTCTGCCTCCCTCGCAGACGCCGAGCGCCTCGCGGTATCCCTGCTCGTTGACGCCGATGGCCACGAGAAAGGAGACGTTCTGGACCTCGCCGCCCCAGCTCTTTTTCAACTTGCCGCCTGAGAAAGACGTAGGGATATTCCCCGTGGAGCGGTCGGTTACGCACTCCTCGACGGACCGTAGATCTTCCGGTTCAGATCGCTCACGGTGGAAGGGCTCACCCGTGTTCCCCAGAGGGCTTCGGTGATGTCTTCGACCCGTCGGACGGAGACGCCAGCCAGGTACATTTCCACCAGAGCCTCTTCGACGGAGCTCTCCTTGCGGCGGTAACGCTCGATGATCGCCGTCTCGAAGGGGAGGGTCCGAAGCTTGAGAACCCTTGAGACTGACCTCGCCGGCCTGGGTGTGAAGCTTGCGGCTGTAATGGCCGGCTCGGGTATCGAGCCGCTCAGGCATCCTCTCATAGCGCCCGGCCTGGTAGATGGCGTCGGCCTCGGTGTCGAGCAGAGAGTTCAGCGTGTCTGCATGCGGTTCCCCGGACGATCTGGTCAAAGTGTGAGCGGATCTCCTGTTCATCGATACGGATGATCTTCGAACTACCTGCTGCATTCCGAGCGCCTTCTGTGGTATCGCGCATGTGCGGTAGCCCTCCCTCTGGATGATGTTTGTGGCCTTGTCACCTCAAACATAACCCTTGCGGGGGGCTACTGCCTATAGGGAGCTCAGACCAAAGTGCGAAAAATATCGTACGTTATCCCTGTTTTCGGTTGTCGCGTCCTTGTCATCTTACCTTTTGTGAGCTTTTCAAGCAATTCGACCACAAGATCCGCCCCTTGCGCTTGGGATATCCGGACGAGCTCCGAGTGCCGTATCCCTAGCGGAATGAGGAAAGACTTTTGTGCCATAATATCCCCAGTGTCTTCTTAGTCGTCGATATAATGAACAGGAACTCCCTCGTTCTCTACTATGTCCGCGTACGTCGCGAAAAATGTTCAGCCCGGGATAGTAGGACAACAAGAACGGATAAGGAGACGGACGGTCCGTCTGCCAAGCCCATCGACCGAGCGGGCTATGCCCTTTCATCCGTCTTTTTCTGCAGACGAACGGTTTTTGCGAGGAGTCGCATGGACAATCCCAACGATCTCCTGATGAGGGGCCAGAAGACGCGATACGATCGGTGAAATTCCATAGGTAATGAGGATGACGCGAAGATTCGATAGTAGAAGGGGATCTTGAAAATACGTTTCACTTCGACTCTCTTCCTCTCTATAAAACCAGCCTTTTCGACGCCACGCATCGAAAATATGTTTTTTGCATTCAAGTAAATAAAAATTTCCTCGAAATTTTTGTTTTTCTCGACGCTTGCTGAGCTGTTTCGCAGTAATGAATATAGCCTTCACTCTTTTCGACTTTCATCTGTGTGAAGGGATTGATCACAACCTATTTAGGCCTTTTCCGCAACCACGAGCGATGATAGCTCTTCCCGTCGAGATATGTGTAGTATCCTTTATCTCTCTCTCGGAGAAATCGTTGGAATATATCGACATAGTTGAAGGGTTGAAAATCGAGGATGTCGGCAACATTACTCTTGCTCACCGAAAGAGTTTGCGCGGGTGAGCTTGGGGGTTCTAAGTGTTTTTTGATAAGAAAAAACAATTATTTGTAAGCATGCGCTGCTTCCGTTAGTTTTTATTAAAAAATAAAATTACGAGTACGCCATAAAAAGCCAAAGAAAAACATAAAGATACAATAAAAAAAATGAGTCCGAGACCCAAGGATATAGAAAAAAGAAGCGGTGCAAGTAATATAGCAGTCCATAATGACTCTATAAGAAGGTTTTTCAGCAAGAATTGTGACGAATTGCCCAAAATAAAATTTAAATATGACATTTTTAGTAAATAAACTGCACAGTTTGTTAATGTTAAGAACAAGAGGCTTTCCGTCTCTGTGCCAAACCTTGATCCCAGGTACAGTGCGAGAATTCGCAAGGGAAGGTGGATAGTCTCAAGCAAAAGGCCGATGTTTTGACGTTCTAAAATAGAAAATAAATTAGATATTGGGGAATAAACAAAGCTAATGGCTACCCATGGAGAAATAATTCTAGCAAAGTCTCCGGCCTGCGCCCATTGTTCTCCAAGGAGCAAGGAAAAGAGGCTCGGCGCTAAGAGAGAAATCATCATAATAGGGAAAAATCCGATTCTCATTAAGCTTCGATAGGTCTGAGTAAAAATGAAAGGTAAAGTTCCATTTCTTTTTGCAACGCTTCCTCTTTGGATGAAAACCTGGCCGATGGCTTGGCCGACAAACATGCTTGGAAGCCCCAAAAGTTGTTGTGCCATCGAAAAAAGCCCGACGATGCGTGTTGAATAAAGTGCTACGAAAACGAGACTGGCTATCCTCAATCCAGTTGTAATAAGAACTCCCGAAAAAGTATCGTACATTGGAAACTTCCGGTACCGTAGCGCAACCCGTCGAAGGTCCTCCCTCTCCAAGTGCGGCACGCCTTTCTTCTCCAGCAGGGAGCGCAGCAGTGTGGTGATCCCCCCTGCTTGGGCAACGATCGTCCCGATCAGGAGGCCCAGAGGACGTATACCTAATAAACCGAGGGTGATCTTGGCGACGGCGCCGCTGAGCGACTGGGTGATCTTCGTGCGGGCGATGGTAGAGAAAAGTTTCTCCCGGATAGCCCACTGCGTCAGCACAATATATGTTCCCATTGCGAGAAGACCGAGCGGGATCAGTGCGCGGTAGGGGATCAAGTTTGGCATAGAGAGCTTGGTCAGAAGGAATTTCCCTGCAACGAAGAGCAGCAGGGCCAGCAGAGTGACGAATGTAATTTGCAGACCCAGGCTGAGTACGACAAGTGCTTTGGCGTAGCGTTCGTCCTTGGGAAGGGGAATGGCCAGGTAGTAGCGGAATCCGGAAAGTTCCCCCAGAATGGCTATTACAGAGGCGTAAACAGCCATGATGCCAAAGTCGTCGGGAGAGTAGATACGCGAGACGATGGGGATGGTCAATATGCCGATTGCCTGTGCGATGATTGTTCCCCCGGCGATGAGCGAGACGTGCCGCGCCGCCGATTCGGGGTTGGCAAATCGGCTTTTTGTGAAGGTGTTTTTGAGGCGTGCAGCAAGGCCGGTCATGAGGTTGTCCCAACTGCGACTTTTTTGATAAACTGCGAGCGTGTGTCCATGAGGGAGAAAATCCTTTGCACGTCTGTTCCTCCTGCGTTTCTGCTTTTGAGTGATTTTCTTGTTCGAAATATTTTATGTAAATAAAACAACATCTTCAGCGTTAATGATCAAGGAGAACAAGTTATGGTTTATCGACTTCCGCGCCCAGTAATTGAAGTTACACCCCCGGTACGGGGTGATTTATAGGCCGATTCGATGATCTCCACGGTCTTCCTTCCCTCCCGCGCCGGGACGAGTAACGTCCGTTTGCCCTTCAGGAACTCCGGCAATTCCCGATAGAGCACGTAATGCCCCCCGCCGTAGACGCTCTTGGGGTCGTAACTGGCGCTTTCAACCTCGGCGTCCATGGGGTCTTCGTCGGCGAAGTGCCACTGCTCTATTTTGTTCATGGCCACGCCGCCGATGCGGACGGTGCCCTTTTCGCCCATGACGGTGATGCTGCCCTCCAGGTTGTTGGGGTAGGTCAGCACCGATACGTTGATGCTGCCGATGGCGCCGTTGCGGAATTTGAGACCAACGGTGATGGTGTCTTCGGCCTCGATGCGGCGGCCCAGTGTGGACGAGAGGCCAAAAACCGTCTCGACGGAACCGCCCATCCACTGGACCATATCGACATAGTGGGCCGCCTGATTACTCAGACACCCGCCGTCGAACTCCCAAGTGCCTCTCCATGGGGCCATGTCGTAATAGTCCTGGGGGCGAGCCCAAAAGACATTGGAAGTGATCATGTGGAGCCGCCCGAACCGTCCCGCTTCCAAGGCTCTCCGCAAGAGGATGATGGTGGGGTTGAGGCGGTTCTGTTTGACTTCGAGGTAATGGACGCCCGCCTCGTCGCAGGCGGCGATGGCCTCGTCGACGGCCTGCAGGCTCGTCCCGAGAGGTTTTTCCGAGAGCACGTGCCGTCCGGCTTCGGCCGCCTGAATGGCGTGTTTGGGATGGAGTCCGGAAGGGGTGCAGAGGGCCACGAGATCGCAATCGATCTCTTTCAGCATTTCGGCGTAGTTCGAAAAGGCCCGGCAGCCTCCGCCGTAGGCTTCGGCCGTGGCCTGGGCTCGTTCGGCGATGATGTCGCAGCAGGCGACGAGGTGCCCCTGCCTTTCCTTTTCCAGTTCTTTGATGGCGGCCGTATGGCTTTTGCTGATGCGGCCGCAGCCGACGAGAGCGATACGAATCATGCGATGTTCTCCCTTCCGGAAATCGTGGACGTCGTTCGGCGAACTCGGCGGGCCCGATGGTCCGGACCCGCGTCGCGTTCCCGACATTCTACAGGATATGCAGTTTCCCTCTGAGCGACTCGGCGGACGTCGCCATTTTGACGACGATGTTTTTCGTGTCCAGAACGAGCGTGGATTCCCGGAGGACGAGGTCGTAATCGACGTTGCAGCGGTGGGCCGTGGTGACGACGACGGCGTCGGTCCTTCGCAGCAGATTTTCCGTCAGAGCCTGAGAGGACTCGGTGCCCTGAGGACGCTTGACGGTGGGACAGTAGGGGTCGTGGTAGAAGACTTTCGCCCCTTTGGCCTCCAGTTCGTCCCAGACCTTGAGGGCCGGTGACTCGCGCAGGTCCTCGATGTCTCCCTTGTAGGCCAATCCCAGCAGAAGGACCGAGGTCCCTTTTAGGGGCTTTTCCCGATCGTTGAGAAGGTCCTGAAGGCGCCGGACGACGTAGGCCGGCATGTCGTCGTTGATGTCTCCGGCCATTTCAATGAGGCGCGTGTGATAGTCGTAGGCGCGGGCCTTCCATGTGAGGTAGTAGGGGTCGATGGGGATGCAGTGGCCGCCGACACCGGGACCGGGATAGAAGGGGACGAAGCCGAAGGGTTTCGTGGCGGCGGCGTCGATGACCTCCCAGACGTTGATGCCCATCTTATGGCAGATCACGGCCATTTCGTTGGCCAGGGCGCAGTTGACGATGCGGAAGGTGTTCTCCAGGATCTTCGTCATCTCCGCCTCTTTGGGACTGGAGACGACGCAGACGGGGGCGTCGAGCACCGTTTCGTAGAGGGTGCGGGCCAGTTCGGTGCAGGTTTGGGTGCACCCGCCGACGACTTTGGGGGTGTTCTTGGTCTTGTATCGGGCGTTGCCGGGGTCGACGCGCTCGGGCGAGAAGGCCAGGTGAATGTCTTCTCCCACCTTAAGCCCCTGAGCCTCGAAGATGGGTTTGAGGACTTCTTCCGTCGTGCCGGGGTAGGTCGTCGATTCGAGGATGACCAGCATCTGCCTGTGAGCCCGTTTGGCCACCTCTCCGGCGCAGGCCGTGACGAAGGTGAGATCGGGCTGCTTGAAATGATCCAGGGGCGTGGGAACGCAGAGGGCGACGACGTCGCACCTTTCGACTTCGTCGAAATCGGTCGTGGCTTTCAGACGCCCCGATTTCACCAGCTGAGTCAGCTCTTCGGGAACGACATCGCCGATGTAGTTCTCGCCCCGGTTGACCTTGTCGCACTTATCCTGTTGAATGTCGAAACCCGTCACGTAAAAGCCGGCCTTGGCCTTTTCCACGGCTAGGGGGAGGCCGACGTAGCCGAGGCCGACGACGCCGACGCGGGCCGTTTTGGACTGGATCTTTTCGAGAAGCGTCATTTTTTCACCTTCTGGTCTTGAGTGTCTCCATCGTAGAAGACCTGGTTTTCGATGAGCTGTTCTTCGGGAACGGGGCGCAGAACCCTGGCCGGAGTTCCGACGACGATCGTGCGGGGCGGCACGTCTTTGGTGACGACGCTGCCTGCGGCGACGAGGGCGTCCTCGCCGATGACGATGCCCGGCAAAAGGGTCGCGTTGGCACCGATGCGGGCGCCTTTTTTGAGGGTGGGCCCGCCGAAGTGCTTCCTGCGCTCTTCCGTGCGGCCCAGGAAATTGTCGTTGGTGAAGGTGACTTCGGGGGCGATGAAGCAGTAGTCTTCGACGGTGCTGAGAGCGGTGATATAGGCCTCCGTTTCGATCTTGCACCTGCGGCCGATGGAGACCTTGTTTTCGACGGTGACGCCCCTGCCCAGGATGGTCTGGTCGCCGACGGTCACGTCTTCGCGAACCGTAGCCTGATCGCCCAGGAAAACGCCGTCGCCCAAGGTGGCGCCGACGTAGAGGATGCAGCCCGCACCGACGGTGACGGCCTCGCCCAGGACGAGGGGGTCGAAACGCTGCACGTCGGCCGTGGTGGCCGACAGGGAAGCCTTGGCGGGACGTTTTCCCAAAACGGCGCCGTCGAGGATCTTGCAGCCTCGGCCGATGCGCACGCCTTTGCGAATGATGACGTGGTGGCCGATTTCCACGTCGTCGCCGATCTCGACATCCTCTTCGATGACGACGTATTCGCCTCTTGTGACGTCGCGACCCAGCTTGGATCGAGGAGAGAGAACCATATAGGTACCTCCTTGAAAAAGTAGGTTTAACTTATTTTGCTGGCGGCGTGACTATCTCCGTCCCAGACGACAAAGTGAGGTTCTTCCCGGAACTTACCCTCGAGTTTTCGGAACTCTTCCAGGGTCAGAGCCAGGGTTCGGATTTTCTTTTCGATCAGACCCTCCACTTTTTTAGTCAGAGAGGCCAGATAGGTTTCGTCGATGGCGCCCACAAGGACGAGGTCGATGAGGCCCGAGTCGATGCCTCGCGCGTAGTCGCCGGTGACGAAGGCGAATTTGACGTTGCCCAGACGTTGAATGACCTGTTCGATGAGGCGGTCGAAGCCGACGGTTTTGGCGACGATGCGGGAGATCTCCGGGAAGAGGGGGTGGGCCTGGTTGGCCCGGTAGACTTTGGTTCGCCCTTCTTCCTTCGATTCGATCAGGCCCGATTCGGCCATGCGATTCAGTTCGACCCGAACGGAGTTGGTCGATTCCTCGAATTCCTGGGCCAGCTCGCGGAGATAGGCTCCATGGGCCGGGTTGAGGAAGAATTTGAGCAGCAGCCGAATGCGAGTCTTTGAAGTGATAAGCGATTCAAGCATGAAGTGGCTCCGTTCTTGGTGCTTTATGAGTCATTTTATGACTCATAAAGAGATATTTGTCAAGAGGTGACGATGGTTTTTCTGGGGGCGCGGGGATCCTTGCTCGCGCCCGCCCTGGAGGGGCGGAGGTTTTTCGCACGTCGTTGCTGCCGAGGGGGCGGTTTCAAGCCGGGAAATCCTGCGGGACGCGGTGCCCCAGTCTCGCGCGCCGCCGCATCGGGCTCCGCTCCCGGCAAGGGAAACCTCTCTGCGGCCGAGGCGGTGTGCTCGTGGCAAGGGGGAAGACCCTTCGCGCTCCCCACTCTCGTGGAGGGCCGGTTTTCGTTGGGCGGCGCGGTTTTCAGGGGCGGGTCTGGCGGAGTTTCCAGAGGAGGGTTTCTTTGACGACGTCCAGGATATGGCGGGCGTCGTCTTCCGTGAGGGTTTCAATGGAGGCGAGGGCGGAGGATTCGGGATCGGCGTCGCCCTTTTCCCGCGCCAGGGTGCGGACGAGGAGGGCCAGGTCCCGGTGGCTTTTGCTGGGGTGGTCGCTTCTGTTTTCGCCGGGGATCATGTCGCTCAGGGGAATTCCAAGGGTGGCGGCGAGGGCCAGGGTTTTATCGAGGTCCCGATCCTTCTGCCAGTTTTCGTAGGCCCGGAGCTGTCCGGGCGTGAGGGCGATGGTTCTGCCTGAGGGCAGTACGATGTCGACGCTGGGGCCGATCTCTTCGGAGGTCGGCCCTTTTTCGTGGTCTTTCGGTTCCTGGAGGGTGTCGGTCTTGTCCAGAAGATATTCGATGGAGACGCCCAGAATATCGGCAACGAGGGCCAGCTTTTCGGCGTCGGGAGTGCGGAGTCCCTTCTCCCAGCGGAAGACGCTGTGGAGAGACACGCCGACCTTTATCGCGAGTTCTTGTTGGGAAAGTTTGTTCTTCTTGCGCAGGGCGATGAGCCTATCGGTTCTCAGGTGGAGCACCTCCCATTCTGGTTAATAATTAGCTATTTGGGGGAGGAGCTCAATAGGCAATTCAGATAAATTTTTATTATCTATTTGGATAATATGAGTCCTCAGCCCTATTGACTTTAGCTATTTGGGGCAATAAATTGTGGGTGGTGGAGGTGAGGTCATGCTGCGTATCCGAGAGATGAGAGAGCGGTCGGGATGGACTCAGGCCGAGCTGGCGAGGCAGGTGGGGCGATCCATGCATACGGTGTTTCGTTGGGAGAAAGGTATCCGTCTCCCTGATGCGGAAGAGCTGAGAATATTAGCCAAAGTGCTAAATTGCTCGTTGGATGATCTTGTCTGTGATGCTCCCGCCGGCGATGTCCCGACTGCCCGCCGAGGAGGTGATTCTCCGGACGCGCCGTCGGAAGGCTGAAGAGGGGTTTCCTTGAGGACGGGACCTTGTCGGCCCCGAAGAGAGATCTGGAGGTGTTCGCCGTGTCCGAACGTTTTTCCGGTGTGAAGGCTTCAGAAGTGTTGTCCGTCATTGCCAAGTGGGTTCTCCGTGACGGTTTCGACATCGTCATCGACATGGAGAAATCCAAGGGTAGCCACATCGTCGACGCCGCCACGGGAGACCAGTGGCTCGACTTCTACACCTTCTTCGCCTCGGCTCCCTTCGGCATGAACCATCCCAAGCTGGCCAACGACGAATTCAAGGAGAAGATCTTCCGCTCGGCCATCAACAAGGTGGCCAGCTCCGACATCTACACCGTCGAGATGGCCGAGTTCGTCAAGACCTTCGCCGAAGTGGCCAAGCCCGAGGGCTTCAACCACCTCTTCTTCATCGACTACGGCACCCTGGCCGTCGAGAATGCCTTCAAGGTCGCCATGGACTGGAAGGTCCGCAAGCTCCTGGCCCAGGGCAAGATCACCAAGGGAGAGGCCATCCGGGGGACGAAGGGGACGAAGGTCATCCACTTCAACGACGCCTTCCACGGCCGCAGCGGCTACACCCTCTCCGTGACCAACACGAACGACCCCAACAAGTACCAGTTCTTCGCCAAATACGACTGGCCCCGCGTGATCAACCCCAAGATCACCTGGCCCCTCGAGGACCATCTGGGCGTCGTCCAGTGGCTTGAGACGGTGGCGGAGAAGCAGATCAAACAGGCCTTGGCCGACAACCCCGACGACATCTGCGCCATCATCATCGAGACCATCCAGGGCGAGGGCGGCGACAACCAGTTCCGGACGGAATTCATGAAGAAACTCCGCGAGATCGCCGACGAGAACGACATCCTCCTCATCTTCGACGAAGTGCAGTGCGGCATGGGCGTCACGGGCAAGATGTGGGCCTGGGAGCACCACGGAGTGAAGCCGGACATCTTCTGCTTCGGCAAGAAGGCCCAGATCTGCGGCCTCTGCGCCGGTCCGAGGGTCGACGAGGTGGAGGACAACTGCTTCAAGATCTCGAGCCGGATCAACTCGACCTGGGGCGGCACCGTCGTGGACATGGTCCGTTCGACGCGCTACCTGGAGATCTACCGCGACGACAACATCCTGGACTACGTGTCGAACACGGCCGGTCCGGCCCTCTACAACGGCCTGAAGGAACTGGAGGCCGAGTTCCCCCACCTGCTCTGCAACGTCCGGGGGAAGGGACTCATGTGCGCCTACGACTTCCGCAACGCCGCCGACCGCGACAAGGTCCTCAAGGCCCTCTGGGCGAAGAGGATGCTCATCCTCCCCTGTGGCGGCTCCTCCATCCGCTACCGTCCGGCCCTCAACGTCCCCGTCGAGGATCTGGCTCGGGGCATCGAGATCACCCGCGGCGTGCTGAAAAGTCTTTGATCGTGGTTTTTGAAGAATTCGCGAGGAGGTGGGTTTTCCGTGAAAGTGATTTCGAAGGATAAGGTTTCTTACCGTTTCGACCCGAATACGGCGCCCGTCGAGTGGGCCGAGGTGGGCGAGAGCGTCATTTTTCAGACCCGAGATTGTTTCAACGACGAGATCGTCGCCGAGACCGATCTGGCCACTTCCATCGACATGTCTCATATGAATCCCTGCACGGGGCCGCTGTACGTGAAGAGCGCCGTTCCGGGAGATGTGGTGGCGCTGCGGATCGAGGGGATCCGGCTCCGCGACTGGGGCGTGCTGACGCTGATTCCGGGCGAGGGGGTCCTCGACGCCTACGTGAAGGCACCTCTTACGAAGATCGTCTCCATCGATCAGAAGAAGGGGTACGTCGAGTACGGATCCGGCGTGCGTGTGGGTCTGCGCCCTCATGTGGGGACTCTGGGGACGACGCCGACGATGGCTTTTCCCACGGGGCGGACGGGCTGTCACGGAGGCAATATGGATATCCGTCTTCTGGGGCCCGATTCGGTGATTTATCTGCCCGTTTTCGTCGAAGGGGCGCTCGTGGCCATGGGCGATGTCCATGCCAACATGGGCGACGGCGAGATCTGTATCGGCGTGGAGACGGGCGCCGATGTGCAGGTACACATCGAGAGGCTTTACCGCAACGTTCAGCTCGAGGCGCCCATGGTGGAGACGCGCAGCCATTGGGTGACTTATGCCGACGCTCCCGACGGGAAGTCGGGGGTGTTGGCCGTCTGCCGCAGGATGGCGGCTTTCCTCTGCAGCCGGACGGGGATTTCCATGGATGACGCCACGCTGCTCATCAGCGTGGCGGGCGACGTGGCCATCGCCCAGTGGGCCGAGGCGGGGTATAACTACACGTTCTACCTTGAGTTCCCCAAGTCGGTTTTTACCGACGGGCGCCTCGATTCTTTCATGCGGAAGCAGTGAATCCGCCGCTTCGGAGAGAGCGGGAAAGCGGGGTAGGAAGATGGCTTCGGAAAAGGTTACGTTGAAGAAGGCCCTGGGTTTCTGGTGGCTTTTCGCCATCGGCGTCGGCGCCGTCGTCGGCGACGGGGTTTTCACCCTCACCGGCTATGGTGTGGCCTCGGCGGGTCCGTCGATGGTTCTGGTCTATATTCTCGTGGGGCTGTCGCAGATTTTTCTGATGGTTTCGTTCGGTGAGCTCGTCGTCTGGCACCCCACGTCGGGCGGCCCCGAGGTCTGGGTCCGCAAGCTCGTGGGGTGGGATTGGGGGGCCACGTCGTCTCTGCTTTTTTCCATCGGATGGATCTTGGCCGGAGGGAGCACGGGGCTGGCCATCGGGGCCTATACCCATAATTTCCTCGTCCATCTGGGGTTTCACCTTCAACCGGCCGATCTGTGGATCACGCTGCTGGCCGTGGGCTGGCTGACGCTTTTCGCCTGGCTCAATGTCCGGGGCGTCGACGTGGCGGCGCGGACCCAGTTCATTCTCGTCCTCTTTCTCGTCGGCAGCGTCGTGGCCTACTCGGCGGCCGTGACGCCCCACGTTGCGGCCGCCAATTACAGGCCTTTCATGCCCAACGGTTTGGCCGGGAGTTTCAGCGCCGTTCCCGTCGCCGTCTATGCCTTCATGGGGGCCTCGACGGTGCTTTTCGCCTCCGAGGAGGCGCGTGATCCCGTCGACGTGGCGCGGGTGCTTCTCTGGTCGTCGATCACTTTCGTGACAGTCTACACCTGGGCCCTTTTCGCCGCCGTGGGGACGGTGCCCCACGGCGAGGTGGAGAAGTTTCTCGAGTCGCTCTATGTGACGTCGGCCAACCGGGTCTACGGTCCCGTCTTCGCCAATGCCCTCAACGCGGCGGCCTGGACGGCGGCGGCCACCTGTCTGCTCATGGGAACGATCTATCAGCCGCCGAGGGATCTTTACAATCTGGCTCGGTCGGGCTACGGCGTTCCTTCCTGGATGGGCGAGCTTCATCGGCGTTACCGGACTCCTTTTCGGAATATCTGGCTTGTCTGGGGGCTCGCCGTCATCCTTGTCCTTTGGGGCCAGGCGGCGGGACAGACGATGATCTATCAGCTGTTGAGCTACGAGGTGGTCTGGGTCTGGTGCGTCTCATGGGTGCTGACGTTGCGGGCGGCCTTCGCCTTCCGTTCACGTTGTGCCGAGGAGGCGGCGGCATTACCCTGGAAGGTGCCTCTCTGGCCGCTGACGCCCATCGTCGGTGCCGTCGGGATCGGTCTTTGCCTCTGCGCCCTTTTCCAGGACCTGAACCGGAGCTACGGTCTCAGGGTAACGCTTGTTTTCTTCACTGTCAGTGTTGTCCTTGTCTTTCTCGTGCGGCAGTTCGTCACTCTCATCAAGCCAAAGGAGCCGGTGGCCGAAGGGATCTGAGCGCGCTTCAAAAACGACAGTTGACCCAACCGGGGGCTCGCGAAGAGCCCCCGGTTCCTTCGTTGCCCTCATCGGGTCTGCGTTTCCCGGACGGACTTCGTCGTCGTCACGGTCGTTGCCTTTCCCGGGAGCGTCATCGTCTCGGTTCGCTTGGGAAGAAACGGCAAGTCCCGCGTCGCGGCCGTCGCTTCTCCTGGGAGCGTGGGCATCTTGCCCGCGCCCGCCCCGGAGGGGCGGCGGGGTTCCCTGCACGTCTTCCTCGCCGCCGTTGCCTCTCCTGGGAGCGTGGGCATCCCTGCCCGCGCCCGCCCCGAAGGGGCGGCGGGTTCCCTGCACGTAACCGTCACCATCAAGGTGACATCGTCCAAGTCGGGAAACCCTGCGGGACGAGAAACCCGTCCCGCGCGCCGCCAGGATGGCCGCGCTCCCAGCAAGGGGCAAAACCTCTCCGCCGCAGCGGTGTTTTCCTGGGAGCGTGGGCATCTTGCCCGCGCCCGCCCCGGAGGGGCGGTGGGTTCCCTGCACGTAACCGTCACCGCCGTTGCCCTTCCTGGGAGCGTGGGCATCTTGCCCGCGCCCGCCCCGAAGGGGCGGTGGGTTCCCTGCACGTAACCGTCACCATCAAGGGGACGTCGTTCGAGTCGGAAAACCCTGCGGGACGAGAAATCCGTCCCGCGCGCCGCCAAGATGGCCGCGCTCCCAGCAAGGGCAAAACCACTCCGCCGCGAGGTTTTCTCGGGTATTTTATTGTCTCTGTTCGATTCGGAAAAAACGGGAAGCTCCACGTCGCGGCCGTTGCTTCTCCTGGGAGCGTGGGCATCCTGCCCGCGCCCGCCCCGAAGGGACGGTGGGGTCCTTACGATGTCGCGCGTGAGGCAGAGACGGCCGAGGAACGGAGCGAGCCGATCCCGACTTTCGAAATGTGCTAGACTTCAGGCAAAGGGGCAGAGGCCTCGGCTTCTCTGCCGACGTGAGGGAGGTGGCCCGTCTGTGAGAGAGGAAAAAGGCACCGCACCGAAGACCCCCTTCTCCCCGCCAGGGGCGGATGGCACGGCTCAAAAGGATGCCGCCCGTCGAGGCGGCGGAAGGGACTCCCCGTCGCCGGAAGGGATTGCCGCCGGAGTCGCAGGACAGACTCCGCATGCCTCGGAGGACATCGCCGAAAGGACCGCATTCCGCCAGGACGACTCGC
This sequence comes from Aminirod propionatiphilus, assembly GCA_018398915.1. Lineage (GTDB taxonomy): Bacteria > Synergistota > Synergistia > Synergistales > Aminithiophilaceae > Aminithiophilus > Aminithiophilus ramosus. The sequence goes on along the minus strand of CP074691.1, from coordinate 2,471,498 downwards.
TCTGGAAAGACCTCCTCTCGCGATTCTTCGTCCCCATGCTCCGGTCCGTCCTTCCCGACCTGGCCTCCGACCTCGATCCGACTCGCCCCGTCACCTTCCTCGACAAAGAACTCCGCCGTCTCGCCCGGTTCACCCGAAAGGCCGAAGGGGGAGACCCCGACTCGAACCGCTACGTCGACCTTCTGGCCGACGTCCCACTCGCGGAAGGAGAGAGCGCCTGGATTCTCCTCCACGCCGAAGTCCAGGGAAGGGGAGGCAACGAAAACTTCCCCCTCAGGATGCACCGCTACCGAGGCCTTCTTGAGGGGCGCTACCGAAGGCCCGTCGTCGGCTTGGCCTTCCTCATCGAGCCGCTCCCGCCGAGCCAGTCGCAGGGCTGCTATCTCTGGGAACGATACGGCACCCGAGTTCTCTACGAATTCCCCGTCGTAAAGATCTTCGAAGGAGACGAAGAGAAACTGAAAGCCAGTGACAACCCCTTCGACCTGGCCCACCTGGCGGGCCTGCGTGCCTGGAAAAGCCGTGGGAACGAGGCGCGCAAGCTGGACTACCTGAAGGAAATGCTGCTTCTTCTCGACGATCGGGGCTGGAGCCACGACGAAAAGGCCCAGCTGCTTGTCTTCATGGAAGGCGTCATCCACATCACCGACGACGAGAGTTCCCGGGAATACGAGGAATGGGAAGAGGAGCTGGAACGGGACAAGGAGGCGAGACGCATGTATGTCAGCATCAGCGAGAGAAAAGGGATAAAGAAGGGCATGGAGAAAGGCATGGAGAAAGGCATGGAAAAGGGAAGCGAACGCGCTCGGGTTCAGATGGCTCGCCGCATGGTGGCCCGGGGCATGGATGTGGCGACCGTCGCCGATCTGACGGAGCTGCCCGAGAGTCGGGTGCGCGCTCTGGCCGAGGGGCGCGAATGAGGGTCTTGTCCCTGCCCTGATTCGCGAGGGAGCGAAACACGAGGTCGCTTCCAGATAAACCCGGCTGCGATCGCGGGTTTTGTTCCTGCTGGGAGCGCGCAGTCGGCGACGGAAGGTTTGACCCGGGTAAGACGGACCCCGCGGCGAAAGGGTTTTGCCCCTGCTGAGAACGCCGCTCCGCCTGGCCACGGGGGTTTTGCCCTTGCTGAGAACGTCGCTTCGCCTGGCCACGGGGGTTTTTCCCCTGCTGGGAGCGCGGCCATCCCTGGCGGCGCGCGGGACGGGGCCACCGTCCCGCAGGGTTTTCGGCCTCGGTCGCCGTCACTTCGGCGATGGTAGCGTGGGGGGAACCCTCCGCCCCTTCGGGGCGGGCGCGGGCAGGATGCCCATGCTCCCAGGAGAGGCAACGGCTGCGGCGCAGAACTTGACGTTTCTTCTGAAGCGGCCGAGAAAATGACGCTCCCGGGAAACCCCGGCTGCGATCGCGGGTTTTGTCCCTGCTGGGAGCGCGGCCATCTTGGCGGCGCGCGGGACGGGGCCACCGTCCCGCAGGGTTTCCGGTCTTGGTCGCCGTCACTTCGGTGCCGATGGCGTCGGGGGAACCCACCGCCCCTTCGGGGCGGGCGCGGGCAGGATGCCCACGCTCCCAGGAAGGGCAACGGCCGTGACGTGAAGCTTTCCGTTCTTTTCGGAGCGGTCGAGAAAATGACGCTCCCGGGAAACCCCGGCTGCGATCGCGGGTTTTGCCCTTGCTGGGAGCGCGGCCATCCCTGGCGGCGCGCGGGACGGGGCCACCGTCCCGCAGGGTTTCCGGTCTTGGTCGCCGTCACTTCGGTGCCGATGGCGTCGGGGGAACCCATCGCCCCTTCGGGGCGGGCGCGGGCAGGATGCCCACGCTCCCAGGAGAAGCAACGGCTGCGGCGCAGAACTTGACGTTTCTTCTGAAGCGGCCGAGAAAATGACGCTCCCGGGAAACCCCGGCTGCGATCGCGGGTTTTGTCCCTGCTGGGAGCGCGGCCATCTTGGCTGCGCGCGGGACGGGGCCACCGTCCCGCAGGTTTTTGGGCCTCGGTCGTCGTCACTTCGGTGCTGGTAGCGTGGGGGGAACCCTCCGCCCCTTCGGGGCGGGCGCGGGCAGGATGCCCACGCTCCCGAGAAAGGCAAGAGCCGTGACGCGGAGATTTTTGTCCCTTCCGGAACGGTCCCAGACGATGGTGCTCCCAGGAGAGGCAACGGCTGCGGTGCAGAACTTGACGTTTCTTCTGAAGCGGTCGAGAAGATGGCGCTCCCGGGAAACCCCGGCTGCGATCGCGGGTTTTGCCCCTGCTGGGAGCGCGGCCATCCCTGGCGGCGCGCGGGACGGGGCCACCGTCCCGCAGGGTTTTGGGCCTCGGTCGTCGTCACTTCGGTGCTGGTAGCGTCGGGGGAACCCTCCGCCCCTTCGGGGCGGGCGCGGGCAGGATGCCCACGCTCCCAGGAGAAGCAACGGCTGCGGCGCAGAACTTGCCTTTCTTCCGGAGCGGCCCTAACTGCCGCACCTAAAGAACGGGCCTGACTAGTGGATTCACAAATTGAAATTTAACTAAATAACGCCCAAAGATCGACTTTTTGTCGGATTCATAGCTTTGTATCGTGTTTTTTTGATGATATAATAGGTCCAGGGGGAGATACATGGTCAGAATTATGATTCCAGAATTAATAGCAGAGCTCGGCAGAGAGGAATTTCCGCGAAGCCTCCTGGTCGAGGTCCTTTCGCGACGGGGCTACCTTCGCCCTCAGGATTGCATCGCCTCCCTGGCGGCAAAAAAGGTTGTGCAACGGATCAGCCGTGAATGGTTTGTTCTCGGTCCTCTCTGGCGGAGTCGATCCCTCCATGTGCGATGGCTCGCCAATCAGCTGCTCCTCCCTTCCACTCTTTCTCTCGAATATGCTCTCCAATTTCATGGCCTCATCCCCGAGTCGGCTGAGACCTTCACCTCCGTTACCCCGCGGCGCAGCAGAGAATATCGATCTCCCGCAGGAACCTTCACCTACGCACGCATCCCCGAAGGGGCTTTCGGCCTGGGCCGTACACTGGCAACCTTGCCGGACAGCATGGGTAGCACGGAACGGTTTTTTGTAGCCTCTCCCGAGAAAGCACTGGCCGACAAAATCTGGATGGAAGACCTCCCTTCCTCAGTCGATTGGGAGACCTATCTTGCCGAGGACCTCCGTCTGGAAGAGAGCTTCTGGATCGACGTGAACGTCGAAGAGCTTTTTCGCTTCGGGAAAGCCTATGGCTCCCGAAAAGTGACGGCTCTTGCCTCGTTTTTCACGCGATGGAAGGGAGTGAACCCCTATGGCAGTTGAAATTGTAAGAGAAATGCTTTCTCGTTTCAAAATCAAAGATCCTGAAACCGCTATAAAGGCATTAAAAGAAGTACTTCAAGAAATTATACTTTTTAGTCTTTACCAAGGTGGATTTTTTGAGTTTGCCGCTTTTTATAGAGGCACTGCGCTACGAATTCTCCATGGACTTGATCGGTTTTCTGAGGATCTGGATTTTTCGCTTCTATCATCTGCAGTAAGCATTGATCTAAATTCATTTGGATTGACAGTAGAGAAATCCTTACGTGACTTTGAGGTGGAAGCTTCATTTGAGGCGAAACAGAAAATATCTACTGGAGGAATTGCCTCCGCTCAAATCAAGACGGAACCTCTTGCGGGGATATTTTCTCTAGCTGTTCCACATGCATTATCTGATGTAATAAAAATTTTACCAAAAAATCAAACTGTCAAAATAAAATTAGAGATAGATACTGGAAAAGCTAGAAATTTCAAAGATAAAATTACCTATCATCTTTTCCCTATAGCCTTCCCTTTGCGCACAATGACTCTATCTTGCCTATTCTCTGGGAAGATGCATGCTTTGCTTTGTAGAACATGGGGGACGCGAGTAAAAGGTAGAGATTGGTACGATTGTCTCTGGTTTGTTCAAAAGAAGGCCGCAATCAATGTTCCTTATTTGGAAGACAAATTAAGGCACAGTGGCCATTGGAATTCTTCACATCCTCTTCGCAAAGAAGATGTGATTGAATTATATATGGAACGAGTGCTGACTTTGGATGTGGAATCAGCTAAAAGTGATTTATATCCATTTATATATGATAAACGTTATATAGATAACTGGAATAGATCTTTATTTGAATCTATAGCAGAAAAATTTGTATTTGAGTAATAACGCAAATAGACTTTCAGCAGCTTGTGTTAGCGGAGATTTGCGTTCTTTCCGAAGTTGGACGAGACAATAGAGTGCTTGGGAAAACCTTGCGGTGAAAGGGTTTTGCCCCTGCTGGGAGCGCGGCCATCCCTGGCGGCGCGCGGGACGGGGCCACCGTCCCGCAGGGTTTCCGGCCTCGGTCGCCGTCACTTCGGCGATGGTAGCGTCGGGGGAACCCACCGCCCCTTCGGGGCGGGCGCGGGCAGGATGCCCACGCTCCCAGGAAGGGCAACGGCCGTGACGTGAAGCTTTCCGTTCTTTCCGAAGCAGGCCGAGACGATGGTGCTCCCAGGAAGGGCAACGGCCGTGACGTGGAGCTTTCCGTTCTTTTCGAAGCGGCCGAGACGATGGTACTCCCAGGAAACCCCGGCTGCGATCGCGGGTTTTGTTCCTGCTGGGAACGCGGCCATCCCTGGCGGCGCGCGGGACGGGGCCACCGTCCCGCAGGGTTTTCGGCCTCGGTCGCCGTCACTTCGGCGATGGTAGCGTGGGGGGAACCCTCCGCCCCTTCGGGGCGGGCGCGGGCAGGATGCCCACGCTCCCAGGAAAACATGGCTGCGGCGGAGAGGTTTTGCCCCTGCTGGGAGCGCGGCCATCCCTGGCGGCGCACGGGACGGGGCCATCGTCCCGCAGGGTTTCCGGCCTCGGTCGCCGTCACTTCGGCGATGGTAGCGTCGGGGGAACCCACCGCCCCTTCGGGGCGGGCGCGGGCAGGATGCCCACGCTCCCAGGAAGGGCAACGGCCGCGACATGAAGCTTTCCGTTCTTTTCGGAGCGGGCCGAGACGATGGCGCTCCCAGGAAGGGCAACGGCCGTGACGTGAAGCTTTCCGTTCTTTACCGAAGTCGGACGAGACAATAGAGTGCTTGGGAAAACCTTGCGGTGAAAGGGTTTTGCCCCTGCTGGGAGCGCGGCCATCCCTGGCGGCGCGCGGGACGGATTTCTCGTCCCGCAGGGTTTCCGGCCTCGGTCGCCGTCACTTCGGTGCCGATGGCGTCGGGGGAACCCTCCGCCCCTTCGGGGCGGGCGCGGGCAGGATGCCCACGCTCCCAGGAAGGGCAACGGCCGTGACGTGAAGCTTTCCGTTCTTTTCGGAGCGGGTCGAGACGATGGTGCTCCCAGGAAGGGCAACGGCCGCGACGTGAAGCTTTCCGTTCTTTCCGAAGCGGGTCGAGACGATGGTGCTCCCAGGAAGGGCAACGGCCGTGACGTGACGCTTTCCGTTCTTTCCGAAGTCGGATGAGACAATAGAGTGCTCGGGAAAACCTTGCGGTGAAAGGGTTTTGCCCCTGCTGGGAGCGCGGCCATCCCTGGCGGCGCGCGGGACGGGGCCACCGTCCCGCAGGGTTTCCGGCCTCGGTCGCCGTCACTTCGGCGCCGATGGCGTGGGGGGAACCCTCCGCCCCTTCGGGGCGGGCGCGGGCAGGATGCCCACGCTCCCAGGAAAGGCAACGGCCGTGACGCGGAGATTTCCGCTCTTTTCGGAGCGGGTCGAGACGATGGTGCTCCCAGGAAGGGCAAGAGCCGTGACGTGAAGCTTTCCGTTCTTTCCGAAGCGGGTCGAGACGATGGTGCTCCCGGGAAGGGCAAGAACTGTGACGTGGAGGTTTGCATTCTTTCCGAAGTCGGATGAGACAATAGAGTGCTCGGGAAAACCTTGCGGTGAAAGGGTTTTGCCCCTGCTGGGAGCGCGGCCATCCCTGGCGGCGCGCGGGACGGGGCCACCGTCCCGCAGGGTTTCCGGCCTCGGTCGCCGTCACTTCGGCGCCGATGGCGTGGGGGGAACCCTCCGCCCCTTCGGGGCGGGCGCGGGCAGGATGCCCACGCTCCCAGGAAAGGCAACGGCCGTGACGCGGAGATTTCCGCTCTTTTCGGAGCGGGTCGAGACGATGGTGCTCCCGGGAAGGGCAACGGCCGTGACATGAAGCTTTCCGTTCTTTTCGGAGCGGGTCGAGACGATGGTGTTCCCAGGAAGGGCAACGGCCGTGACGTGAAGCTTTCCGTTCTTTTCGGAGCGGGCCGAGACGATGGAGCTCCCAGGAAAGGCAACGGCCGCGACGTCTTGCCTTTCTTCTTCGGGAAGAGTTTATCCGGCCTCTCTGCCGATCGCAGGGGGGCCGGACTTTTTGTGAGGGCCGGAAATTTTGTTTCATTGTATGGAACGTTGTTTTAAAAGTATAGACAAGGGTGCCATTGCGCTCTATACTGTGTTTTATAGAGCAAGATGCTGTTTTGTCTAGTGAAACACTATGGAAATAGAGCCGCGGGGTAGGAGAGGTGGAAGACGATGGGGAGAGCTGCTGATAAGGAGGGAATCGGGCTGTGACGGGGGAATCGGATTCGTCGAACATCCGTGTCCTTGATCGTGCTCTGGCCGTTCTCCAGGTTCTTGCCGATGTCCGCGACGATGCGGGCGTGACGGAGATCGCCACGTCCGTCGGTCTTTCGAAGGCGACGGTCTACCGCATTCTGGCCACTCTGGAGACGCATCGCGTCGTGTTCCGCACGGAGAACGGCCGTTATCAGATGGGGTCGGCGCCGCTTCTTTGGGCCGATGCCTATCGGAGGCAGGTCGATCTGGTCGTCCTTGCCCATCCTCTGCTGAAGAACCTCCTGCAGGATGTGGGGGAGACGATCCATCTCTCCCGTTACCAGGGCGGGGAGACGTTTTATCTCGATAAGTTTGAATCCTCTCACCCCGTAGGGATGCGCTCCCGCATCGGCGCCTCTCTTTCCATGTACTGCACGGCGGCGGGACGGGCCATTCTGGCCCGGCTTCCCCAGAACGAATTGGATCACTACCTCCGTTCCACGCCTCTCGTTCCCCGGACGGAACAGACTCTCGTCGAGCCCGGGGCGTTGCTGGCCATGCTGAACGTGGTCCGCAGGCGGGGTTGGGCCGAGGAGCACGAGGAGAACGAGGAGGGGATCCGCTGCGTCGGAGCCGCCATCGTCAACGCCCAGGGTTATCCCGTGGGGGCCCTGAGCATATCGGCTCCGGCCTACCGTTTCGCCGATGACCAGATCCGTCCCCTGGGCGAGAAGGCGCTTGAGGCGGCAAGGGCCATTTCGGCGCTTATGGGTTACGGAGGGGCGCTTCCCTGAGTTCGGGGGAAATCCGCCCGCAAAAGAGGACTCAGTCGACCCCGAATCCGCGGGTTCTTCGGGATAGGTTCCGTCGGATCCGCATCGACGAAGTCCCTTCGGATCGTCTCGCCGGTGCGGGTTCCCGGGACAAGGGAGTCCGTCTTGGGACCACCGTCCGGCAGGGTCTATAGATCTTTCGTCCTGGCTTTTGTCTGTAGGTCGGGTCTAATTAGATTTAATTTATAAAAAACAAGAATATTTTGGAACAGGTGAATTTATCTTCGAAGGTTTCTGGCTTTAAAACAGCCTGATTGTCGATCGCGCCCCGCATCCCGATGAAAAGCCTTTTGCCTTGCAGCCCGCAACGGATCGTGCCGTCCTTTTGTCCGGCGCGTTCCGCGTCCCTGGGGTTGTGTCCCCGCTTGCGGCCGTGAGGGGTTGGAGTGGGGCTGCCTTGCCTTGCGGTTTTGTCGGGTGAAGGGGTTTTTCGAGCCGTCTGCGTCGCGCGATGCGTCGATTGGATTCGGTCCGGATCCGACGGGTTTCTGGTCGTTTCTTTCGTTCAACTTTTTATTTCACAGTCGGAGGGATTTGCATGTTGCCCATCGCCAAGTATGAGATCCTCGGTGCCATTCACGAAAAGGGAGTCGTGGCCGTCATCCGGGCCAGCGACAAGGAGAAGGGGCTGGCCGTGGCGAATGCCGTCTACGAGGGGGGGATCCCGGCCGTCGAGGTGGCCATGACGGTTCCGGGGGCGCTCGATCTTATGGGTTATCTCGCCGAGAAGCACCGCGGTTCGTCTCTGATTCTCGGCGCCGGGACGGTTCTCGACGCGCCCACGGCCCGGGCCTGTATTCTGGCCGGGGCCCGCTACATCATTTCGCCCAGCCTTTCCGAAGAGGTGGCCTTCTGCTGCAACCGCTACGGCGTTCCCTATATGCCGGGCGTCGGTTCCGTGACGGAGCTGGCCCGCGCCATGGAGCTGGGCGTCGATGTGGTTAAGGTCTTTCCCGGCGAGTGCATGGGGCCTCAGTTCGTGAAGGCCGTTCTCGGGCCTCTGCCTCAGGCCCACATGATGCCCACGGGGGGCGTGTCCGAGGCGAATCTGGAGGCCTGGTTCAAGGCCGGTGCCTTCGCCGTGGGGATGGGCGGCTCTCTCACCGGGGCCGGCAGGGGCGAGGGCGATCTCGAGGCGATCGGAGCGATGGCTTCCCGCGTCGTGGCCGAGATCGCCCGGGTCAGGAAGGGTCGTTAGGAGGTCCGTCATGTCCAGAATCGTCACTTTCGGAGAGCTGATGCTGCGCCTTTCACCGCCTCGCCACGAGACGTTCCTCCAGAGTCCGTCTTTCGTGGCCACTTTCGGCGGCGCCGAGTCGAACGTGGCCGTTTCTCTGGCCAATTACGGCGAAGAGGTGGCTTTCGTGACGGCCCTGCCGTCGAACGCCATCGGTGACGCGGCCGTCCGCGAGCTGCGCGGATTCGGCGTCGATACGGAATTCATCCGCCGCTCCGGCGAGCGGGTGGGAATCTACTACACCCAGACGGGAGCCTGCGCCCGTCCGTCCGTGGTGCTTTACGACCGGAGTCATTCGGCCATTTCCGAGGTTCGGTCCGGAGATTTCGATTGGGAGAGCCTCCTGGAGGGTGTCGACTGGTTCCACGTGACGGGGATCACTCCGGCTCTCTCCGAAGGGGCCGCCCAGGTGACTCTGGAGGGGCTCGAAGCCTGTCGCCGGAAGGGCGTCACCGTCTCCTGCGACCTGAACTACCGCAAGAAGCTCTGGAAGTGGGGCAAGAAGCCTTCGGAAGTGATGCCCGAGATCGTCCGTCACGTCACGGTGCTCATCGGCAACGAGGAGGACTGCCAGAAGACGCTGGGGATCGAGGCCGATGTGGACGTCACGTCCGGTTCCCTCGAGGCCGACAGCTACCGCCATCTGGCCGATCAGGTCCTGAAGGCCTATCCCAATCTCCGTTTCCTGGCCGTCTCCCTCCGGGAGAGCCTGAGCGCCGACAGCAACAACTGGTCGGGCCTTCTGGCCGACCGGGATCACTTTTACGTCAGCCGCAAGTATGCCATCAACGACATCGTGGACCGCATCGGCGGAGGCGATTCCTTCGGGGCGGGTCTCATCTACGGCCTGCGTCATCTCGATTCGCCTCAGAGCGCCCTCGAGTTCGCCGTGGGGGCCTCGGCGTTGAAGCATACTCTTTTGGGCGATTTCAACAGAGTCTCCGTCGCCGACGTGATGACTCTTGTCGGCGGCGACGGCAGCGGCCGCGTCCAGCGATGAAGGAGGGGCGATCGATGCGTCTCAGTGTCCGAGTCGACACGAATCCCCATTCGGGGATCCGCACCATGTTCGCCCTCGCCGCGGGCTATCCCGACGCCGCCAATCTGGGCGTGGGGGAGCCCGATTACGCCACGCCTGATTTTATCGTCGAGCGTGCGGCCCGGGCCCTTCGCGAGGGGGCCACGAAGTACACGCCCAACGCCGGCATTCCCGAGCTCCGGAAGGCTCTGGCGGTCAAGCTGGCCGCCGAAAACGGCATCGCCGGAACGGAGAGGAACGTCCTCGTCGCCACGGGCGCCTGCGAGACGCTCATGCTCGCCATCGCCTCCGTCATCGACGAAGGCGACGAGATCCTCGTCCCCGATCCCTGCTGGCCCAACTATTTCGGCCAGATCCACTTCGTCGGCGGCGTCGTCCGCCCCGTCCCGACCCGCCCAGAAGAGGCCTTCCACCTGAAGGCCGAGGCCGTCGAAAGGGCCCTGACGTCCCGGACGAGGGCTCTCCTCCTCAATTCGCCCTCGAACCCGACGGGAGCGGTGCTGCGTCGCGAGGAGCTCGAGGCCATCGCCGACGTGGTCCGGCGCCGCGATCTCGTCGTGATCTCCGACGAGCCCTACGAGCATCTCGTCTACGACGGGAGGGATCACGTGAGTCTCGCCTCGCTGCCCGACATGGCCGACCGGGTTCTGACGGTGAACAGCTTCTCCAAGACCTACGCCATGACGGGATGGCGCGTCGGCTACGTCCATGGGCCCGAGGCGATCATCGCCGCCATGGGGCGCCTTCAGGAGAATTTTTCCTCCTGCGTCAACGCCGCCGCCCAGGTCGCCTGCCTGGCCGCCCTCGAAGGGTCCCAGGAGGTGGTGGAAACGATGCGCCGGGGTTACCTCAGACGGCGCGATCTCCTCGTCGAGGGGCTCCGCGCCCTTCCCGGAGTCCGCTGTCATCTCCCCGAAGGCGCCTTCTACGCCTTTCCCGACATCTCGTCCTTCGGACGGAGCTCGGTGGAGATGGCCCGCCTCCTGCTTGAGGAAGCGGGCGTCGTCACCGTTCCCGGAGACGCCTTCGGCGCCGCCGGGGAGGGGTTCCTGCGCCTATCCTTCGCCGCTTCGGAGGAGACGATCGAAAAGGCCCTGGAGCGGATGGGGCGTTTTCTGAAATCTCTGGTTTGAGGGAGCTGTCCCGAGTCGATGATCGGTCCTGGAGGTGAGAGATGACGGAAAGGTGAGAGGGCGAGGCGAGAGGGAGCCGGGCGCGAGGCGCCGCTTTTCGAGGCGAGATGTTTTTACGTTGAGAGGGAGGAAACGAAGAATGAAGAGAAAGGGTTTGCTCCTGTTCCTGTGCGCACTGCTGGCAGTCGGTTCAATCGGGGGCGCGGCCTTCGCCGCCGATCAGGTGAGGATCGGCGTCGTGGCTCCCATTACGGGTCAGAACGCCATCGGCGGTCAGTACATCAAAAACGGCGTGGAGCTGGCCGTGAAGGAGTTCGCCCCCGACGGTCTCGACATCGGCGGCAAGATCTACGAGGTCAAGGTCCTCTTCGAGGACAACGAGAACAAGCCCGATATCACCGCCAACGCCTTCCGCAAGCTCATCGACCAGAACGAGGTCGTGGCCATCGTCGGTCCCGACGCCTCGTCGACGTCCCTCGCCGGAGGTCCCATCGCCCAGTCCGCCGAAGTCCCCGTGGTGACGACCTTCGCCACCAATCCCAAGGTGACCGAAGTCGGCGATTACATCTTCCGGGCCTGCTTCATCGATCCCTTCCAGGGAAGCGTCATGGCCAAGTATGTCATGGAAAATCTCAAAGTGACCAAGGCCGCCGTTCTCTACAACAACGGCAATGACTTCTCCAAGGGGCTGACGGAGTACTTCAAGCAGAACTTCGAGGCCATGGGCGGAGAGATCGTGGCCCTCGAGGCCTACGGCGGTTCCGATATCCGCGACTTCAACGCCCAGCTGAACAACATCAAGGCCAGCGGCGCCGAGGTGCTCTACCTGCCCAATGCCTTCTTCGAGACGGGACTTCAGATGAACCAGGCCCGCAAGGCCGGCATCAACGTTCCTTTCGTCGGCGGCGACGGCTGGGATAGCCCCGATCTTCCCAAGATCGCCGCCGGGGCCGAAGAGGGCGCCGCCTTCACCGCGGCCTTCTCTCACGAGGCCAAGCGGCCCGAGGTGCAGGCCTTCGTCGAGAAGTACCAGCAGACCTACGGCACGGTGCCCAATTCCAACGCCGTTCTCTCCTACGAGGCCACGGCCATCGTCCTCAGGGGGCTCAGGGATGCCGGCAAGGTGAGCGGCCCGGCCCTGCGCGATGCCATCGCCGCCATCGACATCGACCTTCCCTCGGGCAAGATCAAGTTCGACGAGAAGCGCAATCCCCAGAAGGCGGCCGTCATCATGCAGTTTGCCGGCGGCACCACCACCTACGTCACCACCATCAACCCCTAACGGTTCATCCGCCGAATCCCGAAGGGGGGCTTCCGTCGCCCCCCTTCGGAGACGAGTCACTGCAGGGAGAGGGTCAACGTGCGTGAAACTCTACAGCTTCTGATCTACGGCGTGCAGCTGGGCGTCATCTATGCCCTCATCGCCCTCGGCTACACGATGGTCTACGGCATCATCAATCTGATCAATTTCGCCCACGGAGACCTGGTCATGATCGGTGCTTTCGTGGCCTACTTCGCCGCCGAGCTTCTGGGGGCCAATTTTCCCCTGGCCATTTTCCTGGCCATGCTCGTTCCGGCCTGTCTGAGCGTGGTCATCGAGCGTCTGGCCTACAGGCCGTTGCGTGACAAGCCCCGTCTTTCGGCGCTCATCACGGCCATCGGCGTCTCCATCTTTCTGGAGAACTTTCCCCGCATGCTCCCCTTCATCGGCCCCAACTATCGTCCCTTTCCCATGCTGATCCCCTTCAAAAACTTCACCCTTCCTGCCGGGGCGATCATCAATTCCATCCAGATCGTCAACATTCTCGTCTCGGCCACGCTCATGGTGGCTCTCACCTATATCGTGCACCGCACCAAGGTGGGACGGGCCATGCGGGCCGTCTCCTTCAACAAGGACGCGGCCTCCCTCATGGGAATCAACGTCAACTTCATCATAGCCATCACCTTCTTCTTCGGCGCGGCCCTGGCCGGAGCGGGAGGCGTCATGTATTCCATGACCTACCCCATGATCGATGTCCTCATGGGAATCTGGCTCGGCACGAAGGCCTTCATCGCCGCCGTCCTGGGCGGCATAGGCTCCATTCCCGGGGCCATGCTGGGAGGGCTGATCATGGGCATCTGCGAAGTGATGGCCACGGCCCTCTATTCCGAGCTCGGCTACGGGTCGGGTTTCGTCATCCTCATCCTCATTCTTCTCTTCCGCCCTGCGGGACTGCTGGGCAAAGTGAAGATCGAAAAGGTCTAGGGGGCGGAAGGTGATGGATCGCCTGCGGAAATACTTCCCCCTTCTCGGACTTGTCGCCTTCTATGTCGTCGTCATGGCTCTGCGCAAGGCCGGAGTGCTGACGTCCTACTACATTCAGATTCTCATGTTCGCCATGATCAACGTCATGGTCACCTTGGGGCTCAATCTGATCAACGGTTTCACCGGCCAGTTCTCCATCGGTCAGGCCGGTTTCGTCGCCGTCGGCGGCTACACTTCGGCGGCGGTGACGACGCTGCTTCTTCCTTCGGCGGCCCTTCTTCCGGTCCTGCGCCCCCTGGTTTTTCTCTTTTCCGTCTTCGTCGGAGGGGTCGTTGCGGCCCTTTTCGGCTATCTCATCGGAAAGCCCTCCCTCCGCCTCAAGGGAGATTATCTGGCCATCGTGACCCTCGCCTTCGGGGAGATCATCCGCTCCCTCATCCGCCTCATTCCTCAGGTGGGCGGACCTCGAGGCTTCTCGGGCATTCCCCGCTACAGCAACCTTTTCTGGATCGTCGCCTTTTTCGGCGCCACGCTCTGGGTGCTCCGCAACTACATTTACTCCTCTTTCGGGAGGGCCTGCATCGCCTGCCGGGAAGACGAGCTGGCGGCGGGGACGATGGGCGTCGATACCACGAAGTACAAGGTCATGGCCTTCACCATCGGTTCGGCCGTGGCCGGCGTGGCGGGAGGGCTTCTGGCCCATCTGCTGGGCTACCTCCATCCGGACCAGTTCAACTACCTCAAGTCCATCGACTATCTCGTCTACCTCTATGCGGGAGGCGCCGGGAGCCTGACGGGCACCATCATGGGAGCTTCGCTGCTGACGGTCCTTCCCGAAATGCTTCGCTTCCTTTCCGGATGGCGTCTCGTCATCTACGGCATCGCCCTCGTTCTTCTGATGCTCTTCAGACCGCAGGGGATTTACGGCGACAGGGAGCTCTCCTTCCTGGTGCCCAAGATCCGCCGTCCTGCCGGTTACGAGGGGGGGCGGTGAGATGATGGCTTCGCAGGAAACTTCCTCGCCTCTTCTCGAGGTGAGGCATCTGAGCATCGCCTTCGGCGGCCTCAGGGCCGTGACGGATTTCAACATTTCCCTTGCCGAGGGCGATCTGGCGGGACTCATCGGCCCTAACGGCGCCGGAAAGACGACGGTCTTCAACATGCTCACCGGAATCTACGAGCCGACGGAGGGGGAGATTCTCTTCGGCGGCGAGAATCTGGTGGGTAAGCCCACTCATGCCTACACGACGCGGGGCATCGCCAGGACCTTTCAGAATATCCGCCTTTTCAAGAACCTTTCGGCTCTGGACAACATCAAGATCGCCTGCCATCCCCGCATCGGCTACGGGCTCCTTCCGGCCTTTCTGCGTCCCAAGGGAGTGGTCGAGACGGAGCGACAGGTGGAGGAGGAGTGCCTTTTCCTCCTGGAAAAGCTCGATCTTCTTCCCTTCGCCGATACGCTGGCCAAGAATCTGCCCTACGGCATTCAGCGGCGCCTCGAGATCGCCCGCGCTCTGGCCACGTCGCCCAAACTCCTCTTCCTCGACGAGCCGGCGGCGGGAATGAATCCTCAGGAGGTGGATGTCCTGGCCGACTCCATCGCCTGGATAAGGAAGGAATTCCAGGTGACGATTCTCCTCATCGAACACCACATGCAGCTCGTCATGGAGATCTGCAACCGCATCTCCGTCCTCAATTTCGGCGTCACCATCGCCGAGGGGAAACCCGAAGCGATCAGGAACGACCCCAAGGTCATCGAGGCCTATCTCGGCAAAGGGGGCGCGGCGGCATGATGCTCGAGGTGAAGGACCTCCGCGTCTCCTACGGGGCCATCGAGGCCGTGAAGGGGCTCTCTTTCTGCGTGGAGCAGGGAGAGATCGTCACCCTCGTCGGCGCCAACGGCGCGGGCAAGACAAGCATTCTCCGTGCCCTGTCGGGCCTCGTCCCCGCCAGCTCGGGCCGGATTCTCTATCAGGGCAGGGATCTGGTTGGCGTCGCGCCCCATGTCATCGTCGGCGCCGGAATCACCCACGTGCCCGAGGGGCGCCTCGTCTTCCCCAACCTCACCGTCGAGGACAACCTCCTGCTCGGGGCCTATCTTCGCAAGGATCGTGCCGTCGACGACGACATGGAGAGGGTCTTCTCCCTCTTTCCCCGTCTCAAGGAGCGGCGCAGCCAGGAGGCGGGGACCCTTTCCGGAGGGGAGCAGCAGATGCTCGCCGTGGGGCGGGCCCTCATGGGGAGAGGGAAGCTCATGATTCTCGACGAACCCTCCATGGGGCTGGCGCCGATCCTCGTGGAAGAGGTTTTCCGCACCATCGTCGAAGTTCGTAAATCGGGCATGACCATTCTCCTCGTGGAGCAGAACGCCAACATGGCCCTGGCTATCGCCGATCGGGGCTATGTCCTCGAGACGGGGCGGATCGTCCTCAGCGGCAGGGCCTCGGAACTGGCCGCCATGGATGAAGTGCGGGCCGCCTACCTGGGGCGCTGAGAGGAACCCGAAAAAACCTCCGCCGTCGCTTTCCCTGGGAGCGTGGGCATCCTGCCCGCGCCGCCCTGAAGGGGCGGAGGGTTTCCCGCCCCTTTGTCGCCGTCGCTTTTCCTGGGAGCGTGGGCATCCTGCCCGCGCCCGGCCCGAAGGGACGGAGGGTTTCCCCACGCCATCGCCGCCGAAGCGACGGCGACCGAGGAGGAAACCCCTGCGGGACGAAAGCCCCGTCCCGCGCGCCGCTAGGGATGGCCGCGCTCCCAGCAGGGGCAAAGGCCCCTCGCGGCCAGGCGGAGCGGCGCTCCCGGCAGGGCTTCCGGCCGAGCGGAGCCGCGCGGTCCGGGAAGCCAGCTCCTCCGCCGTCGCTTTTCCTGGGAGCGTGGGCATCCTGCCCGCGCCCGGCCCGAAGGGACGGAGGGTTTACCCACGCCATCGCCGCCGAAGCGACGGCGACCGAGGAGGAAACCCCTGCGGGACGAAAGCCCCGTCCCGCGCGCCGCCAGGGATGGCCGCGCTCCCAGCAGGGGCAAAGGCCCCGCGGCCAGGCGGAGCGGCGCTTCCGGCAGGGCTTCCGGCCGAGCGGAGCCGCGCGGTCCGGGAAGCCAGCTCCTCCGGCAGCGCTTTTCCTGGGAGCGTGGGCATCCTGCCCGCGCCCGGCCCGAAGGGACGGAGGGGTTTCCCGCCCCTTTGTCGCCGTCGCTTTTCCTGGGAGCGTGGGCATCCTGCCCGCGCCCGGCCCGAAGGGACGGAGGGTTTCCCCACGCCATCGCCGCCGAAGCGACGGCGACCGAGGAGGAAACCCCTGCGGGACGAAAGCCCCGTCCTGCGCGCCGCCAGGGATGGCCGCGCTCCCAGCAGGGGCAAAGGCCCCGCGGCCAGGCGGAGCGGCGCTTCCGGCAGGGCTTCCGGCCGAGCGGAGCCGCGCGGTCCGGGAAGCCAGCCCCTCCGGCAGCGCTTTTCCTGGGAGCGTGGGCATCCTGCCCGCGCCCGCCCTGAAAGGGCGGAGGGTTTCTGCCCCGTTGTCGCCGTCGCTTTTCCTGGGAGCGTGGGCATCCTGCCCGCGCCGGCCCGAAGGGACGGAGGGGTTTCCCCACGCCATCGCCGCCGAAGCGACGGCGACCGAGGAGGAAACCCCTGCGGGACGAAAGCCCCGTCCCGCGCGCCGCCAGGGATGGCCGCGCTCCCAGCAGGGGCAAAGGCCTCGCGGCCAGGCGGAGCGGCGTTTCCGATAGAGCCCCCGACCGAACGGAGCCGAGCGACCCGGGAAACCAGCCTCTCCGCCGTCGCTTTTCCTGGGAGCGTGGGCATCCTGCCCGCGCCCGGCCCGAAGGGGCGGAGGGGTTTCCCCACGCCATCGCCGCCGAAGCGACGGCGACCGAGAAGGAAACCCCTGCGGGACGAAAGCCCCGTCCCGCGCGCCGCCAAGATGGCCGCGCTCCCAGCAGGGGCAAAGGCCCCTCGCAGTCAGATGAAGCGGCGCTCCCGGCAGGGCTTCCGGCCGAGCGGAGCCGCGCGGTCCGGGAAGCCAGCCCCTCCGGCGTCGCTTTTCCTGGGAGCGTGGGCATCCTGCCCGCGCCCGGCCCGAAGGGACGGAGGGGTTTCCTCGTGTCGTCGCCGCTCAGGCGACGTCGTTCGAGCCGGGAGACCCTGCGGGACGAAAGCCCCGTCCCGCGCGCCGCCAAGATGGCCGCGCTCCCAGCAGGGGCAAAGGCCCCGCGGCCAGACGGAGCGGCGCTTCCAGGAGGGGCAAAGGCCTTTGCAGCCGGGTTCGTCTACTCCCGGGTCAAACCTTCCGTTGCCGAGGTCGCGCTCTCGGAAAGGTGAAACCCTCTCCCTCCCGCGATGGCCTGCGAGAAGAGGCCGGACGAAGCGACTTCCGTCGCTTCGTCCGGCCTCTTCTCGCTCGTTAAGGACCGCCGACGGCGGTCTTTTTCAGACGCCTCAGCCGCCGCCGCAGCTGCCGCAGCCGCTTCCGTCGCCCCCTTCGAGAATGGAGAAGGCGGCCCGGACGAGCCCGTCGGTCAGGAGGCCCGGCGGAAGTTTCTGGAAGCGCCGTCCCTCGAAGATGAGGGTGCGGCAGCCGGTGCAGGCGTCGCCTTCGACGCTGTCGTGGCTGACCTGGAGTCCCAGAATATCCTCGAGGGCGATTTCCGCCATCTCGCTCTCGGGACAGCTGAAGGTGACCTGGTTGGCTCTGAGCAGGTTTTCCTCCGTGGCCTCGGCCATTTCGGCCTCCTGGAGTTTCAGCTCCACGCCCAGGGGCGCCAGCCGCCGGGCCATTTGGGAACCCAGGTTACGGAGGGTCTCCCCCGTTTCGCGGCAAGGCTCGCAGTCGTGGTCCTTGACGATGTAGTGTCTCATGATCAGTTCTGCCATGACGATTCCTCCCGGTGGGACGATCTGGATCTTTCGACTATACTATAGAGGGTATCCATAAAAAGGTCAAAAATCCCGTTTTCTCCCGAACCACAGGCTCGCCGAGGCCCCTCCCCCGTGGTCCGCAGTCAGGGAGACGGAACCTCTCCTACGGGGCGATCTCCCTCTTCAGCTTCGCCACGACCGTGCGGATGCCGGACTCGCTTCCCGTAAAGCCTTTCTCCGCTCGGGGGCTCGATACCCGCTCGGGCAGGTGCCTTTCGGATCGGCGGGCACCTCGGCCGAGGGCTTCAGGATCGGAGGCTTTCCTCGTCCATTTGAACGAAAAGGGCCTTGAACTGGGCCAGGATTTCGCCCTCGTCGTCGACGATTTCGGCTTCCGTGGTGATTTTGCGCCCCCTGCGACAGACGACGCGCCCCAGGACGCGGCAGGGGCTGTCGATCTTGACGGGTCTGCGGTAGGTGGCCTCCATGTGGGCCGTGACGGACCAGATGCCCTCTCCTCGCCGGATGGCCCAGGCCATGGCGTCGTCGGCCAGGGCGACCTGAATGCCTCCGTGGATGACGCCGTGGTAGCCGCACCAGCCGGATGAGGCTTCGATGGGGATGACGGTCTGTCGGGCCTCTTCGTCCCAAAAGATGGAGACGGCCAGCCCTTGGGGGTTTTCCTCTCGGGTGCCGCAGACGAAACAGCCTGACGAGTTGGG
Organism: Aminirod propionatiphilus; assembly: GCA_018398915.1. GTDB lineage: Bacteria > Synergistota > Synergistia > Synergistales > Aminithiophilaceae > Aminithiophilus > Aminithiophilus ramosus. The sequence goes on along the minus strand of CP074691.1, from coordinate 2,452,947 downwards.
TAGACGCTCCATTGTTTCGCTCCTTTGCTGGGTTGATTGGGATAATTAAGACCTTTGTCAAAATCATCCTGGCGTTTTATCTGGAATATCACATAAACATCACGGCTTATTCAAGCAAAAAATTCTTGAAAGGGCTATTCTTGTCTATGAAGGCACGTCGCTGTACCATCGCTCTTCAGACTGAAGCTCAGTTGCCCTCTCTTCGCTCTTTCGCCGATCTTTTCTTCGGACCTCATTCCCTCTATCGCTTCCATCTGTCGCAGCAAGGTCGTACCTTTCGCCGTATCTTATATCTTCCTGACGCTTTTCTTTATTTACTCTTTTCATCGCGCCTTTCATCTCGTTATCGTCGTTCTTTTTTCCCTCTTCCGCCGTTCTCCGTCTTCGCCTCTTCGTTGCAGCCTTCGAAAGGCGTGCCTTCTCTTTTTGATTTCGTATGTTTTCCTTTTTTCGGCAGGGGCCGTCCGTCGGGGCGGCCCCTGTTCCGTCAATGTTTTTCACCTCTTCATGGTACCATAGTCCCTTAAGGGATCATTGCCATGGAGAGCCTTTCCGCCGTGCCGGACCCGTGGGGCGTTCTTCTTGGGAAGAGCCCTTCGGGAGGCGAGTCGAAGGGAGCGCAAAAAGGGGGTTTTGCCGGTGCTTTGTCGCCAGAGGGGGAAAAGGGAACCATCCGTTTCCGTTCATGACTCGGACCCCATCCGTCGGTCCGTCGTCGATGAACGGGAGAGAGCTCACGGGGGCCCGGTGCCCCCCGATCGGAGTTAGCCATGTGGGGGGCCATCGTCGGCGACATCGTCGGTTCCGCCTATGAGAGGGCGGGGCTCAAGTCGGTCGAGTTCGAGCTGTTTACCGGGGAGAGCCGATTCACGGACGACACGGTTCTGACCGTTGCCGTGGCCGACGTCCTCCTCTCGGGCCGGGAGTATGCTCCGGTCCTGTCCGATTACGGACGGCGCCATTTCGAGGCGGGGTTCAGCTCCCGTTTCCGCTCCTGGATCCTCTCGAGCGGGAAGGCCTGGAACGACAGCTGGGGCAACGGATCGGCCATGAGAGTCAGTCCCGTGGGGTGGGCTTTCGAGACCGTCGAAGAGGTTCTGGCCGAGGCGGAGAGGAGCGCCGCCGTTTCTCACGGCCATCCCGAGGGGATCAGGGCGGCCCGGGCCGTGGCCGCTTCGGTCTTTCTGGCCCGCAAGGGGACCGATCGCCGGGAGCTGGCGGCCTTCGTCGAAGAGCGTTGCGGCTACGATCTGTCGCGGAGCCTCGACGCGATCAGGCCGACCTACCGTTTTTCGGCTGCTGCTGCCGAGAGCGTTCCCGAGGCCCTCTGCGCCTTCCTGGAGTCGACCGATTATGAGGACGCCCTGCGCAAGGCGGTCTCTTTGGGCGGAGACGCCGACACTCAGGCGGCCATTGCCGGCGCCGTGGCCGAGGCCTTTTACGGAGCCGTACCCTCTTCCCTCAAGGAGCGGGCACGGCTTTACCTGACGGAGGACCTTCTATCGGTTATCGACGCCTTCGTCGCTCGTTACGGTCCCTGATTCCGGCTCCGCCACCTGGGCGAACGCGGCCATCCTGCCCGCGCCGCCCTGAAGGGGCGGAGGGTTTCCCGCCCCTTTGTCGCCGTCGCTTTTCCTGGGAGCGTGGGCATCCTGCCCGCGCCCGGCCCGGAGGGACGGAGGGGTTTCCTCGTGTCGTCGCCGCTCAGGCGACGTCGTTCGAGCCGGAAACCCCTGCGGGACGAAAGCCCCGTCCCGCGCGCCGCCAAGATGGCCGCGCTCCCAGCAGGGGCAAAACCCTCGCGGTCCGGGAAAGTCGCCCTCCGGCGGCGCTTTTCCTGGGAGCGTGGGCATCCTGCCCGCGCCGCCCTGAAGGGGCGGAGGGTTTCCCGCCCCTTTGTCGCCGTCGCTTTTCCTGGGAGCGTGGGCATCCTGCCCGCGCCCGGCCCGAAGGGACGGAGGGTTTCCCCACGCCATCGCCGCCGAAGCGACGGCGACCGAGGAGGAAACCCCTGCGGGACGAAAGCCCCGTCCTGCGCGCCGCCAGGGATGGCCGCGCTCCCAGCAGGGGCAAAAGCCCCTCGCAGTCAGATGAAGCGGCGCTCCCGGCAGGGCTTCCGGCCGAACGGAGCCGCGTGGTCCGGGAAGCCAGCCCCTCCGGCAGCGCTTTTCCTGGGAGCGTGGGCATCCTGCCCGCGCCCGGCCCGGAGGGACGGAGGGGTTTCCTCGTGTCGTCGCCGCTCAGGCGACGTCGTTCGAGCCGGAAACCCCTGCGGGACGAAAGCCCCGTCCCGCGCGCCGCTAGGGATGGCCGCGCTCCCAGCAGGGGCAAAGGCCTCGCGGCCAGGCGGAGCGGCGCTCCCGGCAGGGCTTCAGACCGAACGGAGCCGCGTGGTCCGGGAAACCAGCTCCTCCGGCGTCGCTTTTCCTGGGAGCGTGGGCATCCTGCCCGCGCCCGGCCCGAAGGGACGGAGGGTTTCAGGGCCTATCCCCTCTTTCCTGCGGGGTGGACGAGAGGTCTCTGTCGGCCGGGAAGGGGGTGTCGCCTTCCATGGCCCGGTGGGCCACGGCGAGCATGAGTTTCAGACGGTTTCGCTGGTTGACCTCGCTGGCGCCGGGGTCGAAGTCGATGGGGACGATGTTGGCCCTGGGAAAGTCGCGGCGGAGGTCGCGGATCATTCCCTTGCCGAAGATGTGGTTGGGCAGGCAGGCGAAGGGCTGGATGCAGACGATGTTCTCCACGCCCTGTTCGAGGAGTTCGACCATTTCGCCGACGAGAAACCACCCCTCGCCGGACTGGTTGCCCAGGGAAAGATGGCTTTGGGCGCTTCGGGCGAGGTGATCGATCGTCGGAGGCGGGAGGAATCGGCGACTCGAGGCGAGGGCGCGGCGTAGGCCGCGCCTTTTCCATTCGAAGAGGGCGATGAGGGTCTGGGCGGCCAGACTCCGGGCCAGGGAGCCCGAGAGGATGTCGTGGCTCACCTTGTGGTCGTAGAGGCCGTAGAGGCCGAAATCGAGGAGGTCGGGGACGACCACTTCGGCTCCTTCCGATTCGAGGAAGCGGACGATGTCGTTGTTGGCGCCCGGATGGTATTTGACGAGGATCTCGCCGACGATGCCGACTCGGGGTTTGAGACTGTCGTCGATGGGGAGGGCGTCGAAATCGGAGACGATGGCCTCCAGTGTCTTTCCCAGGGCCCGGCCGTCGCCGCGGCGGAGAAGGTCGATGCAGCGTTGGGACCAGCGGGCGCAGAGGGCGTCGGCCGAGCCCTTCACCTTTTCGTAGGGGCGGATGCGGTAGAGGACGCGCATGAGAAGGTCGCCGACGAGGGTCCCCCTGAGGGCGTCGCGGATGAGGGGGAGGTTGATCTTGAACCCCGGGTGGCGCTCCAGGGCCGCCGAAAGGGCCACGGGGACGACGGGAACCTGCCCGAAGCCCGAGTCGGCCAGGGCCTTGCGCATGAGGGCCACGTAGTTCGTGGCCCTGCAGCAGCCGCCCGTCTGAGGAAGGAGGACGGCCGTCCTGTTCGGATCGTAGCGGCCCGATTTGAGGGCCTGAAGGGCCTGGCCGACGAGGATGATGCTGGGGTAGCAGGCGTCGTTGTTGACGCTCCGAAGCCCCTCTTCGACGGTGGAGGCGTCGACGCGGAGGAGGACCTCCATGGCGTAGCCGTTTTTCTCGAAGGCGGCCTGGAGGAACTGGAAGTGGATGGGCGACATCTGGGGCGCCAGAAGGGTGTAGCTTTTTTTCATGGCCCGCGTGAAGAGGACCTTGGCCTTCCGTTCGATGGCCCGCGCGGCCCTGATGGGGGCCGGTGTCCGTTTCCTCCGCTCCTCCAGGGCCGCCAGGAGGGAGCGGATGCGGATGCGGGCCGTGCCGAGGTTGCTGATTTCGTCGACTTTGAGGAGGGTGAAGATCTTGCCCCTCTCGGCCAGGATCTCCCGGACCTGGTCCGTCGTGATGGCGTCGAGGCCGCAGCCGAAGGAGGTGATCTGGACCAGGTCCAGGTCATTCCTTTCGGCGACGAAGGCGGCGGCGCGGTAGAGTCGGCTGTGGTAAAGCCACTGGTCGACGACGCGGAGCGGCTCGCCTCGGCGGGCGAGGTGAGCCAGGGAGTCCTCGGTGAAGACGGCCAGCCCCAGGCCGGTGATCATTTCGGGAATGCCGTGGTGGATCTCTCCGTCGACGTGGTAGGGGCGCCCCGCCAGGACGATGCCCCGCAGCCCTCGCCGTTCCATCTCTTCCAGAGCCTGCTCGCCCCGGCTGCGCGTGTCGCTTTTAAACCGGGCCAGCTCGGCGTAGGCGCTTCTGAGGGCTTCTTCCGTCTCGGTCCTCCCCAGTTTTTCCGGCGCCAGCTCTTCCAGGAGGCGCCGGGCCATCCGTTTCGGCGCGTCGAGGGGAAGGAAGGGATGGTAGAATCGGACGCCGTCGCTTTCGAGGATATCCATGTTGGCGGCGATCGTCTCCGGGTAGGAGGTGACGACGGGGCAGTTGTAGTGGTTGTCGGCCTCGAAGTTCTCCTCGATGTTGAGGGGGATGGAGGGATAGAAGATCTTACGCACCCCGCGGGAGACGAGATCGGCGATATGGCCGTGGACGAGTTTGGCCGGGTAGCAGACCGAATCGGAGGGAATCGTGTCCATGGCCGATTCGTAAAGTCTCCGCGACGACGGCGACGAGAGGACGACTCGGTAGCCCAGTTCGGTGAAGAGGGTGAACCAGAAGGGGTAATCTTCGTAGAAGTTGAGGGCCCGGGGGAGACCTATGAGGCCTCGCGGGGCGTCGGATTCGTTCAGGGGCCGATAGGAGAAGAGCCGCTTGAGTTTCCATGCGTAGAGGTTGGGGATGTCGTCGCGATGTCTCTCCAGGCCGGCTCCCCTCTCGCAGCGGTTGCCGGAGATGAAGGTCCTTCCGTCAGGGAAGTGACGGACCGTGACGGCGCAGTTGTTGCCGCAGAGGCCGCAGCGGCGGGTCTCCGTTTCACTGTGGAAGGAGGCGACGTCCGCTTTGGAGAGGAGGGAGCTCGTCGTCCCCGCCTTCCAGTCGCTCCGGGCGATGAGGGCGGCGCCGAAGGCGCCCATGAGGCCCGAGATGTCAGGGCGGACGACATCGCGCCCCAGGAGATTTTCCATGGCCCGGAGGACGGCGTCGTTGTTGAAGGTGCCCCCCTGGACGACGATCGATTCTCCCAGTTCACGGGGATCTTTGAGACGGATGACCTTGAAGAGGGCGTTGCGGACGACCGAGTAGGCCAGGCCCGCGGCCAAGTCTCCCTTGTCGGCCCCATCCTTGAGGGCCTGGCGGACCTTGGAGTTCATGAAGACGGTGCAGCGCGTCCCCAGGTCGACGGGCGAGGCGGCGAAGAGGGCCTCTCGGGAAAAGTCCTGCACGGTTCTGTCCAGGGCCTGGGCGAAGGTCTCGATGAAGGAGCCGCAGCCCGAGGAGCAGGCCTCGTTGAGCATGATGGCGTCGATGACGCCGTCGTGGACGAAAAGGCTCTTCATGTCCTGGCCGCCGATGTCGAGGACGAAGGTGGCGTCGGGGGCGAAGTGACGGGCGCCGCGACAGTGGGCCACCGTCTCGATCTCGCCGGCGTCGACGTTGAGGGCGGCCTTGAGAATCGCCTCGCCGTAGCCGGTGACGACGGACCGCCCGATGAAGACCTCCTCGGGCAGGACGTCGTAGAGTCGGCGCAGGGCTTCCAGGGCCGACTGAAGGGGACGCCCCTCGTTGCTTCCGTAATGGCTGTGGAGGATTTTCGCCTCGCCCGAGAGGAGGACCAGCTTCGTCGTCGTCGAGCCGGCATCGATGCCCAGAAAGGCCGCTCCCCGGTAGGAGGCGAGGTCGGCCCGGTCGGCGACGTGGCTTTCGTGGCGGGCCCTGAAGGCCTCGTACTCCCCTTCGGAGGAGAAAAGAGGAGGGAGGTGGTCTCCCTTTTTCTCCTGCCGACGGGCCAGGTCGTCGAAGGCCGCCCGCAGGGAACTCCAGGATCGGGGGCTCTCTTTTCGCGACGTCAGGGCTGCGCCGAGGGCCACGAAATGGAGCGATTCCTCGGGAAGCAGGACGCGGTCGGGCGAAAGACGCAGCGTCTCGATGAAGCGTCGCCTCAGCTGAGGGAGGAAGTGGAGGGGGCCGCCGAGAAAGGCGATCTTTCCCTTCAGGGGCCGTCCCTGAGCGAGGCCCGTCAGGGTCTGGTTGACGACGGCCTGAAAGATGGAGGCGGCGATATCCTCTTGGGCGGCTCCTTCGTTGAGGAGCGGCTGGACGTCGGCCTTGGCGAAGACGCCGCAGCGCGAGGCGATGGGATAGATCTGCGTGGCGTCGGCGGCCAGGGCGTCGAGGCCCGCGGCGTCGGTCTTGAGGAGGACAGCCATCTGGTCGATGAAAGCACCCGTTCCGCCGGCGCAGACGCCGTTCATGCGCTGTTCCACCGATCCGCGGAGGTAGGTGATCTTGGCGTCCTCTCCTCCCAGCTCGATGACGGCATCGGCCTCGGGCAGCCGTTTTTCGACGGCGGTCGTGCAGGCGACGACTTCCTGAACGAAAGGAAGGGACAGTTTTTCGGCGGGTCCCATTCCGCCGAAACCGGTGAGCGCCACGGTGACGTTCCGATCGGTCATCACGGGGGCCGCTTCGTCGAGAAGGGAGAGGAGCGTGGCGGGGATGTCGGAAAAATGGCGGCGGTACAGGGAGAGACGGATCTGATCTCCTTCCATGATGACCAATTTCGCCGTCGTGGAGCCCAGATCGATGCCGAGGTGATACGAGCCCGTCATGGCTATGCGGCCTCCGCGAGTTCCTGTGCCCTCCTGGTCCCTCTCCATCGCGGCGAGGGGATGCGATAGTTCCGGTAGGGAGGAGACTCACTCCAAAGCATAATCGGCTTTGTGCCGAAGTCAAGTTCGATCCCCGGCGCTGTCGCCGGACAATGGTATTGTCACTCGTGAAGAGGACAGGGAAAATGTCACTTATGACGACCAGGAGAGACCTACTCATGAAGACAAAAGAAGCAAGGCGCTTGGGGTTGGTGGAAGAGGCTGTCGCGGGCAACCTGACGGTTCAGGAGGTGGCCGATCGGCTCGGTCTGAGCCGCCGTCAGGTCTTTCGGCTCAAACGACGCTACCGGGAAGAAGGAGCGCAGGGGCTCCTGCACAAGGGACGAGGCAAACCGTCCCGGCGCAGAATCTCTCAGGAGACACGGGATTTCGTCGTCAGTCTGGCCAAGGGTCTTTACAGGGATACGAGCTGTCAGCACATGGCCGAACTCCTTGCCGAAGAGCATGATCTCGTGCTGAGCGCCAAGAGCATCGCCCGTTTCCTTCGCGCGGAGAACCTGTCCCTCGTTCATCGCCACCGGGCCCCGAAGCGGCGTTCCCGCAGGGTCCGACGGTCCCGACGAGGCGATCTGGTCCAGATGGACGCCTCTCCTTTCGATTGGTTCGAGATCGGTGAGCGTTGCACTCTCCACGGCGTGATTGACGATGCCACAGGAGAGGTCCTCGGTCTGTGGATGGCCAGGAATGAGTGCCTCTTCGGCTACTTCCGCGTGCTCCGTCAGATGCTTGATCGCCACGGCGTGCCTCGCGAGCTTTACGCCGACCGCCACACCATCTTCCTTTCTCCCAAGTCGGAAAAACTGACGATCAAGGAGGAGCTGGAGGACTCGGCGCCTGTAACCCAGTTCGGCCGCGCTCTGGAGGCTCTCGGAACTCGCTATGTCCCTGCAGGGTCTCCCCAGGCGAAGGGGCGGATCGAAAGGCTCTGGGGAACTCTTCAGGATCGTCTCGTCGTCGCCTTCCGACGGGCCGGAGTGAAAACGATCGAAGAGGCCAACGTCCTGCTCGCCGCCTACCCGGGAGAGGTCCATAACCCGAGGTTCGCTCGTCCTCCCGCAGAGGGGGCATCTGCCTTTCTCCCTCCGCCGGACGGACCCGCTCTCGATCTCCTCCTGACTCGCCAGACCGACCGGAAGGCCTCGGGAGACTCGACGATTTCCCTCGACGGAAAACAGTACGCCCTGATAGGCCCCCGCAGACGCCCCCTGCTTCTTGCCAGAGGACAGGCGGTCAAGGTCATCGAGAAGCTCGACGGGAAACTCCTGGCTCTTGTCCATGACGGGCTCTACGATCTCGCAGCCGTCGACAAAGAGCCCCCTGCGACTCCCCCGCCTGTCATCGAGACGAAGACAGGCACTCCATGCAAAACGAAGAAGCAGAGGAAGCCGGCGGCAGACCATCCCTGGCGACAGAATCCCGCTCCTCCTGCCGCGGCGGTCGGCTCCGAGCAAGGGACGGGTTCCCCTCCCTAAAAGGACATCCGCCGCGGAGGAAAGCCAAGGCGGGCTGTTGACGGGGGCGATTTCAGCCCCTCGAAAGCGACACTTTCATTGTCCCTCAGACCCTCTTTTTAGATGACATTTTTAGTGTCCCTTGACAGTTCGATCCCCGGCGCTGTCGCCGGACAATGGTATTGTCACTCGTGAAGAGGACAGGGAAAATGTCACTTATGACGACCAGGAGAGACCTACTCATGAAGACAAAAGAAGCAAGGCGCTTGGGGTTGGTGGAAGAGGCTGTCGCGGGCAACCTGACGGTTCAGGAGGTGGCCGATCGGCTCGGTCTGAGCCGCCGTCAGGTCTTTCGGCTCAAACGACGCTACCGGGAAGAAGGAGCGCAGGGGCTCCTGCACAAGGGACGAGGCAAACCGTCCCGGCGCAGAATCTCTCAGGAGACACGGGATTTCGTCGTCAGTCTGGCCAAGGGTCTTTACAGGGATACGAGCTGTCAGCACATGGCCGAACTCCTTGCCGAAGAGCATGATCTCGTGCTGAGCGCCAAGAGCATCGCCCGTTTCCTTCGCGCGGAGAACCTGTCCCTCGTTCATCGCCACCGGGCCCCGAAGCGGCGTTCCCGCAGGGTCCGACGGTCCCGACGAGGCGATCTGGTCCAGATGGACGCCTCTCCTTTCGATTGGTTCGAGATCGGTGAGCGTTGCACTCTCCACGGCGTGATTGACGATGCCACAGGAGAGGTCCTCGGTCTGTGGATGGCCAGGAATGAGTGCCTCTTCGGCTACTTCCGCGTGCTCCGTCAGATGCTTGATCGCCACGGCGTGCCTCGCGAGCTTTACGCCGACCGCCACACCATCTTCCTTTCTCCCAAGTCGGAAAAACTGACGATCAAGGAGGAGCTGGAGGACTCGGCGCCTGTAACCCAGTTCGGCCGCGCTCTGGAGGCTCTCGGAACTCGCTATGTCCCTGCAGGGTCTCCCCAGGCGAAGGGGCGGATCGAAAGGCTCTGGGGAACTCTTCAGGATCGTCTCGTCGTCGCCTTCCGACGGGCCGGAGTGAAAACGATCGAAGAGGCCAACGTCCTGCTCGCCGCCTACCCGGGAGAGGTCCATAACCCGAGGTTCGCTCGTCCTCCCGCAGAGGGGGCATCTGCCTTTCTCCCTCCGCCGGACGGACCCGCTCTCGATCTCCTCCTGACTCGCCAGACCGACCGGAAGGCCTCGGGAGACTCGACGATTTCCCTCGACGGAAAACAGTACGCCCTGATAGGCCCCCGCAGACGCCCCCTGCTTCTTGCCAGAGGACAGGCGGTCAAGGTCATCGAGAAGCTCGACGGGAAACTCCTGGCTCTTGTCCATGACGGGCTCTACGATCTCGCAGCCGTCGACAAAGAGCCCCCTGCGACTCCCCCGCCTGTCATCGAGACGAAGACAGGCACTCCATGCAAAACGAAGAAGCAGAGGAAGCCGGCGGCAGACCATCCCTGGCGACAGAATCCCGCTCCTCCTGCCGCGGCGGTCGGCTCCGAGCAAGGGACGGGTTCCCCTCCCTAGAAGGACCTCCGCCGCGGAGGAAAGCCAAGGCGGGCTGTTGACGGGGGCGATTTCAGCCCCTCGAAAGCGACACTTTCATTGTCCCTCAGACCCTCTTTTTAGATGACATTTTTAGTGTCCCTTGACAGTTCGATCCCCGGCGACAGTTCAATCCCCGGCGGGGCCTGACCGCGGGGGTTTTGCTTTTGCTGGGAGCGCGGCCATCCTTGGCGGCGCGCGGGACGGGGTTTTCGTCCCGCAGGGTTTTTCCCTCGGTCACCGTCGCTTCGGCGGCGAAGGCTCGGGGAAACCCCTCCGCCCCTTCGGGGCGGGCGCGGGCAGGATGCCCACGCTCCCAGGGAAACCGCCGTCGGAAGGCGACTTTCCCGGGCCGCGAGGCTCCGTTCGGCCGAGGGCCCTATCGGAAGCGTCGCTCCGCCTGACCGCGAGGGTTTTGCCCCTGCCGGAAGCGCCGCTTCGCCTGACCGCGGGGGTTTTGCCCCTGCTGGGAGCGCGGCTCCGCCTGGCCGCGGGGGTTTTGCTTTTGCTGGGAGCGCGGCCATCCTTGGCGGCGCGCGGGACGGGTTTTTCGTCCCGCAGGGTTTTTCCCTCGGTCACCGTCGCTTCGGCGGCGATGGCGTGGGGAAACCCTCCGCCCCTTCGGGGCGGGCGCGGGCAGGATGCCCACGCTCCCAGGAAAACCGCCGTCGGAGGGCGACTTTCCCGGGCTGCGAGGCTCCGTTCGGCCGGGGACCCTATTGGGAGCGCGGCCATCCTTGGCGGCGCGCGGGACGGGGTTTTCGTCCCGCAGGGTCTCCCTTCCTTGGTCGCCGTCGCTTCGGCGGCGAAGGCGCGGGGAAACCCCTCCGCCCCTTCGGGGCGGGCGCGGGCAGGATGCCCACGCTCCCAGGGAAACCGCCGCCGGAAGGCGACTTTCCCGGACCGCGAGGCTCCGTTCGGCCGGGGGCCCTATCGGGAGCGCGGCTCCGCCTGACCGCGAGGATTTTGCTTTTGCCGGAATCGCGGCTTCGCCTGGCCGCGGGGTTTTGCCCCTGCCGGAAGCGCGGCTTCGCCTGATCGTGAGGGTTTTGCTTTTGCTGGGAGCGCGGCCATCCTTGGCGGCGCGCGGGACGGACTTTTCGTCCCGCAGGGTCTCCCTCCTCGGTCGCCGTCGCTTCGGCGGCGATGGCGCGGGGAAACCCCTCCGCCCCTTCGGGGCGGGCGCGGGCAGGATGCCCACGCTCCCAGGAAAACCGCCGTCGGAGGGCGACTTTCCCGGGCTGCGAGGCTCCGTTCGGCCGGGGGCCCTATCGGAAGCGTCGCTCCGCCTGACCTCGGGGTTTTGCCCTTGCCGGAAGCGCGGCTTCGCCTGGCCGCGAGGGTTTTGCCCCTGCTGGGAGCGTCGCTTCGCCTGGCCGCGGAGGTTTTGCTTTTGCTGGGAGCGCGGTTATGAAGGGCCGTCGGCGATGCGGCTGACGCGCAGACAGGAACGGGAGGAGCGGATGTGGATCACCATGGCCGCCCGGGCGCTCTCTCCGTCGCCGCGGGCGATGTGGCGGACGATGTCGCCGTGCTCCCGGAACGAATCCATCTCGTCCTGGCCGATGGTGTAGAAGGGGTCCAGGAGGGAGAGAAAGACGTTGGTCATGGTGAGATGGCGCCTGACGGCGTTTTCGAGGACGCCGTTGTCGGCGAGGGAGGCGATGAGCAAATGGAAGGCGTCGTTGACTTCCATGTAGCGCTCCAGGTCGCGGGCCCGGAAGGCCGCCACTTCCTCGTCGCGCAGCTCCTCGAGGCGTTCCGTGTCGGAAGGTCGGGCCTGACGGCAGGCCAGGGCCGCCGCCTGGGGTTCGATGATCTCCCTCATGAAGTAGGTATCGCGGATGAGTTTCTGCGATGGCTCCATGACCTGCGCCCCCAGATTGGCGTTGAGGGCCACCATGCCGTCGGCGGCGAGACGCCGCAGGGCGTTGCGGACGGGAGTGCGGCTGATCGCCAGTTCCTGGGCGATCTGGGGCTCGAAGAGTCTCGTTCCGGGCTGCCAGCGTCGGGCGATGATGGCCCGGCGGATGTGCTGGTAGGCCTGTTCCTCGAGGTTCCGGTTTTTTGCCATAGGGCGCGCCACGAGAGAGGTCAGCGGGCGTCGCGGACGATCTGCGTCGTCTCCCGGTAGACGAGACCCCGTTTTTTCTGTTCGGCCATGACGAAGGCGTAGAGGTCGTCGTCGCCGGCCAGCAGCTCTGGAGCGATGACGCCCCTGCCCTTGACAAGCCCCTTCTGGACGGCCCGGGCGAAGATGGCGCAGGTGCAGCCCGTGCAGCGTCCCATGGAGCTGGTCCAGCTGGCCTCGTCGAAGCGGTCGCAGAGGTCCCACGTCGAGGTGATCTCGTCTTCTCCCCTGTAGCCTCGTACGACGACGCGCATCACCGTCAGGTCGCGGTCTCCCCTTTCGGGCTCCATCTTCCACATGGGCAGAAGAAGGTCGGCGGCGATGTCGAGAGGGACGACGTCGGCTCCGCCCAGGTTCCGGCTGTTCTTGTCGAAAAGGCCCATGGAACGGAGGAGTTTCATCTGCTCCACGTGGCCGGGCCAACGCATGGTCATTTCGGCGACGGTCTTGCCCCTGATGTTTTTCGCCAGACTCCGGAGCCCGTCGGTATAGAAGACTTCGAGGGTCCCCACGCCGGGAAAGTCCTTGAGATGGAGTCCGGAGGCGGCCTCGACGACGACCTGTCGCCCCTTCTCGACGATCCGGGCCGGACGGAGAAACTCGTCGATACAGTCCAGGGGAGACCAGGTGGCCTTGTAATTGAAGGGGGGCTCGGGACTTTGGGGGATGCCGCCGACGTAGATGTAGGCCTCTTCGACGTCGTCGACGAGGGAGGCGCCGCGGCCCATGAGGAAGTTGGACATGCCCGGAGCGACGCCGATGTCGGGGACGACGGTGACGCCTTTTTCCCTGGCGAGGCCGTCGAGGTCATCGAAGTCTTCGGCCATGAAGGAGATGTCGCAGAGGTTCCTGCCCAGGCCGATGACGGTCTTCATCATCTCGAAGCCCCGTTCGCCGGGGACGCCGGCGGTGACGATGTCGGCCCCCTCCAGGATGGGGGCCAGTTCCTCGGCACTCGTCGCCGAGGCCCGGACCGTCTCGATCTGGGGGAGCTTCCTTTTCAACGCCTCCAACCTTCCCGCGTCGCGGTCGACGACGACGACATCGTAATCTCGCGCCAGGTCCGAGGCGATGACATGCCCGACGAGTCCACAACCGATCTGCACGGCCTTCATGAGTCCACTTCCTTAGAGGGGGATGAGAATCTTGAATACCAATATAGCGATATGTGTCCATAAGTCAATATATTGGGGTTGATTTGGCCCAAAAAAGCCTGTTTAAGGCCGATAAGGATACACAGCGTCTTCGGCATCTCGCGCTTCTCTTGCCGATTCAAGAGCTCGCCCAAATCGCAGAGGTCCTGTCCTGCCCGGATCTCGGCCTGGCCCGGAGGAGGTTTTCTCCTTTCCGAGCCTGCGGTCCGATGGGGCCCCGTTCCGCAGGGGCACGGAAGTGTCGCTCCTTGTCTGCCAGCGGGGAGCGAAGGTCTGCCGTTGACGAGGGGGGCCTTTTCTGTGAGAATAGGCGAAACGGCTTATTATCCTAATAAAACAAGGAGGAACCGCCATTGGATTCGATGGATCTTAGGATTCTTTCTCTTTTGATGGAGAATGGAAGGGCGAGATGGGCCGATCTGGCCCGGGAGGTGGATCTTTCTTCGCCGTCGGTCATGGAGCGGGTGCGCAAGCTGGAGGAGGAAGGAATCATCGAGGGGTACGGGGCGCGGGTCGCCCCGAAGGCGGTCGGTCTGGGACTGACGGCTTTCGTTGCCGTGGCTCTCGATCATCCCAGGAGTCGCAAGGCTTTCCTGAAGTTCGCGGCGGATCACGGAGCCGTCCTGGAGTGCCATCACGTGGCCGGAGAGGGGGATTATCTCCTGAAGGTCCGCTGTCGGGGCACGGAGGAGCTGGAGGAGCTGATCAGCGAGACGATCAAGGGGCTCGAAGGCGTGACGGCGACGCGGACGACGATCGTGCTCTCGACGACGAAGGAATCCTCGCGGCTTCCTCTGGGGACAAGACCGTGAAAATGGCGCTCCTTTTCGTCGAAGCCCTCGTGATCGGGTTTTCCATCGCCCTGCCTCTGGGCCCGATAGGGCTTCTCTGCGTCGGCCGCACCTTGGAGCGGGGGTTCTGGGCCGGTCTCGCCTCGGGGCTGGGGGCCGCGACGGCCGACGGTTTTTACGGGTTTGTCGCCGCCTCCGGTTTCGCCGCCGTGGCCTCGCGCCTCGTCGCCTTCGAAAGGCCTCTGGCCGGAGGCGGGGGGCTTTTTCTCGCGTTCCTCGGAGCGGGTTTCCTCCGTCACCGTCCTCCGGTCCCGAAGGAAGGCGGGGGCCCTTCACAAGGCCCTGTCGTCGACTTCCTTTCGGCCTTCGGCCTTACCCTGACCAACCCCATGACCCTGCTCTCTTTCGCCGCCCTCTTCTCCGCCCTCGGCGCTCTCGGCGGAGGGCGGTTCCCTCAAGTCGTCGTCGGCGGCGTCTTCGTCGGGTCGGCGCTTTGGTGGCTGATTCTGGCCGGAGTGACGGCCCTCTTGAGGGAGCGCCTTCCCCAGGGGATTTTCGCCCTGCTTCAAAAGGGGGCCGGGCTCGCCCTCCTCGCCTTCGGCCTCTGGATCATCGGGACCCGTTTCCTTTTCGCCTGAATCACTCAGTGAGATTGTCGGCGGAAAGGGAGGGGAGCCGGCCGTCGCAGGCCTCGAGCTGTTTCATCTGACGCCGGAAGAAGTACAAGGTCATGAGGGCCGAGAGGACATCGGCGGCGGGGAAGGAAAGCCAGACGCCCATGAGTCCCAGGAAGGGGGGAAGAAAATAGAGTAGAGGCAGGAAAAGGAGGACCTGTCGCGACAGCGAGAGGAAGAAGGCCGGTCGGGCCTTGCCCAGAGCCTGGAAAAGGGCCGACCCCATGACTTGAAAGCCGACGAGGCAGAACCCGAAGGTCATGTAGCGCATCGAACGGGCGCCCAAAACCTGGAGATCGGCGTCGGGCGTGAAGAAGCTGAAGATGGGGCCGGGGAAGAGAAGGACCAGAACCCAGGCCATAAAGGACCAGGTCGAGGCGAAGGCGACGGAGAGGCGGATCACCTGATGGGCCCGCTGGTAGAGGCGAGCCCCGTAGTTGTAGCCCAAAATGGGCTGCATGCCCTGGGCGATGCCGAAGATGGGCAGAAAGGCCAGGGAGAGGGTGCGGCTGACGACGCCGTAGGCGGCGATGGCCATGTCGCCGCCGTAGACCCCGACGGAGCGGACGACGAGGGCGACGATGGCGCTGTTTGCGGAAAGGCGGGCGAACTCGGAGGAGCCTACGGCCAGCATTTCGCCGAGGATGTCGCGTCGGGGGATGAGATGGACCGGGCGGAGGTTGAGGGCGCTTTTGCCCATGAGGTAGTAGAGGAGAAGCCAGACGACGACGGCTCCCTGGGCGATGACGGTGGCCCAGGCCGCTCCGGCGATGCCCATCTTGAAGGTGAAAATGAAAAGAGGATCGAGAATCATGTTGGTCACGGCGGAGACGAACATGGTGATCATGGCGATGCGGGCGTTTCCCTCGGCGCGGACGGCGTTGTTGAGCCCCACGCCGAAGACCTGAAGGGGAATGCCGAAGAGGACGACGGAGACGTAGGCCTCGGCGTAGGGAAAGATGTCTTTCGTCGCTCCGAGAAGGCGGAGAAGCGGCTCGATGTAGATCCATGAGAGGAGGGCCCCGACGATCCCGAGGACGGTGGCCGTCGTGATGAGCGTGCCCAGCGTTCTGTCGGCCCGTTCGACGTCGCCCGAGCCGAGGTTGCGGGAGATGATCGAGGCGGCTCCCACCCCTCCCGTGGTGGCGATGGCCATGATCATGAGCTGGAAGGGAAAGGCGACGGCTGTGGCTGCCAGACCGAGAGAGCCGACGCCGTGACCGATGAAGAAGGCGTCGACGAGGTTGTACGAGGCCTGGACGAACATGCCCACCATGGCGGGCAGGGAAAGGCGGATGAGAAGGCGGCCGATGGCGGTTTCGCCCAAGAAACGGGTACGTTCGTTCAAGAAGATCTCTCCTTCCTAAACGTCCATTATACCTGAAAAAACCTGCCATCCCAAAAACATCGGTGCAAAAATCGGCTTCTCCCGGTACGTGCCCGCTGCTTTTTCTGGGGGCGTCCCCGTCTCGGCCCGCTTCGGAAGAAACGGCAAGCTCTGTGTCGGGGTCGCGGGTTTTCCTGGGAGCGTGGGCATCCTGCCCGCGCCCGGCCCGAAGGGACGGAGGGGTTCCCGGCACGTCTCCGTCATCGCCGAGGTACCGTCGTCCAAGTCGGGAAACCCTGCGGGACGATAGCCCCGTCCCGCGCGCCGCCAAGATGGCCGCGCTCCCAGGAGGGGCAAACCCCGCCGCCTCCGGCGAAACGCGCTTCCGGCAGGGGCACGTCTCCGCCATCGCCGAGGTAACGTCGTCCAAGCCGGGAAACCCTGCGGGACGATAGCCCCGTCCCGCGCGCCGCCAAGATGGCCGCGCTCCCAGCAAAAGCAAAAACCCCATGCCCCGGAGAGACGCGCTCCCAGCAGGGGCAAAACCTCCACGCCTCAGCGAGACGCGCTCCCATGAGGGGCAAAAAGCCTGTCCGCAGAGGGTTTTCTCGGGAGCGCCATCGCCTCGACCCGTTTCGGAAAAAACGGCGAGCTCCATGTCGTGGCCGCTGCCTTTCCTGGGAGCGTGGGCATCCTGCCCGCGCCCGGCCCGAAGGGACGGAGGGGTTCTTGGCACGTCTTCGCCATCGCCGAGGTAACGTCGTTCAAGCCGGGAAACCCTGCGGGACGATAGCCCCGTCCCGCGCGCCGCCAAGATGGCCGCGCTCCCAGGAGGGGCAAACCCCGCCGCCTCCGGCGAAACGCGCCTCCGACAGGGGCAGGATGCCGCCGCAGCGGAGTCCGGAATCCCAGCGAGGGCAGCCCCACGTCGCCGCCTCGGGCCGCGCTCCCAGGAGGGGCAAACCCCGCCGCCTCGGGCGAGCCGTGCTCCCGGGGGGGGGATGCTCCCGGGAAGGGGATTTCTTCCGTCTCTTTCGTGTCTCTTGCCTTTTCGGGAATGGGCCAGTTAATCGACGAGATGCCAGATGCCCGGCTCGGGCAGACTCCGATACCATCGGGTCAGGTCCTCGGCCGCCATGGGACGGGCGATCAGGTAGCCCTGCAAAAGATCGACATCCCGGCTGACGAGGAAATCGAGGGCGTCGCGGTTTTCCACGCCCTCCGCCACGGCCCGGATTCCCAGCCGTCGGGCCAGTCCCTGGGCCATTCCGACGATGCTGGCCGCCGTTTTGTCCTTCGGCAGGTCGAAGACGAAACTCTGATCGATTTTGACGACCGATACGGGCAGCTCATGCAGGTAGGCGAGGGACGAATAGCCTGTGCCGAAGTCGTCGATGGCGATGCGGATCTCCGCTTCGGCCAGTCGTTTCAGTTCTCCGATGCAGTGTTTGATGTCGGAGAGGAAGTTGCCCTCGGTGATTTCGAGCACGAGACGGCGGCCGGGAACCCGGTGTTTGTCGAGGAGAGCCAGCACGCTGTCGGTGAAGTCGGGATCGGCGAGGTTCTTCGCCGAGATGTTGACCGCCACGGTCAGATCGATGCCGGATTCGTGCCAGAGGGCCGCCTGGGCCAGGCTGGAGTCGAGGACGAAGTGAGTCAGTTGGTGGATGAGGGTGCTCTTCTCGGCCCTGGGGATGAATTTCCCCGGGGGGATGTCTCCCCTTTGCGGATGGTGCCAGCGGATCAGAGCCTCCACGAGCTCGACGCGACCGTCCCGGGTCGAGACGAGAGGCTGGTAGTGCACGTGCAGCTGTCCTGCCTTGAGGGCCTCTTTCAGTTCTCCCAGGAGGCAGATGGTGTCCTCGATCTGCCTCTCGTCGCAGGTGACCAGATCCTGGTTTTCCTGGCGGGCTCTGAGCAGGGCGGATTCGGCGAGCTGCAGGCAGGTATCGGCCGAGGTGCATCGATTTTCCACGGAGACGACGGCGATCCTGATGTCGCAGTGAAGCGGTATGTCTCTGAAAAAAAACGGCTGCAGGTAGAGACGGGTCAGCTTTTGCAATTCGGCATCCAGCTCTTCCCTGTCTCTTCCGCTGAAAAGGAGACTCAGTTCCTGGATGTCGGTGCGGTAGACCTGTTTCAGTCCTGAAAGGGCCTGGCGACTCCTGTCGGCGAGTTGCCTGATGACGGCGTGGGTTACCTGAGGGCCGAAGACCCCCTTCAGCTCGGAGATGTTTTCCACCGACAGGAGAGCCAGGGCTGGAGACGTTTCCTTCGCGCTCAACCGTTTCAGATCGTCGCCGAGAGCCGATAGGTTGGGCAGCCCCGTCGCTTCGTCATGGTGGGCGACCCAGTGGAAGCGTTGAACATGACGGCCGACACCGTCGCTCACGAGCCCCGCAAATGCGCCGTAAAGAGCGAAGATGGCGGTCCTGTAGATCCAGTTCAGTGGGTGCTGCATCTCGCCCGTCAGGAGATCGAGGGGCATAAACGGCCCGAGGGCGATTCCTCCGAGGAGGCCGGACAGAGTTCCTCCTCGGACGCCGAAGAGCAGGCCGGAGAGCAGGATCGGCAGGTACATGGAGTGAGAGAAAACGTACTTGATCCCACCGGTGAAATAGACGAGAAGGCTTACCCCGGCTATCAGCCCCGAGAGGACAGGTACCATGAGCCACCGGAGTTTTCTGTTGCCGCCTTCGATCCAGGAGAAAAAGCCGATTGTCGAGAAAAGCATGGTCAATCCTCCAGCTGAAGTTTCATTTATTTTAAATTAATTTCTGTTCGGTTTTCCCTTGGAGAGCGGCTACCGTGCCGTGCCAGATCTGCGCGGCGCGGGTTGTCTCGGGAGTGTCGCGCCCCTGCCGGGTGCGAGAAGCGCTGGAGATGGTACGCCGTTACCCTCTCGGGCGGCGACGGTTTTTCTGGGGGCGTCCCCGTCTCGGCTCGCTTCGGAAGAAACGGCAAGTTCCGTTTCGTGGCAGTGGGTTTCCTGGGAACGTCACCGTCTCGACCTGTTTCGGAAGGAATGGCAAGTTCCGTTTTGTGGCAGTGGGTTTCCTGGGAGCGACATCGCCTCGACCCGTTTCGGAAGAAGCGGCAAGTTCCGTTTCGTGGCAGTGGCTTTTCCTGGGAGCGTGGGCATCCTGCCCGCGCCCGGCCCGAAGGGACGGAGGGGTTCTCGGCACGTTTCCGCCATCGCCGAGGTAACGTCGTTCAAGCCGGGAAACCCTGCGGGACGATAGCCCCGTCCCGCGCGCCGCCAAGATGGCCGCGCTCCCAGGAGGGGCAAAACCCGCCGCCTCCGGCGAGCCGCGCTTCCGACAGGGGCAGGATGTCGCCGCAGCGGGGTCCGGAATCCCAGCGAGGAGCCCCACGTCGCCACATCGGGCCGCGCTCCCAGGAGGGGCAAAACCCGCCGCCTCCGGCGAAACGCGCTTCCGGCAAGGGCAAAAGCCTGGCGCCGCAGCCGAGTCCGTCTACTCCCGTAACAGGCACTCCGTCGTCGAGCGCGCGCTTTCCGTCAAGCAACCCTCCGTTCTCAGCGGGGTTTTCCTGGGAGCGTCCCCGTCTCGGCTCGCTTCGGAAGAAACGGCAAGTTCCGTTTCGTGGCAGTGGCTTTTCCTGGGAGCGTGGGCATCCTGCCCGCGCCCGGCCCGAAGGGACGGAGGGGTTCCCTGGCACGTCTTCGCCATCGCCGAGGTAACGTCGTTCAAGCCGGGAAACCCTGCGGGACGATAGCCCCGTCCCGCGCGCCGCCAAGATGGCCGCGCTCCCAGCAAGGGCAAAAATGATCTTCCCCCGATATCGTGGACACGAAACTACGACGCAACCCGCAAGGTCTCGAATTCCTCGGGGGGTTGATAACCCAAAGACGAATGAAGCCGTTGCCGGTTGTAAAAGACTTCGATGAACTCAAAGAGGGCGTGCTTGGCCTCGGCTCGGGTTCGAAAATGACGGAGATAGACCAGCTCCGTCTTCAGAGAGTGGTAGAAGCTCTCCATGACGGCGTTATCCCAGCAATCTCCCTTTCGGCTCATGGAACACCGTATTTGATGACGGTCCAGAAGGTGCTGAAACTCTTTGCTCGCGTACTGGCTCCCACGGTCGGAGTGATGAATCAGCCCTGGTTCGGGCTTGCGACGGGCGAGAGCCATTTCAAGGGCGTCACAGGCCAGGGTCTTTGTCATTCGTTCGCTCATGGACCAACCAATGATCTTCCTGCCCCAGAGATCGAGGGTGGTTGCCAGGTAAAGCCAGCCCTCGTCGGTTGCAATGTAGGTGATGTCGGAAACCCAGACGGTATCAGGTTTCGGCGCTTGGAAGTCCCTTCTCAGCAGATTCAAGGCGACAGGCAAATTATGACGTGAGTTTGTCGTGGCCTTGAACTTTCGCGCCTGTCGGGCTCTGATTCCCGCTTCTCTCATGAGCCTGGCGACACGATTGAGTCCACACCGTTCTCCGAGGCGACGCAAAAGGGCGTGGATTCGAGGGCTGCCATAGACCTTTCGGTGCTCCTCGTGGAGTTTCCTGATCAGCTCCGTAAGGCGGCGGTTCTCGCGGGAACGCGCGCTTTCCTCGCCCTTGGTCCAGCTGTAATAGCCGCTCCGGGACACCTGAAAAATTTCGCACATCTTCCGAACGTCAAAGGCACCGACGTCATCCCGGATTATCTGGAACCGCTGCCGGATCGAGGTTCCTTTGAGAAGATGGCGACAGCTTTTTTTAGGATGTCACGCTCCTGAGTCACCAGCGCCAGCTCTCTGCGGAGTCGTAGAATCTCGGCCCCTTCGGCGCTGCCGGGACGAGGCTTTGTCTCCTTCTCCCGTGACGCTTCGACCCAATCGTAGAGAGTCCGCTGCGGTATCCCAAGTTCTCGGGAAAGGGCATGAACGGACTTGCCGCTGTTTTCCAGCAGTTCCAACGTTTCCCTCTTGAACTCCTCGGTGTAGACGCGCGCTTTTTTGACCATGGTGGCACCTCCAGAATAGAGCATAGATGATTTGCTCTTTTCCGTGTCCACCGATTTGGGGGAACATCATCCCAGCGAGGAGCCCCACGTCGCCACATCGGGCCGCGCTCCCAGGAGGGGCAAAACCCGCCGCCTCCGGCGAAACGCGCTTCCAGCAGGGGCACGTCTTTCGCCATCGCCGAGGTAACGTCGTTCAAGCCGGGAAACCCTGCGGGACGATAGCCCCGTCCCGCGCGCCGCCAAGATGGCCGCGCTCCCAGGAGGGGCAAACCCCGCCGCCTCCGGCGAGCCGCGCTTCCGGCAGGGGCACGTTTCCGCCATCGCCGAGGTAACGTCGTTCAAGCCGGGAAACCCTGCGGGACGATAGTCCCGTCCCGCGCGCCGCCAAGATGGCCGCGCTCCCAGGAGGGGCAAACCCCGCCGCCCCAAGCTGACGGGGGCTTTGCGCCGTCAGCTCACTTTTCGCTTGCCGACGGGTTCGTCGGAGACGATGAGGCCGTCGCGGACGGTGACGATCCGGCGGGCGTAGAGGGCCATGTCGGGTTCGTGGGTGACGAGGATGACGGTGATGCCTTTTTCGTCGTTCAGGTTCTGGAAGAGGGCCATGATTTCCTCGCTTGTCGCCGAATCGAGGTTGCCCGTCGGTTCGTCGGCCAGGATGAGGGGAGCGCCGTTGACGAGTCCCCGGGCAATGGCGACGCGCTGCTGCTGCCCTCCCGAGAGCTGGTGGGGCTGGTGGCGTTCCCGTCCTTCGAGGCCGACGAGGCGCAGGGCCTCACCGGCGCGGCTGTGGCGCTCCTTCGCGGGGATGCCTCCGTAGAGCATGGGAAGTTCGACGTTTTCCAGGGCCGAGGTGCGGGCCAGGAGGTTGAAGCCCTGAAAGACAAAGCCGATGCGGCCGTTGCGGATCCGGGCCAGTTCGTCGCCTGAGAGGTGGGCCACGTTGCGGTCGGAGAGGATGTACTCGCCGCTGGTGGGCGTGTCGAGGCAGCCCAGGATGTTCATAAGCGTCGATTTGCCCGACCCCGAGGCACCCATGATGGCGATGAATTCCCCCTTGTCGATCCGGAGGGTGACGCCTCGAAGGGCATGGACGGGGACTTCGCCGAGGAGGTAGGTCTTTCGGATGTCGCGCAGTTCGATGAGGGGCATGATCAGAAGGGCATTCGCGGCCTGGCCGAGTCGCCGTTGCTCTGGCCGATGACGGCCGTGACGACTTCGAGCCCCTCTTCGATGTCGCCCGAGACTTCGATGAAGCTGCCGTCGCTTAGGCCCGTCCTGACGGAGATGGGGCGGAGGTCGGTCGTCCACAGGCGGGCGCCGCCTTGGGCTGTGCCGTTTCCGTTCCCCTTGCCCTGCCCTTTTCCCTGTCCTCCGCCCTGCCCCTTTTTCCCCTCGGCCGGTTCGGGAGGGGAGAAGCGCAGGGCCGCAGCCGAGACTTTGAGGACGTCCCGCGCCGTGGCCACTTCGATTTCGACGTTGGCCGTCATGCCCGGCTTGAGTTTCATGTCGGGGTTGTCGACGTGGATGATGGTGCTGTAGGTGACGACGTTTTCCGTCGTCGACGGTTCGAGGCGGATCTGATGGACGTGGCCGTGAAAGGTGCTTTCGGGGTAGGTGTCGACGGAGAAGGCGACGGACATCCCCTCGGCGAGGTAGCCGATGTCGGCCTCGTCGACGTCGGCCTCGACCTGCATCTTGGTCAGGTCCTCGGCGATGGTGAAGAGCGTCGGTGTCTGGTAGCTGGCGGCGACGGTCTGGCCGGCGCTGATGCTCTTGCCGACGACGATGCCGTCGACGGGGGAGACGATGCGGGTGTAGCCCAGGTTGGTCTCGGCCCGGCGCAGCGCCGCCTCGGCCTGGGCCACGGAGGCCCGGGCCGAGAGGAGGCGGGCCTTCGTCGTGGCGACGGTCGTCTCGGCCGAGTCGACGTCGGCGGCGGCGATGAAGTCCTTTTCGTAGAGGGTCTTGCGGCGCTCGTAGGTCCTCCTGGCATCGTCGACGTTGGCCTGGGCCTCGGCGACGGAGGCTCGGGCGGCGGCGACGTCGGCGGCGGCCTTGGCCCTTTCGGCCTCGAAAAGGGTGCTGTCGATGAGGGCGAGGAGCTGCCCTTTGGCGACGGAGGCGTTGTAGTCGACGTAGAGCTCGCTGATCGTTCCCGAGACCTGGGTGCCGACTTCGACGGTGTTGACGGCCTGGAGTTTGCCCGTGGCCGAGACGGTCTGAACGATGTCGCCGCGGCCGACGACGGCGGTGAGGTAGCGGGGAGCGGGCTCGGGCCTGTTGCGGTAGTGGAGGAAGCCGCCCCCGGCGGCTCCGAGCAGGAGAAGCAGAACGAGGATCTTTTTCATCGTCTATCGAGCCTCCTCGGCGGTGACGGATGAGCCCGTGGCCCGTTCCAGATCGGCCAGGGCGAGATGGTAGTCGAAGAGGGCGTCGTTGCGGTTTTTCCGGGCCCGGGTGAAGGCCTCGGCGGCCTGGCTGACCTCGAGGGAGCTGCCCACTCCGACGCCGTAGCGGCCCTGGGCCAGGTCGAGGTTTTCCTGGGCCTGGTCCAGGTTCAGTTCCGTCGTGGCCAGGTTTTCCTCGGCCTCCCGAAGGGCGAGGAGGGCCTGGCGGACTTCGTGGATCACCGTCTGTCGCAGCGAGGCCTCCTGAGCCCGAACCTTGTCGAGGGCGGCCCTGGCCTCGGCCGTGCGGGCCGAGGCGAGTCCCCCGTCGGCCAGGGGGACGGAGAGGCGCAGGCTCATCTGCCACTGCCCGTCGTCGCCGTCGGACCAGCCGTAGCCTCCGGAGGTGGAGAGTTGGGCGCTCCGTTCCCGGGCGGCGTAGGCCACGTTCAGCTCGGCCGCGCGAAGAGCCTTGGCCTTCGCGCCGAGATCGGGACGGAGGGAGAGGGCCCGTTCGAGGATCTCTCTCTCGTCGAGAGGGGGAGGGGAGGTCGTTTCGGGCTCGACGACGGAGAAGAGGGGAGGCAGGTCGGTCCCCAAGGTCTTCCCCAGGGCCGACCGGGAGAGGGCCAGGGCCGAGGCGGCCTTCGTCGTGTCGAGTCGGGCCTGGCCCAGATCGACTCTGGCCGCCGTGACGTCCGATTTGGGAGCGACTCCCGCCTCGTAGGCGGCCTGGGCCTGGCGGAGCTGCTTTTCGTTGAGTTCCCGCGTCTCTTCGGCGGCGTCGAGATTCCACAGGGCCTTCAGAACGTCGTAATAGGCGGCCTTGACGTCGTAAATCAGCTGCTGCCGCCGGCGGACGACGCCGTCCCTGGTCTCGTCGCGGTCGAGCAGGGCCGATCGAAGGGCCAGCTCGCTTCGCCCTCCGTCGCTGACGAGCTGGCTTACGGCCAGTTCCGCCGAGGTGTTGTCGCTTCCCTCGCTCTGCTTGTGCGTCGACGAGAGGGAGAGGGAGGGCCGGAGAGGGGCCCTCTTCTGGTCGACGACGGCCTCCGCCCCGCGGAGAGAGGCCTCTTCGGCGGCCAGGTCGGGGTTGGCGGAGAGGGCGATTTCAAGGCATCGATCCAGGGTCAGAATGCCGTCGGGAAGATCGGCCCGAGCGGGCGGAACGGGGAGGGCCGTTACGAAAAGAAGCGAGAGGAAAAGGATCATCGACGCGGCGGACCGGCGCATGGAGGGACTCCTTGTCTTTAAGGATTTTGGCGTGCTTTCGGCAATCATTTTACCTGACGGGGCTCTCCCGTCATACCGGTACAATGGCCTGATTCGCCCCTGCGGCCCGGAAGGGATCTTCCGAGAGGGGATTCGATCGGAGGGTCCCGTTCTGACGGGCTTCGTCGGGGCCGTCGATTCGGGAGGCGCGCCAGATCCCTCGTCGGTGCGGGGCCGGGGCGGTTTCGTCCTCCCCTTTCCGCGGCCGGGCCGAGGGGATCTCTACCCTTCTTCGCCTGCGGATTCGGAGGAGGGCTCGAGAGCCACCCCTCGCCGAGGGGAGGGGGCCCCTTCCGAACGGGTGCGGGGCCCGTCGTCGGCGGGAAAGGGTCCCGTTCCTCTTGCCGGCCCCGTGTCGCGGAGGAAGGCCGCCGGCGTTGTTCCCACGATTCTCCGGAACCAGCGCGTCAGATGGCTCTGGTCGGCGAAACCCACTTCGGCGGCGACCTGGACGGGAGCCGTTCCGGCCAGGAGCTTCCTCTGGGCCTCCCTGATCCGGAGCTGGATCTGGTAGGCGTGAGGGGGCAGTCCCGTTTCCCTTCGGAAGGCGCGGAGAAGGTGCCAGGGGCTCGCCGAGACGAGCGACGCCAGCTCCTCGAGGGAGACGTTGCGGTCCATGTTCTCCTCCAGGAAGGAGCGGACCCGTCCGACCGAGGGAAGGGGCGACGGCCGCTCGCCGGTTCTTTCTCCGTGGCGCCGCAGAAGGTGGCAGGCGAAGAGCGTCCAGGCCGTCGAGGCCGAAAGCCCGTCGAGCCCGCCCGTCCGGAGGCTTTCGTGGAAGCCGCGGAAGAACCGGGCCAGCTCGGCGTCGGCCAGAACGCCGGGGGCGATGAAGGGAGGGCCTTCCCCCTCGCGGAGGCCTGTCGTCACCCTCAGCATCTCGGCCACGTCGACATAGGCCATGCGGTAGCGCCACCCCTCACCGGAGGCGCCGCGGCCGTCGTGGATCTCGCCGGGAACGGCGAGGTTCACCGTCCCCGGCGTGGCCACGAAGTCCCGGCCCCGATAGCGGAAGCCGAGGGCCCCCTCTTCGACGACGCCGAAGGCGTAGGTCTCGTGGCTGTGGCGGGAGAAGACGACGTCGCGACAGGAGCCGTCCATGAAAAGAATCCCCGGCAGGAGAGGGGATCGCCAGAAGCGCATGCGGTTCGCCGTCTTTCGGGGCTCGCGTTTTTTTCCCATCATCGCCTCCGGAGGGCAATTCCCTTCAAGAAAGGGCGGGGCCGTCGGGCTATGGTGAGTTCCGGGCCGGGACGCAAGGTCTCGGACTTCTCGCGAAAAGGAGCGGATTCGATCATGATCGCAGTCACCGACGCATGGAAAGAGGCCTTTCCCGAGACCTCCTTCGGATTTCTGGTCATGGAGGGGATCGGCAACGCCTCTCCTTCGGGGGAGATCGAAAGGATGACGGCCGAGAGGACCGAGGAGGTCCGGCGGCGCCATAAGGGGAAGACGCGGAAGGACATCGCCAAAGAGGCGCCCTTCGCCGCCTACGAGGGGTATTTCCGTCGCTTCGGCCAGGGCTATCCCGTGCTCCACCAGGTGGAGACGGTGGCCCTCAAGGGCAGGCCCATCGCCTCTCCGTCGCCCCTCGTGGCGATCCTCTTCATGACCGAGCTGAGCAGCGGCCTTCTTTCGGCCGGTCACGACCTGGAAAACGTGACGGTTCCCCTCATCCTCGACGTGGCCCTAGGCACGGAGGTCTACCGGGCCATGGGAGGCCGGGAGCGGCAACTGCAGCGGGGGGACATGTTCCTCTCCGACGGGAAAGGCATTCTCTCCAGCGTCCTCTACGGTCCCGACGGCGAGAGTTTCATCCGCCCCGAGACGTCGAGGGCCCTTTTTACGGTCTACGGCGCGCCGGGCCTCGCGGCCGAGGCGATCGCCGCCCATCTCATGGCCATCCGGTCCGCCGTCGCCCTCCTCGATCCCGGAGCCGGGACGACGGCCATGGCCGTCGTCCCCTGAGGACCTCGAGAATTATTTTACCCTACCGGGCCTGGGGAAACCGATCGGCGGAGCGTCGTCCCTTCGCCTCGGGCCTTCCGTTTCCTCCCCGGATCGGCTCCCTTCGGTCGGGGGGCTCCGTCTGAGACGCGGATCGGATATCCCTGAAACCGCCTCGACGGCAGGGGCGAACCTCCTGCTTCTGCCGTGGCCGCAGGCAGAAGCAGGGCTTCCCCCTCTCCTCTGGCAGAAGGAGAGCCGTGCGGCACACGGATGTCCCCGAGACGATTTTGTAGTAGAATACATTTCAAATGAAGAGGATAAAAAGGGGAGGAAGGCGAGGGCCTGTCGGGGCCCTTTCAGTCGGGAGGTGGAGACCATGAGGGGAAGAGCTCGTGTCGTCCTTCTGCTGTCGTGGGTCTTGTTTGCCCTGGCCTGGGAAACTCCGGCCGGTGCCGTTTCGTTCAGCACACAGGGAGCGGACGGGACCGCCGTGGCGCCCGCCCCCGTCGTGGGCGGATCTTCGACGGGCGCTTCGGCGTCGAGGGCGAAGCGCGCTCCTACGGTGCTTCCCGTGCCCGGAGAAAGTCGGGCACGGCTGGCCGAGTCCATCGAGCTGGTCCAGGCGACGGGTTTTCAGGCTCGTCTGGCCATGATGAAGCTGGAAAAGACCGAGACCGCACCCGCACCGGGCATCGAGATCAGGGCCCGTCTCGAACAGGCCTACAAGTCTTTCGAGGCCCTGGAGAAGGCGGCCAAGACGCTCGACGACAGAGTCAACCTGACGCGGCTGGCCCTCGAGGGGCGATTCGGACCTCACCAGCGCCTCGCCGCCCTCGTCGACCTCTTCTCCGTCCTCCCCGCCGAGGCCTTCGACAGCCCCGAAGAGGCCATGGCGAGGAACGCGATCCAGCAGGAGCTGGACAAGATCGCCGGAGGCGCCCGCCTGACCTACGAACAGGCCATGAGCACCCTCTCCAACGGAGCCAAGGCCGTCAAGGATTTCGCCGGCAAGGCGAAGGACGCCGTCAAGAGCGGATTCGACAAGGTCGTCGGCACACTGACGACGCCCGTCGCCTACGTGCATACCAAAGTCAGCCAGGCCGTCGGCTGGGAGAACTGGGCGAAGATCATGGCCGTCACCAAGTGCGGCGCCGTCCTGACCGTCGGGACTCTGGGGCTGGTCGTGGCCGTGACGGCCATGCCCGCCACGGCCGTGGCCGCCCCCCTCGCGGCCGTCGGCGTCTGGACGATCGGCAACGTGGGGGCCGGCCTCTCTCTCGTCAGCGACCTGAACGAGATCGAGGGACGGTCGGCGCCGGGCGTCGGCGAGACCTCCTACGCCATCAGCAAGGGGACGGCCGTCATCGGCCTGATCCAGGGGGGAAGTCCCGGGGAGATCTTCGTCAACGTCGTCGGCGGGACGATGGATGACATGACGGTGGGGCGTCCCCTGACGGAGTCGGAGCTCGAGAGTTTCATCGCCGAGAACAGGGAGCTCTTCGGCAAATACGGCGCGGGCGTCGACTACACGGCGCCCGACGCCAAGGATCCCTACGGCGGCGGAGGGGGAGGAAGCGGCGGCGGCTGCAGCGACGGCTGCCACTGATCGATCGGGCATAACGAAGGGGAGGCCCTCAGGGCCTCCCCTTCGTTATGCCCTCGCCCCGTCGTCGACGACCTCCGGCGGGGCCTCGCCGATGTCGGAACGGGGTGCCTCTTCCGCTCTCGGGGGCGGCGGGAAAGGGCCCTCCTCTCATGGATTGGAGGACACCGTCGAGCCGGGCCCCGGTCGGCGGGCGGAAATTCAGGACGGAAACGCCATCGGCCCGGTCGGGGATGTCCGAAAGACAGAGGACGTCGCCTCGAACCCGCACCGGCGAGGCGATTCGAAGGGCCCCGGGCCCGACGGGCGTTGTCCTGACGAGCCTGCCGATCGGGGAGCCGCGAAGGGGCTTGCGGTTAAGCGGGTCTTCGGAGATGATTGATGCGTCGTACGGCAGACACCGCAGAAGGAGGCAGGCGATGACGGAAAACAGACGCAACGGAACCTCTTCGGGCGGACACTCCT
The DNA here is from genome assembly GCA_018398915.1 of Aminirod propionatiphilus. Lineage (GTDB taxonomy): Bacteria > Synergistota > Synergistia > Synergistales > Aminithiophilaceae > Aminithiophilus > Aminithiophilus ramosus. The sequence goes on along the minus strand of CP074691.1, from coordinate 2,424,360 downwards.
TCGGTACCTTCGGAGGTGTCTTCACCCCCACGACGCTGACCATTCTGGGCGTCATCATGTTTCTCCGTTTCGGCCAGGTCGTCGGCCAGGCCGGGACCCTCAACGCCCTCCTGATCGTTCTGGGGGCCAAATCGATCACCCTCCTCACCTCCTTTTCCGTGGCGGCCATCGCCACCAACACCCAGGTCAAGGGAGGAGGGGCCTACTTCCTCATCAGCCGGACTCTGGGCGTCGAGTACGGCGGCGTCATCGCCATCTTCCTCTACATCGCCCAGGCCACGTCGGTGGCCCTCTACGTCATCGGCTTCACAGAGGCTTTCGTCGGCACCTTTCCCGTCACTCTCTCCTTCCGCCTCATCGCCACCGTCGTCAACGTCGCCGTCTTCCTCTGCGTCTACATCGGAGCGGGGTGGACCATCAAGGTCCAGTACGGCATTCTGGCCGTTCTGGTCCTCTCCGTCCTCTCTTTCCTCGCCGGAGCCCTGCCCCAGAGCTCGATCGAAACCTTCAGGGCCAATCTTCACAGCGCCTACCTTCCGGGCCAGTCCTTTTTCACCATGTTCGCCCTCTTCTTTCCCGCCGTGACGGGGATCATGGCCGGCGTCAACATGTCGGGCGATCTCCGCGACCCGGGAAAATCCATCCCCGACGGAACCTTCGCCGCCGTCCTCTTCACGGGCGCCATCTACCTTTCCATGGCCCTTTTTCTGGGCGCCTCCCGTCCCCAGGAGGCCCTCATCCATCAGGGACTGATCGTCCGCGAGATCGCCTGGTCCCCTCTTCTCATCACGGCCGGCGTCTTCGCCGCCACCCTCTCGTCGGCCCTGGGAAGCATGATGGGCGCGCCGCGGGTTCTTCAGGCCTTCGCCGCCGACGACGTCTTTTCCCGTCTCCGCCCCTTCGCCAAGGGGAGCGGCCCGGCCCGCGAACCCCGCCGGGCGACGATCGTCACCTTCCTCATCGCCCAGACGGCCATCGTCCTGGGCGACCTCGACGCCGTGGCGCCCATCATCACCATGTTCTTCATGGTCACCTACGGAACGCTCAACCTGGCCTGCTTCCTCGAGGGGATCACGCGCAACCCCAGCTTCCGCCCCCGCTTCCGCTGGCACCACTGGGCCCTCTCTCTTCTGGGCGCCTTGCTCTGCCTGGCCGTCATGTTTCTCATAAACGTCCTCTGGGCGGCTGTGGCGATCCTCATCATGGTCGCCGTCTACGGCCTCATCGGCCGGGCCGAGGTGCTGGCCGCCTGGGGCGATCTCTCCAGCGGCCTGGCCTTCCAGAGGGCCCGATGGGCCCTGCTCCGCCTGGAGAAGGAGCGGTACCATCCCAAGAACTGGCGTCCATCGATCCTGGCCCTCAGCGGCGGCGCCTGGAGCCGCAACCACCTGGCCGAATACGCCTGCTGGCTCTCGGCGGGACGTGGCGTCGTCTCCCTTGCCCAGATCCTCTTCGGCGACGTCGAAGAGCTCGTCGTCCGCCGCAACGAGGCCGAGAGACTCCTTCGCCGCCACATCCAGGAGGAGGGGCGGGCCGCCTTTCCGGCCGTCGTCGTCGAGGAGGATCTGGGCAAGGGGATCAAGACCCTTCTTCAATGTCACGGCATCGGCGGCGTCCGGCCCAACACGATCCTCATGGGATGGAGCGAGGACCCCCGGCGGGTCGGCCTTTTCGGAAGAACCCTCCGTCTCTGCCGCGCCATGGGGCGGAGCGTCGTCGTCGTCCGTTACGACCGCAGGGTGGAACGCAACGACGAAGAGGCCCCCAAGGGCAGCCTCAACATCTGGTGGCGCGAACCCCACAACGGGGCTCTCATGCTCCTTCTGGCCCATCTGATGAAGCAGAACCGCATCTGGCGGAACCATCCTCTGCGCATCCTCTGTCCCGTGCCTCCCCGTGCCGACAGGGAGAATCTGACGGCGGAGATGACGGACCGTCTCGCCCTGGCCCGCATCGATGCCGAGATCGTCGTCCTCCCCACCGATGACCCCCTCTCGGCCCTCCGTGCGGAGGTGGTCCGCGAGCCTTTTGCCGCCCTTTTCGTCGGATTCGAGCCCCCGGAAGAGGGCCATGAGGAGGCCTTCATCGACCGATACCGCCCCGTCACCGAGTTGCCGGGCGACGTGATCCTCGTCTCCAGCTCGGGTGACGTGGCCCTCGAGGCCTGACGGGGGGCGGGAGGGCGAAGAGGAAAAGGGCAAGAAGGGGCGCCTCCTTCGTGGAGGCGCCCCTTCTTGCCCTCACGCCTCGACGGTGAAGCGCCTTCCCGCCCCCAGGGGGGTGAAGGCGTCGCCGAAGGCCCCGTAGAGGGCCGCCTGTGCCCGGAAACCCGTGCAGTGCCCCGCCGCCACGAGGTCGGGCGAGAGGGCCCGGAGGGCCGAGACGGTTCTGGCGATGCGCTCGTCGTCGGATTCGACGAGATGGAAGCCGCCGAACAGGGCGGCGACCTTCTCCTCTCCCGTCAGATTCAGCCCGCGATGGACGATGTTGACGATCCCCGCATGGCTGCACCCGGTGACGACGACGAGGCCCCGCCCCTCGACGGAGGCGAAGAGAGCCAGGTCGTCGGCGACGGGATCACTGAGGAGGCGCCCCGCCTCGTCGACGGTGTAGAGATCGATGCCGGGCGATTCGAAGTCGGTCCTGCGGGGCACTTCGCCGCTCGTCGTGAGCCCCGCCATGATCGGCAGGGGATCGGCGGCGAGGATGAGCCGGGCCCCTGCGGCACGGAGGCGTTCGGCCCCGTCCTCGAAGGGGACGCCGACGTGCTGGAGGAAGGGCTCGACGACGAAATGGGGCCGGAAGAGGGAAGGATGGGCGACGACGGGCAGGTCTCCCTTCCCGATGGCCTCGACGATCCGGCTCAGCCCCTTCGTGTGGTCGTAGTGGCAGTGGGTGATGACGACGGCATCGGTCTTTTCGAGGGGAATGGCCAGTTCCCTCACGTTGTGGAGGAGGGCGTCGGAATTCTGCCCCACGTCGACGAGGAGGCGGCGGGTCGAGCCCTCCCGCTCCGCCTCGATCCAGAGGGAGATCCCGTGCTGTCCCAGCAGGGGGCTCTCGTAGGGGACGCTGTCCTCGGCCAGAACCGTTACGGTCAGTTTCCGAAGCATGGCTGGCACCTCCGTAGAGTGGTCTCTGTCGGTCCATCGCGCTTTCTTGCGATGGGACCGGTGGGGACCGTTTGTTTTCCCATCCTAGTTCTTCGGAGGGAAAAAGGGAAAGGCCCCTTCGTCGCCGAATCGGCAAACCCGCTTGGGGTCCGCCGGCGTGGGGAGTTCGTCGCTCCCCTCGCCGACAGAGGGAAGGACGGAAAGGCTCGACGTCACCGCCGCCTCGCGGCAGGGCCTTGGCCCCTTTCGCCCCTGCTCGTTCCGCCGATTCGGACCCTCCGCGTTTGCCTCCCGATGGATGAAAAAGGGATATGTCAAGATTTGCTTGACAACGGAACAAAACGAAATGTATGATGCTGGTAGCATATAGAGGAAGTAGCTTCCATTATGTGGGAAAAAGGAGAAACAGAGGTCCCGTCAGCGGGGAAGGGAGCCTTGCGACGATGGTCATCACCACGCCTGTCACGCCCGAAAAAATCGACGCGCTGAAGATCTACGACGAACTGGAGATCAGCGGCATGATTTTCACCGGCCGGGACGCCGCTTTGCCCCGTCTGGTCCGGCTGATCGAGAGCGGCCGCCTCGCCGAGAGCGGCATCGAGCTCGAGGGAAGCCTCGTCTTCCACACGGCCGTGAGTCCCGCCGGCATCGGTCCCACGTCGAGCAACAAGCTCGATATCGAGTCGTCCATCCCGGCCCTTTCCCGGGCCGGAGTCCGCATCCACATCGGCAAGGGGCGCCTTTCGGAGGAGACGGTGAGGGCCCTGAAAGAGAGCGGCTCCGTCTTCGCCGTCACGCCGCCCACGACGGCTCTTCTGACGGCGACGATCCGCTCCAGCCGGGTCGTCGCCTTCCCGGAGGAGGGGATGGAGGCGCTTCATCTCCTCCGGGTGGAGGCCTTTCCCGCCATCGTGGCCATCGCCCACGGCCAGTCGGTCTTTTAGAGGGAGGCTTCGCCATGACCGTCCATGATCAGATCGTCACTCAGACGGCGGAGGCCCTTCTGCGGGCCAGCACCGTTTTTCGCTCCGATCAGGTCGAGGCCTACCGCAGGGCGCTTCGCGACGAGCGGAGCGATTCGGGCCGGTGGGTCCTGGAGAAGATCATCGAGAACGCCTCCGTGGCCGAGGTGAGACGCCTTCCCCTCTGCGACGACACGGGCATCCCCCACGTGCTGATCGAGATCGGCACGGAGGCCGTCGTTCCCCGAGGTTTCCTGAAGGCCGTCGAGGAGGGGATCGCCCTGGGTCTGAAGGAGCTTCCCGGTCGCCCCATGGCCGTCAAAGGCGACGACGAGGAGCGCCTCGGCCAGTCGGCCGGGCTCCACGAGGCGTCGGAGGCTCTCGTCATGGCGCCGCCTCAGCTTCGCTCCGTCGCCGGAGAGGCCATCGAACTGACGGTTCTCATGTACGGCGGCGGCCCCGAGATCCGAGGCAAGACGCTTCGCGTCTTTCACAAGCACTCGGCCGACGTCGTCGTCGACGAGATGATCGCCTGGGGGAGCGAGGGAGCCCGCCTTCTGGGCTGTCAGCCCTGCGTCCTGGCCTTCGGCGTGGGGCGCTCCAACCTGGAGGCCGCCTCTTTGTCCATGGAGGCCATGGCCAAGGGCGTTTTCTCCAGACAGTCGCCCCTGGAAAAGCGCATCACCGACGGCGTCAACGAATCCGGAGTGGGGGCTCTCGGTCTGGGCGGCGACTGCACCGTCCTGGGCACGTTCGTCAAGGTGGGCCCCCAGCGGGCCAGCGGGATTCGCGTTGTCTCCCTCAGGACGGGATGTTGTTTCGATCCCCGCAGGGCGACGACGACCTTCAAATTCCAATAAAAGAATGGAGCCGAGAAGATGAAGATTTTCAAGAACGGCAAGGTCGTTACGGGCGACGGCAGGACCATCTACGAGAGGGCGACGGTCATCGTCGTCGACGACAGGATCGCCGAAGTGGCCGAGAGGGTCGATCCCTCGTGGGAGGCCTATGCCGAGGAGGTCGTCGACTGCGGGGGCAAGTGCGTCATGCCCGGCATGATCAACCATCATCAGCACGGCGTCACCTTCGGCCCCATGTTCGCCAGCGGCGCCGAGAACTACGGCAGGGATTTCATCATGGATCATCTCGACAGGAGCCTTCTTCAGGGCCACACGACGGTTCTCAACGTCGACGGCTTCGTGACGATGGACGAGGTCCGCGAGACGCAGAAGCATCATCCCCTGCGGATCAAGACGGCCACGACCCACGGCCCCGTCAACTACCACGCCGGCGAGCTCTGCGACGGCAAGGGCTTCCTGGCCAAACACCGCGAGATGTCCATGGAGCGGATGCTCTCCGACGGCGCCGTCTGCATCGGCGAGGTCGGCGGCGGGCATACCCTGGGCGGCGGCGGTCAGGATTACCTTTACATCCCCCGGGCCGTGAAGGAGCGCAAGGGCCGGGAGATCGACTACCTTCAGGCCCGGGCCATGAAGCTCTCCGTCCTGGGGCGCTACATCGAGGAGTCCTATTACGATCGCGACCGCGTGGCGGCGGCTCTGAAGGAGGCCGGGCTCGACGGCTTCCTCACCCCCGAGGAGACGAAGGACATCGTCTACAGGACGACTCTGGCCTCCGTCAAGGTGGCCCTCGACGGCTATCGCGAGGCGGCCGAGATGGCCCGGAAGCTCGGCGTGCCCCTCATGATCCACAACGCGCCGACGTCGAAGTACATCGTCCACGAGGTGGCCCAGATGGGGCTGCCCACCCTGATCGCCTGCCACTCCAACTATCTCTTCACCACCGATGAGTGCGTCGAAAACGGCAAGTTCCTCAAACGGTTTCCCAACGTGATCCTCGACGCCGCCGTTCACGATCCCTGGGGTGCCCGACACCTCGTGGCCAATCCCGACAACCTCTACGCCTTCTACGAGAACGATCTCGTCGACCTCATCTCGACCGATTTCGCCGCCGGCAAGAGCGATTCCATGCTGGAGGCGATCCAGCACGCCGCCGTCGAGAAGAAGCTCGTCGGCCTGGCCAAGGCCGTCTACCAGGGCACGAAGGCCGTGACGGAGGTTCTTCCCCTCCTGGCTCCCGGCTGCGGCGAGCTGCGCCGCGGCTTCAAGGCCGACATCGTCGTCACGGCCTACCCCGAGGTGAAAGAGGTCGAGAGGGTCTACATCGACGGCAGCTTGGTGGCCGAGGGAGGCAAGGTCATCCGCTGACCTTCGGCGCGGCTCTTTCCGGGGCCGGTCCGGCGACGGTCCGACCCCTTTCTCCGACTGACTGAAGGGACTGAGGGAACGATGAAGGTTAAGAAAGTGCTCTGCGCCAAGGGCCTTACGGGTTTCTACATGGACGACAAGGAGGCCATCAAGGAGGGGGCCAGGTCCGACGGCTTCGTCTACAGGGGCGAACCCAAGACGGCCGGCTTCAGGACGATCCGCCAGCCCGGCGTGGCCGTCTCCGTCCTGTTCGTCCTCGAAGACGGAGCCGTCGTCTACGGCGACTGCGCCGTGGCCCAGTACGCCGCCAGCGGCGGCCGCGAGGTTCCCAACACGGCCGAGGCCCTCATCGAGGTCATCGAGAGGCATGTCGTGCCCTATTTCGAGGGCAGGGACATCAAGGAGTTCAAGTCCACGGCCGAAGCCTTCGATAGGGGGCTCTTCGGCGGCCATCAGCTGCCCGCCTCGATCCGCTACGGCGTGACCCAGGCGATCCTGGAGGCCGTGGCCTACGGGCGCAGGTGCACCATGTGCGAGGTCATCCTCGACGAGTACGGTCTCGAGATGGACCTGACGCCGGTGCGGATCAACGCCCAGTCCGGCGACGAGCGCTACACCAACGTGGACAAGATGATCCTCAAGCAGGTGGGCATGATGCCCCACGGCCTGATCAACAACGTCGAGGAGAAGCTCGGACGGGACGGCGCGATCTTCCTCGACTGGGTGAAGTGGGTCAAAAGGCGCATTCAGGAGATCGGCGATCCCGAATACAGGCCCGTCATGCGCTACGATGTCTACGGCTGCATGGGCAAGGCCTTCGACAACGATCTGGACAAGGTCTTCGAGTACCTCCTCAAAGTCGACGAGGCCTGCAAGCCCTACGAGGTCTTCATCGAGATGCCCGTCGACATGAAGTCCAACGAGAGGCAGCTCGAGGCGATGAAGTACCTCCGCAGGCGCCTCGACGAGGCGGGCTCGAAACTGAAGCTCATCATCGACGAGTACGCCAACACCTACGAGGAGATCGTCCAGTGGGTCGACGCCAGGGGTGCCGACATGGTCCAGGTGAAGACCATCGACCTCGGCGGGATCAACAACATCGTCGAGGCCGTCCTCTACTGCAAGAAGAACGGCGTCCTGGCCTATCAGGGTGGCACCTGCAACGAGACGGACAAGTCGGCCCTGGTCTGCGTCAACCTGGCCGTGGCCACCAAGCCCTTCGCCATGGCCGGCAAGCCGGGCATGGGCGTCGATGAAGGGGTCATGATCGTCAACAACGAGCAGGAACGCCTGCTGGCCCTTTTCAGGGCCAAAAAGGCCGGGCAGATCTAGGGGCGGGGACGGGGCGGGCAGGCCCTTTCCGGCGCCGGACTTCAGCTTTTCGGGATCTTACAGGAAGGGAAGAGACGACGATGATAGCGATCCGTTCGGAAACATGCGTGGGGTGCGGCGTCTGCGAGCAGGTCTGCCCCGTCGGCGCCATCGAGATCGTCGACAGGAAGGCCCGGCTCGTCGGCGATTGCGTCGGCTGTCTCTCCTGCATCAAGTACTGCAAGTTCTCGGCCATCGTCGAGGCGGATCGCCGGGAGGGGGCCCTGCTCTGCAAGAACTGCGGCGTCAAGTGCCGGATCCCCGAGGGCAAGGTCGGGGCCTGCAAACGGTTCTCCAACGTCGGCGGCAGGCTGACGCTGAACCGACCGCTGCAGATTCCGACGAACACCTCCGTCGACCGCGAACGGATCGTAACGGCCAAGCCGATCGTGACGGCCGTCGGGGCCGGGGCGGCCTATCCCGACTACAAGCCGGCCCCCTATATCGTGACGGAAAGACGGGAGGGCGTGGACGTCGTCACCGTCGTGACGGAAGCCCCCATCTCCTACAGCTCCATGATGGTCAAGATCGATACCAATCTCCACATCGGCGACGAGGGGGCTTCCGTCAGGCGCGACGGACGTGTCGTGGGCATGGTGACGACGGAGCAGTACGGTTCCCACGTCCTCATCCTGGGTGGCGTGGGCAAGGTCAAGGGGCCCGACGGCATGTTCGTCGTCAGGACCATGGCCGAGTTGGGCAACGGCGACCGCGTCTCGCTGAAGATCGACGGAGGGGCCGCTCTGGAACTTCAGGTGGGGCATCACCCCGTCGTCAACGGTCATGTCGACGAGAAGATGCGCGTCGGCTGCGGCGGGGCCTGCTGCGCCCTCTTCGCCAAGGCTTTGGCCCCTCTCGTCGACGAGGCCATCATCCTCGACCACCACATCACCGGCCTTTTCACGTGCCATCCCGCCGGGGCCGAGCTCAAGTCCTACAGCGGCGTCACGCCCGTGGGACGCCTGGCCACGGCGGGGCGCTACTTCTTCGATCACGGCGACGGCTGGGGCGGCACGACGGTGAAGGACCCCGTCGAGGCCATCAGGAGCATCGACATGTCCGTGGCACGACCGGGAATGAAGATCCTCGTCGCCGAGACGACATGGCGTCAGATCGCCCTTTTCGAGGTCGGCGCCGAGGGCAATCCCGTTCCCATCGCTGTGACGGACGAGATTGAGGCCTTCCGCAGGATGGCGGCTGGCTGCTGCGAGGAGAGCCGCGTCTCGGCCATGTATTACGCCGGTGTCGGTGGCAGTGCGCGGGCCGGCGTCACGACGGATCCCGTCAGGATCACCCGGGCCGTCCACGAGGGAAAGGCAAGGCTTTCCATCGCCGGGGCTCCGGCCTATGTCCTGCCCGGCGGCGGCATCACCTTCCTGGCCGACGTGGCCAAAATGGTCGATCGTCCCTTCAACTACACGGCCTCTCCGGCTCTTCTGGCTCCCATCGAGTACACCATGACGGTCGAGGCCTACGGACAGATCAAGGGCCACGTCGCATCGATGCGTCCCCTCGAGGAGGTCCTCGCCGAAGGGCGCTTCGAGTACACGGAACTCAAAGAATAAAACGATCCCCGCGAAGGGGCGGAAGCCCGGCTTTTTTGACGCTTTCCCTTTTTCCGCCCCTTCGCTCCCGCGCCTCCCTCTCGTCGACCTTTTCTTCTTCGCACCGTTCTTCCTCGTTTGGCCGGGAAGACGTTCCTCCCGCAGGACGTCGTGCATCTCTCCTCGCAGGCAATCGTATCGGGATCTGAAGGGCAGCGTGTTTTTCGGAGGCGGTTCTCGGCTCGTCAAGGTTTCATCCCTATCCGAGCATGAGAGGAGGCCGGATCGGAAGGCTCCGGGCCCGACACTCACGAACAGCCGGAACTGTCCTGAATGAACGACCGACAAGGGGTATCCACGTCGCAACAGTGAACTTTCAGAGAGAAGGAGGAAAGTTGAATGTTGAAAAAATTAATAAAATGTCTCGTTCCGGTTCTGGCTGTCTCCCTGGTTCTCGGGGGCGGTCTCCTTTCCGCCCGGAGGGGCGAGGCGGCCGACAAGAAGCTTGACGTCTCCATCTGCGGCGGGTCCATCGGAGGGGCCTGGGCCGCCATCGGCGAAGGGGTGGGCGAGGTCATCCGTCGGAGCTACCCCGGGTCGAACACGGCCTACGAGGTGGGGCAGGAGGCGGCCAACATCGTCCTCGTCTCCAAGGGGCGCATCCAGCTCGGCATCGCCCATGCCCAGCTCCTGAAGCTCGGCATGGACGGGGCAAGCCCCTTCCGCGAGCCCTACTCCAACCTCCGCGCCCTGGCCGTTCTCTACGGCGAGGCCGTGGAGCATTTCGTCATGCGCTCCGATACGGGCATCAAGAGCTTCGACGAGATGAAGGAGAAGAAATTCGGCCTCAAGCTGAACCTCAACACGAAGGATTCCTTCATGGAGATCGTCGGCCGCAAGGTCCTCGAGGCCTACGGCATCACCTACGACGATCTCGGCGCCTGGGGCGGCACGGTGAACTTCATGTCCATGAGCCCCTCCCTCGATCTCATGCGGGACGGCAAGATTCAGGCCTACAGCAACGTCATCCAGGTCCCCTCTAGCCACATCGTCGACGTTTCGACCAACGTGGGCCTCACCCTTCTGCCCCTGTCGGAGGGGGCCATCGCCAAGGTGAACGAGGAGCTCGGCACCTACGGGACGGTCATTCCCAAAGACCGTTACGCCTTCCTGAACGAGGACGTTCCCACCGTGGGCGCCACCGTCGTCCTCTTCTCCAACGCCGATCTTCCCGACGAGGATGCCTACGCCATCCTTTCGGCTCTCAAAGAGAACTTCGATTACTTCCGCAACATCCACAGCTCCCTGAAGGAGCTGACTCTGGCCGATATGGCCAAGACGGCCCCCGTTCCTCTCCACCCCGGCGCCGCCAAGTTCTTCGAAGAGAACAAGTAGCCGATCGAAGGCTTCGGGGAGACGCTTCGGCGTCTCCCCGAAGGGGAGGAGATTTCTTCATGAAGGACATCCCGCTCCGTCTCGTCGACGAGGGGACGCTGCTTCTCGAGTACGGCCCCATCACGATGCTCCTCGAGTCGTGGAGGGGGGGAAGGCCCGATGCGGAGCCGGCGCGGGGAGCCGCCGATGCCCTGATCGGACATTTTGAGGATCTGACTCGCTTCCTCGACAGGGCCAGACGTTCCGTGGCATGTCTGAATCGGGACGAGGAAGGGACCTACCCCCTGCCTCTGCGACGGATGGCGGAAGCCGTCCGCAGGTTGGGCGAGGACGATTTCACCCCCATGGCGGCCGTCGCCGGGACCTTCGCCGACCTGGCCGTCGAGGAGATGGTGCGGTTCGGGGCCGACTATGCCCTGGCCAACAACGGAGGGGACGTCGCCTTCCGCCTCTCTCCCCGCCGCGAGCGGCTGGCCGTGGGAATCGTCAGCGATCTGGCCCGCGGCCGCGTCTCTCACCGCCTGATCCTCGACGGTCGGAGCGGAATCCGGGGACTGGCCACGAGCGGCTTCGGAGGGAGAAGCCTCACGAGAGGCGTCGCCTCGGCCGTGACCGTTCTGGCCGAAGAGAGCCGCCTCGCCGACGCGGCGGCCACGTCCATCGCCAACGCCTGCGACTGCGACGATCCGGCGGTGGAGCGCTGTCTGGCCGAGGAGATCGACTACGACACGGACATTCCCGGACTGACGGTCACCCGATCGGTGCCTCGTCTGAGTGCGTCATCGATAAAAACGGCCCTCGAACGGGGGAGCGAACGAGCCGAAGAACTTTGCGCCGGGGCCATGATCCGGGGAGCGGTCCTTTTCGTGGCCGGCAGCGTGGCCCTGCGTTGGCAGGGAGAGGAACGGCCCTTCATTCTGGAGGCCTTCGAGTCCGCAGGCACAGGGGGTAGTGATGATGACAGACTATAAAAATCTCGGCATCAGGCAGGTTTTCGTCGACGCGAAAGAAAAGGTTACGGGGAGGGCCAGATATCTCGACGACATGACCTTTCCCGATCAGCTCATCGGCAAGATCCTCCGTTCGCCTCATCCTCACGCCCGCATCCGGAGCATCGACACCTCCGAAGCCGAGGCCCTCGAAGGCGTCCGTGCCGTTCTCACGGCCAAGGACGCCCCGCGCAACCGCTTCGGCATGGAGATCGCCGACTGCGATATCTTCGCCATCGACAAGGTCCGGTATGTCGGTGACGAGGTGGCGGCCGTGGCGGCCGAGACGGCCGAGATCGCCCGGGAGGCCCTGAAGCGCATCCGCGTCGACTACGAACTTCTGCCCGTCGTCGACGACCCCCTGAGGGCCATGGCGCCCGAGGCGCCTCTCGTCCACGAGGATCTCAAGAGCAATGTCGTCAAGGAGTACCATATCAGCCGCGGCGACGTCGAGGCCGATTTCGCCGCCTGCGACTATGTCTTCGAGCACGAATTCAGCACGCATCGCGTCTCGGGCCTCTACCTGGAGCCCTTCGGCGCTGCCGCCTGGTGGGAGAGCAACGGCCGCCTCACCATGTGGACGGGCATGCAGGCCATGTTCCAGGGGCGCAACGAGCTGGCCCGGGCCCTCGGCATCGATCCGACGCGGATCACCATGAAGTCGCCCTTCATCGGCGGCGCCTTCGGCGCCAAGATCTGGCTCCGCAACTTCCATCCCATCGTGGCCCTTCTGGCCCGCAAGGCGGGCCGTCCCGTCAAGCTCGTCCTCACCCGCGAGGAGGAACAGCTCACGACCCGCCCCCGCGTGGCGCCCCGCATGAAGGTGAAGCTGGGCATGATGAAGGACGGGACGCTGGTCTGCAAGCAGTCGGAGATCGTCGCCGACAACGGGGCCTATTCCTGGGCCGCCCCCAAGGTGCTCCTCAACATGGCCATGCGCACCGACTGCCTCTACCGCTTCCGGTCGAGCAAGACCGACGCCTACCTGGTCTACACGAACCTGATCCCCACCAGCGGTTTCCGGGGCTACGGCAACAGCCAGATGCACTTCGCCCTCGAATCCTTCATCGACATGTGCTGCCGCAAGGTCGGCCTCGACCCCGTCGAGGTCCGCCTCAGAAACTGTGTCCACAAGGGCGACGTCACCCTTCACCGCTGGAAGATCAAAAGCTGCGGCCTCGACGACTGCATCGCCAAGGCCGCCGAGGCGATCAGGAAAGACCGCAGGCCCGTGGAGGAGGGGAACGGCCGCATCCGCCGCGGCATCGGCCTGGCCTGCATGACTCACGTCTCGGGCAACCGGAGCGGCGACAAGTTCGACGGCTCGGGCGCCATGGTCCGCATCCAGGAAGACGGCAGCGTCTTCGTCTTCTCCGGCGAGGCCGACATGGGCCAGGGGGCCAAGACCGTCTTCGCCCAGATCGCCGCAGAGACTCTGGGTGTTCCCATCGAATCCATCACGATCATGCCCATCGACACCGACGTGAGCCCCTTCGCCCTCGGTTCCTACTCGAGCCGCGTGACGACCGTCGGCGGCAAGGCCGTCCTCCTGGCCTGCCGTCAGGTCCGCGAGCAGGTCCTCGACCTTGCCGCCGCCATGACGGGACGTCCCGTGGAGACCCTGGATCTGGACGAGGGCGTCGTCGTCGCCGCCGAGGGAGAACCCCTCTCCCTGCCCCTCAGGAAAGTGGCCTATCAGGCGATCAGGACCAACGCCGGCGTTTCCCTGACGGCCTTCATCACCTACGATCCCCCCACGGAGGGAGCCGACAAGGATTTCTACGGCGACTACTCCAGCGCCTACACCTACGGTGCCCACGCCGTCGAGGTCGAAGTCGACACGGTGACGGGCAAGGTGAAGGTCCTGCGCGTCGTCGCCGCCCACGACGTGGGCCGGACCGTCAACGAGCTGGGCCTTCAGGGACAGATCAACGGCGGCGTGGCCCAGGGGATCGGCTGGTGCCTCTACGAGAACATGCTCTTCGACAAAGGTCATCCCGTCAATGCGAGCCTTCACGGCTACACCCTCATGACCATCGCCGACATGCCCGAGATCGAAAGCGTCATCGTCGAGAGCAACGATCCCGTCGGCCCCTACGGCGCCAAGGGCGTCGGCGAGCCGACGCTGATCCCCACCGCGCCGGCCATCGCCAACGCCATCGAGGACGCCTGCGGCGTCCGCATCGTCGATCTTCCCATCACGCCGGAAAAGGTCTACCGCGCTCTCCGCAAGAACGGACACTAGACGTGAACCTCTCAGCGAGGACGGTGTAGCCAAATGACTTTCGCGGAGTTGGGGGGCCAGGGCCTCAAACGGAAGCTCAGCGGGCGGGAGAAGCTTCTCGTTCGGATCATCGCCGTGTCCATGTCCCTCTATCAGCTTGCCCAGAGCACCTTCCTGACCGTTCAGCCCATGCTGCACTACAGCATCCACCTGACCTTCATTCTCGTCCTGGCCGTCCTGCTCTACACGCCCTTCTCCGGCAGCGACAGGAAGGGCATCCCCCCGAGGGACTACGGCCTGGCGGTCCTGGCGGCCTCGATCGGCGTCTATTTCTTCGCCAACATGGAGCGCTACCTGGCGAGGTGGCCCATGGTGGATCCCCTCACGGCGGCGGACGTCGCCGTGGGCATCGTCCTGCTCCTTTTCGTCATCTCGTTCACCCGGCGGGTCATGGGGCCCATCCTTCCCTCCATCGGCCTCGTTTTCGTCGCCTATGCCCTCTGGGGACACCGCCTGTCGGGGATCCTGAGCCACCGCAGGCTGATTCCCCTCGACGTCCTCGATCAGGTGGTCTTCACCCTCAACGGCGTCTTCTCGTCGCCTATCGTGGCGGCCTCGACCTATGTTTTCCTCTTCGTCCTCTTCGGCTCCTTCTTCGCCTCTTCCGGGGCGGGCGACTTCTTCTACAAGTTTTCCATGGCCGTCGCCGGACGGTCTCCCGGCGGTGCCGGCAAGGTGGCCATCATCACCAGCGGCCTCTTCGGCATGATCAACGGCAGCCCCACGGCCAACGTCGTCACGACGGGATCCTTCACGATCCCCATGATGAAGCGTTCCGGCTACGACTCGGAGTTCTCCGGGGCCGTTACGGCCGTGGCGGCCACGGGCGGCGGCATCATGCCGCCTATCATGGGAACGGCGGCCTTCCTCATGGCCGAGATGGCCGGCATCCCCTACCGGACCATCGCCCTGGCCGGTTTCGTCCCCGGCGTCCTTTACTACACGGCCCTTCTCCTCGTCGTCCACTTCCGGGCCAAAAAGCAGAACATCCAGGGGCTGGAGTCGGAGGTGCAGGATTCGGTCCTGGCGACGCTGAAGGAGGGCGGTCTCTTCCTGATTCCCATCGTCGTCCTCGTCGTCATGCTCTTGAAGGGCTACACGGCCTCCCTTTCGGCCTTCGTCGGCATCGTCTCCGTCATCGCCACGGCGGCCCTCAGAAAGAGCACCCGCATGTCCCCGGCGGCGATCGTCAGGGCCCTCGAGGAGGGAGCCCTCGCCTCCGTCGTCATCTCCCTCTCCTGCGCCGTCGCCGGCTGCGTCATCGCCGGCCTGATGACGACGGGGCTGAGCGGAAAGCTGGCGAGCCTCATCCTCAGCGTGGGCGGCGACCACCTCCTTCCGGCCCTGATCCTGACGGCGGCTATCTGCACCCTTCTGGGGATGGGCATGCCCGTCGCCGCGGCCTACGCCCTGACGGCGGCCCTCTGTATCCCCTCCCTTTACGAGCTGGGACTGAGGCCCCTCGAGGCCCACATGTTCGTCGTCTATTTCGCGACTCTCTCGGCCATAACGCCGCCCGTCGCCGTGGCCTCCTACGCCGCCGCGGGCATCTCCGAGGCCAACGCCTCGCGGGTGGGGTGGAAGGCCTGCTACATCGGTCTCGTCTCCTTCCTCGTCCCCTTCATGTTCGTCTTTCAGCCCAAGCTGATGGTGATCCCCGAGAACTTCACCGTCGGCAGCCTCTGGGTCGTCTTCACGGCCTTCGTCGGCGTCTATGCCCTCTCTTCCGGTATCGAGGGCTACATGAGGCGGGAGATCGGTTTCCTCACCCGAGGCCTTCTCCTCCTTGCCGGTCTTCTGATGATGATCCCCGAGACGATGACGGACAGCGTCGGGATCGCCCTTTTCTCCGGCGTTTTCGTGCTCCAGTTTGTTTGCGGAAGGAGAGTCCGAGATGAAGCTCGCACAGCATCTGTTCCCAGAAACGATTGAGGAATGTCTCTCCCTTCTGGCCCGTCATGAGGGCCGCGCCCGCGTCCTGGCCGGGGGGACCGACCTTTTCCTCTGGATGAAGGAGGAGAAGATCTCCGCCGACGTCTTCGTCGACATCGCCGCCGTCGAATCCCTCCGGGGCATCGACGTCTCCGACGATCGGGTGATCATCGGTCCCGCCGCGACCCATGCCGAAGTGGCCGCCCACGGGGAGATCAAGCGTCTCTTTCCTGCCCTGGCCGACGGCTGTCGCAGCGTCGGATCGCCTCAGATCCGTAACGTGGCCACCCTCGGCGGAAACATCGTCAGCGCCCAGCCCGCCGCCGATTCGGCCGTGCCTCTCGTCGCCCTCGGGGCCCGGTGCGAGATCGCCGGCCCCTCGGGAAGGCGCGTCGAGGCCCTCGAAGATCTCTACGAGGGAGTCGGCAAAAGCCGCGTCGATCCCACGAAGGAGCTGATCACGAAGATCATCGTCGATTGCCCCCGAGGCCCCTCGGGCAACGCCTACGGCCGCATTTCGCCCCGCGAGGCCATGTCCCTTCCCGTCGTCAACGCCGCTTCCATGATCGTCACCGACGGCGAGGTCATCGTGGAGGCGAGGATCGTCACGGCTCCCGTGGCCGTCACACCCTTCCGGGCGAGAGAAGCCGAGGCCTACCTGCGGGGCAAAAGGCCGAACAACCGGGGCGACCTGGCCCGGGCCGCGCAAATCGCCGAGGAGGAGGCCCGGCCCCGCGACTCGCTCCTGAGAGGGTCCGGGGAGTACCGCAAGGCCCTCGTGAGGGATCTCGTGGAGACGACGCTCTTTCGGGCGGCCGAAAGACTGGGTTAGGAGGAGCGGGACATGCAGGAACTGAAATGTGTCGTCAACGGTAGAGAGGTTACGCTTCAGGTCGATCCCGGAAGAAATCTGGTGGACGTGCTGCGCCGCGATCTGGGCCTGACGGGCGTCAAGGTGGGCTGCGAGGAGGGCGAGTGCGGCGCCTGCACGATCCTTCTCGACGGGAAACCCGTCAACAGTTGCATTATTCCCGTCATGAAGGCCCAGGGGCGCCATATCCTGACCATCGAGGGTCTTGCCGAGGAGGGCGAGCTCGATCCGATTCAGGAGGCCTTCATCGAGGCCGGTGCCGTCCAGTGCGGTTTCTGCACGCCCGGCGTGGTCCTCAGCGCCAAATCCCTCCTCGACGAGATGGAGAATCCCACGAAAGAGGAGGTCCGCGAGGCCCTTTCGGGACACCTCTGTCGCTGCACGGGCTACCTTCAGTTTTACGACGCCCTGAAACTCGCCGTCGAGAAGATCGCCGCGCGCAAGGCCGCCCGATCCTAGCCGGCCCCGTCGTCCTCGCGGAAGGGCCCATCGAGGAGGCTCTTTCCGCGAGGGCCGGTCCGATCTCTCGCTAAGGAGGAGACGCCATGGAACGTCCCAACCTGTTCTCTCCCATCACGATCAACGGCATGGAGCTGGCCAACCGGGTGATCATGTCGCCCATGTTCACCAACTCGGCCGCCGCCGACGGCTTCGTCTCCCGCGCCACCGTCGGCCACTACGTCGACCGGGCCCGGTCCGGCGTGGGGCTGATCATGACGGAGCACACCAGCGTCAGCTCCAGATTCATCCACGGCGGCAACCGCCTCCAGATCAGCCGGGACGCTCACGTGCCGGGCCTGGCCCGCCTCGTCGAGGCCGTCCACCGCGAGGGGTGCAAAATCGGCCTCCAGATAGCCCACTCCATCCAGGGCGTTGGGATCAAGGTGGAGGAGCTGACCAACGCCGAGTGCTACGCCATCATCGACGACTTCGCCGAGGGCGCCCGGCGGGCCGTCGAGGCCGGGTTCGACGCCGTCGAACTCCACTACGCCCACACCTACACGATGGCCGACTTCATCTCCCGTCGCACCAACACCCGCACCGACGAGTTCGGCGGCGATATCTACGACCGCATGTTCATTCACCTCGAGATCCTCAAAAAGGTACGGGCCCTCGTCGGTCCCGATTACCCCCTCTTCGCCCGGATCAGCGCCGAGGAGTTCGTCGTCGGCGGCAACACCATCGTCCAGAGCCGGATCTTCGCCAAGGAGCTCGTCGCCCACGGCATCGATTGCATGGACGTCTCGGCCGGCGTGCGCTTCGACGACGCCCCCGTCAGGGGCTACAGCGACCAGCGGGGAAAGCCGGGCATCGAGTATCCCGACGGCCCCAACGTCTACCTCGCCGAAGATATCAAGCGCCACGTCGACGTCCCCGTCGTGGCCGTCGGAAAGCTGGGCAATCCCGACTTCGCCGACGAGGTCATCGCCTCGGGCAGGGCCGACCTGATTGCCCTGGCCCGTCCCCTCATCGCCGATTCGATGTGGCTCAAACGGGTCCGCGACGGCCGTTACGATCAGATCAAGGAGTGTCTCTACTGCACCGAATGTCTCTACGAGCGCCACGACCCCGAGGCCCCCATCCACTGCATGCGCTACACCTGCCAGAACGCCTGCCCCGCCGGCGTGGAGGCGCCGATCTACATGGATCTGGCCCGGCAGAAGCGCTACGACGAGGCCTACCGGGTCGTCCAGTCCGAGAACCCCCTCGTCCTCGTCTGCGGTCGCGTCTGCAACCACCCCTGCGAGGATCTCTGCAACCGGGCCAAGATCGACGATCCCGTAGCCATCAGGGCGGTCAAGCGCTTCATCACCGATGCCCTTCTCGAACGGGACGGAAGGTTCCCCGTTCCCGATGTGGCTCCCGACAACGGCAGGAAGATCGCCGTCATCGGCTCCGGCCCTTCGGGCCTCTCCTGCGCCTTCTACCTCCGGAAGAAGGGCTACAGCGTGACCGTCTTCGAAGAGGCCTCCGTCGTGGGCGGCATGCTCGCCCTGGGGCTGCCCGCCTACCGGCTGCCCCGGGACCTCTTCGAGAAGGAACTCGACGTCTTCCGCGCCATGGGCGTCCGCTTCGAGACGGACAGGAAACTGGGGCGTGACTTCTCCCTCGACGGGCTCCGCGACAGGGGATACGTGGCCATCTACCTGGCCGTGGGAACCCACGGCAACCGCCGGCTCGGCATCCCCGGCGAGGACCGGGAGGGCGTTCTCTCCGGCGTCGCCTTCCTTCGTGCCGTCAACCTCGGCGAAAAGACGGGCATCGAGGGCAAGGAGACCGTCGTCATCGGCGGCGGCAACGTGGCCGTCGACTGCGCCCGCGCGGCGATCCGCCTCGGCGCCTCTTCGGTGACGGCCTACTGCCTGGAGCAGCCCGACGAGATGCCCGCTCACAAGTGGGAAGTCGAGGCGTACCTCGCCGAAAAGGGCGACGTCCAGTGCGGCTGGGGGCCTATGGAGATCCTCGGCGAGGGCGACGGGGTCAGCGGCGTCCGCTTTCGCAAGTGCCTTTCCGTCTTCGACGGCGACGGCCGCTTCAACCCCGTCTGCGACGACGGGCAGACCCGGGACGTGAAGGCCGATGCGGTCATCGTCGCCATCGGCCAAAGCCTGGAGACCTCCTTCCAGGACCGGGAGGAGAAGGAGATTCCCCGCCGCGGTCCCTTCATCGACGCGGCCTACGAGGGACGGACGGACCGGCCCTACCTCTTCGCCGGAGGCGACGCCGTCACCGGTCCCGACTCGGTCGTCCGCGCCGTCCAGGGGGGCAAGCTCTCGGCGTCGTCCATCGACCGCTACCTCGGCGGCGACGGCCAGGTCGTGGACCGCAAGATCTACAGGCGGGAGCTGACCCGGGCCGTCGACGAGACCCCCCGCGAGCGGACGCCCATGGTCACGCTGCCCGTCTGTGACAGGGGCGTCTGCTTCGACGAGATCGAGTCGGGCTACACCGAGGAGCAGATGATCCGTGAGGCGGGCCGCTGCCTCCGCTGCGACGTCCTCAAGGTGTCGCGGCTGTGAGTGAGGCGGCGTCGGTTCGGAACGATAGGGTCCCTTTCGGAGAAAGGGAGCTGATCGCCGTCACCGGCGCCGGAGGGAAGACCTCCCTGGTCCTGCGCCTGGCCTCTCTTTTTCCCCACTCGCTCCTGACGACGACGACCCATATGGGAGGGAGGGAAATCCCTCCCTCCATGCCCCTTCTGGTCGGTGACGCCGTCTCCCTTCGCGGCGATCTTTCCCCCTGCCTGGCGGGAGGATCCGTCGCCGCCGCCCGGGGCGTCGAGGGAGAGAAGCTGAAGGGATTCGAGGCTCGCGAGGTTGACGGGCTCTACGCCTCGGGCCTCGCGAAGAAGGTGATCGTCGAGGCCGACGGGGCCAAGGGATTCCCCGTCAAGGGCTACGGCGAAAACGAGCCCGTCATTCCCTCTCTGACGACGTGCCAGATCGTCGTCGTCGGCTCCGAGCTTTTCACCGAGCCCCTCGACGGGAGGCGCGTCTTCCGCCTGCCTCTCTTCCTTGCCGCCTCGGGGCTGGACGAGGGCGCCAGGCCGACGGCGGAAGAGCTGGCCCGAATCCTGGAGAGCGAGAGGCTCTTCCTGAAGGGAAGCCCCGAGGGGGAGACCTTCCGGCGCTACCTGGTCATCAACAAGGCCGATCGTCTCTCGCAAGAAGGACGTGTCCTCGTCGCCGAGACGGTGGCCCGTCTCGGCCGCTACGACCGGATCTATCTGATGACGTTGGGAGGGAGTCGCGATGGATGGACTGGTTCTGGCGGCGGGGCTGTCTCGGAGGATGGGGCGGGACAAGCTTTTTCTCCCCTTCGGCAGTGGATCGGTCCTCTCGACCGTCCTCGACCTTTTCCGCGGCGCCCCCTTTGATCGCGTCGTCGTCGTCACGTCCCCCGATCGTGCCAGTGCCGTGGCCGCTCTGTCCCCCGACGCGACGCTCGTCGTCAACGAACACCCCGAAAGGGGCCAGTCCCGCTCTCTGGCCCTGGCCGTCGAAGCCCTGGGAGAGGAGCCCCGTCCCTTCGCCCTTCTTTTGGGCGACATGCCTCTGGTGCGTCGCTCGGACGTAGAGCGGCTTCACGAGGGTTTCACCCGCCGTCCCCGGGGCAAGACGGCCCTCGTCCCCGAACGTCGGGGTCGTTTCGGTCACCCCTCCTTCTACGAGCCTCTCTGGAAGGCCCGTTTCCGGGAGGTCGAGGGAGACGAGGGCGGGCGGGGACGGCTTCGGCTCTTCGCGGAGGAAGTCCTCTTTATTCCCGAGGCCGATCGTCTCTTCATGGATGCCGATACGCCCCGGGATTACCTGGAACTGCTGGAACGACAGCAAAAAGAGGAGGAAGAGCGATGAAAACATCGAAGACCGTCATCGTCCGCGGAGGCGGCGACTTGGCCACGGGCATTCTCTGGCGCCTCCATCGCGTCGGCTTTCGTGTCGTCTGTCTCGAAGCGCCTCTGCCCACGGTGATCCGGCGTCCCGTGAGCGCCGCCCGGGCCGTCTTCGACGGCGAGGCCTCCGTCGAAGGGCTCCGTTTTCTCCTCATGGAACGGGGCCTCTTTCCCTCCTCGCCCGACGTCGTTCCTCTCTGGATCGACCCCGAGGGGAAATCGATCGCCTCCGTCAGGCCCGACTGCGTCGTCGACGCCATCATGGCCAAGCGGAAGACGGGGACGAATCTCTCCATGGCGCCGAGAGTCGTGGCCATCGGCCCCGGCTTCGTCGCCGGGGAGGATGTCCACTGCGTCGTGGAGACGTTGAGGGGACACCGCCTGGGACGGGTGATCTACGCGGGGCCGGCGGCCCCCAATACGGGCGTCCCCGGCGTCATCGGAGGGGAATCGGAGCGGCGGATCGTCCGCTCGCCCGGTGCGGGTTTCTTCAGACCCCGGAGAGAGATCGGCGACGTCGTCGCCGTCGGCGAGGTCCTGGGGACGGTGGACGGTTTGCCCGTCGCCGCCCGGACGGGCGGTCTGCTGCGGGGGCTGATCCATCCCTCCGTTCCCGTCTTTACGGGCATGAAGATCGGCGACGTCGATCCCCGCTGTGGAGAGGGGAGCTGGCTCACCCTCTCGGACAAGGCCCTGGCCGTGGCGGGCGGCGTCCTCGAGGCGATTCTGGCCGAATTGCCCGATCGAAAGGATCTGTCCGGTCTCCTGGAGCTTGAGACTGCCTGACGGTTGAGGTACAGTGCAAGAGAGTTTGAGATTCGACTTGGAGGTCCGCAGCGTGCAGAAGACAAAAGAAAAAGAGACGGGAACCCAGGCCATAGAGAGAGCCTTGAAGGTATTGAGGTGTTTCTTGGGTGAAAACAGAAAAATTTCCCTGACGGAAATAGCGAAAAAAGTCGGAATACCTATTTCCACCGCATCGAGAATTCTGAACATATTAGAAAAAGAAAATTTTGTCAGAAGAGAAGAGGCATCGAAGAAATATGCCTTGGGCCAAAGCATCTACCTGCTCGGCTACTGCGAAAAAATGCAGGATACGCTCAGGAAAGTCGCCTATCCTTATCTGGTTAAATTAAGAGATGAATTTCAGGAGACCTCCATCATGTACGTGAGAGACGGCACCGTCCGGCGTCTCTACGAAAAGGTGGAGCCTGAAGCGAATTTCAGGTTCACCCCCGTCGTCGGAACGGAGTACTATCTCTGGGCCGGGGCGGGCGCCAAGTCGCTGCTCGCCTTCATGAGGCAGGAGGAAATCGACGCCATCCTGTCCGAAGCGCGTCCCCTGACCCCGAAGACGATCGTCGATCGGGAGGCCATGTACGGAGACATTCTGTCGGTGAGGCGAAGGGGCTATGCGGTCAGCCTCGACGAATACAATCATGGATTCACTTCGATCTCCGCTCCCGTCGTGAACAGGAAGGACGAATCTCTCTGCGCCCTTTCCGTGACGGGGCCTTCCGTGCGCTTTTCGCCGGAGCTGATCGACGTCATCGGAGAGCGCCTTCGGGGGTATTGTCTGGAGCTTTCCCGGAATTTCGGCTGGCCCGGTCCCTTCGAGGGAGAGGCGTGGACCTTTCCCTTCCTCGGTCCCGACGGCGTCGCCTTTGTGCCCGCAGCCGACCGGTTCCCCCTGCCCCTTCCCTAGCCCCCTCCTCTTTCTCGAAGCTCCATGCCGCCGAAGGGACGGCAGGCGAAACCCTGCGGGACGAAAAGGCCGTCCCGCAGGGTTTCGCGCCGGGCCGCAACCCCGGGAGGATCGAAACCCTCCGGAGCCCGAGCGGGCGCCTGCCTTCGGAAGGCCCGACCTCCCGAAGACAGGCGCCTTTGCCGGGAGCGTGGCCATCCTGGCCGCGCCGCCCCGCAGGGGCGAAGGGTTTTCCCTCGCCATTCCCGTCGCCTTCCGGCAGCACGGATTTTCCCACCCCTATCCCCCGAAAACCGGGCCTCGACCCTTGCGGACCGGGACGGCACTCTCTCAGCGGGCCCGGCGCCGCCCCTCGGCGTCGGCGCCCTTGAGGGCCGCGAAGACGCTGCGGGGCGTGACGGGGACCGATTCGTTGTGGATCGTCTCCCCCTCGGCGCAGCTCGCCTCGGCGACGGCCAGGAGCTCCTCGTCGGAGACGTCGGCCAGGCCGATCTGGCCCAGCGTCGTCGGCAGGCCCACGGACTCGCAGAAATCGAAGACCTCGTCGATGACGTCGACGGGCTTGTCCGTCAGGAAGAGAGAGGCCAGGGTGCCGAAGGCCACCTTCTCTCCGTGGTAGAAGGCATGGGTCCTTTCGAGGACGGTCAGGCCGTTGTGTATGGAATGGGAGGTGGCCAGGCCGCCGCTTTCGAAGCCCAGCCCGCTCAGCAGCGTGTTGGCCTCGACGATCCGCTCCAGCGAGGGCGTGACGATGCGGGCCTCGCAGGCCGTGCGGGCCGCCAGGCCGTCTTCGAGAAGCGTGTCGTAGCAGAGGCGGGCCAGGGCGTAGGCCGACAGGGAGCCCACGTTGCCCGTCATGTTCGATGCGTAGGCTTTCCTGCACGACTCGGCCTCGAACCAGGTGGCCAGGGCGTCTCCCATGCCGGAGACGAGAAGGCGGACGGGAGCCCGGGCGACGATCTCCGTGTCGACGAGGACCAGATCGGGGTTGCGGGGCAGGACGAGATAGCGCTTGAACGCGCCCTCCTCGGTGTAGATGACGGAGAGGGCGCTGCAGGGGGCGTCGGTTCCGGCGATGGTGGGGACGACGGCGACGGGGAGGCGGGCCTCGTAGGCGACGGCCTTGGCCGTGTCGAGGACCTTGCCGCCGCCGAGGCCGACGATGAACTGGGCCTTGGAATGGAGGGCCAGGCCGAGAAGGCGGGCTATCTCCTCGTCGGAACATTCGCCTCGGTAGGTCTCGACGGTCACGTCGACGGCCTTTCTCATGAAAGGCTCGTAGTCGGGGAGAGCTTTCCTGAAAACGGTGGGACCGCAGATGACGAGTCCCCTCGCGCCCAGCCGGCTCAGATCGGAGCCGATCTGCCTGCGGGCGCCTTCGCCCTGGACGTAACGCCCGGGAAAAAGAGTGGTGCTGATCATGGCGTTCACTTCCTCTCTTCGGCAAGGGATGCTCCCGTGAGATGGAGTCCCTTTCATCAAAGGCCAGCGGAACGGGAGGCGCAAGAGAGGGGCTTTCGATATTTTGTCCTTCGGATAATGAAGTCTCCCTTCCATTCGGACGGAAGGAAGACTTCGTTATCCGAAGACCGGAGGGGCCGCAGGAACGGGAAGGGGGAAAGGCGTGGCCCCGGGGGTTTCCGGCCCGGCCGCTAGAAAGAGGCGTCGCGATGGACGGTCCTGCCTCCCACGACGGTCATGAGGGCCTTGATATCCCGGATCCTTTCGGGGGCGATGGAGAAGATGTCCTCGCTGAGAAGGGTGAAGTCGGCCAGGTAGCCCTCGCGGATGCGTCCCTTCCTGTGCTCCATGAACTCGCAGTAGGCGCTGCCCGCCGTGTAGGCGTCGAGGGCCGTGCAGACGTCGACGCGTTCCTGGGGATGGAAGCCCCCTTGAGGGTGGCCCGACCGGTCCTGGCGGGTGACGGCCTCGCAGATGTTCGGGAAGGGGTTGAGGTCTTCGACGGGGGCGTCGGTGCCGTAGCCGATGGGCGCTCCGAGGGCGTCGAGGCTGGCGAAGGCGTAGGAGGTGCGGGCCAGCTCTCCGCCGCACCGGTCCTCGACGATGTGCATGTCGTAGTCGAGAAAGATGGGCTGAAAGAAGACGACGACGCCCAGTCGGGCGATCCTCTCCAGAAGGGCCCAATCGGTGATCTGGCAGTGGACCAGGCCGTGACGGAGGTCCTTTCTCCCCTCTTGCATGATTTTTTCGTAGATGTCGAGGGTCTTTTCGATGGCCCTGTCGCCGATGACGTGGGTGATCACCTGGAGGCCGCACTGGGCGGCCTTGCGGCAGAGGGTCTCCTGAAGGCTGTCGCTCAGGGCCTCGACGCCGAAATTGCCCGGATCGTCCCGGTAGGCCTGCCGCATCAGGGCCGTCCGGGCCCCCAGACTGCCGTCCTTGAAGAGCTTGAGAGGGCCGAAGGTGAGCATGTCGCCTCCGTAGGCGGGAAGACTGCGCTCGGTGGCGACG
Source organism: Aminirod propionatiphilus (assembly GCA_018398915.1). GTDB lineage: Bacteria > Synergistota > Synergistia > Synergistales > Aminithiophilaceae > Aminithiophilus > Aminithiophilus ramosus. Next base: position 2,399,101 of record CP074691.1, on the reverse strand, counting down.
AGTCGTTCTATTTCCTCGGCCGTCTGGCAGGTGACCTGATGGCGGAAGCGGATCTTGGCCCGTCCCTCCTCGTAGAGTCTGCGGATGGAGATGAAGTCGCCGCAGGCATTGGGCGCCCCCACGTCGTTGGACTGAAGGGAGGTCAGGCCGCAGGAGGCGGCATAGTCCATGGCCTTTTCGAAAAGCTCCATCCGGCTCTCCATGGGAAGGGGGGGAACGGTCCCCTCGACCCAGGCCACGGCGTTTTCCGTGAAGATGCCCCGAGGCCTGCCCGAACGGTCCCGCTCGATCGTTCCGCCCTCGGGAGAGGCCGTCTTTTCGTCGATTCCCAGAATTTCGAGAACTTTGGAATTGGTGGCGCAGATATGGCCGCAGACCCTTTCGAGGACGATGGGGATCTCCGTCGAGATGCGGTCCAGATCGTCCCTGTCGGGCAGACGCCTGTCTTTCTCGAAAAGGTCCTGATTCCAGCCCATGCTCCGCATGCCCTCTCGGCTCCTCTCGGGGTGGCGGGCCATGTGGTCACGGCAGAGGGAGACGATCTCGTCGATACTCGTCGCCCTCGTCAGATCGACCTCCATCAGGGAGGCGCCGAAACAGGAAAGGTGAAGGTGGGAATCGTTCAGGCCGGGAACGAGGGTCTTGCCGCGACAGTCGACGACGGGGCTCGTGCCGGCAAGGGCTCCGATCTCCTCGTCCGATCCCGTCTTGACGATCACCCCGTCCTCGACGAGAAGGGCCTGGCAGAAAGAGCCCCTTTCCAGATAGATCTTGCCGTTGATCCAGGCCTGTCTCATCGTCAGACCTCTCCTTCCGCCCGGCGTTCCCTCTTGAGGCGGCGATCGAAGTACATGTAGACGAAGACGCCGACGACGGGGACGGTGATTCCCAGGAGCGCGCTCGTCGGATCGTCGAAGAAGGTGTTGACGACGAGGCCCAGGAAGATCAGCGAGGTGACGAAGACGGTGAAGGGATAGCCGAAGACCTTGTAGGGCCTGGCGATGTGGGGATGTTTCCTGCGGAGAATGAAAACGGCGAGAATCGTCATGAGGTTGAAGACCATGCCGATGAAGACGACGAGGGAGGTCAGCTGGTCCAGGTTCCTCGAAAGGACGAGGAGAATGGACAGGAGGCCCTGGACGAGGAGGGCCGCCGTGGGGACCTTGTGCTTCGGATGGAGCCGGGCGAAGCTCTTGAAGAAGTGCCCCTCCTGGGCCAGGGCGTAGTACATGCGGGGCTGGGCGATGATGAGCCCGTTCAGGGCGCCGAACATGGAGACGGCCATGCCGATCGTGACGAGGACGGCGCCGAAATTGCCGAAGATCTTTTTGGCGACGGCCGTGCCGAGGTAGAGATTGTCCTCGGAGAGCATGGAGCGGATCTCCTCGAAGGGCAGGACGCGGTAGATGGCGTAGTTGAAGGCCACGTAGAGGAGCGTGACGAATCCGATGCCCAGAAAGACGGCGCGGGGCAGGCTCTTGCGGGGATCTTTCATCTCCTCGGCGACGCTGTTGATGTTGGACCAGCCCTCGTAGGCCCAGAGGGAGGCCACGACGCCGAAGGCCACCATGGAAAGGATTTTGACGGTGCCCACCGGTCCGCCGACGACGGGGGCGAGGCTCAGCTCCGGCGAGACCTTCCCCGCGATGAGGGCGGCGAACATGATGAGGAAGATGGGAATCAGCTTGGCGATCATGAAGGTGTCCTGGAGCAGGGTTCCCACGCGGATGCCGAAGAGATTGTAGACGGTGAGGGCGACGATCAGGGCGATGGCGATGGCCTTGATGGTCCCCTCGCCGAGGGAGAAAAAGGACTGGAGCGCGCTGGGCAGGGCGATGGCGATGGCCGCCACCGACCCCGGTCCGCCGATGGCCCAGTCGCTGAAGCCTCGGATGAAGCCCACGACGGGATGGAAAGCCTCGGAGAGGTAGACCGTCGAACCGCCCGATCGCGGCATGGCCGCTCCCAGTTCGGCGAAGCAGAGTCCGCCCATGAGAGAGATGATGCCGCCGACGAGCCAGCAGGCCAGGGAAAGGCCTAGGCTCATGCCGGTCCGCTGGAGGACGATGGCCCCCAGGTAGAAGATGCCCGATCCGATCATGATGCCGCCGATGATGCTGACTCCGCCGAAGACGCCGATTTCCCGCTTGAAGTCCGTCGCTTCCGAAGTGATTTCCTTGAGACGGTGATCCTTGTTCATGGAATTTCCCTCCTTGAGAGGTCGAAAGGGTTTAGTGGGTCCCTCATCGGGGCCGCGTGGGAGGAGGAATCTCGCGGAAGTCCGCCTGAAAAAGTCCTGAAAAACGTAGTCTGGGGAAAACTCCGGTAAAACCCCCTCTCATCTGTAGGAGTTAAAAACTTTGAACATGTTTGATTTGTCAATAAAGAAAACAAGGCCTTGCGCTTGGAGATTGGGTTTGCCTCTGCGCCGATCTGATGCGTCGGGTGACATCAGTATAGCAATTCACCGTGAAAAAACCATTCAGAAGGCTTTTGGTCGCTTTTTTCGCACGTTTTACCGGCTCGAGGGCTCTGTCTCTCTTTTTGTTAGAAAAACCTTCCGGTAAAAAGGGAGTCCCGCCCTTTCCCCAGTTCGGCCCAGCCGTCGCGTTCCCCCGAGAGTTCCCCCCTTTCCGATGACGGGACACAGGAACGCTTTCGCTCCCCTCGGGTCGGGCGCGGCCGAAGGGGTCGACGCACCCGGGAAAGGCCCGGGCTTGCGCGAGGTCGGATCTTTCCCGGCGGGAGACGGCCACGCACCCGGGAAAGGCCATGCCTTCGGGCGTTTTGGCCTTTCCCGGGTGCTTCTTATCGTGATTCCTGCGATATCCGTGACGGGGCGACGGAGCCCCGTCGGTTCCTCCTAGGTCGGGCTTGAGGTTTCCCTGAGGACGATCCCCTCCGATTCGAGCTCAGCCAGAACCGGTTCGTAGATCTCGGGAAGGACGGGGCGGAGGACGCCGCGGGCCGCGATCTTTCCCTCGACGAGGAGACGGGCGGCGATGGCCGGAGGGAGGCCCGTCGTCCGGGCGATCGACGTGTCGCCGTCGGGGAGGCCGAAGTCGACGAGGGTGGAGAGGTAGCGGATCGGATCGGAACGGCCGGGGAAGGTGGCCAGGAATTCATCCTGGAGGATGACGAGATCCCTCTCTCCTTGTTCGTAGACGAGCTTTTCGGCGAAGAGGCAGGCGACGACGTCGCGGGCGCTTCCCCTTTCGAAGGGAATGGGGCGGTCGTCGAGAAGTCCGAGCCAGTCGAAACGATGGAGGACCGTCGCGTAGGGGGCCAGATTCAGGCGGCGGCAGAGGGCCTCTCGGACCGCCTCGTCCGGCCTCGCCCCGGCCCGGAGGGCCGTGAAGCGCCGGAAGGTCTCCCCTTTCAGGTCGAGAGGGCTCTCGTCGAAAAGGCCCAGGACGTTCATGGCGCAGATCGTCTCCGACCAGCCGGGGTAGCGGATCGTCCCCCGGTAGAGGGTCCGCGCTTCCGGGATGGAGTAGGTCTCGACGTAGGGCAGGGAGTCGGCGTTGGCGTAGACTTCGTACCAGCCCATGCCCTCGATCTTTTCGATGTGGGCCTTTTCGTAGGTCTTTCCGTCGGGCCAGAGGATTTCACGCCCGTCGAGAAGGACCCGGGCCGTCCGCCTGCTGGCGCCGATGAGGCTCGCCGGAGCCCAGGAGAGCTTGTATCCCCAGGGGTTGGTGTTGGCCTCTGCCGAGGGAAGGGCGCCGCAGAGGGAACGGAAGGAGAGGACCTGGCCGCCTCGGCCGTGGATCTCCCGAATGGTCCTGGCCGCCGACATGTGGTCGATGCCCGGATCGAGACCGAGCTCGACGAGGAAGAGGAGTCCGGCCCTTTCCGCCTCGCCGGAAAGGGCCTCCGTCTCCCCGTCCAGGTAGGCGGGGTGGACGAGATGGACCCCGGCCCTGAGGCACTGGCGGGCCACGGAAGCCATGAAGCGGGGAGGCAGGAGGCAGACGACGACGTCGGGCCCGACTCCGTCGATGAGAGCTTCCGCCTCTGTCCCGGCGTCGGCGACGACGGTCCGGCTCAGGGCGTGTCCTTCCGTCACCCGGGCCAGGTTGGCCTCGGAAAGGTCGGCGACGGTCACCTCGATGCCGTTGGCGAGCAGGTACTGCACGCAGGGGCGGGCCACGAGTCCGGCCCCGAAAACGAGCGCTTTTTTCACGAGCGATGCCTCCTTGAGAGAATAGGGCTCCGTCGACTCAGCGGCCCAGTGCCGCCTGAACCCAGTCGACGAGCGTGATGAAATCGAAGACGGGAAGGCCCGTCGCCTCTCTGACGGCCTCGGCGAAGGGGGGAAGATCGGTGCATTCCAGGACGAAGGCGCCGATGGACCGATCCTTCCCTTTGGCCTCGCAGGCCCGGTCCACGACCTCGCGGGCGACGACGTCGAGGTCGATCTCCTCGTCGGGAGCGACGAAGATCTTGTTCCACTCCGGGGCCTCCTCCATCCCGATGATCTCCAGGGGAAGGGAGGGGGCGATGGCCACGGCCCGAAGGTGTTCCTCTTTCAGCGCCCTCTTTTTCGCCGTGATGACGGCGACGGTCCTGCCCCCGATGAGGGCCGAGACGAGAGGAACCTGAAGGAGACTGGAGGTGAAGACGGGAACGTCGAGGCTCCGGGCCAGTTCGCGCTGGAAGAGGGCGTTGAAGCCGCAGCTCGTCGTGACGGCCCGGATTCCCTCTTCGGCGACGAGACGACGGGATTCGTCGATCATCCGCTCCAGGATCTTCCTGTCGGGGTTTTCCAGGACGGTCTCGACGTTGGCCCCCTCGATGCGGGAAAAGCGCACCGGGTAGGCGTAGGAAGCGGCGTTGGTGCTGTTGCCTCGGAGAGATTCGAGCTGGACCAGGCCCCGGGGGACCTGTCCTTCCTCCCAGCAGAGAATGGCGACGGACGGCCGAGCGGTCATGGGCGATACTCCTCCTTGCCTGTTCCTTATCCGTGCGATCGGGGCGGACGGAGAGCCCGTCCGCCCCGATCCTCTAGGCGCCCATCATCCCGATGACGATGAAGAGAGCCCCTGACAGAAGGGCCGCCAGGAGGGCGTAGGGCAGCTGCGTCGCCACGTGATCCATGTGGTCCGACCCGGCCCCGAAAGAGGAGAGACAGGTCGTGTCCGAGACGGGCGAACAGTGGTCGCCGAAGAGTCCGCCGCCGGTGACGGCGCCGATGGTGGCCAGGACGAGGGGGTTGACGACGCCGCCCGAGAGGCTCATGGCCACGGGGAGGACGAAGGGCGTCAGGATGGCGTAGGTCCCCCAGGAGGTTCCGGTGAAGAAGGAGATGAGCGCTCCCGTGACGAAGGTGATGAAGGGGAGCATCCCCGACGTCATCCATCCCTCGGTGAGAGAGATGATGAACTGCTGGGCGCCCAGCGACTTCGAAACGGTGTTGATGCAGTAGGCCAAAGCCAGAATGAGAATGGCCGGCATGACGGCCTTGATGCCGTTGACGGCCACGTCCATGCCGTCCTTGACGCTTCGGAAGTAGCCGCCGAGGGCCATGACGACGGCCTGGTACATGACGGCGATGAAGAAGGCCTCGAGGATCTTGGTGCTGCCCATGACGAGGAAGGTGCCCAGGGCGACGGCGATGACGATGAGAACGGGGGTTAAAAGATAGACGACGAGATGGGGCTTCTTGCCCGGAAGGGGTTTGATGAGATCCATCTCCTCGCCCGTGAGGGGCGTGGCGCCGTCGCGGATGACTTTGCCCTCCCTGAGAGCCCGCTCCTCGGCCTTTTTCATGGGACCGAAGTTGGGGACGATGCCGAAGGCGATGAGTCCCGCCAGGATGACGGCGAACCAGCCGTAGAAGTTGTAGGGGATGGACTGGATGAAGACCTTCATCCCCTCGTCGGCGCCGCCGATGGGGCCGTAGCCTTTGAGGAGACCGGCGATGTAGACGGCCCATCCCGTCAGGGGGACGAGGGTGCAGACGGGGGCGCTGCCCGAGTCGAGGAGGTAGGCCAGCATCTCGCGCGAGACCTTGTGCTTGTCCGTCAGAGGCCGGGCGATGGGGCCGCTGAAAAGAGGGCTGAAGTAGTCGCTGAAGAAGATGAAGATGCCCAGGAGCCAGCCGAAGGCCGAGGCGGCCCGGCGGGTCCTGACGCGCGTTCCGGCCTTCTCCGCGAAGGCGGCGATGACGCCGGCCCGGAGGTAGAAGGCCACCATGATGCCCACGGCGATCTCGATCATCATGACCCAGATGAAGTCCCCGTTGCCCAGGGCGTTCTGAAAGAGCTTGGAAAGACCCGTGGCGGGATCGAATCCGGCGATGACGACGCCGACGATGCAGCCGATGAGGAGGGAGAAGACGGCGTCCTTCGTCCTGAAGGCCAGAAAGAGGGCCAGAACGACGGGAACGAGAGAGAGGGCTCCTTTTGCCGCGATATCACCCATGATTGTTTCGCTCCTTTCTCGATGTCGGGGGTCCTCGGAGGCGTTCCTTTACGTCTTCAACTCTCGTCGCCTCCGTCGGGCAGAAAGAGGTCGCCCATAACGGTCAGGCGGACCCGGTCGTGGGAGAAAAAGATTTTCGTCGGTTGTCGGTTTATCACCTCCATGCGAAGACGGCTCTCTTCCGGGCCTCCCAGGAAGGGACCGCCTCCCGATTCGAAAAGAAGTTCATGACTGCCGTCGCCCAGAAGATCCGCCGCCTCGAGACGGCCCGAGGCGAAAAGGGCCAGGGCGACGGCTACGGTTCCCGTCCCGCAGGCCGGTTCGATGTGCCCCTCGGGGATGTTGTGGGGAAAGAGGAGGCGGAAGCGTCCCCGCCTTTCGGAACGGTCGTCGAAAAGGGCGAAGTCGAGGCTCTTCTTACCCGAGGGGGAGCGGAGGAAGGCCCTCTGCATCGCCACCAGCGTCTCTTTCACCTCCGAAGAGAGGGTTTCGACGGCCTCGGGGCAGTGACGCCCCTCCAGGTCCCGACCGTCGACGACGAGAAACTTGCCGATCCTCCGGGCCCTGAATCCCTCCAGAAAGAGCTCTTCCAGTCCGTCGCGGAAAAGCTCGCCCAGAAAGGCCGTCATGTCCGTCCAGGTTCTCGGTCCCTCGGAGGTCTCGTCGATGAAGAGGGGAACTTGCCCCCCGTCGGTGTCGAGGACGACCGACGCGGGACGTGTCACTCGCGTCAGATTCAGCTTGCGGCAGGCCTCTTCGTCGGTGAGGACGCGGCCCAGAACCTGCGTGAGGCCGCCGCAGGCCGTGATCCAGGCCCGAGACGATCGGCCGACGATCTTGACGGCGATCGTCTCGGGGAAGGGACGGAGCAGTCCCGCCTCGTGGCAGGCCAGGCCATCGTCGAAAAGGGCCCGGGTGACGGAGGCCGGGCGGTCGTGCCGGGGGAAGGTCTCGTCGCGAAAGAGAGCGATCGTGTTTCCGCCCATGTGCCCTTTGACGAAGGGAATCTTCATGGCTCGACGCGACCGTCCCATTCGGTGACGTCGAAGGAGACGGAAATGCCCCGACGGGAGAGCTCCTCGACGAGAGGCCCGAAGGGAATGTCCATCGGTGAGAGGAGCCCCCTGCCCTCGATGCGGCCGTCGAGAAGCATCGAGGCGGCGATGGAGACGGGGAAACCGACGGTCCTCTGCATGGCCGTGAAGCCCGTCGTCAGGTCCCGTCTGTCGACGATCTGGCCGACGACGCGGCAGGGCTTCCCGTCCCGGTAGCCTCGGACGTCGGTTCGGACCAGGGCCACGTCGCGCTGCCCCTCGCCGTAGAAGAACTGGTCCTGAGAGCCGAGGAGAGCGGCGCAGAAGGCGTTGGGGGCGACGGTGACGTCGCCGCAGCCGACGGGTTTCTCGGAGAGAAAGCCCGAACGGGCCATGACGGACCAGAAGGCGCCGTGGCCGGGCCAGCGGCAGATATAGCGGCCCATGTCCTTCACCTGATCGGCGATGGCGAAACGGCGGGCGTAGGCGGCGGCATCGCCGTTGGGGAAGCATTCAAGAGGACCTTCCATTTCGGGCAGATCGAGAATGTGGCTGTGACGGGGCGAGAACATCTCGTCGGCGGCGACGTCGATGACCGATCCTCCCCTCAGATACCGGGCGGGCCGGAGATAGGAGCGCATGACGCCGATGACGGACCAGGTGAAGCGATATTGAAGCGGGTTATCGGACGCTTCCTTCTCGGGGAAACCCGCTCCGTAGGAATGAAAGGCGACGACGGAGTCAAGCCTTTTAAGGGCCTCCCGCCCCAGGGCGAGATCGAGGCCCGGATCCATGCCGAACTCCTCGACGAGGGCGATCCCCCTGGCCCGGGCCTCCCTGTCGATGGCCTCCACCTCGCCACGCTGGCGCTCTCTTTCGGCAGGATCGGTCTCGCCGGGATTGGCCAGGTACATGGCGCTGACGAGAGAGACTCCCGTCTCGGCGGCCAGACGCGCCGTGGGGAGGGCGAAGGGGCCGGGAAGGAGCTCGACGACGACGTCGGCCTCTCTCATGAGCGCGGCCAGAGCGTTCCTGTCGGAGGCGTCGAGGCGGACTGGCCGGACCTTGGCCGATCCTGTCGCCTCAGGAGCCCTCATGACCTCCTCCGACCCGTCGGCGACGATGATCGTCGAGACGGATCGGTTCTGAACCAGATCGGCCAGAGCGGCCTTTCCCTGCATGCCGTAGCCCAACTGCAACACCGTCTTGCCCGTCATGGAAGTCACCTCGTTATGTCGGTATCAATGAGTCCTTTTATGAATTCATTATATCGGAGCCCAAAAAGAGCCGCCGAAAGGCGGAGGAGTGATGTGTTCATCCTTGTGTCCTTAAGGAACTTGATGTAATTTTCTTACCATGTTTTGCTATCGCTGTCAATGGCTCGTCCGAGGTTGAAAAGCCATTTCAGTGTCTCAAGGCGCCTCCGAGTTATAATGATCATGCGGGGTCTTTTGTCCGCCCTGAGGGAGAGCTCCGGGCGAAGGGCTCCGATCGACAGGCAAAAACAAAGGCAGGCGGACACAAGAGAAGAAGGAGGGGGCTTTGATGGGAGACAAGGACCGGGCCTTCCGCAACTTTCTGAGCGACAAAGTCCTCTTTTTCCAGTTTCTGAGGCGCTTTCTCCGCTTCGGGACGCTGGAGGGGGTGGGCCTGGAGGACATCGAACTGGAGAACGTCTCCTTCATCTCCCAGGAACTCGTCGCGCGGGAATCGGACGTCCTCTACCGGATCCGCCGCGGAGGGAAGGAGACCTACATCTACATCCTCGTCGAGCACCAATCGAGCGTGGACCACCTCATGCCCTTCCGCCTGCTGGCCTACATGGTGCGCATCTGGGAGCGCTGCGTGGAAGAGGCGGGGTCGAAATCGAGGAGGAAGAGCTACCTGCTGCCGCCCGTCATCCCCGTGGTCTTCTACGACGGAATGCAGAAATGGACGGTGGCGTCGACCTTCGTCGAGAAGGTCGAAAACGGGGATGCCTTCGCGGGATTCGTGCCCAACTTCAGCTACCACCTCATGGTCCTGGGCAAGCGGACGTCGGAGGAGCTCCTGGCCTTCCGGGACGCGCTGGGAGGTCTGCTCTACCTGGCCAACCCGTCGAAGGAAGAGGACCTGTCCATGACGGTGCGTCGTCTGCTGGAGTACCGCAAGCTCCTTCCGCCGGAGGAGCGTGAGATCCTGTCGCGCCACTTCGCGGGCTACCTGACGATCCTGGCGAAGCGTGAGGGAGTGGACCTGAGCGGAATGGCCGAAGAAATCGCGAGCGAAGAGGAGGCGGAGAAGATGGTGACCTACGTGCAGCGCGAGATCAGGAAGATCAGGAAGGAAGGCCGCCTGGAAGGCCGCGAGGAGGGTCGTATGGAAGGCCGTCAGGAGGGCCGTATGGAAGGCCGCCAGGAGGGCCGTCAGGAGGGCCGTCAGGAAGGCCGTCAGGAAGGCCGTATGGAAGGTCGTCAGGAAGGCCGTCGCGAGGCGATGCTTGAGAGCGCCCGGAAGATGCTCTCCCGCGGCTTCGACGCCGCCCAGGTGGCCGACGTCCTCGACCTTCCCCTGGAGCAGGTGCGCGCCCTGGCGGAATCGGAGGGGGAAAAGGACTGACCCCGGAGTCCCTCCTGAAGATCGAGGCCGTTCCCGAAAGGGGCTGCTGCGAGGTCTGGCCGGTTTCGTCGGGGCACGTCTTTTCGTCTGTCCGGGAGCTACCCGGGAGCTTGCGACGGGGAAATCGTCGCAACGGCAGAACGCCTTTGCCCCTGCCGGGAGCGCGGCCCGATGGGGCGAGGGGCTTTTCTCGCTCCCGGCCTTCGTCGTCGAAGCGGCGGCTTTCAGGGCGCGAACCGGGAGGGCCGGTAGTCCCGTCCCGCCTGCGGCCGGGATGGCCGCAATCCCAGGAAGGTCAAACCCTTCCGCCGGGACCGAGGTTGAGACAAGCGAGCGCCGCGCGCGGTACAGGTACAGAAGGAGGGGCTTTGATGGGAGACAAGGACCGGGCCTTCCGCAACTTTCTGAGCGACAAAGCCCTCTTTTTCCAGTTTCTGAGGCGCTTTCTCCGCTTCGGGACGCTGGAGGGAGTGGGCCTGGAGGACATCGAACTGGAGAACGTCTCCTTCATCTCCCAGGAACTCGTCGCGCGGGAATCGGACGTCCTCTACCGGATCCGCCGCGGAGGGAAGGAGACCTACATCTACATCCTCGTCGAGCACCAATCGAGCGTGGACCACCTCATGCCCTTCCGCCTGCTGGCCTACATGGTGCGCATCTGGGAGCGCTGCGTGGAAGAGGCGGGGTCGAAATCGAGGAGGAAGAGCTACCTGCTGCCGCCCGTCATCCCCGTGGTCTTCTACGACGGAATGCAGAAATGGACGGTGGCGTCGACCTTCGTCGAGAAGGTCGAAAACGGGGATGCCTTCGCGGGATTCGTGCCCAACTTCAGCTACCACCTCATGGTCCTGGGCAAGCGGACGTCGGAGGAGCTCCTGGCCTTCCGGGACGCGCTGGGAGGTCTGCTCTACCTGGCCAACCCGTCGAAGGAAGAGGACCTGTCCATGACGGTGCGTCGTCTGCTGGAGTACCGCAAGCTCCTTCCGCCGGAGGAGCGTGAGATCCTGTCGCGCCACTTCGCGGGCTACCTGACGATCCTGGCGAAGCGTGAGGGAGTGGACCTGAGCGGAATGGCCGAAGAAATCGCGAGCGAAGAGGAGGCGGAGAAGATGGTGACCTACGTGCAGCGCGAGATCAGGAAGATCAGGAAGGAAGGCCGCCTGGAAGGCCGCGAGGAGGGTCGTATGGAAGGCCGCCAGGAAGGTCGTCAGGAAGGCCGCAACGAGGCGATGCTTGAGAGCGCCCGGAAGATGCTCTCCCGCGGCTTCGACGCCGCCCAGGTGGCCGACGTCCTCGACCTTCCCCTGGAGCAGGTGCGTGCCCTGGCGGAATCGGAGGGGGAAAAGGACTGACCCCGGAGTCCCTCCTGAAGATCGAGGCCGTTCCCGAAAGGGGCTGCTGCGAGGTCTGGCCGGTTTCGTCGGGGCACGTCTCCTCGTCTGTCCGGGAGCTACCCGGGAGCTTGCGACGGGGAAGTCGTCGCAACGGCAGAACGCCTTTGCCCCTTCCGGGAGCGCGGCCCGATGGGGCGAGGTTGTTCTCGCTCCCGGCCTTCGTCGTCGAAGCGGCGGCTTTCAGGGCACGAACCGGGAGGGCCGGTAGTCCCGTCCCGCTCCTGCTGGCGTCCCTGCCCGCTCCGTCCCGCAAGGGGCGAACGGTTCCCGCAAGCCGCCGTTGCCGAAGAGGGAGTTCAAGTCGGGAACCTCGGCGGGACGGTGACCCCGTCCCGCCTGCGGCCGGGATGGCCGCAATCCCAGGAAGGTCAAACCCCTCCTCGAGGGGTTTTGCCAAGGTTGGTCTGCCGGTGGCGCGGCCGTCTCGGCGAAAAAAGGAGAGGCGGTTCGGGAGCGCTCCCGGGTCGCCTCTCCTTTTCGTATCTTCCTCTGCCTGATCGCTTCCTATCGCCCCAGAACCTGGTACGTGTGGTCGATGTGGTCCGTCATGGCCCGAGCGGCTCCTTCGGCGTCGCCGGAGGCGATGGCCTCGATGATGGTGGCATGCTGAAGGGGTGTCTTCTGGGGAGGAATCTCGTTTTCCCTCTGTCGGTAGAAGCTGTCGAAGTAGAAGATGTAGATGTTGGCGCGCCAGAAGATGTTGCGGATCCACTTTTCCAGGTAGGCGTTGTGGCTGGCCCGGGCGATGGCGAAGTGGAAGTCCTCGTTGATGCGGGCGAAGCGTTCCTTCTGCCTTCTGCGGACGGCCTCGTTGTCCTCGGCGACGATGCGTTCCAGCAACGCGATGTCCTCTTTCGTCGCCAGCCTTGCGGCGCGCGCGGCGGCCTGGCCCTCGACGGCCTTCCGGGCGGAAAAGACTTCCTCGGCGTCCTCCGGCGTCGGCAGGGGGATGTAGCAGCCCTTTTTCGCCATGCGGTTGAGGAATCCCTCGGTGACGAGACGGCTCAGGGCGCGGCTCACGGGGGTGCGGCTCATGTCGAGGCGGGGAGCCAGGTCCAGTTCGAGGAGAAAGTCACCCGGTCGGTAGTGGCCGGAGAGGATCAGCTCGATGATGGAGCGGTAGGCCCGCTCTTCGGCGTTGAGGGACAGGTCGTTCAACTCCTTGCGTAGAATGGATGCATCCCTGATGGATGCATCCATTCTACGCCTTTTGCCGAGGTTGTCCATTGTCCGGGCCTCCTCGTCGGGAAAGCCTGAAAAAAAGCGGGTGTAGAATGGGGAAGTCCCGCCTTTTGCCTGCCCTGGCAGCGCTGCCCGAGAAAAGGTTGATCTCGGAACGCAACCCCGTGACGGCAAGGTTTTGTGAATGGATCTCGCGTACCTTGCAGACAGGCTTCTCTTTTCGCGGCAGCCCGGTAAGGGTTCCAGGTTCTGCCGCCGGCACGGGATTCTGAAAAAACGTTTTTGAACCGTCCTGCCGCCCTAGACAGGGGAAAGGAGTCCTGACGATGGAAGAGAATCGGTGCAACGGCGCCAAGCCCTTCGTCGAAAGGCCCGAGAGGGCTCTGAGCGGCGAGGAGCGCCTTCTTATCGAGCGCCTCATCGCCTCCATGACCTTCCCGGACGATCCCGTCGACGAGGTGATTCTGGGTCCCAAACAGATCGTCGTCAGATCGGGCGATCGGGCCGCTCTGGCGACGACGCTGGGAAGTTCGTCCCAGAAGGGGCTCTCTCGGGTGGAATCGGTGAAGGGAAGGTCTCTCGGGGATGTGGCCTCTCTGCTCTACGACGATCTGCTTTTGAATCGAAGCCTGGCCTCTGCCGCTCTCAATGCCGCCTTGGCCCCTCCCGTCGGAGACGAGAGCCCGAACGCGCTGGATCTGATCGTCGATCGAGGCCGGGGGCGGGATGTGGCCGTCGTGGGCGATTTCCCCTTTACGGATCGGCTTCGTCAGGAGGCACGCCGTCTTTATCTGTTGGAGCTGAAGGACGTGCCCGATCGCCTCGATCCGGCAAAGTGGGATGAAGCCCTGGCGTCGTGCGATGTGGCGGCGATCACCGGCACGGCCCTGCTCACCCGTTCCCTGGCCCATTATCTGAGAATGTCGTCCCAGGCGTACCGCATCCTTCTGGGGGCGACGGTTCCCCTCTCTCCTGTCCTTCTGGATCTTTACGGCGTCGATGTCCTCGCCGGGAGTGTCGTCGTCGATATCGAGGCAACCTGTCGCGGCGTCGAGTCCGGACTGAGCATTGCCCGGCTCCATCGTTCCCGTTGCCTTCGTTTCTGCAACATGACGAAGGGGCAGAAGGCGTAAAAGAAACCGGAGGGAGACGAAAAGGCGGCCCCGCCGAGGTCCCTCGGGCTGTCTTCCGGGAGGGGCTCTTTGGTCGGGGTGAGGCGGGCACGACACACCCGAGAGGGGAGGGACCGCCGGGGGCGATCTCTCCCCTCTCGGGTGTCGGTGTGAGGCTTTTACGTGGAGAGAAAGAGCGTTTTCTCCATGACGGCGATGATCTCCCTGGCCGCCAGAGTCGGAGCGAGTTCTCCCGAGGAGACCTTCCGTTCCAGAAGCTCCGTGGCCTCGGCGAGGGCGCCGTTTCGGGCGATGCGGTTGCGGAGGTGTTCTTCCGTCATGGATCGGACCCAGGCCAGCGTCTGCTGGCTGCGTCTTTTTTCGAGAAGGCCCGATGCGGCGACGACGCGGCGGAATTCCGACGCCGTCTGCCAGATCTGGGCGATCCCCTCGCCGGTGAGGGCCGAGCAGACCTGGGCCCGCGTCGACCATCCCGGCGTGGCGGGCCGGATGTAGTGGAGAATCTGGTCGTAGTCGGCCCGCGTGGCCAGAGCCCTCTGCCTGTTGGCTCCGTCGGCCTTGTTGACCCAGATCGAGTCGGCCAGCTCGAGGATTCCCTTCTTGATGCCCTGAAGATCGTCGCCGGCGCCGGTGAGGACGAGGAGAAGGAAGTGGTCCACCATGGAGCGGACCGTCGTCTCTCCCTGGCCGACGCCGACGGTCTCGACGAGGATGACGTCGTAGCCGGCGGCCTCGCAGAGAAGGAGCGTCTCCCGGCTCTTGCGGGTGACGCCGCCCAGAGTTCCCCCGGAAGGGGAGGGGCGGATGAAGGCCTCGGGGCGGCGCGAGAGTTGCTCCATCCGGGTCTTGTCGCCCAGGATGCTTCCCCGCGAGAGGCTGCTGCTGGGATCGACGGCCAGGACGGCCACCTTCTTCCCCTCGTCGCAGAGGTGGCAGCCCAGGGCTTCGATGGTGGTGCTCTTGCCCACGCCGGGAACGCCCGTGATGCCGATCCGCAGGGACCGTCCCGCGTGGGGGAGGATCTTCTGGACGATCTCCTGCCCCTGGTCGAAATGCTTCGGGGCGTTGCTCTCGATGAGGGTGATGGCCCGGGAAAGGATCATGCGCTCTCCGGCGAGGATTCCCGCGACGTAGTCGTCGACGGTCAGTCTCTTGGGTCCCGAGGCGAGGGGACGTCGTCTCGTCTCCTCGCCGTCGACGCCGGCCATGACGCGACAGGCGAACTCGCTACCGGCGCCTTCAGGCGTCCACTCGGGCCTGGTGGCGCCCGTCATGTCAGGCCTCTCCCTCTTCGGCCAGGCGGAGCCTTTCGCTCAGGATTTCGAGCATCTCCTTGGCTGCGGCCGGAATGACCGTTCCGGGGCCGTAGATGGCCGAGGCGCCGTGGGAGAGGAGAAATTCGTAGTCCTGGGCGGGAATGACGCCGCCGACGATGATCATGATGTCGCCGCGGCCCCGCTTCTCGAGCTCTTCGACGAGCTGGGGGAGGAGGGTCTTGTGTCCGGCGGCGAGGGAGCTCATGCCGACGATGTGGACGTCGTTGTCGACGGCGTCCTGAGCCGTCTCCTCGGGCGTCTGGAAGAGGGGCCCGACGTCGACGTCGAAGCCCATATCGGCGTAGGCCGTGGCGACCACCTTGGCCCCTCTGTCGTGGCCGTCCTGGCCCATCTTGGCCACCATGATGCGGGGGCGGCGGCCTTCTCGTTTCTCGAAGTCGTCCGTCATCCGCCGCACCTCTTCGATGATCTCCTCGTCGGCGAACTCGCTGCTGTAGACGCCCGATATGGAGCGGATGATGGCCTTGTGGCGGCCGCAGACCTTTTCGACGGCGTCGGAGATCTCGCCCAGGCTGGCCCTGGAGCGGGCGGCCTCGACGGCCAGTTCGAGCAGATTGCCCTCGCCCGTCTCGACGGAGCGGGTGATGGCCTCCAGGCTGAGGCGGACCCGGTCGTTGTCCCGGTTGACCCGCAGCTTGGCCAGGCGGTCGATCTGGGCCTGACGGACGGCCGAGTTGTCCACCTCGAGGATCTCCAGGGGGTCCTCCTTTTCCAGGCGGTAGGCGTTGAGGCCCAGGATCTTCTCGCTTCCCGAGTCGATGCGGGCCTGGCGGCGCGCCGAGGCCTCTTCGATGCGCATCTTGGGCAGTCCCGTGTCGATGGCCTTCGACATGCCGCCCAGCTCCTCCACTTCCTGGATGTGGGCCCAGGAACTGCGGATGAGGGCGTCGGTGAGGGCCTCGACGTAGTAAGAGCCGCCCCAGGGATCGATGACCTTGCAGACGCTCGTCTCGTCCTGGATGTAGAGCTGGGTGTTGCGGGCGATCCGGGCCGAGAAGTCCGTCGGCAGGGCGATGGCCTCGTCGAGGGCGTTGGTGTGAAGCGACTGGGTGTGTCCCAGGGCGGCGGCCATGGCCTCGATGCAGGTCCGGGCCACGTTGTTGAAGGGGTCCTGGGCGGTCAGGCTCCATCCCGAAGTCTGGGAATGGGTCCTCAGGGCCATGGACTTGGCCTTCCTGGGGTTGAACTGCTTGACGATCTTGGCCCAGAGCATGCGGGCGGCCCGCATCTTGGCCACTTCCATGAAGTAGTTCTTCCCGATGGCCCAGAAGAAGGACAGGCGCGGCGCGAAATCATCGATGGCCAGCCCCGCCGCCTGGCCCGTGCGGATGTACTCCAGGCCGTCGGCCAGCGTGTAGCCCAGCTCGATATCGGCCGTGGCGCCCGCTTCCTGCATGTGGTAGCCCGAGATGCTGATGCTGTTGAACTTGGGCATGTTCCGCGACGTGTAGGCGAAGATGTCGCCGATGATCCGCATCGACGCCGCGGGGGGGTAGATGTAGGTGTTGCGGACCATGAACTCCTTGAGGATGTCGTTCTGGATCGTCCCCGAGAGGACCGCTTTGTCGACGCCCTGTTCCTCGGCGGCGACGATGTAGAAGGCCAGGACGGGAAGGACGGCGCCGTTCATCGTCATCGAGACCGACATCTGTCCCAGGGGGATGCCGGAGAAGAGGATCTCCATGTCGAGGATCGAGTCGACGGCGACGCCGGCCTTGCCCACGTCGCCGACGACGCGGGGGTGGTCCGAGTCGTAGCCCCTGTGGGTGGCCAGGTCGAAGGCGATGGAGAGTCCCTTCTGCCCCGCCGCCAGGTTGCGACGGTAGAAGGCGTTGCTCTCCTCGGCCGTGGAGAATCCGGCGTACTGACGGACCGTCCAGGGGCGGGTGACGTACATGGTGGGGTAGGGGCCCCGCAGGAAGGGGGGGAGCCCCGCCATGTAGGGGAGATGGGTCATCCCCTCGTAGTCCGATTCCGTGTAGAGGGGGGCCACGTCGATCTGTTCCATCGTTCTGTGAAAGAGGGCGTCGAAGGGTTTCCCCGTCTCCCTCTCGATCCGGGCCCGCCAGGCCTCGAGAGAATCGGGAGCCTTGGGGGAGGGCGAAAAGGCCATGCGGCTGAAATCGGGTTTGGCCTGCATCAGAGGAGCCCCCTCGCTTTCTGGATGTCGGTGAGAATCTTGAGGCAATCGGCCCGGACGTGGATGAAGTCGTCGACGCCCGCCTCGACGTAGGCCTCCTTGTGCTCCGGGGCCGGGGCTCCGGCGAGAAGGACGATGGCCTCGGGCCGAGCCTCCTTGATGGCCCGGGCCAGAGGGGGGACGATGTCGGGATAGGTCTCGTCGGTGGAGCAGATGATCGTCACGTCCGCTCCCGACTCGACGGCGGCCCTGGCCGCCTCCTCCGTATCGGCGAAGCCGTCGTTGCGCAGAACTTCGAAACGGGCCACCTCCATGAATCCGGTGCTGAAATCGGCCCGCGCCTTGTGCTGGGGTATGGGCCCCATGTTGGCCAGGAAGACGCGGATCGGCCGTCCCTCGGCGGCGGCCTCCTCCGTGCGTCTGCGGAGCGCCTCGAAGGGTTCCGTCCAGCGCCGGGGGGTCAGGGGCTCGACGGCGACGGTTCCCTCGAAGCCGTCGTCGAGGCGCTTGCGCACCTCGCCCAGGGTCGCTCCGGCGAAAAAGGCCTCGGCCAGGGTCTCCATGAAGGCCAGGGGCTCACCCGGCGTGGGAGGGATGGCCTCGAGGCTTCTGCGGCAGTGCTCCGCGTCGATGTCGGCCCTGAAGGCCTCGACGGCCTCGCGGCGCCTGGCGGCGATGGCCGCCATGTCCCGTTCCTCGGTCAGGGGTTTTTCCGTCACGTTGGCGTACATGTTGGTCCCCACGGCCCGATCGGCCCTGTTGGCCAGCTTCTTCCACCGCTGCTTCAGGGTGGCGCCGATCTTCTTCTGGACCGCGCCCTCCTGGAGGGCACGGAAAAGACCGCCCCGCTCCTCGATCTCCTGCATCTCCTTCCAGGCTTTGCGGGCCACCTGGTCCGTCAGAGTCTCGATGTACCAGGAGCCGCCGCCGGGATCGACGGGCTGGAGAAGATCGAATTCGTTCTGGAGCATGATCTGGATGTTGCGGGCGATGCGGCGCGACTGCTCGCTGCCGGAGCGGATGGCCTCGTCGAAGCGGGCCACTTCCATGGCGTCGACGCCGCCGACGACGCCGGAAAAGGCCTGAGAGGTGGCGCGGAGGATGTTGACGTAGGGATCGTAGACGGTCTGGGTGAAGCGGGAGGTCCGGGCCGACAGGTCGATCCGGCAGGCCTTCTCGTCGCCGCCGAAGGCCTCCATGATGTGCGACCAGACCTGGCGCATGGCCCGGATCTTGGCGATCTCCATGAAGAAATTGGCGCCGAGGGAAAGGGATACGGTCATGGCCGAGGCGATGGATTCGAGAGAGAATCCGCGGATCTCCATGGCCCGGACGTAGGCGATGGCCGTCGCGGCGACGCAGGCGATCTCCTCCGTGGCCGAGGCGCCTCCGTCGTGGTAGACGTCGCCGCCAATGAGGATCGTCTTCACCTTGGGCGCCCTGGCGGCCGTCCAGTGAAGGGAAAGGGCCATCTCGTCGTAGAGCTCGTCGAGAGGACAGGGCAGGCTGCCGTCCCGGGCCAGAGTCCCCAGCGGATCGGCTCCGACGGAGCCGCTGTAGTCGCTCAGCGCCTTTTGCCGTCCCTGGGCCCGGGCCTGGGCGGCGATGAGGGCCAGAAGGGGGACGACGGAAAAACCGCCGTCGATGCGAAGCGGCCGCGACGTCAGGTCCAGACCGTCGAAGGCCCCGTCGAGATCGGCCAGGGTGGAGAGGGAGAGTCCCGTAAGACCCCTCTTCCCGTCCCAATCCTCGCCCCGTCGGGTGGCCTCGTCGAGGGAGAAGTGAAGGACGGAACTGCCCTTCTCCAGCTCCCGTCTGATGACGGCGTTGGCCTCTTCGGGAAGGGGCTCGTCGCAGCCCTGGGCGACGGCCCATGGCTCGGCCAGATAGCCCGAGGGACGGGTGCCGCGCAGAAAGGGTCTCTCTCCCGGCCTTCCCTCCAGAGGCAGCCCCTTGATGTGGTCCGCCGTATAGAGAGGTTCCAGGGTTATCTCCTCGTAGGTCGGCGTCAGCAGGCGTTTCTCGAAGGGGGCTCCCTTGAGAGCCGCCTCGGCCTCGGCCTTCCATCCCTCGTACGTGGGGGGAGGAAATTCGTCGAAGGAAAGGGCCGGTTTTTTCCGTTGGTCTTCCTGAACGGCGCTGTCCATGTTCCCATCCTCTCTTCTCCTTGGAAATGGGGGCGCAAAAAAGACTGCCCCTGACAACGGGGCAGTCTTATCGTCGCAACGGAAAGAGGAAAACGGCCGGTTCCTTCCTCTCCCCCGGCAACGTCCGCCCGCGCAGACTCGGCCTAGCTCTGCCGCAGACCGGTCTCCTGACTTCCCTTCGTCCTACTCCCGCGCCTTCCCGAAAGAGATCGGTGGCTTCCGCGGTTTCGTCGAGGTTACAGTGGCGGGGCCGTTCCGGATTCGCACCGGATTCCCGAACGTCTGCGACCTATGGGGGGCCTTGAAAGGTCCCTTGTCGCTGCATCATACCCACCACGGCCGGAACCTGTCAAGGAAAAGCCGTGAAGATTGATCGTAAAAAGCGCAAAATTCGAAAAATTACACCATTCTTTCCCCCTGGAAGTTGATGGCGGGACCTGTCCGGTGCGCAGGGGCGATGTTAGGCCTCCCTGGCGAGGAACGCCGTCATGCAGTGGAGGGCGCCGAACCCTTTCCGCAGCTCCGAGATGTCGACGTGGATGACCTCGACGCCGCGCTTTTCCAGAGCTTTCGTGGTTTCGGGGTTCCCCGCCGACATGAGCATGACTCCGGGCTCCAGAGCGACCATGTTGATGGCACTTCCCGTCTTCACTTCCTCGATGGAGGGAGCCTCGATGATTTCGAAGCCTCGGTCCATCAGGGGCTTCACGACATCGTAGGGAGACTGCCAGGGGAAGATGAGGATTTTTTTCCGATCCACAGGAGTCATCAGTCCGTCCAGGTGGGCGTGTCCCCAGGAAATCTGGTAGTGAATGAAGTTCTTGACCCCCATGGGTCGCAACACTTCCTCCACTTGTCGGACTCCCTCCGCGTTTGCCCGGACTCCCGTGCCGAGAAGAATCGTCTCGCGATCGATCCACATGGCGCAGGCGCCCTCGAAAACCCCCGTCCCGGAAATCGTCCGGACGATCGGACAGCCGATCTTGCCGAGTGCCGCGGCGACGGCCCGCTCCTCCCCCCGTCGGAAAGGAGTCGACTGACGGCAGAGAATCGCCCCTTCCGGAGTGCCCAGGACGTTGTCTCTCATGAAAAGGGCATTGGGACGATCTTCCCGCTGATCTTCGACGTAGAAGACCTCGACGCCGTGATCCCGGTAGATCTGGGCCATGGCGTCGTGCTGGTCCCGTGCCTTCTCGACGTCCATAAGGGCCTTCCATCGGCAATCGGCGGGATCGGTCACCCTTTCGATCTCCCTGCCGGGCCTTCGCAGCAGAACGGCCCGCAGCTTTTCCACTTCAGAGGAGACGCTCCATTTCCTCCCCCATACGTGGATCAGATTCTCCTCGAAAGAGGAGGTGTCGGTGAACCATTTTTCGCCGTAATCGTTGCAGGCCTTCTTGACGGCCTTTTCCATCGTCGCGTTTACCGTGGTCATTTCACTGCCTCCCTACCATGATGAAAATAAATGAATTACATCTCCTTGAAGCCTTTTTGAAAACTTGCGTTCGTCGTCAGCATCTTTCGAGTCGAAAGGATATGGGTTTTCATGATTTCTCGGGCATCCTCCGGGGCTCTGCTGAAGATCGCACGAATCAGTTCTTTGTGCTCTCGGTGGCTTCTGGATTTATCTGGATCTCTAAGAAGGGGTTTCCTCTCGTTGCTGACGTAGAAAGTGTCGAAAAAGAAAACATATAATTCCGATCTCCAGAAAAGGGGCTTGATAGCTCCTGCCAAGTAGGGGTTGTCGGAAAGATTTGCGATACCGAAATGAATTTGTTGGTTAATTTCATATAGATTTTTGTCCCCTGTGTAGTAGCTTTCTCGTTCTTTTTCTATCAACTGTTCAAATTCT
Organism: Aminirod propionatiphilus; assembly: GCA_018398915.1. GTDB lineage: Bacteria > Synergistota > Synergistia > Synergistales > Aminithiophilaceae > Aminithiophilus > Aminithiophilus ramosus. The sequence goes on along the minus strand of CP074691.1, from coordinate 2,377,858 downwards.
TCTTTTCTTTCGTCCGAAGCGTTAATGGCGGCCTCATGGGCGGCATGAGACTCCATGAGCAGACGTAAGTTGAAGAGTTTTTCAAGGTCTTTCCTGGAAATCTTAGGCACACGGCAGCTTCTATTGAATGGATTTTCAAGAAATCCATCCGTAGTGAGCCTGCGTAGCGCACTCCGAATGGGAGTCCGGCTCATTCCCAAGTCTTCAGCCAATTGCGCTTCCACGAGAGAAGAACCTGGAGGATATTTTTGCTCAAGAATCAATCGAATAATTGCCTTATAGGCTTTATCCTCAGCAGATTTGACTTCCAAGCCCTATACCTCGCTTCCTGGTTTTGGGAAGTGCCTATCAAAATGTCGAAGCGGAATGTTTAAAATAATACATCATGCTTGTTTGATTATCTGTAGGGGGTTATGGTGATTTACTTGTTTTCCATGTATTCGTATATTTCTTGTCCAGTCGCAATCCACACATTGTTTTTTTGAGTGATATAGTTTAATGTATCTTCAAGTATGCGTATGCGTCCGGGATTTCCTATGGTTTGAGGCTCCAGTTGTAGCACGTAGCACAATCCATATTCGTAAAATCCTTCAAATTCATCAATCCAGTTAGATAGTACTCCTGAGTAATTGGCTAAACGTCCCTGTCCTATTGGAAATGCGGGTCTGTAATTGAAAGCGAAATAAGGAAAGTCATACAAAGACCAGTGAATTGGAATTTCCAGCATCTTCATTTCGCTTCCGATGTCGAGGTAGTAGGGTCTATCATCGTCTGATAAATTGCTCGAATATTTCATTCCATATTTATGTGCTATGCGTAGAGTCTCTTTGCTGAGCTCTCCAACGGGAGCTCGGAATCCCAGGGGGGTCATGTTGCATATTTTTTTAATGGCATTAACGCCTCTGCTGATGTCGTTTTCTTGGCAGATCGGATCTTCTATGCCTAGATTAATATAATCATATCCACTGCACGCAATTTCATGATTCCTGTTGAGTACGTCTTGCATCTCAAGGGGGTAGAGCTCTGCAACTTTCCCTGGAACAAAAAAAGTAGCTTTAATGTTTTTTTGATCCAAGGTGTCGAGAACTCTTTTTAATCCATTAGTCATTCCATATTGTCCCATTGATAATGTTTTTGGTTTGTCGTAGCATGTTTGATCAAGTTGTAGCCAGAATAACTCTGCGCTCAGGTTTATTGTTATAGATACAGCGCATTTGGACTTATTTGGCCAATTTATGCTTTTTCTATACATGGCGTCTGTCCTTTTGCGAAGAATCAATATTTCTGTACCAATCTGCGATCTCCTTGCCGGTTCCTACAAAAACTTCATTCATTTTGGAAATTTTTCTGAGCAAGTGGTCGAGAATCATTATTTTTCCAGGAGTTCCCGATACCTGTGGATGCATCATATATGAAATGCAAAGCCCATATTTATATGCTCCTTCAAATTCCCATAGAAAATTATCGAGCACATTTTTGTATATGGAAATTCTATCGATTCCACATGGCTCTGCCGGGTATAAGTTATATGCCATGGCAACATAGTCATCAAGTTCCCATTTGGTTGGAATTTCGATAAAATTAGTTTTTTTTCCATCTATTATTGTTCTGTAGGGCTTATCGTCTCCTCTCATGGAGCTAGAATATTTAAATCCTCTTTCATATAGTAATTTGGGAGTTTCAATAGACCAATCCCCAGAAGGGGTTCTAAACCCTTCAGCTTCATGTCCTATTAACTTTTTGAATATCGCTTGACTTTTTTCAATGATTTCTATCTGTTCTTCTACGGTTTTTCCCGCAAATCTTTCGTGAGCGTAGCCGTGATGGCCGATTTCATGTCCCGCATTGGCTATTGTCTTGACGGCCTCTGGATATCGTTCCGCTGTCAGGCCCGGTATATAGAAAGTGCCTTTCACGCCGTATTTATCCAGTAGATCCAGTATATTGTAAACGCCTCGTTTGGGGCCATACTGACCTACGGAAAGTGATTTAATGTATTGATCGCCATAGGGCAATCCCTTGTTCCCGTTTTCCCATGTGGTGTCGCCATCCAGATCGAAGGAGAACATGACGGCGCATTTCTTGCCATCCGGCCAGAGGAGTTTTTCCATCTCAGTCCTCCATGCGTATGTTGCTTGCGTTCGTGAATTTGGGATAATTGCTTTCGCTGTGAGTCATGGCTGTTCTGACGCACAGCTCCGCGTAGGCTGCGGCAAGGAGTGCCGGGTTGAATATGTTGATATTTAATTTATTTTTTATTTCCTCGCTGTACATGGCCATGCCGAGGCAGCCGAGAATGATGCCGTCCGCTCCTTCCGCTATCGCTTCTTTGCACGTCTTGGTCAGATAGAGCAGGGCCGCGTCCGGGCGCGTTCGCAACTCCCCGATGGGGATGTCCAGAGATTTTACGGTTTTTAATTTTTCTCTGGCAATGGCGTTCTTCATCAGCCGCCTGTAGGTCCTAGGCACGTTTCGCTTTTCCGTCGTTATCACCGTGAAGCGATTGCACAGCATTCCCGCGGCCGAGAGTGTCGTTTCAAAGGGACCTATGACGGGAACGGAAACGTTTTCTCTGATGGCATCCAGGCCTATATCGCTGAAGCAGTAGGTCACAATCGCGTTGTATCCTGCTTTTTCCGCCAGTATGGCCTCTTTGACCATTTCCGAAGCGGCAAAGGCTTCGTCGGTATAACAATCCAATTCATCCGGACCGTGCTTGATGCAATCCACGGAGACTTCCACGTCAGGTGCGAGTACTTTTTTGAGCATTATTTCCCTTTTGTTTAAAGTGTCCCTATCCATGGCCTTGTCAGGCATGATGCACTTGATTTTCATTTTGGCTAATCTTTCTTTCCGTTCCATACTTCTGTCTCGATCCCGATGTCCGAGGATAGGAAACGACTTCCATCGGAATTCAAATAGTTGTCATAGGCTTTAATTATTATTTTTCTGCCTACAATCATGGTGGGTATGTTTATTAGAATGAGAATGACGTTGATCAAGTCGGATACGTACCATAAATTATCCAATTGGAGACCGGCCAGAACGGTAAGAACGCCTAAGGGGACAAATACCAGCGCTCCGATCGACCTCATCGCTTTCATGAAACTTTCTTTTTGGGATATTTTGTTTGCCGCAATTTCTGTGAAAACAAGGTCGCCGAGCAGCGTGGTGAATGCGAAGAGGCCGAATGCCACTGATGCGAATACGACGATGACGCTGTCAAGCGTCGTCCCTGGGACCAGCTCTTTGATGGAGGTCAGGTAGGTCGCTATTTTGTCGACCTTCAGATCGGACCAGTTGCTGTTTGTCGTCCACAGCTGACCTGCCGTCAGAATGAATCCGGTAAGGGAGCAGATGATAATCGTGTCGAAAAAGACGCCCAAGGCCTGGACAAAGCCCTGTTCACAGGGGTGATTCGCGTCGGCGATCGATGAGGCTTGAGTCACGGTTCCCATTCCTGCTTCATTGGATAAAAGCCCTCTTTTCAGCCCTTGCGATAGGGCTATCCCGAAAGCTCCTCCGAAAATGGCATCAGGAGAAAAGGCCCCTTTGAATACTGAAAAGAAAAACAGAGGCACCTTGTTGAGATTCATCAGAATCAGCGCCAGGACGACCAGTACGTACAGCATCGCCATGATCGGAACGACTTTATCTGTAACTTTGGTTACGCGCCTCACGCCGCCGAAGGTGATGATTGCCAGAGAGATTACGATGAACAGGGCGATGGAATAATATTCGATGCCCGTAGTCGATAGGGCCTTATCGGAGAATTCTTTCACGATAGAGCTTGCTGCGGTGAACACATGAAAGGTATGGACGGGAATGCTGAGCATGTTGTAGATGAGATAGATGACGCACATGCCTACGCCGATGAACCTTTTGTCTCCCCAGATTTTCTGGATGTAGAAGGTGAATCCTCCCACATATTCGTTGCCCTTCTGTTCTTTGTATATCTGTGCCAGCGTCGCCTCTCCGAAAGCCGTCGACATGCCCAGGAAGGCCGCGAGCCACATCCAGAAAATGGCACCTGGACCGCCCAACGTGACGGCGCCGGTGACTCCCACGATATTGCCCGCGCCGACCCGCATCCCCAGGCTCAGCAGGAAGGCGGAAAGGGCCGACGTGCCGATGCCGCTTCGCTGCCGGCTCATCAGCTGTCTGTAGCTGTTCTTGAACTGAGTGATCTGTACGAATTTGAGGCCGATAGTGAAATAGATGCCTCCGCCCAACAGCAGGATGAAGGCCACGGAAAACTTTCCGACGATGGGAATGCTCGAATACCAATCGTAGTTCGTCGGAAAGTCCCATAGAAAATCTGCGACGGGAACCACGCTGGCAAACAAGACATTTATGAAGTCGAACAAAGAGCTCATTGTCGGTTCCTCCTGTCTACGGCCATGGGGGGCATTGCCCGGTCACCCGAGTTGCTCTGTCACGAGTTTGAGTGTCATGCCGGTGCCCTGGTCAACTGCTGTTCATTCGGTGACCTCCTCGCTCCTTTTGAAGGTCCTGCCGGTTGCTTCGCGATTTTAAATTGAATTTTACTTTAAATTTCATCGCGTCTGCGATCCGGATGGCTTCCCGCTCGCGGTCAGGAGGGCTCTGGCTCCCGGGAGGGGGCCGTGTCTCCGGCCGAGGGGGGCAGGAAGAACCTCACCGCGACAGATGGCGGTAGCCCTCTCTTTTCGTCCGACGGAAATTTATTTTTTTAGACCTATTCTGTTTGTTTTTTTAATCAAATTGGATCCCAAAATATATCCTAAAATATATCCCAAATCCTACAGCCCTCCATTTCGATTGTCAAGAAAAATATGGATGTTGCATATGAGTGCGATCGGAAGCCCCGTCCCTCTGCAGACGCGGGGGCCCGTCGGAAAAGGATGAAGGCCCTCGGAACGATCCCGTTCCGAGGGCCTTCATCCTTGCGATCTGCGAGTCCGGTCTTTTTTTGAGGGAGGGCCGAAAAAGGAGGCCCCTTTTCCCGTGAGGTGGCTCCTAGTCGAGCCGCCATCGGAGGGGGCATTTCCCTGAGGGGCCGGTCCGTTTCCGTCGGGTCCCCCCCCTCTTGGCGCTCGATCTTCAGCGCCGTTCGTCCCTCAGCACCTCCAGAAAGGCCGCTCCGTACTGGCGGAGTTTGGCCTGGCCCACGCCGGAGATCTGAAGGAGCTCCTCTTCCGTGCGGGGGTGGTCGGCGCACATCTGGCGCAGGGTGGCGTCGGAGAAGATGACGAAGGCCGGGACGCCCTGGCTGTCGGCGAGGCCCTTGCGGATGGCCCGGAGACGGTCGAAGAGGGCTCCGTCGGCCGCCGGTTCCGCCGTCGCCGTCGGCGCCCGCCTCGTGCGCTCGGGGACCTTCATGAAGAGCTTTTCGCCGCGGAAGAGGACGGCTCGGGCTTTTTCCGTCGTCCCGACGACGGGGGAAAGGTCGTCGCTGACGGTCAGGTAGCCCCGGCAGAGGAGGTCGTCGATTTTTTCCTTCAGCGAGGCCTCGCTCTCGTCGGCCATGATGCCGTAGGTGGAGAGCTCGTCGAGGCCGAATTCGCGCACCTTGGCCTTTTTCGATCCCCTGAGGGTGTCGATGAGGAGCTTGACGCCGAAACGTCCCTTCATGCGCAGGACGCAGGAGAGGATCTTCTGGGCCTCGACGGTGACGTCGACTTCCCTGAAGGTCTGGAGGCAGTTGGAGCAGTTGTCGCAGCGGTCGGGAGACTCCTCTCCGAAGTAGCGGAGGATTCGAGCCCGGAGGCAGTCGCGGCTGCGGCAGTAGAGGGTCATCTGGCGGAGGCGGCGCCGCTCCGTCTCGCGGAAAAGGCGCGACGCCTCGTCGTCGCCCGAGGCCTCTTCCCCCTTTTCGATGAGGAACTGGTTGGTGACGACGTCGCGCCCGCCGTAGAAGAGGACGCATTCGGCGCGGGATCCGTCCCTTCCGGCCCGGCCCGCCTCCTGGTAGTAGCTCTCGATGTTTTTGGGCATGTTGTAGTGGACGACGAAGGCCACGTTGGACTTGTCGATGCCCATGCCGAAGGCGTTGGTGGCCACCATGACCGTCGCCTCGTCCTTCTGGAAGCGCTCCTGGTTCTCGCGGCGCTCCTCCTGGTCGAGGCCCCCGTGGTAGCGGACGGCCTCGTGGCCCGCCGCGCGGAGGCTTTCGCAGACCTCCTCGACGGTTTTGCGCGTCAGGCAGTAGACGATGCCGCTTTTGCCCCTTCTCTCGGCGAGAAAGCCCTTCAGCTCCGCCTCCTTGTTCGCGGGGGAGCGGACCTCGAAGGTCAGGTTGGGCCTGTCGAAGCCTGTCGTCGTCACGAGGGGGTTGCGCAGACAGAGGAGGGCCGTCACGTCGTCGCGGACCTGGGGCGTGGCCGTGGCCGTGAAGGCGCCTAGGACGGGGCGGCCGGAGAGCCCCTCGATGAAGGGGGCGATGTCGAGATAGCCGGGGCGGAAGTCCTGGCCCCACTGGGAGACGCAGTGGGCCTCGTCGACGGCGACGAAGGGGGGAGGGCAGGAGCGGACCAGGGAGAGGAATCCCGACGTCAGGAGCCGTTCGGGCGCGACGTAGAGAATCTTGTAGGTCCCCTTCCGGGCCCTGTCCACGACGGTCTCCATCTGGGAAGGCGTGAGGGCGCTGTTGAGGTAGGCGGCCTCGACTCCGGCCTGTCTGAGGGCGCTGACCTGGTCCTTCATGAGAGAGATCAGCGGGGAGATGACGAGGGAGAGGCCGTCGAAGAGGAGGGCCGGGATCTGGAAGCAGAGAGACTTGCCCGCCCCTGTGGGCATGACGGCCAGCGTGTCGCGCCGGGCCAGGAGGGCGTCGATGATCGCCTCCTGACCCGGCCGAAAATGGGTGAAACCGAAGATTTCCCGCAGCAAGGCCTTTTTATCCGTCACCGGATTCCTTCTTCCCTTCGAGGTTCTCGTTGTGCCGGGCAATCGCGGGCCTGTAGCCCCTTCGTGCCCGTTTCCGCCATTCGTGGGAGGGTCTTCGTTCCGCGCCTTTCCTCCGCGCTGACTCCGGCGCGAAAGGGGAACGGAGGCCCGGCCGGATCGGGGTGCGTGCCGCCCCCTGTCCGGTTTGCGCCGCGGAACGAGGGGCTTTTTCGCGCCACCCTGAAGTGTAACATTTCTTTTTTCGGCGACGAAGGGCTCGTCTCCGTCGATCCAATGGCTCCGGTGAGGCCGATCACGGCGTACCATAAGTTTGGAACCCTTTTTTACGCGAAAAGGCATTTTGGGCGCAATCCTTGGCGCGGGAGGTGAATTCCGGTGCCGTCATGAGGTATACTTGTCAGGCCAGTTCTATCCACTTCCATGAGGGGGGCAAGGGCATGACGGTCTACCGCATCAAGAGCAAGAGTCGTTCCTGGGACGGGGAGCCCATCGGCATTCTCATTCTGGACGCGGCCTATCCCTGCGTTCCGGGCAACGTGGGGAACGCGACGACGTTCCCCTTCCCCGTGCGCTACAAGGAGATCCGGGGCTCGTCCATCGAGAGGCTGCTCAACGAGCGCGATCCCGAACTGCTCAAGCCCTTCATCGAAGGCGCCAAGGAGCTCGAGGCCGAGGGCGTCCGGGCCATCACGGGGGCCTGCGGCTTCATGGCCCTCTTCCAGCGCCAGGTCGCCGAGGCCGTCGAGGTGCCCGTCTTTCTCTCCAGTCTCCTTCAGGTTCCCTTCATCTACCGGACCCTGACGTCGAAGCAGAAGGTGGGCGTCATCACGGCCAGCGCCCGGTGCCTCACCGACGAGCACTATGCCAACGTGGGGATCACGAAGGAGATGCCCCTCGTCGTCTGCGGCATGGAGGATCAGGAGGAGTTCCGCACCTCCGTCCTCGAGGAGAAGGGGACGATGGATTCGGACCTCGTCGAGAGGGAGGTCGTCTCCGTCGCCGAGAGGATGGTGGCCGACAATCCCGAGGTGGGAGCCATCGTCCTCGAGTGCAGCGACCTGCCCCCCTACGCCCACGCCGTGCACAAGGCGACGGGACGGCCCGTCTTCGACTTCATCACCATGATCAAATACGTTCACTCGGCCCTGACGCCCAGGCCCTACGAGGGATATATGTAGCTTTCCTTCGGGGAGGGGGGAAACGCGAAGAGAGGGGCCGCCGTGAAAGGCGGCCCCTGCCGCATGAGGGGAGAACGAGGGACAGATGGGTGATCAAAACTGAGCGATCAGGACTCCTCTTGTTCCTGCTGGGCCAGCATTCCCATGGCGGAAAGGGTCGCGATGCCGTTGTCCGTCGTCTTGGACTGAATGTCCGCCTCCGACAGGGCCTGGAGGAGCTTGTCGGCGGCGGTCTGAACGGTCGTTCCGCACTTGCCGCAGACGGAGGCGTTGGCCGCCAGAGTGGCTCCGCAGTTGGAGCAGGTGCTCGTCGAGCCGTCGGCAATCTCTCCCGTGCCCGCCGAGGCCTGGGTGCCGCCCGTTTTTGCGGTCTGAGACGTGCCGCTCGAGGCCGAGGCGGAGGCGCCCGCAGCTTCCTGTTCTTCCGTCGTGGCGGCGGTTGTCGCCGTCGTCGTCTTTTCCGAAGACGCGTTGATCCTCAGCGTGTACTGTGCCGAGCTGTCGCTTGAAAGTCCGCGAATGTCCATGGAGGATTCACCTCCTTTCGATTTTATCCGTTAAGGACGTCGTCGACCTTGGCCGCGAGAGTCGCGAAAAGGCTCTCCATGGAGGCGTTCTCCTCGTTCGACGGAGGCTGGCCGTTCGAGGGGCCGTAGATGCCGTTGGCCGAGACGGTGAAGCCGCCCTGCTCCTGGGGCGCCTTGGGCTGGAGGGCCGAAAGATCTCCCGTCTCCGCCACGGTGTCCAGCGAGTCGGCGAGCTCGTTGAGCTTGTCGGCACTCATCCCGGAGGACGAAGCGGCCTCCTCGCGGACGTCTGCGGCCAGGTCGGTCACCGTCGTCGTGAAGGCCTCGGGGTCGGTCTCCTTCAGATCCTTGAGCTTGCTCATGAGATCGGCGAACGAGGAGATGCCCACCTCGTCCGTCGTTCCCGTCGTCGATTGCGTCTCGCTGCCGCTCGTCGTGGCCGTCGTCTTCTGGGTCTGCATGACGTCGGTGGTGTTCAGCGTAGCCATTTCGGAAATGCGCACGTTCTCTGCCCCCTTCCACATTTCGTCCCTCTTGCCGTTCCCCCTTCGCGCTCATGCGGGCTCCTTCTTCGGCGTGCCTGACGGCCTTCGCTGTCGAGAGGCTCCATTTAGCTTGTCGGCAGAGAGCGGCTTCGATAGTGTCAAGATGAAGGGTGATCGAGTCAAGAAGGGTAAAGAAAGGCAAAGAAAGGTAAAACATATGGTGGCGCGGTCTCTTTCGCCCTTTCCTCATCGGGCGGGGAGGGAGAAGAGGGGGGAGGGCCGGGAAGGCCCTCCCCCCTCTTCTAGGATCGGACGGGCACCTCAGTCTCTGAAGAGGGGAAGCCTGTCGAGATAGACCAGATCGCCGTCGAATCCGCCCTCTTCGAGGAGGACGGCGGCGCGGAGGACGACGCGGCAGCCGACGCGTTCCAGAAGTTTTTCCAAAGAGAGGAGCGAGCCGCCGGTGGAGACGACGTCGTCGACGACGGCGACCTTTTTGCCGCAGAGCTTCCGGGCATCGACGCCGTCGAGGACGACGGTCTGGACGCCTGCCGTCGTGATGGACCGGACCTCCTCCACCTGAGGATTTTCCATGTAGCTTTTGACGGACTTGCGGGCCACGACGTAGTTCAGCCCCAGGCGGCGGGCCACGGCGTGGGTCAGGGGAATGCCCTTGGCCTCGGGGCAGACGAGAAGGTCCAGCCCCTGACGGGGAAACCGTTCGGCCAGGGCCTCGGCGCAGGCCTCGATGAGCTCCGTGTCGCCGAGCATGACGAAGGAGGCGATGGACAGATCGGGCGCCACGCGGACTTTGGGCAAAGACCGGACGAGGCCGCAGAGATGGAGCTCGTAGACGTCGCTCATCGACCTACACCCCCAGGACGAGCTTCAGGCCCAGACCGGCCAGAAGACCGAAGAAGGGGTTCCACCGGGCCGAGGCGAAGACGGTGGCGCCGATGACCATGCCCCAGGGGCCGAAGCCGAAGGGGCCGGCGAAGGCCGGGACGGAGGCGATGGCTCCCTGGATGTTGGTGATGAAGGTGACGAAGACGCCCAGGATGAGCAGGAACCCGGCGATGGAGGAGCGGTGGACGTAGCGGCCGATGACGGGCAGCAGCTTCAGGAGGAGCACCAAAGCCATGATGGCCATCATGAAGACCGAGGAACGGATCGGGTTGGGGGCCGTCGCCGTGCCGGAGATGATGGCCTCGACGGGGCTGCCCCCGAAAAAGGACGATCCCATGTCGGCCAGGCTGGAGTAGACGGCCAGGTGGTCGATGTTGGTCTCGGAGCCGGCCAGACTGCCCGTGATCTTGCCGAAGGAGATGTTGGCGCCGATGTTGAGGCAGGCCAGGGCCAGGGCGCCCAGGAAGATGCGGGGATGGCGCCAGAAGCGCCACTCGATGTTGCCGAGGCGGAACGTCTCCCTGGAGGGGTCGACGAGGCTCTCCTCGTGGTCAACCTGGCCCGTTTTCTTCAGGAAGAGAAAGACTCCCGTCGAGACGAGGACGGAAAGGATGATCGTCTGGGCCAGGTCCTTCGTCAGGAGCCAGACGGCCAGGGCGGCGACGATGGAGGCGCCTCCCGACCGAGGCTCGGACTTGCAGAGCTCGACGGCCACGTTGGCCAGCATGAGGCCCACCCCGGCCATCATGGAGCTGACGATGGCCGGACCGATGAAGGCGACGATAGCCTCGTTGAGACCGAGCAAGGAGGGGATGAGGAGGAAGAGGGCTCCCCAGAAGACGAGGCTCAGCCTCTCCCTGACGGTCTGACCCATCGTTCCGGCCAAAGTGATGGTCTCGGCCTGGAAGGAGATGGTGGCCACGGACTGGTAGGTCAGAGAGCCCGCGATGCCGATGGCGAAGGCGACGGCCGTCGGAAGGGCGGCGAAGCCGAAGGAGAGGGCCAGAAGGCCCTGGGGGATGCCGTTGACGACAACGGCCAGTGCGGCGAGCAGATCGGTGAGCATAGAGGGATCCCCTTTCGGTGTGATGCTGACTTTTTATGCTATATGGGGGAAAAAGTCAACACCGACAAGGTTTGCGCCGGATCTCTCCGGCGCAAACCTCTGAGAGGGCCCCTAGTCGCGGCCTGCCGATGTGAGGCGCAGGGCGGCCGCTTCGACGGCGAAGAGGAGGGCCGTCAGGGGGAAGATCGTCGTCTGGCCCAAGGCCGTTCCGACCCAGCCCAGAAGGGGAGGCATGAGAAAATAGCCCACGCCCCAGAGCAGGTAGAAGAGGCCCGAGGCCGAGCCCCGGAGAGAAAGGGGGAGGGCCTCCTGGAGGCGTGCCAGAGCGGAGACGCAGAACATGCCCAGGCCGAAGGCGGCCAGGGCGAGAAAGGCCAGTGCCCCCGTCCCTCCGAAGGCGGGAAAGAGGGCCAGTCCCGCCGTCACGAGGATCAGGCCCGCGAGGAGGGTGACGTCCCGCCCTCTTCTGTCGGAGATCTTTCCGGCGACGATCTGGGAGAGACTGACGGCGACGTAGAAAAGGGTGAAGAAAAGGGAGACCCTTTCCTGGCCGGAGGCGCCCTGGCCGAGGAGGGCGGCGGGGATGACCGTCAGAAAGGTGCCGTATCCTCCGCCGTAGAGGATGATGCCGGCCTGAAGGGCGGGACGGCGGAGGCTCCTGAGGGCCCGGAAGAGGTCACTCCAGCTCCCGCTCTCCGCCGATCCGCCCCGGGCCGAGAGGGGGTCCCTGACGAGCAGGGCCGCGATCAGGGCCGCCGCGAGGCTCAGGGCCGCATAGAGCAGAAAGGCCTCCCGGCCGTCGCCGGAGAGGGCCAGGGTGAGGCTGAGGAGGCTTCCCGCCGTCAGGCCCAGGTGCATCGAGGCGTTGTAGATCCCGATGGCCCCTCCCTTGGACAGGGGGAAAAGCAGGGAGAGGAGGGCCGGGGCGAGGGCCCATGTCGGAATCTCGCCGAAGCCCTGGAGCAGGCGTCCGGCCAGAAGGCCCCAGGCCCCGGCGGCCCTGAAGAAAAGCAGGCCCGCCAGGCCCGAAAGAAGGTAGCCGGCGACGATGAAGGCCTTGCAGCCGTGGCGGTCGGCCAGATGGCCCAGCGGCAGCTGGAAGAGCACGAAAGGCACGGCGAAGACCGAGGCGAGATAGCCGACGAAGCGGATCGAACCGGAAAGTTCCATCATCCGTCCCGGCAGGAAGGCGACGATCAGCCCCACTCCCGCCATCTGGATGAAGACGGCCGCAGAGAGCGCCCATGACGACGTTCGGACTCCCATGACGTTTCACTCCTTCTACTGTCCACGAAAGACCTGCACGGCGGCTTTTCGCCGTCGGCGCAGGCAGCGCTTTCCGGGTGCGGCCTCGGTTTCAGAGGTCTTCCGGAGGCGGTGGGCAGCGGAAGAAACGGGCCATGGAGTCTCCTTTCTGCGTCCTGTAGGGATGGAGGAGCTTGATCCACTATAGTTCCCCGGGGGCGAAAAGTCAGCCCAGGAAGGCGATGAAACCCTGGATGACGAAGGCGTTGACGATATCGATGAAAAAGGCTCCCACGATGGGGACGACGAAAAAGGCCCGGGGTGCCGGTCCGTAGTGGGAGCAGAGGGCCTCCATATTGGCCACGGTGTTGGGCGTGGCGCCCATGCCGAAGCCGCAGTGTCCGCCTGCCATGACGGCCGCCTCGTAGTCTTTCCCCATGAGGGGGAAGGTGAGATAGGTGGCGTAGAGGGCCACGAGAGCCGTCTGTCCCAGAAGGATGGCCGCCATGGGGCCGGCGAGTTCCATGAGCTGCCAGAGCTTGAGCGACATGAGGGCCATGGTCAGGAAGAGGGAGAGGGAGACGGAGCCGATGTAGTCGACGCACTTGAAGTGGATCGGGAAGGCCCGGCTGAAATCGGCCACGTTGCGGATGACGATTCCGATGAAAAGGGCGCAGAGGTAGGTGGGGAGCTTGACGCCCAGGGCCGAAAGCTGCTCGAAGGCCAGAGAGCCCAGATACATGGCCAGGGAAATCTGGAGGATCGTCACCAGGACGTCGTTGACGGACAGGGGGTGAGAGGCCGGGGCCAGGCCCTGGATATCGGCGACGGCGTCGCCGCCCAGTCCGTCGCCGACGTCGTCGGGGTGGAGGTCGTATTTGCGGATCAGGCGACGGGCCACGGGGCCGCCGATGACCGAACCGGCCACGAGGCCGAAGGTGGCCGAGGCCATGGCCAGTTCCATGGCGCCGACGAGGCCGTAATCGGCGGTGAAGGTCTGGGCGAAGGTGGCGCCCGTCCCGTGGCCTCCCGACATGGTCACCGAACCGGCCAGCAGGCCCAGGAGAGGATGAAGCCCCGTGGCCTTGGAGAGGGCGAGGGCCACGACGTTCTGAAGGAAGACCAGTCCCGAGGCGAGGAGGAGAAAGAGAAAGACCTGGGGGCCGCCCTTCTTGAGAAGCTTCAGGCTCGCTCCCAGTCCGACGGTGGTGAAAAAGGCGATCATGAGGGGATCTTTGAGGGTCATGTCGAAGTCGAAATCGATCCGTCCCAGCAGGGCCCAGCGAAGAAGGGCGAAAAGGACGCCTCCGATGACGGGGGCCGGGATGTTGAATTCGCCCAGGAAGGCGATGCGCCGACGGTCCCGTCCCGAAGGGCCAGAAGGCCCTCGCCCATGCCCAGATAGACGGAGTGGACCGCGTCGGATCGAAGGCCCGAGGCCTCCAGAATCTGCCGGGCCGTGACGAGGACGCCCGAACCTTTGCGTCCCAGGGCGACGCGCCTGCCGGCCAGGTCGGAAAGGGACCGGACGGGCGATCCGGCCGGGACGAGGAGGCGGGCCACTTCGGGGTAGAGGGGCATGACGGCCCTCAGGTAGGTCTGGGGCCGCTCGTAGTAGAGATCGCGCCCCTCGTAGGCCATGACGGCGAGACTGTCCGTCAGGGCGAACTGGTTGAGCCCCTTCTCCAGATTGTCGATGTTCTCCGCCGTGCCGCCCGTGGGCTGAACGGCGAGGCGGACGCCGGGGACCTTGTCGTTGACGGCCTCGGCGATGATCCCCGCCAGCTGGTAATAGGTGCCGCCCATGCTGCTGCTGCCCATGATGTAGACGGGCTGAAAGGCCGAAGCCGTCCCGACGGGGAGCCCGCACAGAAGCAGAAGCAGGGCGAAAAGAGCGGTGATGCGCAAATCAAGCCACCTCCTCCGAATGATGGCGGAAGACGACCGGGCCATCCCGTTGAGGGCGCTTTTCGGACATCTCCGACAGTTCGATATTGTAGCATCTCTCTTTTTGGGCCTGCCCCGACGGGGCAGGCCGACGGCGGAGGGCCCGAAGAAAGGAAGCGGAAGGGGGAAAGGTCACTTGAAGAAGATTTAATCCTCGAAAAGATGACACCGAAGCATCTTGGTCAGCTCTGATCAGCGCCCTTTGTCGAGAGGGACGGACTTTTGCGAAAGTGCGTCCCCGCCCTCGGCAGGATCTCTCCGGCGAAAAGCGGGGCCGCCGGCGGCCTTCCGAGGGCCCCTTTCCCGAGGTCGGCTCCCCGAAGGGCGGTCGCGCCGATAAAATGAACCATGGACCCCACTCCAGGTTTATCGCTTTTTCGGGGGCCATTGCGCCATTGACGCAGAGTGCCCTACAGGTCAGACAATCGAACAAAGGAAAAAGAATCATTCATGGAGGTGAGAGGATGCGCGTCATGAAGGAAGCCCGGCCTCTGGAGACGGAAGAGGCCCGCGAGCTCTACGGCACGGTGGCGAAGATCGTCGACGATGTCAGGGTCAGAGGAGACGAGGCCCTCCTCGAATACGGCAGGCGTTTCGACGGCTCCACGCGGACGGCCCTGCGCGTCACGGCCGAGGAAGTCGGGCGGGCCCGGTCCGAGGTGGACGCCGATCTGCTCCAGGCCCTTGAAAAGGCCGCCGAGAACATCCGCAGCTTCGCCCTCAGGCAGAGAGAGACCCTGACCGACCTGCCCGAGAGGGAAAACGGTCCCGGCGTCTTCCTGGGACAGAGGGTCCTTCCCGTCGACTCCTGCTGCTGCTACGTCCCCGGAGGTTCCTACCCCCTCGTCTCGACGGCCCTGATGCTGGCCATTCCCGCCGCCGTCGCCGGCGTGCCCCGCCGCTGCGCCGCCTCGCCCGTGATGAAAGGCACGGACCGGATCCATCCGGCCGTTCTCTGTGCCCTGGACCTGGCCGGGGTGACGGAGATCTACGCCGTCGGCGGGGCTCAGGCCGTGGCCGCCTTCGCCTGGGGGACGGAGAGCATTTCCCCCGTCAACCTCATCGTCGGTCCCGGCAACCGCTACGTGACGGAGGCCAAAAGGCAGTGCTACGGCCGCGTCGGCATCGACTTCATCGCCGGTCCCAGCGAGGTTCTGATCCTCGCCGACGACAGGGCCGACCCGACGCGGCTGGCGGCCGATCTCCTGGCCCAGGCCGAACACGACGTGAACGCCCGATCGGTCCTCGTGACCACCTCGGAGCGCCTCGGCAAAGAAGTCGAAGAGGAGGTCGAAAGGCAGCTGGCGGGCCTCTCCACGTCGGCCGTGGCCCGTCTTTCCTGGGAGAACAACGGCGAGATCCTCCTCGTCGACTCGCCGGAAGAGGCCTGCCGCATCGCCAACGAAAGGGCTCCGGAACACCTGGAGCTGGATCTGGCCGAGGCGGAAGCGTGGGTCGCCGGGCTGCGGAATTACGGCTCTCTCTTCATCGGCGAGTGGGCGGCCGAAGTCTTCGGGGACTACCTGTCGGGGACGAACCACACCCTGCCGACGATGGGCGCGGCCCGCTACACGGGCGGTCTCTGGGTCGGGACCTTTCTTCGCGTCACCACCTTCCAGCGCATGACGGCCGAAGGGGCCTCCCGTCTGGCCCCCCTCGCAAGCCGCATCGCCAGGGAAGAGGGGCTGATGGGCCACGCCGCCGCGGCCGAGGCGCGGAAGCTTCTCCGGTGAGGGTCCCCGGGCCCGCCGGGGAGGAGCTCAGACGGGCCCGGGGACCACGCGACAGAGGGGGCGCCCGATGACGGGGCGCCGGAAGGGGCGGGAGCAAGCTCCCGCCGAGAGCACGAGAGGAGGGACTTGCTTTGCCTGAAAGAGACGTCAGCGGAAGCAGGGGCGAAGGCGCCGTCGCTTTCAAGAGGGCCTTGGGTCTCAAGGAGGCCGTGACCATCACCGTCGGGACCGTCATCGGCGTGGGCCTTTTCACCACGGGGGCCAACAGCGTGGGCTATCTGGGCCCCCTGACGCTTGTGGCCACCTTCGTGGCCTTCCTCATCAGCCTCCTGCCCGCTTTGATCTACGCCGAGATGGGCGCCGCCCTTCCCTACGCGGGAGGAACGTACCGCTACGCCCGGGAGGGCCTGGGCGGAGTCTGGGGCATGCTGGCGGGATGGAACTTCGTCATCTCCCTCATCGCCGTCGCCAGCGGCGAGGGACTGGCCTTCTCCTTCTACCTCAAGACCCTGACGGAGGCCCTGGGCTTTCCCCTCCTGGTCGACGAACGGATCATCGCCGCGGCGATCATCCTGCTTTTCGTCGTCATCAACTGGCGGGGCGTCGAGATCGCCGGGCGCCTCCAGAACGCCGTCGTCTTCTTCTTCTGGGGCGTCGCCCTCGTCTGGTTCGCCACGATGAGCACGCGGATCAGCCTCGATTTCTTCCGGGTTCCCCTGGCGGGAGGGATCGAGCCGGGACAGTTCATCTTCGTCGTCTCCCTCGTCTGGTGGTGTTTCGCCGGTTTCGAGACCTGCTGCTCCATGGGCGAGGAGATCCGCCACCCTCAGGTGGTCATCCCCCGGGCCCTTTTCCTGACGCCCTTCATCGTCTTCGTCGTGACGGCCACCTTCCAGTGGTTCCTTCTGGGAATCGTCCCTCCCGAGAGCCTTGGCGGCATCAAAGAGGCCATGGCCCCCTATGCCGAGGGGATGAAGGCCGCCGGAATCCTCGGCTTTCCCCTGATCCTCCTCTGCGCCGGCATCGCCTTCGGCGGCGATCTGTCGACGCTCAACCCCTGCGTGGCGGCTCCCTCGCGCTACCTCTACAGCATGGCCCGCGACGGCGTGCTGCCCGGAATCCTGGGCAGACTGCACCCCAAATACAGGACGCCCCACGTGGCGATCGCCTTCATGGGCGTCGTGACCCTCCTTTTCGTCTCGACGGGGTCCATCATCTACATCGCCTCCCTCAGCCTCTTCGCTGACCTCTTCTTCTACGTCATCGGCTTCGCCGCCTTCATCGGTCTCCGCCGCCGTTCGCCCGGCCTGAAAAGGCCCTACCGCGCCCCGGGCGGCGTGGCCGGAGCCGTCGTCAGCGCCCTCATTTACATCGTGATGATGACCCAGCTTCCTCGTGACGCCTTCCTCTCCGGCGTGATCTGGAACCTCGTCGGCTGGGGCCTCTACCTCTTCTTCCGGTCCCGGAAGGCCGCCGACGACGTCCCGGCCCCCCTCCCCGACGCCCCCTCGCCGGAGGAGCGGAAGGAGCTGGACCGGGAATACCGCCGTTGGCGCGCCATCGTCCTGACCTGCTTCGGAGCGGTGCTGCTCCTTTTCGCCCTGCCCTTTCTGGCGGGGTGAGGGCAGAAACGAAAAGGGCCGATCGGGGCGAACCCGATCGGCCCTTTTTCATCTTCCCGACGCGCCTTGAGGTGGCGCAAACCTGCGGGCGAAAAGGGAAAACAGGGAGAGCTCTTCCCCCTGCTCGTGAAAGCTGAAGGCCAGATTCTCCCCCGAATCGGTGACGGAGCCGACGGCGACGCTCTCGGCGACGGAAAAGCGGGCCCGGTCCAGGGCCTGCCGGTAGAGGCGGAGATCGAAATTGCGGACATGGGCCTCGGGGTACTCGCGGCAGAGCCTTCGCACCGAGGCCCCCATGGGCGGCATATGGAAATAGGTGCCCAGAAGGACCGCGTCGGAGGCGAAAAAACGGTCCAGCTCGACGAGAAGATCGTCGTGGCGGTAGAACTGATGCTCGTTGGAGCCGAAAAAATCGATGAAACCGTCGACGCAGCCGTCGGCGAGGGGAAAATCGAGACCGGCGTCGGCCAGATAGAGAATATCCAGATCGTCGCGGTGAAGCTCGATCTTGCGCTTGTACATCTCCAGCGTCTCGGGGAACTTGTCGACGACGATGTAGAGATTGTCCGGGGCCAGCCTCCCGGCGGCGACGGCGATATAGAGAAAAAGATAGGCGTTGGCATGGGTCTCCATGACGACCCGGGCAGGGCCCAGACCGCCGAGCCTTTCGAGCATCCAGTTGTGGGCCTTGGCGAAAAGGGAGATGAGCGGCGACGGAAGGTCCTTGTAGAGTTCCCGCGTCGTGTCGGGTCTGTCGTGGCGGCTCCGGTTGACGTTGGCCGTCCTCAGAATGCCTCGGCGGATCTCGGCCCTGTAGCCGCAGGGACAGAGGACGGTCCCCTCGTGGACATAGCGGGCGTCCATCGAGGCATCGGTCAGAGAAAGGCGCCCCCGGCAGAGAGGGCAGGCCAGAAGGGCCAGGGCCCGGAGGGGAACGCCCGTCGAGGCGTTCCGGGGCCGGCACCGGCCGTAGATGGCCTGAATCTCGTCGGCGACGGCGTCGCGGGCCTCGACGAGGTGGCCGATCCGTTCCTCAAGCTCCCTCTTCTTGGCGATATAGAGCCCCACCAGCTCCAGCGTGTCCTCCGGGTCGCAGGGGTCGGAAATGCGCCGCAGAGAGAGGATGCGGTGGATCTCGTGAAGGGAGAAGCCCAGCCGCTTCAGTTCGAGGACCCGCTTCAGGTCCTCGACGGAGGCCTCGCTGAAAAGGTGCTGCTTGCCGGCCCGCTCGGGAATGATGATCCCGCTGCGGACGTAATAGCGGATGGTCTCGACGGGGAGGCCCAGCCTCCGGGAGAGCTCTCCTATTTTCATGAACGGCCTCCCTTCAGAGGACGGGGCGGAATCGTCCCGCGGCGCGGCCCGCCTCGGACGTCCCCGCCTCCGGTCCGACCGGGCACGATGAACGGAGCAGGCGACGGGTTCCGCTTGATTCTACCCTTTCTTCCCCCCTCCCGGCCAGACCGGACCTGGAGGGCCCGGCGGCGGGGCCGGAGCAGCTGCGCGACAAGCCCGTGCAAGGAGGTGTTGCCATGCGAGACACCTATGTTTTTCCCGCCGTCTTCACCCACAACAAAAACGGGTATGCCGTCGAATTTACCGAACTCCCCGGATGCCTCTCCTGTGCCGATCCCGAAGTCGAGGCCATCTCGTGCGCCCGATAAGTCCTCTCCCTGTACCTGTGGGACAGAGAGCAGGAAGGGAACCTACCCGGATCCGTCGTAGATATCAAATGTTTTATTGTCGTTTTTTATTTTTTTAGAGTAACTATGTCACGTTCTTCGTTGCGTTCGTAAACTATTGTTACTGAACGACCAGATTGTATTCTGTTGTCGATGTCTTTTAACCATGGCTTCGAAAAATCAATAGCGGATGCATTAATTTCTAGAATTCTATCTCCTGGTTTTAACCCATTTTTTTCGGCAATAGAACCTTTTTCGATTTCATCTATTACTCCATCACCTGACACACGTAGTATTCCTGATGTTGCTGTATTCTGTTTTTTTGTTGACTCTTGATGGGCTTTTTCTCCACTTCCTATTTGGGGTAATGTTGCCATCAAGTATTCTAAAGAGGTTCCGTCTGTCATGCTTTTGACTTGGAATAGAATTTCTTGGAATTTTCTCAAATCTTTCCTGTTTGTTATTTTGTTTGAAATTTCAAATCCGGTACCAGGGTTGGAGATCATAAAAGGAGCAACTGAAAGAATAATAAAATCAGAATATGGGACAATGGTAAAAACGCCTCTTCCTGCAGCATTTTGTCCAGTGTGTAGATTCATTAAAAAAATGTTTCCAGTTTCTTTGTCGAAGGATATCTGATACTCTGAATCTTTGCTAATCGAAAACCCGTTGTCAATCATTGTTGCTACAAGTGAATCTTTTACATGTTGGCGATCAGATGTTTCAATTTGTACTTGAAGTGAATATGTGGCGTATTTTGCTGACGATACCGATGCAAGAAATAGTACTCCAAAAAGTGATAGAAATATTTTTTTAATTCGGTTCCCCTCCTTTTTATTCTAGATAATCTCATGTATGTTGCGTAGCTGTAAGAATAATAATTTCGATGGTTCTGGGTTGTTGGGATTTTCTTCAGTTTAATCTTTCGGAGTTGTCCGGAATGGCTTCTACTCTTTTTTCTATTCTTGAATTGAGCTTGCAGATGATTTTTATAAGAGGAACCTATATTCGCAGTCTCTCCGCATGTAGCAGCGCTTGTCGTAGCCCAGGGCTTCAATGACGGAATTGGCTTTTTTTCAGGTTTGCCGACGCGGCTCGGATCGCCGGGGCGGATGACCGTGATGAGCTGGAAGTGTTTCATAGATGGTCTTCTCTGGTGGTCGGGGCAGTTCTCGTGCTCCCGCCTGAGGGTTTTGCCCCTCTTCTTCAGCCCGCCCCGGCGTTTCCCACCGAAGAGCT
The DNA here is from genome assembly GCA_018398915.1 of Aminirod propionatiphilus. Taxonomy (GTDB): domain Bacteria; phylum Synergistota; class Synergistia; order Synergistales; family Aminithiophilaceae; genus Aminithiophilus; species Aminithiophilus ramosus. Next base: position 2,357,340 of record CP074691.1, on the reverse strand, counting down.
TTGTCGAGGGCGATGGGGCGGACCCCGTGGTCCCGTGGAGGGCGCCGGTTCGGCTGCGCGGTCTTCCGGCAGAAGGAATCCTCTCTGTCTCTGGTTTCGCCCCTGATTTCGCTGGCGCTTGACCGGAGCACCGGGCGGTTCCCTTCGCTCAAAACGGAAGCCACTGTCCCTCTTCGACTGCAGGCGTGCGTTTACGCTTCTTCGCTCTGGCCTTCTTCCTGGTCGTTTTTCCGTCCTTGCCGACGAGGCCAGCGGCGATTTCCTCGTCGTGGCGGCGGTGGTTCAGCTTCAGCAGACGTTCGAGAATCTCTCTGCGGGCGGCGCGGGAGACGGTGTAGCGGACGCGGTCGTTCTCGGGGAGGAATTCGAGTTCGTGGAAGCCGTGCTCCAGCGGGATGTCGCTCCATCCGTAGGCTTCGCGGACGGCTTCGTCGATGCGACGGTGGAGGCGGCGGAGTTCCTCGATCTCTTCGCGGGCGTGGGATGCCTTGTCCCCGGAGCGCTTGGCGGCCTTCTCGACGCTCCCGATGGAGAGGTCGGGAGCGTGATAGAGGTTGTAGAGCGAGGTGAGGCCGATGTCGAGCTTCGTCGTGAGCGCGCGCCTTCCCTCGTGCAGGCCCTTTCCCAGTTCGTCGAGGGGTTGGGCGGAGGCGGAGGGACTTCCCTCAGAGGAGGGTTCAAAGCCCGGAGGAAAGGGGAAAGTTTCAAAGATATCGGAGGGCGTATAACGCATTGTTGATCCCAAAGTTGATGCGTTTTTCCAAGCCCAAAATTCCTGAAACGACGAGTTCATCAATGAAAAAGATGAATGATCATCGAAAGCAAGCACCACCGTCATTTCTGAATAGATGAAGTTCTTATCCGCAAGACTGAAGACGGGTGTTTTTGTGACCCGCGCGGAAACCATCACCCGCTCCAAAGGAGCGATGGTGCGGTAGAGATTCATTGTTTGACGCGCAAACTGCCACCATCTACGCGCGCGGTCGCGAGCTGTGATATCCCCTTTCCACAGTTTGTCGCGCTCCGGCTTCACCAACCGCTCGACGATTTCCAAACAGTCCGGGTAGTCCGTGGCTACCGGGCCTTTGTATCCGTCGGGGGCGCTCTCCCTGTCCAGCGGCCAGTCTCTGAAGTTGATCACCCGGCGGCTGGGGCTCTGGTCGCTCCGGCCGTTCAGGTCCTCTCCGTTTAGGTAGGGGAAGAGGACATCTTTGTTCGCGGGATTCCGCTCGATCAGGTTTACGGCCTCTTCGGGCTCGAGGATGAAACCCATTCCGAGAACATACGAACCGATGAAGCTCTTCTCCGCGTTGGCCTCTAGCCTGAAGGGGGCGCCCTCGGACTTCTGATCGTCGAAGTAGGTGGAGATGTACGCGACGGGCTTTCCGTCGAGGACTCTTTTGCCGCTCCAGGTTCCCTTGCGGATGACCGCCTGGCTCACCGCGACGGCCGCGGCGCCGGGCCAGGGACGGCTGCGCACCGCCATGACGAGGGTGCCTCCGGCCTTTTCGATCACGTCGAGGCCTCCCTCCCGGGTACTTCCCTGCGCCAGTGTGTTGGTGGCGAGGGTGCCGAGCGAACGGTCTTCTTTCAGCAGGTCGTAGTTGCGCCGCACGAAGTAGCCGACGAGGTCGATCGCGCCTGCGGGGGCGTAGGCGGATTTGAGGTAGGCAAGGTACTCCTTCCCGAAAGCGCCCGACAGCCTCTGTCCTCCCAGAAAGGGCGGATTTCCCAGAAAGCAGTCGAAGCCTCCGCTCATCATCGCGTCGGCGAATTCGAGGAACCAGTGGAAGAAACGTCTTTCTCCGGCCACGGAAGAGGCGGCGTCCGCCGCAGGATGGCCGTCGAGGGTTTCCGTTCCGTCGAGGAACAGGCGGTACAGCCGTTGCGTGACGATGGAGGTTTCCGGGCGTTTGGAAAGGAAGAAGGCCGCGAGTTTGACGTCGGCCAGCGCTTTCAGGTGGCGCCAGTTTTCGTTGCCCGTCGCTCGGAGGTAGGCGTCTTTTTTTCGTTCGGCGCCTTCGGGCGTGGAGGCGTCCATCGCGGCGACGCCCCGGAGGGCGTTTACCACATCTTTCAGGCTTTTCCCCACGGTCGTTTCCCAGTCGATCTCCATCTGCCCCGGTCGGAGGCGCTCTTGCGCGTTGTTTCCTCGCAGTTTCGCGCAGAACTCCGGGTCGTCGCCTTCTCTCGTCTTGTACGCCTCGTCGGGGATGTCGTCCAGAAGCTGAGAGGCCCTCGCGATGCCGACCAGGCTGTCGCCGCACTTGATGCGGTGGTCGAGGAAGCCGAGCGGTTTTCCCGGGTTGTGCGATTCGAGCCAGAGGGCCACTTTGCAGAGGCGCACCGCCTGCGGGTTCGAGTCCACCCCGTAGATGCAGCCTTCGATGACGTCGCGCAGCGCCTGCCGGTAGGCCGCCGGATCGGGGTTGTCGGCTCCCGTGCGGACTCGGGCGACCTCGAGCGCGACTCTTCGGGCCGCGTTGAGGAGGATGTGCCCGGAGCCGCAGGCGTCGTCGCATATCCTGAGGTTCAGCAGCCGGTCTTCGGCGTCGGGCTCTTTCGTGGCCTTCCGGATCAACGGTTCCAGGGCGTGCTCGAGCAGCGGCTGCACCAGTTCCTCCGGCGTGTAGTGGCTCCCGCTCTTCCCCCGGTCGTTCCCGCGGACGAAGCGGAAGCGGAGCCTGTCGCCCGAATCGTCGATCTCCGCGTCGAGATCCAGAAGTCCCTCGTAGACGGAGCCGAACTCCTCGACGTTGAGCGCGGCGTAGTTCACCCGGACGGCCCCCAGCCGTTCGTCCCGGTAGGCGTCGAGCCGGTTCATCCCCTGGGCGAAGCGGCGGTTGTCCATCGAAAGCGGACGGAGCAGCGAGAAGGATTCCGGCGAGAAGAGATCTCCGGCGAGCGGTTTGAGGCCGAGTTCGGCGGCGCTCTTTTCGTTCTCGTGGAGCGAGAAGCAGGCGAGCAGCGTCGCCCAGAGGTCGGAGAACCGCTCCTCCTCCTTCCAGACGGAGCGGCAGCGTCGGCGGAGTGCGCTCAGCGAATAGTACCGGCGGTAGATCTCCTTCAGATCGTTCGGCGCCTCCGGCGGGTACGTCAGGTCGCGCTCCTCGATAACGAGGAGAAAGAGGATCCTGTAGACCAGCGTGAGGAGTTGGTCGTAGAGTTCGCGGGGCGTCCATCGTCCCTTCCCGAAGGCCCTGCGGAAGGCTTCGTTGTCCTGATGGAGAAGCAGCCCTTCCGCCCATGTCTCCAGAGCGCCGACAACGGCCTCGGAGAGCTTCTCTCTGATGCGGCTTCCGTTTTCGAGGCTATCCTGATGGTACGTTTCGAGGAGCGATTCGGCGGGGTTCTCCCCGTCCCGGGCCCACCGGGTGATGTGGAGAAGGCGGAAGAGCAGGGCGAAGTCGGCGAAAAGTTTCTCCTCGAAGATCCGTTCGAGGTTGAACTCAAGATAGGAGAGCTTGATCAGGCGGCTGGAATCGCGGACGAGGCGTAGCTGGAGCCCGTTGGTCAGCAGCGCGAAGAGGGCTTCCGAGAGGTTGACGTACTCCTGCGTCATGCTGTGCGGGCTGGCCTTGCTCCCCTCGCGCTTCCGGTCGAGACTTTCGAAGCAGCCGACGGCGTGAACCGGGCAGATCCTTCCGTTCGCGCGATGGCTTATCGGGAAGCCGCGCCCGCCGATCTCCACCGCCGGAGCGTTCTGAAGGTCGTAGCCGAGCAGCGCGAGAAGGGGTTGAATCCAGAACTGGCGCGTTCGGCTGGTGCCGTATTTGTCCTTGATGTCGTCCCTGTCGCGCCGGACTTTGAAGAGTTCCCACTGGGCCCTGGCGCTTGCCCATGCCTCCAGAATCTCCTCGCGCACCCTTCCGGCGAAACCGAAGTCGCCGGGACGCTGCCCCGGAAGCGCCTCCTCGGCGAGCTTTTCGAGCGTCTCGGGCCCCATGAGGGAGCCTTCCCACGAGACGGCATGGTACTTCATGACGCACCTCCGGGGAGAAAAATGTAGATTCCGAGGATATCCATCGGGATTACGGGTTCGACCACACGGAATCGGTCGCTTCTGGATTCGGTTCCGAGCGCCCTGTAGTAGCGCTCGTGCTGCGAGATGAGTTCCCGCGCCCGTGTCAGAGCCAGCGCGTCGAAGCCGGGGCGCAGCCCTTCGATCATGGAGAGTTCCCGTTCGAGCTGCGCCGCCTGCACGGAAAGCGGCAGATCGCCCGCCGCCATGGGGTTCTCCATGAGGCGTTCGACGACGTCATTCTCGACGACGCTCCGCTCCTCCCCGGCAAGGCCCCGCAGCAGGATCTCCTCGGCCACCATCCTTTTTTTCGCGCGCCGGTCGTCGATGACGTGGCGGGCGCGGAGCACGTAGAGGACGGTGCGCTCACGCACCGCGTGGGAGAGCACCACGGCGGCCCGGGCGACTCTGGGGGGCGCCGAGCCGTCGGGGGAGGGGGCGAGGGCTTCGGCGAGCACGGCCCGGCAGAGTGCCTCCACCGCGTCGTGGTTGCGCCCCCAGTACCGGCGTCCCTCGGGAAGGGGAGCGCGGAAGGCGAGTCGCGCCTCTCCCTTTCGGGAGGCTTCCTCCAGCCAGGGACGCAGCTTCTCGGGGAAGGCGGAGCGCGGCAGGTCGAGGGTGAGGGCTTTCGGGTCTTTCTCTGCCCGCACTCCGAAGAGTTCGCCGAGGGCGGAGTCCACAAAGCGATATACAGTCTCCGGCCGCCCCACGGCGGCGTCGGTAATGGCGAGGTCCTCTTCCAGTTCCTGCGCCTTGATACCCTGCTGCGCGAAGATCGTGCGGAGCGCGGATTCCTTCTTTTCCGCGACGGTGACGAGACGATCCAGCTCCACTTCGCACCTGACCCGCTCTTCGATATCGAACAGCTCCATCTGCCTCGTCGGTTTGCGTTTTTTCTCCGCCTCGGCGAGGATCGCCTGAAAGATGGTGTCGAGGAAGACCTTCGAGTCCTCGGGGAAGGGGATGCTCACGCCGATGTTGTTGCGGATGGTTCTGGCCTTGTTGTAGAGGACTCTCAGGACGACCCGGTCCATCGGGTTGTCCTTCCCGTAGAGAAGGCATGTGGATATTTCCGGGCGCGTCTGCCCGAAGCGGTCGACGCGCCCCTCGCGCTGTTCGAGGCGGTTCGGATTCCACGGAAGATCGTAGTGAAGCACCGCGTCGAAGAGGTTCTGGAGGTTGATTCCCTCGGAGAGGCAGTCGGTGGCCACGAGAATCCGCCGTTTGCCTCCGGCGGTCTCGGGGGTCATCGCCTCCACTCTCGCGCGACGTACCTCGTCTGGATCTTCGCTGGTGACGCACTCGACGACGGCTTTCCGTCCGAAGGCGTCGGCGAGGCGTTCGGCAAGGTATTTTGCCGTCAGGATGTAGCGGCAGAAAACGATGGGGCTGTAACCCTCGGTGAGCCATCGGCGAAGCTGCAGAATACAGGAGGCGCTTTTGACGTCGTGCGCGTCCCCTTCCATGCGGCGAAGCCGTCCGGCGAACTCCCTGAACTTCTCCCGCTGCGCGACAGTCAGCTCGGTACGGTTCAGTACGGGAGTCGGCAGTTCGTCGTCGCTCCCCTCGAGGCGTTCGTAGTGGGGGTGCTCCAGGGAGGCCGCGTCGGCGCCTCCGTTGTCGTTCTCGGGGAGAGCCCCTCCGGCGGCGCGGTTTTCGAGCATGGAAACACCCGCTCTCGGGCTGGACATGATGCCCCGGAGGAGCGCCAGAGCGGACCAGTATCGGAAGCGTTTCTGGTTTTCGGTACCGCGCTTGTTCGCCATGAGATCGGAGGCAAAGAGCAGCACGTCGTCGTACAGTTCCTGGTAGGCTTGGTCGAGTTCGTAGGGGAAGTCGACGGCGATTCGCTTCGGGAAGGGGGTGTGCTCGTCCATCCAGCGGACGATGTTTTCCCTTTTCCTCTGGACGAAGTGCCGCGCAAGTTCTTTGCGGAAAGATTCCTTTCCCTCCCACTCTCCGCTTTCGAATTCCGGTTTCAGGAGGCCGAGCAGCGAGCGGAATTCCTCCTCTTTTCCGGAGTGGGGCGTGGCGGTGACGAGGACGAGGTTACGCTCCTTCTTTTCGGCGAGGGCGCGGAGGAGCCTGTAGCGGAGCTGCTGCCCCGCGCGGGTGCCCTGGGGACGGGCACAGGCGTGCGCTTCGTCCACGATGACCAGCTCGGGAGCCTGCGAAGCGAAGACGGAGTAGCGGTTGTCCGCCTTGATGTAGTCGATGCTGATGACCTGGCAGGGGAAATAGCTGTAGACGCTCGCGTCGCCCGGAACCTGCCGGTCGAGCGCCGCCTGGGTGCCCGTCCGGAGAATGACGGCGTCGATTCCGAACTTGTCCTTCAACTCCTCCTGCCACTGTTCGCAGAGGTGCGGCGGACAGATGACGGCGAAGCGCCCTATTTCCCGCCGCTCGAGCAGCTCCCTGGCGATGAGGAGGGCTTCGACGGTTTTGCCGACGCCTACGTCGTCGGCAAGCAGAAGGCGCACCCCTTCTCTCTGTTTGAGGGCCATGACGAGGGGAACCATCTGGTAGCTCCGGGGACGGAAGCCGAGCCGAGCCGCGCACCGGAAAGGACCGGCCGCCGAACGGAGAGAGAGGCGGGAGGCGTCGAAAAGGAGGCGGGCGGCCCGTGCGCTGCCTAGGTCGTTCACAGTGGGCGGACCGAACTGCGAAGGGACGATCTCTCCCCTCTTCGCGAGCGGAAGGAAGATGCCGCAGACATCATCCTCTCGCCCGTCGAGCGGCTTGAGGCGGAGCAGATCTTCGCGCTCGGACGGCAGAACGACCCAGTCGCGGCTCCGTGCATGCACGAGCGTTCCCGTTTTGTAGATCACCCCTTTTCACCGCACCTTTCTGAAGACGTCGGGGCGGGAGGCGACGATGTCGTCCAGCGAGTCCCGATAGCAGTAGACGATATAATCCTGGCCCTTGTCGATGATCGCTTCCCGCTGCGACGCGTCGCGATCCCGCACGCCCTCGGCATCGTGAGGCGTGCCGTCGCAGAAGACGTGCAGAGGAAGCGCGTTTCCTCCTGATTTCCGTTCGTAGTAGAAGTCCGGCTGGCAGTAGAGTCCCTCGATCCGCCGCTGCGCGTCGTCGGGGAGGCGCAGGCCTCTCTCGTGAAGATAGTCGAGAAAACGCCTCTCCGTGGAGCTGGTCACATCGTATGTCTCCAGCAGGCGGCGGTACTGCTCCTCGTAGGTTCCCCCCTCGGAGGAGCCCACCTCTTCGCGGGCGTCGCGGAGGCGTTCGAGCGCGTTTTTGACAAGGTGGCGGTCGATCACGGCATGGTCGGGCTGGTTGTAGTAGCTCAGCAGGTCGTCGTAGCTCGCTTTTTCCTTGTAGTCCTCCTCGTCGAAGCGGCAGATTTTCCACGCCTCGTCGACGACGCGCCTCCACGCGGAACTTTCACGGACGAAGGCCGCCATGACGCCGAGGCTTCCCTCCGAGGCCTCGAACATGAGCAGATTCGGCGTCTCGGGGTTGCCGATGGGCGTGATGCCGAGTTCCGCGCTCTCCACCTGGAAGACCCGTTCGACGGCCGTCTTCAGTGCATACTGGAGCGTCACGCGCCCGGCGTAGTCGAGGTTGAGGATCTTGAGCGGCTCTATGTAGAGGGCGTCGGCGGTATCGCTTGTGTAGAGCTTGATGACCTTCAGATCCTCCGCTTTCACCTTGCTGATCTTCTCCTGCCCGTTCAGCACTCTCTCCCGGAAACCGTGGCTCTTCCAGTGCCCGGAGATGCGGTTGAGCACGAATCCGTCCTCCCTGGTGATCCTCCATTTCGAGTTCACGTAGATCAGCTCGGCGGAGGGAACGTATCGGAGCCGGAGAAGGACGTCCTCCCCGGCCATGAGGCGGATCTCGGAGAGACGGGAATAATCCCCTTTGAACCGGAAGTATGTGTCGATCTGATAGCCGATTCGCTGACGTTCCTCCTCGTCGCAGGTTATGTGCTGTGTCCGTTCCGCAAGGGCATCCGGCAGCGGGAGAAGTCCCGCGATCTTGAGGGTGCGTCCGTCGAGCTCGGCACCGCTCCACGGGTCGGTGTTCAATGCCTGTTCCCGGTCGAAGAGGATGTAGCCGGAATCCAGACAGACGGTCGCCTCCTGGCTTTCGTCGGCGGTTTCGCGTATCTGTGCGCGGGTGACCTTGTACTTCGAGCCGTTGTGATAGACGAGATTTTCCGGTCCCATCTCCCTGATGGCGAGCACCCTGTCCCGGCTGATCGCATCGGTTCCTTTTCCGACGTCGAGGAAGAGGCGGATCGGAAGCCTGGTGAAGTTGTATCCGGGCAGAAACCCCTCGCTTGCGAGATAGCGGTAGCTGTAGAACTCCGAGACGGAACCGGAAGAAACGTCGTTCAACAGGAGAGCGCGCAGACGACGGGCGAGCATATCGTTCCGCTGTGCCTCCTTGTATTCCGGGCTCGTCGTCTTGAAGGCGGGATTGTCCATGACCCGTCTGGCGGCCCGAACCTGATCCAGATACTGGCGATAGAGGTTCCGCCAGCGATTCAACGAAGCGTCGAAGGCGTCCCGGATTCCAGCGAGCCACCGCTCCGCGGTTTCGGGGCGGGTCGTTTCATTCCCCCCGATCGACAGGTCTGCGACGACGCTGCACCACTTTTCCAATACGCGAACGCCGCGCCGCTCGGCATCGGAGAGGTCTCCCCGGACTTCCGGTTTGAGGGGCAATTCCGGGTGCATGCAGTCGAGCAGATCGTCGAGGCGGCTGTCGAGCCCCGTCAACCCGAGCGTGGAGAGATAGAGGGCGTGGAAATGGCTCCGAAGCAGTTCCTCGTTGGAGAGATCGAGACGGGGAGCCGCGACCGTTCCCGCGACCATCTGATCGCGTCTGTTGAAGAAATGGGTATCATGGGCCGACTGCCTGCTGCAGCTTGTAAAAACCAGGGCTGGCTGTCCGCTCCGCCCTGCCCGTCCCGAACGCTGGGCGTAGTTCGCGGTGTTCGGCGGCACGTTCCTCATGTGAACGACGTTGAGGTCCGCGATGTCGATGCCGAGCTCCATGGTGGGCGAGCAGAAGAGCGCCGCCAGTTTTCCCTCGCGGAAGTCTTCCTCCCGCTGTTTTCTGCTCTCTTTGTCCGTCTGCCCCGTGTGCTCCCGCGACTTGATCCGTCCGCTGAAAGAGGCTTTTTCGTAAAGTTCGGTGAAAAAAACGTTCGGCTTCCGTTCCTTCCGGCGGCTGTTTGGCCGGTAGACGGGGTCGAAAGGAACGGTTCCATCGCCGATTGTCCAGACGATCTGGTCGGCGTTGAGCCTATAGGCGCGTCCCTCTTCGTCCACCTGCATGCTCGTGATCCAGCCCGCGTCCTCCATGATGCCGAGCACCTCAACGATGAAGCCGCGGTACGTTTCCGCATTCATTTTTTCCTTCCCCAGAGCCCGGCGGATATGGATGCCAAGGCGGCTTCTCGCTCCCACCGACTGCGCGTAGCCGCTTCCTTTCCGAAGATCCAGCCGTTTCCTGTCGAGCGTCAGCCAGGAGGGGTCGCGGATATCGTTGTTTTCCGGCACCCAGTCGTCGTTCAGCGTGCTCTTGAACTTTTCGATGTTCTTCCGTACGGCGTTGTTCTCGAAATAGGCGTTGTGATGCACCGCGCCGGATTTCCGGAAGAAGTCGAGAATGCTGTAGACGATCTCCTCGAAGTTCTGCCCGGCTTCGTCGCAGATCGCCCGGACGGAATTCCATCGTTCGTCGGCGACGCGCTCCTCCCACCCCTTGTAGGAGATCCGCATGAGTCCGCATGCCTCCAGCCCCGGAAGGTTGACGCGCCATGCGTTTCTCAGGTCGTTGAGCAGCATGTACTTGAGGAGGGTCTTGAAGATGTCCTGAATCTCTTTCCTTCTGCTGCAGAAAATCTCTCCGCTCTCGGATGTACGGGCATACTCTCCCATATCGAGGGCAAGACGCTCGAACACCTCGTCTTCGATGTCGGAGAAGGGAATTTCCTTTTTCTCCCGAAGGGCGAGCACGAGCGCGGAGCGCAGACGCACCGTCGCGACGAAGTCGTTGAAATGACCGGACTGGAGGGAGCAGTCCTGGCGATTATCCGCAAAGCTCAGGATCTTCGAGTCCTTGTCTTTGAAGCCGAGTCGCGACATCGCCCCAAGGATCGCGAGAGAGAGCACCGTGGTGGTCGTCGCCCTGCCTTCGAGGCCGAATCGTGACAGCTTCGTGTATTCGCTTGTTTTGTGGTGATAGAAATCGCCGCTTGTCGGATCGTAGATAAAGCCTACAGGGACGAACCAGCCCGTGAACCTTCCTTCCCCGTCTCCTCCTTCGGTGAAATTTCCGGAGACGTCGTAGGAGAGGGGCGACGGGAACTTGTGCCGATACTCCTTCCTGACGACGGGATACCCTCCGACGGTCTTCACGTAGTCTGAAGGAACGTTGAACAGGTCCTCGTCCGGATTCCAGGCCTTCTCGTCGGGGAGAAGGTAGCCGTACTCCGCGTTTCCCCGTTCGCCTTCGGGAAGCGACTCTTCGTTGAAATCCCGTGGTTCAAGCCTGCCAGAGGAGTCATTCTTTTTTACGCAGAGGAAGGGCTTGCCCGAGGTACGGTTGAACACCACCGGGAACAAAGGAACATGGACGCCGCCGACCCTTTTCGTCGGCGAGCCGTCAAAAACGACGATCCGCTCCTCTCCCCGGTGTAGGGAGACGGAGACGGGGGCGGACTGGGCGATGAACTGGTGGAGCTTGAAGGGCAGGATGAACGACTTGCGGAGCGCAGATGTTTCGTTTGCCGTCGCGATCCTCAGATTGACGGTCGCGATGCTCTCGAAGAGCGCCTTGATCGCGTTCTCGCACACTTCCGGAGCGGCGCCGGTATCGGCGCTCAGGGAGGTGACGATATCGGAGAGCGGTCGGGGCTCCCCACGCTGGAAACTCCCGCCATCGGGCCTGAGCGCCACACTCCGCTCGAGCCAGCGGAAGAGCGGCGAGGCGGAAAGGGCAGCGTCCCCCTCTTCGGGGTTTCTCCTCGGATCTTTTATTTCCTTGAGCAGATCCTCGCGATGGGGAGCTGCGTCGTCGAACGATATCGCCCGGAGAGATTCCTCTATCACCTGTTCCGGAGAAAAGCGCGTTCCGAAAAAGGTCGAGGCGACTTGGGCCACCTTCCACTTCCGATCCGTCGCGTGCGCTCCGCCCGCCATGGTCGCCGAAGTGCCGATGCAGACGATCGGGCCGGCGCATTCGGCCTTGATTCTCCGGATCAGAAGCGCGACATCGGCGCCCTGCCTTCCCCTGAAAGTGTGAAGCTCGTCGAAGACCAGATACCTGAGATTGGAGAAGATCGCGTTCTTGATGCGCTCGTCGCCGTGACGGGTGAGTATCAGCTCGAGCATCATGTAGTTTGTCAGCAGGATGTGGGGAGGATCCGTGCGCATGCGTTCGCGTTTTTCCTCGTCCTCCTGCCCGGTGAACTGACCGTACGTCACGGGGAAGGTCTCTCCCGTGTTTTTTTCGTATATCTCGGCGTACTTCCGTATCTCGCCGGACTGCGAGTTGATGAGGGCGTTCATGGGATACACAACGAGGCCCACAATGCCCCTGCGGGGGTTCTTGAGCACATTATCGAAGACCGTCCCGAGGAAGGTGAGGGATTTGCCCGATCCCGTCCCCGAAGTGACGATGAAGCTTTCTCCCGCGCTTCCCAGACGCAGGGCCTGTTCCTGATGTCTATGCAAAGAGAGGTTTGTGAAGATCGACGCCATGCCTTGGTGGAGGATTCCCTTGGCCACAAGCTGCTCGACGGTCGTCCCCGGTTCGTAGGAGGGGTTGAATTGAATGAGCGGTTCTGGGCACATCGCCTGAAGCCTTCCGGTATTCGTCAAGGCTGCTTCGATCTGCGGATCGTCGATATCGAGAAAGCTGGAGGCGAATGACTCGTACCGTTCCATTATCTGGCGGTGGAAACGGAAAATATCGATGGCGCCGTTCATGATGTACCCCCTTCGAGATCTCATGCTCCCTATAGTGGACCCCGAAAACGGGATCACGAGCGAAGGGAGATTCCAGATATCGCGTCCCTTCAAGGGATTTTCGGCGGGCCAGCTCTACCCGAAGTCCGCCTGGGCCCGCGAGGAGAGGCGGTGCGGCAAGGGGCCTTCTGCCGATGCCGTGGGGCGGGCGGACCGTGTCGGAGTGCCGTCGTCCCGGCGGGTGACAGAGGAGGACAGACAAGGAAGACAGAATTTTTTCATGATGCATCGACCTTTATTGATTGACATAACTTTATCACCAGACAAGTTAATGTCAACATCAAAAAAGAGGCTTCCCCGTCGGAAAGACGGGGAAGCCTCTTTTCGTTCAATCTGGCGTCAGCGCCATCCATCCCGTTTCCCATGCTTCAAGTCGGGCCTCGGCATTTTTGATCGGAAGAAACCTTTCTTCGCGGTCTCGCCGCGCGCAGAGCTTTAGCCGAAGCCCAAATGCCTCGATGATCGAGTCGGCGTTCCCTCCGGATTGGTCGATGTGGGGCTTCGCCAATGGCGACGGGGGGCCTCGGAGGCAGTGCCTGGATAGACGTAAGGTCAGGCATGCAAGATGTCTGCGAGGTTTTCATCGCGACGGCATAGGACGAAGGATAGGGGCAATCATGAAAGTAATTTCAACGTAATGTAATTCACGGCACGGACAGGGAGCTGCGGAAAGCGTGTTCGAAGTTTGCCTGGAAACATCACATTGGTTGCAACTCAGCCAAATATTCAAGAAGGTGTCCATCTATTAATTAGGTTCTCTCTGGCGATAGACATCCTCCAGCCGTCCTCTCCGGTAGCGCTCGGGCAAGGGATCAGCCCTGATGGCGCCGATCCAGAGCGAGGCCGGGTCGAAGCGGAAGCCTTCGTGATAGAGGACGGCTTGGAGGAGCCCCGTGGAGATGTGGTGAAAGTGCTCGGCGTAGAGGAGAGGTCCCATCTCCTTGACGTCGCTTCGCGGCTCCTTCTCCAGTTCCCTGCGCACTTGGCCCGAGACGATGACCGTCAGCAGGGCCACGCAGATGACGATTTCGACGATGTGCTTTTTCCCTGAACCGATCGACGAGAGGCCGAAGTGGCTTTTAAGCTCCTTGAAAAAGATCTCCACGGCCCATCGGGCCCGGTAAAGATCAGCGATCTCCTCGGGAGAGACCTTGTCCGCCGGCAGATGGGTGACGTAGAGATGATATTCGCCGGTCTTCTCGTTTTTGACGCCGACGAAACGAAGGGGACGGAAGGCAGGGTCTTCCTCAATCTGAAGCAGGTACCCTTCCATCCACGCCTCCGTCGGCATGAGGGGGCTTTCGGCCGTCTTGCCCGAGAGGTACGGAAAAGGCCCTGGGAGCGCGATTGAGAAGCCCGAGTTGAACGTTCAGCTTCGCCGCCGCGGTCGTGCTCCTGGCGTCGGGAAAGCTCTAGGGAACCTCTGAAAAAAGCGCCTTTCATGAAGTCGCATCAGTGATGATGTAATTGGTAGAATAGAGCTGTAGCGCCGATGTCCTCATCCCCTTTTCAAGGAGTGCGAGACGCGAGATCAGCGACAGAAAACCCTTGCCGACGCCCAGACCTTCGAGAGATACAGGAAGCCTACCCGGCGGGAGAAGTTCCTCTCCGAAATGGAGGCTGTGGTCCCCTGGAAGGATCTCTGCGCGCTCATCGCTCCCTTCTATCCCAAGGCCGAACGAGGTCGTCCACCGGTTGGATTGGAGCGGATGCTCCGAATCCACTTTCTCCAGTGCCGGTTCAACCTCAGCGACCCGGCAGCGGAAGAAGCCCTCTACGACATGGAATCGATGAGGCGCTTCGTCGGCATCGACCTCGGGAACGAGCCTGTCCCCGACGAGACGACCATCTGCAAGTTTCGCCACCTTCTCGAAGCGCACGACCTGGGGAAACGGATCTTCCGTGAGGTCGATGCTCACCTGCAATCGAAAGGACTGCGCCTTGCCGAGGGAACCATCATGGACGCCACCATCATCGCCGCGCCCTCGTCGACGAAGGACAAGGAGAAGAAGCGAGACCCCGACATGCATCAGGTAAAGAAAGGGAACCAGTACTACTTCGGCATGAAGGTCCACATCGGGGTGGACAAAGACAGCAAGCTGGTCCACAGCCTCGCGACCACGGCAGCGAATGTCCACGACTCCCGGATGGTCGGAGACCTTCTCCACGGAGCGGAAAAGGGAGTCTGGGGCGATTCGGCCTACATAGGCAAGACGGAGACGATCCGGGAAAAGGCACCCGATGCCGTCGACAACACCAACAAAAGAGGGTCACGGAACAGGAAACTGACCGACGAAGAACAGTCTCACAATCGTATGCTGTCCAAAACGAGGGCAAAGGTGGAGCATGTCTTTTTGATCGCGAAGCGAGTCTTCGGATTCACCAAGGTGCGTTACAAGGGGCTCAAGAAGAACACAAGCCATGTCCACGTGATTTTTGCCCTGTCCTATGGTGGACCCCATTGTCAAGACCATTTGAGGCCCGAAGTTAGTTAAAGTCAGACCGCCATCGGTCCCTCCCGGTCGGCAAAGTGAACCTCCCGCGGTGTCCTGTAGTTCAGTGAGGAGTGAAGCCTTTCGCCGTTGTAGAAGTCCATATACTCCCGCAGGCCGCAGCGGAGATCGCGGACCCGCTCATAGTCGTTCAAGTAGAGCCACTCATACTTGAGGGTCCGCCAGAAGCGTTCCACGAAGATGTTGTCGAGGGCCCTGCCACGACCGTCCATGCTGATCCGGATCTCCTTTTCCTTGAGCAGAGACAGAAAGGCCTTACTGGTGAACTGACAGCCCTGGTCGGTGTTGAAGATCTCCGGCGTTCCCTGCCGAAGAGCCCTGTCGAGGGCGACGACGCAGAACTCTGCGTCCAGGGTGTTGGAAAGTTCCCAGGAGAGGACGAAGCGGCTGTGCCAATCGATGACGGCCGCGAGGTACATGAAACCGCCACTCATCGGGAGGTAGGTGACATCGGTGCTCCAGACCTGATTCGGTCTGACGATGACGGCGTTCCGGAGCAGGTAGGGATAAATCTCATGTTCGGGGTGAGGCTTGCTGGTTCCCGGTTTGGGGCCAATCCCTTCGAGCCCCATAAGCCTCATCAGCCGTCCGATCCGTTTGCGGTTCACGTCCTGTCCCTGTCGACGCAGCCAGGCCGTCATCCGGCGGCTCCCGTAAGAGGGGGCGCAGGTGTACCGGCCGTCGATGAGCTCCATGATTTCAAGGTTCTCCGCCGTCTCCGTCGCGGAAGAGCTCGCGTAGTAGAAGCTGGACCGGTTAAGATCAAGGAGGTCACATTGCCGACGAACACTGATCGAAGGGTGCTCGGGATCGATGGAGGTCCGCTTTCCCTCAAGCGTCAGCGCCTGATTTTTTTTTGAGCCAGTCGAGCTCCATCTTGAGCCGACCGATCTCCTGGTAGAGGGGGGCCATCAACGTCTCGACATCCATCGGAGTGCCTTTGCGTTGAAAGATCTCCGGACCCCCTTGCAGAAGCTGCTTCTTCCACTGACCGATCTGGACGGCGGAAACCTCGAACTCACCCGACAATTGAGCCAGGGTCTTATCCCCTTTCAGGGCAGCGAAGGCTACTTTGCTTTTGAACTCCGCTGAACGCCTCTGTCGCTTGGCTGCCATGATGTCCCCTCTCTTTCTGGGACCCTATGATACAGCCCGACTTCAACTGCAACTTAGCTCGTGGTCCAGTTTTCGGGGTCCACTATAGTCCAACCTGTACATGGTGAGAAGGCTTTTATTGGAGATGGATAGGGCGTAGTGTCTTCAAAAGCCGGCAAAACAGCAACCATAAGGCAAAAAAGAGCCGGTAATAGCTCCACATAGGCAACTTGCCTGACGCGACAGGCTGAAATGGCACACAGCGCACGAATTCAGCCACCAAGAGGTACTGTTGGAGCTCGCCGGATCTTTTTTTCAGAGGTTCCCTAGGCCAGATCGGGATGAAGAGGAATCAGGGTGCTGTCGATGGCGACGATCTCCCTGATGTCGCAGGCCTCGAGCGACTCCGTCGCCCTCGTGGGGAGCGCCTCGAAGACGACGCG
The DNA here is from genome assembly GCA_018398915.1 of Aminirod propionatiphilus. GTDB lineage: Bacteria > Synergistota > Synergistia > Synergistales > Aminithiophilaceae > Aminithiophilus > Aminithiophilus ramosus. The sequence goes on along the minus strand of CP074691.1, from coordinate 2,341,265 downwards.
AGCCATGGCACGCTCCAGGCATCTTTTGAGGAATTCGAGCCGTTCCGGCGTGAAGCGATCGTAGAAGGCGGGCCAACTCATCTGGTCCGGTGCGACTTTCTGATGGCTCCAATGGAGCTGGAGAAGACACAGGCGGCTCGAAGAGCCGAAAGCGAGAACCAGATGCCCAAAAAAAGATCATCGGGTCGAGATTGCGGATCCCTTCGACGAAGCCCGATGCCTTGGCCTGCTCGAGAATCCACCGGCGCGGAAAGAGTTCCGAGAGCCGCTGCCCCACCTCCTGGACCAAAGGATTTTCATAGCTTTCAAGACTTGGCGTTCACATGGGATCCTTCCTCCTGGTCGATGCAAGGGATAACTCCATACTAACAGGCATGTCGGGCAGGAGTTCTAATCGTCGTTCCATACAGAATATTCGGCTAAGTTGCAACCAATGAGAAGGCCTCCAGAGAAAGCTTCTGTGTCGACAGGGGCATTCCCGTCGCGGCCCTCTGCGACGCCCGCATCTTCCTTGCCGACAGGGGCTGCCCGGACCGGACATAGGGGCGACTCCGCGGCCTGCCTGAAAAAACTGGCCCCGAACTACCGGGGCGCCGGGCGCTTCGTCGAAAGGCAGGCCATCACCTCGGAAGGCTTCATCGCCGCCGACGGAACCTCGGCCGTCGGATTTGCCCGGGAGATCCGGAGGCACTTGGGAGTGAGGGGAGAAAAAGAGCCGGATGACGGGTCCGGCACGTTCAGGGGTGGGTTTTACGGGCAATGAAAATTTCTGACGGATCCTCGCGTGCCTGTGGTAGCTCTCTTCCGCAAGGGGGGCTTTGGCCGGGGCGCCTCAAACATAACCCCTGCGGAGGGCTAGTGCCTAGAGGAAGCTAAGATCAATGTGCTAAAAATATCATACTTTATTTTTGAATTGTGTAGTTCGTGTAGTGTTTTTATAAAAAAAACGAGAAAGACAATAGCACTGAAAAGAATGGACCAGGAAAATACACGTAATATTGTATCTTTTTGTTCTTTCTCTTGCATTTGTCGTATTTTTTGGTATAAACAAAAGAAAAAAATAGCCATAATAAAAGCAAAAAAAACGGCTAAAGGTTTGTCTAGTGAATTTAACTGATCAATAGGATAAAACACAGTAATTGGTAGCATGAATATAGGAGATATCTTGAATAAAAAACTTAATATATTAAAAAAATTAATGTTTGATTCTTGAAGCATGGTTTCTTGATAAATTCTTTTATGATTATTGCTCATAAAGGAATTATTTAATATATATTTAATATTTTTTCGGTTTTGCCTCTCGGCTTTGAAGAGGGTTATAGTTAAAAAAAAGTAAATAAAAAAACAAACAAGCCACAAAACATACCATCCTCCTATCCAGTACCTTATTGATTTGGTCTTATTGGCTATATCTTTATAATTAAATATAAAATAGATTATTCCTGAATATGTTGCCCCTGCTACTGTTCCTCCAAATATCTTAAGGTTATTTGAGTGTCTTTCTATGAGTTTGAGCAATTCAATGTCTTTCTCTATTTTCGAGTCTACAATGGGTTGATAATGTGGAAAGGCAGTGGGATTAATTGATATTATAAACTGACCTTTATTTAGACTGCTTACAATACTTATGTCAGGTGAAGGTTCCGGAAGGATTTCCCCTCTTTGTTCTCTATCCACTAGATGTTGATAGAGAGCCATTTGAGCGTTATGGATTGCATTTGTTGGGGAGTCGGCGTGTACGGTGACTTCAGGAAGATCGGGAAATTCGATAGTGTATCCGTTTGTATCATGAGTAAAGATAGCGGGAAAAACGTGTCCAGTCGCCATCATAAACCTCCATGCTTAATAATGGATTTCCATTATCTGTAAATTAGCCAAATATTCAAGAAAGTATCCACTTATTAGCCAGGTTCTCCCTGATGAGAAGCACCCTCCAGCGGCCCTCTCCGGTGGCGCGGTCCCGACGGCGCCGATCCGAAGCGGGGCCGGGGCGAAAGGGAAGCCTTCGTTCCGGTGCCCTTCCGCCCGGCCCTCCGCCTGCGGACAGGGGCTTGCGGTCGTCATGTCCGCAGGGGAGTGGCGCGTCCGTGGCGCCTAGGCCCTTCAGCTGAAGGTGTAGGTCGCGTTTTGTTTTCTGTAGGCGTCGTTGTCTTTCGCGCTCAGTTCCGCTTCAAGCTGAGACAGCTCTTTTTTCAGGTCCTCGAGCTGGTTCTCGTCGGCGGGGGTGCCTTGAAGCCGTTTTTCGAGTTGGGTTCTTTTCTCCTTTAATTTCTTTATTTCAGAATCGACCCGATCGGTGTTCGTCGTGCAAAGGGTGCCTTTGTCTTTCTTGTCCGATTCGGAGGTTGTCGCTTTTTCCTCTTCGACGGATTTTTCGTCTTCTCCGGTGCCCGTCGCGCTCTCCTTCCGGGCTTCAGGTGAAGTCGGGTCGGCCGAGCTCGCGGCTGATCTGGCCTTTTCGCTGGGTTCGGGGGTGTAGACGCCGGAGGGCGTTTCGGCGTCGTCACCGCTGGGGATGTACTCATCCTGCGGGGCTGTCGGGACATTCTGCTGAGAGGACGAGTCGGGCCTTATCTTGGTGTCGATCTTTTCTTCCGTGGCCAGGCCCTGGTTTTTTTCTTCCTTAACTGGACGGGCGTTCGGGCAGCAGGCGGAATCGTCGAGGGGTTTGATTTGCATGGAAATTCCTCCTTTTGTGTTGTGGGGAAGCTTGATCCGATCTAATTTTCACAAAACCATTCCCCGTCCGAGGCCTCGGAACATGACGTCGAGCAGCGACGGCTGCCCGACACCATGGCCCGAGGGGAGGTCGGGTTTTCGGCCTCGCCGGAAGGGGAGGGGCGGCGCGTTCCGTCCAAGGGCTTTCGGCGGATCCGTCCGGGGATGCGAGTCCGAGCGGCGGGGCCGTTCGGCCTCCATGGGGCGGGCGTCGTCAAGGTGTCGTCGCTCCGGCGGGGGCTGGGCGGGAGATGCAAGGGTTACAGGGGCTTTTCATGGTGCATCGTTCTTTATCGATTAGCCTCACTTTATCACTGCGTAAATTAATGTCAACCTCAAAAAAAAGGCCTCCCCGTCTTGCCGACAGGAAGGCCTTTTCGTTTCATCTGGTGCCGGGGGGGGGACTCGAACCCCCACAGTGTCGCCACTGGCGGATTTTGAGTCCGCTGCGTCTACCGTTCCGCCACCCCGGCTTGCGGTGTTTATGATGCCACACCCCCCGGGGCTTGTCCAGAGGCGGCGGGACGGAACTTCCGCCCGCGCCCTCGGCGGCCGCCTGCAGGTCTTCCAGGCTGAGAACCAGGTCATTCTCCTCGAAGGGACGGCTCATTCCGTCATCATCTCCGGAATCTCCAGCCGCATCGCTCCGACATATCCGCCTTTCGTCTCTTTGCTCATCATGCCGCCTCCTTTGCTCGTCCGTTCGCGGCCGTCTTTTTTTCAGCCCGGCCGTTGCTTACCGACCTTTCCGTTGGGGAGGAAGGAGCAGAGGACCTCGATCTGTCCGTCACGATGAATGATGCGGGCCGGGGCCTTGCCGAAAGCAAAGGTGCGGACTGCGGGATGGAAGGGTTCCTTTGTCGCGAAGGGTTCCGGGCTCGACGATCGCGGCCACGCTCCGACGCCGCTTCCCGTTGTGGCGTCTTTGTCTCCTTATCGATATCGCTAATAAATTTATCGATATCGATCATGTCGTAGCGTCTTGCTGATGCCATGTCAATATCGAAACATCGATATCGAGCAGTTTTTGATATGATCGTTTTCAGAGAGGAGGTGAAGCCATGCCCTTCAGCTACAAGCCGTTGTTCAAGACGCTGATCGACAAGGACCTATCGAAAGAGGACTTGCGCCGGGCCATCGGGGCCGCTCCCTCTACGTTCACCCGCATCAACAAAGGGGAGTCCGTTTCTCTTGACCTGCTCGACCGCATCTGTACCCGCCTGGACGTCCCCATAGAGGCCGTCATCAGGCACGAGAAAGAGAATCGGACGGGGGAAGGAGAGGCGCCCTGAGTCGCCGGAACGTGCCCGGCCTCCGTTGCAGGAAGGCCCCTTCCTTCGCGGGGGGGCCGTTGACGGCTCTTCTTTCCGGCGGGGTCTCTCGGCATGGGGTGGATTTCCGGGCGCCGAGCGTCCGCCGCTGTTTTCTTCTCCCGTCGGTCGGGGCGATGTCCCGGTCCGGGGAAAGGATGAAGAAAGCCTCTCCCCGGAGGGAGAGGCTTTCCGCTGCGGATCAACAGGGGCCCCGGCGGTACGGTAAGGGCGAGGGGCGCTGTTTCCCCGAATCGGAGACTCTGCCTTTCGCCGGAACGTCGGCTCCGTCGCATCGGTGGCTCGATCCGTCCCGGCCCCTGCCTCTTCGCCTCCCGGAAGGCGGGATCTGGAATCTCCGGGGAAGGGGTGGTAGGGTAAAAGCGGCCGTCATTCATCGAGGAGGTGCTTTTCGTGAGAGGAAGGATTGGGGCTCCGCGGTTCCGGGGGCGGGCTTTTGCCGTTTTTCTGCTTCTGTTTTCGTCCTTCTGTTTCGGCCTTTCCGGGGCCTTCGCCGCCACGTCGCCCGAGGTGTTCCGTGGGGCCGTCGAGGGCTCGGAGCCGGAGGTGAAGCTCCTTCGCGATCTGGTCGAGACGCTCCGTCCCGAGAGTCTGGAGCTGGTCCTCGAAGGGGGGCCCGACGCGTCGGGATCGATCCGCCGCCTCTATCTGGAGGCCCGCGGCGCCGGTCAGGGGGCGCTGCGCGTCGACGCGATCCGTCTGGAGGCCCTTTTCGTGAAAGTCGATCTCGACGACGGCTCCGAGGGGCTCTCAGTCGTCGAGGCCGTCCAGGGCTATTTCGAGGGGCGCGTGACCGAGAAGGATCTCAACGACTGTCTCCTGGGGGCGACTCTTTCGGCCGGTTCGGCCCAATGGCGCGATCTTCATCTCGATCTGCGTCCCGGCGGCTTTTCCGCCTCGGCCCGCTTCGCCTCGGGGGCCATATCGGCCTTCGTCGAGATCTCGAGCCGTCTGGCCATACGGGACCGGGACCGTCTCGTCATGGAGGGCTACCAGGTCTCGGTGAACAATTCCGAGACCGATATGGCCCAGATCGTCGAGGCCATCGAGGAGGCCCAGCCCCTTCTCGATTTCCGCGATTTTCCCTTTCCCGTCAGGCTCCGCCAGCTGAAGATCGACGACGATTCGCTCCTTCTGTCGACGGCGACGGCTCCGACGCGCTTCGAGGGAAGGACGCTGCGCTACGAGGCGCGCTGAGGCGCAGGTCCCTCAGGGGGCCTTTTTCAGGGCCCTTTCGATGGCTTTCAGGATGACTTTGCTGCTGCCCGTGGCTCCCGATACGGCGTCGACTCGGAGGGACTGGGCGGCGAGGACGCGGTCGACGACGATTTCGGCCTTTTCGCCGCGGCCGTTTTCGTGGCGCAGCAGGTCGATGGCGGTGACGACGCCCCCTTCGACGGTGACGCGCACGTCGGCGGCGACGAGTCCCGTGTCTTCGGAGCCGACGTAGGTGCCGTTTCCGACGGAGGCGAAGTCGACGTCGGCCGGTCTGTAAAGTTCGTCAGGCTCCCGGCTCTTTTTCCGGTCTGCCCATGCGGACCCGAACCCTGTGTTTGCCCCGGTCTTTGCTGAGGCCGATGATTCCCCCTCTGACGGGCTGTCCGTCGATTTCGACGGAGGCGACGCCTCTTTCGCAGTGGTCCGGGTTGGCGACTTCAATTTCGTAGTGGGCTTCACCGTGGCGGTAGCGTATCTGGAATCCGTCCCACCAGCCGGGAATGACGGGGGCCAGTTCCAGTGTGTCGCCCCGCACGTTGAGGCCCAGGATTTCCTCCACCCAGGCGCGGTACATCCAGGCCGCCGAGCCCGTGTACCAGGACCAGCCTCCTCGGCCGACCTGTTCGGGCAGACGGTAGATGTCGGCTGCGACGACGTAGGGTTCGACGCCGTAACGCCACAGGGCCTGCGGTTCGCGGCTGTGCTCGATGGGGTTGAGGAGGCGGAGGATTTCCGTCGCCCTCGTGCCGTTTCCGCTGCGGGCCATGGCCATGGCCAGCCAGAGGGCGGCGTGTGTGTACTGGCCGCCGTTTTCGCGCACTCCCGGCGGGTAGCCCTGGATATATCCCGGCGAGGGTTCCGTCCGGTCGAAGGGAGGATCGAAGAGGAGGACGAGTCCTTCTTCTTTTCGGACGAGGCGGCTCCAGGCCGCGTCGAGGGCCTTCCGTGCCCGGTCGGTTTCGGCGGCGCCGCTGAGCCAGGCCCAGGATTGGGGCAGGGAAAAGATCTGTCCCTCGTCGCTGCTTTTCGAGCCCAGGAGGGTTCCGTCGTCGAAGGTGGCCCTCCGGTACCACTCTCCGTCCCAGGCGAAAGCCTCGATCTTTTCGATCAGCGCTTCCCGTTCCGCCTCGAAGGAGCGGCCTGTTTCGTCCAGCCCCATAAGATCGGCCATCTCCGACATTCCCCTCAGAACATGGACCATGAACCAGCCCAGCCAGACGCTCTCTCCTTTTCCTCCGGCGCCGACGCGATTCATTCCGTCGTTCCAGTCTCCCGATCCGATCAGGGGCAGGCCGTTGACGCCGAAGCGTTGACTGTGGGCCAGCGCCCGACGGCAGTGCTCGAAGAGGGTGGCCCTTTCCGCCGAGGGACCTGGTGATTGGAAACTCTCCTGCTGGTCGTCTTTCAGCAGGGGCGCGTCAACGAAGGGGACGAGTTCGTCCAGGAGGGTCCTGTCGGCGGTTACGTTCACGTAGCGGGCGACGACGAAGGGGAGCCACAGGAGGTCGTCGGAGATCCGCGAGCGGATCCCCTCCCCGCCGGGGGGATGCCACCAGTGCTGAACGTCCCCCTCCTTGAACTGTCGGCTTGCCGCCTGCAGGATGTGTTCCCGGGCCAGCCGAGGACGGGTGTGGAGAAGAGCCATGACGTCCTGCAGCTGGTCGCGGAAGCCGAAGGCGCCGCCGGACTGGTAGAAGCCGGAGCGTCCCCAGATGCGGCAGCTCAGGTCCTGGTAGAGCAGCCAGCGGTTGATCATGAGATCGGCCGAGAGTTCCGGCGTGCGGACCTGGATCGTTCCGAGGAGATCTTCCCACCAGGCCTGAGTCCGCCTCAGCGCCCTCTCCGGGGCGGTGCTGTCCCTGTAGGTCTCGACCAGACTGCGGGCGGCTTCGATCGAGGGCGCCTGACCGAGCATGCAGACGATTTCCCGGCGCTCTCTCGGTGCCAGGGTCACCGTGACCTGCAGCGCGGCGCAGGGGTCGAGGTTCGCTCCGGTCCGGCGTGAAAGCCGGACGCGTTCCATCGCCGCCGGGTTTTGGGGCGAGCGGTTACGTCCCAGAAAGGCCGTCCTGTCTCCCGTGTAGGAGCCGACGGGTTCGCTCACGGCGGCGAAGGCCACCTGTCCTCCGTAGTCGCCGTGATAGGCGTTGCGGGCCACAAGAGCCTGGGCTTCGTCGTCCCAGGTCGTGACGATCTGCATCTGAGAGGCCTCGCGCGTCTCGCCCAGGGCCCATTCCACGTAGTAGGTGGCCGAAAGTTCGCGCGGCTGGTCCGAGTCGTTGAAGAGGGCCAGTCTCTGCAGTTTGATCGGCTCTCCGCCCTGGTCGTCGACGGGGACGAAGACGGTCAGTTCCTGGTCGATTTCGTGGCTGTTGTGTTCGAAGACGGTGTAGCCCGCCCCGTGACGGGCGCGGTAGGCTCCCTCTTCGCGGATGGGGGAGGCCGTCGTCGTCCAGTAGACTCCCGTCTCCTCGTCGCGGAGGTAGATCGCCTCCGAGGAGGGGTTCAGGACGGGGTCGTTGGACCAGGGCGTCAGACGGTTGCGCTGGCTGTTGCCTTGCCAGGTGAAGCCGGCTCCCGTCTCGCTGACGAGGGTGCCGAACGTCGGGTTGGCCATGATGTTGGCCCAGGGCGCGGGCGTGTCCATGGAGGGGCCGAGGTAGATGACGTATTCGCGGCCGTCGGGGGTGAATCCTCCCAGGCTGTTGAAGAAGGGGAGCTCCATGAAGGGAAGGACGGCCGATGGACCTCGTCGATCGTCTCCGGTCTTTTTGATTTCGGGCAGGACCGATCCCTCGGGAGCGGCCGCGGCGATCTGCTGAGGCAGGGTGCCCCGGGCCGCCGCCAGGGCCACGCTCGCGACGGCTCTCAGCAGCGTCAGGTCTTCCGGCGGAAGGAGGTCGGCCGTGAGGAGGCGGATGTTGCCCGGCTGTTCCGGCCCCGGAGCCGTTCCGTGAGATTGAATCAGGCGTTCGAGATCGTTGCGGAGCGGCTGTTCGTAGCCGCTGTTCTCCTCGTTGAGAAGGACCAGATCCGTCGAGAGGCCCTGCAGGGTCCAGTAGGCGTGGGCCTGGAGAATCTGGCGGACCAGTCCCATGTCGCGTGCCTCGCCGATGGAGACGAGAACGAGGGGCAGGTCTCCCGAAAGGCCGTAGGCCCAGAGTCCCGACTGTCCTTTCCTGTTCGCGGCGATGTGTTGCGGGGCCGAGCGCAGGAGGGCGTTGGGGTAGAGGATGTGGCCTGCGATCTGCTGAAAGCGGCGCGCCTCGTCGGGCTGAATCCTCAGAAGACGCAGGTTGAGCTGAGCCGAAGCCCAGGCCATGTCCATGGCCTGATCGATGGCATGCGGTTCGCCGAACTTGACCATCAGATCCGTCACTTCCCGACGGGAGGAGCCTGCGGCCAGGATGAGGGAGACCTCCGTCCTCTCTCCCGGTTCCAGAGTGAGGCCATGGCGCAGGCTGAGAATGGGATCGATGACGAAGCCCTGGCTTCCGCCCGGTTCGAGAAGGGCGCCCATGGGGGCCGAGAGGGAGTGTCCCCGGCCTATGAAGCGGCTCCGATCCGTTTCGAAGCGCAGAGGGGCGGGGAAAGATGTGTCGGCGTTTTTCGCCGCAGTCAGGCGGTGCCCCACGTAGAGGGCCCTCTCGTCGTCGCTTTTGGTGCGACGCCAGGCCAGGAGGGCCCTCTCTTCGGTCAGGGCCTCGGTCTGAACGAAGAGCTTGCTGAAAGCCGGGTGCTGACGGTCTGCCCTGTGCGGCGCCAGTGCCAGTTCGACATAGCTGGTCAGTTCGATCCGCCGTCTCTGGGTGGAACGGTTGATCAGCGTGATCCGGCGGATTTCGACGTCGTCTTCGGGGGCCACGATCATTTCCGTCTCGCTTTCGATCCCGTCGTCGATGCGGTGGAAGACGGCCCGGTCGAGGGTGAAGTTGACGCGGAAGGAGGCGGTCTTGCCGTCCGTCGGGTGGTAGGTGTTGCACCAGAGACGGCCCGAATCGAGGTCGCGGAAGTAGCAGAAGCTCCCCTGGGAATCCCGAGTCGGATCGGATTGCCAGCGCGTGATGTCCAGATCCTTCCAGCGGCTGTAGCCTCCGCCTGCGGCCGTGATCATGAGGCCGTAGCGCCCGTTGGACAGGATCTGGGTCTTGACCGTCGCCGTATGGGGCGTGTCGAAGAGGCTGACGGCGGGGGCGGCTTCACCGACGGAGGATACGGAAGAGACGCGCTCGCGGGTGGCGATGTGCTGCAGCGGCGGCGAGGTGGGGATGCGCTCGTAAAGCAGGGATTCCACGGTGCGCACGCGCATGTCTTTGTGGAAGTGATCCCGGAGGCGGTTCTCGTGAAGGAAATTGTTCAGGGCGAGGAAGCTCATTCCCTGATGGTGGGCCATGTAGGCATGGACGATCACGCCCGAGTCGGATTCATGGTTCGCCCGTCGGCTGTAGTCGATGGCCTCGTAGTAGCCGTATTCTCCCAGCAATCCCAGGGCGGCCAGGCGCTTCAGATTCTGCAGGGCCTCTCGGGGCTCGAAGGCCAGGGCCAGGAAGGTGGCGTAGGGCGCGACGACGATCTTGTCGACGAGTCCCCGCTTCAGACCCAGCTCGGGAACGCCGAAGGCCTGGTATTGGTAGGTCTTCTGGATGTCGAGGTCTCCGAAGGCGCATTCCGATGTCCCCCAGGGGACGTGGTGTTTGCGTCCGAAGTCGATCTGGATTTTGACGGCCTCTCCGGCGGCCTTGTCCAGCAGCGTCTTGTCGTAGGATCGCTGGAAGAGCAGCGGCATCAGGTATTCGAACATCGTTCCCGTCCAGCTGAGCAGGGATCGCCGTCGACCGATGGCTCCGTAGGGCCGTCCCATGGCGAACCAGTGCTGAATGGGGATCTCCCCCCTGGCGATGGCGATGAAGCTTCCGAGGCGCGCTTCGCTTGCCAGAAGATCGTAAAAGGCGCGGTCGAGACGGCCCTCGGAGACGTTGAATCCGATGGAGAAGAGGTGGCGGTCGGTGTTGTAGAGAAATTTCATGTTGATCGACCGGGCAAGCTCGCGGCTTTCGTCTGCCAGGCCTTCGATGAGGCCTGCCATCTCCCCGGCCAGCCACTTCGACGTGGCAAGGGCTTCTCGGAGTTTTCCGATCCACGGCGAGAGGTTTTCCGCCACGGAGGGGGCTTTTTCCAGAGCCTGGAGGAAAAGGGTGCCGTCATCCCTGCCCTCCTTCAGCTCCTTGAGGGAGGGGGAACGGGTCAGGGCCTGTCGGAAGGAGGAAAGGGCTTCCGGAGCGAGGGTCCGGATCTCCTCTTCCGTCTTCTCAGCCAGCATTTCGATCCAGCACAGGTAGCGATCGGCCAGGTTCAGCAGGGCCGACACCTGCCGAGCCGTCTGGTCGGTCCAATAGGCCACGTCTCCCGGCTCATCGGAGCCGTCGGCGCTCTTCTCGGAAAGGAGGGCGAAAGGCGTTCCCGTCTGTCGCAGCAGGTGCAGGCGATCGGCGACGGAATCGGGCGGAGAGGCCCAGGCGTGCAGGAGGGAATCCAGCGAGCCGACGGGGAAGGGGGAATTTTCGTCCTTCAGAAGGGCCGCTCTCAGGAGAGCTCCTGTGTCATGAAGCCCGGCGAAGAGCCGGTCGTCGAGGATCGGCATCTCGACGAGAGCCTGGAGTCCCTGATCGAGAGTCAGGAGGGCGCCGAGAAGGTTCCCGCTGTCCACGGCGGAGACGTAACGGGGTTCCAGGGGCTGCCCCGTTTGAACGTCGTACCAGTTGAGGAGATGCCCTTCGTGGCGCTCCAGTTTCCCGATGGCCCTCATCGTCGGCGTCATCGTCTGAACCACTCCGTCGGCGGTCAGGTAGCCGAAATCGCGGGCGCTCAGCACGCTGACCAGGTAGAGGGCGATGTTCGTCGGACTCGTGCGCATGGCCAGCCCCTTCCGGTAAGAGGCCTGATAGTTGTCGGGGGGGAGCCAGGAGGTCCCGCCGTCGACGAAATCGGAAAAATAACGCCACGTCCGTCGGGCGATGAGCCTCAGAAAGGTCCGATCCTCCGGGGCGACGAGGCTTCGCGGTGATCGAGGAGGCGGAAGCCTGTTGAGCAGCCAGCCTATAAAGGGCGAGACAAGCCAGAGCGCCAGCCAGGGCGTCGCCGACAGGAGGCTGGTCGGTCCTGCCTGGGCGACGGCCCCGAAGACGAGCAGACTGAAAAGGCTGGCTGCGGCCATGGGAAGCCGCAGGGGGCTCCCCTGGGGGCCTCTTTTGTTCTGTTCCGCCTGAGCCGAAGTCCATTCCAGCAGCTTGCGGTGCGAGATGAGGCGGCGGTAGACGACGCGCGTGACGGCGTCCAGGGCGAGAAGGCTCTGATGGGGAAGCAGGGCCGCCTCGACGATGACCCGCAGCAGGTCGTGGGCCCCTTTTGCGAGCGAGGCGCCTCCCAAACCCCGCCCTGCCGCCCATCGGAAGGGCTGCAGGAGAGAGTGGAAGAACAGCTGTGTGGCCACGAGGACCCCGGCGGCCAGGGAGGCTTCCGCGGAGACGAACCATGCGGCGACGAGCAGGGCCAGGCTGGCCGGCGGGAGAAGGCTGCGGCGGAGATTGTCGAGGATCTTCCATCGGTCGAAGCAGGAGAGCGGGTTGGGTCCCCTTCCTCCCTTTGCCAGAGGGACGCGGGCCATGATCCATTCGGCGATCTGCCAGTCGCCCCTGATCCACCGGTGCTGGCGCCGGCTGTACGTCCGGTAGTCCTGGGGGAATTCGTCGAAAAGCTCGATGTCGCTGGCCAGCCCCACCCGGACATGGGCTCCCTCGATCAGGTCGTGGCTGAGCAGCCGTGCCTCGGGAAAGCGCCCGGAAAGGATCCGGTCGAAAAGACGCACGTCGTAGATGCCTTTGCCGTGGTAGGAGCCCGCTCCCGTCATGTCCTGGTAGACATCGGATATGGCCTGGGTGTAGGGATCGATGCCGACGGGGTCCGAAAAGAGGCGGCTGAAGGGGGAACCGCTCGTGCTCGGAAGGGAGGGGCTCACGCGGGGCTGAATGAGCGTGTACCCCGACCGGACCTGTCCGTTCCCGTCGAGGCGCGCCTGGTTCAGCGGGTGGGCCAGCGTTTCGATCATCCTGCGGGCCGAGCCCGGCGGCAGCTGGGTATCGCTGTCGAGGGTGATGACGAACCTCACGTCGGCAAGTCTCTCCGGATCGCCCGTGCAGACCTGTTTCGCTCCGTCGCGGGGGCCTGTGCCGGAGATGAGGCCGTTCAGCTCCTCCAGCTTTCCCCGCTTGCGTTCCCAGCCGATGAATTTCTGTTCGCTTTCGCTCCACGTCCGTTCCCGGAGGAAGAGGAAGAAACGCCCGACGCCATGTCGTTTTTCGAGTTCTTCCATGCTCTGCGTCATGACGCTCAGCAGAGTCTCGTCGTTCTTGTCGTGGAGGCTGTCCGAATCGAGATAATCGGGGTAGAGGGCGAAGAGGAGATTCTCCTCGCGGTTGGCCAGAAAGCGGATCTCCAGTTTTTCCACCTCGGTTTTGATCGCCTCTTCGTCGGACAGCAGCATGGGCACGACGACGAGAGTCCGAAAGGCATCGGGAATCCCCGAGGTTCTGAAGTCCATTTTGGGCAGGGAGCGTGGAGGGAAGAGGGCCATGACGAGGAGATTCAGCAGTTCAAGGGCTATCTGGCTCGCCGGAATGGCCGCAAGGAGGGCGAAGAGGACCTGCGTCGCCGGACTCTGCCGGTGAAAGCCGATATGGAGGGCCGTCAGGAGCAGCGTCACGGTCAGAGTCGTCAACCCGACGAGGTAGAGGGGCGAGTGGTTGGCGTGAGCCCAACTCAGGGCGCGAAAGCGAAAAGACTCCCGGCAGCCGACGAGCTGGGCCAGATCGTTTCGCTTTTCGCCTATCAGATAGGTCCCGACGTGATCCTGCCGTTCGGCATCCTCCGAGGAGGACGGGGCCGCCGCCAGGTCGACGGCTTTCCGGGCGATGGCCTCCTCGCTCTGATCCGATCCCCGGCGCAGGTCCTCGACGGCCCGGCGGTAGCGGTCGCGGGTGGCGAAATCCATTCGAGGGTAGATCCCGGAAGGATCTCGGCGCAGCGTCTCCTCCACCTGGCTCAGCCTCTCGAAACACTCCTTCCAGTCGAGGAGGGCCAGTCGGCGGAGGCTTCCGAAGGCGTTCCCGATGGAAAACTCGTCTTTCGTCTGGCGTTTCCTCTCCTGCATGAGGATCTCCTTCAGGGACTTGCCGAAGGCCTGTTCCAGCCAGCTTCGCACGGGAACCAGGACCGCGCCTTCGTCGTAGAGAGAATCGACGAGCTGAGCGGCGAAGTGAGGGCTCGGGTCCGGAAGGGTTTGAGTCAGTTCCGCCATGAGGGGAAAAAGGCCGTTGGGATTGTTCCGGTTGGCCGTGACCAGTCGGTTGGCCCATAGGTCGGCCGACTCGTGATCTCTCAGTTCCGTCAGGGTCCGATCGGCGATGACCTCTATCCCCTCGATCAGGGCCATGCGGAGCATTTGAGGAAGAGCCCAGAGTTCGCCGATCAGGAGGGGCTTCTCCTTCTGATAGGCCTCGGTGAAGGCCAGAATGTTCTCCTCCTCCAGGTGGAAATCGGAGAGTTCGACCAATTCCCGGGCCAGGTCGTAGATGCGGGGATGACCGCGATGCGGTCCCTCGGCCAGGGCCGGGAGCTGCCGGTAATAGCGGCGGGGGAGGTTGAGACTCACGTCCCGGGCGTTGCCCTCGAAAAGGTATTCGTTGTCGAGGAGCCACTCGGCCGTCGATGGAACGCTCTGCAGCAGGCGCGAGGCTTCGGATAGATCGAGGCAGACCTGCTGCACCCATCGACGGCCCCTCTCCAGCCGTTTCAGGAGTTCTCTGTCCCTCGGAGGGCGGACATCGAGCCGATGGCCCCTGGCCAGGCGTCGGCTCTGTTCCTGAAGCGGCGCGGGATTGGGCGGGACGCTGCCGGGTGGACGGCTCTCCCGGGGACGGTTCGGGTTTTCCCTTCGTGGGTGGAGGACGAAGATGGTCGGAGCCATCTCGCCCTGTCCCAGCAGAACAGTCATGGGGTCCCGCAACTGTTCGATGGGCGCCAGAAGGACCAGGGCCGTTTCGCCCGGAATGAGACGACGGGCTTGCCTTTCGAGCTCCTTCCTGCCTGTGCCGAATCGGAAGTGCCCGATCAAGAGGTGACTCAGGGCGAGCCCGGCCAGACCGCCGACAGGGACGGACAGGGAGAATGACCCGTGATGAACGGGGAAGAGCAGGGCGGAAAGGCCCCCGAAAAGGGCGAACGCAGCGGCCTGCAGGCCGATTCGGACCCAGGGGGAGACGTCTCCGATGGAGAGCGTGCCTTCGGCGCTTCGGCTTACCCGGGCGATGTGCCGATAGCCCTTCCGCCTCAGGTCCTTCAAGGCTTTCCGGGCTTCATGGTCTTTGACGAAGTAGCCGATGAGGGTGGCCTTTCCCGACGTGGAGGTCTTTCGGGAAAGAGATCGCCACAGGAGAGAGAGCCTCATTCCCCGTGCCCGTCTTCGGGCGGAGAGCTGTCGTCTCGAAGGGAAGGACCTGTCGTTCCGTTGGTTTTCATGGAAATATCCCCTTTCCTCCTGCCTCTGTTGCCCGCCTCTTTCCCGCGGAACCCTCTCGAGGGCTGATCCCTTGACGGTCCGCGAGGTCGGCCCGGAGGCGGGTTCCCGTCTGGCCCTGCGGTGACGGAGGGGGCGTCGGAGGAAACAGGCACGATGAGTATCTTTTTTCTGACTTCATAGAATATTTTAACATTCTATCGCGACGCAGTCCACATAAAAAGGAGCCCTTCGGATGGGGAGGCGGTCTTTCCTCTCCTCCCCGAAAAGAAGGTAGAGGGAATTCCGAAAAAACTTATTCAATATAGTGAACAGGCTGCGTGTCGGAGAAGGCAGGGGCGATGAAGCGAAAGAATCGGTTGTCATTCGTGATAGCAAGAACGGATGGGACATCATGAATTGGCCTTATTAGTCTATGTATTTAACTAATAATAGAGTAAAATGAAGCATATCGCATTGCCCTGATAAAGAAGAAAACCGACTCCGTCTCGTTCCCTTTTTCTGTTTCTCTTACCTGGTGGCTCGTCGGCGAGGGGCTGTGGCGTTGTTGCTTGAATCGGCCGAAAGGGCCTTTGGCAGCTGAAGGGAGGAGAAAGTCTTGTTGTGGACAATTTCCGTTGTGTTGATCGTTCTGTGGCTTCTGGGTCTGGTCAGCAATCACACGATGGGCGGTTTTATTCATGTCCTGCTGGTGGTCGCCGTCGTCGTCGTCCTCGTCAACATCATCAGCGGCAGGCGCGTGCTCTAGCTTGAGGGAAACGGGAGGAGGGGAAGTCGCGTGAAGGCAAATCGTCTGATCGGAGTCGCCCTGATCGCCTTGGGGGTCACCGTCTTCGTCTGCCAGGGGATAACCTATACAACCCGAGAAAAGGCCGTCGATCTGGGCCCCATTCAGGTGACGACGGAACAGACCCGAACGATTCCTCTGTCGCCGATCATGGGATCGGTCGCGCTGGTCGGCGGGGTCCTCCTGCTCCTGTTTGAAGCCAGGCGATGATGTCCCCTCGCCGACGCAGGGAAGAGGCGGACGTCGCGGCCCTGTCGACGCGGCGCTGAAGGCCTCTTCTCCTGCGGATCTTCTTTCGTCCTCTCCTCCGATGGTGGTAGAATGGCCTCCGTTTGCCCCTATTCCCGTCGGGAGGGATCCTGTTGCGATCGGAACGCACCTCGTTGTTCGGGGAGGGTCTTCGTGCGGCCTTTCCCGTGGCCGTCGGCTATTTCCCCATCGCCGTGGCCTTCGGCCTCCTGGCCCGATCGGCCGGAGTGCCCGGATCGGGGGCCATGGCCCTCTCCGTCTTTGTCTATGCCGGAGCGAGTCAGTTCGTGGCCGTCAATCTCATGGGCCTCGGCGCCTCCGTGGCCGAGATCGTCCTGGCCGTCTTCGTCCTCAACTTCCGTCACTTCCTCATGTCCTCGACGCTCGCGCGCCGCATCGCCCCGGGGACGTCGAGGGCGCGGCGGGCCCTTCTGGCCTTCGGCGTCACCGACGAGACCTATGCCGTGGCCTCCCTCCGGCCCGAGGAGGTCCTCTCTCCGGCCTTTCTGCTGGGGCTGAACCTTTTCTCCTACCTTTCCTGGGTGGCTGGCTCCTTCGTCGGCTTCTTCCTGGCCTCCTCCCTGCCCGATGTCTTTCAGAAAGGGATGGCCATCGCCCTTTACGCCATGTTCATCGGCCTTCTCGTTCCCTCGGCTTGCAAGGACCGGCGCGTTCTCGTCGTGGCCCTCCTCTCCATGGCCGTCAACGGTCTCTACCGGGTTTCGCCTCTGGCCGCCTTCGGCGGAGGCTGGGGCGTGCTGACGGCGACCGTCGCGGCAGCCCTCGTCGGCGTCCGTCTTTTTTCCTCCGAGGCGGTCTCCCGATGAATCGGGCCCTTCTGGCGGCCTTTCTCATGGCCCTCGTCACCTACCTGCCCCGCATGATCCCCCTCGTCTTCCTCGGCGACAGGAAACTGCCTCCCTTCTGGGAAAACCTCTTCCGCTACGTTCCCTATGCCGTGCTGGGGGCCCTCATCTTTCCCGAGACGCTGATGTCGACGGGCCGTCTGAGCTCCTCCCTGGCAGGGACGGCGACGGCTCTTGTCCTGGCCTGGTGCGGCCGGGGGCTGATCCAGGTCGTCTTCGGCGCCATCGCCGTAACCCTCGCTCTGGAGCTGCTTTTTTAGCTTCTTGCCCGGCCGCGCCGGGTCGGAGTGCCTTCTTGCGGCGGTCTTGCCGCATACGAAAGGCGCCTCGAGGCTTGACAGGCCTCGGGCGACCTGACATAATGCCCCCAATAACTTTTGTGCGAGGAGTGTTTGCGATGGTGACCAGGCTCAACGGACAGATCACCCTTTCCGGCCAGGCCATTATTATCGCCAACGCGGCTCCCCCTCGCGGGAACGGCGCTTAGGCGTCGTCGACCAGAAAAGCGAGGAAGGGGCCCCGATCACGGATCGGGGCCCCTTCTTTATTTTAAGGGCCCTTCGGGGTCGCCCGTAATGGAGAAAAGGGAGGATGAAACTCATGACAGCCACGGCACCCCTTCACGTCCAGACGCCCATGCTCGAGTCGCGCGATCTCAGCCGCGTCGCCGGGAAAGAGGTTTTCCTCAAGATGGAGTGTTTCCAGAACGCCGGTTCCTACAAGATCCGCGGCATCGGCCTTTTCTGCTCCCGGGCCCGTGACGAGGGAAAGAGTCGCCTCGTCGCCTCGTCGGCGGGCAACGCCGGCTACGCCGTGGCCTATGCCGGAAACCGTCTGGGCATGGAGGTCACCGTCGTCGTTCCCGAGACGACGAGCGCCGAGGCCAAGGAGCGCATCGCCTCCGAAGGGGCCCGCGTCGAGGTTTTCGGCGCCGTCTGGGACGACGCCGACGCCTACGGTCGGAAGCTGGCCGAGGCTTCGGGGGCGGCCTATGTCCATCCCTTCGACCACCCCACCCTCTGGGAGGGGTACCGGACCATCGCCCGCGAGGCCCGGACGCAGATGGCCCGTCCCGACGCCGTGGTCCTTTCCGTCGGCGGCGGCGGCATGATGTGCGGCGTCCTCGAAGGGCTCCGCGAGGTGGGCTGGGGCGACGTGCCTCTCGTGGCCGTCGAGCCCGAGGGGGCCGCCTCTTTCGGCGCCGCCCTCCGTTCGGGCCATGTCGTGACGCTCGATCGGATCTCGACGGTGGCCACCAGTCTGGCGACGCGGCGCGTCACGGCCGAGGCCGTCGCCTGGGCCGGTCGCCACGACGTCCGGGCCGTGACCGTCTCCGACGTCCAGGCCGTCTCGGCCTGCCGTCGCTTCGCCGACGACCACCGCGTGCTCGTCGAGCCCGCCTGCGGGGCCACCCTGGCCACCCTCTACGACGGCCACCCCGCCCTCGAGGGGGCCCGGTCCGTCATGGCCGTCGTCTGCGGCGGTATCGGCGTCAGCATGGCCCGCCTGGCCCAGTGGGAGCGCGATCTGGGTCTTCTTTCGGCGGCCTGAGGAAAGGTCGGAAAAAGGGAGGAGGGGCCCTCTCTTCGGAGAAAGCCCCTCGGGGAGGGGGGAGTTTCCGTTTCGCTCTGTCCGCCCCTCCCTCGCCCCGGAGGGCGAGGTTTCGGGCGGTTCCCGCGGCGCACCGTGAAGTCGGAGGGGTTTGACGAGGGAATGAGGTCATTTTAGGGGCCTCGCGTCGGAGGAACAAGCCTTCCCCTTCAGTTCTTCATCGAAATAATTGACGGGTGTCCAGAATGAGCAAAGGCTTTCGTTCCCCGGGGAAAGGAGGTTCCCCGGCCGGCGGGACAAAAAAACGAAGGTTGACAGGCGGCCCGGCGAGGCGTATCATTCCGTCCAACTTCGATGAAACGGGGAATCAGCGTGATGTCAGCGGCTTTCACAACTCGGAATTGGTGGTGGCGGACTTAGTCTGCCGCCAGGAGCCGTAGCTTCGCTTAAAAGCGTTTGAGCGAGAGGCCTTGGAGGCGGATCCCTTGGGGATTCACTTTCGAGGCCTCTCCCGTGTCGTTTTTCTTCCAGTTCAGGGAGGGGCCCCAGGGCCCCTCCCTATTTTCGTTCAGGAGGTCCGATGATGACGAGCCGAATCGAAACGAGTCCCGTCGATATAGAAAAAGCACGTTCCTCCCAGGCCGGGCGCCTTCCTCTGGTCCTGGAGCTGCCCCGGCGGGGCCGCAGTCCCCGCTCCCTCTACGAGAGGCTCAAGGGGGGCCGGAGTCACACGCTCCTTCTCGAAAGCGGCGACGGCGGCATGGGCAAGGGGCGCTATTCCTTCATCGCCGTCGAGGCCGAGCGGATCTTTTCCGTCTCCGGCGACGGGTGCCGCTGTTCCGTTCACGACGGGGAGGGCCGCCTTCTTCAGGTTCATCCCTCGGGTCGGGAGCTGCGCCGCGCCGTCGAGGACTATCTGGGCACCTTTTCCTCTCTCCGCGAGGGGATGCCTCCCTTCGCCGGAGGGGTGGCGGGCTATTTCGGCTACGCCATGATCGAGCACTGGGAGGACCTCTTCCGGGGGGCGCGGTCCCTGGAGGGATCGGCTCTGCCCCGGGCCCTCCTCATGGGCTACGCCACCGTCGTCGCCGTCGATCACGAGAGGGATTCGATCCTGCTCATCCACCATGCCCCCGTCGGCGCCGAAGGCCTCGAGGCGGCCCTGGCCGCGGGTCACGACCACCTTCAGGGGTTGGTGCGCCTCCTCGAAGAGGCGGAGCGGCCGAGGCCGTCGGGGCCTTTCTTCCTCGGAGAGGTCCGGTCCGAGACGGAAAAGGCGGCCTTCATGAAGATCGTCGACGCCGGGAGAGAGGCCATCATCGACGGCGAGGTCTGTCAGGTCGTCCTCTCCCAGCGCTTTTCCGTCGAGACCGATCTGCCCGCCTCGACCGTCTACGAGGCCCTGGCCGAGGAGAATCCCTCGCCCTACCTCTTCCTCGTCGAGACGCCCGAAGTGAATCTCATCGGCTCCTCGCCGGAGGTTCTCGTCCGCCTCGAAGGCGACGCCGTCATGACCCGCCCTCTGGCCGGGACGAGGCCTCGGGGCCGCGACGAGGACGCCGACAGGGCTCTCGAGGCCGAGCTTCTGGCCGACGAGAAGGAGCGGGCCGAACATCTCATGCTCGTCGACCTGGCCCGCAACGATCTGGGACGGATCTGCCGGACCGGGTCGGTGACGGTGACGGAGCTCATGGGCGTCGAGCGCTATTCCCGGGTGATGCACATCGTCTCCCAGGTCGAGGGGGTGCGGCGGCCGGAGGTGAAGGCCTTCGACGTCCTCGAGGCGGCCTTCCCGGCCGGAACGGTCTCGGGGGCGCCCAAGATCCGCGCCATGGAGCTCATCGAAGAGTTCGAGGGAAGCCCCCGCGGCCCCTACGCGGGAGCCGTGGGCTACCTCTCCTCGACGGGCGATCTCGACACCTGCATCGCCATCAGGACCTTCGTCCAGGTCGGGGACGAGATTTCCGTCCAGGCCGGGGCGGGCGTCGTCTACGATTCCGTCGCCGAAAAGGAGTACGACGAGACGCGCAACAAGGCCGAGGCCCTTTTCCGGGCCCTGAAGAAGGCAGCAGAGAAAGGAGCGGGCCGATGATCCTGCTCGTCGACAACTACGATTCCTTCACCTACAACCTGGTCCAGCTCCTGGGCGAATTCGACGAGGTGACGACGGTCCGCAACGATCGCATCACCGTCGACGAGGCCCGGCGCCTCGGTCCCGACAGGATCGTCCTTTCGCCGGGACCGGGAGGGCCCGAAGGGGCGGGCGTGACGGTGGCCTTCGCCCGGGCCTTCTGCGGCGTCCTGCCCCTTCTGGGCGTCTGTCTGGGCCACCAGTCCATGGCCTTCGCCTTCGGCGGGAACGTCGTCCGGGCCTCCCGGCCCTGTCACGGCAAGGTCTCGGCCGTCCGCCACGACGGCAGAGGGATCTTCCGCGGACTGCCGTCGCCCTTCGAGGCGACGCGCTACCACTCTCTCGTCGTCGACGAGGCCTCCCTGCCGGCCGAGCTCCGCGTGACGGCCCGCTGCGACGACGGAACGGTCATGGCCCTGGAGCACGTCGACGCCCCCTTCTTCGGCGTCCAGTTTCACCCCGAATCGATTCTGACCGTCCAGGGGCGGAGGCTCCTGGAGAATTTCGCTGCCCTCTGAAAATCTGCGAGCCGAGCCGAGAGGAGTTGAGCCTTATGTTGAGAGTGCAGCTGGAACGTCTCATGGCCCGAAGGGATCTGAGCCATGACGAGATGACGGGGGCCATGGAGGCCCTCATGGAGGGAAGGGCGCCGGAGGCCCAGGTCGCGGCCTTTCTCACGGGCCTGCGGGCCAAGGGGGAGACCGTCGAGGAGATCGTCGCCGCCGCCTCGGTCATGCGCGACAAGGCTCAGGCCGTCCACGTCGCCGCCAGGCCTCTTCTGGACGTCGTCGGCACGGGAGGCGACGGGACGGGGACCTTCAACATCTCCACCCTGTCGGCCTTCGTCGCCGCAGCCGGAGGCGTGGCCGTGGCCAAGCACGGCAACCGCTCCGTTTCGAGCCGCTGCGGCAGCGCCGACGTGCTGGAGGCCCTGGGCTGCCCCCTCCTGGAGGAGGGATCGGCCGTCGAGGAGGCCGTCGCGACCGTGGGCTTCGGCTTCCTCTTCGCCCCCCACTTCCACAGGGCCATGAAAAACGTCGCTCCCGTCAGGAAGGCCCTGGGGATCAGGACGATCTTCAACGTTCTGGGCCCCCTGACCAATCCGGCCCGCCCCGACAGGATGGTTCTGGGCGTCTTTTCCCCCGAGCTGGTTCGGCCCATCGCCGAGACGCTGCGGCACATGGGCCTCAGGAAGGCCCTCGTCGTCTGCGGGGCCGGGGGAGCCGACGAGCTGACCCTGGAAGGGGCCAACCGGGTCTGTCTCCTCGACGGCGACAGCCTGGAGGAGAGGAACCTCTTTCCCGAGGAGGCCGGTCTCGCCCCTCGGCCTCTCGACGCCGCCCGGGGAGGCGACGCCGAGGCCAACGCCGCCCTGGCCCTGGAGATTTTCGCCGGAAGGGGAGGGGCCTCCCGCGATTTCGTCCTTCTCAACGCCGGGGCGGCCCTTTTCGTCGCCGACAGGGCCGCCTCTCTGAAGGAGGGCGTGGTCCTCGCCGCGGAGATCATCGACGACGGAAGGGCCGCGGCCAAACTGGAGCAGGTCCGTTCCCGGACGATGACGAGGGAGGGAGTGGCGTGATTCTCGACCGCATCGTCCGCTCCAAGATCGACGAAGTGGAAGGCCTGCGCGGGAAAAAACGCTCCCTCGCCGCGGCCCTGGCCGGTCCGGGAGTGACCGTCATCGCCGAGGTCAAGAAGGCCTCGCCCAGCAAGGGGCTGATTCGGGACGATTTCGATCCCCTCGCCCTGGCCCGGTCCTACGTCGCCGGCGGGGCCGGGGCCCTGTCGGTCCTGACCGACGGCCCCTTCTTCCAGGGGAGCCGGGAGATCTTCGGCCAGGTCCGGGCGGCCGTCGATCTGCCCCTGCTGCGCAAGGATTTCCTCATCGATCCCCTTCAGGTCTACGAAAGCCTTTTCCTCGGGGCCGACGCGGTCCTTCTCATCGTCGCCGTCCTCGGCGAGACGATCGGGGCGATGGTCGATCTCGTCGCCTCCCTGGGGATGGAGAGCCTCGTCGAGGTCCACGACGAGAGGGAGCTTCACCTGGCCCTGGAGACCCGATCGCCCCTCATCGGCGTCAACAACAGGGACCTGCGCGACTTCACCGTCGATCTGGCCCTGACGGGGCGTCTCGTCGCCGAGAGGGACAGGCTGGGCGATTCGCGGCCCGTCGTCGCCGAAAGCGGCATATTCGACCGTCGCGACGTGGAGCGCCTCGAGGCCTGCGGCGCGGCGGCCGTCCTCGTCGGCGAGGCCCTCGTCCGGTCCGACGATCCGGCCGCCCTCATCGCCTCCCTGAGGGGCCGGAGATGACGCGGGTCAAGCTCTGCGGCCTCACCCGGCCCGAGGACGTGAGGGCCGCCGTCGAGCTGGGCTTCGACGCCCTGGGCTTCATCCTCGTCCCGACGAGCCCCCGCCGCGTCACCTTCGAGGCCGTGGCGGCCCTGAGGCCTCTCGTCCCTCCCTTCGTGGCCGTCGTGGCCGTCGTGGCCGGCGCCGCCGAGGAGGAGCTGGACCGTCTCGTCGCCTCCAGGCTTTTCGACGCCGTCCAGTTTCACGGAGGCGAGACGCCGGACCTCGTCGCCTCCGTCCCTGTGCGACGTATCGTGGCCCTCTCCGTCGCCGAGAGGGGCGACCTCGACAGGGCCAGGGACTACGGCGGCGTGGCCGACGCCTTCCTCCTGGACACGAAGTGGGGAGGAAAGCGGGGCGGGACGGGCCGTTCCTTCGACTGGAATGTGCTTCGAGGCTTTGATTTCGGTAGACCTATCGTTCTGGCCGGCGGCCTGGGGCCGGAAAACCTGAAGAGGGCCGTCGAGGCCGTCGGGCCCGATGCCGTCGATCTCAACAGCCGTCTCGAATCGGCGCCGGGCGTCAAGGATCGTCGTCTGATGGAAGAGGCCATGAGGGTCCTGGGACGTCCGGGACCTGTCGGGGAAGGGAGAGGAAGAGGATGAAACGAGGCTATTACGGCCCCTTCGGGGGGCGCTACGTGCCCGAAACGCTGATGGCGGCCCTCGACGAACTCGAGAGGACCTACAGGGCCCTCCGCGACGAGGCGGCCTTTCAGGAGGAGCTGGCCTTTCTGCTGAGCCGTTTCGGCGGCAGGCCCACGCCCCTCTATTTCGCCGAAAGGCTCACGGCCCATCTGGGCGGGGCCAGGATCTACCTCAAGAGGGAAGATCTGAATCACACGGGGGCCCACAAGATCAACAACGCCCTGGGCCAGGCCCTCGTGGCCCGCCGTCTGGGCAAGAGGCGCGTCATCGCCGAGACGGGGGCGGGACAGCACGGCGTGGCGACGGCCACGGCGGCGGCCCGTTTCGGCCTGGAGTGCACCGTCTTCATGGGCGAAGAGGACATGCGTCGCCAGGCCGTGAACGTGGAGCGCATGAAGCTCCTCGGCTCGGAAGTCGTTCCCGTCACGTCGGGGACGGGAACGCTCAAGGACGCCACCAACGAGGCGATCCGCCACTGGGCGGCCACCGTCGAGGAGACGCACTACATCATCGGCTCCGTCGTCGGGCCCCATCCCTACCCCATGATGGTCCGCGATTTCCAGCGCGTCATCGGCGACGAGGCGCGCCGTCAGATCCTGGCCGACGAGGGACGTCTTCCCGACGTGCTCCTGGCCTGCGTCGGCGGCGGCAGCAACGCCATGGGGCTCTTTTATCCCTTCCTCGACGATCCCGTCGCCCTCGTCGGCGTCGAGGCGGCCGGTCGGGGCGTCGAGACGGGGGAGCACGCCGCCACTCTGGGGGCGGGGCGCGTCGGCGTCCTTCACGGCAGCCGATCCTACCTTCTCCAGGACGGCGACGGCCAGGTCGTCGAGGCCTATTCCCTCTCGGCCGGTCTGGACTACCCCGGCGTGGGGCCCGAGCACAGCTTCCTCAAGGAGTCGGGCCGGGCCCGGTACGTTTCCGTCACCGACGACGAGGCCGTCGAGGCCTTTCGGCTCCTCTGCCGCCTCGAGGGGATCATCCCGGCCCTGGAAAGCTCCCACGCCCTGGCGGAGACGATGAAGCAGGCCCCCGGCCTGGCCGGGAAGGTCCTCGTCGTCTGCCTTTCGGGCCGGGGCGACAAGGACATGGAATCGATCGCGTCCTATCTTCGGAAGGGAGAGAAACAGTCATGAGCCGTCTTTCTCGGGCCTTCGGGGGCCGCAAGGCCCTCGTCACCTACATCACGGCAGGCGACCCCGACATGGCCGTCACGGCCGACCGCATCCTCTGTCTCGACGCCTCCGGCGCCGACGTCATCGAGCTGGGCGTTCCCTTCTCCGACCCCCAGGCCGACGGCCCCGTCATCCAGGCGGCGGGCCAGAGGGCCCTCCGCAGGGGGGCCACTCTGGCCGGGATTCTCGATCTGGCCGCGGGCCTGAAGGGGAAGATCGGGGCCCCTCTCGTCCTCATGGGCTATTACAACCCCATCCTGAACTACGGCGAGGAGCGATTCGCCCGCGACGCCGCCGAATCGGGCCTGTCCGGCGTCATCGTTCCCGATCTCCCCTACGACGAGGGAGAGCTCCTCTACGGGGCCCTGGAGCGACGGGGCGTCGACGCCGTCCTCATGGCGACGCCCAACGCCGCCTCGGACCGTCTCGTCGAGGTGGGGCGCAGGAGCCGGGGCTTCCTCTACTGCGTCTCCCTTCTGGGCGTGACGGGGACGGGCAAGGCCCTCCACGGCGATCTCGAGGCCTACATGGCTCGGGTGAGAGAGACGACCGATCTCCCCCTGGCTCTGGGCTTCGGCATCGACGGCCCCGAAAAGGCCCGACTCTGCGCCTCTCTGGCCGACGGCGTCGTCGTCGGCAGCGCCCTGGTGCGCCTCGCCGAGACCTGTCAAGGCGACGCGGCGCGCCTCCTGGAGGAGACGCGCCGCATGGTGGCGGAGCTGCGCGAGGCCCTCGACGGCCTTCAGATGGCGGAGTCGCCGCAGGGGTAGGAGCCGAGGACGCGCAGCCGGAAGCACTGTTCGCCCATGGCCTTCAGAGCCGAGGCGAGAGGCTCTTCCCCGGCGTCGCCCTCGACGTCGAGGAAGAAGACGTACTCGAAGGGGTTCTCCGGCAGGGGGCGGGACTGGATGAAGGTGAGGTTCCGCTGGGCCTCCCTCAGGGGTTCGAGGGCGCCCAGAAGCGACCCCGGCCGATGGGCGACGTAGAAGAGGAGGGAGGTCTTGGCCCCCTGCCCCGGCCTGGAGGGGTCGCGGCCGACGATCCAGAAGCGGGTCCTGTTGTTGGGCTGGTCCTGGATGGAGCGGCGGAGGATCGTCAGCCCCCGGGAGAGGGCGGCGGCCTCGCTGCAGATGGCGGCGATTCCCCTCTCGGCCGAGGCCTCCTGGGCGGCGCCGCTCGTCGTCGACGAGGGTTTCTGGGGCGTCCCGGCCAGATGGGCGGTCAGCCAGAGGCGGCATTGGGCCAGGGCCTGAGGGTGGGAGCGGACCTCGACGATCTCCTCGAGGGAACAGCCGCCCGTGGCCAGGACGTGACGGATCGGCAGACGGACCTCGCCGACGATGGCCAGGTCCGTCGGGGCCTTGGCGAAGGCGTCGAGGGTGGCGTAGACGACGCCTTCGATGGTGTTCTCGATGGGGACGACGGCCAGAGTGGCCTCGCCCCGTTCCAGGGCGGCGAAGGCCTCCCAGGGACCGGCGGTGAAGACGGGGTCGATGGAATGTCCCAGCCCGGCATGGGCGGCCTGCTGGGAGAAGGAGCCCTCGGGGCCCATGAGGGCCACCCGGGGGCGCTGCTGGACGGCCCGGCAGAGGGAGATGACTTCGCGCTGGATCGCCTCCAGGCCTTTGCCGTCCAGGCTCGGGTGTCTGCCCTTGAGCCTTTCGATGACGGTGCGCTCCCGGGCCGGGTCGAAGACGGGCGATTCCCCCTTGGCCTCGCCGACGGACCGGGCGAGGGCCTGCCGCTTTTCCAGGAGGAGGGCGAGCGCTTCGTCGACGTCGTCGATGGCCTGGCGGAGACGGTGCAGTTCGGCTTCGTTCATGGCGACTCCTTTTCGTCGGGGCCTTGCCCCGGAATACGGTCAAGTGGCCCGACCGGGCCACTTGACGGCGTTCTCGCCTTTGGAGGCGCCTTCGGTCTAGGCGACGAGGCCCGCTCCGAGGTAGGTCGCCCCCGATCCGTCGTTTCGTCCCATCGCCCAGGGGGCGCTGTAGGCCTGGAGGAGCTGGTCCCGGTCCTCTTCGGAGGCGATGAAGGAGAAGAGAAGATCGGGCTCGCGCCGGTCCGACGGCGAGGTCCTCGTCCCGTCGGAGTCCGCCGCGGAATCGGAGGAACGCTCCGGCGTCGTCGGCTCGTCCGGCGCGAGGGGAAGGGCTCCGTCCTCCTGCGAGTCCTCTCCGTCTCCCCTTCGGGAGAGCTCCTGCCGGGCCTGGGTCACGGCGGCCGAGGCCTTGGAGGCGACCCTGAAATCCTGCGCCGAAGGGGCGCCCGGTGCCAGGGCGGCCGAGCGGGCCTGTTCCATGATGCGGATCGTCTCCTCCGGCGTGCGCCCCGCCGGGGCGGAGATGGGGACTTCGCCGCCGACGGCGTAGCTGGCTCCGTCGGGGCCCTGGACATAGGTGTAGGAGACGGCCCCGGCGTAGG
The DNA here is from genome assembly GCA_018398915.1 of Aminirod propionatiphilus. GTDB lineage: Bacteria > Synergistota > Synergistia > Synergistales > Aminithiophilaceae > Aminithiophilus > Aminithiophilus ramosus. The sequence continues at coordinate 2,314,245 of CP074691.1, read as the reverse complement.
GGCCGCCGGCGGCCATGTGGGCCGCCTCGTGGGCCCGGACCTCCCTGTCGATCTTGCGGAGCTCGTCGACGGCGGCCTCCTCCTCGAGATCCTCTTCGGCCGAAGAGGAGGCGAGGTCGACCTGACGGCCGAGATCGGAGGAGAGGTTCTCCTCGCGATCGGCCGAGGAGGCGGAGCTTCCGCCCTCTTCGCTGTAGGTGACGCGGGCTCCCGTGATGTAGCGTTTGCCGTCGGGGCCGATGGTGTACTCGTACTGGACGGAGGCGTCGCGGACCTTGGGGTCTCCCGTGAGGGTCCGCTCCTCCTGGAGAAGGCGCGCCTCGGCACGGCTCAGCTCCCGGCTCCGCTCCTGGGCGGAGGAGGCCGGGACCGACTTCGCCTCCGTCGAGACCTTCCCCCCTCCGTAGAGAGACGAAAGACTCTCGGGCCTCATGGCCGTCGTGGCTTCGATGCCCATCACCAACCCCCCTTTTCGAGAGGACACTCCCCGTCGCGGAGAGAGGGATAGAACAAACCCACTTTATTTTAGGGCCGAAGGCCTGCCGATGGCAAGGAGGGAGATCGCGAAAAGGCTCCTGTATACCCCGGCGGTCAGGGCTCGCTCCGCGCCCTCTTCGTGCCGAAGGCCTCGACGAAGCGCCGGTTCTGCTCCTGAGTCCCCACGACGGCGACGTAGTCTCCCGCGCGGAGGACGAGGGAGCCCGTGACGTCGGGGAAAGCGTTCTCGTCCCGTCCGACGGCCACGACGGAGAGGCCGAAGCCGGAGCGGATGGGCGTCTCCGAAAGCCTCTTGCCGACGAGGGGGTTGCCCTCGTGAAGGTAGATCCACTCGAGCTGAATGCGTTCCGTCGCCCTGCGCAGGCGGGAGAGGGCCTCGTGTTCGGGGCGGCCGTCGAAGGGGTCGGCCTGACCGGCACGTCTCAGCGTCTCGATCTCCCTATGGACGACCGTGGCGGGCACGTCGAGCTGAAGCAGGGCCTGGCGGGCCATCTCGAGCCCGGCCTCCATCTCGGGATCGATGACGCGCGTCACCCCTCTCTCTTCGAGGAGGCGGCGGTCCTCGCGGCTCTCGGCCCGGGCCATGACGGGGATCGTCCCGTTCCGTTTCCGGGCGGCCCGGAAGACATCGAGGGTTTCCAGCCTTCCCCGGAGGGTGATGACGAGCAGTCGGGCCCTTTCGATTCCGGCGGCCTCGACGATGGCGTCCTGGCCCGGATCGCCGAAAAGCAGGCTCAGCCCCTCTTCCTGTCCCTTGAGAAAGGTGGCGTGGTGAGGCTCGATGATGAGGTAGGGGTGCTCCAGGCTGCGGAGGACGAAGCCGATGTGGCGCCCGAAGGTTCCTCCTCCGGCGATGACGACATGGTCGGCCAGGCCCGTCGGGGGGAGATTGACGGTGCGGATCGCGTCGGGTTTTTTCAGCCGCTTGACGAGGCCGTAGGCGGGACCGGTCAGTCCCGTCGCCAGGGGGCCCAGGAGCATGGAGAGGATGACGACGTTCAGGGCCAGGGCGTAGATGTCGTAGGGGATGGCGCCGCTGTCCAGTCCGCGCTGAAGGACGATGAAGGCGATCTCCGAGAGGGGGATCATGCCCAGGAAGAGGGCCAGGGGGATGACGTTGCGGTAGCCGAAGAGGCGTCCCGTCCCGGCCAGGATGGTCCCTCGGGCGAGGGTCACGGCGGCCAGAAGGGCGGCGATGGTCCTCCAGCGGGCGACGAGGAAGGAGGGGTCGAAGAGCATGCCGATGGTGACGAAAAAGAGGAGGCCGAAGAGGTCCCGGACGGGGACGAGGTCGTTCAGGGCGGCCCGGCCGTAATCGGACTCGCTCAGGACCAGTCCGGCGATGAAGGCTCCGAAGGCGAAGGAGAGGTCGAGGGAGTAGGTCAGATAGCCGACGCCGAGGCCGGTGGCCGTCACGGCCAGGACGAAGAGCTCCCGCGATTCCCATCGGGCCACGCGCTCCATGAGGTGCGGGATGATGCGGGCCCCGGCGTAGAGCATGGCGGCGACGAAAAGGATGACCTTGATCAGGGGTTTGAGGACGCCGACGAGGGAGACGCCCGAGCTCTCGAGGCTCATCATGATGACCATGAGGGGGATGACGAGAATGTCCTGGACGATGGACATGCCCAACATGACGCGGCTCGAAAGGGTTCCCATCTGTCCTCGCGACGCGAGGGTCTTGGCGATGACGGCCGTGCTGGACGAGGCGATGGCGACGGAGAACCAGAGGGAGGGCGTCGTCTCCCAGCCGAGATAGCGCCCCAGGGCGAAGCCGACGAGGAGGGTCAGGAGCACCTGCAGCGCCGAGCCGCCCAGGGCGATGGCCCTGATGGGTTTGAGGCTTTTGAGGGAGAACTCCAGGCCTAAGGAAAAGAGGAGGAGGGCCACGCCGATCTCGGCGAGCTGCTCGATCTCGTCGACGTCGGAGACGGTGACGCCGCCCGTGAAGGGGCCCACGGCGATCCCGGCCAGGATGTAGCCCAGGATGAGGGGCTGGTTGAGCTTCCGGGCCGCCAGGCCTCCCAGAAGGCCGACGATGACGACGATGATGAGATCGGTGGCGATGCCCACGAAATCCCCTCTCTTCTTCGGAATGATCCTCCTCCATGATAGGGGAGAGAAGAGAGAAAGGCCATCGTCATTCTTCCTCTGCGCGAGGCCCGAAGGCCGGGGAGCCGCGCTTCCGCCGCGGCGGCGATAGGAAAAAAGTCGAGAGGGAGACCGTCGTCGGGGTTCAGCGGTCTCCCTTCTTGTCCCTGAAGATCTGATCGAGTTTCCACCGCAGGGTTTCCCTGACGATGGCCAGAATGTGGCAGATGTCCTCTTCGGCGATCCGGCGCAGGATGTCGGCGTCCCTTTCGGGCAGGGCGTCGCGGCAGTGGCCCGCGGTGGCGAGCTTGACGATCGCCGCCAGGTTCCGGTGCCTTTCCGTGGGGTAGCCCTCGGAGGTTTCGCGGGGCACCATATCGCTCAGGGGAATTCCGAGGGTGGCGGCGACGGTGAGCGTCTTGGCGGCGTCGCGGTCCCGCTCCCAGTCGCGGTAGGTCTCGACCTGTTTGGGGGAGGCCGCGACGGTCCGTCCCGAGGGCAGAGCGAGCTCGATCGTGAGGCTCTCCCCCTCTCCGGCGCGGTTCGCCCCCCTTCCCGTGTGCGTTTCCCCTGTCAATGCCATCCCGCCTGTCTCTGTGTCGGATCGAAAGGGAGTCTTTCCGAAGGAACCCGTCTCCGATGGGGGACGGGGGTCTTCCGTTTCGCCGACGAGATACGAGACGGAAGTCTTCAGCGTGGCGGCGACCCTGCTCAAGACCGCGATATCCGGCGATGTCGTCCCCTTTTCCCAGGCGCCGACGGTCTGTCTCCGCACGCCGAGGACCTGGGCCAGATCTTCCTGTTTCAATCCCAGGCGTTTCCGGGCCTTTCGTAAGGTATCGCCCCAAATTTTCTCCGCAGCCACGTCATCCCCCCCCCTTCGATGTCCGCATGAGCGTACATGGATGGGAAGCAAAGGGCAAGATCGCTCAATAAAACATTTCAAGTACGTTTCTATTGACTTAGAGGGAATAGATGCTACCATGCAGTTGAAAACGCACATAAACGGAGGTGATGTTCTTGAAAAAGGACCTGGGTGCCGCTCTCCGGGCGAGAAGGGTGTCGCTGGGAATGACCCAGCAAACTTTGGCGAACATGGTGGGCGTCCGGCGGCAGACGCTGCTGTCGTGGGAGCTCGGCCGCAGCCTTCCCAGCGTCGAGGCTCTGGGCGCTCTCGAAGGACATCTGGGCCTCGAGCGTGGCGAGCTCTTCGTCCGCCTCTCCCCGGCGGAGGAGGGGCGTCCCCTCCGCCTCGGAGGGGGCCGGAGGCTCGATCGATCCTGAGTTCCCCCGAGGAGACCGTCGTCTGCGTCTCTGCCGTCCTCGGCGGGGAGAGGCCGATGGCACCGTCCTCTCCCCCTCTTCACAGTCTTCCGGGTGGCCCCTGCTTTTTTCGCGCGGCGGGCCGCCGAGGCGCCTTGTCCGTCTGCGGCTTCCGCCCCGAGAGGATCGTCTCGCCGTAGGATCACGGCGCCCGCTGCCGTCACGGCCGCCCTTCGCCGAAAGCGTTCTCTCCCTTTTTTCGGCCTTCGCGGCGGCCTGCTCTTTTCGCCGAGAGGGCATTATAGCAGAGATTCAAGGAAATCGGAGGTTCGTTTCCCCGTCGCAAAAGAGGGACCTTTTTTTGCCCCCGATGTCGGGGGGATCATCTATTCGTTATATAAATAACGAATAGATTCGAGAAAAAGGGTTTCTCCGAATAAAGATGAATAAAACATTAGAGACGAGACGGATGATCCGTCCTTTCCGGGGAAAGGTATAGTGGACCCCGAAAACTGGACCACGAGCTAAGTTGCAGTTGAAGTCGGGCTGTATCATAGGGTCCCAGAAAGAGAGGGGACATCATGGCAGCCAAGCGACAGAGGCGTTCAGCGGAGTTCAAAAGCAAAGTAGCCTTCGCTGCCCTGAAAGGGGATAAGACCCTGGCTCAATTGTCGGGTGAGTTCGAGGTTTCCGCCGTCCAGATCGGTCAGTGGAAGAAGCAGCTTCTGCAAGGGGGTCCGGAGATCTTTCAACGCAAAGGCACTCCGATGGATGTCGAGACGTTGATGGCCCCCCTCTACCAGGAGATCGGTCGGCTCAAGATGGAGCTCGACTGGCTCAAAAAAAAATCAGGCGCTGACGCTTGAGGGAAAGCGGACCTCCATCGATCCCGAGCACCCTTCGATCAGTGTTCGTCGGCAATGTGACCTCCTTGATCTTAACCGGTCCAGCTTCTACTACGCGAGCTCTTCCGCGACGGAGACGGCGGAGAACCTTGAAATCATGGAGCTCATCGACGGCCGGTACACCTGCGCCCCCTCTTACGGGAGCCGCCGGATGACGGCCTGGCTGCGTCGACAGGGACAGGACGTGAACCGCAAACGGATCGGACGGCTGATGAGGCTTATGGGGCTCGAAGGGATTGGCCCCAAACCGGGAACCAGCAAGCCTCACCCCGAACATGAGATTTATCCCTACCTGCTCCGGAACGCCGTCATCGTCAGACCGAATCAGGTCTGGAGCACCGATGTCACCTACCTCCCGATGAGTGGCGGTTTCATGTACCTCGCGGCCGTCATCGATTGGCACAGCCGCTTCGTCCTCTCCTGGGAACTTTCCAACACCCTGGACGCAGAGTTCTGCGTCGTCGCCCTCGACAGGGCTCTTCGGCAGGGAACGCCGGAGATCTTCAACACCGACCAGGGCTGTCAGTTCACCAGTAAGGCCTTTCTGTCTCTGCTCAAGGAAAAGGAGATCCGGATCAGCATGGACGGTCGTGGCAGGGCCCTCGACAACATCTTCGTGGAACGCTTCTGGCGGACCCTCAAGTATGAGTGGCTCTACTTGAACGACTATGAGCGGGTCCGCGATCTCCGCTGCGGCCTGCGGGAGTATATGGACTTCTACAACGACGAAAGGCTTCACTCCTCACTGAACTACAGGACACCGCGGGAGGTTCACTTTGCCGACCGGGAGGGACCGATGGCGGTCTGACTTTAACTAACTTCGGGCCTCAAATGGTCTTGACAATGGGGTCCACCATAAGGAATCCAAAATACTCTTTCTTGTATCATATACCAGAAACGGGACAAATGGAGCGAAGGGGCCGCGGTTTTTCAGATGTTTCACCCATCCCATTCGAAAAGAGGTCTTTCCCATGTCCTTCTTCCGACGCATGAAAACTTTCGGCAAACTCTCTCTCCTCGTCGCCATTCTTTCCTCTTCTCTCGTCGCCGTCGGCTTCATCGGATACAGGGCGGCCGACCGGGCCGGGAAGGATCTCGCCGATCTCTATGAAAACGTCTTCACGCCGGCCCTCCTGGCCAACGACATCAGAGTTCACGCCCGAGCCGTCGAGCGCGATATTTATCATCTCATGCTTACCGAAAACGAGGAGGACAAGGCCGCCCTCGGCAGCGAGATAGCCGATCGGAGCCGCCGCGCCGACGAGGACATCGTCCGGATCCGCCAGGCCGACCTTGATGAGGGGGACCTGCGCCTGTTGGACCAGGTCGAGGAGACCCGGAGGATCTTCCGGGACGATCTGGAAGAGGTCCTCGCCCTGGCCCGCATCAACAGAAAGGGCGAGGCCTACGAGTTGTTCCGCGATCACACGGCCCCTCTCGGCGAGGCCTATCAGGCCGCCCTGGCCCGTTTCGCCGCCGACCAGGAGAGTGACGCCGACGAGCGGAGGGACTCGGTCGCCGCGGCCAACGCCGGGGCCGTCAGGCAGCTTCTGATTCTCTCCGTGGCGGCTCTGCTTCTGGCCTCTCTGGCGGGGCTTCTCATCGGCCGCGCCATCACCCGTCCCCTGGCCCGCCTCGAAGGTCTCGTGGCCCGCTTCGCCGAGGGGGACCTGACGGTCTCCTTTTCCGACGAGGGCCGCGACGAGGTGGCCTCCATCGCCTCGGCCCTGGAAGGGATGGGGCGGAGCCTGAGCGAGGTCATCGCCGCCGTGGCCGACATCGCCGCACGCCTGAGTCACGAGGCCCAGGAATTCGCCTCTTTGGCCGAAGAATCCAACGCCGGAGTCGAAGAGGCCCGCAGCGGCGTCGAGACCGTGGGAGGCGCCATGGAGAACCTGGCCGCCATAGGACAAGAGCTCAACGCCTCCGTCGAGGAGGTGGCCGCCGGGGCCACGACGACGGCCAACCGCAGCGGCGACGTCTCGGCCGAAGTGGAAGAGGCCCGCAGGGCCGGGGAGTCGGGCATGGAGGCCGTGACGCGGACCGTCGTCACCATGACGGAGGTGACGACGGAGGCCGAGGCCTCGTCGAAGGCCGCCGTGGCCCTGGCCGAGAAGGCGGCCCAGATCCAGAAGATCGTCGCCGTCATCTCGGGCATCGCCGACCAGACGAACCTGCTGGCCCTCAACGCCGCCATCGAGGCGGCCCGGGCGGGCGAGCACGGCCGGGGCTTCGCCGTCGTCGCCGAGGAGGTGCGCAAGCTGGCCGAGGAGTCCAACGGGGCGGCCCGTAACATCGCCGACCTGGCCGGGTCCATCGCCGCCGACCTGGCCTCGGTCCGCGCCGGGGCGGACCGGAACCGCGAGGGGGCCCGCAACGCCGACGGCCTCGTCCGAGAGGCCTCGGCGAAGATCGGCCTCATCCTGAAGGGGCTGGAGAACATCGCCGGATCGGCCCAGGACCTGGCCGCCGTCAGCGAGGAGCAGGCCGCCTCGAGCGGGGAGATCGCCTCGGCCGTCCAGGACATGGCCGGCAAGGTGAGCGACTCCAACGCCATGGCGCGCAACGTCCGCGACCAGGTGGTCGAGGTGGCGACGGCGGCCGAGCGCGTCGCCAAGGGCGCCGAGGGACTGGCCCGCATCGGCGAGGACCTTCAGCGGCGGGTGGCCTTCTTCCGCACCGACGCTTCCGCACCCTCGGGGCTTCTGCCCGTCGCGAGGGGCTGAGCGGCGCCCTTCCGTCGGCCTCTGCATCCGCAGGCGATGAGGGACCGAAACTCCGTCAAGCGGGCTGCAACGCGTCTGCGGCGTGGAAGAACGTGCCTCGGACCCGCGCCGGTCGGGTCCTTCACGTGGTCCCCGAATCGACGGATCCGGTTGAGCGGGTCCTGGCGGGCCTGAGAATTTTGGCGGCCGAGGGGCCGTTGTGAAAGAGGTCCCTTGTCTGCTATCCTTTGCGGGCATTTGCCTCGTTCCCGCTCTCTTTCGGGGATTTCCGAAAGATCGTTCACCGGGGCGGAGGTGAGAGGGTTCCGGCCGGGTGCGACAGGAGACGGCATCATTCGACGGAATCGGAGAACGTAAAGTCAGGAGAGCTGCCTCGATGCCCGACCTTTTCTACGGGAAAAAACTGCCCGACGGCACCCTCGTCCGATCCATACGGAAGGGCCTCGTCATGGCCATTCCGATCGTCATGATAGGCTCTTTTTCCCTGGTGTTCCGGTTCTTTCCCTTTCCTCCCTATCAGAGCTTCCTGTCCCGTTTCGCGTCGGGCGCGCTGATCGATCTGGCCTCTCTCCTCGTCGACGCCACCTTCGGCATGCTTTCGGTCTATATGGCGCTTTTCACCGCCCTGAGCCGGGCGCGGATGGAGCCCGACAGGGAGGAGAAGGCTCTGGCCTTTCCCCTCGTCTCCCTTGCCTCCTTCGCCATCCTGAGCGGTTTTCCCGACGTGACCGTCGCTTTCGAGACGATGGGCATCGACGGCATGTTCACGGCCATCGTCGCCGCCCTCCTTTCGACGTCGCTGTTCGACTTCTGGAGCGGCAGGAGGCTCCGGGGGCTTCGGCTCTATTCGGACGGCGCCGATGCGGACTTCAGCGACGCCGTCTCCGTCGTTCTCCCCTCTCTCCTGGCCGTCGCGACCGTCGCCCTTCTCGATCTCGTCCTCGTCCGGGTCCTGCACGTCACGAGCCTTCAGGCTCTGTTCGTCGACGGGGCGACCCGTCTTTTCTCCCGCATCGGGAGCGGCCTTCCCAGGGCCCTCTCCTTCGTCCTGGCCTCCAGTTCGCTCTGGTTTTTCGGCGTTCACGGGAGCAACGTCCTCGAAGGCGTCTCCCGAAGGCTCCTCGAACCGGCCATGGCGGCCAACCTGGCCCTGACAGCCCAGGGGCAGCCTCCTGCGGAGATCGTCTCCAAGACCTTCATCGACGTCTTCGTCCTGATGGGCGGCTGCGGGAGCTCCCTCTGTCTTCTTCTCGCCCTGATTCTTTTCAGCCGGGACCGGGGCGACAGGGCCCTTTCGAAGATCGCCTTCGTCCCGATGCTCTTCAACGTCAACGAACTGATGCTCTTCGGGCTGCCCGTCGTCTACAACCTCCATCTGCTCGTTCCCTTCATCGTCGTGCCCCTGCTGACGACGCTCCTCTCCTACGGAGCCATGGCCCTGGGGTTCGTTCCCCTCCCCTCCCGGGCGGTGCCCTGGACGACGCCGGTGTTCCTCGGGGGCTACCTCGCCACCGGCTCCCTCCGGGGCAGCCTCCTGCAGGGATTCAATCTTGTCCTGGGCCTTTTCGTCTACCGTCCCTTCATCGTCCTCTACGAGGAGCAGAAACTCCGCCACGCCTCGGCCGACCTGAACCGCCTCGTCGGCCTCCTGGAGCGGAGCGAGGAGACCCTCGTGCCGGTCCGTCTCATGGCCTCAGGAGGGGCGCTCGGACTCGTCGCCAAGAGGCTCGCCTCGGACCTGAATCGCGCTCTGGAGCGCCACGAACTGGCGCTCCATTATCAGCCCCAGTACGACGACAGGGGGCGCTGCGTCGGGTCGGAAGCCCTGTTGCGCTGGAATCACGGGTTTTTCGGGAAGATCTACCCCCCCCTGGCCGTTCGCCTGGCCGAAGAGGCCGGCTTTCTCTACGACCTGGAATGCTATGTCCTGCGGAGGGCCGTCCGCGACATGGCCGTCCTTCGCCGGACCTTGGGGCGGCCTCTCAAGACCTGCGTCAACGTGACGGTCCCCACCTTCTACGAGGGGGCCTTCGAGGCCTTTCTGGGAGAGCTGATCGCCGACGGCTCCGTGGGGCGAAACGAACTGTGGATCGAAATCACCGAGCAGAAGGCGCTCCTTTCCGACAGGGAGACGGAGGCGAAGAGTCGGCGCATCCGCGCCATGGGGTTTCCGCTGGTCATCGACGATTTCTCCATGGGCCATACCTCCATCAAGTACCTGCAGAACAGTGCCTTCGACATGGTTAAGCTGGATGGATCTCTCGTCCGCGGACTCAAGGACAACCCCCGGTGCGGCGAGATCATCGCCACGATCGTCTCCCTGTCGCGAGCTCTCGATTTCACCGTTCTGGGAGAGTGCGTGGAGACGAAGGAGCAGCAGAGCCTTCTGGAGCGCTTGGGCTGCACCCAGTACCAGGGCTATCTCTACAGCCCTGCCGTTCCCTTCGAGGATTTTCTCGTCCTGGCGAGGGAGAGTTCCCCCCGGGAAAAGGGCGAGGCCGGGAAAAGGTGAGGGATTGGGGAACGGGGGCATCGCCGTCGGCGAGAGGTGCGGCCGGATCTTCCCGCCCCGCCGGGGCGACGGATCGGCGTCCTCGCCTTTCCCGGGGGCGCAGGTCTCCTGCCCGCGCCCGCCCCGGAGGGGCGGAGGTCGTGTTTCCGTCGCCGTCTGAGCGGCCGCCGGGCTGCCCTGCCGGCTTTGAAATCAAATCGGCCCGATGATTTTGTAACCGTTCCTCTGTCAAGGGACACTAAAAATGTCATCTAAAAAGAGGGTCTGAGGGACAATGAAAGTGTCGCTTTCGAGGGGCTGAAATCGCCCCCGTCAACAGCCCGCCTTGGCTTTCCTCCGCGGCGGAGGTCCTTCTAGGGAGGGGAACCCGTCCCTTGCTCGGAGCCGACCGCCGCGGCAGGAGGAGCGGGATTCTGTCGCCAGGGATGGTCTGCCGCCGGCTTCCTCTGCTTCTTCGTTTTGCATGGAGTGCCTGTCTTCGTCTCGATGACAGGCGGGGGAGTCGCAGGGGGCTCTTTGTCGACGGCTGCGAGATCGTAGAGCCCGTCATGGACAAGAGCCAGGAGTTTCCCGTCGAGCTTCTCGATGACCTTGACCGCCTGTCCTCTGGCAAGAAGCAGGGGGCGTCTGCGGGGGCCTATCAGGGCGTACTGTTTTCCGTCGAGGGAAATCGTCGAGTCTCCCGAGGCCTTCCGGTCGGTCTGGCGAGTCAGGAGGAGATCGAGAGCGGGTCCGTCCGGCGGAGGGAGAAAGGCAGATGCCCCCTCTGCGGGAGGACGAGCGAACCTCGGGTTATGGACCTCTCCCGGGTAGGCGGCGAGCAGGACGTTGGCCTCTTCGATCGTTTTCACTCCGGCCCGTCGGAAGGCGACGACGAGACGATCCTGAAGAGTTCCCCAGAGCCTTTCGATCCGCCCCTTCGCCTGGGGAGACCCTGCAGGGACATAGCGAGTTCCGAGAGCCTCCAGAGCGCGGCCGAACTGGGTTACAGGCGCCGAGTCCTCCAGCTCCTCCTTGATCGTCAGTTTTTCCGACTTGGGAGAAAGGAAGATGGTGTGGCGGTCGGCGTAAAGCTCGCGAGGCACGCCGTGGCGATCAAGCATCTGACGGAGCACGCGGAAGTAGCCGAAGAGGCACTCATTCCTGGCCATCCACAGACCGAGGACCTCTCCTGTGGCATCGTCAATCACGCCGTGGAGAGTGCAACGCTCACCGATCTCGAACCAATCGAAAGGAGAGGCGTCCATCTGGACCAGATCGCCTCGTCGGGACCGTCGGACCCTGCGGGAACGCCGCTTCGGGGCCCGGTGGCGATGAACGAGGGACAGGTTCTCCGCGCGAAGGAAACGGGCGATGCTCTTGGCGCTCAGCACGAGATCATGCTCTTCGGCAAGGAGTTCGGCCATGTGCTGACAGCTCGTATCCCTGTAAAGACCCTTGGCCAGACTGACGACGAAATCCCGTGTCTCCTGAGAGATTCTGCGCCGGGACGGTTTGCCTCGTCCCTTGTGCAGGAGCCCCTGCGCTCCTTCTTCCCGGTAGCGTCGTTTGAGCCGAAAGACCTGACGGCGGCTCAGACCGAGCCGATCGGCCACCTCCTGAACCGTCAGGTTGCCCGCGACAGCCTCTTCCACCAACCCCAAGCGCCTTGCTTCTTTTGTCTTCATGAGTAGGTCTCTCCTGGTCGTCATAAGTGACATTTTCCCTGTCCTCTTCACGAGTGACAATACCATTGTCCGGCGACATTTGTAACCGTTCCTCTTGACAAAAGGGGCGGGCCCGGTAGAATGGTTTGCCAACAGGGCCCTGCGGGGCGAAGCGATGAGGAAGGGAGGTCAGCCGAATGACGGTTTCCGACAGGACCATGCAAGGTCTCTGCAGCGTGAGCTATTACTTTACCGACGGCCAGTGGCGCTATTACGCCAGTGGTCCAAAATCACGTGGAAATCCGAGATCGGCTGAATCGAAACCCATCGCCGCCTGATAGAGAGTCCATCGACGTACCCCGTCGGAAATGGGATCGAATGGCGAAGGCCGGAACCGGATTTTCACATCCAGGTTCCGGCCTTTTTCTGTATTGAAAAATTTCAGGAGGTGCGAGAGATGATGACCGTCGTCGAAATGACCTGCAACGCCAACAGCCTGGAAGTGGCCCGCGTCTGCGAGAACATCGAAAGCCGCGGGGGACAGGCCCGCGTCGTCCCCTGGCCCGAAGGCCCCTGTGTCGTCGCCGTCGATCTCCACGCCGACAAGGCTCCCCTCGCCGCTCTGCCCGGCGTGGTGGCCCTTCACGAGACGAAGTGCTCCTTCCCCCTCGCCAGCCGCGACGTCTTCGCCTCCCGGCCCGCCATGGAGCTTGCCGACGGCCTGATTCTCGGTCAGGGCGTCCCTCTCGTCATGGCCGGACCCTGTTCCGTCGAAAGCCGCCGGCAGCTTCTCGAGACGGCCCGAGGCGTGAAGGCCTCGGGCGCTTCCGTCCTCAGAGGCGGCGCCTTCAAGCCCCGCTCCAATCCCTATGCCTTCCAGGGGCTCGGAAGCGAGGGGATCGCCCTTCTCCTCGAGGCCCGGAAGGCCACGGGACTTCCCATCATCACCGAGGTCATGGCTCCCGAGGACGTGGAGTGGCTGGCCCCTCACGTCGACATCCTCCAGGTGGGGACGCGGAACATGCAGAACTTCAGCCTGCTCAAGGCCCTGGGCCGCGTCGACAGGCCTGTCCTGCTCAAGCGGGGCATGGCCTCCACCGTCGACGAGTGGCTTCAGGCCGCCGAGTACATCCTGGCCGGGGGGAATTCGCGCGTCGTTCTCTGCGAGCGAGGCATCCGCAGCTTCGACAAGAGCACCCGCAACACGCTCGACCTGAGCGTCATTCCCCTCGTCAAGTCGCTGAGTCATCTGCCCGTCGTCGTCGATCCCAGCCACGCCACGGGACGGCGCGAGCTGATCCTTCCCATGAGCCTGGCCGCCCTGGCCGCCGGGGCCGACGGACTCATCATCGAAGTCCACTGCGCCCCCGAGGAGGCCCTCTGCGACGGTCCCCAGTCGCTCGACATCCCCGCCTTCGCCGCCCTCATGGGCCGCGTCCGCCATCTGGCCGGAGCTCTCGCCGCCGGAGAGGAGGAGGCCCGGTGCGGCTTGGGGATCGCCATCTAGGCATCGTCGGAACGGGGCTCATCGGCGGCTCTCTCGGTCTGGCCCTGAGGGGCAGGGCGGCCTCCGTCCTCGGCTGGGACCTTGACGGCGACGCTCTCCGCCGAGCCCTTGTCCTGGGGGCCGTCGACGAGGCGGCCTCTTCGCTTGAGGCTCTGTGCTCCCGCTGCGACGCCGTCGTCCTGGCCCTGCCTCCGCGCCACGTCGTCGGGACGGCGGAGGCGATATTCCGGTCCGGGGCCCTCCCGGTCGTCTTCAACGCGGCCAGCGTTCAGGCCCGGGCCTTTCGGGCCCTGTCTCCCCTTTTTTCGGGGCGCTACGCCGGGTTCCACCCCATGGCGGGCCGGGAGAAGGGCGGCATCGACAACGCCGACGGCGAGCTCTTCCGAGGGGCCTTCTGCGCCGTCGTCGCCGACGAAAGGACCGACGGGGAGGTCGTCGACCTGGCCCGTGAGCTGGCCCGGATCATCGGGGCCGAGTCGGGCCTTCTCGGTCCCGACGATCACGACAGGGCCACGGCCTGCGTCAGCCACCTGCCCCTCCTGACGGCGACGGCCCTGGCCCTCGCCGCGGGAGAGGAACTGGACCGCCGCCCCGATTTCGCCCTCCTCGCCGGGGGAGGCTTTCGCGACACGACGCGCGTCGCCGCGGGCCCGGCCTGGATGACGGCCGATCTCTGGGCCGAGAACGAGGCGCTGGAAGGCTGTCTCGACCGCCTCATCGCCACGCTGCAGCAGATGAGGCGATCGACGGCCGACGAGATGGAGGATCTGGCCCGACTGGGGGCCTCGAGACGAGAAGCGGCCCTGAGCCGTACTTTCAGGAGGATGAGACCATGAGCCGAGCCGAGCCGCTGAGAGGAACGATCACCGTTCCCGGAGACAAATCGATTTCCCATAGAGCCGCCCTCGTCGGAGCCCTCTCGCGGGAGGGCATCGAGGTGGACCACTTCTCGAACGGAGCCGACTGCGCCAGCACGCTCGATTGCCTGAGGCGCCTCGGCGTCGCCGTCGAGCGCGAAGGAGACCGGGTCCGCGTCCGTCGGAACGGTCCCCTCGCCGAGGGAGGCCTTCTCGACGCCGGAAATTCGGGGACGACGGCCCGCCTCCTCTGCGGCCTTCTGTCGGGCATCCCCGGCGTCTTCTCCGTCATCACCGGCGACGCCAGTCTCCGTCGTCGTCCCATGAGCCGCGTCGTCGACCCTCTGCGGACGCTGGGGGCCCGCATCGACGGCTGCGACGGCGGGACGAAACTGCCCCTTTCCGTGCGGGGGACGCGCCTCACCGGCGGCCTCTACACCCTGCCCATGGCCAGCGCCCAGGTCAAGTCGGCCCTTCTTCTGGCCGGGCTTTCGGCCCAGGGAAGCGTCACCGTCGTCGAGCCCCGGCGGAGCCGGGACCACACGGAGATCATGCTCGACTACCTCGGCGTTCCCCTCAAGAGGGAGGGCGAGGCCGTGGCCGTCTTCCCCTGCGACGACCTTCCCGGGGGACGGTGGACCCTTCCCGGCGATTTCTCCTCGGCGGCCTTCTGGATCGTCGCCGCCTCCCTTTTGGCCGGATCGGATCTTTCCATCGAGGGCGTCAATCTCAATCCGACCCGGACGGGCCTCCTGGCCGTCCTGGAGCGGATGGGCCTCGACTGCGACGTCCTGCCCGGAAATCCCTCCGGGGGAGAGCCGACGGGAACGGTGACGGTCCGGTCCTCGTCGCTGAAGGCGACGGCCGTCGACGGGACGGAGATTCCCCTTCTCGTCGACGAGCTGCCCCTTCTGGCCGTGGCCGCCACGCAGGCCCGAGGCGTGACGGAGGTCCGAGGCGCCGCCGAGCTGCGCGTCAAGGAGTCGGACCGAATCGCCGCCATGGCCGAGGGGCTGTCGGCTCTGGGGGCGGCCGTCGAGGAACGGCCCGACGGATGGGTCATCGAGGGCGGTCATCCCCTGAAGGGCGGCGCCGTCTCGAGCCGCGGCGATCATCGCGTCGCCATGGCCCTCGCCGTGGCCGGTCTCGTCGCCGAGGGGGAGGTCCTCATCGACGACGTCGACTGTGTGGCCATCTCCTACCCCGGCTTCCTCGACGAGCTGCGGAGGAGGACCGGGCGGTGATCGGTCCGACGACGGCTCTGGTCGCCCTTCTGGGCCACCCCGTCGATCACTCCCTCTCGCCGGCCATGCAGAACGCCGCCTTCCGCCACGAGGGGATCGACGCCCGCTACCTGGCCTTCGACGTCCCGCCGGGGAGGCTCGGTGTCGCTCTGGAGGGGCTGGCCGCTCTGGGGGCCCTGGGGGCGAACGTGACCGTTCCCCACAAAGAGGAGGCCTTCGCCCTCTGTGACGACGTCGAGCCTCGGGCCCGATCGCTGGGAGCCGTCAACGTCGTCCTCTTCCGCGACGGAAGGCTCGAAGGGTACAACAGCGACATCGACGGCGTCGAGGGCGCCCTCGATCTCCTGCCCCGAAAGGGGACGCGGGCCCTTCTCCTCGGCGCCGGAGGCTCGGCCAGGGCGGCGGCCGTGGCCCTTCTCTCACGGGGAGCCTCTGTCCTTTTCGTGGCCAACCGGAGTCCCGAGCGGGCGGTCCGTCTTGCCGACGACGTGGCCCTCTCCCTGGGGAGGCGGGCCATCGTCGTCGTCGACTGGCGCGACTTTCACGAATCGACCTTCGACGTCGTCGTCAACGCCACCTCTCTGGGACTGGAGGGCAACGCCTGGCCCGGCGACGATCTGCGGCGTCTGCTTCGTTCCCTCAAAGGGGCGCCTCTTCTCGATCTCGTCTACTCCAGGCGGGGGAAGACGGAGCTCGTCGAGGGCGCCCTTGCCGAGGGCCTCTTCGCCGTCGGCGGCGAGGAGGTCCTTCTCCGCCAGGGGGCGAGGGCTTTCTCCCTCTTCACGGGACGTTCCGCTCCGCTGGAGGTCATGAGGCGGGCCCTGGAGGAAGGGCGATGACGCTGCGCTTCCTCACCGGCGGAGAGTCCCACGGCCGGGGCTACGTCATCGTCGTCGAAGGTCTTCCCGCGGGGTTGCGCCTTCCCCGGGAGCGCTTCACCTCCGAACTGGCCCGCCGCCGTCGCGGCTACGGCCGGGGGCCGAGGATGGCCCTCGAGCGCGACGAGCTGACCTTCTGGGGAGGGCTGCGCGACGGCCTGACGACGGGATCGCCTCTGGCCCTCTCCCTGGGCAACAGCGAATGGGAGATATGGCGTCCCGCCGTCGACGCCGAGTCGGTCGATGTCGAGGCGGCGGCG
Source organism: Aminirod propionatiphilus (assembly GCA_018398915.1). Classification (GTDB taxonomy): domain Bacteria; phylum Synergistota; class Synergistia; order Synergistales; family Aminithiophilaceae; genus Aminithiophilus; species Aminithiophilus ramosus. Next base: position 2,297,858 of record CP074691.1, on the reverse strand, counting down.
TGCCGCGCCGCCACCTGTCCCCGACCGGGACATGCCGACATGGCGGGGATCGTCAAGTACGGCCACGACGACTGCCGCAACGTCCTCGAACGGGCCAGCGCCCGGGCCACGGCGGCCTGGACCGTCGTCGGCGTCGTCGCCGGCCTCCTTCTGGAAACCGTCGGCATCGGCGTCCGAGAGGCCGTCGACTCCATCGGCGGCCTCTCCTGCACCCGTCCCCTCTGTGACGAGGAGTGGGACCGGGCCGCCGCCTCGGACCTGGGCTGCGCCCGGGAAGAGGACGAGGCCGCCCTCGTCGAGCGCATCGTCGCCGCCCGCGACGAGGGCGATACCCTGGGAGGGACCTTCGTCGTCTCCCTGACGGGGATGCCCGCCGGGGTGGGGTCCTATGCCGAACTGGACCGCCGTCTCGACGGCCGTTTCGCCGCCGCGCTCATGTCCATCCCGGCCATCAAGGGCGTCGAAATCGGCGACGGCTTCCGCCTCGCCGACCGTCCCGGCAGCGGGGCTCACGACGCCATCGTCCGCGACGGCCGGGGGGTGCGGCGCCGGACCAACAGGGCCGGAGGGATCGAGGGGGGCATGTCGAACGGAGAGGAGATTCTTCTCCGGGCGGCCATGAAGCCCATCCCCACCCTGCGTCGCCCTCTGGATTCCGTCGACATCCGGACGGGGCTGGCCGCGTCGGCCCATGTCGAGCGGGGCGACGTCTGCGCCGTTCCGGCCGCGGCCGTCGTCGGGAGGGCTCTCGGAGCCTGGACGGCGGCCGTCGCCCTGGCCGAGCAGTTCGGCGGCGACAGGCTCTCCGAGTTCGTCGAGCGCGTCGCCGCCTTTCGCCGCAAGGGGGAGATCTTTCGTGAGTGAGCCCAACGTCTACCTGGGCGGTTTCATGGGAACGGGCAAGACGACGACGGGCCGTCGCCTTGCCGAGAGGACGGGCCGTCCCTTTATCGACCTGGACGGCCTCGCCGAGAGTCGCCTGGGCCTGACCGTAGCCCGCATCTTCGCCGAAAGGGGCGAAGCCTTTTTTCGCGATGTCGAGGCCCGTCTCGTCGAGGAGATCGCCGACCTCAAGGGGCTCGTCGTGGCCCTCGGCGGCGGAACCCTCGTCGACGAGGCGAGCCGCCGACGTCTTCTGGCCACGGGGCGTCTCGTCATCCTCCGGGCCCGGCCCGAGACGATCGGCCGTCGTCTCGGCTCGGGCGAAGGGCGTCCCCTCCTGGCCGGGGGCGATATGGAGGCCCTTCTGGCCTCGCGGGAAGAGGCCTACTCCAGAGGAGACCTCCTTCTCGACGTCGACGATCTCGACGCCGAAGAGGCGGCCCGCCGCATCGCCGAGCGCCTCGGTCTCCGAGGCGCGCCTCGCGAGGGGGAGGCGCGCTCTCTTCCGGGCAGGACGATCTTCGTCGGCCGGGGCATCCTGAAAAGATGGCGTGACCTTCCCGGCGCGCCTTCCAGACCCTTCGTCGTCGCCGACGAGCTGACGGGGCCTCTCTACGGTCCCCTTCTGGGCGAGCGTCTCGGAGAGAGCCTTCTCCCGCGGGGGGAAGGGGCCAAGCGCCTCGACCGTGTCCGGGAGCTCTACGGTGCCTTCGACCGGTCCGGACTGGACCGGTCGGGATCGGTCCTGGCCCTGGGGGGAGGGACGGTGGGAGACGCCGCAGGGTTCGCCGCCGCCACCTGGATGCGCGGCGTCGACGTCGTCCACTGTCCCACGACGCTGCTGGCCCAGCTCGACAGCTCTCTGGGCGGCAAGGTGGGCGTCAACCTCGACGAGGGAAAAAACCTCGTCGGCGCCTTCCATCAGCCCCGTCTCGTCGTCGCCGACGTCGATCTTCTTCGGACCCTTTCCGACGGCGATTACCGTCAGGGACTGGCCGAAGCCGTCAAATACGGTCTCGGCGAGGACGGGGCCCTCTTCGATGAGATGGAAAAAGACGCGCCCTCTCTCCTCGACCGGGACGGAGAGGTCCTGGAACGTCTCGTCCGCCGCTGTGGAGCCATCAAAATGGCCCTCGTCGACGAAGACGAAAGGGAACGGAGCGGCGCCAGGGCCCGCCTCAATCTGGGGCACACCGTCGGACACGCCCTGGAGGCCGCGTCGGCCTACGGACGGTGGAGCCACGGCGACGGCGTCGCGGCAGGCCTCGTCGTCGTCACCGTCCTGGCCGAAAAAATGGGCCTCGTCGAGGAGACGACGACGGGTCGCCTCCTGTCCCTCCTGAGGCGATTGGGCCTGCCCTGGCGCCCCGACCTTCCCTGGGGCGCCATCGAGGGGCACCTGAAGAGGGACAAGAAATTCGAGGGAGGACGGCCCCGCCTCGTCCTTCCCCGCGAGGGGCGGAAGGCCGTCGTCGAGGAAGTGCCCCTGGCCGACCTGAAAAAAGCCTACGAGGAGGTGCTCCTGTGGAACGCAACGTTCTCTTCGTCGTCAACGGACCGAATCTGAACCTTCTGGGACGTCGCGAGCCCTCCGTCTACGGCACGACGACTCTCGACGAGATCGACGGAAACTGCCGCGCCTGGGGGGCCGAAAGAGGCCTGGAGGTGCGCTGTTTCCAGAGCAACCACGAGGGCGATCTCGTCGACTGGGTCCAGAGGGGAGGCGACGAGGCCGACGGCATCGTCCTCAACGGCGCCGCCTACAGCCACACGAGCGTCGCCCTTCGCGACGCCGTCGCCGCCGTCTCCGTCCCCGTCATCGAAGTCCATCTCAGCAACACGGCCGCCCGAGAGGCCTTCCGCCACGAAAGCCATCTCACCGCCGTCGCCGCCGGCCTCGTCATGGGATTCGGCGCCTCGGGCTACATCCTGGCCCTCCAGGGGCTGAAGACCCTTCTGGAAGGGAAGTGAGGCGTCGTTCCTTCTCGACGTGACGCCGTCGAGAAAGCGGTTTTCATGCCGGGAACTCCTGCGGGTCGGGCGCGCCCGCACGGCCGGGACGGCCGATCGGCCTCGTCTCCTTTCCTGGGAGCGTGGGTCGAGGCGTCCGTGCCCGTCCCGGAAAGGGCTGAGGTTTTTCCCCGAAAGAGGGCCGTCGCCTCGACGGCCCTCTTTCGGGCCGGAAACTCCCGAGGGGTGGGAAAACCCGTCCCTCGTGCCGGGCCTCGCTCCCGGCAAAAGCGGAAGCCGCCGCGGCCGTGAGGGGCTGGAAACCCCTGAGGGACGGGAAATCCGTATCGTCTGCGGCCCCCTCGGGCGGAGAACGGGGCCTCCCGAAAACATCGCCTTTTTGGGGAGATCGAACGCTCCCGCCCTGTCTGGGGTCCGATGGGCCATGTGCCTTTACGGAACCGGAAGGTTGCCGTCGCCCTTCCGTGACGGCCGTTGACGATAATGACCTCATATTCTTTCGAGGAGGTCGTGGTGACATGAATCGTTTCGCGATGAAGAAAGTGGGATTGGCCCTTCTGGTGCTGCTCCTTTTCGCCACTTTGGCGACGGCGGAGACGAAAAACGACTGGAGCGGTCCCAAGGCCAAGTACGTTTTTCTCTTCATCGGCGACGGCATGGGGCTTCAGCAGGTCAACGCCGCCGAGATCTACAAGAGTTCCCTCGAGGCCTCCGGCAAGGAACCGTCCCTCAAGAGACTCAACCTCAGCAGTCTTCCCGTCCAGGGCATGATCACCACCTATTCGAGCAACTCCTTCATCACCGATTCGGCTCCGGCGGCCACCTCTCTCGCCTCGGGCTACAAGACCGATAACGGCGTCATCGGCATGGACCCGACGAAGACGAAGAAGTTCACCACCGTGGCCCAGATGGCCAAGGCCGCGGGGATGAAGGTGGGCATTCTCTCGACGGTCTCCCTCAATCACGCCACGCCCGCCTCCTTCTACGCCTCCCAGCCCTCCCGGAACGACTACTACGAGATCGGCCAGCAGCTCATCGACAGCGGCTTCGACTACTTCGCCGGCGGCGGTCTCCATCAGAGCCGGGGCAAGCAGAAGGACCGGCCCGATCTCTACGACGTGGCCGCCGAAAAGGGCTACGCCGTCCTTCGCGACCGTTCGTCCATCCTGGCCGCCACGGGAGACAGGCCCCTTATCGCCGTCAATCCCGTCCTCGACGGCAGCAACGCCATGCCCTACGACATGGACAGGGGAGAGAACGAGCTCTCTCTGGCCGAGTTCACCGCCAAGGGCGTCGAGCTCCTCGACAACCCCAAGGGCTTCTTCATGATGGTCGAAGGGGGCAAGATCGACTGGGCCTGCCACGCCAACGACGCCGCCGCGGCCATCGGCGATACCTTCGCCTTCGACGAGGCCGTCAAGGTCGGCCTCGACTTCGCCGCCAAGCACCCCGACGAGACGCTCGTCGTCATCGTCGGCGACCACGAGACGGGCGGCATGAGCCTGGGCTTTGCCGGGACGCAGTACGAGACCTTCTTCGAAAAGGTCGCCTTCCAGAAGGAGTCCTACGAATCCTTCGACAAGAAGATCGCCGCCTTCAAAGAAGGATCGGACAGGAGCTTCGAGGCCATGATGCCCCTCGTCACCCGATCCTTCGGGCTCCGCGCCGTCGGCGCCGACGAGCGGAAGTCGCTCGAGGAAAAGGCCGCCGCAGGCGACGACGAGGCCCGCAAGGTTCTGGCCATGGCTCTCTCCGACAGGGAGCTGGAGGAGATCCGCCGGGCCTTCGAGCGGACCCTCCAGGGCGAGCAGGAGCGCGCCAAGGACGAGGCCACCTTCCTTCTCTACGGCGGCTACGAGCCCCTTTCGGTCAAGCTGACGCAGATCCTCAACCAGAAGGCCGGGATCGGCTGGACCTCCTACGCCCATACGGGCATCCCCGTGACCCTCTTCGCCTCCGGCGTCGGCGCCGAACTCTTCAACGGCTATTACGACAACACCGACGTGGCCTGGAAGACCATGTCCGTCGCCGGCCTGCGCAACTGATCCTCCCTTCCTCCGAGGGACCGAAAGGGGATCCCCTCCCCTTCGGTCCCCTTTCCCTTTTTAAGGAGGTCTTTCTCATGACGTCCAAGCGGCGGGACCATGTCCTGACGGCCGCCTTTTTCCTCCTTACTCTGCTGCTTCTGGCCCTGCCCTCCTGGCGCGCCGGGGAGGACGGATCGGAGCGGGTCAAGGTCCTCATTCTTTCCGTCGACGATTCGACGATGCGCCAGTTCGGCATCGTCCGCACGGGAGACCAGGGCCTCCGCGTCCGCATCCTGGGCGGCAGCCACAGGGGAGAGGAGGTCGACGCCGTCAACCACCTCATGGGACGCCTGGAGCTGGACAAGGTCTTTCTCCCCGGCGACAGGGCCCTGGCCGTCGTCGACGGAAAGGGGCTGGGAGAGATCGCCAAGGTCAACGTCCTCGATCATTACCGTCTCGACGTCCAGGCTCTCCTCCTGGGACTCTTCTGCGCCCTTCTCCTTCTTTTCGGCGGCTGGACGGGGGCGCGGGCCCTCCTTTCCTTCTTTTTCACGGCTCTCATGATCTGGAAGGTCCTCCTGCCCGGCTTTCTCCGGGGGTGGGATCCCGTCGTCTCCTCCCTGACCGTCGTCCTTATTCTCACGGCGGCCATCGTCTTTCTCGTCGGCGGCCTGAGCCGCAAGGGGTTGGCGGCCTTTCTCGGATCGGCGCTGGGCATCCTCTGCACCTGCGGCCTTTCCCTGGCCTTCGGCGGCGCCTTCCGCATCCACGGCGCCGTCAAGCCCTTTTCCGAGACCCTCCTCTACAGCGGCTACCCCCATCTGAACCTTACGGCCATCTTTCTCGGCGGCATCTTCCTCGCCTCGTCAGGCGCCGTGATGGACCTGTCCATGGATATCGCCGGCGCCCTCTGGGAGCTGTCAGAGAAGCGGCGCGATCTCTCGCGGAGGGAGCTTTTCCGTTCGGGCCTCACCATAGGGCGGGCCGTCGTGGGAACGATGACGACGACGCTCATGCTGGCCTACACGGGGAGCTATTCCAGCCTCCTTCTTGTCTTCATCGCCCAGGGCATCCCCCTGGCCAACGTCCTCAACATGCAGTACGTCTCGGCCGAGATCCTCCACACCCTCGTGGGCAGTTTCGGCCTCGTCACGGTGGCTCCCTTCACGGCCGCCGTCAGCGCCTTCCTCTTCGCCCCGAAGGCCGCCAGGGAGAAGGCGTCTCGGCCCGTCCTCGACGAGGCCGGGCCGAGGCGGGAAAGGCCCTCTGCGGCGGCCTGAGCGAAAGGTTTTCCGATCAGGGGAGGGCCCGCCGGGATCGTCAGGCGGCCCTCCCCTTTTTGACGTCGACGCTATAATGGAGGAGCCGATCACGGCAACAGGAGGTGAGCCATGTCCCTTTTCCCTCTCGCACCATGGCAGGTCTGGACCCTCGCCGCCCTGCTCCTTTTCATCGGCGAGATTCTCACGCCCGGCTTCGTCCTGGCCTGCTTCGCCCTGGCCTGCCTCGTGCCGGCTGCCGTCACCTTGTTCACCCCCTTGGGTTTTCAGGCCCAGATGGGGCTTTTCGCCCTCTCTTCCCTGGCCGTCTACGTCCTTCTCCGCCCTGCCGTCGTCCGCTACCTCTCCAGCAGGGAGAGCCGGATACCCTCCAACGCCGAGGCTCTCATCGGGGCCGCAGGGCGCGTCGTCAAGGAGGTTCCCGCCGACGGCAGCGGCGGCTACGTGAAGGTGGCCGGCAAGGAGTGGTGGGCTTTTCATCCCCAAGGGAAGGCCCTTTCCGTCGGAACGGCCGTCGTCGTCACCGCCGTCGGCGGAGCCCGCATCGAGGTCCGTTCCAAGGCCGAAGCGGAAGAAAACTAAGGAGGAACAAATGGTCATACTGGCTCTGGTCGCCCTCGTCGTCATTCTCGTCGTATCGGGGATCCGCATCGTCCCCCAGTCCCAGCGCGTCATCATCGAGCGGCTGGGCAAGTTCCACAAGATCCTCGAACCGGGCATCAACGTCATCTTTCCCATCCTGGACAGGGAAAAATCCATCGTCTGGATCGTCGCCGGAAAGGGGACGAGGCCGACGAGCAAGCTCGACATGAGGGAGCAGGTCTACGACTTTCCCCGCCAGAACGTCATCTCCCGCGACAACGTCTTCATGGAGATCAACGCCCTTCTCTACTTCCAGATCAACAATCCCTTCAAGGCCGTCTACGAAATCGCCAACCTCCCCCTGGCCCTGGAAAAACTGACCCAGACGTCGCTGCGAAGCGTCATGGGCGAGATGGACCTCGACGAGATTCTCAGCAAGCGGGCCGAGATCAACGAGAGGCTTCGCGTCACCCTCGACGAGGCCACCGACGCCTGGGGCGTCAAGGTGACGCGCGTCGAGATCCAGGATGTCAACCCGCCCGAGTCGGTTCAGACGGCCATGCAGAAGCAGATGGAGTCGGAGCGCTCCCGTAGGGCCCGCGTCACCGAGGCCGAGGGGCAGAAACGGGCCCAGATCCTCGAGGCCGAAGGGGGGCAGCAGGCCCAGATCAACAGGGCCGAGGGAGAGAAAGAGGCCCTCATCCTCAACGCCGAGGCCCGGGCCCAGGCCCGCGTCCGCCAGGCCACGGCCGAGGCCGAGGCCATCGCCTCCATCGCCGAGGCCGTCAAGGCCGCAGGCGGCGACCCGACGCAGTATCTCATCGCCCTCAAGTACATGGAGACCCTGCACGAGATGGTCAGCGGCAGGGACAACAAGGTCGTCTACCTTCCCTACGAGGCGACGGCCCTTCTCGGCTCGCTGGGCGGCCTGAAGGAGATCTTCACCGGAAAACCGGAAAAAGCCTGACGGCGCTCGCTACAAGGAGGCCCCCCTCGAAACGAGGGGGGCCTCCTTGTAGCGAGCGGATCTGTCCCGGAGGTCAGGGCATGAGGACCTGAAAGACGGAGAGGAGGGCGGCCACAAGCAGGGCCAGATAGGTCCTCAGTCTCCCCGTGTGGAGGGCCCTCATGAAAAGGAGGGGGACGGAGGCGAGCCTCCCAGCCGGGACGAGGAGGTCTTCGGCGTCGGGTACGTCTCCTTTCCCGGGGCGGAGGGAAGAGCGCAGGCCGACGAAGAGAAGGAGGCCCGCGGCGAGGGGAATGAGGCTCCCGACAAGGGCCTCGGCCGAGAGGAGCCTTTCGGCGGGAAAGGGGAGAAGGGGCCGGACGAAGGGAGTCGCGCCGAAGGCGACCGTCGCCAGGGCGAGAAGGGTCATGGACAGGTAGGAGGACCTCTCCAGCTTTCCCGAGAGGCTCCGCCCTCCGTCCGGTCCGGAGGGGCGGAAGAAGCCGTAGTAGCCGAACTTGCAGAAGGAAAGGGTCGTCCCCACTCCGGCCAGCTGAAGCCCCCAGAGGGCCGGGGGATATTCGGAGAGAGACGTTTTGATGACGATTTTGGTCATGTAGCCGCTCGTGAGAGGGCAGCCGGTGATGGCCGTGGCTCCGACGAGGAAGAGGCCGAAGAGGAGGGGCGCCTCCCTCCCGGCCCGTCCCAGCTCGGCCAGGTCCCGGCTGCCGTAGAGTTTTTCCAGACTTCCTGCCGAGAGGAAGAGAAGGCCCTTGAAGAGGGCGTGGGCGACGACGTGAAGGAGGGCCGCCGTCCGACCCAGGGTCGTTCCCGTGGCGAGGGCGGCGACGATGAAGCCCAGCTGACTCACCGTGTGGTAGGCCAGGAGCCGTTTCCCATCGTGCTGCATCAGGGCCTGGACGACGCCGTAGAGAGCCATGACGACGCCGATGGCGACGAGGGGCGTCGACGGCCCGCCGGCGAGACGCAGAAGGCCGTAGATGGCCATTTTGACGGCGTAGCCCGACAGGAGGGCGCTGGCCTCCGTCGGGGCCGCGGCGTGTGTCCGGGGGAGCCAGAAATGGAGGCCGGGCAGGGCGGCCTTGACGCCCAGTCCCGCAACGAAGAGGGGAAAGAGTTTCTCCGGCACGGGGCCCATGGCAGGAGGCAGTCCTGAGGAGGAGGCCAGGGCCGCGGCGACGAAGAGGACGGAGGCCCCCGTCAGCTGGGAGAGGAGGAAAAAAAGGGCCGTTTCCTCGTCGCGGCGGCGGACGACGACGAAGAGGGAGAGAGTGGAGAGTTCGAGAAAGATGATGAAGGTGAGCCAGTCCGCGGCCAGGGCCGCCAGGGAGGCGAAAAGGCAGAAGAGCCAGAGGGGGAGGGCGCCTCCCCGGTCCGACGGCGGCCCGCTCTCCTTGGTCCATCGGTAGAGGGCGGCGCAGAGCGTCATGAAAAGAGCCAGGACGATCATGACGAGGGAGAGTCCGTCAGGTCGAATCATCGGTCACGCTCCTTGAAGAGATCTGCGTCGGTCTCGGAAGAAGAGGGCCAGCGAGGAGAGTTCGAGGAAGACGATGAAGGTCAGCCAGTCGGAGGCGGTCACGGCCGCCAGGGCGCAGAGGCAGAAGAGCCAGGGGAGGAGTCTTGCCCCGCCTCCGTCGCTCCAGCTCCAGAGGGAGACCGGCAGGGTCACGAGGCAGGCCAGGGCCGCCATGGAGAGGGAGAGGCCGTCGATCATGGAAGGACCCTTTCGATGTAGCCCTCGCGGTCGAAGGCCGTCGATCCGATGGCGAAGAGACCGTCCCGGAAGGTCGGGATGTAGGGAAGGGCGGCCAGGAAGAGGGAGAGGGCGACGAGAAGGGCGACGAGAACGTTCTTGACGGGGCGGGGTCGGTGGTGGGGGGGAGCCGTCTCGGAAGGGGAGAAGAAGGCTCTCAGGACCCGGAAATAGTAGGCCGCCGAAAGGACCGTTCCGGCGGCGACGGCGACGGCGGGAACGAAGGCCCGGGCGTCGGCGGCGGCGACGAGGAGGAACCACTTGCTCATGAACCCGCTCAGGGGGGGAATCCCGGCGATGGAGGCGGCGAAAAGACAGAAGGCGAGGACGTAGGCCGGGTTGTGGCCGAAAAGGCCCCTCATCTGATCGATGTCGCGACTGGCCCGGTCCTCGGCCAGGGCCCCGGCGACGAGGAAGAGGCCCATCTTGGCCGCCATGTGGTTGAAGGAATGATAGACGGCGGCGGCGGCGCCGCCGGGCGAGGCGCAGCCGATACCGATGAGGATCGTCCCCACCTGGGCCACGGTGGAATAGGCCAGGAGGCGCTTGATGTCCTCCTGCTGGAAGGCCATGAGGTGTCCCAGACAGAGGGAGAGCGTCCCGAAGAGGAGAAGAATGGAATAGATCTTGGCGTCGGCGACGGCGAAGAGGAGGAAGGAGAGGCGGAGAAGGACGTAGACGGAGGCCTTGACGAAGACGCCCGAGAGGAGGGCGCTGACGGGAGTCTGAGCCGAGGAGTGGGCGTCGGGAAGCCAGAAGTGGCCCGGCACGGTGCCGCTTTTGACGAAGAGTCCCACGACGAGGCAGCCGATGACGACGGAGATCGTGGCGGGAGGGGCCGTGGGGAGGACGCGGGCCAGGATGGCCATGTTGAGCTGTCCCGTGGCCATGAAGGCGTAGGCGATGCCCAGGAGGAGGAAGAGGGCTCCGACGGTGCCGAAGACGAGATACTTGAAGCCCGCCTCGACGGCCTGCCACGACCGGGGGGGGAAGGCGACGACGAGATAGGCCGCGACGGAGAAGATCTCGAAGAAGACGAAGAGGTTGAAGAGATCGCCCGTGAGAAGGATGCCGTTGGTGGCGGCCCAGCTGAGGAAGAAGAGGACGTAGAAGCGCCAGGGGCCGTAGCCGAAGGTCTCGACGGAGGCGGCGAGGGAGACGGAAAAGCCGATCGTCGCCAGCAGCAGGAAGGCGGCCGACAGGTTGTCGACGACGAGGGCGATGCCCGTTTCGGGTGACCATCCTCCCATGACGGAGACGAGGCCCGAATGCCCTTTGGCGGCGACGGCGAGGGTCGTCAGAGTCGATACGGCGCCGAAGGCGAAAACGGAAAAGCCGAGAAGTTCTTTTCGGAAGACGAAAAAGAGGGGAATGGCGAAGGCCGCCGAGAAGGGGGCGATGATGGCCAGAACGGGCGTCATCCCCGAAGTCCCCTGATCCTGTCGATGTCGACGGTGCCGTAGCGGCGGTGGATCTTGATGATGAAAGCCAGGGCCAGGGCGACGTCGGCGGCTCCGATGACGATGGCCGTCAGGGTGAAGGAGTGGGGCAGGGGGTTGACGGGTTCGGCTCCGAGAAAGGGGAGAAGGGCCGGGACGCCTCCGGGCACGTAGCCCGAGGCGGTGATGAGGAGCAGGACGCCGCCCTCCATGAGAGAGAGGGCGATGACGGTCTTGAAGAGGTTCCTCTTGGAGAGGAGCGTGTAGAGGCCGATGGCGAAGACGACGATGGCCGTGCCGTAGCTGAGGCTCAGAAGGGTCATCAGGAGGGCACCTCCGGGGAGCTTTCCGTCGGGTCTTCGAGGATCTTGACCATGCTGTAGAAGAGGGTGGACAGGCCGGCCCCGACCTTCATCCCCACGGCGACGTTGAGGAGGGGAATCGTTCCGCCGCTGAAAAGGTGCCCCCGAGTTCCCAGGTGAAAGCCTGCGGCGCCGTTGGAGAGGAACTCCCCTCCGGCCCAGAGGCCGACGAGACCGACGACGAGGAAGAGCAGGGCTCCCAGCGACTCGATGGTCTCCTTCACCTTCGGGTTGACCCGGGCCGCCTCGAAGCTCGATCCGTAGACGACGCAGAAGAGGACGGTCACGGTGGCCATGACGGCCCCGCCCTGGAAGCCGCCGCCGGGAGAGAGGTGCCCCATGACGATGATCGACGAGGCGTAGAGGAGGATGAAGGGGACGAGGAGGGCCATGCCCCGCTTCACGATGAAGGAGAGACCGTGAGAGGATCTCCGGTAGCGCCGTTTGGCGAACAGGAGGGCCACGCCGCAGACGGTGGTGTAGATGACGGAGGCCTCGCCCAGGGTGTCGAAGCCGCGGTAGTCGAAGAGGATGGCGGCGACGACGTTGGAGGCGCCCGTCTCCTCGGCCGTCCTGAGGATGTAGCGGGCCGCCGGTCCCGTTATCCCCTGATAGGGGCTGAGCGTCACGCCCCGCCAGAGCCAGCCCCCCAGGGTCAGGGCCAGGGCGAGGGCGCCCAGCTTCTGGAAGTCTCTGCCTCTCATCGGTCGCCGTCCCTGTCGAGGTCGTCGCCCCTCTTCTGGGTCTGGCTGTAGGCGACGAGGAAGAGGGAGGTGACGAGGCCCGAGTTGATGATGGCCTGGGTGAGGGCCACGTCGGGGGCCTGAAGGATGACGAAGAGGGTGGCCATGAGAACGCCGAAGACGGAGAGGGCGATGACGGCGCTGAGCATGTCCGAGGCCTCGGCGGCCGTGACGGCCGTGACGACGAGGAAAAGGCAGAGGAAGGCGAAGAAGGGAAGGCTCACGGGCGGTCTCCTTTCAGCCTCTTGCCGTAATCGTCGACGGTTCCTCGGGGGACGATGCCGTGACGGTAGCAGGCCCGGGCGATGGCGTGGGAGGCCAGGGGGTTCGTGGCCAGGAGGAAGCCGGCGATGAGAAGGATCTTGACCGTCGCCGGTCCGTTCCCGAAAAGGGCCGTCTTCAGGGCCGTGCCGAGGAGGATCAGAAGGGCGCCTCCCGAGAGGGCCTTCGTCGAGGCGTGAAGGCGGGTGTAGACGTCGGGAAAGCGGATGACGCCCACGACGGAGGCGAAGGCGAAAAAAAGGCCCGAGAGCATGAGGAAGGCGACGAGACCGTCGAGAAGAGCCGTCATCGATGGAGCTCCCCGTGTTCGAAGTACTTGGCCATGATGAGGACGTCGGCGAAGGAGAGGACGGCGAAGGCCAGGGCGATGTCGAGGAAGACGGCGTTGCGGAAGCGGAGGCCCAGGAGGACGATGAAAGTCGTCAGAAGCGTCGAAAGGGTGTCGGCGGCCACGATCCGGTCGGGGATCGTGGGGCCGACGACGACGCGCCAGAAACCCAGGGCCGCCGTGAGAAGAAGGCCCCAGAGGACGATGTCCGTCATCGGACGACCCTCCTCATCTCATCTTCCAATGTCCGGACGTCGCGGTCCACCCCGTCGAGCCCCTCCTGGCCCAGGTCGAGGACGTGGACGAAAAGGCTGTGATCGTTGACGTCGGCGTCGATGGTCAACGTCCCCGGCGTGAGCGTGACCTGATTGGCCAGAAGAACCAGGGCCGTCCTGTTGTGAAGGACGCTTTCGAATCGGACGATGGCCGGGTGCAGGTCGACGGTGGGTCTCAGGGCCAGGAGGGCCACTTCCCATGTGGCCGAGAGGAGCTCGGCGAGAAAGAAGAAGGGGTAGCGGAGGAGGCGCAGAAGGCGGAATCGGGGCCAGGGCTTTCCCCGCAGGGAAAAATCGTGGGCTCCGGCGAAAAAGGTCGACCAGGTGAGATGAACGACGACGACGCAGACGAGCAGGCCCAGAAGGACGAAGGGAAGATCGAGACGGCCTGTCGTCGCCAGCCAGACCAGAAAGAGGGCAGCTCCGAGAGCGAAAGGCTTGACGGGGCTTACGAGCAAAGGGCACCATCCTTTCCCGGTTGCGGAGACGGGAGATCGTCGCCTTGGCGACGGAAGGGGTGATGCGGCGGCGTCAAGAATACTGCATAACTGTAGCAGAGATCAGTCTCGATGGCAAAAGGGGAAAGGACGTCAGGGACCTCTATCCTTCTCCCTGTCATCCGTCAGAAGGATCAGCTCGGTGACGCGATCGATGAGAAGGCCTCCGGGGGCGACGAGGGGCAGTTCCCGGCCCGCCTCGAGAGTGGTGACGACGGCCCGGCCGATGACGTGCCGTCCGGCGACGCCCGCCCTGTCGAGCGTTCTGATCCCCCAGAGGTTGTGGAAGACGAGGGGTTTCCCCTCCCTCTGGCCGACGTAGACCATGACGTGGCCCGCCATGGCGACGAGAGAGGCGAAGGGACGGCCTCTTGCGACGATGACCGCCGCCTTCTCCTCGGGCGAGAGCCCCTCGAGGCCGACGACGTGGCCTGTCTGCCTCTGTCCGCCCGAGTTGCGCGGCAGCCAGAGTCCGAAGGGGGTGAAAAGATCGCGCGTCAGGGCCGAGCAGTCGCGGTTTCCGTAGAGGCCGCCCCATCCGTAGCTCTGGCCGGCGAGGCGCGAGGCCAGAGTGGCCACCTTCCACGGCGTCAGGGGGTGAGGGAAGGGAAGGGCCTTACCCCGCCCGATGACGGCCTCGGCCAGGTGGGCCTCGCCCCGTCCGTCGCCGAAGGGGACCCGGACGGTGAGGCGCCAGGCGTCGGCCCTGACGAGAGGGAGGAGCGTTCCCGTCTGGGCCCGGAAGCGGTGGAGGCCCTCTCTGTCCTTCACGGCGAGGTCGTCGACGGCGACGACGGCGAAGGGCCCTGCCATGAAGGTCCTGACGAAGGCCTCGTCGACATAGGCGATCTGAGAGGGGTGGACCCAGCCTGCGGCGAAGGGTGCCTCGACGTGGAGCCAGGAGCCGTCCGACGAGGCGTGGGTGACGAGAAGGGGCGTTCCGGCCCAGACGGCCGAGTTCTGAAGGTTGTCGAAGGGGTAGCCCTCTCCGGCCAGAGCGGGGTCGTTGAAGTGGGGACGGTCGGAGGGGAGTCCTCGGAGGGCCAGGTTGTCGACGGCGACGGCCCGTTCCGCCCGGCTGGGGTAGTTGCCCCTGTCGCAGAGGGCGGCGAGGTCCTCCAGCCAGGACGGGTCGCGGAGCTGAAGGTTCTCTCCCCAGGCCGGTCTCTTTTCGTAACGGTCCAGTGCCCAGAAGGCCTCCCGGGCACTGTGGCGGGCCTCGGCACGGCGCCAGGGATCGAAGTGGCGCCGGAGGTAGTCATCGGCTTTTTCGGCCTGGGCCTCGGGGGAGAGGAGTCTCTTCTCGGCCTCGTCGGCCTGAACGAGGAAGCGGGGGTCCTGGGGGATTCGATCGAGGTCGGCCAGAGCCCAGGCGGGCCCCCTTCCGCCCCGGAGGGAGAAACAGGCAAGCAGCTGGAGTATAATGAGGCACCGGAACGTGCTCCAGGCCAAGGGGTGCAGGTGGTTTCTCGTCGTCACCGTCGTTCCTCCTTCGATTCGGGTCGTTTTTGCGGCGGCGGCTTCTCCGATCGCTAAGGCGGGCCCTCTCGGACGGAGCCCCTTGCCTTTTCGGCCGCCGCGGGCCGACTGTCGCGGCTCATTCCCTCAGGAGGTGCTCCATGTCGTCCACTCCATCGGGTTCGCCCGAAGCGATCTCCCGTCGCGGTTTTCTGACGGCGCTGGCTCTCGTTACCCTTTACCTCTGCTGGGGCTCGACCTTCCTGGCCAACAGCCTGGCCCTGGAGGGATTCGGCCCCTATCTGGTCAACGCCGTCCGCTTCATCGTCGCAGGAAGTCTCCTCTATATCTGGCTCCGTCTGCGAGGCGAGAGCCCCATGCCTCTTGCGGCCTGGCTCTGGACCCTGCCCATCGCCTTTCTCCTTTTCGTCGGAGGTTCAGGGCTGCTCGTCGTGGCCCAGCAGCGGGTCAGCTCGGCCCTGGCGGCGACCCTTCTGGCCCTCATTCCCCTCTGGACCGTCGTCATCGTGGCCCTTTCGGAGCGCCTCATGCCCCGCCGGAACGAGCTCGCCGGCATCGCCGTCGGCTTTTGCGGCGTCGTCCTCCTCCGGCTCGACGGGGCCTTTCAGGGAAATCTCCTCGGCATCGCCCTCGTCTTTCTCTCCGGTCTCACCTGGGCCCTCGGCTCCGTCCTCAGCCGCCGCCTGCCCATCCTCCACCGTCCCTTGGGCTCGGCCATCCAGATGATCACCGGCGGCTTCGTCGTCCTCGCCGTCGGCCTCTTCCGGGGAGAGTCCGTCGTCTGGCCCCTGCCCGCCCGTGCCCTCATGGGCGAGGTCTTTCTCGTCACCGCCGGCTCCCTCGTCGGATTTTGCATCTATCTCTTCCTGCTGAGGTCGACCCGTCCCGCCGTGGCCACGAGCTACGCCTTCACCAATCCTCTCGTGGCCTCCCTCCTGGGCTGGCTCGTCCTGGGAGAGGCCGTGAGCGCCGTCAACGTCGTCGCCATGGCCGTCATCATGGTCGGCGTCGCCCTCGTCCTGGCCCCGGGCTGGATCGCCGAGATCAGGGCCACGGCGCGCCGCGGCGTCTGACGTCTCAGCCTTTGGCGGCGAAGCGGTTGATATAGGGCTCGTAACTCTTTCTCTGAGGGACGTAGCCGCCCCGGAAGTGGGGGCTGGTGACGAGGAAGTCGGCCGTGGCCTGGTTGAAGGCCGAAGGGATGTTGTAGAGAACGGCCAGACGCAGCAGGGCCTTGATGTCCACGTCGTGGGGATGTGTCCCCAGGGGGTCGATGAAGAAGATGAGGCCGTCGATCTCGCCCTCGGCGATGTGGCTTCCCATCTGCTGGTCGCCGCCGAGGGGGCCGCTGCGGAATCGCGTCACCTCAAGGCCCGGATAGCGCTCGACCAGGAGTCTCCCCGTCGTCCCCGTGGCGAAAAGGTGGATCTCGCGAAAGGCCTCGAGGTTGCGGCCGACCCACAGGAGCAGATCCTCTTTCCGCTCGTCGTGGGCGATGATGCCGATTCGCTTCATGGCAGATCCTCCCCCTTTCCTCCATTGTACCGTCACCGGCCCCGGAAGGGGAGACGGGTTTGAGCGCCCGAATCCGCAGGCTCTTCAGGACAGGCGTCGTCGGATCCACCGATTCAAGGACCGCTCCAATCCCCTCGCCGGTGAGGGTTCGAGGCAACCGTCTCCGTCCTCCAGACGCCTCCTGACCGGGCCGATGCCCATCCTGCTTTTGTCTGCCGATCGAGGTGGCGTCCCCTGGAAGCGCATGGGCGAAAGGCCTTTTGAGGTCGTTCGCCTTTCGGCAGGTTCAGGAAAAAGGGATTTTGAGAAGCCTCTCTTGCTTTCCGAAGGGGGGAGCTCGACCATCTGAAAAACTCGGGTTCCAAGGTGAACGGGACTTTGGGGAGGCGGTGAGGCGGGTTCTCTTTAGAATGGGGTTGGGGAGAGCGGGTTTTGCCCCATAACTCCCAGAGGTGGAGGCCGTGTAACCGCTGAACCGTGCTGTATCAGGGATTCCTCTCGAATGAAGAGTAAGGAGGACCTGTGCTCGGCGTGGGATTTTTGATATTTAACTAAAATACGAAAAACGGAGCCTTTGCCATGACAGGTAACACAAAAACAATCAGGTATCAAGCTAAACAAAACGAGAGCGAAGCGCTCGGCTGCGGCTGGGGATGCGGTTCTCGTGGTCGCGACAAACAATAATTAGTTTAGTCAATAGAAATGCTCTACAGAAATATAATACATCTCAACCTTCTTGCCTGTTGACAACGAAGGCTCCGACGCTTAACCTTGAGTAAGGGTTTTATCAATCTTAAGCGTCGGAGGTGTAGGGCTATGATGAGGCGTTGGGCAGCACTGTTGCTTGGTGGGATGCTATTCTTGCTTCTGGCTTCATGTGCTTTCGCGGAGGAACCGGCATTCCACATCGGGATCGCTACGTTGACGGTGTCGCAGGCAGAGGATACCTTGCGCGGGGCGGAGCGCATGCTGCAGGAGTACGGGGATGTCGCCAATGGAGGCATGATCAAGCACGTCACCATGCCGGACAATTTCATGTCGGAAATGGAGACCACGATCACTCAGATCACGTCTTTTGCCGATGACCCGAAAATGAAGGTCGTCATCGTCGACGACGCCATCCCCGGCACCTCGGAGGCTTTCCGCCGGATTCATGAAAAACGCGATGATATCCTCTGCTTCGCCGGTGAACCTCAGGAAGATCCCAACGTCATTGGCGGCGCGGCTGATTTTGCCATCGGCGTCGATAACATCGTCCGTGGCTATCTGATCATTCATTCCGCCAAGGAATTGGGCGCCAAGACGTTTGTGCATATTTCTTTCCCTCGCCACATGAGCTACGAGCTCCTTTCGCGGCGCCGCAACATCATGGAGGAAGCCTGCAAGGAACTGGGATTGACCTTTGCCTTCGAGACGGCTCCCGATCCCACCTCTGACGTCGGCATGGCTGGAGCTCAGCAGTTCATCCTCGAGAAAGTCCCGGCCTGGATCGACAAATACGGAAAAGACACGGTTTTCTTCTGCACCAACGACGGACAGACCGAGCCGCTGCTGAAGCAGGTCGCCAAGTACGGAGCCCTCTTCGTCGAGCCTGACCTTCCCTCTCCCATCATGGGGTATCCCGGTGCTTTCGGAATCGATCTTTCGGCCGAAAAGGGAGATTGGCCCGCCATCCTGAAGAAGGTCGAGAAAGTGGTTATCGACGAAGGCGGAGCGGGTCGCATGGGGACTTGGGCCTTCTCCTACGGGTGGAGCACCGTTTGCGCTCTGACCGAGTACGGCAAGAGAATCACGGAAGGCAAGGCCACTTTGGGCAACCTGAACGACCTCTGGGACTGCTATGCCAAGTACACGCCGGGAGCTCAGTGGAACGGCAACGCCTACGTCGATGCCAAGACCAGCGTCAAGATGAATAATTTTGTTTTGGTTTATCAGGATACGTACATTTTCGGCAAGGGTTACCTGAATACCACCTCCGTTGAGGTTCCCGAAAAGTTTAAGAACATGTAGCCTTTTCGGTGAGCGACGTGGCAAGGGGAAGGTCGATGTTCGGCTTCTCCTTGCCATCTTTATTATGTAGGGTTATGTAGGGTGTTTCCTCTCGCCGATGTCGGTGGTCTTCGAGTCTCTGACGTTCTTCCGAGTGTCCCTCGTGGTGTCGTGCCTCTGTGGTTAAGCCCTCCCTCGGACGATGTTTGGCGGTCTCGAAACCTCAAACATAACCCTTGTGGGGGGCTGTAGCCTATATGGAGCCAAGGGAAATGCACAAAAAGAGTCCGCCGTGTTTTTGTTTTTAAAATAATTGATTTATTTGAATTGCATCACCCTCCGACGGACAGTAGACAAAATATCATATTTTAGAGTACGATATCTAGTAAAGAGAATTGAGACAATGCGAAGACTTGTGATCCAATATGATTAAAAATTAATAAAACAAAAAGCTTGCAGGGAAGTAAAATAGAATACTTTTAGATTGGTTGACAAGAAAAACGAGGTGAGGGGTGCATGACGGGAATTCCTCTTTTGCAGATGAACCATGTCGGTAAAGATTTTTTTGGCAATCGAGTTCTTTCTGATGTGAGCTTTTCTTTAGATCCTGGACAAATCCTTGGGCTAGTCGGGGAAAACGGTGCGGGAAAGTCAACTTTAATGAAAATTATTTTCGGTATGCCTGATATTCATGAGACTGGCGGATTTGATGGAGATGTTTTGTTTAATGGATCTAAAATTCATTTTTCTAATCCATTTGATGCTTTAGAAGCTGGAATTGGTATGGTTCACCAGGAATTCTCGCTGATTCCAGGTTTTACGGCGGCTGAGAATATTCTGCTTAATCGAGAATCCTTCAAATCCAACCCTATGGTGAATTTCTTTGGAGAGCGAATATCTACATTGGACCGTCCTAGCATGAGGGCTCGTGCTCTTCGTGCTATTGAAACTCTTGGTGTGGATTTGGACCCGGAAACGCTTACTAGTGAAATGCCTGTGGGACATAAGCAATTTACGGAGATTGCTCGCGAATTAGATCGAACTCAAATGAAATTGCTTATTCTAGATGAGCCTACGGCAGTTTTGACCGAAACTGAAGCTCAAATTTTATTATCTGCTTTAAAGAAGCTGGCTTCTCGCGGTATTTCTATAATTTTTATTTCTCATCGCCTTCAGGAAGTCATTGATCTATGCGATAAGGTAGTTGTTCTGCGGGATGGGCAAATTATTCAAGATGTTCCGGCATGTGGCGTTTCCGTACGGCAGATAGCCCAATGGATGGTTGGGCGTAAAGTAGAAGATCCATCGGACAGGCGATCAGTTAAACGCAATTTAGGTGATCCTGTTCTGGAAGTGGAGCATCTTTGGGTAGATATGCCAGGAGAAACGGTGAGGGATGTCTCGTTTTGTGTCCACAAGGGCGAAATATTCGGAATCGGGGGTCTGGCCGGGCAGGGCAAGTTGGGAATTCCCAATGGGATTATGGGTCTTTTTACCTCAGGTGGAACGGTGTCCCTGAAGGGTAACAAAGTTCGTCTGAACGATCCCAAACTGGCTCTTGCCTCGGGAATGGCCTTTGTTTCCGAAGACCGTCGAGGCGTGGGCCTGTTGTTGCAGGAGCCCATAGACTGGAATATAGCCTTTACAGCCATGCAGGTTCACGGCCGCTATGTCAAAGGCTTTCTGGGGGGATGGGTGCAGTGGCGCGATGACGCTGCAATAAAGGCATGTGCAGAGGAGTATATTGACTCTCTCCAGATTCGATGTACTGGAAGTCGTCAGAGGGCCATTGAGCTTTCTGGGGGAAATCAGCAGAAGGTCTGTTTGGCCAAGGCTTTTTGTGTCGATCCGGAGATCCTTTTTGTCTCCGAGCCCACTAGAGGAATTGATGTAGGAGCTAAAAGACTGGTCCTTGATACGCTCAGGAGAGTCAATGAGGAACAGGGCACCACAATCATTATGACAAGTTCTGAATTGGAAGAACTTCGCTCCATATGTGATCGCATCGCCATCGTCAGCGAGGGGAAGATCGAGGGCATTTTAAGCCCATCGGCTCCTGCCGAAGAATTCGGTCTGTTGATGTCAGGTAGCGGTAAAAACGCAGAAGAGAAGGTGATTCCCTGTGCATAACAGATTTAAGGCTTTTGTTGAAGCTGCTGGCTGGCCTCGAGTTATTATAGGCCTTTTCTTGCTTTCTCTTTTTGTGATTGCTCCATTTGTCAGAGTGCGGGTAGATACGTCTCTGTCGGATACTTTCGTTCGCGTAGGGATGAACGGTGTCATGGTGTTGGCTCTAGTTCCGATGATTCAGTCGGGTTGTGGCTTGAATTTTGGCCTTCCCTTGGGAATCATTGCCGGACTGGTAGGTGCGGTGACGAGCGTCGAGGCTAACCTGACGGGGCTTTCGGGTTTCCTTCTGGCTATGGTTATCGCCGTCGTCCTGGCTATTTTCCTGGGGTGGGGTTACGGTCTCTTGTTGAACCACGTCAAGGGCGACGAAATGATGATTGCGACCTATGTCGGATTTTCCTCCGTTGCGCTCATGTGCATGGCCTGGCTCTTGTTGCCCTATAAAAGTCCTGTCATGGTCTGGGGATACGGGGGAACGGGATTGCGAACCACTATTTCTGTCGAAAATTTTTGGATTCGCATTTTGTCGGATTTTGGATCTTTTCAGATTGGAAAGCTTTATTTTCCTACTGGAATGTTTCTTTTTCTTGCTTTTATGTGTTTTCTGGTGTGGTCTTTCTTCCATACCAAAGTGGGGACGGCTATGACTGCCGTTGGCAGTAATCCTGAATTTGCCCGTGCTTCTGGTATTGATATAGACAAAATGAGAACTCTTTCCGTAATACTTTCTACTGTTTTGGGAGCTATAGGTATTCTGGTCTATCAGCAATCTTTTGGATTTATTCAGCTCTATATGGGGCCTTTTTACATGGCTTTCCCAGCGGTGGCGGCTGTTCTTTTGGGAGGCGCTTCAGTTAACAAGGCTTCACTATTAAACGTTATTGTTGGAACTTTTCTCTTTCAAGGCATCTTGACTATGACGCCTTCCGTTATCAACAGCCTTATGCAGACAGACATGTCTGAGGTTATTCGAATAATTGTCAGTAACGGCATGATCCTTTACGCTCTTACGAGAAAGGTGCAGGTTAAGAGATGACCAATAAGGAGACTTCTCGCGAAAAAGTTATGCGTCTTTTAGTCAACAATGCAGTTCCTCTTGTTTTTATCTTCCTGTCCATGGTTGCCATTCCCCTTTCGGGGTTCTCGGCTTCCTATCTCGTTCAAGAAATGATGACGAGGTTGGCTCGAAATTCCTTCTTGGTTCTGTCTCTGCTCATCCCGATTTCGGCCGGGATGGGATTGAATTTCGGTATGGTTTTGGGAGCCATGGCAGGACAAGTCGGCCTTATTCTCGTCACCGATTGGGGTGTGGCCGGATTACCGGGAGTCCTCCTGGCCTGTCTTGTCGGTACTCCCATCGCCATGGTATTAGGTTGGATGTGCGGCGCCGTTCTCAACAGGGCCAAGGGGAGAGAGATGGTCACGTCTTATATCCTCGGTTTTTTTGTCAACGGGATTTATCAGTTTGTAGTGCTATATATCATGGGATGGTTTATTCCCGTCAGTAATCCACAGTTACTCCTTTCGCGAGGCTATGGAATTCGTAACGCCATTAGCCTGACAGGAGTGCGACAGGTTTTAGATAAAATCATTCCTGTTCCAATTTTGGGAGCTAATGTTCCTTGGGGTACTTATTTGGTGATTGGTTTGTTCTGTCTATTTATAATTTGGTTTGGAAAGACAAAATTAGGTCAAGATATGCGAGCCGTAGGCCAAGATATGGCTGTTGCTGATGCAGCTGGAATTCCAGTAGAAAGAACTCGAATTATTGCTATGGTTATTTCTACTGTTTTGGCTTGCTATGGCCAAGTTATATTTTTGCAGAATATCGGCACTCTTAATACTTACAACAGTCATGATCAAGCTGGGATGTTTTCTATAGCAGCTTTGCTGATCGGAGGAGCTACGGTAAGCAAAGCCAGTATTTCTAATGTTTTTTTGGGAGTTATTTTGTTTCATCTCATGTTTGTCGTTTCGCCTATGGCCGGTAAGCAACTAATTGGACAAGCTCAGCTTGGCGAGTATTTCCGAGTGTTTATTTCATATGGGATAATTGCAATAGCCTTGGTGCTTCATGCATGGAAGCGATACAAAGATAGAGAGCGCTCACGCAAAGATCTTCGTGGCGTTATCTAGAAAGGAGAAAACTTATGGCTAGAATAAATAAATATAGATCTGGATTGATCGTTTTTCTTATTTTTTTAGGGGTTTTTCTTTTTTATATAGGCAAAGAACATCAGGTTTTTGTGGACAACAAATCAAGTATTATAGACGGAAAAACATATCAGCCTATAGCAAAATTAAAAGTTTCTGTTGGTAATGGCAATATTTTAGAGCTAGCTGCTGGAGATAGGGATGTTGTCCTTTCAAGAGGACCTTTTTTGAAGATAAAAGTTGAAATTGTTGATCAAAACGGAGAAACGCTAAAAATTATAGAAGAATCCGTAAAAATTGGTTTTAAGAATTCAGTTATGGTTAGTCTTCCTGCCTTGACTGAAGGCTCGCCCAATTTTATCCTTCCCTCTCCTAATGCTGGAAAATAAAATTTAATTATTAACTTAGACATATTTTTAATATTTTGTTTTTAAAAATGATGTTAATTGTTTGTGTTTCTTGTTTTCAAGCTGATAAGGTCAATAAGAATTAACTTGAGTCTTTTATCTTGTCCTCGATTTTTGTCATGGTGTTTTGTTCTTAGTTTTTTAATGGTGGAGTGGGCGTTTTTCGCGATTTTTAAATTTAGTGCTAGGTTTTTCTTGAACAGGCAATGATGCGACTTGGACGTGGAATTCATAGGCACCTCACCTCTGTTGCGTTTGTTGTGCGGCTCAACGACGAAAGCAGGGTGTTGCCGGGAGTTCCACGTCTTTTTTGTGTCGACGTGCGCCTTATACCCTCTTTTTTATAAATTACATGAAATAGAGAGGCGTCGATCCGTCAGCCGCCGGGGAGTGTGGTTACGACAACATCAAGTCGGTGGTGGTCGGAATTTTCCCGGGGCCGAACAAATGTTTCCTGCACAACGGAAAGGGGAGAGAAACGGCGCTTCCCGGCTCCCCGGGGCCACTGCCTCTTCGGCAGCACATTCTGAAAGGACAACGGGACCGGCTCTGTGGGGAATCTGAGCGAGGGCGCCCGAATCCGCCGATTCAAGGTCCGTTCCAATCACCTCGTCGGCGCGGGGTCGAGGGAGCCGCCTCCGCCCCCCCAGGCGCCTCCTGGTCGGGGCGATGGACTTCCACCCTGTTTCTGCCTGCCGATCGGAGGGCGTTTTCGGTTGATTGACGAAAGCAAGAAGTTCACCTCGCGGACCGGGAGAGATCGATGGCAGTCTGACTTTAGCTGACTTGAATCCTCGAATAGTCTTTGCAATGGCGTCCACCAGGGGGGCTGCTCTCGCATGAGGGCTCAAAGGTGCGTTATCAACGCTTGGACCGAGTCGGGAAGAGTTGTCGTGTGCATTTGAGAAAACAAGTACATGTTTGACATATGTGCCCCGAGGCTTCAGAATACAACTAGTTAGGAAACTTAACTTCCCCGAGCCTTTCGGTCGGGGTTACCCGGGAGGCGGCAGACAGATGCAGAACCCTACATTTGCCTATAATCCCGACGCCTACAGGCGTTCCCTCTGGTCCAGCCCGCGGTCGCGCGGTTGCTGGGACCGTCCTCCTGCCGTGTGAACTTCCCCGCTTTTCGGTCAAAATTCATCCCCGATCCGAAAATACCTTCGTTATCATGATAGATATCTAGAGAGTACCCGTTAGCGTTAAAGGGGGAAAATCTGCATGGGCAGCAATCGCGTAGACGTGGCCGTCATCGGTGGTGGCGTGCACGGATGCTCCACGGCCTATCACCTCGCCAAGAAGGGGCTCAAAGTCGCCCTTTTCGAGAGAGACTACATCTCCTCCGGGGGCAGTGGCCGCAGCGCCGCCGGTCTCCGCTACCAGTTCGGCACGGAGGTCAACTGCCGTCTGGCCCAATATAATATGGAAGTTATTCCTCGGCTTCAGAAGGAGCTCGAGTACGAGGCCGACCTCGAGTACGATCCCGCCGGCTACCTCTGGATCGCCTACTCCGAGTGCCAGCTCGACCAGCTCGAGAAAAACGTCAAGCTTCAGCAGTCCCTCGGTTCCCCAACGGAGCTCCTGACGCCCGAGGGGATTCACCGGGTGGCGCCCCACCTCAACCTGGAGGGCATGCTGGGCGCCAGCTTCTGCCAGCTGGACGGTCACGTCAATCCCCACACCCTCTGCTTCGCCTATGCCGACGCCGCCAAACGCCTCGGCGCCGCGATCCACAAGAAGACCTCCGTCACGGGGATCATCATGAAAAACGGCAGGGCCGCCGGCGTCCACACGAGCCAAGGCGACTGGGAGGCCGATTCCGTCGTCTGCTGCGCCGGACCCTGGAGCGTCGACGTGGGCAGGTGGGTCGGTCTCGAGGTTCCCATCGAGCCCGAGCGGCACCAGATCCTCATCACCGAGCCCGTCGAGCGCATGCGCCATCCCATGACGCTCTGCCTCGACGACGGCAGCTACTGGAAGCAGTGCCCCAACGGGACCTTCATGTTCGGCTGGGGCAACCCGGAAGAGGCCAAGGACACCTCCTACGAATCGGGCTGGCCCTTCCTGGAAGAGGTGACGACGCGGGTCATCGCCAAGATGCCCATCCTCTCGGGCGTGCGTATCGTCCGCCAGTGGACGGGGCCCTACGACAACACGCCCGACTTTCAGGCGATCGTCGGTCCCACGCCCGTCGAGGGATTCTACCTCGACTGCGGCTGGAGCGGACACGGTCTCCAGTTCGGCCCCTCCGTGGGTCGGATCATGGCCGAGTTCGTCAACGGCGAAAAGCCCTTCATCGACGTCCACCGTTTCCGCTTCACCCGCTTCGAAGAGAACGACCTCTTCTTCGAACCGGCCTGCATCTAGGAGGTGTCCTCTACGATGGAACTGATCAAGCAGCATCCGATCCTGGAGTTCAGCCATGCCCAAGAGGTGAGTTTCAGCTTCGACGGCAAGGAGCTGAAGGGATTCGAGGGAGAGCCGATCGCGGCGGCGCTTCATGCCAACGGCGTGCGGATCTACCGTGTGACGCCGGAGCGCAAGGAGCCCCGAGGCTTCTTCTGCGCCATCGGAAAATGTTCGTCCTGCTTCATGGTCGTCGACGGAGTCCCCAACGTGCGGACCTGTGTGACGCCGCTGAAGGCGGGCATGAAAGTGGAAACGCAGCACGGGCGGGGCGTCGTGGCCCTGGCCGAAGAATAGGGGGGCGGCTGAAGATGAAGACGACAGAAGTCCTGGTCATCGGCGGCGGTCCGGCGGGACTCTCGGCGGCCCTCGAGGCGGCCTCCCAGGGAGCGCAGGTCACCCTCGTCGACAGCGACCTCCAGCTCGGAGGTCAGCTCATCAAGCAGACCCATAAATTCTTCGGCTCGGAAGACGAACACGCCGGCACGCGGGGTTACAAGATCGGCGACCTTCTCTTCGAGGAACTGGAAGGGCTGAAAGAGCGCATCGACGTTCGCGTCAACACGACGGCTTTGGGTTACTACAAAGAGGACGGCATGATGAGCTTCAGCACGGGAGAAGAGGAATACTTCCGCATCAAGCCGGAGCGGATCGTCATGGCCACGGGAGCGATGGAGCGGCTCATCCCCTTCCCGAAGAACGACCTGCCGGGCGTCTACGGTGCGGGAGCGATCCAGACGCTGATGAACGTCTACGGCGTCACGCCGGGCAAGCGGGTCCTCATGATCGGTGCGGGGAACATCGGACTCATCGTCAGCTACCAGCTGATGCAGGCCGGAGTGGACGTGGCGGGCGTCGTCGAATTCATGCCTAGAATCGGTGGCTACTGGGTGCACGCGGCGAAGATCCGTCGTCTGGGCGTGCCCATCCTGCTGAGGCACACCATCGTCGAGGCCCTCGGCGAGGACGTCGTGACGGGCGCGATCATCCAGGCCGTGGGCGACAAGGGTCTCGAAGGGGAACCCATCAAAATCGACTGCGACATCATCTGCATGGCCGTCGGTCTGACGCCCACGTCGGAACTGCTCTGGCAGGCCGGGTGCGACATGAAGTTCGTGCCCGAACTGTGCGGCTACGTCCCCCGTCGTGACGGACAGATGCGCACGAGCCACCCGCACATCTGGGTTGCCGGAGACGCGGCGGGAATCGAAGAGGCCTCGTCGGCCATGGTGGAGGGTCGTCTGGCCGGACTGGGAGCGGCCCGCAGCCTGGGACACGTCAAAGACAGCGTCTACGACGAGCGTCTTGCGGCCTACTGGCAGCGACTGACCCACCTTCGTGCGGGAGAAGTGGGCGAAAAGATCCGCTGCGGCCTGGACAAATGCTGCTGTGCCTGCTGGGAGGACTAAAAAGATGACCGACAACGAGAAACTCTTCAACAGCGGAATCCTGACGGAAAGCCGTCCGGGAGCGGAGCAGCCGCCCCTGTCCCTCTGGGAGGGGAAAAGAAACGGCCTGGTCCTCATCGAATGCCCCCAGCGCATCCCCTGCAACCCCTGCGCGTCGAGCTGCCCGACGGGAGCGATCCTCCCCTTCGAGGACATCAACGACACGCCGCGGATCGACTACGAGAAATGCATCGGCTGCGCCAAATGCGTGGCCATCTGCCCGGGCCTGGCCTGCTTCGTCGTGGACCTCACGGCAGGAGGCGAGGGCAGGGCTCTGATGAAGCTGCCCTACGAAATGCTTCCCCGCCCGGCCAAGGGGGAGGAAGTGGCCTGCCTGAACCGTGAGGGTGCGGAAGTGTCCCGCGGCACGGTGAGGGCCGTCACGGAGCCACTGAAAGACCGTACGATCGTCGTCCACGTCGACGTGCCCCGTGACCTGGTGAGCGTCATCCGAGCCATCAAGGTGGTGAAGAAGTGATGGAAAAGGAAATCGTCGTCTGTCGCTGCGAAGAAGTGACGATGGAGGAGATCCGCAAGTGGATCGACAGGGGCTACGACAGCTTTGACGAGCTGAAGCGGGTTCTGCGCGTCGGCATGGGGCCCTGTCAGGGCCGGGGCTGCCGGGACATCATCCTCAAGGAGATCGCTCGGGCCAGGAACGTTCCCGTATCCGAAGTGGACCCCGGAACCTTCAGGCCCCCCGCAAAGCCCGTCAAGGTCGGCCTCGTGGCCGCTGCCGCCGAAAAGTAGGGCTCTTTCGCTCCTCGACCTTACCCGGAGGCCTCGAGCCGCCGGGTAAGGTTTTTTAGTCGTCGTTCTCAGGCGCTTCATCAAGGGGAAAGTTTTCTGGATCGAAAAGGGAGGGACTTGCATGGAAATCACCGGACTTGTAGCCGTCGTCGATACCCATACGGGAGGAGAGCCCACGCGGCTCATTATCGGAGGCGCGCCCCTTCTCAAGGGCGCGACGATGGGCGAGAAGTGGCTCGATCTCAGGGAGAACCACGACGACTTCCGCGTCCTGGCCATGTGCGAACCACGAGGCCACGGCGACATGTTCGGCGCTCTCCTGACGCCTCCCTGCCGTCGCGAGGCCCACTTCGGCGTCATCTTCATGGACTCGGGAGGGAGCCTTTCCATGTGCGGCCACGGCTCCATCGGCCTGGCCCGGACAGCTGTCGAACTGGGCTGGATTCCCAAGGCGGAGCCCTACACGGAGGTCGTCTTCGATACGGTCGCCGGTCTGGTCCACATGAAAGTGGAGGTCCGAGACGGCGTCGTCGGCGAGGTGGAGCTGGGCAACGTCCCGGCCTTCGTCTACAGGCGCGACGTCGAGGTCTTCGTGCCCTCTCTCGACCGGAAGATCCACCTCGACATCTCCTTCGGCGGCAACTTCTTCGCCATCGTCGCCGCCGACCAGCTCGACCTGACTCTGGCCGCCGAGGAGGTTCCCCGTCTGACCCGGCTGGGGCTGGAGATCCGCGATGTCGTCAACGAGGCCGTCGCCGTCCGTCACCCCCTGGAGCCGGCCATCGACAAGGTGGAGCTCACCGAATTCAGTCTCGAGAGGAAGGGCCTCCCGACGCGGAACATCGTCGTCTTCGGCCAGGGCTCGGTGGACCGTTCGCCCTGCGGCACGGGAACCTGCGCCAAGATGGCCCTTCTGGCCGCCAAGGGAAAGCTCGCCCCGGGCGAGACCTTCCTCCACGAAGGGGTGACGGGCAGTCTTTTCAAGGGTTCCGTCACGGAAGGCCCCAAGGTGGGCGATTTCGACACGGTCCTGCCCGTCCTCCGAGGCCGGTCGTGGGTGACGGGCTTCAACTTCCTCGTCCGTCAGCCCAAGGACGACGTGGGGTCCGGTTTCCTCCTCAAGCGCTGAACGTTCCTCGCTGCAGAGACGACACGAAGAAGAGGCGAGGGATCCTCCCGTTGTCTCTTCTTCGTCGATGGTCTATGCTGGTTTCAGGACCTTCGCTTTTTCGTCCTTCCAGGTAGGGATGTCCTGGACGGCAGATGGCGGTCCCGCCCTCTGGAAAGGCGGAGCCGTCCTGTCGACGTGGAAGACGATCTCCGCGACTCCCGTCGTTTCGATGCGGCGGAAAGAGGGCTGTCTCTCTCCGGACAGGGTCGCCCGGAGAGGGTCCTGCTCCGGAAAGGGTCGCAGGCATGGGGCTCTCTTCCCGAACCCTCTCCCGTTTGGTCTCGTGCGATCCGTCCTCCCCGGGGGAGAGACCCCGGAGAGGGGCGTCGCAGACCGATGACGAGAGGGCAAGTCTCTCCTCTTCCCTCGAGGCGGAGGACTTACCCTTTTTCTGCCTTTTCCTTTCTCGCCGTTTTCCCCAACCCCTTTCGGAGAGTTTCACGAGAGGAGCCGATCAATGACGGAAAAAAGAGATCTTTCTCCGCCCCCCTTCGACAACCCCCTTCGCCGCGCCGAAAGGCTGCTTCAATGGGCCGAACCCCTTCTCGACGAGGAGGAGAAAATCTGCTCCCGCAGGGATCTGGCGGCCTTCGCCGCCCAGGCCCCTCCTCTCCAGGCCGAGCTCGATCGCCTTCGCCGCCGCGGAGAGGACGCCTTTCTCGATGAGGTTCCCTACTGGGAGGGGTGGTATCTCTCCTGCCGCGAGCCCCTGCCCGTCCACGCCAACCCCTTTTACCTTTTCGACCTTTCCGGTCTTCCCCGGGAAGGGGATCCCTGCCGTCTCGCCGCCCGACTGGCCCTGGCCGGAGCCGCTTTCTGTCTCGATATCGACGGAGGGCGCCTCGAGGCCGATTCCTTCCGCGGCGAAAGGCTCTGCATGGCCGCCTACGAGAAGCTTTTCCGGGTCTCGAGAGGGGCCTTTCCCTTCCGTGACAGGCTGGTCCGGGGGGAGAGAGATTCCCTCTCGGGGCGAAGCGCTCTCGTCCTCGTCGGAGGACGTCTCTTCCTCCTCGAACTGATCTCGCCCGAAGGGGAGCTGCGCCGTCTGGACGAGACGGCCCGGCTCCTTCGTTCTCTTTACGAGAGAACGGAGCCCGACCCCCTGCCCTTGGGGCTCATGACGACCGTCGATCGCGACGAGGCCCATCGTTTCCGTTCCCGCCTCGTGGCCCTCCCCTCCAATGAGCGCTCTCTGGCCGAGATCGAGGGCTCCCTTTTCGCCCTTCGCCTCGACGGTCCCTGCGGCGACTCCATGGAGGAGCGGGCCCGTCACTTCCTCTTTGACGAGGGGAAAAACGGCTGGTACGAAAAATCATTTCAAATTATAGTCACCGCCGACGGCGTGGCGGGCCTCAATTTCGAGCACTCGGCCCGTGACGGCACCCATATGGGGCGTCTCGTCTCCGAGCTGCTTCGAGGAGCGTCCGCCCTGTCGGGCGGTGTCTCTCTGCCTTCGGGAGCCCGTCCCCTCTCTTTCGTCCTCGACGAGGGGCTTCGGGCCGAGCTTCACCGTGCCTCCCGCTCGGCCCGGAACCTCTCCGAGGCGCGGCGCCAGCGCCTTTACCGCTTCGACCTCTTCGGAGCCGATCGGGTCAAGGCGGGTTTCCTGAGCCCCGACGCCTTCGTCCAGCTGGCCTTTCTCGCTGCCCAGCGCCGTCTCTTGCCCCGGTGGCGGAGCCTCTACGAATCGGTGCAGATGAGGCGTTTCCGCAAGGGGCGGACGGAGGGGACGAGGCCTCTGACGGCCGAGGCGGCCCTCTTCGTCGAGACCCTGGCCGGGGAGGAGGCGTCGAGAGGGCACCTGCGGCGTCTTCTCCTCGGCGCGGGAGAGGCTCATCGCCGCCGCATCGATCTCTGTATGGCCGGAGAGGGCGTCGAGGGGCACCTGGGGCTTTTGCGGCGAGTCTGGCAGGAGAGGGGCGCCGATCTGGCCGTGGAGGAGCCGTCGCTTTTTCAGGGGCCCGCCTGGACGAAGCTGACGTCCAACGTCTTCTCCTCGAGCACGACGGAGGGCAAGGGACTTCTCCTGGCCGGCTACGGCCCCGTCCAGATCGGCGGGCTGGGGTTGCGCTACCTCCGCTGTCCCGATCACTTCCTTTTCCACGTCTCCTCATGGGCCGAACAGGATCAGGGAGAGCCTTTCGTCGAAGCTCTCGACGAAAGGCTCTCCCTGATGGGAATGTTGCTCTGACTCTTGTCTCCGCGTCAGAAGAGACGGAGGCCCAGGCCGCTTTCCCGGCGCTTGGCCTTTCCCGGGACGCCCAGGGAGACGGCGAGGCGGGCCTCGGTCCAGAGGGCGAGGCGGACGAAGGGCAGTCCCAGCAGCAGGTAGATGACGGCGACGACGATGCCCGTTCCGAAATAGTCGTAATAGGTCGTCGCCAGCTGACCGTAGGCCTTGGTCAGGTCGACGAGGGTGATGACGGAGACGAGGGACGAATCCTTGAGAAGGGAGATGAAGTCGTTCGTCACCGGCGGCAGGACGAGGCGCACGGCCTGGGGGATGACGACGTGGCGCAGGGCCTGGTTCCGCGTCATGCCCAGCCCGAGGGCGGCTTCCATCTGTCCCCGGGGGACGGAGAGAAGCCCGGCCCGGTAGATCTCGGCTTCGCAGGCGGCGTAGTTCAGCCCCAGTCCCAGGGCGCCGGCCGTGAAGGGATCGAGCTTGATGCCGATGTTGGGCAGGCCGTAGAAGATGAAAAACAGCTGGATCAGCACCGGCGTCCCTCGGACGATCTCGACGTAGACCATGGAGAGCGTCGAAAGGGGGCCGGGGCCGAAGACGCGCAGAAGGGCCAGGACGAGGCCGAAGGCGATGGCCAGAGCCATGGCGGCCAGAGAGACCTTCAGCGTCGTCGCCGTCGCCCGCCCCAGAGTGGGGAGGAAGGAGACGTAGCGGCGGAGGCGGTCTCCCAGGGAGAGGTGGGGCTGTAGGTCGGCGACCCACCGGTCGTACATGACGGGCTCCGTCCGGGCCGGGCCGTAGTCCTGAAGGGCCCTGGCCGTCAGGGGGTTCCAGAGGTTCCACCGCTCCAGGATGGTCCGCAGTTCGCCGCTGTCGCGCAGTTCTATGAGGGCCTCGTTGACGGCCCGGAGGAGCTCCTTTTCTCCCTTGCGGACGGCGATGCCGTATTCGATGCGGCCGATCTCGGGGCCGACGAACTTGACCTCCCTCATGGGGCCGCCGTAGAAGAGGGCGATGGGGGCGTCGAAAAGGGTCGCGTCGAGGCGGCCGTTGACGAGATCGCCGTAGGCGTTCACCTCGTCCTCGTAGGTGCGGATGTCGACGTCTCCCGTCGATTCGAGGACGAACTGGGCGTAGGACTGCTTGAGCGTGCCGACGACGCGCCCGCGGCAGTCTTCGAGGCCGTTGATGTCGAAAGTGTCGCGACGGACGCCGATCTGGAGATGGGTCACGTAGTAGGGCGTCGAGAAATCGACGGCGTCGCGGTGCTCGGGCGTGATCTCGAGGCCGTCGATGGAGATGTCGTAGAGGTGTCGGTCCAGGCCCGGGATGAGGTTGTCCCAGCCGTTCTGGACGAAGCGGGGTTCGAGACCCATCTTGTCGGCCAGGGCCTCGACGATCTCCACCTCGTAGCCGATGAGGTTGTCCAGGTCGCCGGGATCCTGATACATGTAGGGGGCGCCGCCTTCCGTGTCTCCCCCCCAGGAGAGGATCCCGGGAGAGGCCGTCAGGGCCGAGGCGGGGAGATTGAGGCAGAGAAGAAGGCCGAGGGCCGCCAGAAGCCTTTTCACGACAGCACCCCGACGAGGTGGCGGAGAAAGTCGCGCGTCCGTTCGTTGCGGGGAGAGGTGAACATCTCGTCGCCGTCGGCGACTTCGACGATCTCGCCTTTGTCCATGAAGACGACGTAGTCCGAGGCCTCGCGGGCGAAGCGCATCTCGTGGGTGACGATGACCTGAGTCATCCCCTCGGCGTCGAGGTCGCGCATGACCTGGAGGACTTCGCCGACGAGTTCCGGATCGAGGGCCGACGTGGGCTCGTCGTAGAGCATGACTTTGGGCGACATGGCCAGGGCCCGGGCGATGGCCGCCCTCTGGGCCTGTCCTCCCGATAGGGTTACGGGATAGCGATGGGCGTAGCCCTCGAGGCCGACCTTGCCGAGGAGGCGCAGGGCCTCGGTCTCGGCCTTCTCCGGGCTCTCTCCCTTGACGACGACGGGGGCGAGCATGACGTTTTCCAGAACCGTCTTGTGGGGAAAGAGGTTGAAGCCCTGGAAGACGATGCCGACTTCCCTGCGCAGCTCGTGGGTGGCCTCCATGAGGGCCCGGCTCGGCTTCTCGTCGGGAGAGGTGCGGCTGAGGGTGACGCCGTCGATGGTGATCGATCCCGAATCGAGAATTTCCAGCCCGTTGAGGCAGCGCAGGAAGGTCGATTTCCCGCAGCCCGAGGGGCCGATGATGGAGACGAGATCTCCCTCCCTGATGTCAATGCTTACCCCGCCCAGAACCTCTTCGTCGTCGAAACTCTTCCTCAAGTCTCGGACGGCGATGAGGGCCATGCTCTTCTCTTCCAACTCCGTCTCATCTCCCTTCTTGAATCGGCGTCTTCGCCGCCGTTCCAGTATGACAAAAAGGGCCCCCCTTAGAAAGGGGCAATCTCGGCGGTTGAAGGAAGGCCCCGAAAAAAGCATAATAGCCCGTGGCGGACGTAATCTGTCGAAACGAGACGCCCAGGGAGGTGCCTTTTCCGGAATGAAGCTCGAAAATCCCCGCAGCACGGCGCGGCGCCCGCTCGCGCTCTTGCCGTTCCTCCTTCTCGTTCTCCTTCTCGGGGGGACGGGTTACCTGGCCTATTCCCTCTTCTCTTCTCCCTCTTCCCCTCCTGTCGAGGGAAAGAGAGCCGAAGAGGTCGCGCCGACCGTTCCTCCTCCGTCCCCTCTCAGCATGCCCGAGGGAGTGGGGGCCTCCGATCTCTGGATCCGCATCGAAAAGAGCGCCTTCCGCCTCGATTTCTGCCGCGGCGCCGAAATCCTGGCCTCCTTCCCCGTCGCCCTCGGCTCCGTGACGGGCGACAAGGAGAAGCGCGGCGACCGCCGCACGCCGGAGGGCCTCTTTCATGTGGAACAGATTCAGAACGCCAGCTGGTGGACCCACGATTTCGGCGACGGCCAGGGGCCCGTCGAAGGGGCCTACGGTCCCTGGTTCATCCGTCTCAAGACGGGCTGGCAGGGGATCGGCATCCATGGGACACACGATCCCGGCTCCATCGGCACCCTCGTCACGGAGGGCTGCATCCGCCTTCTCAACGACGATATTCAGTGGCTCAGGGAAAGGACCCAGGTGGGAATGAAGGTCCTCATCGGACCTTGAGGTCCCCTGGGGCCTGCCGCGGAGTCCTTCGGCTTCGACGAAAGGAGAGGCGCACCCCCTCGGGGTGCGCCTCTCCTTTCGTCGAAAGGATCTTTGGGGCGTCAGTCCCTGTAGTAGGAACAGACGTACTCCATCAGTTCCGAGACGCGGAGCTTGAAGCTGCTGTCCGCGGGAATGCCGAAGGTGTCTCCGGGGCCGAAGGTTTGCCAGGCGTCGCTGCCCGGAAGGAGGACTTCCGTCCTGCCGGCCACCATCTCCATGACCTCCCTGTCCCCGGTGCCGAACTCGTAGTCACCGGGGAACATGACGCCCAGAGTCTTGCGTTCCCCCTCGGCCGTGTAGATCGTGCGGCTCATGACCTTGCCCTCGTTGTAGACGTTGAGTTTCTTCAGAACCGATACGCCTTCGAAACGATCACTCACCGATCCATCTCTCCTTCGCGCGAACAATCAAGCCTTGCGCCTCAAGTATGGAATGGGGTCGCCCCCGGCCATACTAGGCGATAGAGCTCACTTTCGCAAGAGGTCACTCCTCGGCCACGGGGCGCTCGAAGGAGGAACCCATGAGGCGCTTCCAGTCGATGTCGTCGGCCAGAAGGTCGGGACAGGTCGCCTCGGGGTAGAACCAGTGCCGTCCCAGCCCCTCGAGGATCTGGTACCACTCGTGGACGTCGGGCGAGACGATCTTGCCCGTCAGGCTGATGCGGCGCAGCTCGCGGTAGATGAGGGCCTTCATCTGGTTTTCGTCGAGACAGGCGATGGATTTCTCGAAAAATTCGATGAGGTAGAAGTAGCTCAGTCCCCCTCCCTGGTAGAGGACCTGCTGCCATTTGGGCGGCACCTTGGAGGTTTCGGCGAGGCGGACCTTGTTGCGGCTGCTTTTGCCGGCGGCCTTGCGGTTCAGGAGGAAGAGGATCGTGTCGGGGTCGATGTGACGGAGCTCTTCGTATTTTTTGATGAGCCCTTCGGCGACGGGGTGGTATTGGGCGTTGCAGATCTCATAATCGAAAAGGTCTTCCAAGGCGGATCCCTCCTGCCGGAATGTCGGACTGACGGCATTATACCCCACCTTTCGCGCCTCGGCGGTCTGTCTTTCCCTGGCCTCTGCCGTTGATTCCGCCAGGAGAGCGACGCCGCGTTTCAGGGCAACCCCGGCCTTGCCGGTGTCGGGGCCTTTCCTCGGGAGGACGCCACCCCGGTTCGATCCGGATCCGGATCACGAAGAGGAGCCGGTTTCGCCTTGCCGTCGAGGCGACGGTGTCCGACGGTTCCATGGGGCGTGCACCCCTCCCGCAGGGGCTCTCCCGGTCGAGGGGCGAAAAATGTCGGTGAATATCTGTCTTTTTCGGTGAATTGCCGCTTGTCGCGAAGAGGCGAGCCTCTTCCTCCTTTTTTCCTCTCCCGTCGGTGACGCATCCCACGAAAAAGGGGGCGTCGGGCCTTTTGGCTTCGGCAGAATTGTGCTATCATGGACTCTGTCTGAATTAAATAGTTATTGGAGTGGGTCGAAGCCCGGGGCTCGTGCCGAGGCCTTGAGGTCGCTTTCTCATCTTGCGCGGATAGCTACGACGAGGAGGTCGAAGTGTATGGAAGTTCTGAAGGTCTCAGCAAACTCTCAACCCAAATCCGTGGCGGGGGCCATCGCGGCCGTACTCAGGGAGAAGGGAGCCGTCGAAGTCCAGTCCGTCGGGGCCGGGGCGGTCAATCAGTCCGTCAAGGCCATCGCCATCGCCAGGGGTTATGTGGCCCCCAACGGGATCGACCTGGTCTGCATTCCGGCCTTCGCCAAGATCGATATCGACGGCGAGGAGCGGACGGCCATCAAATTCCAGATCGAGTCGCGCTGACGGAAAGCGGCTTGCCGGTCATCGTCGGAGGGGTGCGGACGAAGGGTCTGCGCCCCTTTTTCTGTCCTTTTGCGCTGGAGCTGCGGCTCCGCAACGTTTATACTTTGCTGAGTCTAGAGGGACAATTCCGACCGATCAGGGAGGTTTCACGGCATGGCAGAAATCACGGCACCGCGCGGCGTACGAGATGTGCTCCCCGATGAATCGTGGAAGTGGGCCTACGTCCTGGGCCAGTTCCGGCAGATCGCCGACGGCTTCGGCTTCAGCGAGATCCACCTTCCCATCTTCGAGCATACGGAGCTTTTCTGTCGCGGCATCGGCGATACGACGGACGTGGTGGAGAAGGAGATGTACACCTTCGAGGACCGTTCGGGGCGGAGTCTGACCCTTCGGCCCGAGGTGACGGCCTCCACGGTCCGCTCCTATCTGGAGCAGAACATGGCCTCCAGGCCTCAGCCCGTCAAGCTCTGGACCGCCGGTCCCATGTTCCGTTACGAGCGGCCCCAGAAGGGGCGCTACCGCCAGTTCTGGCAGCTCGACGTCGAGGTCCTCGGTTCCGACAGCCCTCTCGTCGACGTCGAGGTGATCGAACTCTCCCTCGAGCTCTACCGCAGGCTGGGGATGACCAACCTCGAGGTGGTCATCAACTCCGTGGGCTGTCCCGCCTGCCGTCCCGCCTACCGCGAGGCCCTTCGGGCCTACCTGAGGCCTCATCTGGGCGAGCTCTGCGAGAGCTGCCGGAGCCGCTTCGACCGCAATCCCCTGCGCATCCTCGACTGCAAGAACCCCACGTGCAAGGCCATCACCGAGGGGGCTCCCGACGTGATGGATTCGCTCTGCGACGAGTGCAGCGGCCACTTCGCCGCCGTCCGCAAGGGGCTCGATCTTCTCGGCGCCAGGACCCACATCGACAAGCGCCTCGTCCGGGGCCTCGACTACTACACGAAGACGGCCTACGAGGTCCTCTCGGGCGATCTGGGTGCCCAGAACGCCGTCTGCGGAGGGGGACGCTACGACAATCTGGCCGAGTCCATCGGAGGGCCTCACCTTCCCGGCGTGGGATTCGCCTCGGGCATCGAGCGCATCGTCCTCACCATGGAGCAGCAGGGCTGTTCCTTCGGCCGCGAGCCCGCCCTCGACGCCTATGTGATCGCCGTCGACGAGACGGCCCGCGACGAGGCCCTCAAGCTCCTCTACGCCCTCAGGCGCGAGGGGCTCAGCGCCGACATGGACTACCAGGGGCGGGCCATGAAGGCCCAGTTCAAATCGGCCTCCCAGGCGGCCTTCGCCTGCATCCTCGGCGGCGACGAGGTGGCCCGGTCCGTCGTGGCCCTCAAGGAGATGGCCTCGGGCAATCAGGAGGAGTGCGCCTTCGACGGAGCGGCCCAAGTCATCCGGTCCCGTCTGGGCCGGTAGGAACCCAATCAGGAACGATCAGGGAGAAGGATTCGACCATGGAAGAAAGACAGTTTGACGCCTCCTGGAGGCGCAGCGTGTACTGCGGAAAAGTGGACGGTTCCCTCGAGGGACGGTCCGTCGTCCTCAACGGCTGGCTTCGCTGCCGTCGCGACCTGGGGGGCATCATCTTCCTCGAGCTCTGGGACCACAGCGGCGTCGTTCAGGTCGTCCTCAACCCCGAGAGGAACGAGGCCGTCCACGAGAGGGCCAAGGCCCTCCGCAGCGAATATGTCCTGGCCGTGAGGGGAACGGTCTCCCGTCGTCCCGAGGGGACGGAGAACGAGGCCCTGCCCACGGGGCTCTGGGAGGTGGCCGTCGACGACTTCCTCCTTCTCGCCCCCTCGGCGCCCCTTCCCTTCGAGATCGACGGCGCCGACGACGTCGACGAGACGCTCCGTCTCCGCCACCGCTATCTCGATTTGAGGCGGACCCGAATGCAGGGGAACCTCCGTCTCCGCCATCGTGCGGCCCGCTTCACCCGCTCCTTCCTCTCCGACGAGGGCTTCATCGAGGTGGAGACGCCCATGCTGACGCGCTCCACGCCTGAAGGGGCCCGGGACTATCTCGTGCCGAGCCGCGTCAATCCCGGAAACTTCTATGCCCTGCCCCAGTCGCCCCAGATCTTCAAACAGATCCTC
Organism: Aminirod propionatiphilus; assembly: GCA_018398915.1. Lineage (GTDB taxonomy): Bacteria > Synergistota > Synergistia > Synergistales > Aminithiophilaceae > Aminithiophilus > Aminithiophilus ramosus. Next base: position 2,259,739 of record CP074691.1, on the reverse strand, counting down.
ATGATCGGCGGCTGCGACCGCTACTTCCAGATCGTCCGCTGCTTCCGCGACGAGGACCTCCGGGCCGACCGTCAGCCCGAGTTCACCCAGATCGACATGGAGCTCAGCTTCGTCACCGAAGAGGTCATTCTCGATCTTCTCGAGCGCTACACCGTCGGCCTCTGGAAAGAGGTCCTCGACGTGACCCTGCCGGTCCCCTTCCCCCGCCTCACCTGGAGGGAGGCCCTCGATCTCTACGGCAGCGACAAGCCCGATCTGCGCATTCCCTTCTCCCTCGTCGACGTCCGTCACGTCTTCGAGGGGACGGACATCAAGGCCTTCCAGGCCGTCCTCGAGGGAGGCGGCGTCATCAAGGCTCTACCTCTGCCGGGAGGGGCCGACCTCTCCCGCAAGGATCTGGACGGCGTCAACGCCCGCGGCCAGGCCCTGGGCGCCAAGGGGCTGGCCCCCTTCCAGCTCCGCGACGGAGCCCTCAAGGGACCTCTCGTGAAGTTCCTCGACGAGGGGCGCCAGCGTCTTCTCGTCGAGGCGGCGGGGCTGAAGGAGGGAGACGCCCTCTTCGTCATGGCCGACGGCTCCTGGCGGAGAACCTGCGAGATCCTGGGCCAGCTCCGTCTCGAACTGGCCCGTTCCCGGAGTCTCGTCGACGAGTCCCGGTGGGCCTTCCTCTGGGTCACCGAATTCCCCATGTTCGAGTGGGATGACGAGGAACGGCGCTGGGTCGCCGTCCATCACCCCTTCACGGCTCCCATGGCCGAAGATCTCGACAGGCTTCAGACCGACCCGGGATCGGCCCGCTCCCGCGCCTACGACCTCGTCCTCAACGGGACCGAGGTGGGAGGCGGTTCCATCAGGATTCACGATCCCCGGATGCAGGAGAAGGTCTTCGAGGCCCTGGGCTTCACGGCCCAGTCGGCCCGGGAGCGCTTCGGCTTCCTCCTCGACGCCCTTTCCTTCGGCACGCCGCCCCACGGAGGGCTGGCTCTGGGGTTCGACCGCCTCGTCATGCTTCTCTGCGGCGCCAAGTCGATCCGGGAGGTCATGGCCTTCCCCAAGAACCAGAAGGCCCAGTGCGTCATGTCCGGCGCTCCCGACGTCGTCGACACCCGTCAGCTCGAGGAGTTGGCCGTCAGGGTCGATCTGCCCCTGGAATAGGAGCGCCCTCTCGGAGGCGGTTCCCGGAGGGGCAGAGGCCGACGGGAAAGATCAGGGATGGAGGAGATGTCCTGTGGCTAAGGTGCGCTTTTTGGGCCATGCGGCCTTTTACGTCGGGGGAGAGGGGCTTAAGGGGCTCATCGACCCCTTCCTGACGGGAAACCCCCAGGCGAGCCAGGGGGCCGAGAGCTTCACGGAGATCGATGTCATCTTTCTGACCCACGGCCACGACGACCACCTGGGCGACACGGTCCAGATCGCCAAGAGGACGGGGGCCACGGTGGTGGCCAATTACGAGATCTGCCACCATCTGGCAAAGAAGGGCCTCAAGTGCCATCCCATGCAGATCGGGGGCCGGTGGACCTTCCCCTTCGGAACCGTCAAGATGACGGCGGCCCTTCACGGGTCGGCCATCCTCGACGGGAATCAGGTGGTCTACGGAGGGCTGGCCGGAGGTTTCCTCATCGAGATCGAGGGGAAAAAGGTCTATCACAGCGGCGACACGGGGCTGACGAAGGAGATGGAGCTCCTCGCCGAGGAGGCGATCGACGTCGCCCTTCTGCCCATCGGCGGCAATTTCGTCATGGACGAGGAGGACGCGGCCCGGGCCGTCAGGATGATCGGCCCCGAGGCCGTCGTGCCCATGCACTACGACACCTTCGACCTCATCCGGGCCGATGCCGATCGCTTCGCCCGCCTCGTCGGCACCGCCTCCCGCGTCGTGCCCCTCAGACCGGGCCAGGAGCTGCTTTTCTGAAAAAGGCTCTCGCCCTCTTCCTGCGGCTTCCTCTCGGGACAGTCTCTCCCTTTCCGTTCCGATGAGGAAGCCCTCTTTTTCCGCCCTCCCCGCGAGGGCGACGAAGGAGTGTTTCCCTTTGCGCATTTCCATGATCGGAACGGGTTACGTGGGCCTCGTCACGGGGGCCTGTCTGGCCGAAACGGGCAACGACGTCTGGTGCGTCGACGTCGACGCGGCCAAGATAGAGGAACTTCGTCAGGGGAAGATCCCCATCTACGAGCCGGGCCTCGACGTCGTCGTCAGACGCAACGTCGAGCAGGGACGTCTCCGCTTCACGACGGAGCTGAAGGAGGCCCTCGACAGCTCCCTTTTCGTCTTCATCGCCGTGGGGACGCCGCCCGGCGACTCGGGAGAGGCCGATCTGGGCCACGTCTTCGACGTGGCCCGGGCCATCGGCGCGTCCATGGACAGCTACAAGATCGTCGTCGCCAAGTCGACGATTCCCGTCGGGACGACGATGAAGATCAAAGAGACGATTCGGAACGTCCTCGACGGACGGGGTCGGGGGGACCTCGACTTCGACGTCGCCTTCTGCCCCGAGTTCCTCAAGGAGGGGTCGGCCGTGGAGGATTTCATGAAGCCCGACCGCATCGTCATCGGAACCGAGAACAACCGCACGGCCGAGCTGCTGAAGGAGCTCTTCAGCTTCTTCACCTTCCGGGAGGAGCGGATGTTCGCCATGTCCGTCGCCTCGGCGGAGCTGACCAAATACGCCGCCAACGCCATGCTGGCCACGCGGATCAGCTTCATGAACGAGCTGGCCCGCTTCTGCGAGCGCGTCGGGGCCGACGTGACCGAAGTCCGTCGCGGCATGGGAAGCGACGGCCGCATCGGGTCGGCCTTTCTCTACGCCGGAATCGGCTACGGAGGCTCCTGTTTCCCCAAGGATGTCAAGGCCCTCATCCACTCGGGCCGGCAGGCCGGCACGCCCTTTTCGATCCTCGAGGCCGTCGAGGCCGTCAACGTGGAGCAGCGCCGCTGGTTTTTCGAGAAGATCGGGGCCCGTTACGGAGGGGATCTGAAGGGGAAGAGCTTCGCCCTCTGGGGTCTGAGCTTCAAGCCCAACACCGACGACGTCCGTGAGGCGCCGGCCCTGGACCTCGTCGCCTGGCTTCTCGACGGGGGGGCTACCCTGAGGGCCTACGATCCCGTCGCCGAGGGCAACGCCCGGAAGGCCCTCGCCGGTCGTCCCTCCGTCGCCCGTGCCATCGAGGAGGGCCGTCTTCGCTTCGGATCGGACAACTACGAGGTCCTCGAGGGGGTCCATGCCCTGATCCTCCTCACCGAGTGGCCCCTCTTCCGCAAGCCCGACTGGGAGAGGATCGGCTCTCTCATGGCCGAGCCCGTCGTCTTCGACGGCCGCAACCAGTACGACCCGGACAGGATGAAATCGGGCGGTTTCGTCTATCTCGCCGTGGGGAGGTAGGGGCGGAGCGGCGCCGGAGGAGATCTTCCCCGCCCCTAGGCGATGTCGAGAGGAGTGACGGTCATGAAAAGATTGGCGGTCCTGTTTTCTCTTTCTCTGGCTCTGCTGGGGGGGCTCCCGGAGCACAAGCCCTGAGCCTTTCCGTCGTCACTCCTGTCGAGGGGGAGCGTCTTCTGGCCCCGACGCGGGATTTCTACGTCGTCGTCTCCCTCGACAGGGAGGGCGGAAGTCCCGCCTCGGTCCCCTTCGAGCTTTTTCGTCAGGGTCGTCCCGAGCCCCTTCGGCGGGTTCAGCCCGCCGTCGCCGCCGGGGGCCTGACGCCGGACGAGGCCATCTCCCTCGACTACGAGGGGGGATGGACGCCGTCGACGTCGGCCGACCTTCTGGCCTCGCCTCCGCCGGACCTCGTCTTCGATCCCTCCCGCCCCCGATCCTTCTTCGATCCGACCGTCAAGGCCGTCGTGAGGGAGCGTTACGCCGCCGCCCTCCTTCTGGGAGGGCGGACGAAGGGGTACGACAGCGACGACGCCGGAGAGGATCTTACGGGCGGTTCCTACCGACTCGTGGTCACCGCCGTCGACGGCGAGGCGGCGCTGGCCTCGGCGGAGGTGCCCCTGACCTTCGCTCCCGTCGCCGACAAGGTCCTCTCGCGATTCAGCCCCGCCCGCCACATGGAGACGGTCCGGGCCTTCGCCGCCGAGGAGGGGTCCCGCCTCTACCTCGATCCCTTCCCGGGTTACTGGGACGGCTCCCATCTCCCGTCGGGAACGGCGTCGACGCTCTTTTACGAGATCGTCCGCCGCTGGCGCCCCAACGACTCCCTCGAATACCTCGACGGAGCGGTCCGGGCCGTCCTCTACAACATCCACGAGACGAGCACGAGCCCGTCCGTCGAGATCGGCGCCCATGGCGCGGGCGGGACGTCTCGATTCGGAGGAGATCCTCTGGTACCGCTACGACATCGGGGAGATGGCCGTCAGCTACGACAGGGGCGACGGCACGACGGCCCTGAGAGAGGGGCTTCTCGTTCCCTTCGAGGCCGGAGAGAGGCTGGTCCTGACGCGGGCCGAGATCCGCGACGGCGACGGGTCCGCCTCGGAGGACGGCCTCTACGATCCCGACGACGGAGACAAGCGCGTCGACTGGAACGTCGACGACGGCGTGACGGTCCGTCACGGCGAAAGGGTGAGCCTTTTCGGCGTCGTCAGACCTCTCCAGCCCCTGTCCTCCGACGTGGAGGCCGGCGAGGACGGCCGCTACCGGGTGAAAAACCGCGCCGTCACCGTTCACTACTCCCTCCTCGACGGGGGGAGGGAGTGTCTCTCCTTCGACCGAGAGGTGGGGCTCGTCAGGACCGGCATCAACGACAGGGCCTCGATCTACGAGTTCCGTCACGATCTCGTCCTTCCCGAGGGGGCGCGACGCCTTTCGGTCCGCCTCTGGGCCGTCGACAGTCACGACGAGGCCGTGGCGGGGACGGAAAAGACCGTCCCTCTCGTCTGGGCCGGCGGCGGCGGCTGTTCCCTGGGGTACGGGACCCTTTTCCTCCTCGCCGTTCCCCTGGCCTTCCTCGTCGCGAGGCGCGGCTGAACCTCCTTCAGCTGCCTTCGACGGCCACCGTGCCCGATCGACCGGGCAGGACGCCTCGCCGCACGTCGCGGCGGGGCGTCTTCTTTCTGTCGATCTCCGCGGCGAGGGTCGCCAGGGGGACGACGTCCATCTCCTCGTCGCGGCAGCGGCGGAGCAGCTGGTCCAGCAGGGGGCGTTTGCTCATCCCCTCCATCTCGGCGTGGACGGTGTGGACGTTGACCTTCCGCCTCATGGCCCGGAAGAGGCGGTCGTTGAAGTTGACGTCGTCGACGTCGCCGAGGCCCAGCAGTTCGTCCATCGTCGCCGTCGTCGTCGGGATCTGGAGGGTCCGGAAGACCTCTCCGTTCAGGGCGGGGAGGAAGGGGGCCTCCCCGCGGACGTCGCTGCAGTAGTCGAGGCCCATCCTGTCCTGGACGCGGAGGCTTTCGGCCGTGACCTGCCATCCCGGGGCGGCGCAGGCACGGGGAAGGTGGCCCAGGATCTTTTCGTAGAGGTCGAGGGCCTTGAGGAAGTCCTCCTCGATGACCGATTCGTCGAGGCGGTCCAGCTCGTCCTGCCACTTGACGTGATCCCAGCTGTGGATGGCGCATTCGTGCCCCTCGTCCTCGGCTCTCCGCACGATGGCGGGATCGGACGCGACGATGAGAGGCGCCGGGAGGAGCGTGCCGTAGAGAAGCGTTCTGAGGCCGTAGGTGCTCACCGGGCCGGTACGTCCCATCTTGGACAGGAAGCCGGGGCGGAAGATCCGTCGGATGGCCTTGCCCGAATTGTCGGGCCCGAAGGAGAAGAAAAAGGTGGCCCGGACCTTCCTCTGGGCGAAAAGGTCGAGGAGGCGGGGCACGCCCTCGCGGTAGCCCCGCAGGGTGTCGACGTCGACCTTGAGGCCCAGGACGGTCATGGCCGGATCAGGCCCTCGACGGTGCGGCGGAGAGCCTCGTCGAGCGTCGTCCGGGGGCGCCAGCCCAGGCAGCGTTCGATGTTCTCGATGGAGGGGACCCGGTCCTGCATGTCGTCGTAGCCGTTGCCGTAGTAGCTCTCGGCGGACTGGACGACGATTTCGGCCGACCGGGCCTGCTGAGCCGTCTCGGGAAAGGTCTCGAGGATGCGGACGAGGTGGTCGACGAGCTCGCTGATGGAGCGGTTGTTGGCGGGGTTGCCGATGTTGAAGATCTTGCCGTCCGAGCCCTTCTCGTCGCCGATGATGGCCATAAGGGCCTCGATGCCGTCGCCGATCCAGGTGAAGCTCCGGCGCTGCCCTCCTCCGTTGACGAGGGTCACGGGACGGCCCTGGACGATGTCGTAGACGAACTGGGTGACGGAGCGGGCCCGGCGCTCTCGGGCGTCGTCGAAACTGTCCAGCCGGGGGCCGATCCAGTTGAAGGGTCGGAAGAGGGTGTAGCGCAGTCCCTCCTCCTGGCCGTAGGCGACGATGACGCGGTCCATCATCTGTTTGGCGCAGCTGTAGATCCAGCGCATCTTGCCGATGGGCCCCACCGTGAGAGGACTCGACTCCTCGTAGAGGATCCTGTCGGAGCTCATGCCGTAGACCTCCGACGTGGAGGGGAAGATGACCCTCTTCTTGCGGGCCACGCAGAAGCGGACGATCTTGAGGTTCAGCTCGAAGTCGAGTTCGAAGGTCCACAGGGGACGGCTCAGGTAGAAAGAGGGCTTGGCGACGCCGACGAGGGGGAGGACGACGTCGCAGGAGGCGACCTGTTCCTCGATCCAGTCCAGGTCGGAGAAGGCGTCGCCGAGGCGGAGGGAGAAGCGCTCCCGGCCCAGGCAGTTTCCGAGATTGCCGCCGACGAGGTCGTGGGCGGTGACGGTCCAGTCCCTCTGATCGAGGATGGCCTCGCAGAGGTGACTTCCGATGAAGCCGTTGGCGCCGAGAATGAGGACCTTCATGGTCGATTCCTTTCCGTGCCCTCTGGGCACCTGAAGATTCACTGGCCGAGCCGTTGACCCGGCCTCAACGAGGAGGAGGGGGACGATCCGTCCTCGAAGCTGGCCGAGAGGATCTGGAGGTTTCCCGAGGAGGCGGCGACGACGAGCGGATCGAGAGACGTGACCCTTCCGGCCTCGCTCGGGCTCTCCTCGTCGACGACGGCCGTCTTCCAGACGAAGAGCTTTCGTCCCTCGGCGAAGGTGAAGGCGCCGGGATAGGGACGGGTCACGGCCCGGACGAGGTTGTGGATGGACCGGGCCGGAAGGTTCCAGTCGATGAGGCCGTCTTCGGGGCCTCTCCGGCCGAAGAGGGTGGCCTTCGTCTCGTCCTGCGCGTAGAGGGGGGCCGTCCCCGATTCGAGGGCGTCGAGGTTCCGCGCCACCAGGGTGCGGGCCGCCTCGGCCACCTTGAGGAAGACGTCGTGGGCCGTCTCGTCGGGGCCGATCGGCACCGGCTCCCGATCGACGATCCTTCCCGCGTCGGCCCGGGCCACCATCTCGTGGAGGGTGGCCCCCGTCGTCGTCTCGCCGTTGACGATGGCCCAGTTGACGCAGGCCCGTCCCCGGTAGCGGGGGAGGAGGGAACCGTGGATGTTGAAGGCCCCCAGCCGGGCCAGGGAGAGGACGTCGGTTCCGATGAGGCTTCGGTAGTAGAAGGAGAGGATCAGGTCGGGGGCGAGGGCGGCGATGCGTTCCTTCCAGGTCCCGTCGAGGCGGGAGGGGGTGAAGACGGCCAGGCCCCGTCGCTCCGCCAGGTCTTTCACCGACCGGAACCAGATCTCCTCGCCGGGGTCGTCGTCGTAGGTGAAGAGGGCCACCACGTCGGCCCCCCGGCGGAGAAGCTCCTCGAGACAGACGTAGCCCACCTCGTTGTAGGCGAAGACGACGATTCTAGGCCTCATCGTCGTAGACCTTCCTGATGACGAAGCGGGGCCGTCGGCGGACTTCCTGATAGATGCGGCCGATGTACTCGCCGACGATGCCGACGCAGAACATGGTGATGCCCATGAGGAAGAAGTTGACGTTCATGAGGGTGAAGACGCCTTCGGCCTCGGGGCCGACGACGAGGCGCCTGACGCCCAGGTAGGCCACGAAGAGGAGGCTCAGGGTGGCGACGAGGAGGCCCAGCATGGTCACGACCTGAAGGGGGATCAGGGAAAAGCCGGTCATGAGGTCGAAGTTGAGGCGGATCAGTTTGAAGAGGCCGTACTTGGACGTGCCGTGCTCCCTCTCGGTGTGGCTGATGGCGATCTCCGTCGGGCTGACGGAGAACTTCCGTCCCAGGGCGGGGATGAAGGTCGTCGATTCGGCGCTCTCGTTGATGAGGGCGATGATGTTGCCGCTGTAGGCCCGGAGCATGCAGCCGTAGTCGCGCAGGTTGAGGCCCGTGATGCGGTTGGTGATGCCGTTGATGACCTTGGAGGCGATCTTGCGGAAAAAAGGGTCCCGGCGCCCCACCCGGTAGGTGCCCACCGTGTCGTGGCCGGCGTCCATGGCGGCCACGAGGTTGGGAATCTCCTCGGGCGGGTTCTGGAGATCGGCGTCCATGGTGATGACGATCCTGCCCCGGCTGCAGCGGAAGCCGGCGGTGATGGCCATGTGCTGGCCGAAGTTGCCGTTGAATTCGATGACGCGCACCGTCGAGCGGTGCTCCTCGCGGAAGGCCAGGAGCAAGGCCAGAGAGCCGTCGACGCTGCCGTCATCGATGAAGAGGATCTCGTAGGACCGGCCGAGTTCCTCCAAAACCGGCAGAAGCCTCTCAAAGAGGAAGGGGAGCGATTCCCTCTCGTTGTAGACGGGGATGACGAGGGAGATTTCCGGTTTTGGATTTCTTTCCTGGCCGGCCTGAAGGAGCATGGCCTGAGAAGTCTGCACCGGTCTTAGGCTCCCTTCGCGAGACAGACGGCGCGGACGGCGTCGATGACGTCGTCGACGTCCTCGTCGGTCATGGCCGGGAAGAGGGGGAGGGAGACGATCCGGTCCGAGACGTACTCCGCCTCGGGGAAGTCGCCCCGCCTCCAGCCGAAGGTCTCTCCGTAATAGGAGAAGAGGTGGAGGGCCTGATAGTGGAGGGCCGTTCCGATGTTGAGCTCCCGCAGGCGGGCCATGAAGGCGTCGCGGCTCATGCCCAGGCGGTCGACGTCGACGAGGGGCGTGTAGATGTGGCGCCCGTGGAGATGATCGTAGGAGGGGGCCTCGGGGAGGATCAGCCCTCCCCTGTCGGCGAAGGCCTCGTCGTAGCGGGCGGCGATGGCCCGTCTCCTTCCGTTGAAATCCTCGAGGCGTCGGAGCTGATCGAGGCCGATGGCGGCCTCGATGTCGAGCATGTTGTATTTGAGGCCCGGGAAGTGGACGTCGTAGTGGGGCGTTCCCTGGACGGCGTAGCGCTTCCAGGCTCCCTTCGACATGCCGTGCTGGCGGAGGAGGGCCGTCTTCTCGGCCACCTCCTCGTCGCCGGTGCAGAGCATGCCCCCCTCGCCGGTGGTGATGTTCTTCGTGGGGTGGAAGCTGAAGACCGTCACGTGGCGCCCTTCCGTCGAGGAGCCGACGAGGCGTCCCTTGTAGCGGGCGCCCAGGGCGTGGGCGGCGTCTTCGATGAGGGCCAGTCCCCTCTCCCGTGCGAGAGTCTCGATGGGGTCCATGTCGCAGGGAAGCCCGGCGAAGTGGACGGGGACGATGGCCTTGGTGCGCTCCGTCAGGGCCGATTCGATTCGGGCCGCGTCGATGTTGAGCGTCCTTCTGTCGATGTCGACGAGGACGGGGCGGGCTCCCGCCCAGAGGATGACGTTGACGGTGGCCACGAAGGTCATGGGCGTCGTGATCACCTCGTCGCCGGGACCGAGGCCCAGGGCGAGGCAGGCAAGATGGAGGCCCGCCGTGGCCGAGTTGAGGGCGAGGGCGTAGGGGGCGCCGGTATAGGCGGCGAAGGCCTCCTCGAAGGCCTGGGCCTTGGGGCCCGTCGTGATCCAGCCCGATCGCAGCGAGTCGGCCACGTCGGCGATGGCCTCCTCGGAAATGGAGGGACGGGCAAAGGGCAGAAAGGTTTTTCTCATTTTCTATTCGTTCACCTCCAGAGGGCGATTGACGACGACAAGTGTATTATCCCATTCGGCGAGGGTAAAGAGGCCGCCGGTCTTCTCCCTCAGCGTCTCGTAGAGATCCCGTTTCACGACGAGGAAGACCCGCCGGTCCCCCTCCAGGAGAGGGAGGAGTCCCCCTTCGTCGAGGAACCACGAGGGGGCGTCCCGATCGATGCCGAAGGCCAGCTCTCCCCTGTAGGCGATGACGACGTTGAGCCGTTTCAGGTAGAAGGGCAGGGCCTGCTCGTAGGTGCCGTACTGGGCCACGACGTCGTCCCGATCGAGGCGGGCGGCGATGGCCTCGGCCAGGGGCCGTCGCGACTTGATCTCGCCGTAGGCGATGAAAAGTCCCCTGTAGGCGGGCAAAAGCAGGAGTCCCATGAGACAGAAGGCCGCCGCCGCCCTCTGCCCCCTGCCTCGAAGCTGAAAGCGCCAGGCCAGGGCCAGACCGGTCAGGGGGATCAGCCCCAGGGCCAGCCCGGGGAAGAGGAGAAGGGAGAGGGGATGGCGATCCTGGATGAAGGGGTAGACGAGGAAGGCCGGAGCCAGGAGGCCGGGGAAGAGCGTCGAGGCCGCGAGGGCGAGTTTCGGGAACCCCTTTCCCGAGAAGGCCCGGTCCAGCTCCCGGCCGATGAGGAGGGCCAGAGGGGGCAGGACGGGAACGATGTAGGGGACGAGTTTCGAGCCCGACGCCGAGAAGAAGAGGAGGATGACGATCGCCCAGAGAAGGAGGTAGAGGTCGTCGGTGCTCGCCTTCCGCCCCCGGCCGGGGAAGGCCCGTGCCAGGGCCGACGGGAGGAGCCCCGTCCAGGGGAAGAGCCCCAGGAGGAGAATGGGGAAAAAATACCAGAAGGGCTCGTGGCGATCGTGGATCGCCGTCGTGTAACGGAGGAAGTGCTCCCGGACGAAGAAGAAATGGAAGAAATCCCCGTTGGCCCGGCAGACGGCGACGAACCAGGGAAGAAGGAGGGCGAAAAAGAGGAGTATTCCCGGCAGGTAGAGGCTCCGGACGACGAGGCTCCACCGCCGCGTCAGGACGATATAGGCCAGGAGGACGGCGCCGGGAAGGACGATGCCGATGAGTCCCTTGGTCAGAGTGGCCAGGGCCATGGCGGCGTAGAAGAGAAGCAGCAGACGGCGGTCGCCCTCTTCGGCGAATTTGAAGGTGACGAGGGCGACGGTGACGAAGAAGGACAGGGGCATGTCGGTGATGTTGAGCTGGCCGACGGCGAAGTGAAGAAGCGACGTGGCGAGGACGAGGGCGCCCAGAAGGCCCGTCCTTCCTCCGTAGAGCTTGCGCCCCAGGAGCCCCGTGGCGGCGACGGCGCCCAGGGCCAGGAGGGCGGGCCAGAAGCGCGAGGAAAACTCGTTCTCGCCGAAAAGGGCCTGGGCCGAGCCCGTCAGCCAGTAGTGCAGGATCGGTTTCTCGAAGTAGGCCACGCCGTTGAGGCGGGGCGTGATGAAATCGCCGGAAAGGCGCATTTCCCTGGGGATCTCGGAGTACCGGCCCTCGTCGGGCTCGAGCAGGCCATGGCTGCCCAGGAGGAAAAAGTAGGCACAGACCAGAAGGAGCCCCAGAAGAAGGCCCCTCGTTCTATCGGCTCGCAAGGCAAAGCTCCTTTCGAGGCGGTCCTTTTCGCCCCGGAGAGGGCGAAAGCCTCTCCGAGACCCTGGCCCGGCCTCTTCTCACGGCGCCCCGAAGGGCTATGATGGGGGCAGCCTGGTTTCAGGGAGGAACGGTTATGGATCGATGGGGACTTCTCATGCTTTTCGGCTCGGCCTTTTTCAACGCCACGGCCAACACCTTCATGAAGGCCGCCTTCGGCGGCAGGACGGAGCTTCTCGACGGAGGGCTCCCGGCCTCGGTGCTGCGGATCCTCCTCAACCCCTGGGCCGTCGGCGGCATCGCCTGCTTCGGCGTCTCTTTCGTCTTCCTCAGCGCCGCCCTGACGCGCGTCGACCTCTCCCTGGCCTATCCCGTCATGGCCGGAATGGTCTTCGTCCTCGTCCTCGCCGTCTCGGCGGGCTATTTCGGCGAAACGGTGAGCCTCTGGCGTCTTTTCGGCATCGCCGCCATCCTGGGCGGCATCGCCGTCCTCTCCCTCAAGGGCTGAGGGGTCAGTATTTGAGGCCGAAGACGGGGTGGAAGATCCGCTCGTCGTGGAGAAACTGGGCCTGCTCCTCGAGGGCCGTGTGGGCCCGGTCTCCCATGTGGACGGCCAGGACCGACGTGAGAATATGGGTCAGGAAGAGAGGCCCGACGATGCTGCTGCCGAAGGTGGGGCTGGCGGCGCTGATGAAGAAATTCAGGTCCGAGAAGCGGCAGAGGGGGGCGGCGGGGCTGTCGACGATGGCGACGACCTTGGCGCCCTTCTTCCTGGCGAGCTCCACCGTCTCCGTCACCTCGACGACGTAGCTGGGCAGCTCGCAGACGACGATGAGGTCTCCTTCTCCGACGGAGCGGGCCTGCTCGAGAAGCGTCAGAGAGCCCCGTCTCATGGAGAGGGCCGCAAGGCCCATGACGCGGAGGCGCATGAAGAGATGTTCCGTCACGAGCGAGGAGATGCCCCAGCCGAGGCAGTGAATGTTGCGGGCCTCCCTGACGAGGGAGCAGAAGGCGTCCAGGCTGCCTGGAGGAAGCTGGGACCATGTGTCGTCCAGATTGGCGTGTTCCGTCTTGTAGATGACGTTGGGCAGGCTCTCCTGGTCGTCCATGACGCGGGCCAGCATCGTCGCCGGATTGATCTTCTCCAGGATGGCCTGCTGGAGCGCCTCCTTCAGGTCGGAGTAGCCGTCGAAGCCGAGGATGCGGGCGACGCGGACGAGCTGGGCCTTGGAGACGGAGAGGTCGTCGGCCACCTCGCCGATGGATCGGAATGCGGCCTCTCGCATGTTGGAGAGAAGGTATTCGATGACGCGGCGGGCCTTGGTCGGCATGCCTTCCAGTTTGCCTCGCATCAGTTCCTGTAACTGGACACTGTCCATGGCGGGGGCACCTTCCTTAATGTAGGGTTCCAGACAATAAACTAAAATGTCCTTGGAGTTGACGATAGTCTAGTTCAGGGAAGGCCCATCGTCAATGGCGGGTTCACTTTTCGCGAGCGGATAAGGGCCGGGAGGATCTCCTCCCGGCCCTTATCCGCTCGCAGGGCCGTCGACCTTCAGGGAAGCCTCTCCCTCCAGCTCCCGAGGGCCTGGCTGTCGGCCATGAGGGGTCTTCCGACGCCGACGAGATCGCAGACGCCCTCTCGGAGGAGCCGTTCCGCCGTCAGGGCGCTGCGGATGCCGCCGGTGCAGACGACGGGGACGGGGACGGCCTCTTTGACGAGGCGGCTGTAGGGGGCGAACCAGGCCTCTCCCCGGCCGTCGTAGCCGTTGAGATTGCCCGAGAGGTCGAGGAGGTCGACGCCCAGGGCGGCCAGCTCGCGGGCGACGCGGACCGTCTCGTCGATGGTCAGCCCCCGGGGCTCCTCTCCCGGAAGGGTGTCGGCGACGCCCAGACGGACGGCGACGGGAAGGTCGGAATCGACGACGGAGCGGACGGCCTCGAAGACCTCGAAGAGGATCCGGGCCCGGGAGAGGATGGCGCCGCCGTAGCCGTCGGTTCGGACGTTGGTCAGGGGGCTCAGGAACTGGCTCAGCAGATAGCCGTGGCAGGCGTGAATCTCGACGCCGTCATAGCCGCAGAGGACGGCCCGTCTCGCGGCCTCGGCGTAGAGGCCGGGCAGAGCTCCGATCTCCCCTTTCGTGAGGGCCCTGGGGAGGACGCCGGGAAGGGCGGGGTGAAAGACGGGCGAGGGGGCCAGGGTGCGGAAGCCCTCGGCGAGGCGCAGCTCCTCGTCGCGGACGGCGGCTCCGGCGTGATTGATCTGGACCATGGCGGGAAGCCCCGCCTCCCGGAAGGGAGCCGTCAGGGCCCGATGGGCCTCGACGACGTCGTCGCGGTCCAGGCGGTATTGGGAGACGCGGACGCGCCCCTCGGGGGAGACGGCGTGATGCTCAACGACGGCCAGCCCCACGCCGCTGCGGGCCAGACCTCCGTAGTGGGCCAGCCCTTTTTCGGTGGCGACGCCTTCCCGATCGGCCGTTCCCGTCGCCGTCGGCGCGGCGACGATGCGGTTGGTCAGGCGGAGAGAGCGCAGTTCCAGAGATTGCCAGAGCAGAGACATCGAATCACCTCCAGTGAGATCGGAAAGAGCCTCGTAGCGAGGTCTTCCTCATCGGTTCACGCGGAAATCCGCCGGGCGGGGAGACCGACACGGTTCCTTCCCCTTCGGATCGAGAGGACGGGAATCGACGCCGCGGCGGTTTTTTGGCTTCCATGGTCCGGTGCCCCCTCCTTGCCTCGTCCTCAGCTCTCGGGCAGCGGATCCCAGTCCCCCTCGTGGCGGTCGCGCATGACGGGACAGTGAAGAATTCCCCGTCGGGCCGTCCGGAAGCAGGCGTTGCAGGAGACGCAGGCCGAGGGGGCCTCGTCCTCTTCGACCCAGCGATTGATCAGGTCCGGCTCGGCGATGAGGGGGCGACAGAGGGAGAGGAGATCGCAGGTTCCCTCCTCGACGAGGTCGGCCATGCGCTCCAGACTGCGCAGGCCGCCGACGAGGGCGACGGCTCTTCCTGCGGGGGCCTGAGCGCGAAGGGTCTTGGCCTCGCTGGCGAAATAGGCCTCGCTGGCGCCCTTCGTGATGCCGATGCGCGAGACGGCCCTGTCGGCCGGCGAGTAGCCCGTCCCCCCCGAGACCTCGATGCCGTCGACGCCGGCCTCGAAGAGGGCGAGGGCGAGCCGGAGTCCTTCCTCGGGGCCGTAGCCCCCGTCCACGCCCTCTGAGAGGGAGAGCTTGTACCAGACGGGGAAATCGCCGAGTTCGGCCCGGACGGCCCGGTAGACGTCGAAAAACAGGCGGGACCGTCCCTCGAAGGACTGGCCCCAGCCGTCGTCGCGGCCGTTGTGGAGGGGCGAGAGAAACTGTGTCAGCAGGTAGCCGTGGGCCCCGTGGATCTGGACGGCGTCGGCGCCCCCCTCCCTGGCCCGGCGGGAGGCGGCGGCGAAATCGGCGACGACGGCGGCGATGTCCTCGTCCGTCATCGCCCGGCCCGGTCCCGTTCCCTCCCGGAGGACGCCTCCCGAAGGGGAGAGGAGCGGCCCGGCCCCGTCGAGGGGAAGGCCCATGGCGCCGGCATGGACGAGCTGGACCATCAGTCGGGCTCCGCCGTCGTGGACCACGTCGGCGAGGCGTCTCACGTCGGCGGTCCGCGCGTCTTCGTGAAGCCCCCACTGGCGCGGTGCCCCGCGGCCGTCGGCACGGACGTAGGCGAATCCCGTCGTGACGAGGCCGATTCCGCCGGCGGCGATTTCGCCGTAGCGGCCGATCAGTCCCTCCGTCAGGGCTCCGCTCGCCTCATCGGCTCCGGCGAGCCACGTCGCCGAGCGCATGAACCGGTTGCGGAGGCTCAATCCCCCCGTCGAGAGAGGCTGGAACAGTCTCGAAACTTTTCCTTCCATGGGCGACACCTCGCTATTCTTCGATGGAAAGCCCCGGAAGGGGCGACGTCCCGGCCCGAATGCGGGCCAGAACGCGAACCATGATCAGTCCCGACACGGCCAGGGAGAGGATGGCCGCGAAGGGCTGAAACCACCAGACGCCTTCGACGCCCCAGAGTCGGGCGAAGAGGGCCGCCAGAGGGACGCGCAGGGCGAGGGTCCTGACGGTTTGGGCGGCCAGGCCCCAGAGGGAATGGCCGCTTCCCTGAAAGACGCCCCAGAAGACGAGATCGACGGCCACGAAAAGGTAGCTCAGGACGGAGGCCCTGATGGAGAGAACGGCCAGGAGGAAGACCTCCTCGGCGGGGCGGAAGGGGGCCAGGAAAAAGGAGGGGAAGCCGTAGAGGAAGACTCCGATGGAGGACATGACGACGACGGAGAAGAGGACGGCCACCTTGATTCCCTGGCGGATGCGTCCGTAGTCCCTCCTGCCCAGGTTGTAACCGACGAAGGGGATGAGGGCGCTGTTGAGTCCGAAGGCGGGGAGAAAGGCCAGCCCCTCGATGCGGTTGCCCACCATCCATGCGGCCAGGGCGGCCGGGCCGAAGAGGGAGAGGGTCTTGTTGATGAGCAGGCCTCCGAGGGCCATGGTGACCTGGGAGAAGGAGACGGGCAGGCCGATGGCGGCCAGGTGGCGCCAGCGCAGGAGGAAGTCGGCGGGCAGCTTCAGGGAGAGGGGCATGTCTTTCTGTCCTCGGAGGCGGGAGGCGAGGTAGCAGCAGGAGGCCACGTGTCCCAGGAAGGTGGCGGCGGCGGCTCCGGCGATGCCCCAGCCGAAGAAGAAGATGAAGAGAGGGTCGAGGAGGAGGTTGAGCCCGTTGCCGACGATGAGGCCCTTCATGGGCGTGACGGTGTCGCCCAGGCTCCGGAAGAGGGAGTCGGAGAAGACGGTGAAGCCCATGAAGGGGAAACTGACGATGATCCAGAGGGAGTAGCGGTGGCACTGGAGCGCGACCTCGCCCGTCCCTCCCAGAAAACGGTAGAAGGGGAGGGACAGTCGGGGCGAGAGGAGGGGAAAGGCGACGGAGGAGAGGAGGAGGATCAGGGCCAGCGAGCTGCCCCCGTAGTTTTTTGCCTCGTCGGCCCGGTCGGCGCCCAGGTGTTGCGTCACGAGCGACGTCATGCCCGTGCCGATGCCGTTGGTGAGGGCGAAGACGGCGAAGACGGCGGGGAAGATGAGGGCCATGGCGGCCATGGGGGCCTCTCCGAGCCAGGCGATGAAGACGGTGTCGATGAGGGTGTAGAGGGTGTGGAAGAGCATGGAGACCATAGAAGGAAGGGCCAGGGAGAAAAGGACCTTCGCCACGGCACCGTTTCCCATGTCGATCGTGCGTCGCGCCAAAAATGCCATCGTCGGCCTCACTTCTTGTTCGCCCCGAAAGAGGTGACAGATCCATGATAGGCCATGACGGCCTTTCAGCCAAAGGAGGATCGGGTCGTTCCCCCTCGAACCGCCTCCGACGGATCCGGCCGGGAGAGGATCCGAGGGCGTCGGAACCTCTCCCGCGATCCCTTAAAAGCCCAGGGCCTCGCCGACGACGATGACGTGGGCGTCCCGACCGAAGGGGGCCCGTTCGAGGATGAGCACGGCCCGGCAGACTCTCTGGGGGCTGTTGCAGTCGGAGCAGAAGCCCGTGGCGGCGCAGGGCGTGGCCATCTTGAGACGCTGCGTGTTGGGCGGCGTGGCCACGTCGCGGACGCGGTGGAGGGCCTCGTCCAGGTCGTGGCAGATCTTGTTGATGCCGACGACGATGACGAGGCGGTTGTCTCCCCAGGCCAGGCCGGCCACGCGATTGCCCGTGCCGTCGATGTTGACGATCGTTCCGTCGAGGGTGACGGCGTTGCTGCCCGAGAGGAAGACGTCGCTGGAGAGTTCCTCCTGAAGGCGGCGGGACTTCTCCTCGGGCTTGAGGGAGGGATCCCAGTGCTGAAAGACCGGATGTCCTCTTTCGGCGAGGAGCTCGACGAGTCCCAGTTCGCGGAGTGTGACGCTTCCGGGGATGCCGACGGAGGCCCCGTCGGGGATCAGGGAGAGGATCATCTGCCGGGCCTCCTCGGCCGTGGCGGCGTAGCGTGCCTCGAAGCCCTTCGTCTCGAGGCGGTGAACGACGCTTCGGCCGAGGTTTTCGGCATGTTCGTCGCGGACGGTCTGCCACTTGGCGCGTTCCTTGTCCATGCTAAAGCCCCCCTTGAAGAGTGACGGGAATTGAAAACCCCCCTAACTATAGCAGTTTCTCCGTCATCGGGCGTTTTTTGCCTGTCGAGGCCCAGTCCTGTCAAGGTCCATGCCTTGACAGGACTGGGCCTTCTCCCTATACTCTTCTGGCCTGTCACGGAGGTGAGCGCTCTGACTGCGACCGATCTTCTCGACGAGAGGGTGCGCTGCACGCGGCTTTTCGACCTCTACGGTCCCGTTCTCACGGAGAAACAGCGCAAGGCCTTCGAGCTTCATCAGCTTTTCGACTGGTCCCTTTCCGAGGTCGCCTCCGATCTCGGCGTCAGCCGTCAGGGAGCCTTCGATCTCGTCCAGAGGGCCAGAGAGAGGCTGAAAGAGACCGATTCCCTCCTCGATCTCGCCCGGCGCATCGATGCTCTGGAGGGGCGCCTTTCGACCGTCTCCGAGCTGGCGGCCCGGTGGTCCCGCGATCTTCCCGAGGCCTTCGTGAAGGCCCTGAACGCAAGCCTTGCCGACGAAGAGGAGGACGGATCCCGTGTTTGATGCCCTTAAGGAGCGGCTCGACGGCATTTTCAAAAACCTGCGGAGCAAAGGCAAGCTGACGGAGGAAGACGTCGCCCTGGCCCTTCGCGAGGTGCGGCGGGCCCTTCTCGAGGCCGACGTCCATTACAAGGTCGTGAAAGATCTTGTGGAGCGGATCCGGGAGCGGGCCGTAGGCCGCGACGTCCTCGATTCCATCACCCCCTCTCAGCAGGTGGTGACCATCGTCTTCGAAGAGCTGCGCGATCTCATGGGGCGCGACGTCGTCCCCCTGGTCATCTCGCCCAAGCCGCCGACGCACTACATGCTGGTGGGTCTCCAGGGGTCGGGCAAGACGACGAGCTGCGTCAAGATCGCCCGCCGCCTGCTCAAGGGGCATAAGCCTCTCGTCGTGGCCTGCGATCACCAGCGTCCCGCCGCCGTCGAACAGCTCCGGGTTCTGGCGGCCCAGGCCAAGGTGGCCTTCTTCGGCCCCGAGCCGGGAGAGAAGGATCCCGTCGGCGTCGCCGAAAGGGCCCTTCGCTTCGCCGCCGATCGCCTCCACGACGTGATCCTCTTCGACACGGCCGGTCGCCTCCACGTCGACGAACCTCTTATGGAAGAGCTTCAGGCCATGAAGGCCCTTCTCTCTCCCCACGAGATCCTCCTCGTCGTCGACGGCATGACGGGCCAGGAGGCCGTCAACGTCGCATCGGCCTTCAACGAGCGCCTTGGGCTGACGGGCGTCGTCCTCACCAAGCTCGACGGCGATGCCCGGGGCGGCTCTGCCTTGGCCATCCGCTCCGTCACCGGCGTGCCCATCAAGATGGCCGGCGTCGGCGAGCATCTCGAGGACATGGAGCCCTTCGACGGAGGACGCATGGTCCAGCGCATCCTCGGCATGGGCGACGTCCAGGGACTGATGGAGCGCGTCCATCTCGCCGCCGTCGGCGGCGAGATGGAGAAGATGGCCGAGAGCCTCAAGAAAAACCGATTCACCATGGAGGACCTCCTCACCCAGATTCAGCAGGTGAGCAAGATGGGCCCTCTCGACAAGGTCATGGAAATGCTTCCCCTGCCCGACAATCTCAAACAGCTTCGGGGGGCCGAGATGGATCCCAAACGCCTCAGACATGTCGAGGCCATCATCCTCTCCATGACGCCCGCCGAGAGGCGGAACCCCGATATCATCAAGGGAAGCCGCCGTCGCCGCATCGCCCTGGGCTCGGGAACGTCGGTCCAGATGGTGAACCAGGTCCTCAAGCAGCACGCCCAGATGAAGGAGCTCTGGAAACGCTTCGGCAAGGGCGGCAAAAGAGGCTTCAAGATGCCCAAACTCTTCTGAGGCCTCGGCCCGGAAGATTTTCGGAATAGACCCTAGAGACAGGAATTCTCACAGGAGGTGTCGTTCAGCATGGCAGTACGTATTCGTTTGGCCCGTCACGGTCGCAAGAAGAACCCCTTCTACCGTCTCGTCGTGGCCGACTCCCGGTCGCCTCGTGACGGACGTTTCATCGAGCAGTTGGGGCACTACGACCCGATGAAGGATCCCGCAGACATTCAGGTCAACGTGGAGCGTGCCCTCCACTGGATCAAGAACGGAGCCCTGCCCTCCGATACGGCCCGCGCCCTGCTCCGCAAGGCCGGCGTCTTCGAGCAGTAAGGGCCCATGCCTGATTTCCGCAACCTCGTCGCCTTTCTCGTCGAACACCTCGTCACGGAACCCGAAGCGGTCGCCGTGACGGAGGAGAGGGGTGAGGACGGAACGATCTCCATCCGCATCGTCGTGGCCGCCGCCGACGTGGGGCGCGTCATCGGCAAGCGGGGGGCCACGATCAACGCCATTCGCACCGTGGCGAAGGCCGCAGCCGTAAAGGGCGGGGAGCGCATCGACGTCGACATCGACGAAGGGCGTCCCTGAGGTGCCGCCCATGGCCGAAAAGGTCACCATCGGTCGCATCCTGGGCGCTCACGGCATCAGAGGGGAGCTGCGCCTTTTTTCCCTCACCGATTTTCCCGAGCGCTTCCGGACCATGGGGATTTTCCGTCTCCATCGGCCTGACGGGACCTTCCTCCGGGAGGCCAAGGTGGAGGCCCTCCGCTTTCACGCCTCGAAGGGGCTCTTCCTCGTAACCCTCGAGGGAGTCGCCGATCGGGACGGTGCCGAGGCCCTCAAGGGGGCTCTCGTTCAGATCGACGCCGACGAGCGCGTCGCCCTGCCCGAGGGGAGCTACTGGATCGATGACATGATGGGCCTCGAGGTCTTCGACGAGGATTCGGGCGACTTCCTGGGCGTCGTCGTCGAGATCTTTCCCACGGGGAGCAACGACGTCTATCTCGTCGAGAAAGAGGGAATCAAACGCCCCCTCCCGGCCATGGCCGACGTGATCCTCTCCGTCGACGTGGAGCACCGGAAGATGGCCGTCCGCATTCCGGAGGGGCTCTGGGACTGATGCGCTTCACCGTCGTCACGGCTTTTCCCGATTTCGTCGAGGCCTTTCTCTCGACGAGCGTGATCGGCAGGGCCGCCTCATCGGGAGCCCTCTCCGTGGACGTCGTCGATCTTCGCGACTACGCCGACGGGGATTACGGCCAGATCGACGACTACGTCTTCGGCGGCGGCGGCATGCTTCTCATGGCCGAGCCTCTGGGCCGGGCCGTCGAGGCCGCGAGGGCGACATCGAACCCCTACGTCGTCTACCCCAGCCCGCAGGGCGCCGTCCTCCATCAGGAAATGGTCGAAACCCTGGCGGGCAAGGAGCACCTCGTCCTCATCTGCGGCCGCTACGAGGGCGTCGACGAGCGTTTCACCGAGGCCTTCGTCGACCTTGAAGTCTCCCTGGGAGACTTCGTCCTCACCGGAGGCGAGCTGCCGGCCATGGTCCTCATCGATGCCGTGGCCCGCCTTCTTCCCGGCGTCGTCGGCCGAGAGGAGGCCGTCGAGGAGGACTCCTTCTATCGAGGCATGCTCGACACGCCCCACTACACCCGCCCGGCTCTCTGGAGAGGCCGTCCCGTCCCCGAGCTTCTCGTCGGAGGCGATCACGGGGCCATCGGCCGGTGGCGGAGGAGGCAGGCCGTCGAGAGAACCCTTCGGCGCCGGCCTGACGTCGTGGCTCGGGCCTCCATGATTCCCTACATGAGCCACGGCGCCTACGTGCTGATCCTTGCCGACGGAGAGAAGGAGAGGGAGCTTCCCCTCCTCTCCCGGGCCTGCGAGAGTTACGGCGTCACGAGGCTTCTCTGGGCCTCTCCTTCGGGGGAGTCGCGCCGCTCGGCGGCGGGATCGGCCAAGACCTTTCCCTCGCCGGAAAAGGCCCTTCGCTGGATCGGGGCAAGGGAAAAGAAGGCCCCTTTCGTCGTCGGCCTCTCCCGGGAGCGGGTCGAAGGGGCCCTTCATTGGAGTCAGCTCAAACGGGAGCTGCTGGAAAAGGATCTTCCCCTGGCATTCGTCCTCGGACCGACCGAGGGGGAAACACTCGAGATCGAGAGATGCGATGCCGTCCTCCAGCCGATCCGCGGCGGGTCGGGAGATCCCGGGAGCCTTTCGTCCGCGGGCCTTCTCTCCGTCCTTCTCGACCGGTTTTTCGGATGGCGGTAAAATTCAAGCCTAAAGCACTCAGCAAGGAGGGTTAGCGATGGATCCCCGAATCGCTCTGATCGAAAAACGTTATCTCAAAGAGGGTCTCCCCGAATTTCGCCCCGGCGACACACTGAAGGTCCACGTCAAGGTCGTCGAGGGCAACAGGCAGCGCATTCAGCTTTTCGAAGGCGTCTGCATCGCCCGCAAGCACGGCGGCCTCAGCGAGACCTTCACGGTCCGCAAGGTCTCCGGCGGCGTCGGCGTCGAGCGTGTCTTTCCCCTCAACTGTCCCTCGGTGGAGAAGATCGAAGTCGTCCGCCTCGGCCGCGTCCGCAGGGCCAAGCTCTACTATCTCCGCAAGCTCAGCGGCAAGGCCGCCCGCATCAGGGAGCGCCGTTTCTAGGTCTCTTTCGCCGCGGCGCTTGACGATCGGGGCCGGGCTCCGTATAATACGTCCTGTCGCAACTGCGGGGGTGGTGGAATAGGTAGACACGCTAGCTTGAGGGGCTAGTGGGCTACGGCTCGTGGGAGTTCAAGTCTCCCCCTCCGCACCATCGAACGACGAACCGGGAAGATCGAGAGATCTTCCCGGTTTTTTTGTCTGCCCTCTCCCCTGCCTCCTGTCCTGGCGGTCGTTGCCTCTTGCGGGGCGGCGAGGTTTTCTTTCGCGTTGCCGTAGAGGGCGATGGGGGATGTTCCAGGGGGTCGCGCTTCCGGGGAAAGCCCCGAACTCTGGAGTGTCGGCGCCTTTGCCTGTAAAATCAGCGGCGAGGCCTGCTGCGGCCCGCACGGCGGGCAAAGGGAAGAGGGATGAACGAGGAGAAAACCTTCCCTTCCGGGGCGCCTATTCGCGTCCGATCTCTTGGCCCTCTCTTCAGAGGGCGGGCCGATCGGAGAGAGGAGGAGGCTTTGAAAGAACGTTTTCCCGTTGCCTTGACCCTTCCCCTGCGGTCCGACCTCCTCGGGCTCCTTCTTCGCTGCGTCGAAGAGTCGGCCCGTGCCTTCGGTCTCGATGAGAGGGGGCCTTGCGCCTCGTCCTCGCCGCCGAGGAGGTCTACGCCTTTCTCCTCGCCCAAGGCGGGCCCGAGGGGGTCTTCACGGCCTCCGTCGAGGACGGCGGAGCCCACGTCGAGGTCCGCCTCGCCCTTCCCGACGACCTCCTTCCCCTGGAGGCCTTCAACCTCCTTCCTCGAAACGGGGAGAATCGCCTGCCTCCGTCGCGACAGGGACTTTTTCTCGCGGTGAGGACCGCTTCGTCTCTCGAAGTCCTTCGCCGCGAGGGGGGGATGGTTCTCGCCTTCCGTCAGGACCGTCTCTACGGACCGACGGTTCCCGCCTCTGGCGCCGTCCCTTCCGAGGGGCCCTGGAAGTCGAGGGGCGTCGAAGGGGCCGAGGCCCTTCAGCTGGCGGCCCGCGTCGCCGCCCTCGGCCCGAAAGGGGGCCCCTCCTTCGTCTTCCAGGAGGGGAAGGTCGTCGATCTCCTGGCTTCGGGGCGTTGGGGGGCCTTCGCCGCCGTCGATCCCCTCGGTTCCGTCGGGGCCGGTCTTTTCTGGGAGCGCCGGGGCAAGACGGCCTTCCTTCACGGTCCCTGGAATTTCGCCTCTCCTTCCGACAGGGCCGGGACCGTCCTCGATTTCGCCCTGGGCGAGCTGGCCCGCCAGGACTTCGCGGGCGTCGTCCTGGAACGTCCCGGAGGGGGCCCCTGTCCGGAGCGGTTCGAATCTCTGGGGACCTTGCCGGGAGCTGCCGGAGAGGACCGGGACGTCTCTTTCATCCTGCTCGGCGAAGACGACGGCGCCCCTCTCTACGTTCACCGGGTCCTCGAGCCTTTCGTACGCCGAAAGCTGGATGAGCTCTGCCTGCCCCGCACCGTCCACCTCGTCGACGAACGTCTCTGCGGGAAGAGCCCCTCGGCCTTCGCCGTCGCTTCCGATTCCTTTGCGGGCGAGGCCGTCCTCTCCGTCCTGGCCCCGGGCCGCGACGGGGCCGCCAATGCGGCGGCCCATCGCAAGATCCTGGCCGAACAGGGCGTCACCCCTCTCCGTTTCTCCCTCGACCTGGGCCGTCCCGACGAGGCGGCCATGGGAGGTCTCCTCGTCGAGGCCGGTTTCGAGCCGAGAGTGCTCCTTCCCTGGGCGGGGAAGGGCGACAGGCTCCTTCTCGTCCCCTCAGGGAGGGAGGCTGTCCGGCGAAGGCCTTCCCCGACCTCGAAAGGCTCGTCCCGCCCCACGTCCGCGACTTCGAGGCCTACATCCCCAGCAAGCCCGACGACGAGCTGCGCCGTCTTTACGGCGCTCCCCGTCTCTTCCGCATGAACAACAACGAGAACCCCCTCGGGCCGCCTCCCGCAGCCCGGGAGGTCCTGGGCCGGTTCTCCCCGGCCCGGGCCTCGATCTACCCCAGCGGCGACGCCTGGCATCTGCGCCAGGGGCTGGCCCGGCACTTCGGCCTGCCTCCCGAGTCCTTTCTCGTCGGCAACGGGGCCAACGAGGTCATCACCTTCGTCATCAAGGCCTTCTGCCGCGAGGGGGACAATATCGTCACCGCCGACAGGACCTTCGCCGTCTACGAGTGGGTGGCCCGCTTCTCGGGCTACGAGGCCCGCGTCGTCCCCCTCGTCGAGGGGGCCTTCGACGCCGAGGCCATGGTCGAAGCCATCGACGGGAGGACGAAAATTCTCTTCGTCTGCAACCCCAACAACCCCACGGGGACCTACTGGAGCGCCGACCGCCTCGGCGCCTTCCTCGACGCCGTCGGTGGCCGTCAGATCGTCGTCATCGACGAGGCCTACGGCGAGTTCGTCGAAAAAGACGATTTCCCCGACGCCATGCGTCTCATCTCCCGCCATCCCAACGTGGTGGTCTTCCGCACCTTTTCCAAGATGTACGGTCTGGCCGCTCTGCGGATCGGCTATCTGGCCGGAGATCCTGCCGTCGTCGATGTCATCCGCCGTACGGCCGTCGTCTACTCCGTCAACACCCTGGCTCAGGAGGCGGCTCTGGCTGCCCTCGAAGACGACGGAGGGCATGTCGAGGCGACGCGGGCCCTCTGCCGCCGGGCGAGGACGATCCTGAAGGAGGCCTCGATCCGCCTCGGTCTGGAGTGTCTCTGCGGAGAGGGCAACTATGCCGTCGTCGGCCTTCCCCTCGGCGACACCCTGGCCTACCCGTCTTTTCATGAAAAAAGGGTACATGATCCGAAGTCTGACGGCCTTTCGCATGGCCGGCTCCATCCGCGTCTCCTTTCACCTTCCCGAGATCATGGAGGGGTTCGTCGAGGCCCTCGAAGAGATCCTGCAGGAGAAAAACGGAAGGAGCCGATCATGAGGGACCAGGCCCTTCCCGAGGTGAGGGTGGCCCTTCTCGACGAGGCGGCGGCGCCGGCCGTCTGCGAGCTGTACCGGGCCGTCTACGGCGACCGCTTTCCCTTTCCCGACGTCTACGATCCTGAGAAGCTCCTCCGGGCCAACAGGGAGGGACGGCAGATCAACGTCGTCGCCTCCGTCGAAGGGCGTGTCGTCGGCCAGGCCGTGACGGTCCGGTCGGCCTGGAACGGCCGCCTCTACGAGCTCGTGGGTCTCATGGTCCTGCCCGAAGCCCGGGGCCTGGGCCTTTCCCGGCGCCTCGCCGGGGCCCTCATGGAAGAGGTCTTTCCCCGGCTGGACTGGCTCGTCCGCTACACGGAGAGCACGACGGCCCATGTCCGTTCCCAGAAGGTTGACCTTTCCCTGGGACAGGCCCACACGGCCCTGGCCAAGACCTGCGGCAGGGAACGTTACGCGTCGGAAGTCGTCGAGGACGGGATCGTCTGGGCCGTGGCCCGACGGGCCGGTGTGCCCTCGGCTTTCCTTCGGGGGCTCGACACGTCGCGGGCCGCCTCGGCCCCGGGAGTCCTGGCCGTCCTGACGGCCGCGGACGTGAAGGGGACCAATCTCCTGGGCATCATCGAGCCGGACCAGCCCGTTCTGGCCGTCGACAGGATCCGTTACGGAGGGGACCCGGTCTGTCTCGTCCTGGGCGAAACGCTCGAGGCGGCTCGCAGGGGGGCCTCCCTCGTCGACGTCGACCTTGATCCCCTTCCCGGGGTTTTCGACCCCGTCCGGGCCCTGGAGCCGGGAGCGCCCCTCATTCACGAGGGACGGGAGGGGAACGTGGCCGCCTCGGGCTTCGTCCGCCGGGGAGACGTCGAGGCCCTCCTGGCCTCCTGCGATCACGTCGTCGAGGAGACCTTCCGCTTCGCCGCCCAGGAACATGCCTACCTGGAGACGGAAGGCGGCGTGGCGCGCTATGACGGCCAGATCCTGACGATGGAGGTCTCGACGCGGAACCCCTGGCGGGACAGGGACGAACTGTCGCGGGCCCTGGGACTGCCCCGGGACGGAATCCGCGTCATCGCTCCCTCTCTGGGCGGCGGCTTCGGCGGCAAGGACGGCGTCGTCATCCAGGGACTCCTGGGGCTGGCCGCCCTCCACAGCGAAGGACGGCCGGTCAAGATGGTCTTTTCCCGTCAGGAGAGCTTCCTCTGCTCGCCCAAGCGCCACGGCGCCGTGACGACGCTCACTCTGGGCTGTGACGGTTACGGCGGCTGCGGCGGCTGCACGATCCTCGTCGACGGCGAGAGCCGCCTGGCCTGCCTCATGAAGACGGCCCAGATAGAGGGACGTCACCTCGTCACCATCGAAGGCATAGAGAAAGACGGCCGTTTCGCCCCGCTCCTGGAGGCCTTCGCCTCTTCCGGGGCCGTTCAGTGCGGCTACTGCACGCCGGCCATGGTCCTCGCGGCCGTCGACCTGCTCAGACGCAACGGCGATCCCGACGAGGAGCAGGTGCTGGAGGCCCTGAGCGGCAATCTCTGCCGCTGCACGGGCTACAGGTCCATCGCCCGGGCCGTCGTCGCCGGCGCGAAGAAGATGAGGGAGGCCGGAACATGTCTTTCCTGATGGCATCGTCCCTCGACGAGGCCCTGTCCGCCGTCGAAGGGGGCAGGATCCCTCTCGCCGGAGGGACCGACGTCTACCCCCGCATGAGGGGCGAGGGAAGGGAGGGCGATCTCGTCGGTCTCGAGAGGCTCGACGAACTGCGCCTCGTCGAGGAGCGCGAGGGCTTTCTCTTCCTGGGCGCCGCCCTGACGTGGTAGCAGATCATCGACAGCGCTCGTGTCGCGAAGGAGGCGCCCCTCCTCGTTCTGGCCGCCCGTCACGTGGGCGGTCCCGCCATCCGCCACATGGGGGCCGTGGGGGGCAATGTCTGCACGGCCTCGCCCGCCGGGAACGGACTCCTGGCCCTCTTGGCCCTCGAGGCCCGGGTGGAGCTTCTCTCCCGCGGAAAGAGGCGCCTTATTCCCCTGAGGGACTTTCTCATTGGTCCCGGAAAGACCGATCTCAGGCGGGGCGAGCTGCTGAGGGCCGTCGCGATCCCCGGCGACGGAGGGCGGCCCTTCTTCCGCAAGGTGGCAGGAGAAAGACGCTTGCCATCAGCCTCGGCAGCCTGGCGGCCCTCTGGCACGAAGAGGAGGGGCGGCTGAAGGATGTCCGTCTCGTCTTCGGCTCCATGGCCCCCTGCCCCTGCCGCGTCGCCGAGGCAGAGGCCTTCCTGGAGGGAAAGAGTCCCGACGAGGCCCTTTTCCGGGCCGCCGCATCGATCTGCTCCGAGGCCGTCGACCTCGTCGACGACATACGGGCCGAAGCCTCCTACCGTCGCCTGCTGGCCGGAGGGCTGGTGGAGGAATGGGGGCTTCAGGTGCTGGGGGAAAGGACGTAAGGCCGCCTCTTCATCCCTTTTGGCGGACGGCGGAAAGACCTCTCTGCAAACAGGGAAGGCGGCGCCTCCTTAGCGGAGACAGCCGTTGCCCCGGAGCGTTTTCGAAAGGACTCTCCAGGACAGAGCGGGGAGTCCTTTCCCGTTCGGCGCAGTTTGCCTCTTTGCGTGCACAGCTGTCTCCGGGAGTTGTCTGTCGTAGGTGCATGCCCGAGGTTCCCTTAGGGAAGCGTCATTCTCATGCAGAGCGACACATACATGCAATATGGTTGCATTATGCAACCAAGTTGCTACAATGTGGGGGCGCTGCCTCCGCTCCCGCTGTCTCGTTGACTCTGTGGAAGGACGTGTCCTCCGATGTGCCAGGAATCGGGAACCCTGCGGGATCTTTCCTGCGAAAGAGCAACAGGCCGTGACTGGAAGAAGCTGAATTATCTGGTGCTTCCTCTGGCGGCGATGCTTCTCTCCTTTGCCCTGGGGCGCTATCCCGTCTCTCCCCGTCAGCTGGCGGAGCTTGTCGCGGCCCGGCTCTCCCTGATCGATGCGGGGCCTTGGGACGTCCTTCATACGGTTGTCTTCAAGGTGCGGCTGCCCCGCATTCTGGCGGCGATGCTCATCGGGGCCTCTCTTTCCGCCTCGGGGGCCTGCTACCAGGGGCTGTTCCGCAATCCCCTGGCTTCCCCCGCCCTGCTCGGCGCGGCAGCTGGCGCCGGTTTCGGCGCGACTCTGGGAATCTGCCTCTCGCTGAGGGTCGTGGGGATTCAGGCGCTCGCCTTTTTCATCAGTCTCGGTGCCGTGGGGCTGACCTGTCTGCTCAGCGGCAGGATACGCCATGACCGGACCCTGGGGCTGGTCCTCGCGGGGATCATGACGGGGTCCCTCTTCACGGCTGCGACGTCCTTTCTCAAGTACGTGGCCGACCCTTACGACAAGCTGCCCACCATCACCTTCTGGCTCATGGGGAGCCTCTCGTCCATCACGATGTCCGACGTGGGCTTTGTCGCCGTTCCCGTTTTTCTGGGGCTTGTCCCGCTTTTTCTCATCCGCTGGCGTCTCAACGTCCTTTCTCTCGGCGACGAGGAGGCGACGGCCCTTGGGTTGAACGTGATGCGCTACAAGCTGCTGGTCATCGTCTGCGCCACTCTGGTGACGGCCGCCTCGGTCTCGGTCAGCGGGATGATCGGCTGGGTCGGGCTGGTGATCCCTCATCTCGCCCGCATTCTCGTGGGCCCCGACTACAAGGACCTTTACCCGGCCTCGATCGTCGCCGGAGGCGTTTTCCTGCTCCTTGTGGACGACTTGGCGCGGATTCTGACGTCGGTCGAGATCCCTCTGGGCGTTCTGACGGCTCTCATCGGCGTCCCCTTCTTTCTCTTCCTTCTCCTCAGGGAGAGAGGAGCCCTGCGATGAGGCTCGAGACGAAGGGGCTCTCCTGCGGCTACGGCCGCAAGACCGTCGTCGAGGACATCTCGATGTTCGTCGAAGGTGGCGAGGTCCTCTGCCTGCTCGGTGCCAACGGCTCGGGCAAGACGACCTTCTTCAAGACGATCCTGGGCCTTCTGGAGAAGCAGGCCGGCCAGGTGCTCGTCGACGGTCGTGACGTGGAGGGCTGGTCTCCGGCCCGGCGGGCCCGGCTCATCGGCTACGTGCCCCAGGCTCGGGGGGCCGTCTTCCCCTTCCGGGCGCTGGACGTGGTTCTCATGGGGCGGACGAGCCATCTCGCGCTTTTCGCCTCTCCCTCGGAGGAGGATGTCGAGAAGGCCGAAGAGGCCATGGCGATGCTCGATATCTCCTACCTGAAGGATCAGGTCTACACGCGAATCAGCGGCGGGGAGCAGCAGCTGGTCCTCCTGGCGCGGGCGCTGGCCCAGGAGCCGAGGATTCTCATCCTGGACGAGCCGACGACCAACCTGGATTTCGGCAGACAGTTTCTGGTCATGGAGCGGGTGAAGTCCCTCTCCCGCAGGGGACTGACCGTGATCCTTTCCACCCACTTCCCGGAGCAGAGCTTTTTTTACGCCAACCGGGTTCTCTGTTTCAGGCAGGGGCGCCCCTTGGGGCTCGGTTCTCCGTCCGAGGTGGTCACGAGGGAAAACATCCGCGCCATGTACGGGATCGACGTCAGGATCATCTCCCTCGACGCAAGGCAGGGCGGTTTAAAGCTCTGCATTCCCGACAGCCTCGTCGGGTGTGTCCAAAAGCGCGTTTCCTGAAAGGAGCCGTCATCGTGAAGAGGTTCAGATTGTCGCTTGCCGCCTCCTTTTTCCTGCTCTGCCTCTCAGCCGCCGCGCTGGCCGGCCAGACGCGGGAGGTCGTGGACATGGCGGGGAGGCATCTTGTCGTCCCCGTCTCCCCCCGGAAGGTCTATTCCACGAATCCCATCGGGACGACCCTGATCTACACCCTGGCCCCCGATCAGCTGATGGGGTGGAACTACGAGCTCAGGCCCCGAGAGAAGTGCTTCCTCCCCGCCGAGTATCGCGACCTGCCCGTCATCGGCGGCTGGTTTTCCACCCAGACGGGCAACCTGGAGGAGATCATGGCCCTCAAGCCGGATCTTTTCGTCTCCATGTCCTTCATCAACGAGACGGCCCGGTCCTTCGCGGACAAGCTGCAGAGTCAGACGGGCATCCCTGTGGCCCTTGTGGACAACGAGCTGACGCGCCTCGACGAATCCTACCTTTTCCTGGGAAAGCTTCTGGGAGAGGAAGAGCGGGCCGAGGTCCTGGCCCGGTATTGCCGGGAGACGGTCCGCTCCATCGCCGACAGGGCCGCTCGGATTCCTCAGGACAAGAAAGTCAGGGTCTACTACGCCGAGGGGCCCGACGGCCGGAAGACCGATCCGGCCGGCTCCATCCACACCCAGGTGCTGGATCTGGCGGGCGGCGTCAACGTGGCGGAGGTGCCCATGGGCCCTCAGGTCGGGATGTCGTCCGTATCCATGGAGCAGATTCTCCTCTGGAACCCGGACCTGATCATCGCCTGGGGAGCTTCTCGGGGCGGCTACAGCGAGGGCATTGCAGGCGACACCCACTGGAAGGATATCGAGGCCGTGAAAAGCGGCCACGTCTACGCCGTTCCGGACAATCCCTTCTGCTGGTTCGACCGTCCGCCGTCGGTGAACCGCGTCCTGGGTTTGAGATGGCTGGCCAACCTGCTCTATCCGGAGATTTTCGACTTCGATATCGTCGAGGAGGCCCGAAACTTCTACCGCCTTTTCTGGCATTACGACCTGGGTGAGGAAGAGGCCCGGGAAATCCTGATCCGTTCGATGCGGAAGAAGTAGGAGGGGCATCGTGGCCGGAGAGAGCGCGCCCTTCAATCTCTTTTTGACCGGCCCCGTCGGCTCGGGCAAGAGCACCCTCCTCGGCAGACTGCTTCGAAGGCTGAACTGGAGGATCGGCGGCTTCCGGACGCGGCCCGCCTTCGATGGGACAGGAATGTGCGGTTATTGCATCGAGCCTTTCGGTGCCGCTCATGGGGCGCCTTCATCCCTGATCGCCCGGCGCACCGACCGGGGATTCGAGGCTCTCACGTCGGCCTTTGACGGCTTGGGGGCGTCTCTTTTGAGGAAGGCCCTGGAGGATCGTGTTGACGCCGTCGTCATGGACGAGATCGGTTTTTTCGAGGAAAGGGCCGTGGCCTTTCACGATGCCGTCATGGCCTGCCTCGATTCGCCGCTGCCGGTCCTGGGCGTCCTCAAGCGATCGGGGGCTTCGCTCCCGCGCAAGATCCGCAGCAGACAGGATGTGCGGGTCGTGGAGGTGACTTCCGACAATCGGGACGGCCTTTTGCCGGAGCTCCTGCGGCTTGTTTCGGAGCGTCACCTGACGGGGGTCATCTCCTTTCCTGGAGGGAGCAGAGATGGAAAAGACCGACGCTGCACAGTTTGTCAGGACGGCCAGGGAGGTCTTTGCCCCTCTTTATCCGGTCGTGGCGGAGCGCATTAAGGAAGAGACGGGGATCACCCGGGGTCGCTGTCTCGATCTGGGAAGCGGCCCGGGCCTGCTGGGTCTGGCCATGGCCGAGATCACCGAGCTGGAGGTTCTTCTTCTGGACATCAGCCCCGAGATGCTGGTTTTCGCCGAGGAAGGCATCGCCGAGCGCGAAAGGGGTTCCAGGGTGAGCACCCTTCTGGGGGATGTTCATCGGATCCCCCTGGAGAGCGGTTCGGTGGACCTGGTCGTCAGCCGGGGATCGGTCTTTTTCTGGGAGGAGCCGGCCCGGGCCTTTCGAGAGGTCTGGCGGGTTCTGGCGCCAGGCGGCTATGTCTGGATCGGCGGCGGCTTCGGGAACGGCGATATGAAAAGGAAAATCACCGCCCAGATGAGAGAGCGCGATCCCCGATGGGAACCTCAGGTCCGGGAGCGCACCTCCGATTTCAGGCTGAAGGCGTTTCGTGACGCCCTGGCCGAGGCCGGCATCGAAAAATTTCTCATCGACAACGACGACCGGGGTTTTTGGATCCGATTTGCCAAGGAATCGCTAGAGGGAAGGCCCTGCCGATGAGATGCCCCGTCTGCGAGCGGGCCTGTTCGGTCGAGAAGGGCCGGACCGGGGCCTGCGGCCGTTACCGCAACGTGGCCGGCCGCATGGAGGAGATCGCTCCCGGAGCGTATCTCGTGGTCACTCCCGTGTCGATCGAGACGGCTCCTCTCTTTCACTTCCATCCCGGTGGGAAGTTCCTCCAGATCACCACGACGGGGTGCGTTTTCCGCTGCAACGGCTGCATTTCCAGCACGCTCGTCTCGGGCGTCTCGCCGGAGAGTCCGGCGCTGAAACGCCTCTCGCCCGACGAGGTGGCGGCGAAGGATCACGAGAAGGGCCTCCTGTTCGCCTCTCCCGGCGGGGGTTTCGGCAGTCTCCACGGGATTCTGGGACTTCCCTTCATGGCCCGGACCTTTCATCCCGATCTCTACGGTTTCGACATCGAAGCCGAGGCACGGATTTTTTAAGGTAAATTCTACGGATGGGACTATCGCCCCGAAGAGGTGAGTCTCTCTTTCGCGAAACCTCACCGATTCTGGTCCTGGAAGGAGCGATAAGAACGTCGTTTCGCTCAAAACGAGATATCCCTCGCCTCACCCCCCCCAAAGCCCGAAGGCATTCCTCCGCAGAGGAATGCCTTCGGGCTTTGGGGGGGAAGCTTTACTGTCGGGCCAGGGCAGCGGGGTTGAAAAAGAGTTGGACGTCCTCGTCGCTCAGCGTGGCGTCATAGAACTCCCTGAAAAAGGCCTTCGTCTCCACGGTGAGGTCGACGTCGGCGAAACGGGAGGGGTAGAGCGTCTTCCCCAGCCAGAGAAAGCCCAGGATCGCCTCCGGCGAGGGGCGGTCCCACCAGAAGGCGCCTACGGGGCAGTAGTGGAGGCGGTTTTCCCGGACGGCACGGAGCGTCCCGATCTGGGGATGATCCCGCAGTTCAGCCGGCGGGAGAAGGCTGCCTTCGTTTCCGCTGACGATGATGTCGTCGGGGTCCCACCGCAGCAGTGTCTCCGCGTTGATGTCCCTGCCCCTGCCGAGTTCGGAGGCCACGTTGATCCCTCCCGCCGTCGTGATGAGGAACTCGCCCCACCAGTCGCTTCCGTTGGTGTGCAAGAAATTCCCCAACATGTAGTAGACGCGCTTGCGCTCTTCCCTAGGGATCGGGGCCGTGCGCTCCTCCAGCAGCTTCAATACCTTCTGCCAGTAGTCGACCAGGCGCTGCGCCCGTTCTTCGCGGCCGATGAGGGATCCGACGAGGAGGAATTCCCTCTGGATTTTTTCGACGTCGGCCTTCCCCGTGAGGACGGCCACGACGGGCAGTCCGGCTTCGGCGAGCTGCCTGTTGCCCTGAGCGGAGGTGACGCTGGCGATCACCAGGTCGGGGTTCAGCTTGAGGGCCTCTTCGACGTTGACGTTGTTGAAGGATCCCGCGTCGGGTATCTCCTTGAAGCTGGGATGCATCCCGGCGAGGAGGGGGAAGGGCTTCATCGAGGGCTGGCCGACGAGGAGGTCGGCTCCTCCTAGGACGGTCAGTTCGTGGGTCGCTCCTCCGTAGCAGGTGATGAGGATGCGCTCCACCTTGTCGGGGACGTCGACCTCGTTCCCGGCCATGTCCACGATCGTTTTGGCCGATGCCGGAACGGAGCCGGCCAGGAGAATGAAGACGAGGGACAGGAGGATTCCGCGCAGGGGGGCTTTCACCTAAAAGACCTCGCTTTCATCAAGGGTCTGAAGCTGTCGTTTTTCCATCCGTTTTTCGATAATCGCCTGGGGGTAGAGAAGCAGGATTTCGACTTCGTCCCCCTTGTCGTAGCCGGCGACTCCTTCAGGGATGCGAAGGATGCCATCGGAGCGGACGAAGTTCGTGACCATGGAGTTTTTCAAGGGATAGGGCGAGACGAGATATCGCCCTTCGCCGTCGCGAGAGAGAAGGACGCGAAGGGAGAGGAGGGCCTCTTTCAGGAATCCTTCCAGTCTCAGCTCCCGGGTGAGGATTGCCTTGACGCTCCTTCTTTCCTGGGGCGGTTGGGCGAGAAAGCGGCTGACGATGGGACCGACGAGGTTTTCCAGGGCATACCAGGCCGCAAGGGCAGGGCCCGGTACCCCGACGACGGGTTTACCTTCGATGATGGCGAGCAGGACCGGTTTGCCCGGGGCGGCATTAAGCCCATGGGACAGCACTCTGCCCAGCCCGGCGACGACGGATACCGTAAAGTCGCGGTGCCCTCGGGAAGACCCCCCGTTGATCAGCACCATGTCTGCCTTCGATAGGGCATCGCCGAGTCGTTCCGCCAAAAGGACGGGGTCGTCGGCCGTGATGGGGTAGAGGAGCGGTTCGGCGCCGACTCCTTTCAGGTAGCCGGCGAAGAGGGCGGAGTTGGAGTCGATGTTCTGCCCCGGCCCAGGCATCGATCCCTGAGGGACGAGCTCGTCTCCCGTCGGGAGGACCGCGACGAGGGGACGGCGCAGCACGGGAATCTCCCTGTGGCCGCCCGCCGCGAGAAGTCCCAGGTGTTGGGGTTCGAGACGCAGATCAGGGGGGATCAGAACCTCGCCTTTCCGAAGTTCCCACCCGGGAGGGAGGGTGCAGGCGCCTTTCTCGCAGGGTTCCTCCAGAATCCGCAGAGTTCCGTCGGCGGCAATCTCCAGGTCTTCGGCCCTGACGACGGTATCGAAGCCTTCGGGAAGGGCCGTTCCGGTGCCGACGAAGGCGAACGGTCGGTCTTCTGTCCTATCGGGAAGGCTGGTCCGGTCGTCGAATCGGACGGCGATGCCGTCTACCTGGGCCGAAAGGACCGCGGGAAGCGAGTGGCGGGCGTACAGCTTTTCGGCGACGACGCGGCCGAGAGACTCCGCAAGGGGCACCCGTTCGACGGGCAACTCATAGCGGGCTTCGGCCAGGATGAGTTCCAGAGCCTTCCCGACAGAGATTCTCGGTTCAGTTTTGGAGGGCGGGGTGTGGGGGCTGTAAATCATCGGACGTGTCGGAGTCATCGGCGGAGTGCCTCAACGCGGCGAAGGTTTCGTCAGCGTCGTCCGCTCGGCATAGCGCCCGAAAAAGTGGTACCCGGAGCCGCCCTCGGAGAGGATGTCCAACAGCTCGTCGGCCTTCGTGACCTTGATGCCGCCCAGGCAGGTCACTCCGCGGCGGAAGAATTCCTCCGGGTACTGACTGGCCGTGGGGCCGACGACGACGACCCGGGCTCCCGGTTTTGCCAAGGAGAGCAGCCCCTCCAGCGTATCGTTCACGAGGGTGGTTCCCGTCATGACCAGAAGATCCGCCCCGGGAACGTGCAGGGGAGCCTCCTCTGAAGGGGCAAAGAAGGGCATCTCGTCTTTCTTGAGCGTGCGGGGATCCAGCTCGAGGACGGTGAAGGGTTTCCCTCGAATCTTCAACTTTTTTAGCATGGGGACAAGGGCGCCGACGACGACTACCTTGTCGTCGTCGGCGATCTCGATTGAGTCGAGGGCGTCATTTCCGATCTCCAGGCGGTAGCCTTTCCCTTCCAGTCCCTTTTCGCAGATCGCCGAAAGGGCGTTCAAGGTGGCGATGCCCAGGGCCTTTTTCAGGGGGCTGTCCGCTTCCCACATCTCCTGGAGAACCTTGGTGACCGACATTCCCTTCAGGCGTCCCGAAAGAGGCATGGCCCGCGCCGACGTCGGGCAGCAGACCGCTTCGGGAATGGCCTTGACGGGGGTGAAGCTGATGCCACCCTGGCCGTCGCTGAGTTTGACGCCCGTGAAAAAGAGGCCGAAAACAGTGCGTTCCAGTGTGAGAGTATCAAAATCGGGTCCGATGAGAGCCTGAAATTTTTCGGCCGTTTCTTTCAGAATGGATCCGGGCTCGAAGTTCACTGTGTCACCCTGCCTTTCGCTGCGGTCCACCTATATCGATCTGTTCCAAGAATTCGAGATTCGGGAAAAGAGAGCGACGAGGGACATGGAGAAAAGGTCGCTGTCAGAAGCATCCCTCCCTTGATGAGCCAGACTGATAATGCAACTCTGTTGCTCTTTCGCGCTCCGCCATTGTAGAGTGAGATGTATCTTTTTGACAAGGGCGGTCGTCCCGCTTCGGGAAATAGGCTGCCGAGGTCAAGAAAGAGGAAGAGCGGTGAGGTGGCACGATCGGAGCTTTCTCCCAGGCGAAGGACACCGTCGAGGAAGGGCAGAAGAAACGGAAGATTTAGGAGGGCGCCTCGTCTATGATAGAGAGACCCTGGGTTTAGGTCGTTCATCGCATCGGGCGGAAAGGGGTGGAGGGAGAACAGGCCGGGCGTGGCCTCGGCGGGAGGCCCACGGAGACCGTTTCCGGCAGGATAGCGGGAAGGATTGGCGGAGGCGGGCAGGTGCGCTTCGCGTCTTCAGACGCCGGGGAGATGGCGATGGAGGGGCCGAATCGAAACGGGAAATACCGCGCAGGGAATGGTCCTGGCATCGTGTCCCACCAAGAGCTGCTGTCGGAGCTTGCTTGAGTTGCCTATCGTCATTTTAATGAAATTGAATTTCAACGGCACGGAAAGGATGACCCCCATGACTGGAGAAGACGAGCGAGTCCTTGATGCCCTTCTGGATAGGTTGGACGGAAGCGACGACGAGGTCCACGAGACGGCCCTGGAACTGCTCGTGCTGGATCCCGAGAATCCCCATGCCCTTCTTGCTCTCGCCGAAGAGGGCGATCTCTCCGAAAAAGAGGGAGAGGCGGCGGCCCTTCTCGAGCGGGCCGCCGCCGAGCTGCGTCGGCGTCTCGACGGAGAGCCCCGCCTCGATGACCGCCTGGGAGGCCTTCTGGCCGTCGTTCTCGAGCGGCTGGCCTTCAACGCCCTCATGTCGGGCGAGGACGAGAAGGTCCTGGCCCTGGCCGAGGAGCTCGTCTCCTTCGATCCCGACGACGAGACGCTGGGGCGGACCCTTCTCTACCGCTCCCTCATGATCCTCGAGCGGCACGGAGAGGTCCTGGAAAGAAGCATGGCCGAGAGGGAGGATGTCCTTTTCGCCCTCCACGGCCGGGCCCTGGCCCTCTTCCTCCTTTCCGGCCCCGGTCCCGAGGCGTCCCGCGCCCTCTGGGACGCCATCGCCCTCGAGCCCGACCTTCCCTATTACCTGCTCCAGTACTGGGAGGTCCCCGACGGCGAGAGCGACGACGACGACGAGGCCCGTGCCTGGGAGACGTGCAATCTGGCCGGGCTTCTGAGTCCCGTCTGGCTCGCCGACGAGGATCGCATGGGCTGGTTCGCCACGGCGGCCATCCTCTTCGGCTACCTCACCGACCGGCTCCCCGATCAGGTCCTCGAAGAGGCCCGCCCCCACATGGAGCGGGCCGGACTCTTCGCCGTTCTCGAGATGGTCCAGAGCCAGATGGAGACGCTCCTCCAGTCCGACGAGGAGGTCACCCTCGACGAAATCGACGCCATGGCCATCCGACTTCTCCGGGAGATGAGCGACCTTTCGGCCGACGCCTGAGGTACAATGGGGCCAATCTGATTCAGGAGGCGATCGTTATGGCCTTTCTTGCCCATGTGGGGCTTCTCGTGCGCGATCTCGACCGTTCGCGCCGTTTCTACGTCGACGTTCTCGGCTGCCGCGAGAGAAGAAGCGTGGACAGGCCGGGAACGCGGCTCCTCTTCCTCGAAAGCGGTTCCTCCCTCATCGAGCTCGTGGAGAAGGCCGGCCGTCCCTACCCGGAGGTGTCCTGCCCGACGATCCATCTGGCCTTTCAGGTCGACAGCGTCGCCGACGAGATCGCCCGGCTGAAGGTTCTGGGCCTTTCCCTCGATTCGGAGGAGCCCATCCCCTTCGGAGGCAAGTCCATCTTCTTCTTCTCCGGGCCCGACGGCGAGAGGATCGAGCTCTGCGAGCCCCTGGAGTAGGGCCATGATCCTTCGCATCGCTTCCGTCCTCTCCCGCAGCGGGAAGGGGGCCGAGGTCCTTCTCGATCCCAACCCCTTCCGCCCCTCCGGAGGAGGCCAGCCCTCCGACAGAGGCCGTCTCGAGGCCGAAGACTTCGAGGCCGCCGTCGTCGACGTGCGCCTCGTCGACGGCCTGGCCGTGACGGAACTCCGGATCGGGCGGGGAGAGCCCCGAGAGGGCGCGGTCCTCCGTGCCCTTCCCGACGAGGCCTGGAGGAGCCTGCTGACGCGGATGCACAGCGGCGAGCACATCCTCTCGAAGGTCCTGGAGGGCCTCCGGGAAGGGCTGCGCATCACCAAGACCCACATCGGCGACAAAGAGAGCTCCGTCACGATCGCCTATGACGGCGAGATCGGCTGGGAGCTGCTCTTCGAGGCGGAAAAAAGGGCCCGCGACGTCATCGCCGAGAACCGGACCGTCACCGTCCACGAGCTTTCCGCCGAGGAGGCCCGGGCCTTCCCGGGCCTGAAGGCCAACTGGGAGCGCATCGGCGACGACGTCGTCCGCGTCGTCGAGATCGACGGTTTCGACGCCAACGCCTGCTGCGGCTCCCACGTGGCCTCCACGGCCGAGGTGGGCGACCTCTTCGTGACGGCCTACAACGGATCGGCGCCGGACTGGACGGTGACCTTCACCGTCGAGGGCTCCCTCCGTGACCTCTACGGCCAGGTCATGAGACGTCTTCTTCGCGGCGTGGGTTGCCCCGTCGACCGGATCGAGGGCGTCTACGAGAAGCTGAGGGCCGAAAAGGAGGGGCTGGCCAGGGACCTCGACAGGGCTCGCCAGAACCTGAGCCTCTCCTGGACGACGGAGGAATGTGGCGCCTTCCGTCT
The DNA here is from genome assembly GCA_018398915.1 of Aminirod propionatiphilus. Classification (GTDB taxonomy): domain Bacteria; phylum Synergistota; class Synergistia; order Synergistales; family Aminithiophilaceae; genus Aminithiophilus; species Aminithiophilus ramosus. The sequence continues at coordinate 2,220,947 of CP074691.1, read as the reverse complement.
TCACTTCGTCGAGCTTCCCGGCTGGACGGCCGATCTGGTCTCGCCTGCCGTGAAAAAACAGGTCGAAAGCGACGGCAGAGCCCTCGTCGTCGTCCTCTGTCCCGGACCGGAGGGGCGAGGCCCCTTCGTCGTCGCCAGAGGCTCCGACGTCTCCTTCGATCTTCGGGCCTTTCTCAAGGGCCATCCCGAGCTGGGCGCCCGAGGCGGAGGCGCTTCGGCCTGGGTCTCGGGCGTCGCGACGGCGCCGTGGCCCCTCTGGCGCCGTGCCCTGGGACTCTGAGGGCCGGCGGAGGAGCCGCACGCCCTCTCGCGGAGGAAGGCCTTGTCCGGAAGGGCCGAGAGAGTCGGCGCTCTCCCGAAGCGGCCCGAAGAAGAGGCGACGGCTTCCGCCGTTCCGGGAAAAGCCGCCGCGCTCAGAAGGCCCGGAAGCCGACGATGGCCTCTCGCATCTCGATATAGCGTCTCTTCGCCGTCGCCATGTGGTTCCTTTCCATCTCCTTCAGCTCGCGGAACATCTCCCGGGCCTCGCCCGAGCTGGCCTCTTCCAGCTGCTCGTAGAACTCGGCGGCCCTCATCTCCGAGAGGTAGGCCGTCGAGGCGATGCGCAGGAGGGCGTAGCTGTTGTGGAATTCGTCGGCCTGGACCTGGAGGGCCGGTTCGACGAAAAGGGCCGGATCGCGCGAAAAGGCCTCGCCGAAGGTCTTCTCGTAGTGGGCACAGAGGGCGTCGCGGTGGCCGGCCTCCCATTGGGCCAGTTCATGGAGCTCCTTCTTGATGTGGGGGATGTCGCTCTCGTCGGCCCAGGCCCGGTAGAACTCGTTGGCCTCCATTTCGGCATGGATGGCGTAGAAAAGGGCCTTCTTGATGTCCCTGATTTTCTCCATCGGTAGATGCCTCCCTCGTCAGATTTTTCATGTCTTTTACCATTCTAGGGGGAAGAGGGGGAGAAGGGAAGGCTTTCTGTCTCCCTCTCTTCCCCCCTTTCTCGTCGGCCCGACCGTGCCGGCTTCAGGAGGGACTGTCGTAGTCTCTGACGGCGTCGAGGGGTTTCCTTTTCTTGCGTCCCGACGGGGCGGGATCGGCGGGCCAGCCGAGGGTGATCATGACGTCGATATGGGATCGGCGGGGAAGGCCCAGCACGTTTTTGACGGCCCTTTCGTTGAACCAGCCGATCCAGCACGTTCCGAGGCCCAGCTCGGCGGCCTGGAGGGTGAAGTGGTCGACGGCGATGGCCACGTCGATCGTCTCGTAGCGAAGGCGGCGGACCATTCCCGCCAGCCAGGGGGCCAGACGCTCGCGCCGGAGGGTTTCGACGGCGATGAGGACGGGAGCCTCGGCGACGAAGGCGTTGAGCCCCTTGCCGTAGAGGCCGGAATTCATCGCCTCGGCCAGGGACGGACGGAGGGGACCGTCGACGACGTGAAAGAACCAGGGCTGGCCGTTGCAGGCGCTCGGGGCCATCCGGGCGGCATCGAGACAGATGTCGACCCGCTCCCGGGCCACGGGGTCGGGGCTGTAGCGGCGAACGCTTCTGCGGTGGACGAGAAGGTCGGCGAAGTCCAAGGGCGGGCTCCTTTCGGGTTCTCAGAAGCTGATGACGGCCGATCCGACGACGACGAGGGCGATGCCGACCCACTGTCGCCGCGTCGACGTTTCGCCCAGGAAGGAAATGGCCAGAAGGGTCGAAATCAGCGGGCTCGAGGCGGTGATGGGCGTCACCACCGAGGCGGGAGCCTGCTGGAGGGCCAGGGCCAGCAGAGTGCCCCCCAGGGCGAGGGCGAGGGCCCCGGCGCCGTTGAGGGCCAGCCAGGAGCGGCCCCTGAGGGCCAGGATCCGCTCGGGCCGGTGATAGCCCAGACGACAGCGGAGGAGCCAGAGGGCCCAGACGGAGGGGAAAAAGACGAGAGATCTCCAGAAGTTGAGGTCCGTCGACGACAGATCCGTCTCGAGGAGGAGCCACCGCGTGACGGGGATGGAGAGCCCCCAGCAGAGAGCGGTCGCGAGGGCCAGAAGGAAGCCCCGTTTCGCCTCGGGGAGATGGCCTCTGTCGGCGTCGTTGCCCTTGCGGAGGAGGTTGAGGCCCGCGACGACCGAGACCGTTCCGACGGCGATGGGAAGGGTGATCCGTTCGCCCAGCCAGAGCGCCGACAGGACGGTGACGACGAGGGGGTAGGTGCTGGTGATGGCCACGGCCCGGCCGACGCCGATCTTGGCGATGGACGAGAGGTAGAGGACGTCGCCGAAGACGTTGCCAAGAAGGGTCGCGGCCAGGAGGAGGAGGAAGTGGGGGCCCCGCAGAGCGGGCGGCATCCCCGTTCCCTGAAAGAGGACGAGGAGGACCATCGCCCCGACGAAGCCGAAGGAGCGGATGGCGTTGACTTCGGGAAAGGAAAGATCGCCCATGTTGCGGCGGTAGATGAGGGGAACGATGGCCCAGCAGAGGGCCGTCGTCAGGGCCAGAACGATGCCGATGGGGGTCAGGGAAAGCGCTCCTTTCTGAAAAAACGCGGGATGGGAGTCTCCATTATAGCGGAGGAGGGCGTGACCTCTCGCAATCTCGCCCTCCCGAGCCGGAGCCTCCGGCGGCGCCCTGTGACGCGAGGCGCCTCTTCTGAAAAAGGGGCCCCTTCTATATGTCCGGGGCGAGAGGTTGAATTTACCCGGTAAGAATCGCCCGCGGGCCGATGACGAGGCGAGAAAAGGGAGTTCGCCCTTGAGGGGCGTCACGATAGCCTCTTTTCTCCGGAAGGAAGAAGACCGTGGGAGTGCTTTTTGGAATATTTTGCCACCTTGTCAGATCCCTCTCGCAGTGGCATGCTTACACTGAATGAACCAAGGGGGGGCTGTGGGTGAAAATTAAGGCCGCGCCGACTCGGGGCAATTACATGAGACTTGCCCGCTCCCGCCGCCTCGCCGGGCGGGGACGGGATCTGCTGGAGCAGAAGCGGCGGATCCTCATGATGGAGCTGACCCGCCAGAGGGAGAGGGCGAGGGGGCTCCTCGAAGAGGCGGCACGCCTCTTCTCCCAGGCCTACAGAGATCTTCAGCGGGCCAATCTGGCCCAGGGGATCGACGTCGTCGAGGAGTTGGCCGAGGCGGTGCCCCTCGAGGAGGGCATCACCGTCCGTCTCCGCTCCGTCCTCGGAGTGGAAGTCCCCGAGGTCGACGCCATCGAGGTCCGGCCCCGGCCCGTCTACTCCTTCTGGGCCACCTCGGGCGCCCTGGACAGGGCGGGAAGGTCCTTCCGGGAGGCCCTGGCCCTCACGGCGCGATTGGCCGAGATGGAGAGCGGCCTTTTCCGGCTGGCCGGCCAGGTCCGCAAGACGAACCGTCGCGTCAACTCCCTCGAGAAGGTGGCCCTTCCCGCCCTGGATCGGGCCCTGCGGGGAATCGCCGAGGCCTTGGAGGAGGGGGAGCGGGAGGACTTCGTTCGCATGAAGCGGGTGCAATCCCTTTCGTCACGGTAGGGGAGGTCATGAGATGAAAGATCTGGATCAGGTACTTTCCGTTCTCCTCGATGCCGAGGATGAGGCCGAAAGGACCGTCGAGGAGGCCCGCCGCAGGGCGGCGACCCTTCTGGAGGAGACGAAGAGGGCCTCCGTCGTCGAGGGCGAGCAGAAGCTTGCCGCGGCCCGGGAACAGGCCCGGTCCCGGCTCGAAGGGGCTCGCGCCGCCTCGGAGGAGGAGGCGCGCCACATGGCCCAACTGGCCCAGCAGGAGCGCGATGCCCTTGCCCTCCACGCCCGGGGGCGCATGGAGGCCGTCGCTCGGGATATAGCGAAAGAGGCTGCCGAAAGGTGGATCGGTCAGGGCCGGGACCGTGGTCCTCTCTCCTGATCTGGGCGGTCGACTCTGCGCCGGCGGCCGTGCCCGGGCCTCGACGCTGCTCGACGACGCCTTTTTCTGGAGGCTTCTCGACTGCGACTCCGTCGAGGAGATCGCCTTCGCCCTGGCAGGAAGCGAGCCCTATGCCCCCTTTTTCGAGGGCCTGGAGCCGAAGGGGTTGGCTCGGGCCCAGGTGGAGGAGGTCGTCTCCGTCGTCCCCTTTCTCGAGGCGGAACGGTTTTTCGTCCATTTCAGGGGGCCTTCCCTGCGCCTCCTTCAGACCTTTCGCGACCGCTGGGTGATGGAGTTTCTCAAGCGCCTTCTTCGCCGTCTCCGCGCCGGTCACGTCGACAGGGCCTATCTGAAGCGCCTCGTCGACCGTTTTCCCCGCACGCCCTATCCTCTGCCGAGCCTCGTCGAGGCCACGTCCTTTCTGGAGGTGGCCCGTCTTCTGGCCGCCACGCCTCTCGGGCCCAAGGCGGCAGCCATGGTGGCCCAGCTCGACGATGCCGCGACAGGGCTTTTCCCCGTCGAGATGTCTCTGGACCGGCGTCTCTTTTCTCTGACCCTCGCGGCCTGCCGGGCCCTGGGCGGCTCCGTCGGAAGGCAGCTGGCCGACCTTTTCGGCACCGAGGCCGACCTGGCCAATCTCTCCTGGATCCGGCGCGGTCGGCGCTACTACGCCATGGACGGCGCCGAGCTGATGGGGGCTCTCATGCCCGGAGGACGCCGCATCGGGCGGAGGGAGTTGAACGCCCTCGTCCAGGCGCCCTCGGAGGAGGAGCTCTGGCGGAAGCTCCAGTCGGGGCCCTACGGCGACGTCTTCCCCGACGACGAGGCCCGCGAGGAGCTGTCGCTGGAGAGGGCCAAGCAGCGGCGTCTGCGGGAGGAGGCCCTCCGCGTCTACCGAAGGGGGCTGCCGGGCCTGCAGAGCGTCGTGGCCCTGCTTTTTCTCCGGCGCTTCGAGGCCTTCGACCTCGTCACCCTCGTCGAAGATGTCCGTTACGGTTTTGACCGACGGCAGGGAGCCCTTTTCCTCTGCCGACCCCTCATCCCCGGAGGTGAAATCCGATGGCCCTCCTGAAAATGAAGGCCCTTTCCCTCATCGGTCCCCTCGAAGAGGTGGAAGGAATGGCGCGTCACCTGCTCCTGAAAGGGGCCTTTCAGCCCCTTCCCCTGGGGCTCTGCGTCTCCGACGCCTCGCTTCGGGCGGGCCTCTCCACGGTGCGGGAGAATCCCTACGAGGAGCCCCTGGAACAGCTGGAAGCGGTCTGGCGCCTGGCCCGACGGGAGATCCCCGAGGCCCGTCCCCTTTCCGTCGACGTCGAGTTGACGCCCTCCCGGGCCAAGTCTCTCGTCGATCAGGTCGCCGGAAAGCTGACCCTGTGGCATCGCCGCTCGCAGGAACTGACCGATTCGATGGAGACTCTCGAGGCGGGGTGCATCTTCCTCGAGGCCCTGGCCCGCCTGCGCCGCGATCCCCGCGATCTTTCCGAGGCCCGCCATCTCTCCGTCCTCTTCGGGCGCATCGACGAGGACAACTGGCAGAGGCTCCGCGAGTCCTCCCGCGATGCCCCTCTGATTCTCCTCGATCTGGCCCTTCGCGGGCGCCAGCGCTGGATCCTTGCCGTGACCGTTCCGGGCTATCTCGAGGGGGCCCAGAGGCTTCTCGATTCCCTGCTTTTCAAGGTCTATCCCCTCGACGATCTGCCCGGCGGAAGCGCCTCAGAGGCTCTGGCCCGGCTCCGCCGCCGCCAGTCCCACCACAAAAGGGCCGTCGAAGGTCTCCGGACGGCCGTTCAGACCTATCTCGACAGCCACGAGGAGGAGCTGGCCGCCCTTCATTCACGGCTCCATTCGGGCCAGAGAATCTGGGAGATCTGCCGCGAGGGAGGGCAGATGGGACGACTCCACCTCGTCTCGGGCTGGCTTCCCGCCGACGAGCTGCCCCAGCTGAGGGAGGAGATGGCCCGGAGGGCTCCGCGGACGGTCCTCGTCGCCGCCGATCCCGAGCCGGAACAGATCGAGCGCGGCCTCGTGCCGTCGATGCTGAAGAATCTCCCTCTCGTCCGGGCCTTTCAGGATATCGTCGCCCTCTACAGTCTCCCCTCCTACGGCGAGAGAGACCCCTCCTTCGTCGTCGCCGTCACCTTCTGCCTCTTTTTCGGGTTCATGTTCGGCGACGTCGGCCATGGCGCCCTGCTGGCCCTGGGGGCCTGGTGGCTGACGCGCAGGGGAACGCTCTCCCGGGGGCTCGGCGCCGTCGTACAGCTGGCGGGCGTCGTCTCCGCCCTCTTCGGCTTTCTCTACGGCAGCGTCATGGGGAAGGAGGACCTGATCGAACCCCTCTGGCTGTCGCCGATGCACGATACGTCCTCCCTTATCGCCGCCTCTCTCGTCACCGGCGTCGTCTGCCTGTCCGTCGCCATGATCCTGGGGCTTCAGGAGAGCTGGAAGGAGAGGGATTGGGGCGAATTTCTCCTGGGCGAGCGAGGGGTGGCCGGACTCCTTCTCTACTGGTCGGCCGTCCTTCTCGGCGTCTCGGCTCTGACGGGATGGGGCGGAGATGCGGTTTTCGGTCCCCTCCTTTCGGTGACGGTAACCCTTGCCGTCCTCTTCCTCCTGGCCGGAATCGTTCCTCTGCCGGGACGGAAAGGGAAAAAAAGAGGGAGCGCCGCCGTCGAGGGCTTCAGCCGATTTCATCACCTCTTTTCCTTCCTGAGCAACACGGCCTCCTTCGTCCGCCTGGCCGCCTTCGCCCTCAATCACGCCGGGCTCTCCATGGCCGTTTTCCTGCTGGCGGACCAGGCGGCAGCCCTGCCCGGAGGGCTGATCCTCCGGTGGCTGCTCCTCGTCCTGGGCAATCTGCTCATCGTCCTCCTCGAGGGACTCATCGTCTTCATCCAGACCCTGCGCCTCGAATACTACGAGCTGTTCGGCAAATTTTTCCGCGGCGGAGGGCGTCCTTTCCGCCCCGTTCCCTGGGGGCGACCAGCGGCTTCGCTCTACCGCTACGAGAAATTGAAGAAAGGGGTTTCATCATGACCGGTTTGGCTCTGCTTGTCGTCGTCTCTTTTTCCACGGTCTTCGTCGGTTTTCGCCTGCGTCGCCGTTTCCCGTCGTCGCCGAGGAAGGTCCTCGCCGCCGCCGTGACGGCAGGCGGTGTCGCCATGGCGGCGGCCCTGGTGACGACTCTGCTCGAGGCGCCCGCCCTGGCCTCGACGGGAGTCGCCTCCGCCTCGTCGGGACTGGGGTTCATCGGGGCGAGCCTGGCCACGGGAATGGCCTGCCTCGGCGCCGGCATCGCCGTCGCCATGGTCGGTGCCGCCGCCCTGGGCACCGTGGCCGAGAAGCCCGAACTTCTGGGCACGACGCTCATCTACCTGGGGCTGGCCGAGGGCATCGCCATTTACGGCGTCATCGTCTCTCTGCTGATCCTGGGAAAACTCTGATCCCTTGAAGGCCCTTCTGATCAGCGACAGCCAGGAGGCCTTGGCCGGGTTCCGTCTGGCCGGCGTCGAGGGACGCCTCGTCGACAGGGAGAGGATCGCCTCCGTCGTCGACGAGGCCCTGGACGACAAGGAGCTGGCCCTTCTGATTTTCACCGAGGAGGCTGCCTCCTGGGTCGCCGCCACGATAGGAGAGCTCCGGCTTGAGGGAGGACTTCCCCTCGTCGTCGAGGTTCCCGGGCCGGAAGGCTCCCTGCGGGGCCACGATTTCATGGATCGTTTCTTGGGCAATGCCCTGGGGGTGAAAGCCTGATGAGAGAACAGGAAGGCGGCAAGGTCGGGGCCCTTAGGGATCTTCTCCTCGACAGGGCCGACTCGCAGAAGGAGGCCCTGGTCCACTCGGCCGAGGCCGAGGCCGAGGCCTGGAAAAAGGCCGAGGAGGCTCGCCTCGAACAGCAGGTGGCCCTGATCGTCGACGAGGCCCAGGCCAGGGCACAGGACATCCGCCGCCGTCAGCTGGCGGCCATGGAGAGGGAGCGCTCCCTCGAGCGCATCCGCCTTCAGAACCTCCTCCTCGACGAGGGCGTGCGCCGCCTCGAGGAGGCCCTCGTCGCCCTTTCCTCGCGGCCCGATTTCGACGACATCCTTTTCGGTCTGGCCCTCGAGGCCATCTCCTCTCTGCCCGGGGCCGACTCCCTCGTCCTTCGCCCCGGTCCCAAGGAGAAGCCCCATGTGGCCGGCCTTATGAGGCGGCTTTCCGAGGCTCTGCCGTCGATTCGTTTCGAGGCCTCTCCGGAGGCCGCCCCCATCCTGGGCGGCCTCTGGATCGAGACGTCCGACGGGCGGAGACGTGTTCCGGCCGATTGGCACTCCAAGGCCGGAGAGCTGCGGGAACGCCTGGCCGAAGCGCTCCTGGCGGCTCACTAAGAGGGCCGCCGTGGAACGTCAGGGCCGAATCGTCGCCATCAACGGACCCGTCGTCAGGGCCCGAGGTCTCGCCGGGTTCGCCATGAGGGAGATGGTCGAGGTGGGCCCCCTCCGTCTTCTGGGCGAGGTCATACGCCAGGAGGGAGACGAGGCCATCCTTCAGGTCTTCGAGGACACTCAGGGACTCCTGCCGGGAGAGCCCGTCGTCGGCCTCGGCGAGCCCCTCTCGGTCACCCTCGGGCCGGGCCTCGTCGGCGCCATCCTCGACGGAATCGGTCGTCCTCTGGGCGCTCTCATGAAAAAGAGCGGCCCCTTTCTGGGCCGGGGCGGCGGTCTCGAGCAGCTCGACGAAGACCGCAACTGGGAGATTTTCCCTCAGGTGACGAAGGGCGATATCGTCACGGCCGGAACGCTTCTGGCCACGGTGAAGGAGACGCCTCTCGTCGAACACCGCCTCCTTCTGCCGCCGGACATGGAGGGTGAGGTTCTCGAGGTCCTCCCTCAGGGTTTCCACGACGGGAGAGCCTCCCTGCTCCGCCTCCGCGACGGCTTCGGCCGCGAGCGTGTCCTGCCTCTGATGCAGCGCTGGCCCGTCCGCAGGGCGCGCCCCGTGCGCCAGCGCCTTCTGCCCGAGGAGCCCCTTCTGACGGGACAGCGCGTCATCGACGGCTATTTCCCCATCGCCCGCGGCGGCGTGGCGGCCATCCCCGGCGGATTCGGCACGGGCAAGACGGTGACGCAGCACCAGCTGGCCAAGTGGAGCGACGCTCAGCTCGTCGTCTACATCGGCTGTGGCGAGAGGGGCAACGAGATGACCCAGGTCCTGGAGGAGTTCCCCTCCCTGGAGGACCCCAAGACGGGCCGTCCCCTCATGGAGCGGACGATCCTCATCGCCAACACCTCCAACATGCCTGTCGCCGCCCGAGAGGCCTCGATCTACACGGGCCTCACCATCGCCGAATATTTCCGCGACATGGGCTACGACGTGGCCCTCATGGCCGATTCGACGTCGCGCTGGGCCGAGGCCCTTCGGGAGATCTCCGGTCGCCTGGAGGAGATCCCCGCCGAGGAGGGGTTCCCGGCCTACCTGCCGTCGCGCCTGGCCGAATTCTACGAGAGGGCCGGGCGGGTGACGACCATGGGCGGGGAGCGGGGCAGCGTCACCCTCATCGGCGCCGTCTCCCCTCCGGGAGGCGATTTCACCGAGCCCGTCACGCGCCACACCAAACGCTTCATCCGCTGTTTCTGGGCCCTGGAGCGCGACCTCGCCTCGGCCCGTCACTACCCGGCCATCAGCTGGATGAACTCCTACAGCGAGTATGCCGCCGAGGTCCGACCCTGGTTCGAAAGCCACATCGATCCCCGCTGGGGAAGCGTGCAGGACGAAGTGCGGCGCCTCCTCTCCGAGGACGAGCGGGTCCAGCAGGTGATCCAACTCGTCGGAGAGGACGTCCTCCCCGACGAACAGCGTCTCGTGGCCCTCGTGGCCTCCATCATCAAGATCGGATTCCTCCAGCAGGGAGCCTTCGGCCCCGACGCCTTCTGTCCCCCGGCCAAGACCTTCGCCATCATGGAACTCATCGTCCACTTCTACAGGAGGGCCAGGGACCTCGTCGCCAAGGACGTCCCGCTCCGTCTCATCAGGGAGGCCAAAGAGGTGGAGGCCCTCTACCGCCTCCGCGAGATCTCCGTCGCCGATCTCGCCTCCTTCGAGGAGATCCGCCTGAAACTGGAATCGCGGCTCGAGCGCATCGGCACGGAGCGCCTGGCCGTAGGGAGGGATCGTCGATGAGCCTTGCGGAATATCGGGGCTTGGCCTCCATCGAGGGGCCTCTCGTCGTCGTCGACGGCGTCCGCGGCGTCGGCTACGACGAGGCCGTCGAGGTCGTGGGACCGGACGGCTCCCCCCGGCGGGGGCGGGTCGTCCTCGTCGAGGAGGACCGGGCTGTCGTCCAGGTCTTTGCCGGAACGGCGGCCCTCGTTCCCGACAGAAGTCGCGTCCGTTTCCTGGGCCGTCACCTGGAGATGCCTCTCGACCCCTCCATCCTGGGAAGGACCTTCGACGGGCTGGGCGAGCCGCGAGACGGCTGCGGTCCCGTTCTGGGAGGCCTGCGCCGCGACATCAACGGCCGCCCCATCAATCCCATGGCCCGCTCTTACCCGCGGGACTTCATCCACACGGGAATCTCCGTCGTCGATACGCTCATGACCCTCATCCGAGGGCAGAAACTGCCCATCTTCTCCTCCAACGGCCTGCCCCACAACCACCTGGCCGTTCAGATCGCCTCTCAGTCCCGCCTCGTCGCCGGAGAGAACTTCGCCGTCGTCTTCGTCGGCATCGGCATCCGCAACGACGACGCCGCCTACTTCATCGAAGCTCTCCGCGACGCGGGGAGAGGACAGCCGCCCGTCGTCTTTCTCAACCTGGCCTCGGACCCCGTCATCGAGCGCCTCGCCGTTCCTCGGGCCGCCCTGACCGCCGCCGAATATCTGGCCTTCGATCTGGGCTACCATGTCCTCGTCGTCATGACGGACATGACCAACTACTGCGAGGCCCTTCGGGAGCTGGCCGTGGCCCGAGGCGAGGTCCCGAGCCGCAAGGGGTATCCGGGCTATCTCTACAGCGACCTCGCCTCCCTCTACGAACGCGCCGGCGTCCTTCGCGACCGTCCGGGAAGCCTGACGCAGCTTCCCATCCTGACCATGCCCAACGACGACATCACTCACCCCATACCGGACCTGACGGGCTTCATCACCGAGGGGCAGATCGTTCTCTCACGGGACCAGTTCGCCCAGGGCGTCTATCCCCCCGTCGACATCCCCGCCAGTCTGTCCCGCCTCATGAAGGACAGCATCGGCAAGGGCTTCACCCGCGACGACCATCCCGACCTGGCGGGACAACTCTTCGCCTCCTACAGCAAGGTGCAGGAAGTGCGGGCTCTGGCCGGCGTCGTCGGAGAGGACGAACTGGGCTCCGTGGAAAAGAGCGTCCTCCGCTTCGGACGGGCCTTCGAGGCGCGATTCCTCTCCCAGGGCGAGGCCGAAGACCGCGAGATCGGCGCCTCTCTCGACCTGGCCTGGGAGCTGCTGGGCCTTCTCCCTCGATCGGAGCTGACCCGCCTGCCCACGCCCCTCATCAAAGAGCACCTCGGCTGAGACGATCGGGTAAGAGGGCCGACGCGCGTCGGCCCTCTTACCGCGGGGTTCTCCCTTCCGGACGGGGGGAAAATCGACGCGGATCACGGCAGAAAAGACAGGGGCACCGTCGTGAGTCGCACCTCGGGTCGGGTTCCCGACCCCTGCTCGGCAGGTGGAAACAGGATGGAAGCCCACGTCCAGCCTGCGGTCAGGAAGAGCCTGAAGGACGGAAACGGTTGCCTCGACCTCGCACCTGCGAGGTGATTGGAACGGGCCTCTTGATCGGCGGATCCGACGGAGTTTGTCTTGAAGCGCCTGCGGATTCGGGCTGATGCAGGACCGAAGGGACCTCCCGACGGCCTTTTCCGGAAAAACCACGGAAGGGGCCGTCGGGAGGTCCGGCCTTTTCGACGAAGGGCTCTCCTCTCGGGAGGCGGCAGCCTTTTCCCGAAAGCCCGCCTTCCACCTCTCGCGGCCCGGTTCGGACGCGGGCGGGGCGCCCCGCAGGGGGCGTGAACGTCGCTGCCGGAGGAAGGGGCGGCAGGCGCCGAGGCGAGAAAGACGGGCGGAAGGGATCTTCGGACCCCTCTTTTCGCCACGCGGCTTTTTCTCACGAGCGTCCGTCGCGAAACCGACCGGAAGGGGGGAGGCTCGGGAAGGGGGCCTTTGTGCCTTCCTAAAATCTTACGGCGTGTTAAACTATTCGCGTAGGGTCCCCTCGGCAGGAGGGGACGCGTGCCGTTTCCTTTCTCTTTCGGCGGACAGGGCGCCGAAAGGGACGGGGCTGCGGGTGTGGGAATCGGCGAGTTTAAATATTTTGACATATCGCGCCAAGTGTATAAAATATACGGCAAAGGCTCTTTGCGATGCGACGTTCCGTCTCCGCCCCCCCTTCCTGACCTTTTAGCGACGGAGCTGGGCAGACCCAGGACAGGAGGCACGAAAATGACAAGACAGAAGGTAATGATCGACGGCAACGAAGCGGCGGCCTACTCGGCGCACCTGACGAACGAAGTGATCGCCATCTACCCGATCACGCCGTCGTCGAACATGGGCGAATGGGCGGACCAGTGGTCCTCGGAGGGGAGGACGAACATCTGGGGCACGGTGCCCTCGGTGGTGGAAATGCAGAGCGAAGGAGGCGCGGCGGGGGCGCTCCACGGGGCGCTCCAGGCCGGATCGCTGGGCACGACCTTCACGGCCTCCCAGGGTCTTCTTCTCATGATCCCCAACATGTACAAGATCGCCGGCGAACTGACGTCGACGGTCATCCACGTCGCGGCCCGCACCGTGGCGTCCCACGCCCTCTCCATCTTCGGCGATCACGGCGACGTCATGGCCGTGCGCCAGACGGGCTTCGCCCTTCTGGCCTCGGGATCGGTCCAGGAGGCCATGGACATGGCCCTCATCGCCCAGACGGCGACGCTCGCGTCGCGTGTCCCCTTCGTCCACTTCTTCGACGGCTTCCGGACCTCCCACGAAGTGGCGAAAGTGGAACAGCTCACGGCAGAAGACGCCCGCGCCATGATCGACGACGGCCTCGTCCAGGCCCACAGAGAAAGGGCCCTCACGCCGGACCGTCCGCGGATCCGGGGGACGGCGCAGAACCCCGACTACTACTTCCAGGCCAGAGAGGCCTCCAACCCCTGGTACGAAGCCTGCCCGGGCCACGTCCAGGCCGCCATGGATCGGTTCGCCTCCGTCGTCGGCAGAAGCTACCACCTCTTCGACTACGTCGGAGCCAGTGACGCCGAGCGCGTCGTCATCCTCATGGGAAGCGGAGCCGAAACGGCCCACGAAACGGTCGAGCACCTGATGAAAGCGGGAGAAAAAGTGGGCGTCGTCAAAGTGCGCCTCTACCGCCCCTTCTCGGCGACCCACCTCCTGGCGGCCCTCCCGTCGAGCGTCCGCTCCGTCGCCGTCCTCGACCGCACCAAAGAGCCGGGCTCCCAGGGAGAGCCCCTCTACCTCGACGTCAAAGCGGCCCTCTCCGACGGGCGCCCCTCGGTGCGCCTCATCGGAGGGCGCTACGGCCTCTCGTCGAAAGACTTCACGCCGGCCATGGTCAAAGCCGTCCTCGACGAACTCAAAAAGGAACAGCCGCAACAGCCCTTCGTCGTCGGCATCGACGACGACCAGACCCACCTCAGCCTCGCCTACGACAGCGCCTACAGCACGGAAGACGAAAAAACCGTCCGCTGCCTCTTCTGGGGAATCGGCTCCGACGGCACCGTGGGGGCCAACAAAAACTCCATCAAAATCATCGGAGACGACACGGACAACTACGCCCAGGGCTACTTCGTCTACGACTCCAAGAAATCCGGAGGTCTCACCGTCTCGCACCTGCGGTTCGGCCCGAAAGAACTGAGATCGTCCTACCTCATCGGCCAGGCCAACTTCATCGCCTGCCACGTCTTCACCTACGTCGAAAAATACCGTCTCCTCGCCCAGGCGGCTTCGGGAAGCACCTTCCTCCTCAACAGCATCTACGGCCCGGAAGACGTCTGGGACCGTCTGCCGCGGGAACTGCAGAAAGAAATCATCGACAAACAGATCCGCTTCTACGTCATCGACGCCTACAAAGTGGCCCACGAAACGGGAATGGGCGTCCGCATCAACACCGTCATGCAGACCTGCTTCTTCGCCATCAGCGGAATCCTCCCCCAGGACGAGGCCATCGAAGCCATCAAGCGGAGCATCAAAAAAACCTACGGAAACAAAGGCGAAGCCATCGTCAAAAAGAACTACGCCTGCGTCGACGCCTCCGTCGCCAACCTCCACGAAGTCAACGTCCCGAAGGAAGTCACCAGCGCCTTCGCCATGAAACCCGCCGTCCCCGCCGAGGCGCCCGAATTCGTCAGAACCGTCCTGGGTCCCATGCTCGCCAACGAAGGAGACAGCCTCACCGTCAAAGACGTGGCCCTCACGGCCGACGGCACCTTCCCGACGGGCACGACCCAGTGGGAAAAGCGCAACATCGCCATGGAAATCCCCCAGTGGGACCCGGAAACGTGCATCCAGTGCGGCAAATGCGTCCTCGTCTGCCCCCACGCCGTCATCCGCTCCAAAGTCTACGACGGCACCCTGCTGGAGGGCGCGCCTGCGACCTTCAAATCGGCCGACGCCAAATGGCCCGCCTTCAAAGACAAAAAATACACCGTCCAGATCTCGCCGGAAGACTGCACCGGCTGCAGCCTCTGCGTCCAGAACTGCCCGGCCCGGAGCAAAAAGGAAGAGGGGAAAAAAGCCATCAACATGGTGCCCCAGCCGCCGCTTCGGGAAAGCGAAAAGGCGAACTGGACCTACTTCCTGAGCCTGCCCGACATGGACAGGGGGCAGCTCAACCTGGGAACGGTCAAAGACATCCAGCTCCTGCGCCCCCTCTTCGAATTCTCCGGCGCCTGCGCCGGCTGCGGAGAGACGCCCTACGTCAAACTCCTGAGCCAGCTCTTCGGAGACAGAGCCCTCATCGCCAACGCCACGGGCTGCTCGTCCATCTACGGAGGCAACCTCCCCACCACCCCCTGGACGAGCGACGGAGAAGGACGGGGCCCGAGCTGGTCCAACTCCCTCTTCGAGGACAACGCCGAATTCGGCATGGGCATGCGTCTTGCCCTGGACAAACAGCTCCAGTACGCCCTCGAACTGCTCGAAGGCCAGAAAGAGATCGTCGGCCAGGGCCTGGTCGCGGACCTCGTCGGCGCCGACCAGAGCGACGAAAAGGGAATCGCGGCGCAACGCGAAAGAGTGGCGCGCCTCAAGGCGAACCTGGCCGGGAGGGAAGAGGCCAAGGCCAAAGACCTCCTGAGCCTTGCCGACGTCCTGGTCCGCAAAAACGTCTGGATCCTCGGCGGAGACGGCTGGGCCTACGACATCGGCTACGGCGGCCTGGACCACGTCCTGGCCTCGGGCAGAAACGTCAACGTCCTCGTCCTGGACACGGAAGTCTACTCGAACACGGGCGGTCAGATGTCGAAATCGACGCCGATGGGAGCGGTGGCGAAATTCGCCGCCGGTGGCAAGCCGGCCATGAAAAAGGACCTGGCCCTCATGGCCATGGCCTACGGCAACGTCTACGTGGCGCGCGTGGCCCTGGGCGCCAGCGACGCCCAGGTCGTCAAGGCCTTCCGAGAGGCCGAATCCTACGACGGCCCGTCGATCATCATCGCCTACGCCCACTGCATCGCCCACGGCATCGAACTGAAAAACGGCCTGGAACAGCAGAAAAAGGCCGTCGCCTCGGGCCACTGGATCACGATGCGCTACGACCCGAGGAGGCGAGAAGAGGGGAAGAACCCCCTCACCCTCGACAACAAGGAACCCTCCCTGCCCCTGGAGGACTACATCTACGGCGAGAACCGCTACCGCATCCTCCAGCGGGCCCACCCCGAAGAGGCGGCCCGGCTTCTGGAGCGGGCCAGGGCCGAAAACGCCTATCGCTGGAAGCTCTACCGGCATATGGCCGCCATGGCGGACGTTTAGCGTCGCCGCAGAGGGCAACAGGAAGGAGGAGGGCCGAAAGGCCCTCCTCCTTCCTGTTGTGCCCGGCGGGCCTGACGGCCCTCCCTGCGGTTTCGGGGCGATCAGTCGCCGACGAGAGGCGACGTCCTGCCCCAGGTGCCGGAGAAGACCAGCTCCGTCAGGGGCAGACGCTCGCGGGGGGCCACCTCCATGGCGCGATAGTCCCCCTCGAGCTGCTCGGGGTCGCCGCCGTAGCCCAGGGCGAGGGCCGTCGTGGGGCTGTAGTCGTCGGGAACGTCGAAGGTCTCGCGGACCCTGTCGGGATCGAAACCGGACATGGCGTGAGCGAACATCCCCTCGGCCACGGCCTGGAGCATGAGGTTCTCCAGGGCCAGTCCCCCGTCGTGGGCGGCGTAGCCGTTGGCCTTGCCGTTTCTCGTGAAGGTCTTTTTCGTGACCAGGATGGCCAGGACGGGAGCCGAGGCGGCCCAGGCCTGGTTGGCCTCGACGAGGCAGGCCAGGACCTTGCCGTAGGCCTCTGGGTCCTCTTTGGTGGCGACGATGAAGCGCCAGGGCTGTTCGTTGTAGGCCGAGGGAGCCCAGCGGGCGGCCTCGAAAAGGGTGGCCAGAGTCTCCTTCGAGGGGAGGCGCGTCGAAAAGGCCCTGGGGCTCCATCTGTTGGCGAGGAGCTCGTGGATCGCATGGCCGGCAGGTGCGGGTTTCCTCATGAGAATATCCCTCCTTGTGGTTTGTCCGTCGGAACGGATTCGTCCGTCGGCTCCTATTTTAAACCCTTTTTGCTTTAAGGGCTCCCCTCTCCTTTCTTTTTCCCTGTACCTGGCGGTCGGAGTCGCGAGGTCAGTCTTTCCCTTCCGCTTCGGCCTTCCCGATCAGCCTTTCCCCCGTCGCCACGGTGGCGACGACGCCGGCGACGACGGGGAGGGCGAAGGCGCCGTCGAAGGGCTCTCCCGGGACCCATAGGAAAAGGAGGATGGCCTGGACGACGAAAAGGGCGGCCGTGAAGGCCAGGAGGAAGGCCAGCCAGGAGGGGCCGGGGATGACGTAGCCCCCCTGCGCCCTCCCGTCCCGTCGGCGGAGAGCGATGAAGGCGGCGAAAAGGCCGACGTAGGGGAGGAGGAAGAGGATGGAGGCGAAGGCCGTCAGGGTCCAGAAGAGCTCTTCCGACGTCTCGGCCAGTCGACCGTAGAGGAGGAGCAGCGCCGTGGCCAGGAGCGCCGTCAGGAGCGAGGCGCCCAGGGGGGTTCCGAATCTGTTGTGGCGTTTCGCGAAGAGGGCAGGCAGCTCTCCGGTCTCGGCCGCGGCGGCGGCGACGCGATTCACGCCCAGAGTCCAGCCGATCATGGTGGCGACGATGGAGAAGAGGACGAGAGAGCCGACGGCATCGGCGACGAAGGCGCCCGAACCGTCGGAGCCGAAGACGCGGTAGAGGGCGTCGATGATGCCGTTGACGAGGGAGAGCTCCTCCAGGGGGATCATGGCCTGGAGGCTCAGCGTCGCCGTCAGGTAAAGGGCGGTGATGACCGTCCCCGCCGTGAGGATGGCCCGGGGAACGTCCCGTCGGGGATCGACCATCTCGTCGGAGGCGCCCGACATGAGTTCGAAGCCGGCCAGGTTGAAGAGGAGGATGGGCAGAAAGGCAAGCCCTCCGTCCCAGGTGGGAAGGAGACGCTGCCACGAGAGGTCGTTGGCCGGGGGGTGGTGGAAGAGGTGGAAGAGGGCCGAGGCAAGGAGGCCGGCGACGATGGCGATTTTGGCGAGGGCCCCGGCGTTGGCGATTTCCTTGGCCTGGGCCAGGGGGCGGAGGGAGAGGGCCACCGTGATCCACGTGGCGCCGACGGCGAGGGCGACCTGGCCGGAGAGGGGGAGGTCGGGAAAAAACATCCGCGAGGTCATGGAGGAGAGAAGGATGTAGACGGAGGGGAGTCCCAGGGCGAGCTGGGCCCAGTAGAGCCAGGTCACGCGGGCCCCCCAGCGGGGGCCGAAGGCGCGGGCGATCCACCCTCCCAGGCCGCCTTTTTCGGGATAGGCCGACCCCAGTTCGGCCGAGACGAGGCCGTAGGGGACGAAGAAGAGGAGGGCCGTGACGATCCACCACCCGGCGGCCGATGTCCCGACGGAAGCCGTGGCCGGAAGGGTGTCGATGACGACGATGGCGCAGAGGGTGAAAAGGCTCATGTCGAAAAAGCCGAAGACGTTGTCTTCCCCTCCGAGGGGCTTCCTCCTTTTGCCGCTCATCGCATCAGACTCCTCTCTCCCCTTTTCCATCGGACTTTCATCGTAGCACGAAGAGATGGAAGGATACAGTCCTGTCTCTCATCGAATCGGCCCGGGATCGAACATGAAGTCAAAAGATTGATCTGTTGACAAACAATTTTTTAGACGGTACTCTATCTCCGTGATGATATCGAGACCGGCTACCCTGACCTCAGGGACTGCGCGGCGCCTTCCGCTTCGGGAGAGCGCGCTGCTGCGTCTTTACGGCGAGTTCCCTTCGAGCTGCTTGCTGTGGAGCGTTCCCGGTCCCCTCTTTCGTTCTCCCCTCTTGGTCTTCGACCGGTCGTTCTTCCGTGCTGGGAATTTGTCCGTAACAACCCTTCGCGCTTTTTCAGACGTCTTTTTCGCGTCCTGTGCCGTCGACTCTCGTCTTCGAGGGGGGCGTCTTCGGCGTTGGGTTTTTGTCGGACGGAAGGAGGTGGAGCCGAAAAAGGGTCGCAAGGAGGAAAAGGGATTCCCGTGAGCGCGGGCAAGAGGATCGGAGCGAAGGTTTGAAACAGGGAGGTGGCGCAGGAATGTCCGTTTTCGAAAAAATGGTGAAGGAAGCCATCGGGGCGACCCATTCCGTCTATGGGGTCATCGCGGAAAAGCGCGGAGGGGTTTTCAAGCTTCCCGACGCCAAACCCTACGTCGACGCCGTCAACACGATGACCGTCGCCGAGGGGCAGAAGAAGGAGGTCGTCGATCTCCACGTTCAGTCCGTCAACGCCCATTACGACATCCTCTGCGGTCTGACCGACACCATCCGTCCCGAGGACGATCCCTTCGTGGAGCACTACCAGACGCCGCCCATTCTGGAGGTTCTCTACGATATCGATCCTGAATTCAAGAAGTCCATGTGGATGTTCATCGATGCCATCGCCGCCAACAGGGCCCTGGTCGGCCTCGAGGCGGTGAGACGCTACGGGGGGATGTACGGCCCCACCTGCGTCGTCGATTTCGCCATGTCCGTCGGTTCCGTTTCCAATCTCGTGAACCGCATCCTCCGCGCCCTCGATATGCCCAAGCATCACAAGCAGGCCATCCTGGCCTCCAAGTCCTGGGGGATGAACACCTCCTACGGTCTGGGGGCGGCCTTCAGGGGAGCCATCGAGGCGGGCAGGACGGCCGCCGAGGCCGAGCAGGCCGAAGTGGACATGCTCCAGTTCATCTACCGCGAGCCCATCGCGGCCCAGGCCCATCTCATGGGGACCCACAATCTGGGCGGTCACGGTCCCCACAGCTCCTTCGACGTCACCAAGTACATGAACCAGTACAGAGATCGCATGCGTCCCTTCATCGAGGCGGCGGCCAAGGGAGGCGTCCACTACGCCAACATCGTCGCCGTTCCCGCCTACTGCGTGGGCGACGTGGGACACCACATCGCCCAGTCGGCCTACAACATGTTCAAGGACGACATGGCCTTCGCCATCTACGAGTCCGTCATGGCCGTCTTCGAGAACACCCTCAAGAAGGCTCTCGAGGCGGGCGCCTTCAAGAGCGAATACGACGTCCTCTCCGTCGCCACGGGGGCTCCCGCGGCGGCGACGGCCTACATCCTCTGGAAGGACAGCTTCACCGTCCCCATGGTCGTCGATCTTCTGACGAAGCGCTTCCACAACTACGCCGTCATGAATCCCAAGAGGGGCGAGGCCGACGAGCTTCACAACGTCGACTTCATGGACATCCTCGTCCGGGGCGAGAAGATCCTCGATATCTATCCCCTCGGCGCCGGGGCCAAGATCAAGGGCGTGACCCTCGACTTCAGCCCCATCGACGATCACGAAGTCGTCTCCAACCCCCAGCGCTACACCTATCCGGCCTGCGCCATCACGCAGCGCTTCGCCGCCCTCATGTCCATGGCCGATTTCCCCTGCTATCTGACGCCCGAGTGCACCACGGCGACGCTCATGACCAACATCATCGCCCTCCACCCCGACAAGCCCGGCGCTCCGGTGCGCTTCTGCAAGGGATGCGCCGTCACCTCTCTCCTCAAGAGGAACGTCCCCTTCGTCAAGGGGTGCGGCCAGGGCGACAACGGCTACTGCGAGTGGCATCTGACGGTCTGAGGTCGGCGGCGGTCTGATCCGATCTCCGTCGAGGGGAGGCGGGAGATCGAGGGGAGGCTCTCGGTCTTCCGCCTTTGATGCGCCCTTCGTCGGCTCGGCCTTTCCGCTCCGGCCCTGCAGGGAACCCGACAGCACCGAGGGGGGATTTGGGTGAAAAAAATTCTTCTGCAGCTCGATTCCGACGGTCAGCCCAGCGTCTTCGACGCCGTCGCCGCTCTCGACGGGGGCGCCGAGGTGCTCCTGCGCCATGGAGGCGTGACGGTCGAGGCCGTTTCGGGCCTCGTCCACGGCGTCATCTTCACCCGCGGCCCTGAAGATCTTCACGGCAGCGCCATCTTCATCGGCGGTTCCGACGTGGCCCGGGGGGAGGCCCTCCTGGAGGCGACGAGGAAGGCCTTCTTCGGCCCCCTTCAGGTCTCGGTCCTCTTCGACGCCAACGGCTGCAACACGACGGCCGCCGCCGCCGTGGCCAAGATGGCGGCCAGCCTGGGCGGTCTCGAGGGGAAGAGAGTCACCGTCCTGGGCGGGACCGGTCCCGTCGGCCTCCGGGGGGCGGCTCTCCTGGCCCTTGACGGGGCCCAGGTCCGTCTGACCTCTCGCCGCGCCGACAGGGCGACCGAGGCCGTCGCGCGCCTGAAAGCGCGTTTCGGCGTCGATGTCGAGGCAGCCGTCGTCTCCGACGACGACGAGAGGGACCGCGCGCTCGGCGGAACCCAGGCCGTCCTCGCCGCAGGAGCCGCCGGCGTGACGCTCCTTCGGCAGTCCCTCTGGCAGTCCCTGCCCGAGCTGCGGGTCCTGGCCGACGTCAACGCCGTCCCCCCCCTGGGAATAGAGGGGGTCAAAAGCCACTGGGACGGCCGCGACGTCGAGGGCAAAATCCTTTTCGGCGCCCTGGCCATAGGCGGTCTGAAGATGAAGATTCACAAGGCCGCCGTGGCCCGGCTCTTCGAGAGCAACGACGCCGTTCTCGATGCCGAGGAGCTTTTCGCCCTGGCCAAGGAGCGCCTTGGCCTTTGACGCTCCTCGCGGCGGGCTACAGCGTCCGGGGCCTGGCCCAGTCGGCCTGGCGGGGAGGATGGACCGTCGTCGCCGTCGACTATTTCGGCGACCGTGACCTGGCCGAGAGGGTGCCGACGCGGTCCGTCCGGGGCGATCGGGGTGAAGGCTATTCCGCTGAGGCGCTCGTCGATCTGGCCCGCTCTTTCGAGGCCGATTCCGTCGTCTACACGGGCGGCCTCGAAAATCACGGAGAGGTCGTCGCCGCCCTGGCCCGGGGCCGGGAGCTTCTGGGCAACGATCCTTTCGTCCTGAGGCGCGTCCGCGACTGGCGCCTCCTGAGGAGCCTTTTCACGGAGGAGGCGATTCCCTTCCCGCGGACCCTTTTCCCCGGCGAGGAGATCGGGGCCCGGGAGGGACGGTGGCTCTCCAAGCCCGTCGGCGGCGCCGGAGGGACGGGCCTTCGCCTGTACGGGGGAGAACGGCTCCGGGAGGGACGGCTCCTCCAGGAGTTCCTGCCGGGACTTCCGGCCAGCGCCACCTTTCTCTGCGACGGGCGGCGAAGCCGTCTTCTGGGCCTGACGGAGCAGCTCGTAGGGCATCGGGCCCTGACGGAAAGGCCCTTCGCCTGGTGCGGCAACGTCTTCCCCCTGGAGCTTTCCGACGAGGGGCGGAGGCTTCTGGAGCGGATCGGCGACGTCCTGGTCCGTGCCTTCGGCCTCAAGGGACTCAACGGCGTCGATTTCATCGTCACCGAGAGGGACGGAAGAAGATGGCCTCTCCCGGTGGAGGTCAATCCCCGTCCTGCGGCCTCTCTGGAGATCCTCGAGGCGGCCTGGGGGGGGAGCCTTTTCCCCTTCCACGTCGCGGCCTGCCGCGGTTTTCTGCCCGATGGCGACCTCTCCTTCCGCGAGGGCTTCTGGGGCAAGGCCGTCGTCTACGCCCGCAGGTCCCTTAATGTCTCCTGCAGCGGCGACTGGTACGATAAGAACAGGCGCGATATTCCTCACGACGGCGAGAGCGTGGCGGCAGGGTCTCCCGTCTGTACCCTTCTGGCCGAGGCGAAACGTCGCGACGGCTGCATCGGGGCCCTTCTCGAGGGGGCTCGAGTCCTTCGCGACGAGATCGGCGATCGGTGACGGGTTCCGGGAAAAGGAAAGGGGCGATCGAGGTGGCTCTGAAGCTGACCCTGGTGACGGGCCGGACTCTGGCCCAGGCGGCGGCCATGCACAAGGGCAAGATGACGGAGGCCTATGACAGGGCGACGTCTCTGGCCGAGATCAACGGCGACGATCTGGCCGAGCTGGGCCTGACCGACGGGGAGGAGGCCACGGTTCGCAGCGGGGCCGGTTCGGTCCGGGTCGTTCTCAAGGCCTCCGATCTTCCCCGGGGGATGCTCTTCCTGCCCATGGGGCGACGGGCCAACGGCCTCATCGGAACGGAGACGGAGGGGACGGGCATGCCGGCCTTCAAGGGGCTTCCCGTCGAAGTCGAGCCATGACGGAGCGGATCGAGAACGTCGTCTGCACCTTCTGCGGCTGCCTCTGTGACGATATCGTCGTCGAGGTCGACGGGGGACGTCTCGTCAAGGTCCTCAAGGCCTGCGCCAACGGTCAGGGACACTTCCGCGACTACGATCCCTCGCCGCGCCTGCCCCGTCTCAGGGGGAAAGAGGTCCCCTGGGAGGAGGCCTACGCGGAGGCGGGAGCTATCCTGAGAGCCTCCCATTCGCCCCTGATCTACGGCCTCTCCTCGGCCCCGACGGAGGCCCAGAGGCGGGCCGTCGAACTGGCCGACAGGCTGGGGGCCTTTCTTGACAGCACCTCCTCCGTCTGCCACGGTCCCACGGGGCTGGCCATGCAGGCCGTGGGCGAGCCGACCTGCACGCTCGGAGAGGTCCGCAACAGGGCCGATCTGCTCCTCTTCTGGGGATGCAACCCCGCCGCCGCCCATCCCCGCCACTTCGCCCGCTACGCGACGGCCAGAGGGCGTCTGACGCCGCAGGGACGAAAGGACCGGACGATCGTCATCGTCGACGTCCGCCCTACGGCGGCGACGAAGGGGGCCGACCTCTTCCTCCAGGTGAGACAGGGAGACGATTTCGAGCTCCTCACGGCCCTGAGGGCCCTCGTCCAGGGACGTCCCATGGAGGCTCCTTCCGTCGGCGGCCTTCCCCGGGAGCGTCTCGTCGATCTGGCCGAGCGCCTCAAGACCTGCCGCTACGGCGTCGCCTTCATGGGCATGGGGCTGACGATGACGCGGGGGCGCGATCTGAACGTGGCCGAGCTCTTCTCCCTCGTCGCCGACCTCAACGAGCACACCCGCTTTTCCGTCATTCCCATGAGAGGTCACGGCAACGTGACCGGAGCCGACCAGGTGACGACGTGGCAGTGCGGCTTCCCCTTCGCCGTCAGCTTCGCCCGGGGCTACCCCCAGTACGGGCCGGGCGAGTTCACCGCCGTCGACGTCCTGGCCCGAGGCGACGCCGACAGCGTCGTCGTCGTCGCCTCCGACCCCGTGGCCCACTTCCCCCGCCGGGCCGCCGATCGCCTTCAGGCCCTGCCGACGATCGTCCTCGATCCGGCCGAGAGCCTCACGGCCGCCTCGGCGACGCTCTGGATGCCGACGGGCCTGGCCGGCATCGATACGGCGGGCAGCTCCTACCGGATGGACGGCGTCGCTCTCAGGCTCAGGCCCTTCCTCGAAAGGCGCCGTCCCTCCGACGAGGAGGTCCTGAAACGTCTCATCGAGGAGGTGCGGCGATGATTCGCATTCGAGGCGGAACCGTCTATGATCCGGCCAACGGCGTCGACGGGGAGGTCCGCGACGTCTGGATCGACGGAGGCAAGATCGTCGAGGCTCCCTCCGCATCGGGCGATGTCGAGGTCATCGAGGCCGAGGGAATGCTCGTCCTCCCCGGCGGCGTCGATATGCACACCCACGTGGCCGGCAGCAAGGAGAACGCGGGGCGCAAGCTTCGCCCCGAGGACCATCGGGAGCATCTGCGCGGCCGCAGCGGCTCCCTGCGCTCCGGATCGGGCTTCACCGTCCCGTCGACGTTCCTCTCGGGCTATCTCTACGCCGAGATGGGCTACACGACGGTGATGGAGGCCGCCTCGGCGCCCCTCCTGGCCCGTCACGCCCACGAGGAGCTCGACGATCTTCCCATGGTGGACAAGGGGCTTCTCGTCACCATGGGGAACAATCAGTTCGTCATGGATTGCGTCGCCAGAGGGGAGAAGGAGAAACTGCGCCACTACGTGGCCTGGCTTCTGGAGGCGACGCGAAGCTACGCCGTCAAGGTCGTCAACCCCGGCGGCGTCGAGAACTGGAAGTGGGGCGGCAACGTGGCCTCTCTCGACGATCCCGTCATCGCCTTCGACGGCGTGACGCCCCGGAAGATCCTCGAATGCCTGGCCGAGGTCTCTCGCGATCTGGGCCTTCCTCACGATATTCACGTCCACGGTCTCAACCTGGGACAGCCGCGGAGCTCGCGGACCACGGCGGAGACGCTTCGCGGCCTCGACGGCAGGGGGAGCCACCTCTGTCACCTTCAGTTTCTGAGCTACAGGGGCCGCGAGGAGGGCCATGCCTTCCGCTCCGGAGCCGAATCGGTGGTCGAGGCCCTGCGAGGCGTCTCGGACGTGACCTTCGACGTGGGCCAGGTCATCTTCGGCCCGGCGACGACGATGACCTCCGACGGCCCTCTCGAGTTCTCCCTCCACAGGATGACGGGAAAGAAGTGGGTCAACGACGACGTCGAGGCCGAGAGCGGCGGCGGCATTCTCCCCGTCCTCTACGACAGGAAGAGCCGCATCGCCGCCGAGCAGTGGATGACGGGACTGGAGCTCTTCCTTCTCGTCGACGATCCCTGGAAGCTGGCCCTGACGACGGATCACCCCAACGGAGGGCCCTTCTTCTGCTACCCTCAGGTCATACGCCTTCTCATGGACCGCGACTATCGGGCCGAAGTGCTGGCCACTCTGCCCCCCCGAGCCGTCGAGGGGGCCCTTCTTCCGAACCTCGACAGGGAGTACTCTCTTTACGAGATCGCCATCGTCACAAGGGCCGCTCCGGCCCGGATTCTGGGTCTGAGGGACAAGGGCCATCTCGGCGTCGGCGCCGACGGCGACGTGGCCCTCTATGACAGAGTCGACGTCGACGGCACGGAGTGCCGCTGTTCCCGCTTCGCCTCCTGTCGCCGGGCCCTGGCGCGGGTGCGCCATCTCGTGAAGGGGGGACGTTGGGTTCTGCGCGAGGGGAAGATCGTCGAGGAGGTCCGGGGCCGGACCTTCTACGTCGCTCCCGGCCATGACAGGGCTCTCGAAAGGGAGCTGCGCGACTATTTCGAGAGGACCTACACCGTCGCCTTCGACAACTATGCCCTCGACGACGACGACGTTCCCCTCGGGGAGGTGATTCCGTGCGAGAGAAGGGCCGCGAACGCGTCTTCCTGAGCCTCGGCGCCAACCTGGGCGACCGCCAGGGCAACATCCTCCAGGCCCTCCAGTTTCTGAGCGCCCGGGCCGTGGTGAAGAAGGTCTCTTCCTTCTATGAGACCGATCCCGTGGGCTATGACGATCAGCCTCGCTTCCTCAACGCCGTCTGCGAAGTGGAGACCGATCTCGAGCCCTCTGGCCTTCTGGCCTTCCTTCTGGCCATAGAGAAGCGCATGGGCCGCCTCCGTCCCTTCCGGAACGCCCCGAGGCCTATCGACATCGATCTTCTCCTTTACGGAGACCGCCTCATCGACGAGGCCGACCTCGTCGTTCCCCACCCCCGCATGGCCGAGAGGGGGTTCGTCCTCATCCCTCTGGCCGAGATCGCTCCCGAGGTGGTCCACCCCCTTCTGGACCGGTCCGTCGCCTCTTTGGCCCGGTCCGTCGGCGAGAAAGGCGTCGATCGCGTCGAGCGCGGCCTCCGCTTCCGCCTCGACCGCGACGTTCAGCAGGAATCTCCCCGCATCGCCGCGAGCCTGACCCGCGTCGGCGTCACCAATCTGGAGCGGGTGATCCGCGTCACCGACGGAGGGAGGCCGACGCTCTTCGAGGCCACGTTGGATCTCTTCGCCGATCTGGGGCCGGAGCGTTCGGGCGTCCACATGTCGCGCTTTTCCGATGTCCTCGAGGAGCTGGCCGAGGCCTTCTCCTCGGAGGCCTCGCCCGATTTCGAGTCCTTCGCCGAACGTCTCGCCGAGGCGATCGCCGCCTCTCAGGGGGCCCGCTACGCCCAGGTACGCCTTCGGGCCCGCTATCCCCTGGAGCGGATGACGCCCATTTCGGGGAGGAAGGTGGAGGAGCTCGCCACCTTCATCGGCATCGCCGCCAGCGACGGAACGAGGACCCGCCGTCTCGTCGGCGTCGAAGTGGACGGGCTCACCGTCTGTCCCTGCGCCCAGGCGATCGTCAGGGGTTACGAGCGTCAGCTTCTCCTCGACGAGGGATTCAGCGAAGAGGAGGCCGACAGGATTCTCGACCTTCTCCCCATCGCCTCCCACAACCAGAGGGGGCGGGGGACGCTCATGATCGGAGCCGACGAAAAAGTCAGGGCCGAACATCTCGTCTCCATCGTCGAGGCCTCGATGAGCTCCGAGGTCTACGAGCTGCTCAAGCGTCCCGACGAGTTCTTCGTCGTCAACAAGGCCCACCGCAACCCGCGCTTCGTCGAGGACGTCGTCAGGGAGATGCTGAGCAACGTCGGTCTCGTCTACGGCGACCTCCCCGACGGCGCCTTCGTCCTGGCCCGCCAGGAGAATCTCGAGAGCATCCACCGCCACAACGCCTATGCCGAGCGCCAGGGGACGCTGGGCGAGATCCGCCGAGAGCTGAACGAGGGGATCGAGACGTC
This sequence comes from Aminirod propionatiphilus, assembly GCA_018398915.1. Taxonomy (GTDB): domain Bacteria; phylum Synergistota; class Synergistia; order Synergistales; family Aminithiophilaceae; genus Aminithiophilus; species Aminithiophilus ramosus. The sequence goes on along the minus strand of CP074691.1, from coordinate 2,193,961 downwards.
CCACCACACCTCGCTGGAGGAGTGGCTCCGGGGGGACCGATCGTCATGAGTTCCCTCGCCTGGTGTCTCACGGGAGCCGGCCACTGGCTCTCGCAATCCCTCGATCTGGCGCTGGCCCGGAACGACGTCGATTTCTTCCTCTCCCGGGCCGCCGAGGAGGTCCTTGCCCTCTACGGCCTCGAGGGGCGTCTGGCCCGTCGTCCCCTCTTCCTCGACCGTCAGGCCTCGTCGCCTCTGTCGGGCCGTCTGGCCCGGGGGGATTACGGCAGTCTCGTCGTCGCTCCGGCCACGTCCAACTCGGTGGCCAAATTCGTGCTGGGCCTTTCCGATTCCCTGGTGACGACGCTCTTCGCCCAGGCCGGCAAGTCCCGCGTTCCCGTGGCCGTCCTCCCCACCGATACCGCTCCCGAGATGGAGTCCGTCGACCCCAAGGGGCAGACCGTCGTCGTCCGCCCCAGACCTCTCGATCTCGCCTACGTCGAGCGTCTGGCCGCCTTCCCCGGCGTGACGGTCCTGACCTCCCCCGAGGCTCTGGCCATCTGGCTGGAGAGGCGATGAGGCGGCGTGTCCTCTTCGTCACGGGCACTCTGGCCGCCCCCTCCCTGGAGGCCCTTCTGCCCCGCCTCGAAGGGATCGAGGGACGGCTGGCCGTCCTTCCCATCACCGTCGCCGCCCTCATGACGGCCTCCTGGGTCGACCGTCATCTCGAGCCTCGGGAGGACTGCGACGAGATCCTTCTCCCCGGCCTCCTGAGGGGCGATCTGGAGCCTCTGGAGAGGCGCCTGGGGCTCCCCGTCCGGCGGGGTCCGAAGGATCTCAAGGATCTGCCCCGTTTCTTCGGCGGCGAGGAGGAGCCCGTCGACTACGAGGGGTACAGCCTGAAGATCGTCGCCGAGATCGTCGAGGCCTGGCGCCTCTGCCCGCCGGAGCGCCTCGAGGCGGCCCGGGCCTTTCGGGCCGCCGGAGCCGACATCATCGATCTGGGCGGCCCTCCGGGCGGTCCCTTTCCCGCCGTGGCCGATGCCGTCCGTTCCCTCAAGGCCGAGGGTTTTGCCGTGAGCGTCGACTCCCTCCACGGACCGACCCTGGAGGAGGCGGCCCGGGCCGGCGCCGACCTGCTCCTGAGCGTCAACGGCGAGACCCTTCCTCTGGCGCAGGGCTGGTCCTGTCCCGTCGTCGTCATTCCCGACGGCGACGGGGACCTGGACAGTCTCTACCGCAACCTCGACGTGGCTCTGGAGCGAAAGATGAAGGTCGTGGCCGATCCCCTCCTTTCGCCCCTCCTTTTCGGATTCGCCCGGTCCCTGGCGGGCTACGTCGAGGTCCGGCGCCGCTACCCCCAGGTGCCGATGCTCATGGGAGGCGGCAACGTGACGGAGCTCGTCGAGGCCGACAGCGTGGGCATCAACGCCCTTCTGGCCGGAGTGGCCGAGGAGCTGTCCATCGACTACCTCCTGACGACGGAAGTCGTCTCCTGGACGGCCGGGACGGTGCGGGAGCTGGACCGTGCGCGGAAGATGATGCACTGGGCCGGAAAGAGGCGGAGGCTGGCCAAACACATGAGAGGCGATCTCGTCGTCGCCAAGGAACTTCCCTTCGACGGCTACGGCGAAAAGGAGCTGCGGAGCCTGGCCGCCAAGGTGCGGGACGTCAACTTCCGCATCTTCGTCGCCGACGGGAAGATCGTCGTCTTCAACGGCGAGCGCTTCGTCTGCGCCGAAGATCCGGCCGAGATTTTCGGCCGCCTCGGCGTCGTCGACGCCTCCCACGCCTTCTACCTGGGCCGGGAGCTCGAGCGGGCCCACACGGCCGCCCTCCTGGGCAAGAAATATGTCCAGGAGAGTCCCCTTCGCTTCGGCTACAGAGGCGAGAGGCGATGATCGTCGAGGTGATCCTCTCCACCGTCGACGACGACGGCCTGGTCCATTTCGCCCCCATGGGGCTCCTCTGGGGGGACTCCTTCGTGGAGATCGCTCCCTACAGGAGCAGTCGCACCTTCTTCAATCTCGTCGCGGGCCGGGGGGCCCTGGCCAACGTCACCGACGACATCTCTCTTTTCGTGGCCTGCGCCCTCGACGAAGAAGCCAGAAGGGACAGGCCTCACCGTCGCGCCTCTCTCGTTCCCGGAGGCATCGTCGAGGGCGTCTGCTCCTACCGGGAGCTCCGCATCGTCGAAGTCTCCGATGAGGGAGAACGGGGCCGTTTCCGCTGCGCCGTCGTCGGCGTTGGAAGGGAGAGGGATTTTATCGGCTTCAACCGGAGCGCCTCGGCCCTTCTCGAGCTTGCCGTGGCGGCGACGCGCCGGAAATGGTTGACCCGTGCGGTGTGGTTCCCTCTCCTGGAGAGGGCTCGGCTGATGACGGCCAAAACGGGAGGGGAGCGGGAGAGGGAGGCCCTGGCCCGGCTGGAACGGTTTTTCGAGGAGGGATGACGGTGACGCTTTGCGTCAGAACCGGTTCTCGGCTCCATCTGGGATTTCTCGACCTGCAGGGAGGGACGGGGCGCCGTTTCGGCAGCCTGGGCGTGGCCATCGACAGGCCGGAGACGGTCCTCGAGGCCTCTTTCGGCGAACGATGGCTCTACGAGGGGCCTGAGGTCTTCCGATCCAAGGTCGAGAGTGCCGGACGGCTTCTTTTCGGCGATCTTCCTCCCGTCGAAATCCGTCTCCTTCGGGTCCCCAGGGCCCATGTGGGCCTCGGGTCGGGGACGCAGGTCGTCCTGGCCGCGGCGGCGGCCCTGGCCGAGCTGGCGGGAATCGACGGGGATATCCGGTTCCTCGCGTCCCGTCTCGATCGGGGGAGACGGTCGGCCGTGGGCGTCGAAGCCTTCGCCGCAGGAGGCCTGATCCTCGACGGAGGCCTCCTGCCGGGAGAGGCGGGGCCGCCGCCTCTTTTGGTGAGACGCTTTCTCCCCGAGCGGTGGCGTTTCCTCCTGGCCCTCGTCCCCGGCGCGGCCGGCCTTTCGGGGCGCGCCGAAGAGCGGGCCCTGGCCCAGCTTCCGCCGCCCGACCCCTCTTCGGCGGGAGAGCTCTGTCGCCTCGTCGTCATGGCCCTCCTTCCGGCCCTGGAAAAAAGGGACGGAAAGGCCTTCGGCGCCGCTCTGACGGAGATTCAGCGCCTCGTGGGACGCTCCTTCGCCCCGGTCCAGGGAGGGATCTATGCCTCGCCCACCGCCGAGGCCCTCCTTCGGGCCCTTTCGGAAGAGGGAGCCCTCGGCGTGGGCCAGAGCTCTTGGGGGCCGACGGTCTTCGGCTTCTTCGACGACCCCGTCGAGGCCGAGGCGGCAGGCGAGGCCCTGCTTCGCCGTCCCGAGGCGGAGGGCTCGGAGCTGATTCTGGCCTCTCCCCTGAACGAGGGGGCCCGGGTCGTGCGTTGTCCGCTGCGAGAGGAGGTAGGCGATGCGTTTTCGCGGCGTTGAAATCGAAGGGACCTATGCCGAGGCCTTCAAGATGTGGGGAGCCCGCCTGCTGATCACGGCGGAGAGCTCCCGGTGGGCCCGGATCGCCGCCGTGGCGGCCTCGGGCTTTGCCCTCTCCGTCATCGGCTGTGGCTGCGAGGCCGGCATCGAGGAGGAACTTGCCCCGGAAAAGACGCCCGACGGAAGGCCGGGAGCGACGGTCCTCCTTTTCGCCTCGTCGCGGAAGGACCTGGAGAAGCAGCTTCTTCTGCGCGTTGGCCAGGGCGTCATGACCTGCGCCACGACGGCCTGCTTCGACGGCCTCGACGAGGGGGAGGAGAGCCTTGTCGTGGGCGGCAAGCTCCGCTACTTCGGCGACGGTTTCCAGGGGAGCAAGGTCATCGGCGGCCGGCGCCTCTGGCGTATTCCCGTCATGGACGGCGAATTCCTCGTCGAGGACCGTTTCTCCATCAGGCGCGGCGTCGGCGGCGGCAACTTCCTCATCCTGGCCTCGAGCCTGGAGGCGGGGCTGGCCTCGGCCGAGGCGGCGGCCGAGGCCATGAGGAAGGTGAAGGGGACCATCCTTCCCTTCCCCGGAGGGATCGTCCGCAGCGGGAGCAAGGTGGGATCGCGCTACAAATTTCTCTCGGCCTCGACGAACAGCCCCTACTGTCCCGGCCTGGTCTCGCTCGTCGAGACCTCCCTCCCCGAGGGGGTGAACGCCGTCTACGAGCTGGTCATCGACGGCCTCGACGAAAGGTCCGTCGCGAAGGCCATGGCCGTCGGGCTCGAGGCGGCGGCCCTGCCCGGCGTCGTCGCCCTGTCGGCCGGGAACTACGGCGGCGGTCTCGGCCCCTTCCACTTTCATCTTCAGGAGATCCTTTCGGGAAAGGTCGGTGACCTCTCATGACCCTCCTCCGTCCGCGACGTCCCCTCGATCTTCCCGTCGAGGCCGAGATTCTCGTCCCGGAGCGTTTCCGCGGCGTCGACAGGGCCTCGGCGATGCGGTTCCCCGTCGCCTGGGGACGAAGGAGTCTGCCTCTGGGCGAGCTTTTCGAAATAGACGTGGAAGAGGGGGGCGAGGCCCTCATCCTCGACGGCGATTTTTCCAGGGTGAAGAAGATAGGTAGGGGAATGAAGGAGGGCCTTCTCGTCGTCAGGGGCGATGGCGGCATGCACCTCGGATCGGCCCTGTCGGGAGGGACGATCCGCGTCGAGGGCGACGTCGACGCCTGGGCGGGGGCCATGATGTCGGGAGGGACGCTCGAAATCGGCGGATCGGCCGGCCCCCATCTGGCCGGCGCCTACCCCGGAGAGGGGAGGGGGATGACGGGAGGCGTCGTCCTCCTCCGCGGCGATGCCTCTCTCCGCACGGGAGAGAGGATGAGGCGGGGTCTCGTCGCCGTCGGCGGCGGAACGGGCGATTTCACGGCCCTGGAGGCCCTGGCCGGCACCGTCGTCGTCTTCGGAAGGCTCGGGATCAGGGCCGGAGCGGGATCGAAGAGGGGGACCGTCGTCGCCCTGGGAGGCATGGAGGGCGACGTCCTGCCCACCTATCGACGAGGGGCCCCCTACCGTCCTCTCTTCCTCCTTCCCCTGCTGCGTTTTCTGGCCGAAAGGGGATTTCCCGTGACGGAGGCCCACCGCACCGGTATGTACCGTCGCTGGACGGGTGACGTGACCCGTCTGGGAAAGGGGGAACTTCTCATCCATGAACAGCCTCAATGAGGGAAGCGCCACCGTCGTCGAGACGATGATCGCCGACGCCGAGCGCCTCGGCCTCGGCGTCCATCGCCTGGAGTGCGGGACGACCTGGATCGACTGTGGGATCGAGGTTTCCGGCTCCTTCGAGGCCGGCCGTCTTTACGCCCTGGCCTGCCTGGGCGGCGAGGGGGATCTGGCTTTTTCCGAATTCGATCTTCAGGGGAGCCCCTGGCCCGCCCTCTCCCTGACCCTTTCCTCGCCCCTGAAGAGCTGCATGGGCTGCCAGTACGCCGGGTGGGAGGTGAAATACGCCTCCGAGGGAAAAAGCCGCAGGGCCCTGGGCTCGGGGCCGGCCCGCATGCTCGGTTCCTCCGAGGCCCTTCTCGACCGTCTGAATCTTCGGGAGCGCTCGTCTCGAGCCGTCCTGGCCCTGGAAACGAGGAAAAAGCCGGGCGACGAGCTGGCCCTCGCCGTGGCCGAGCGCTGTTCCGTCGTGCCCGAGGAGCTCTTCCTCCTCGCGGCGCCCACGGCCAGTCTCGTCGGCTCCGTCCAGATCGCCGCCCGCATCGTCGAGACGGGGATTCACAAGATGATCGAAGAGGGGCTTCCCGTCGGGGGCCTTCTCTCGGCCTGGGGGCGCTGTCCCCTCCCTCCCGTCGCCGCCGACGACCTGACGGCCATGGGGCGGACGAACGACGCCGTCCTCTACGGCGGAACGGCCTGGTACGCCTTCGGCGGCGACGACGCCCTCCTTGCGTCCCTCTTCGATCGCCTCGTCTCGGCCTCGTCGGGCGACTACGGCCGCCCCTTCCTGGAGATCTTCCAGGCCGGCGGCGGCGATTTCTACAAGATCGATCCCGCCCTCTTCAGCCCCGCCGAAGTCTTCGTCAACAGCGTCGCCACGGGGCGGACCTTCCATGCCGGACGGCGCCGGGACGATCTGCTGGCCCGGTCATGGCTCGGCTGAGGGCGGCCATCGTCGGCAACCCCGAGGGGTGGCACGCCGGGCGCCTCGAGGCGGCCCTCCTCCGCCGGGGAGCGGTCGTCCGTCGCCTGCCGGCGACGCGCATGACGGGAGCGGTGCTCTCCGGAAAGGGAGGGGGCTTTCCCGCTTCTGCGGCCTCGCTGGGCCAGTCCCTCGCCGACGAGGACCTCCTCTTCGTGCGGGCCCTCCCCTCGGGGTCTCTGGAGCAGGTCGTCTTCCGCCTCGACATCCTCCATCTGCTGGAGCGGCGGGGACGGTGCGTCCTCAACGGCGCCGATGCCCTGGAGCGCTCCGTCGACAAGTTCCTGGCCTCCCTCCTTTTCGAGGAGGCCGGACTGCCGGCCATCGCGACGCGCGTCACCGAAAGGACCGAGGAGGCCATGGAGGCCTTCGCCGAGCTGGGTGGAGACGTCGTCGTCAAGCCCCTCTTCGGGTCGGAGGGACGGGGCATCGTCCGTCTCAGCGATCAGGAGAGCGCCTGGAGGGTCTTCAGGGCCTTCGACCTGGGGCGCTACGTCCACTACGTCCAGAAATTCATTCCCCACGGCAACGACGATTACCGCCTCTTCGTCGTCGACGACGAGGTCCCGGCGTCGATGATCCGTCGCGGCAGCCAGTGGAAAAGCAACATCGCCCAGGGCGCCCGAGGCGAGGCCTTCTCTCCCGACGGGGCCATGAAGGATCTGGCCGTCGCCGCCGCCCGGGCCGTCGGGGCCTTCTACGCCGGGGTGGATCTTCTCCGGGGAGACGACGGGGTTCTCTACGTCGTCGAGGTCAACGGCATCCCGGGCTGGAAGGGGCTCGAGGCGGCCACGGGCGTCGATGTGGCCGACATCGTCGTCGAACGGGCCCTGGCCCGGTGGAGGAGCCGACCTTGAAGGGGCGGAGCCGCGCCGAGGTGACGCGCTGGGTCGAGCTGGCCTCTCTCTGGGAGGCCTGCGCCCCCAAGCCGGGCAACGTGAACCGGAGGTTCGACTTCGTCGACGCGACCCTTCCCGACTTCCTCTCGAGCGCCGCCGTCGCCGCCGAGGCCCTGAGGGGGCTCAGGACGTGGCGCGTCGGTCCCATGGTCCACCGAGCCGTCAGGGCCCGGAGGGCGACGGTGGCGACCAACACCAACCTGGGCATGCTTCTCCTCCTGGCTCCCCTCGCCCTGGCGGCCACGAAAGGTCCCCGAGGCAGCCTGAGAGAGGAGACGGGCCTCGTCCTGGCCTCTCTCGACGGCGAGGACAGCCGTCTCGTCTACGAGGCCATCCGCCTGGCCTCGCCGGGAGGACTGGGGCGGTCGGAGAAGGACGACGTGGCGGAAAAGGCGCCGACCTCCCTGATCGAGGCCATGAAAGAGGCCGCCGACCGCGACGCCGTCGCCCGGGAGTACGCGACGGACTTCTCGGCCACCTTCGATATCGTCCTGCCCGGACTCAGGGCCGCCCTCGAAGGGGGCTCGACGCTCTCTCAGGCCATCGTCGAGGTCTTCCTCTCCACCCTGGCCCTGATTCCCGACAGCCTCATCGCCCGGAAGGAGGGGATCGAAAGGGCCCGCGACGTCTCCCGTCGGGCCGCCCGACTCCTCGACCGATGCCGTCGTGCCCCCGATCCCGACGCCCTGGCCCGTTTCGACGGCGAGTTGCGCGCCTTCGGCAACCGCCTCAACCCGGGGGCGACGGCCGATCTCGTCGCGGGAGCCCTCTTCGCCCTTCTCGCCGAGGGGCCCTGGAACGAGGCCCAGCTCCTGGCCCGATGGACCTCGAAGGGCACGGCGACGGCCCGTCGCGAGTCCCCTCCCCCGAAGGTCTTCCGCTCCTTTTGTCCCCTTCCGCGAGGGGAAAGGACCCTTTCCTTCCCTCACGGCGAGCTTCCCCTCGGCCGGAGGACCCTTCTCATGGCCATCGTCAACGTCACGGCCGACTCCTTTCATGAGGCCAGTCGCGTCGGGACTGTCGACGAGGCCCTGGATCGGGCCAGAGCGATGGTGGCCCAGGGAGCCGACATGATTGATATCGGCGGCCAGTCGACGCGGCCCGGGGCGCCCCTTGTCGACGAAGAGGAGGAGATGAGCCGTCTTCTCCCTGTCGTCAGGGCCCTCCGGTCGGCCCTGCCCGGGACGATCCTCTCCGTCGACACGGCCCGATCCCGCGTCGCCGCCCGGGCCCTGGCCGATGGAGCGGACCTCGTCAACGACGTGACGGCTCTCGACGATCCCGACATGGCCGCCGTCGTCGCCGAGGCGGGCGTGCCCGTCGTCCTCATGCACGGCAGGGGAAGGGCCATTCCCGAGGGGGAGAGCGACCCCCTCCCTTTCGTCGCCGCCTTCCTGGCAGAGCGCGTCGGGAGGGCCCTCGACGCCGGAATCGCCCGGGACCGGATCCTCATCGATCCCGGCATCGGCTTCGGCAAGAGGCGCTCTCAGAGTCGTGCCCTGCTGGGGAGGATCGACGAACTCCGCAGCTGGGGGTTCCCCCTCCTCATCGGCCATTCCCGGAAGGCCCTCGTCGGCGACGGAGGGCCCGAGGGGAGGCTGGAGGAGACCCTGGCCGTCACGGCCCTCTGCGCCGAGAAGGGCGTCGACATCCTCCGCGTTCACGACGTGGCCGCCAACGCCCGAGTCCTCCGCACCCTGGCGGCCATTAAAAAAGAGGGAGACTCTTGATTCGTCCCGTCCATCCTGTACGATGATAGCGATTCTCATGAGGATTCGGAGGACTTTCCCTCCCGTCGAGAGGGAACCTCTTCGGAAGGGAGTGGCACGGACGATGGACGAACGCGAGCTGCACCTCCTGGCCGACAGACTGAAGCGGGGCGAGATCACCGTCGAGGCCTTCACCGACTCCCTACGGGAGCTGCCCTTCCGCGATCTGGGCGAGGTGAAGCTCGACACCCACAGGGCCCTGCGCAACGGCTTTTCGGAGATCGTCTACTGCCCCGGCAAGTCGTCGGACCAACTCCTCCGCATCGCCTCGGCCCTGGCCGGAGGCTCCGGTCCGGCCCTTTTCTCCCGCATGACCGAGGAACAGCATCGTCTGCTCCTTCCCGTCCTGCCCGAACTGGAGTATCTCCCGTCGGCGCGGATGGGCCGTCACTGGCCGCGGCGCGACAGGCCCCATCGGGGGCGGGTCCTCGTCGTCACAGGAGGCAGCAGCGACGTCCCCGTCGCCGAAGAGGCGGCCGTGACGGCCGAGACGATGGGATGCGCCGTCGAGCGCCTCTTCGACGTGGGCGTCGCCGGCCTTCACCGCCTCCTGGCCCATTTCGGGTCCCTTCAGGCCGCCGGGGCCATCGTCGCCGTGGCGGGAATGGACGGAGCCCTTCCCGGCGTCGTCGCCGGTCTCGTCTCCGTTCCCGTCGTGGCCGTTCCCACCAGCGTGGGCTACGGGGCGGCCTTCGGGGGACTGGCTCCTCTTCTGACCATGCTCAACGCCTGTGCCCTGGGCGTCACTGTCGTCAACATCGACAACGGCGTCGGAGGCGGCTACGGGGCGGCTCTCATGGCCGGTCCCACAGACCGGCGGCGCGAAGGAGGCAACCGATGAAACGCACTCTCTACCTCAACTGTTTTGCCGGAATCAGCGGCGACATGATGCTCGGCCTTCTCCTCGATCTTCTCGACGAGACCGATCCGGGCTCCCGCCTGGCGGGACTGGCTCTCGACGGGTGGCGCGTCACCGCCGAGAGGGGCCTCCGGTCGGGCCTTTCCGGCGTCGACGTCAAGGTCCTCTCCGACGAGGGCCATGTCCACCGGGGGCTCTCCGATGTCCTCGACATCATCGGGCGGAGCGACCTGAGTCCCGCCGTCGCCGACAGGGCGGCCCGGGCCTTTCGGATGCTGGCCCAGGCCGAGGGGGCCGTCCACGGCCTGAGTCCCGAAGCGATCCACTTCCACGAGGTGGGGGCCGTCGACGCCCTCGTCGACATCGTCGGGGCCCTGACCCTCATGGAGGCCCTCTCGCCCGACGCGATCGTCGCCTCGTCGGTCAACGTCGGCGGCGGGACGGTCCGTTGCGCCCACGGCGAGCTGCCCGTTCCCGCTCCGGCGACGCTGAAGCTCCTCGAAGGCGTCCCCGTCCATTCCCGGGGAGAGGCCATGGAACGGACGACGCCGACGGGAGCCGTCCTTTTGCGCCTTTTCGTCGACCGCTACGGCCCCATGCCGGACGGCGTCATCGTCAGAAGCGGCTACGGCCTGGGCGATCGCGACTCGGACCTGCCCAACCTCCTTCAGGGCGTGATACTCGACGTCTCCTCCTCCGTCCCCTCCGCTCCTTCCCCCCTTTCCCGCGGCGAGGAACCCTCGTCCCACCACGGTCATTCTCACGCCGCGCATCACCATCACGGCCACGAAGAGGGGCAGGGCCACGAACCTCACGGACCCTCTTTCCATCACCACGGCGACGGAGCGGTGGGGCCCGAGAGCGTGCCGACCGATCCCCACCGCCAGCCCTGATTTCGAAAAAAGGCCTTTGCTCCGCGAGGCCTCCTCTTTTTCTGCGAAAAAGGGCAATGCCGGGAGAGTGCCCTCTCCCGGTCCGTGACTGAAGGTGACTGAACCGGTCCACAGGTATCTCTCGCCCGACGCAGCCCTCATCTTTTGGCCTGGGAGAACTTGATGGTTCCGCCGCCCCGGAAGGGGAGGCGGTCTCTGTCCTGCCAGGCGAAGGGGGGTGTCGATGAGGACGAGATCTTGAGCGGAGCCGAACGCGACCGACAGAGAGACGTCAAAGAGCCCTTTTCGAATGTTCGGGAGGTGTTCCGTCGATGCAGAAAGAACTCTACTGCGCCATCGCCGCCGCCGATGCCTTTGTGGAAAATGTCACCAGCGATCGCCTTGAGGCCATCACCAAGGGGCACGGCATGTTGAACCTGGCCGTCTTCAGCGCCGCCAACGTCATGACGGCCGAGATCCTCAGCGGCCGAAGCACCAAGATCAGCGACGCCAACCTGGCCCATCTGGCCCTCGATTCCGTCATGGATGGGGGCATCGCCGCGGCCCGAGAGGCGGGAGCCGACGGCGCCAACGCGGCCCTCATCGTCGCCGTCTTTCTCAACCTGGCCGGGACGGCGTCGCGTGCCGGCGTGCCGGCCGGCAACAGGAAACTGGGATCGATGGCCCGCATGAAGGCCGGCGTCAGCCGGGCCGGTGTTCAGGCCATCCCCACGTCGAAGCTGACGAACAAAGTCTCGGCCTTTCCGGCCGTCAAGGCCCTCTACGAGGCCATCGATCGGGGCGAGATCTGCCGTTTCAGCGGCGCCGACGTCCCTCCCTTCGTCGCGGGAGGGGCCATCTACGGTCACAGCGCCCTCGGCGAGGACATGATTTACCACGACCTCACGCAGAAGGGGACGCGCGTCGCCGTCGAGGCCATGTTCCGCGCCTACCGGGGTGTGGGCATCACGCCCAACGCCTGGCTCTCGGCGGCCCTCGCCGCCGCCGCCGTTCTGGAGATCGTCAATCCCGACGGCATGATCGGCGAGGCCTACGGCGAGTTCTTCGCCCAGGGGACGGGCTACCTGGCCGGCAAGGGGGCGGCTCTCGCGGCGGGGCTGCCGGAGAAGCTCCACATGCGGGGCACGGGCAGGGAGTACGACACGGCCACCCTCATCGGCGACCTGGGAATGATCCTCAAGGACGTCGGGGCCCCCACCGTCGTCGGCATGATGACGCTCAACGAGATGATGGCCGCTTTCCAGGAGGGGCCCATGATCGGAGCCGGTTTCGGCGCGGGGCCGGTCAATCCGCCTCTGGCCCATCTCGTCGGCGACGGCGTCGTCGCCGCCATGAAGCTCATCGAAAGCGGAGGGGACCTGGAGGCCACGGCCGACATGATCCGGGAGATGAAGCTCCGGGAGTGGATCGACCCCGAGATCGCGGCCTTCTCGGCCAACACGGTGGCCCGCAAGGCGGAACAGATCACCCGGGGCCCCGTATCGCGGGCCGTCATCATGGCCACTCAGGGCATCCGCAACAACATGGCCTACCGCGTGGCCCGATTCGCCTGGGACGGCCTTCAGGCCGGGCGGTCCCTGGAGGAAATCTGCCGTGATCTGGACCTGAAGCGCAAAGAGAAGGTGGAGCGGCGGACGGCCCTGCTGCTGGGCGCCATGACGGGCAAGGAGATCGCCCTTTCCTTCTCCAAGCTTCAAGGGGGAGCCCGGCGGAGTCACCCCTTCGCCGAGACCTTCTGGGGCTTCGACGCCGACATCGACGCCGTCGTCACCGTCGACGGCAGGGAGTTCGTCATGGAGGGCCTTTCGCACCGAGTCGTGCCCGATGTGGTCCTCAACGGGAAAGCCGACTGGGGACTCCCCGTCATGATCGCCTCCGTGGCGGCCCAGGAACTGATGTACATCGGCTGCTGCACCGTCAACGTCGTCCTCCCGGCGGCCGTCGCGGCCCTGACGGGCAAGATGGACTGGAAAGAGGCCGGGAAGCGTGCCGAGGCCGGAGCCTGCATCACCAGCGCCATCCCCGGCGCCAAGGAGACGGCCCGATCGGTGGCCCGTCTGGCCCTGCGTCTCATGGCCGACATGGAGGACGTCGACGCCTGACCGGCAGGGGCGCGGCGGGAAGGACCTCCCGTCGCGCCCCTGCCTTTTTCGAGAGGAGGCAAGAGGCGGTGCTGCTTCTCGTCAATGCCGACAACGTCACAGGTGAAGGCCTTCCCCACCTCATCGACGGCCTCATGGCCCGAGGAGCCACCAGCGTCCATGCCGTGCCGGTCATGACGAAAAAGGGGCGGAGCGGCTTTCTCTTCTTCGTCGACGCCCCCGAGGCGGCCCTCGACAGTCTGGGGGCCTTCCTGGCCCTCGAGCTGGACACGCTGGGCATGCGCGTCTTCGAGCCCCGCCACGTCGCCTTCGGCCCCCTTCGTCGGGGCGTCGTCTCCGTCGAAAGGGAGGGCATCCCCGTCGGCCTGATCTCGGCCAAGATCATCGCAGGAGAGGGGGAACTCCCCCTCTCCTGCAAGGCCGAATATGGCGACATGGAACGCTTCCTCAAGGGGCCCGGTTCGGGCGGTCTCCTCTCCTTCAAGACCCTCAAGGCCGCCGTCGAACTGGCCCTGACCGGGGGAGAGACCCTGTCCGTCGGGCCCTGGCGCTTCTGCCCCCGGAAAGAGGAGGCCTCCGACGAACGGGACTGTCGGTCCGACGGAGAGCCGTAGGGGGAGGGGAGCGCCGGTCAGGGGGCAGCCGTGCCGGTGCCTCTGGATCTTACGTCGTCGGCCTGGCCTGGTAAACCGTTGGACACGTCGGAAGAGGCGCTTCTCGAAGCCGAAAGGAGGGCAACATCCTCGAGGGACGTGAGGGGTTGAACCCTGCATCGGAGTACCGTCGGCGATGATTTTTCAGCAGGAATCGCTCCCTGATGGCTCTCGTCGACGAGGAACTGCCGGGAAAAAGACGATGCCGTCCCCTATCGAAAGCGGACGGGGGCGCTCTCGTCACCGTCGCCCTGACGAGGGCCGGGAGGCTGCAAAATGCGCATGTCACGACGAAGATCGAAGGGCGTCGATCAGGACGCCTTCGTTCTCTTCCTTTCGATTCCCTTGAGAATCTTTTTTTGACGGTCCTGTAGGGTGGACCCCGAAAAGGGGACCACGAGCCGAGTCGGATGACGTGCGCTGTTTTTCGCCCGTTGGCCGAAGTATTCAAGAGACAGCAGCCCCCGCAAGGGTTCTATTTGAGGTGACAAGGCCACAAACCTCATCACGAGGGAGGGCTACCGCAAAGGCACGCTGCTATAGATAAGACTCGGAATGCAGCAGAAAGTCCGAAGGTCCTCCATCGGTGAACAGGAGATCCGCTTGCACCTTGACCGGAGCGTCAGAGGAATCGCATGAAGACAGGCAGAACTCGCTGCTCGACGCCGAGGCCATCGTCGAGAGAAGCGATCGGCCGCCATCCCCTCCCTTTCCCAAAAAGCATTGACAGGGGCTTGTTGCTTCGCCTAGAATCAAGTTTGATTTATCGAACATGGCGCTGAGAGGGTGCTTCCGTGCCGGAATCGATCGGCTCGAAGCACAGAGAAGAGAAATCGGGCTTATAGGGTCTGAAAGGGAAGAATCTTATGGAGAGTGCGCATTACGAAGCCATGCTGCAAAAGCGTCCCGCGGACGTGGACGCACGCGCTGCGGAGGTGAAGTGGGATGCCCGGGCGGACGAGTTCGATCATTCACAGAGGACGAAGGGATCGGAGCTCGCCGACAGGGTGACGGAAATGCTGCTGACGAAAGGGCTGCTGACGGGCTTCGACGTCCTGGACGTGGGCGGAGGGACGGGACGGTACGCCGTGCCTTTCGCGGCGTACGCGAAGAAGGTCGTCATGACCGACATCTCGGGGAAAATGCTGGAACGGGCGAAGGAGAACGCCACGCTCACGAAACGCCCTAACATCGAATGCGTCAGGCTCGACTGGGCGGCTGCCGACGTGGCGGCTGTCGGATGGGAGCGGCGCTTCGATCTGGTTTTCGCCTCCATGTGCCCCGCCGCACGGAGCAGGGAGGGAATCGACAGAATGTCCCTGGCTTCCCGAGGGTCCTGCCTTCTCAACCAGATGATCGAATCGAAGGACTCCGTCGCCGATCTGCTGAAAGAAACGCTGGGGCTCCGTCCTTCATACGATCCGCACAACGACAGGGATTCCGCTCAGGCCTTCTTCAACATCCTCTGGCTTCAGGGGTTCGAGCCGGAGGTCGCCTACCTGAAAGAGCGGGAAGATCGGTCGCTCTCCGTGGAAGAGGCGGTATCGCGCTACTCGCGCCGGTTCGGCGATGTCGCGATGGAGAAGGGGCTGGATTTGAGGGGATTTCTCGCAGGCTGTGCCGAGAACGGGGACGTGAGAGTGAAAAGCCGGACGACGCTCGCCCTGGTTCTGTGGCGAGCGGGTTCGGGCGCCGATGCGTAACGGCGCGAGGGAGATATCGATGAAAAAGAGGCTGTTCGCCCTGTTTTTTGTCTTGTCCATGCTCTGGGGAGTCGTGCCGGGAGCGCCCGGTTCCGAGGCGATGACCTTGAGGCTGGAGGGCGGCAATATCGGCGTGCCCAATCCGTTCAGGCATACGAGGCGAGGACCTGGCGTCGCCCGCATGCAGATGCTGTACGACTCCCTGCTGGAAAAGAGCGAGGAGGGGGATATCCCGTGGCTCGCGAAGAGCTGGGATGTCAACGAAGACGGAACCGTCTACGTCTTTCATATCCGGGAGGACGTCTTCTGGCATGACGGGAAGCCTCTGACGGCGGAAGATGTTGCCTTCACCTTCAGGTACTACCGGAAGCACCCGCCGGTCTACGGCAGTCTTACGGCAGGCGGTGACGATATCGTGACTGACGCGAAGGTTCTCGACCCTCGCACGGTCGTGATGACGCTTCCCCGATATGACAACACCTTTCTTTCGAGCGTCGGTCTTGCGCGGATCCTTCCGAAGCATATCTGGGAGAGAGTCGAGGACCCGATAGCCTACGACGGCGAAGGGCTCACCATCGGAAGCGGCCCGTACAGGATGGAAAGCTACGACGCGAATCAGGGAGCGTACCGGTATGTCGCTTTCGACCGCTACTGGGGGCCGAAGCCCGCCGCAGAGGCTATCGAGTGGGTGCCCACGGGCGACAGAGTGCTCGCCTTCGAACAGGGAAGTATCGATCTGATCAACGCTCCGATCGATTTGCTGCCCCGCTACCGGAACGATGGCGCCTTCGCGATAAAGACGGTACCCTCCCTGCACAGCTACCGGCTGATGATGAATATGGAGGCGGTTCAGGAACTTCGAGACGGGGACGTCAGAAGGGCGATCGCATACGCCGTCGACCGCGAGGGGATGGTGAAAGCGATTGCGCGCGGATCGGCCACGGTGAGCAGCATGGGGTACGTGCCGGCCGAGAGCCCTTGGTACAACCCGAATATCGTACGCTATCCCCACGACCCCGCGAGGGCGAAGGCGCTGCTCGGCGGAAGGAAGCTCGCAGTCACTCTGTTGACGGACAACTCTCCCGAGGGGACGAAGGCCGCCGAGCTGATCAAGCTTTCTCTCGCCTCGGTCGGCGTCGACGTCGTCGTGAGAAGCGTCGAGAGCCGAACGAGGGACAACGCCATGAGTACGGGCGCCTACGAGTTGCTGCTGGTCAACTTCGGCGGGATGGGGGGCGACCCGGATTTCCTTCGCTCGCTCTACGGCGAGGAGGCGGGTCTGATCAAGGGCTGGGCGAACGAGGAGCTCACCCGGCTCCTGAGGGCTCAGGCGACGGAGCGCGATCGCGATGCCAGAAAGGCGATGATCTTCAGGATTCAGGAGATCGTCGCCGACGAAGTTCCCGTCGTGATGCTCTTCGGCGCTGTCGACAACTTCGTCTACCGGAGCGGGAAATATGACGGCTGGATGTGCCGGTACGACCACAACAAGGTGGATCACAACAAGCTTTCGTATCTGGTCAGAGAGTAGAGAGATGGGGAAGCGCTATGTTGTCGTGCTGTTCGTCATCGTTACGGCGAATTTCTTCCTGCCGAGGTTGATGCCGGGCGATCCCTTCGAGTTCCTTTCGGTGGAGGACGGCGATGTCAGCGCCGCCTTCACCGAGGAACAGATAGCGCTGTACAAAGCCTATTACGGCTTCGACAAGCCTCTGCACGCACAGTTTTTACAGTACCTTAAAGGCCTTCTGAGGGGCGATCTCGGATATAGTATTCATTATAAGGCGAGCGTCGCGGGAATGATCGGCGCCCGTATTCCCTGGACCGCGTTCATCGTGGTCAGCGCGCTTCTTTTGAGCAGTTGCGTCGGCACCGTACTGGGAACGGTATCGGCGGGGCTTCGCGAGAGCCCGGCCGACAGGTTCGTCTATTTCGTCATGATGGCCTTCTCCGAGATCCCGTCCTTTCTTCTCGGAATGCTGCTGCTGCTCTTTCTGGGGGCAAGGCTCGGCTGGTTCCCTCTTTCCGGGGGATCGACGGCGTTCGTCGTCTTTTCGTCGCCCTTCGAGCGCGTCGCGGATCTGTTGCACCACGCCGTTCTGCCCGTCCTCACGTTGGCGCTCGCCGGGGCGGGAAACTTCTACCTCCTCGCAAGAAGCAGCATGCTGACGGTGCTCACGAAGGACTATATCCGCACGGCGAGGGCCAAAGGGTTGTCGAAGAGGCGCATCCTCTTCCGGCACGCGCTCCGAAACGCGCTGCCTCCGATCATCGCCCGCTTCTTTCTGAGTATGGGAGGCCTGTTCGGCGGTGCGGTGCTGGTCGAAAATGTCTTCGCCTACCCGGGAATGGGGCGTTTGATGCGGGATGCCGTGCTGGCCCGCGACTACGTGCTGGCCCAAGGAATCTTTCTGACGATCGCGATCATGGTGCTCCTGATGAATTGGGCGGCAGACGCGCTCTACCGGAAGCTCGATCCGAGGGTGGGGTAGATGCGTATGGGCAGACTCCGCCCGTTCAGGCGCTTCGCTCCGGACGGGGAGCCGAAGAGACGGCGTCTCTCCCGCCTCTTCGGGGTTCTCGAAGCGCTCTCCGTCCACGGCAGGGCCGGCTTGGCCGTCGTTTTGATCATTCTGGCGACGGGAGCGGCCTCCGTTTTTTTCCTCGGTGACGCGCACCGCGTCCCCTCGGGCGCGTCGCTGGAAGCGCCCAGCCTGCGCCATCCTCTCGGCACGGACGATCTCGGCATCGACATCGGGGCGCAGCTCTGCAGAGGTGCGCTGGTCAGCGTTCTGGTCGGACTCGGTTCGGCCGGACTGGCCGGCGTCGGTGGGAGCGTGCTGGGGGTTCTGGCCGGTTATTCGGGAGGGGCTGTCGACAGACTCGTCACAGGCCTGTGCGACGTGATGACGGCCATACCCCAACTCCCCCTGATGATCGTGCTCGGAGCCTTTCTCGGGCCAAGCACGCAAAACGTCATCCTCGTCGTCGGCTTCCTCTCGTGGGTCGGCCCGGCGCGGATCGCACGTGCGAAAACACTCTCGATGCGCCGTGAAAAGTTCATCGTCGCGGCGGCGAGTTACGGCGCATCGTTTTTTCATATCGCGAGGAAGCACCTGCTGCCTGCGCTGCTGCCCCTGGTGGCGGCGAGCTGCCTGCGGATCGTCGGCCATGCCGTCTCCGCCGAGGCGGGGCTGACCTTTCTCGGGCTTGGAGACCCGACCTCGAAGAGCTGGGGAATGCTCCTGAACCGATCGATGAGTTTCAGCGCCATCTATTTCACCGATTTTTGGAAGTGGTGGGTTCTTCCCCCGCTGATGGCCCTGGCGATGCTGGTGGTGTCGGTGGCGTTTATCGCGAGGGATCTTGAGAAGCTCGTGAACCGAAAGCTGTAGTGAAAAAAGAGGGGAACGCGATGAAAGAGCCCGTTCTGTCCATTCGGGATTTCAGTGTGCGGTATTCAGGAAGCGTCTCGGACGCGGTGCGCGGCGTCGACATGACGCTCCGCGAGGGAGAGAGCGCGGGACTTATCGGAGAGTCCGGCAGCGGGAAATCCTCCCTTGCTCTGGCCGCGCTGGGGCTGTTGCGAAATCGGGCTCGCGTGGAGGGCAGTGTCCAGTTCAAAGGCATGGAGCTGAACGGTCTGTCCGAGAGCGCGATGGAGGCCTATCGCTGGAGCCGAATCGCGATCGTCTTTCAAAACAGTCTGGATGTGCTGAACCCTGTCATCACCGTGGGCGAACAGATCGCCGAATGTATCCGGCGACATAGGGGAACAGACGGCGCGGAGGCTGACGAAAGGACGAGATGCCTGCTGGAGAGGGTCGGGCTGCGGGCCTCGTGGGGCGAGGTCTGTCCGCACCAGCTTTCGGGAGGCATGCGCCAGAAGGTCCTCGTCGCAATGGCGCTCTCCTGCGACCCGGAGGTGCTCTTTGTGGACGAGCCGACGACGGCCCTCGACAGGGCCGCGAAACAGGAGACGGTCCGACTGCTTCTCAGGCTTCAGGAGGAGAAGGGGTTCGCCATGCTCGTGATCTCGCACGAACTGCCGATCGTCTCCGCCATGACCTCCCGCGTGATGGTCATGTACGCCGGCGCTATCGTCGAGGAAGGCGGAACGGAGGAGCTGTTGAAAGCCCCTCTGCATCCGTACACGAGAGGTCTGATCTCCTCCTCTCCCGCGATCAACCCCTACCGCGACATGTGGGGGATCCCCGGGGAGATAACCGCCGCCGGCGAGAGACAGTGCCCCTTTTTCGATCGTTGCAACCAGCGTATCGACCGCTGCGCCAAGGAGCTTCCCGTCCTTGAGGCCGTCCGGGAAGGAAGGCGCGTCGCCTGTCTTCGCAAGGGAATCGTCACGCTTCTTGAGGGGAGCGGTATCTCCAAGACCTACAGCGTCGGGAAAAAGAAGGTGACGGTCTGCTCCGACTGTTCGATCGAAGTCAAGGCGGGGGAAGTGTGCGCGCTGATAGGAGAGTCCGGCTCTGGGAAGACGACCCTTGCGGAGATACTCTCCGGCATTTCGCGTCCCTGCGCCGGTAGGGTCGCCTTCGAAGGACGGGCGGTCCGCGGCAACAGCGAGACCTCCCGGGTCGGCGCCATCCAGATCGTCTTTCAGGATCCTCTTTCCGCCACCAACGAACATCTGACGGTAGAAGAGACCGTGCGAGAGCCTCTCGATATCGCAAGGGAGGGAATGGGGGCGGAGAGAGTCCGGATCGTGACGGAAGCCCTGAAGAATGTGCAGCTTCCTTTTGACGACGCCTTCCTGAAGCGGCGCTGTTTCATGCTCAGCGGCGGCCAGCGCCAGCGGGTCGCCGTTGCCCGGGCACTCGTGATGCGCCCGAAACTTCTGATCGCCGACGAGATCAGCGCCATGCTCGATCCGTCCACTGCGGCCAATCTGATGAGGCTGCTTAAGGGGCTGCAGAATTCGCAGGGATTTGCCATGCTCTTCATCACTCACGATCTCGCGCTCGCGCAGAAGATCGCCGACAGGATCTACGTGATGCACCGCGGCGAGATCGTCGCCCAGGGCTCGACGGAGGATGTCCTTGGCGCGCCGGGCCTATGTTCGCTTTCGGCGGACGACGTCACCCTTCCCACGATCCGAAGCGGGAGGGGCGAAGAAAACGACCGCTGTGGGCGGATCAACGGTTCTCGTGGAGTCGAAGCGCATGCGTCTTCCTTTTCGGCATGAGAAAACCTGACGGCGAGGTCCTTGCCCAGCCTTTTTCGCACCTTCGTTTTCGAGGCACCAGGCCCCTGAAGGGCCATGTCTGGCTTTCCCTCGGGTCGCAGCCGATTCCCGCCGTTGTTACCGGAGCTGTTCCCTGCTCCTGCAGGCCCCTTTGCTCCACCTGACGGAGGCCGCGTGCCCGGTTGATCGCCACATCTGGCAGCACCTTTTCGACGTTTTCTGAACGGGTCACTGAAGTTGACCGGGCGGTCACCGTGTCCCGTCATCACGGCAGATACCCCCGTTTTTCTCGTACCTCCGGACAGGGTCAAAAGGACAAAAAGCAGCCGCCTACGGGGTTTGTCGTACCTCTCGTAGGCGGCTAATGGTCTAGTGGCGGAGGGCGCAACCGCCAAATACATGCTGTTTTCAGGCTTTTAGGCGGTATGGGGTACGGTTTGGGGTACGGTCAGCCGGAGAGCAGGGCGCGACGCTGGAGGAAACCAGAAGTCCGGAAAAGGTTCGACATGCCCGGAATAGTTTTGAGAGATAGCGGGGAACTCTTCCCGGTGGGGGCGAGAGGCAGGTCGAAGCTGAGGGTAGAGAGCCGCTGTCTTTTGGGAAGCGAAAGGCCTTCTCTGGCGTTAGAGATTCAACACACCTGCGAAATCTCTCGGGAGTGATCCTGGAAGATGTTCATGAAAAATCTTGCGGAATGAATTCCTGTGCGGAATGCAGAATATTTTCAGATGAAGGTAGATGGATATTTCGGAAGTTTTCTTTGTCAAGCTCTTGCGTGCAAGTTTAGAGTGTTTTCAAAAAACTCAAGAAGCAATTCTGCGTAGGTGAATGTGGTCTGTTTATTCGGGTATCTGAGATGTAAATACATAATATAAGAGGCTTGTTGTGGTTTGGACGCCGTTCCAGAATTCTTCTGAATCTATATGTTTTCGGAAAATTTCTTGGTGTGGGAAATTTCCCGACGAAAAATTCTCTGCTTAGATGAGGTTTTCCAAATAATCTGGGCAGTAGTGTGTCGGGTTCTTGCTATTAGATTTTTTCGGGCAGTTCTTTGCGTGATAAGTCAAAGAGAAGACTTTGCTTGCATATTTCGGTTTTGACGCTTCCTCGACGAGCGTTGGAGCTGACGCGCAATTGGTTGCTTCCATGGAGGAATCCCGAAGAGAAAAGGTCTGAGGAGAGACCTTAACGAAAGCAGATGCCTCGCCTTTCTTCTTGATGTCAGAATATAACCGAGCGCTGATGGTCGCCTCGGGAGTCTTTCTTGAAGACTTCCAGAGACCGCCACTGATCACCTTCTCAGCAATCACCCCACGTGCAGTGGTTGGTGAGCGGACTTGCGGACGTTCACTAAGGTCTTTAGGAGAAAGACCAGCTCCGTAAGGCGGCGGTTCTCGCGGGAACGCGCACTTTCCTCGCCCTTGATCCAGCTGTAATAGCCGCTCCGGGACACCTGAAGAGTATCGCCCATCTTCCGAACGTCAAAGACACCGACGTTATCGGAGGCTTATCTGGAACCGCTGCCGGATCGAGGTTCCTTTGAGAAGATGGCGACAGCTTTTTTTAGGATGTCACGCTCCTGAGTCACCAGCGCGAGCTCTCTGCGGAGTCGCAGAATCTCGGCCTCTTCGGCGCTGCCGGGACGAGGCTTTGTCTCCTTCTCCCGCGACGCTTCGACCCAATCATAGAGAGTCCGCTGCGGTATCCCAAGTTCTCGGGAAATGGCATGAACGGACCTGCCGCTGTTTTCCAGCAGTTCCAACGTTTCCCTCTTGAACTCCTCGGTGTAGACGCGCGCTTTTTTGACCCTGGTGGCACCTCCAGAATAGAGCATAGATGATTTGCTCTTTTCCGTGTCCACCGATTTGGGGGAACATCACTGGCAGAGGAAAAAGGCTGGCGTGAGATTGCGGTCCCGTCTATGAGCCTGGTGGTGTTCCGGCGCGAGTACCTGTCCGAGTATTCGGTGGAACCGTTCGAGTTCGTCGCCCAGGAGAGAAAGGGCGCGGAGCCATGACAGACACTCCAATGAACCCCATGAACCAGGCAATGAACCCAACAGAACCCTTGAAGCCGAACACAAACGGAATGCTGAGACTCTTCGTCTACGGCACCCTGAAGCGCGGTTTCTGGAACCACGACCGCTTCTGCCGGGGAGTCCTGGCAGTGGAGGACGCCTTGGTCCGCGGCCGCCTCTTCGAGACATCCTCCGGAATCCCGGTCCTGCAGGTCCCGGAGGAGGACATCCTCGCCGTCGGGACCACCAATCCGCTCGCCGACGTGGCCACACAAGCGCACGTGACGTCCCGCATGTCCAATCCCGAGTCAACCCCCGACCGGCTCCTGAAGAAGGGCACAGGCGCGCCCTGGGGCCCCGTGTACGGGGAGATTCTCACCTTCGACGATCCCGTGATCCTTCTCCCGGCCATCGACCGGCTGGAGGGGTTCCACCCCGGTGGTCCCTGCCTCTACCGCCGAGTCCTTGTTTCGGAGCAGGCTCACGGAACCGTGCTTCCGGCCTGGCTCTATGTTGTAGATACGACAGGACATTGCGGTTTTAAGCCGCTTCCGTCCGGCAAGTGGCGCTCCTGAAATCTGTCTCGATCAAGCCGCGGATTTCTCTTGCTTTTCTCTTGCGAACGATATAACATACGTTATTATATTCGGTCAAGGGCCGTGGTCTGCCATCCAGACAAGAGGTGCAGCGAATGGACACAGAAGGTCGAAGTCTTTCGCCGTTGGTAAAAGAAATACGGCGACAGCTCTCCTTGAGCCAAGAGGACTTGGCCAGGTTGCTGGGCGTCAGCTACGCGACCGTCAACAGATGGGAGAACGGGTTGTCTAAGCCCTCCAAGCTGGCGAAGGCCCAACTGGAGACCTTCTGTAAGAAGATGACCAGTCAGGGCAAGTTGGCACTTCCGGAGGGTGAGCACAGATGACGAGCGAACACGAAAAGCAAAAACCGCCGCTGCCTCTTCTTGTTTTCCGCCTTCGTGCTTTGGTCCTCGCTCTCGGAGAGTCGACGGCCCCCGCCTGGTGGAAAACCGAGTTCATGAACGAGACAGGGTTGAGATTCCTGGAGCGGCTTTATCCGCGGACATCATTTCTGGCCGCAGTCCACGCCGCTGGGAAAGCCGCGTCAGACACTCATGACCGGGCTGTCGGACGCGTCGGCGTCTACCACCTCTTCAGATTGCCCGAATCCCTGGAAACAGAACTCCATCGAATGCCCCCGGACCCGGCCGATGATTTCTTCCCGACATTGCGCAACGCCTTAGGGCGGCCGGGGGAACTGATGCAATTGCTCGCCCCGATGTGCGGCGGTGAGGGAGCGGATGCCTCTCCTGGAGCAAAAAAGATCGGTACAGACAAGGACTTGATGACCACGGCGGGCTTGAGGAGAACCGCCGCTGTCTACCATGCGGCGTTTGTAAGGAATAAACCCGGCTTCCCCTATTTCACCGCTGAAACGGTCGGAGGCCGGTGATGACCATGACCATGGATAAAGAAGTGCAGCGGAAATACTCGACCGCCATAAGCAAGGGCGCTGGAATGATTGAGGAGACACGGCGTCTTCTCGAACACTGGCGTTCCGGTGAGCCGCTTGATGATTTCACGCGTAGGGTTCAAGAAGAAGGACTGCTCGGCAACTCCACCGCTTACAGAACCCGCGACGTCGTAAGAAGAGTTTTCGCCCCGCGTTTCCTGAGGCCGAGCGACAAGCCTGCGCGGATTCTGCAACAGGTGATTGCATCCGGCCTGCCGGGACGGGTCTTCACCGAATTGCTGTTCGTGTTCGCCGCACGGCAGGACCCATTGGTCTATGACTTCACGATCCGCGAGTATTGGCCCGCCGTCCGAAGGGGAAGACCCGTCATGGACACGGACCCGATGCTCTCCTTCCTGTCGGAAGCACATTACGACGGGCGTTTGGACAACCAGTGGTCGGATAAGGTGTCGGTGCGCATTGCCCGCTGCGTTCTCGGTCTTCTTCGGGACGTGGGATTCCTCCGCGAGGTGGTCCGGGGCCGCAGGGAGATCGTCGATTACCGCATATCGGATGAAGGAGCCGCAATCCTGGCGCGGGAGCTCAATGAGGCGGGCGTGACGGATTCTTCCCTCTGTAATCATCCCGACTGGGGGCTGTTCGGCATGACGCGCTCGGATGTTGTGGAAAGGCTGGACGGAATCGGTGAACACCGAGGCGTGATCGTGCAGCGCGCTGGCTCGGTCGTGCACTTCACTTGGGTCGTCAAATCCATAGAGGAGCTGATCGATGTACTCGCTCGATAATGCATTTAATGAACTACTCGACAAAATTCGTGACCCAGGTGCCCTCGACCCGGCCAAGAGCGACCCGGTTTTCTATTTCGTCTACCCACCGGAACTGATGCTTGACCTAAAGAAGCGTCTCCCGCGCTGGGTGTCCAGGATACGTGAAGCCGGTTTCGAAGTCCGCCGCGTCTCCATAGCTGATGTCATGTGGAAATTGGTGGATCACTCAGGGCGATGGGATGAATGGCTAAAACTCGAAGGCGATGCCGACATCGAAATGTTGAAGGATGCTCTGAGCGATGTGCTTCGCCAAAACAATGCGCTTTTGAACAGTATTGCAGGGGCGGTGGAATCAGCTTCCGGCAAAGTGGTGGTTCTCATTACGGAAATCGAATTGCTTCACCCGTTCACCAGGACAAAAATCATAGGCGATTACTTGCATGACAAGGCACAGGTTCCAACCGTGTTTTTGTATCCCGGAACGCTCAGCGGGCAAAGCAGCCTGAAATTTCTTGGATTCCATTCGGTTGATCCTGGCTACCGCGCCGCGATATTAGGAGGTCTTTGATGAGCGGAACGATTCGACAGGTGTTCTCACCCCGGCGTCCCATCGACCGGACCATAGAAAAGGTCATCGACTATTACGCGCTGGAGGAGGACCGCCTGGCCCGCGAGGTCGCCGAATATGAGGTCACGGACAACATCGAGACCTGCTTCCGCAAGTTCCTCGATGTCTTCGGTGAAGGTGTCCGGGGAGGTCAGGTGACCGAGGTCGGTATCTGGGTTTCCGGCTTCTACGGAAGCGGGAAGAGTTCGTTCACCAAATATCTCGGCGCGTCCCTCGATCCGGCACGGACGGTTCAGGACAAGCCTTTCCTCGATCTCCTGTGCGACCGTTTCCCCCGCAACGAAATCCCGGCCGCGTTGCGCACAGTCTCCAAGAAACATCCGACTGAGGTTGTGCTGCTCGACCTCGGTGCCGAACAGCTTGCCGAGAGCGCCGCCGCTCCCGTCTCCACCGTGCTCTATTGGAAGGTGCTGCAGTGGGCGGGATTCTCCAAGGAGAAGAAGACCGCGCAGCTCGAATTCACCCTCGACAGGCGCGGCAAATACGACGACTTCAAGCGGAAATACAAAGAGAGGTATAAGGGTGAATGGAATGAAATCCACAACGACCCGCTGATCGGCGTCGCCCGTGCGGCGGAGATCGTGCCGGGAGTCCTTCCCGATGACTTTCCCACACCGGAGAGCTTCCGTGGTTTGCGGTTCGAGGAAGCCCGGGATGTGCGCGACCTGGCTCGTGAAATCATCGACATCTGCAGGCACAAGAACGGCCACGAGAACATCCTGCTCCTAGTCGACGAAGCTGGCCAATACGTCGCACCCCGCGGCGAGCTGATCCTCAACCTCGACGGCCTGGCGCGCAACCTCAAAGAACTCGGCAAGGGCAAAGTCTGGATCGCCGCCACCGGCCAGCAGACTTTGAGCGAGATCGTCGAAAAGGCCGCCCACAACTCCGCGGAACTGAACAAGCTGCGGGACCGCTTCCCGATTTCCATCCACCTTGACGCGAGCGACATCCGTGAGATCACCCACCGTCGGCTGCTCGACAAATCCGAGGAGGGGCGGAAAAAGCTGGAAGCCCTGTTCAAGGAGCACGGCCAATCCACGGTCACCCACACCCGGCTGTCCGGTACGGCCCTGTTCAAGGGCGACCCCGACTCAGGAACGTTCACGCGGCTCTATCCGTTCCTGCCGCAACACTTCGATCTTTTGCTGGAGCTCATCCGGACCCTCGCCCGTTCCACCGGCGGCATCGGTCTGCGGTCGGCGATCCGCGTCATTCAGGACGTGCTGGTGGACAAGAGCCGTGTCCTCAGTACCGAGGCCGTCAAACTCGCCGACCGGGAAACAGGCTCCTTGGCCTGCGTGGACGATTTCTACGACACTCTCCGCGCCGATATAGCAAGAGTCGATGAGCACTCACATCTCATAGGATGTATAGAGAAAGTTGTGAGGGCATTTGGCCCGAACACTTTGGAAGAGCGTGTTGCAAAAGCAGTCGCCGCCCTTCACCCACTGGAAACTTTCCCCCGCACACCGGAGAACATCGCAGCGCTGCTTTACAGAAATGTAGGTTCTCCAGGACTGCTTGATCAGGTACGAGAAGCCCTCCGCAAGATTATCTCTGAAAAGGAATGTGGACTTATCGAAGACCCGCAGGCCGGTGGGTATATATTCCTAAGCGACAAGGTCAAGCCATACAGAACTAAGCGCAACAGCTATGCGCCGACCTCAGGTGAATGCGCCCGGGCGAGGATCGACGTGCTCAAACAAGGCACGGCGGACCATGCCATGTTCCGTGTGCAGCCCGCCGCGAGACTGGAGAACATCAAGGAAGTCAGGTCATCGGTCAAACTCGGCCGGACGCCGGTCGTAGGCGGCTCCGAAGATGTCGAACTGCGTCTGGAATTCGTCGACCCGGCCCTCTGGGACGGCAAGCGGGGTGAATTCCTGGTCTCCACCAATACCCAGGTGGAACTGAAGAATACCGTGGTCCTCCTGGTGAAGAACGACGACACCGTGGAGGAACTCCTTCCCGAAATCGTGCGCTCGGAAAAAGTCCTCGGTGACGTCGATGAGCGGACCGCGGATCACGTGGTCGCCCAGTATCTCCGCGCCGAACGCCGGGCGGCCGAGCGCTGCCGTGAGCGGACGGCCGCCGCCATGGAAAAGGCGATGCTGGAAGGCGTCTTCATCTTCCGCGGCAAGCCGACCCCCGTCCGCGAGGCCGGGGAGACCCTGGACGCCGCCGTGCGCACCATTCTCTCCTCCGCCGTCAAGGAGGTCTTCCCCCATTTCCATCTGGCCCCGATCCGGCCTTCCACGGACGAGGCGGCCAAGTTCCTCGGCGTCGAGCGTATGGACCGCATCGCCAAGGACCTCGACCCTCTCGGCCTTGTGGTCAAGAGCAAGGGCGCGCCGCGGGTGGATACAGCCGCCCCCGTACTGGCGGAGGTGCTCAGGGTGTTCCGGACCAAGGCCGCCGAAGCGGGCTCCGGAAGGCTCCAAGGTTCCTATCTTCAGGACTTGTTTTCCGCACCGCCCTATGGATGGACTAAAGACACCGTGCGGTACCTGTTTGCGGCTCTCCTTCGCGCCGGAGAGATCGAATTCCACGTCCCGGGCGCGGGAGGACCGGTGCGCACCGCGGGACCGCAGGCGGTGGAGGCCGTCAAAAGCACGGTCTCGTTCAACAGGATCGGTGTGTCGTCCCGCGACGCCAAGCTGCCCCCCGAAGCCTTGGACAGGGCCGCCCGGCGTCTGGAAACCCTCTTCGGCGACGAAGTTCTGCCGTTGGAAGACCATATCAGCCGCTCCGTCCGGCTGCACGTACCTGACCTTCTGGAAAAACTCGGGGCTTTGCCCGACCGTCTGCGTCTCCTGAGCCTTCCCGGCGAGAGCCGATGCCGGCGCCTGCTGGCCGACGCGGCCGATCTGCTGAAGGGGGACGCCGGCGGAGCGGCTTCGGTCCTCGGCGGTGTGGAATGTGCGCTGCCCGACGAGATCACCTGGGCTAAGGCTGTTTTCGACGCCCTTGAGTCGGGCGCGGAGGCCGACGTGCGGAACGCCCGGGCGGTGCTGGATTCGTCGGCCGACCTGGAACGGCTCTTCCCCGGTTCCGTGAACGACCTCCTGAGCGCCGAAGACAGGGCCGCGGCGGAGGAAGTGCTGTCGAGCGAAAGGTTTTTCGAACGGCTGCCCGAGCTGCGGGGCGTGGTCAGATCCGCCGTGGACCGCACGGAAAAGAGATATACGGTCGACCGCGCCGCGTATGAAGACGACCTCAAGAAAGCCCTCATCGGGCTCGAAACGGAACCGGACTGGACGAAACTGCTGGACGAGGACCGCGAGGAGATCGCGGCCAAGCTTAAATGCGATCTGCCGCAGACCGCCGAGAACGGCGACCCCGTAAGGCTGCTGCAGACCCTGTTGGTGCGCAGGCGGACCCTGCCGGGTTTGATCGAAGAGCTGAAAGCGGAAATCAAACGAAGACGCCCGGCCGAGCCCGAACCCGAACCCGAAGAGGGCGGCGGGTCGCCGGTCGAGGAGATCGTTGAAGCCGACGCTCTGGTGGAACCCGCCGTGATCACCACGGCGGCGGATTTGGATTCTTGGCTGGCGGGCATTCGGGAGAAGCTGGCCGGACTGTTGAAATCGAACAAGCGGATACGGATCAAGGGGCGCTGATGAGCTTCGACAAGGACACACGCAATCTGCTGGCCAAGACCGTCGCAGCCTGCCGGCGTCGGCTGGCCGGGGACGTCACCGATCAGCTCCGCGGCGTCTTCGGACTCCACCCGGACGGCGTCGTGCTGCCGCTTGAGAAGCTGACGCACCTTTCACCCGATCAGCACGCGGCGGCCCGCCGTCTGCGTGATCTTCTCGATCACTACACCGCCGGCGCGGCGGGGAAGGATTCGGACCGCCGCAAAGCCGCCTATGAGCGGATGGTCCTGGAGATCTCCTTCACCGCCCTCAATCGGCTGGCGGCCCTGCGTCTGTGCGAGGAGCGGGGGCTGGTCGTCGAATGCGTCCGCAAAGGAACGACTTCGGCTGGTTTCCAGATGTTCGAGCGCATCTCCGGCGGCGCGCTCGGCGGGCGCTACGACACCTACCGCGTTTTCCTGGAGTGCCTTTTCGACGAACTCGCCCTCGACTTGGGCGTTTTATTCGACCGGATGACGCCCCAGTCGGCGGTGTTCCCCTCGGAGTGCTGCATGGAAGACGTCCTCGCCGAGCTCAACAAGACGGAACTGATGCACCTCTGGACCGAGGACGAGACCATCGGCTGGGTCTACCAATATTTCAACCCGCCCGAAGAACGCAAAGCCATGCGGGATGCGTCCCAGGCTCCGCGCAACAGCCGGGAGCTGGCGGTCCGCAACCAGTTCTTCACGCCGCGGTACGTCGTGGAGTTCCTCACCGACAACACATTGGGGCGCATCTGGTACGAGATGCGCAAGGGTGACACGGTCCTCAAGGAGGAGTGCCGCTATCTCGTGCGGAGACCGAACGAGGTATTCCTCGGCCCGGGAGAAAAGTCTCCCGCCGGTAAGGATGACGAAACCGATCTTTCCCAAGAGGAACTGTTCAAGCGTCCGGTATACATCGAGCACCGACCGAAGAAAGACCCGCGCGACCTGCGTGTTCTCGACCCTGCCTGCGGCTCAGGCCACTTCCTGCTCTACGCCTTCGACCTGCTGGAACGGATTTACGAAGAAGCCTGGGGCGATCCCGACAGCCCGAAATCGGAAGCCACAGGTCGGACGATTCAGGAAGACTTCGAGACCCTCGACGACCTGCGACGGCAGGTTCCGAAGATGATCGTCGAGTACAACCTGCACGGCATCGACATCGACCCGCGCGCGGTGCAGATCGCCGCCCTCGCCCTCTGGCTGCGGGCGCAGAAGACCTGGAAAAATCTCGGCCTCAAGGCCCCGGAACGGCCGCGCATCGCCAGGTCGAACATCGTCACCGCCGAGCCGATGCCCGGCGAAGAAGACATGCGCCGCGAGTTCACCGCCGGCCTCAAGCCCCGGGTGCTGGGGCAGATCGTGGACGAGGTGTTCGAGAAGATGAAACTCGCCGGCGAGGCGGGCTCGCTCCTGAAGATCGAAGAAGAAATCAAGGATGCCGTGGCTGCTGCGGGAAAGCAGTGGCGGGAAGGTCCGAAACCGGAACAGCAACTTCTCTTCCCTGCAATGGACGCCCCCCGGCCTAAGCAGCAGGAACTGCGCTTCGATGTGAAGGGGATCACCGACGAGCGGTTTTGGGATCAGGCTGAGGATCGCATTCTGGATGCTCTGAAGGACTATGCCGAACAGGCGGAGAACGGCCTGGCGGTCCGCCGCAGGCTGTTCGCGGAAGATGCCGCCCGAGGATTCGCCTTCATCGACCTCTGCCGCAAGCGCTACGACGTGGTGCTGATGAATCCTCCGTTCGGCGAGGCATCACATCCAAGCAAAGGCTATATTGATGGACGATACGGACGCAGTTCCGGCGATGTATTTCAGGCATTCGTTGAGGCAATGCTCGCCCTGCTGCAGATACAGGGGCGAGTCGGAATCCTCAGCGCCCGCACAGGATTCTTCCTTGGCAACAGTGAAGATTGGCGTCGGGATGTTGTCTTTCAGAATCGGTTGGCGTGCTTTGTTGACCTCGGTCTCGGAGTCCTTGATTCGGCGCTGGTGGAGGTGGCTGCCTACGTCATAGAACGCGGCGAACCCGATTCAAGAAAGATATTCGTCAACCGGCAACTATCGACTCGCGACAAAGAGCCGGGGCTCTTTGATTCAATTCGGCTGTTAGAAACCGGACTGAATGCTGACACCTTCTTTGTTGAGCAAGGGATCATCTCGAAAGTACCAGGATGCGTCTTCGCCTATTGGGCACCCGCGCATTTCCTGCGTCGCTATGAATCAACCGGACTTTTCGGGAGAGTTGTTTCTAAAGTACATCCTGGACTATGCAGCGGAGATGATTTCAGGTTTGTGCGGTTGGGTTGGGAAGTTTCGCCTGCCACGATGGCGCGCCGCAACCGATGGCAACGGTTCTCGAAAGGCGGTGAGTATTCACCACTCTTTGACGATATCCACCTTGCAGTTGATATGCTGCGAAAAGATGGTGCCCATTATCATGGTATTCCTGGTGCAAGGTTTCAGAATACTCAATATTACTATCGCCAAGGTGCCACATATACCGTTCGAACTGCAAGCGCCTTCGCAGCCAAGGTCCTTCCAGCGGACTGCGTTTTCAGTCACAACGCCCAGAGTTGGTTCCTCGACTCGAACGACCGTTGCTTGTTGTCGATAGCCTTTCTGTCTTGCAGGGTTCCCCAGGCTTTCTTGGAATTAGCCGTCGGAGCGGGCGACATCGCGACTGCCGGAAGCGCGGCAAGAAGATACACAACCGCTGTTGTGGAGAGCGTGCCTTCGGAGCCGATCGAACGAGTTGACACCGCGCGCAACCGAGAACTCACCCGTCTGCTGATTGCGAACCGAATTGAAGAATTCGAACGCCTTGAAACAAGTTGCCTGTTTGGCCGGTTCGCCACGGTCGCAGGGAGAGGAGGAATTAAAGATTCGGCGTTTTGTGCCACATCGGAAATCCTCGACGGAATCCTCCATGGCTTGGAATGGTCGAAGGAGCTTGATGATGCCGTCACAACCGCCTTTTCGCTGGTTGATGAAGAAGCGGCTTTCGTTGAATCCGAAGTAGGGCCTCATCCATGTTCTTACACCAAGAACCCGGAACCAAATGAGGTATCCCGCCTCCTTAACTGCTCTGTGGAAGAACTGATGAGGGTGGCCGTCGATAGTCAAGGTTCCAAACGCTGGTTCACGAAAAAGAGCTACTTCGTTGACAGGCGGATCGAGATAACCAGCCACATTCTGGAGGCATCTCCGAAGAGTATTGTAGAGACCGCTAAGAAGCTTGGGATCGTTCTTGATCTGAAGGGGTATGCCGAATCGGTCCTCTCGGAGTGTATCGGCATCCTTATGGGCCGCTGGGACGTCCGCATCGCCATCGACCAATCGCTTGCGCCGAAACTCCCCGATCCTTTCGATCCGTTGCCGGTCTGTCCGCCGGGGATGCTGGTCGGCCTGGACGACCTGCCCGCCGAACCGAACCGCATCGTCAGCGAGGAGTGGCTGAGAAAGAGGGCGGAAGGCGGTATGCAGTATGCAGACGGGAAATGGACCATCCCTGAAGGCGATGACTCGCTGCCCACTGAATACTGCATACTGCATACTGATTCCGAGTACCCGATCCGCATCTCCTGGGAGGGCGTCCTGGTGGACGACCCCGGTCTCAACGGCGACCGGCCGCACCGGGACGACATGGTCCGACGCGTGCGCGAGGTATTCGACCTGCTTTGGAAGGACAAATCCCACGAGATCGAGCAGGAAGCCTGCGACATCCTCGGTGTCTCCGACCTGCGGGATTACTTCCGCCGGCCTGCGGGATTCTTCCAAGACCACCTGAAGCGCTACTCCAAGAGCCGGCGCAAGGCCCCGATCTATTGGCCGCTGTCCACACCGTCCGGGTCATACACGATCTGGCTCTACTACCACCGCTTGAACGACCAGAAGCTCTACATGGTCGTCAACAAGTATATGGAACCCAAGATTTCGGAAGTGGAACGCGGGATCGCTCAGATTGAAAACGAGCTGAAAGCCGCCTCCGGCCGAGAGGCGACGCGGTTGACCGACCGGCTGAACGAGGCCCGCGCGTTCCTCGGCGAGCTGCGGGACCTGCGGGAGGAATTGCTCCGCATCGCCGCGCTGCCCTACAAGCCGGACCTCAACGACGGCGTGATCATCAACGCCGCGCCGTTCCACAAGCTTTTCCGCCTGCGCTCCTGGGCCAAGGACACGGAGGACTGCTGGAAAAAGCTTGAGAAAGGCGACTACGACTGGGCGCATTTGGCTTACACGATATGGCCCGACCGCGTCCGGGAGGTCTGCCGGACCGACCGCTCCATCGCCATCGCCCATGGGCTGGAGGACCTTTGCGAGGTCGAAGCTCCGGGTACCAAGAAGAAAGGCGGCCCCGGCCGTCGCAAGAGGGAGGCCGCCCGATGAAGTTCACAACGTTCCTGCATAAGAAACTGGTCGATCTCCTCAACGACCGCCGCATCGTGGTCTGGTACGACGTCGAAGTGGATTTCAAAGCGTTCGCCGCCGCCTTCAACGGGCCGAACTGTGAGGTGCTTTCCGCCGAAGCATCCGTTCTCAAGACCCGCCGCCGGGCCGACGAGGTTTACCAGCTGATGAACGAGTCCGAGAACCCTGCAGAGCGGGATCGCTGTCTTCTCATCTACATTCCCCGACGTCGCGGCGCGACCGAAGATGAAAAGATGCGGGACCCCTTTGAAGTTTACGCGATGGCTGGTGCGGCCTTCGGCGACACCGAGGACCAAAAGATCAAATCGCTCGCTCGCCAGGCCATGCCGCAGAAGGCCGAGGAAATCACACGGCTCTTCCGCGAAGGGAAACCGGACATCGCTCTGCTTGACGGGCTGGAGAAGACACAGAGGTGGCCGCTCCTGAATGACGTGTTCCGGACGGAAACCCCGGCGGAAATCATCGCGTCGGCCCTCTGTAATACGGCCAAGGCAGAAGCGGTGGACGACAAACCCGGCTGCATCGAGGAACTGCTGCGGCTCTTCGAGTCCGCCGTCGGTTTCAAACCGGCGTCCGGGGCCCGGAAATGGAAGACGCTCCGGCCGAAAGCCGCCGAGCATGTGCTCTTCAGCGAATTCCTCTTCGATCTGCCGTCCGGCGCACCCGATGCCCTGAGCGCCGTACCCCGCGCCAGCGGTGACGCCGAGTCCGTAGTCTACGCGGCCTGCGACAGGATGCGGTCCGACGCGGGCCTGCGGGAAACCTATATCGAACTGGCGCAGAAGATCGAAGGCGAGCTCCGCCTCCCCGACATCATGCCGAGGGATTTCGACCCCGGCGAGCGCGACACCTTCCCCTTCGAGGAGCGGCGTCTGCTCGGTCGTGCGGTCGAACTTGTCGCCGCCGGAGACATCGAGGCCGCCCGCACCGTGATCGAGAAACGGAAACAGTCCATCTGGCGGCGCGACCCTCAGAGGTCGCCCGCATGGACGACCTTGGAACGTGCGGCCGCACTGATCGAATCGTCCTCTGTGGTTTCACGCGGGCTGGGCGACAGAAAAAACCTCGCGGGTATGATGAAGGCCTACACCGAAGGTGGATGGTCCGACCTCGACCGCGCCTCCCGGCTGTTCGAAACCGCCCTGACCGCCTGCACCGATGAAGACATTATTTCTCCGGTCGTTGATCTGTGCCGACGCCGGTACCGCGAGGCCGCCGTAAATCTTCAGGACGCCTTCCTCGCAGCGGTTCAGGCGGAGGGCTGGCCTCCGGACGGAGCGCCGAGGCAAACCCGCATCTTCGACGATCACGTCACCGGGTTGCTGGAACGCAGGGAGAGAACCGCTTTCTTCCTGGTGGATTCGCTGCGCTACGAAATGGGACGGGATCTGGGCGAAGCTCTGACCGGAACCGGGGAAGTCGAGATAACCCACGCCGCGGGCGTCATCCCGACGGTGACCGGCTGCGGAATGGCGGCCCTCATGCCCGGTGCGGACGGCATGCTCCGGCTTGTAGAAAAGGACGGCGGATTGGTCCCGGCGCTCGGCACCCGCCTGCTGAAGACATCGGCGGACCGCATGAAGCTTTTGGCCGAGACCTACGGAGACCGGTTCTTTGAGACCACTCTGGACGAACTGCTCGGCTCCCCGAAGAAGGTCGCCGCGAATGTGAAGAACGCAGAGCTTTTCGTGGTGCGGACCCAGGACCCGGATGCTGTGGCGGAAAATCTCGGTGCTTGGCGTGCAAGGCGGTACCTTTCGGACGTGATCGGAGATATCGCGGCTGCGGTCCGCTGGGTGGTGTCCCAAGGTTTTGACCGCGTTGTGATCACCGCCGACCACGGTCACATGATGCTCCCGGAAATTCCTGCGGGCGACATAGTCCAGACTCCACCCGGCGGCTGGTTGGAGAACAAGCGCCGCTGCCGGTTGGGTTCGGGGCTTTCCGGTGCGGCCGGGACCATCACCTTGAAAGCCGGCCACGTGGGGATTCAAGGCGACGTGCAGGAGGTTTGTCTGCCTATCGGGTTCCGGGTGTTCTCGGATGGCGAAGGCTACTTCCACGGCGGGTTGAGCCTGCAGGAAGCGGTGGTGCCGGTGGTCGTGTTCCGGGCCGGAGGGGAGAAACCGAGCTCCGCCGGAAAACCGCAGATCGACATCCGCTACCGTTCGGACAAGCTCACCAGCCGGGTCGTCGGACTGAAGTTCCACCTGCAGGGTGACATGTTCGGTACGGCCGCCCGGGTACGGGTCGAGGCTTACGGAGGCACGGGAACCAAGGCCAAGGTCGTGGGCGAGGCCGCCGACTGCGAGGCGCGGGACGAGAAGACCCGTGAAGTGACTTTACAAGCGAACAAAGAAACGCCCGTCCCGGTGCTGCTCGATCCGGATTTCGACGGGGCGGAGATCGAAATCCGGGTGAGCGACCCGCAGACGCGCGTCGTGTGGGCGAAGCGGAAGCTGAAGAACGCGATGCTCGATTAAGGAGACCGGAATGCAACAGGACGATCTGGACAAGAAAGCAACGGGGGTTTTCGCTGGCAAAGTGGTGCGCAAGGACCTGCTGCACCAGATCAAAGGCGGCGAGAACGTACCGTCCTATGTGCTTGAGTATCTGTTGGGCAAGTACTGCGCCTCGGACAACGACGAGGAGATCCGCATCGGCGTGGACGCCGTCAAGGAGACCCTGACGACGAACTATTTCCGCCACGACGAGGCGAACAAGGCCCAGTCCATGGTCGAACAGAAAGGCAGACACAGGTTCATCGACCGCGTCGAGGTCCGCTTTCTCCCGAGCGAAAACAAGTACTGGGCTTCAATGGATCACTTCGGCTACGCCAAAATACATATCGCCGAAGAATTCTACCGCCGTTATGAACGCCTTCTTGAGGGCGGCATCTGGGCCATCATCGATGTGGAGTTCCGGATGTCCGAGGAGGGCAAGAAGGACAGCCCCTTCCACATCGTCGACCTGAAACCCATCCAACTCGCCCGCTTCGACCTGGACGAGTACCTGGATGGTCGACGCGCCATGAGCAGGGACGAGTGGATCGACCTCCTCCTCCGGAGCGTCGGACTCGAACCTTTCCGCATGGAGAATCGGTTGAAGATTCTGTTGCTCACCCGGCTCATCCCCTTCGTCGAGAAGAACTACAACTTCATCGAGCTCGGTCCGCGCGGCACCGGCAAATCTTATGCATTCAGCGAGATGTCCCCCTACTGCATGCTGCTCTCCGGAGGCAAGGCGAGCACGGCGAATCTGTTTTACAACAACGCCCGCCGGCAGGTCGGCCTCGTCGGTCACTGGGACGTCGTGGCCTTTGATGAAGTCGGGGGAATGAAAATCACCGATCCGGATGCGGTCCAAATCATGAAGGACTACATGGCCAACGGTAGGTTCAGCCGTGGGGTCACCCAAGTGCTGGCGGACGCATCTCTGGTGTTCATCGGCAATCTGAACCAGCCGGTGGAGAGCTTGGTCCAGAACTCGGCTACGGACTTATTCCAGCCGCTGCCAAGGGAGTTCGACCTCGCCCTCCTCGACCGCATGCACTTCTACCTTCCGGGTTGGGAGGTCCCTAAGAACTCGAAAGACATTCTGACGGTCCACTACGGTTTCGTCACCGACTACCTGGCCGAGGCATTCCGCGCGCTCAGGAAGCAGAATCGGTTTGATGAGGCCGAGCGGGTCTTCCGATTCGGATCGCATGTGGAAGGCCGGGACGCGACGGCGGCCAAAAAGACAGTCAGCGGTTTGCTCAAAATCGTCCACCCGGGCGGCGGGTGGACGAAAGAGGAACTCACGGAATACGTCGAGCTGGCCATGGAGGGACGCCGCCGGGTCAAGGAGCAGCTCAAGAAGCGTGGGTCGTTCGAGTTCTATAAGACCAGCTTCTCCTACATCGATCTTGAGAACGACACGGAGCGGTCCGTTGGCGTACCGGAACAAGGCGGAGCAGGCGTCATCTCACAGGACCCGTTGCCGCCGGGGACGGTTTATACGGCAGGGGTGGATTCCGAAGCCAAGGTCGCGCTGTTCCGGCTCGAAGTCACACTGACGGCGGGAACGGGCAAACTCAGAACGCCGACCGGTCTTGACAAGTCGCTGAAAGAATCCCTGAACCGGGCCTTCAGTTATCTGCAGAACGTCAAGGACAAGCTGGGACTCACGCAGATGCTGGCGCAGAAGGACGTATACGCCGAGGCGGTGGACCTCTCCGGAGGCCGCATCGAGTGTCCCTGTGGTGTGGCGTTTTTCGCCGCCATGATCTCCGTGGTCCGCAACCGCCATGTGCAGGC
The DNA here is from genome assembly GCA_018398915.1 of Aminirod propionatiphilus. Lineage (GTDB taxonomy): Bacteria > Synergistota > Synergistia > Synergistales > Aminithiophilaceae > Aminithiophilus > Aminithiophilus ramosus. The sequence goes on along the minus strand of CP074691.1, from coordinate 2,156,511 downwards.
CGGGACGGTCATCCTCGGCGACCTGACCATCCAGGGGAATATCAAGGGCCCGGCCTCGATAACTGAACCCCTGCAGTTGTCCTTGGAGGCGGGAGCTCTGCGCGTCCTGGTACCGATTTCCAACAAGGCACAGTTCGCCGGGCTGCCGGAAGACGTGATCGAGCGTCTTGACGTCGTGTTTTACGGCGACGTGGACCGTGCGGTTTTGAAGACACTGGAGGTGTAACGAATGTGGCATGGAGCGGCTGAAATCAACGGAATGACAGACGTCCCTGTGGGGATGCGCCGCTCCCGTTGCATCGACGCTGGCGGTTCCGTCGGCACGTCGGTAAGTAACCTCCTGAAAGCGCTCATTGTGAGCGCCCGTTCGAACAAAAGGAGGTTCTTCCGATGAAAGACAAATCGAAACGAAGTCGAGGACTCTCTCCCAACGGTGACGGCAGACCCACGGCCGTCGACCTGTTCTGCGGCTGCGGCGGGTTGACCGTCGGGTTGAAGAAAGCCGGATTCCGGGTCCTGGGCGCGGTGGACGTCGATCCTCTGTCCGTAAAGACCTATAAAGCGAATCATCGTGACGTCGAGGTGTGGAAAACCGACATCCGTGATCTGAAGCCTTCCGATCTTCTTCAGAAGATCGGCCTCAACGAAGGGGAACTCGATCTTCTGGCCGGATGTCCGCCGTGCCAGGGTTTTTCGACGATGCGGACCTTGAACGGAGCCGTCAGCGTCGAGGACCCCCGCAACGACCTCTTGCTGGAGTTCCAACGCTTTGTGGAAGCGCTGCGTCCCCGCACCGTGATGATGGAAAACGTGCCGGGATTGGCTGACGACGAAAGGTTCGCGGCATTCTGCAGAAAGCTGAAGAAACTCGGTTATCTCGGCGATCACCGCATCCTGAATGCGGCGGAGTACGGTGTGCCGCAACGAAGACGCAGGTTAATCTATCTGGCGGGGATGGGCATGGAAATCCCGTTCGCCGACAAAGCCGCCAAGATGAAAACAGTCGAGGAGGCAATCGGCGGTCTGCCGAAAGCGGGACAAAGCGGTGACCCCGTGCATGACATGCCTGAAAACCGGACCCCGAAAGTTCTGGAGATCATCCGGCTTATCCCGAAAGACGGCGGAAGCCGCAGAGACCTTCCGGAGGAGTACCAGCTCGAGTGTCACAAGCGATGCACCGGCTTCAAGGATGTCTACGGTCGCATGGCATGGAAGGATGTGGCCCCGACAATCACGAGCGGGTGCTTCAACCCCTCAAAGGGACGGTTCCTTCATCCGGAGGAGGACCGGGCGATCACTATGCGCGAGGCGGCTCTTCTACAGGGTTTCCCCCGCCGATACAAGTTTCCGACCACCGACAACAAGTCCGCCGTGGCTTTAATGATCGGCAACGCCCTGCCGCCGCCGTTCATCGCGGCACACGGAAGAAGCATCAAACGGGTCCTGCGGAACAGCGCCGGGACGTGACCATCAAAGAGAGGGACTTAATTCACATGAGTATCGACCAGGTCTTGAGAAACGAGTTGACGCTGCAGCAATACGACGCGGCGGTGGATACCGCTCGCGAGGTTTTGTGTCTGGCATGCGCTGGTTCGGGCAAGTCAAGGACGTTGGCTTATCGGATCGCCAGACTCCTCGCCCAGAATGAGCCGCCCGAAGGTATCGTGGCCTTTACGTTCACCGAAAAGGCGGCCGAGTCCATCAAACGCCGGGTTTCTCAAGCCCTGACCACCGCAGGACTCGATCCCACCGTGATGGGGGCGATGTATATCGGGACCATCCACTCCTACTGCCAGCACGTGCTGGGTGACATGGACGCCACGTACCGACAGTACGATGTGCTCGATGAGAACCGACTGAAGCTGTATCTGATATCACGCTATTACCAATTGGGCCTTCAGAGCTTCCGCGCTCGTGCGCGCGGCAACAGCTATTTCGACACAATCAAACAGGTATCCGACGCGTGGAAGACCGCCAACGACGAATTATTGGACTTCAACGCGGTCGCGGCCGAAGACCAGGACATGGGTGATCTCCTTACCCGCGTTCAGGGCGGTCTGCGGACGGATCAATACATCGACTTCTCCTTGATGATCCGGGATGTGGTAGAAGCGGTCCGCAGCAACGCGCCCGGAGTGGAGAATGGCATTGGAAGATTGCGCCACCTCATGGTGGACGAATACCAGGACGTCAACCCTTGCCAGGAGGAGTTGATCCGCCTCCTACACCGGCGCTCTCAAACTCTCTTCGTGGTTGGGGACGACGATCAGTCGATCTACGCGTGGCGTGGAGCGGATGTCAGCAACATTCTGGAATTTCAACGACGATACAACGGCTGTAGTGTTCACACCTTGTCCCAAAACTTCCGCAGCACAGAACCCATCGTTCAGGCTTCTGATGCCTTCGCTGCCGCCATGCTGGGACCGAGTCGAATTCCGAAGAGCCCGAGCGCCTCGGCAAATCGGACGCCCCAGGATTTTAGAGTGCTGTGGTTTCCGGACCGCGACGCCGAGGCGGGATGGGTTGCGGATAGAATCCAGGGGCTGTTGGGCACCGCCTATGACGACAACGGCGTCGTCCGTGGTTTGACGCCTGCTGATTTCGCGATTCTGATGCGCTCGACACGTCAGGCCGAGCAGGATGACACGCCGAGACATGCAGCGTTTACGGCCGCCCTGGAGGCCCTCGGCATTCCTTTCAGTTTGGAAGCCGGCGGGGGGCCCTTCGACCGCCCGCAGACATCGGTTCTGCGCAGCACCTTTGAACTACTCCGCAATACCCCGCTTGACCGGACCACGGTACAACAGCATTTCAACAGCGCGGTGCTGCCTGCGTTTCCCGGCGCCGATTTCAATGCCCTGGTTCGTGTTCTCACCGATTGGAGCCGCCGCATTCACCGTCCGCAAGGCTCGACGAGAATCCGACTCTATCCTCAACAGCTTGTCTACGATCTATTGGAAGCTTTCAACATCGAGCGGACGAATTTCAGCGACGATGTCATGCGGGACATCGGACTTTTCAGCCGCATGATTCTCGATGTCGAGACGGTGTATATGAGCGTGGACTCCAGACAACGCTTTTCGGACGTCCTCAACTTTCTGCAGAATGCCGCCGAGACCGGTTACGATGTTTCCACCGACGATGTGCTTCAACGACCCGACGCCGTCACCGTATCGACCGTTCACAAGATGAAGGGTCTCGAATTCCCTTGCGTGTTCGTGGTTGATGTAGAAGCGCATCGGTTCCCGAAGCGGAGGAGCAGCTATTCGGGATGGCTGCCGCCGGGGGTCATGGCCGCAGCGATCAACCGCGGCGCATATCAGAGTACTCCCGATGAGGAAATCAGGCTCTTCTACACCGCGGCTACACGTGCCGAGCGGTATCTTCACGTAAGCGGTGCGCAGAATCTTCCTCTGGCGAGACGGGCGGCCCGTCAGTCTCCCTACGCGTTACAGCTTACGGCCCATCCGGCCGTGGTCCAAAACGCAGCAGGTCTTCCGACCGGTCTTCTTCAGGCTCCGCCGCGCCGGAGGGTCGAAGATACGGATTACCCGACCAGCTTCACCGAGATCAGATACTACCTGCAATGCCCCAGGAGTTATCAGTTTCGGGAGCGCTACGGTCTCAACCCGGTCGTCCCCGAAATGTTCGGTTACGGCCGGACCATTCATACATCGATCCAGAAGCTTCACGAGCTTCACCCCGACACACCGCCAGCGGAGAACCAGGTGGAACAGGTGGTCTTGGACACCTTCCACTTGAAGCATGTTCCCCAAAGCGACGATCCCTTGAACAGACCGGGCGCTTACGAGAATTCGAGAAACCGGGCAGTGGAAATCGCACAGGATTACGTCGCATCCTTCGGCGGGGATTTCGAACGCGAAAGACAGGTTGAAGCGGTGTTTGAGATTCCGGCCTCCAACTGCGTCATCACCGGCTCGATTGATCTCCTGCTCCACGAGGATGACGAGGGAAACATCCTGCAAGCTGAGATCATCGACTTCAAAACGATGGAGGGCGGAGAGACGCCGGGTGAGAACGACGATCTCGACTGGACCGAGCTTGCCTTACAGGTTCAACTGTATGCGAGAGCCGCAGACCAGGTTCTCGGACAGAATGCGAGAACAGGCAGTGTTCATCTTTTGAAGGACAACCAGAGAGTTGAAGTGCCGGTCACCCAGGAGGCGGTGGATTCAGCACTCGCAAACATCGAATGGGCGGTTACGGGCATTCTCGCGTCGGACTTTCCGATGCGACCGCATCCCGACAAGTGCTCCAAGTGCGACTTCCAGAAAATCTGCCCCGGAACGCCGCAAGGCTTTCAGGTCCTCACGACCGCTCCCCCCGAGCTCCACCTGCCGGGGCGCAGGGAGATGGCCAGGGCTTTTAGTTTGTATCAGGGACAGGACTGATGATCTTCCCCCGATATCGTGGACACGAAACTGCGACGCAACCCGCAAGGTCTCGAATCCCTCGGGGGGTTGACAGCCTAAAGACGAATGAAGCCGTTGCCGGTTGTAAAAGACTTCGATGAACTCAAAGAGGGCGCGCTTGGCCTCGGCTCGGGTTCGAAAATGCCGGAGATAGACCAGCTCCGTCTTCAGAGAATGGTAGAAGCTCTCCATGACGGCGTTATCCCAGCAATCTCCCTTTCGGCTCATGGAACACCCTATTTGATGACGGTCCGGAAGGTGCTGAAACTCTTTGCTCACGTACTGGCTCCCACGGTCGGAGTGATGAATCAGCCCCGGTTCGGGCTTGCGACAGGCGAGAGCCATTTCAAGGGCGTCACAGGCCAGGGTCTTTGTCATTCGTTCGCTCATGGACCAACCAACGATCTTCCTGCCCCAGAGATCGAGGGTGGTTGCCAGGTAAAGCCAGCCCTCGTCGGCTGCAATGTAGGTGATGTCGGAAACCCAGACGGTATCAGGTTTCGGCGCTTGGAAGTCCCTTCTCGGCAGATTCAAGGCGACAGGCAAGTTGTGACGTGAGTTTGTCGTGGCCTTGAACTTTCGCGCCTGTCGGGTTCTGATTCCCGCTTCTCTCATGAGCCTGGCGACACGATTAAGTCCACACCGTTCACCGAGGCGACGCAAAAGGGCGTGGATTCGGGGGCTGCCATAGACCTTTCGGTGCTCCTCGTGGAGCTTCCTGATCAGCTCCGTAAGGCGGCGGGGGGAGGAGTTTAATAAGATTTTCCGTTGGGGCGCTTCTTATGGAACCTTTATAGAGCGACGCATTGAGATATCTGGCTCCTATCAGACCTTCAGTTCAGCCGTCTGCTACGTCCAATCGAAGGGGTGACCTTCACCGAGGACCAAGGCCCAGGCCTTCATGGTCCTTTCTTGTTCATAGCATTCTTCAAGCTCTGTTTTGGCTTTGCGGTGCTCTTCCCCCCAAGCCGGTCCCAGTCCTGCCCTTATCTTCTTGTCAAGATAGGACTCGTTAGCCGGCTTCAGCGCTTGGAGCAGATCTTCCTCGTTGGCCTTTATCCATGCCATGCCTTGCTTGGAGAGGGGGCCAGTCATCGGCATGATTTTCAAGGCCTTCCCAAATCGCCAGATTGCCACTCCCCGCAGGAGGCAGGTCATCACCTTCATTTCCGGAGTCTGCCGTGTCATAGCGTCATCTCTTCTCCTTTGGCAAGGGCCCATTCTTCCTTCTGGGTTGAGGGGGAAGGCCCTCGAAAGGAAGAGATGAGGGGGTGGTCGTCACGGTTGTCACGGTTCCTTCCTTGGCCCCCTGAAGGCTGATGGACACTAAGTTCTTGTCCGTGACACGGCTGGTGTGACGGCGTGACGTCAGTGTCACGGGTTACGCCTTCCAGGGTGACGGAAGTGACAGGCGAGACTATGGTGACGTCCGAGACAGCCGGGACGGATGTTTCTCCTGCTCTTTTCTCCTTTGCGGAAGCCAGTGAGTAGTGTCCGTCACGGTCTTTTTTCAGTAGCCCTTTCTGACAGAGTCGACGTATTTCTGAGCGGACGGAATCGCTTTTGCGCCCGATCAGGCCGGCAATCATGATCGGGGAGCAGGGGTTCTGTTCCCGTTGGAGGCAATCGACAATGGCTCGTTCGTTGAGGCCCAGCGCATCAATCTTCGCTTCCAAAGCCTCTGCGGCAGTTGATGTTCTCCAGCCGGGAGAAGTCCAAGCGAGGGCGATGTCGGCGTCAACAGACAGGTCACGGCCCTGTCGTGAAAGGGTCGCCGCATCATCGCCCTGATCTCGTTTCAGGAACAACAGAGAGTCTGCAGCACCAGGGAGTCCCATGCTTCCTGACAGGCTCTCCACGTCTTCCGTGCCATCTCGTCCGGCGTGTTTTTTCAGATGATGGACGAGTACGATGGCCGTCTCTGTTCTGTCGGCCAGAGCTTTTAAGGGGCCGATCGCTGCGTAGTCTGCTTCGTATGCGTTGAGCCCTTTTTCAGCCCGAGGTTTGATTTTCGACCAAGTATCGAGGATCACCATCCGGGGATGGTGGACGGTGATCCAATCGACCAGCCAGTCCAATCCTCCCCGATCAAGCTGGGGAAGGGCAGTCGACAACGACAGGTCGCTGGGAGCCCTTCTTTCGCCAAGCAATAGCCCCATCCGGGCTTGGAGGCGTGACGGGGAATCCTCCAGTCCGCAATACAGAACAGGCCCCTTCCTGGTCGGCATTGTGAGAAAAGGATCTCCGGAGGCGACGGCAAGAGCAGCCTGAAGAATCAGCCATGACTTGCCCTTCTTGGGAGGAGCAGCCAGAACCGAAAGTCCTGGAGGAATCAGCTGGTCGATGGCCCATTGAATAGGGCGAAAATCCCTGGACATTAGATCTGTCGCGGAAATAGTCCTGATTTGCTTTTCCGCAGGACTTCGTTTGATCTCGTCGAGTAATCGCTGCCTTGTCATCAAGCCGTTGAATGCTTTTCTTGCTGTGTCTGTCCCTTTTTGCCGAGCGTAATCGTTCCAGTCCATGTCTGCCTCCGGTGGGAAACAAGCGAGGCAGTTATCCGGGGATTTATCCACAGCCTTCCTGCCTGCGTCATCGGCATCAACAGCCAATATGATTTCTCTCTTTCCTTCGACTGCTGCGACGGAAGCCGTTCTTGGAACGTTCTCGGAGCCGAAACAGCAGACGACGAGCCCGCCGTCAAAAAGCGATCGAACAGTGACTGCCGTTGCCGGCCCTTCGCAGATGACGAGGGGGCCTGGCTTCATTTTTCCGACAGGCCATAGAGTCCCGCCGATAGGCCCCACATTTCGTTTTGGCCATTTCTCCCCAGGTCCCCCGGGTTTCGGGCTGATCTTCTGTACAGCCTGAATGTTCCCTTTTGCGTCATATGCGGGAACGAGGAGCCATCCATTGCCATCAACCCGCAGGTCATGGATTTCGGAGATGACTCGAGCTTGAAGGTAGGGATGATCCGACGAAGCGGGAGTGGATCCTTCCCATAATGTTCGTGCTTCATGTGAAGAGGTCGCTTGTGGCGGTGCTGTTTTTTGCCTGCCGGTTTTGCGGCAGCTGATCCCTGACGCTTTCCCTGTTCCTGGACCTTCGTCGCCCGGCCATGGTTCAGCCCCAATGTCCTTTGCCAGTAAGGCTAGCTTGCCGCCCTCGCTGGTCGAGAAGTCGTGCCATGTCCCTTGATCGATGTTGACGGAAAAGGACGGATGTCTATCCTCTCGGAGAGGTGAGCTGGTCAGACCCTCCGATCCCATCCATGACACGGAGCGTCCGTCCTGCCGGGGGCAGAACCTCTCGATCCAAGCCTTACGATTGGCTTCGAGTTGTATGCTCATCGATTCTGCCTCCGTTCACGGGTTGCCAGGTTTCCACAAATACGAGACAATAACGACACGGTTATCACTTTGAATTGCCCCTCCAGCAACGAGGGGAAAAGCCTTCCCAGTCGCGGCCACGACTGGGGGGCTTTCTTATTTGCAGTCATCCCTTCCAGCCTCCCGGATATAGCGGTCAATGTCGGCTTCTCGCCAGACGGTGACGTTGGCCGACAGCCTGATCCCTGCAGGCGCCTTTCCCTCCTTCACCAGCTGCCACCATGTCGCCTTTGAGACCGGGATCAGCTGCAACACCTGGGGCAGACGGAGAAACCCGTAGCGCTTCTCCTGCCCGTCGATCTGCCGGTGCTCGGTCAGTTTCCTTTCGATGGTCGCTTCCAGCAAAGGAATCAGTTTTCCGGTGACAGCGTCTGCAAGTTGTGATTCGATGCTCATCCGACAATCGCCTCCCTGATGGATTGATATCGATTTCAAAAAGAGTGAGCTGTGATGTTGAAAGCTTACCGGTGACGTTGTCGGGAAACAAAAAGAAGGCTTTTCCGGGAAAAGAAGAGAGGGTTTTACCGTCACGGTCTGCTCTCCGTCGGCTTGTCTGCTATAGCCGTATCCGTATCCTTTCTTCCGGAAGGGGGCATCATCGAGTCAAAGAGATTTAAGCCCGTCACGGTGGAAAGCTTACCGGTCTGACCCTCAGGAAACAAAAAGACGGGGACCAGTGCACGAAAAAGGAGCCCCTCGATAGCTTGAGGGGCTCTTTCGATCGATCGGCGTGTACCGATGAATTTCCTTAGAGGAGCGATTCCTTCCGACGGCTGTCAAGCCAGTCGGCCCACCACTGCATGAGGTCTCTCCGCTGGTCCAGCAGGAGGGAATGGTCATAGGCGGCTCTCACTCCGCCCTTTGCGTGGGCCAGCTGGCGCTCGACGACATCGGAGGGCCATCCGTTCTCGTAAGCGAGGGTGCTGAACATCCCCCGGAACCCGTGAGGGACGATCTCATCCTGTCCGTAGCCGAGGCGCCGAAGGGCGACAAGTTCCGTCATGTCGCTCATGGGGCGGGAGAAGTTTCTGACAGCAGGGAAGAGGTAGGGAGAACGGCCCGTGATGGGATGGAGCTTTTCGAGGACCTCCAGGGCTTGCCGTGAAAGAGGAACGACATGGGGGCGGCGCAGCTTCATTTTCGGGGCGGGGATTTTCCACAGGTCGCCTTCGATCTCGGCCCATTCGGCTTTCCGAAGCTCGCCAGGCCGGACGGCAGTCAGCATGTGGAAGAGAAGTGCTGCTTTGACGATCGGCGTTCCTTTGGCGGCGTCTATGGCCCGGCAGAGGGCGCCTATCGCTGCAGGGGAAGTGATCGTAGGACGGTGCTCGACTTTTTTGGGCGTCAGGGCTCCTTTCATGTCGGCTGTGACGTCGCGGGTGCATTTCCCCGTCGCCACTCCGTAGCGCATGACCTGGCCGATGATCTGGGTCGTGCGGATGGCCGTCTCGTTGTGCCCCATCCGCTCGACGGGGCGCATCGCTTCCAGCACGTCCGGCGCGGTGATCTCATCGGGGGTCCGGTCACCGAGGGCTGGAATGACGATTCGGTCCAGCCGGGAAAGGACAGTCTGGGAGTGTCTGGCCGACATCAGGGGTTCAATCTTTGTTTCGAACCATTCCCGACAGAGCTGTTCAAAGGTGCCCCGGCTCTGCCGTACTCCGTCTTTCCCGGACCGTACTCCGCCCTCGGCCGCCTCGATCTTGAGACGGTCCCTTTCGAGGCGGGCTTCCTTGAGACTCATCCGGGGATAGCGCCCCAGGGTCGTTTTTCTCTCCCTGCCGTCCTGGTAGAGACGGACTTTCCAGCTCTTTCCCCCGTTCGGTCGCACTTCAAGATAGAGCCCCTTGTCGTCGGCGACGACGTACCTCTTTTCCTTAGGGGGCAACCGTCTGATGGCAGCATCCGTCAACATGCCTTGCGCCTCCCTTCATGACCGTACCCCCATTATAGCGGAGTACGGAGAGGAGTACGGTAGAAGCTCTGGATTCGGATGTTTCCGCTTGATCCCGAAAAGAGTTCAAATACTTGCAAACAAAGAAGCCGACTGGGTTTGTAGGTACACCCAGACGGCTTTGTCCTGTCTAGTGGCGGAGGGCGCAGGATTCGAACCCGCGGTGGGAGACCCACAACTGATTTCAAGTCAGCCGCCTTAGACCACTCGGCCAGCCCTCCACAATAGCCCATCTTAGCTTTTTGCCTTTCTTCTGTCCATAAAAAGGTTTTCCCCGAATTGGCAGGCTCGCTCAGGAGGATGTCGCCTCCTCGTCAGGCCAAATGGCAGTCTCCACATGAGGGCAGCTTTCGCCGATGGCTGTCGAACTTTCCCGGAGGGGGGCGAAGGCTCCTCAAATACCTCGTTTCCCGAGGCTATCTGGTCCGACCTCTTTCGAAGTTTCTTTATCTGATGGGCAGCTGCCTCCGGTCGCCGGTTGACGTGGTTCGAACCGCTTCTGGGCGGGGCCGGCGTTTGTCCGGCGGGCTTTAATACGAGAGGCAAGATCCGGGAGGTATTTCTGTTTTTCGCCGCAGGCTGTCGCGGCATGGTTACTTCGTGGTAAAGTCGTGGAGGTTCCCGTGCCGTGGGAGGAGGGTCTCTTCTTCTCTCGGAGGGAGATCGGGAAGGCCCTGTCTGCCTTTGTTCGCCCTCTCCCTGTCTGGTTCCGAGGGAGAGTTGCCGTCGGGGGAGGTGCTTCATGGCTCTGTCTTTCGATGAGATCCGCGACCGATATGTCTGTTCGCCGTCGACGGTGGCCGTCGTCGGCGCTTCGGCGAAGAAGGAGAGGCCTGTCTACGGGGTGATGGACTACCTCCAGCGGGCCGGTTTCCGTCTCTTTCCCGTCAATCCGGCCTACGCGGGCCTGGAGATTCTCGGCGAGACCTGTCGGGCCCGCCTCGACGAGCTGGAGGAAGACGTCGACATCGTCGCCTTCTTTCTCGACGCGCGTCATCAGGCCGAATCCCTGGCCTCTCTCGTCTCCGGCGAGGCCAGGCCCGTCGCCTGGTTTCAGCCCGGCGCCGAAAACGGCGAGGGAGAGAGAACGCTTCGTCAGAGCGGTTTCGAGGTCGTCAGCGGCCTCTGTCTGATGCAGATTCACCGTGCCGCCTGCCGCTGAAGGAGAGGGCGCGGGATGAACGAGGAGGAATAACGTGGAGGGAAAGAGAGGAACCATCGCGGCCGTGTGCACCTCCGAGGCCAAGGGAACGGCCAAGACCGACGTGGGGGAGGCTTTCCTCGTCGTCGAGAAGGGCCTCGAGGGAGACGCCCACGCCGGTTTCGCCCATCGCCAGGTGAGCCTGCTCTCGCTGGAAGATATCGAAGTGGCCGCCGAGAAACTGCCGGAACTGCGGCCCGGCAGTTTCGCCGAGAATCTGACCGTCCGGGGGATCGACCTTTCCGGCGTGGCCATCGGCGACCGCCTGCGGGCCGGGGAGGCCCTTCTGGAGATCTCCCAGATCGGCAAGACCTGTCACACCAAGTGCGAGATCTACCACAGGACGGGCGACTGCATCATGCCCCGCAAGGGGCTTTTCTGCCGTGTCCTCGAAGGCGGGTGGGTGCGTCGGGGAGATGCCGTCGAGCTTCTGGCGCGCTGATGGCCCGTCTGTTCACGTCCCATCAGAGGGTCCGTTATGCCGAGACGGATCAGATGGGCGTCGTCTACCACGCCAACTATCTCGTCTGGTTCGAGGCGGCTCGGGGCGATTTCTGTCGCGAGCTGAACATTCCCGTGCCCGCCATGGAGGCCTCGGGGCTCATGCTCCCCGTCGTCGAGGTCCGCTGCCGCTACAAGCGTCCGGCCCGTTACGACGAACGGATCCGCGTCGAGACGACTCTGGCCGAGCTGAAAAGTCACAGTGTCACCTTCCGTTACCGCGTTCTGCGCGATGAAGAGGGCGTTCTTCTCGTCGAGGGCAGCACCCGCCATGGCTTCTGCGATCTCGAGGGGCACCTGGTCCGCTGTCCCGACGGGTATCGCCTTCTTTTCGAGTCCTGTCTTTAAGTCTTTGGGGGAACATGCACAAGGGGAGAGGAGTGGTTCGCATTGAGTAAGCGCCAGATTCTCCTGGGCAACGAGGCCATCGCCCGGGGGATCGTCGAAGCGGGCTGTGCCGTGGCGACGGCCTATCCGGGGACGCCGTCGTCGGAGATTCTGCCCGCCGTCGCCGTCTATGCCGACGAGTTGGGGACGAAGACGGCCGTCGAGTGGGGGATCAACGAGAAGGTGGCCTTCGAGGTGGCCGCCGCCGCCTCCTTCGCCGGTCAGAGGGCCTGTGCCGTCATGAAGCAGGTGGGACTCAACGTCGCCGCCGACGGCGTCATGAGCGTCGCCCAGTTCAGGATGGCCGGAGGCTTCCTCCTCGTCGTCGCCGACGATCCGGGGCCTCACAGCTCCCAGACCGAGCAGGACAGCCGCTTTTTCGCCATGTTCGCCAAACTTCCCTGTTTCGATCCCTCCTCGGCCGACGAGGCCAAAAGGATGGTCTTCAACGCCTTCGATCTCTCCGAGCGCCACGGCATCATCGCCGTTCTCCGCCCCTCGGTCCGCGTCGACCACTGCCGTCAGGACGTGGAGATGGGTGATGTGCTGGCCGTGCCGAACCGGGCCGCCTTCAAGAAGGACCCCAAGCGCTGGGTCTGCCTGCCTGCCAACGTCCGCGTCTCCCACCCTCAGCTCAACGCCAAGATCGACGCCATCCAGGAGGAGTTCGAAGGGGGCTTCGAGGCCTACAACTACGAGGTTCCTGCGGCCGAGAAGGCCAAGCTGGCCGTCGTCGCCGGAGGCGTCTCCTTCTCCATCGTCATGGATATCCTCAAGGCGGCGGGACGCAGCGATGTGGCCGTCCTCAAGATCGGCACCCCCTTCCCTCTGCCCCTGAAGAAGGTCCAGGATTTCATCGACCGTCACGAGAACGTCCTCTTTCTCGAGGAGACCTACCCCGTCATGGAGATGCAGCTCCCGGACAGGACGAAGGTCAAGGGACGCTGGAACGGCTTCGTCCCCCGCGCCGGAGAGCTTCTTCCCGAGGTGATCGAGGAGATCCTCTTCAGGGCCCTCGGCGAAGAGCCTCCCTGCAGCGATGCGACGGTCCTCAAGGAGGCCCTGGCCGAGCTGAAGGTGACGCCCCGTCCTCCCGCACTCTGTCCCGGATGTCCCCACAGGGCGAGTTATTTCTCGATCCACAAGGCCCTGCCCGGCGCCATCTACCCTTCCGACATCGGCTGTTACACGCTGGGCGTGAACCAGAAGATGGTCGATTCCGTCGTCTGTATGGGCGCCTCCGTCTCGCAGGGATCGGGCTTTTTCCTGGCCCATCACGTCGACGGGAAGGAACAGCCCGTCGTGGCCACCATCGGCGATTCGACCTTCTTCCACATGGGCATTCCGGGCCTCATCAACGCCGTCTACAACCGTCACGCCTTCGTCCTGGCCCTTTTGGACAACAGCCTGACGGCCATGACGGGCGGCCAGTCCCATCCGGGCATCGGCGACAAGCTCCGCAAAGAGGAAAAGGGCGTCGCCGTCGATATGATCCCCCTCATCAAAGGCTGCGGCGTGGAGCATGTCACCGTCGTTCCCGCCTATGACGTCGCCCGGGGGACGGAGGCCGTCCGCGAGGCCTGGCAGTTCGCCAGGGAGAACCGGACTCCGGCCGTCGTCGTCTTCCGCCATCCCTGCATGCTCCTCAAGCCCAGGCAGGAGACTATCGCCGTCACCGTCGACGCCGCCAAGTGCATCGGCTGCCGCTACTGCATCACCAACTTCAACTGCCCCGGTCTCGTCTTCGACGACGAGACGAAGAAGGCCCGCATCGACGAGCGTTTCTGCGTCTCCTGCGGCGTCTGCCGTTTCGTCTGCCCTCACGGGGCCATCATCGCCGTCGGCGGAGAGGAGGCATAAGCCATGCAGTACGTCATCGTCGGACTGGGCGGTCAGGGAATCCTCTTTTCCAGCAAGGCCCTGGGTCAGGTGGCTCTCACCCGAGGCCAGAAGGTCATGGGCAGCGAGGTTCACGGCATGGCCCAGAGGGGCGGGTCCGTCATCAGCCACTTCAAGATCGGCGATTACCACAGCCCTCTCGTCAGGGCCGGAGAGGCCGATCTCCTGCTGGCCTTCGAACAGGGAGAGGCCTTCCGCAACCTTCACTACCTTCGCCGGGGCGGAACGCTCGTCGTCAACGTCCACCAGAAGGAGGCCCTCGAGAACGGGAAGCTTAAAAGTTATATCGAGGCCCGTCAGATAAGGGTCTTTCCCATCGAGGGGTACGAGATCCTGAAAAAGGAGATGGGCGGCCGTTTCCTTTTCCTCAACGTCCTCATTCTCGGCGCTCTGAGCGCGGCAGGAGAGGGCGGCGTCTCCTACGACGAGGTCCGCCAGGCCGTTTCCGACCTCTCTCCGGAGCGCTTCGTGGCCGATAATCTCAAAGTCCTCGCCCTGGGCCATGAGGCCTTCCCGGGCTGAGATCCATCGTCGTCGGGGGTCCGTCAAGGACCCCCGACCTGGCCCCGGCCTCTGCCTCGTCGAACTTCTCGCCGTCCTTGCCGTCGTCGCAGCGCTCGGCGCCGCGACGCTCCTCGTCCTTCACGTCTGTCTTAATTCCCCTCAGGCCCGTCTGGCCGGGGCCAAGAGGGAGGCGCAGGTCCTGGCCCGCTGGCTCGAAGGGGCTTTCTCCCGGGCCCTGAGGGAGCGTCGTGTCTTTCGGCTTTCCCTTCCCGCCAGTCAGGTCTCTGACGATATCAAAGTGCGCTGGGACGATACGGGAGCCGTCGAGCGCTTCAACGGCCGGGGGCGTCTTGCGGTCCGCTCGAAAGGTCTCGTCTCCGAAAGCGTCTTCTCGCCCACCTTTCGCACCCTTTCTCCCGCCTTCTCCCTCTACCTCTACGCGCCGCCGAGGACGAAGACGACGGAGGTCTTCGGCTCCATCGTCGTTTCCGTCTTCGGGAGGGTCCGCTTTTCCTATGGGCCTCCCTGATGTCGTTGAAAGGTCCCGTCAAAAGGGGTATAAACGTGAGGTCCCCCGTTTCCGGGGCACTGTCTCTCCATCCCTATTTCGCGACGCTCCCGAGGAGGTCATGGTATGGCTGTCAAACCGTGGTGGCGCGAGACCCTGGAGACCATTCTCTGGGCTCTGGCGCTCGCCCTGATCCTGCGCACCTTCGTCGTCCAGGCCTTCTGGATCCCCAGCGGATCGATGATTCCCACCCTGGAGGTGGGCGACCGCGTCCTCGTCGCCAAGTTCTGGTACCGCTTCAGCGATCCCGCCCGGGGCCAGATCGCCGTCTTCAAGTACCCCATGGACCCCCGCCGTGATTTCGTCAAGCGCATCATCGCCCTTCCCGGCGACGTCGTCGAACTCAAGGAGGGGACGGTCTTCGTCAACGGATCGCCTCAGACGGAGCCCTACGTCAAGAACCGCGACTTTTTCGAGATGCCTCCCGTCAAGATTCCCGAGGGGAGCTACTTCTGCATGGGCGACAACCGCCCCAACTCTCAGGACAGCCGCTTCTGGGGTTTCGTCCCCCAAAATTACCTCAAGGGTCCCGTCTTCGTCCGCTACTGGCCCCTGGACCGATTGGGAAGGGTGGAGTGACGTGGGACGGACCGTCTGGTTTCCGGGCCACATGGCACGAGGCTCCCGCAAACTGCTGGAACTCGTCGACGGCCTGGACCTCCTTGTCGAGGTCCGCGATGCCCGGGCCCCGATTCTGACGGCCTCGCCCTTCATCGAAGCCCTTCGCTCCTCCAAGCCCGTGTGGCAGGTCCTGACGCGCCGCGACCTGGCCGATGAGGCCGAGACCTCCCGCTGGATATCCTTCTTCCGCGAAAAGGGCAGCGAGGCCTGGACCTACGACCTTCGAAAGGACCGTCTCGACGGACTCGTCAAGGCCCTGAGCGCCCGCCGTCCGGCTCACCGGGAGCTGCGCCTGGCCGTCATGGGCATCCCCAACGTGGGCAAATCGCTTCTCCTCAACGGCCTCGTGGGGCGCAGGTCGGCCGTCGTCGGCGCCATTCCCGGCGTCACCCGGGGCGTCTCCTGGTTCAAGGGGAGAGATTTTCTCGTCGTCGACTCTCCGGGCATCGCCGACCCCCATTCGGGGGCTTCCGTCCACCGCTGGCTCGCCTGGATCGGCTGCAGCCGTCCCGAGGTCATCGGAGGGACGGAGGTGCTGGCTCTGGGTCTCATCGGCCTTCTGCGCCGCCGCGGGCTCTGGCGTCTCGTCGAGACGAGCTGGGGCGTCGGCGACGGAGGCGAGAGCGACGAGGCCCTCCTGGAGGCCATCGGCCGTCGGCTGGGCTGTCTCGTCCGAGGCGGCGTCGTCGACCTCTCTCAGGCGGGCAAACGCCTCCTCGACGCCTTCTCCACCGGTCGGCTGGGACGCTTCACGCTCGAGACGCCCGGTGAGGCTCCCCCATGGCGGGACGTCTGATCGTCGGCACCGATGAGGCGGGGAGGGGGCCTCTGGCCGGCCCCGTCGTCGCCGCCGCCGTCGTCCTCACCCGCCCGCAGCGGGAGATCCTCCTCGACCTGGGCCTGCGGGATTCGAAAAAGCTCTCCGAGGCCCGGCGCGAATCGCTCTTCCTCTCCATGAGCCGTCTCGGCGTGCTCTGGCGGGCCCAGGCCGCCTCTCCGGCGCGGATCGAGAGGATGAATATCCTTCAGGCCAGCCTCTGGGCCATGAAACGTTCCGTCCTGGCCCTGGCCGTCGAGGCCGACCGGGTCATCGTCGACGGGAATCGCCTCATTCCCGGCCTTCCCTTCGACCAGAGGGCTCTTCCCGGCGCCGACGACATCGTCCCCGCCGTGGCGGCCGCTTCCGTCGTCGCCAAGGTCCTTCGCGACAGGGCCATGACGGCTCTCGACCGCCTTTATCCCCAGTGGGGTTTCGCCCGCCACAAGGGATACGGAACGGCCTCCCACCGGGAGGCCCTCCGCTGTCTGGGCCTCTGTCCGATCCATCGGCCGAGCTTCTGCAGAAAGATCCTCCCGTGACGACGGGCATCGGCGGCCTCGATCCGAGACAGGGCCTTCCTCTGGGGCCGCAGGAGACGCAGGCGAAGGCTCCGCAGACGGCGGCCCGCCCCTCGTCTCTCCCCCTGGCCGACGGCGACGTCGTCGAGGGCCGCGTCATGGTCAAAAACGACGACGGCACCTACCTCGTCCGCGTCCTGGGGCGGGAGCTTCTGGCCCGCTCGACGATGGACCTCTTCCCGGGGCAGGCCTTCCGGGCCCAGTGGCAGAACGGCGACGTGCCCCTTCTCAAGTTGCTCACGGCGGCGGGGCAGGGGCTGCTTCAATCCCTGTCGGGTCGCGATCTCGCCCTGGCCGAGGCCCTTCTCTCCCGAGGTCTCCCCCTGGGCCGGGAGGCCCTCGACGCGCTCCGCTCGGCCTGGCTGCGCCTCGGCGCCTCGGCGGAGAAACTGCCGGCCCTCGTCGAACTCTGGGCCCGCGGGCTGGAGATGACGGAGCGGAACGTCTCCGTCATCGTCGGCTATCTCGCCCTGAGCGACGGGGAGGTCTCGCGTCTCTGGAAGCGCTTTCGAGAACGTCTTTCGGCGAGGCTGGCGGCGGGAGTTCCCCTCAGGGAGGCCCTCGCCGGGATCCGAAGCGACGACGGAGAGCTCCATGACCTGCTCTCGGCCATGGCCCTGCTGGGATCGCCTCTTGCCGTCGATTCCGACGGAGAGGCCCGTCCCCTCCTCCGTTGGCCCCTTGAAGAGGGACCTCCGGCGCGCGTCTCCGTCGAGAACGGCCGCGGCCTCTGGCTCATGTCCTTCGATCTTCCCCTGAGGCATATGGGGACCGTCGAAGGGGAACTGCATTACGACGGCCGAGCCCTGGCCGTCTTCCTGAGGGCCTCTCCCGAGGGGATGGCCCCCATAGGGGAAGAGCTCGCGGGCCTGGCCGACCAGCTGCGGGAGCTCCCCCTGCAGCTTCAGCACCTGGGCCTCTCGGCCCTTTCCGAGGAAGGGCCCCGACTGTACCGGGGGGTGGATTTCGAGGCATGACGAAAGAGAGAAAAAAAGCGGCGGCTCTCCGCTACGAGCCCGGTCCGGGCGCGGCTCCCCGCCTTGTCGCCTCCGGGGAGGGCTATCTTGCCGAGAAGATCATCGAGATCGCCCGCAGCGCCGAGGTCCCTCTCGTCGAGGACGCCGCCCTGGTGAGCGCTCTTCTCGTCCTCGAGCTGGGCGAGGAGATCCCCGTCGAGCTTTACGAGGCCGTGGCCCGAGTCCTGGCCTTCGTCTACGGCATCGATCGTCGCGGCGTCAGGGGCGGCGGAAAGGGGCGGCGCCTTTGAATCCGCTCGAGAAGGGGCGTTACGGCGAGCAGATCGCCGTCGGCCATCTGCTCTCTCTGGGCTGGTCGATCAGGGGGCGCAACGTCCGCGTCGGAGGCGGCGAGCTCGATATTGTGGCCTTCGACGGCAGGGAAATCGTCGTCGTCGAGGTGAGGCTGAGAAGCGTCGGCCGTCTTCTGCCCGCTCGGGAGTCGGTGGGGCCCAGGAAGCTCAAGATCCTCGTCCGGGCCGGGCGGAGCTACGTCGCCCGTCTGGGGTGGCAGGGCCCCTGGCGCATCGATCTTCTCGCCGTGACGCTCGACGGCCGGGGGGGCGAGCCCCGGGTGGAGCTCCTTGCCGACATCGCCGCCGGGTGGCCTTCGTGAGCGACGTCTGCGGCGTCACGCTCCGGGGTGTCGAGGCCCTCAAGGTCGAAATCGAGGTGGAGATCACGGGCGGCCTCTTCGCCATCTCCATCGTCGGCCTTCCCGACGTGGCCGTCCGCGAGGCGCGGGAGCGGGTTCGAGCCGCCCTTCGCGCCATCGGCACCAACCTCAGAGGGCGCATCGCCGTCAACCTGGCCCCGGCCGATCTCCCCAAGGAGGGGGCCCTGCTCGACCTGCCCATGGCCGTCGCCCTGGCCGAACGGGAGGGGCTGATCCCCCGACAGAGGCCGGCCGTCTTCCTCGGGGAGCTGGCCCTGGACGGAAGGCTCCGTCGCGTCCGGGGTGCCGTTCCTGCGGCCCTCATGGCCCGAAAGTCGGGCCTGACGCTCTACGTCTCCGAGGGCAACGCCGCCGAGGTGGCCCTCGTCCCGGGGCTGGAGGCCTTCGCCGCCCCGACTCTGGAGGCCCTTCTGGCCCATCTCCGGGGGGAGGTCTCCCTCGATCCGGTCGGCCCGGCCGCCGACGAGAGAGCCCTCTGCGAGGCCGAGATCGATCTGGCCGACATCAAGGGCCAGGCGGCCGCCAAGCGGGCCCTTGAGATCGCCGCCGCGGGCCATCACAATCTCCTTCTCGTCGGGGCGCCCGGTTCGGGCAAGACCATGCTGGCCCGGGCCCTTCAGGGAATTCTGCCGCCCCTCTCGCAGGAGGAGCTTCTGGAGGTGCTTCTCGTCCGCAGCACCCTCGGACAGCCCTTCGGATCGGGGAGGCGTCGCCCCTTTCGGTCCGTCCACCACACGGCCAGTTCGGCCGCCGTCTGCGGCGGTGGCCGAGAGCTCCGCCCCGGCGAAGTGAGCCTCGCCCACAGGGGCGTTCTCTTCCTCGACGAGTTCACCGAGTTCCGCCGCGACCTCCTCGAAGCCCTGCGCCAGCCCCTGGAGGACGGCGAGATCGTCGTCAGCCGGGCCACGGGAACGGTCGTCTATCCGGCACGGGTGCTCCTCGTCTGCGCCTGCAATCCCTGTCCCTGCGGCTATCTCGGCGATCCCCTCCTTCCCTGCCGCTGTTCGGCCGCCGAGAGGGAGCGTTACAGCCATCGCCTTTCGGGGCCCATCCTGGACCGCATCGACCTTCACGTCGAGGTGCCCCGGCTGACGCCGGAGGAACTTGTCGACCTCTCCTCCGCATCGGGCGAGGCCAGTTCCGTCGTCGCCGCCCGCGTCGAGGCGGCGCGGACCCTTCAGCAGGAGCGGTGGAAAAGGTGGGGTTACGGCTGCAACGCCGAGATCCCCGAGAAGATCCTGCGCAGAACCTTCCAGGGAGGCGGGGAGATCCGGGCCTTTCTGGCCTCGGCGGCCCGGCGCCATCGTCTCACGGGCCGCGGCGTGAGCCGCGTCCTGCGCGTGGCCCGCACCATCGCCGATCTGGCCGGTGCCTCCCATATCGACGTGGGCCATGTGGCCGAGGCTCTGGCCTACAGAGGAAGAGGGGGAGAGGGATGGACCGAAGGCGCGCTCTGATGCTCCTCGGCGGCTGCGAGAGTTTCGATCGGGACGATCTCGAGGGCCTTCGCCTCGAGGGAGTCGACGCCGTCGAACTCCTCGAGGGGGGAATCTCCCTTTGGAAGGGACTGGGTCTGACGGAGCGGGTCCGGGCCTTTCTCGAGGAGGGCCTCGCCCGGCAGTGGGCCGACAGGGAGCTCGACCGCTGCCGGGACCTCGGCGTCACCGTCGTCACCGTCGACGACGAAGCCTATCCCGATTCCCTTCGTCGTCTGCCCGGGGCGCCTCTCGCGCTGTACCTGCGGGGAACGTTCCCCTCTCTGGAGGGGTCCGTCGCCGTCGTCGGAACGCGGCGCTGCTCGACCTACGGCCACCGCGTCGCCCACGACCTGGGGTGCCGCCTCTCCCAGATCGGCCTGGCCGTCGTCAGCGGAGGGGCCTCGGGCATCGACGGGGCGGCCCATTCGGGCGCCCTCGACGGAGGCTTTCCCACCGTGGCCGTTCTCGGCACCGGCGTCGACCGCGTCTTCCCCCGAGGCCACGAGGACCTTTTCCGCTCCATCGCCGCCAAGGGGGCGCTCGTCAGCGAATACCCCCTGGGGACGGAGGCCCGTCCCTGGCGTTTCCCCCGACGGAACCGGATCATCATCGGCCTCGCCTCGCGCCTTGTCGTCGTCGAGGCCCCGAAGAGAAGCGGCGCCATGATCACGGCCCGGCTGGCTCTGGAGGCCTCGCGGGAGGTCTGGGTCGTCCCCGGCCGTCTGGGAGAGGGCGTCTGCGAGGGCTCCAACCGCCTCCTCTTCGACGGCGCCTTTCCTCTCGTCGACCTCGACGAATTCGTCGGTCTCAACGGCCAGCGACAGCTCTCCCTCTTCGACACTCCCTCCCTTCCCGCTCCGACGCGGAGCCTTCAACTTTCGGAGGAGGAGAAACGCCTGTATTTCATCCTTCGCGACAGAGGGGAACGGGCCGTTGACAACCTTGCCGCCCAGGGTAAAATGGGCGCCGCCGATGTGGTCAGAATTTTGAGCCTCCTTGCCGCGCGGGGTCTGGTCTACCCCTCGGGACCGGGACGGTGGAGCGCCGGTCCGGGGATATGAACGGTTTTCGGCGGCGGAACTCTTCCGTTCCGAAAGAAAAGGGAGGGACCGCCCTTTGACGGCTGGCGCTTTTATGGTTAGATAATCCTCGTCCCCCAGGAAGAATCCGGGGGCTCCCTTTTGTCCAGGGGAAGCGCTCCTTCTTTGCGAGGGAGCTTTTTTACGGAGGTGCCCCCATGTTCTGTCGTCTGATTCACGATCTTGAACGCCGCCATCTTTCCGTCGAGGCCCTCGGCCTCGCCTGCCGCTATCTCGAAACGGAGGAATTCCCTCCCGAAGTCGTCGAGCGCGCCCTCGACGAATCGGTCCGTCTCGGACGGTCCGGCCGCCTTCGCGTCGGCGCCGAACTCTTCTCGGCCGTCCTCGAGGCCCTCTGGGAAGAGGCGGCACTTCCCCCCGCCGGTCGGGAAAGTGCCTTCCCCGTCGAACAGAGCGCCCGATGGACCTGCTAGGGCTTCGTCATGGCTAAGAAAACCCTCGTCATCGTCGAGTCGCCGACGAAGGCGAAAACCCTCTCCAAGATGCTGGGCCGGAACTACGAAATCAAGGCCAGCATGGGACACGTGCGCGATCTTCCCAAAAGCCGTCTGGGCGTCCTCGTCGAAGAGGACTTCGCCCCCGAATACATCCTTGTCCGCGGCAAGGGGAGCGTCGTCAAGGAGCTGAAAAGTCGGGCCAAAGGGGCCGACCGGATCCTTCTCGCCTCCGACCCCGACCGGGAGGGAGAGGCCATCGCCTGGCATCTGGCCTTCATCCTCGGCATCGACCCTGCCGCGGCCTGCCGGATCCGCCTCTTCGAGATCACCAAACAGGGCGTCAAGGAGGCCGTCGCCCATCCCGAGCCGATCGACCTCCGCCGCGTCGACGCCCAGCAGGCCCGACGCGTTCTCGACCGTCTCGTCGGCTACCGCCTCAGCCCCCTTCTGTGGAACAAGATCCGATCGGGCCTCTCGGCCGGCCGCGTCCAGTCCGTGGCCCTTCGCATCCTCTGCGAGCGGGAGCGGGAGATCGAGGCCTTCAAAGAGCAGGAGTACTGGCTCGTCGACGTCGAGGCGGGAAAGGACGACAGGCGGTACAGGCTCCGCCTGGAGAGGCGCGACGGCAAGGCCCTGACCCTGACCTGCGCCGAAGAGGCCGAGGCCGCCGAAAGGGAACTGCGCCGTCACCCTCTCGTCGTCGTCGACTGGAAGGCCAAGGAAAGCCGCCGAACGCCTCTGCCCCCCTTCAAGACGAGCACCCTCCAGCAGGAGGCCGGCCGGCGGCTGGGCTATGCCCCCAAGAGAACCATGGCCGTCGCCCAGTCCCTCTACGAGGGCGTCGAGATTCCCGGCAAGGGCCCCGTCGGGCTCATCACCTACATGCGCACCGACAGCCTCCGCGTCAGCGAATCGGCCCAGGAGGCCTGCCGGGCCTTCATCGAGTCCCGCTGGGGCTCGGACTATCTGCCGGAAAAGGCCAACGAACACAAAAGCCGGGGCCGCGTCCAGGACGCCCACGAGGCGATCCGTCCCACCGACGTGACCTTCGAGCCCCAGGAGATCAAGGCCCATCTCAGCCGCGAGCAGTTTCAGCTCTACGACCTCGTATGGCGCCGCTTCGTCGCCAGCCAGATGGCTGCGGCCCGCCTCTCCAGGACGACCGTCGACGTCGAGGCCGGTCCCTTCGGCCTTCGCCAGTCCGGCGTCTCCCTCCTTTTCCAGGGCTGGGGCCTCCTCTGGTCCCTCGATTTCAAAGAGGGAATCATCGACGGCGCCGAAAGGGGCGAGGTTCTGGAGCTCCTCGACGTGGCACGGACCCAGAAGTTCACCCGTCCGCCCTCGCGCTACACCGAATCGGGGCTCGTCAAGCTCCTCGAGGACAAGGGCGTCGGCCGTCCCTCGACCTACGCGGCCATCGTCTCCACCCTTCTCGACAGGGGGTACGCCGAAAGAGGGGACGAAAAGAAACTCGTTCCCACCGAGCTTGGCGTCGTCGTCTGCGACTTCCTCGTCGAACACTTCTCCGATCTCGTCAACACCGATTTCACGGCCTCCATGGAGGAGGATCTCGACCAGGTCGAGGGGGGACAGCGGCAGTGGCTCGACCTGGTCCGCTCCTTCTGGCAGACCTTTTCCGTCGATCTGGCCAAGGTGGAGGAGCTGGCCCCTCCCGTCGAGCTTCCCGTGCGGGAGATCGGCGAAAACTGTCCCGACTGCGGCTCTCCCCTCGTGATCAAGCGGGGGCGCTTCGGCGAGTTCATCGCCTGTTCGGGCTACCCCCAGTGCAAGTACAGCCGCCCCCTCCTCAAGACCATCGGCGTCGCCTGCCCCAAGTGCAAGGAGGGAGAGATCGCCCGGCGGAGGAGCAAGAAGGGGCGGATCTTCTACGGCTGCTCCCGCTATCCCGACTGCGACTTCGTGAGCTGGAACGAGCCCACCTCCAGGTCCTGCCCCGACTGCGGCGCCTTCCTGGAGAAAAAGAAGAAGGGGCGCAAGACGATCCTCTCCTGCTCGGCCTGCGCCTATTCCGTCGAAGAGGAGGGGGAAGACCATGGCGGCCAGGCCTGAAATCCTCGTCGTCGGGGCGGGGCTGGCCGGAAGCGAGGCGGCCTGGCAGCTGGCCTCCCGAGGGTACCCGGTCCGTCTCGTCGAGATGCGCCCCCGTCGGATGACGGCGGCTCACGTGACGGGCCACTGCGCCGAGCTCGTCTGCAGCAACTCTCTCGGCGCCGACGCCCTCACCTCGGCGGGAGGCATCCTCAAGGCGGAGATGCGTCGCCTGGGAAGCCTCATCCTCTCCGTGGCCGACGAGAGGCGCGTCCCCGCCGGCCAGGCCCTGGCCGTCGACAGGGAGGGCTTCGCCAGGGCCGTCACGGACCGGCTGGCCTCTCACCCTCTGATCCGCATGGAGTGCGACGAGATCGTCGAGCTTCCCCGCGGGCCGGCCATCGTCGCCACGGGTCCCCTCACCTCCGGCAGGCTGGCCGAGGCCCTGAAGGAGAGGGCAGGGGGCTTCCTGGCCTTCTTCGACGCCGTGGCCCCCGTCGTCACCGTCGATTCCGTCGACTTCTCCGTCGCCTTTCGGGCCGGCCGCTACGGTCGGGGCGACGACTACGTCAACTGCCCCATGGACGAGGAGCAGTACAGGGCCTTCCACAAGGCCCTCGTCGAGGCCGAGGGGGCGCCGAGGAAGGACTTCGAGAGGGACATGAGCTATTTCGAAGGCTGTCTTCCCGTCGAAATCATCGCCTCCCGCGGCCCCGAGACGCTTCGTTTCGGGCCTCTCAAGCCCGTGGGACTCGTCGACGCCTCCCGTCCCGACAGGGAGTTCTTCGCCGTCGTCCAGCTCCGCCAGGACAACGGCGAGGGAACCCTTTTCAATCTCGTCGGTTTCCAGACCAACCTGCGCTGGGGGGAACAGGAGCGCGTCTTCCGCATGATTCCCGGCCTGGAAAGGGCCGAGTTCGTCCGCTTCGGCGTCATGCACCGCAACGTCTACCTCTGTGCCCCCCGCGTCCTCGACGGAGCCCTGCGCCTGAAAGGGGAGGAGGACCTCTTCCTGGCCGGACAGATCGTCGGCGTCGAGGGCTACATGGAGAGCACGGCCATGGGGCTCGTGGCGGCCCTCAACGTGGCGGCCCGCTGCGAGGGACGCCCCTTCCCCCTCTGGCCTCGGGAGACGGCCATCGGCTCCCTCCTTCACTATCTCGTCGATGCCCTGCCCGCGACGTTTCAGCCCATGAACGTCAACCTCGGCATCTTCCCGTCCCTGGAACGCAAGGTCCGCCCCAAGCCCGAGCGTTGTCGCCAGGTGGCTCTCCGGGCCCTGGAGGCGCTGGAAAAAGGGGTCCGAAAAGAGGACTTGCCCGAAAATCTTCGATAATGTCGGTAAAAACCCCTCATCTTTTCCTTCGATCGTCTTCTCAATCTCCTGAAGAGTGATACGATAAGGGCCATGATCGACAACTTGTCCTCCGCTGTAGACAGTTTTCTGGATTTCATGAAGTTTAGTAAAGGGCGATCGGACAACACCGTCGTCAGCTATGCCGTCGATCTCTCCCAGTTCGTCGACTACCTTCTCCAGCAGGAGAGGACCTCTCCTCGTGAGATCGAATCGGGGAACATCCGGGGCTTCCTGAGGGAGATCGTCGGCTTCGGCTTCGCCCGCACGTCGGCGGCGAGAAAGCTTTCGGCCATCAAAAGCTGGATGGCCTATCTGCTGGAATGCGGCCTCATCGAGAAAGATCCCGCCGCGACGGTGAAGGGGCCCAAACTCCCCGGTCGCCTTCCTCGGGCCATCGCCTTCGAAGACGTGGTGCGCCTCATCGAGGAGGGACCCGAGGGAGAGTCGTTTCTGCGCGACAGGGCCCTCCTGGAGATCCTCTACGGCTGCGGCCTCCGCGTCGCCGAGACCGTCGACATCGATGGGACGGACGTCGATCTCGACGAAAGGTGGATCCGAGTCAAGGGCAAGGGGAGGAAGGAGCGGATGGTCCCCATGGGACGTCCCGCCCTCGCGGCCCTCCGCGCCTACGGCGAGGCCGAGGGGTCGCTCGGCGAGGGGCCTCTCTTCCGCGGGCCGGAAGGGACGCGGCTGACGGTGCGCACCGTCCATCGCGTCGTCACCCGGGCGGCCCGTCGCGTCGGCCTCTCGGGCGTGACGCCCCACGTCCTCCGCCACAGCTACGCCACGCACATGCTCGAAGGCGGAGCCAGCCTGAGGGTTCTCCAGGAGCTTCTGGGCCACGAAAGCCTCGTCACGACGCAGCGGTACCTCAAAATCACGGCCGATCAGCTTCTGGCCAGTTACAGCGCCGCTCATCCGCGGGCGGGAAGGGAAGAAAGCGATGGAACTCCTTAAGGGAACGACAATCCTCTGTGTCCGCAAGGAAGGCCTCGTGGCCATGGCCGGAGACGGCCAGGTCACGCTGGGCACTCAGATCATCAAGGCCTCGGCCCGCAAGGTCCGCCGCATCGGAGGCGACAAGGTCCTGGCCGGCTTCGCCGGCAGCACGGCCGACGCCATGACGCTGCTGGAGCGCTTCGAAAAACGTCTCGGAGAGGAACAGGGGCGCCTGGCCCGGGCCGCCGTGGCCCTCGTCAAGGAATGGCGCACCGACAAGGCCCTGCGCCGCCTCGAGGCGATGATGCTCGTCGCCGACGCCGAACAGACCCTGCTCCTTTCGGGGGCGGGCGATGTCCTCGAGCCCGAGGGCGACGCGGCGACGATCGGCTCCGGCTCCGGCTTCGCCCTGGCCGCGGCCAGGGCCTTCCTGGAATCGGGAACGCTCGACGCCGAGGCCGTGGCCCGGCGGAGCCTGGAGATCGCCTCGGAGATCTGCATCTACACCAACGACGCCCTCACCGTGGAGGTCCTGGGACGATGACCCTTCTCGGAGAGAGAAACGGACTGACGCCGGCGGCCATCGTCGCCTACCTCGACCGCTTCATCGTCGGCCAGGGCAAGGCCAAGCGGGCCGTCGCCGTCGCCCTCCGCAACCGCATGCGCCGTCGGCTCCTCGAGGAGAGCCTGGCCCGGGAGGTGGCCCCCAAGAACATCCTCATGGTCGGCCCCACGGGGGTGGGCAAGACGGAGATCGCCCGACGCCTGGCCGGTCTCGTCGACGCCCCCTTCGTCAAGGTCGAGGCCACCAAGTTCACCGAAGTGGGCTACGTGGGGCGCGACGTCGAATCGATGATCCGCGACCTCGTCGAGGCCTCCCTTCAGACCGTCAAGGGCCGTCGGCTGGAAGAGGTCAAGGCTCCCGCCGCCGAGCGGGCCGAGGAGCGCCTCCTCGACGCCCTCCTTCCCTCGCCGCGCCGTCTCTCCCAGGTGCCCGACTTCTTCCGCTCCTTCATGGGAGGTCGCCAGGAGGAGCCCGAGGAGCCCGTCGAGACGGAAGACGAGGCGGAACGTCGGCGCGGCACGAGGGAGCGCCTGCGGGAGATGCTTCGAAAGGGCAAGCTCGAAGGGCGTGACGTGGAGATCGAAGTGACCCAGTCCGCCGCGGCCGGCATGCCGCTCATGGGCGGCGCCGGCCTGGAGGAGATGGGCATCAACATCGGCGAGATGCTCGGCGGCCTCCTTCCCAAGAAATCCAAGCGCCGTCGCGTCACCGTCGCCGAGGCCCGTCGCCTCCTCGAAATGGAAGAGGCCGAGAAGCTCATCGACATGGAATCGGTCGTCAAAGAGGCTCTCTCCAAGGCTCAGGAGGAGGGCATCGTCTTCATCGACGAGCTGGACAAGGTCGCCTCGGGAGAGGGCCGCTCCTCCGGCCCCGACGTGAGCCGCGAAGGCGTTCAGCGCGACCTCCTTCCCATCGTCGAGGGCTCGTCCGTCTCCACCAAATACGGCACGGTCCGCACCGACCACATCCTCTTCATCGCCGCCGGAGCCTTCCACCGCGTCAAGCCCTCGGACCTCGTCCCCGAGCTTCAGGGGCGTTTTCCCATCCGCGTCGAGCTCGACTCGCTGGAGGAGAAGGACCTGGCCCGCATCCTCGTCGAGCCCGAGAACAGCCTCGTCCGCCAGTACGAGGCCCTTCTGGCCACGGAGGAAGTGGCGCTCTCCTTCGAGGAGGAGGCCGTCGGAGCCATCGCCTCCTTCGCTGCCCGCATCAACGGCGAAATGGAGAACATCGGCGCCCGCAGGCTTCATACCCTGATGGAGCATCTCCTGGAGGAGATCAGTTTCGGCGCTCCCGACATGGCCGGAACGTCGATCGTCATCGACGGAGCCTTCGTCCGGTCTCGCCTCGAGGTCCTGGCCGGCGACGCCGATATCCGCCGTTACCTGCTCTGACCGAGCATCACGAAAAGCCCTAGGAGGGAATTCCTTGACCATGAACACGCCGAAAGAACTGATCGAAGCCCGTCCCAAGATCCTCAACCCCTCGGCCATGCAGGACCTGCTGGAGAAGACCCGCCTCGTCGGCAGGGCTCTTCAGAGCCGCCGCGACACGACCGCTCCCGACTATCAGCGCCTGTGCAAACTCCTCTGCGACCTGGCGGCGGCCAACGTCTACGTCATCAACCGGGAGGGGCGCATTCTCGGTTATGCCTGGGTCAGCGAATACGACTGCGCCACCATGCTGGACCAGCTCAAGGACGGACGGATGCCCGACAATTACGTGGACAAGCTCAACCAGCTCCACGAATCGGTCCTCAACCACACGGACCACGGCCTCTGTGCCTACTCCGACGCTCCCTGCACCTACTCGAACAAACACGTCGTCTACACGCCCATCAACGGCGGCGGAGAGAGGCTGGGGACGCTGATCCTCGCCCGTTTCGGCCATCCCTTCGACACCCGTGACCTCGTCCTCGGCGAATACCTCTCCACCGTCGTCGGCCTCGAGATCCTTCACGAGAGGACCCGCTCCATCCAGGAGCGTGCCCGGGAACGTCTCGTCGTCCAGATGGCCATGCGGGCCCTCTCCTACTCGGAAGTCGAATCGGTGCGCCACATCATCCAGGAGCTCGGCAGCTCCGAAGGCGTCGTCGTCGCCAGCCGCGTCGCCGACCGCGTCGGCGTGACGAGAAGCGTCATCGTCAACGCCCTGCGGAAGCTGGAGAGCGCCGGCATCATCGAAAGCCGCAGCCTGGGCATGAAGGGCACCTACATCAAGGTCCTGAGCCCCCTCTTCATGGAGGAGCTGGACGTCTTCGAACAGTAGCCTTAAAGCTCCTCTCCTCGGGGGCCGAAAAAGCAAGGGAAAGGAGGGGTCTTCCGTGCGCAGCGATCTGACCTGGAATGTCCTCGCAAAAGACCTGGAGGGGCTCTCGAAGCGCTTCGACGCCGTCAGCTCCAACATCGCCAACGCCAACACGCCTCGTTACGCCCGCCGCGAGGTCCGCTTCGAGGAGGAGCTTCAGGAACTGCTCGACGGCCCGAGCAAGATGCCCCTGGCCCTCACTGACGAGCGGCATATCCCTCTTCGACCTTTCTCCGTCGACGACGTGACGCCCGACGAAGTCCGCCCCGTCGACGAGATCTACCGCCTCGACGGCAACAACGTCGACCCCGAGGTGGAGATGGCCCGCCTGGCCGAGACGCGCATGGCCTACAACGCCGCCAATCGCCTCGTCGCCAAGAAGGCCGCCCTCTATCGGCTGGCCATCGGTGGCCGCTGATGTCCCTCTTCCGCGCCATCGACACGGCCGGCAGCGGCCTCACGGCCCATCGCCTCTGGATGGACCTCGTCGCGGAAAACCTGGCCAACGTCAACACGACGCGCACGCCCGACGGAGGCCCCTACGTCCGTAAGGTTCCCCTCTTTTCCGAGCGTCTCGACGAGGTGATGGGTCGAGGCGACGGTGACGGCGTGCGGGCCGTCGCCATCGCCGAAGACGATCAGCCCCCCCGCCTCGCCTACGAGCCCGACCACCCCGACGCGAACGACGAGGGCTACGTGGCCTACCCCAACGTCAACGTCATCCGGGAGATGGCCGACATGATGGTCGCCAGCCGGGCCTACGAGGCCAATCTGGCCGTCGTCGAATCGGCCAAGGCCATGTTCAGCGGCGCCCTCGACGTCCTCAGGGGATGATCTCGCCTCCAGCGGGGGCGTAAGGCAAAGGCCGCAAGGTAAAGAAAGGCAAAGAAACGTGAAGAAACCGCCTCCCTCCGACAGGAAAGCGGCACCCCCGGAGGGCCCCATAAAGCCCTATAAAGAGGATGTCTTTGCATCCTCTTTTTTCGTGCCTCCGCGGGGGAAGTGGCTTAATTGTAAATTCAAAATGTACCGGACCTCTTGTGGTGTCGCTCTAATCGTGGCAAAATAATGCCTGGCTTCGCGCGGAGGTCTTTCCCGGGACCGCGGGAGTCTGATCCCTTTTCGCTTTACCCCTTGACAGAGGCTCCCCAGCCCCTTTAATTGAGGGGGTAGTCCTCTTTTTCGCCGAGTCTGACAGGAGGTGCCTCGATGGCCGAACGGATGATGGACCTCTCGAAACTGGCTCTCGAGTCCAGGCAGGGTATCGAAGAACCGGAGCGTCGCCGCACCGCTGCGACGCCTTTTGTGGACATTCTGGAGGGGCAGCTGATGGAGGCCAACGAGCAGCAGCTTCTCTCCGACGGCGATATGCGCCGCCTCGCCACGGGAGATGTGAACGACATCTCCGACGTCGTCCTTTCCGTGACCCAGGGAGAGCTGGCTCTCCGTATGGTCGTCGAAGTGCGGAACAAGCTCGTCGAGGCCTATCAGACCCTCTCGCGCATGCCTGTCTGATAGGGCGTCATGGGAGAGAAGCTTTCCTCTTTTGTCGAGCGACTGCGCCGTTTCTGGGCCGGCCTCTCCCGTTGGCAGCGCCTTTCCATCGTCGGCGCCGCACTGGGAGTGGTCTCCCTTCTCGTCTTCATGGTCGTCCTTTCCCGGAAGCCCAGCTACGAGCCCCTCTTCTCGGGCCTCGAAGTCGATGATCAGGCGGCCATCGTCGATGTCCTGAGGGAACAGAAGATTCCCTATCGCCTCGATCCGGCGGCCAACGCCATCTTGCTGCCTCGCGACCTCGTCTACGAGACGCGCCTCTCCCTGGCCCAGGGCGGGCTGCCCCGCGGCGGCGGCGTGGGGTTCGAGCTCTTCGACGAGGGCAAAATGGGCATGAGCGACTTCCAGCAGCGCATCGCCTACCTTCGCGCCCTCGAAGGAGAGCTGGCCCGGACGGTGGCCAAACTGGACGGCGTCGACTTCGCCCGCGTCAGCATCGTCCTGCCTCAGCCCAGGCTCTTCCTGGAGCAGCAGCAGCCCTCGACGGCCTCCGTCCTCGTCGGCCTCCGGTCGGGGCGCCGCATCGGTCCCGAGCAGGTCCGGGCCATCGTCCATCTCGTCGCCCGAAGCGTCGAGGCCCTGGACCCCAAGAGCGTCACCGTCGTCGATACGGCGGGCAACGTCCTCTCCGACATGATCGACGACGACTCTCTCATCTACTCCACCGGCGGGGAGGGGCGCGTCTCGTCCCTTCAGCGGGAGCTGGAACGCCAGCAGGAGGTCGAGCTGGAGCACAAGGTCCGCCTCATGCTGGAGCGCGTCTTCGGGCCCGGCCGGGCCGTCGTCCGCATCCGCGTCGAGCTCGATTTCGACAAATCCCGCCAGAACGAGCGGGAGTTCATTCCCGGTCCCGCGGGAAAGGGCGTCGTCCGGAGCCAGCAGGCCGTCGACGAGAGCTACGTGGGACCCGGAACGCCTCCAGCCCAGGCCCCGGGGACGACGACGAACATTCCCGGCTATGCCGTCACCCAGGCCGACCAGGGCAACAGCGAGTATAACCGCTCCGACGTCGTCACCAACTACGAGATCACCACGAGGGAACGGGAGCGCGTCGTCGCCCCCGGCGGCCTTCGCTTCCTGTCGGCCTCGGTTCTCGTCGACGCCGAACTGGACGAGGCGGCCCTGGAGAGCCTGCGTCAGTCCGTCGCCGCCGCCATCGGCCTCAACGCCGAACGGGGCGACAACCTGGTCCTGCGGGCCATGAAATTCACCGCCTCTCCGGCCGACGATCTTCTGGCCCAGGTGGAGGCCGAGCGCCTCCGCCGCCTCTATGTCTTCGTCGGGCTGGGCCTTCTCCTCCTGCTCCTCGTCGCCGTCGGCCTGTTTCTCTGGCTCCGTCGTCGCCGCCTTCGCCCCTCCCTCCCTTCCGGAGACGAGGGAAAAAGAGCTCCATCGCTTCAGGAGATCCTCGACCATCCCGAACTGCTCTCCGAGCAGGGAGAGACGGCCGTCCTGGAAGAACAGCTTCGCGCCTACGCGCTGAAAAACCCCGCGGAGATGGCCAACCTGATCCAGAACTGGCTCTCCGAAGAAGCCTGAATGGGACAATGGAGTTGAGCGTCTGATGGCAACCAAGACAAAGGAACTGCGGGGCAAGGAAAAGGCGGCCATCCTCCTCGTCTCCCTGGGGCCCGATGTGGCCTCCAGAATCTACAAGGAGCTGGAGGAGCCCGTCATGGAGCTTCTCACCCTGGAGATCGCCAACCTGCGCAAGGTGACGCCGGAGCAGAAGGCCGAGGTGCTCAAGGAGGCCCAGGAGCTCCTCATGGCCCGCGAGTTCCTCACTCAGGGCGGCGTCGAGTACGCCCGGCGCGTTCTGGAACAGGCCCTCGGCCCCGAGCGGGCCCAGGAGGTGCTCCGCCGCATCACGGCGAGCCTCCAGGTCCGTCCCTTCGACTTCATGCGCCACACCGACGCCCAGCAGCTTCTCAGCTTCATCCAGGGCGAGCATCCCCAGACGATCGCCCTCATCCTCTCCTACCTGGAGGCCGATCAGGCCGCCCAGGTCATCGGAGGCCTGCCCGCCGGGACCCAGGCCGAGGTGGCGCGGCGAATCGCCAAGATGGACCGCATCACGCCCGAAGTGCTGCGCGAGGTGGAGCGCGTCCTGGAGCGCAAGCTCTCCAGCGTTCTCGGCCAGGACTTCACCATGGCCGGAGGCATCGACGCCATCGTCGAGATCATCAACCGCGTCGATCGGGGCACGGAGCGCCACATCATGGAGACCCTGGAGGAGAAGGATCCCGACCTGGCCGAGGAGATCAAGCGGCGCCTCTTCGTCTTCGAGGACATCTCGGGGATGGACGACCGCTCCCTCCAGAGGGTGCTTCGCGACGTGGACATGAAGGACCTCTCCCTGGCCCTCAAGGGAGCCACGGAAGAGCTGCGGCAGAAGTTCTACCGCAACATGTCGAAGAGGGCCGCCGAAATGCTCAAGGAGGACATGGATTTCATGGGCCCCGTCCGGGTCCGCGACGTCGAGGAAGCCCAGCAGAAGATCGTCAACGTCGTCCGGGCCCTGGAGGACGCCGGGGAGATCGTCATCGCCCGCGGCGGCGAGGAGGAGCTCGTTGTCTAGTTCGCCCAGGACGCGTCTCTACCGGGCCGTACGCCTCCTTCCCGAGGCCGTCCGCATCGGTCCCGCCGCGGAACCTCCGCCTTCCGAAGAGGATCGGGGATCGGACGTCCCGGCCGCGCCTCCCAGGACTCTGGCGCTGGAGCTTCAGTATCAGGCCCGCATCGAAAGCCTCGAGCGGGAAGTCGCCGCCCTGACGAAGCGCAACGACGCCCTCGAGGCGGCCAAGACGGAGGCCGAAGAGGCTCTCGCCGCAGGGCTCGCCCAGAGGGAGAAGACCTATCGCGCCGAGAGGGACAAGATCCTGGCGGCGGCCAGGGCCGAGGGGCTCGAGGCGGGGCGGAAGGCGGGCCATGCCGAGGGGACGACCAAGGCCGAGAAAGAGGTGGCCGAGCGCTACCGTCGCCGCTTCGACGAGGCCCTCACCCTCCTGTCCAAGATCCACGACGCCCTCAAGGTCTCCTTCTCCGACCTGGAGGAGGCTCAAGCGCCTCGCCTCGTCCGCCTCTGGGAGGTCACCCTCGCCCGCCTGCTGGCCCGGGAGGTCTCCCTCCAGGAATCGCCCGTCATTCCTCTGCTGCGGCAGGTCCTCCTTCGGACCAGCGACAGGGAGCGCATCATCGTCTACCTCCACCCGCAGGACCTCAAGCACGTCGACACGGCCCGGGAGGTTCTGGGCGACATCCTGAGGGGGACGAACCACCTTGATTTCCGCGGCGACGATCACGTCGACCGCGGAAGCTGTCTTGTCGAGACCAATCTCGGCGTCTACGACGCCCGTTTCCGGACCCAGTTGGCCAGTCTGGCCCGCGAGATCGACACCGTCCTCTCCGGAGGGAGCAAAGACCGGTCGGGCATGGCCGCCCTGCTGGGAGGCGGCGGCGATGAGGCCTGAGAAAACCTCCCTCTTCGAAACCCTCGAGGCCCGCCTCGCCGTCGCCGACCTCGTCTCCGTCAACGGTCGCGTCGTCCAGGTCGTGGGTCTCGTCATCGAGTCGCAAGGCCCCGACGTGAAGGTGGGCGATCTGTGCGAAATCCGCTTCCGCCGCCGCAGCGCCGCCCTCAAGGCCGAGGTGGTCGGCTTCCGCGGAGATCGGGTCCTGCTCATGCCTCTCGGAGACCTTCAGGATATCGGCCCCGGATGCGACGTCGTCTCCCTCGGCCGCTCCCTCTCCGTGCCCGTCGGAGAAGGGCTTCTCGGGCGCGTCCTCGACGGATTGGGCCGTCCGCTCGACGACAAGGGGCCTCTCCTGGTCACCCGATCCTACCCCCTCTATGCCTCTCCGCCTCACCCCTTGCGCCGCCGGGCCATCAAAGAGCCCCTTTCGGTGGGCGTCAAGGCCGTCGACGGCCTTCTCACCCTGGGTCAGGGGCAGCGCATCGGCATTTTCGCCGGTTCCGGCGTCGGCAAGAGCACCCTGCTGGGAATGATGGCCCGCAGCACCGAGGCCGACGTGAACGTCATCGGTCTTGTCGGAGAGCGGGGCCGTGAAGTTCGGGAGTTCATCGAACGGGATCTCGGCGCGGAAGGGCTCAAACGGTCCGTCCTGGTCGTCGCCACGTCGGATCAGCCGCCCCTGGTCCGGCTCAAGGCGGCCATGACGACGACGGCCATCGCCGAATACTTTCGCGACCAGGGGAGCAACGTTCTCCTCATGATGGACTCCGTCACCCGCGTCGCCATGGCCCAGCGCGACGTGGGCCTGGCCGTGGGCGAGCCGCCGGCCACGCGAGGCTACACCCCATCCGTCTTCGCCCTTCTGCCCCGTCTCCTCGAGCGGGCCGGTACGGGCGAGCAGGGGAGCATCACCGGCGTCTACACCGTCCTCGTCGAGGGCGACGACATGAACGAGCCCATCGCCGACAGCGTCCGGGGAATCCTCGACGGCCACGTCGTCCTCTCCCGCCATCTGGCGGCCCGTAACCAGTACCCGTCCATCGACGTCCTCAACAGCGTCAGCCGCGTCATGAACTCCATCGTCACGGCCGACCACCTGGAGGCGGCCGGCCGCCTCCGTCAGCTTCTCTCCTACTATGCCGAGGGCGAAGACCTGATCCGCATCGGCGCCTACCGCCAGGGGAGCGACCCCCGCATCGACTGGGCCCTGGCCCATCTCGAAAAGGTCCGCTCCTTCCTGATCCAGAACGTCGAAGAGGCCTTCACCTTCGAGGAGACGGTCCGTCGTCTGACGTCGCTCATCCCCAAGCCTCAGGGGCTGGGAGCCTAACCGGAGGAGGTTTTGCCCGATGATTCAGCGCATTCATCGTTTCAAACGCCTCTTGCAGACCAAGGAGCGCGAGGAGGATCTCCTCAAGGAGGAGCTGGGCAACCGCCAGAGAGAAAAGACGACCCTCGAAGGGCACATGGATAAACTCCGAGGCGAGAAGGAAGAGGCTCTGGCCTCCTTCGGCCGCCGCGCCGTCGAGGCGACGACCGTTCAGGAACTCTGGA
Source organism: Aminirod propionatiphilus (assembly GCA_018398915.1). Taxonomy (GTDB): domain Bacteria; phylum Synergistota; class Synergistia; order Synergistales; family Aminithiophilaceae; genus Aminithiophilus; species Aminithiophilus ramosus. Next base: position 2,121,151 of record CP074691.1, on the reverse strand, counting down.
TGAGCCGCTGCGATCTCGACCGGATCGGCCGTAACCTCGACGAGAACGGCCGCTGCCTGGCCCTGGCCGTTCGGGGCGTCGAATCGGCCCGCGAAGAGCTGCTCCTCAAACACAGGGAGGTCCGAACCTTCGAGACGGCCCTGGACGGCTACAGGGAGCTCTGGCGAACGGAGTGTCTCAAAAAGGAACAGGCCCTCCTGGACGATCTGACGTCGAGTCGATTCGCCGCCATGGCCATGAAAGAAGGAGGCGACGACGCGTGAAAAACTCCTTTGACGGTCTGGTCCGGGTCTTCCAGCGAGTGGAGGCGATCCAATCCCGTTTCGGTCCCAAGGCGATCCTGCCCGAAAAGGAGGAGAAATCCCGCTTTCGTGAGGTCCTGGCCGAGGAGGAGCGCCCCGACGATCTCCCCGTCGAACCCGCCCCCGCGAAAAGGGCCCGAAGCGCGGAGCCGACGGTCAACCTCGATCGGATCCGCAAGAATCTGGCCCTTCTCCACGGCGTCGACGACGACCTCGTCCAGGCCGTCATCGCCGTCGAGTCGGCGGGCAACCCGCAGGCCCGCTCTTCCAAGGGAGCCATGGGGCTCATGCAGCTCATGCCGGGAACGGCGAAGATGCTGGGCGTCGAAGACGCCTATGATCCCGAACAGAACCTCGACGGCGGCATCCGCTACCTGGCCGGTCTCCTGAGCCGCTACGACGGCGATCTCGAGAAGGCCCTGGCCGCCTACAACGCCGGGCCGGGTCGGGTCGACGCCTATGGCGGCATTCCCCCCTTCCGGGAGACCCAGGCCTACGTCAGAAACGTCCTGAGCCGCTACCGAAGAGAGGAAGGTGGGGTCTAGATGGCCGAGGAACGCCCCGATCGCCCCGATCGCGCCGAGGGCTCCGGCGCGACTCCGCGCCCTCCGCGGCCGCCGCGGAAAAAAAAGAAGGGAAAGGGCTGCGGCTGCTTTTTCCTTCTCATCCTCCTTCTCGGCGCCGCCCTGGGCCTTCAGATCAGCGGTGCCGCCGACGTCAAAGGGCCCCTGACGCGGCTCGTCTGGTCCCTGCCCGTCATCGGTCCCCGCATCGGAGAGGCCCTTGGCCTGAAGCGCGATCTCGCCCTTTCGGCCGGAGAGCGTCTCCTGTCCGAACTGGCCGAGAGGGAGGACCTCCTTCGGCGGCAACGTCTCGACCTGGCGGAGGAGGGGGAATCCCTTCAGCTCCTCGCCGCCCAACTGGCCGAAAAGGCCGAAATCCTGGCGCAACGGGAGGCGGCCCTGGCGGAGAGCCTTAAGGTCGGCGCCGAAAAGCCCGAAATAACTACAGAGGAACTTCTCCGATCCGTGGGAAACATCTTTCAGGAGATGTCCTCGCGCAAGGCGGCGAAAATTCTCGAAGAACTCGACGAGAGGCTGTCCGTGGCCCTTCTCAGGGGGCTGCCCCAGGACAAGTCCGCCGAAATACTCGGGAGCATGGACGCTCCCCGAGCTGCGAGGCTGACGGAACAGCTGGCTTCGACGGGATCTGCGAGGTGAACCGATGACGAAGGCTTCCCTGATCCTTTTTCCCCCGGGAGGGAACGGAAGGGTCTTTTCAGGAACGGCTAAAGGGGAGGGGTTTGTGAAGGCCGAGGCCTTCTCGACCCTCCTCGGCGCTTACATGGATTCCCGAAAGGGCGTCGCCGGAGGGCCGACGACGACGCCTTCCGACGGCGGGGGCGCCGTCGGGGGTTCGGAGCAGGGCGAAGGGACGGCCTCCTTCCGCGCGCTCCTCTTCCTGCCCTCCCTGGAAGTTCCTCTTCCCCACGACTCTCCGGAGGAGGGCCTCTCTCCGGCCTCGGAGGGCCCCGACGACTCCTTGCCGGTTCCCGGGGACCTCTCTCCCGACGCGGCGTCTTCCGTCGAGGAGGAGACCTCCGAGAGGCGCTCCTCCCCGACGGGATCGTCTGCCGTGGGGACGGGCGAAGGCGCTGCGGCGGCTCTGTCCGTGGTGACGGTCTCTGCCGCGGTGGAAGCCCCTCTTTCGGTCCCCGCCGACGGGACGGCCCCGGCCTCCCCCGACGGGACGGCCTCTGCGGTCGAGTCCCCCCTCGGCGCCGCCTCCCGCGCGACGGCGGAGGCCTCTTCCGCGTCCTCCGGCCCGGCCGGGGCGGAGGCGCCTCGCGGAGCCCTTTCCGCCGAGATCCCCGCTTCCCCTTCGGCCGAGCCGGTGACGGCGGTTCCCCGTCCGACGGCCGAGCCTGCCACGACCCCGGTCCGCCCGGCGGCGGAGCCGACGACGGCCACGACCCCGGTCCAGCCGGTGGCGGAGCCGACGGGGGTTCCCCTCACGGCCCAGAAGCCGGTGACGGAGGTGTCCCTCCCGACGGCGGCGTCGACGGCCTCTCCGGCCCCCGCCGACGGGACGGCCCCGGCCTCCCCCGACGGGACGGCCTCTGCGGTCGAGTCCCCCCTCGGCGACGCCTCCCGCGCGACGGCGGAGGCCTCTTCCGTGCCCTCCGGCCCGGCCGGGGCGGAGGCGCCTCGCGGAGTCCTTTCCGCCGAGATCCCGTCCCCTTCGGCGGAGCCGGTGACGGCGGTTCCCCGCCTGGCGGCGGAGCCGACGACGGTCACGACCCCGGTCCGCCCGGCGGCGGAGCCGACGAGGGTCACGACCCCGGTCCAGCCGGTGGCGGAGCCGACGGGGGTTCCCCTCACGGCCCAGAAGCCGGTGACGGAGGTGTCCCTCCCGACGGCGGCGTCGACGGCCTCTCCGGCTCCCGCCGCAGGGATGGCCCCGGCCTCCCCCGACGGCACGGCCTCTGCGGTCGAGTCCCCCCTCGGCGACGCCTCCCGCGCGACGGCGGAGGCCTCTTCCGTGCCCTCCGGCCCGGCCGGGGCGGAGGCGCCTCGCGGAACCCTTTCCGCCGAGATCCCCGCTTCCCCTTCGGCGGAGCCGGTGACGGCGGTTCCCCGCCTGGCGGCGGAGCCGACGACGGTCACGACCCCGGTCCGCCCGGCGGCGGAGCCGACGAGGGTCACGACCCCGGTCCAGCCGGTGGCGGAGCCGACGGGGGTTCCCCTCACGGCCCAGAAGCCGGTGACGGAGGTGTCCCTCCCGACGGCGGCGTCGACGGCCTCTCCGGCTCCCGCCGCAGGGATGGCCCCGGCCTCCCCCGACGGCACGGCCTCTGCGGTCGAGTCCCCCCTCGGCGACGCCTCCCGCGCGACGGAGGCAGCCTCTTCCCTGTCCTCCGGCCCGGCCGGGGCGGAGGCGCCTCGCGGAACCCTTTCCGCCGAGATCCCCGCTTCCCCTTCGGCGGAGCCGGTGACGGCGGTTCCCCGTCCGGCGGCGGAGCCGACGACGGTCACGACCCCGGTCCAGCCGGTGGCGGAGCCGACGGAGGTTCCCCTCACGGCCCAGAAGCCGACGACGGAGGTGCTCCTCCCGACGGCGGCGTCGACGGCCTCTCCGGCTGCCGCCGCAGGGATGGCCCCGGCCTCCCCCGACGGGACGGCCCCTGCGGTCGAGTCCCCCCTCGGCGACGCCTCCCGCGCGACGGAGGCGGCCTCTTCCCTGTCCTCCGGCCCGGCCGGGGCGGAGTCGCCTGGCGGAGCCCTTTCCGCCGAGATCCCCGCTTCACCTTCGGCGGAGCCGGTGACGGCGGTTCCCCGTCCGGCGGCGGAGCCGACGACGGTCACGACCCCGGTCCAGCCGGTGGCGGAGCCGACGGAGGTCCCCCTCACGGCCCAGAAGCCGGTGACGGAGGTGTCCCTCCCGACGGCGGCGTCGACGGCCTCTTCGGCTGCCGCCGCAGGGATGGCCCCGGCCCCCGCCGACGGGACGGCCCCTGCGGCCGAGGCCTCCCTCGGCGATGCCTCCCGCGCGACGGAGGCGGCCTCTTCCGTGTCCTCCGGCCCGGCCGGGGCGGAGTCGCCTCGCGGAGACGGGTCCGCCGAGATCCCGTCCCCTTCGGCGGAGCCGGTGACGGCGGTTCCCCGTCCGACGGCGGAGCCGACGACGGTCACGACCCCGGTCCAGCCGGTGGCGGAGCCGACGGAGGTCCCCCTCACGGCCCAGAAGCCGGTGACGGAGGTGTCCCTCCCGACGGCGGCGTCGACGGCCTCTTCGGCCCCCGCCGCAGGGATGGCCTCGGCCTCCCCCGACGGGACGGCCCCGACGGCCGAGGCCTCCCTCAGTGACGCCTCCCGCGCGACGGCGGAGGCGCCTCGCGGAACCCTTTCCGCCGAGATCCCCGCTTCACCTTCGGCGGAGCCGGTGACGGCGGTTCCCCGTCCGGCGGCGGAGCCGACGACGGTCACGACCCCGGTCCAGCCGGTGGCGGAGCCGACGGAGGTCCCCCTCACGGCCCAGAAGCCGGTGACGGAGGTGTCCCTCCCGACGGCGGCGTCGACGGCCTCTTCGGCCCCCGCCGCAGGGATGGCCCCGGCCCCCGCCGACGGGACGGCCCCGACGGCCGAGCCCTCCCTCGGCGCCGCCTCCCGCGCGACGGCGGAGGCCTCTTCCCTGTCCTCCGGCCCGGCCGGGGCGGAGTCGCCTCGCGGAGTCCTTTCCGCCGAGATCCCCGCTTCACCTTCGGCGGAGCCGGTGACGGCGGTTCCCAGCCCGACGGTCGAGTCCGCCGCGTCTGTCCCGCCGCGGTCGGCCTTCGAATTCCTTATGTCGAACCCCCGTCTCTCCCGCTCCGCCGGGGAAGACGGCTCTGCTCCTTCTCTCGGCGGGGGGCGCGCCGAGGCGGAGACGTCGACGGCCGAGGGTGCGGAGGCCGTCGACGTCTCCGACGGCGAGACGTTCGCCTCCCCGTCGGCGTCGTCGCCCTCTCGCCCGGTCGATCTCGTCCCCGGCGGGAAGGCGGAAAAAAGGGCCGATGAGGCGATAGCCCTTGAGAGCGTCGTCGGCGGTGCCGAAAATAAAGAGTCATCCCCTAGGGAGTGGGCCTTCGCCGCGGCCGATCGCGCCGCCGAAGAGGGCGCGCCCTGGGAGGGGGCGGTCGAACGGTCCCGAAAGACCTCGGCCGACGGCACGAAAGCCGAGGGTTCTCCCATGGAAGATCTTGCCGTCGCGGCTTCCTCCTCGGCCGGCCAGGGCGACACCTTCGAAGGGGAGGGGCGTCGGGGCGATTCCCTGGCCTTCCCGTCCTCCGCGGAGGTGATCGGCGGTGGCACGTCGACGGTCCGCGAGGTGGCCTTCGCCTCGCTGCTCCGCGACGACGGCGGGGAGAAAGAGATCCTTCGACAGGGGCGGGTCGTCGCCGGAGGAAACGGTTCCTCCATCGCGACGTCGGCGTCGGCCGAGGAACCGCTCCAGTGGCTCAAAAGCGGCGCCCCTCTGCCGGAAGGGCTGGCCGAGGCGGCCAAAAGGACGCTCACCCTGGGGAAAAACCGGGCGACCGTCGTCGTCGAACCGCCCGCTCTGGGTCGCGTCGAGATCGCCGTCCGCCAGGGAGCCCAGGGAATCGAGGCGACCCTTCGCGTCGACAACGAGGGGCTGCGCCAGACGATCCAAGGCCAGCTGGACCAGCTTCGGACCTCGCTCCAGCAGGCGGGCATCACCCTGCAGGGCCTCTCCGTCGACGTTCGGAGCGACGGCGGCGAGAGATCGCTCGGGGGCGAAGGCGGACGGAAGACGAAGCAGGTCCTTCCCGAGGAGGAGGAGCCCCTCGAGGGGACCCTCGATCTCGAACGGGGCCTGCTGACCTGGATGGCTTGACGCGAGCATAAAGGAGGAGAGCAGGATGATCAATTCCATTTCGGCTGCGGCGAGCACGTCGACGAGCACGTCGACGACGAGCGAGGCCACGAAAGAGCTGGGCAAGGACGACTTTTTGCAGCTTCTCATCACCCAGCTGACCCACCAGGACCCGACGGATCCCGTGTCCAACGAAGATTTCATCGCTCAGATGGCCCAGTTCAGCTCCCTGGAACAGCTGACCAACATCAGCAGCGGCATCGAAAACCTGACTCAGATGCAGATGACGGGTGCCGTCAGCTTCATCGGCAAGACCGTCACCGCCTACGACAGCACCTCGGCGACGAACGTTTCGGCCGTCGTCAACGCCGTCTACTTCAACGACGGAGAGATCATCCTCGAGACGGATTCGGGCTACCTCTACATGGAAGACGTGCTTTCCGTCTCGGCGTGACGGTGCGTGCCGTCACGAGGCTTTCGGCCGCCAGGGAAGGCGGCCTCGGGGGACCGCAACGGATTGCGCCCAACGTGAACAACCATTCCTCAAGGGGGTAGACCGCCATGTTGCGTTCCCTTATGTCCGGCGTCACCGGCGTCCGCAGCCACCAGACCTATCTCGACGTCGTCGGCAACAACGTCGCCAACGTCAACACCACGGGCTTCAAGCGATCGACCGTCCTCTTCCAGGACCTTCTCTACCAGACGAGCAGCGGCGCCTCGGCCCCGACGGAGGATCTGGGCGGCATCAACCCCACCCAGGTCGGCCTCGGCGTCAAAGTCGGCGCCATCCAGACCATCCACAGCCAGGGCAACCTGGACTACACGGGCAGCCGCAACGACATGGCCATCTCCGGCGACGGCTACTTCGTCCTCGAGGGACTGGGCGAGACCGTCTACAGCCGGGCCGGCGCCTTCACCCTCGACGGCGAGGGCAAGCTGGCCCAGTCGGGCACGGGTTACCGCCTCCAGGGCTATCAGCTCACCGTCGACAGCTCCGACCCGACGAAGTACGTCCAGACGTCGACGCTGGCCGACATCGAGATCCCCATGGGACAGAAGATGGAGGCCAACGCCACCACCACCGTCGGCTACCGCTGCAACCTCGACAGCCGCGTCGATCCCTACCTGCCCCTGGGCGTCCCCGACGGCATGGAGATGAACGTCACCCTTCTCGGCGAGGCCTACACGGCCTCGGTGAGCGAGGGAGAGGAGGCCTCGAACTTCCTCGTCCTCCGCCTGGAGAACCAGGCCGACGGCACCGTCGACGAGATCGAACTCAAGCTGACGGGCGTCACCCAGGCCACGGACGGCACCTACTATCCCGTCCTGGAGCCCGTCGACGCCCTGGGGCACTACGTCAACTTCAACACCGAGACGGGCATGCTCAACGTCGACGACGCCCAGATCCCCCTGGGGGCCTACATGAACTACGAGCCCGTCACCGTCACCGACGCCAACGGCGACGAGACGACCTACCTGGCCGAGGTCACCGAAGAGGGGAACACGGCCATCGTCCGCCTCTGGGGCGCCGCCGTCGACACCTCCAACGCCACGGACCCCGACACCTTCGACTACTTCGAGTGGCGCGTCCCCCGCAACGACGACGGCACCTTCGACACGACGGCCGTCCTCAGCGTCGTCACCGCCGACGACATCGAGTTCCCCGCCACGCACAGCGTCCTCCTCGAGGTCTCCGACGACGGCCAGGCCCTCCGCTTCAAGGCCAACGTCAACCCCACCTACGCCCCGTCGGGGAGGAACAGCGTCGTCAGCAAGGCCGGGACCACCCTGGCCAGCCTCTCCTCGGTACCGACCTATACGGGCGTTCAAGATGATTTCACCCTGTCCGGCTCCCTTTCGGCATCGTCCGTAGCTGAAGGCGATACGGTGACGCTTACCCTGACGACGACCTATGATGACGGCACGGCCACGACACAGTCGGCTACGGTTGACCTCACTTGTACCGGTTTCGATGATGCGACGGGTTTCGCTACGTTTACCGTGACCCCCGGTACCGATACGTTGTACTACTACGACGGAAGCGCCTGGCAGAGCGCCGGGCTTGCAGCGACGGCGGATGCGACACATTATGGCATTGCCTACGACACAGGCACAGGCCAACTCACTCTTACACAGCCGACAGGAGCCAGCGAACCCGCCGCCAATCCCGTCTCGGTCGCCGCTTTCGCCACGGCCCCCACGGCCTACACCAGTTCGAGCGGTAACGCCGTCCGCTACTCCTTCGAAGAGGGAGCGACGACGGACGATTTCATCACCCTCTCCCTCTTCGACGGCGGGACGCCGGCCGAGACGGTCTCCCTCCAGTTCAAGGGCGTCTCGGCCGACGGCGAGGTCATCCTCGTGCCCAGCACGACGACGGGGACGGTCGACGGGACCGATGTGACCTACGGCTACGATCCCGCGACGTCGACCTTCACCGTCAAGAATACCGACACGGGGGCCACCCTCTGGAGTTATTCCGAGTTCAACTTCCAGACGACGGAGATCAACGGAGGCCAGTACCTCGTCGATTTCGGCAGCTCCACCGCCGGCGGGGCCAACTACGGCGACACGATCACCCTCTGGGGGCCCAACGCGCAGGGGACGATGGAGCCCTTCACCTTCGGCACGGGACTGACCTATTCGGGCGGGGCCTATTCGGGAAGCGCCCAGGTCACGGGCCTCACGGGAGGCGTCACCGTGACGGCCATCCCCAACCCCAGCGATTCGCGGAAGGTTCTCTTTTCCTACGAGTCCAACGCCGGAGGGACCCAGGTCGCCTCGGTGACGCAGAACCTGGCCAGCCAGCACTCCTCGAAGGTCAGCACCTACGACACCCTGGGCAACGAGCACACCCTGGAGGTGGTCTGGCAGAAGGTGGGCAACAACCTCTGGAGCTGGACGGCCTACCTGCCCGACGAGTCGACGATCCCGCTCCAGAACAACACGGGGATCCTCCGCTTCACCTCCGACGGCAAGCTGGAGATGGGCGGCACGGCCGAGATCGGCATCTCCTACTCGGCCATCGGCGCCGAGGACGCCACGGTGACGCTCGATTTCTCCGGCGAATCCTTCGACGAGGAGCCCATCGAGGGCGTGACCCAGTTCGGCTCGGCCTTCTCGACGAAGGCCTACACCCAGGACGGCTACGAGATGGGTGTCCTGGAGGACTACTCCGTCACCTCCGACGGCGTCATCCTCGGCGTCTACAGCAACGATCAGAGCCGGGCCCTCTCCCGCGTGGCCCTGGCCCTCTTCGCCAACCCCCAGGGGCTGAACAAGGAGGGCGACACGGTTTTTACGGCCAGCGCCAACTCGGGTCTTCCCCAGATCGGCTCTCCCACCGAGGGCGGCGCCGGGAGTATTTCGGGCGGCAATCTGGAGATGTCCAACGTGGACCTCACCGAGGAGTTCGTCCGCCTCATCCTGGCCCAGCGCGGCTTCCAGGCCAACGCCCGCGTCATCACCACCAGCGACGACGTGCTCCAGGAGCTGATCAATCTGAAGCGGTAGTCTTTCTTGATGTAGAATGGAGGGGAGGGATCGCCTCTCTCCCCTCCCGCGGAGGAGGCCGGCGATGATCGAGGTGACGCGGCTCAACGGCGAGGTCTTCGTGATCAACGCCGATCTCATCGAGACCGTCGAGGCCCGGCCCGACACGGTCCTCTTTCTCGTCAACGGGAGGCGCTACGTCGTGCGCGAGTCCGTCTCGGACGTGGTCGGTCGCGTCGTCGCCTTCCGCCGGTCCCTGAACGTCCCCCCGGGGGAGAGGGACTGACCGCCGCGCCCGATGTCGCCGAAAGGAAGGTGCCGCCGTGGATCTGGCAACGCTCATAGGCCTTCTCCTGGCCGTCATTCTGGTCATAGGGGGCATCGTCGTCGGCGGTGAACCGGGGGCCTTCGTCAACTTCCCCTCTCTGCTCGTCACCGTCGGAGGCACCTTCGGCGCCACCATCATGGCCAACCCCATGGAGCGGATACGGGGGGTCGGCAAGGTGCTGCGCCGGGCCTTTTTCGCCGAGAGCCCCGACCTGATCGGCCTCGTCCAGACTCTGGTCAGCTTCGCCGAGAAGGCCCGCCGCGAGGGGCTCCTGGCCCTCGAGGACGACACGTCCGAGCTGGACGACCAGTTCCTGCGCAAATCGATCCAGCTCGTCGTCGACGGCACCGATCCCGAGCTGGTCAAGGGCATCCTCGATACGGAGATCGGCCTCCTCGAGGACCGTCACGCCGCGGGCAAACAGATGTTCGACACCATGGCCGAACTGGCTCCGGCCTTCGGCATGCTGGGAACGCTCATCGGCCTCATCCAGATGCTCCGCAACCTCAGCGATCCCGACGCCCTGGGGCCCGGCATGGCCGTGGCCCTCATCACCACCTTTTACGGCTCCTTCCTGGCCAACGTGATCTGCATCCCCGTCTCGCGCAAGCTGGCCGTGCGCTCCGCCGAGGAGGTCCTCTCGCGGGAGCTGATGGTCGAGGGCGTCCTGGCCATCCAGGCCGGGGAGAACCCCCGCATCGTCGAAGAGAAGCTCAAGGTTTTCCTGCCGCCTCAGCTCCGCGACGTTCTCGACGAGGAGAAAAACCGGGACGGCAAGGGAGAGGAAAGGTAGGGGAGGTCCATGGCGCGCAAGCGGCGCAAGGTCGAATCGGGCGGCAACGGCCAGGCCTGGCTGACCACCTACGGCGACATGGTGACGCTCCTTCTGACCTTTTTCGTCTTCCTCTTCGCCTTCTCGACGATCGACGTCCAGAAGTTCGAGAAGCTCCTCCTCTCCTTCCAGGGCGCCCTGGGCGTCATGCCCGGAGGCAAGTCCGTCGAGGAGGAGACGACCAATCCCTTCGGCGGCCAGACGGCCTCCGACGCCGGAACGTCGACGCGCCAGACCCAGGACATCCGCCACGTCTCGGAGCGGGTCGTCGCCCTCGTCCGCCGGGAACAGATGGAGGGGCAGGTCTCCGTCACCGTCGACCAGCGGGGGATCGTCATCTCCCTTTCGGAGCAGGTCCTTTTCGAGACGGGCGCCGTCGATCTCCGCCCCGAGGGGCAGAGGCTGATCCACAAGATGGGCCTTCTTCTGGCCGAGGTGCCCAACGCCCTTTCCGTCGAGGGGCACACCGACGGCCTCCCCCTCAGGGGAGGGCCTTACCGGGACAACTGGGGCCTTTCGGCCATGAGGGCCGCGGGCGTGGCCTCCTTCCTGATTTCGGCCGGAGTCGAGGCGGGACGTCTCCAGGCCGTGGGGTTCGGTCCCGCGAGGCCTCTCGTTCCCAACGATACGGCCGAGCATCGACGGCTCAACCGCCGCGTCGATCTGGTCGTCCTCTCCCAGTATCCTCGCCGCTAGCTGACTTCGTTCGGAGGGAAGCCCGATGATCAAAAAGATCGCACTCATCGCTGTCGTCGTCCTCGTCGTCCTCGCCGGCGGAATCGGCGCGGGACTTCTGCTGGGAGGCCGCCTCGGTTCGGACAAGGGCGATGTCGTCGCCGATACGCCCGGTCCCGTCGTCCCCGTCGGCGAGTTCACCGTCAACCTGGCCGACAAGGACCCCCGCATCGCCCGTTTCTCCCTCACCCTGGAGATGACGTCGGTGAAGGCCACGGAGGCCCTGGCCGATCCGGGCTGGCTGACGCGAATCAAGAACGAGATCATCCTCACCGTGAAGGACCGCCGTTTCACGGCCCTCCGCAGCGCCGAGGGGCTCCTCGAGCTCTCCCAGGATCTGCGGACCCGTCTCAACGCGCTTCTCCCTCCCCTGAAGGGGACGCCCCCCGTGAAGAGGGTGCTCTTCACGGAGTTCGTGCTCCAATAGACCGCCGAGGAGGCCTGTCATGGTTCCGGAAGTCCTCTCCCAGTCGGAGATCGACAATCTGCTGAGCGCGCTTACGAGCGGGGAGGTCGATGCCGAAGCGATCTCCAGGGCCCATGCCGAGAAGAAGATCAAGACCTACGATTTCCGGCGGCCCGACAAGTTCAGCAAGGATCAGCTCCGGGCCATCCAGATGATCCACGACGCCTTCGCCCGTCAGATGACGACCTCTCTTTCGACGATGGTCCGATCGATGGTCTCCGTCGAGGTGGCCTCGGTGGATCAGATGTCCTACGACGAGTTCGTCCGCTCCCTGGTGCAGCCCACGGTCATCGCCGTCCTGGAGATGTACCCCTTCAACGGCAACGCCGTCCTCGAGATCAACCCCTCCATCGTCTTCACCATCATCGACAGGATGCTGGGCGGCAAGGGGGAGTCGATCCTCAAGCCCCGTGACCTGACCGACATCGAACAGACCGTCGTCGAACGGGTCCTCATGCGCATTCTGGAGCTCATGGAGGAGAGCTGGAGCACCGTCGTCGACATCCGCTTCCGCTTCGAGAGCATGGAGAGCAACCCCTTTTTCGTCCAGATCTGCCCGGCGACGGATATGGTCCTTCTCGTGACGCTCAAGCTGGAGATCGCCGGCGTGCAGGGGATCATGAATCTCTGCATCCCCTATTTCGTCATGGAGCCCATGATCGACAAGCTCAGCTCTCAGCACTGGTTCGCCTCGACGGGCCGCAAGGACGGGGCCGAGGCCCGCCCCATCCTGGAGAAGAAGATCCGCAAGATCAGGGTCCCTCTCGCCCTGGAGCTGGGCCGGGTGACTCTGACCGTCGACGACATCCTGCAGCTTCAGCCGGGGCAGGTGATACGCCTCGATCAGGGGCTCGACGATCCCATTCGCGTTCTCGTGGGGAAAGAGGTCAAGTATCTGGCGAGGCCGGGGCTTTCCCGAGGGAATTTCGCGGCCGAGATTACCGGCCTGGTGCCGACCGACCCCGATGAGGAGGGTTCTCTGTCATGATGGATGATCTGCTCAGCCAAGACGAAATCAACGCCCTGCTCCAGGGCGCGCCTCTGGGAGGAGCCCCCGAACCGGCCGGGGGACCGGCGTCGCCCCTGGGCGAGATCGGATCCCTCTTCGCCGAGGCCTCGGGCAATGTCATGGGGATGCTGGCCGGTCGCGACGTCTCCTGCGTGCCTCAGGATCCCCTTCGGCTGGTTCAGGGCGATCTTCCCGGCCGTTTCGGCGGCGATCGCGTCCTGGCCTTCCGCTTCCGCTGCGACGGCCTCCACGATGCCCCCATGGCCGTTCTCCTTTCGGAGCGGACGGGGCTCCTTCTGGCCGACCTGATGATGGGCGGCGACGGCAAGGAGCTGCCGTCCGAGTCGAACGATCTCTACCTGAGCGCCTCTCAGGAGGGGCTCAGCCAGATCGTCGGTGCCGCCCTGACGGGGCTCAGCGGCCTTCTGGGCGGCAAAAGGCTCGTCCCCGCCGACGCCGTGGCGACGCTGGAGGAGGGGAGCTGGCTTCCCCTCCGGGGGTTGGGAGCGGGCGAGCGCGTCGTCTGTCTTGCCGTGGACGTCGCCATCGATCAGGTCGGCTCCGTGGCGCTCAGCTTCGTCATGGGGGAGAAGGACACCTTCGCCCTGGCCGACGATGTCACGGCCAGGATGGCTCCGCCTCCTGTCGCGCCTCAGCCCGCCCGGTCCGCCTCCGCTCCGTCGGTGCCCTCTTCCTCCGGTCCGGCCCCGGCCGCCCCGCGCCGTCCCGAGCCGCAGCCCGTCGATGTCCGGCCGGCCCAGTTCGCCCCTCTTTCCCAGGCCGAGGAGATCGTCGCGCCGGGAAATCTGGACCTCATCCTTGACATCCCCGTCACTGTTACGGTTGAATTAGGCCGTACCTCTCGCACGATCGGAGAGGTGCTCGGTCTCGGGCCGGGCTCCGTGTTAGAATTGGAGAAGATGGCAGGCGAACCGGTGGACGTCCTCGTCAACGGCAAGCTTGTGGCTCGCGGAGAGGTCGTCGTCATCGACGAGAGCTTCGGAGTCCGCATCAGCGAGATCGTCAGCAAGGCCGAGCGTATCCGCTCCATCGGCCGGTGACCTTTGAGACCGACGAGGGCCTAAGGAGGTTGAACAGCGGGATGGGAGCCAAAGTACTGATCGTCGATGATGCAGCCTTTATGCGCATGATGCTGAAGGACATACTCCTCAAGAACGGCTTCGAAGTCATCGGTGAAGCCGAGAACGGCAAGGTGGGCGTCCAGCTTTTTCAGGAACTCAATCCCGATCTGGTGACGATGGATATCACCATGCCCGAGATGGACGGCATCTCGGCCGTGAAGGAGATCAAGAAACTCAAGGCTGCGGCCAAGGTCGTCATGGTCAGCGCCATGGGGCAGCAGTCCATGGTCATCGAGGCCATCCAGGCCGGGGCCTCCGATTTCATCGTCAAGCCCTTTCAGCCCGATCGGGTCCTGGAGTCGCTGCGCAAGGCTCTGGGTTGATCGGGGAGGTCGGCCCCGTGTTCGGCGGGAGAGTGGGGCGAGGCGATGCCAAGGCATCCCTCGCCTTCTCCGTTCCGGTCTGGCTTCTGGTCTTTCGTCCTCTTCCGGCCCTGGCCTCGGCCTCGCCCGATATGGGGAGCTACGGACTCCGGCTGGCCCTGGGAGCCCTTCTTCTCTGCGCCCTCTTTTTCGGCCTCTCCCGTCTTTCCCGGGCCCCTTGGTTCCGTCGGAGGTTCCCCCTCTCCGGTCGCTGCCGCCTTCTGGGCACCCTTCCTTTGGGAAGGGACGCCCTCTACATCGTCCGCTGCGGTCCCGAAGTGATCGCCGTCGTCTCCGGTCGCGGCGGCGCGACCGTCATCGGTCGTTGGGACCGGGCCCTCTGGGAGAAGGACGACGGCGATGAGGGCTAGGGCCTGCTCTTTCCGTCTGCCCGGAGACGGCCTTCCGGCCCTGGCGGCGGTTCTCGTGGCGCTTCTCTGCCTCTGCCTGGCCGCTTCGCCCGTCCTGGCCCAGCCCGAGGCGCCGACGGCGCCCTTCCCGGCCCTCTCCCTCGGCGTGCGGGGCGCCGAATCGCCTCAGGACGTGGCTCTGACCCTTCAGATCGTCGCCCTCATGACCGTCTTGAGCGTCGCTCCCGCCCTGGTGCTGATGCTGACCAGCTTCACCCGGATCCTCATCGTCCTGGGCTTCGTCCGCAATGCCCTGGGACTTCAGCAGACGCCTCCCAATCAGGTGTTGGTCACGTTGGCCCTCTTCCTGGCCCTTTTCACCATGGGGCCCGTCTGGACCCGCGTCTACGACGGAGGCCTCGGCCCCTACATGCGGGGCGAGACGACGTCGCTTGAGGCCTGGGCGGGGACGGTGAAGCCCGTGAGAGACTTCATGCTGAGCCAGACCCGGGAGGGAGAACTCTCCCTGATGATCACCATGGCCGATCTGCCCCAGCCCCGCAACGCCGACGAGGTTCCCCTCCAGGTCCTCGTGCCGGCCTTCATGCTCAGCGAGCTGAAGACGGCCTTCCAGATGGGCGTCGTCATCTTCGTCCCCTTCATCGTCGTCGATATGATCGTGGCCAGCGTTCTCATGAGCATGGGGATGATCATGCTTCCGCCCATGATGATCTCCCTGCCCTTCAAGGTGCTTCTTTTCGTGATGGCCGACGGATGGAACCTCGTCGTCGTCAGCCTTCTCAACAGTTTCCGCTAGGGAGGGATGATCGGTGGGGACGCTGAGCATCGTCGACACCTTCCAGCACGCCGTCTGGACGACCCTGCTGGCCTCGCTTCCCGTCCTGCTCGTGGCGATGGTGCTGGGCCTCGTCATCGGCATTCTGCAGACGGCCACGTCGATACAGGAACAGACCCTCGTCTTCGTCCCCAAGATCCTGGCCGTCCTTCTTTCCCTCGTCCTTTTCGGGCCCTGGATCTTCGGCAAGGTGGGCAAGATGACGATCGACCTGTTGGGGCAGCTTCACCGCTTCATCCAATGAATCTCGAGGGCGATCTGGTCCTTTTCATCGTCGCCTTCCTTCTGGCGACGACCCGGTTCCTCGGCCTTCTCCTTTCCACGCCGGCCTTCGTGGCCCCCGCCTTTCCCATGCCCGTCCGCTTCTGGCTCGCCGCCGTTCTGGCCCTGGCGGCCTGGCCCTTCCTGTCGGGTCCTCTGCCCGAGCGCGCCCTGCTGGGATGGGGGGGCATCGTCCTGGCCGGGGCGGGGGAGCTTCTCGTCGGCGTCGCCCTGGGCCTTCTGTCGGCCCTGCCCCTTTACGCCGTTCAGGTCGCCGGCCGGGTCATCGGAACCCAGATGGGTTTCGGCATGGTCAACGTCCTCGACCCCTTCTCGCAGGTTCAGGTCTCCCTCATCGGCCAGATCAAGTTCCTCCTGGCGCTCTGGTACTTTTTCTACTGGAACGGCCACCTCCTGCTCCTGCGGGCCCTCGTCGAGACCTTCCGCCTCGTGCCCCTGGGAGGGGCGGGCCTCTCCCTCGCGGCCGAGATCGGCACAGGCACCTGGCTTCAGGAGCTTTTCGTCCTCTCCTTCCGCATCGTCCTCCCCTATTTCGGGACCCTGCTCCTCGCCGATCTGGGGCTGGGGTTCGTGGCCCGGACGGTGCCCCAGATGAACGTCTTCGTCCTGGGGCTGCCCCTGAAGATCATCTTGGGATTCTTCCTCCTCATCGTCGTCCTGCCCCTGACGGTCAATGTCCTTCATGGACAGATCGAGGGGGCCCTCGAGACGGCCCTGGAGGGGGTGAGCCTCTGGCGATGAGACGGCCCTTTTCGCTTCAGCTTTTCGGCCAGGAGAAGACGGAGCCCGCGACGCCCCAGAAGCGCCGCAAGACCCGGGAAGAGGGAAAGACGGCGAAAAGTCAGGATCTGGGCGCGGCCGTCGTCATTCTGGCCGGCCTGGTCTTCATGAAAGTCTTCGCCGGCTATATGGGCGGCGGGATGAAGGAACACATCCTCTTCATGCTTCGGGCCTTCGGCGATCCCGCCTTTTCGGGAGAGGGCTGGGCCCGCCTCCTGGGAGCCCGGGCGCTGGCGGACTACCTTTATCTGTGGCTGCCTCTGGCAGCGGCCTGCGCCCTCGCGGCCCTGGCGATCACCGTCTATCAGGTCGGTTTTTTCATGAGCTCCAAGCCTCTGGAGCTGAAGCTGGACCGCCTCAACCCCCTTTCGGGGCTGAAGCGGATTTTTTCGATCCGCTCTCTCGTGGAGCTCTTCAAGGGGCTTCTCAAGGCCTCTCTCCTCATGCTTCTCCTCTACTACGCCCTGAGGAAGGATCTCGACCGCATCATCGCCGTCATCCGCCTTCCCCTCGACGAGGGGATGGAGACCGTCGCCGAGATCGTCTGGTTTCTGGGGCTCCGCTTCGCCCTTCTCCTCCTGGCCATCGCCCTTTTCGACTACCTCTACCAGCGTTGGGAGTTCGAACGCTCCATCAAGATGAGCAAACAGGAGATCAAGGACGAGTACAAGCAGATGGAGGGCGATCCCCTGATCAAGAGGCGGATCCGCCAGAAGCAGCGCGAGCTGGCCCGGGGGAGGATGATGCAGGCCGTGCCCAAGGCCGACGTGGTCATCACCAACCCGACGATGTTGGCCGTGGCCCTTCTTTACGAGCGGAAGTCCATGGATTCGCCCCAGGTCGTCGCCAAGGGGCAGGGGGTCGTCGCCCGGCGGATCCGCGAGATCGCCGCGGAAAACGACGTGCCGATCGTCGAGAACAGGATCCTGGCCCGGGCTCTCTACTCTCAGGTGGAGATCGGCATGGAAGTTCCCGAGGAGCTCTATCGCGCCGTCGCCGAGGTCCTGGCCTTCGTCTACCGTCTCCGAGAGGGGAGAAAGGGGGTCTCGGCGCGATCTGTCAGTTGAGCCCCCCTCTCTCATCGGCTATAGTGTCTTCATGGTGAAAGCAGATTGACCGCCTCGGGCGGCCCTTTCGAGGAGTTGTGTCGATGATCGAACCGCAGGAGGTCCGCTCGACGGGTCTCAAGACAATGCTGAAGTATGCCGATGTCGGCATGGCCTTCCTTCTCGTCCTGATCGTGGGGATGATGATCATCCCCCTGCCGACGGTGCTCCTCGACCTGTTGCTGGCCATGAACATCACGCTCGGCGTCGTCGTCCTCCTCACCACCTTCTATGTCCGCAAGGCCCTGGAGATCGCCGCCTTCCCGACGATCCTTCTCATGGCCACCCTTTTCCGTCTGGCCCTCAACGTCTCGACGACGCGGCTCATCCTGCTCCGCGGCTACGCGGGGGAGGTCATAGGGGCCTTCGGCAACTTCGTCGTCGGCGGCAACTACGTCGTCGGCGGCGTCGTCTTCCTGATCCTCGTCGTCATCCAGTTCGTCGTCATCACCAAGGGCGCCGAGCGCGTCGCCGAGGTGGCGGCCCGTTTCACCCTCGACGCCATGCCGGGCAAGCAGATGGCCATCGACGCCGACCTCAACGCCGGTCTCCTCGACGAGGCGTCGGCCCGGGCCCGCCGGATCGAGATTCAGCGCGAGGCCGATTTCTACGGCGCCATGGACGGCGCCTCCAAATTCGTCAAGGGCGACGCCATCGCCGGCCTCATCATCACCGTCATCAACATCATCGGCGGCCTCTCCATCGGGACCTTCCAGAGGGGCATGACTCTGGGACAGGCCATGGGGACCTACAGCCTCCTCACCGTCGGCGACGGTCTCGTGGCCCAGATTCCGGCCCTTCTCCTGTCGACGGCGACGGGCATCGTCGTCACCCGGTCGGCGGGGGAGAGCAACCTGGGAAGGGACATCGTCACCTCCCTCACGGCCTATCCCCGTCCTCTCTGGATCGGGTCGGTCATGCTCTTCGGCCTCGCCGTCGTCCCCGGTCTGCCCCTGATCCCCTTTTCGGCGCTGGGGTCCATGATGGGGCTCCTGGGGTATGTGGTCTATCGCGAGGGGAAGGAGATCGAGGCGGACCGTGCCAAGGCGGCGCCCAAGGGAGGACGGCCGGGAGCTCCCGGCGCGGCTCCCGGCGCCAAAGGGGGAGGTGCCGCTCCCGCCTCGCCGGAGAACGTCCTTCCCCTTCTCACCGTCGATCCCATGGAGGTCGAGATCGGCTACGCCCTCATCCCCCTCGTCGATCCCGCCCAGGGAGGGGACATGCTGGAGCGGATCGGGACGATCCGGCGCCAGATGGCCCTCGAGAGGGGGCTCGTCGTCCCTCCCATCCGCATCCGCGACAACATCCAGCTCAAGCCGACGGAGTATATCGTCCGCGTCAAGGGAGGCGAGGTGGGACGAGGGGAGCTTCTGCCCGATCATTTCCTGGCCATGAACACGACGGGGACGGAGTCCACCATCGTCGGCATCCCGACGACGGAGCCCGCCTTCGGCCTGCCCGCCACCTGGATCGCTCCCGATCTTCGCGATCAGGCCGAGACGATGGGGTTCACCGTCGTCGACGCCCCCTCGGTCCTCTCGACGCACCTGTCCGAGGTGATCAAGCTCTACGGCGCCGATCTGCTCTCCCGCCAGGAGGTGCAGCGTCTTCTCGACCTGGTCAAGGAGAACAATCCCGCCGTCGTCGACGAGCTTCTGAGCTCCCTCTCCCTGGGCGACATCCAGAAGGTGCTTCAGAACCTCATCCGCGAGCAGGTGCCGATCCGGGACCTCGTCTCGATCTTCGAATGTCTGGCCGACAACGGAAAGGTCTCCCACAGCGCCGACTACCTGCTGGAGCGGGTTCGAGAGGCCCTGGCCCGTCTCGTCACCGTCGGCCTGCTGGGAGAGGGCGGCGTCCTGACCGTGGCGACTCTCTCCCCACGCTGGGAGGAGGAGATCAAGGCCTCTCTCCAGGGCGATCTCCTCAAGGGGTGGCACCTGTCCATGAATCCCAGGCGGATGCAGGATCTCATCCAGGCCGTGGGAAAGGCGGCCGAGCAGCTCTCGATGGGCGGCAGCCTCCCCGTCCTCCTCGTCCACCCCGATCTGCGCCTCATCGTGCGCCGTATCGTCGAGGGAAGTCTACCGCAGGTTCATGTCCTGGCCTATAATGAAATTGCTCAAGGCGTATCCTTGAAGTCGATCGGGATGGTGGAATGATGCGACTCGTTCAACAGATTACCTTCGATGCCAAAGACGACGCGGAGGCCATGCGGCTCGCGAGAACGCGCCTGGGCGACGACGCCGTGGTGATCTCCGTCGTGCCCGTCAAGAGAGGGGGCTTCCTCGGCCTTTTCCGGAAGAGGATGCTCGCCGTCACGGCCGGCATCTTCGAGGAGGATCGCCAGGAGCGGGAGAGGGAAAAACGGGAGCGCATCCTGGCCTTTCAGAAGCTTCTCGAGATCCGCCAGGCCGTCCAGCCGCCGGTCCCGGCTCCGGTCCCGCGCCAGAAGGGAGAGACCGTCGGCGAGAGGCTCTCTCCGCCTCCGGAGATCGTCTCCGAGGGGGAGGTCTCCCTGGAGCTTTCGAGCCAGGCCCTGGAGCTCTCCCGGGCCGTCCGGCTCAAGACCCCCGTTCCCGAAGGGGAGAGGGAGCTGTTGGGCCGCGTCGAGACCTTGCAGGAGACGCTGCACAAGGTCCTGGCCCGGCTCGAGGAGGGAGTGGCCGCGCCACGCGACGCGCTGACGCTTTCGCTCGTCTCCTGCGGCGTGGAGCCTCCGGTGGCGTCGCGGCTCGTCGAGCGCTATCGCCAGGTTCCGGGGGGGGGCTCCTTCCGCGGTTGGCTCGCCGGAGAGATCGCCTGCAGGGGAAAGTCCTGGGCCGAGGCGCTCAAGGGACCTCGAGCGCTCTTCATCGGCCCCACGGGAGTGGGGAAGACGACGACGATCGCCAAGATCGGGGCGGCCTTCGCCCTCTGGGAAAATCGAAAGGTTCTGCTCCTGACGTCCGATACCTATAGGATAGCGGCCGTCGAGCAACTCCGGACCTACGCCAAGATTCTGGGCGTCCCCATGGAGGTCGTCTACGAGCCATCCGACCTGGCTCCGATCCTGGCCCGCTACGCCGACGTCGACGTCGTCCTTCTCGATACGGCGGGGAGGAGCCAGAACGACGAGGACAAGGTCGCCGAATACCGCGATCTCTACGAGGCCTTCAAACCCCAGTCGGTCCATCTCGTCCTGGCGGCCAACGTCAAGTACGGCGATGTCCTGGACGTGATGAATCGGATGAACGTCGTTCCCATCGACGGCGTCGTGGCCACCAAGCTCGACGAGACGCGGAGTGCCGGGAGCCTGCTCAACGTCGTTTTCGATTTCGATCTTCCTCTTTCCTTCCTGACGGCCGGTCAGAACGTTCCCAATGACATCGCCGTGGCTTCGGGAGAAAGCTATCTCTCCTATCTTTTCCCCGAGGGGCGTGAAATCTGTGGCTGAAGGCCTTAATATCTCTTCCCTTCTGCGAGGACGCACGGCTTCATCCGATCAGGCTCAGCCCTTGCGCCAGATCGTCGGCGACGAAAAGGGACAGCCTCTTCGGACCTTCGCCGTCGTCAGCGGCAAGGGGGGCGTCGGCAAGACGAATCTGGCCGTCAACCTCAGCCTCGCCTTCTGCGAGAGGGGACAGCGCGTCGTCCTCCTCGACGCCGATCTGGGGCTGGCCAATGTCGACATCCTCTTCGGTCTTCTCCCTCCTGCGGTCACGCTGGCCCACGTCATCGAAGGCGAGCGCACGCTCGACGAGGCCCTTCTCAAGCTCCACGAGGGGTTCTGGCTCATACCCGGCGGAGCGGGCGTTCAGGAGTTGGCCGACCTGGAGGAGCGGCGCCAGGGCCTGTTGATCGAGGAGTTCTCCCGCCTCGACGAGAGGGCCGATGTCCTTCTCATCGACACGGCGGCGGGACTGCACGCCAGCGTTCTGGCCTTTGCCCTGGCCGCAGATTCGGTCATTCTGGTGACGACGCCGGAGCCGACGGCGATCCGCGACGCCTACGGCGTTCTCAAGGTCCTGGCCCGACGGTCCAACGGACGCATCGACGTCCGTCTCATCGTCAACATGGTCCGCGACGAGGCCGAGGCCCAGGAGGTGGGACGTCGGTTCCAGATGGCGGCCGCCCAGTTCCTCAACGTGCCCGTCATCTTCGCCGGCCATGTCTCCCGCGACGATCGCGTTCACGACGCCGTCGCCAGGCAGCGCCCTCTCCTCTGGGCCTTCCCCGACTCGAAGGCCGCCCGCAACGTCCGCCTCGTCGCCTCCAGGATCCTTCCGGCGCCGTCGTCGGAAGAGGAGCTTGTCGCCGCCCCTTCCCGGGGACTGAAGGGCTTCCTCTTCCGCCTTTCCCGTCGCGTGGGCTTAGGAGGCTGACGGCATGACCGCCAGACAAGCGGTCATGCCCAAGGTCGGGGGAAGATGTCTCCTTTCCGTCGAGGCCGGTCTCTACAAGGGAAAGTATCCCTCAAGGCTCGAGGACGACACGGAGGGACTCTGGGCCGTCGCCCATCCCATGAGGAAGGGCGCGCTGCTTCCGCTCTACCGCGACATGTCGGTGACCCTCCTTTGCGAGGAGCCCGCCTGTCATCTTTTCGCCCGGGCCACGGTGATCCGCAGCGACGTGACCGTCGCGGTGCCTCTGCTCTGGCTGAGGCCCGAGGGCGACGTCGAGAGGATACAGCGGCGGCGTTTTCTTCGCGTCCCCTGCCTCCTTGACGTTCAGGCCTTCTGCCTCGACACGGAGGAGAGAAGTCCCCTTCAGGGCCGCTGGTTTTCGGGCAAGCTGGCCGACGTCAGCCTCGGGGGGACGCGGCTGCGCTTTTCCGAAAAGGTCCCCTTCGAGAACGAGGACGAGCTTCTGCTGCGGCTGGAGTTGGAGGTCCCTTTCTGGATCGTCACCAAAGTGGTGCGGCGCTCCGATGGCGACGGCGCCTCCGAGGCGGGACTCGAGTTTCAGGCCCTGCCGCGTGTCGTCGAAAAGGCCCTGCTTGATTTCATCCGCAGGCAGGAATTGCAGAAACGCTGAGGTGATTGATAGGATGGACTCGAGGCCCGTTCGCGTTCTCATCGTCGATGATTCGGCCTTCATGCGGAAGATTCTGGCGGACATTCTCTCCGGCCCCGGGCTGGAGGTCGTCGGGACGGCTCGCGACGGGGAGGACGCCCTGCGCAAGGTCGAAAGTCTCCGCCCCGACGTGGTCACCCTCGACGTCGAGATGCCCCGCATGGGCGGTCTCGCCGCCCTGGAGGCCATCATGAAGAGCCATCCCCTGCCCGTCGTCATGGTCAGCAGCAAGACGGCCCGGGGGGCCGACGTCACGCTTCAGGCCCTGACCGCCGGGGCCGTCGATTTCATCCAGAAGCCGTCGGGAGCGATTTCCTTGGACATGAACCGCGTCGCCGACGAGCTGCGCACGAAAGTCCTCGAGGCCAGCAGGGCCCGGCTGCGGCTCCCTGCCCCTCCCTCCCGCGGGAGGGTCCCCGCGGCGCCTCCCGCGGCGGGGACCCTCGTCGAGGCTCCGCGGAAGAGGGAGGCGCGCCGCTTCGAGCTCCTGGCCGTGGCGGCCTCCACAGGAGGGCCTCGGGCCCTTCAGGAGGTCATCCCGCTCCTGTCGGGCTCCTTTCCCCTTCCCGTCGCCGTCGTCCAGCACATGCCCGAGGGGTTCACGGCGTCGCTGGCCCAGCGGCTCGACGGTCTGGGACCCCTCCATGTCGTCGAGGCCTCCGAGGGGCTGGTCCTCAAGGCCGGCCTCGTGGCCATCGCCCCCGGCGGGCGGCACCTCTCCGTCGAGAGAAGTCAGGGCCAGCTCGTCTGCCGTCTCTCCGACACGCCGCCGCTGCGT
This sequence comes from Aminirod propionatiphilus, assembly GCA_018398915.1. Lineage (GTDB taxonomy): Bacteria > Synergistota > Synergistia > Synergistales > Aminithiophilaceae > Aminithiophilus > Aminithiophilus ramosus. The sequence goes on along the minus strand of CP074691.1, from coordinate 2,097,903 downwards.
TCCGTCCGTCCTTCGGCGGACATCCTCTTCCTGAGCGTCGCCGACGCCGTCGGCCCTGCGGCCCTGGGGCTCATCCTCACCGGAATGGGACGGGACGGCACGGACGGGGCCAAGGCCATGAAGGCCAAGGGAGCCTATGTCGTCGCCGAGTCGGCCGAGACATGCGTCGTCTACGGCATGCCCCGCTCCGCCGTCGAGGCGGGCGTCGTCGATGAACAGCATCCGCTCGGGGAGATTTCCCCTGTCCTTGAACAACTTGTGGGCACAAGAGACTTCTATCGATAGACGGAGGGCGATAGCCATGACGAATCTCGATATGCAACAATACCTGGGCGCCTTTCTCGACGAGACGACGGAACAGCTTCAGAGCCTCAACGATCTGTTGCTTTCTTTGGAGAAGAGCCCCGACGATCCGGGGCCTATCGACGAGATCTTCCGCATCGCCCATACGCTGAAGGGCATGTCGGCGACGATGGGTTTCGAGGGGATGGCCCACCTGACGCATGCCATGGAGGACCGCCTCGACCTGGTGCGCAAGGGGACGGCCCGGCTCTCCCAGGAGGGCGTGAACCTGCTTTTCCTCTGCCTCGATGCCCTTTCGTCGATGACGGAGGGGATTCGGGAGGGGGGACGCGAGTCGTCGTCCGACGTGGCCGGCCTCATCGCCCGCCTCCACGAGGACAGAGCGGCCCCGGCCGCCCCCGTCGCCGAGGTTCCCGCCGAGGCGCCCCGCCTGTCGACGATGGAGGGGGAATGGGTCAAGGAGGCCCGCCGCAGGGGGATGGATGTCTACGAGATCGGCGTGACGCTCTCTCCCGACTGTTCCATGAAGGCCGTGAGGGCCTATATGGTCGTCACCCGTCTGGGCGAACACGGCGAGATCATCAAGACCGTCCCCTCCGTCGACGATCTGGAGAAGGAGCTTTTCGACAGGCAGTTCTGGATCTACTTCGCCACCCACGAAGAGGAGGAGGAGATTCGCAAGGCCGTCCTCCAGGTGAGCGAAGTCGACGACGTGTCCGTCGGACCCGTCGCCGGCGACGCCGAAGAGGAGCCGGAGGACGAGGAGGCGGTGGCATTGGATGCGAAGACGGTGACGGAATCTAAGGGATCAGACCGCAAGGAGGCCGCCCAGGAGACGCGCAAGCTCAGTCGCACCGTTCGCGTCGACATCGGGCGCCTCGACAAGCTGATGAACCTCGTCGGCGAGCTGGTCATAGGCAGGGCCCGCATCGAGAGGCTGGCTCAGGAGGCCCGGATCAAGGCCTTCGAGGAGCCTCTGGCCCAGCTGGGACGGATCTCCGGCGACATACAGGAACTGGTGACGAAGCTGCGGATGGTTCCCGTCTCCTTCGTCTTCGACCGTTTTCCCCGCCTCGTCCGCGACCTGAGCAAGTCTCTGGGCAAGGAGATACGCCTCGAGCTGGAGGGCAAGGAGACGGAATTGGACCGCAATCTCATCGACGAGATCGGCGATCCCATGGTCCACCTGATCCGCAACTGCATCGATCACGGCATCGAGAAGCCCGAGGTGCGCCTGAGCGCCGGCAAGGAGAAGGAGGGCGTCGTCACGATCGCCTCCTATCAGGAGGGCAACAGCGTCATCATCGAGGTCCGCGACGACGGCAAGGGGATCGACCCCGACAAGGTCCGCCGCAAGGCCGTCGAGCGGGGAATGATGAGCCGCGACGAGGCCCAGGCCCTTTCCGACGAGGACGCCATCCGCCTCGTCCTTCTGCCCGGATTCAGCACGGCCGAGGTGGTCACCGACGTCTCGGGGCGGGGTGTCGGCATGGACGCCGTCAAAAACAAGGTCGAGTCCCTCGGCGGCCAGTTCCAGGTAGAGTCCAGGGTCGGCAAGGGGACGCGCATCGTCGTCCGCCTGCCTCTTACCCTGGCCATCGTCGTGGCCCTCCTCATCCGCGTCGGCGACGAGACCTACGCCATCTCCCTCGAGAACGTCGAGGAGACCCTCCTCGTCGGCAAGTCCGATATCCGCACCGTTCACGGTTCTCCGGTGACGACGGTCCGAGGCGAGATCCTCTCCCTCTGCGATCTGGCCCGCATTCTGGGAACGCCCGTCGAGCGGGGCGCCGCCGACGAATATCCCGTCGTCGTCGTCCGCAACGGCAAGAGCCGCGTCGGTTTCATCGTCGACGAGCTCATCGGCCAGCAGGAAATCGTCATCAAACCGTTGGGACGGCTTTTCATGAAGGTGAAGGGCGTCGCCGGAGCGACGATCCTCGGCGACGGGAACGTGGCTCTCATCCTCGAGCCCGGTTCCGTCCACTCCATGTAGGGGCCTGCACGATGGAGAAGGAAGAACTCAACAGCCTACAGCTGGACGCTTTGCGCGAGGTGGGAAACATCGGCGCCGGCAACGCCGCGACGGCCCTTTCCGGTCTCCTCGATCGCCCCGTCGACATGGCCGTTCCTCAGGCCCAGCTCGTTCCCATCTACGACTTGCCCCAGCTTTACGGGGCCGCCGAATCGCTGATCTGCGCCGTCCTGGTCCGGGCCGAGGGAGACTTCTCCTGCAATCTCATGTTCATGATGGACGAGGAGAAATCTCAGGAGCTGGCCGACATCCTCGTCGCCCCCTTCCACTGCGACGACGAGGACATGCTCTATCAGCTCAGGGACAGCGCCCTTTCCGAGGTGGGCAATATCGTTCTCGGGGCCTTCGTCAACGCCCTGAGCGCCTTCACGGGCTTTTCCCTGCCCGTCTCCGTCCCGGCCATCGCCCACGACATGCTCGGTGCCCTTCTGGACGTCGTCGTGGCCATCTACGGCATCTCGGGCGATATTGCCCTCATGGTCCAGACCTCCCTCATCGTGAAGGGGATCGACAGGGAGCTGGGAGGGCACATCCTTATGGTTCCCGATCCGGGCAAGCTTTCCACGCTCCTGGGAAAGCTCGGGGTGCTCTAGGTCATGAAGCCGCAGGTCGTCCATGTGGGAATGGCAGAACTCGTCGCCTTACGTCATCCGGCTCTGCTCGTCACGCTCGGGCTCGGCTCGTGCATCGGACTCGTCCTTTTCGACGAGTCGACGCGCATTGCGGGAATGGTTCACATCATGCTTCCCGACAGCCGTCAGAGCCGCAACGAGACGAAGCCGGGCAAGTTCGCCGATTCGGCTCTGCCCGAGCTTCTGTCGGAGCTGAACAGGCTGGGTGCGAACCGTTCCCGTCTCAAGGCCAAGATGGCCGGCGGCGCCCAGATGTTCAACCTTCCGGGCTCGGGGCAGGGACTGCTCGCCGTGGGCAGCCGCAACATCGAGGCGACGAAGGGGCTGCTGGCCCAGGCGAACATCCCTCTCGTCGCCTGCGATACGGGCGGAAACAAGGGGCGCAGCGTCGAGTTCAGCACCGAAACGTGGCTGCTGACCGTCAAGACTCTCGGAAAGGGAGTCCAGATGCTCTAGGCAAGGGAGGAGGCCGTCATGGAGAACCACCCCTTCGACGAAGAAAACCGGGAGGCCGATCTCGCCGCCGGCCATGCGGCCTCGGAGCTTTGCGCTCTTCTCGGCTGCACGCCGGAGGAGATGCGGGGCGCCCTCCAGCTGGCGGGAGGAGAGCCCGAAAAGGCCATGACCTTTCTTCAGTCCGTCCTCCCCTCGGCCCTTGCCGTCAAGGGCGTTTTCGAGGGGCGAAGGGCCAACGATCCGTCGGGGGCCTTCTGTTTCGTTTTCGAGGGGCCTTCGGGCAAGGAGCTCGATGCCGTCCTGTGGGTCGGTTTCCAGCGCTTCTCGTCGAATTTTGCCGTCGAGGCCGATTGGGAGGCCGTTCGCCTCGCCCTGACGGAGATTACGGCCCCCCTCGACAAGTCTCTCCTCCGCAGCATTCAGCGTCTGCTCGAAAGTGCCCTCGATCCCACGTCGGTCAATCGCCTCTTCCGGGGGCAGGAATCGTCGGATTCCCTGACGGAGCGTCTCAGCGAGACGCTCTCCAACCACCTGCGCGTCGACGTCTTTCTGCGTCTTCACGTGGAGACCTTCAACCGTCTCCGTCTCCAGCAGGCGGGCCTTCTCTCCACGGCGGACGAAGAGAGGGTGGAGCGCGAAAAGGACCAGGAGACGCGCGAGAAGAGCCCGGCGACGCTGGAGAGCATTCGCGTCCGCTGCCGTCCCCTCCTCGATCCCGTCCGGGGCCAGCCTCTTTCCCAGATCCGCAAAGGACAGCGGCTTCACGTCGCCTTCGAGGATCAGGCCGGTCTGGCCGGTCTCATCGTGCGCATGATGGTCCGAAGCGGCCGTCCTCCCGTCTTTCCCGTCTCGTCCGTCTCCAAGAGCCCCGTCGGCGATCACCTCATCGAGCTCGATCTCGCCGACGGCGTCGTGGGGGTCGTCAAACAGACCGAAGACCTTCGCGTCCGGATCGACAGAGGCGCCGTCGAGCGGCCTTCTCTGTCCCGCAACGGTCTCCTCCTGATCTACCTCGGCGCCGGCCTGCTTCTGGCCCTGGCCCTTTTCCACTGGTTTTCGCGCTGAGGTGACGACGATTGAGCCGAGAGAGCGACCGCGAGCTGTGGAGTGACTTCGCCTCCGATCCGTCGGCGGAAAACAGGGAAAAACTGGTGGTCCGCTATCTCCCCCTGGTCCGCTACGTGGCGAACCGCATGGCCCTCGTGCCTCCTCCGGGCCTTGATTACGAGGACCTTCTCAGCTTCGGCGTCTTCGGCCTCCTCGACGCCATGGACCGTTTCGATCCCCGCAAGGGGTTCGTCTTCCAGACCTTCGCCGTTCCCCGCATCCGGGGAGCCATCCTCGACGAGCTGCGGCGCTACGACTGGATCTCCCGTTCGGGGAGAGAGAAGCTCTCCCGTCTTGAGGAGGCCTCGGAGCGGCTCTATCAGTCGAAAGGGGCCATCGACGAGAAGGAGCTCATGGCGACTCTCGAGATGGACGAAAAGAGTTATAGGGAGCTGCTGGAGATATCGGGGAGGACCTACCTCGTCTCCCTCGACGATGTCTTTCTCCTGGAGGAGGGCGATGTCCTCCGGGGGGGCGCCGTCGCCGACGAGGGGCCCGACGCCCAGAGCCTTCTGGAGCGCGACGAGGAGCGGAGCCGTGTGGCGTCGGCCCTCGTCGACCTGCCCGAAAGGGAGCGCCTTCTCCTCTCTCTCTACTATTACGAGGGGCTGACCCTCAAGGAGATCGGAGAGGTCCTGGGCGTCACCGAGTCGCGGGTTTCCCAGCTTCACGGCAAGGCCATCGCCGCCCTTCGCGGACGGCTACGTCCGTAAACACAGGAGGTGATCTTTTGGAGACGACGGGCATACGCTTCGAGGAACGCGAAGACGGCGTCTATCTTGTCGTGGCCGCCGAAACGGAGCTGACCCTTTCCGACCTACTCGGCCAGGCCAGAGAAAGAGGCATCGGAAACTGCGACGAGGGAGCCCTTCAGGAGGCTCTGGGGCAGAGGAGAGGCCGGCCCGTCCGCATAGGGGACCTGCCTGTCCGCTCCGAGCCGGCCCGGATTCGCGTCCGGATGAGCGATGATGCCATGAGAGCCGAGATCTTTGTCTCCCCTCCCGAGGGGGAGGGGTCCTGGCCGACGGAGGAGGAGCTCCGGGCCACTCTTCAGGGAGAGAAGATCCTTTTCGGCGTCAAGGAGGAGATTCTCCGCTCCCTGACCGGCCCCGGGGCGGAGAATCGCTGGATCGTCGTCGCCGAAGGGCGTCCGCCCCTTCACGGAGAGGACGGACAGATTTTCTTCAAGGTCCAGACGACGACGGCTCGCGATCTCGCGGCGGCCAAGATCGATCTTCGCGATATGGGCTCCATCGTCAACATCACGAGGGGAACGGAGATCCTCGAGAAGACGCTTCCGACGGAGGCCGTCGACGGGACGGACGTCCTGGGCCGGACGGTCAAGGCCCGCAGAGGACGCGATCCCCGCATCCCCGTCGGCGCCAACGTCCGCGTCTCCGACGACGGCCGTCATCTCTACGCCGATGCCGACGGCCACCTTTCCATCAAGGACGACCGGATCTCGGTGCTTCCCCTTTTCGAGGTCGCCGGCGACGTCGATTTCAGCGTCGGCAACATCGATTTTCTCGGCGCCGTCGAGGTCAAGGGGACGATCCGCGAGGATTTCGTCGTCAAGGCCGGCGGGGACATCGTCGTCAAGGGCGTCGTCGAGGGGGCGACCCTCGAGTGTCAGGGCAACATGAATATCCTCGTCGGCGTCCGAGGCATGGGGAAGGCCCATCTTTTCTGCAAGGGCATCCTCCGTGCGGGCTACCTCGACCAGTGCAACGTCCGCTGCGATCACGACGTGATCATCGAGAAGGGGGCCCTGCGCCACTCCAACATCGCCTGCCGGGGCAAGGTCCTCGTCACCAACGACAAGAAGGGACAGGTCGTCGGCGGCAAGATTCAGGCGGGGACGGAGGTTCACTGCATTTCCCTGGGCGGCGAGATGGGGACGCGGACGCTCGTCTCCGTCGGCTTCGCCCCCGAGCTTGTCGAGGAGCGCAAGAAGCAGACGGAGATGCTCAAGGAGATGACGATCAAGCTTCACGAGGTCATGAACAACATCGCTTTCCTGAAGAAGCTCGACGAGAAGGGCGGACTGGACGAGGCGCGGCGCGTCCTTCTCGTGAAGCTGACGAAGGCCCGTTTTCAGCTCGAGGCCCAACAGGGACTCGTCAACGAGCGGCTGGCCGCTCTTGAGGAGGAGATCGAGCGCTGCCGCCAGGAGGGCGTCGTCCGCGTCCGGGGAAACTGCTACCCTGGAGTGACCGTTTCCGTCCGCGGCGTCTCCTACGTGGTCCGCGAGGAGATGAAGTTCGTCCGATTCATCCTCGATCAGGGCGAGGTCCGCGTTCTGCCCTTCAGCTGAAAGGGGGAAAAGAGGCGATGATCCGCCCTGTCGAAATGCAGCTTTCGCTCTGGCGCATCGAGGAGACGACCCATCGCAGGAATCCCGAGGCGGCTCCCGCCCAGGCTCTCCAGGACGACGAGATCGCGGAAGAGGCGCGTCACCGCGATAATCAGGTCCAGTCGGCCGAGGGCACCGAGGGGAAACGCGTCGGCGAGGAGAACCGAGAGAAGAAGGAGGGACGTCGAGGCCGCCGTCGCCCGCCTCGTCCCGAGGAGGAGAACTCCGACGAGGACGAGGGCGGGGGAGGATTGGATCTGATGGCCTGAGGAGGTCCCGCTGATGGAAAAAGGCGCCAAGGTTCTGGGCTATGTCCTGATCGACGAGGAAAAGGGGCTTTTCCAGGGAGCCGTCATGGTCACCGATCCCCGGGGCATTCCTCTCGATTTCCGCTACACCGATCCCGTCCGCCCGACCCGTCTCGAACGGGTTCTCTACGGAGAGGCCCTGGAGATCTACCTGCGCGAGGAGATTCTCCTGAAAAACCTTCTCAAGGTCCTGGAGATCCGGCCCCACCTCTGGCTTTGCCGCGACAGGGCCCTTCTGCAGCCCCTGGCCGAACAGGGGGCCCTGCCCGTTCTCCTCGTCGAACCGACGAGCCATGCTCCGCTGGAAAACGTCGGAGAGATCCAGCCTCAGGGCGAGAGCGGTTCGATTCTCCTTCAGGCCGATCCGGTCAGCGCGCCTCTGCGATTGACGGCGCCCCTCGGCGGCCAGGCCGCCGACCTCCTCGCCCCGATCCTGTTGGAGGCGGCCCGGTCGATGGAGCTTGTCGAGCCCTTCGCGCGAATGCGCAAGGCCCTCGAGATCGTAGGAGAAGAGGGGCGTGGCGACTGAGGGAAAGGGCCGCCTGGGGGCCTTGGCGGAGAAGCTGGCCCGCCTTTTCGTGGGCCGCCTGCCCGTCCGGCGCCTTGAGGTGTCTCCGAGGGAGCCCGTCGTCACCTCCTCGCGGCGGGTGCCCTCCATCGCCCGTCTCTGTCTGGTTCCCCAGGTCCACGGCGCCCGCTGTCTCGATTGGGGCCGTCTTCCCGTCCGCACGACGGCCATGGGCCCCCTGCGCTATGAGGTGACCTGCCACGGGGGGCCTCTCCTTCGCCAGGACGTGAGCCCCCGTCGGGCCTTCTCGGTCATGGAGATCGCCTGTCGGAGGGTCGACGCACGCCGCCTGGTATCGATTCCCCAGGAGCGGTCCAATCGTATCCGCTTCCTCGGCGACCGGTGGAAACCTGAGGGGGCTAGCGCCCTGGCCCTTTTTTCGCCTATAATCAAGGACAGTCTTTTCAAATCCGTTCTCGACAAGCAGACCGGTTCCCTGCTTTGCTGGGTGAACCCCTCTTCAAGGGCGATGGAGCCCTTTTTCCTTGTCCTTCTCAGGAGAAGGAATGAAAAGGGGCAGTCTCTGGAGTGGCTTTGGTTCCCCCTGCCGGGGGAGTGAGGGCCGAGGAGTTTCCTCGGGCAAGACATACTGACTGTGGAGGTCTGAAGAATTCATGGTAGACGGGAACAGCTCGCCAGCAGGGACGGTCAACGTCGGTGATATCGTTGCCGGAACGGTGGAGCATATCGCTCCTTACGGGGCCTTTGTCCGCCTGACGACGGGGCAGAAGGCCATGGTGCACATCTCCGAGCTCTCCCACCGCTACGTGAAAAAGGTGGAGGACGTCCTCGAGCTGAAGCAGGAGATACGGGCCAAGGTCATCAAGATCGATGAAAAGGGACGGATCGATCTCTCCCTGAAAAGCCTTGAAGCCCCCGAACCTCCGCGGCGGTCGACGGAGGAGGATTTCGAAAAGCGCCTCTCCCTCTTCATCAAGACGAGCGACCAGAAGATCGCCGATCTCAACAGCAAGATGAAGGACGCCCGCGGCGGGAAGCGCAAAGGCCGCAAGTAAGCGATGACCTGTCGAACGTTCAAGGGGGCCTCTCGCCCCCTTTTTGCGTTTCTCCCCCTGGCTCCCGGCGATAGGGCTCTTCTCCGCCGGCAGATGTCCTGCCGCCGTTTCGACGATTCGCTCGTGCTGGCCGTGGCCCGCCGCTGCTTTTGGGGGTTTCCCCAGGTGATTCTCTGCGATCCGATGGGGCCTTCCGGTCCCTTCCCCACGACCTTCTGGCTGACCTGTCCCTACCTGGATCGTCTCTGCGGAACCCTCGAGGGGGAGGGGGCGGTGAGGTGTCTCGAAGGTTTTCTGGTCGACAGGAGGGAGGCCTGGATCGCCTATCATGAGGAGGCGGTCCTCCTGAGGCTCGCCCTTCTAGGGGCTCGGGGGGCCTTCGTGAGGCGTTTCAGGCCCCGTCTCTGGGAGGGCCTTCGCGGCGGAGTGGGAGGCGTTCGCCTCCAGGATCGGCCTCGCGTCAAGTGTCTCCATCTTCAGGTCGCCTCCTGGCTCGGCCGGGGGCGGCATCCGGGAGAGGCCTGGCTCCGTTCCCGGCTGGGACCTCTCGATTGTGACGATCCCGAAGGTCGTCCCTGCGGAGGTGTCTGCCCGTGAGAGTTGCCGTCATCGATCTGGGCTCCAATTCCGTTCGATCCCTCGCCGTCGACGTCGACGGCGACGTGCTCCGCCTCGTCGATGCCACGTCGACGATCACCCGCTTCACCGAGGGGATCGGCGAGGGAGCCTTCTCGCCCCGCCCCGAGGCCCTCGATCGGACCCTCGCCGTGCTCAGGGGCCTGAAAACCCGTCTCGACGGCCTCGGCGTCTCCGGTGAGGGCCGTTCCTTCTTCGCCACCGAATCGCTTCGGGCCCTCTCGTCGGCGGGGGCGATCGTCCCGGTTCTTGAGGGGGCAGCGGAGGCGGTTCTGCAGGTCCTCCCCGGAGAGGAGGAGGCCCGCCTGAGCTGCGAGGGCGTCCGCCTCGGAGGCATCGAGGCCGAGGCGGTTTTCGACCTCGGCGGCGGCAGCCTCGAGATCGTCGCCGACGGGGCCCTCTCCTTTCCCCTGGGGGCCGTCCGCCTTATGGACCTTTTCGGCGGGAATCGGAGAGGTATGGCCCTTCACGTCCTGGCCGCTCTGAAGGCGTCGGGCCTGTCGCGGGCCGCCTCCCTGGCCGGAGTGGGGGGCACCTCGTCGGCGTTGGCCATGATGGTCCGCTCCCTTCCGAAGGAGCTCTATCGCCCCGACGGACTTCACGGAACGCTTCTCTCCCGATGGCAGGTCCGTCTCATGGCCCGGGACCTGGCCGCCATGACGGCGGAGCGGAGGCGCGCCGTCGTCGGCCTCGATCCGAAGCGGGCCGATATCATCGTCGCCGGTCTGACGGTCATCGAGACCCTCATGGCTCACCTGGGCCTGGAGGCGTACCGGCACAGCGAGTGCGACCTTCTCTGGGGGATGGCCCGTCGTCGCGCCCTGGCTTTGGGATTTTCTCCCTCGTCGGTCCGCCTCTGAGGCGGCGGGAAATCCGGTCTTTCGCGGCGGGTTCCCCCTCCTCCGAGGGAGTCTTCCCGTGGGAGTGCGTCCCCATCTTCGGAAGAGAAGGGGACGGCGCTCGGAATCGAATGTCGAGATAGAGAAAGGCAGGTTCAAACCGATGTGGAAAGGACGCTTTGCCCAGGAGACGGCTGCGGCCGTCAGTGCCTTCACCCAGTCCCTTGATCTCGACTGGCGCCTCGCGTCGAGCGATATCGAGGGAAGTCGCGGTCACGTGGCCATGCTGGCCCAAGTGGGCCTTCTCGGCGCCGACGAGGCCTGTCGGATCGACGGGGCCCTGGCCGAAATCGACGGGGAGATCGCCTCAGGCCTCCTGAAGCCCAAAGAGGAGCTGGAGGACGTTCACATGAACGTCGAGGCCCGGCTCATCGAGAAGCTGGGCCCCCTCGGGGCCAAGCTTCATATGGGGCGTAGCCGCAACGATCAGGTGGCCACGACGATGCGCCTCTTCCTCCGGGGCGAGTACGGCAGGCTCTCCCTCGAACTGAAGGGGCTTCTGACGGCCCTTCTCGACCGGGCCGAGGCGGACCGCCTCGTCGTGATCACCGGTTACACCCATCTACAGCAGGCCCAGCCCGTCAGTCTGGGGCACTATTGGATGGCCCATTTCGAGGCCTTCCGCCGCGATGTCACCCGTCTGGAGGCGGCCAGGGCCGCCATCGACGAGTCTCCTCTCGGCGCCGGGGCCCTGGCCGGATCGACCCTTCCCCTCGACCGGGCCTTCTCGGCCCGCGAACTCGGTTTCTCCCGCCCGACGCGCAACAGCCTCGACAGCGTCGCCCAGAGAGACTATCTCCTCGATTACCATCATTTCGCCACCGTCTTCGCCCTCCACGCCTCCCGTCTGGCCGAGGACCTCATCCTCTACGCCAGTCAGGAGTTCGGCTGGCTTCTTCTCCCCGATGCCTACTGCACGGGTTCGAGCATGATGCCCCAGAAGAAGAATCCCGACGTTCTGGAGCTGATCCGAGGCAAGACGGGACAGGTCGCCGGACACCTGGTGGATCTTGTCATCTCCCTCAAGGGGCTTCCGTCGACGTACAACCGCGACCTTCAGGAGGACAAGAGAGGGCTTTGGGCCTCCATCGCTACCGTCGAATCGGTTCTGTCCCTTCTGCCCGATCTCCTGAACCACATCGCCGTAGACGAGGAACGGGCCGCCCGGGCCTTCGAGGACGGCCTTCTCCTGGCGACGGACGTGGCCGAACACCTCGTCGAACGGGGCGTTCCCTTCCGGGAGGCCCACGAGAAGACGGGCAGGCTGGTCCGGCGTTGCCTCGAGGAGAAACGGGCCCTCAACTCCTTTTCCTTGGAGGAGTGGCGGTCCCTCCTGCCCGAGGCGGGTGAAGATCTTCCGGAGCGACTCAACGCCGTCGACGCCGTCCGCCTTCGGAGGACGTTCGGCGGTACGGCTTTCGACCGCGTCGCCGAGGCCATCGGCGAGGGGCGGCGCTTCCTTTCCGAGGGGTGGCCCCTCTGACTTTTCGTCCCCTCCCCTGAATCCGCGGACAGCTTAAGAGGAGAAGCTCCGTCAGGGCGGCCGTGGCGCTGAAGGACCCGTCCCAAGCCGGCCGACGGGGTGCTTCGAGAGGTCCCCGAATCGGCGGGCCCGACGGAAGCCGTCCTGTGGAGACCGCCGATCCGGGCCTCCTTTCGGGACTTGTCGCGGGGGGATTCCTGTAATACGATGGGAACGGCGGCGCGCGGCATGTCTTGACAGGGACCGCCTCCCTCTGTATAGTGGTCTGCGCTTGCCTTGAGCCGTTAGCTCAGTCGGTAGAGCACCGGACTTTTAATCCGGGTGTCGTGGGTTCGAATCCCACACGGCTCACCATGTTGGGGTCCCATCGTCTAGTGGCCTAGGACACAGCCCTTTCAAGGCTGCGGCACGGGTTCGAATCCCGTTGGGACCGCCATTCCGCCGGTGTAGCTCAGTTGGTAGAGCAGCGCACTCGTAATGCGCAGGTCTGCGGTTCAAGTCCGCACACCGGCTCCATCGCGTATCGGCAAGGGGTCGCGGGTCTTCCCGCGGCCCCTTGTTTCGTGCGGCCTCTTGCGCACTCGAGACGGGGCGCCTTTTCCCCCTTTCCGCGCCCCGCGACTCCTTTCGGAGGTGCTGACGTGAAACACAGAAGACTTCTTTTGGCCCGCCACGGCAGGACGGATTGGAACAGGACTTTCCGCTACCAGGGGACGACGGATGTCCCCCTCGACGACGGGGGGCGGGAGCAGGCACGACGCCTGGGCCTCCGCCTGAAGAGGGAGCCGCTGGTCCGGATCGTCGCCAGTCCCCTCGTCCGGGCCGTCGAGACGGCCTCCCTCGTGAGCTCCTCCCTCCTCGAGGCGCCTCCGACGACATACTCGCCCCAGCTGGCCGAACTCGATTTCGGCCTCTGGGAGGGCTTGTCGGTCGCCGAGGTCATGGAGCGTCACGGCGATCTCTACCGAGCCTGGCGCGAAGATCCCTTTTCCGTCGAACCTCCCGGAGGGGAGCCTTTCCTGAGCGCCGTCGACCGCGTCGGCAAGGCCCTCGCTCCCCTGCTGCACGAGGGCGAGGGGACCTATCTCGTCGTCTGCCACGGCGGCACGATCAGGGCCGCCCTGGCCTCTCTCCTTCGCCTGCCTCCCGATCTGGTCTGGAAAATCCGCCAGGACAACTGCGCCCTCACGGCCGTCGACGTCTGGGACGCCGAGCCCACTCTGGCCTTTTCCAACGACCAGGCTCATCTGCTCGTCGAGGAGGCCCTGATCGACGCCATTCCTCTTCCGAGATAGGCCTTTCCCCTCGGGAACTGCTAGAATAGGGGATATTTTCCGAAGTCAGGAGGCTGGCCGATGGACGCCTCGCGTCGCGACGACAGTCAAGATCAGCGTATCAGCAAGGAGGAGGAGGATCGCCTTTGGGAAAGGGCCGCCGCGGGGGATGAAGCGGCCCGTGAGACCCTGATCCTGGCTCATCGCCCTTTCGTCTTCTGGCTCGCCCGACGCCATTTCCGCGTCGATTCCTCCCGGTACCCCGACCTGATCCAGGAGGGGATGGTCGCCCTCATCACCGCCGTCGACCGCTTCGACCGAAGCAAAAACATCCGCTTTTCCACCTTCGCCTTCTATCGCGTGCGAGGCCGCATGGCCAACTTTCTCCAGCGCGTCGAGGCCCGTGCGCCTCTTCCCGTCGACGTCGACGACCTGGTCCTGGAGGACGAGACGTTCTCTTCGGAGAGCTTCGAGTGGCTTCTGGCTCTCGAGGCCGCCCTGCCCAAGCTGCCCAAGTCGGAGTCGGAGATCGTCGAGGCCCTCGTCCTGGAGGGCAAGAAGGCCCGAGAGGTGGCCGGCGAGCGTGGTGTCGATGTCAGCCACATCTACCGGCTTCAGCGGCGGGCTCTCGCCAGACTCCGAAGTTGGCTGGGGATCGACAGTCCACAGGAGGGGGAGGCCCGGGGATAATATAAAAGCAGGAACGGTTCGGGGGTGGTTGAGGTGGAACGGCGCATCGAGAGAATCAGGCGGTGGCTTGATCGCTGCACGGCTGCCTGCGAGGGTCGGCTTTGGGCGGCGGCCATAGCCGAGCTGGACTGCGCTCGGGCCGAGATGGAGGAGACGCGCCGCGCCCTGAGCGATCGCCTGCTGGGGGAGCCCTCCCGGCGGACCGGCGCCTCTCGGGCGACCCTGCGGGTGGCCCTGACCTCTCTTTTGCTCGTCGCGCTCCTCTCCCATCCGGCCGGTTCGCCTCGAGGCCCGGAGCGGAGTCTTTCTCCGCTTTTCACGGCGTCGGGCTCCATGGTCGAGATCGTCACTCCCGACGAGAAAAGGCTCCTTGACGCCCTCCGCATGCCCGGGGGAGGCCCGGCCCTCGCCGAGGTCCCTCCCGAGAGGATCGAGGCGGCGGAGGCGCGGCGGCTTCCCGACGAGGGGCTTGCTCCCGCCGTCGGGGAGAAACGGTTCGCCCCCACCGATACCCGCTTCGTCCGGGCGGGGGGGGGGGCCGTCGAGGAGAGCGTCCCCTCTCAAAGCCCCTCCCGAAGGGATCCCGTCGTCGCCTTGAAGGCCGACGACGAACCGACGGCGGAGGATCTTCTCCGCCTTCTTCAGGTGGGGCAGAGGGCCCTTAGGGACGAGGGCGTCGTCGTCGTCCAGTAAAAGTTCATCGACATCATACCGAGGCTCCGGAAGGAGAGGATCTTCTTTGCGACGATTGTTCCCAGGCCTTGCCCTTTTTATCTTCCTCGCCCTTTTCCCCCTGGTCGCGAGGGCTCAGGAGCCCCTTGTCGCTGCCGTCAACGTCGAAGGCAACAGCCAGGTCGTTTCCAGCCACATCTTGGGCGTCGTGGGGACCAAACCCGGCGATCCCATCGACAGGGAGCAGGTCCGCAAGGACATCGAGGCCATCTACAGCCTGGGTTTCTTTTCTCTCGTCGACGTCCGCGTCGAGTCCCTCCCCGCCGGACTGGGCGTCATCTTCGTCGTCCAGGAGAATCCCGTCGTGACCGAGGTCCGTTTCGAGGGGAACGAGGTCTACAGCGACGAGCAGCTCCACGAGCTGGTCTTCACCACCGAGGGCAACGTCTTCAACCGCGTCTTCTTCCGTCACGACCTTCAGCGCATTCAGGAGCGCTACCAGAAGGACGGCTATGTCCTCGTCAAGATCGGCGACGTCCAGGTCGACGGAGGCGTCGTCACCGTCCAGATCATGGAGCCCCGCGTCGGCGAGATCATCATCCAGGGCAACACGAGGACGAGGACGCGCGTCATCGAGAGGGAGATCAAGGTCAAGACGGGCGACATCTTCAACTCGACGGTCCTCCGCCATTCGCTCAACCGGATCCAGGGCATGGGCTATTTCGAGGACGTCAACGTCGGCTTCGAGCCCACCGAGTCGCCCGAGGTGATCAATCTCGTCCTCACCGTCGTCGAGCAGAAGACGGGCCGCGTCGGCATCTCTCTCGGTCACGGCTCTCAGAGCGGCTGGAGCGGCGGCCTCAGCTACGAGGACACGAACTGGCAGGGTCTGGGCCACAAGGCCTCCATCGGCTTCGAGACGGGCGATCGCCAGCAGTACTGGATCTCCTACGAGCAGCCCTACATGGATTTCGAGACCTATTCCTGGCGTGTCGGCGTCTACAAGCGCGAGTGGGAAGACCTGGACTACTACCTCGACGGCTCGCTCCAGCTCTACGACTACGAGGAGGACCGTACCGGCGCCTACGTCGGCGTGGGCAAGAAATTCTACAACGAGCTCTACAGCTGGTACGTCACCCTCGACTGGCGTGACACGGATATCCGGGCCACGACGGAGAACTACAAGGGGACGGGCTCCTTCGACGATTTCAAGAGGGACTACCTCAAAGACGGCAAGACCTTCTCCGTGACGGGTACGGTCAAGCGGAGCACCCTCGACGAGATGGTGAGCTACCCCAAGGGAGACGTCGAATCGGTCAACGTCGAGAAGGCCTTCGAAGTCCTCGGCGGCGAGTACGACTACACCAAGTACTGGGTCGAGGCCCGCTACTACACGCCGCTCTGGTTCCTTCAGGATCTTTTCGACGCCAAGGTCGGCGACGAGGACAATCCCATCATTCTCGCCGCCCGCGTCCGATCGGGCTGGTCCAGCGGGACCCTTCCCGTGGCCGATCAGTACGAGATCGGCGGCAAAACGACGCTGCGGGGCTTCGACGACGACAAGTTCAAGGGCGATGAGATGTTCCTGGCCAACGTGGAGATTCGCGTTCCCATCGAAAAGGCCTTTTCCTTCGTCCTTTTCTACGACACCGGCATGGCCTGGAACACCCAGACCACGGGCATTCACAGCAGCTACAGCCTCTCCGACCTGGAGGGTGCCTTCGGTTTCGGCGTCCGCGTGAGGACGCCTATCGGCAACCTCCGTCTCGACGTTGCCGAAGGGGATGAGGAGACGAAGACCCATTTCGGCTTCGGCGAGATGTTCTGATCGGCCTCGAATCAAGATGAGAGAGAGGATGGCCGTGGTGCTTCTTCTGGCCGCGGCCCTTTCTCTGGCCGGTCCGGCCGAGGCCCTCTCCGTGAGAGGCCTGCCCGAGTGGTCCCTCCCCCTGGCGGAGCGCGGCCTCCGGGCTGTCTGGGAGCAGATGCCCTCGGAACAGGCTGACGAGGGGCGTGTCCGCCTCCTCCGTCTCGTCGCCGAACGGCTCTTCGATGGCTATTCCATCGGGTCGGTCGATATTCTCAAGGGAGAGCCGACGGTGTCTTTCGTGGCTCTCGAACCGGTCCGATGGAAGGTGGCCCTTTTCGCTCCCGATCTGCCCGACCCTCTGGACGGCTGGTTCGATTCCGACCTGGAGGGGATCCGGGCGTCCCTGGCCCTTCTCCTCGACGGGCTGCCTCCCGCGGCCCTTTCCTGGTGCGGCAGGGCTTTGGAGGAGACCGTCCGCGACCGCATCGGGGAATGCCTGCCGGGCTGGACCTCTTCCCTGATCTTCCGCTCCGAGGAGGCCGAATGGACGATGGAGGTCCGTTTCGCCCCTCAGGGAACGCTTCTTCTGGCCTTCGATCCCCACCTCGTTTCGACGACCCTTCCCGTGACGCTTTTGAGGACGGACCTGAAGGACAATGTCCTCGAGGGGCTCGAGCCCCTTCTGGGACTCCCCGTGGCCTGGCTGGCCCATCACCGCTCGCGGATCGAGTCCTGGATCGGCGAGGGGCTCACCGATCGTCGCGTCGTGTCGCGGACGGCGGCCCGCGTCGACGTCGATTTCAGGCCCGAACGCATCAGTGCCGTCGACGTCTCCGTCGAGAGCCGTCGCTACGTGCTCTGGGCCTGGGCCTCGGCCTACGCCGGGACGGCCGATCGCTACCCGGAAGTGGGGATTCATCTGGGACGGAGGGCGCAGCTCTTCCGCTGGTGGGAGGGGGAGCTCTATTACGAGGGGATCGTGGAAATGAAGGATTTCGAGCTGGAGAGCCGATGGGGATTTCGCTGGAGTCCCTGGGGTGACGTCTGGCTCGGCGTGGAGACGGTCTATCCCGGTTCCCTTCTATGGGGACGCCTTTCCCTGGGAGGACGGGTCGGGGAACCCTATCTCTGGGGGCGTTTCAGCGAGGAGAGCGATCACAATTTCGGCCTCGGCTACCGCCTCACCGAGTTCATCTCTCTCGAACTGCACTACGACAACGGCGACGAGGATCGCCTGAGCCTTCGGGCCATCGGCAACCTCTAGCCGATCTCATGAAGGAAGAAAGGGGGGCGTCCCCGTTGCAGATGACTCTGGCCGATCTGGCCCAACGTCTTCGAGGTGAGGCCATCGGCCCGCAGGATTATGTCGTCGAGGGGGTGGGGACCCTGGAGGCGCCCGAAGAGGGGCGGCTCTGCGTGGTCTGGGAGAGAGCCCTTCTTGAGCGGATGGCACCGTCGGTTCCCCTCGTCGCCCCCGTCGGCTGGCTCGACGGGGGGCGGTTCGGCGTCGAGGTCGGTGACCCGAGAACGCTCTTTCCCGATGTGCTGGCCCTCTTCCGGGAGAAGGTCTCCTTCCCGGCCGGGATCGATCCGAGGGCCGTCGTCTCCCCCGGCGCCCGAGTCGACGAAGGAGCCTACGTGGGGCCCCTCTGCGTCGTCGAAGAGGGGGCCGTCGTCGAAGAGGGGGCCGTCCTGGAGGCCCTGGTCTATGTCGGCCGCGGCTCCGTCGTCGGCCGCCGGACGCATGTCGAGCCGCAGGTCTCTTTCTATCGGGGGACGATCGTCGGCGACGACGTCCTCGTTCACGGCGGCACCGTCGTCGGCAGCGACGGTTTCGGCTTCGTCGTCGATTTCGACGGGGGGCACAGGAAGATCCCCCAGACGGGAGCCGTCCGCATCGGTGACGACGTCGAGATCGGCGCCTGTGTCACCATCGACAGAGGAACGGTGGGCGACACGGTCATCGGCGACGGGACCAAGATCGACGATCACGTCCACGTCGGCCACAACGCCAAGGTCGGTCCTCGCTGCGTCATCGTCGCCCAGACGGGGCTCTCCGGCAGCTGCGTCCTCGAAGAGGGCGTCGCGATGGCCGCCCGAAGCGGCGTCAGGGATCACGTCCGCGTCGGGGCGAGGGCTCAGGTCGCCGCTCTCGGAGGCGTCATCAGGGATGTGGCCCCGGGAGCCGTCGTCTCCGGTTTCCCCGCCCGCGATCACAGAGAGCATCTGAGGGAGGAGGCGGCCCTCTCCAAGCTGCCCGAACTTCTCCGGCGGGTCCGCCATCTCGAGGCCCGTCTGGCGGCCCTGGAAGGGGAGGGGACGGAATGAGGCGTCGCCGAACCCTGGCGGGGCCCGTCGTCTTCGACGGCGTCGGCCTCCACCGGGGAGAGCCCTGCCGTCTCGTCGTCGCGCCCCGAGAGGGGCAGGGCTATCTTCTGGCCCGTCAGGGCGAAGAGGCCCTCGTCGAGAGGCTCGTCACGAGGGGCGACGAGAGAGGAACGACGCTGATCTTCCCCGGCGGGGCCAGGGTTCAGACGGTGGAGCACCTGCTGGCCGCCCTGAGGGGGCTCGATATCGACGACGTCCGCCTCTCCTTCGACGGCCCCGAGCCGCCCGTCCTCGACGGAGGATCGGCCCTCTTCGCCGGTCGCCTTCTGGAGGCCGGCATCGTCGAGAAGGAGGAGGCCGCCGACGTCTACTCCGTTCCGCTTCCCCTCGTCGTCCAGTGGGGGGACCGTCTCGCGGCGGCCCTGCCCGGACGGGGTTTCCAGGTGACCTATGTCATCGATTACGAGAACCCCCTCATCGGGACGAGGCGTCTCTCGCTGTCGATGACGCCGTCGACCTTCATGGACCGGATCGCTCGGGCCCGGACCTTCTGTCTCGAGAGGGATCTGGAGGACCTCCGGTCCCGGGGGCTGGCCCGGGGGGGGACCCTGGAGAACGCCGTCGTCGTCGGCGAGGGGGCGATTCTCAATCCCGGCGGCCTGCTCTATGATGACGAGTTCGTCCGCCACAAGATTCTCGATTTCGTGGGCGACCTGGCCCTGCTGGGCTGTCCTCTGGAGGGCCACTTCCTGGCCATCGCCGCGGGCCACGACCTCCATCAGGCTCTGGTGGAGCGTCTCAGGCCCTTTATCGTGCAAGGGAGAGTCGATTCGTGATGGATATCGGAAAGATCATGGAGTACCTGCCCCATCGTTATCCCTTTCTCCTCGTCGACCGCATCGTCGAGATGGAGCCCCTCCGCGCCGTGGGGATCAAGAACGTCTCCATCAATGAGCCCTTCTTTCAGGGCCATTTCCCCGGAGAGCCCGTCATGCCCGGCGTTCTCATCCTCGAGGCGATGGGACAGGTGGCGGCCATGATGATCTGTCAGAGCCCGGAGATGAAGGGGATGATCACCTACGTCACGACCATCGACGAGGCCAAGTTCCGTCGTCCCGTCCGCCCCGGCGATCAGCTCGTGACGACGGCCGAGCTGACCCGCGTCCGCGGCCGCGTCGGCAAGGTCAGGGCCGTCGGGCGCGTCGACGGCCAGATCGTCGCCTCGGCCTCCTTCGGTTTCGTCCTCGCCCATCGCCTCACGGCGGCGGAGGCGGAAGAATGACGACGGCCATTCACCCGACGGCTCTCGTCTCGCCCCGGGCCGAGTTGGGCAGGGACGTCGTCGTCGGCCCCTACTCCATCGTCGACGAGGGGGCCGTCATCGGAGACGGCACGGAGCTGGCCGCCTACGTCCGCGTGAGGTCGAGGAGTCGCCTGGGCCGGCGTTGCCGTCTCTCGGAGCATGTCGTCGTCGGCGGAGACCCTCAGGATCACGGCTACCGGGGAGAGCTCAACGACGTCGTCATCGGCGACGACGTGATCCTCCGGGAATTCGTCACGGTCAACCGTCCCGTGGGCGAGGGCGCCCTTACGTCCGTTGGTGACCGCTGCCTTCTCATGGAGGGCGTCCACGTCGCCCACAACGTCCGCATCGGCGACAACGTCGTCATCGCCAACAAAGTGGGTCTGGCCGGTCACGTCGTCGTCGAGGAGAACGTGACCCTCGGCGGCATGGTCGGCGTCCATCAGTTCGTCCACATCGGTCGCTACTGCATGATCGGAGGGCTCTCGAAGATCGTCAAAGATGTCCCTCCCTTCGTCATGGCCGACGGTCGGCCCGCCCGCATTTACGGCCTCAATCGCGTCGGTCTGAGGCGGAACGGCTTCGTGTCCGCCGACCGGGAGAGGATCCGTGCCCTTTACGAGAGGATCTATCACGGAGGCCTGCCTCTGCGCGAGGCGCTGAGCCGCCTGCGGGAGGAGATGGCCGGAGATCCTTTCGTCGAGGAGATCGTCGCCTTCGCCGCCTCGGGGAGCCGAGGCCTTGCTCCCTGGGTCCGCAGTTTCCGAGAGGGCGATCATGGCGATTAGGCTTCTGGCCCTCGACGTCGACGGAACGCTGACGGACGGGGGAGTCTATCTCGACGGGGCGGGCAACGAGTTCAAACGCTTCGATATCCGCGACGGCATGGGACTTGTCCGGCTGAGGGAGAGCGGCGTCGCCCTCGCCCTCATCAGCGGTCGGGCCTCCTCCTCCACGGAGGCCCGGGCCCGGGCTCTGGGCATCTCCATCGTTCACAACGGCGTCGGCGAGAAGCTGCCCGTCCTGAAGAAGGTGGCCGCCGATCTGGGGCTGGAGGCTTCGGAAGTCGCCTTCATGGGAGACGACGTCAACGACCTCGATTGTCTGCTCTGGGCCGGCCTCTCCCTGGCTCCCTGCGACGCCCGACCGGAGGTGCTGGCCGCCGCGGGCTGGGTCGCCTCCCTGGGCGGAGGGAGAGGGGCCGTCCGCGAGGCCGCCGAGAAGATTCTCTCTCTCAACGGGGAGCGGGCCCTTCCGTGACCTTACGGAGGAGACCTTGGGGCATTCTGGACCGGTTCATCATCAAGGAGCTGAAGGGGCCCTTCCTCTTCGGCGTCCTGGCCTTCACCGTCCTCCTCGTCGCCGGAGACCTGCTCTTCAAACTGGCCGACCTGATCATCGAGCAGGGCGTTTCCCTGAACGTCATCGTCCGCCTTTTCCTCTACAGCCTGCCCGCCGTCGTCGTCCTCACGCTGCCCATGGCGGCCCTCCTTTCGACGCTGCTGACTTTCGCCCGCCTCTCCTCCACGAGCGAGATCGGGGCTTTCCGGGCCTCGGGCATCTCCTTTCAGAGGATCGTCCGTCCCGTCCTCGTCGCCTCCGTCGCCGTGGCTCTTCTGGCCACGCTCATGGGCGAGACTCTCGTCCCCCTGACGAGCCGGGCCGCGGAGAACGTCCTGCGCTATGAAGTGGCCAAGCAGAGGATCTCCCTGGTCAAGGATCACGTCTTCCTTCGCGAGGAGGAGGGGGGCAGACTGAAACGCGTCGTCTACATCAGCCGTCTCAAGCCCCGGTCGGGGACGATGGAGGGGGTCCTCCTCCAGGAGTTCGAGGAGGGACGGCTGAGGCAGATCCTTTCGGCCGAGAGGGGAGCCTGGGTCGAGGGAGAATGGTGGCTCGACGACGGCAAGGTCTTCGACGTGGAGCCCTCGGGCAAGGTCTCCCTTCTCTTCCGCTTCCAGCGCCAGAAGCTCACCCTTCGTCTCGCCCCGGAGCAGCTGGAGCGGGTCTCGCGCAAGCCCGAGGAGATGAACGTCCCCGAGCTGCTGGAGCAGATAGCTCTCGTCGACCAGCAGGGGGTCGACGTCCGCGCGCTCTGGGTGATGTTTCATCTTCGCCTCGCCGTTCCCTGGGCCAGCGTCGTCCTGGCCCTTGTCGGCGCCGCCCTGGGAGTCCGCCCCCAGAGGAGCGGCTCCGGTTCCGGCGTCGGCCTCGGCCTGAGCGTCGTCATCGTCTTCGCCTACTACGTCATCATGTCCTTCTGCCAGTCTCTGGGCCAGGGAGGGTACCTTCCCCCTCTTATCGCGGCCTGGTCGCCCAACGTGATCTTTCTGATCGCGGGGGGCGCCCTGGTCCGCAGGGCCAATCGCTAAGGAGGTCCCTCCATGGAATCGACGGTCGCACTCTTCGCGGGAGAGGGGAAGCTGCCCCTCGAAATCGCCCGAAGGCTCACCGACAGGGGAGTCCCTCCCGTCGTCTACGCCCTGGGCGCAGTCGAGGGTTCTCTCTCCCGCTACGCTCTCGATCTGGTCGCCCTTCCCCGCCTCGAACTGGGCCAGGCTTTGGCCGACCTGGGGCGGCGGGGGCTGACGAAGGTCATCCTCGCCGGCGTCGTCCCCAAGACGGTGATGTACAAGCCGTCCCTCATGGATGAGGGACTGAAACGTCTCCTTCAGCATCTGCCCTCTCGCGACGACCACAGCCTCCTCGGCGCCGTCGTCGCCGCCATCGAGTCCTACGGCATCACCGTCCTGCCCTACCGGGATCTGATCATCGATCTCATGGCCGCGGCCGGTCCTCTGGCCGGGCGGAATCCGACGGAAGAGGAGGCGGCCGACATCCATTACGGCCGCGAGGTGGCTTCGACGGTGTTGCCTCTGTCGTTCGGTCAGACCGTCATCGTCAGCTCCCGGGCCGTCGTCGCCGTCGAGGCCATGGAGGGGACCGACGCCACGCTGCTGCGAGCCGGAGGCCTGGTCCGTCAGGGCGTCGTCGTCAAGATGATGCGCATCGATCAGGACGAGCGCTACGACCTGCCGACGGTGGGGCCGGCGACGCTTCGCAACATGGCCCGGGCGGGGCTGCGCTGCCTCGCCGTCGAGGCCAGGAGGACGATCATCCTCGAGTCCGAGGCCTTTCGGCGTTTCGCCGAAGAGGAGGAGATGGCCGTCGTGGGGATCCACCATTGTCTCTTTTCCTGAGCTGCGGCGAGGCCTCGGGCGACTTCTACGCGGCCGGCCTTCTGGCGGCCCTGAAAGCGAAGGTCTCCGACCTGAGCTGCTGGGGGCTCGTCGGCCCTCAGGCCCGGGCCGCCGGGGCCGAGGCCTTCCGCCCCTCGAGCGAGCTCGAGCTTTTCGGCCTCACCGAGGTCCTGCCCGCCTTGCCCCGCCTCTGGCGGCTGAAGAGGACGCTCGTCGAGGAGGTCCGTCGCCGTCGCCCTTCCGCCGTCGTCCTCGTCGACAGTCCCGACTTCAATCTCCCCCTGGCCAGAAGCCTTAGGAAGGACGGCTACGGAGGGGCCATCGTTCACGTGGCCCCTCCGACGCTCTGGGCCTGGAGGCCGGGGCGGGCCGAAACGCTTCGGGCCTGCTCGATCCTCTGCCTCCCCCTCTACGGCTTCGAGAACCGCCTTTTCAGGGAACTCGGTCTCGACAGCCGCTGGAAGGGGAACCCCCTTCTGGACAGCTATCGCCGCTGGCGGCCCGATCCGGCGCTGGCCTCGTCCTTCCCTCCCGCTCCCGTGGCCCTTCTGCCCGGCTCGCGACGCAGCGAGATCGACAGCCTCATGCCCGTCCTGGCGGAGGTGGCCGACGCTCTGGCCCGTGAGGGCGAGGAGCCCGTCTTTTCCGTGGCCCCCGGTCTGTCCGGTCCGGTCCGTCTGAGGCTCCTTTCCCTTCTGGAGGGGCGGCGGTTTTACGAGGGGCCGGCCCGGGAGCTTCTCGCCCGGTCCCGTTGTGCCGTCGCCGCCAGCGGGACCGTGGCCGTCGAGGCCCTCCTCCTCGATCGCTTCGCCGTCATCGGCTATCGCGTCGCCCCTCTGACCTGGTTCGCGGCGCGGCGTTTCTGTACCCTGCGCCATGTGGCGATGCCCAACATCGTCGCCGGCGAGGAACTCTACCCCGAGCTGCTTCAGTCCCGCTGGACGACGGAAGCCGTCCTCCAGGCCCTGAGGCGCTACGGCGACGACGGCGCCTACCGTCGGACTCTTCACGAAAAGATGGCTGTGGCGCGGCGGAGAGAGCTGGGATCGGCGGGCGCCCTGGACTTCTGGGCCGAGACGGTTCTGGAGGTGGGGTTCCGGTGAAGCGTTTCCTGCTCATGGCCAACGGTCCCGGCGAACTCTGGGGGTGGGTCCGCCCCCTGGCGACGGCTCTTCATCGCAGGGGACACGCCGTCGACCTCCAGCTTCTTCCCTGTCCCTTCGCCAGCGGCAGAGAGGCCCTCGTCGCCTCGCGACTTCCGGTGCGCGTCCGGCCTCCGGCAAACGCCCTTTCTCTTTTGGCCTCTCTCGACGGAGCCGACGCCGACGCCATCGTCCATCTCGGCGGTGACCTGCTTTTCGGCCGCTGGGCGGCCCGCCGGGGCATTCCCCTGGCAGCCTATACCTACGGTCCCAAAAAGGGACTGGACCGCTGTCGCGCCCTCTTCACGGCCTTCGACGCCATGGCGGTTTCCCTTAAGGGCCATCCTGCCGTCGTCGGCGATCTCGTCGCCTCCGCCCTGGAGCTGGACGGTCCCTCCTCCTCCTGGGAGCGCCGCGAATCGCCCCGCATCGTCTTCTATCCCGGGAGCCGCCCCTTCATCCGCCGCGTCGCTCTCCCCTTCGTCGCCGAGCTGGCCCGGGCGCTTCGGCAGGTCTATCCCGATATGGGCTTGAGAACGCTCATGTCACCCTTCTCCGACGACGAGGAGTTCGCCCTCTGGAGAGAGCGGGGACTTTGTCCCACCTTGCTCGGCGCCGGGGCCGTCCTGGGCGGCGCCGATTTCGCCGTGACCCAGCCGGGGACCAACACGCTCGAACTCCTTCACCGCGCCGTCCCGGCCATCGTGGCCGTTCCCTTTTCCTTCCTCCGCCAGGTCCCTCTCGGAGGGGTCAAGCAGTGGATCGCCGCCATTCCCGGTCTGGGAGCCTGGGGAAAGGAACGGTATCTCCGGGCCCGGGCTGCCAGGACGGGGTTTCTGGCCCTTCCCAACATGATCGCCGGCAGGGCGCTGCTTCGGGAGTCCGTCGGCGATTTCGGCCCGCGCGAGCTGGCCGCTCTCGTCGTCGAAGGTCTCGACGACGGCGCCGGCCTGGAGACGAGCCGGCGAGGGCTCCGTGCCCTCGCCGACGAGAGCGGCGTCGACGGGGCCCTTCGCCTGGCCTCTTCCCTCGAGGAGATGATTTCGAGCTGATGAACTCATTGCGGTCTTCCGTCTACCTTCGCCTTCTCCGGCAGGTTCGCCCTTACACGAACCGCCTCGGACTGGCCCTGATCTGCATGATCGTGGCCTCGGCCTGTAACGTCGCCCCGCCCTGGCTGCTGAAAAACGTCGTCGACGACGTGCTCATCAAGAAAAACATGGCTCTTCTCAACGGTCTTTCTCTGGGAGTGGTGGCTCTCTTCTTCCTCAAGGGGCTCGCCGGCTACGGCCACCAGTACCTCATGAACTGGATCGGTCAGCGCGTCGTCATGGATATCCGCCTCAAGCTCTACGAACACATGCAGGGCCTCTCCTTCCGCTACTTTCACGCCACGCGCGTCGGCGAACTCCTCTCTCGGGTGACCAACGACGTCAACGTCCTCCAGTCTCTGGTGACGACGGTCCTCGTCGATCTCGTCATCCAGTCCGTGAGCTTCGTCGCCATGTTGGGTTTCCTTTTCTACCTCAACTGGCGTCTCACCCTCGTCACCTTTCTCGTCCTCCCTCTGGCGGGATGGGTCATCGACAGGGCGGCCCGGAAGCTCCGCCGCGTCGGCCACGAGATCCAGGAGCAGCTGGCCCGCCTTTCGGCCATCGCCGAGGAGGCTCTCTCGTCGATCCGCATCGTGCGTATCTTCGCCACGGAGGAGGAGGAGCTGAACCGCTTCAACGATCAGAATCGGGCCAACTTCCGCTCCCTCATGAGGGGCACTCAGGTCCACGCGGCCCTCTCGGGGACGGTGGAGTTCATCCTCATCGCCGCTCTGGCCCTCATCCTCTGGCTGGGAGGACGGGACGTCATCGCCGGTCGGCTCACGCCGGGCGAGCTGATCGCCTTTCTGGGCTACCTGATCCTCCTCGTCCAGCCCATCCAGGCCGTGAGCCGCGTCGTCAGCCAGGTCCAGCAGGGGCTGGCCGCCGTGGACCGTATCTTCGACGTCATGGGGAAGACCTCCGACGTACCCCCTCCCCGAAATCCCGTCCTGCTCGATGTCCTCAGGGGCGATATCCGCTTCGAGGACGTCTGGTTCGCCTACGAGGCGGGGAGGTGGGTCCTTCAGGGGATCTCGCTTCACATCGCCCCCGGCGAGACGGTGGCCCTCGTGGGGACGACGGGGGCGGGGAAGTCGACGGTGGCCGACCTCATTCCCCGTCTCTACGATCCTCAGCGGGGCAGGGTCCTCATCGACGGTCACGATGTCCGGGACCTGGAGATGACGGCCCTGAGGCGACGGATCGGCATCGTTCCCCAAGACCCGCTGCTGCTCAAGGGGAGCCTGGCCTTCAACGTCGCCTACGGCTGTCCCGAGGCGACGGAAGAGGCGATCGGCCGGGCCCTCGACGAGGCCGGTCTTTCCGACTTCGTGGCCTCCCTCCCGGCAGGGCTGGCGACGGAGGTGGGCCAGAGGGGCGTGACCCTCAGCGGCGGCCAGCGTCAGCGCGTCGCCATCGCCAGGGCCCTCGTGCGTAACCCCAAGATCCTCATCATGGACGAGGCCACCTCCTCGCTCGACGCCTCGGTGGAGCAGCAGATTCAGGAGGCCATGCACAGGGCCGCACGGGGGCGGACGTCGCTGATCATCGCCCATCGCCTCTCGACGGTGCGCCAGGCCGACCGAATCGTCGTCATCGAAGGCGGTTCCGTCGTCGAAGAGGGGAGTCACGAGGTCCTCATGGCCCGGGACGGGCGGTACCGACGGCTCTATTCCCTCCAGTTCGGCCTCGACGATGCGTAGAGCCATCGACAGCTACCTCCGTTTCGCCCGCGGGGAGAGGAGCTTCCTCTCCCCCTGGGCCCTCCTCCTCCCGGCGGGGGTCATCGGGAGGGGCTATTCCCGCATCCGCAACGTCCTCTTCGATCATGGCCTGCTGTCCGTGGAGGAGGTTCCCCTTCCCGTCATCAGCGTGGGCAACCTCACCGTCGGGGGGACGAACAAGACTCCCTTCGTCGAGATGCTCGCCTGCCGCCTCCAGTCGATGGGATTCGCGCCGGGAATCCTTTCGCGCGGCTACGGCGGCAGGGCGGGCGAGCCCGTCGTTCTTCGCGGAGGAGAAGGGGATCGGTCCGCCGTCGGCGACGAGCCCCTCCTCCTCTCGCGACACCTTCCCCAGGTCCCCGTCGTCGTCTTTCCCGATCGGCGGGTCAGCGCGGCCCTGCTGGCCAGGGAGGGCGCCTCCGTCGCCGTGGCCGACGACGCCTTCCAGCACCGTCGCCTCGATCGCGACGTCGACATCGCCCTCGTCGATGCCTGCTGTCCCTTCGGCAACGGCCATGTCGTCCCCGCCGGAACGCTCAGGGAGGCAAAGGAAGGGATTCGCCGGGCCCATCTGGTGGTGGTCACCAAGTACGATCAGGTCTCTTCGGGGAGGCTGGCCGATCTCGTGGAGTCCCTTTCGTCCCTCGTCGGAAAGGATCGTCTCTTCCTCTCCCGGCTCCGCCTCGAGAGGTGGATCGGCTGGGCCGGGTCCTGGGGCGAGGCCGTGACGCCCGAGGGACGGGCCTTCGCCTTCTGCGCCATCGGAAGTCCCTCCAGCTTTCGGACCTTTCTTGCCGGCCAAGCTCTCGATCTGGCCGGAGAGCGCTTCTTCCTCGATCACCATCGTTTCACCGCCGACGAACTGGTCGCCCTGGAGGAGGAGGCGTTGCGCCTGGGCGCCGATTTCCTGGTCTGTACCGAGAAAGACGTCTACAATGTCCCTCCTCGCTGGCGTCCCCGGCTTCCCCTCTTCGTCCCCCGCGTCGTCTCCGTCGTCGACGACGAATCCCGGTTCTGGCGATCTCTCGTCGAGGCTCTGCGCCCCAGGCTGGTCGTCGCCGCCAACGGCCACGGAGAGGACGCCATGGCCGTCGAATTGGCCCTGCGGCTTCGAAGGCGTTTCCCCGCCGCCGAGGTGGTGGCCTTTCCCCTCGTCGGCAAGGGCACGCCCTACCGGGCCAGGGAGATCCCCATCGTCCCGCCTCCGTCGGTGACGCCCAGCGGCGGCGTCGTCAAATACAGCCTCCGGGAGTTCTGGCGAGATCTCCGGGCGGGACTTCTGCCCCAGGTCATGGCCCAGCTCCGCTCCTGGCGGAGCCTTCGCGGTCGCTGCCGCACGCCTCTCTGCATCGGCGACGTCTACCTTTTCCTTCACGCCCTCTGGGGACAGGGACGGAAGCCGGTTCTCGTCGCCACGGCGAAGACGACCCTCCTGTCGGGCCATCTCCGTCTCGAAAGCTGGCTCCTCGGTCTCCGCTGTCGCGCCGTCTGGACCCGCGACGAGGCGACGGCTCAGGAACTTCGCCTCAGGGGCCTCGAAGTCCGTTTCTCCGGCAATCCCATCATGGACCTCATCGGGGATAATAAAGATGGGGAGCTCGATCTGCCTCCCTCTCCGGAGAGGATCCTCATCCTTCCCGGCAGCCGTGACAGGGCCTACGGCGACATTCGCCTCCTTCTGGAGACGGTCCGGCTTCTCTTCCGTCGAGGCCGGAGGGATTTCCTCCTCGTCCCCGCCCCGACGCTCGAGTTGGCCCGGCTTCTTGAGGGACTCCCCCGGTGGCGCATCGAGGGAGGGGCCCTCGTCGACGGCGAGGGGGCGACCGTCGTCCTCCACAGGGGAACGGTGGCCGAAGCGGCTCCGCACTGCCGCCTCGTCCTCGGCCTCGGTGGGACGGCCAATCAGATCTGCGCCGGTCTGGGGCTGCCCGTCGTCTCCATCGAGGAGAAGGGCAAGGAGGTCCAACGGAAGCTTCTGGGCGAGGCCGAGCGGCTGGTGGCGCCCCGGCCCGAAGTCCTGGCCGATGCCGTCGGGGCCATCCTCGACGATCCCTCGCTCTGGCGGCGCATGTCCCAGGTCGGCAGGGAACGTCTCGGCGGTCCCGGCGCCCTTGACGACGTCGTCGCCTTCGCCGGCGAGGCCCTCGGTTGGGGGACCCGTCATGCGCTCTACGTGACCCTTTCAGATAAATTAGGAGGAGAAAAGCGATGACCACCCTTGCCGTCATTCCCGCGCGCTTCGGCAGCACCCGTCTGCCGGGCAAGGCCCTTCTCGAGATCGGCGGAATGCCCCTCGTCGTCCGTGTCCTTCGCCAGGTGCAGCGCTGCCGATCGGTCGACCGCGTCCTCGTCGCCGTCGACGACGAGCGCATCGCCTCCGTCGTCGACGCCTGGGGAGGGGAGGCGCTGATGACGCCCCGCGACCTCAAGAGCGGCGGCGACCGCGTCGCCCATGTGGCCCGCTCCTTTCCGGAGGCGGAAATCGTCCTCAACGTCCAGGTCGACGACCCTCTCGTCGGGCCCGACATGGTCGATCCCCTCGTGGCGGCCCTGACGGAACGGCCCGATGTCCGTCTCGCCCTGCTGGTGAAGGAGATCGAGAGAGCAGAAGAGATCGATAACCCCAACATCGTCAAGGCCGTCTTCTCCCCCGCGGGAGAGGCCCTCTACTTCAGTCGCTCGCCCATTCCCTATTCCCGCAACGAGGGGGGGCGGTGGTACAAGCACATCGGTCCCTACGCCTACAGGCGCGACCTGCTCCTGGCCTTTTCCGACCTGCCCCAGACCCCTCTGGAGAAGACGGAGAGCCTCGAGATGCTTCGCCTCCTCGAGGGGGGCGAGACGATCCTCGTCGTTCCCGTCGGGAGGGACACGATCGAGATCGATACGGCCGACGATGTGGCGGCCCTGGAACGCTATCTCACAGAAAAGGGGGATGACCTCCGATGATTCGTCCCGTGCCGATCGGCGCCGGCCTCGTCGGCGACGGCCCTCTCGTGGTCGTCGCCGGTCCCTGTGTCCTCGAAGGCGAAGCGGTGGCCCTCGAAACGGGCCGCCGGGCCAAGGCGATCTGCTCCCGCCTCGGCCTGCCCTACGTCTTCAAGGCCTCCTTCGACAAGGCCAACCGCACCTCCATCCGCAGCTTCCGCGGTCCCGGCCTCGAAGAGGGGCTGGCCCTTCTGGAGAAGATCAAGAAGGAGCTGGGCTGTCCCGTCCTCACCGACATCCACGAGGCCTGGCAGGCCGGTCCCGTGGCGGAAGTGGCCGATGTCCTCCAGATTCCGGCCTTTCTCTGCCGTCAGACGGACCTTCTCGTCGCCGCCGCCCGGACGGGACGGCCTCTGAACGTCAAGAAGGCCCAATTCCTCGCTCCCGAGGACATGAAGAGCGTCGTCGAGAAGTGTCGCGAGGCGGGCAACGACAAGGTCATCCTCTGCGAACGGGGGACGACCTTCGGCTACCGTCAGCTCGTCGTCGACTTCCGCTCCCTTCCTCTGATGCGCGAGCTGGGCTGTCCCGTCATGTTCGATGCCACCCACAGCGTCCAGACGCCGGGAGGGCAGGGGAGCTCCTCCGGAGGTGACCGGCGCTTCGTCCTTCCTCTGGCACGGGCCGCCGTCTCTCTGGGCATCGACGCTCTTTTCCTGGAAACCCATCCCGATCCCGATTCCGCCAAAAGCGACGGTCCCAACATGGTCCCCCTGGACAGGCTGGAAGCGCTTCTGGAAGAACTCGTCGCCATCGACGACGTCGTCCGTCGTCTGGGGCCGGTCCGTCTCGGCTGGGCCGGGGAGAGGAAGTGAGCGCCGGAGAGACGGTCTGGAGCGATGAGGCGCTCCTGGCCACGGGAAGGGCGGTTCTCCGCGACGAGGCCCGCGAGCTGGAGTCGGCGGCGGAGCGTCTCGGAGTCGAGCTGGTCGAGGCGGCCCGTCTCGTCCACCGCTGCCGGGGGCGGGTCGTCGTCGTCGGCCTGGGCAAGTCGGGGCTGATCGGCCGCAAGATCGCCGCCACCCTGGCCTCCCTGGGGACTCCGGCCTTTTTCCTTCACGCCGCCGAGGGCGTTCACGGCGATCTCGGCATGGTCTGCCCCAGCGACGTGGGCCTTTTCATCAGCAACAGCGGCGAGACGGAAGAGGTCCTGGAGCTGATTCCCTTTTTCCGGCGCATCGGCGCTTCCGTCATCGCCTTCGCGGGGAGGGGCGCCTCCCGTCTGGCCCGCGAGGCCGACGTGACCCTCCTGACGACGGTGGCCCGCGAGGCCGATCCCCTGGGGCTGGCTCCGACGAGCAGCACCACCGTCCAGCTCGCCGTCGGCGATGCCCTGGCGGCCATGGTGACGGAGCTGAGAGGCCTCCGTCCCGAGGACTTCGCCCTCTTTCATCCCGGCGGAGCCCTGGGGCGCAAGCTTCTTCTCCGCGTCGGCGATCTCATGGGCCCGCCGGAACGCCTCCCCGTCGTCGGACAGGAGGCCTCCGTCAGGGACGCCCTTTTCGAGATCACCAGCAAGGGCTACGGCGCCACCTGCGTCGTCGACGGGGAGAGGCTCGTCGGCATCTTCACCGATGGCGATCTCCGCCGCCTCATGGAAAGAGAGGGCGTTCAGGCCCTGGACGGTCCCATCGCCCGATCGATGACGCTTCACCCCAGGGTGATCGCTCCGGACCGCCTCGCCGTCGAGGCGCTGCGCCTCATGGAGGAACGGGAGGTCTCCGTCCTCGTCGTCGTCGCCGACGGCCGCCCTCAGGCCATGATCCATCTCCACGACCTCCTCAAGGCCGGCATCGCCTGAAGGGCCATGAACCTCTATTCGGCCTGCGTGGCGACGCTCTACCTGGCGGCCTATCCCTGGCTGGCCCGACGCTACCGCGAGGGTTTCGACGAACGACGGGGCCTTTACGGCGATCTCTCCTTTCTCTCGGGGCGACGTCCCCTCTGGGTCCACGCCGTCTCCGTCGGAGAGGTCCAATCGGCTCTGCCTCTGCTCAGGAGGGCGCGAAGGGCCGTCGGCGACACGCCTCTTCTCCTTTCCACCGTGACGCCGACGGGACGTCGGATGGGACTGCGTCTCCTCGACGGCGTCGTCGACGGCCAGGTCTACTATCCCTGGGATGTCCCCTGGATCGTCAATCGGGCTCTCGACGCCCTCGACCCGCTCCTGTACGCCGCCGTCGAGACGGAGATCTGGCCCGGCCTGCTGACGGCGCTGAAGAGGCGTTCCATCCCCGCCTTTCTCGTCAACGGCCGCCTTTCAGAGGGCTCCTTTCGGCGGATGTCCCACTGGCCCTCCTTCTGGAGGAAGGCCTACGGCCTCTTCGAGGCCGTCTTCGTCAGGGCCGACGACGACATGGAGCGCTTCCTCCGCCTGGGCGTGGCTCCCGACAGGCTTCACCTCGTCGGCGACTTCAAGATCGACGCCCTTCTCGACCGCCACGATCGGGCCGATCTCTCGGATCTGCGGCGGGAGTTGGCCGGAGAGGGGCCTCTTTTCATCGCCGGGAGCACCCACGAGGGGGAAGAGGAGGTCGTCGTCGAGGCCTTCCGTCTTCTGCGGCAGACCGTCCCCCGGGCCCGTCTCGTCGTCGTCCCCCGCCACCCGGAACGGGCCCGGGCCGTCCGTGCCCTCTGCGGGAAGGACTTTTCCTCGTTCCTGATGTCGCAAAGGGGTGCGGGGTGGGATATACTGGTCGTCGATCAGGTGGGGGTCCTTTTCGACCTCTACGGCCTCGCCTCGGGCGCTTTTGTCGGGGGCAGCCTCGTGGCCAGGGGAGGGCAGAACCTTCTCGAGCCGGCCTGCTGGGCCCTTCCCGTCGCCCACGGCCCTCACATGGAGGACTTCGCCGTGGCCGCCCGCGATCTGGCCCGGTTCGGCGTGGCCCGCACCGTGATCGACCCGGTCCAGCTCGCGCGGTTCTGGCGGGACTGCCTCGACGGGAATCTCGCCGAAGAGGCCTCGGCGGGATCGAAAGGCTATTTTGCCGTCCGGGGGGGAGCTGCCTCCCGGGCCTGGACGCAGATGGAACCCTATTTGTCCCAAAACAGGAGATGATCGGATGAATTTCAACATGTTCCTCTCGGGCCGGATCAGTTTCGGTCCCGGCGTTTCTTCCCAGGTGGGCCTTCAGGCCCGGAAGCTCGGCGCCAGCCGGGCCGTCCTCGTCACGGACAAGACGATGGAAAAGCTGGGACTGGCGGAGAAGATCAGCGACCACCTCACCGAGGCCGGCGTCGAGACCTGCCTTTTCACCGGCGTCGAGCCCGAGCCCTCGGTGGAGACGACGGACGCCGTGGCCCAGCTGGCCCGCCAGCAGGACTGTCAGATCGTCGTCGGTCTCGGCGGCGGCAGCAGCATGGACGTGGCCAAGGCCGTCAGCGTCCTCATCACCAACGAGGGGTCGGCGGCCAACTATCAGGGGCTGGGCCTCGTCAAAAAGCCCGGCGTCCCCAAGATCATGATCCCCACCACGGCCGGAACGGGGTCGGAGGTGACCTTCACGGCCGTCCTCATCCGCCGCAGCGACGGCGTCAAGGGCGGCATCAACGACGACAAGCTCTTCCCCGACTACAGCCTTCTCGATCCCGAGCTCACCCTCTCCATGCCGCCTCAGGTGACGGCCTCGACGGGGATGGATGCCCTCTGCCACGCCCTTGAGGCCTTCACGAGCCGCCAGGCCTCGCCCTTCAGCGACCTCTTCGCCCGCGAGGCCATCGAACGCGTCGGCACCTGGCTGCGCGTGGCCGCCCTCAACGGCAGGGATCTCGAGGCCCGGAGCGAGATGATGCTGGCCTCCCTCTACGGCGGCATCGCCCTGGCCAACGCCGGCGTCACGGCCTGCCACGCTCTCTCCTACCCCCTGGGCGGCATGTTCGGCGTCGCCCACGGCCAGGCCAACGCCCTCCTCATCCCCTACGTGGCCCGTTTCAACGCCCTGGCACGGCCCGACAAGTTCGCCGAGGCCGCCGGTCTCCTGGGCTACATCGAAGAGGAACTTCCCCTGCGCGACGGGGCCCTGCTCTGTGCCGACGCCCTCGACGAGCTGATCGAAGATCTGGGCCTGCCCCGGACGCTGAAGCAGCTCAAAGTCGGCATCACGCCCTCCCACTTCGACGAGATGGCCGCCAAGGCCCTCGCCGTGGCCCGTCCCATGGAAAACAACGCCCGCGTCATGTCCAAGGAAGACTGCATCTCCATCTACAGGGAGGCGATGGAATAATGCCCGGTTTCGATCTGTTCGACCAGAGGGAGATCGACGCCCTCGCCGACGTCATCAACCGCAAAATGGTGCACCGCTACTCCTTCAACGACAGCCGCGACGGGATCTACCGCGTCGAGGAGTTCGAGAGGGCCGTCGCCGAGCGCGTCGGCGCCCGCCACGCCCTCGCCGTCAGCAGCGGATCGGCCTCTCTCTACGTGGCCATGAAGGCCTGCGGCATCGGCCCCGGCGACGAGATCATCACGACCCCCTTCACCTTCATCGCCAGCGTCGAGGCCATCCTCGAGTGCGGAGCCGTTCCCGTCCTGGCCGAGGTCGACGAGAGCCTCAACCTCGATCCCGAGTCGGTCGAGC
The DNA here is from genome assembly GCA_018398915.1 of Aminirod propionatiphilus. Lineage (GTDB taxonomy): Bacteria > Synergistota > Synergistia > Synergistales > Aminithiophilaceae > Aminithiophilus > Aminithiophilus ramosus. Next base: position 2,063,305 of record CP074691.1, on the reverse strand, counting down.
CCCTCATCACCGAGAGGACCAAAGCCGTCATGCCCGTCCACATGTTCGGCGCGGCGGCCGACATGGAGGCCTACGGCAGCCTCTGCGCCGATCACGGCCTCTCCCTCTTCGAGGACTCCTGCCAGGCCATGGGGGCCACCTATCGGGGCAAGGCCGCCGGGACCTTCGGACTCTGGGGGACCTACAGCCTCGACCCCTACAAGATCATCACCGTCGGCGAAGGGGGACTCATCGTCACCGACGACGAGGAGCTCTACCGCCGCATGGAGTACTACCACGACCACGGTCACATCCATGACAAGTCCATCGATCGGGGTGCCGAGGGCAAGTTCTGCCTGGGCTTCAACTTCCGCATGAGCGAGCTTCAGGGGGCCCTGGGCCTCGTCCAGCTCTCCAAGCTCGACGGCGCCCTGGCCAGGCTGAAGGGAATCAAGCGGACCGTCGTCGACGCCGTGGCCGACCTGGGCCTGTCCCGCCGCGTCCATGCCGACGCCGAGGGCGACAGCGCCACCCAGATCGTCTTCCTTCTCCCCGACGAGGCCTCGGCGCGGCGCTTCCAAAAGGCCTCGAAGGAGGCGGGCGTCGGCTGCGGCAACCTCTCCGACAACACCTGGCACTATGCCCGTTACTGGCGGACGCTTGCCGAAGCCCTGCCCGACCACTGTACCGTCGAGAGGCCTCGGACTCACGCGATCCTGAGCCGCACCGCCGTCTACGGCCTCTCCGTCGCCATGACGGAGGAGCAGGTCGAGAAGACCGTCAGGGCCATCCGGGCCGGGGCGGCGGCTCTCTAGGAAGCAGCGTCCCCCGACGCGTTGGGGAACGGGAGAAGGCCGCCGCCGAGGGTCACCTCGCGGCGGCCTTCTCGATCCTTCCCGGAGGAGCGTGGAGCGTTCTCCCCGTCGGGCTCGTCGAGGACCTCCGATCAGGGTTGAAAGGGGGAGCTTTTTGTATTAGTGTTCCTTAAGGAGAGAAGATCTCTTGCGCGATGGAAAGGGAGGGGCCCTTCGGGCCACGGCGGCTCTCTCCTCGGGCTGTCCCGTGTCCCTCGGTCGCCCGGGCGGAGGCAGGATCTGACGGGGTCGCTGGCGGCACTCCGCGGGCCCTGCGGAAGCCGCCCGTCATTCGATGGAGGGCAGGGCCGAAGGTCGCCTGGCGAACCTTTTCATCGGGCGAGGGTGTGCCGAAAGGATCGGTGTCTTGCATGCAAGAAAAGAGGGCGGCGCGAATCGCCTTTTTCGACGCCTACCGGACGTTTCTCGTCTTCGCCGTGGTGAGCCTTCATGCGGCCATGGTCTACATGGCTCACGTCCCGGCCTGGTGGTACGTGATCGATCCCGAAAGGAGCCTTTTTTTCCTCGCCTGGGTGCTCGTCACCGACACCTTTCCCATGCCGGCCCTTTTCTTCGTCTCCGGCTATTTCGCCCCCCTCTCCCTGGAGCGCAGGGGAAGGAGCGCCTTCCTGAAGGACAAGCTCCTTCGCATCGGCCTTCCCTGGGGCGTCGGCGTCCTGCTCTTCGCCCCCCTTTTCGCCCGGGCCACATGGAAGTCCCTCGGTCTTCCCCTGCCCTCCTCCCACTGGGCGTTCGTCCGCACCCTCTGGATCGGACCGGCCTATCAGCAGGCTCATTTCTGGTTCCTCGGCGTCCTCCTCGCCTTTTTCCTCCTCTTCGCCTTCGCCGCTTCCCTCCGCCGTCCCTCGGCCTCGAGGCTCTCGCCCCTCCGAGGGATGCTCCTCTGGTGGGGGCTCGCCTCCGCGACCTTCTTCCTCTCCTCTCTCCGCTGGCATCACGACCTCTGGATCTCCCTGGGGCCTCTCTACTTCCAGCCGGCGCGGATCGTCTCCTACCTGGCGGCCTTTTGTCTCGGCGGAAGGGCCTGGCGCGACGGCTGGTTCGACGGTCCGGGAGTAGGGAGAAAGGTCCTCCCTCTGGCGGCTCTGGGGGCCTTCCTCGGGGCCCTCGTCGTCGTGATTCTTCCCTTCCGGTTCGCCCAGAGTGACGCCCTCGGCGCGAAGGCGCTTCGTGCCATGGCCTACGCCTTCGCCTCCCTCTCCATGGGCTCCTTCTTCCTGCTCGTCTGCTCGGCTTTTCTGAACCGTCCCTCGCCGCGATGGCGTCTTTTGGGCGAGTCCTCCTACGGCGTCTACTGGCTCCACCAGATGATCCTCATGCCCCTTGCGGCGCTGCTCGTTCCCCTCTCTTTTCCCGGTGCCGTCAAGTTCGTCGTCGCCCTCGTCGGCACCTGCGGCCTCTGCTTTCTCCTGACCGTGGAGGGACTGCGGCGCCTTCCCTTCCTGCGGCGCATCTTCTGAACAAGAGGGACCGCTCCCTCTTGTTTCGGCCGGAGGGGGATTTCGGCCGGCCGGAGCCCTTTTGAGTCTCCTTTTCGCGTGTTATCATGGCCGGGAATTCGTGAGGAGGGATCGTTCGTGGCGATGCAGATCAGTTTGGACGAGATCATTTCCATGCTTTTGGCCCGCGTCGAGAGCTTGGCCTACGGGGCCGAGAATCAGAAGACGCGCTTCAACGTCTTGGCCCGCGTCCTCTACAAGAAGGGGCTCCTCTCCGACGAGGAGGTGCTCCAGTCCGTCAGGGACGAGCACCGCCTTCTCGTCGACCTCGGCCTCGTCGACGAAATGCCCGATGACGAGATGATGGAGGCCGCGGCGGAAAGCCTCCTCCAGTGGATCAAGGGCGATGCCGCCGCGATCAGGAGGACGATGGAGGAGTACGAGTCCAGGATGAGGGAGATGGCGGCCAAGGAGGCGACGAAGCCCAAGATCGACGTCGCCCCTGCCAGCGCCCTCTCCCAGCTGGATCGGCTCAGCGGGAAGAAAGCCGGCGGGAGCAAGCTCATCCTCTGATCGGGCCGCACTGCCGAAGAGGCGACGCGAACCGGGGCCCCCGCAGGGGGCCCCGGTTCGCGTCGCCTCCGGTCCTCCCGGCGAGAGGACTCTCCTTCCCGCCGGGGAGCTTCGGTTCGACTTTCTTCAGGCGTCCGTCCGGAGCTTCATCGTGGGCATGGAGACGACGGTGACGCCTGAATCCCTGTCGTAGTGGTAGTTGCGGGCGTCGCTTTCCGGGTCGTAGCCGATGACGGTGTCGGCCCCGATCCGGTTGTGGGCGTCGACGATGACGCGGCGGAGGCGGCAGTCCTCGCCGATGACGACGCTCTGTCCGATGATGCACTCCTCGACGACGGCCCCGGGGAGTATGGTGCAGTTGCGGGAGAGGACGGAACGGTGGACGACGCCGCCCAGGACGCGGCTTCCCTCGGCGCGGAGCGTGCCGATGACGGAGCAGGTCTTCCCGTTCGAGGGATAGCTGAAGGCGGGAGGATCGGCGAAGGAGACCGTCCTGATCGGCCATTGGGCGTTGTAGAGCGTCATGGGCGAATCGGGCTGGAGGAGGTCCATGTGGGCCTCCCAGTAGGCCTTGAGCGTTCCCACGTCGCGCCAGTAGGGACGATCGATCTTCTCCGCGCAGGGGATGCGGTTGGTGGAGAAGTCGTAGGCGAACATGCGGCAGCGGCCGAAAAGGCGGGGCAGGATGTCCTTCCCGAAATCGTGGCTGCTTCCCTCCATCTGGCCGTCCTCGAGGAGGGCCTCCTCGAGGGTTTCCCTCTCGAAGATGTAGTTTCCCATGGAGACGTAGCTGAAGCCCGGCCTGCCGGGGATCTCGGGAGGATCGGCCGGTTTCTCGACGAAGCCCGTGATCCGTCCCGTCCCGTCGGTGAAGAGGCAGCCGAACTGGTGGGCCTCGGAGCGGGGGACGATGTTGGCCGCGACGGTGACGTCGGAGCCGCTGGTCTGGTGGAAGTCGAGCATCTCTTCGACGTTCATCTTATAGATGTGATCGGCGGCGAAGATGCAGATCCGGTCGGCGTTGTAGAGGGTGACGAGGTGGAGGTTCTGGAAGACGGCGTCGGCCGTCCCCTGGAACCAGTGCTCGCCCCGCCACATCTGGGCGGGGACGACGGTGATGAAGAAGTCCCGTCCCCGAAGGGCCCCGCCGAACTGCCAGCCCCGCTCGACGTGTTCGTTGAGGGATTGACTCTTGAACTGGACGAGGACATAGATGGAAAAGACGCCGCTGTTGACGAGGTTGGAGAGGGCGAAGTCGACGATGCGGTATTTGGCGGCGAAAGGGACGGCCGGTTTGGCCCGGTATTTCGTCAGGGGCATCAACCGCTCTCCCTTGCCGCCGGCAAGGACGATGCCGAGAACGCGACCGTATTTTCCGTAGATCATTGAGAGAGACCCTCCTCAAGTCGCCTCAGGAGCCCCAGGGCGAGAGATGGCCGTGCCTTCGTCCATTGTAGCCCATGGAAGGATTTGTTTAAAGAAATCTAATTCAATGGACAAACAAAAAACTTTCCCGTCCGCCGCCCCCTCAGTCCAGGGCGAGGAGACGGCGGTAGAGCCGCTCGTAGGCATGGGCCGAGGCCTTCCAGGAGAAGTCGCGGCTCATGCCCCGACGCTGGATCTCGCGCCAGCGATCGCGGTCGCCATAGGCCCGAAGGGCCCGTCCGAAGGCGGCGATCAGTTCGTCGGGGTTGTAGTCGGAGAAGAGGAAGCCGTAGCCGTCGGGAGCCCCGTCGGCGTCGATGACCGTGTCGGCCAGCCCTCCCGTGGCCCGGACGACGGGCACCGTTCCGTAGCGGAGGGCGATGAGCTGGGAGAGGCCGCAGGGTTCGAAAAGGGAGGGCATGAGGAGCATGTCGCTCCCGGCGTAGAGGAGGCGGGCCCTCTCCTCGCTGAAGCCGATGTGGACGGCCAGGCCCGGCAGCCGCGAGGCCCGTTCCTGGAGGGCCTTCTCGAACAGGGAGAAGCCACTCCCGACGACGACGAGACGGCTGCCCGATTCGAGGAGCGTCTCGAGGGAGGGGAGGAGGAGATCGATGCCCTTCTGTTCGACGATGCGTCCGATGAAACAGACCAGAGGGCGCTCGTCGTCCTCCCATCCCAGGCTCTCCAGGAGGCGGAGGCGGCAGACCCTCTTTCCTGAGAGATCGTCGGCGGAGAAGGGGGCGGGAAGGGAGGCGTCGCCTGATGGGTCCCAGGCGTCGAGGTCGAGGCCGTTGAGGATGCCCGACAGCCTGTCCCGGTTGGCGGCGAGGACGCCGTGGAGGCCCATGCCTCCCCGTTCCGTCTGGATCTCCCACGCGTAGCTGGGAGAGACGGTGGTGACGGCTCCGGCCGCGAGGAGGGCGCCCTTGAGAATGTTGACCTGGCCGTAATATTCGAGGCCCTCCATGGTGAAACTCCTGCGGTCGAGGCCCCACTCGTCGAGGATCGCGGGGGAGAGGATGCCCTGATGGGCCAGGTTGTGGATCGTCAGCACCGATTCGTAGGCGTCGCTGACGTCGCGGTAGCGACGATGCCAGCGAAGGGCCACGGGGAGCAGGGCCGTGGGCCAGTCGTGGCCGTGGAGGATCTGCGCCTTCCAGCTCTCCCGATGGGGAAGCTCGAGGGCGGCCATGGAGAGAAGGGCGAAGGGAAGGGCCGTATCGGCCGTGAGGGACTCGGGGTAGATCCGGGGGTCGGAGAAGAGCTCCTCGTTGTCGAGGAGGTAGAGGGGGATGCCGTCGATCTCGCTTTTCCAGAGGCGCGACGAGAAGACCTGCCAGCGGAGGGCGACGTGAATCTTCTCCCGGACGCGGCGGAGAGGGGCCCCTCTCCGCCGCAGGGCGTCGAGGACGCCGGGCCAGGCCGGAGTCAGCACCCGGGCGTCGATGCCGAGAGATCGGAGGGCCTTGGGCAGCGAGCCGACGACGTCGCCCAGGCCTCCGACCTTGGATAGAGGGGCCATCTCCGTCGCCACGTGGAGGACCCTCGGTTGCTGGGGGAGCCGTTCCATGGGACACCTCCCTGAAGGATCGGATCGAAGGGGGCGGACCCCTCCGATCGTTAGAGGCCCCGGAAGGAGACGCCGTAGGCCTTCTCGCAGTATTCGCGGACGACGCGGGTCGTGTTGAAGTAGCTGCCGTTGAGGGCGATGGTGTGCTTCATCATCGAGACCCACTTCTCCCGGTTCCGATAGTAGGCGGGGATGATCTTCTCCTCCAGCTTGCCGTAGAGGTCGGCGGCGTCCTGGCTCTCGTCGTAGTCGATCAGCTCGGCCTCCTTCGATTCGGGGCCGATGGACCAGCCCGTGACGTCTTCGATCCACCCCTCGATCCACCAGCCGTCGAGGACGGAGAAGTTGAGGACGCCGTTGAGGGTGCACTTCATGCCGCTGGTGCCGCTGGCCTCGCGGGGGCGTTTGGGGTTGTTGAGCCAGACGTCGACGCCCTGGGTGAGGAGGGCTCCGATCTCCATGTCGTAGTTCTCGACGAAGACGATGGGGATGGCCGAACCCAGTTCCTGCGAGGCCCTGTAGATCTGCCGGATCATCGCCTTGCCCCCTTCGTCGTGGGGATGGGATTTGCCGGCGAAGAGGAACTGGACCTGTCCCGAGGCGATGCTGAGGAGGCGCTTGACGTCGGTCAGAAGGAGGTCGGCCCGCTTGTACGTCGCCGCCCGGCGGGCGAAGCCGATCGTGAGGACGTCGACGTCGAGCTGCTGTCCCGTCAGCTCGAGGACCTTGGCCACGAGGCGCAGCTTGGCCGCCTGATGGGCCTTCCATATCTCCTCGTCGGGAATCTGCAGGGCCTGAACGAGCCGTCCCGGGTCGTGCTGCCACCCCGGCGCGTAGGCGTCGTAGAGGCGCTTGAAGCCGGGGGCCGTCCAGGTGCCGGGGTGGACGCCGTTGGTGATGCCGTCGATCTTGGGGTCGTTGAACATGTTGCGGCTCACTTCCGTGTGCTTTCGCGAGACGCCGTTGACGTAGCGGCTGAAACGGAGGCCCAGTTCCGTCATGGAGACCCCCTCGGGAGGCATCATGCGCCGCAGCTGTCCCGAGAAGACGGAGGGCATGACCCGGTCGATGAGTTCGTAGCGGAAATGGTCGTGGCCGGCCGGGACGGGCGTGTGGGTCGTGAAGACGATCTGTTCGCGGATCTTGTCGTAGCTCTCGTAGCCCTGTTCCCGCAGGAGCTCCAGCGTCAGGAATCCGGCATGCCCCTCGTTGAGATGGAAGGTCTCGAGGCTGTTGTAGCCCATGTCGCGGAGCATGCGGAGACCGCCGACGCCGAGGATCGTCTCCTGGCAGAGACGGTAGCGCTGGTCGCCTCCGTAGAGATACCAGGTGAAGCTGCGGTCGTCGGCCGTGTTCCCCTCGAAGTCGGTATCGAGGAAGTAGACGGGAACGGGGTAGCCGTTGAGGCCCGTCAGCTCGTGGACCCAGGTCCGCACCTTGACCTCCCGTCCCTCGAGGTAGACCGAGACCTGGTTGGGCAGGAGACGCAGCTCCCGCTCGGGCTGCCAGGAGACGGCCGTCTCCTTCTGGTAGCCCCCCTCGTCGAGGCTCTGGTTGAAGTAGCCTCTGTGATAGAGGAGGGTCATGCCGACGATGGGAACGCCCAGGTCGGCGTTGCTTTTGAGGATGTCGCCGGCGAGCACCCCCAGGCCTCCCGAATAGGTGGGGATGGAGGCCTTGATGCCGATCTCCATCGAGAAATAGGCCACGGTGCGGAAGGCCGGGTCCTTTTCCATCATGTCTTTCAGGGCATGTCCGATGTGGCGGCCGTAGGTCATGGTCATGGGTTCTTCCCTCCTGCTTTCGTTCAGCTCGTCTGATAGGGTCGGGGAACGGCGAATCCCAGATGGTCGGCCAGGCGCAGCAGATCGTCGTCCAAGAGGTTGTGTTCGGCCTCCAGGGCCCGCCAGGTCTCATTCTGCAGTCTCGTGACGTCCATGTCGATAGACAGATGGCGGGCTCGGACCAGTGCCCTGTCGGCGAGGGCGAAGCCCTGGCCGTCCCTTTCGAGCCTGGAGCGCCGGATCAGCCGGCGCAGTTCCTCCGCCAGCCTGGGGGCCAGAAGAGCCAGTTCGGGACGGCATCCCAGGGAGCGGGCCTCCTCGAGGAGGTCGGCCAGGGGAGATCCCTCCTGAAGCAGATCGAGGGCCCGCGCTCCCTCGATGAGAGAGGCGAGGCGGTGTTCCAGGGCCAGTTCGGCCGCGGCCTTCAGGTAGGCCGGAGGTTCTGTGTCCATGAGATGGAGCTGGACGAGCAGGCGCCGACTGTCGTCGGTGACGGCCTCGGCCTGGGCGGCGTAGCGCTCCTGGGCGCGCCTCGTCCGATCGAGGGCCAGGGCGCGTCCTTCGTCGGGAGGAAGGTCGGCCATTCGCCAGGGGCCGAGGGGGTAGTCCGCCTCGAGGCGGCGCGACAGTTCGAGCAGGTCTCCCTCGTAGAAAAGGCGCCGCAGTTCCCGCGACGACGAGGGCGGTCCCTCCCGGAGGCGGCAGACGTCGTCGAGGGCCCCCTGGGAGAGACAGGCCGTCTCCCCCTGCCAGGTCTCTCCCGTCCGTCGGTCCCGGAGGGTGACGGTCGCCAGGCGGAGCCGGAACTCGCCGCTGCGGAGGGATTGCTCCCGCCTCGCGAGGTCGAAGGCGTAGTAGGTCTTTCCCTTTTCGGCAAGGGCGGCCTCGGCGGCGATGCGGGGCAGATCTCTTTTTCCCGGAAGAAGGGATCGGGCCACGGCCGCTCCGTCGGGAAGATCGGGGCGGTTGCCCTCGGCCTTCGACAGGTCTCGGAGAAGATCGGGGAGGACGTCGCGGCCCGTGGCCTGGCGGAGCAGGTCGCAGGCCCTCAGGGCGTAGGCGATGATCTGAGCCGTCTCGATGCCGGCCACGTCGTTGAAGAACCAGCCGCAGGAGGTGTACATGAACATGGCCATGCGCTGAGCCTCGATCAGGGTCCTGATCGAGAGGCGCCGGACCTCGTCGAAATCGCCCAGCCTCTGGGCCAGGAAGGATTCCCTGGGCGAGTGCCGTCCCGTCAGGTAAAGGGCGACGGCCTCGTCGCGAAGGCGCCAGACGTCGCCGACGAGGGGCTCCAGGGAGACAAAGGCCTCGTCGACCGCCCCCTTCAGGGTGTCCAGAGCCTGCCGGAGGGGGCCTCTCCATCTCTGGTGCCAGGAGGGGTCTCCGCCGGTACGGCAGCCGCAGTCGCTTCTCCACCGCTCCAGGCCGTGGGCGCAGGACCAGGAGCTCCGCGGAAGAATCCGTGCCTGCCATGTGGGTCGGTGCGCGGCCAGGAAGGCCGCAGGCGTCGTGACGCAGGCGCCGCCGCGGGAGCCGTAGAGGAGTCGGAAGGCCCTGGAGAGGGCCATTTCCCCGAACTTGTGGTGATGTCCGAAGGTCTCTCCGTCGACGGCGACGGCGAGCAGCGACGGTTCCTCCCGTCCCGTCGGAAGGGCCCCGAGGAGAGCCTCGGCCAGGGCGTCGCCGTTTTTGAGGAGATCGCCGAAGGCCAGGGCCTGGGCGAGGGGGCCGTGGTAGAAGATCGCCGTGATGGAACGGCCTGACGGCAATTCGACGCGGTAGGGGCGGGTGACGTCCAGTCCCCTGCCCTGGGGCGTCTCCGTCCAGGGACCTCGGGGGGGAGAGACGGCGGCGCACTGATGGGGCGCCAAGAGGACGAAGGAGACGCCGCAGAGGGCCAGATCGTCGAGAGTGGCCTCGTCGACGGCCGTCTCGGGGAGCCAGAAGCCCTCGGACGGGCGGCCGAAGCGGTGGCGGAAGTCGGCCAGCCCCCAGCGGATCTGGGTCAGACGGTCCCTCTCCGAGGCGAGGGGGAGGATCATGTGGTTGTAGGCCTGGGCCACGGCTCCTCCGCCCTGGCGGTCGGCTCCCTTGATGTGTCGGTCCAGGACGGGATCGTGACGTTCGATCCAGCCGTGGAGCGTCGGTCCGACGTTGAAGCTCATGTGGCGGTAGTTGTCGACGATGGCGACGATGCGCCCTTCGGCGTCGACAAGACGGGCCGCCCTGTTGGGGCGGTAACATTCGGCGGCGACGCGTTCGTTCCAATCGTGGGCCGGCGCCGCCGAAGGATCGAGGAGGACGTCGTCCAGCCAGGGGTCTTCCCGGGGCGGCTGATAGAAATGGCCGTGGAGGGCCAATGCGTGCATTCCGTCACCTCCCGCAGATGAAGGCATCGAACACTTCTCTCGATTATAGTCGTTCCCGATCGGGCGCGCCCTTACCTCTTCCTGAAGGAAGGGGTAAATCATGGGCACAATTCTTGCCACCTTCAGGGAGAGATGGTATGGTCAAGCCCGGTCGGCCGGGGGCCGCCGGGCTCTTTCGGGGGGCTTTAAACGGACCCGGTCCGCAGGGGGCGCCCGCTCCCGGGCCGGGCGGTCTTGAAGGGTGGGAGAAGCCTTGATGGCAGCCTTGCAGTTCAAGGGACGGAAGACGATCGGGCCCGAAAGCGCGAGCGACGTCGACGGAAAGAGGCCTTCTGGCCTCTTCGGCGGCTCGGTTCGTCGCCTGCCGGGGGGAGAGCCCCTTTCGTCGCGCGCGGAGGAGGATCGGCCATGTTAGAAGATCTCTCCTGCCACATCCTGGATATCGCCGAGAACAGTGCCGTCGCCGATGCCGATACGGTCACGATCCTTCTGGAGGAGCTTCGGCGCGACGATTGGCTTATCCTCTCCGTCGAAGATGACGGCCGAGGGATGGACGAGGACCGCTGCGCCAGAGTGTACGATCCCTTTTTCACGACTCGTACGACGCGGCGCGTCGGGCTGGGCATCCCCTTCCTGAAGCAGGCCGCCGAGGCCTGTGGCGGCGGTCTGACGCTGGAATCGCGGCTGGGCGAGGGCACGAAGCTTAAGGCCTCTTTCCGTTACGACCACATCGATCGGCCCCCTATGGGTGACGTCGCCTCGACGCTCGTGACGCTCTTGGCGGGCCATCCCCAGATCCGCTGGATCTACCGCCATCGCGTCGACGATCGGGAATTCGTCTTCGACAGCAAGGAAATCGTCGACGTGCTGGAAGATCGCGAAATGCTTCGGACGCCCGACGTGGCCCAGTGGCTCCGGTCCTATCTGTCGGAAAACCTGGAGGAGATCGGGGCGGCCTCGTCGGCAAAAGGGATCGAGGCCTCGTTGCGGCCCCGCCATGAATCTTCATAAAAGACGGGAGAGCGTTGCCTTGACGGAAAAACGCGTGGTTCTGGCCTTCGGGACCCGTCCCGAGGCGATCAAGATGGCGCCCGTATATCGGGCCATGACCGAGGCGGAGGGGCTTGTCCCTCTGGTGCTTCTGTCGGGACAGCATCGGGAACAGCTTCTTCAGGCGATGGAACTCTTCGGCCTCGAGGCCGATCGGAACCTGGAGGTCATGACGGAGCGTCAGTCCCTGCCCGAGCTGGCCGCCCGCATCCTGCCCCAGGCCGCTTCGGCTCTGAGGGAAATGGAGGCCCGCTACGTCCTCGTCCACGGCGATACGCTCACCACCTTCGTCGTCGCCTGGGCCGCCTTCCTTGAGGGCATTCCCGTCGGTCACGTCGAGGCGGGACTCCGAAGTCACCGTCTCGCCGAGCCCTTTCCCGAGGAGGCCAATCGCCGCCTCACGTCGGTCATCACCGATCTCGATTTCCCCCCCACGGAGGGGGCCCGGAGGAATCTCCTCGACGAGGGCAAGAGCCCGGACCGCCTCGTCGTCACCGGCCAGACGGCCGTCGACGCCATCCGCTTCGCCGCGGGCAGGGGGGAGCTTCCTGTCCTGCCTCGCGGAAGACAGGTGGTATCGGTGACGCTCCATCGCCGCGAAAACTGGCCCCGCCTCGGCGCCCTCGCCGGCGCGCTGGCCGACGTGGCCCGAGCTTTCCCCGATCACCTCTTCGTCTATCCCGTCCACCTCAATCCCGTCGTTCGCGAGGCCGTCGTTCCCGTCCTCTCGGAGGTGCCCAACTTCATCCTCCTCGATCCCCTGGAGTACGGTCAGATGGCAGCCCTTCTGTCCGCGAGCCGTCTCATCGTCACCGACTCGGGCGGCCTTCAGGAGGAGGGCGCCTCCCTGGGGGTTCCCGTGGCGGTGCTGCGGAACGTGACGGAGCGCCCCGAGGGGCTCCTGACGGGGATTCTGCGCCTTGTCGGCACCGATCCCGACGGGGTCCGGTCCCAGCTCTCCCTGCTCCTCGACAGGGGAATAAGGCCCGGAGAGATCCCTGTGGCCTCCAACCCCTACGGAGACGGGCGGGCCGGGGAGCGGATCGCCCGTGCCGTCGCCTGGCGCCTGGGCTGCGGCCCCCGGCCTGCCGACTGGGTCTATGCGGCCGGGGAGGAGGTCCTCTCTTGATCGACGGAGGACCTCTCCCCGAGAGCTTCCGTCCTCTTTTCTGGGACGTCGACTGGGAGCAGCTCGACGGCGGGCGCCACTGGCGCCTTGTCGTCGAGCGGGTCCTCAACTGGGGCGACGAAGGCCATCTGCGATGGATCGTCGATCGTTACGGTCGCCAGAAGATCGCGACGGTCGTCCGTGAAAGCCGGAGGCTGACGCCGAAGACGGCCCGGTGCTGGCAGAACCTCTTCGGCCTCGACGAGGGAGAAATGCGATGTTTTGGGACATTCTCGACGAGCCGCGACGGTTACTTCTGAGGCGGCTCGTCGAAACGCCTCCCGTCTCCGGGGCCTATCTGGCCGGAGGGACGGCTCTGGCCCTGCTCTTCGGCCACCGCCATTCGGAGGATTTCGACTGGTTCGTTCCCGACGATTTCGACATAGAGGGTCTCCGTCGCCGCCTCGAGGAGATCGGTTCTCTCGTCATCTCCGAGACGGCCCGTGGAACCTTTCACGCCGTCCTCGACGGCGTCCGAGTGACGTGGCTCCACTATCCCAACCCGCTCCTCCGTCCCCTTCTCTTCGTTCCCGATCTTGAGGCGCTCCGTCTGGCCTCGCCCGTCGACATCGGCGTCATGAAGCTGGCGGCCCTGGCCGATCGGGGGGCCCTCAAGGATTTCATCGACCTCTACGAGCTGGCCCGTCAGGGGCTGAAACCCCGCGACCTCTTCCGCCTCGTCGAAGGCAAGTTTCCCGGCCGTCGGGTCAACGCCTACCATCTCGTGAAGAGCCTGGCCTTTTTCGACGATGCCAGAAACGACCTCTGTCCCACCCTGCTCAAGCCCTTCGATCCCTCCGAGATGGAGCGTTTTTTCCTTCGGGAGCAGGTCTATCTTCTGGAACGTTTTTTCCCTCCCGAGGAGCCCCCCCGTTGAGAGTTCCACCTGCCGTGGTATAATGAGGCAAAGAAAATCCCTGCGGTGTTCGTTGACATGTATGAAGTGCCTTGAGCCAACACTCGAGCCTGCGGAGGCCGGGCTCCGCTCCGGCAGAGGAGACGCCCGTTCGTCACCGAAGCTAAGGAGGGGAAGGCTTCCATTCTTCTAGGGACCGGGTCAAGGCCTTCATGCGACGGCATTGCGGGGTTTTTGACGAAATGCGCTTTTCAGGTCCCTTCTTTCCTTTCCGTGAGCGTTGCAGACGAGGAAGCCTTGCCGCTTGTCCCCGTTGGGGACGTCCCTCGAAGGAGGGGCCTCCGTCTCGGTCAAAGGATCTTTCTTTCGACAGGAAGGGCGCGAGGGAACTCGCACCCTTCTTTCGTCTTCATTCGCCTTCAAAGGGGGGGAGGATATGATTGCGGCGCCCTTTTGGCATCCGGCAGGAGCCTCGGCCTTCCTGCTCGATTGGGACGGCGTTCTGGCCGAGACGAGCCTTGATTTCGGCCCCCTCCGTCGTCGCTATTTCGGCGGGCGGCGGGTCCCTCTGCTCGAGGCGGCCGAAGGGCTTCCCGAGGAGGAGCGCCGGGCCTTTCACCGCGACGTGGAGGCTCTGGAAATGGAGGGCGCCCGTCAGGCCACTCTCGTTCCGGGAGCCGACGAACTTCTGGGCTGGCTTGCCGAAAGGGGGCTGCCCTGGGCCGTCGTCTCCCGCAATTTCCGCGGCGCCATGGAGGAGGCGGCCTCCCGTATCGGCCTGACCTTGCCTCCCGTGACGCTCAGCCGCGACGACGGGCCCGTCAAGCCCGCTCCCGAGGCGCTCTGGCGCGCTTCCGACGCCCTCGGCGTCGATCCGTCGTCGGCCGTCTTCGTGGGCGACTTCCTCTACGACCTCATCGGAGCCCGGCGGGCCGGGATGAGGTCCGTCCTCGTCCAGCGCGCCGATCCCTCCTGGATCGAGTGGCCCGACGTGGCCTTCCCCGCCCTGACGGACCTCGTCGACTCCCTCTCCGACCCCGAACCCCTCGTCCCCTGGGAGTACCGCGACCTCGTCCGTGAGAGGGGTCGGTCGTGGCTGGAGCGGGCCTGGGGGCTATCGGTCTCCCTGGCGGACGCCGAGGCGGATCCGATCGGCTGTGCCCTGGAGATGGCCTCGCTCGGCGTGGGCCGCCTGACCGTTCCTCCGGGGGCGACCCTCTCTCCTCTGCAGTGGAAGGCGTCGGCCGCCCCGGCGAGGCGATGGATGGGCGAGCCCCTCTCTCTCGCCGTCGGCCACCTGATCGGCGAGCGCTATCCTCTCGTCTCCGTCGTCGAACAGGAGGGAGGCGAGGCTGAGATCGCCCCTTGGCTCGGAGGCGTCCTGCGGTGAGCGAGGACGGAACTCTCCTCTTTCCCGGGGAAGCCAGGCCCAAGGGCCCCTGGGAGCGCCCTCTGGCCGATCGGATGAGACCCAGGAACCTCGACGAGTTCCTGGGACAGAGCCATCTCGTCGGCGTCGGAGCCCCCCTGCGCCGCCTCCTCGAGGCGGGACGGGTGCCGGGCTCCATCCTCTACGGTCCCCCCGGCGTGGGGAAGACGACGCTGGTCCGGCTCATGGCGCAGGCCACGGGGCGATCCCTTCTGGAGATCAACGCCGTTACGGCCAAGGTGAGCGACCTCCGCCAGCTCGTCGACGAGGCCCTGGCCCTCAAGGGGCGCGACGGTGGACGAGCCGCCGTCGCCTTCGTCGACGAGATCTACCACTTCAACCGATCGCAGCAGAACGCCCTTCTTCCCTCCGTCGAGAGGGGCGATCTGATCCTCGTGGGCACGACGACGGAGAACCCCTGGTTCGAGATCAACAAGACCCTTCTCTCCCGCCTCGTCGTCTACGAGCTGCAGCCTCTCGGAGAGGCCGAGCTGACGGCCCTTCTCCATCGCGCCCTCTCCGACGTCGAGTCGGGAATGGGCGCCCTCTCCGTCGAGGCCGACGAAGAGGCGCTCCTGGCCCTGGCGCGGAGCGCCGGCGGAGATGCCCGCCAGGCCCTGACGCGTCTCGAAGTCGCCGTGAGCTCCCTGGCGGCCTCCATGGGGCGTCGTCTCACCGTCGAGGCCCTCGTCGCCTCCCTTCCCGGGGCCTATCGCCGCTACGATCGGGCCTCGGACGACCACTACGGCGTCGCTTCGGCCTTCATCAAGAGCCTGCGCGGCTCCGATCCCGATGCCGCCCTACACTGGCTCGGGCGGATGGTCGCCTCCGGCGAGGATCTGCACTTCATCGCCCGTCGTCTCCTCATCTTCGCCGCCGAAGACGTGGGACTGGCCGATCCCCGCGCCCTTCTCGTCGCCACGGCCACGGCCGAGGCCGCCGATCGCGTCGGCTATCCCGAGGCGAGGATCATCCTCGCCGAAGCGGCCCTCTATCTGGCCCTGGCTCCCAAGAGCAACAGCGCCTATCGCGCCGTCAGCGCCGCCGTGGCCGACGCCGAGTCGGGCCCCCTGCAGGAGGTGCCCGAGCCGCTCCGGCCTCACGGGACGGGCTATCTCTACCCCCATGACGACGAGCGCCACTGGGTTCCCCAGGCCTACATGAAAGAGGTCCGGCGCTACTACTTCCCGGGCCGCCTCGGCGAGGAGCCCCGTCTGGCGGCGCCGCTGAAGGGGTATTGGAGGCGTTTCCGCGAGGAAGAGTAGCGTCCTTCCGGGACGGGTCCCTTCCGCCTCCGGTCCGCCCATGCTAGGATGAACGGCGTGGGAAACGAGAAAGGAGGCTCAGGATGAAACGTATTGCCGTTCTGACCAGCGGGGGCGACGCTCCGGCCATGAATGCCGCCGTACGATCCGTCGCCCGGTCGGCGATTTTCCGGGATATCGAGGTCGTCGGCGTCCGGAGGGGTTATGAGGGGCTTCTCGAGGGGGATCTGATCCCCCTGACCAAAAGCTCCGTCGGCGGCATCATCCACAGGGGGGGGACGATCCTCAGGACGGCCCGAAGCGAGCGGTTCCGCCGCCCCGAGGGGATCAACGAGGCCCTTCAGCAGCTCAAGCGCTTCGACATCGACGGCCTCGTCGTCATCGGCGGCGACGGTTCCTTCAGGGGAGCCTGGGAGCTCGTCCAGCGCGGCTTCGCCGTCGTCGGCGTTCCGGCGACGATCGATAACGACATCGCCGGAACGGACATGACCATCGGCTTCGACACGGCTCTCAACACCGTCCTCGAGGCCGTCAAGAAGATCCGCGACACGGCCAGCAGCCACGATCGCCTTTTCATCATCGAGGTGATGGGAAGGGAGGCCGGCTTCCTGGCCCTCGAGGTGGCCGTGGCCAGCGGCGCCGAATATGTCCTCGTCCCCGAAAGATCCGTCGATCTGCCCCGTCTCTGCGACAAGCTGCACTATGCCCGCAAGAGGGGTAAGACCCACTCCCTGATCGTTCTGGCCGAGGGGGTCATGGCGGCCCACGAGCTTGCCGGCCAGCTTCTCGACACGGGAGGCTACGACTCGCGGATCACCGTCCTGGGCCATATCCAGCGAGGCGGGAGCCCCTCCGCCTTCGACGCCGTCCTGGCCTCTCGCATGGGGGCCGCGGCCCTGACGGGCCTCGTCGAGGGGCAGACGGGCGTCATGGCCGCCTACCGCCGGGGAGGCATGGAACTCGTGCCCCTCTCTCTGGCCTGGGAACAGAAGAAAGAACTGAACACGGAGCTTCTCGATCTCGTCGAGAAGCTCAGCATCTGAGGTGGGGCGATGAGAGAGGAGGAGTGGGTCCGGGGCCTGATGGGCCTGGTGGCCTGCGATCGTCCCCGTCGGGGTGCCTCCACGATGGGCAGACCCGACCACTGGACGGAGGCCCTGGCCCTTCTGGAGGGGAAGAGGCGTATCGCCGTCGTCACCGGTTTCTACGTTCTCGAGGCCGGAGCCGCCGAGACCGACGGCCCCGGCGGCGCTCTCGTGCTCGCCCGGGCTCTGGAACGGGACGGGAAAAGAGCGGTCGTCGTCACCGACTCGCTCTGTTTCGACGTCGTCGCCGCCGGGGCCGCCGCCCTCGACGACGGTCCCCCCCTCCTCTGCGTCGACGAGCCCGGGGAAATCTGGTCCTGGGACCCCGATCTCCTTCTCTATGTGGAGCGCCCCGGCCGCTGTCGCGACGGGACCTTCCGCAACATGCGGGGACGGGACATCTCCTCCGTCACGGCTCCCCTCGACGGAGCCGCCCTCGAGGCGCCTCTTCGCGGCGTCTCTCTCCTGTCCGTCGGAGACGGCGGCAACGAGGCGGGAATGGCCTCTTTCCTGGAGGGACTTTCCGCCGCCCGTCCCGAATTCGCCCCTTCCCTCTGCTGCATTCCGGCCGACGTCGCCCTGGCCGTCGACGTCTCCAACTGGGGGGCTTACGCCCTCGGCGCCCTTCTCTCCTGTCGGAGAGGGATATGGCTCGGCCACGGGCCCTACGAGGAGGAGCGGCTTTTGCGGTCCCTCGTGGCCGCCGGAGCCGTCGACGGCGTCTCCGGCCTTTCCGAGCCCTCCGTCGACGGCTTCCCTCTCGAGGTGCAGCGCGAGATCGTAGCCGAGCTTCAGAACCTCTGGAGGACGTTCACTTCGTCTCCGGAAGGAGGAGGCGCCTCCTGAGAAGAGGGGCGAAAAAGAGGGCGAAGGCGCCTCCCATACCGGTCTGGACGAGGTCCGTGGCCAGCTCGACGGGAGCGGCCTTCCAGCCGTAGAGGAAGCCGGCGGCCGTCGTGTAGCCGACGATCATGATCGCCGCGCCGGCCAGGAGGGCGACGATCCGTCCCCTGGCGGCGAGACGGCCGACGACATACCCCTCGGCGCCTTTGATGACCAGGGTGAGAGGGGCCCAGAGGGGGTAGCCCAGGAGTAGGTCGGCCAGGGCGGCGCCCAGTCCCCCTGCGGCGCCGTAGCGGGCTCCGAAGGTGAGGGCGGCGACGTAGAGGACGCCTTCTCCGAAGTTGAAGTAGAGGCGAAAGCCCGGGACGGGAATGTGGATCATCGTGGCCACGGCCACGGCGGCGGCCACGAGGGCGCCCAGCGCCATCGTTCTCGAAGTTTCCTTGCGTTCTCCTTCCATGAGCGTTCACTCCTTTTCGGATCGCCCCTCCTTCAGGCAGGGCGGGGCCTGTCCGCAACTCTAGCGTCTCCGGCAAGCTCCCGAAAAGATCCAGAGGACCCCTCCAGCGACGCCTTTCTGGACACGGTTTCGCAAACCTCCTTCCCTTCTCGATGGGAGATGATGCGCTATAATGAAGAAAAGCAGCCGTTTCCCCCTGGCCTTCGTCTTTTCCGCAACGGTTCTTTCTGCCCTGCTGCTCGGCTGGGCTCTTCGCGGCAGCGGCATCGTGGCCAGCTGCGAGGTCCTCGATGTCTCGGTCTGTGAGGAGCTGGACGAGCAGCTTCGTCCCCTCGGCGGAGGTTCCCCTTTCTCCTTCGGCATCCGTCAATTGGGCGTCCGTTTCCGCTTCCGCCTTGCCCGCCAAGGCGAAAGCCTCCAGGTCCGCTGGTTTTATCAAAATCATCTCATTCATGAAGAGTCTCTGTCTGTCGAGTCCTCCGAGGGGACCAGGGCCTTCTATCTCGTGCGCGAAGACGGGGCGCCTCTGCCTGTGGGGGAGTACGGCGTCACCATATCCGAGGGAGGGCGCCAGGCCTTTCGGCTGGACTTTTCCGTCGAAGAACCTCAGGAACAGCCGGAACAGGAAGATCTCCAGGGAGAGCCGGAGGCCCGGGAGCGGCAAAAAAACCGGGCGTAGCGGAAGGTCCGGGCACAAAACAACATGGAAGATTTCCCGATCAGCGAGGAGGAGTTGGAACATGCGTTTTTTTCTTGATACGGCCAACCTGGAGGAAATCCGGGAGGCTGCAGCTTGGGGTGTCGTCGACGGCGTGACGACGAACCCCTCTCTCGTCGCCAAGGAGGGCGATCTTTCCTTCAGGGAACGGGTGAAGGCCATCGCCGACATCGTCGACGGTCCGGTGAGCGCCGAGGCCGTATCCCTCGAGGGGGAGGCCATGCTTCGCGAGGCCCGGGAGTTGGCCCTTCTGAGTCCCCATGTCGTCGTCAAGATTCCCATGACGCCCGAGGGGATGGGCGTCGTCCGGGCCCTCTCGCGAGAGGGAAGGGCCACCAACGTCACTCTCGTCTTTTCCGTCAACCAGGCCCTGCTGGCCGCGGCGGCCGGAGCCACCTACGTCAGCCCCTTCGTGGGGCGTCTCGACGACATCGGACAGGACGGCATGGGACTCGTCGGGGAGATCGTTTCGGCCTTCCGGGCCGGAGCGGTGACGACGCGGGTCCTCGCCGCCAGCGTCCGCCATCCCCGACACGTCGCGGAGGCGGCCCTGGCGGGAGCTGACGTGGTCACCCTTCCCTTCAAGGTGCTGAAGCAGCTCTTCCACCATCCCCTGACGGAAAAGGGAATCGCCTCCTTCGTCGCCGACTGGGAGATCTACAGGAGCCGCCATGGCGATCGGGCCTAACGACGACTACAACGGGGAGGGGGCTCCCGCCGTCGAGGCCGAGGCGGTTTCCGAGCTCCAGGAGCCCAAGGCGGCTCCCCGACCTCGCCACTCCTACGGGCGTCTGAGCTCCCTCCTTCTGACCGATCTCCGCAAGCTGGCCCGGGACCTGGGCGTCACCGGCGCCTCGTCGCTCCGCAAAGACGATCTCGTCATCGCCGTCCTGCGCCATCAGGCCGAGGAGATGGGGTTCCGCCTGGGCGGCGGAACGCTGGAAGTCCTCGCCGAGGGTTTCGGATTCCTCCGCCACGAGGGGCTTCTTCCCGGCGACGACGATATCTATGTCTCGGCCTCCCAGATCCGGCGCTTCGGCCTTCGCAACGGCGATGTCGTCTGGGGTCTGGTCCGCCCCCCCAAAGAACAGGAGCACTACGAGGCCCTTCTGCGGGTGGAGATGGTCAACTTCTCCGATCCCGAGGCGGCCCGTCGCAGGCCCCACTTCGAGCAGCTCGTTCCCCTTTTCCCCGACAAGCGCTTCCACCTCGAGACGACGCCTCAGGAAGTTTCGACGCGCCTCATCGACCTCTTCGCCCCCATCGGCATGGGCCAGAGGGCCCTTGTCGTCTCTCCGCCCAAGGCGGGCAAGACGTCGATCCTCAAGAAAATCGCCAACGCCGTCACGACCAACCACCCCGACGTCATCCTCATGGTCCTTCTCATCGACGAGCGCCCCGAGGAGGTCACCGACATGGCCCGGTCCGTGGCGGGCGAGGTCATCGCCTCCACCTTCGACCGCCCCGCCGAGGAGCACATGCGAGTGGCCAACCTGGCGCTGGAGAAGGCCAAGCGCCTCGTCGAAGTGGGCAAGGACGTCGTCCTCCTCCTCGATTCGATCACCCGCCTGGCCCGGGCGTCGAACCTCATCGTCCCCCCGTCGGGAAGGACGCTCTCGGGCGGCATGGACCCCGCGGCGCTCTATTTCCCCAAGCGCTTCTTCGGCGCGGCCCGCAACATCGAGCAGGGAGGAAGCCTCACCATCGTCGGCACGGCCCTCGTCGACACGGGAAGCCGCATGGACGAGGTCATCTACGAGGAATTCAAGGGAACGGGAAACATGGAAGTCCACCTGTCGAGGAAACTGGCCGAGCAGCGCATCTTCCCCGCCGTGGATATCGGCCGGTCGGGCACGAGACGCGAGGAGCTCCTCCTCGACGCCGACGAACTGGCCCGGGTCTGGTTCCTCCGTCGCCGCATTTCCAGTCTCGACGAGGCCGAAGTGCTCAATCTCATCATCGGCAAGATCAAAAACACGGTGTCCAACGTGGATTTTCTGAAGACAATTAAAATTACCTGATCGATTGCCCTCTCCGCCTCGTCGCTTTATAATGGTCGGCGAGGTTTATCGATTTCCATCGGCGTCGTGGCCAGAAACGGGGTGAGAAGGTTTGGGTTGGCAGAGAGCGACCAGGTCCCGCCGCAGAGCGGGGAGGCTCGGATTCATTCTTCTGCTGGTCGTCATGATCAGCGGCACGGTTTATCTATCCGTCGCGGCCAGCGAACGTGCTGGCGGCGGTCTCTGGAGCGACCTTCCCGACAGTTTTCACGCCACGGCGGCGACGGTCCCCTCGGGATTCATCGTCGTCGACATGTCGGCCACGGGCCTTCCCTTCGAGGGGGGGCTGTCGGCCACTCAGAGCAAATCGGCCCGGTCCCTCGGGATCGGCCCCCTTCCTGAAGGCCCTTCCCTCTTCGAAGAAGAACTCGTCCTCAAGGAACTGACTCCCGCCGGGGAGAAATCCCTCAAGGCGAGCGGGGCGTCGGGCGACGTCGAGCTCGCCCGGTGGGAGGAGCATGTCGTGGCTTCGGGCCAGACGCTGAGCGCCATCTGTAACGGTCTCTCCGTGACGCCCGAGGACGTGGCCAAGGCCAACGGCCTCAAGAGCCTTCACCGTCTCGTCGAGGGGCAGCTTCTTCTGATTCCCCGCTCCCCGGAGGACGTGTCCTTCGTGCTGGAGGAGATCGGGCGCCGCGCCAAGGTCGAGGAGATCAAGCAGAAGGAGGCCGCTCCTCTGGAGATGAAGGAGTACGTCGTCCAGCAGGGCGACACGCTCTGGAGCGTGGCCAACAACTTCAATCTCGACATCAACACGCTCTTCGGCTGCAACACGCTCAAAAATCCCGATGTCCTCTCCCCGGGCACGAAGCTTCTCGTCCCCAACCAGGACGGCGTGCTGCACAAGGTGCAGAAGGGCGATACGCTGGCGGCGCTGTCCAAGAAGTTCGGCGTCCATCCCGAGGCGGTGACGTTGGCCAACGGCTTCGCCGAAGGGGCCGGCCTCGAGGCGGGCAAGTCGGTCTTTCTCCCCGGCGCCAAACCCGTCGTGGCGGCCACGAGCGGACGGAGCGGATCGTCGGCGGCGCTCAGCGGTTTCCGCTGGCCCGTGGCCGGTCGCATCAGCAGCCCCTTCGGCTGGCGTCGCGATCCCTTCAGCGGCCGGAAGGACTTCCACACGGGCCTCGACATCAGGGCCCCGTCGGGAAGGACCATCGTGGCGGCCAAGGCGGGAACCGTCGTCTACTCGGGCTGGATGGGCGGTTACGGACGGGTCATCGTCATCAACCACGGCGGCGGCTACACGACCCTTTACGCCCACTGCAGCAAGCTCCTCGCCGCCAAGGGGAAGAAGGTCTCGGCAGGCCAGGCCGTCGCCCTGGTGGGCTCCTCGGGGCGCAGCACGGGGCCGCACCTTCACTTCGAGGTCCGCATCAACAACTCACCGACGAATCCTCTCAAGGTGCTCCGTTGACGGAGGTCCGTGACGGGAGGGACAGGATCGATTAAACTGGACCGGAGGCCGACTCCGGTCCAGTCTCTTTTAGGCCTTTTCGCTCTCGTCGGGGAGAAGCTGTGGTAGTATCGTTGCTTTGGATGACCGCGAGGCTCCAGAGGAGCCAATTTTACCGGGGAGGTCTGGAAGGGAATGACCAAATACGTCTTTGTCACCGGCGGTGTCGTCTCGTCTCTCGGCAAGGGGATCACGGCGGCATCGTTGGGTGTGTTGCTCAAAAAACGGGGTTTCAAGGTCTCCATCATCAAGCTCGATCCCTACATCAACGTCGACGCCGGGACGATGAACCCCTTCCAGCACGGCGAGGTCTTCGTCACCGACGACGGGGCCGAGACCGATCTCGATCTGGGCCATTACGAGCGTTTCATCGACGAGTCGCTCACGTCGTCCAATAACGTGACGACGGGGAAGATCTATTCCCGCGTCATCGACAAGGAGCGGGAGGGACACTATCTGGGCGCGACGGTCCAGGTCATTCCCCACATCACCAGCGAGATCCAGCAGCGCGTCCTCGCCGTCGCCGAGGGGCAGGACATCGTCATCTGCGAGATCGGCGGCACCGTCGGCGACATCGAGGGCCTGCCCTTCCTCGAGGCCATCCGTCAGATGATCTCCCGCGTGGGCCGGGAAAACGTCCTTTACTGCCACGTCACCCTCGTCCCCTACATCGCCGCCGCAGGCGAGCTGAAGACGAAGCCGACGCAGCACAGCGTCAACGAGCTGCGTCGCATCGGCATCCAGCCCGATATCATCGTCTGCCGCTCCCAGTTCGCTCTGAGCCAGGATCTTCGCGACAAGATCGCCCTCTTCTGCAACGTCGCCAAGGACTGTGTCGTCGAGGCCCTCGACGCCGACACCATTTACAAGGTTCCCCTTCAGCTTTTCGCCCAGGATTTCGACGGCCTCGTCCTGCGCCGTCTGGGCCTTGCCGACGGGAATGCCCCCGATCTGAGCGACTGGGAGCGTTTCATCGCCACCTTCACCGACGCCGAGGAGGAGGTCGAGATCGCCATGGTCGGCAAGTACACGGCCCTCAAGGATGCCTACCTGAGCGTCGTCGAGGCCCTCCTCCACGCGGGAATCGCCAACGGCTGCCGCGTCCGGATGCGTCCCGTCGAGGCCGAGGAGATCGAGTGCGACGGGGCCGAGGCCCATCTTTCGGGCGTCGACGCCATTCTCGTTCCCGGAGGTTTCGGCTCCCGCGGCGTCGAGGGAAAGATCGCCGCCGCGGGATTTGCCCGGAAGAAAAAAATCCCCTATTTCGGCCTCTGCCTGGGGATGCAGGTGGCCGTCGTCGAATTCGCCCGCAACGTCTGCGGCATCGTCGGCGCCAACAGCGTCGAGATCGACCCGGCCACGCCCAGTCCCGTCATCCATCTCATGGAGGAGCAGAAGTGCGTCGAGGACATGGGCGGAACGATGCGTCTCGGCGCCTATCCCTGCGAGCTCGTCGAGGGAAGCCGTTCCCGGCGGGCCTACGGTCGACCCCTGATTCACGAGCGCCATCGCCATCGCTTCGAGTTCAACAACGAGTACCTCGATCGCCTGGAGGCCAAGGGACTCCGCGTCGCCGGGATCTGTCCCGGCCGGAACCTGGTGGAGATCGTCGAGATGGCCGACCACCCCTGGTTCGTCGGCGTTCAGTTTCATCCTGAGTTCACATCGCGTCCCGTGAAATCCCAGCCGCTCTTCCGCGATTTCGTGGCCGCCGCTCTGGCCGGGAAGAGGGAAAGGGATTCGGCTCCCGATTGAGGAACGCGAACGCTGAAGGAGGTAGATCGATGAAACGTTTGGCCTGGGTCTGTCTCGTCGCCGCTTTTTTCGTCGGATTCTGTGCCCTTTCCGGGGCCGTGGCCGACGAGGAGACGCCCTTTCAGCTTCTGGGCAGAGTGGAGAAGGTCGTCTACGGAGGGCCTCAACCCGGAGGTCTCATCGCCCGCCTCGGCCAGGTGGAGCAGGATCTTTTCGGTCGCGAGCTGCCGGGAAGCATCGCCGAGAGGCAGCAGGCCCTTCTGAACTACATCGACGAGGGGAGTCCGGAGCAGCCCTCGTTCCTCTTCAAGCTCGGCGTGGCCGAGTGGGCCGTCTCTCAGAGGGTATCCCCCTCCAAGGCGGCCCGCGACCGCATCGCCGATCTGGAGCTGCTTCTCGAGGGGCAGAGGGGGGAGGAGCGTCCTCTGGCGATGCGCCTCGAGCGGCTGGTGGCCCTGCTCCTGGCCGAGGGCGTCACTTGGGAGGATCTCTCCCTGCCTGCGGCCACCCTCGTCCGCGTCGAACTGCAGGAGGCTCTCTCGCCCCGGACGGCGGAGAAGGACATGCCCGTCGCCATGGCCCTGAGAGATGACCTCGTCGTCGATGGCCATCTCGTCGCCCCGCGAGGGAGCGTCGTCGTCGGCCATGTGGCCGAGGTCAAGCCGCCGCGCAGCTTCGGTCGCGCCGCCGAGGTGAAGATCGCCTTCGAGGCCCTTCTTCCCCTGGGGCCGGAGCGAATCGCCGTCTTCCTGGGAGAGAAGGCCAAGGAGGCCGCCTCGACGGACAAAGAGGTCCTGGCCGCGGCGGGCGCCAGCTTCCTGGGGCTCGTCGTCCTCGGCCCCTTGGGTCTGGCCACGGGATTTCTCGTCCGGGGAGGGGAGAAGGAGCTTGCCCAGGGGACCCTTTTCTACCTCGAGTCGACGACGGAGACGACGGTCAGGGCCTTCCCCGTTCCGGTGGGACTTCAGGGTCTGACGCGGCAGGCCTCTCCTCCTCCCGGCGAGGAGCTCAGCGGAGACAGCGGAGACGGCAACGCTCCTCCTGCGACGAACTGACGGGTTTCGCGAACGGAACAGACGAAAAACGAAGGAAGCCTAAAGGGATAGGGAAAAGGAGGTAGTCTCATGAAAACGCGCAAGAGGGTGCTCGGTCTTTTCGCCGCTCTCGCTCTGACCGTCTCGGTGTCGGCTCCCGCCCCTGCCATCGATCTGGGCGATCTCATCGGCGTCGTCGGAGGCGGCCTGCTCGTCAAGACCGTCGCCGGTCCCATCAACGATTTCATCAACACCGCCACGCTCAACAAAGGCGTCAAGGTCGAGGGACACACGAAGGTCGTCCCCATCGTCACCATCGGCAGCGGCACCAGCATCGGAGCGGCTCAGGTGGCCGGCCCCAAGGGCGTCGTCGACGCCACCAAGGCCGTGGCCCAGCTCGACGTCTCCTTCCAGGGACGGATCGGCGTCAAGGTCCTCGTCCCCATCGATTCCGAGAACCCTCTCCAGCGCTTCAAACGCGTTCAGGGCGTGGGCGTCTCGGCCATCATCGATTACAGACTCTGAGGTCCTTCGTGAGACGTCGACTCCTGCTCCTCTTCCTCTGCCTTTCTGCGGCGACTGTTGCGTCAGCCCAAGAGCCGGCCTTGGAGGTTGCCCGGATTCTCGATGCCTGGACCTCGTTCCGTTGGGGCCAGGACTGCCTGATCTGGGTCGTTCACTACCCGCAGGAGTTGGTCGATCCCTGGGTCCGCGTCGAGGGCTCCCGCCAGGGCTTCTCCCCCTACGAGATGGAGACGTCGGCTCAGTCCTTTCGTAAGAGCCTTCGCATGGACGAGGCCCTGGCCTTTCTTCTCTCGGTCTACAACTTCGGAAGCCGACCTGTCCAGATCGATCCCGTCGAGAAGCGGCTTTTCCTGGAGCTTCCCGACGGCCGTCGCATCGCTCCCCTCTCCTTCGAGGAACGCCTGGCCTCGCCCATCGAGGGACTCGTTCAGGGACTGGTCTTCTTCCCCCGCCAGGAAGAGGCCTTTTCCCTCGTCCTGACGGGCCTGGGGCCTACCCCGGAGACACGGTTCGACTTTGCCGCCGGCCGAGCCTCTGTCGGTGGCGACGTCGAGGAGCTCGTCGTCGAGCTCCCGCCTCTTCCTCAGGAGCCGCAGAAGACGCCGTCGCCGCCGGATCCCGTCATCGCCCCCTCCGCGGCAGTGCCCGGCTCTCCCGTCGAGGAGCCCCCGTCGGCCGCTGCGCCCGAGTTCGAGCCGCCTCCCCCCTTCCTGCTCCTGCCCTCCGACCCCCTGCCCCTGAAGACCGAGGCGACGATCGCGGCGGCCGACGTGGAAGTGCCTCCGGTTGTGGCGTCGGAAGAACCCCTGGAGGTCTCCCCCTCGGAAGTCGCCGAGAAGGAGCCTCCCTTCCGCAGCCGAGAGGAGACCCTCGAGACCTTTCTCCGTCTCTGGAGCGCCGGGGAAACGGGCCCCCTCTATCGGCTCCTGAGCGACGAATCGAGGCTTTTGCTGAGCGAGGAGACCTTCGCCAGGGAGGCCCTTTCCCGCTCCTTCCGCCTCTCCCTCCGCGACGGTTATCGGACGACGTGGCTCGACGAGAACAGGGTCAAGGTCACGGCGGCTCAGAAACTGGTCTTCATCCGCGTTCTTCAGAGCGAGACCTTCCGGCTCGTCCGGCAGGAGGGGGGCTGGAGGGTTGTCTGGTAAACCGCGCCGGAGAAAATACCTGATCCTTCCGGTTCTCCTCCTCCTCGGAGGAGGCTTCATCTGGATGGTCCAGCGGGACCTATCCCTCCGCCTTCCTCAGGCGGGCGTGAGCCGCGAGGGCAAAGAGGAGATCGTCCTCGCCGTCGAAAGCGTCGACTTCGAGAGAGAGATCGACGGGAGATCGTGGCACCTGACGGCGGAGAAGCTGGAGCGTTCCGCGACCTCGGCGCGGGGCTATACCGTCGAGATCGTCCTTTCCGACGAGAAGGGGAGAGCGTGGACCTTTTCGGCTCCTCAGGCCGACTACGCCGACGATTTGGCCCAGGTCCGTCTGATCCGCCCGCGGGGGACCCTGAACGGCGAGGGCTTTGAGCTGCGCTGGTCTTCCGGGGAGGCCCTCTGGACGGAAGGCGCGTCGGCCTGGTCCCTCTCGGGGGGGATCAAGATCGAGGATGTGCTCGGCGGAACCCGCCTGGAGAGCGGGCGGGGATCGTTCGATATCGATGGCGTCGTCGTCCTGCGAGAGGAGGCTCGTCTTTTTTGGCAAAGTCCCTGAGGCTTCTGATCTCCCTGATAGGCCTGTCATTCTTGCTTTCTTCCGGCTCCGTCGCCTGGGCCTCGAAGGAGATCTCCGTCGAGGGCGAGCACCTCGTCTACGAAGAGGCCGAGGGGGTGGCCCGCGCCGAAGGGGACGTCCGCCTTTCCTATGCGGACATGCAGATGCGCACCGCCTTCCTCGAAATGGATACGGAAAGACAGATCGTGAAGGCCTCCTCCGACGGCAAGACGCCCGTGACGTTTCTGTGGCGGGGGCAGCGTTTCGAGGGAGAGAGCGTCGAGTACGACTTCAACTCCGGCAGGGGCCTCATCCGCAACGCGGGAGGCCGTGTCGACCATCTCATCCTCTCGGGCGAGGATCTGGAGGTCTTGCCCGTCGACGAGGCCCTGCGCCGAGGCGTCGTGACGGCGAAACAGGCCAAAGGTCTCGAGAGGGGAGAGGTCGTCGGCTGGTGGCAGCACGTCTCGGTGACGACCTGCAACGAGCCTCGGCCCCACTACCGGCTGACGACGAAAAAACTCATCGTCATCCCCGGGGAGCGGGTCATCATCAAGCAGCCTCGCGTCTACATCGGCGAGAAACTTCTTTTCACCTACCCCTTCGACTACATCGTCAGCGCCCGCCGAGCCTCGGGAGTCTTTCTCCCCCTGCCCCGCTACGACGGGACCAAGGGCGTCGGACTGGGCATTTCCGGTCCTCTCTCCTGGTCGTCGGGCCAGGCCGAAATCGCTCTCGTGGCCTGGTCGAAGATCGATCCCGAGGGCAGTCTGACCCTGACGCAGCGTCTCGGCGACGATGCCTCCTTCTTCCTGGAGAGCTCCTACTCCTACAGCGAAGTCGACGACGAAAACCGCTGGAGGCCCCGTTGGGGGCTCCGCAGCGAGAAATCGGGCTGGTTCACCGAGGTCCTCTGGAGCCAGAGGGAGTCCGTCGAAATCGATGACGTGGCGGGAGAGAAACGCTACAAGGGGACGCTCTGGCGCGACCCTCAGGTGACCGTAGAGGGACCCTGGTGGAGCGACGCCGCCTCGGGCGGCTGGTGGCGCCTTTTGGGAAGCTGGGGGCGCTACGGCGAGGAGGGGCTGACGACGGAGCGGCGCGGCGCCGGCCTCGACTTCTACGGCGAGGGGGCCTCGACGGCCGCCTTCCGTCCCTTCTGGCGCGCCACCTACTGGTACTACGACTACGACGACTCCGATTCGGAGAGCCAGAAGACGACCGATCTGGCCTTCGGCTTCGATTGGTCGGCCGGTTCCCTCCGTCTGCGCTCCACCTACGTCAGAAGATGGGTCGACGGCACGTCGCCCATGAAGTGGGACCGTTACGACGAGACGGAGACCGTCTACCAGCGCGTCACCCTGCCCGTTTCGGATCAGTGGGAACTTTCTCTCCGAGGCGGCTGGGATCTCCGGGATCACAACCTGGACGAGATGCTCTATCAGCTGCGCTACGAAGTGGACTGCCTCGCCTGGGAGCTGACGGTCCGGGACGACAGGATCCGCGGCGACGATTGGGCCGGCCTCAGGCTGATCATCAAGGCCTATCCGGAAAGTCCCCTGCAGTTCCAGGAAAAGGAGATCGACGAGCCGGGCGCCCGGCCTGCCTCCATTCCGAAAAATTCCTGACGGTCGGGAGAACGGTTCCTTCCGTCCTGTCCGGCCCGCCTGTCGTCCCTGAGGACGACGAGGGCCGCTATCGTTGGAGGCGATGAGATGAGAATCGGTGTTCTGTTCGGAGGGGATTCTCCCGAGCGGGAGGTCTCCCTGAGAAGCGGCGCGGCCGTCTGCGCCGCCCTGGGGGAACTCCCCTGGAAGGTCTGTCCCCTTGAAGTCCGGGAGGCGGGGGAGGTCCTCTCCCTGTTGGACGAGGCGGATTTTTTCTTCGTCGCCCTTCATGGGGGGTGGGGAGAGGACGGCCGTCTTCAGGCCCTTCTGGAGATGGCCGGGAAGGCCTATTCGGGCTCGGGGCCCGAAGCCTGTTTCTGCGCCATGGACAAGGAAGTGAGCAAGGCCCTTTTCCGTGAGCGGGGCGTGGCGACGCCGCCGGGATTCACCCTCGGAGAGGGGGAGAGGCTTGAAGGCGGAAAGGATCCTCGCGCCGACGCCCTTTTCCGGCTCGGGACGCGGGTCGTCGTCAAGCCCGCCCGCTGCGGAAGCACGGTCGGCGTCTCCGTCGTCGATGCCCCCTGTGATCTGGCCCGGGCCGTCGCCGACGCCCGCCGTTTCGACGAGAAGGTCATCGTCGAAGGGTTCATCGAAGGTCGGGAGCTGACGGCGACCCTTCTCGAAGAGGAAGGGGAGGTCCGGGCGCTTCCTGTCGTGGAGATCCTTCCCGCCTCGGGCTTCTACTCCTACGAGGCCAAATACACGGCGGGGGCGAGCCGTTACGAGACGCCCGCAGCCCTTTCCGCCGAGGAGGAGGCCGACGTCTCCGCCGCCGCGAGGGCGGCCCATCGGGCGTTGGACTGCCGCGTCTACAGCCGCGTCGACCTGCGCCTCGACGGGAAGGGGCGGCCTTTCGTCCTGGAGGTGAACACGGCTCCGGGCATGACGGCGACCAGCCTCGTGCCCAAGGCCGCCAGGGCCGCGGGAATGGCCTTCTCCGAGCTGTTGCGGCGGATCGTGGAGGAGGCTCGCTCCTGCCGGAGGCGTTAGTTCCGTGATGAAGAGGCGCCTTCCGAACGTTCGGAAGGCGCCTCTTCGTCACGGGAGGACGATCAGTTCGATACGGAGATGTCGAGAATCCTCAGCTTCCGCATTCCCTTGGGGACGCGGGCCAGGACCTCCTCTCCCGTCTCCTTGCCCATGAGGGCCTGGCCGACGGGGCTGGCCACGGAGAGCTTGAGGGCCTTGGGGTCCGATTCCTCGGAACCGACGATGGTGTAGGAAAACTCGCGACGGCTGTCGAGGTCGAGAAAGCGGACCGTCGTCCCCAAGGTGACCTTGCTGCTGTCGATGTCCTCCGTGTCGATGACCTTGGCCTTGCTCAGCTGGTACTCGAGCCACTGGACGCGGCTTTCGAGCTTGGCCTGTTCGTCCTTGGCTGTCTGGTACTCGGCGTTCTCGCTCAGGTCGCCGAAGCCTCGGGCCTCTTCGAGCTGACGTGCGATCTCGGTGCGGCCCGTGCTTCGCAGTTGGACCAGTTCTTCCCTGAGCTTTTCGTAGCCGCTTCGCGTCATCACGATGACGTCGTCGGAGGTGCGGGTGCTCGTCGCCATGACATCAGCCTCCTTGGACTGGCCGGGGGTGTCTTCCTATGTCGGTCGATCATTTTATCAGAGTTGTCTTCTTTGGGCAATGCCTTGACAATTGGGCGAAGTGGGCGTAAAAAATACGGAAACCTATCGGCCGGTTGATACGGCCTGCGATGAAGGGAAGAGTAGGCGTCTTTCGCCGGACAGAGAGAGGGTCCCGTGGCTGAGAGGATCTTCGCGGGTCGGGAGAATGCCGAAGACCATCCCGGAGCGGATGCCGAAGCGCGTTCAGCGATAAGGCGTCGGGGCCCCGCCCCTTACAGCGGGGACGAGTGCCGGCGCGAGCCGGAAACGGAGTGGAACCGCGGGTCAGACCCGTCTCCTGAGGGGAGACGGGCTTTTTTGTACGGTCGTGCCCGAGGCAAAGAGCTGGCGATCATGCTGGGAGGTCGGACGCATTGAGAGGAATTCTGTTTCGTTACGAAGCGCTGCTGCCCCTGACGGAGGCGACGCCCCGTCTGTCCCTCTGCGAGGGACAGACGCCCCTCATCCCGCTGGAAAATCTGGGACGAGAACTTTCCGTCGACCTGCGGGCCAAATTCGAGGGCGCCAATCCGACAGGTTCCTTCAAGGACAGAGGGATGGTCCTGGCCGTGGCCAAGGCCATCGAGGGAGGGGCCAAGGCCGTCGTCTGCGCCTCGACGGGCAACACCTCGGCGGCGGCCGCGGCCTATGCCGCCCGGGCCGGCATTCCCTGTTTCGTCCTCCTTCCGGCGGGCAAGGTGGCCCGGGGCAAGCTGGCCCAGGCGCTGATCTACGGCGCCCGCGTCGTCGCCGTCCGGGGCAATTTCGACAGGGCTCTCGACCTGGCCAAACAGGCCTCCGAGGACCTGGGGCTGGCCATCGTGAACTCCGTCAACCCCTTCCGTCTTCTGGGACAGCAGTCGGCGGCCTGGGAGATCTGCGACGAGCTGGGCGAGGCGCCTGACTGGCTGGCCATCCCCGTCGGCAACGCCGGCAACATCTCGGCCTATTGGGCAGGCTTCAACCGCTATCGGGAGCTGGGCAGGACCGCGACCGTGCCGGCGATGATCGGCGTCCAGGCCGCGGGAGCGGCCCCCCTCGTCGAGGGTCACCCCGTCGACGAGCCGGAGACGGTGGCCACGGCCATCCGCATCGGCCGTCCCGTCAACGCCGAAAAGGCCCGAAGAGCCGTCGCCGAAAGCGGCGGGCAGTTTCTGGCCGTCACCGACGAGGAGATCCTGGCCGCCCAGCGCCTTCTGGCCTCGCGGGAGGGCGTTTTCGCCGAGCCGGCCTCCTGCGCCTCCGTCGCGGGTCTTCTGAAGCTGCACCGTGCGGGACGGCTCCCCCAGGGAATCCGCATCGCCGCCGTCCTCACCGGCAACGGTCTGAAGGATCCCGACGCCGCCCTGGCCCAGGTTCCCGAGCCCGTCGAAATCGACGACAGCTGGGACTCCCTACGGGAGGTCCTGTCGCGATGAAAACGCCCTTCCGGGTCCGCGTCCCCGCCTCCAGCGCCAACCTGGGCTCGGGCTTCGATACCGTCGGCCTGGGGCTGGCCCTCTACAACGACTACGAGATCCTCGACCTCCTGCCCGAAGGGGAATTCGTCATCGACGTCATCGGCGAGGGGAGCGGCGAGCTTCAGAATCCCCAGGCCAACCTCGTCGTCAAAAGCTACCTTCGGGCCTGTTCCGAGTGGGGGACGGCCTCTCCCGGCCTCTCCCTCCGCTCCGTCAACGCCATTCCCCTCTGCCGCGGCCTGGGCAGCTCGGCCGGAGCCGTCGTGGGCGGCGTCCTCATCGCCAACGCTCTCCGCGACCGCCCTCTTCCCCGCGAGGAGCTGCTGCCCCTCATGACGGCCATAGAGGGGCACCCCGACAACATCGTCCCCTGCTGCCTCGGCGGCATGGTCGTCAGCTGTTGGGACGGCCGGGAGCTTCGCCACGTCCGCCTCCGGTCCCTGCCCCGGGAGATCGTCACCGTCGTCGCCGTTCCCGAGGTGCGCGTCAGCACCTCGACGGCCCGGGCGGCCCTGCCCGAGCAGGTGAGCCTTCAGGATGCCGTCTTCAACGTGGGCCGGGTGGCTCTTTTCGCCGCCTCCTGGGCCATGGGGCGCTGGGAGGAGCTTCCCTGGGCCATGGACGACAGGCTCCATCAGCAGTTCCGGGCCAAGCTCTTTCCCGGGGGGGAGACGATCCTCGAGAAGGTCCGCCTCCATCGCGAGTGTCTCGGCGTCGCCATAAGCGGTTCCGGCCCCAGCGTCCTCGCCTTCGTCAAGGGGAATCCTCAGGCCGTGGCCTCGACGATGTGCCGCGTCTTCTCCGATCACGGCGTCCGTAGCCGCTTCTTCGTTCTCGACGTCGACGACGAAGGGGCTCAGGTTCTCTCTCTCGTTCCCGAGGAGGTCCTCTGACCATGGCACGGCGCGTCTTCAAGTTCGGCGGCAGCTCGGTCGCCACGGCCGACAAAGTCCGAGGCGTGGCCCGAAAGGCGGCCTCCTTCGTCCGCCAGGGCGATTCCGTCGTCGTCGTCGTCTCGGCCATGGGCAAGACGACGGACGGCCTCATCCGCCTCGCCATGGAGGTGGCTCCGAGCCTGAACCGCCGCGAGATGGACCAGCTTCTGGCCACGGGAGAACAGCAGACCATCGCCCTGCTGGCCCTGGCCCTCGAGGCCGAGGGGCTCAAATCGCGATCCTTCACGGGGGCTCAGGCGGGTTTTCGCGTCGGAGGGCACTACAGCGAGGGGCGGATCTGCCGCATGGAGCCCCAGCAGGTGGAGCGCTCCCTCGCCGCAGGGGAGGTCCCCGTCGTCGCCGGCTTCCAGGGCGTGCTTCCCAACGGAGACGTCATCACCCTCGGGAGGGGAGGGTCGGACCTCTCGGCCATCGCCCTGGCGGCCTCCCTCGAGGCCGATTCGTGCCACATCTACACCGACGTGGACGGCATCTACAGCGCCGATCCCCGCATCGTCCCCGAGGCCCGCAAACTGTCGCGCATCTCCTGTCAGGAGTGTCTGGAGATGGCCGTGGCCGGATCGAAGGTGCTCCAGTCGCGCAGCGTCGAGCTGGCGGCCCGCATGGAGCTCCCCATCTACGTGGCTTCCACTTTCAGTGCTGAGGAGGGAACATGGGTCATGAATTTCGACGTCAACGAAGGACTGGTCGTCAAGGCCGTCGTGTCGGACCGAGAGACGGCCAAAGTGGCCATCCTCGGCGTTCCTGACGTGCCCGGCGTGGCGGCTCGCCTTTTTTCGGCCCTGGCCGACCGGGGCGTCGGCGCCGAGATGATCATTCAGAGCGTCATGCGAGGCCAGGTCAACGACATCGCCTTCCTCATCAAGAAATCCCTTCTGGGCGACGCCATCGAGGTCTGCCGCGACCTGGTCCGCCAGATCGGAGCCCAGGGCGTCACCTTCGATACGGAGATCGCCCGCGTCTCCGTCGTCGGCGCGGGCATCGCCAGCCATCCCGAGATCCCGTCACAGATGTTTTCCATCCTGGCACGCGAGGAGATCAACCTCGACATGATCGCCGCCACATCGATGGCCATCACCTGCGTCGTGGCGGCACCCAAGATGGAGCAGGCCGTCCGCGCCCTCCACAGCCAGTTCATCCCCGAGGAGGATTAGGGTCATGCGCGTTGCCGTGCTGGGAGCGACGGGCCTCGTCGGCCGGGAAATGGTCCGCGTCCTGGAGGAGCGGAACTTCCCCGTCGACGAACTCCGCCTGCTGGCGTCGCCTCAATCGGCCGGGAGGGAGATCCTCTTTCGGGGGGCTTCCTGGACCGTCCGGGCCGTCGACGAAAGGGCCTTCGACGGCGTCGACCTGGCCCTCTTTTCGGCCGGATCGGGCCCTTCCCGCATCTGGGCTCCCGTCGCCGCCGGTGCCGGTTCCGTCGTCGTCGACAACAGTTCGGCCTGGAGGATGGACCCTTCCGTCCCTCTCGTCGTCCCCGAGGTGAACGCAGAGACGGCCCTGGGGCGGCCGATCATCGCCAACCCCAACTGCGCCACCATTCAGGCCGTCGTCGCCGCCTGGCCTCTCCACAAAGAGGCCGGTCTCGACTACATGAGCGCCGTCACCTTCCAGTCCGTCTCCGGGACGGGCCGGGCCGCCGTGGAAGAACTCGATCGGGGCTCCCGGGCCGCGCTGGCCGGCGAGGAACCCCTCCCTTCCGTGTATCCCCATTCCATCGCCTTCAACGCCCTGCCCCACATCGGGGCCTTCGACGAGGAGGGCGTCAGCGAGGAGGAGTGGAAGATGGTCCGCGAATCGCGGAAGATCATGGCCCTTCCCGATCTTTCCGTGAGCTGCACCACCGTCCGCGTCCCCGTCTTCCGAGGTCATTCGGAGGCCCTCCTCTTCCGGTTCCGCCGCGACCTCGCGCCCGAGCGGGCCCGGGAGATCCTCTCCCGCTCCCCCGGCGTCGTCGTCGTCGATGACCCGGCCTCGGCCTCCTACCCTCTGGCCCGCGAGGCCGCCGGGACCGATCCCGTCTACGTGGGGCGAATCCGGCGCGACACGGCCCTCGATCGGGCCCTGGCCCTCTGGGTCGTCTCCGATAACCTGAAGAAGGGAGCGGCCCTCAACGCCGTCCAGATCGGGGAGTTCCTTCTGGAGAGAGGGGCTTTGCGCCCCTGAACCTCATCGGCCCGGCGACGATAAGGTACAATAGCGGCGGCGCCTTCACGGGCCGCCACTTCTTGTCTTGAGGACGGTGCGACAATGGCGATGAAATCGAAAAGGCGGGGGCCCGTCGGCGCGTTTCTTCTCGCCGCCTTTCTTGTGATGGGCGGTGTCGCCGAGGGAGAGGAGGCCTCTCTCCGGGCCGAGGAGTTGCGCTACGATCCGGCCTTCCAGCAGATCCGCGCTCAGGGCGACGTCGTCCTCCGAAAGGGAGGCATGGCCTTCGATGCCCAGGAGGCCGAGGGTTTCCTCGCCGAGGGGCGGTACCGTCTCTGGGGCGGCGTCAGGGGGCGGTCGGAGGAAAGAAACGTCGACGTCGAGGCCGAAAGCCTCTCCTATCGCGAGGAGGGAGGCCTCGAGGTCGTGGCCGAGGGGGCCGTCTCCTTTCGCCGAGGCGACGACGAACTGCGCTGTGCCCGCCTTCTGTGGCGCGAGTCGGGGCTGCTTCACGCCACGGGAGGCGTCGAGGCCTTCTCCGGCCCCCGGGCCGTCGAGGCCGACGAGGGGCGCTTCGACGGCGACGCCTTCAGGATCACCGGCCTGAAACGTTACGAGGACGCCCAGTCCGGTCTGTTCTTCAGGGCCGCCGTCGTCGAGGGAAAGCTGAAGGGCGGCGTCGTCGTCGAGGTGACGGCCTCGGGCTCCGTCGAGGCCCGCCTGACGGGCGCCGACGGCGGAACCCTGCGCATCGTCGGGGCCAAAGCCCTCTACTCCCAGGCGAGGGGAACGCTTGTCGTCTCCGGCTCGGCCGTCGCCCGCCAGGGGGAGAGGACGCTCCGGGCCGACAGCCTCGTCCTTCATCTGGCCTCGCGGCGCATCGAGGCCCTCGGGTCGCCCAAGATCACCTTCAGCCTCCCCGAAAGGGGCACCCCCTGATGGAATGTCGCCTCCAGGCCAGGAACCTGGCCAAGAGTTTCAAGGGGCGCAAGGTCGTCCAGGGCGTCTCCCTTTCCGTAGCCCAAGGGGAGATCGTGGGGCTTCTGGGGCCCAACGGCGCGGGCAAGACGACGACCTTCTACATGATCGTCGGCCTCGTCCGGCCCGACTCGGGGAGCCTCTCCATCGGAGGGCGGGAGCTGGCCGGCCTGGAGATGTATCGCCGAGCCCGCCTGGGCCTGGGCTATCTGCCCCAGGAGGCCTCCGTCTTTCGCGATCTCTCCGTCAGGGAGAACCTCCTCCTCGTGCTGGAGGAGATGGGCCGCCCTCCGGTCGAACGGCGCGAAATGGCCGAACGACTCATCGAGGACTTCGGCCTTCAGAAGATCGTCGACATAGCGGGCTACGCCCTCAGCGGCGGCGAGCGCCGCCGCGTCGAAATAGCCCGGGCCCTGGCCATCATGCCCGAATTTCTCCTCCTCGACGAGCCCTTCAGCGGCATCGATCCTATCGCCGTCTACGACATCCAGCAGCTCATCGTCGGCCTGAGGCGCAAGGGGTACGGCATCCTTCTCACGGACCACAACGTCCGGGAAACGCTGGCCATCACCGACCGCGCCTACCTCATCCACCAGGGGCAGATTCTCATCGAGGGGACGCCCTCCGTCGTGGCCGGAAGCGACGTGGCCCGCAAATTCTATCTGGGAGAGCGCTTCACCTGGTGAACGTCAGCCGGGCGATCTCGTCCCATCGGCGACTCTCGATGAGGCGGGCCGTCGAAGCGACGGCCCGGGCGACGGGGAGGGAGAGCCCCTTCTCCAGGCCTCGCCGCAGGGGCTCGATGCCGATGAGGGACAGATCGCGCCCCCTGCCGTAACAGCCGAGGAGAAAGCCGAGGGACAGTCCCGAAAGGGAGATCTCCTCCCGGAGAAGATCGGGAGGGACCTGCCGTACCGAGCCCGGCGGGAGTCCCATGAGGGCCGCGTCGACGACGAGGATTTTCCCCGCCCTTTCCGTCGCCATCTGGGGAAGGACGTTCTCGGGGTTCTGCCCGCCGTCGCGGCACCGGAGCCAGGGAAGGTTTTTCCTCTGAAGGAGAGAGAGAAGGGCCGGTCCCGCGCCGTCGTCGCCGCGAAGGACGTTACCCACGCCGAAAAGCAGAACGTGATCGCACATGAGGAGAGCACCTCGATTCCTTCGATGTCTTCGGGAGGTCATCATAAAAGAATGTCGTCCTCGCTTGCAAGGATGGTCCGCCACGCCCTGACGATGATGGTCGGAACTCTGGCCAGCCGTCTCCTGGGCCTGGCCCGGGAAATGGTCACGGCGGCCCTCTTCGGCGCCACGCGGCAGCTTGACGCCTTCTTCATCGCCTATACCCTGGCCAATCTCTCTCGCCAGCTCCTGGCCGAGGGAGCCCTTTCGGCGGCCTTCGTCCCCGTCTTCTCCCAGGTCCTTGTCCGTGACGGCAGAGACAGGGCCCGCTCCCTGGCCTGTCAGGCCCTGACGGTCCTCGTCGTCGCCGGCGTCGCCGTCGTGGCCGCCGGATTTTTCCTGGCCCCTCTCCTGGTCCGCCTCATGGCGCCGGGCTTCTCGGCCGAAGAATCGGTCCTGGCGTTGGGCCTGACGCGGCAGATCCTGCCCTTCCTGCTCCTCATGTCTCTGTCTGCCCTGGCCATGGGCGTTCTCAACAGCATGGACCGCTTCTTCGTCCCCTCTCTCGCCCCGGCCCTGAGCAACGTCGTCTACCTCGTCGTGCTTCTGGCCTCTTTCCGCCTCTGGGGCATCTGGGCCCTTCCCGTGGCCGTCCTCTGCGGCGGCCTCGTCCAGTTTCTCCTCCAATGGTTCTGGGCGGGGCGTCTCGGCGTTCTGCTCCTTCCCGCCAGGCCCGATCGGAGGGACACAGACCTCAGGCGCATGTTCTTCCTCTTCTTCCCCTACGCCGCAGGGCTCTCTCTCAATCAGGTCAACCCCATCGTGAGCCGCATGCTCGGCTCCTTCCTGGAGGAGGGGGCCATCTCCGTCCTCAACTACGCCGACAGAATCCTTCAGCTCCCCCTGGGCCTTTTCGTCATCGCCATCTCCCAGGCCGTCCTCCCTCTCCTGGCCCGGCACGTCCTCGACGGGGAGGAGCTCTTCGCCGAAGTGACCCGCGATGCCCTGCGCTTCGCCCTCTTCATCGTTCTCCCCGTCTCGGCCGGTCTTTTTCTCGTATCCGATGAAATGGTCCACCTCCTCTTCCGGAGAGGCGCCTTCGACGACTGGGCCTGGCACGCAACCTCCCAGGCCCTCTCCATGTACGCTCTGGGGCTGCCGGGAATGGCCCTGACGACGGTCATCATGAGGGCCCTCTACGCCCGCGGCCTTCCCCGCGACGCCCTCTTCGTGACGGCCTCCAGCGTCGGGGTCAACCTTCTTTTCTGCCTCCTCCTCATGGGACCTCTCTCCTACAGAGGCCTTGCCCTGGCCTCCTCTCTGGCCTTTGCCGGAGCGGCCGCCGTGGGGTACCATCGTCTCTGCGGGAGCCTGGGCCGTCCGCTGAAACTCCTCCGGTGGAGCTGGCTCGTCCGTCTGCTCCCCGGGCTCGTCGCCCTCGTCGCCGTCGTCGCGCTCTTCCGCTTCTTCTGTCCCTATCCGCCGACGGCCAACCTCTCGCTCCGTGCCGCCTGGGTCCTCTCCGTCACCGTCGCCGGAGGCGGCGCCTATGGCCTCCTCACGGCATTGGCGCGCGCTCAGGAATGGAACTGGCTCTCGAATGCCTGCAGGAAGGATGATCCGTCATGAGAAACGAAAGCAACGAAGCGGCGCAGGCCCCTCAGGCCCTCGTCGTCCGGGCCCTCGTCGGAGGTGAGGAGGCCCGTCTCCTCGCCGTCGAGGCCCGGGAATTGGTGGCCCATCTCAAGGCCCTCCACCGTCTGTCGGGAACGGCCACGGCCGCCCTGGGCCGTCTTTCCATGGCCTCTCTCCTCATGGCCGACGACATGAAAAAGAGCCGTCGGGCCCGAGTCACCCTTTCCGTCGACGGCGACGGACCGCTGGGCAAGATCGTCGCCGACGCCGAATCGGAGGGGGTCATGCGGGGATTCGTCGCCAACCCCTCGGCCGAGCCCGAGCCCAAAGGGCCTGGCAAGTGGAACGTCGCCGCCGCCGTGGGCTCGGGAACCCTGTCGGTCATCAAAGACCTGGGATTGAAGGAGCCGGTCCGAGGCCAGGTTCCTCTCCGTTCGGGAGAGATCGCCGAAGACGTGGCGGCCTACTACGTCCGATCCGAACAGACCAGGACGGCCCTCGCCCTGGGCGTTCTCGAACACGAGGGCGTCGTCGTCGCCGCGGGGGGACTGATGGTCCAGCTCTTTCCCGACACGACGGAGGCCTTCGCCGACGAAGTGGAGCGCCGGTTCCGCTCCCTGCCCCAGCTGAGCGGCCTCTTCCTCCAAGAGGAGGGAAACGTGAGGCGCGTCGTCGAACGTTTCGCCTCGGGCCTCGACCTCTACTGGCTGGGCCGTCAGGAATACCGTTTCGGCTGTCGCTGCGACCGTGACGTGGCCTCGGCCGGCCTTATGGCGGCCCTGGGAGGGGAGAGCGTCGACGAGAGCCAGGAGGTCCGCTGTCATTTCTGCAACACCTCCTACCTCTTCTCCCCCGACGAGATCGCCGACCTTCAGAGGAGGCAGAGATCATGAGAGCTCCCGCCGCCCTTCTCTCCCTGCTCCTCCTATTCGTGACGGCGGCGGGCGAGGCCGCCACCTTCCGGGAACTTCTCGACGCCCGGACGGCCAACGTCTGGGTCGAGGGACAGGTCCTGGGAGACATGGTCCTCGGCGCCCGTGCCCGCCTGGCCTTCATCCTCGTCGATCAGGCCCTGGCCCGCAGCCTGTCGGGAAATCCCGACGTTCCCGACTGGCTCGCCTGGCACGGTCAGAACTACGGCGCCAAAGGGAAGACGCTCTTTGTCATCCGCCTCAAGGTCCTCAAACCCTGGACCTTCGACCCCCGAGAGCTCCGCGTGGGCGACCACAAGGTGACCCTCGAGGACATCCGTGCCCGCATTCACTACCTTCCCGAGGGCGATCTGCCCACGGGGCTCGAGGCGACGGTGGCCGTCCTGATCCCCACCAAGGCTCTGCCGGCCCGGGGGCCCATCTCCCTGGGCTACGGCGAGTACGGCACGGAATGGACCGCTCCGAGGTGACGGCCGTGCACGCCTATCGCTGCGCCTCCTGCGGGAAGGTCTTCCGGTCGGAACGTCTTTCGTCCACATGCCCCTTCTGCCGGGGCAAGGTCCTCATCCATCTGGAAGGGGAGGCCCGTCGTCCCAAAAGCTGCGGCGGCTCCTGTTCGGGCTGCTCGGGCTGCGGAGGTGGGGGCCGGTGAGTCGTCCCTTCCTGACCCTGGCCATCGAAAGCAGCTGCGACGACACCTCCGTCGCCCTCCTCGAAGGGAGCCGGAGAGTCCGGGCCACGGCTCTGGCCAGCCAGATCGCCCTCCACGCCCCCTGGGGAGGGGTCATTCCCGAGACGGCCTCTCGGGAACACCTTCGGACCCTCATCCCTCTCCTCCGCGAGGTCCTCCGACGGGGCGGCGTCGCCAACGCCCCTCGGGAACTCTCGCTCGTGGCCGTCACGGCAGGCCCGGGGCTCATGGGGTCCCTCCTCGTCGGCGTCATGGCCGCCAAGGCCCTTGCCCAGGCCTGGGAGCTGCCTATCGTCGGAATCAATCACCTCGAGGGCCATCTTTTCGCCAACGTCGTCGCCCATGACGATCTCGTCCCCCCCTTTCTGGCCCTCATCGTCTCCGGCGGCCACACGGAGATCGTTCACGTCCGGGCCTTCGGCGACTACCGTCTTCTGGGGATGACGCGAGACGACGCCGTCGGCGAGGCCTACGACAAGGTGGCCAAACTCCTGGGCCTTCCCTATCCCGGCGGTCCCGCCATAGACGATCTGGCTCGGAAGGGGAATCCCAAGGCCTTTCCCCTTCCCGTTCCCATGAAAGACAGCGACGCCGTCGAGTTCAGCTACAGCGGCCTCAAGACAGCCGTCCTCTGGCTGCTGCGCCGTTTCGAGGGGGCAGAGATCCCCCTGGAGGACATCTGTGCCTCCTTCCAGGAGGCGGCCCTGGCAGCCCTCATGGCCAAGGTCCGCCTCGCCGTGGCCCGGACGGGCGTCCGCTCCGTGGTCCTCTCCGGAGGCGTCGCCGCCAACAGTTCCCTCAGGGAGCGAATGGCGGCGGCCCGTCAGTGGAAGAGCTACATCCCGCCCAGGGATCTCTGCACCGACAACGCCGTCATGATCGCCGCCGCCGGCTACAACAACTGGAAGCGGGGTGTCCGCTCCGACCTGACGCTCACGCCCGATCCCTCCTGGCCTCTGGCCTCGCCCTGAGGGAGGGCCGTCGGGATCGGCCCTCCCCCTTTCGAGCCCTTCCCTGTCCCGATCCTTCCCTGCCGCGGAAGAGAAGAGGGCCTCTGAGGCGAAAGCCGCAGGGCCCTCTTCTCTTCCGCGATAGTCAATGAGGTCCTCTGGCGGAGGAAAAAAGAGATAAAAGGCCAAAAACGACGCAGATCGCCTTCTAGGGCAAAATTTGGGACTTGAGTTTGATCAACGTTGACGCTAATATCATAGCCAACCTGCTGGCACTCGTCTCAAATGAGTGCTAACATAACAGAAGAGCCATCAAGCACAAGGAGGGATAGACTGTGCAGTTGAAGCCTTTGGCTGATCGCATCGTCGTGAAGGCCGTGACCCAGGAGAGCCGCACCAAGGGTGGGATCGTCCTGCCGGAGACGGCCAAGGAGAAGCCCCAGGAGGGCGAAGTCGCCGCCGTCGGCACGGGCAAGATCCTCGAGAACGGACAGAAACTTCCTCTTGAGGTCAAAGTCGGCGACCGCGTCATCTACAGCAAGTACGCCGGCACCGAGGTCAAGATCGAGGGCGAGGAGTACCTCATCCTC
Organism: Aminirod propionatiphilus; assembly: GCA_018398915.1. Lineage (GTDB taxonomy): Bacteria > Synergistota > Synergistia > Synergistales > Aminithiophilaceae > Aminithiophilus > Aminithiophilus ramosus. Next base: position 2,021,147 of record CP074691.1, on the reverse strand, counting down.
AGCGAGCGCGACGTTCTCGCCATCGTCGAAAAGTAGGAGGGAAAACCATGGCCAAGATTCTTGCCTTTGACGAAGAGGCCCGCCGCTCCCTCGAGCGCGGCATCAACAAGGTGGCCGACACCGTCGGCATCACCCTCGGCCCCAAGGGACGGAACGTCGTCCTCGAGAAGAAGTTCGGCTCTCCCACCATCACCAATGACGGCGTCACCATCGCCAAGGAGATCGAGCTCGAAGATCCCTTCGAAAACATGGGCGCCCAGCTTCTGAAAGAAGTGGCCTCCAAGACGAACGACGTCGCCGGAGACGGCACGACGACGGCCACCGTCCTGGCCCGCGCCATCATCCGCGAGGGCATGAAGAACGTCGCAGCCGGAGCCAACGGCATGCTCATGCGCCGCGGCATCGAGAAGGCCGTCGACGTCGTCGTCGACGAGCTGAAGGCCATGTCCATCCCCGTCAAGGAGAAGGCCAAGATCGCTCAGGTCGCCGCCATCTCCGCCAACGACCGCGCCATCGGCGACCTCATCGCCGAGGCCATGGACAAGGTCGGCGAGGAGGGCGTCACCTCCATCGAGGATAGCCAGACCGTCGGCACCACCCTTGAGATGGTCGAGGGCCTCCAGTTCGACAAGGGCTACGTGAGCCCCTACATGATCACCGATCCCGAGCGGATGGAGGCCTCCCTCGACGACGCCTACATCCTCATCAACGACGGCAAGGTGAGCAGCATGAAGGATCTCCTTCCCCTGCTGGAGAAGGTCGTCCAGACCGGCAAGCCCCTCCTGATCATCGCCGAGGATGTCGAGGGCGAGGCCCTGGCCACTCTCGTCGTCAACAAGCTTCGCGGCATCCTCAACGTCTGCGCCGTCAAGGCCCCCGGCTTCGGCGACCGCCGCAAGGCCATGCTGGCCGACATCGCCGTCGTCACCGGCGGTCAGGTCATCACCGAAGACCTGGGTCTCAAGCTCGAGAACGCCGACCTCTCCATGCTGGGTCGCGCCAAGCGCGTCAAGGTCACCAAGGACGACACGACCATCGTCCACGGCTCGGGCGATGCCGACGCCATCCGCAAGCGCGCCGCCCAGATCCGCGTCGAGCTCGAGAACTCCACCTCCGAGTACGACAAGGAGAAGCTCCAGGAGCGCCTGGCCAAGCTCGTCGGCGGCGTCGCCGTCATCCAGGTCGGAGCCGCCACGGAGACGGAGCAGAAGGAGCTCAAGCATCGCATCGAAGATGCCCTGAACGCCACCAGGGCCGCCGTGGAGGAGGGCATCGTCGCCGGAGGCGGCGTGGCTCTCGTCAACTCCGTCAAGGCCCTCGACGCCTTCCTCGAGAACCTCAATGCCGACGAGAGGACCGGAGCCATGCTGGTCCGCAAGGCCCTCACCTCTCCTCTCCACCTCATCGCCGACAACGCCGGTCTCCAGGGCGACGTCGTCGTCGAGAAGGTCATCGCCCTTCCCAAGGGACAGGGCCTCAACGCCGCCACGGGCGACTACGAGGACATGATCGCCGCCGGCATCATCGATCCTCTCAAGGTGACCCGCAGCGCCCTCCAGAACGCCGGCTCCATCGCCGCCATGGTCCTCACCACCGAGGCCCTTGTTGCCGACAAGCCCGAGAAGAAGGATGCCATGCCTCCCATGCCCGGAGGCGGCATGGGAATGGGCGACTTCTAGAGCCCGTCGCCGCGAAGGCCCCCGTTCTCCCGGAACGGGGGCCTTTTCGTAACCTGCCGCCGCTGTATCGGCTGCCCTTCTTCTGCTACCATGAGGGGGATTCCCCACGATGGAGGTGTGGGCCCTCGGGCCCGATCGATGATGAACGTCAAGGACAACATCCTGGTTCTGGACTACGGCTCCCAGTACACCCAGCTCATCGCCAGGCGCGTCCGGGAGCTCAAGGTCCACAGCGAAATCCTCCCCTGGGACGCTCCGGTGGAGACGATTCTCTCCCGGCACCCCAAGGGGATCATCCTTTCCGGCGGGCCGGCCAGCGCCACCGCTCCGGGAGCCCCGACGATCGACGGACGTCTGCTCGACGGATCCGTCCCCGTCCTGGGCATCTGCTACGGCATGCAGCTTCTGGCCCATGTCCTGGGCGGCAAGGTGCGCAAGGGGGCGAGCGCCGAGTACGGTGCCTCCGTCGTTCGCGTCACCGCGGCGGGCAACCCTCTCCTCCGAGGGCTGCCCGCGACCTTTCAGGCCTGGATGAGTCACTGGGACGAGGTGGCCGCCGTTCCGACCGGCTTCTCCGTCCATGCCGAGAGCGAATCGGGCGCGCCCGCCGCCTTCTCCGGCAGGGACGGCAAGGTCCTGGCCCTCCAGTTTCACCCCGAAGTGGTCCATACGGAAGGAGGGCTGGATGTGTTGCGCAACTTCCTCTTCGACGTCTGCCGCTGCGAGGAAAGCTGGAACCTCTCGGGCTGGGTCGACCAGATGACCTCGGAAATCGCCGCCAAGGTCGGTGGCGATCGGGTCGTCTGCGGCCTGTCGGGAGGCGTCGATTCGACGGTGGCCGCCGTCCTGACGAGCCGTGCCGTCGGCGACAGGCTCGAGTGCATCTTCGTCAACAACGGCCTCCTCCGCAAGGACGAGGCCCGGTCCGTCCTCGACCTCTACAGGGAGAAACTCAAACTCAAGGTCCACTACGTCGATGCCTCGCAGACCTTTCTCTCCCGTCTCGAGGGCGTCGTCGAGCCCGAGCGGAAGCGCAAGATCATCGGCGAGACCTTCGTCCGCGTCTTCGAGGCCAAGGCCGCCGAGATCGGCGGCGCCCAGTGGCTTCTCCAGGGGACTCTCTACCCCGACGTCATCGAAAGCGGCTTCAAGGGCAAGGGAGCCTCGGTCATCAAGACCCATCACAACGTCGGCGGCCTTCCCGACGACATCGCCTTCGGCCTCCTCGAGCCGCTGAGAGACCTCTTCAAGGACGAGGTCCGCGCCATCGGAGCCCTCATGGACGTTCCCGGCGCGATCCTGGGCCGTCACCCCTTTCCGGGTCCCGGTCTGGCCGTGCGCTGCCTCGGCGAGGTCTCCCCGGGCCGCCTCGACGTCCTCCGCGAGGCCGACGCCATCTTCGCCGAGGAGATCGTTGCCGCCGGCCTCTACGACAGGATGTGGCAGGCCTTCTGCGTCCTTTTGCCGGTGCGCACCGTAGGCGTCATGGGCGACGTTCGGACCTACGCCGAGGCCGTCGTCCTCCGGGCCGTCCACTCCCAGGACGGCATGACGGCCGACTGGGTGCGCCTGTCGCCGGAGCTTCTCGACCGAGTGTCGCGGCGGATCTGCAACGAGGTGGAAGGCGTCAATCGCGTCGTCCTCGACGTGACGAGCAAGCCCCCCGCAACGATCGAGTGGGAATGAGGTCGGCTGCGAATAAACGGTGACCTATCCCCGGAAACCTGCGCAATGCAAAGGGTTCCGGGGATGTTTTTGCGAACGTGCAGGCTGACCGAGAGGGACGTCGCCTGACCGGCACGGGGAGGCTCGCGAAAGACCGCGCTTGGCGTGGTCTTTCGCCCTCGCCGGGCCCCTCATTGGCTGTAACTTAGCCGAATATTCCGGATAGAACGACGATTGCGGCTCCTGCCCGACGTGCCTGTCCGTATGGAATCATCCCTCGCATCGACCAGGAGGAAGGATCCCATGCGAACGCCGAGTCTTGAAAGCCATGAAAATCCTTTGGCCCAGGAGAGGGGGCAGAGGCTCTCGGAGCTCTTTCCGCGCCGGTGGATTCTCGAGCAGGCCAAGGCATCGGGCTTCGTCGAAGGGGTCCGCAATCTCGATCCGATGGTCTTTTTTGGGCATCTGGTTCTCGCTTTCGGCTCTTCGAGCCGCCTGTGTCTTCTCCGGCTCCATCGGAGCCATGAGAAAGTCGCGCCGGACCGGATGACTTGGCCCGCCTTCTACGATCGCTTCACGCCGGAACGGCTCGAATTCCTCAAAAGATGCCTGGAGCGCGCCATGGCTCGCGTCGTCTTCGAGGCGCTCCCCGCGAGGGCGACGGCGCTCGAGGCCTGCGACATCAGGGAGATCGTCGCCATCGACAGCACCCTGATTCCTCTTCATCCCGATCTGGCCGAGGGCTTTCCCGACGCCAGGAGCACGACCTGTCCCGCGGCGGCGAAGCTGAACGTTCAACTCGGGCTTCTCGATCGCGCTCCCGGGGCCTTTCCCGTACCTCTCGGGCAAGACGGCCGAAAGCCCCCTCCTGCCGACGGAGGCGTGGATGGAAGGGCACCTGCTCCTTTTCGACCCGGGTTCTTTCAAGATCGAGCGCTTCCGGGAAATCGACGATAGCGGAGGCTTTTTCATCAGTCGCCTGAAGACGAACAGCAACCCCCTTCTGCTTCGGAGCCTGAGGGAAGGGCCGGGAAACCGCATCGACCTCCGTCACCGGCGCCTCCAGGAGGCGGAACCCCACCGGCGCCGCCAGGTCCTCGACGCCGAAGGACTTTTTGCCCCCCGTAACATCACGGACAAGAAGGTGCGGGAGATCAAGGAAGACCCTGCCTTCCGTCCCCTTCGTTTCGTCGGCGTCAAAAACGAGAAGACCGGCGAATATCATCTCCACGTCACCCATCTGCCGGCGGACAAGGTCTCTCCCGAGGAGATCGCTGATCTTTACCGGGCCCGATGGGCCGTGGAGATCTTTTTCAAGGAGCTTAAAAAAGGAGCTTAAAAGTCCCTTCGGCCTCTCGTCTCGGTTCGGGGAAAAAGCACAGTCGAAATCGTCATCTGCGTGGCCCTGACGGTCATCGTCTCGGGCCAGGTGCGCAGGGAACCGGAGAAGGAGCCGCGAAGCGACGTCAAGGAGATGGGACCTCTCCTCTACGCCGAGCACTTTCACCACACACGGGCCTCCTCCAAACCGTTCTTTATCACGAAGGCTTCCTCTTCGACCCGGCCTCGCTCCGGATCGGCGCCGTCAGGGCCGATCCCTTGCCCGAGCGCTACCGGAGAGGACGGCGGGAGGATGTCTAGCCAGAGAGAACCTAATTGATAGATGGACACCTTCTTGAATATTCGGCTAAGTTGCGGCCAATGAGTGAACGCTATATCCAGGAGTCGCTCGACAGGCTTTCGCAGAACAGGACCACGATCGTTATCGCTCACCGGCTCAGCACGATCCGCAACGCGGATGAAATAATTGTCATAACGGATGAGGGCATCGTGGACCGAGGAAGCCATGCAGAGCTTCTTGAAAGGGGAGGGCTCTATTCGCGCTATTATTGCATGTAATTTGACGGAGCGGAGGAGGTCGCCGGACAGTAAGCCCCTCTGGTGAAATTCTTCCTGTTGCACGGGTTCCCTTGAAGGGGCCGCGAGACGATCTCCGCGCGCCCTTTCGGGCTGCCTGTCCCTCGGACTTTCCCCTTTCGGATGAAAAACATCCCTGATAATATTATAAAAACATCCCTAAGGATATTAGAGAGAAAGAATATGAAGAAAGAATATGAAGACGGGGAAGAACGGAATGGAGGACGAGGCGCTCTTTTGCCGCGACGGTCATGTTTTTATTAAAATTTCATTTTATAGAAAGCGGATTGAAAGGTTATCGGCTCTATGCTATGGTGGGGTGGAAATTCGGCCGGGTCGATGATGCCCGGTCGACGGCATTTCGACAGCGGCGGTTGAACGCTGCGGCGTGCGGAATGGAGCAAGTCGAGACGAGAAACAAGGCCCGTGGTCATGGCCCGCCTCGGGCTGGCTCTTTCTTGCAGGGAGAGGGACTTTCTCGGTCGGGGGCTCGAAGAGTGCCGTTTCTTCGAGAGCTCGGGCGGCTCTCCTTTTTCTGTCGGCCGGCGACCGTCTGTCGCGGCATGCAGGATCGATTCTTGCGGATCTGGCAGCTCTGAGGAAAGGAGGCCCTTGCTCTGGACGGAAAAGGTGACTTTCACATCGGTGCCGCGAATCGGGCAGCCCTTTATCCCTTCGTCGCCGTCTTCGCCCTGACGGCGGTTCTGAGTTATATCGTCGCTTTTCCCCTTCTGCGTCCTCTGGCCTGGTCGGCTCTGCTCTCGTTTTTCGCCTATCCTCTCTACCGAGGGCTCCAGACCCGACTCTTCAGAGGGCGTCTCCCCGTCGTGGCCGCGGCTCTGACGACGGCGGCCATCGTGCTCCTTCTCGTCATTCCGGCCCTCTTCGTCGGCATTTCCCTCGCCCGCGAGGGCATCCGTCTTTACGGTTACTTCGTCGACCATTTCCTCCGCCTCGATCCGAACGCGGCCGTCACCCTGGAATCTTTCCTGCCCGAGGGGGTGGCGGCTAGGCTCGTCCCCTTTCTCGATCCCCTCTCCTTCCTGGGGGGGACTCTGCGACAGACGGCGGCGTGGCTGGCCTCCTCTTTGGCCACGGCCTCCCGGGCCTTTCTCGAGAATGCCTTCCGCCTCGGCTATCAGCTCATCGTCATTGCCGTGGCCTCCTTTTTTCTGCTCAAGGACGGCCATCTGATCGTCCAGTTCGTCAGCGACATCACGCCTCTATCCCTCGATCAGCGCGGCGTCTTCTTCGACCGCATCAGGCGGATGATGACGGCCATGATCTACGGCGTGACGCTGACGGCCGGTCTCCAGGCCTTTCTCGGCCTTCTGGGCTGGCTTTTCGTCGGCCTGCCCAATCCGGCCATCTTCGGCCTTCTCATGTTCATTTTGGCCATGATCCCCTTCGTCGGAACGCCTCTCATCTGGGGGCCGGGGGCCCTTTTCCTCATCCTGTCCGGCGATGTCCGCAGCGGCGTCATTCTTCTCGTCTGGGGCGTCGCCGTCGTCAGCGCCGTCGACAATCTCGTCCGGCCCATCTTCATTTCCGAGGGGAGCAAGGTGCCTCTTCTCGTCGTCTTCATCGGTGTCGTCGGCGGCCTTGCGGCCTGGGGCTTTCTCGGTCTCTTTCTCGGTCCCCTCGTTCTGACGGTTTTCATCTTCCTCCTTGACACCTATCGCCTCGCCTGGCGGGAGGCCCGCAGCAGCTGAACCGTCGCGGCGTTCCCCGAGCCATCGCCTTCCGTGAGGAAAGGAGCTGTTCGTCCGTGCCTTTCGTCGTCGCCGTCTCCGGTTTCAAGGACAGCGGGAAAACCACCCTCTGCGTGGAACTCGTCGAGCGCCTCAAGGAGCGAGGCGTCGACGTCGCTTTCATCAAGCACAGCTGCGAATCCCCCCTTTCCGGCGCCTCGACGGACAGCGGGAGGATCCTCATGCGGGGCGTGCCCGCTCTTTTGTGGAGCGATGAGGGCGTCCGACTCGAGCGGGCCGGCGATCTGAGCCTGGAGGAGATCGTCTACCGCTTCTTTCCCGCCGTCGACATCGTCCTCGTCGAAGGGGCCAAATCCCTTCCCCTGCCGCGGATCTGGGTCGCTCCGGGGGGGGGGGTGCCCGAGGCGGTCTCCGGCGTCATCGCCCGCTACGACCGGGCTCGGAGCGAAAGCCGACCGGAGGAGCGGCTTTTCGGATCGGAGGGGGTGGAGGCTCTGGCTTCCCTTCTTTTCGACAGGTGGCGCAGGGCGGAGCCGACGGGCGTCGCCCTTTACGGGGGAACGAGGCGGATTCCCGCCAAGGCCTTCGTCGCCGATTTTCTCGCCGGCGGCGTCAAGGGCATGGTCCGGGCCCTCAAGGGAGGAGAGGACCTCGCTCAGGGGCTGACTCTCTTCATCGGCCGGGAGGAAGCCGGAGACGGGGGGGAAGGGAGCTGACCTCTTCCTGAGCGTTCGAGGGTTTCCCCCTTTTTCGCGTCCTTTCTTGTAATGGCTCAAGGTCCTGTCTATAATGAGGTTCGCTCCGGCCCTTCATAAGGGTAAGGTGGGGTGCGCCCTTATCAGAAATCGCACAAGGATTAAAGGAGGTTTCATCGGATGGAAGCGCAGCTGCTCTGGTTGGCCGGTGGGGCAGGCATCGTGGCTTTGGCCTACGCCTTTTTCGCCGTCGGAAAGATCAAGTCCTTTGAAGTTGAGAACGAGAGGATCGTCGAGCTTTCGGCGATCATTCAGAAGGGTTCCATGGCCTTTCTCTCTCGCGAGTACCGTGCCCTCGTCCCCTTCGTCGCTCTCGTGGCTCTCCTGCTGGCCTTCAAGATCAGCCTGGCCTCGGCGGTCTGCTTCCTGCTCGGCGCGGCCTGCAGCGCCGTCGCCGGTTACGTCGGCATGCGGGTGGCCACGACGGCCAACGGCAAGACGGCTTCCGCGGCCGTCAAGGGCATGAACAGCGCCCTCGCCGTGGCCTTCACGGGTGGCTCCGTCATGGGCATGTCCGTCGTCGGCATCGGCATTCTCGGCGTCGCCCTCTGCTACTTCCTCTTCCGCGATCCCAACGTCATCACCGGCTTCGGCTTCGGCGCCAGCTCCATCGCCCTCTTCGCCCGCGTCGGCGGCGGCATCTACACCAAGGCGGCCGACGTGGGCGCCGACCTCGTCGGCAAGGTCGAGGCGGGCATCCCCGAGGACGATCCGCGCAATCCCGCCGTCATCGCCGACAACGTGGGCGACAACGTGGGCGACATCGCCGGAATGGGCGCCGATCTCTTCGAGTCCTACGTGAACTCCATCATCGCCGCCATGGCCATAGGCCTCGTCGTCTTCGGCGGCGCCGGCGTGGCCTATCCCCTCGTCCTGGCGGCGCTGGGAATCTTCTCGGCCATCATCGGGACCTTCTTCGTCCGCGTCAAAGAGGGGGGCAATCCCCAGCTCGCCCTGCGGATGGGGACCTTCGCCACGGGCGGTTTCATGATCGCCGGCTCCTGGGTGGCCACGAAAATGGTCTTCGACGGAGATTCCACCCTCTTTTTCGCCGTCCTTGCCGGCGTGGCCGTCGGCGTCCTCATCGGCTACGTGACGGAGATCTACACCTCTTCCTCCTACAAGTCCGTCCAGCAGATCGCTCAGGCCTCCGAGACGGGACACGCCACGAACATCCTGGCCGGCATCGGCGTCGGAATGATCTCGACGGCCGTTCCCGTCCTCCTCATCTGCGCCGCCATCCTCGTCGGCGTCAAGTACGGCGGTCTCTACGGCATCGCCTGCTCCGCCGTGGGCATGCTCTCCATCGTCGGCATGAGCCTCAGCGTCGACGCCTACGGTCCCATCGCCGACAACGCCGGCGGTCTGGCCGAGATGAGCCATCTTCCTCCCGAGGTCCGCAAGATCACCGACCATCTCGACGCCGTGGGGAACACGACGGCCGCCATCGGCAAGGGGCTCGCCATCGGGTCGGCGGCCCTGACGGCTCTGGCCCTCTTCGCGGCCTACGCCGCCGCCGTCGGCATCGACGTCATCAACCTCAGCGATCCCCGCGTCATGGTCGGTCTCTTCATCGGAGGCATGCTCCCCTTCGTCTTCTCGGCCCTGACCATTCAGGCCGTGGGGCGGGCCGCGGCCAGCATGATCGACGAAGTCCGCCGCCAGTTCCGCGAGATCCCCGGCATCATGGAGGGGACGGGACGTCCCGAGTACGAGCGCTGCATCGACATCTCCACCAAGGCCTCTCTCCGCGAGATGGTCGTTCCGGGGCTCCTGGCCGTGGTCAGTCCCGTCGTCGTCGGTATGGCCCTCGGCCCCGAGGCCCTCGGCGGTCTCCTGGCCGGCTCCATCGTCACCGGCGTCATGATGGCGATCTTCATGTCCAACGCCGGAGGCGCCTGGGACAACGCCAAGAAGTACATCGAGGAGGGGCACCACGGCGGCAAGGGGTCCGACGCCCACTCCGCGGCCGTCGTCGGCGACACCGTCGGCGACCCCTTCAAGGACACTTCGGGACCGAGCCTCAATATCCTGATCAAGCTCATGTCCGTCGTGGCCCTGGTGATGGCGCCTCTTTTCCTCTAAGGGCTCGCCGCTCCGTCCAAGTTGCACCTTCAGGGAACAGAGGAGAGGGCCGGGCCCTCCTCTCTGTTCCCTCTTCCTTCCCGGGAGGTGAGCGTGATGGCCGATGACGCCGTCGCAGAGATCAAATCGCGTCTGGACATCGTCGACGTCGTCGGTGCCTATGTCCCCCTCCGCAAGGCGGGCCGCAACTATCTCGGTCTCTGCCCCTTCCACGGAGAAAAGACCCCCTCGTTCCACGTCTCGCCCGAGCGCCAGACCTACCACTGCTTCGGCTGCGGGAAGGGAGGCGACATCTTCTCCTTTCTCATGGAGATAGAGGGCCTTTCCTTTCCCGAGGCCCTCGAACAGCTGGCCCTGAGGGCCGGCGTCGTCGTCCGCCGCAAGGCGGAGGAACGAAGGACCGGCCTGCGGGACGTCCTCGACGAGGCCCTTCTCTTTTTCCGCAGGGCCTTGAGCCTTCCGTCGGGAGAGATCGGACGATCCTATCTGGCCCGTCGCCAGGTCAGCCGCACTCACGAGGAGGCCTTCGAGCTGGGGTGGACGCCTCGGGCCTGGGATGCCCTTGCCCGTCACCTTGAGGGCAAAAATTTCCCCCTCAAGCTTCTGGAAGAGAGCGGCCTCGTCATGGCGGGGAAAAAGGGATTCTACGATCGTTTCCGGGGACGGATCATCTTTCCCATCCGGGACCTGACGGGTAAGCTCATCGCCTTCGGCGGCCGTCTCGTCGACGGAGAGGGCGCCAAGTACATCAACAGCCCCGAAAACGAGCTCTACAGCAAACGGCGCTCCCTCTACCTGATCGACAGGGCCCGCCGTGTCGCCATGGAGCGGGGGAGAACCATTCTCGTCGAGGGGTACATGGATGCCCTGCGCCTCCACGCCGAGGGCTTCACCGAGGCCGTGGCCTCCCTCGGCACGGCTTTGACGGAGGAGCAGGCCGGTCTCCTCAAGCGCCTCTCCGATCGCTGCTACATCTGCTACGACTCCGATCTTTCGGGCAAGGAGGCGACGCTCAAGGGCATGTACGTCCTTCAGCGCTCGGGCCTCGACGTCCACGTCGTCGCCCTGCCGGCCGGCAAAGACCCCGACGAGCTGCTCCTCCAACCGGGAGGGAAAGAGGCTTTCGAGAGAGCCCTCGGAGAGGCCCGTCCTCTCCTGGCTCATCATATCGCCCTCCGTGCCGAGGCCTTTCGCGACCGACGGAGGAGGAGGGGCGCCATCGAAGAGCTCATCGAAGGGCTTCTCTCCCTGCCCCTGCTGGATATCGCTCCCTTTCTCCCCGAAATCGCCTCGGCCATGGATGTCTTTCCCCGTCAGCTTCAGCAGATTCTCGACGAGAGGAGGAAGGGGCTTTCCCTTTCTCTCTCCGTCGAAGGCCGGGGGCAGAGGCCGGAGGAAGGTAAAAGGGTTTCTCCCTGCGTACCTGTCGATGGGGGGGAAGAAGAAAACCCTCGCGATCCCTGGGAGGAGATCCTCTGCTGGCTCCTCTGGAGCGACGGTCGGCTCCGCTCGGAAGCCGACGCCTCCGTCGTCCTCCCCCTCCTGAAAGACCCCGTGGCCTGCTCCATCGTCTGTGCCCTCCTGGCCGGAGAGATGCCGGAAGAACTCTCCGCCCGGTGGCTCGAAACGGAGGAAAAGAAGGCCCCGGCCCTGCTGGCCGCGGGAGGCGATCGCTGCGAGCGCCTCCCGCGGGACCGATCCCGATGGGACCTGGCCCTTCAGGGACTGACGGAGGTCCGTCTGCGTGAGGAGTACGATGTGATCAAGGCCAGAATGGTCGCCGGCGAGGCCACGGCCGAAGAGATGTCCCGTTATCGCGAAATCGCCGGAAAACTGAAGGGAGGGAGAGCCACGTAATGACCAAAAAGAAGACGTCGCCCAAGAGCCCCAAGACGACAAAGAGCGAAACCGACGTCAAAAAACAGCCCACTCGCGAGGAAGTCCTCTCCTACATCGACAAGATCAAGGAACTGCTCCAGATGGGGCGCGAGAAGGGCTTCGTCACCTACGAGGAGATCGAGAAACATTTCCCGGCCGAGTTCCTGACGGAGGAGACGCTGGACAACCTCTACTCCGAGCTGGCCGAACTGCAGATTCAGGTCGTCGACGAAAACCGCCGTCCCGCCGCCAGCGGAGAGGAGATCGTCCAGGCCACGGGACCGGACGACGAGGTGGGCGATCTCGAAGATCTGCCTCTTTCCGACCCCGTCCGGATGTATCTGAGGGAGATCGGCAAGATCAACCTCCTCACGTCGGAACAGGAAGTCTCCCTGGCCAAGCGCGTCGAAGAGGGCGATCCGAGGGCCAAGATGGCCCTCGTCGAAGCCAACCTGCGCCTCGTCGTCAGCATCGCCAAGAAGTACATCGGCCGAGGCATGCTCTTTCTCGATCTCATCCAGGAGGGGAACCTGGGCCTTATCCGGGCCGTCGAGAAGTTCGATTACCGCAAGGGCTTCAAATTCAGCACCTACGCCACCTGGTGGATCCGCCAGGCCATCACCAGGGCCATCGCCGATCAGGCCCGGACGATTCGCATCCCCGTCCACATGGTGGAGACGATCAACAAGCTGATCCGCATCTCCCGTCAGCTCGTCCAGCGTCTGGGGCGGGAGCCGACGGCCGAGGAGATCGCCCGCGAGATGGAGATCAACCCCGAGCGGGTCGAGGAGATTCAGCGCATCGCCCAGGAGCCCGTCTCCCTCGAGACGCCCATCGGCGAGGAGGAGGACAGCCAGCTCGGCGACTTCCTGGAGGACAAGGATCTGCCCAGTCCCGAGGACGCCGCGGCGGGCCAGCTTCTGAGAGAGCAGCTCGAGGGAATGCTCGAAGATCTGACGGACAGGGAGAAGCAGGTCCTGCGGCTTCGTTTCGGCCTCGAGGACGGTCACGCCTATACGTTGGAGGAGGTGGGGAAGCGCTTCGGCGTCACCCGGGAGAGAATCCGCCAGATCGAGGCCAAGGCGCTGCGCAAGCTGCGTCATCCCAGCCGGAGCAAGAAGCTCCGCGATTTTCTCGATTGATTTCTTTCACCCCTTTGCGGCTCCTGCGCGAAGGCATATCCACAGGAGGTGACAGACAGTGAGAAAAGCCGTGGTCCGAGACGTGCGGGAACAGTTCTCCCCGGCCTCAGCCGTCCTCTCTCTCTATGGCGACACGGACCGGAGCCGTCGTTCGCCCAAGGAGATCGTCATCGCCCTCAAGAACCTCTATCGCGAGGCGCTGCGCCTCGTCGAAACCTGGCCTCGCGAGGATCAGGAATCGGTGCGGATTCTTCTGGAGAGGCTCTTTCCCCGCGTCGAAGATCTCTCGACGGACCTGCCCAAGGGTTGGGTCTTCTTCGTCAGCCCCCGGTCGCAAACCTTTTCCCTGCCCCTCCCCGGCCCCGTCGTGCCGTCGGCCTGCCTGGGGAGAGAGCCGCAGCTTTTCCCTCTCGTTCAGGTTCTCTCTCCCTTTCGGGAGACCCTCGTTCTCCTCGTCGAAAGCCGGACCGTCGCCTTCCTCCGCCGTTTCGGCGCCGAGCTGGAACTGATCCATCGGCGCGACGTCGATTTCCCCTCCAGGGTCAAATCGGGAGGTCGCCAGGGCATGGAAGAACGTCGCATCGAGCGCCATGCCGAGGAGGAGACGGGCCGCATCCTTCGCGACGTCGCCGTCCAGGCCAGAGCGCTTTTCAAGGGAGGGACCTTCCGGCGCGCTCTCGTCGCCGGACCGAGGGAATTGGCGCTGCCCCTGACCGACCTCCTGAGGGAGCAGCTCCCGACGGAGGAGCTGGACCTTCTTCCCGAGACGCCGGAAAGGGGAGAGGCAGCCCTGCGGGCTCTCCTCGATCAGTGGGCTCAGACCCGTTTCTGGCAGGAGGGGGAGGCGCTCGTCGACAGAGTCGTGACCGAAGCCCCCAAGGGAGGACCTGCCGCCGCCGGATGGAGGGCCGTGCTGGCCGCCTCGGGGAGAGGCGCCGTCCATCAGCTCCTCCTCGAGGAACGGGAGCTGCGTCGCGGTGTCCGTTGCCCCGCTTGCGGAGCTCTGGGTCTCGACGAGGAGACCTGTCCCCTCTGCGGCGGCGGGACCGTCGAAGAGCCCGATCTCATGGAAGCCCTCATCGGTCAGGTTTACGACAAGGACGGGGAGGTCCTCGTCCTCGGACGTCCCTCTCCTCTTCGCGAGTGGGAGGGACTGGGGGCCCTTTTGCGTTTTTCCCTCTAGTTTTTCCTCTGGGAGTCCGTGCGGTCGCTCGGGGAAAAGGTTGATTTGGCCTGACCCATAAGACAAAGAATCTGACTTCACGAACAAGGAATTTCTTTTAGATATCATGAAATGGGTAATGATCCCCTGCAGTCAGGTCAAGCCTGACAGACTTCTGGAAGGGGGAGGCGATCCCCCTCGGTTTCCCCGTGGGGGGAACCGAGGGGATCTCCTCGCCGAAGGCCCCGGCCGCTCGGAGATATCCGATGGAACGCATTGATGCCTTGCCGATATTTTTGCTATACTGAACAACGATTTGTGCTTGGAGGATCAAATGATGAGGGCGGACAAGTTTCTCAAGCTGTCGCGGCTGGTCAAGCGCAGGACCGTGGCTCAGGAGATGATCGAGGCCGGTGCCGTTCTCCTCTGCGGGCGGAGGGCCAAGGCCTCGTCGGAGGTGCGCGTCGGCGATCGGCTGGAAGTCTCCTATCCCGGCCGGACTCTTCTTGTCGACGTGCTCTGCGACGACGAGACGGCCTTGCGCCGCGGCGTCGAGGCCTATTCTCTGATGGAGGAGCGGCGCAAGGCGCCAGGTGGACGCTCCGGCGAGGACGGAGTCTGACGGGGGAGAGAAAAGGGGAGAGGGGAAAGAGTTTGGGGAAAAAGGTGGTTTTGCGATGGGGCTGATAGTGGGAATTCACGGCAGGGAGGTCCTCGATTCGAGAGGCACTCCCGCCGTCGAGGCCGAGGTCTGGCTCGACAGCGGAGTGACGGCCCGGGCCATCGTCCCCTCCGGAGCGTCGACGGGAGGCTTCGGGGCCGTCGGACTTCGCGACGGAGGCGATCGGTACATGGGCAGGGGAGTCCTCGACGCCGTCCGGAACGTCAATGACGTCCTCTCGCCTCTCCTGATCGGCACGGAGGCCTCCGATCAGTTCCTCGTCGACGGGGCGATGATCGACGAAGACGGCAGGGCCGACAAGGGGAGGCTGGGGGCCAACGCCATCCTCGCCGTCTCGATGGCCGTGGCCCGTGCGGCCGCCCTGGAACACGACAGGCCCCTCTGGGCCTGGATCGGAGGCATGGGACCCTACTCGCTGCCCCTGCCCATGATGAACGTCATCGACGGCGGCGTCCACGCCGCCGACGGCCTCGACATTCAGGAGTTCATGATCGTTCCCCACGGCGCTTCCGAGTTCTCCGAGGCGCTGCGTATGGGCGTCGAGATCTGCCATCACCTGAAGGGGATCCTCCGGGCCGGGGGGCACTCGACGGCCGTCGGCGACGAAGGTGGCTTCGCTCCCCGTCTCGGGAGCAGCCGCCAGGCCCTGGATCTGCTCGTCGAGGCCATCGTCGCGGCCGGTTATCGCCCCGGCGATGACGTGGGCCTCGCTCTCGGCGTGGCCGCCACGGAACTCCGCGAGGGAGACCGTTATCGTCTTCGCAAGGAGGCGAGGAGTTTGTCCTCCTCTCAGCTGATCGACTATTACGACGAACTCTGCCGCGACTATCCCCTGGTCTCGATCGAGGACGGCTTGGCCGAGGAGGACTGGGAGGGGTGGGCCGTCGCCACGGAGAGGCTGGGCTCGAAGGTCCAGCTCGTCGGCGGCGACCTCTTCGTCACCCATCCCGGGCGCTTCCGCCGCGGCATCGACGAGGGGGTGGCCAACGCCGTTCGGGTCCGTCCCGATCAGATCGGGACGGTCACGGAAACGCTTCAGGTCATCGATATGGCCCGCCGCAACGGCTATGGCGCCGTCATCTCTCACCGCTCGGGCGAGACGGAAGACGCCTTCATCGCCGATTTGGCCGTGGGCACCGGAGCGGGGCAGATCAAGGCGGGGGCTCCCGCCCGAACGGATCGCGTCGCCAAGTACAACCAACTCCTCCGCATCGCCGAGGAACTGGGAGGAAGGGCTCCCTTCGCGGGGCGAACCCCTTTCTCCCGCCGCAGCTGAGAGTTCATGACAGGGCAGCGCAGAAGCCATAGAGACAGGAGTCGAGACGATTGACCATGAAAGTCGCCGAACCCACAGTAGAACGTCTGGTTCAGTATTGTCGCCTCCTGGAGCAGCTTCACGAGGAGGGACGTCGCGTCGTCTCCTCCCAGGAGATCGGCGAGATGCTGGGCCTCAAGGCCAGCCAGGTGCGCAAGGATCTCTCCTATTTCGGAGAGATCGGCAAAAGGGGCGTCGGCTATCACGTCGACCGTCTCTTCGATCACATCCAGGGGATTCTTGCGCCTCCCCACCACTGGAGCATCGGTCTCGTCGGCGCCGGACGCTTGGGCGAGGCCCTCCTGGGCTACAAGGCCTTCAAAAGCAACAAGTTCTCCGTCGAGGCCGTTTTCGACGTCGATCCCGAAAAGGTCGGATCGACGGTGTCGGGCATTCCCTGTTTCCACTCCGACTCCCTGCCGAAAATCCTCATGGAGAAGAACATCGAAGTCCTCATCCTCACCATTCCCGCCTCGTCGGCACAGTCCGTCGTGGATCTCGCGGCCAAGGCGGGGACGCTGAAGGGCATTCTGTCCTTTGCGCCGACGACGCTCGTCGCTCCCGACGGCGTCCTGATCTACGGCGTCGACATTTCGGTGGAGCTGGAAAAACTGCTCTTCTACCTCAAGCACTGCGAAGTCTGAGCTTTTCCGGTTCACATCGCAGGGGCTGCCGTGCTACAATGGGCAGCGATTTCCCAAGAAACCTCATAGCGGGAGGCGGTTCGTTTGCAGCAGCAAGGAGGCCTTATGGGCATGCTTTTGCCCATTGTCCTGTTCGGAGTCATCTTTTACTTCCTCATCCTCAGGCCCCAGAAGAAGCGCCAGAAGCAGCAGCAGGACATGCTCAATTCCATCACCCGCGGCGATCAGGTCGTGACGGCAGGGGGCTTCTACGGCACCGTCCGCGAGGTCAAGGACGACAGCTTCATCCTTGAAATCGCCGATGGCGTCAAGGTCCGTATCCTCAAGGGGTCCATTTCCGGGAAAAGAACGTCGGGAGAGGTCATCCAGCCCGAACCTCTCGCCGACAACTGATCGACAGGGCAGAGCTGTCGATCTGACGGAGTGGATGCCGTCGCATCCGCTCCGTTTTTCTGTCTTTTCCGTCTCCGACTTCGTCCATGTCCCCTTTCCGAAATCCGGCAAAACAGAGAAGGAGGTCCTGTCTTTATGTTCAGAAGGGAACGTTGGCGGCTTTCCTTGGTGATCGTCGTCGTCGTCGCCGCCCTGATCTCGGTCTTTCCCCTCCAGGGGCGGATCCGCCTCGGTCTTGACCTCAAGGGCGGCGCCCACATCGTCCTTCAGGCCAAGGGGACGGCGGAAAATCCTCTGAACGACGATAGCGTCGAGCGGCTTCTTGCCGTTCTGCGCAACCGCGTCGACCAGTATGGCGTCGCCGAGCCCGTCATCCAGAGGAGCGGTTCCGATCGCGTCATCGTCGACCTTCCCGGCGTGGAAGATCCCGAGGCGGCCCTGGATCTGATCGGGAAGACGGCCCAGCTCGAGTTCCGGCGCGTTCTGGCCGTGACGCCCGAACTTCCGCCCGGCCCCGAACGTCCCAACTACGACAGCGACGAGGCCTTCAAGAAGGCCGGAGAACGCTGGCAGGCGGCCAAGGCCCGGATCGACGAGGTGGGGCTCTCCTTCAAGGAGCGGACCGCCGAGGACAAGACGCTTCTCGCCGCCGACGACGATCTGGGACGGACCTACCTCCTCTCCGGCGTCGATGTCAGCGGCAAGGACCTCGTCGACGCCAAGACGGCCTACGACAACCTGGGACGTCCCGTCGTGACCCTCAAGTTCAGCTCCGAGGGGGCCAAGCTCTTCGACAGAGCCACGGAGGAGAGCGTGGGCAAACAGCTGGCCATCGTCCTCGACGACGTCGTCGTCTCGGCGCCCGTCGTCCAGCAGCGCATCTCCGGCGGCGAGGCCCAGATCTCCGGAAGCTTTTCCGTCGCCGAGGCCCAACGCCTCTCCATCATGCTCCGCGCCGGCGCCCTTCCCGTCCCCGTCGAGATCCTCGAAAACCGCTCCGTCGGCCCCACTCTCGGCGCCGACACGATACGGTCGGGCCTGCGGGCCGGGCTGATCGGCGCCGGCCTCGTCGTGATCTTCATGCTTCTGTACTATCGGTTCCTGGGCGTCGCCGCCGACCTCTCCCTGGCCGTGACGATCCTCCTCGTCTTCGCCGGCCTCATCAGCCTCAGAGCCACCCTGACCCTGCCGGGCATCGCCGGCATCATCCTCACCATCGGCATGGCCGTCGACGGCAACATCCTCATCTACGAGCGCATCCGGGAAGAGCTGGCCTCGGGCAAAACCCGCATGGCCTCCGTCGAAGCCGGATTCCGAAAGGCCTTGACGACCATTCTCGACGCCAACGTGACGACGCTCATCGCCGCCGCCGTGCTCTACTATTTCGGAAGCGGTCCCATTCGTGGTTTCGCCGTTACCCTGAGCGTCGGCATCGTCGCCAGCGTTTTCTCCGCCGTCATCGTCACGAGAGCCCTGGTGCAGTTCGTCATGGCCCGTCAGACGGCCCGTTCCTGAGTCTCTCAAGGAGGAAATGGAGATGGCCTTTTCTTCAAAAAAGAAAGTCTGGAACATCAATTTCATGCGGCTGCGGCGCGGCGCTCTTCTCCTGAGCCTGATCGCCGTCGTCGCCAGCCTGGGCTTCCTCTCCACCAGGGGACTCAATCTCGGCATCGATTTCACCGGCGGATCGCTCATCCAGGTGGAGTTCCCCGAGGCCGTGACCGTCGATGCCGTGCGGGCCGTTCTCGACGGCGTCGGCAAGGGGCGGTCGCAGATCCAGTCCTACAGCGACAGGGGGCTCATCGTCCGTCTTCAGGAGGACGGCGGTCAGGACCCCGAAGAGGCGCGTCGCGCCGCGCTGGGAGCCCTCAAGGGTGCCTTCCCCGCAATGGAAGTCCTCCGTCTCGAGAAGGTCGGTCCCGTCGTGGGCCAGCAGCTCCGCGAGGAGGCGATGTTGGGCGTTCTGCTGGCTCTGGGCGGCATCCTCCTCTACATCACCGTCCGCTTCCGCTTCCGCTTCGCCGTCGCCAGCGTGCTGGCCCTGATCCATGACTCGATCATCGTCCTGGGCGTCTTCAGTCTCACGGGCCGGGAGGTCACCCTTCCCTTCATCGCCGCCATCCTCACCATCGTCGGCTATTCGCTCAACGACACCATCGTCGTCCTCGACCGGGTCCGCGAGAACTGGAAGGACGTCAGCCGCCTGGGCATCGTCGATCTCCTGAACCTCTCCATCAATCAGACCCTGTCGCGGACGATCAACACGTCGCTGACGACCTTTCTCCCCGTTCTGGCCCTCTTCCTCTGGGGGGGGCCGGTCCTGGCCAACTTCTCCTTCGCCTTTCTCATGGGGATCGTCGTCGGAACCTACAGTTCCGTCTTCATTGCCGGTGCCGTCCTCGCCGAGTGGCACCTGAAGTCGCCCCGTCTTTCCTGATCGGGGTGCGTTGCCCGCCGGAGTTCCTTCCCGGCGGAGGGTTCGCTTCGCGAAAAGAGGGCCTCGGCGTCGCGGCGTCTGAGGCCCTCTTTTCGTCTTTCAGCCGGGCTCCCGTCGTCGATGAACCGAAAGGCCCCGCCCCTTTCCCCCCTTGCGCCGCCGTTCCCCGGGCAGGCCGCTTCGATGGCTCTCACGGAGTGGTTTTTCGAGGACTTTGTACTAGAATAGAGCGAGACCGTTCAGACCGGGGAGGCGAACGCTGAGATGGAATCGGTCATGCAGCTTCTTCTCGAGGGGTTGGGCAGTGGCGACGTCGCCGTCGATATCTGCAGGGCGCACCTGCGCCCCCTGGTGGAAAAGGGCCTGCTCCCCCAGGAGGACCTCGATGCCCTCGTCGCCGACATCGGCCGGGGCCTTCGCCGCCGTCGGGAGAGCCTCGTCGGAGGCGCCCGACGGGAACTCCTGCGCCTTCTCTCCCTCTTGCCCCTCGTGGCCGAAGACCGCTTCCAGGAGCTGGAGGAGCGCGTCCGTGCCCTCGAATCTCCCGCGGGCGGAGGCCGGCCTTCGTGACGGAAAGCTTCGATCGCCGTCGCGGCAGTTCTTTCCCCACCCCCTGAGGGGGTATTCGAGAACAAGGGAGCGTGAACGACAATGAAGAGCTATGCCCTTGCCGTCGCCTTGGCCATGCTCGCCGCCGCCGGCTACGCCTTTCAGAACGACGGCCAGATCACCGTCCGTCTTCTCCTGTGGAGCCGCGACGTTCCCCAGGGGCTCTGGGAGGTCCTTCTCTTTTCGGCCGGAGGCGTTCTCATGTGGCTCATCGCCCTCGCCGCCCAGATGGAAATGAAAGGAAGCCACAGGAAGGCCCTGAAAGAGCTCCGCGAGCGGGTCGAAACCCTCGAGAAGGAGCGTCAGTCCCTTCTGGCCGCTCTGGCCGGCGAGCCCCGCCCCGTCGTAACCGAGACGGAGGCCCTTTGGGATCAGCAGGAGCCGTGATCTCCCTTCTTGAACGGACCTCTTCCCTTTCTCTCCTGAGGGCCGACGTCGCCACGGAAGAACTGGCACGACGGCTGAACTGCTCGCCTCTGACGGCTCTGCTCCTGCAGCAGCGGGGGGTCGGCGGCGATCAGGACGGATCGGCTCGGGCGCTGCTTCATCCGAGCCTCGGGGCTGCCTTGGCCGCCCTTCATCTGGGTGAGGGTCTCGACGGGGCCCGGTCGGCCCTGGCCGATCTCAAACGGGGGAGTCGTCTCGTCGTCTACGGCGATTACGACGTGGACGGCGTCGCCTCGACGGTCCTCGCCGTCGAGTTCGGCCTTCTTAGGGAGGCCCGGGTGCGCTATTATATTCCTCACCGGCACAGCGAGGGCTACGGTTTCCACCCCGAGGCGGCCCGGCGGATTCTCGACGAAGGATGCGATTTCCTCATCGTCCTCGACTGCGGCAGCCGCGACGTCGAGGCCGTATCGCTCGTTTCCGGAGCAGGCGTTCCCGTCGTCGTCTTCGATCATCACCTCGACGAGGGAGGCAGGGCAAGGCCCCGGGCTCTCGTCAATCCCCAGATCGACGGCGACGGTGAGGCCCGTCGCCTCTGCGCCGCGGCCGTCTTCTGGTCGGCCCTGGAAAGGCTCGGAGTGGAGAGAGGCTGGCTCGACGAGCGTCTCGATCTCGTCGCCCTGGCCTCTCTGGCAGACTGCGTTCCCCTGGGGGCTCTCAATCGGGCCCTCGTCAGAGAGGGGCTGGAGCGGATCCGAGGCGGCCGGCGACCGGGGCTGGCCGCCCTTCTCTCCTCGCTCGGTCTGGACCGGCGGAGCCTGTCCGTCGACGATCTGGTCATGCGCGTCATTCCCTGTCTCAACGCCGCCGGTCGGCTCGACGTGGCCGACCGGGCCGTAGCGGTCCTCCTCGGCGAAGGCCGGGACGCGGAATCTCTGGTCACCCTGAATCGGCGCCGACAGCTTCTGTCGGGCCAGGTCCATCAGGAGGCTTCCTCTTCGATGGCCGAGGCGAGCCGCCTGGTCCTCAGTTCCGAGGCATGGCCCGTCGGCGTTCTGAGCGGCGTCGCCAGCCGGCTCTGCCGGGAGCGGGACTGTCCCGTCGTCCTCGCCGCCCCCGTGGGGGATCTCATGAGGGGGACGCTCCGTCTTCCCGACGGCGGCAACGCCGTGGAGATCCTCTCCGGTCTTTCCGATTCCCTCGAGACCTGGGGGGGCCATCGTTTCGCCGCCGGTTTCTCCGTCCGCAGGGGGCTCTGGCCCGAAGTCCAGGAAAACCTGGAGGTCCTGCTGCGCGACGTCGAACGGGAGCCGGAAAGAATCGAGGCCCTTCTCGTCGAGCCCTCGGAGTTCCGCTTCGACCTCCTGCGGGAAATCGACGCCCTCGGGCCTTTCGGCGTCGGCAATCCCTCTCCCCTCTTCTTCTGCCCCTGGTCGGGAACGGAGAGGATCGCCCCGCTGGGTCGGGACGGAAGGCACGTCAAGGTCGAGCGTGCCGGACTCTCCCTTCTCGCCTTCGACGGCGCCCGGCTTTTCGGCGAACTGACGGCTCCGCCCGAGGGGCTCCTCTACGGCGTTCGCGAAAACGTCTGGCAGGGAAGACGTCGTCTGCAGTTTCTCGTCGAACGGGTCGTTGCCCGATAGCCTCGTCTTCCCCACCGGGAGGTGACATCCATGCCGGACAAGAGCAGCCGTAGCCGGACCGCCGCCGAGGTCCTGAGCGCCGAAAAAACGAGAGGCCAGGAGAGCAAGGCCCTGCGGATGCTGCGCGACAGCTTCATCGGACGTCTCCCCGAAGATCAGAGGGTGGCCTCGGTCAAGCTGGTCTGGCAGGAACTCTGGAACAAGGCGACCCTCTACCTGAACCGGGAGGGCCTCTCCCGCCTCGGCGAGGCCCTCGTCGTCGCCTCGACGGCCCACAGCGGTCAGTTCCGTTCGTCGGGCGAGCCCTACGTCGTCCACGTCATTCACGTGGCCGTGATCCTCTCCGATATGGAGATCGACCTCGACACCCTCACGGCGGCCCTTCTCCACGACGTTCTGGAGGACACGTCCGTGACGGAGGCCGAGCTTCGGGAGCGTTTCGGCTCCGAGGTGGTGACCCTCGTCGACGGCGTCACCAAGCTGGGCAAGCTCCCCTTCAAGTCCCTCGAGGATTACCAGGCCGAAAACCTGCGCAAGATGTTTCTCGTCATGGCCAAGGATATCCGCGTCGTCCTCATCAAGCTGGCCGACAGGCTTCACAACATGAGGACCCTTCAGGCCCTCCGGCGGGACAAGCAGCTCCGTATCGCCAGGGAGACGCTGGAGATCTATGCCCCTCTCGCCCATCGGCTGGGGATCTACCAGATCAAGCGCGATCTGGAGGACCTCTGTTTCAAGATTCTCGATCCCGACATGTTCTACGAGATGCGTCGTCGGGTCCGCAAAAAACTTCCCGAGAGGGAGGCCATCATCAAAAGGGCCATCGACGAGCTGTCGGGACGTCTCAAGGAATCGGGGATCGACAGCTACATCACGGGCCGGGCCAAGCACTTCTACAGCATCTACGAGAAGATGCAGCGCAAGAACCTCTCCTTGGACCAGCTCTACGATCTTTTGGCCCTCCGGGTCATCGTCAACAACCTCACCGAGTGTTACACCGTCCTGGGACTGGTCCACACGATCTGGAAGCCCATACCGGGCCAGTTCGACGACTATGTGGCCAACCCCAAGAACAACATGTACCAGTCCCTGCACACCACCGTCGTCGGCCCCTCCGGCGAGCCCCTCGAGGTCCAGATCCGGACCTGGGACATGCACTGGCTCGCCGAGTACGGCATCGCCGCCCACTGGAGGTACAAGGAGAGGCCCAAGAAGCTCGACGATCTCGACGCCAAACTCTCCTGGATCAGACAGGTTCTGGAGACGCAGAGCGACGCCTCCGAGCCGGGCGAGTTCCTGGAACAGCTCAAGGCCGATGTCCTCTCCTCGGAGGTCTTCGTCTTCACGCCCAAGGGGGATGTCCGCTCCCTGCCCAAGGGGTCGGTCCCCATCGACTTCGCCTACGAGGTCCATACCGAGGTGGGCAACAAGTGCGTCGGCGCCATGGTCAACGGCCGCATCGTCTCCATGGACCACGAACTTCAGAACGGCGATATCGTCCGAATCCTCACGTCGCCCCAGGGCAAGCCGTCGCGGGACTGGCTCAAGCTGGCCCGCAGCGGCCGTGCCCGCGCCAAGATCAGAGGCTATTTCCGTCAGGCCGAGCGGGCCGAGCGGGAGGCGCGGCTCGAACGGGGACGGGATCTCCTGCTTCGCGAGGTTCAGCGTCGCGACGGCCAGCTCTCGTCCTTGGAGTCCTTTTCGGGGGCCGTCAACTACATCGCCCGCGACCTCGGCTACGCCTCGGGCGAGGAACTGCTCATCGCCATGGGCGGGGGCTCTCACGCCCCGGCCGGAGTGGCCGCCCGCATCTGGGAGCAGAAGACGACACCGCCCTCCGCTCCCGGGATGCCCCCCGTCGCCGCTCTCAAGAAGGAGAGCGATTCGGAGATCGTCGTCGAAGGAGCCGACGGCGTCCTCGTCTCCCTGGCCAACTGCTGCTGCCCCGTCCCGGGTGATTCCATCGTTGGCTTCGTCACCAAGTCGAGAGGTATCACGATTCACCGCGCCGACTGTCCCAATCTCGTCGCCTCGTCGCCGGAGCGCAACGTCGACGTCTCCTGGGGGAGGGGGCACTCCGACCGGTACACGGCGCGCCTCAAGCTGGAGGCCATCGATCGGCCTGGGCTCTTCTCCGATGTCACCCAGGTCCTCCTGAACCTCGATGCCTCCATGGTCGCCGTCAAGGCCAACGTCGTCGGAGCCCAGAGGGCCCGCATGACCCTCGATCTCTCCGTCCGCGACGTGGAGCATCTCTACCGCGTCATGGCCCGTCTCAACGCTTTGGACAACGTCATCGAAGTCATTCGGGGGTGACCCATGAGAGCTGTCATTCAACGCGTATCGAGGGCCTCCGTCACCGTCGGCGGAACGGTCGTCGGCTCCGTCGGGAAGGGGTTTCTTCTCCTTCTGGGAGTGACTCACGGTGACGACGAGACCGATGTGAACTGGCTGGCCGAGAAGGTCGTCCACCTGCGCCTCTTCGAGGACGCCGAGGGCAAGCTCAATCGCTCCCTCCTCGACGAGGGCGGCGAGATCCTCGTCGTCTCCCAGTTCACCCTCTACGGCGACTGCCGCAAGGGGCGGCGTCCCTCCTTCGTCGCCGCCGCCGAGCCCGAAAGGGCACGGAAACTCTACGAGGCGTTCGTCGGTCGCCTCCGGGCCCTGGGGCCCCCCGTCGCAACCGGCGTCTTTCAGGCCCACATGAACGTGGAACTCGTCAACGACGGCCCCGTCACGCTCGTCGTCGACACGCCCGCGAGGTGACCGTCATGGAGATGAAGCGCTTTCCCCTCGGTCCTCTCTGGACCAACGGCTATCTGATCTGGGACGAAGGGGGCCGGGCCCTCTTCGTCGATCCCGGCGGCGATCCCCGCGAGGTCCTGAGTTTCCTCTCGGACAGGGGGCTCGATCTCGAAATCGTCCTCCTGACGCACAGCCATGCCGATCATCTCTTCGGCCTCGAGGCTCTTCGGGACAGGGCCCGGCTTGGCGTGGCCCTCCACGGAGAGGACGCCTCCTCCCTCGTCGATCCCGAGGGGAATCTCTCCCGGTGGATGGGCGCCGACTGCCGCTGCCGTCCCGCCGAGAGGATCCTCCGCCACGGCGACGTTCTCTCCGTCGGGGCCATGACCGTCGAGGTCATCCACACGCCGGGGCACAGCCCGGGCAGCGTCTGCTACCTCCTTCGCCACGGCCTGGAAAGCCTCCTGCTCTCGGGCGATACCCTCTTCGCCGGCAGCATCGGTCGCAGCGACCTGCCCGGCGGCGATGGAGCCCGGCTTCTCCGCTCCCTCGAAAGGCTCGTCGGTCTGGACGACGGGCTGGCCGTTCACCCCGGCCACGGACCGTCGACGACGATCGGCGCCGAACGTCGGGAGAACCCCTATTGGCCCCGTGGGGGAGGGGAGCCGTGACCTCCCTGGCGATTCCCGAGGCGGAACGGCCTCGGGAGCGCCTCTTCTCCCACGGTCCGGCCGCTCTGTCGCTGCAGGAGCTTTTGGCCGTCCTTCTCCGGACGGGCTGCAGCTCCAGAAGCGTTCTCGCCGTCGCCGAAGATCTCATCCGGGACTTCGGCGGCCTCGAGGGGCTGGCCCGGATCACCTCGGCCGAGCTCCTCTCCGTCAAGGGGTTGGGCAAGGCCAAGGCGGCCACGCTTCTGGCCTCGCTGGAGCTGGGGCGGAGGCTGAGGGCCGGAGCCGTCGAAGAGGGGCAGCCGGGCTGGAGGAGTCGCCTCTCCTGGTGGGCCGCCGATCTGGCCGCGGAGACGCGGGAATACGTGGTGGCCCTCTACCTCGACGACAGGGAGCGTCTTCTCGGAGAGGACCGTCTCTCCTACGGAGGACTAAACGGAGCCTATCTCGACGTCAGCTACCTTCTCCGCCGCGCCGTCCGCCACGAGACGTCCCGGGTGGTACTGCTCCACAACCACCCCGACGGCTCTCTTGTCGGAAGCGCCGAGGACCGGGCCCTCACGGAGGCCCTGAGACGAAGGCTCGAGCTGCTCGACATGAAACTTGCGGGCCATTTCGTTATGGCAAAAGGAGAATTCAGACCCCTTGCGGGGTCCTGCCTCTGAAAGCGGGGGAGATCGGGTGTTCAAGTTTCTATCGGGCCTTTTCAGTCGCGACGTCGGCATCGATCTCGGTACGGCCAACGTCGTCGTTTACGTCAAGGGGAGGGACATCACCCTCAACGAGCCCTCCGTCGTCGCCGTCCGCAAGGCCGGCAAGCGGGGGCAGCAGCAGGTCATCGCCATCGGCCGCGAGGCCAAATCCATGGTGGGCAAGACGCCCGGCGGCGTCATGACGGTTCGTCCCCTTCAGCACGGCGTCATCGCCGACTTCGAGATGACGGAGGCCATGATCGCCCATTTCGTGGCCCGCGCCGTCGGGTCGAGGGGGCCCTTCTCCCATCCCCGCGTCATCGTCTGCGTTCCGGCCTGCGTCACCGAGGTGGAACGAAAGGCCGTCGTCGACGTGGCCCTCAACGCCGGCGCCCGAGAGGCCTTCATCGTCGAAGAGCCCGTCGCCGCCGCCCTCGGCGCCGGACTGCCCATTCAGGAGCCCCGCGGCAACATGGTCCTCGATATCGGAGGCGGAACGAGCGAGGTGGCCATCCTCTCCCTGGGCGGCATCGTCGTCTCCAACTCCCTCCGCGCCGCCGGAGACGAGATCGACGCCGCCATCGTCGCCCTCATGCGTCAGAACTACACCCTCTCCATCGGCGAGAGCACGGCCGAGGAGATCAAGATGACCATCGGATCGGCCAAGCCCCTCGACGAAGAACTGGTCATGGAGGTCAAGGGACGGGACCTCATGGATGGCCTTCCCAAGGCCGTCTCCGTCACCTCCGCCGAAGTCCGCGAGGCCCTCAATCCCATCGTCACCCGCATCGAGGAGATGGTCCGCGACGCCCTGGAGAAGACCCCTCCCGAGCTGGCCCGGGATATCGTCGACCAGGGGTTCGTCATCACCGGCGGAGGCGCCCTTCTCAAGGGACTTCCGGAGAGGCTGTCGAAGACGCTGAACGTCCCCGTCGTGACGGCCGAGGAACCTCTCTTCTGCGTCGCCCGAGGGTTGGGCAAGGTGCTGGAGGAGCTGAACCGGATGAAGACCGTCCTCGTTCCCGTCAACGACAAGGTCGGATTCTGATCGCCCTCCCCGATCGGCCATGACCGACAAAGGCCTTCGCGGGTTCCGCGTGCAGGGGATCATCGCCGTGACCGTGGCGCTCTTTCTCATGGGAGCGACGGCGGGAACGCCCTTCAAGGTCGCCGTCGAGGGGGCCGTCGCCGCCGTCCTCGATGTCCCCGAGCGCCCGGCCCGCCTCCTTCTCGACGGCCTTCTCGCTTCGCGGGGATGGGTCCGCGAGAGGGCGGCGCTTCTGGACCAGATGGAAACGCTCCGTGCCGAAAACCTCGTTCTGAGACGGCGCATCGAGGAGGGACTCCTGCCCGTCCTTCCCGCCAAGGAGGGAGAGAAGACCCTGACGGCCCGCGTCCTCCTGCGGTCTCCCCGGGCCTGGTGGCGCGAGGTCCGCATCGACAAGGGAAGCCGCGACGGCGTCCGTCCCGGCGATCCCGCCATGAGCGGCGGTTTCCTCGTCGGCCGCGTCACCCACGTCGAGGGGACCTTCTCGACGGTGGAGCTCCTCTCGTCGTCGGGCCTCCTCGTTCCCGTCGTCGTCGATCAGACCCGAGATCTGGGCGTCGTGACCGGCGACGAGGAGGGGCAGGTCCACCTGCTCTATCTTCCCGTCGAGCGGACCCTCGAGGCGGGAATGAGCCTCAGCACGGCCCTCGTCAGCGAGCGCCTTCCGCCGGGGATTCCCGTCGGCTACGTCGCCTCCGAGGAGCCCGACGACGGCTCCTTCCGTCCCTACCGGATCCGCCTCGGCGCCGATCTGACGCGGCTCTATCGCGTCCAGATCTGGACCTCCGACGAGGAGGAGACGCCGTGACGCTCGCTCTGATCTGGCTTCTTCAGGATATTCTTCAGGTGCTGGCCACGGAGACGCTCATCGTTCCCGATCTCTTCCTCATGGGGCTCGTTTCTTTCGGGGCCTCTCGGCGTTTCGAGCCCCAGTCCCTCCTCTGGAGCGCCTTCGCCGGGGGGCTCCTCTGGGACGCCCGGTGGACGGGACTGCTGGGATTCTCGGCCCTTCTCTACGTGGCGGCGATCTGGCTCTTCCTCGCCCTCTGGGGGCGGATTCCCCAGGCCGGCCGATCCCCGATCCTGCTCGGTTTCGTGGCCCTCGGGCTTCACCTCGCCGTCGGCCTCGGCCACTTCTTCTCCTGGGGCGACGCGGCCACGGAGCCTCTTTTCGTCAACCAGCAGATCCTGGCCCTGCCCGTCGTGGTCCTCGTCGGCTGGTGGGGCTGCCGGGGCGAAAAGGACGGTGAGTGATGAACAAGGAGATCCATCGCCGCGTCGACATGGACCTGCGGCTGGCTGTCCTTCGAGGGATGCTCGTCGTCACCTTCCTCCTGCTGGGAGGGGCGATCTTCTCCTTTCAGGTCCTTCGCTTCGACCGCTACGTTCAACTCGCCGCCGACAACAGACTGAGGACCCTCCAGATCCCGGCTCAGAGAGGGCGCCTCTTCGACGTCAACGGGGCGCCTCTGGCGTTGAACGTCAGAACCTTCGATCTCAAGGGCTACCCTCTCTACCTGAGACGTGAAGGCGTCCTGGCCGATCTGGCCCGGCTTTTGGGCCGTCACGGCATTCCCCTAGGGGAGTCTCAACTGGCCGAAAACGTCAGCCGTCAGTACTGGGCTCCCTACCGGGCCGTCACCGTCGTTCCCAACCTGACTCTGGCCCAGGTGGCCGGCCTGGTGACGGACCCGGCCTTCTCTCCCCAGCTCTTCCCCTTTCCCGTCTGGCGTCGCGTCTACCCGGCCGGAGCCCTGGCCTCGCATATCGTCGGCTATGTCGGCGAGATCGGCCGGGAGGAACTGGATGCGCGGAGAGGCCAGGGCTACAGCGGCGGTGACGTCGTGGGCAAGATGGGCGTCGAGGCCGTCTACGAGGACCGCCTTCGGGGCCTCAGCGGCGAGGAGGCCATCGAAGTCGACGCCAGGGGACGCCGTCTCCGCCGCCTCGACTACCGTCCCCAGGAGGCGGGGCGGGACATCACCCTCACCCTCGATCTGGCGGCCCAGCGCCTGGCCGCCGAAATGATGGGGGAGGACCGGGGGGCCATCGTCGGACTCGACGTCGCCACCGGGGCCGTTCGAGCCCTCTTCTCGAGTCCCTCCTTCGATCCCAACCCCCTGTCCTGGGGGATGGCGGCCGGCGAATGGCGTCAGATCATCGAGGCCGAGGGACGGCCCATGATGAATCGGGCCATCGCCGGAGTCTATCCGCCGGCCTCGACGTACAAGGTCGTCACGGCTCTGGCCGCCCTGGGGGAGAAGGTGGCCACGCCTCAGACGGTCGTCTTCTGTCCCGGTTATTTCAAGCTCGGAGACAGGACCTTCCGCTGTTGGAAGCGGACGGGCCACGGCTCGGAAAACCTCGTCGAGGCCCTGCGCGATTCCTGCGACGTCTGGTTCTACCAGATCGGGCTCAAAGTCGGCATCGAGAACCTCATGGCCTGGTCCTCGCTTTTGGGCATGGGGCACCCGTCGGGCATCGACCTCGTGGGCGAGAGTGCGGGATCCCTGGCCGGGCCGGAGTGGAAGAAAAGCCGCTTCAAGGAGTCCTGGTACCCCGGAGATACGGTCAACTACAGCATCGGTCAGGGCTTCCTCCTGGCCACGCCCCTTCAGATGGCCGTCGTCTACGCCGCCATCGCCAACGGAGGTCATCTCGTGACGCCTCATCTGAACGGCGAGGCCCCGCCCGAGCCCGTCGACCTCCACATCCCTCCGACGCTCCTCGCCCCCATCGTCAAGGGCCTCGAGACGGTCGTCAAGACCGGAACGGGGCGACAGGCAGGCGGTTTCGGCGTCTCCCTGGCCGGCAAGACGGGGACGGCCCAGAATTCCCACGGTCCCGACCACGCCTGGTTCGTCGGCTACGGGCCCCGCGACAACCCCCGTTACGTCGTCTGCGTCCTCGTCGAGGCCGGAGAGCACGGCAGCTCCAAGGCCGCTCCCATGGCCGGCCGCCTTCTGGCCTATCTCCTCGATCACGACGTCGAGCTCAGGCGCTAGGGCCGGAGGAACTCAGGAAAGGAGAGAGCACCGTGTCCGCCGAAGAATCGATTGTCCTCAAGAGCAACGGATCGGGGTTGCGCCTCGTCGTCGCCGAAAATCTCGGCAGGGATACCGTCGAAAGGGAGCTCGCCCGCATCGCCGCCGAAGGGGAGGCGATGCTGAGGGGCGTCGACGTCGTCCTCGATTTCCAGGGGAGGCCCATCGACGAGGCTCTCCTCTGCACGGTCATGAAGCGCCTCGTCTGGCCCTCGAAGATGCGCCTTCTCTCCTGGGTCACCTTCGACGGCGCCTCCTTGGACTTCCTCCGCCGTTCGGGCTTTCCCGTAGGCGAGCCTCGGACGCCGACGCCCAAAGTCAGGGCGGAAGTCCCCTCCTATCTGCTCTTCCGCTCCCTGCGGTCGGGGCAGCGTTTCGAGCACGACGGCGACGTCGTCGTCGTCGGCCACGTCAAGGACGGGGCGGAAGTGATCGCCCTGGGCAACATCTCCGTCTGGGGGCGCCTCCAGGGGCTGGCCCATGCCGGATCGGGCGGCGACGACGGCGCCCGGGTTCTCGCCGCCCACATGGAGGCCCGCCAGGTCCGCATCGGGCGCCGCGTCGGCTACATGGACAAAGGGGCCTCCTGGTGGGGGCGCCCCGTCCTGGTCTGCGTCGACGGAGAAACGGTTCTCGTCGAGGAATTTGCCCTGTGATTGTCCCGGAAGGCCAGTCGCACGGGGCATCCTACTTTGAAAGGGAGGGACATCCCGTGAAACAGCGCGTCATCGTACTCACCTCAGGCAAGGGGGGCGTCGGCAAAACGACGACGACGGCCAATCTTTCCGTCGCCCTGGCCATGGCGGGCCACAAAGTCGTCGCCATCGACGCCGACATCGGCCTTCGCAACCTCGATGTCGTCCTGGGCCTGGAAAACCGCATCGTCTATACGCTGGTCGACGTCGTCGAGGGAGCCTGCCGCCTCAAGCAGGCCCTCGTCCGGGACAAGCGCGTCGAAAACCTCTACCTCCTGCCCGCCGCCCAGACGCGGACCAAGGACGCCGTCACGCCGGATCAGATGAAATCGCTCTGCGACGAGCTGCGCGAGGACTTCGACTTCGTCCTCGTCGACAGCCCCGCCGGCATCGAGGGAGGCTTCCAGAACGCCGCCGCCGGAGCCGACGAGGCCCTCGTCGTCACCACGCCCGACATGTCGGCCGTCCGCGACGCCGATCGGATCATCGGCATGCTCGAATCGCTGGAGAAAAGTCCCATCCGCCTCATCGTCAACAGGCTGCGGCCCAACATGGTCCGCGAGGGGAACATGCTCGACGTCAGCGACGTCCTCGACATTCTCGCCGTAGACCTCATCGGCGTCGTCCCCGAAGACGACAGCGTCGTCACCTCCACCAACAAAGGGGAGCCGCTGACGCTCAACTCCGTCACGCCGGCGGCGCGGGCCTTCGAGAACATCAGCCGTCGCCTCGTCGGAGAGGAGGTCCCCTTCATGGATGTCGAGTCCCTGACGGGCGCGGGGGGCTTCCTGTCCCGGATCCGCAAGGCCCTGGGGCTCAAGGGCTGAGGCATGACTCCCGTGGACTTCCTGAAGAGCCTTTTCGGAGGCGGAGAGACGCGCAAGGTGGCCAAAGAGCGGCTTCAGCTCGTCCTGATCCACGATCGGGCCGACATCTCCTCGGAGATGATGGAGAACCTCCGGAGGGATCTCATCGCCGTCATCAGCACCTACATGGAGATCGACGACAACAACATCGAGCTCGAACTGGAACACGAGGACCGTTCCGTCGCCCTCGTGGCCAACATCCCCATCCGCAACGTGCGACGAGGAGTCCGGCCGACGGGGAAGGAAAAATGACCCTGGAGAAAAAGACCTGGCGCGAGCTGCTGGCCTCTCTCGATCGAGGGATGGCCCTGGTGGCCCTGGCCCTTTTCGCCCTGGGCCTGCTTTCCATCTACAGCGCCACTCACGGGACGTCGCGGGCCGACTTTCCCTATGTCCAGAGGCAGGCCCTCTGGGGGGCACTCTCCCTGGTGGCCTTCTGCATCGTCCTGCGCATCGGCTACGAGCAGATCTACCGCTGGAGCTACGCCATCTACGGCTCCGTCATCGCCCTTCTCGTCCTCGTCCTCGTCGTGGGACACAGCGCCAAGGGGGCCCAGAGCTGGATCAACTTCGGCTCCTTCCGGCTTCAGCCGGCCGAGCTGGGCAAGATAGCCCTGGCCCTGGCCCTCTCGCGTGTCGCCGCCGTTCACGCTCCCGTCGACCTCAAGGGCCTTTTCACCGTCCTGGCCGTCGCCGCCGGCATCGCCCTTCCCGTCATGATGCAGCCCGACCTGGGAACGGTCATCGTCTACGTCGCCATGACCTACGGAGCCCTCATCGTCGCCCGGGCTCCCCGGCGCTATCTCACCAACCTGGCCGGGCTGGCCCTCGCCGCCGTCCCCTTGGGCTGGACGGTCATGAAGGAATACCAGCGACAGCGGATCCTCGTCTTCTTCAACCCCCACATCGATCCTCTCGGCGCCGGCTACAACGTCATCCAGTCGCGCATCGCCGTCGGCTCGGGCGGGCTCTGGGGTAAAGGTTTCCTGGCAGGGACGCAGAGTCGCCTCAATTTTCTGCCCGAGTCTCACACCGATTTCATCTTCAGCGTCTTCGCCGAGGAGTTCGGCTTCGCCGGCACCGTGGCCGTTCTCCTCCTCTTCGGCCTCCTTATCTGGAGGATCGTCGCCGTCGGCCTGACGACGAAGGATATCCGGGCCAAGGTCATGGTGGCCATGATCGCGGCCTGGATCTGGTTTCAGCTGTTCGAGTGCATGGCCATGAGCGTGGGGCTCGCCCCGGTGACGGGGATCCCCATGCCTCTGTTCAGCTACGGGGGAAGCGCCCTCGTCTCCGTCTCCGTCGGCCTCGCCCTCGTGCAGAGCGTCTACGCGGCAAGCCGCAAGAAGTATCTCGAATAGAGATCGAAAGAGCCCTTCAGGCTCCATCAAAGGAGTTGCCCCCTATGGAGATCAACGAGTTTGCCGACCGGCGCTGGACTCTCTGGAACGGAGTCAAGCGTCCGTCGCGTTACGTGGGCGGCGAATGGGGCGCCGCCCTTCCCGACGAGTCCCCTTCGTCGATCCGTTTCTGCCTGGCCTTCCCCGACGTCTACGAGGTGGGCATGAGCTTCGTGGGCTACCAGATCCTTTACGGACTCCTGCGCGATATGGAGGGCGTCTCCGTCGAGCGGGCCTACTGCCCCTGGCCCGACATGGAGGAGGCTCTCCGAGGCCGGAAGGAGCCGCTGACCTCGCTGGAAGGGGGGCGCTCCCTCGGCGAATTCGATATCGTCGGCTTCACCCTTCAGTACGAGCTTTCGGCGACGGGCATCCTCACCGTTCTCGATCTCGGCGGCATCCCTTTGCGCAGCGTCGACAGAGGCGACGGCGATCCCTTCGTCGTCGCCGGGGGCCCCGGAGCTCTCGCTCCCGAGCCCCTGGCGCCCTTTTTCGACGTCTTCTGTCTCGGCGACGGAGAGGCGCTCATGCCCGACCTGATCCGGCTCGTCAAAGAGACGGAAGGGCAGCCCCGCCTCGACCGCCTCAAGGCCATCGCCGGTGCCCCGGGCTTTTACGTCCCCCTTTTCGTCGATGTGACCTCAGGGGAATCGGGCCTCTTTTTCCGTTCCGACCTTCCTCTTCCCCTGAGGCGCCGCGTGGTCCTCGATCTCGATAAGGCCTACTTCCCCTCGCGCATGATCGTCCCCTCGACGGGCATCGTCCACGATCGTCTCGCCCTCGAGGTCTTCCGGGGGTGCACCCGGGGCTGCCGCTTCTGCCAGGCCGGCATGCTCTACCGCCCCCTGAGGGAGAGGAGCCCCGAGACGATCGTCGCCCAGGCCAAGTCCCTGCTCGAGACGACGGGCTGGGAGGAGCTGGGGCTCCTCTCTCTGGCCACCTGCGACTACAGCGGCCTTTCCCGCGTTCTCGACGACCTGACCCCCTTTCTGGAAGAGAGGCGGATCAAACTCTCCCTGCCCAGCCTCAGGATGGACCGGGCCTCCGTTGAACTGGCCTCGCGCCTCGAATCCCGCAAGGGCAGTCTCACCTTCGCTCCCGAGGCGGGAAGCCAGCGCCTTCGCGACGTCATCAACAAGGGCGTCAGCGAAGAGGACATCGAAGGGACGCTGCAGGCCCTCTTCGACGGGGGGTGGCAGCAGGTCAAACTCTATTTCATGATGGGCCTGCCCACGGAGACCCGGTCCGACCTGGAGGGAATCGTCGATATCTGCAACCTGGCCCTGCGCCTCGGCCGAAGTCGGAAGGCGAAGGTCAAAGTCAGCGCCTCCGTGGCCGGTTTCGTCCCCAAGGCCCACACCCCCTTCCAGTGGGAACCGCAGCTTCCCATGGACGATCTCCGCGAGAGGGGGCGCTATCTGCGCTCTCTCGTCAGGGACCGCTATCTCACCCTTCATTACCACGAGCCGGAGCAGACCTTCCTCGAGGGGGTCTTCTCCCGCGGCGACCGTCGTCTGGCCGACGTCATCGAAGAGGCCTGGCGGCGGGGAGCCCGTCTCGACGGATGGACGGAGCATTTCAATCTCGCCACCTGGATGGAGGCCTTCGAGGCCTGCTCCGTCGATCCCGTTCCCTATGCCCAGCGACGGCGCTCCCTCGACGAGGGCCTTCCCTGGGACCACATCGACAGCGGCCTTTCCCGGTCCTTCCTCCTGGCCGAACGGGCCCGGGCCTTCGAGGGAAAGACGACTCCCGACTGTCGCGGCGGCTGCAACGGCTGCGGCTGGGAGAGCAGGGGCTGCCCCCTCCTCGAAGGGGGGAGCCGGTCGTGAAGCGCCTTCGTCTCCACTATGCCAAGAGAGGCCCTCTCTGTTTCGTCCCTCACGTCGAGCTTCCCCCTCTCTTCTGCCGCGCCGCCCGGAGGGCGGGCCTGCTTCCGGCCCTGACGGAGGGGATGGCCCCCCATCCCCGCGTCGTCCTGGGGCCGCCCCTCCCCATGGGCGTCGTCGGCCTCGACGAGCCGGCCGACTTCTGGTTCGACGAGGCCGACGACGAGGCCCTTTCCCTCTGGCCCCGGTTCTTCCCCCGGGGGCTGGACGTCAAGGGAGTGGAGGAGATCGCCGAGGGACCCGGCCTGAGTCGGCTCTGCCAGGCCGCCGCCCATCGCGTCCTCCTTCGCCGCTTTCCTTCGGAAGAGGCCTTGGAGCCCCTCCTGGTCCGGCATTACGGAGAGGCCCTTCTGGCCTTCTCCCGAGAGCGGGGAGGGTTCTCCGCCACTCTGGCCGATCCCAACCAGAACGGTCCCGGTTCCCTCGTCAAGGCTCTCGTCGAGGCCGGCCTTCTCGAGGGGTGGGCCGATCTGCTCATCGTACGCACGGCCGTCGGCACCTGGGACGGCAAGACCCTGTCCGCCCTTCGGGCGAGGAGGTGACCTTCCGTGACCTGTGATCGCAAGATCATCGCCAATACCTTGGACAACGAGGAAGTGCGCGTCGCCATCGTCGAGAGAGGCCGTCTCTACGATCTCTTCATCGAGCGGATGTGGGAGAGGCAGAGGGCGGGAGAGATCTACAAGGCCCGCGTCGACAGCGTCCTCCCCGGCATGAATTCGGCCTTTCTCAACCTCGGCGACGGACGCAACGCCTTCCTCTACCTCGACGACGCCAAAGGAAAGAAGCTCAAGCCCAACGACGAGGTCATCGTCCAGGTCATGAAGACGGCCCGAAAGGGGAAGGGAGCCCGCGTCACGACGCGCCTCTCCCTGCCCGGCCGCTACCTCGTCCTCGTGCCGGCAGGAAAGGAATCGGGCGTCTCCAAGCGCATCGAAAGCGAAGAGGAGCGTCATCGTCTCCGTCATCTGGCCCGGGAGATCCGTCCCGAAGGGTGCGGCGTCATCATCCGCACCGCCGCCGAGGGCATCGACGGCGAAGATCTGGCCCAGGACGTGGGGGAGTTGCTGGAGCTCTGGCGCGAAGTGGAACACAACGCCTCCGTCCAGCCCTCTCCCTGCCTCCTCTACCGGGATCTGGGCCTTCTCGGACGGGTCCTGCGCGACGAGCTGACGGAAGACGTCTCGGAGATCGTCGTCGACAGCGAAGAGGAACTGGAGAGGATCCGTCCCTTCGTGGAACGTTTCTGCCGCGGCCGCGTCCCCGAGATCGACCTTTACCGCGGCCATGTCCCCCTTTTCGATTTCTACGGCATCGAGAAGGAGCTCGAGACGATTCTCGACCGCAAACTCTGGCTCGAATCGGGCGCCTACCTCATCATCGATCAGACGGAGGCCCTCACCGTCATCGACGTCAATACGGGCAAGTTCGTCGGCAGGACCAACCTGCGCGACACGGTCCTCAGGACCAATCTGGAGGCGGCCGACGAGATCGCCCGTCAGCTCCGTCTCCGGGCCATCGGCGGCATCGTCGTCATCGACTTCATCGATATGGATCACGAAGAGGACCGGCAGCTCCTCATCGACCGCCTCAACGAGGCCTTCCACGGCGACCGCTACAAGGCCCGCGTCTTCAGCGTCACCCAGCTGGGACTCGTCGAGATCACCCGCAAGCGGGCCCGCCTCGATCTTCGTGCCGCCCTCACCAGGGGCTGTCCCTTCTGCGCCGGCACGGGATGGGTTCTCAAGGAGGAGACGGTGGCCGTCTCCGTCAAACGTTTCCTGCGCAAGGTCTCCCTGTCGAGCAAGTCGGAGGCCATCCTCATGGAGCTCTATCCCGACGTGGCACGCCACATCGCCTCGACCTACCTTCCTGCCTGGGAGGAGGAGCTGAACCGCCGGCTCTTCCTGCGGGAAATCGACGATTTCCCCTGGAGCAAGTACCGCCTCGACAGCCAGGGCTCGTTGGCCCAGATCGAGCGCCGGGTGGCGGCGCTGAAGGACAAGGAGGCCACCGTCGTTGTACATCGCACAGCTGAGCCTGAAGGACTTTAAAAGTTTCGGAGGCAGTCACGAGCTGCCTCTGGCCCCGGGACTGACGGCCATCGTCGGGCCCAACGGGAGCGGGAAGAGCAACCTTCTCGACGGTCTCCGGTGGGTCCTGGGGGAGGGGAGTGCGGGCCGTCTCCGGGTGACGCGCCAGCAGGACCTCGTCTTTCAGGGCTGCGCCGCCCTTCCTCCGGCGAAGGAGGCCGAAGTGGCCCTCCATCTCCGCGACGAGAGGCGCCGTGCCACGGTCCGGCGCCGTTACGACGCCGAGGGAGGGGGGACGATCTTCGTCGACGGCAACCGCTTCCGCCTTCAGGATCTGGAGGAGTGGAAGCGACTCTGGCACCTCGAGGGGGACCGCTTCGCCTTCATCGGCCAGGGGGAGGTGGCTGAAGTGATCCATCAGCGCCCTCTCCAGAGACGGCTTCACCTCGAGGGGCTCTTCGGCATCGACGTCTACCGGAAGAAACGAGACGAGGCGGCCGAGAGGATGGCCCGGGCCGAATCGGAAATGGCCCGCCTCATGACCCTCGTGGCGGAACTGGAAAACCGCCGCGGCCAGATCGCCCCCGAAGTGGAGCGGGCCCGCCAGGCCCGGGAGCTGCTCCTCTCCCTGGAGGAGGAACGCCGCCTCCTCTACTGGCTGCGCCGCGCCGAGGCCGAGGCCGAGGGGGCGAGAGCTCTCGGGGCCGAGGAGGAGGCTGCGGCCAGATCGGTTGCCCTGGCCCTCTGGACCTCCCGCTGGGAGGGGCTTCGCCGTCGTCTCGAGGAGCGTTCGGGCACCTTCGAGGGGCGTCGTCTCGAACAGGAACGTCGCCGCGAGCTGCTGACGCGGGAGATCGACGGCCTGACCCGCAAGGCCTTCTCCCTCTCGACGGCCTGTCTCGAACGGCGCCGTCGCCGTTCCGCCCTGGAGGAGGAACGGGCCCGGATCGGCCTGCGACGGGACGAGGTCGCCTCCGAGATCGAGAGCTCCCGCGCCTCGCTGGAAGAGGCCCTCGGCGCTCTCGAGGAACATCGCGTCGCCCTGGCCGAACTGGAGGGGCGCTGGGAGGCGTCGCGGCGCCTTCTCGACGATCGGCGCCGCGACAGGGAGTCCCTTCTGGCCCGCAAGGCCGAGCTGGAGACGACTCTGGAACGGGGCGGCCATCGCCGCCGCGCCCTCGATCGCGATCAGGCCGTCGTCCGCGCCTCTTTGCAGGAGAAGGACGCGGCCCTGGAGCGCCTCCGTTCGGGCCTCGAGGCTCTCGTCGTCGACAGGGACGAGGCGGCCCTCTCCCTTGCCCGGGCCGTCGACGGCCACGGCAGGAGCTACGCCCGCTGCCAGGAGCTGGGCGCCGCCATCCAGCAGCTCCGCCGCGACTGTTCCCGAGGCCGTCAGAGCCTCGACGAGCTCGCCGAACGCTCGGAAAACGAACACTACCCGAGGCCCGTGCGCCACGTCATGGCCGCCTCCAAGCTGGGACGCCTCGATGCCAAGCCCGTTCCCGTCCTGGAGGTCTTCTCCTGCCCCTCCCACCTGGCCTCGCCCCTCGAGACCTTCCTGGGAGGAAGGGCCTTCTGGCTCCTCGTCGAGACCTTCGAAGAGGCCCAGCGCTGCATCGACCAGCTCAAAAGCCGCCAGGAGGGGCGGGCCACCTTCCTGCCCCTCGAACGGTGCCGCCCGAGACGGCCCGTCTCCCTCCCCCCGACGTCGGGCGTCGTCGGCTGGGCCCGCGACCTCGTCACCGTCGATTCCCACTGGCAACCTGCCTGGGATCATCTCATGGGAGACCTCCTCATCGTCGAAGGCTACGGGATCGGCTCCGACCTCGTCCGCCGGGCCGTGAAGTGCCCCATCGTCACCCTCGACGGCGACGTCTTCCAGCCCGGAGGCTCCGTCAGCGGAGGAAAGTCGCGCCAGGGGCCGGGCGTCCTGGAGCTGCGTCGTCTCGCCGAAGAGGCCCGGCGGAAGCTCGAAAAGGAGACGGCCAGGCTGGCCTCCCTCGAGGCGGCCTACGGGGAGGAGGAAAAGAAGGAACTGACTTCGGCGGCCGAAAAGGAGGCCCATTCGGCCAGGGTCCGCGACCTCGAAAGCCAGATCGCCGACTTCTCCCGTCGTCTCGAGGGAGCCCGACGGGAGGCGGTTTCCCTCCGTCAGGATGAGGAACGCCTCGTCGACGAGGTGAAAAAACTCGAAACGGTCGCCTTCAGCGGTCGCGGCGAGCTCGAGGAGATCGATCGTCGCCTCGACGAATTCGGCGACCTTCCCCGAGAGGACCTCCTCGGCGCCGAAGTGGGTTCCGCCCGGTCCCGACTGGCCCTTCTCGAGGAGCGCCATCGTTCCCTGGAGGCGCTCAAGGCGCGTTCCGACCGGGAGGCGACCGAGTTGGCCGGCCGACTCGAACGGCTCGGCGACGAAAGCCGAAGCCACCATTCCGCCGATATGGCGGCCAAGGAGGAGCTGGGGCGCATCGGACGGGACTACCTCTCCCTCTGGCGGGAGCGTTCGGCTCTCGAAGCCTCGAGCGACGAGGAGAGCCACCGCCGCCGTCGCCTCGCCAACCGCATCAACAGGGCCCAGTACCGGGCCCGCGCGGCCCGCGAGGCCGAAAGGGCCCAGGGGGAACGGCTTCAGCAGCTTCGCCTGCGCCGCATGGATCTGGAGCGGGAGCTGGTCTCCCTCTGCGAACAGTGGGAGGAGGATGCCCCCTATCCCGGGGCGGCGGACCTCCCCGACGTGGACGTCGATGAGGTCCGTCGCCGCGTCCGCGACCTGGAACGTTCCCTGCGTCGCCTCGGAGATCCCGACATGGGGCTCCTCTCCGAAGATCAGTCCCTCCTGGGGCGCCTCGACTTTCTCGGTGCCCAGGTCCAGGACGTGCAGGGTGCCCTCGAGGAGCTGAAGGAACTCATCGAGGGCACCGACAGGGAGGCGGGGCGCCTCTTTTCCGAGGCCCTTCGAGGCATCGACGAGGGCTT
The DNA here is from genome assembly GCA_018398915.1 of Aminirod propionatiphilus. GTDB lineage: Bacteria > Synergistota > Synergistia > Synergistales > Aminithiophilaceae > Aminithiophilus > Aminithiophilus ramosus. Next base: position 1,980,986 of record CP074691.1, on the reverse strand, counting down.
CAACGCCCTCTTCCGCCGTCTTTTCGGCGGCGGCGAGGCCCATCTCGAAATGGCCGAAGGCCAGTCCACCTGGGACTCGGGCGTCGAGGTCATCGCCAGGCCGCCGGGCAAATCGCCTCAGAATCTGCGCCAGCTCTCGGGAGGGGAACAGTCCCTTTCGGCCATCGCCCTTCTCTTCGCCTCCATGGAGGTGGCCAAGGTCCCTCTGGCCGTTCTCGACGAAGTCGACGCCGCCCTCGACGAAGTCAACCTCCGCCGCTTTGCCGACCTGGCCCGGGAATATGCCCAGCGCCTCCAGCTTCTCGTCATGACTCACCGGCGGATCACCATGGAGCGGGCCGACGTCATGTTCGGCGTCACCCTCTCCGAGCCGGGCCTCTCTCAGGTCATCGGCGTCCGCCTCGAGGACTGGGACTGATGGAGACCACCGTCGACGCCGTCCTCTACGGCGCCCTCACCCTTCGCCAGCCTCTCCGCGGACCGAGGGTGGCCCTCGACTCGATCCTTCTGGCCGCCTGGGCCCGCCCGCCCAGGCGGGGGCGGGTCCTCGAGCTGGGGTCGGCCCATGGCGGCGTCACCCTTCTCGTGGCACTCAGAAACAGAGGCCTTGCCCACCTGGAGGGACTGGAAATTCAGGAACCCCTCTATCGACTGGCCCTGGAGAACGGCCGCGCCAACGGCCTCGACGTCCTCTTCCGACTCGGTGACCTGCGCGACCACCGGCGCCTCTACGGGCCTCAGTCCTTCGACCTCGTCGTCGCCAACCCGCCCTACGACGATCTGGCCCGGGGTCGTCTCTCGGCCGACGGAGCTTCGGCCGGGGCCCGTCAGGAGACGACATGCCGTCTTGCCGACGTCGTCGAGGCCGCCCGCTATCTCCTTCGCGACGGAGGACGGCTCTCTCTCGTCTTCCGGGCCGACCGGCTGGCCGAGCTCCTGGAGGGCCTCAGGACATCGCGTCTCGAACCCAAGCGCCTTCGGGCCGTCCACCACAGCCCGGACAGGGAGGCCTCCATCGTCCTCGTCGAGGCCGTCCGGTCCGGCTCTTTGGGGCTGCGCATGGAAAGGCCCCTCTTCGTCGTCGACGGCGAGGGGCGCACGCCGCCCGACCTCGCCTCGGCCTACGAGGTGGGGGAGGGCCCTTGCCTGTGAGAAGGCCCCCGCTCTCTCTTCGGAGCGGGGGCCTTCTTCTGTCCGTCCCTATGGGGAAAGGTATCGCCTCGAGAGGGGCCGAAACGTTCATGGCCGTCCGACTCGAGGGGAAAGGCCCTTCCGTTCAGAAGGCGATATCCATCCTTTCGCCTATCTTTCGGGCCAGCTGCTCGAACTCTCTTCTCGCGTCCCGGACGGCGCCGGCATGGCTGCCGATGGCGCCGTCGGCCGAGGTGAGATCGAAGATCGGTTTGCGCTGTTCCTGCCCCATGGGAACCAGGCTGCGGTAGTGTTTCACCGTGGCCAGGCAATAGGGGTCCGCCTGTTGCGAAAGAGGCGTCGTGCCCGATTGGCCCAGAACATGTTCGCGGTACGCCTGGGGAATACGCTGGACCCATTTGTCGTAGGCCCTCACCGGACGATCCATCCGTACGCCGTGTTGTTGGCATAAATAACCGATGGGTTCCATCCTTCCCTCCGGCAGCTCGAAGTTCGGGAATGCCTTTCTTTCCCGGCTGCCGTTCCAGTTGTCCAACCGTTTCTGCCAAAGATTTTTCCAGCTTCTGAGAGTGGGGCCCAGATTGCTCAGTCCCCGCAGCGAGAACAGGTCGGCGCCGAGGGGGATGGCGACGTAATCCGTCGCCAGCAGCACCGATCGGTTGATGGCGCCCAGATTGGGGCCGATGTCGATCAAGATGATGTCGGCCTGGACGCGATTCGCCGCCATCTGCATGACTTGCCAAAAGGAGCTCAGGATACGCATGGGGCGGTACAGGTTGGCGTCACCCATACTGTTGGGCCATTCGGCCGAAAGGGCGTCCTCATAGCCCGACAGAGAGACGTCGCCGGGCAGGAAATACAGATCGGTGGCGATGTTCTGCAAAGAGGGTTCCGTGATGTCGCCGACGCCGGTGAGAGGTTTGACGCACTGGTATACGGTGGCGTTCCCCTCCTGCCCGTCCCAGATCGCTTCGATGCGCTCCTCGGCGAGAAAGGCGGCGGTGAGGTTGGCCTGTGGATCGAGATCGATGGCGACGACGCGCTTGCGGAGACGGGCGAACATCCATGCGAGATGGTAGATGAGAGAGGTTTTGCCGACTCCGCCCTTGTTGTTGAAAAACGTCAGCGCCGGTGCCCTCATGGTCTGACCCTCAGGGTGCAGACAACGGCGCTCGTGGTGATCTCGAAAGAGAGAGGAGGGTTCCCGTTGGCCTTCATTTCGCGCTCGGCAGTGGCGATGCCGCGGCCGAAGGCCTGGACGAAGCCGAAAACCTTCATTGCGGCGGCGAGGTTGGGATTGCGGTAATCGGTGATTCCCGGTTTCCCGAAGTTCTCCGCCGTCACGTTGCCGTAAGGGCCGCCGGGGCTGTTGATCTCGATGCGGTCGTTGAACCAGTAGACGCGAACGGGGGCGTTGGTGCTCTCATAGGTGCGATGCAACACGGCGTTATACAGAATCTGCCGGATCGCGGCAAGAGGGTAGGCCTGTGTCCTCCGGTGCGTCGACGCCGACGTGATGTCGAAAGAGGTCCGGTTATGGGCGTTGATCTTCTCTTCCGCCCGGCGGAGCATCGGAACGAGTGAGCCGCCGAGGGTCTCTTCGTCGACGACGGCGTCGGCCAGCTCGACCCCGTCGATGCGCAGGAACTGGATGTAGGCGCCGCCGATGAAGTCCTGGGGACTTTTTCCCAAAGACAGGAGCCCCAGCACCGTCGGGGGCTCCGTCACGGAAGCGATCATCCGGCAGGAGGCGAGACGTTCCTCGTAACTGCGGCCGTTCTGGGCGAGCACATCTTCGGCGAAGGCCTGCGGCAGATACTCGTTTTCGAACGTGGAGCGGAAAAGGTCATCCAGCGAGGCCGATGGCACGGGACAGATGTCGAAGGGCACGTTTTTGTGCCGTCTTTTCTCGACAAGGATGCGTTCTTCCTGCTCATTGGCGATCGATCGTCGAGGTCCCGTTCGGATCCAGATCCGTCCGTCGTACCGGACCGGCGGCATGTCGGAAGGCATGACGGTAACGACGGCCATTTCCGAGCCGTTCAACAGACGCTTTTCGACGGAAAGCACCGGAAGGGGCAGAATGTTCCCGTCCGTTTTCATGTCGGCCAGAGCGCGCAACAGCGCGTCGGTGATCGGTTCGCCCGAAGGGGAACCGTCGTCGCGGGCCCCGATGAAAAGAAAGCCGGGCTCGCCGCGGTTCGGCAGGTCGTTGGCGAAGGCGCAGACGGCCTGCCTCGCCTTTACGGGAACCTCTCCTTTGAAAGATCCTTTGCGTTCCACAAAGGCCGATTCCATGTCCTTCAGCAGAGATTCGAGCTCGTCTTCCGAGAACGTTCTCACCTGCAGCCCCCCTCGTACGCATTTTACGGGACCGACTCGCTCACGGGGCCGGTCAGGCCTTCTCCCCGGCGGGTGGGCCCGGCCCTTCGGGAGGCTCATGACGCCTCGATGGCCCTGGTTGCGGGCCGGGGGCCCGCCTGATCCGGCCTGTGGCTGTCGGTCCGAAGGACAGCCGGAAGGGTCCCGACGGGAGTTCCCATCACGGGCTCTTCAGGATAAACGCCGTTGGCTCGACCGATTCGAGGTCCCCTTGCGAGTGCGAGGCGACGGCCTCCGCCTTACGGGCACCTCGGGGCCGCGTGTTTCCTCGGAGATTTTGCCCCTGGATCGGGAGAAGAGGCTTTTGTTTCCATTCTACCCCCTGGCCTTCCTCTTCCTCAACGCCCAGGCCCTTTATTTTTGATCTATCTTGATCTATACTTCCTCATCGGGACGTCGTCGGACGGGCCGAGTTTCTCCGTCTTTGTCCGGGGCGCCTCGCGGCGCCGGTCCCCTCGGGGGTTCCCTTCCCCGGACTTTTTCGAAAACGACAGAAGGAGGTACCCTTGAACATGACGGCGAGAGAGACCTTTTCCTTTCAGACGGAGGGCAAACAGCTTCTCGATCTGATGATCCACTCCGTCTACTCCAACAGGGAGATCTTCCTCCGGGAGCTGATCTCCAACGCCTCCGACGCGCTGGACAAGCTGCGCGTCGCCGCCCTCACCGACGAAAAGCTGAGCCCCCTTTTCGCCGATGCCCATATCCGCATCGCCCTCGACGGGACGAGGCGCCTCCTGTCCGTCGAGGACAACGGCATCGGCATGAATCGCGACGATCTCATCGCCTACCTGGGGACGATCGCCAAGTCGGGAACGAAGGAGTTCATCCAATCTCTGGCCGAGAGGCGCGAGGCCCTGACGGCCGAGCTGATCGGCCAGTTCGGCGTGGGATTCTATTCCTCCTTCATGGTGGCCGACTCCGTCGAGGTCCTGACGCGCAAGGCCGGTGACGAGGCCGCCTGGCTCTGGACCTCGTCGGGCGACGGCACCTACTCCCTGGAGGAAGCGAGCCGCGAGGGCTGTGGCACGACGGTGACTCTCCACCTCAAATCTCCCGAAAAGGACGAGGAGGGGCCGGCGGGGCCCGATTTCACCGACCGGTGGACGATCGGCTCCATCGTCCGCAAGTATTCCGACTTCGTCGCCTATCCCATCAGGATGGAGACGGAGACCTTCGACGACGAGGGCAAGGTCTCGGGCACCGAAGACAAGGTGCTCAACTCCATGAAGGCCATCTGGGCCCGGCCCGAGTCGGAAGTCTCCGACGAGGAGTACAGGGAGTTCTACGCCCATGTGAGCCGCGACGGCACCGATCCCCTTCGGCGCATCGTCTACAGCGCCGAGGGCGTCACGAGCTTCCGGGCCCTTCTCTACCTGCCCGCCAAGGCCCCCCTGGATCTCTTCCTCCGCGAGGGGGAGAGGGGCATCCATCTCTACGTCAAGCGCGTCTTCATCATGCAGGACTGCAAGGAGCTCATCCCCGAGTACCTCCGCTTCCTGCGCGGCGTCGTCGATTCCGAGGACCTGCCCCTCAACCTCTCCCGCGAGATCCTCCAGCAGGATCGGCAGATCGCCGTCATCCGGCGGAGCCTGACCCGCAAGGTCCTCGACGAGCTCAAGCGCTTCCGCGACGGCGACAGGGAGGGCTACCTCTCCTTCTGGAAGGAATTCGGCAAGGTCCTCAAGGAGGGCATCTTCGCCGACGAGAGGAACAGGGAGAGCCTTCTCTCTCTGGCCCTCTTCTGCACCACCGAGAGGGAGTGGATCACTCTCGACGAGTACCTGGCGTCGATGAAGCCGGAACAGAAGGCCCTCTACCACCTCTCGGGCGGAGCCCTCGAGGGGCTGCGCCGCTCGCCTCACATCGAGGCCTTCCGCGAGCGCGGCTACGAGGTCCTTCTCCTCGACGATCCCGTCGACGACTTCTGGATCGACGTCGTCGACGGCTACGGGGAGAAGCCCTTCAAGTCGGTGGCCAAAGGAACGGCCGATCTGGAGGAAAAGCCCGAGGAAAAGGCCGAGGCCGAAGAAAGGGAGAAGGCCTTCGCCCCCCTTCTGGAGGCCCTTTCGAAAAGTCTCGGCGAAGAGGTCGCGTCGGTGCGCCTCTCGAAGCGTCTCAGGGCCTCCCTGGCCTGTCTCGTCGGCGAGACCCACTCCATGACGCCTCAGATGGAACAGCTCTTCCGGAGCATGGGCCAGCCCGTGCCCAAGCTGAAGCGCGTCCTCGAAGTCAACGGAGCCCATCCCGTCCTCGAGCGGCTTCGTAACCGCTTCGAGAAAGACGGCTCTCTTGGCGACTATCCCGAGCTCCTCCTCGGCCAGGCGATCCTGGCCGAGGGAGGAAAACTGGCCGATCCGGCCCGCTTCTCCCGCCTCGTCGCCGACCTGCTGGTCCGCGACCTGGACGATCGCCGCTGAGGTCCTCCGGCTGCCTCTCCAGGGGCGCCGGTCCGTCTGAAAGGGCCCGGCACCGGATTCGGCCTTCGATCGAATCCGTTTTCAACAGGTGGCGCGAAGGGAAAGCGGTTCCGAAAGGTTCCTGACGTCAGCCTGAGCCGGCCGGAGAGCCTTCGACAGGGGATTTCCCCTGGATGGGGCGGAGGGGGACGGGACCATCCCCTTCCGCCTTTTCCGTCTCTCCTCTTCCCGCCTTCGGGCGCCGACGGCAAAGAATTTCTCGTTTCGGAGAGAGTCCGCAAAAAGGCCCCCGTCCCTCATCGGAGAAGGAGGTGTGCCCCCGTGATCGAAAAGATTCCCGATTTCAGCCGAGGCTTTCCTCGGAAAGGAGGCGGGTCATGGCTCTGATCCTCGTCCCCACGCCCGTGGGAAACAGGGAGGACATAACGGCCCGGGCCCTGGCGGTCCTGGCCTCGGCCGACGTCGTTGCCTGCGAGGACACGCGCCACACGGGGCTGCTCCTCCACCACTACGGCATCAAGGCCCGCCTCGTCTCCTACCACGCCCACAACGAGCGGGCCCGGACGGAGGAGATCCTTCGCCACCTGGCCGAGGGCAGGACGGTGGCCCTCGTCTCCGACGCCGGCACGCCGGCCATCTCCGATCCGGGGCAGATCGTCGTCGAAGAGGCTCTGGCCGCCGGCTTCGACGTCGACGTCCTTCCGGGACCGACGGCCTTCGTCCCGGCCCTCGTCCTCTCGGGCCTTCCCGTCCATCCCTTCACCTTCTGGGGCTTTCTCCCCTCCAAGGCCTCCGATCGCCGCCGCGTCCTGGCCGACCTGGCCCATCAGAGCTGGACCCTTCTTTTCTACGTCTCGCCTCATCGCCTCGCCGCCGATCTGGCCGACCTCGTCGATCTCTTCGGCGACCGTCGGGCCGCCCTCGTGAGGGAGATCAGCAAAATCCACCAGGAGACCCTTCGCGGAAGTCTTCAGACCCTTCTCGACGAGAGTCGGACCAGAGAGATCAAAGGAGAGATGGTCCTCGTCGTCGCGGGCCGGGAGGCCCCCTCCGTCGACGACGGACGATGGGAGGCCGAGGGGCGGGCCCTTCTCGCCGAGGGGAGAAGCCTTCGCGATGTTGTCAATCTCATCGCCGAGGGTTATGGTATTCCGAAAAACAGGATCAAGTCGGCGCTCCTGCAACGGCGCCGCGAGGAGGTTGGAGAGTAAATGCCCTCAGAAAGAGCGTTCTACATCACCACGCCCATCTACTACGTCAACGACGTTCCCCACATCGGTCACGCCTACACGACCATCGCCGCCGATACGCTGGCCCTCTATCACCGCATGGCCGGCGACAGGGTCCTTTTCTGCACCGGCACCGACGAGCACGGCCAGAAGATCCAGACGACGGCCGAGGCCAAGGGCATGACCTCGCAGGAACTGGCCGACAGGACGGTGGAAAACTTCCGCCGCCTCTGGGAGGTCCTCCACATCACGCACGACGATTTCATCCGCACCACCGAGCCCCGCCACGAGCGTGTCGTCCAGGCCATCTTCAACAGGCTCCTCGAAAAGGGCGACATCTACAAGGGGACCTACGAGGGGCTCTACTGCGTTCCCTGCGAGACCTACGTCCCCGAGAGCCAGATGGGCGAGGGACGGACCTGTCCCGACTGCAAACGTCCCCTCAAGCCCATGACGGAGGAGAGCTACTTCTTCCGCATCTCCCGTTACCAGGAGGCCCTCCTTCGCTTCTACGAGGAGAACCCCGAGGCCATCCAGCCCAAAAGCCGCTACAACGAAGTGGTCAGCTTCATCCGCAGCGGTCTCAACGACCAGTCCGTGTCGCGGACGACGCTCAAATGGGGCATCCCCGTTCCCGGCGACGAGGGCCACGTCGTCTACGTCTGGTTCGACGCCCTCATCAACTACCTGACCGTCTGCGGCTATCCCGACGACGAGACGCGGATGGCCGAATTCTGGCCCTCCGTCCATCACCTCGTCGGCAAGGACATCATCCGTTTCCACTGCGTCGTCTGGCCCGCCATGCTGCTGGCCCTGGGGCTGAACCCGCCGAAGAAGGTCTTCGCCCACGGCTGGTGGACCGTCGAGGGGGAGAAGATGTCCAAGTCGAAGGGGAACGTCGTCGATCCCTTCGAGATGGTCGATCTCTACGGCGTCGACGCCTTCCGCTACGTCCTCCTCCGCGAGGTGGCCTTCGGCAACGACGGCGACTTCTCCGAACTGGCCCTCGTTCAGAGGATCAACTCCGACTTGGCCAACGATCTGGGCAACCTCCTCAACAGGACCCTTCAGATGGTCGAACGTTTCCAGGGCGGCAAGGTCCTTTCGGCTCCCGCCACCGACGATCTCGACAGGGATCTGCTCCGGGCCGTGGAGACCACCTTCGAGGCCTACCGCGAAGCCATGGAGCGTTTCGCCTTCGACGAGGCCCTCAAGGCCCTCTGGACCCTCATCGGCAGAGGAAACAAATACATCGACACGACCATGCCCTGGAAGCTCGGCAAGGAGGGCCAGACGGAACGTCTCGCCGCCGTCCTCTCCACCCTCTGCGCCGTCCTGCGTCTGGCGGCCCTCTGCGTGGCTCCCGTCATGCCCGAAGTGGCCCGGACCGTCTGGCGCCAGCTCGGTCTCGAAGGAAGCCCCGAAGAGGCGGGATTTGCCGCCGCCGGTCGCCCCTTCCCCGAGGGTGTCACCGTCGCCAAGGGCGATGTCCTCGTTCCCCGCATCGACATCGAGGCCTGGAAGGAGGCCAAGGCGGCCCGGGAGGTGGCCAGAAACCTCGATCCCGATCCGGGCGAGCACGAAGAGGAGATCGTCATCGACGATTTCCGCAAGGTCGAACTGCGCGTGGCCCGCATCGTCGCCGCCGAGGCCGTCCCCAAGGCCGACAAACTCTTCAAGATCGACGTCGATCTGGGATACGAGAGGCGGACCATCGTCTCGGGCATCCGCGAGTACTACAAGGCCGAAGATCTGGTCGGCAAGACGATCATCGTCGTCTGCAACCTCAAGCCCGTAAAGCTCAGGGGCGTCGAGAGCCGGGGCATGCTGCTGGCCGCCGAGAGCTGCCGCGACGACGGTCTGGCCCTCCTCACCGTCGACGGCGCCATGGCCCTGGGCAGCCGCATCCACTGAGGCTTCTCCTTGCGGCTTATCGATTCTCACTGCCATCTCAACGACGAGGCCTTTGACGGCGATCGTGCCCAGGTCCTGGCGCGGGCGAAGGAGGCGGGCCTGACCCGCCTCCTCGTCGTCGGCTCCGACGAGGCGACGAGCCTGGGGGCCCTCGACCTGGCCCGTCGTCACGCCGATGACGGTCTCTACTGTGCCGTCGGCGTTCACCCCCACGAGAGCCGCCTCATGGGAGAGTCCATCCCCGCCTCCCTTCAGGAGGCCCTCTCCGATCCCCGCGTCGTCGCCGTGGGGGAGACGGGGCTGGACTATTACTACGACCACTCGGAACGATCCGTTCAGCGCGACGTCTTCGCCCGTCAGATCGCCTGGGCCATCTCGGCCTCCCTTCCCCTCGTCGTCCACGTCCGCGACGCCTTCGACGACGCCTTCGCCATCCTCGAGGCCGAGGGGGCTCGTCGCTGCGGCGGCGTCCTCCACTGCTTTTCCGGCGGTCCCGACGAGGCCGAGCGGGCCCTGGAGCTGGGTTTCTATCTTTCCTTCGCCGGACCTCTGACATACAAAAAAAACGACGTTCTCAGGGCCGTCGCCGCCGCAGTGCCTCTCGACCGGATTCTCGTCGAGACCGATTCTCCCTATCTGGCGCCTCATCCCCTGCGGGGGAAACGGAACGAGCCGGCCCACGTCGTCCTGACTTTCAAGGTCCTGGCCGGCCTGCGGGGCCTCGATGAAGAGGAACTGGCCTCCCTGATCGGGGAGAACGGCCGCCGCCTCTTCGGCTGGTGACGGTCGCACCTGGGCCGCAAGGAGGAATCATGTTCGACTATCGTCTCGTCGCCGTCTGCCCCCATACGGGGGCCCGGGCCGGCGAACTCGTCACTCCTCACGGCGTCATCGAGACGCCCGTCTTCATGCCCGTCGGCACCCAGGCCACCGTCAAGGCCATGACGCCGGAAGAACTGGTCGAGCTGGGCGCCCAGATCATCCTCTCCAACACCTATCACCTCTACCTTCGTCCCGGCGCCGATCTCGTCGCCGAGGCGGGAGGCCTCCATCGTTTCATGCGCTGGCAGGGGCCGATCCTGACCGACAGCGGCGGTTTTCAGGTCTTCTCCCTCTCCGCCTTGCGCCAGATCAGCGACGAGGGCGTGACCTTTCGGTCCCATCGTGACGGATCGAGCCATTTCATGACGCCCGAACTCTCCGTGGCCGTCCAGGAGAAGCTGGGCGGCGACATCGCCATGTGCTTCGACGAGTGCGTCCCCTGGCCCACGACGGCCGAAGAGGCCGACAGGGCCGTCTCGCGCACCACGGCCTGGGCCCGGCGCTGCCTGGAGGCCCACGGAAGGGAGGACCAGGCCCTCTTCGCCATCGTCCAGGGGTCCGTCTTCGAACCCCTTCGTCTCCGGTCGGCCTCGGAACTCATCGAACTCGACTTTCCCGGCTACGCCATCGGCGGCCTTTCCGTGGGAGAAAGCCATGACGCCATGTACCGCATCCTCGACGTCCTCAACCCCGTCCTCCCTCGTCACAAGCCCCGCTACCTCATGGGCGTCGGCTTTCCCACCAACCTCGTCGAAGGCATAGCCCGCGGCGTCGACATGTTCGACTGCGTCCTCCCCTCCAGAAACGGCCGCAACGGAACCCTCTTCACCTCCTCGGGGAGGATGAACATCAAAGGCTCCCGCTTCGAGCGCGATTTCGGCCCCCTCGACGAGGCCTGCGACTGCTACGTCTGCCGCAACTACAGCCGGGCCTATGTCCGCCATCTCCACCGGAGCGGCGAGATCCTCGGCGCCCGGCTCTGCACCTGGCACAACCTCCACTTCCTCGTCCACCTCGTCAGAAAGGCCCGGAAGGCCATCATCGACGGCTCTTTCCCGGACTTCCGACGTCGCTTCCTGGAACACTTCATGGAGGGGGCCTACCTGACGTGAGGTGCCGCGTCGACCGATGGAACCCAGACAGAAAGATCATCGCCGAGGCGGCCTTGGCTCTCCGCCGGGGACGTCTCGTCGCCTTCCCGACGGAGACCGTCTACGGCCTGGGGGCCGACGGTCTCGACGCCGACGCCGTCCGGGCCATCTACCGCGCCAAGGGGCGTCCCTCCGACAACCCCCTCATCCTTCACCTGGCCGCTCCGGGCGAGGCGGGAGGGGTGGCCCTCGTCGACGAAAGGGCTCGCCGGCTCATGGAGCTCTTCTGGCCCGGTCCCCTCACCCTCGTTCTGCCCGCCCGGTGCGACGTCGTGCCTTCCGTCACCCGAGGCGGTCTCGACACCGTCGCCCTCCGCATGCCCTCCCATCCCGTGGCCCTGGCCCTCATCGAGGCCGCAGATCGTCCCGTGGCCGCTCCCAGCGCCAACAGGAGCGGTCGTCCCAGCCCCACGGAGGCCCAGGCCGTCGACGAGGACCTGGGGGAGTCTCTCGCTTTCCTTCTCGACGGCGGTCCCACCGACATGGGCGTCGAGTCGACCGTCGTCGATGCCACGGGCCCCTCTCTCCTTCTCCTTCGCCCCGGAGCCCTGGCCCTGGAGAAAATCGAAGAGGCCGCCGGCCTCGTCGAGCGTCCCCGGGCGGGGGAGGGGAGGCGGTCGCCGGGGACGCGCTACCGTCACTATGCCCCGGATCTGCCCCTTCTGCTCTGGGGCGAGGCCGGTCTCCCCGAGATCGACGGTTCCGTCGGCTACATGGGCCTCGACGAGGCCCCCTTCCCCGTCGCCCGGTCCGTCCGTTTCCGTTCCGTCGAGGACTACGCCCGCGGCCTTTTCTCGGCCCTGCGCCACCTGGAGCGCTCCGGCGTCGACGTCCTCGTCGCCCAGTGGCCTCCGTCGCAGGGGCTGGGACTGGCCGTCAGAGACCGGCTCCTTCGGGCCTCGGGGCGGGAATAGACCGCCAAGGAAGGGGCCTCGCCGCGGCAAGGGGCGAAAGCCCAAGGGCGGGAGTTCCGCCGAAGAGGCAAGGGTACGCCCGGACGAAAGGGTGGGCCTGACGGACATCGCTCGAAGGGCGTCACGTTTCGGCAGATCGGGGAAGCTCGTGCGATGTCGAAGCCGGAACTTTCAAGGTGGTTGCCGGAAAAGCCGATAAAGGATCGGGAGGTGATCGCCATGATGGGACTTGTCAGCGACGTCACCCAGATGCAGTCGGCGGCCATCGGGACGCAGATCCAGACGGCCGTCACGAACAAGGTGCTTGACTCGACGACGGCGCTGCAGCAGGACATGATTCAGCAGCTTTTCGCCGCGTCCGGCATCGGCGGCCAGATCGATTTCAAGGCCTAGAGGCTGACCGCCCCTCCGGCCCCGCCCGCAGGGCGGGGCTCTGTCGTCTTCTGCGGGGAGAATCCGCGCCCCTTCGGGGCGGCGCGGATTGGGGATTTCAGCTTTGCCCCTTGCCAAATGCTGCTGGCGTTGTTACAATCATCGCCGTCAAAGACAATGTCGGGGTGGCGGAATTGGTAGACGCGCTAGATTCAGGATCTAGTGGGCGTAAGCCTGTGGGGGTTCAAATCCCCCCCTCGACACCATAGAGAGACGCCCGCCTTCGATAAGAAGCGGTTTTTTTCTGGCCGTGCCATGCCTGTTGACTTGGCACGGCTTTTTTGTTATCCTTACTCTTCGTCAAGTCTTTTCCAAAACTCACATCAAGACAGGGAGGTCATCACTCCCATGGCCGAATTCGTCCCCGTGGGCAAACGGCGTCGGCGTCTGGCTTTCGGAAGGGTCAAGGATCTTGTCGATCTTCCCGACCTGATCGAAGTCCAGCGGAACTCCTACCGGTGGTTTTTTCAGAAGGATGTGGATCCCGACAGGCGCGAGGCTATGGGCCTCCAAGAGCTGTTCAGAGAGATCTTCCCCATCGAAAGCTATGACGGTTCTTTTGCGTTGGAGTTTTTCCGCTTCTACATCGACCCTCCCACGACGAGTGAGGAGGAGTCGCGCCAGCGTGACCTGACATGGCAGATGCCCGTCAGGGCGACGATTCGTCTCGTCAACCGGAAGACGTCGGAGATCAAGGAGGAGGAGATCTTCCTCGGCGATTTCCCCGTCATGACCGACAGGGGCACGTTCATCATCAACGGAACGGAGCGCGTCGTCGTCAATCAGCTGGCCCGCTCGGCCGGCGTCTACCTCAGCGCCGATACGTCCGTTCCCGGCCAGGAGTCCTTCGCCTGCAAGGTCATCCCCGATCGGGGAGCCTGGCTCGAGTTCGACCTCACGCCCGGAGATGTCCTTTCCGTCAACATCGACAACCGCAAGAAGATCCCCGCCACGACCTTCCTCAAGGCCTTCGGCGTCCCCGGCGACGACGAGATTCTCAGGCTTTTCGGCGCCCGAGAGATCGAGGTGGACCTCATCGAAGAGGAGGTCCGCGGCCGTCTCCTGGCCGAGGCCATCGTCGGAGAGGCGGGCGACGTCCTTCTCGCCCGCAACGACCGCGTCACCAAGGAGCATTTCGATCGGCTCGTCGAGATGGGGCGGACCCGCCTCCGCATCTGGGATGTGGATCCGGCTCTGGCTGCGACGCTGGAGCGGGACAACACGACGAACAGCGACGAGGCGCTTCTGGATCTCTTCCGTCGCCTCCGTCCCAACGAGCCGGCCCGCATGGAGAACGCCCGGGAGTACATCCACGGCCTCTTCTTCGATTCCCGCCGCTACAACCTGGGGCGGGTGGGGCGCTACAAGCTCAACCGTCGTCTGAATCTCGACTTCGACCTTTCCGAGCGTCTCCTCCGGATCGAGGACATCGTGTCCATGATCAAGGCCATGCTGGCCCTGCGCAGCGGCAGGGAGCGGCCCGACGACATCGACCACCTGGGCAACCGCCGCGTCCGGGCCGTCGGCGAGCTCCTTCAGAATCAGGTCCGCATCGGTCTCCTCCGGATGGAGCGCATCGCCAAGGAACGGATGACGACCCTTCCCAACCTGGAAAAGGCCACGGCCAAGGATCTCATCAACGTCCGGCCCATTTCGGCGTCGCTCCGGGAGTTCTTCGGCTCGGGCCAGCTCTCCCAGTTCATGGACCAGACCAACCCTCTGGCCGAGATCACCCACAGGCGCCGCCTCTCGGCCCTGGGTCCCGGAGGCCTCTCCCGCGAACGGGCCGGATTCGAGGCCCGCGACGTTCACTACACCCACTATGGCCGCGTCTGTCCCATCGAGACGCCGGAAGGCCCCAACATCGGCCTCGTGACCTCTCTGGCCACCTACTCCCGCGTCAACGAGTTCGGCTTCCTCGTGACGCCGAGGCGCAAGGTCGTCGACGGCCGCGTCTCCGACGAGATCGTCTTTCTCTCGGCCGACGAGGAGGACAGCTTCTACGTCGCCAGGGCCAACACGCCCGTCGCTCCCGACGGGCAGATTCTGGCCGAAGTCGCCGATCGGGTTTACGTCCGCTACCGCGACGACATCGAAGAGGTCACGCCCGACAAGATCGATTTCCTCGACGTCTCGCCCAAGCAGATCGTCTCCGTCTCGACGGCTCTCATCCCCTTCCTGGAGCATGACGACGCCAACCGGGCCCTCATGGGCTCCAACATGCAGCGTCAGGCCGTTCCCCTCATCCAGGCCGAGGCCCCTCGCGTCGGGACGGGCATGGAGGCCCGCATCGCCAAGGACTCGGGCTCCTGCATCGTCGCCAGACGGAGCGGCGTCGTCTCCTACGTCGATTCGGAGCGCATCGAGATTTCCACCGACGACGGCGGCGTCGATCAGTACCGCCTCATCAAGTTCCGCCGTTCCAACCAGGGGACGATCATCCACCAGAAACCCCTCGTCCGCCACGGAGACCATGTGGAAAGAAGCGAGGTCATCGTCGACGGCCAGTCTGTCGACGAGGCCGAGCTGGCCCTGGGTCGCAACGTCCTCGTCGCCTTCGTCCCCTGGGAGGGGTACAACTACGAGGACGCCATCCTCCTCAGCGAGCGCCTCGTCAAGGAGGACTTCTACACGTCGATCCACATCGAGGAGTACGAGGTCGAGGCCCGAGACACGAAGCTCGGCCCCGAGGAGATCACCCGCGACATCCCCAACGTCGGTGAGGACGCCCTTCGGGACCTCGACGAGAACGGCATCGTCCGCGTCGGAGCCGAGGTGGGCGCCGGCGACATCCTCGTCGGCAAGGTGACGCCCAAGGGCGAATCGGACCAGACGCCGGAGGAGAAACTCCTGCGGGCCATCTTCGGAGAAAAGGCCCGTGAGGTCCGCGACACGTCGCTCCGCGTGCCTCACGGCGAGGGCGGCAAGATCGTCGCCATCAAGCGCCTCACCCGGGAGCTCAACGGCGAGGACATGAGCCCCGGCGTCAACGAGGTCGTCAAGGTCTACGTGGCCCAGCTCAGGAAGATCACCGTCGGCGACAAGATGGCCGGGCGTCACGGCAACAAGGGCGTCGTCTCCCGCATCCTTCCCGTCGAGGACATGCCCTATCTTCCCGACGGCACGTCGGCCGATATCGTCCTCAACCCTCTCGGCGTTCCCAGCCGCATGAACCTGGGACAGGTCCTGGAGACGATCATGGGCTTCGTGGCCGTGCAGAACGATTGGTACGTCTCGACGCCCGTCTTCGAGGGGGCCCAGGAGAAGGAGATCTTCGAGGAGCTGGCCAAGCTCTCGAAGAGCCATCCCGAGCTGACCCGCGACGGACGGACGACGCTTTACGACGGCCGCACGGGCGAGCCCATGGAAAACAAGGTCACCGTGGGCTACATGTACATGCTCAAGCTGATCCACCTCGTCGACGACAAGATCCATGCCCGCTCCATCGGCCCCTACAGCCTCATCACCCAGCAGCCTCTGGGCGGCAAGGCCCAGTTCGGCGGCCAGCGCTTCGGCGAGATGGAAGTCTGGGCCCTCGAGGGCTACGGTGCCTCTCACATCCTTCAGGAGATGCTCACCGTCAAGTCCGACGATATCCGTGGCCGTCTCAAGACCTACGAGAGGATCGTCAAAGGGCAGAACCTGACCAAGCCCGGCGTTCCCGAGAGCTTCCGCGTCCTCGTCAAGGAGCTTCAGGGTCTGGGCCTGGACGTCGAGATCGGCTACGACGACGGGTCCTTCGGCGAGCTCATCGTCGAAGAGGACGAGCCCGAGGCCTCCTTCCGGCCCAAGCGGATCCCCCCCAGGGAGTCGGACGTCGTCTCGGCGGCCGACGAGGAGCCCGACGAGGAGGAGAAAGGTCTTCTCCAGAAGCTTTTCCCCGTCTCGACGGTGACGGACGAGATGATCTTCGGCTCCGACAACGAGCCCGAGCCGAGCGACGAGAAAGATGACGATTCAGAGGGGGCAGATGCCTAGATGAGCCGTCGCGAAATCGCCAGCGTCCGCATCAAGCTGGCCAGCCCCGAACGGATTCAGGAGATCTCCAGCGGAGAGGTCAAGAAGCCCGAGACGATCAACTACCGGACCCTTCGTCCCGAAAAGGACGGTCTCTTCTGCGAGCGCATCTTCGGCCCCACGCGGAGCTTCGAGTGCGCCTGCGGCAAATACAAGCGCAGCGGCCCCAAGTTCAAGGGCGTTGTCTGCGATCGCTGCGGCGTCGAAGTCACCGACAGCCGCGTCCGCCGCGAGAAGATGGGTCACATCAAACTGGCCGCCCCCGTCGTCCACATCTGGTACCTCCGGGGCATCCCCAGCCGGCTCAGCCTTCTCCTCGGCACGGCGACGAAGGACCTGGAGAAGGTCGTCTACTTCGCCCCCATCCGTCGCCGCGAGGCCGTCTACAAGGTCGTCATCGAGGGGCGCCGCACCGACCTGGCCCGCCGGGGCGACCTCCTGGCCGCCTGCGAGGAGCGCATCCACCGTCACTTCGATCCCAAGTTCAAGGCCGAAGAGGCCCTTCGCATCCTCTCCGTCGACGACGTCCCTCTCTCCGTGGGCGACGTCGTCTCGTCCCAGCAGATTTCGCGATTCAGGACCGACTACGGCGACGGCGTCTTCGAAGTCGAGCCGGCCTTCAGGATACGGACCGAATCGCCTGACGGACGTTTCGCCGTCGATCAGATCATCGCCGCCTCCGAGCTGGACGAGGCGCGGGGCGCGGGGCTCGACGTGGACGCCGAGAGGGCTCTTTCGGGCAACCAGGAGGGCTTCCTCGTCACGGCCGTGGCCCATCTGCCCTTCGCCAAGGGCGACGTCATCTCCGTCAGCGAGTACGATCTCTACCACCAGAAGTACCCGGGGCGCTTCACGGCCCAGCAGGAGACGATCACCCTCGAGGATCCCTGCTACGTCGTCATCGGCGGCGGCGACTCTCCCTTCGAGCAGAGCGACATCATCCTCGAGAAGGAGCAGCGCCTCTGTTCCGCCTACGACAAGACCTTCGATGCCGGCATCGGCGCCGAGGGCGTCAAGGCCCTCCTGGGATGCATCAACCTGGAGGAGCTCGTCGGCAGCCTCCGCGAGGAGATCGGCGACACGACGGGACAGAAGAAGCGCAAGCTCGTCAAACGCCTCCAGGTGGCCGAGGACTTCCGCAAGAGCGACAGCAAGCCCGAGTGGATGGTCCTCGACGTCCTCCCCGTCATCCCTCCCGACCTGCGCCCCATGGTGCAGCTCGACGGCGGCCGTTTCGCCACATCGGACCTGAACGACCTCTATCGGCGCGTCATCAACCGCAACAACCGTCTCCTCAAGCTCCAGGAGCTGAGGGCGCCGGAGATCATCGTCCGCAACGAAAAGAGGATGCTCCAGGAGTCCGTCGACGCCCTCATCGACAACGGCCGCATGGGCAAGGCCGTCCTCGGTGCCGGCAACAGGCCTCTCAAGAGCCTCACCGATTTGCTGCGGGGCAAGAAGGGGCGCTTCCGCCAGAACCTTCTGGGCAAGCGCGTCGACTACTCGGGCCGTTCCGTCATCGTCATCGGCCCCAACCTGAAGATCTACCAGTGCGGCCTTCCCAAACAGATGGCCCTGGAGCTCTTCAAGCCCTTCGTCATGCAGAAGCTCGTCGAGCGCGGCCAGGCCGCCAACGTCAAGAACGCCCGGCGCATCATCGAGCGCGGTCGCGACGAGGTCTGGGCCATCCTGGAGGAGATCATCAAAGACCATCCCGTCCTCCTCAACCGGGCTCCGACCCTGCACCGCCTCGGCATTCAGGCCTTCGAACCCGTCCTCATGGAGGGCAAGGCCATCCGCCTTCATCCTCTCGTCTGCACGGCCTTCAACGCCGATTTCGACGGAGACCAGATGGCCGTCCACGTCCCCCTCTCCCTGGAGGCCCAGTCCGAGGCCCGGGTGCTCATGCTCTCGGCCCACAACGTCCTCTCCCCGGCCAGCGGACGCTCCATCGTCACGCCCAGTCAGGACATCGTCCTCGGAACCTACTACCTGACGCAGATGCTCGACGGCCTCAAGGGGGAGGGCATGAGCTTCCGCGACATCGACGACGCCCTCATCGCCCTCGATCACGGCGTCGTCCACGTCAACGCCCGCGTCCGCCTCAGGGCCGAGCCGGGATGGAAGGTCGACGTCGACGGGAAAGGCTGGTTCGAGACCTCGCCCGGTCGGGCCCTCTTCAACAGCATCCTTCACCCCCGGATGCGCTACTACAACCACAAGATGGGCAAGAAGGATCTGGCCCAGCTCCTCGACAGCGCCTACGACGCCGTCGGGGTCAAAAAGATGGTCGAGATGCTCGACGACATCAAGTCGCTGGGCTATCGCTGGGCCGCCAAGAGCGGCATCAGCCTCGGGCTGGACTTCATCGCCGTCCCGCCCGAGAAGAACGAAATCGTCAGGGCGACCCTCGACAAGGAGGAGAACCTCATCGACGAATACCAGATGGGCGTTCTCACCGACGACGAGTACTTCCGCGAGAAGGAGCTCCTCTGGTCCGAGGCCTCCAGAAACGTCGCCGACGCCATCGTGGCCAACATGGAGGAGACCAACCCCGTGCGCATGATGGCCGAATCGGGCGCCCGCGGAAGCAAGAGCCAGCTCGCCCAGATGTCGGGCATCCGGGGGCTCATGGCCGATCCGTCGGGGCGCATCATCGACTATCCCATCACGGCCAACTTCCGTGAGGGGCTCAACATGCTCGAATACTTCATCTCCACCCACGGCGCCCGGAAGGGACTTGCCGACACGGCCCTCCGGACGGCCAAGTCGGGCTATCTGACGCGCCGTCTCGTCGACGTCGCCCAGGACCTGATCATCACCGCTCCCGACTGCGGCACCGACAGAGGCATCGTCATCGAACCTCTCATCCAGGACGGCAAGGCCGTCATCGGCATCGCCGAGCGCATCGCCGGCCGCACGGCCCTGAAGGACATCCGCAATCCCCTCACGTCGGAGCTCATCGTCGCCAAGGGCAAAGAGATCGATCCCGCCAAGGCCAGGATCGTCGAAGAGGCCGGCATCGACCGCGTCGAGGTGCGCAGTCCTCTCACCTGCGGCCTTCGCCACGGTCTCTGCCAGACCTGCTACGGCCGCGACCTGGCCACGCGCAAGCCCGTCTCCATCGGCGAGACCGTCGGCGTCGTCGCCGCCCAGTCCATCGGCGAGCCGGGAACGCAGCTCACCATGCGCACCTTCCACACGGGGGGCGTCCGCATCACCGGCGAGGACATCACCCAAGGTCTGCCGAGGATCGAGCAGCTCTTCGAAGTCCGCAAGCCCAAGAAAGTGGCCCTCCTCGCCGAGGCTTCGGGTCGGATCGCCGAAATTCGCGAGATGGAGGGCAAACGCAAGGTCATCCTCGTCGCCGACGGTCCCGAGGGGGAGCAGAAGTTCAGCTACAACGTTCCCCTCAACCAGAACCTCCTCGTCGAGGAGGGAAGAGAAGTCGAGAAAGGCGACGCCCTCACCGAGGGCTACGTCGATCCCCAGCAGCTTCTGGAGGTCAAGGGGCTCGAGGCCGTTCAGAAATACCTCGTCGACAACATCCAGGAGGTCTACCGCTCTCAGGGCGTCTCCATCAACAACAAGCACATCGAAGTCATCCTGCGCAAAGTGGCGCCCGTCAACCGGGTCCGCGTCATCGAAGAGGGCGACAGCTCCTTCGTCGCCGGCGAGCTGGTCTGGATGGACGAGCTCGACCGGGACGTCGAGGCCATCCGCGACAACAACCGTCACTGCCTCGAAGAGGCCACGACGGCCCTTGCCGGCACGATCCTCAAGGACGCCAAGGGGCAGGGGAACGTCGAGGCGGCCCTTCAGTTCAAGGGACAGGATCTGGACAGGGGTTCCATCGCGAGAATCCTCATGCCCGGCACTCCCGTCAACGAGCTTTACGTCGAGGACGGCGAGGGACTCCTGCGCGTCATCGTCGGCGAGGCCTCCTTCCGACGCCACCTCGAAGGGCTCGAGCTGACCGAATCGATCGACCTGAGCGAGGGCAAGCGGATCGAGGCCGGAATTTCCCTGACGCTGGGGCAGCTCTCTCTCGTCACCCAGGAGGCGCCCCGTCCCCTCTGGGTCCGCGATACCGACGTCCTCAAGAGCCTGACGGAAACGGCCTTCCTCGCCGAGGACACCGTCGTCGACGGCCAGGCCATCGCGCTCAAGGACCGCCTGATAACGGCCGACACGGCCCGCCACTTCAGGGAACTGCAGGTCGAGTCGGTCAAGGTCTGGAAGGCGCCGGAGCGGATCTCCCTGGCCGATGCCATGCAGAAATACCTCATCGACAAGGTCTGGAGCAAGCCGCTCTCCCGGGCCATCGACGCCTCGGGCAACGAAGTCCGCCACATCTCGCACATCGTCGACGGCAGCGTCGTCCGGGGCCTCGTCGAGGGCAGTCTGACGGCCGTTCAGATCGAGGGCGAGATCGTCACGCGCCAGAAGATCCTCGCCCAGACGATGAGCGATACCGTCTACGGCAAGGTCATCCTCGAAACCGTCAGGGACGGACAGGGACGGGTCGTCGCCGAGCCGGGCCAGGAGGTCAATCATGCCCTCCTCGACGCCCTCGTCATGGCTGATCCCAGTGAACTCGTCGTCCGCCCCATCTACGGTGCCTCGGAGATGAAACGCCTCATCCAGCGCGTCGGCTTCGTCCGCCGTCTCCGCGAAGAGCCTCAGTACAGTGCCGTCATCCACGGCATCACCAAGGCGGCTCTCAACACGGACAGCTTCCTCAGCGCCGCTTCCTTCCAGCAGACGGCCCAGGTTCTGGCCAAGGCCGCCGTCAGGGGCGACGTGGACCCCCTCGTCGGGCTCAAGGAGAACGTCATCATCGGTCACCTCATCCCCGCCGGGACAGGGGCGGAACACTACCGGATCCGACCTCGATCGGCCGCGCCCGACCGCGTCGGAGGCGAGCCCGAGGAGGCCCCTGCGGCGAATCCCTCCGGGAACTGATCGACAGAATGGCGCAGGGCGACACCTCCCCCTGCGCCATTCTTGACACCCCCCTCGGACGTTGCTATGATGTTCGGGTGCGCCTTATTTGGCGCATGCCCTTTTGTGCGCTTTTGTCTCCGCCGAAGCGTCCGCACAAGCTCAGAAGCCCGCGGCCTGAGAGGGCCATCGAGGCCCGGTCCGGGCTCTGCTCAAGAAGAGCCCTTTATGTGGAAGGAGGTTTTCGTCAGTGCCAACCATCAGTCAGTTGATCCGCAACGGGCGCAAGTCCAAGAAAGTCAGAACGAGCGCTCCTGCCCTTCAGGGCAACCCGGCCAAGCGCGGCGTCTGCACCCGCGTCTACACCACGACGCCCAAGAAGCCCAACTCGGCTCTCCGCAAAGTGGCCCGTATCCGCCTCACCAACGGCATCGAAGTTACGGCCTACATTCCCGGGGTCGGACACAACCTGCAGGAGCACTCCGTCGTCATGGTCCGTGGCGGGCGTGTGAAGGACCTTCCCGGCGTTCGCTACCACATCATCCGCGGCACCCTCGACACGGCGGGAGTCGAAAATCGTCGTCAGAGCCGCTCCAAGTACGGGGCGCGCAGGCCCAAGAAATAACCGTAGGGAGGGGAACCGTTCATGCCGCGGAAAGGTCATGTCCACCGTCGGGAACCCAAGGCCGACATTCGCTTCAACTCCGTCTCGATGGAGAAATTCATCAGCTGCCTCATGTATGACGGCAAGAAGAGCATCGCCGAAAAGATCTTCTACGGCGCCCTCGAGAGCGCCGGCGGCAAGCTCGGCATTGATTCCCGAGAGGTCTACGACAAGGCCATGGAGGCCGTCAAGCCCCTCGTCGAAGTCAAGCCCCGCCGCGTCGGCGGCGCCACCTACCAGGTTCCCGTCGAGGTCGATCCCACCCGTGCCCAGGCCCTGGCCACGCGTTGGATCATCCAGTACGCCCGGGCCCGCAAGGGCATTCCCATGGTGGAGCGTCTCGCCCGCGAGTTTCTCGATGCCTGCAAGGGCGAGGGCGGGTCCGTCAAAAAGCGTGAGGACACCCATCGCATGGCCGAGGCCAACCGCGCCTTCGCCCATTACCGTTGGTAACCGTTTCAAGGCTCCGATGCAAGCAGTCCCTTTCTTGGTGGTGAAAGACGATGCAAGGAATTGATCTGAAACAGATCCGCAACATCGGCATCGCGGCCCATATCGATGCGGGCAAGACGACGACGACGGAGCGGATTCTCTACTACACGGGCCGTACCTACAAGCTGGGCGAAGTCCACGAGGGCGCCGCGACGATGGACTGGATGGAACAGGAGCGCGAAAGAGGCATCACCATCACCTCTGCCGCCACGACCTGCCACTGGAAGGACTGTATCATCAACATCATTGATACGCCCGGCCATGTGGATTTCACCGTCGAGGTGGAGCGTTCTCTCCGCGTCCTCGACGGCGTTGTCGCCGTCTTCTGTGCCGTCGGGGGCGTCGAGCCCCAGTCGGAAACCGTCTGGCGCCAGGCCGACAAATATCGCGTTCCCCGCATCGCCTTCGTCAACAAGATGGATCGCGTCGGAGCCGATTTCAACGCCGTCGTCGAGGGGATGCGGGAGCGTCTCGGTGCCAGGGCCGTTCCCATTCAGATGCCCATCGGCGCCGAAGATGCCTTCATCGGCCTCGTCGACCTCGTCCAGAACCGGGCCATCCTCTACGGAGAGGAGGCCGATCTGGGTCGGGAGCCCAAGCTGACGGAGATCCCTCCCGAACTCCAGGAGGAGGCCGCTCAGGCCCGGGAGTTCCTCATCGAATCCATAGCCGATTTCGACGAGGAGATCATGGAGCTCTTCCTCGACGGGGGAGAGGTTCCCGTCGAGAAGATTAAGGCGGCCGTCAGGCGGGCCACGATCGACCTTCAGATCGTCCCCGTCCTCTGCGGATCGGCCTTCAAGAACAAGGGCGTCCAGCCCATGCTCGACGCCGTCGTCGACTACCTGCCCAGCCCCGCCGATCTCCCTCCCATCGTCGCCCACGACGTGGACGACCCGGAGAGGGCGATCGAGCGCCATTCCAGCTACGACGAGCCCTTCGCGGCTCTGGCCTTCAAGGTCATGGTCGATCCCTTCGTGGGCCGTCTCGTCTTCTGCCGCATCTACTCGGGGGCTCTCAAGACCGGCGAATCGGTTCTCAACGTGGCCACGGGCAGGCGCGAGAGGGTGGGACGCATCCTCCGCATGCACGCCAACAAGCGTGAGGAGCTCGAGGACTGCGCGGCGGGCATGATCGTCGCCCTTCCCGGTCTCAAGGCGACTCGCACCGGCGATACGCTCTGCGCCGAAAGCGCTCCCGTCCTCCTCGAGAATCTCATCTTCCCCGAGCCCGTCATCCATCTCTCGGTGGAGCCGAACAGCAAGGCCGATCAGGTCAAGCTCGCCAAGGGTCTTTCGGCCCTCTCCGAGGAGGATCCCACCTTCCGGGTCCACACCGACGAGGAGACCAACCAGACTATCATATCCGGCATGGGCGAGCTCCACCTGGAAATCATCGTCGACCGTCTCCGCCGCGAGTTCGGCGTCGAAGTCAAGGTCGGCCGCCCCCAGGTCGCCTACCGCGAGGCCATCCGCAAGGCCTCCCAGGCCGAGGGCAAGTTCATCCGCCAGAGCGGCGGCCGGGGCCAGTACGGCCACGTCGTCCTCGAGCTGGAGCCTTTGCCCGACGGCAAGGGTTACGAATTCGAGAACAAGATCGTCGGAGGCGTCATCCCCAAGGAATACATCCCGGCCGTCCAGAAAGGCCTCGACGAGACGATCACCAGCGGCATTCTCGGCGGCTACCCCGTCATCGGCGTCAAGGTCTCCCTCGTCTTCGGCAGCTACCATGACGTGGACAGTTCCGAGATGGCCTTCAAGATCGCCGCCTCCATGGGCTTCAAGGAGGGCATGAGGAAGGCTGACCCCGTTCTGATGGAGCCCGTCATGAAGGTCGAAGTCGTCTCCCCCGAGGAGTACGTCGGCGACGTCATCGGGGACCTCTCCTCCAGGAGGGGGCGCATCGAGGGCATGGAGATGCGCGCCAACGCCCGCATCGTCAAGGCCATCGTCCCCCTGTCGGAGATGTTCGGCTACGCCACGGACCTGCGGAGCAAGAGCTCCGGCCGGGCCGCCTATTCGATGCAGTTCGACCACTATGAGGAAGTTCCCCGCGACGTGGCGGAAAAGGTCCTCAAGGGGTAGAATAGAAAGCCTGTTGAATATTCATAGGGAGGGAAACGTCCATGGCAAAGGAGCATTTTGCAAGAAACAAGCCTCACCTGAACATCGGAACGATCGGCCACATCGACCACGGCAAGACGACGCTGACGGCGGCCATCACCTACGTGCTCTCCAAGGCGGGATTCGCCGACTTCACGGCCTTCGAGAACATCGACAAGGCGCCCGAGGAGCGTGAGCGCGGGATCACGATCAACATCGCCCACGTGGAGTACCAGTCGGAGAAGCGGCACTACGCGCACATCGACTGCCCCGGTCACGCCGACTACATCAAGAACATGATCACCGGCGCGGCGCAGATGGACGGGGGAATCCTGGTCGTCTCGGCGGCCGACGGTCCCATGCCGCAGACGCGGGAGCACGTTCTGCTGGCCCGTCAGGTCAACGTGCCGGCGCTGGTCGTGTTCATGAACAAGGTGGACATGGTCGACGACGACGAGCTTCTGGACCTGGTGGAGATGGAAGTGCGCGATCTCCTGGGCAAGTACGAGTTCCCCGGGGACGACCTTCCGGTCGTGCGCGGATCGGCGCTGAAGGCCCTCGAAGGTCCCGGCACGAAGGGGGACAAGTGGGCGGACTGCATCTGGGAACTGATGGACGCCTGCGACAATGCCATTCCGGAGCCGATCCGCGACACGGAGAAGCCCTTCATCATGCCCGTTGAAGACGTCTTCACCATCACCGGGCGCGGCACGGTCGTGACGGGCCGTATCGAGCGGGGCATTCTGAAGTCGGGGATGGAAGTGGAAGTGGTGGGCATGCGGGACACGCGCAAGACGGTCTGCACGTCCATCGAGATGTTCCGCAAGATCCTCGACGAGGCGATCGCCGGAGACAACGTGGGTCTTCTTCTGCGGGGAATCGGCAAGGAAGACGTGGAGCGCGGTCAGGTCATCGCCAAGCCGGGCTCGATCCTGCCGCACAAGCACTTCTACGCCGAGGTCTACGTCCTGAAGAAGGAAGAGGGAGGCCGCCACACGCCCTTCTTCTCGGGATACAAGCCCCAGTTCTACTTCCGGACGACGGACGTGACGGGGGAGATCAAGCTGGCCGAGGGCGTGGAAATGGTCATGCCTGGAGATAATGCGACGTTCGAGGTGAAGTTGATCGTTCCCGTAGCTCTGGAGCCGGGCCTGCGCTTCGCCGTTCGCGAAGGGGGCCGCACCGTCGGAGCCGGTGTCGTCACCGAAATCCTCGACAAGTAATCCCCGAAGGGGGTTTTCAGCCTTGACCAAGAATATTCGCATCAAATTGAAGGCCTTCGATCACAGAGTGCTGGACAGCTCGGCCTCGCAGATCGCCGACACCGCCCAGAGGACGGGAGCCCAGGTCTCGGGCCCCATCCCCCTGCCGACGGAGATCAACAAGTACACGGTCCTCAAGTCCCCTCACAAGGACAAGGACGCGCGGGAACAGTTCGAAATCAGAACTCATAAGCGGCTGATCGACATTGTCGGACCCACGCAAAAGACGATGGAGGCCCTTATGCAGCTGAATCTCCCCTCGGGCGTGGACATCCAGATCAAGCTGTAAGGGGAGCTCTGAGCAAAGGAGTGGAAGAGCGATGACTATCGGCATCCTGGGACGCAAGCTGGGCATGACGCAGATCTTCGACGAGGCGGGGCGGGCCGTTCCCGTCACCGTCGTCGAGGCCGGCCCCTGTCCCGTCACGGCCCTGCGCGACGAGAAGACCAACGGCTACAGGGCCGTCCAGGTCGGATTCGGCGCCATCAAGCCCCACAAGGTCACCAGACCCATGGAGGGGCAGTTCAAAAAGGCCGGCGTCGACGCCTGCCGCTGGCTCCGCGAGTTCCGTCTCGACTCCATCGAAGGCTACGAAGTGGGGAAGGTCCTCGACGTGACCCTCTTCGAGGCCGGAGAGAAGGTCGACGTGACGGGAACGAGCAAGGGCAAGGGTTTCGCAGGTTTCATCAAGCGCCACAACGGCAACCGCGGTCCCTCGACTCACGGCGCCTCGAAGTTCCATCGTCGTCCCGGATCGAGCGGCGCCTCCAGCTATCCCGGCAAAGTCTTCAAAGGTCAGACCATGCCGGGCCAGATGGGAGACGAGAGGGTCACCGTTCGCAATCTCGTCGTCGTCGCCATCGACAGCGAGAACAACCTGCTTTTGGTCCGGGGGGCCATCCCCGGGGCACGCAACGGCCTCGTTGTGGTCCGGAAGCAGAAGTAGCGGCCGTTTGAAAGGAGGGTAAATGACGATGCCTATCGTGAAGCAGTACAATCTACAGGGCGAAGTCGTCGGTGAGGTCACCCTTTCGGACGCCGTCTTCTCGGCCCCCGTCCACGTTCCGGCCATGCATCAGGTCGTCGTGGCACAGCTGGCCAATCGCCGTCAGGGGACGCACGACTGCAAGCGTCGCGGCGACGTGGCCGGCGGCGGCAAGAAGCCCTGGCGGCAGAAGCACACCGGCCGGGCCCGTCACGGCAGCACCACGTCGCCCATCTGGGTCGGCGGCGGTGTGGCCCACGGTCCTCATCCCCGCGACTACAGCCAGAAGGTGAACCGCAAGGTCCGCCGCCTGGCTCTCAGGAGCGCTCTCACGCTCAAGGTCCAGGACGAGAGGCTTCTCCTCGTCGACTGCGTCGGTCTTGACGCCCCCAGGACGAAGGTCATGCTGGGCTTTCTCGACAAAGTGCAGGCGACGAAAAAGCCGCTCGTGGTGCTCCACGAGTCCAACGACGCCGTGATCCGTTCCACCAAGAACATTCCCGGCGCCCGGATTCTCCACGTAGACAGCCTCAACGTCTACGACATCCTCAACCACGAGCACCTCATCCTCAGCGCCGAAGCCGTCACCCGAATCGAGGAGGTGTTCGGTCGATGAAGCTCCTGGCTCATGATATAATCGTTCGGCCCGTCATCACCGAGAAGAGCAATCGCATGATGGAGCAGAACAAGTACACCTTCGAGGTCCTGCCTCAGGCCAACAAGATCCAGATCAAAGAGGCCGTCCAGGAGGCCTTCAAGGTCAAAGTCGAGAAGGTCAACACCATCCAGGTCCGCTCCAAGCCGAAGAGGCTTGGCGCTTTTCTCGGCCGCTCGCGCTCGTGGAAAAAGGCCATCGTGACGCTTGCTCCGGGCGAGCGCATCGAATTCTTCGAAGGCGCCAACGCCTAGGGCGAGGGGAGGATCCAGCCATGGGTATCAAAATTTTCAAGCCTGTCACTCCCGGACGTCGGCACATGACGATCTCCACCTACGAGGAGATCACCTGCGCCGAGCCGGAGCGCAGCCTGCTCGAGCCGATCCGCAAGAAGGCCGGGCGCAACAACACGGGCCGCGTCACCATGCGGCACCGCGGCGGCGGCAACAAGCGCTACTACCGCGTCATCGACTTCAAGCGCGACAAGCTGGGCGTTCCCGGCCGGGTCGCCACCATCGAGTACGATCCCAACCGCTCGGCGCGGATCGCCCTCATCCATTATCTCGACGGGGAAAAGCGCTACATCCTGGCCCCCAACGGCCTTTCCGTCGGCCAGATGATCCAGGCCGGACCGGGCGTGGACATCAAGCCCGGCAACGCCGCCAAGCTGAGGGACATTCCCGTCGGCACCTTCGTCCACAACATCGAGATGCAGCCCGGCCGGGGCGGTGCCATGGTCCGCGCGGCCGGAGTGGCGGCCCAGATCATGGCCAAGGAGGGCAAGTACGCCACCCTCCGCCTGCCCAGCGGCGAGATGCGGATGATTCTCGTCGAGTGCATGGCCACGGTCGGCCAGGTCGGAAACGAGGAGCATGAGAACATCTCCGTCGGCAAGGCCGGAAAGACCCGTTGGCTCGGCCGTCGGCCCAAGGTCCGCGGCATGGTGATGAATCCCTGCGACCACCCCATGGGCGGCGGCGAGGGACGGAGCAAGTCCAACAAACACCCTGTCTCTCCCTGGGGGACTCCGGCGAAGGGATACCGGACTCGCAAGCGCAAGGTTTCGGACAAATTCATCGTGCGTCGCCGGTACGCCAAGTAGGCTGAGGAGGGTCGAATATGGCTCGTTCCACGAAAAAAGGGCCCTTTGTAGAGCTCAAGCTGCTCCGCAAGGTCGAGAACATGAACGAATCGGGGGCCAAGAAGGTCATCAAGACCTGGTCGCGCCGTTCGACGATCGTGCCGCCCATGATCGGCCACACGATCGCCATCCACAACGGCAAGACGCATATCCCCGTCTACGTCAGCGAAAACATGGTGGGGCACAAGCTCGGAGAGTTCGCCCCGACCCGCAAGTTCGGCGGGCACGCGGGACAGGAACGTTCCACCCGCGTGAAGTAGCGAGGAGGTACGTTCATGGAAGCCAAGGCCATGGCCAAGCAGGTCCGCGTCTCGCCCACCAAGGCGCGACAGGTGCTGGCTCTGATTCAGGGGAAAAAGGTCGACGAGGCGCTGATCTCCCTTCGGTTCACGCCGAATAAGGCCGCCACCGTCATTGAAAAAGTGCTCAAGAGCGCTGCCGCGAATGCGGAGCACAACTTCGGGATGGATCTGGACAGGCTCTTCGTCAAGCTCGCCTACTCCGATCAGGGGCCGAGCATGAAGCGCTTTCGCCCCGTCTCCATGGGAAGAGCCCATCCCTATCGCCATCGCACGAGTCACATCACCGTCGTCGTGGCGGAACGCTAAGGAGGGGTGACGAATGGGTCAGAAAGTTCACCCGGTAGGCTACCGCATCGGCGTCATCCGCGATTGGGAGTCCAAGTGGTTCGCCGGTGGCAGGGATTACGCCAAGAAGCTTCATGAAGACCTTCGTCTTCGCGACTGGGTCAAGAAGCGTTGGGGCCATGCCGGAGTTTCCAAGGTCGAGATCGAGCGCATCGGCAACGTCATCCGCTTCACCATTTGGACCGCACGGCCTGGTGTCGTCATCGGCAAGGGCGGCCAGGAGATCCAGGATGTCCGCGACGCGATCCAGAAGATCACCGGTCAGAGGGTCATGATCAACATCCAGGAGATCAAGAGCCCCGACAAGGAAGCTCAGATCGTCGCCGAGGGCGTCGCCTCCTCGCTGGAACGCCGTATCAGCTTCCGCCGCGCCATGAAGCAGTCCATCTTCCGCGCCATGAAATCGGGCGCCAAGGGGATCAAGATCCAGTGCGCCGGCCGTCTCGGCGGAGCCGAGATCGCCCGGACCGAGTGGTATCTCGAAGGACAGCTCCCCCTCTCGACGCTGAGGGCCGACATCGATTTCGGCCTTGCCGAGGCCAAGACCGTCTACGGCGTCATCGGCGTCAAGGTCTGGATCTACAAGGGCAAGGCCCCTCTCCTCGTCGATCAGCGTCCCGTCGAGGAGAAGGAAAGGAGGTAAAGACGCCATGCTGATGCCCAAGCGCGTCAAGTACCGCAAGCCTCATCGTCGTCCTCTGCGCGGCATGGCCAAAGGCGGCAAAGAGGTTCACTTCGGGGAGTTCGGGCTTCAGGCTCTCCAGTGCGGGTGGATCACGGCCCGCCAGATCGAGGCCTCCCGCGTCGCCATCTCGCGTAAGATGAAAAAGGGCGGCAAGATCTGGATCCGTATCTTCCCCGACCGTCCCTTCACAAGAAAACCCATCGAAACGCGGATGGGCAAAGGAAAAGGAGCCACGGAGTACTGGGTGGCTCCCGTCAAGCGGGGCCGGATCATGTTCGAGGTCTCCGGTGTCTCCCGCGAAGTTGTCGAAGCGGCCTTCCGCACGGCGGCCCACAAGCTGCCCATCAAGGTTCGCGTCGTGGCCCGCGAGGGATTGGGTGGTGAGTAGAGATGCGTAACAAGGAGCTTCGGGATCTGAATCTGGATGAGCTTCGCGAGAGGCATCTCCAGTACAAAGAGGAACTTTTCAACCTCCGTTTTCAGAGTGCCATCGGGCAGCTTCAGAACACCAGTCGCATCCGCGAAGTGAAGCGGACGATCGCGCGGATTCTCACCATCGCCGGTGAGAAGGAACGCGAAGCCGATCGTTCCGTCGTAAGGGGGTAAAGGGCGATGGAGGAACGCAAGGCCCATCGTAAGGAGCGGATCGGCGTCGTCGTCAGCGATAAAATGGACAAGACCATCGTCGTGCGCATCGACACGACGTCCAAGCACCCGCTGTACGGGAAGCCGGTTCGCCGCTACAAAAAGTACAAGGCCCACGACGAGGAGAACACCTGTCGGACCGGAGACAAGGTGCGCATCGAAGAGACTCGTCCTCTGAGCCGCCACAAGTGCTGGCGCCTCGCCGAGATCATCGAGCGCGCTCCAGTCCTTACCGTCGCCGGCAAGGCCGTCGAGGAGGAGAAGTAGGCCATGATCCAACTCCGCACCGTACTCAATGTGGCCGACAACTCGGGCGCCAAGAAGCTCATGTGCATTCAGGTCCAGGGCGGCAGCTTCCGGCGCTACGGATCGGTGGGCGACGTCATCGTCGCCTCCGTGAGGGAGGCCATCCCCAACAGCAACATCGAGAAGGGGAAGGTCGTCAAGGCCGTCATCGTCCGGACCAAAAAAGAGGTGAGGCGCCGCGACGGCTCCTACGTCCGCTTCGACGACAACGCCGCCGTCATCATCGACAACAACGGCGATCCTAAGGGGACCCGCATCTTCGGTCCCGTAGCTCGGGAGCTTCGGGAGAAGAAGTACATGCGCATCGTCTCCCTGGCGCCTGAAGTCGTTTAGGAGGGCCTCGCTATGGGCAAGATGAGAATCAGAAAAGGGGACACCGTCTGCGTCATCACCGGCAAGGATGCCAAAAAAGAGGGCAAGATTCTCCGTCGCATCCCCGACCGTGACCTCGTCGTCGTCGAGGGAGTCAACGTCGTGACCAAGCACGTCCGCCCCTCGGCCAAGAGCCCTCAGGGCGGTCTGGTCAAGCAGGAAGCTCCCATCTACGCTTCCAAAGTTCAGCTTGTCTGCCCCTCCTGCGGCAAGGCCACCCGCGTCGGTCGCGCCTTCCTCGAGGACGGCCGCAAGGTCCGCGTCTGCAAGAAGTGCGGCGAGATCGTGGACAAGGTCTAGGAGGGAGTAGGAGCATGATCCCACGTCTTAAGCAGAAATACCTGGAGGAGACCTCGCCCAGGCTGCAGAAGCAGTTCTCCTTCGCCAACGTCATGGAGGTCCCCCGTCTCGTCAAGATCGTCGTCAACATCGGCGTCAACGAGGCCAAGACCGACATCAAGTACATGGACGCCTCCCTGTCGGAGCTGACCATCATCACGGGACAGAAGCCCCTTCTGAAGCGGGCCAAGAAGTCCGTCGCCGGGTTCAAGATTCGCGAGGGCATGCCCGTGGCCTGCTGCGTCACGCTCCGCGGCGTTCGGATGTGGGAGTTCCTCGATCGGGTCATCGCCGTCGCCCTGCCCCGCATCAAGGACTTTCAGGGCATCTCCCGCCGAGGCTTCGACGGCCGCGGCAATTACAACCTCGGCCTGAAGGAGCAGCTCATCTTCCCCGAGATCAATTACGACAAGGTGATCCGTCCTCGGGGGATGAACCTCTCCATCGTCACCACCGCCCGAAACGACGAAGAGGCCCTCGCCCTGCTCACAGAGCTGGGGATGCCCTTCACCCGCTAAGGAGGCAGACGAAATGGCCCGTAAGGCACTGAAGGTAAAGCAGCAGAGAGAGCCCAAGTTCAAGGTGCGCAGCTACACGCGTTGCCCTCTCTGTGGCCGTGTCCACTCCTATATGCGTAAATTCGACATGTGCCGTTGCTGCTTCCGCAAGCTGGCTCGCGAGGGGAAAATCCCCGGCGTTGTCAAGTCCAGCTGGTAGTGGGTAGGCGGCAAAGGAGGCAATACTCATGTTCGTGAACGATCCTGTCGCGGATATGCTCACGCGCATCAGAAACGGCAACATGGTCTTCCACGACTCCGTTGACGTTCCTCTGAGCAAGATGAAGGTCGAGCTGGCCAAGATTCTCAAGGCCGAAGGTTATGTGCGCAATTTCAAGGTCATCAACGACGCCAAGCAGCCCTATTCCGTCGTGCGCATCTACCTGAGCTACGGCCCCAATCGTGAGCGGGTCATCCAGGGACTCCGGCGCATCAGCAAGCCCGGACGTCGTATCTATGCAGGCAAGGACGAGCTGCCCAAAGTCATGGGCGGCCTCGGCGTCGCGGTCATTTCGACGCCGGAAGGGCTGATGACCGATTCGAACGCCCGGAAGCGTGGATTGGGCGGCGAAGTCGTCTGCTTCGTCTGGTAGCGGGAGGTGGACACTGATGTCTCGCATCGGCCGTAAGCCCGTGGCACTCCCCAAGGGGGTCACGGCAGAAGTTCAGGAGAGTTCCGTCCACGTCAGAGGCCCCAAGGGCGAACTTTCTCTGTCCGTCGTTCCTTCCATCACGGTGACTGCCGAGGGCGACGCGCTTCACGTCACCCGCGGCAGCGACGAGAAGGCCGACAGGGCCTTTCACGGGATGACCCGGGCTCTCCTGGCCAACATGGTTCAGGGCGTCAGCCAGGGCTTCCGCAAGGATCTCGAGATCATCGGCGTCGGCTGGAGGGCTCAGATGCAGGGACGCAAACTCGTCCTGAGCCTGGGTTTCTCCCACCCCGTCGAGTACGATCCCCCTCAGGGGATCGATCTCGCCACGGAGGGCCCCACGAAGATCTCCGTCTCGGGCATCGACCGTCAGGTCGTGGGGCAGGTCGCCTCGGAAATCCGCGGCTTCCGTCCTCCCGAGCCCTACAAGGGCAAGGGCATCCGCTACGTCGGAGAGTATGTCATCCGCAAGGCCGGCAAGGCCGGATCCAAATAGGAGGTAGGTGAACGCCGATGAAGGCACGCAGCAGAAACGACATGCGACTCATCCGGCACCGTCGGCTCCGCCGTCACCTCTCCGGGACGGCTGAGCGGCCGCGGCTTTCGGTTTTCCGGAGTCTTCAGCACATCTATGCCCAGGTCATCGACGACGAGCGGGGTTTCACCCTTGTCGCCGCCTCGACGATGGACCGCGAACTCAAAGGCACGCTCGAAGGCACCGGCGACGTCGAGGCCGCCATGGTCGTCGGCAAGCTCGTGGCGGAGCGTGCCACGGCCAAGGGGATCAAAAAGGTCGTCTTCGACCGGGGCGGTCACATGTTCCATGGCAGGGTCAAGGCCCTCGCCGAGGCTGCCCGCGAAGCCGGTCTCGAGTTTTAGGGAGGGCTCCCAGCATGGCAGGAAGGAAACCCATCAACGCCAAGACGTCGGAGTTCACCGAGCGCGTCGTCTCCATCAACCGCGTCAGCAAGGTCGTCAAGGGCGGCAAACGCTTCCGCTTCAGCGTCCTCGTCGTCGTCGGTGACGGTCGCAGCCGCGTCGGTCTCGGCATCGGCAAGGCCCGGGAAATCTCCGAGGCCGTCCGCAAGGGCATCGACAAGGCCACCAAGAACATGATCGACCTCAAGCAGGTGGGGAGCTCCATTCCCCACCCCATCATCGGTCACTTCGGCGCCGCCGAAGTTCTCCTCCGCCCCGCCGCTCCCGGTACGGGCGTCATCGCCGGAGCCGTCGTGCGCGCCATCATGGAGCTCGGCGGCGTCAAGGACGTTCTGACCAAGGTCATCGGTCGCACCTCCAACCCCGTCAACGTCGCCTACGCGACGATGGCGGCCGTCAAGGCCATGCGCTCGCCCGAGGAAATCCTTCGCCTTCGCGGCAAGGATCGGGTCGAGGCCCAGGAAGCCTAGGAGGTCTCGCCATGGCACGCATTCAGGTCAAGTGGGTCAAAAGCTGCATCAACCGGCCCGAGCGTCAGGCTCGGACCATCAGAGCCCTCGGTCTGCACAGGCTGAACCACACGGTGGAGCACGACGACACGCCCCAGATCAGGGGGATGGTCGCCTCGGTGCATCACCTCGTCCAGTGGTCCGTCATCGAGGATTAGGAGGTTAGGACCATGCGCATTCACGACCTGCGTCCGGCCGCCGGCTCCCGCAAGCCCAAAAAACGTCTCGGCCAGGGCATCGGCAGCGGCCTGGGCAAGACCGGCGGCAAGGGAACCAAGGGCCAGCAGGCTCGGGCCGGCGGCGGTGTCCGCCCCGGCTTCGAGGGAGGCCAGATGCCTCTCTATCGCCGCACGCCCAAGCGGGGTTTCAGCAACTTCCGCTTCGCCAAGAACTATCAGATCGTCAACGTCTCCGATCTCGACGCCCGCTTCGAGGCCGGCATGGAGATCACCGTCAACGAGCTCTACCGGAGCGGTCTCGTCAAGAAGCTCACCGATCCCGTCAAGGTGCTCGGCGACGGGGAAATGACCAAGAACTTCCACGTCAAAGCCGACGCCTTCAGCGGACAGGCCATCGAGAAGATAGAGGCGTCGGGCGGGAAGGCCGAGGTGGTCTAAGTGATCGACTCCTTCCGCGACGCCTTCAGGCTGCCCGATCTCAAACGTCGGATCCTCTTCACCATGGCGGTCCTCTTCATCTACCGCCTCGGTTCCCACATTCCGACGCCCGGCATCGATACGGCGGCCATGGCCAAGCTCTTCGAGCAGGGAGGGGTCCTCGGTTTCCTTGACCTCTTCGCCGGAGGAGCCCTCAGCCGTTTCAGCGTCTTCGCTCTCGGCGTTGCGCCCTACATCAACTCCAGCATCGTCATGCAGCTCCTCGTCGTCGTCTTCCCGGCGCTGGAGAAGATGCAGAAAGAGGGCGATGAGGGGCGGAAGAAGATCGTCCAGTACACCCGGTTGGGCACCATCCTCTTCGCCGTCGTTCAGGCCCTGGGGCTCACCTTCTGGCTGAGAAACCTGGGCATCTTCTCCGGCGGCCTGCTGGGCGGCCTCGTCGTCGTCGTCACCATAACGGCGGGTTCCGTCGCCGTCATGTGGCTCGGCGAGGAGATCACCGATCACGGCATCGGCAACGGCATTTCGCTTCTCATCTTCGCCGGCATCGTGGCCCGCGTCCCCGAGGCCTTCATCAGGACCTTCACCATGCTCCGCATGGGCGAGATGAACGCCGTCACCCTGCTTCTGGCCGTCGCGCTCATGATCGTCGTCGTCGCCGGAGCCATTCTCCTTCAGGAGGGACAGAGGCGCCTTCCCGTCCAGTACGCCAAGCGCGTCGTCGGCAACCGCGTCTACGGGGGACAGAGCACCTTCATTCCCCTGAGGGTCAACCAGTCCGGGGTCATCCCCATCATCTTCGCCTCGTCGATCCTCATGTTCCCGACGATGCTCCTCCGCTTCTTCAAAGGAGACTGGGCGACGCGGCTCATCAACCTTCTCGGCCCCGACTCGATCCTCTACATGCTCCTCTACGTGGCGCTCATCGTCTTCTTCGCCTACTTCTACACGGCCGTCGTCTTCAATCCCGTCGACGTGGCCAACAACATGAAGAAGAACGGCGGCTTCATCCTGGGCATCCGCCCGGGACGGCCCACGTCGGATTACATCGAGCGCGTCATGACGCGCATCACCCTGGGCGGCAGCCTCTTCTTGGCCGTCATCGCCCTCATCCCGACGCTGATGACGCGCATCATGGGCATCACCAGCTTCTACTTCGGCGGGACGGCCGTTCTCATCGTCGTCGGCGTCGCCCTGGACACGGTCCATCAGATTGAGGCGCAGCTTCTCATGCGCCACTACGACGGCATTCTCAAGCGTCGCGACAAGGCCGGAAGCCTCTTGCGGCTCTAGGCCGGACCGGAATAAGGAGACTAAGGACATGCGAGTGATATTCCTGGGACCTCCGGGAGCGGGCAAAGGGACTCAGGCGGCCAAAGTGCTGGAACACCATCAGGTGGCCCACATCTCTACTGGCGACATCCTTCGGGAGAACGTCAAGAAGGGAACGCCTTTGGGACTGAAGGCCAAGACGTTCATGGAGGCCGGGCAGCTCGTGACCGATGACCTCATCGTCGCCATGATGGGGGACCGTCTTCGCGAAAAGGACTGCGAGGGAGGCTTCATCCTCGACGGCTTTCCCCGGACCGTCCCCCAGGCCGAGGCGCTCGATCGCCTTCTGGCCGATCTGGGGCTGACCCTCGACGCCGTGGTTCTCCTCCAGGTCGATGATGAAACCGTCGTCGAAAGGCTCAGCGGCAGGCGGCTCTGCCGCGGCTGCGGGGCCATCTACAACGTCGCCTTCCATCCCACGGCCGTCGAGGGCGTCTGTGACGCCTGCGGCGGCGAGATCTATCAGCGCAGCGACGACCGGGAATCGGTCATCCGCAACCGTCTGGCCGTCTATCACGAACAGACGGCCCCCCTCGTCGACTACTACCGGAGCCAGGACAGGCTCCTGGAAGTCGACGCCGGCGGATCGGGCGACGCCGTGCTCGTCGCCCTTGAGAACCGACTCGGGGCGTAGGATGATCACACTGAAATCGGACCATGAAATAAGAAACATGAAACAGGCGGGCCGGATCGTCGTCGACGTCCTCCGGCTCTTGGAGGAGCTCATCGTCCCCGGCGTCGACACCCTGACTCTCGACGAGACGGCGGAAGCCCTCATCGTCAAAAGCGGCGGCGTTCCCGCCACCAAGGGGTACCGCGTGCCCGGCATCGCCAGCCCCTACCCGGCGAGCCTCTGCACCTCCGTCAACGACGAAGTCGTTCACGGCATTCCCAGCCGGGATCGGATCCTTCGGGAAGGGGACATCGTCAGCGTCGACATCGTCGTCGGCTACGACCGCTATTTCGGAGACGCCGCCCGGAGTTATCCCGTCGGAGCCGTCTCCGAGGCCCGCAGAGACCTGCTTCAGGTCACCCGCGAATCGCTCGACAGGGCTCTCGCCGCCGTCCGCGGCGGCGCGACCCTGGGCGACGTGGGCCATGCCGTCGAGTCCTACGTCAAGCCTCGGGGATTCGGCCTGGTCCGCGACTACGCGGGCCATGGCATCGGACGTCACATGCATGAACCGCCTCAGGTCCCCAACTACGGAAAGCCCGGTCGGGGGCTCGTCCTCAAGCCCGGCATGACCTTGGCCATCGAGCCCATGGTCATGTCGGGGGGAGAGCGGGTCGTCACCAGACCGGACGGATGGACTGTCGTCACCGCAGACGGATCGGATGCGGCCCACTTCGAGAAAACGGTACTCGTAACGGCCGAGGGGGCCGAGATTCTCACCCCCTGGGAGTGAAGGGGCACCCGTGAGCCGCTCCGACGTCGGGATGATTCCCGAAGTTGCAATATCGTGTAAAATAGTAGCTTGCGGTGCCGAAATCCCGCCGTCAGAGGGGAAATCCGTCACCCGCTCGGGAAGAGGCTCAGGCCTCTCCGGTCAGGGGCGAAACCGCAATCCAAGGAGGTCGGTGGAAACGCATGGCAAAAGATGACGTCATCGAGGTGCGGGGCAAGGTGGTGGAGCCGCTTCCCAATGCCATGTTCCGCGTGGAGCTCGAAAACGGGCATAAGGTTCTGGCTCACGTGTCGGGGAAGATGAGGATGCATTTCATCCGCATCCTGCCCGGCGATCGGGTCCTCCTCCAGATGTCGCCCTACGATCTGACCCGTGCGCGGATCGTATATCGATACAAGTAAGATTCCCAACTCAAGGCGTCCCCGCTTACCGCGGCTGGTAAGGGTCGATGTTTTTTCGCAAGGAGCGTGACCGGTATGAAAGTCAAACCGTCCGTAAAGCCCATGTGTGAGCATTGCCGCATCATCAGGCGGAACGGAGTGGTGCGGGTCATCTGCAGCAAGAACCCGCGTCACAAGCAGCGTCAGGGAGCGAGGAGGTAGAGGCATGGCTCGAATCGCAGGCGTGGAACTTCCTCGCGACAAACGGATCGAATATGGCCTGACCTATATTTTCGGCATCGGCATTTCGACGTCGCGCAAGGTCCTGGCCCTGACGGGCGTGAGCCCCGACACCCGGGTCAAAGATCTCACCGACGACGAAGTTCAGGCGCTTCGCAACGAAGTCCAGAACAATCATCTCGTCGAGGGCGACCTCCGTCGGGAGGTCACGATGAACATCAAACGTCTCGTCGAGATCGGCTGCTACCGCGGACTTCGCCACAAACTGGGGCTCACGGTGCGCGGTCAGCGGACGAAGACGAATGCCCGCACCCGTAAAGGACCCCGCCGGACCGTGGCCAACAAGAAAAAAGCCGGTAAGTAGCGGAGGACAAGGAGGTAGACGCAGTTGGCCAAGCGAGTCCAGCGCCGAGGCAAGCGCAAGGAAAAAAAGAACATCAACTACGGAGTGGTTCACATCTTCTCCACGTTCAACAACACCATTGTCAGCATCAGCGACAAGCAGGGTAACCTCATCTCCTGGGCTTCCGGCGGCAACGTGGGCTTCAAGGGCGCCCGCAAATCGACGCCCTACGCCGCCCAGATGGCCGCCGCTCAGGCCGCCAAGACCGCCCAGGATCATGGGCTTCAGCAGATCGACGTCGTCGTCAAGGGTCCCGGACCGGGTCGGGAATCGGCCATCAGGTCCCTCCAGGCCGTCGGCCTTCAGGTGAACCTGATCCGCGACACCACCCCGATTCCCCACAACGGCTGCCGTCCTCCCAAGCGGCGCCGCGTCTAGGCCCAGTCGGCAAGGAGGTAGGAACACCGCATGAGCAGATATACGGGACCCGTATGCCGTCTCTGTCGGGCCGAGGGGTGCAAGCTCTTTCTGAAGGGCGACCGCTGCTATACCGACAAGTGCGCCATCAACCGCAGGAATTCCAAACCCGGACAGGCCGGCGCCTCCAAACGTCACTCCAAGCAGAGTGAATACGGGCTGCGCCTCCGGGAGAAGCAGAAGCTCCGCCGCTACTACGGCATGAGCGAGGCTCAGTTCCGCCGTTTCTACGCCAGAGCCCTCAAGATGGACGGCCCTACGGGCCACAACTTCCTTCAGGTTCTGGAGCGCCGCCTCGACAACGTCGTCTGCCGTCTCGGCTTCGGCCTGAGTCGGGCCCAGGCCCGGCAGCTCGTCTGTCACGGTCACTTCGCCGTCAACGGCCGCAAGGTCGACATCGCCAGCTACATCGTCAAGGCCGGCGACGTCGTCTCCGTGGCTGCCGGCAGCCGCGACGTGACCCTCATCAAGAACAACGCCGAAGTCGCAGGTGCCCGCTCCATCCCCGCCTGGATCGAGTTCAGCGCCGACAGGCTCGAGGCCAGGATCGTCTCCGTTCCGGGCCGCGACCAGATCGATACGCCCGTCAACGAGCAGCTCGTTGTCGAATTCTATGCCCGTTAATGCATGAAAGGTGGGGGGAA
Organism: Aminirod propionatiphilus; assembly: GCA_018398915.1. Lineage (GTDB taxonomy): Bacteria > Synergistota > Synergistia > Synergistales > Aminithiophilaceae > Aminithiophilus > Aminithiophilus ramosus. The sequence goes on along the minus strand of CP074691.1, from coordinate 1,941,216 downwards.
TGATGGAGCCAATCCGTCCTGAAATACGGGTCGAGGAAAGCACCCCCCGCTTCGGCAGGATCGTCGTCGAGCCCCTTGAAAGGGGCTTCGGCGTCACCTTGGGCAATGCCCTCCGGAGGGTCCTGCTGTCATCGGTGCGGGGCGCGGCCATCACGGCCGTCCGCGTCGAGGGAGTGCTCCACGAATTCAGCACCATTCCCGGAGTGCGGGAAGATGTCATCGAGCTCGTCCTGAACCTCAAGCATGTCCCCGTTCGCTGTTACGCCGAAGAGGAATCGCGGATCCTGCGCCTCGAGGCGCAGGGACCCTGTCGGGTGACGGCGGGAATGATCGAGCCCGACAGCGAGATCGACTTCGTCGACCCCGATGCCTACATCTGCGAACTCGAAGAGGGCGCGAGGCTGGCCATGGACCTCTACGTCGAACAGGGCGTGGGATACCTGCCCAACGACAGACCTCGCGCGGCCTACCTGCCCGTCGACTCCCTCCCCATCGATGCCCTTTTCTCGCCCGTGGAGCGCGTCAAGTACGAAGTGCAGGCGGCCCGGGTCGGCCAGAGGACGGACTACGACAGCCTCGTCCTCGAGGTCTGGACCAACGGCGTCATCTCCCCCGAGGAGGCCGTCGCCGAATCGTCGCAGATCCTCAAGGGCTACTTCTCCCAGATCGCCGGCGACCTGGGGCGTTCCGTCGTCGTCGAATCGCCTCTCGCTCCCGTCGGTGCCGAGGGCGACGAGAGCGCTTCCCCGACGGGAGACGAGGACGGATTCCTCGCCCGGCCCGTCCGCGATCTCGAACTCTCCATCCGGAGCGAGAACTGCCTCCTCCGGGGCGGCATCCTTTCCATCGGCGACCTCGTCGGCCGGAGCAAGGAAGATCTGCTCAAGATCCGCAACCTCGGCAAAATCTCCCTCAGGGAGATCGAAGAGAAACTGGAACAGGCGGGCCTGAGCCTCATCACCGCCGAAACGGAAAAGGAAACGAAGGAGGAATAAGCCTCATGAGGCATCGCGTAGACAGACGCCGCCTTGGCCGTTACGGCAGCCACCGCATGGCCATGCTGGCCAACATGACGTCCAGTCTCTTCCTTGAGGGCAGCATCACCACCACGGTGACGCGGGCCAAGGAGCTTCGCCGCGTCGCGGAGAAGCTCATCACCCGGGCCAAAGGGGAGACGCTCCACGACAGGAGAATCGTCCTCTCCAGGCTCCCTCACAAGCCGGCCGTCGCCAAGCTCTTCGACGAGTTGGCGCCCCGCTACGCCAACCGGCCCGGCGGCTACACCCGAATCGTCAAGCTCGGCTATCGCAAGGGCGACGCCTCGCCGATGGCGGTCATCGAGCTGGTCGAATAGGCATGTCGGAAGGCTTCGTGTCGGTCCTCCAGGGGGTGCGTTTCACCTACCCCCGGACCGACACCGCCGTCCTCGACGGCATCGACCTCGAAATCAGGGGAGGGGAGTGGCTGGCTCTCCTTGGGCCCAACGGCTCGGGAAAATCGACTCTCGCCAAACACCTCAACGCCCTGCTCACGCCCACGCAGGGCGTTTGTCTTGTCTGTGGCCGCGACACGAAAGACGAGGCCGGTCTCTATGACATCCGCCGCCTCGTGGCCATGGTCTTTCAGAACCCCGACAACCAGCTCGTGGCCGCCGTCGTCGAGGAGGACGCCGCCTTCGGCCCCGAGAACGCCGGCATGGCCCCCGAGGAGATCCGCCGACGCGTCGACTGGGCCCTCGACGTCTGCGGCCTGAGGGGAAAGGAACGGAGTCCCGTCTACACCCTCTCGGGCGGTCAGAAGCAGAGACTGGCCATAGCGGGCGCTCTCGCCGGAAATCCGCCCTGCCTCGTCCTCGACGAGGCGACGGCCATGCTCGACCCCCAGGGGAGGGAAGAGATCATGGACGTCGTCGCCGATCTCAACGGGAGGGGAATGACCATCGTCCAGATCACCCACCGTCTCGAAGAGGTCGTCGCCTGTCACAGGGTCGCCGTCATCGACGAGGGACGCCTCCTCTGGCAGGGGCGGCCCGTCGACCTCTTCGCGCTCGGAGCCGATCGCCTCGCCTCCTGGGGACTGGAGACGCCCCCCTTCGTCCGGCTCTGGCAGCGGCTGCGGGAAGCAGGCGTCGTCGGAGCCGATGTCCGCCCCAGCGTCAAGGAGGTGCTCGACGCCCTATGTCGCTGATCCTGCGCAACGTCAGCCACATCTACCACAGGGGAACGCCCCTGGAGACGACGGCCCTCAAAGAGGTCTCCCTCACCGTCGACGATGCCCAGTGGGTCGCCGTCGTCGGCCACACCGGCAGTGGCAAGTCGACCCTGGCCCAGCACCTCAACGCCCTTCTTCTGGCCGACGAGGGCGAGGTCTCCGTCGACGGCCTCAAGGCCGTCAAGGGCGGCCCCGACCTGCGGGAGATCAGGCGCCGCGTCGGCCTCGTCTTCCAGTACCCGGAACAGCAGCTCTTCGCCGAGACCGTCGAGGAGGAGATGACCTTCGGTCCCCGCAACTGGGGGCTCGACGAGAAGGAGATTCCCGACGCCGTCGACGCGGCCCTGGCCCTCGTCGGCCTCGACGGCCTTTCCCGGAGACGGAGTCCCTTCTCCCTCTCGGGAGGGCAGAAGAGGCTCCTGGCCATCGCCTCCGTCCTCGCCGTCCGCCCCTCCTACCTCGTCCTCGACGAGCCCGCGGCCGGCCTCGATTCCCGGGGGCGCCGGAACCTCATGGCCCTCGTCGAGGGGCTTCGCCGCGAGGGAATCGCCGTCGTCCAGGTCACTCACGACCTGGAGCTGGCCCTGGCCCACTGCGACAAAATCTGCGTCCTCGAAAGAGGGAGGGCCCTCTTCTGGGGGCCTCCGGCGATCGTCGTCGAACAGCTTCTCGACCGTCCCGTACAGGGCCTCGTCCTCCCGGAAGTGCTGGCCTTCGCCCGCTCGCTCCGCGAATACGGCTACAACGTCCCCCTCTCGTGGAATCCGGAAGAGGTGGCCCGTGCCCTCATCGGGGAGGTCTCGCGATGCAGTTCCTGAACCACATGACCCTGGGCCAGTACGTTCCGGCCGACTCCTTCGTACACCACCTCGACCCCCGCTGCAAAATCGTCGCCGCCGTCGCCCTCCTCACGGGCGTCTTCCTCGTCTCCGACCTGAGGCTCTTCCCCCTCTGGGCCCTTCTCCTGCCCTGCCTGGCCTTCCTGGCGCGGATCCCGCTGACGATGGTCCTCCGCTCGGCCCGTCCCGTCGTCGTCCTCGTCCTCCTCACGGCCCTGATCCACGTCTTCTTCACCAAAGGAGAGGCGATCTGGCAGTGGGGAATCGTCTCCATCACCGGCGAAGGACTGGTCATGGCCGCCCGCATGGGACTCCGTCTTTTCTTCCTCGTCCTCTTCGCCGGACTTCTCACCCTGACGACGAGTCCCATGGAACTTTCCGACGGCCTGGAACGGCTCTTCTCGCCGCTGACCCCTCTGGGCTTCCCGGCCCACGACCTGGCCATGATGATGACCATCGCCCTCCGCTTCATTCCCACCCTTCTCGACGAGACGGACCGGATCATGAAGGCCCAGCTCGCCCGCGGTGCCGACCTCGATCGGGGCAACGTGGTCCGCCGTCTGAGGGCCTTCATCCCCGTCCTCGTCCCCCTTTTCGTCATCGTCTTCCAGCGGGCCGACGATCTCGCCACGGCCATGGAGGCCCGAGGCTACAGGGGCGGCAGGGGACGGACCCGCCTGAACCCCCTGAAATGGCGTCTTCGCGACGGAGCGGCTTTGGCCGTCGTCGTCGCCGTCGTCGCCGCCGCCGTCGTCGCCGACCGGATCCTCCTCTGACCATGCGCTGGGCCGCCGAAGTCGCCTATCTGGGAAGCGCCTTCTCCGGCTGGCAGCGCCAGGCCGGGAGTGTCACCGTCCAGGGGGCTCTCGAAGAGGCCCTGACCCGTCTCAACGGAGTCCCGTCCGTCGTCGAGGGCGCGGGGCGGACCGACGGCGGCGTCCACGCCCGGGGACAGGTCGTCTCCTTCGACACGGCCCGGCGCTGGGAGCCGTCGCGGCTGCGCCTCGCCCTGGAGGGCAATCTCCCCCAGACGCTCCGCGTCCTCCGCGTCGCTCCCGTCGACGGCGCCTTCCGGGCTCGCCATGACGCGCAATACCGGGAATATGTCTACTTCCTCTGGACGGAGACGTGCTGCTACCCCCACCTGGCTCCCTACGTCTGGCACAACAGGACGTGGCAGGACCTCGAACCCCTCCGCGCCTGCTGCCGTCTTCTCCCGGGAACACACGACTTCCGGGCCTTCTGCCGCGCCGCCGACTGTCCCGACGAGAGTCGGAGGACCCTCTACGCCGTCACCCTTCTCCGCCGGGGGCCCATCGTGCGCCTGCGCATCCGGGGGCGTGGCTTTCTGACCAACATGGTCCGCATCATCGTCGGCAGCCTCGACGCCGTCGCCCGGGGGAAAAGGGATCCCTCCTGGTTCGCCTCTCTCCTCGGGGGAAAGGGGAGGGAGGAATCGGGAAGGACGGCGCCCCCTCAGGGGCTCTTTCTCTGGAAGGTGGGCTACGTCCCCTCTCCCTGGCGCGAAACGTCGGAGGAAAACATGCGAGCGACGGGCGTGGAAGAATAGACTCCACTCGGCCCGACGGCCGGAGGCTCCCCCCTCGAAGCTCTGCGGCGGAAACCCCGGTCCGGCCGCCCCGCGGCCGGACCGGGAATCTGCCTCGAAGCCCTGCCGGCAGGGGGATTCGAGCGGACCTCGAATCGCCGGTCCCGGAGGCGTTCGCCCCGGCGAGTCTGCCGATTCGGGGACAATCCTTCAACTTGTGAGAGCGTCGCGATGGCGCTATAGTCATTACTGCAGTTTCCGCCGCAACCGGCGAAACCGAAGGGAAGTAAGGAGGTCACGAGGATGTGGGGCAAGGACATCGGTATCGACCTCGGCACCGCCACGGTCCTCATCTACGTCAGGGGTAAGGGCGTCGTCATGCGCGAACCCTCCGTCGTCGCCGTCGACCAGAACACGGGCAAGGTTCTCGCCGTCGGCTCCGAGGCCAAGCGCATGCTGGGGCGGACGCCGGGACACGTCGTCGCCGTCCGTCCCCTGCGGGATGGCGTCATCGCCGACTACACCATAACGGAAGTCATGCTCCACTACTTTCTGAAAAAAATCACCTCCGGAATGGGACGGCTCTTCCGCAACCGCGTCATGATCTGCGTCCCCTCGGGGGCCACCGACGTGGAGCGTCGCGCCGTTCTCGAGGCGGCCATCGAAGTGGGCGCCAAGGAGGCCTACCTCATCGAAGAGCCCATGGCCTCCGGCATCGGCGCCAACCTCGACGTCGCCGAACCGCGGGGCAACATGGTCGTCGACATCGGCGGCGGAACGACCGACATCGCCGTCATCTCCCTCGGAGGCATCGTCGTCTCCGAATCGCTCCGCGTCGGCGGCGACCGTTTCGACGAGGCCATCACCCGTTACGTCCGCAAACAGTTCAACCTGGCCATCGGCGAACAGACGTCGGAGGACCTCAAGATCCAGATCGGCACCTGCTTCCCCAGAGACGAGGAGAAATCCCTCGCCATCAGGGGACGGGACCTCATCCACGGCCTGCCCCGACAGATCGAGATCACCAGCTTCGCCGTCTCCCAGGCCATTGAGGAGACGGTCCAGCAGATCATCGAGGGAATCCGCAAGGTCCTGGAGCTAACGCCGCCCGAGCTGGCAGCCGATATCATAGACAGAGGAATCGTCCTCACCGGCGGAGGCGCCCTTCTCAAAGGCCTTCCCGAGCGGGTCATGGAAGAGACCGACATCTCCTGCTACATCGCAGATCACCCCATGGAGTGCGTCGCCCTCGGCACGGGCAAGGCGCTGGAGGAACTGGACAGACTGCGCGTCTCCGGCACCGTCATTCCCGCCATTCGCAAGGGAGGCCGACGCCTCGGGGGCTAGCTAAAGGGGGCCCTACCGTGTTTCGAGGCATCTACACCGGAACTTCGGCCATGCTCGTCCAGAGCGCCGGCATCGACGTCGCCGCCAACAACCTGGCCAACGTCGGCACCAGCGGCTTCAGGGGAAGACGGGCCGTCAACGAGGCCTTCCCCTCCCTTCTCATGAGCCGCATCGAGGCCGACGAGAAACGCTTCGGGGTCGAACGCCGGCTCGTCCTCGGCGGAAAGACGCCCATCGGCGACGCCGCCCTCACCACCGTCCTCTCCGAAACGGCCCTGCGCACCTCGGCCGGCTCCGTCCAGGTCACGGGCAACCCCCTCGACGTCGCCGCCGGCGAAGAGGGCTACTTCGTCGTCACCGACGACGGAGGCAACGTCTTTTACACCCGGTCGGGCCACTTCGTCCGCGACGATCAGGGGCGCCTCGTGACCCACGACGGCTACCGCGTCCAGGGCGACGGAGGCGACATCGAATTCGGCGAGGGACAGGAGCTTCTCATCGGCGACGGAGGCCAGATCTCCGTCGACGGAGAGATCGTCGGCAACCTCCGTTTCGTCACCTTCGAAAACCCGACGTGGCTCCGTCAGGTCGGCAAGAGCCTCGTCACCGAGACGGAAGCCTCCGGGGCCGCTCAGGACCTGGATAACTACCGGATCATCCCCGGCGCCCTGGAGATGTCCAACGTCCACGTCGTCGAGGAGATGGTCCGCATGATGGATGCCCACCGGGCCTACGAGGCCTCGGCCAAGTGCGTCACCACCCAGGACGAGTCGGCCTCGCGTCTCACGACGGCCTTCGGCAAGACAGGGTAGACAGAAGGAGGTAGACGGACATGCTGCGATCCCTTTGGACGGGCGCCTCGGGAATGGTCGCTCAACAGACCCATCTCGACGTCGTCGCCAACAACCTCGCCAACGTCAACACGACGGGCTTCAAAAAAGTCCGGGCCGACTTCGAGGACCTGCTTTACCAGATCGATAGGGAGCCCGGCGCTCCCGTCGAGGTCGGTTCCGTCGTCCCCACGGGCATCCAGGTCGGCCTGGGAACGCGCGTCGTCGGCACGAACCGCATGATGAACGAGGGCAACCTTACGGAAACCGGCGGCGACTACGACATGGCCATCGAGGGAGACGGCTTCTTCCAGGTCGTCCTTCCCGACGGCGAGATCGCCTACACCCGCGACGGCTCCTGGCGTCGCGACGGCGATGGGCAGATCGTCACCTCCAACGGCTACCTCCTGGAACCCAACATCGTCGTCCCCGACGACACGACGAGCATCTCCATCAGCCCCACCGGCGTCGTCTCCATCACCACCGTCGCCGACCCGGACCAGCAGGAAGTGGGGGATATCGAGCTGGCCCGCTTCGTCAACCCAGGAGGCCTCAAGGCTGTGGGCAAAAACCTCTTCCGCGAGACCGACGCCAGCGGCGAACCCATCGTCGGAGCGCCCGGCGACGAGGGAATCGGCTACGTTCTCCACCGCTTCATCGAAATGTCCAACGTCCAGGTCGTCGAGGAGATGGTCAACATGATCGTCGCCCAGAGGGCCTACGAGGCCAACTCGAAGACCATCCAGACCGCCGACGACCTCCTCCGCATCGCCAACAGCCTCAAGCGCTAGAGGTGCCGCCGTGAGAGCCCCCCTTCGCCTGGCGCCGCTTCTTCTGGCCCTGCTCCTCGCGGCAGGTGCGGCGTGGGCCGCCGACCTCAGCATCGAAATCCCCGCCTCCGTCCAGGCCCGGGGAGGCGTCGTTTCCCTCGGCGAAGTCGCCGCCCTCGGCGGCGACGCCGAGCTGGTCCGCGTCGTCTCGGGCCTGACCGTCCACCCCGACCGCCAGGGGCGACTCACCCGCAAAGACGTCATCGACGCCCTCCAGGAGGCCGGCATCGGCGGCATCCGACTCCGCATCGTCATGGCCGAAAGCGTCAGCGTCGCCGGTGCCGGGACGACGGCGGGCCTCGTCAAGGCCCTCGTCGGATGGCCCTGGGGACTCGAGGCCAGCCCCGTCGACCTCCCCCGGGGAGCCCGGATCGCCGCGGGCCAGACCGTGCAGATCGGCGAAGCGTCGGTCACGCTCCGGCTTCGCCTCCCCGACGGAGGCGAGAGAGCCCTGCCGGTCCGCCTGCGCTGGTTCCAGCCCGCCCCCGTCGCGACGCGCCCTCTCAAAAAAGGCGATGTCCTCAGGGAGGGAGACCTCTTCCTGCGCACCGTCGAGAGGGACAGCCTCCGCGACATCCCCTTCTCGCTCGAAGGCCTCCTCGGCAGCCGTCTCGCCCGGGACGTCCCGGCCGGATCGGCCCTGACGCGGGGCGACTTCGAGACCCTTCCCCTCGTCGAGAGGCGTGACCGCGTCATCCTTCGGGCCCGCTCGGGATCCCTCGTCGTCGTCGCCTCCGCCCAGGCCCTCGACAGCGGCGCCCTCGGCGAAACGGTGCGCGTGAGGAACATGGAAAGCAGGGTCGTCGTCGAAGCCGTCGTCGTCGGTCCCGGAGTGGTGGAAGCGAGATGAACGTCATGAAAAGAAAAGCCCTCCCGGTCTTCCTGATCGTCCTCGCCCTGGCTCTGCCGGCCTGGGCCGACTCGCTCTGGAGCGACTCGGCGAACCTCTTCGCCGACCGTCGCCCCACCCGTGTCGGCGACATCGTCACCGTCACCGTGGCCGAAAAGACGTCGACGAAAGACGAGGGTAAGACCGACCTCAGCAAGACCAACGCATCGGAGGTGGCCGACGGAGTCGGCATCTTCGACTTCATCAAAAAGCTCGGCTTCGGCAGCAGCAGCACCATGACCGGTGACGCCTCGACGGAGCGCAAACACACCCTGACGACGACCATCACCTGCCTCGTCACCGAAGTCCTGCCCAACGGCAACCTCGTCATCGAAGGCAGCCGCAACGTGCGGACCCACGAGGAGAACCTGCGCCTGCGCATCGAGGGCGTCATCCGCCCCCAGGACGTCGGCCCCGACAACAGCGTCGCCAGCGACCGCGTCGCCAACGCCACCCTCTCCGTCGAAGGAAAGGGCAGCGTCGGCCGCCTCCAGAAGCCGGGCATCCTCACCCAGATTCTCCAGACCATTTTCTAGCCATCGGGAGGGACCGTCATGAAAAACATCGGGAAGACCCTTCTTTCCCTCCTTATCCTCCTCGCCGTCGCGTCGGCCCTGCCCTCCGCCGCGGCCCAGGTCCGTCTCAAGGACCTGGCCACCGTCGGCGGTGCCCGATCGAACCAACTCGTGGGCATGGGCCTCGTCGTCGGCCTTCAGGGAACGGGGGACCGAGGAGACCTCGTCCTGCGGATGATGAAGAACATGGTCGACCAGTTCGGCATCTCCATCGACGCGGGAGACCTCAAAAGCCGCAACTCCGCCGTCGTCTCCGTCACCGCCGACCTTCCCCCCTTCGCCCGGCCGGGCCAGGCCCTCGACGCCCGCGTCTCGGCCATGGGCGACGCCAAAAGCCTCGAAGGAGGCGTCCTCCTCCAGACGCCCCTCAAGGCCGCCAACGGCGCCGTCTACGCCGCCGTCCAGGGGCCCGTCCTCGTCGGCGGCTTCTCGGCGGGCGGACAGGCCGCCTCCGTCTCCAAAAACATCACCACCACGGGCCGCATCGCCGGAGGCGTCCTCGTCGAACGGGAGGTGGCCTCCTCCTTCACCGGCCCCGGGGGTACCCTCTCCCTCCTCCTCAACCAGCCCGACTTCACCACGGCCCGTCGCATGGCCGAGGCCATCAACGCCCAGTTCGGCGCCGTCGCCCGCCCCGAAGATGCCGGTCGCGTCGAAGTCGCCATCCCTCCGGCCTACGCGGCCACTCCCTCGGCCTTCATCGCCGAGCTCGAAGCCCTTCCCGTCCGTCCCGACGCGACGGCCCGCGTCGTCGTCAACGAAAGGACCGGCACCGTCGTCATGGGCGGCAACGTCCGCATCGACACCGTCGCCGTCGCCCACGGCAACCTCACAGTCCAGGTCGTGGAGCAGCCCCAGGTCTCCCAGCCGCAGCCCTTCGGGCAGGGCCAGACCGCCGTCGTCCCCCGCACGGCCGTCTCCGCCCAGGAGGGGGGAGGACAGCTCATCACCGTTCCCGAGGCGGGAACGGTCGACGAACTCGTCGCGGCCCTCAACGGCGTCGGCGCCTCGCCCCGCGACATGATCGCCATCCTCCAGGCCATCGACAGGGCCGGCGCCCTTCACGGCGAACTGGTGGTGATGTGATGGACCCCGTCGGGAAGTCCGCCGGTGTCCCGTCGCTTCTGCCCTCAGGACGCGCCGCCGATGACCGGGAAAAGGCCAGACTCGAAGAGGCCTGCCGCGACTTCGAGGGCATCTTCCTCGCCGATCTCTGGAAAAACATGATGAAAAGCGCCCGGGCCCTCGGCGCCGGAGACAAACGGACCTACGCCGTCCTCGAAGACCTGGCCGTGGAAATGTCCTCGGAAAGCCTCAGCGAAGGAGAGGGCGTCGGCCTCTGGAAAGTCCTCTACAGCCAGCTCGTCAAGGCCCTGCCCGAAGCGAAGCGAAGCTGAGGGGCGGGGAGAATACCGAGGGGGAGTCCCGACGGCAGACGGGACTCCCCCTCGGCGTCCGCCCCGAAGGGGCGGTGGTCTCCCTGCACGCACGCCGTCGCCGCCGAAGCGACGGCGACCGAGGAGGAAAACCCTGCGGGACGAAAAATCCGTCCCGCGCGCCGCCAAGGATGGCTGCGCTCCCAGCAGGGGCAAAACCCCCGCGGCCAGGCGAAGCCGCGCTCCCGATAGGGTCCCCGGCCGAATGGAGTCGCGCGGTCCGGAAAAGTCGGCCCTCCGGCGACGGGCTTGCCCTGGGAGCGTGGCCATCCTGCCCGCGCCCGTCCCGGAGGGGCGGAGGGGTTTCCCCACGTCGTCGCCGCCGGAGCGACGGGTTTTTCCTGGGAGCGTGGGCATCCTGCCCGCGCCCGTCCCGGAGGGGCGGAGGGGTTTCCCCACGTCGTCGCCGCCGAAGCGACGAGCTTTCCCTGGGAGCGTGGGCATCCTGCCCGCGCCCGCCCCGAAGGGGCGGAGGGGTTTCCCCATGCCGTTGCCGCCGAAGCGACGGCGACCGAGGAGGAAAACCCTGCGGGACGAAAAATCCGTCCCGCGCGCCGCCAAGGATGGCCGCGCTCCCAGCAGGGGCAAAACCCTCGCGGCCAGGCGAAGCGGCGCTCCCGATAGGGTCCCCGGCCGAATGGAGTCGCGCGGTCCGGGAAAGTCGGCCCTCCGGCGACGGGTTTTCCCTGGGAGCGTGGGCATCCTGCCCGCGCCCGCCCCGGAGGGGCGGAGAGGTTTCCCCACGTCGTCGCCGCCGGAGCGACGGGTTTTTCCTGGGAGCGTGGGCATCCTGCCCGCGCCCGTCCCGGAGGGGCGGAGGGGTTTCCCCACGTCGTCGCCGCCGAAGCGACGAGCTTTCCCTGGGAGCGTGGGCATCCTGCCCGCGCCCGCCCCGAAGGGGCGGAGGGGTTTCCCCATGCCGTTGCCGCCGAAGCGACGGCGACCGAGGAGGAAAACCCTGCGGGACGAAAAATCCGTCCCGCGCGCCGCCAAGGATGGCCGCGCTCCCAGCAGGGGCAAAACCCTCGCGGCCAGGCGAAGCGGCGCTCCCGATAGGGCCCCCGGCCGAATGGAGTCGCGCGGTCCGGGAAAGTCGGCCCTCCGGCGACGGGTTTTCCCTGGGAGCGTGGGCATCCTGCCCGCGCCCGCCCCGGAGGGGCGGAGAGGTTTCCCCACGTCGTCGCCGCCGAAGCGACGAGCTTTCCCTGGGAGCGTGGCCATCCTGCCCGCGCCCGCCCCGAAGGGGCGGTGGGTCTCCGGCGTCAAAAGATGAACTGAAGGGAGCGACGGATATGGACGGTCCGAAATCGGATAAACCCTGGTGGTGGACAGGTTTAAAGTTTGAGTGTCTGGGTTGCGGCCGTTGCTGTCGCGGTGAACCGGGGGCCATATGGTTCACCGAAGAGGAAGAAAGAATGCTTGCCGCACGAATCGCGTCGAACCTGGAGGAGTTTCGCCGCCGCTACGTGACGGGGCGCTACGGTCGCCCCAGCATCGTCGAAAAGGCCAACGGCGAATGCCGCCTGCTGGACGGCGCCACGGGCCGCTGTACCGTCTACGGCCTCAGGCCCCTCCAGTGTCGGCTCTTTCCCTTCTGGCCCTCCCTTCTGGCCTCGCCTCGTGCCTGGATGGAGGAGAGTCGCCGCTGCCCGGGAATGAACCAGGGAAAAGAACACTCCGGCGAGGAGATCGCGGCCCTTCTGGCGACGACGCCTTTCCCCGATCTATGACCTGAAGAATAGCTGTGGTTCAATGGTGAATAAAAGAACTTGCATAAAAGACTCAAGTTATCTCAAGATGGACTTGCAAGAGCTGTACTCATGGAATAAAATGAGGCCGTAGTCATTGAGGTCATAAACTTATAATCCGCCTAGGTTGATCGTTCGGATTCTTTCAGGGTAGCTTCGGAAGGAGGAGGCAGTTTCCATGACTCAGTGCTCCGTTAAGCCCAACCAGGTCTTCGACACCATTGCCAAGTGGGTTCTCCGTGACGGTTTCGACATCGTCATCGACATGGAGAAATCCAAGGGTAGCCATATCGTCGACGCCGCCACGGGAGACCAGTGGCTCGACTTCTACACCTTCTTCGCCTCGGCCCCCTTCGGCATGAACCATCCCAAGCTGGCCAACGACGAATTCAAGGAGAAGATCTTCCGCTCGGCCATCAACAAGGTGGCCAGCTCCGACATCTACACCGTCGAAATGGCCGAGTTCGTCAAGACCTTCGCCGAAGTGGCCAAGCCCGAGGGCTTCGACCACCTCTTCTTCATCGACTACGGAACCCTGGCCGTCGAGAACGCCTTCAAGGTCGCCATGGACTGGAAGGTCCGCAAGCTCCTGGCCCAGGGCAAGATCACCAAGGGAGAGGCCATCCGGGGGACGAAGGGCACGAAGGTCATCCACTTCAACGACGCCTTCCACGGCCGCAGCGGCTACACCCTCTCCGTGACCAACACGAACGACCCCAACAAGTACCAGTTCTTCGCCAAATACGACTGGCCCCGCGTCATCAACCCCAAGATCACCTGGCCCCTCGAGGACCATCTGGGCGTCGTCCAGTGGCTGGAGACGGTGGCGGAGAAGCAGATCAGACAGGCCCTGGCCGACAACCCCGACGACATCTGCGCCATCATCATCGAGACCATCCAGGGCGAGGGCGGCGACAACCAGTTCCGGACGGAATTCATGAAGAAACTCCGCGAGATCGCCGACGAGAACGACATCCTCCTCATCTTCGACGAAGTGCAGTGCGGCATGGGCGTCACGGGCAAAATGTGGGCCTGGGAGCACCACGGAGTGAAGCCGGACATCTTCTGCTTCGGCAAGAAGGCCCAGATCTGCGGCCTCTGCGCCGGTCCGAGGGTCGACGAGGTGGAGGACAACTGCTTCAAGGTCTCGAGCCGGATCAACTCGACCTGGGGCGGCACCGTCGTCGACATGGTCCGTTCGACGCGCTACCTGGAGATCTACCGCGACGACAACATTCTGGACTACGTGTCGAACACGGCCGGTCCGGCCCTCTACAACGGTCTGAAGGAACTGGAGGCCGAGTTCCCCCACCTGCTCTGCAACGTCCGGGGCAAGGGACTCATGTGCGCCTACGACTTCCGCAACGCCGCCGACCGCGACAAGGTCCTCAAGGCCCTCTGGGCGAAGAGGATGCTCATCCTTCCCTGCGGCGGCTCCTCCATCCGCTACCGTCCGGCCCTCAACGTCCCCGTCGAGGATCTGGCTCGGGGCATCGAGATCACCCGCAGCGTGCTCAAGACCCTCTAGTCCCCCGTCGCGACCGCGCTCTCTCCCCAAGGAGGAAGGGGACGCCGAAAAGGCGTCCCCTTCCTCCTTGTATGGAGAATCAAGGTATGGAGAATCGAGTTCTCGCGGCCCCGAGGGGGATCGCCCTATTCCGGGGACATCGGACGTCGCCGCCGGACAGTCCGAACCATGCAGCTCCGAACCATACAACAAGGAAGACGAACGCCGCCGGGGCACGAAAGGCAGGCTTTACCGATGGCGTCGGCAAAGGCTTTGTGATAGCTTTGTGAGGAGAAAGGGGGCGATGAGATGATCCTGACTTTGGGAGAGATGAACTGGCAGCTCATCCTCTCCGTGCTTCTCGTCAGCTCCATCGTCGCCTACGCGGGAGATCGTCTCGGCATGCGCATCGGAAAGAAGCGCATCTCCCTTTTCGGCCTCAGGCCGCGCGATACCTCGTCCATCATCACGGCCGTCACAGGCCTTCTCATCGCCCTGGGAATCCTCGCGGTCCTCTCCGTCGCCTCCGACAGCGTCCGTACGGCCCTCTTCAGCATGAAATACGTCCAGCGCCAGATCACGGAACTCACGGGCCAGCTTCAGGAGAGCCGCGAAGAATTCGTCGACATGGAGCAGCAGCTTTTCGAAAGCCAGAGTTCTCTTCTGACAAAACAGCAGGAGCTCTTCGATATCGAAAAACGTCTCGAAGCCGCTCAGAGCGACCTTTCCGACGTGCGGGCCCGGCTGGAACAGGCCGAGTCGGAGAAGAAACGGCTCGAGGGGGAGACGCAGACCCTCAAGAAAAACAGGAAGGAACTCGAATCGGTCGTCTCCGGCCTCAAGGCCGAGGCAGACGGTCTTCGAGAGGGGCTCGACGAGGTCCGCGAGGGACATATCGTCGTCTTCGCCGGCGAGCTTCTCTCTCAGGTTCCCGTCCCCGCCGGAAGCCGTCGCCACGAGGTGGAGGTCCTCATCGCCGAGGCCCGCAACCGGGCCCGTCACTTCGTGGCCCTCCGCTTCGGGGGAGACGTCGAGGACGTCCGCTTCAACCTCAGCTCTTCGGCCGAGAGCTACCTCGTCGAAACCCTCACGGGATCGCCTCATCGCCTGGTCCTGCGCTTTCTCGCCGCCTCCAACGCCCTCCGGGGCGAGACGGTCTCCCTCGATCCCCGGACCTACGTCAGTGCCCGCGTCTACGGGGCCGGTCAGATCCTTATAGAAAAGATCATGCCGGCCGGACAGAATCGCCAGCAGGTGGAGGAGTCCCTTTACGCCCTTCTGCGCCAGGTCAACGCCCTGGCCGTGTCGGACGGACTCCTTCCCGATCCGCTCCACAAAACCGTCGGCAATCTGACGGCCACCGAGTTTTTCGAGGCCGTCGAATCCCTCTCCGATCGAACCTCGGAAGCCCGCGTCGTCGTCGTCGTCGATGAGGAGACCTACAGCGAAGGCCCCGTACGGGTCCGACTTCACGTCGAAGATATCCCCTGAAGGAGATGGAGCCATGCTCATCGTCGCCTGCCAACTCTGCGGCGAAATGAAGATTCTCGCCGGCACGCCCGATAGGGACGGCGTCGCCCGCACCACCTGGATATGCCCCCGCTGCGGCACGGGCCAGATCGTCCAGCTTCCCGTGAAAAGTGACGCCCGGGGAGACCTGAAGAAAATCCTTCAGGGCCTATCCCTCGGCGTTGCCGAGGGATACGTAAGGGCCGGAGACGTTGGATAGGGCCTTTCAGCCGGACGGCTACCTCTTCTACGACAGCAAGCTTGCCCTCGCCCCGTCCGAGCTCATCGACCTCTACCGTTTCACCCACTGGGGCAAAAGCCGCTCGCTGGAGCAGATCGACAGGATGATCCGGGGCAGCAGCCTCTGCTTCTCCGTGCGCCACGACGACCGCCTCGTCGCCTTCTGCCGCCTTTTGACCGACTTCGTCTTCAGAGGCTCCCTCTGGGACATCCTCGTCCACCCCGATCACCAGGGCAGGGGCCTCGGCACAGCGCTCCTGCGCTATGCCCTCGATCATCCTGCCGTCAGACCCATTCCTCTCATCGTCACCTACACCAGCGACCTCGGTCCCTTTCTGCGGCGGCTGGGTTTCTCCTCCGAAGAGGGCAACATGCAGCTCTTGAGGGTCCCCATCGAATACTCTTAGGGCCGTTGACAGATCCCCCTTTTCGGGGTATAAGCGGTGATTGGCCGCCCCCCTCTCCCGTTGGGGTCTTTTTGTCGTATGCATCCGGCGGCCGACCTGCCAAAAGGAAAGGTTGTGACCGGCTCATGGAAAAAGAACGCTTCCTCCTCACTTCCGAATCGGTGACGGAGGGACATCCCGACAAACTGGCCGATCAGGTCTCCGACGGCATCCTCGACGCCATCCTCGCTCAGGATCCCTTCGGTCGCGTGGCCTGCGAAACCCTCGTCACCACAGGCCTCGTCGTCGTCGCCGGAGAGATCAGCACGAGCTGTTACGTCGACATCCCCCGCCTGGCCCGGGAGATCGTCAAAGACATCGGCTACACCCGCGCCAAATTCGGCTTCGACGGCGACACCTGCGCCATCATCACCGCCATCGACGAACAGTCGGGCGACATCAAAGAGGGCGTCGACAGGGCGCTGGAGATCCGCGACGGGCTCCTCAAAGAAGATTTCGACGGCCTCGGCGCCGGCGATCAGGGCATGATGATCGGCTACGCCTGCGATGAGACGGAGGAGTTCCTCCCTCTGCCCATCGCCCTGGCCCATCGCCTCGCCCGTCGTCTTTCGACGGTCCGCAAGGAGGGGCTTCTGTCCTACCTCAGGCCCGACGGCAAGACGCAGGTCACCGTCGAGTACGAGGAGGGGAGGGCACTCCGCGTCGATACCGTCGTCGTCTCGACCCAGCATGGCCCCGAAGCGGAGCAGGAGCGGATCCGCCGCGACGTCATCGAGCACGTCATTCGCCCCGTCGTCCCCGCCGGACTTCTCGACGACGAAACGCACATCTTCGTCAACCCCTCGGGCCGTTTCGTCATGGGCGGTCCCATGGCCGACACGGGCCTGACGGGCCGGAAGATCATCGTCGACACCTACGGCGGCCTCGTGCCCCACGGCGGCGGCGCCTTCTCCGGCAAGGACCCCACCAAAGTGGACCGCTCCGCCGCCTACATGGCCCGCTACGCCGCCAAAAACGTCGTCGCCGCCGGATTGGCCGAAAGGTGTCAGATCCAGGTGGCCTACGCCATCGGCGTCGCCCGTCCCGTCTCCATCATGGCCAACAGCTACGGCACGGGAAAAATCTCCGACGAGGCCATCACCCGCGTCGTCCGGGCCTGTTTCGACTTCCGTCCCGCCGCCATCATCGCCGACCTCGAACTGCGCAAGCCCCAGTATCGCCGCCTCGCCGCCTACGGCCACATGGGGCGCATCGACCTCGATCCGCTCCCGGCCTGGGAGCGGGTCGACCGGACCGAAGCCCTGCGCCGCGCCGCCGGCCTCTAGCAAAAAGGACCTCTAGGCCCGCTCCCGCCTCGGTGGGGGCGGGCCTTTGTTCAGGCCCCTTCGGGGCGGGCGCGGGCAGGATGCCCACGCTCCCAGGAAAGACAACGGCGGCAGCGCGGAGCTTGAGGTTTTGCCCTTGCTGGGAGCGCGGCTATCTTGGCGGCGCGCGGGACGGATTTTTCGTCCCGCAGGGTTTCCCGGCTTGAACGTCGTAACCTTGATGACGACGGCGAAGCGTGGGAAACCCACCGCCCCTTCGGGGCGGGCGCGGGCAAGATGCCCACGCTCCCAGGAAAGACAACGGCGGCGACGTGGAGCTTGAGGTTTTGCCCTTGCCGGGAACGCCGATCCGCCTCGGTGGCAGGGGTTTTGCCCTTGCTGGGAGCGCGGCCATCTTGGCGGCGCGCGGGACGGAATTTTCGTCCCGCAGGGTTTCCCGGCTTGAACGTCGTAACCTTGATGACGACGGCGAAGCGTGGGAAACCCTCCGCCCCTTCGGGGCGGGCGCGGGCAGGATGCCCACGCTCCCAGGAAAGACAACGGCGGCAGCGCGGAGCTTTCCCTTTCTTCCGAAGCGGGCCGGGACAAGCGCGTTCCGGCCGGAAGACCGCGATGCGGCGGCGGGTCTTGGGCCGGAATGGAGGCTCACCCCGCTGCAACGACGGAAAAAGGATCGTCACGCGAGGTGACCGCATCGCCGGAGAGGAGGTTTCCGCCATGGCCCCGACCCTTTTGGAGATCCTCCTTCATTTCATCTGGCCCGTCCAGTGTCCCCTCTGCGGCCGGATCGCCTCCGTCGTCTGTCCCGACTGTCTCGACGCCCTTCTCGGAGAGACGATGAACCTCTGCTCCCTCTGCCGCGGTCCCTATCCCTGTTCCTCCCACGGCGGCGCCCCTCCTCTTTTCGTCGGAGCCCTCCATGAAGGCCGCCCACGGGAACTCCTTCTCCTGCTAAAATATAAGGGGATGCGCTCTCTCGGCCCGCCTCTCGGCCGGGCCCTGGGACGGGCCTTCGAGGCCCCCGCCGCCGACGGCCTCGTCCCCCTGCCGCTCCATCGCGGAAGCCCGAGAGGTTACAACCAGTCCCTCCTCATCGCCCGGGGGCTCTCGGCCATCTGGCGGTTGCCCGTCGTCGACGGCCTCGCCTGGGCCGGCCGCCGGCCCGGCCAGACCGGTCGCAGCGCCGCGCAGCGGCGCGATCTGCCCGAAGACGTCCTCCGCTGGAGACAGGGAGCGGCGTCGATCGCGGGCAAGCGGCTCGTCGTCGTCGACGACGTCTGCACCACGGGCGCCACCCTCGACAGGGCCCGCCGGGTCCTCGAGGGCGCGGGCGCCTCCGTCGCCGCCCTCGTCGTCTGGACCGCATCGGAGGGGAGGCGCGACGGCCTCTGAGGCGCCCTCGCGAAAGGCGGGAGAGAGGCGCCGTCTCTTCCCTCGAGGCCCCGATAGACAGGCTAAAACAGGATGAAGGCTTCGTCTTGGCCCGGAGGCGTCCCGAAAGCGGAGACCCTTGACTCGAACCCGCACCGGCGAGGCGATTCGAAGGGAACTCGAATCCGTGGATCCGACGGAATCTGTCCCGAAGAGTCTGCTGGACTTTCCCGGGAAAAGGCCGCTGAGGCCCGATCGAGAGGGTTTCAAACTTGACTTCGATGACAAATGCTTCCTTTCAGATAGCATGAAAGGATAGAGATCGGCCATCGTCGGGCTATGAGCCTGTCGGGCTTTCCCGACAAAAGGCCGCTGGGGCCCGATCGAGAGGGTTTCAAACTTGACTTCGATGACAAATGCTTCCTTTTAGATAGCATGAAAGGATAGAGATCGGCCATCGTCGGGCTATGAGTCTGCTGGACTTTCCCGGGGAAAGGCCGCTGAGGCCCGATCGAGAGGGCTTCAAACTTGACTTCGATGGCAAATGCTTCCTTTCAGATAGCATGAAAGGATAGAGATCGGCCATCGTCGGGCTATGAGCCTGCTGGACTTTCCCGACAAAAGGTCGCTGGGGCCCGATCGACGGGGCTTGGAGCGTGCCTTCGAGGATAACTGTTTTCTTTCAGATGGCATAAAAGAGCCTAGATCGGCGATCGTCGGGCTGGGAGTCTGCTGGATTTCCCCGGGGAAAGGCCGATCGGGCCTGGTCGATGAGGCTGGAAATTCGACTTCAATGGCAAGGGATTTCTTTTGGATAGCATAAAAGGATATTGATCGGCGATCGTCGGACCAGGCCTGACGGACTCGTGGGGGCGGGCGTCGATGCGGGAAGGGCCTTCGCCTCCCGTCGTTTCTGTGAAAAAAGATCCCCTTGCGAGGAGAGGCCGCTCTCTCGAGGATGGGAAAACATAAGGGGAGGAATGACGATGACCGTCCAGCTTCGCAACTGCACCATCTGCTCCAAGGCCTACGTCTACCAGGGAGGGCGTCAGATCTGCGGGGCCTGCCGCGACGAACTCGACCTCCTCTTCGTCGAGGTCCGCAACTTCCTTCGCGACCACCCCCGTTTCACCCCCAACGTCCCCGAGCTGGCTCTCGTAATGGGCATCGATGAGCGCAAGATCCAGGCCCTCAAGGATGACGGCCGCCTCCAGATCGTCGGGCCCGGCACGGGAACGGGCCGCTGCCAGATCTGCGGGGAGGCCTGCGAAGGCGGTCACATCTGCGCCAAATGCCTCAAGGCCCTGGGAGGGGAGAGTCGCCGTTCCTCGGCCGAGATGTTCGTCCTCCGTCGCCGCCGGGAGAAGCTGGAACGCTAAAGAGGGCGGCGGCCTAGGCCGATAACCTGACTGAGAGTGGAAGACTGTGGGGGGATTGTCATGATCGACCGCATCCAGAAAGTCTACGGCGTCGGGGCCATCGACCCCGTCAAGCGCAGGACGGGCCAGAAGAGCCAGACGGAAGGAACCGCCGAGGGAGGCGGGAGCGACGGCCTCGAGGTCAGCGCCTTCGGGCGCGAGCTGACCAAGGCCCTCGGCGAGCTCAGAACGATTCCCGACGTCCGCGTCGACAAGGTCCGGGAGCTGAAAGATCAGATCGAGAGCGGCACCTACCGCGTCGACTCCCTCGGCCTTGCCTCGCGCCTCATCGAGGCGGGACTTCTGGGAGACCTGGAGTGATGAGCCCGTGACCGCCGCCGACATGCTTCTCCTCCTCGAGGAGGAGACGTCGGCCCTTCTCGAAGTGGTCGGAATCGCCCTCGGCCAGAGAGAGGCGCTCCGTCAAGGGCGCCTCGATTCGTTGCAGGACCTGGTGGGCCAGATGCGGAAGGCCGCCTTCCGGGCCCAGCAGGCCGAATTCGAGCGCGACGCCTTCGCCCGGGCCTTCGCCGCCGAGCGCGGCGTCGATCCCCGCCTTTCGGCCTTGGCCGACTCCCTCGGCGGCGACGACGGCCAGTCCCTTCGCGAGGCGGGGAGGAAGCTGACCCGCGCCGTGGCCTCCGTCAAATCGGAGACGCAGATCCTCTCGCGTCTCGTGGAAGAAAACGGAACGCTGAACGACATGCTCCTTTCGGAATGGCGCCGTCTGCAGGGGAAACTCCCTCTTTCCGGCGGCTTCGACGCCCGAGGATAGGGGGTCAGAGACGATGAGCACCTTTTCCGGCCTCGAAATGGGAAAGCGGGCCCTCCAGTACTACCGCCAGGGCATGGAAACGGCAGGCCACAACATCTCCAACGCCGATGTCGATGGATTCTCCAGGCAGCGCGTCGAGGTCTCCACGACGGCGCCCTACGCCGACGTCGGCCTGAGCAATCCCTGGACGGCGGGGCAGCTCGGCACGGGCGTCAAAGTCGACGCCATCGTCCGCATTCGCGACGCCTTCCTCGATGCCCAGTACATCGAAGAGACCTCCGTCCAGGGCTATTGGGAGACCCTCGAAGAGGCCCTGGACTACGCCGAGCTCTTCGTCAACGAGCCCCTGACCAACGAGGAGGGAGGCACCTTCAAGACCGCCCTGGACAGCCTCTGGTCCAGCCTCCAGGAGCTGGCCAAGCGCCCCGACGACACCTCCGTCCGCGACGCCCTCCTCGAGGAAAGCCAGAGCCTCACCACCTACCTGAACCAGCTCTCGACCAACTACAGCCAGTACAGAGACTCCCTCAACAGCGACCTCGCCCTCAAAGTGGAAGAGGCCAACACCTACATCGACCAGATCGCCGCCCTCAACGTGACCATCAAGGAAGTCCAGGGAACGGGAGGCAACCCCAACGACCTCCTGGACCGGCGCGACCTCCTCGTCGAAAATCTGGCCGGCCTCGTCGACATCAACGTCTCCGACTCGGCCTACGACAGCGACGGCGACTTCAAGATCGACATCGACGGCAAGCTCCTCGTCCAGGGGGGGACGACGCGTCACCTCGTCCTCGCCTCCGTGGCCGGCAACGAAGGCTATTACGACGTCCAGATCGAAAGCAACACCTTCGACTACGTCGACAACCCCGACGTCGTCACCGTCGGCTTCAGCCAGTCCTCGCCCGAGGCCGTCCACGACATCACCGTCCGGCGCCTCGCCACCGAAACGGCCTGGAAGATCGGCCAGGCGACGGACCCCGAGACGGGACTGGGGCGCCTCAAACCCCAGAGCGTCGACGAGGCCCTGGGCATCAAAGGCACCTTCTCCCTCCAGGTGGGCAGCTCGGGGACGCAGGTCACCTCGGCGGCCCAGAAGGACGGCGTCGTCCTCTCCAACCCCGGAACGCTGGGCCAGCAGGAGTACAGCTTCCGCGTCGCCTGGGGCGACAACGAAAGCGTCGTCGACGTCACCTGGGACGACACGTCCAAGACCTGGACCCTCAGCGACAACAGCGGGGCCGAATCGGTCTCGACGGCCGGATCGGACCTCACCGTCGACGAGCTCCAGAGCTTCCTCTCCGGCTACACGGGCCTCACGGCCAACAGCGACGGCACCCGCCTCACCCTCAAATCGACGGACAACCACCTCCTCTCCCTGACGGACATCAAGGGGGACCTCCTCTCGGGCGAACTCCAGACGGCCAACGACGCCCCCGTCGTGACCATCGAAGTGACCGAAGAGGACAGCCTCGAGACGATCCGCAACAAGATCAACGGCGCCTACGGCTCCGACGGGGGACCGTCGAGCCCCGACGAATGGCTCGTCGCCTCCATCGAGGAGGGGACGGACGGCACCTTCTCCCTCGTCCTCCAGAGCCAGGTCATCGGCGAGGCGGCCCGCATCAACGTCCTCGGCGACGAACAGGGCAGCTTCTACGTCGCCCAGCGCCTGGGCCTCGTCGCCGCCGACGGATCGACCAGCGTCGTCCAGAAGGCCGAAGACGCCCTCGTCACCGTCGACAACTTCACCTACCTCTCGGACTGCAACGATTTCAGCAAGGCCCGCCTCGTCACGTCGGCCAACGGCTACAGGGCCGACACGCTCCAGGAGGTGAGCCAGGGCATGAACTTCCACCTCAGCAGCGTCGGCAGCGCCACGGCCACCGTCCGCCACGCCGTCACGGGCGGCGAGATCGCCGGCCTCATGACGGCCCGCGACGACTACCTCCTGAGCCACATGAACGTCTTCGACGAACTGGCCTATTCCCTGGCCCTGGAGATGAACGCCGTCCACTACGCCGGTCACGGCACGGGCGACAACGAAAACGTCACCGGCACGGCCTACTTCACCCCCATCGCCACCCGCCAGGGAGCCGCGAAGAAGCTGGAAGTCGGCGCCGCGCTCCTCGAAGACCCCAGCCTCCTCGCCGCCTCGGGCGACGACGGCAAGGGCAAGAGCCTGGGATCGGGCGACGGCAGCAACGCCCTCGCCATGGCCCAGCTCAAACAGGCCACCGTTCTTTCCAACGGCACGGCCAGCTTCGACGGCTACTACGAGTCCTTCATCGCCCAGTTGGGCACCCAGGGACAGCGGGCCACGACGATGTCCACGAACCAGAAGGCCCTCACCGATCAGATCGAATCGCAGCGCCAGTCCGTCATGGGCGTCAACATCGACGAAGAGATGATGGACATCATCAAATTCCAGCAGGCCTTCAACGCCATGGCCCGTTACATCACCACCGTCGACGAGATGCTCGACCGCGTCATCAACGGCATGGGCAACGTCGGCCGCTAGGGAGGTGGAGCCGTGAGCTACCGCGTCACCAACAGCATGATGCAGAACGTCTTCCTCGGCGACGTCTACACCAACCTTCAGCGTCTGCTCGACCAGCAGCGCCAGATAACGACGGGCAAGAAATACGGCAGCCCCTCGGACAATCCCGTCGACGTCGTCCGCCAGATCTCCCTGGAGACGACGCTGAGAGAGAACACCCAGTATCAGCGCAACATGGAAGACGGTCTCACCTGGCTCAGCAACACCGAGACGGCTCTCAACCAGATGACCGACGTGACGCAGCGCATCCGCGAACTGGTCATCGCGGCCGGAAACGGCTCCTACGACGCCGACACGAACATGACCGCCATCGCCCAGGAGATCGAAGAGCTCAAGGAAGAGCTCCGCAACACGGCCAACTACTCCGTCGAGGGACGCTACCTCCTGGCGGGACTCGCCACCTCGTCGGCTCCCTTCGTCGTCGGCTCCGACGGCAAGATCACCTACGTGGGCAACGAGGGCAACGTCCAGTTCGAAATGGAACAGGGCGTCATGGGCGATGTCTCCCTCAACGGACGGCAGCTCTTCCCCGTCGACTACGAGGCCTACAGCGTCACCAGCGTCGAAGTCCCCATGGACTTCACCTGGGAGGGGCGCAACGAGATCATCCAGATCACCGTCGGAGACCGGTCGGTCAAGGTCCGCATCCCCGAAAAGGAGTGGACCGACACGGACGACTCGACGGCCACGTCGGACCTGGCCGACTACAACGGCTTCCGCGACGCCGGCGAGGTGGGGAGCTACACCCTCGACGAGATCGCCGCGATCTTCAACAGCTCCCTCGAAATGGGCGACGCCGGACGCCTCGTCACCGTCGAAGTCATCAAAGACACAGCCGCGGGCACCCAGCGCCTCCAGATCAGCAGCCACACCGGCGAGGCCGTCTCCCTCACCACCTGGCAGGAGACGGATCTCTCCTCCTTCAACCAGTCCCTGACGGGGGCCGCCGTCGACGACTCCGTGCCCTTCTCCGCCGCCGCCGACGGTGAACTGACCTTCACCGTCGGCGGCGAGGCGAGTGTCGTCGCCATTTCCGCCGGAGACGGCCTCGACGACGTCGTCGAGAAGATCAACGGCGTCGACGGCCTCTCGGCCAAGATCGACGGAGCGGGCACGGCCGAGGCCCGCCTCGTCGTCACCGCCGAAGGGGCCGACGACACCTTCACCCTCACCGCCGAGGGGAGCGGCCTCGACCTCTTCGGCCTCACGGCCGACGAGCCCACGACGTCGTCGACGGCCGTCGGCCAGATCGCCGACCTGAGCCACATCGACCTCCTCTCCCGTCTGGGCATGGAGACGTCGCTCCACTCCGTCGAATTCGTCTCGGGCGGCTCCGTCGTCACCAGCCCAAGCGCGACCGACGCCGTCCACTGGTACATCGGAAGCGGCGACAACAAGGCCGAGCTCCTCATCAACTCCGGCGACTCCCTCTCCCTGGAGGAGCTGGCCGCGCGCATCAAGGGCGTGGCCGGAGAATGGCTCGACGTCGTCGTCCAGACCGACGAAGGCGACCCCCTCTCCGTCGAGGGCGGCGACAGCGAAGGGGGCACGCAGCGTCTCGTCATCAGGGCCAAGGACGGCGGCGCCGTCACCATCCTCGACCTCGCCCCCGACAGCGGTCCCAACTCGACCCTGGCCCAGTCCATGGGCCTCTCGACGGCCGTCTACGCCACGACGGGCGGGGCGTTCCCCACGGGGACGGGGCTCGATTCGCGCATGCCCGGCTACATGACCGTCACCGTCGGCGGGAAGGACTACTCCGTCAGCCTCTTCCCCGAAGACATCGTCACGAACGGAAAGATCGACGCCGCCAAGGTCGCCCAGCAGATCCAGAAGCAGGTCGGCAAGGGGAGCGACGGTCAGTACCTCGTTCAGTATCAGGAGACCTCGACGGGCCTCGCCTTCTACACTTCCACCGGCGAGCCCCTGCGCTTCGTCGACGAATCCTTCGGCGACCCCGCCTTCGGCGACTACAGCGCCGGAATCGCCCAGGCCCTGGGCATCAGCGCCGGAATCTCCACCACCGTCGACGAGACCCTCGCCGTCTCCGCCGGCGGCTCGGGGACGATCCGCATCGAGTCGAGCGGGCGGTCCATCGACATCCCCCTGGCCGAAGGCGATACCCTCAAGGACATCGCCGAACGGATAAAGCAGTATGCCGGCACCTGGCTCGACGTGGCCTACATCGACAGAGACCTCGACACTTCCGGCGACGCCTCCCTGACCCTGGCCGCCAAGGACGGATCGGCCCTGGTCATCTACGACAACGACGCCGCCACCGTCGATGTGGGCGGGATATCGACCAACGCCGCCGAGGCCTTCGGTATCAGCACCGTCGTCCGCGGGCCCGACCTGTCGACGACGGTCGGCATCTCGACGAACTACACCATGACCTTCGACGTCGCCGGCTATGAACACACCGTCGACCTCCGCCAGCTCGACCTCAGCGGCGACGGCAACCTCGACGCCGACGAGCTGAAAAAACTGCCCGACCTCATCAACGCCCGCTTCCAGGGCCAGGACATCAGGGCCTCCGTCTCCGACGACGGCCGTCTCGTCCTCTCGTCGCCCAAGGGGTACAACTTCACCGTCTCCTGTAAAGCGACGGGCCTTGAATTCGACCCCGCCGCGAACGGAAAGAGCCCCGACGTCAGCGCCCAGGCGGGCAACAGCCCCTACGGCCAAACCGTCACGACCCGCAGCGGCTCGGATCAGACGACAACGGACTTCTTCGGCCTCCTCGATCAGATCGCCGACGCCATGCGCAACGAGGACCGCGAGGGCCTCTCCGATACTCTTCTGGGCCAGGTCGACGACTTCCTCGACAACCTTCTCCGCTGCCGCACCCAGGTGGGCGCCCTCACGCGGCGCTACGAGACGAGCCAGGCCCGCCTCGTGGCCAACTACACCAGCACCGAGAGCCTCTACAGCAAAATCTCCGACACGGATCTGGCCGAGGCCTCGATCAACTTCATGATGGCCCAGGCCGTCTACCAGGCCAGCCTGGCCGTCATCGCCCGCATCGTCCAGCCCACGCTGGTCGATTTCCTCAGCTGATCGAGGTGACCTGCCCGTGAAGAGCTTCAAGACCTCCCGTTTCGGCGACCTCGGCTACGAAGAGGGCGATGTCCTTTCCTTCCCCAAGGGCATTCCCGGCTTCGAGGGCCACAGGGAATGGCTTCTGGCCGGCGACGACGACAACCCCGTCAAGTGGCTCCAGAGCCTGGCCGACGCCGACGTCGCCCTTCCCGTGACGACGCCTCTGACCTTCTTCCCCGACTATCACGTCGACATCGTCCGCTCCGACCTGAGCCTCCTTCGGACCGATTCGGGCGACGGTCTCGCCCTTCTCGTCGTCGTCTCCGTCCCGGCCGACGAACCCTGGAGGGCCACGGCCAACCTCCGGGCCCCCATCGTCGTCAACACCGCTTGCCGGCTGGCCCGACAGATCATCGTCGACGACGAAAGACTGTCGCTCCAGGCCCCTCTCCTCCCGGCGGAACTGCGCGAAAGCTGCCGCCGCGAGGGAGAGGCGGCCGGGAAGGGGCCTGCCTGATGCTGGCCCTCTCCCGCAAAAAGGGCGAATCGCTCCTCATCGGCGACGACATCGAAGTCGTCGTCGTCGACGTCAAGGGCGACCAGGTCCGCCTGGGCATCAAGGCCCCCCGCGACTACGTCATCCTCCGCAGCGAGCTCGTCGACGCCGTCCGCCTCGCCAACCGCCGCGCCGCCCAGGTCGCCTTCGTCCCGGCGGACCTGCTCAAAAAGAGGAGGGAAGACCGGTGAGCCAGAGAGGAACGGCGCGAGCCAATCCCACCCTGGAGGCCAACCTGAAGGTTCTCGAAGGGCGTCAGCCCCTTCTGGCCGCCCGGCTGCGCGAGACGATGCGCCCCGGCGCCCGCTTCAGGATCGAAGAGAAGGAGACGCCCCGGGGAAGCTGGTGGTCGGGCTTCTTCGACCGCCCCTTTTTCGAGCCCAGAGCGGCCCTCGACGTCACGCCCGAGGGGAAAAAGCCCGTCCTCGTCCTGGCCGGAATCGGAACGCCCCGCTACCTCGTGGGGATCCTCAACCGGATCCGACGCAGGCAGATCGTCCTTCTCATGGAATCGAGCCTCCCCCTGATGCTTTTCATCCTCGAGAGCGTCGATCTATTCGGCAGGAAGGCCCCCTTCGAGCGCTTCTTCCTGCCCGCCGGCGACGAGGCCCTCATCGACGAGGCCCTCAGGGCCGCCTTCGGCCACAGGGGATTCTTCCTCGGCGGCCTCTTCGACGTCCATCCCCACCCCGGCCAGGCCGAACAGGCCGGAGAGGCCTACCGCGAGGCCCTCAGAAGCTACGTGGGGCGCATCTCCTACCAGATGATGCGCCTCGGCGACTCGGCCGAGGACACCCTTCTGGGCTTCCGCCAGATGGCCCTGGCCGCCCCGTCGATCCTCTTCCGCGAATCCCTGGCCCCCCTCAAGGGGCGCTTCAAGGGGTACAGCGGCGTCGTCCTCTCCGCCGGGCCCTCGCTGGACAAAAACCTCCACCTCCTCAAGGGGATGGAGGAGCGCCTCGTCATCGTCGCCGCCGACACCCTTCTGGCCAAACTGGCCGCCCAGGGGATCCGCCCCCACTTCGTCTGCGCCCTCGAACGGGGGGCCACGACCTACGAGAAATACTTCCGTCCCCTCTACGAGGCCCGGGAGCCTTCTCTGGCGTCGATCGTCCTCGTCGCCCAGTCCGTCTGCTTCCCCCAGATCGCCGGGCGGTGGCCGGGGCGCCTTTCCGTCGTCGGCAAGGAGTCGATCAACCTCGACAGGCAGGTCATCGGCGGCGCCCTGGGCGGCGTCGTCCTCCCCTCGGGCGCCTCCGTGGCCCACATGGCCCTGGGCCTTCTCGCCTACCTCGGCGTCGACAGGGCCGCCCTCGTCGGCCAGGACCTGGCCTTCGGCGACGACGGCAGGACCCACACGAACCAGACGGCCTGGGACGGCACGGGCGGCGTCGAAAGGGCCCAGCAGCGTCTCGTCGTCCCCGGTGCCCTGGGAGGCGCCGTGGAGACGACGAAGGTCTGGAAGTTCTTCATCGACACCTTCGAGGAAATGATCCCCAAGATGCCCTTCAAGGTCTGGGACTGCACCGAAGGGGGAGCCCTCATCGGCGGAACCGAAGTCCGCCCCCTGGCCGACTACCTCCGCGGCGTCGGCCGGCCGCCGGAAAACAGCTTCTCCCTCGTCGGCGGCCTCGGATCGGGCCGGGGGGAGGAAGGGGCCCGGGCGGCCCGCCAGGCCCTGGAGGCCCTGGAGGGGACTTTCCGTGACTCCCTGGAGCGGATCTCCCGGGGGCGGGGACTCCTGAACGAGATCGCCTCCCTCGGGATCGGCGACGCCCTCCCCGGCCGGGTCTCGGCCCTCTACGACCTGCTCCAGGGGCTGACCAACGCCAACGCCGTCCTGGCCTACGTCGGCCAGAGCTACATGGCCACCCTCCTCGGCGACGAGGCCCGCTTCGACCTCCGCGAGGAGGAGGACCTCTCTCTCTGGCTCCGCTCCCACGAGGAGTTCTTCGACGCCCAGGAGCGGAGCGCCTCCGTCTTCCTCGACTGGCTCGCCTACATGAGGGCCTCGACCCTTTCGGCCGACGCCCTCCGCGACCTGGGCATCGCCGGCCCTCCCGAGGAGGCGCCGATCCGTTCGGCCCTGGAGGGCTTCCTCGCCCGAGCCCAGGAGCGCAGGCCCGACCTGGAGGAGACGGTCCTGGCCGATTTCCTCCTCTCCCGCGTCGATCCCGTCGCCGCCCGCTGGGAGCCCACTCTTCTCTGGGCCCTGGGGCGCCACTTCCACGGCGAGGGGCGCCACCTCGAGGCCTCGCGCCTCTTCCAGGCCGCCATCGAAGGCTTCGAGGGGCGCTCCGTCGCCGTCGAGGCCGCCGCCGAACTCCTCAAGGAGCGGGCCAAGGCCCTCATGGGCCGCGACCTCTGCTGGACGGGCCATGCCCACGAGGCCCTCGTCAGTCTGGCCAACGCCTACGGCTACGCCCCCGACGACGGAGAGATACCCCTTCTCCTGTCGGAGCTCCTCCGCCGCCGCCGCGAAGATCTTGAGGACTTCCTCATCCGCGAAAAAACGGAGGCGAACAGGAATTTCCTTCAGTCCGTCGCCGAGGGGCTCTCCCGCGACAGGGAGGCCCTGGAGGGAGGAGGGGAGGCCGCCCGGGAGGTGCTGCGGCGCTACCTCGTCGCCATCCTCGAGGAAAAGGGCGAACCCCTTCCGGAAGAGGCCTAAAGGTCGGGACCGGAAAAACCGAAAAAGGAGACAGGACAGCTTCTCTCTCCACTCCTTGCGATCGAGGGGAGGAATGCCTGAAAAGCCTTTCCGCACCGAACGCGCGCCCCTTTCCGGCGACCCTTTCGCCACGAGAAGACGATCCCCACGGACGGGGACGAGTCGACAACAGGGAGGTAGACGACCATGCGAGTCAATCACAACATTCCCGCCCTCTACGCCTATAACTCCGTCAACGCAACCAACAGCTCTCTCACCAAGTCCATCGCCAAGCTCTCGTCGGGCCTGCGCATCAACGGCGCCGCCGACGACGCCGCCGGGCTGGCCATTTCGGAGAAGATGCGGGCCCAGATCCGCGGCCTCGACCAGGCCAACGCCAACGCCCAGGACGGCATCAACATGATCTCCACGGCGGAGGGCGCCCTCAACGAGACCCACTCCATCCTTCAGCGCATGAGGGAACTCTCCGTCCAGGCCGCCAACGACACCCTCACCTCCAACGACCGCCAGGCCATCCAGCTCGAGGTGGACGAGTTGTCCGAGGAGATCGACCGCATCTCCAACACGACCCAGTTCAACAAGAAGAAGCTCCTCAACGGAGACGCCGCCGTCCTCTGGTCCTCCGACACGACGAGCACGAAGGTGACCGTCAACGGCGGGCTGCGCACCATCGACGCCTACGGCCAGAAGTCAGCCATGGAGGGCAACTACAAGATCACCATCGACGCCGTCGCCGGCCAGGGCCAGGTCCAGAAGACGGACATCTTCAAGGTCAAGCACGCCGTTCAGGAGTCCGTCTCCGAGTCCACCGTGGGCTTCGCCAACTTCGAGGGAGCACTGGGGGCTGGTTTGGCCGATGGTGATTCTCTGACAATTAAGATCGATGGTACCAGTTATACCGTTGCTTTTACGGCTGCCTACGCTGCAGCCACGGCTTCAGAGCAGATTAAGGCTCAGATAGAGGCTATGGCCGGTCTTTCCGACAAAGTTGTTGTTACGACGGGCTCCGCTAATGGCGAGTTCACTATTGTCGCTAAAGAGGCGGGAACGAGTTTCGAGATTGGCTGGAGCATTGCGGGAAATTTGGCCGGTGCAGGGATCACTTCCGCCGTTGATTCTTTGGGTATGACGGCTGTCAAACCCGAAGACGACAACGTCCGCTCCATCTCCATGAACGGCGCCAACATGATGGTGGGCGATTACACCGTGGAGACGCGGGCTTCCACTGCTGCCGGTGATGCTTCTGCGTCAATCGCGGTCTTTGATCAAGGCGATACTGCTGGCTTCCTTACGGCAGGATTGGCTGTCGTTGCAGCTACTACATCAAACCTGTCGATTGCCTTTGAGGTGGCGTCTAAAGACACGGCGACGAATTCGATTACTTTCAGCTATCGATATGTCCAGACGGGCAAGGACGGAACAAGCTCCTATGGGAACGGCACCGTGACGAAAACATTCACTACAGGTGGTACGGTTGATCTTGACGGTACTTATGGTGGCGTTGCTCTGACGTTTGATGTTACGGATGCCACTGCCGGGTTTGACGCTTTCACGGTGGGAGACAAGTCGGTAATTAATGTCAAGGCCAATCGAGCGGGGACAGCCCAAGATTCGATTTTGATCAATCGTACCAATGGCAGCGCCTCGGCGACGCCCATGAGCTACACCTTCACCGACGGCGCCCTGAACAACAAGACGACGGACTTCTCCTTCTTCCAGCTCAACACCCTCTCGTCCAGCGCCGACTACGGCGAGATCAAGTCGAGCACCGTCTCCATGGAGTTCGGCGTTCTCGAGGACGCCTACGCCAACATCACCGATCCCGACGGCCGCGACTACGCCGCCTCCTTCTCCATCGACAAGCAGAGCATCGGCGCCGTCGCCGACGGGAACACCAGCGTCTACGACATCGACAAGTTCTGGGATTCGAACGGCAACTTCATGATCGAAGACCCCCAGACGATCACCCTCGTCCAGGGTGACGGCAGCAAGACCTCCATCACCCTCTACAAGGACGACACCATGGACAGCGTCGCCGAGAAGCTCAACGACGCCATCCGCGACGGCCTCGGCCAGGGCGATCTCGAGGGGCTGGAGGCGGCCGAGACCTTCGCCAACTACATCACCGAAGACGAGGCGGCGGCCAACGCCGATTCCCCCTACGCCGTGGCGGGGACCATCGTCATCAGCAGCGCCATCAACGGCCGCGACGGCAATCTGACTTTCATCGGCGACGAGGAGCTCATCAACGCCCTGAGCCTCAACGTCATCCAGAAGAGCGTCGAGAACAAGTTCACCGTCTCCGTCGTCGACGCCCACGATGCCACCAACGTCATCGCCAGCAACGTCCAGGTGACGGGCAACAACCTCGTCGGCGTCGTCCACGAGAACATCGACGTCGAGTTCGACACCATGGCCGACGTCCAGGTCTCCTGGGACGCCGACCAGGCCAAGTGGGTCTCCTCCGGCGAGGACGGCTCCTACGAGACCACCGTCCACCTCGCCGACAACACGACGGTCTTCCAGATCGGCGCCAACGAGAAGGAAGACATGGGCATCAACATCGGCAACATGTCCTCCTACGCCCTGGGCGTCGACAACATCCTCGTCACCGACAGGGAGAACGCCGCCCGGTCCATCACCGTCCTCGACAAGGCCATCGACAAGGTCTCGACGCAGCGGGCCAAGCTGGGCGCCTACCAGAACCGGTTGGAGCACACCATCAGCAACCTGACCACGGCCAGCACGAACCTGACCTCGGCCGAGAGCCGCATCCGCGACGTCGACATGGCCAAGGAGATGATGAACTTCACGAAGCTCAACATCCTCATGCAGGCCGGCAACTCCATGCTGGGCCAGGCCAATCAGCTGCCTCAGAACGTTCTCTCCCTCCTCCGCTAAGGCCCGGTGACCGTCGAGGAGAGGGGCTTTCCCCTCTCCTCGTTCCCTGATTTCGGTCCGCACGCGAGGAGGCGAGAGCCGTGGCGAAGATCGTCGATGCCGCAGCGGCCTCCCGGGAGATTCTCAAGAACAGTTCCGCCTCGCCCCAGCAGCTCGTCTCATCGGGACGCAACGACGGCAGGGAAAAAGAAGAGGAAAAGACCAGCGTCGAGCAGGTCCAGAAGGCGGCCCGCCAGGCCCAGGAGATGGCCCAGGCCTTCGACCGCAGCCTCCGCTTCGAGGTAAGGGAGGAGGCGGGGCTCGTTCAGGTCTCCGTCCTCGACACCGTCTCCGACAAGGTGGTGCGCAAGATCCCTCCCGATAACATCGTTCACTTCGTCGAGCACATTCGGGAGATGTTCGGCGCCCTCATGGACACGGAGGCCTGATCGAGGCCTGAGCAGAGAGGTTCGACGTCGCCTCTCCTGGGAGCGTGGGCATCCTGCCCGCGCCCGCCCCGGAGGGGCGAAAGGGTTCCCCCCTGTGTGTCCCCGTCGCCTCTCCTGGGAGCGTGGGCATTCCGCCCGCGCCCGCCCCGGAGGGGCGAAAGGGTTCCGGTGCGCCCCCGTCGCCTCTCCTGGGAACGTGGGCATCCTGCCCGCGCCCGCCCCGGAGGGGCGAAAGGGTTCCCCTGTGCGCCCCCGTCGCCTCTCCTGGGAGCGTGGGCATCCTGCCCGCGCCCGCCCCGGAGGGGCGAAAGGGTTCCCCTGTGCGCCCCCGTCGCCTCTCCTGGGAGCGTGGGCATCCTGCCCGCGCCCGCCCCGGAGGGGCGAAAGGGTTCCCCCCTGTGTCGCCCCCGTCGCCTCTCCTGGGAGCGTGGGCATCCTGCCCGCGCCCGCCCCGGAGGGGCGAAAGGGTTCCGGTGCGCCCCCGTTGCCTCTCCTGGGAGCGTGGGCATCCCGCCCGCGCCCGCCCCGGAGGGGCGAAAGGGTTCCCCTGTGCGCCCCCGTCGCCTTTCCTGGGAGCGTGGGCATCCTGCCCGCGCCCGCCCCGGAGGGGCGAAAGGGTTCCCCTGTGCGCCCCCGTCGCCTCTCCTGGGAGCGTGGGCATCCTGCCCGCGCCCGCCCCGGAGGGGCGGAGGGTTTCCTTCCGTGCGCCCCCGTCGTCCTTCCTGGGAACGTGGGCATCCTGCCCGCGCCCGCCCCGGAGGGGCGAAAGGGTTCCCCTGTGCGCCCCCGTCGCCTCTCCTGGGAGCGTGGGCATCCTGCCCGCGCCCGCCCCGGAGGGGCGAAAGGGTTCCCCTGTGCGCCCCCGTCGCCTCTCCTGGGAACGTGGGCATCCTGCCCGCGCCCGCCCCGGAGGGGCGAAAGGGTTCCCCTGTGCGCCCCCGTCGCCTCTCCTGGGAGCGTGGGCATCCTGCCCGCGCCCGCCCCGGAGGGGCGGAGGGTTTCCTTCCATGTCGTCCCTAGGGTCTGAAGGGTCAAGGGCAGGGGGAGATATGCTAAACTTCAGACAAAGGGGCTGAGGCCTGTTTTCGCTAACCTAAAAGGGTCCCACCCGAGAGGTAATCGATCCTGAAAAAGGTGACCACCCCGTACACGTTCCCTTATCATCCTGCGAAAGGAACGGCGATTCCGCTTCGCGGGGAGGACGAGAGGAGATGCACGGGATGGTCGACAAAGAATATATCCGCAAACAGCACTTCAGGGAAGGCTGGTCCATCAGGAAGATCACCAGGCAGACGGGAATATGCCGGAAGACGGTCCGCAGAATGCTGAGGGACTCGGAGATCCCGCTTACAGGCTGAAAGCTCCCCGTCCCAGACCGGTGACGGGTCCCTACCTGGAGATCATCCGGACCTGGCTCCGGGAGGATCGAAACGCCCCCGGGAAACAGCGCCATACCGCCAAGCGCGTCTACGACCGTTTGGTGGCGGAGCACGGTTTCAGTGGGAGCGAGTCCAACATCCGCAAGGTCGTGTCGGACCTGAAGAGCGAGATCACCCCGGAGAAGGGGTTCGTTCCCCTGACGGCATATCCGGGCGAGCAGGCCCAGGTGGACTGGGGCGAGGCTCTGGTCCGCATCGGAGGGGAGGAACGGAGGATTTACCTTTTCTGCATGCGCCTTCGCCACAGCGGTGCTCCCTTCGTGTACGCCTTTCCCGACGACGGGCTGGAGGCCTTCATGGCGGGACATCGACGTGCCTTCGAGTCCTTCGGCGGGGTACCCAGGGAATGCGTCTACGACAACCTCAAGTCGGCGGTGACCAAGGTCCTCCCGGGGCCGAACCGGGAAGAGAACCGGCACTTTTCGGCCCTCCGGGGCCATTACCTCTTCGACAGTTCTTTCTGCAACGTCCGAAGCGGCAACGAGAAGGGTTCCGTGGAGAACCTGGTGGGCTATGTGCGGAGGAACGCCCTGGTTCCCGTGCCGGACCTGGCGACACTGGACGATCTCAATTCCGTCCTGGCCGACTGGTGCGGGAGGGAACGGCAGAGGCGCGCAGCCTCTTTCGAAGAAGAAGCCCTACGGCTTATGCCTCTTCCGGAGATACCTCATCCCTGTGCCCTCACCACCGTGTCGGTGGTGAGCCGGACCTCCCTGGTCCGGTTCGAGGGCAACGTCTACTCGGTCCCGGTAGGGCACGAGAAAGAGGCCGTCGACCTCTCCGTCACCTGGGACCGTGTCCGTGTCTCCAGCCGAGGAAAGGTTCTGGCGAATCATCGCCGCCTCTCCGGGAAGGGTAAGGCCTCCATGGAACTTGTCCACTACCTGCCGCTGCTGCGGGCGAAACCCGGGGCCGTCCGAAATGCGGCAGTCGTGCGGGATCTGGAGGAGCCCTGGCAGAAGGCCCGGACGCTCCTGTGCGCCCATTCGGGTTACAGGGAACTCTGTGCCATCCTCCAGCTCCACCGGGACCATTCCCACGAGGCCCTGACGCAAGCCCTCGAAGAGGCCCTGGCCCTGAAGAGGGTTACGGCGGAGACGGTTCGCCAGCTGCTTCTCAACAAAACGCCTTCGGCCAGTCTCACTGTCGCCGTTCCGGACTCCCTCGCGGAACTGCCCCTTCCCGCCCCCGATCCGGGACGCTACGACGCTCTGCTCGAAGAAGAGGTGGCCTGATGAACGCGGAGATCCGGGACATGGCCGTCGAACGCCTCTGCCGGGACCTCAGGCTTCCCGGCGTCCTGAGCTATTACCGGCATGGCGGCGCCGACATGTCCCCCGGGGACTACCTCCGCGAGAGCCTGGAGGCTGAAAGCGCCTCCCGCCGGGAGAAGCGGCTCAGGAACCTTCTGAAATCGGCCAGACTCCCCTACGCCCGGTCCCTCTCGGATTACGACTTCCTCCGGCTTCCCTCCCTCCCGAAGGACAAGCTTCTCTCCCTCGCCGACGGAGGCTTCGTCGGACGGGGGGAAAACCTGGTCCTCCTGGGCAGCTCGGGCACAGGCAAGACCCACATCGCCATCGGCCTCGCGGCGTGCTGCGTCGCGGCGGGATGTTCGGTCCGCTTCACCACCGCCCTGACCCTGGCCCAGGAACTGCTCCTCGCCCAGGACGAACACCGGCTTCCCAAGCTCCTCAAAAGCTACGACCGGTACGACCTGGTGATCGTCGACGAACTGGGCTACCTGGGACTGGGTCCCGGCGGAGCACCTCTCTTCCAATTCTTCGCGGATCGGTACGAACGGAAGAGCGTCTGCATCACCACGAACCTGGAGTTCAGCCGCTGGCCTGAAGTCTTCGGCGACGCCACCCTGACCGAGGCGCTCCTGGACCGCCTGACCCATCACGCTCACATCTTCGTCTTCAAGGGGGAATCCTATCGATTCGCTCAGCGCAGCACCAAAGAACTGAACGCCTGACGGCAGTAGGGGTGGGCTCCTTTTACAGGATCATGATGGGTACCTTTTCGATTGACGAGAACAAGGCCTCCGCTTCTTGAGTCGGATAACGCCGACAGGGTTCTGCGGAAACAGACGGTGGACCCGGACGAGATCCTTCTCTTTGGCTCGGGCCGCGGCTTCGGCGCTTCAGTCGACATTGCGGGCCTTCTTGTTTTCTTCTTCACCATAGGTCGGAAAGAGTCTGTGCGCTTGCCGGCCGGCCTCCGTCCCTTGCGTGATGGAGCCGACGCCGAGTCGGGATTTGACGGGCTCCGGCGAGAAAGGGGCACCTTCATTGAAGACGGTTTTCATCACTCAGGCACGCAGCGGCTCCACGCGCCTGCCGGGCAAGGTTCTGAAAGTCGTGGAAGGTAAGACGCTGTTGGAATGGTTCATGGAGCGGGCCCGCAGAACATCCTGCGACTGTCTCTGCGTCGCCACGACGATAAACAGTGCCGACGACGGGCTGGCCGCGCTGGCCGCCTCCTTTGACGGCGTTCACGTCACGCGGGGGAGCGAAGCGGACGTGCTGGCCCGCTATGTCCAGGCGGCGAGGGAGACCGAGGCCGACGTCATCGTTCGCGTCACCTCCGATTGTCCCCTTTTCGACTGGCGCCTCGTCGATCTCTGCCTTTTTGCCCTGAACGAAAGCGATTCCGAGGCCGCCCGCACGGCTTTCGGTGCCTATCCTCTCGGGCTCGACGTGGAGGTCTATTCCAGGGAGGCCCTGGAGCGGGCCGGAAGAGAGGCCCGGGAACCGCAGGAGCGCGAGCATGTCGGTCCCTATCTTTTCCGTTCCCATCCCGAGCGATTCCGCCTCGTCTGGCTGCGCCCCGGCGAGAATGACCCTCTTTGGCCCGATTGTCGCCTGACTCTCGACTATGCCGAGGATCTCGAACTGGTCCGGCGCCTTTACAGATCCGTCGGGCCCCTCGCCGAGGCGGAGTCCTACCGCCGTTTCCTTCTGGCCCATCCCGAGGCGGCAGCCCTCAACCTCCATCTGCCTCACTGAGCGGTAGAGACTCATCCTCTCGGGCCGCTCCTCCGATACAATAGTAGAAAAAAAGAGATCAAGGAGAGGAGCGAGGCCCATGTTCGACGACAAGACGATCCTCGTTACCGGGGGGACCGGTTCCTTCGGTAGAGCTTTCATCCGTACCGTGCTGGATCGTTTCTCCCCTCGACGGCTCATCGTCTATTCCCGGGACGAATTGAAGCAGTTCGAGATGCAGCAGGAAATTGCCTCTCCCGTGATGCGCTATTTCCTCGGCGATGTGCGCGACGCCGATCGCCTTTCCCTGGCCATGAAGGGCGTCGATTTCGTCGTCCACGCCGCGGCTCTCAAGCAGGTTCCGGCCGCCGAGTACAACCCCATGGAGTGCGTCAAGACCAACGTCAACGGCGCCTCCAACGTCGTTGCCGCTGCCCTTGCCAACGACGTGGAGAAGGTCGTCGCCCTTTCGACGGATAAGGCCGCCAACCCCATCAACCTTTACGGTGCCACCAAGCTCTGTTCCGACAAGATCTTCATCGCCGCCAACAATCTCGCCGGGTCGGGGCGGACGCGCTTTTCCGTCGTCCGTTACGGCAATGTCGTCGGCTCCCGCGGTTCCGTCATCCCCTTTTTCAGGCGCCTCGTCGCCCAGGGAGCGACGGAGCTCCCCCTGACCGATCCCCGCATGACGCGTTTTCTCATCACCCTGCCTCAGGGCGTCGACTTCGTCCTCCAGGCCTTTCGGCGCATGTGGGGGGGGGAGATTTTCGTCCCCAAGATTCCCTCGGCCCGCATCGGCGACATCGCCGAGGCCGTCGCGCCGGGCCTGGCGACGAAGGTCATCGGCATCCGTCCCGGCGAAAAACTTCACGAAGTCATGTGCCCCGCCGACGACTGCCGCATGACGATTGAGTTCGACGACCACTACGTCATCGCCCCCTCCATCGCCTTCGTCAATCAGGTTTCCCACGACGTCAACGCCCTGGAAGAGAGGGGTAAGCCCGTTGTCGACGGTTTTGAATACAGTTCGGGAAGCAATGACCGTTTCCTTACCGCCGAGGAGATCGGCGAGCTTATGGTTACGATTTCGGGACGGGAGGGATAGCATGGTCGGCCAGATCGGTCTTCCTGGACGTTCCATCGGTCCGGGCAATCCCGCTTTCCTCGTTGCCGAGGTGGGGGCCAACCACAACCGTTCGCTCGAATTGGCCAAGGCCCACATCGACGCCGCCGTCGCCGCCGGGGCCGATGCCGTCAAGTTCCAGATCTACAGCGCCGAAGGGCTTTATTCGAGGCGCACCCCCCGTCATTCCGGCTATGAAAAGGACCTTTTCACTCTCATCAGGGAGATCGAGACGCCCCGTTCCTGGCTGCCCGAGCTGAGGCGTTACTGCGACGAGAAGAAGATCCTCTTTTTCGCCACGCCCTTCGATCATCGGGCCGTCGACGAACTGGACGAGGTGAGCGATCTTTTCAAGATCGCCTCTTTTGAACTCGTCGACCTCGCCCTGATCAGGCACTGCGCCTCCAAGGGCAAGCCTCTCATCATTTCGACGGGGCTGGCGGCGATGGAGGAGATCGAAGACGCCTACCTGGCCTGCCGGGAAGCCGGCAACGAGCGGGTCGTTTTCTTGCAATGCGCCTCCGTCTACCCCGCTCCGGCCCATATCATGAACCTTCGGGCCATGGAGACGCTTTCGCGGGCTTTCGGCGTTCCCACGGGGCTTTCGGACCACACCCGGGGCATTCACGTTTCCCTGGCCGCCGTCGCCATGGGGGCCTCCGTCATCGAAAAACATTTCACCCTCGATCGGACGATGGAGGGCCCCGATCATCCCTTCGCCATCGAACCCGACGAGCTGGCCGATCTGGTCCGCGCCTGTCGCGAGATCGAATCGGCCATGGGCGACGGCCGCAAGCTGGGTCCCTTCGTCGAGGAACGGGAGTTTTACGAAAAGGCCCGCCGCAGTCTCCATGCAGCCTGCGACATTCCCGCCGGGACGGTCCTGACGGAGGCGATGGTCGTCTGCAAGCGCCCCGGCTACGGCATCAGGCCCAAGTTTCTGCCTCTGGTGCTGGGTCGGCCCGTCAAGGTCGACATTGCGTCCGATCAGTGGATCACGTGGGAGATGGTGTGACGATGGGGGGAAAACGTCCTTTCGCCTTGGCTCTCAATAACCGTAACGGCTATCGTTGCGGTCGCGTGATCGCAGAGGCGGGAGACGAGCCGGAATTTCTCCTCCTCCACCCCTCTTCGGAAGCGCGTTTTGACGGCGAGATCCTTTCTCTCTTTCCCCGTTCGAGGGTGATACGTTGGAAAGAGCGTCCTTGTGAGGAAGTGACTGGTCTCCTGAGAGAAGCAGGGATTGAACTGCTTCTCTCGGTTAACTTCGGTTACGTTATCCCCCCCGTTCTGTTGAATATGCTTCCTGAAGCGCTTAATCTTCACACGGGATTGTTGCCGTGGTGTCGAGGAAGCAACCCCAACGTCTGGGCCATTGTGGAACGATCTCCGGCAGGAGTGACGCTGCATCGCATGACGGAGGAGCTCGATAGGGGAGAGATCGTCGCTTCTTTGGATGTTCCTGTCGATCCCGGTGATACGGGTGCCAGTCTCTATGAACGCTTGGAGGAGGCGTCCGTCACGTTGATGAGGACGGTTTGGCCCGCCCTGAGAGAGGGGGCCATCGAAGGGTATCCGATGGAAAATGGAGGAAGCGAACATAAGACTCGGGATATGAAGGCGCTCTGTCGCCTTGATCTCGACGAAATTGCTTCTCTGGGCGTCTTCCTCGATCGCCTTAGGGCGCTTACTTTTCCTCCCTATCGCAATGCCTATTTTGTTTGTGCGGGACGCCGTTATTATGTGGATATCAATATTCGTTCGGCCGAAGAGACTTCGGGCGATTAGCCTATTTTGATTTAAAATAAGGCAATTTGGTCGTTTTGTTGATAAGCTCTGTGCTCCGTTTTGTGGAAAAACACCTCCTTAGAGCTGCCGCGGCGTTACAGGCATTAATCAACAAAGGATTGATCTCTCTTCGGCTATGTCGCCCGGATGTCTTGATCGTTTCCATCGACGGCGATGTCTCGTGGCCTGTTGTGGCCCGCCCCCTTCCGATTGCGGGGTATAATGAGATCGAGAAGGTCCTGTTCGGTCTTCGGAGAAAGTTCCTTGAACAAAGGCTTCCGACCCACAGGCAGGAAGGGATGGCCGTGTCGTCGGTCCCGGCCATGAGGAAGCCGGAAAGCCGGGGGGTCGGCCTCGAACCCGCACCGGCGACATCGAAACGGGCCTCGGACTGGCTCGTCCTGTGGCAGTGGTCCCGACGAGCCCGCGGATTCACGGAAGGGCGCGTTGCCACGACGGAATCGCCCCGGAAAAGGCGTTCCCCCGCGCCTTGCCGCCGATTTCGACAGAGTTTTGAAGGGTGCCCTGCGATCCCTCGTCGGTCCCCGGAGTTCTTCTTCCCCTCTCTTACCGGTGCCCTCGGCGGGAACGGTCCTCGCTTCATTCCCCGACAGGCACTTCGCCGCATCGCCTCCTTCCGATCGAAATCGACGGTCCTCGCCGACAGACTCGTCCGTCTCAGGGTCTCTGGGGAGGATGATCACCTCCTTGCCCACGTCGAGACGCATTCCCAATCCCGAGACCCCTATCGATAACGGAAGGAAGCTCCCGCCAAAGGACGGGTAAAAGGGCAATTCTTCGGGGTATCATAGTGAAAAGCGGTCGCCGGGGCCGAGGTTGAGACAAGCGAGCGCCGCGCGCGGTACAGGTACAGAAAGGAGGGGGCTTTGATGGGAGACAAGGACCGGGCCTTCCGCAACTTTCTGAGCGACAAAGTCCTCTTTTTCCAGTTTCTGAGGCGCTTTCTCCGCTTCGGGACGCTGGAGGGGGTGGGCCTGGAGGACATCGAACTGGAGAACGTCTCCTTCATCTCCCAGGAACTCGTCGCGCGGGAATCGGACGTCCTCTACCGGATCCGCCGCGGAGGGAAGGAGACCTACGTCTACATCCTCGTCGAGCACCAATCGAGCGTGGACCACCTCATGCCCTTCCGCCTGCTGGCCTACATGGTGCGCATCTGGGAGCGCTGCGTGGAAGAGGCGGGGTCGAAATCGAGGAGGAAGAGCTACCTGCTGCCGCCCGTCATCCCCGTGGTCTTCTACGACGGAATGCAGAAATGGACGGTGGCGTCGACCTTCGTCGAGAAGGTCGAAAACGGGGATGCCTTCGCGGGATTCGTGCCCAACTTCAGCTACCACCTCATGGTCCTGGGCAAGCGGACGTCGGAGGAGCTCCTGGCCTTCCGGGACGCGCTGGGAGGTCTGCTCTACCTGGCCAACCCGTCGAAGGAAG
This sequence comes from Aminirod propionatiphilus, assembly GCA_018398915.1. Classification (GTDB taxonomy): domain Bacteria; phylum Synergistota; class Synergistia; order Synergistales; family Aminithiophilaceae; genus Aminithiophilus; species Aminithiophilus ramosus. Next base: position 1,899,463 of record CP074691.1, on the reverse strand, counting down.
AGGACCTGTCCATGACGGTGCGTCGTCTGCTGGAGTACCGCAAGCTCCTTCCGCCGGAGGAGCGTGAGATCCTGTCGCGCCACTTCGCGGGCTACCTGACGATCCTGGCGAAGCGTGAGGGAGTGGACCTGAGCGGAATGGCCGAAGAAATCGCGAGCGAAGAGGAGGCGGAGAAGATGGTGACCTACGTGCAGCGCGAGATCAGGAAGATCAGGAAGGAAGGCCGCCTGGAAGGCCGCGAGGAGGGCCGTCAGGAGGCGATGCAGGAGAGCGCCCGGAAGGTGCTTGAGAGCGCCCGGAAGATGCTCTCCCGCGGCTTCGACGCCGCCCAGGTGGCCGACGTCCTCGACCTTCCCCTGGAGCAGGTGCGTGCCCTGGCGGAATCGGAAGGGGAAAAGGACTGACCCCGGAGTCCCTCCTGAAGATCGAGGCCCTTCCCGAAAGGGGCTGCTGCGAGGTCTGGCCGGTTTCGTCGGGGCGAGTCTCCTCGTCCGTCCGGGAGCTACCCGGGAGCTTGCGACGGGGGAGTCGTCGCAACGGCAGAACGCCTTTGCCCTTCCCGGGAGCGCGGCCCGATGGGGCGAGGTTTTTTCTCGCTCCCGACCTTCGTCGTCGAAGCGGCGGCTTTCAGGGCGCGAACCGGGAGGGCCGGTAGTCCCGTCCCGCTCCTGCTGGCGTCCCTGCCCGCTCCGTCCCGTAAGGGGCGAACGGTTCCCGCAGGCCGCCGTTGCCGAAGAGGAGGCGGAGAAGATGGTGACCTACGTGCAGCGCGAGATCAGGAAGATCAGGAAGGAAGGCCGCCTGGAAGGCCGCGAGGAGGGCCGTCAGGAGGGTCGTATGGAAGGCCGCCAGGAAGGCCGTCGCGAGGCGATGCTTGAAAGCGCCCGGAAGATGCTCTCCCGCGGCTTCGACGCCGCCCAGGTGGCCGACGTCCTCGACCTTCCCCTGGAGCAGGTGCGTGCCCTGGCGGAATCGGAGGGGGAAAAGGGCTGACCCCCGGGAGAAGCCCCCGTGTCGTGCGCACATAAAAAGGGTCCCAGGGATTTGGGGCTTGCAAAAGCGACCTCGCCGCCTCGACGCTGCATCATAAAAGCAGACGGCCGCCGGGACCGAGGTTGAGACAAGCGAGCGCCGCGCGCGGTACAGGTACAGAAAGGAGGGGGCTTTGATGGGAGACAAGGACCGGGCCTTCCGCAACTTTCTGAGCGACAAAGTCCTCTTTTTCCAGTTTCTGAGGCGCTTTCTCCGCTTCGGGACGCTGGAGGGGGTGGGCCTGGAGGACATCGAACTGGAGAACGTCTCCTTCATCTCCCAGGAACTCGTCGCGCGGGAATCGGACGTCCTCTACCGGATCCGCCGCGGAGGGAAGGAGACCTACGTCTACATCCTCGTCGAGCACCAATCGAGCGTGGACCACCTCATGCCCTTCCGCCTGCTGGCCTACATGGTGCGCATCTGGGAGCGCTGCGTGGAAGAGGCGGGGTCGAAATCGAGGAGGAAGAGCTACCTGCTGCCGCCCGTCATCCCCGTGGTCTTCTACGACGGAATGCAGAAATGGACGGTGGCGTCGACCTTCGTCGAGAAGGTCGAAAACGGGGATGCCTTCGCGGGATTCGTGCCCAACTTCAGCTACCACCTCATGGTCCTGGGCAAGCGGACGTCGGAGGAGCTCCTGGCCTTCCGGGACGCGCTGGGAGGTCTGCTCTACCTGGCCAACCCGTCGAAGGAAGAGGACCTGTCCATGACGGTGCGTCGTCTGCTGGAGTACCGCAAGCTCCTTCCGCCGGAGGAGCGTGAGATCCTGTCGCGCCACTTCGCGGGCTACCTGACGATCCTGGCGAAGCGTGAGGGAGTGGACCTGAGCGGAATGGCCGAAGAAATCGCGAGCGAAGAGGAGGCGGAGAAGATGGTGACCTACGTGCAGCGCGAGATCAGGAAGATCAGGAAGGAAGGCCGCCTGGAAGGCCGCGAGGAGGGTCGCGAGGAGGGGCGTATGGAGGGCCGTCAGGAGGGTCGTATGGAAGGCCGCCAGGAAGGCCGTATGGAAGGTCGTCAGGAAGGCCGCAACGAGGCGATGCTTGAGAGCGCCCGGAAGGTGCTTGAGAGCGCCCGGAAGATGCTCTCCCGCGGCTTCGACGCCGCCCAGGTGGCCGACGTCCTCGACCTTCCCCTGGAGCAGGTGCGTGCCCTGGCGGAATCGGAGGGGGAAAAGGACTGACCCCGGAGTCCCTCCTGAAGATCGAGGCCCTTCCCGAAAGGGGCTGCTGCGAGGTCTGGCCGGTTTCGTCGGGGCGAGTCTCCTCGTCCGTCCGGGAGCTACCCGGGAGCTTGCGACGGGGGAGTCGTCGCAACGGCAGAACGCCTTTGCCCCTGCCGGGAGCGCGGCCCGATGGGGCGAGGGGCTTTTCTCGCTCCCGGCCTTCGTCGTCGAAGCGGCGGCTTTCAGGGCGCGAACCGGGAGGGCCGGTAGTCCCGTCCCGCTCCTGCTGGCATCCCTGCTCGCTCCGTCCCGCAAGGGGCGAACGGTTCCCGCAGGCCGCCGTTGCCGAAGAGGAGGCGGAGAAGATGGTGACCTACGTGCAGCGCGAGATCAGGAAGATCAGGAAGGAAGGCCGCCAGGAGGGCCGTCAGGAGGGCCGTATGGAAGGTCGTCAGGAGGGTCGTCAGGAGGCGATGCAGGAGAGCGCCCGGAAGGTGCTTGAGAGCGCCCGGAAGATGCTCTCCCGCGGCTTCGACGCCGCCCAGGTGGCCGACGTCCTCGACCTTCCCCTGGAGCAGGTGCGTGCCCTGGCGGAATCGGAGGGGGAAAAGGACTGACCCCCGGGAGAAGTCCCTGTGTCGTGCGCACATAAAAAGGGTCCCAGGGATTTGGGGCTTGCAAAAGCGACCTCGCCGCCTCGACGCTGCATCATAAAAGCAGACGGCCGCCGGGGCCGAGGTTGAGACAAGCGAGTGCCGCGCGGTACAGGTACAGAAGGAGGGGGCTTTGATGGGAGACAAGGACCGAGCCTTCCGCAACTTTCTGAGCGACAAAGTCCTCTTTTTCCAGTTTCTGAGGCGCTTTCTCCGCTTCGGGACGCTGGAGGGGGTGGGCCTGGAGGACATCGAACTGGAGAACGTCTCCTTCATCTCCCAGGAACTCGTCGCGCGGGAATCGGACGTCCTCTACCGGATCCGCCGCGGAGGGAAGGAGACCTACGTCTACATCCTCGTCGAGCACCAATCGAGCGTGGACCACCTCATGCCCTTCCGCCTGCTGGCCTACATGGTGCGCATCTGGGAGCGCTGCGTGGAAGAGGCGGGGTCGAAATCGAGGAGGAAGAGCTACCTGCTGCCGCCCGTCATCCCCGTGGTCTTCTACGACGGAATGCAGAAATGGACGGTGGCGTCGACCTTCGTCGAGAAGGTCGAAAACGGGGATGCCTTCGCGGGATTCGTGCCCAACTTCAGCTACCACCTCATGGTCCTGGGCAAGCGGACGTCGGAGGAGCTCCTGGCCTTCCGGGACGCGCTGGGAGGTCTGCTCTACCTGGCCAACCCGTCGAAGGAAGAGGACCTGTCCATGACGGTGCGTCGTCTGCTGGAGTACCGCAAGCTCCTTCCGCCGGAGGAGCGTGAGATCCTGTCGCGCCACTTCGCGGGCTACCTGACGATCCTGGCGAAGCGTGAGGGAGTGGACCTGAGCGGAATGGCCGAAGAAATCGCGAGCGAAGAGGAGGCGGAGAAGATGGTGACCTACGTGCAGCGCGAGATCAGGAAGATCAGGAAGGAAGGCCGCCTGGAAGGCCGCGAGGAGGGTCGTATGGAAGGCCGTCAGGAGGGCCGTATGGAGGGTCGTCAGGAGGGCCGTCAGGAAGGCCGTATGGAGGGTCGTCAGGAGGGCCGTATGGAGGGCCGTCAGGAGGCGATGCAGGAGAGCGCCCGGAAGGTGCTTGAGAGCGCCCGGAAGATGCTCTCCCGCGGCTTCGACGCCGCCCAGGTGGCCGACGTCCTCGACCTTCCCCTGGAGCAGGTGCGTGCCCTGGCGGAATCGGAGGGGGAAAAGGACTGACCTCCGGGAGAAGCCCCTGTGTCGTGCGCACATAAAAAGGGTCCCAGGGATTTGGGGCTTGCAAAAGCGACCTCGCCACCTCGACGTTGCATCATAAAAGCAGACGGTCGCCGGGGCCGAGGTTGAGACAAGCGAGTGCCGCGCGCGGTACAGGTACAGAAGGAGGGGGCTTTGATGGGAGACAAGGACCGGGCCTTCCGCAACTTTCTGAGCGACAAAGTCCTCTTTTTCCAGTTTCTGAGGCGCTTTCTCCGCTTCGGGACGCTGGAGGGGGTGGGCCTGGAGGACATCGAACTGGAGAACGTCTCCTTCATCTCCCAGGAACTCGTCGCGCGGGAATCGGACGTCCTCTACCGGATCCGCCGCGGAGGGAAGGAGACCTACATCTACATCCTCGTCGAGCACCAATCGAGCGTGGACCACCTCATGCCCTTCCGCCTGCTGGCCTACATGGTGCGCATCTGGGAGCGCTGCGTGGAAGAGGCGGGGTCGAAATCGAGGAGGAAGAGCTACCTGCTGCCGCCCGTCATCCCCGTGGTCTTCTACGACGGAATGCAGAAATGGACGGTGGCGTCGACCTTCGTCGAGAAGGTCGAAAACGGGGATGCCTTCGCGGGATTCGTGCCCAACTTCAGCTACCACCTCATGGTCCTGGGCAAGCGGACGTCGGAGGAGCTCCTGGCCTTCCGGGACGCGCTGGGAGGGTTGCTCTACCTGGCCAACCCGTCGAAGGAAGAGGACCTGTCCATGACGGTGCGTCGTCTGCTGGAGTACCGCAAGCTCCTTCCGCCGGAGGAGCGTGAGATCCTGTCGCGCCACTTCGCGGGCTACCTGACGATCCTGGCGAAGCGTGAGGGAGTGGACCTGAGCGGAATGGCCGAAGAAATCGCGAGCGAAGAGGAGGCGGAGAAGATGGTGACCTACGTGCAGCGCGAGATCAGGAAGATCAGGAAGGAAGGCCGCCTGGAAGGCCGCGAGGAAGGCCGTCAGGAAGGCCGCCGCGAGGCGATGCTTGAGAGCGCCCGGAAGGTGCTTGAGAGCGCCCGGAAGATGCTCTCCCGCGGCTTCGACGCCGCCCAGGTGGCCGACGTCCTCGATCTTCCCCTGGAGCAGGTGCGTGCCCTGGCGGAATCGGAGGGGGAAAAGGACTGACCCCGGAGTCCCTCCTGAAGATCGAGGCCGTTCCCGAAAGGGGCTGCTGCGAGGTCTGGCCGGTTTCGTCGGGGCACGTCTCCTCGTCTGGCCGGGAGCTACCCGGGAGCTTGCGACGGGGGAATCGTCGCAACGGCAGAACGCCTTTGCCCCTTCCGGGAGCGCGGCCCGATGGGGCGAGGTTGTTCTCGCTCCCGGCCTTCGTCGTCGAAGCGGCGGCTTTCAGGGCGCGAACCGGGAGGGCCGGTAGTCCCGTCCCGCTCCTGCTGGCGTCCCTGCCCGCTCCGTCCCGCAAGGGGCGAACGATTCCCGCAGGCCGCCGTTGCCGAAGAGGAGGCGGAGAAGATGGTGACCTACGTGCAGCGCGAGATCAGGAAGATCAGGAAGGAAGGCCGCCTGGAGGGCCGTCAGGAAGGCCGCAACGAGGCGATGCTTGAGAGCGCCCGGAAGATGCTCTCCCGCGGCTTCGACGCCGCCCAGGTGGCCGACGTCCTGGACCTTCCCCTGGAGCAGGTGCGTGCCCTGGCGGAATCGGAGGGGGAAAAGGGCTGACCCCCGGGAGAAGCCCCCGTGTCGTGCGCACATAAAAAGGGTCCCAGGGATTTGGGGCTTGCAAAAGCGACCTCGCCGCCTCGACGCTGCATCATAAAAGCAGACGGCCGCCGGGACCGAGGTTGAGACAAGCGAGCGCCGCGCGCGGTACAGGTACAGAAAGGAGGGGGCTTTGATGGGAGACAAGGACCGGGCCTTCCGCAACTTTCTGAGCGACAAAGTCCTCTTTTTCCAGTTTCTGAGGCGCTTTCTCCGCTTCGGGACGCTGGAGGGGGTGGGCCTGGAGGACATCGAACTGGAGAACGTCTCCTTCATCTCCCAGGAACTCGTCGCGCGGGAATCGGACGTCCTCTACCGGATCCGCCGCGGAGGGAAGGAGACCTACGTCTACATCCTCGTCGAGCACCAATCGAGCGTGGACCACCTCATGCCCTTCCGCCTGCTGGCCTACATGGTGCGCATCTGGGAGCGCTGCGTGGAAGAGGCGGGGTCGAAATCGAGGAGGAAGAGCTACCTGCTGCCGCCCGTCATCCCCGTGGTCTTCTACGACGGAATGCAGAAATGGACGGTGGCGTCGACCTTCGTCGAGAAGGTCGAAAACGGGGATGCCTTCGCGGGATTCGTGCCCAACTTCAGCTACCACCTCATGGTCCTGGGCAAGCGGACGTCGGAGGAGCTCCTGGCCTTCCGGGACGCGCTGGGAGGTCTGCTCTACCTGGCCAACCCGTCGAAGGAAGAGGACCTGTCCATGACGGTGCGTCGTCTGCTGGAGTACCGCAAGCTCCTTCCGCCGGAGGAGCGTGAGATCCTGTCGCGCCACTTCGCGGGCTACCTGACGATCCTGGCGAAGCGTGAGGGAGTGGACCTGAGCGGAATGGCCGAAGAAATCGCGAGCGAAGAGGAGGCGGAGAAGATGGTGACCTACGTGCAGCGCGAGATCAGGAAGATCAGGAAGGAAGGCCGCCTGGAAGGCCGCGAGGAGGGTCGCGAGGAGGGGCGTATGGAGGGCCGTCAGGAGGGTCGTATGGAAGGCCGCCAGGAAGGCCGTATGGAAGGTCGTCAGGAAGGCCGCAACGAGGCGATGCTTGAGAGCGCCCGGAAGGTGCTTGAGAGCGCCCGGAAGATGCTCTCCCGCGGCTTCGACGCCGCCCAGGTGGCCGACGTCCTCGACCTTCCCCTGGAGCAGGTGCGTGCCCTGGCGGAATCGGAGGGGGAAAAGGACTGACCCCGGAGTCCCTCCTGAAGATCGAGGCCCTTCCCGAAAGGGGCTGCTGCGAGGTCTGGCCGGTTTCGTCGGGGCGAGTCTCCTCGTCCGTCCGGGAGCTACCCGGGAGCTTGCGACGGGGGAGTCGTCGCAACGGCAGAACGCCTTTGCCCCTGCCGGGAGCGCGGCCCGATGGGGCGAGGGGCTTTTCTCGCTCCCGGCCTTCGTCGTCGAAGCGGCGGCTTTCAGGGCGCGAACCGGGAGGGCCGGTAGTCCCGTCCCGCTCCTGCTGGCATCCCTGCTCGCTCCGTCCCGCAAGGGGCGAACGGTTCCCGCAGGCCGCCGTTGCCGAAGAGGAGGCGGAGAAGATGGTGACCTACGTGCAGCGCGAGATCAGGAAGATCAGGAAGGAAGGCCGCCAGGAGGGCCGTCAGGAGGGCCGTATGGAAGGTCGTCAGGAGGGTCGTCAGGAGGCGATGCAGGAGAGCGCCCGGAAGGTGCTTGAGAGCGCCCGGAAGATGCTCTCCCGCGGCTTCGACGCCGCCCAGGTGGCCGACGTCCTCGACCTTCCCCTGGAGCAGGTGCGTGCCCTGGCGGAATCGGAGGGGGAAAAGGACTGACCCCCGGGAGAAGTCCCTGTGTCGTGCGCACATAAAAAGGGTCCCAGGGATTTGGGGCTTGCAAAAGCGACCTCGCCGCCTCGACGCTGCATCATAAAAGCAGACGGCCGCCGGGGCCGAGGTTGAGACAAGCGAGTGCCGCGCGGTACAGGTACAGAAGGAGGGGGCTTTGATGGGAGACAAGGACCGAGCCTTCCGCAACTTTCTGAGCGACAAAGTCCTCTTTTTCCAGTTTCTGAGGCGCTTTCTCCGCTTCGGGACGCTGGAGGGGGTGGGCCTGGAGGACATCGAACTGGAGAACGTCTCCTTCATCTCCCAGGAACTCGTCGCGCGGGAATCGGACGTCCTCTACCGGATCCGCCGCGGAGGGAAGGAGACCTACGTCTACATCCTCGTCGAGCACCAATCGAGCGTGGACCACCTCATGCCCTTCCGCCTGCTGGCCTACATGGTGCGCATCTGGGAGCGCTGCGTGGAAGAGGCGGGGTCGAAATCGAGGAGGAAGAGCTACCTGCTGCCGCCCGTCATCCCCGTGGTCTTCTACGACGGAATGCAGAAATGGACGGTGGCGTCGACCTTCGTCGAGAAGGTCGAAAACGGGGATGCCTTCGCGGGATTCGTGCCCAACTTCAGCTACCACCTCATGGTCCTGGGCAAGCGGACGTCGGAGGAGCTCCTGGCCTTCCGGGACGCGCTGGGAGGTCTGCTCTACCTGGCCAACCCGTCGAAGGAAGAGGACCTGTCCATGACGGTGCGTCGTCTGCTGGAGTACCGCAAGCTCCTTCCGCCGGAGGAGCGTGAGATCCTGTCGCGCCACTTCGCGGGCTACCTGACGATCCTGGCGAAGCGTGAGGGAGTGGACCTGAGCGGAATGGCCGAAGAAATCGCGAGCGAAGAGGAGGCGGAGAAGATGGTGACCTACGTGCAGCGCGAGATCAGGAAGATCAGGAAGGAAGGCCGCATGGAAGGCCGCGAGGAGGGTCGTATGGAGGCGATGCTTGAGAGCGCCCGGAAGATGCTCTCCCGCGGCTTCGACGCCGCCCAGGTGGCCGACGTCCTGGACCTTCCCCTGGAGCAGGTGCGTGCCCTGGCGGAATCGGAGGGGGAGAAGAGCTGACGTTTCGTGGTGGGTTTGATCGGCGCGCTCTTTTCATCACCCACGGAGGTCCCTCCATCGGTGGAGGGCATCTTTCCCGTTGTCTTTCTCTGGCTTCGGCTCTTGAGGGCTGCGGCGTCGATGTCGGTTTCGTCCTTAACGAGGAGGGGGCTTTGTCCCTGAGCGGGGCGAGAGGGAGGCCTGCCGTCGGTATGTCCCGTTTTTTCCCCCTTGCCGATCCCTTTTCGATGGGTTCTGGCGTAAGGGAGTCTTTGGTTCCTCTTTTCGACGGCGTCGATTTTGTCGTCGTCGATTCCTACAGGGCCTCTTCTCCCTGGCTCGCCTGGGTCGCCGAACGGCTGCCTCTGGTTGTGATCGATGATTTCCGCGATCGTCCCGTCGAGCGTTACGCGACGGCTCTGCTGAACTACAATCTCGACGCCGAAAGATGGCCTTACGAGTTTTCCTCCGATCGCCTCCGTCTTCTCGGTCCCGCCTACGCTCTCCTGCGCCCCGAGGTGGCTTTCTGGGCCGATCAGATCGATTCGGGAGCGCTCCTTTCGGGGGAGGACGTTCTTTTCGTGGCGGGGGCCTCCGATATGGCCGGAGCGACGGAAAGTATCCTTCGCTGGTGGGACGGGAGCTGGCCGCCTCTTTCAGCCGTTTTGGGTCCCCTCGTCGACGCGTCGCTCCGGCGGCGCTGCCGCGCCGCGGCGGACGGAAAAGAGAACGTGGCTCTTCTGGAGGCTCCAAACGATTTCCTGGAAAGAATGGCCCGGTCGGGAAGGGTGATCTGCACCTCCAGCGTGACGGCCTACGAGGCCCTGGCTCTGGGTAGGCCTTTAGCGGTCTTTCAGGTAGCCGATAACCAGAGAGGGATTGGCGAAGCCATCCAGGCGAAAGGGCTGGGGCACGATCTGGGCTTTTGGGGCTCCTTCGGTCGCGGTGACCTCGAAGCGGTCCTTTCTCTTCCCCTTGGCGGGGAAAATACTGTTGTGACGGAGGAAGGAACGGACCATCCGGTGGCGCGGGGGGAGACGACCCTGGCCCGAAGGCCCTGTCGGGCTCGGGAAGGGGCCGTCGTCGACCCCAGGGGGGCATTGGCGGCCGCCGCGGCTCTTGCGGCCTTTTTCGAGAGAGGAGGGCGTCGATGACGTCCTATCTGCCCTATGGGCATCAGTGGATCGACGACGATGATGTGGCGGCCGTGGTGTCGGCGATGAAGGGCGACTGGCTGACTCAGGGCCCCGCCATCGAGGCCTTCGAGGCGGCCGTCTCCGGCTATGTCGGCGCCGCCCATGCCGTGGCCTTCTGCAACGGGACGGCGGCCCTTCACGGGGCCTACCACGCGGCGGGCGTCGTCGCGGGGGACGAGGTGATCGTGCCGCCCCTGACCTTTGCCGCCACGGCCAATGCAGCCGTCTATCTCGGGGCACGTCCCGTCTTTGCCGACATCTCTCCGGAGACGCTCTGCCTCGACGCCGCCTGCGCGGCCGAAAAGGTGACGGAACGGACGAAAGTCGTCGCTCCCGTCAGCTATGCCGGTTTCCCTGCCGACGTGGAGGGCTGTCGTCGGGCCGCGCCCGACGCGGTGATCGTCGAAGACGGCTGTCACGCTTTGGGAGGCGAGAGGGGCTCTCGCAAGATAGGCTCCGAGGCCGATATGACCGTCTTCAGCTTCCATCCCGTCAAGCACGTGACGACGGGAGAGGGAGGCATGGTCGTCACCGACGACGGGACGTTCGCCCGGAAGCTCCGCCTTTTCCGCAGTCACGGCATCACGAAAGATCCTGATCGGATGGAGCGTCCCGACGAGGGGCCCTGGTACGGAGAGATGATCGATTTGGGCTATAACTATCGCCTCACCGATCTGCAGGCTGCCCTGGGGTTGAGCCAGATGAGGCGTCTCGACGCCTTCGTGGCCCGCAGACGTCACTTGGCCCATCTCTACGACGAAGCTCTGGGCGGTCTTGAGAGGGTGACGCTGCCTCCCCGGCACAAGGGGCATGCCTACCATCTCTATCCGGTGCGGCTGCCCTCCTCGCGGAGGAGGGAGATTTTCGAGGGGTTGCGGAAGGCGGGGATCGGTGTTCAGGTCCATTACCTGCCCGTTCACCTCCACCCCTATTACCGGCGCCGGTTCGGTCTTGCCGAAGGCGATTTCCCCCGTGCCGAGGCGGCCTACGGAGGGGAGATCTCCCTCCCCCTTTTCCCCGCCATGGCCGACGGCGATGTCGATCGCGTCGTCGAGGCCCTGCGGGCACTTCTGAAAAGCTAGAGGGGCGGAAGGGGATTTTCCGTCGCGGGAAGGGGCCGTCGCCGAAGCCTTCCGTCGGGGAGCCGGATTCTCTGTCCGATGGCCGTCGCGGTGGGAAAAACGGTTCTTTCAGCCGAAGACGGTCCTTGCAGGCGAGAGGAGGTGATGTGTCTCATGCGTCCCGATCCCGTGTTGCCTCGCTGGTTTCGGCGTGGCCTGATGTTCCTTGCCCTCCTGGTCTCGGCGGGATGGATGGTGCGCTACTTCGGAGAGCCCGGCGGGTTGCGCCCCTCAGGTGCGCCCATGCGCCGCCTCTCCGGCGGCCTGGGTTCCTTTCCCGGCGGAATCTTGGGTCTTTCCGTGGCCCTTGTCGTCGTCGGCATCGTCGGCTGGTGGGCTCTTTCAACCTTCTTCTGGAGCAAGTATTTTCCCACCCAGAGTCCCCCTCCGCCGCCGGAGGAGAGGGAAAAGGAACGGTGAGCCCCAGCTCAGCCCCCTGCCAGAGGGGGGAAGAGATCGACGATGTCGCTTTCGGTGAGAGGCGTCTCCATCCCTGCGAGGTGAGCGATGTGGCGGCCGTTGACGAGGACGATGACGCCGTTGACGAGGGCGGTCCTGTCCCTGTCCTGGAAGATCTGGCCGTCGAAGTTCCTGCCCCAGCGGCGGGAGAGGTCGCTCAGGAGCTCTCCCACCGTGGCCGGCGTGGCCACGTCCATTTCCTTAGCTCCTGAAAGGCCCCTCAGGGTGGCGAAAAGTCGGAGTTTCACGGCCGGCCCCCGTCGATGCGGTGAAGCTGAAGGACGTCGATGCGGTGTTCTTCGACGAGACCTCGGACCGTCTCCTCGGCCTCGCAGGGGTAACGGCAGGCGAGGCCGCAGGAGGCCGACAGCTCACGGGGGACGGGAACGATGCGCACCGAGAGGTCGGCCTGACGGCAGATTTTTTCGAAGCGAAGGGCCATGTGAGTCGTGTCGAAGGTGGCAAGACATTCCAAGAGCGATTCCTCCCCCTGAACTCCGTTTTTCTCGTTATCTTCAGCAATTATACCTGTACGGGGGCAACCGGTGCGGGTATAATCGCTGAGCAAGGTCAGAATAGAGGAGGAGGTTGTTTATGGTTATCTTCAGGAGGTCCGTTCTCGCCGTCATGGCTCTGGCTTTTGCGCTCGCTCTCGGTGCCGGAACCGCCCAGGCGGCGGAGAAGATCGGCATCATCGACATGCAGAAAGTGGTCTTCGGCCACCCCAAGTTCGAGGCGACGCAGAAGCAGATCGGTGCCACGCTGACGACCAAGCAGCAGGAGGCCAAAATGGCCATCGATGCCGAGAAGGATCAGGACAAGAAGGCAGAGATCTATCGCACCAAGCGGATGGAGATGGCCCAGGAGGAGAACCGCCTCATGGCTCCCATTCTCAAGGATGTCGACATGGCCATCCGCACCGTGGCCAAGGCCAAAAGCTTCACCGTCATCTTCGAGAAGAGCACTGTCATCTTCGGAGGGACGGAGATCACCGAAGACGTCATCGTCGAGCTCAAGAAGATCGGAGCCGGCAGCTAGGTTCGGTCGCATAGATTCGCTCTTTCTGCTGCGGTGTCGGGCTGCTAGGTTTCAATCCCGTTCCTCGCACGTGCGCGCAAAAAACGAGGGTCCCTTCGGGGGCCCTCGTTTTTTCATGGGAAGGAGATCCGTTCAGCCTGCGGCGGAGGGGTTTTGCCCTTGCTGGGAGCGCGGCCATCTTGGCGGCGCGCGGGACGAATTTCTCGTCCCGCAGGGTCTCCCGACTCGAACGACGTCCCCTCGGCGATGGAGGTAACGTGCAGAACCCACCGCCCCTCCGGGGCGGGCGCGGGCAGGATGCCCACGCTCCCAGGAAAACACGGCTGCGACGGAGGGTTTTGCCCCTGCTGGGCGCGCGGCCATCCTGGCGGCGCGCGGGACGGATTTCTCGTCCCGCAGGGTTTCCCGACTTGAACGACGTTACCTCGGCGGCGAGGGAGACGTACGGGGAAACCCCACCGCCCCTCCGGGGCGGGCGCGGGCAGGATGCCCACGCTCCCAGGAGAGGCAAGAGCCGCGACGTGGAGTCTTCCGTTCCTTCCGAAGCGGCCGAGACGATAGTGTTCCCGGGAAGGGCAACGGCCGCGACGTGGAGCTTGAGGTTTTGCCCCTGCTGGGAGCGCGGCCATCTTGGCGGCGCGCGGGACGGATTTCTCGTCCCGCAGGGTCTCCCGACTCGAACGACGTCCCCTCGGCGATGGAGGTAACGTGCAGAACCCACCGCCCCTCCGGGGCGGGCGCGGGCAGGATGCCCACGCTCCCAGGAGAGGCAAGAGCCGCGACGTGGAGTCTTCCGTTCCTTCCGAAGCGGCCGAGACGATAGTGTTCCCGGGAAGGGCAACGGCCGCGACGTGGAGCTTGAGGTTTTGCCCCTGCTGGGAGCGCGGCCATCTTGGCGGCGCGCGGGACGGATTTCTCGTCCCGCAGAGTTTCCCGACTCGAACGACGTCACTTCGGCAACGAGGGAGACGTGCAGGGAACCCACCGCCCCTTCGGGGCGGGCGCGGGCAAGATGCTCACGCTCCCAGGAGAGGCAACGGCCGCGACGTGGAGTCTTCCGTTCCTTTCGAAGCGGCCGAGATGATAATGCTCCCGGGAAGGGCGACGGCCGCGACGCGGAGCTTGAGGTTTTGCCCCTGCTGGGAGCGCGGCCATCTTGGCGGCGCGCGGGACGGATTTCTCGTCCCGCAGAGTTTCCCGACTTGAACGACGTCACTTCGGCAACGAGGGAGACGTGCAGGGAACCCACCGCCCCTTCGGGGCGGGCGCGGGCAAGATGCCCACGCTCCCAGGAGAGGCAAGAGCCGCGACGTGGAGTCTTCCGTTCCTTCCGAAGCGGCCGAGACGATAGTGTTCCCGGGAAGGGCAACGGCCGCGACGTGGAGCTTGAGGTTTTGCCCCTGCTGGGAGCGCGGCCATCCTGGCGGCGCGCGGGACGGATTTCTCGTCCCGCAGGGTCTCCCGACTCGAACGACGTCACCTCGGCGATGGCGGAGACGTGCAGGGAACCCACCGCCCCTCTGGGGCGGGCGCGGGCAGGATGCCCACGCTCCCAGGAGAGGCAACGGCCGCGACGTGGAGTCTTCCGTTCCTTTCGAAGCGGCCGAGATGATAATGCTCCCGGGAAGGGCGACGGCCGCTACGCGGAGCTTGAGGTTTTGCCCCTGCTGGGAGCGCGGCCATCCTGGCGGCGCGCGGGACGGATTTCTCGTCCCGCAGGGTCTCCCGACTCGAACGACGTCCCCTCGGCGATGGAGGTAACGTGCAGAACCCACCGCCCCTCCGGGGCGGGCGCGGGCAGGATGCCCACGCTCCCAGGAGAGGCAAGAGCCGCGACGTGGAGTCTTCCGTTCCTTCCGAAGCGGCCGAGACGATAGTGTTCCCGGGAAGGGCAACGGCCGCGACGTGGAGCTTGAGGTTTTGCCCCTGCTGGGAGCGCGGCCATCTTGGCGGCGCGCGGGACGGATTTCTCGTCCCGCAGAGTTTCCCGACTCGAACGACGTCACTTCGGCAACGAGGGAGACGTGCAGGGAACCCACCGCCCCTTCGGGGCGGGCGCGGGCAAGATGCTCACGCTCCCAGGAGAGGCAACGGCCGCGACGTGGAGTCTTCCGTTCCTTTCGAAGCGGCCGAGATGATAATGCTCCCGGGAAGGGCGACGGCCGCGACGCGGAGCTTGAGGTTTTGCCCCTGCTGGGAGCGCGGCCATCCTGGCGGCGCGCGGGACGGATTTCTCGTCCCGCAGGGTCTCCCGACTCGAACGACGTCACCTCGGCGATGGCGGAGACGTGCAGGGAACCCACCGCCCCTCTGGGGCGGGCGCGGGCAGGATGCCCACGCTCCCAGGAGAGGCAACGGCCGCGAGGGAGACGTGCAGGGAAACCGCCGCCCCTTCGGGGCGGGCGCGGGCAGGATGCCCACGCTCCCAGGAGAGGCAAGAGCCGCGACGTGGAGTCTTCCGTTCCTTTCGAAGCGGCCGAGATGATAATGCTCCCGGGAAGGGCGACGGCCGCGATGTGGAGCTTTCCGTTCTTTCCGAAGCGAACGGAGACGGCAGCGCGTTCAGGAGAAGCGACGATACGCGAGTCCTCCTTCCCACGAACAGGGGCCCCCCGACGGGGGCCCCTGTTCGTGGGAAGGAGGACCGTTCAGCGGCGTCGGCGACCGCCGCCGAGGTAGGCCGCCTCGATGTCGGGATCCTTGAGCAGGTCGGCGGAGAGTCCCTCCTTGACGAGGAGACCCGTCTGGAGGACGTAGGCCCGATGGGAGAGAAGAAGGGCCTGACGGGCGTTCTGCTCGACGAGGAGGATCGTGATGCCCTGTCTGTTGACGAGGACCAGCTCCTTGAAGATCTCCCTGATGATGATGGGGGCCAGCCCCAGGGAGGGCTCGTCGAGGAGGAGGATCCGGGGGCGCGACATGAGGGCCCGGCCTATGGCCAGCATCTGCTGTTCTCCGCCCGAGAGGGTGCCGGCGTACTGCCCCCGGCGCTCTTCGAGGCGGGGGAAGAGGGTGAAGACCTTATGGAGGTCCTCGTCGACGTTGTGCCTGTCGCTCCGGGGGAAGGCCCCCATCATGAGGTTTTCCATGACCGTCAGGGGGGCGAAGACCTTCCGCCCCTCGGGAGAGAGGGAGACGCCCTGGGCGACGACCTGGAAACTCTTCGAGGCGAGGGGGTTGCCGTCGAGGAAGATCTCGCCCCTCTCGCGGCGGACGTCGCCCATGATGGCGTTCATCAGCGTCGACTTGCCCGCCCCGTTGGCGCCGATGACGGAGACGATCTCGCCCTCGAAGACGTCGATGGAGACGTTCTGGACGGCCTGGATGGCGCCGTAGCTGACGCAGAGGTCGCGGACGGAGAGCAGGGGGGCTTTGGGCTCGGTCATGCTTCGACGGCCTCCTCTCCCAGATAGGCCTTGAGGACTTCGGGGTGGTTCTGGATGTCCTCGGGGCCCCCTTCGGCTATTTTGGCGCCGAAGTTCATGCAGACGATGTGGGGACAGATCTCCATGACGAGGTCCATGTGGTGCTCGATGACGAGGATCGTCAGGGAGAAGTCGCGGTGGATGGCGCCGATGAGGTCGTTGAGGGCGAAGACCTCTTCGGGATTCATCCCCGCGGCGGGCTCGTCGAGGAGGAGGAGTTCCGGATCGAGGGCCAGGGCGCGGGCGATCTCGAGCCGCCGCTGATGGCCGTAGGGGAGGGTCGAGGCGGCCTGGTGGGCCCGATCGGCCAGGCCCACCCGGTCGAGAAGCTCCAGGCTACGCCTCTCGATGGCCTTCTCCGTCCTCTTCCACCGTCCGCCGTGGGTGAGGGCCTCGAGGAAGCCGTAGGGGTGGTGGCGCTGACAGGCCGTCATGACGTTCTCCAGGGCCGTCGAGCGGTGGAAGAGACGGAGGTTCTGGAAGGTCCGGGCGATGCCCAGACGGATGATCTCGTGAGAGGCCAGTCCCGGCAGGGAGCGCCCCTTGAAGAGGATGTCGCCCGAGTCGACGGGGTAGACGGCGGTGACGAGGTTGAAGATCGTCGTCTTGCCCGCCCCGTTGGGGCCGATGAGGCCCGTGATGGCGCCCCGCTCGACGGTGAAGGTCATCTGCGAGACGGCCTGGACGCCGCCGAAGGACTTGTTGACGCCCGACAGGGTCAGGACGGCTTCGGGGGCGCTCATCGGGAGGATCTCCTTTCTTCCGGCGTTGCGGCGGCGTTGCGGCGGAAGAGGCGCCCGAGTCGTCTGAAGAGGGCCGGGCCGACCTCGTGCTGGCCCAGGATGCCCTCGGGCCGGAAGATCATGACCAGCACGAGGACGAGGCCGTAGATGAGCATGCGGTACTGGGAGATGGGGCGGAAGAGTTCGGTGACGAGGGTGATGATCGTCGTGCCCAGGAGGGCGCCGCTCATGGAGCCCAGGCCGCCGAAGACGACGACGGCCGTCATCTCCGTCGATTTGAGCATGTCGAACATGACGGGCTGGATGAAGGAGATGAATCCGGCGTACAGACCGCCGGCGATGCCGACGTAAAAGGCCGAGATGGAGAGGCTCAGGACGCGACAGCGGGGCGTGTTGAAGCCCAGCAGGGAGGCGGCGACGTGGTCGTCGCGGCAGGCCTTGAAGGCCCTCCCGAAGCGGCCGTCGATGAGGCAGAAGGCGCCGTAGGCCATGACGACGAAAAATCCCGCCGTGATGGGCAGGGTGGTGAACGTGTCGATGCCGGGGATGCCCCGGGCTCCGTTGGTGACGCTCTGCCAGTTTTCGATGATGAGGCGGATCGATTCGGCCAGGCCGATGGAGGCGATGGCGTAGTAGTCGCCCATGAGTTTGAGCGTCGGCAGGCCGACGAGGTAGCCGACGGCCATGGCCAGCATTCCTCCGATGAGGATGGCGGGGAACCAGTGGAGGCCGTAGTCGAGGGTGAGGATGGCCGTCGTGTAGGAGCCGATGGCCAGGTAGGCGGCGTGTCCCAGGGTGAAGATGCCCGTGAAGCCCGTGAGGAGGGAGACGCCCATGGCGGCGATGCCGTTGATCATGAGGAGGATGAGGATGCCTTCGGTGTAGTTCGACACGGGATCGCCTCCTCAGACCTTTTCCTTGATGTCTTTGCCGAAGAGCCCCGAGGGGCGGACGATGAGGGTGATGACGAGAAGGGAGAAGACGACGAGGTCCCGCAGCTGGCTCGACAGGAATCCCGCCGTGAGCATCTCGGCCAGGCCGAGGATGAGGCTTCCCACGACGGCTCCGGGCAGGGACCCAAGGCCGCCGATGACGGCGGCGACGAAGGCCTTGATGGTGATGGAGCCGAGCTGGGGGTAGAGGGTGTAGCGGACGGAGAGGAAGATGCCCCCCACGGAGGCGAGCAGGCCCGAGACGAAGAAGACGATGGAGATGAGCCGTCCCACGTTGACGCCCATGAGCCCCGCCGTGCGGAGGTCGTAGGCGGCGGCGCGGATGGCCAGTCCCCACTTGGTCCGGGTGAGGAAGAGCTGGAGACCGCCGAGGAAGACGACGGCGGCGACGAGGGAGAGGAGGTCGAAGGCGCTCGTCGTGGCCAGGCCGAAGAGGTTGACGGGGCTCGTGGGGATGACGGGCGGCAGGGCCCGGAAGCGTCCCCCGGCGAAGATGACGAAGAGGTTCTCGATGACGATGCTCATGCCCATGGAGGCGATGAGGAGGTAGAGGGTGACGCTGGTCCGCTCCCGGATCGGCTTGTAGGCCAGCCGTTCGGTGAGGACGGCGCACAGGCCCGATCCGACGAGGGAGACGAGTCCGGCGACCCAGATGTTGGCCCCCAGGGAGTTGAGGACGTAGTAGCAGATGTAGCCGCCGATGACGAGGAAGCCGCCGTGGGCGAAGTTGGAGAAAAGAAGGATGGAATAGACCAGGGAGTAGCCGACGGCGATGAGGGCATAGACGGACCCTAGAGAGAGGCCGTTGATGACCTGCTGGATGAACGTGCCCAAAAAGGGGTCACCTCGTTTCGCGATGCAGGCGCCGTGGAAGAGGGCGTCGGGATGGCGGCAGCCCCTGAAACGGCAGGGGGGAGGCGTCGGCCTTCGGACCGAGTTCGAGGGAACCCTGACGGGGCCGAAGGACGGGTCCGAAGGAAGGAGGCGAGGCGGGCGGAACGGACCCCGGCCGCCTCGCCTCCTTCACGTGCCGGAGGTTCTATTCGGGCTTGATCTTGGAGAAGAACTGGCCCCGTCCCTCTTTGGCGATGAGGACGACGCCGTCTTTGTCCTTGGGGTTGTGGAATTCGTCCATGGTGAGGACGGCGTGGTGGAGCTGGACGTTTTTCGTGGCGGCCAGGGCCTTGGCGATGTTGTCCGCCGTGGGGTCTCCGGCGCGGGCGATGGCGTCGAAGAGCCAGTACATGGCGTCGTAGCCCAGGATGCCGTTGACGAATTCCTTGCACTCGTCGTTGTACTTGGCCTTGTAGTCGGCGAAGAACTGGGCCATGGCCGGGTCTTCGGGGGCGACGTGGTTGATCCAGTAGGAGCCCTCCATGGCCTCGCCGGCGATCTCCCACATGAATTCGGCGTAGCCGTCGCCGCCGACGAAGACGATGTCCTTCATGCCCAGTTCGCGGGCCTGCTTCATGATGAGGGCCATCTCTTTGCCCATGTTGGGCAGGACGAGGACGTCGGCGCCGGCCTCGCGGATCTTCGTCAGCTGGGCGCGGAAGTCGACGTCCTGGCCTCCCTTGAAGGCCTCGTCGGCCACGACTTTGCCGCCGTACTCGCCGTAGGACTGCATGAAGAATTCGCGCAGACCCTGGGAGTAGTCGCTGGCGATGTCGTAGAGGATGGCGCCCTTCTTGAGATTCAGGTCATGGGCGGCGAAGTAGGCGATGAGCTTGCCCTGGTAGGGGTCGGTGAAGCAGACGCGGAAGGAATAGGGGCGGACCTTGCCGTCGCGGTCGACGGTGACGGCGGGGTTCGTCGAGACGGTCCCGATCTGGGGGACTCCGGCCTTGTTGACGATGGCCGCCGTGGCGATGTTGATGCCGCTGGCGTTGGCGCCGACGACGGCGACGACCTTGTCCTCTTCGACCATGCGGCGGACGGCGTTGACGGCGTCTTCCTGGCGGCCGCGGAAGTCGTAGACGGTGAGCTCGACCTTCCTGCCGTTGATGCCTCCCTTGGCGTTGATCTCGTCGACGGCCAGCTGGGCCGTGTTCTGCTCCGTCTGACCGTAGGCCGCCCAATCTCCGGTCAGAGCCGCCAGATAGCCCACCTTGATCGTCTCGGCGCCGATGGCCATTCCCGCCATCGTCACCACCAGCACGGACGCAAGACAAAACAGAACGAACTTCTTCAACTCACTTCCACCTCCTGAAATGTATGAATGACGGATGACTCTTGTATCCCTATCTTACCAGAATCCAACAAAGAAGAACATATCGGAAAGGGAAGAGGCTTGAACTATATCAGGCACAAAATTCATTTTATCGTCGGGGCCGCTCTCTGTTAGAATGTTGTCAGAATGCGGCGTGGCTGCGAGATCCGGCGAGGAGGTAAGACAATGGGCCCGAAAGTCCTTGTGAGCGATTTTGACGGCACCTTGGCCCACAGAGATCGGGTTTCACCCGAAGTGAGCCGGGCCTGGAACGACCTGTCTCGGGCGGGATGGGACCTGCTCCTCGCCACGGGGAGGATCTACGCCTCCGTCAGGCCTCATCTGGCCGATGTGCCCACGGCGCATCCCCTGATCCTCTACGACGGGGCCCGCGTCATCGTCCCCTCCACGGACGAAGTCCTTTTCGAGCGGTTCCTTCCGGCCGAGACGGCCGAAGAGGCTCTCCGTCTCGGCTGGAGTTCGGGGTTGGAGGTCCAGGTCTTCGGCGATGAGGAGATCATCATCAGGCCCGGCGAAGGACGTTCCGGAGAGTATTTCCGCAGGCTGTCCATCCCCTTGCGGGACGATCTCGTCGAGCCCCGCGTCGACTCCGACGTCTACCGCGTCATCTTTTACGGCGATCCGGCGGCGGTGAGAGGACTGGCGATCCGGATGGAGGATGCCCTGGGCGCGGCCGCGACGGTCACTCTGGCCGGCGACGGCTTTCTCGACGTCCTGGCCCCCGGCGTCTCGAAAGGGGCGGCTCTGGAGTTTCTGCTCCGTTCCGGAGGACGTCCCCGTTTTCTCGTCTGTGCCGGCGACCACCACAACGACAGGGAGTTGCTCCTTCTGGCCGATCTGGCCGCCGTGCCTGACGATGCCGACGATGAACTGAAGGAGATCGGGCACTTCATTTTCCCCCCCGCCGCCGAAGGGGGATTCGTCGAGCTCGCCCGGGAGCTTCTTGCCCTGGACGATCTTCCCCCGAATCGGCAGGCAGGGAACTCTCGCGATCCCGTCGGGTCCGGCCGCGAAACGGTCGAAGGACGGCGAAAATGGCCTCGAACCCGCACCGGCAAGGAGATCTGAGCGGACCCCGAATCGGCGGATTCGACAGGATTGGCCCTGACGAGCCCGCCCTTTCGGGGCTTTTCGTAACATTGACAAGGAGGTCTTCGAGAGGTAAGCTTAACTGGAAACTGTTTTATAATTAAAGGGAGGCGAGAATTTTGATGAGGCGCATCGTGTTTCTCGCAGTTGCTTTTGGGGTTCTTCTGTCCCTGACCGGCGGAGCCTTTGCCGAGGCCAAGTTCCACATCGGCATCTGTACGGGTACGGTCTCTCAGTCCGAGGATGACCTTCGCGGTGCCGAGAAGATGATCGCCGAGTATGGCAGCGTGGCCGACGGAGGCATGATTCAGCACCTCACCTATCCCGATAACTTCATGCAGGAGATGGAGACCACCATCAGCCAGATCGTCGGTCTCGCCGACGATCCCCTGATGAAGGCCATCATCGTCAACCAGGCCATCCCCGGCACGACGGAGGCCTTCCGCCGCGTCAAGGAGAAACGGCCCGACATTCTCTGCTTCGCCGGAGAGGCGCATGAGGATCCGGGCGTCATCGAGGCGGCCGCCGACCTCGTCATCAACGCCGACAACATCGCCCGGGGCTATCTCATCATCGCCGCCGCCAAGAAGATGGGGGCCACCGACTTCGTCCATATCTCCTTCCCCCGCCACATGAGCTATGAGCTGCTCTCGCGACGCCGCAACATCATGGAGGAAGCCTGCAAGGACCTGGGGCTCAAGTTCCATTTCGAGACCGCTCCCGATCCCACCAGCGACGTCGGCGTCGCCGGTGCCCAGCAGTTCATCCTCGAAAAGGTTCCCGCCTGGATCGGCGAGTACGGCAAGGGCACGGCCTTCTTCTGCACCAACGACGCCCACACGGAGCCCCTGCTGAAGCGGATCGCCGAGAGCGGCGGCTACTTCGTCGAGGCCGATCTGCCGTCGCCTCTCATGGGTTACCCCGGGGCTCTCGGCATCGACCTTTCTGCCGAGCACGGCGATTTTCCCGCCATCCTCAAGAAGGTCGAGCAGGCCGTCATCGACAAGGGCGGCAAGGGACGTATGGGCACCTGGGCCTACTCCTACGGCTACACCAACTCGGCCGGTCTTGCGGAGTTCGCCCGCCGCATCCTCGCGGGGGAGGCCAAGCTCGAAAGCTTCGAAGACCTCATTGCCTGCTTCGAGAAGTACACTCCGGGCGCGGCCTGGAACGGCAGCTACTATGTCGACCTCAACACGGGCGTGACGAAGAAGAACCATATCCTCGTCTACCAGGATACCTATGTCTTCGGCACGGGCTACCTCCACATGACCGAAGTCGACGTTCCAGAGAAATACTTCTCCGTCCGTTAGCGGACGATCCTCTTGGGGGGAGAGGAAGCGCCGCTTCTTCTCCCCCTCCTCCGTCGTGTGTCGTGTGTCGACAGACGGAAGATCCCGGGATGCTGTTTTCCCGAGGCTGTCCCTTTCTCGCCCTTTCCCCCTCGGTTTGTCTCCCCTCCGCCTTCAGGATTTCGGTCGCTTCACCCTTTTTCGGCAGAAGAGGAAAGCCGCCATCCAGGCCTGTCTGGTCCTGTCGCTGGTTCTTTTGGGCTTTTGGCTTTACCATATCGGTCAAGGGCTTCGATTTCACGCTTGACAACAAAACGATCACGATCGGTGGTGAGGCCTACATAACACGAGGGTCCGTGCCTTTGTCGACGGAGGAGAGGCCGTGGAGCGCATGAAGCGGGATGGGGCCGTCGCCTCGTCGATTACGAGCACGTCATTCGCGTCGAAGAGCTCGACAGGGACGAAGAGGGGGTCCGCACCGTGAAGAAGGCCTTCTGCCTCGACCGCCCCATTCCGGAGATCTCCTCGGCATTCCCGCCCTTTTCGGTGAAGAGGAGTCGTGGGCCGTCGTCCCTATCCTCTGACAACGGCATTCCCCGGGAAAGCTCGTCCAGTTGCGGAGGCGACGTCCCTCCGCCGTTTTTGTTGTCTCTTGTCCGCGACCGGTTTTCCCCGCGAGACGGTCTTTTTCGAGCCGCGGTCCTTTGAACGGGGTATTTTTGAGGGAGGTGTTTCTATGGCGGAAGTGCGCAAATGGGAAGTCGTCGACATGACCCTTCCCGAAGGTTCCAACATCATTCTGGCCCACAGCCATTTCATCAAGACCGTCGAAGATGTCTACGAGGCTCTCGTGACGTCGTCGCCCCTTCTGGAGTTCGGAATCGCCTTCTGCGAGGCCTCGGGGCCCTGCCTGATCCGTTACGACGGCAACGCCGAGGAGCTGATCCAGAAGGCCGTCGAAAATGCCGAGCGTCTCGCCGCGGGTCATACTCTGGTCGTCCTGATCCGCAAGGGCTACCCCGTCAACGTCCTGGACAGAATCAAGGCCGTCCAGGAGGTCTGCCGCGTCTATGCCGCCACGGCCAATCCCCTTCAGGTCCTCGTTTTCGAGACGAATCAGGGCCGGGGCATCGCCGGCGTCGTCGACGGCTTCCCGTCGAAGGGCATCGAGACCGCCGAAGATGTCGTCGACAGAAAGACCCTCCTGAGGGAAGTGATCGGCTACAAGCGCTGAAGGGCCTTCCGCCCGGGCAAGAAGGGGACCGCCTCTAGGCGGTCCCCTTCTTGCGGGTAAGGCCGACGAAGGTGACGCCTCCCGAAAGGGCGAGGCCGACGAAAAGCGGCTCCGCGGCGCAGAGGAGGGGCGTGACGAAAAGTGCCGCCAGCCCCGAGAGGGAGGCGCCCAGAGCCCAGGACGGAGACAGCCGCCCCGGCGCGATGACGGCCATGACGAAGGGGAAGAAGGTTCCGGCGCCGCGGAGCCCCATGCTGAGGTAGCTCCAGGTCAGGATCATCGATCCCTCGCCCAGGGCGCCCAAAAAGGAGGCCGAAAAGACGAGGGCGACGACGACGAGGCGGCTTGCGACGAGAGCGGTCTTCTCCGAGGCTCCCTTCGGGACGAGAGGAATCAGGACGTCGCGGACGATGTTGGTGGCCACGCCCAGGGTGAGGCCGGCGGCGCAGCCGACGACGGTGATGAAGAGGCCGCTCCAGAGGATTCCCCCCGCCCAGGGGGAAAAGGTCTCGACGATGAAGCGGGGAAGGGCCTGGGCGGGGTCGATGACGGCGCCCCTGCCTCTCAGGGTGAGGCCGACGAGAATGCCCAACAGTCCCAGCGGGGGCATGAGGAGGGCCGAGAGAAAGGCGCCGCGACGGGCCGACCTTTCGTCGGAGGCGGCGAAAAAGGACTGGATGTAGATCTGGGTGGTGAAGACGCCGACGATGAGAGAGGTCAGGGCTCCCAGGTCCTTGGCCGGACCTCGGCCGAAGAGGTTGAAATAGGGGGAGAAGGGGAGCGCGGCCAGAGCCCGGAGAGAGCCTCGGGAGGAGGCCGCGGCGCAGGAGGCCATGACGACGTAGAGGAGGGCGATCTTGGCTTTCCCCAGGGCTCCGAAACTCTTGAGGCCGCCGAAGAAGATGAATCCCGTCACGGACAGGGCCAGGACCAAAGAGGCCTGTCCCGTCGAGAGGGGGAGGACCGAGCGGAGGAGGGCCAGACCGGCGAGGAATTGGGCGACGATGGAGATGTAGGTTCCGGCCGAGGCTGCGGCCATGGACAGCCTTCCCGTTCCGGCGCCGTAGTGGGCGCCGAGAAGCTGGGGAATCGTCTCCAGTCCCGATCGGCGGAGCGGCCCGGCGAAGCGCAGTCCCAACAGGAGGCAGCCGATGCCGCCCCCGAGGGTGAACCACCAGGCCGAAAAGCCGTGGCCGTAGGCCATCTGGACCGTACCGACGGTGGAGGCGCCCCCGACGAGGGCCCCAAGGAGGATGCCCGCCACGGCCCCGGCCCCGGCCTTCCGGCCCGCCACGGTGTAGTCCGATCCGCTTCGGGTCCTTCTTCCGGCCAGGACTCCGAGGAGCAAAAAGGCGCCGAGAGTGAGAAGAGCGGTAGAATAGAAGTCTCTCAGGGTGGACCACCTCCGCCCCTATGATACTCTAAGGGGAGACAGGAAAACCAAGCCCTTATCGATGGGGAGGCGCCATGAAGAAGATTGCCGTCCTTGCGCTGCTCGTTCTTTCCCTCGTCGGTTCCGCCGTCTCCGGCGGGGCCGATCCCCTTGCGGCACCCTGGATCTGGTCCGTCGCCGTCGTCCCCCCGCCTGGAGGATGGCTGGCCGAGCAGGGGGTCGCCGTGCGGGCCGGCCTCCTCCTGCTTCAGGGCCGCCTCAACGAGCCCGCCGAGGGGGTCCGCGGCTTCGACGTCATCTTCTCCTGGGACGACGCCCTCCTGCCCGATGCCGTCCCCGATCGCGTGGAGGCATGGCGCGCCCGCGGCGTCGTCGCCGTCCTGAGTTTCGCCTCTCCCGAGACCGATCGGGCTCTGGCCCTCGCCATGGGACGTCAGGGGCCGCCGCTTCTCTTCGCGGGAGGGGAGGATTTTTCCCTCAAGGATCTCTCGGGATCCCCTCTTCCCTACCTCTTCGCCCTCAGCCAGGAAAAGACCTGCAGGGCCAACGCCCTGAGCGATTACGTCCTCCGACAGGGAGGACCCGTCGTAGCCCTTCTCTCCGATCTTCTCGAGCCGGACCTTCTGCGTGGTCACGACGAGGCCCGGCACCGCCTCGAGGCGCGAGGGATGCCCACGCGATCTCTCCTTTTCCGCACCTCTGCCGACGATGCCCTTCTCTCTCGTGTCGACGAGGTCCTGGCGGCCCGGGCTACCTCCGCTCTGCTTTTCCTCGATCCTCTGGCGACTCTCGACCTCTGGGCCCTGACGCGGCGTATGGGGTACTCTCTGAGCCTTCTCTACGGAGGTCCCTTCGGCCCTCCTCTGGGCACCGCCGAGGGGCTTCTTTTCGCCGACCAGGATTATCCCCTGGCGACCGATCCCCAACTGGAGCACCTGAGGGACGATCTCTGGCTCGACGAGGGGCTCCGCGTCGCCGATGGGGCCGCCGCGGCCAGGGCCTATTCTCTAGGGCTCTGGCTCGCCAAGGCTCTTGAGGCGGCGGGGCCCGAGGCTTCCGCTCTGGCGGAGGCCCTGGGGCACGTCGAGTCCATCGCCCTGGGGAGCCAGCTCCTCTCCATCGATTCCCGCACCCACCGCCCCCTCCTGTCGGTCCTGGCCGTCCTCGAAGTAGGCCCTGGCGGGCGCCTCATCGAAAAGGCCTTCGTCGACGTGCGCTCCTTCGAGGTCTCCGACGGCCGTCTCGAGATGCCCTGATCACTTTGAGAAATTCTTGCCAAAGTCTTGCGCTCCTGGTAGGGTGTTGAAAGAGGAAGAGGCCGCCGAAGAGGGACACTCGCTGCGTGTCAACGTGTATTGTCGAAGGGGAGGTTGACGGAACATGAAGGTTCGGGATATCGCCGAGCTTGTGAATGCCAGGATTCTGTGCGGGGAGGCGGAGCTGGAGACGGCCGAGGCCGACTACGTCTACGCCGCCGACCTGATGAGCGACGTTCTCGCCTTCGCTCAACCGGGAACGCTTCTGCTGACGGGACTGATGAATATCCAGATCGTCCGTACGGCCCAGATGCTCGACCTGCCCGCCGTGCTTTTCGTCCGAGGGAAGCATCCTCAGGAGGAGATGGTCCGCCTGGCCTCTCAGGTGGGCATTCCCCTTCTCCTCTCCGACAAAAGCCTCTACGAGACGTCGGGGCTTCTTTTCAAGGCCGGATTGGCTCCCTGTTCCATTCCCGAGAGGGGAGAGTAGCCTCACTTGGTCGCCCCCTACGTTGTGGAGTTCGAAGTCGAAAAAGACGATTTTCTGGCCGCCGGCGAGGGGTCGGGAAGCGTCAAGGACACTCTCAAGATGCTGGGCATGCCCTCTCCCGTCATACGTCGGGCTGCCATCATCACCTACGAGGCTGAGATGAATCTCGTCATTCACGGTGGAGGCGGCCTTCTCAGAGTTCTCATCACGCCCCAGAGACTGGAGATCATCTCCAGCGACGAGGGGCCCGGCATTCCCGACGTGGCGATGGCCATGAAGGAAGGCTACTCGACGGCTCCCGACAGGGTCCGCGAGATGGGTTTCGGCGCCGGCATGGGCCTGCCCAACATCAAACGAAATTCGGATTCCCTCGAGATCGACTCGACCGTCGGCGTCGGAACGACGCTCAGGGCCGTCATCGAGCTCGATTCAGAGGGAGGTAGCGTTTAACCGGGGGGGAAACGACGATGGCCCAAGGGGTCAAGATTTTCGACGTGGCCTGTCGGGGGTGCGTCAACTGCATCCGCTCCTGTCCCACCGAGGCGATTCGCGTCATCGACGGCCAGGTGAGGATCATCCCCGAACTCTGCATCGACTGCGGCGAGTGCATCCGAAGCTGCGGCAACAAGGCTCTCGGCCTCGACGAGGATGACTGGCGGCTTCTTCAGTCCCACGGAGCCTCCGTCGTCGTCGCCGATCCCACCTTTTACGTTCAGTTCAGTCATTACTGGCGTCCGGCCCTCGTCGTCGAGGCTCTGTCTTCGTGGAACATCGAAGACCTCTGCCCCTACGTCGCGAGGGCCTTCGACGTCGCCGCCTACGCCACGGCCCGGATCATCGAAGGCTCGACGGAGGACGAGCGCCCCTTCATCTCCACCTACTGTCCCGCCGTGGTACGTCTCATTCAGACCCGCTTCCCCGAACTTCTGGGGCGGCTTGTCCCCGTCGAATCGCCCCTGGAGACGGGCGTCGCCCTCTGGCGCAAGGAAACGGGGAGAACCGATCCCGTGACGCTTCTGGCTCCCTGTCCGGCCAAGATCACCATGATCCGCAGTCCCGAGGGGCGGGGGAACAGCAATATCGACCATGTCGTCTCCGTCAAAAGCGTCGCCCGGGACCTTCTGGCCGGAGGTCCCCGCGTGAGGGGCGAGCGCGAGCCCATGGCCAACACCCGCTGGATCCGCTGGGCGGCCCGCAGAGGAGAGTCGCGTCACGTCAAGGCTTTCGCGTCGCGGGAGCTGACGACGGTCACCGTTTCGGGACTGCGCAACACCCTCGACCTTCTGAGGGATCTCGAGCTGGGCCGTCTCCACGGCGTCGATTTCGTCGAGTGCCGCGTCTGCGACCTGGGCTGCATCGGCGGAATCGGCAACGCCGAATCGCGCTTTCTCGGCCAGCTTCGGACGGAGGCCCTCAACGTCGACTGGAACCCTTCCGAGGAAGAGCGGGCGGCCATCGTCGACCTCTACGACGCAGGAGTCTGGCGCCTTCCCCAGCCTCTGTCGACGCGGCCCGGAAGGCCCCTGGCCGAAAACCTCAACGAGGCCATGGATCGCCTCAAGAAAATGAAGGAGATCTTCGCCGGCCTTCCCCACATCGACTGCGGCGCCTGTGGCCGGCCCTCCTGCAAGGCCATGGCCGAGGACATCGTCCGAGGCTGCGGCGAGACGACGGATTGCATCTTCAAGCTGCGGGAGCGCATCAGCACGCTCGCCGCCGACATCATCGATCTGTCCACATTCCAGCCTCAGACGCTGCGGGGAAGGGGAAATCGCTGATCATGAAAGTTGCCGCTGTCCTGGAGGCTCTTGCCCTCGAGGTCCACTGTCCCGGCCGGAGCGACGCAGAGATCCGCCGGGGCACCGTCGGAGACCTCCTCAGTTTCGTCATGGGTCGCTGTCCCGAAGAGGCGGTCTGGGTGACGATACAGAACCACGTCAACGTGGCCGCCGTCGCCGTTTTGCGCGACGTGCCTCTCATCGTCCTCTCCGACGGACGTAGACCCGCGCCGGAGCTGGCGGAGCGGTGTCTCAAGGAGTCGATCGCCCTGGCCTCGTCGCCCCTTTCGGCCTACGAACTCTGCGGCAGGCTCTACGCCCTGGGACTTGAGGGGTAGTTCCCATGGTCCCCTTTCAGGTGGACCTTCACGTCCACACCGTCCTTTCGCCCTGCGGCGAGCTGGAGATGGGGGCACCGGAGATCGTCGAAAAAGCGCGGGCCGAGGGGATCGATATCCTGGCCGTCACGGACCATAACGCCGCCGACAACGTGCCCGCCCTGCGCGAGGCCGCCGGAGACGGCGGACCGCTCGTCATCGCCGGTATCGAGGTTCAGACGGCCGAGGACATCCATGTCGTCACTCTCTTCCGCTCCTACGGCGAGGCCGCCGACTTCCAGGGATGGCTCTGGAAAAAGATGGGGCCCGTCCTCAACGACCCCGACTATTTCGGCTGGCAGGTCGTCATCGACGGCACCAACGAAGTGGTCCGCATGGAGGACCGTCTCCTCGTTCAGGCCGTCGGCTACAGCGTCGACGAAGTCGTCGCCGAGACGGCCCGCCGAGGCGGCCTCTCCGTCATGGCCCACATCGACAGGAGTTCCTTCTCCTACCCCGTCGTCCTCGGCCCCATCCCAGACGAGCTGCCCGTCGACGCCCTCGAAGTCTCCCGCCGCGTCGACGCGGCGGGGTTGGAGGCCTTCCGCCGCCTTTATCCGCGGCGAGTCTTCACCCGGGCCTCCGACGCCCATCGTCTCGACGATCTTCAGGCCCGGTGGGGCTGCAGGATGCTCCTCGAAGAGCCCTCCTTCGACGAGCTGGCCCTGGCCCTGCGCGGCCAGGGAGGTCGCAAGGTCCTTCTCTAGGGGCCTGTCGGACTTCTCCGGGAAAAGGTTGATTGGGCCTGACCTATGAGACGAAGCGTCTGCCTTCGAGAACGAAGAATCCCTTTCAGGTAGGACAAAAGAGCATCGATCAGCGATCGTCAGGCCAAGCCCGACGGACTCCTGGCCCTCGCTGCAGCCGGATAGCCGTGAGCCCCCGCCTTCAGGCGGGGGCTCACGGCTATCCGGCTCTCTCCGTCCCTTCAGGGGCGCTTTTCCCGGACCGAATCGCGCCAAAGGAAACCCTTCCGGGGCTGCGGCGCAGGAAGGCGCCGTCGAAGGACGGCGACGCCCGGCCTTGAGATCCCGCATCGCCGGGACCTCGGCAGGGACGTTCCCTCGGAAGGGGCGCCGGACCTTCTCCCCGGAAGGATTCCCGGGGAGAACAGACCCATCAGGCGAGGCGAGGGGTCTTTTTTCGAAAGAGCCCGCCGACGGGCGAGGCATCCCTTCCTCACTCGAAGGTCGACGATCGGGACTTCGCCGCTCCTCCCCCTGTCGGTGTCCCCGCTCCTCATGGCCCTGTGCCGGCACGGCGACGGCGGGGCCCGGTCAGACGCGGGAGAGTTCTTCCTTCCTCTCTCCGAATTCTCCTTGGATCGCCTTGAGGGTTTCCTCCCTTTCGACGAGATCCCAGCAGGTCGCCGCCAGGATTTTGGCTCCCAGCAGAACGCAGCGATGGGCCTCGGGGCTCTTTCCCGCCCGGAGATAGTCTTCGGAGTGAGGGGAAGCCTTTTCGTCGACGAAGGCGACGCGGATGCAGGAGCCGGGAAGGTCGTACATGACGTTGCCGAAATCGGTCGAACCGGTCTTCTCCCTCGGCGGGCGCAGCGTCGGCGCCTCGAGCCTGCGGGCGTTGTCCATCAGAAGTTCGTTGAGGGCCAGGACGGGTATTTTCGCCTGATAGCGGGGCTTCTCCTCGATCTCGCAGGTGACTCCGGCCATGAGGGCCGCCCCGCGGAAGAGGTCGCGGACTCTCTTCGCCACCGAATCGACGTAATCGGTGGAGTAGGAGCGCAGGGAGAACTCGCCCTTGGCCCGCGCCGGAATGACGTTGCTCGGCCCTCCGGCGTCGAGGATCGTGTAGTGGAGCCGCGTCTCGTCCCGGACGTGTTCCCGGAGGAACTCGATGCCCTGACAGGCCAGGAGAAGGGCGTCGAGGGCGCTCCGTCCTTTTTCGGGAGCGATGGCGGCATGGGCCGACCGACCGAGAAAGGTCACCTCGTAGGAGATGAGGGCCAGGCAGCGGACGTCCGTCGTCGTCGTGGGAGAGCCGTGCATCATGAGAGCCACGTCGATGTCCTGAAAGCAGCCTCTTTCCTTCATGAGGATCTTCCCGCCCACCGTCTCCTCGGCCGGAGTCCCGTAGACGACGAGACGAAAGGGCCTGTCGCCGCAGAGGGCTTTCAGCGCCGAGGCGGCTCCGACTATGGCCGGTCCCTGCATGTGGTGGCCGCAGGCGTGACCCAGGTCTTCCAGGGCGTCGTATTCGCAGAGAAGCCCGATGGAAGGTCCCTTCCCGTCTCCTGACCTGTTGTCGAAAGAGGCCCGGAAGGCCGTGTCCATGCCGACGAGACCTCTTTCGACGTCGAAACCCTCTCGGGCCAGGAAATCGGTCAGCAGGGCACAGGCCTGATGTTCCTCCAGCCCCTTCTCGGGGTGGTCGAAGATGAAGTCGGACAGGGCGGTCAGCTCGGAGGCCATGGCGTCGATGTGCTCGAAAAGGTCTTGTTTTCTGTCCATCGGTCTTCTTTTCCTCCACTTTCCGAAAAAGGCCCGGCGGCCTCGCCCCCGGGCCTCGCGTTTTCCCCGCTCTCTCTCTGTCGGTCCCGTCAGAAGGGACCGTAGCCGATATGGTTGGCGACGAGGATGAAGAGGGCTCCCGTGATCTGCCACGTCACGATGAGGGGGCCGGCGAAGCGGACCCACTGGGGATAGGTGATCTTGGCCACGCCCAGGAAGGCGTTCATGTTGGACGAGGTGGGGTTGATGCCGTTGGAGATGCCGTCGCCGAGCTGAAAGGCCAGGACGGCGACCTGACGGCTCACGCCGGTGATGTCGGCCAGGGGGATGAAGAGGGGCATCGTCGCCGCCGCCTGCCCGCTGCCGGAGGGGATGAAGAAATTGAGGACGATGTGGATGAGGAACATGCCCAGGGCCGTCAGCTGGGCCGGCATGGCCTGAAGCCAGACGGCCAGGCCGTGGATGATCGTGTCGAGAATCATCCCGTTCTGGAGCACGACGAGGATGCCTCGGGCGAAACCGATGACGAGGGCGCCGAAGGCCAGGGCGCGGGCTCCGTTCAGGAATTCCCGGGCGATCGCGCTGGGACCCATGCCTCCGATAAGCCCTCCGACGATGCCCATGGCGATGAAGATGGGCTGCATTTCGGCGATGCCCCATTCGTATTTGAAGACGCCGTAGAGGATATAGGCCAGCCCTGCGAGGAAGGCGAGGAGGACGCCTGCGTGGCGGAAATCGGAGACGGTCTCCTCCCGTTCGGCCTGGGCGAGGGTGATGGCCTGTTCCTCTCTCTCCAGATCGGCGACGATGCTGCACGAGGGATCGTTCTTCACTCTCCTGGCGTAGCGCATGAGGTAGACGCTTCCGATGAGAAGGAACGTGAAGTGGAGGACGATGCGCAGGCCGAGGCCCGAGTAGAGGGGAAGCTCGGCGATGCCCTGGGCGATGCCGACGGTGAAGGGGTTCATCGTCCCGGCGCTGAATCCGGCCAGGGCTCCCATGGTGACCATGGCCGTTCCCACCGCCGCGTCGAAGCCCGACTTGCGGGCCAGCATGATGCCGATGGGGACGAAGGCCAGCACCTCGTTGGACATGCCCATCAGGGCTCCGCCCAGGGAGAAGGTGAAAAGAAAGACGGGAATGATGAACTCTTCTCGGCCGCTGAAGGTCCTGCTCAGCCGGTTGACCAGGACGTTGATGGCCCCGGTGCAGTTGATGATCTGGAAGACGCCTCCGATGATGAAGAGGAAGAAAACGAGGCTGGCCGTCGATTTCAGGCCGTCGGGAACGGCGCTGAGGACGCCCATGACACCCGCCGGAGCGGACTCGACGTAGTGGAAGGATTGGGGGTCGACGACGGTGATGCCGGCGCTGTTTTTCAGGCGATCGTACTGTCCGGCGGGAATGACGTAGGTCAGCGCCGCCGCGACGAGGATCATGGTGAAGATGATCACGTAAGTGTGAGGCACTTTGACGTCGGCGAAATTGAAGCGTTTCTTCAACACAGCCATGGACGCTGTTCCCTCCTTGTCGGGTTTCCCTCGTCTCAGGCCCCGTCGGGAGATCTCCCGTTCCCGGAAGAGGAGGCCGAAGCGAAAGGCCTCGGAAGTCGAGAGACCTGGCCGGCCCAGATCTTCGCACCCCGAAGGTTGACGGGAGCCAGCGTACTCGGTTACGATGATTTTTTCAAATGGAATATTTAAAATCACATATTAGTGTATAACTAATTTAAAATAACAAGGAAGGTCTGGCCATGAATCTGAGAGAGCAGGAAAATCTTCTGGCCATCTGCAAGTACGGCACCATCAAGTATGCCGCCGAGGCTCTGAACATCTCCTCGCCGGCGCTGAGCGTCTTCCTCAGCTCGAAGGAGAAAAGCCTCGGCTTCCCCCTCTTCGACCGGATGGGGAAGAAATTCGTCCCCACCGAGGGAGGGCGCCTCTATCTCCACTATGCGGCTCAGATGGTCGATCTGAAAAACCAGTACGAGGCGGCTCTGACCGATCTCAAGGGAGGCATTTCGGGGACGCTCAGGCTGGGCCTTCATCCCCGCCGGACGACGTATCTGCTGCCGGCGGCCCTTCGCCGTTTTTCCGGTCTCTACCCGGGCGTCCAGGTCTCCGTCTTCGAAGGGGGATCGTCGGAGCTCTTCCGCATGGTTCTGGAGGGGGAGCTGGACCTGGTCGTCAACAACAGGAGGTCCTCTCATGCCGCACTGGAGTACCTCCCCCTTTACGACGACCGCCTGGTCGTCGTCGTCTCTCCCGACCATCGCAGGGTCAGGGAGGCGCAGGCCATCGAGGGTTTTCCCCTTCCCTGGATCGATCTGAGGGTTTTCGACGGCGAGACCTTCATTCTTCAGCATCCCTCCCAGTCCGTCCGGACCTACACGGATCGCGCCTTGACCCATTCCGGAGCCAGGCCGGGGAGGGTCTTCCTGATCGAGAATCTCGAGGCGGCCTCGCAGATGGCGGCCGAAGAGCTCGGGATCGCCTTCAACATGGCGAGCTACACCGTCAACTTCGTCTACCCCAGGCCTGTCCTCCATTTTCTGGTGGGCGATCCCGGTGAGATCGTCCCCTACCATGCCATCAGGAGGCGGGATCGCTACGTGCCCCAGTACGCCCGCGACTTCGTCTCCGTCGTCGCCGAGTGCGCTAAAGAGGCCCCCTGGAGCCACAGCCGACCCTGAAAGGAGGAGGGGCGCCCGCTTCCCGGGCCGGAGGCAGGGACCCGTCGACGGGCCTTCTCCGTCGCCTTTTACCGTTCGGCTCGTTTTTTCGCGAAGGGCCCGTCGTGGGCCTTCCCTTTCCGGATGTCTCCGGGCGGGACGAGAGGTCTCCTCTTCCCGCAGAAAGGTCGAGGGGGCCGAAACCGGCCTCCGTCGCTCTCTTCCCCGTCAGGAATGAGGAAGGGGCGGGTCCGTGGACCCGCCCCTTCCTCATTCCTTGCCCTTGTGGCGCGAGGCCAGTTCCTTCCAGAGGTCTCCCAGGGGGATGTCGAGCGCGAGAAGACCCACGAGGAGGTGATAGACGAGGTCGGCCGCCTCGTAGAGGGTTCCCTCTCTGTCTCCCGTCGCGACGGCGATGGCCGTCTCGACGCCCTCTTCGCCGATCTTCTGCCCCACCCGGCTTTTTCCCCGGGCCAGGAGGGAGGCCGTGTAGCTCTCGTCGGGGCCGTCGTGGCGCCTTTCGAGGAGGTAGCGCCAGAGACGTCCCGGAAAGGAGGCCTCGTCGCCTCCCTCGCCGAGAAGATTGCGGAAGAAGCAGCTTCGGGCCCCCGTGTGGCAGGCCGGCCCTGCCGGTTCGACGAGGGCGACGACGGCGTCGCTGTCGCAGTCCGCCCTGAGAGCCAGAACCTTCATTCTGTTGCCGCTCGTCTTTCCCTTGTGCCAGAGCTCCCCGCGGGAGCGGCTGTAGAGGACCAGCTCGCCCAGCCGTTCCGTCTCCCTCAGGGCCTCCCTGTCGGCCCAGGCCAGCATGAGGATCTCTCCCGTCACGGCGTCCTGGGCGACGACGGGCAGGAGGCCGTCGTCGCCGAATCGAAGCCCCTCGAAGATCGCTTCGTTCAATTTCCGTCCCTCCTCGGTCGTGCCTTTTTGTCGAGGCGGACGGCGATTCCCCGCCCGTCGAGCCATTCTTTCAGTTCTCCGATGTCGAGGGTCCCGAAGTGGAAGACGGAGGCGGCCAGGGCCGCTTCCGCTCCGGCCTCGAAGGCCTGGGCCATGTGCTCCTTCGTTCCCGCACCGCCCGAGGCGATGACGGGAACGCGGACGGTCGCGGTGAGACGGCTCAGAAGATCGATGTCGAAGCCCTCTTTTGTCCCGTCGCGGTCCATGGAGGTGAGGAGGATTTCGCCGCAGCCGAGGCGCTCGACCTCGCGGGCCCAGCTCAGGGCCTCGAGGCCGCTTTTTTCCCGGCCGCCCCGGATGTAGACGTCGAAGGTCTCTCCGTCGCGGCGGACGTCGATGGCGACGACGACGGCCTGGCGTCCCAGAAGGCGGGCGCAGTCGGCGATGAGTCCGGGGTTCTCGACGGCCGCCGTGTTGAGGGAGATCTTGTCGGCTCCGAGGGCGACGATTTCCCGGGCCTCTTCGGCCGAGGAGATGCCGCCTCCCACCGTGAAGGGGATGAGCAGCTCGTCGGCGACGGCCCGGACCCATCCCGTCATGGTCTTCCGCCGCTGGGCCGAGGCGCTGATGTCGAGAAAGACGAGCTCGTCGGCGCCCCGCTCCATGTAGACCCGGGCCAGTCGGGCCGGGTCTCCGGCGTCGCGGAGGTTGACGAAGTTGACTCCTTTGACGACCCGTCCCTCTTTGACGTCGAGACAGGGGATGATCCTTTTTCTCAGCATGGCCGGCCCAGCGCCTCGAGGGCCTCGACCAGGGAGAGGATCCCCTCGTAGAGGGATCGACCGGCCACGGCTCCTTCCAGCCCGAGATCCCTCAGGGAAAGGAGGTCTTCGACGGAGGCGACGCCGCCGGCGGCGATGAGGGCCGCCGAGGGAGACGTGGCGAGAAGAGAGCGATAGAGCTCCATGTCGGGGCCCTGCCCCGTGCCGTCCCGCGCCACGGAGGTGACGAGGAAGCGCCGGGCGCCGAGGGAAAGGAGCTTTTCGAGGAAGCCTTTCGGATCGAGGTCGGACTGCTCGATCCAGCCGCCGAAGGCGACGGCCCCGTCCCTGACGTCGACGGCGGCGACGATGGCCTCTCCCCACTGATCGAAGAGTCTCGCCGCTCCTGTCATGTCCCTGACGAGAAGGCTTCCTGCCATGACCCGCGTCGCGCCGGCCCGGAGGGCCGACGAGAGGGCCTCCCTGCTGCGGAGCCCCCCTCCGTACTGGATGGAAAGTCCCGTCTCGGCCAGGGCCGGAAGGAGATGGAGATGTCTCGGCTCTCCCGCCCGGGCTCCCTCGAGATCGACGACGTGAAGCCAGGTGCAGCCCGCTTCGGCGAAGAGGCGTGCCTGGGCGACGGGGTCGTCGCCGTAGGCCGTCAGCCTGTCGTAATCTCCCTGTCGGAGCCGGACGACCCGTCCCTCGTAGAGGTCGATGGCCGGGTAGAGGATCATCGTGTTCCCTCCTTCATGAGATGCTCGATGAGACGGCCCAGAAAGGCGACGCCTTCGAGGCCGCTCCGCTCGGGGTGAAACTGGCATCCGGCGACGGAGTCTCTAGCGACGAGGGAGACGAAGGAACGGCCGTCGACGTCGGTGAAGGCCTTTCCGTCGTCGCTTGCCTTCAGGGCGTAGCTGTGGACGAAGTAGAAGGGCCCTCCCGCGACGGGGCAAGCGGGGAGGGGGACCATATCGTTCCAGCCCATGTGAGGCAGGCGCTTCGTGCCCTCCAGGAGGGAGACGGTGCCCCCGATGAAGCCCAGTCCCTCCGTGGATCCGTCTTCGAGGCTCTTTTCGCAAAGGAGCTGCATCCCGAGGCAGATGCCCAGAAGGGGGCCCCCGGCGGCGGCCCAGCGGCGGAGAAAGGTCTCCCATCCCCGATCCCGGAGCCGTTCCATGGCGGGCGGAAAGGCACCCACGCCGGGAAGGACGTAGAGCTCGGCATCGATGGGGACCGGTTCGGAGAGAATCCGGGCCTCCCTGCCCAGTCGCGCCAGGGCCCGGACGACGTTGGTCACGTTGCCGGCGCCGTAGTCGATGACGGCGATCACAGCCAGCTCCCCTTGCTGCTGGGCTCGTCGTCGGCCGGCGACAGGGCCTGACGGAAGGCCCGGCCCAGCCCCTTGAAGGCCGCCTCGGCCAGGTGGTGGCCGTTGTCGACGGCCAGTGCCCGGATGTGGATCGTCGTCCGGGCCTCGCGGGCCAGGGCCCGGAAGAACTCGTCGATCAGTTCGAGGTCGAAGCCCCTGCAGGTGGCCACGGGGAAGGGGAGGTCTCCGCTGTACGATCCTCTGCCGCTGATGTCGACGGAGGCGAGGACGAGGGTCCCGTCCATGGGGAGGGCGCACCACCCGTAGCGGGTCCTGGCGGTTTTCTTCGTCTCTTCCAGGAGGGCCGAGCCGAGGACGATGGCCAGGTCTTCGACGAGGTGGTGGTCGTCGGCGTCGTCGCCGCGACCCCTGACGGTCAGGCTCCAGCGGCCGTGGTGGGCCAGGAGAGTCAGCATGTGGCCCATGAAGCCGCAGTCGATGTCGACATCGACTGCGGGGCTCTCCGGTGCCGTATCGAGAAGAAGGGTGATTTCCGTCTCTTTCGTCTTCCTCTGCCGTTCCGTGACCATCTTCTCTAGAGGACCTCCTTCCGGGAGGGGTTCAGCTTTTCGACGAGAGGCCCGATCTCCTGCCAGCGGAGTTGGGCGCTTCGTCGGCTCGCCACGAGGCGGAGCGAGACGGGGGCCACCTCGTCGAGGACGACGAGACGGTTGGCCTCCAGCGTCGTTCCCGTCTGGACGATGTCGAGGATGCAGTCGCTGAGGTTGAGCAGGGGGGCCAGCTCGATGGAGCCGTTGAGGGAGATGATGCGGACCTGAACGCCCCTTTTCGCGAAATAGCCGTCGGCGATGCGGGGATATTTGGTGGCGACGCGGAGGCCCATGATGGCGCTCTCGTGTCCCCAGAAGCGGCGGCCCAGTTCCTTCGGCCCGGCGACGACGAGGCGGCACCGCCCCTGTCCCGTGTCGGCCAGCTCGATGAGGGCCGGTGACGTCTCGGCCAGGACGTCGCTTCCGACGAGGGCGAGATCGGCGACGCCGTAATGGACGTAGAGGGGGACGTCCATGGGCTTGGCCAGGAGATAGCGCGTCGTCCCCTCGTCGATGACCAGACTCCGTCCGGCCTTTTCCAGCCTTTTCGTCGGCAGGCCCAGCGAGGCCAGAAGTTGAAGGGCCTCCTTCTGGACCCGTCCCGTCGGCAGAGCCAGGGTCAGCATCAGATCCCCTCCCTGATCCAGAGATCGAGGGGAGAGGTCTTCCCCGTCGCGATTTCGACGACGCTCTCCCGGGCCAGATCGATCCAGAAGGAAAATCCCCGCCCCTCGGCCAGTTTGACCGATCTTGCCTTGGAGGGCTGCCAGCTCAGCTCGATCTCGATTCCCTCGCCGCAGAGTTCGGCGCCCCTGGCGATGGCCCGGGCCGCCGAGAGGCCTCCCGTCCAGGCCATGACCGGTCCCCGCGAGCCGCTGGAAAAGGAGGAGGCCTGGGAGAGGCGCTCCAGGTCGAGGCCGAAGCCCAGGGCCTGACCCAGGATGCCGAATTCGGCCAGGAGGGCGTCGTAGCGCCCTCCTCCGCCCAGGGCCCGTCCCGAGGTTCCGCCATAGACGTCGAAGAGGGGGCCCGAATAGTAGTCCAGTTCCCGGACGAGGCTCAGATCGAAGCGGATCCGTTCGCCCAGGCCCAGTGCGTCGAGGTTTTCCTTGATGGCCGCCAGGGTGGCGACGGCGTCGGCGCCGAAAAGCTCGGCGCCGCGGCGCAGGACGGCGTCGTCACCCTTGAGGCGGGGAAGCTCGGTCAGAGTCTCGCCGAGAGGGTCGGCCAGACCCCGCAGGGCGGCGCCGTAGTCGGAGAGGTTGCCCTCCTGCAGCGCCCGGGTGAGGCGGCGGGCCGTCTCCGTCGGCAGTCCCTGGAGGGCCCGGGCGAAGAGGGTGACGTCGCCAAGGACGATGATCACGTCGGGGACGTCCAGGGCGTCGAGAAGACCGATGAGGAGAAAGAGGAGCTCCACGTCGGCCCCCTCTCCCTCCCAGCCCAGCAGCTCGGCGCCGATCTGGGTTCCTTCGAGCTCCTTCTCGGGCGGCGGGGAGCTTCTGTAGACGCGTTCGGCGTAACAGAGGCGCAGAGGCCGTTCCTGAGGGGCGTAGTGGGCTCCCAGGTAGGCCACGGCGGCCAGAGTCAGGTCGGCTCGAAGGCAGCAGGGCTCGCCGAAGGGCGAGGTGAGACAGACGGTCCGGCCCTTCAGGTCGGAGGGGAGACGCTCCCAGGCCGACTGGATGAGCTGAAGACCTGAAGGAAGGAAGGGGCGGTAGCCGAAGGAGGCGAAGCGGGACATGAAGACCTGGCGGCAGCGCTCCATGGCTTTCGCCCGGGCTCCGCCGACGGTGCGGCATCCCTGAGGAAGGCGGTGAATCATCGAAGAGGGCATGGCGGCATCTCCTTTAGCGTGCTAAATCGCTATCATGGCATCGAGTCGGGCGAAAAGGATGATAACATGGCCGCCGAGGGGTGTAAAGGGCGTCGCGCCGGGAGAAGCTGGCCCGACTCTTCCTGCGTGACCGAGACCTTGCCCTTGACGGCAAAGGTCGTTCTGGTCGAGTCCGTTTCTATCAGTGGAGAGCGGCCGCTCCAGGGGCCGAAGGAGCCGAGGTCGCTCCCTTTACGACAGACGTTCCTGCCGTCGCGGAAAGCCGATGGCCCTGCCCTTCGGGGAATATCCGATGTTTGGGGGCCGTCCTGACGGGTCCGACCCGCCGGGGAAAAGGCCGCCCGGGTCTTGGCGCCTATCTGCCATCCCCTTTCGGTTCTCCGAAAGTCCTTTCGCCGATGGAGCGGGAAGAGGGGCCGTCGACGGGCTCGACAGCTTCCGGTCTGGAGGATAAGATTGAAATTAAGCTTAAGGAGGGAGACTATGGCCAAGAAGACGGAGTCACGTTTCCTCTGCGGCGAATGCGGTCACCGAACCGTGACCTGGACGGGACGCTGTCCCGGCTGCGGCGCCTGGGGGACTCTGGCCGAGATCCTCGAGGAGAAGGGACCGGGAGAGTCCCGCCGGGCCCGAGTCAAGCCCCTCAATGTTTTCGACGTCGAGGCGCCGAGGCGCGTCGCCTCCGGCATCGACGAGTTGGACCGCGTTCTGGGCGGAGGCTGGGTCCCCGGTGGGGTCAGTCTCCTCGGCGGCGAGCCGGGCATCGGCAAATCGACCCTTCTTCTCCAGGCCTGCGCGGCCATGGCCTCTCAGGGGCGTAAGGTGCTCTACCTGTCGGGCGAGGAGTCGGCCTCCCAGGTGGCCCTCAGGGCCCGTCGCCTGGGAGCGACGGGAGGCGATCTTCATCTCGTCTGTCAGGACGATCTCGAATCGGCTCTGGCCTCGGCCTCCGATTACGCCTTCGTCGTCGCCGACAGCGTTCAGGCCCTGAAGGCTCCGGGCGAACCCGGCTGGCCCGGCACGCCCAGCCAGGTTCGGGCCGTGGCCCAGACCTGCATCTCCCTGGCCAAGGCCCAGGCCATCCCCTTCGTTCTCGTCGGCCACATCACCAAGGAGGGACAGCTGGCCGGCCCCAAGCTGCTGGAGCACATGGTCGACGTCGTCCTCCTCTTCTCCGGCGAGCGGAGTTCGCCCTACAGGCTCCTGAGGGCCCTGAAGAACCGCTACGGGGCCACGGACGAGCTGGGCATTTTCGAGATGATCGAAAGAGGTCTGGCCCCCGTCGAGGATGCCAGCCTTCTCTACTGGAACGCCGCCGAGGGTTCCGTCCCCGGCGTGGCCATGACCGTCGCTCTCGAAGGCTCCCGTCCCCTCGTGGCCGAGGTTCAGGCCCTGGCCTGCGCCACGCCCTTCCCCTATCCGAAGAGGACGGCCCGAGGCGTCGACGTGGCCCGCGTCCAGCTTCTGCTGGCCGTCCTGGAGCGGCGGTGCGGCCTCTCCTACAGGACGTCCGACGTCTACGTCAACATCGCCGGAGGTCTTCAGGTGCGGGAGACGAGCGCCGATCTGGCCCTCTGTATGGCGCTGGCCTCGGCG
This sequence comes from Aminirod propionatiphilus, assembly GCA_018398915.1. Taxonomy (GTDB): domain Bacteria; phylum Synergistota; class Synergistia; order Synergistales; family Aminithiophilaceae; genus Aminithiophilus; species Aminithiophilus ramosus. The sequence continues at coordinate 1,858,561 of CP074691.1, read as the reverse complement.
GCGACGGACAGAAGTCTGCCGCCCGAGTGCTGTTTCCTCGGCGAGGTGGGGCTGGCCGGAGAGATCCGCCCCTGTCGGCGGACGGGGCTGCGCCTTCGCGAGGCGGCCCGCCTCGGTTTCCGCCGGGCCGTCGTGAGTCGCCGCGACAGGGACGAGATGCCCTCAGGAATGGACGTCGTCGCCGTGAGCGAACTGAAAGAGGCTCTGGAGGTGATGGAAAGGTGAACGAAAAAGTTTTCAAAGCCCTGCGAAGGATGTCGGTGGTCTGCCTTTTCCTTCTGGCGGCGACGGCGGCCCGGGCGGCCCCTCTCGTCGTCCTCTCCGATCTGGAGGGCGTCGTCGGCACGGCCATGGAGGCCCATCTCGACGAGGTCCTTCAGGAGGCCGCGGACAGAGAGGCCGGGCTCGTCCTTCTGCGTCTCGACACGCCGGGTGGCCTGGTCAGCTCCATGCGGGCCATGACGGGGAGAATCGTCAACAGCCCCGTCCCCGTCGTCGTCTGGGTGGCCCCGTCGGGAGCCCGGGCCGCCTCGGCCGGGGCCTTCCTCGTCCAGTCGGCGGCCGTGGCCGTCATGGCCTCGGGAACGCACATCGGCGCCGCCCACCCCGTCGGAGCCGGAGGCGATCTCGCCGAGGGGGACATGAAAAAGAAAGTGGCCAACGATCTGGCCGCCCAGATGCGTTCCCTGGCCTCGGAGCGGGGACGCGACGCCGAGGCGGCGGCCCGCATGGTCACGGAGAGTCTCTCCCTGACCTCGTCGGAGGCCCTCGGGGCGGGCGTCGTCGATCTCGTCGCCGATGACGTCGACCAGCTCCTTTCGGCCATCGACGGAAGGGAGGTCCGTTCGGGAGGCAGGACGGTCCGCCTGAATCTGGCGGGGGCCTCCGTCGAGGCCCGGCCCCTGTCTCGACGCCTTCAGATCCTTTCCTTCCTGACGAGGCCTGACGTGGCCTATCTCCTGCTCATGGCCGGTCTTTACGCCCTCGTCTTCGAGATCCTGACGCCCGGCGGCTTCGTGATGGGAACGTCGGGGGCCGTCATGATCCTCATGGGAGCCTACGGCCTGAGGATGCTTCCCTTCAACTGGGCCGGCATCGTCCTCCTCGTCGTCGGCGTGGCCGTCATGGTCCTCGATCTGCTCGTCGGAGGCATGGGGATTCTGAGTCTCTTCGGCGTCGCCGCCCTCATCCTCGGCGCCCTCGTCACCTTCAGAGGAGCGCCGGGCGGAGAGCTTCTTCACGTCTCCATGGGCGTCCTGAGCGGAGCCATAGCGGCCCTCTCCCTTCTTTTCGCCCTGTCGGCCTTCGCTGTCTGGCGATCGCTGCGCCGCAAAGTCGTCTCGGGGCAGGAGGGTCTCGTCGAGACGCGGGCCGAGGTGAAAAGCGCCCTTTCCCCCGAGGGCATGGTCCTCTGCCGAGGTGAACTCTGGCGGGCCCGCTCCGTCGACGGCAGGCGGATTGCCCCGGGAACGACGGTGCGCGTCGTCAAGATCGAGGGACTCCTGCTGACGGTGGAGCCCGTGGAAGAGGAAAAACCCTGAAATCGAGAGAATCACGAAGGAGGAAAGGTCATGATCGATTTTCTGTTCAACCTGCTTTTCAGCGCCGGGAGCTATCTCGGCGTCGTTCTGATCGCGTTCTTTTTCCTCAGCTCGGCCCTGAAGATCATCCCCGAGTATCAACGGGGCGTCGTCTTCCGGCTGGGGCGGATGATCGGCGCCAAGGGGCCGGGACTGGTCATCGTCATCCCCTTCATCGACCGCGTCATCCGCGTCGATCTGCGGGTGATGACGCTCGACGTGCCCGTTCAGGAGGTCATCACCAAGGACAACGTCCCCATCAAGGTCAACGCCGTCGTCTACTTCCGCGTCATGGAGCCGACGCGCTCCATCGTCGAAGTGGAGAACTACGCCGTCGCCACGAGCCAGCTTTCGCAGACGACGCTCCGGGCCGTTCTGGGCCGATCCGAGCTCGACGACATCCTGACGGCCCGCGATCAGATCAACATGGAGCTTCAGCAGATCATCGACGAGAAGACCGATCCCTGGGGGATCAAGGTCAGCGCCGTCGAGGTGAAGGAACTCGAACTTCCCGAGGGGATGAAACGGGCCATGGCCAGCCAGGCCGAGGCCGAACGGGAGCGCCGCGCCAAGATCATCAGCGCCGAGGGGGAGCTTCAGGCCTCGGAGCGGCTCTCTCAGGCGGCCCTCGTCATGGAGCGCTCGCCCATCACCTTGCAGCTCCGCTACCTCCAGACGCTGCGCGACGTGGCCAGCGAGAAGAACTCGACGACGATCTTCCCCATTCCCATGGACCTGATCAAGCCCTTTCTCCGCAAGATGACCCAGGGGGCAAAGGACGAGGACTGAACGCCGCCGGAAGGGGAAACAGCCCCCGACCGGAGAGATCTTCGCCGGAGAAAGGCCCGCCTGCAGGCGGGCCTTTCTCCGGTCCTCCTTCAGTTTCGCCGTCGGAGTGGGTATAATGTGGGGCAAATTGCTCTTTCGGCCGCCGAGGCGGCCTGTTTTTCGAGAGGGGGAAAAGGGGCTTATGGCCTACGATTTCGCACGGATCGAGGAGAAGTGGCAGACGTTCTGGGAGAGGGAGGGGGTCTTTCACGTCGAGGCGGGAGGCGACCGCCCCAAGTTCTACTGTCTGGAGATGTTCCCCTATCCCAGCGGCGCCCTTCACATGGGACACCTGCGCAACTATTCCATAGGGGACCTCATGGCCCGTTTCCTCATGATGAGGGGGTTCAACGTCCTCCATCCCATGGGGTTCGACGCCTTCGGCCTTCCCGCCGAGAACGCCGCCATCAAGTACGGCGTCCACCCCAACGACTGGACGCTGAGCAACATCGACCACATGACGGAGCAGCTCAAGCAGATGGGATGCAGCTATGACTGGCGCCGTTCCGTGGCCACCTGCAGGCCCGACTACTACCGCTGGACCCAGTGGCTCTTTCTCCAGCTCTACAAGGCCGGTCTGGCCTACCGCCGTCAGGCGCCCGTCAACTGGTGCGACAGCTGCGCCACCGTCCTGGCCAACGAGCAGGTCGTCGACGGCGGCCACTGCTGGCGTTGCGGAACGGCCGTCAAGAAGAAGAGCCTCACCCAGTGGTTCCTCAAGATCACCGATTATGCCCAGGAGCTTCTCGACGATCTCGACGATCTGCCGGGCTGGCCCGAGCGGGTCCGCATCATGCAGCGTCACTGGATCGGGCGTTCCGAGGGGGTCCGGCTCTCCTTCGGCCTCGACGGCGGCGACGAGACGATCGAGACCTTCACGACCCGCATCGACACGATCTACGGCGTCACCTTCGTCGCCCTCGCCGCCGAACATCCCCTCGTGCAAAAGCTCATCGACCGTTCTCCCGATGGAAGGGCCATGGCCGATTTCGTCGCCTCGGTGACGCAGAAGAGCGAGATCGAGCGCACCGCCGTCGGCGGAGAGAAGGAGGGGCTCTTCACGGGATTCTATGCCGTCAGCCCCGTCGACGGGAGAAGGGTGCCCATCTACATCGCCAACTACATCCTCATGGACTACGGCACGGGGGCCATCATGGGCGTTCCGGCCCACGACGAGCGCGACTTCGACTTCGCCCGCAAGTACGGCATCCCCGTCATCGCCGTCATCCGTCCCGCCGACGGGCCCGTACCGGACGGGGAAACCATGGCGGTCGCCTTCACCGAGGACGGCGTCCAGTGCAATTCGGGCGTCTTCGACGGTCTTCCCTCGGCCGAGGCCCTGCCCAGGATGGCCCTCTGGTTCGAGGAGAGGGGCTGGGGCAAGAGGGAGATCAACTTCCGCCTTCGCGACTGGCTCCTGTCGCGGCAGCGCTACTGGGGCGCTCCCATTCCCATCGTCTACTGCGACGATTGCGGCATGGTCCCCGTTCCCGAGGAGGAGCTGCCTCTTCAGCTTCCTCTCGATCTCCTCGTCTCCGAGACGACCCGCAACCCCCTGACGACGAGCGACGACTGGCGCAAGACGACCTGTCCCCGCTGCGGCAGACCCGCTTTGCGCGAGACGGACACGATGGACACCTTCATCTGCTCCTCCTGGTACTTCCTGCGCTTCGCCTCGCCCTTCACCGACGAGGCCCCCTTCCTCAAGGCGGACACGGATTACTGGATGGCCGTCGACCAGTACATCGGAGGGATCGAGCACGCCTGTCTTCATCTGATCTATGCCCGATTCTTCACGAAGGCCCTCGCCGATCTGGGCTACCTCACGGTGCGCGAGCCCTTCTCGAACCTTCTCACCCAGGGGATGGTCATCAAGGACGGAGCCAAGATGTCCAAGTCGCTGGGCAACGTCGTCGATCCCAACGAGATCATAAAAAAATACGGCGCCGACACGGCCCGACTCTTCATCCTCTTCGCCTCGCCTCCCGAGAAGGACCTCGACTGGTCCGAGCAGGGCGTCGAGGGGGCTCACCGCTTCCTGCGCCGCGTCTGGCGCCTCGTCGAGGATAACCTCGACAGGCTGCTTTCAGCGGCGTCCGACCCCGTGGCGATGGGTGATCTCGTCTGCGCCGAGAGGCGCTCCCTGAAGCGCAAGATCCACGAGACGATCCAGTCCGTCACCCGCGACATCGACGTGGAGCGTCAGTTCAACACGGCGCTGGCCCGTCTCATGGAGCTGACCAACGCCCTGACGGCCTTCAGGGCGACGGACGACGTCGACGGGCGTCTCTTCCGCGAGGGCGTGGAGGTGCTGCTGCTCTGTCTCTCTCCCGTCGCCCCTCATCTTTGCGAGGAACTCTGGCAGATGGTGGGCCACGAGACCTGTCTGGCCCGGGAGTCCTGGCCCGGAGTCGATTCGTCGGCCCTCGTCGTCGACGGCGTCACCGTCGTCTTTCAGGAGAACGGCAAGCTGCGCGAGCGCCTTCAGTTTCCCGCCGGCCTCTCGAAGGAGGAGCTGGAGAAGCGCGTTCTCTCCGACGAAAGGGTTCGGGCCCGTCTGGAGGGCAGATCGGTCGTCAAGGTCATCGCCGTCCCCGACAGGCTCGTCAACGTGGTGGTGAGGGGCTAGTGCCCCGAGTCGTCGTCATCGGCGCCGCCGGGACCGCTCAGCGGCGCCTTCTCTCGGAGACGGTCGCCTCCCTCGTCGGCCAGGGCTTTTCCGTCGAGGGGCGGCCGGAAGAGGGCGACTGGCGGGAGCTTTTCTCGTCGTTGCGGACGGGGGGGCTTTTCTCCGAAAAGAGGCTACTCGTCGTCGAGGAGGCGGCACGGTTGGGGCCTTTCCCGTCGGAGCTCCTTCCCTTCGTCGAAGGGGAGGAGGCTTCGAGTGCCCTCGTCCTCGTCTGTGAGGGTGACCTGCGCCGGACGCCGGGAAAGGCTCTCGTCGAACGAGCCTGGCTCGTCCGGGGCGAGTCGGTTCCTCCCTGGGGGAGTCGGCGCGTCGCCTGGGTCCGCGAGGCGGCCCGCGAGGCCGGAGTCGACCTCGACGGAGCGGCGGCCTCCCTCCTGGCCGAGTGGATCGACGACGTGGAGGAGATCCGCGCCCAGCTTCCCAAGCTGGCCCTGGCGGCGGAGGGAGGCAGGGTGGGGACTCCGATCGTCGAGGCCCTCTGCATCGACGAGGGGGGCAAAAGCCTCCTTCTTCTCCTCGACGGAATCTGCCGGGGGCGGGTCGCCGACGTCCTGGGAGGGCTGACGGTCCTGAGCCGAGAGCCCTCCTCCCTCCCCGTCGTGACGGCCCTTCACAATCGTCTGAGGCTTGCCCTCTATCAGGCCCTTCTTCCGCCCCGGGAGGCCAAGGCCATTCTCGGTGCCCTCAAGGCCAAGGACTACGCCTCCCGCCTCGCCGCCGAGGCGGCCCGTCTCTACGGGGCCGAGGCCCTGAAGGGGGCCGTCGCCGGCCTCATCGCCCTCAACGCCGCGGAAAAGATGGGTCGGGGCCGAGGCTGGAACGGCCTCTGCCTTCTTCTGCTGGAGCTTCTCGCCTCGCCTCGCCGCGGTCCGCGCCCTTGAGTCTCTCCGGCGGAGGAGGCGACGGAAAAAGGGAGAGAGGGCGAAGGGACTTCGCTCTCTCTCCCTGTAGAAATCTGCGGGACGGCTAGGAGGGGAAAAGGCCTACTGGGCGGCAGGAGCAAGGCCCTTGACGCGGGCGGCGAGGCCGGCCTTTCTCCTCGCGACGGTGTTGCGATGGAGAACTCCCTTGACCTGGGCCTTGTCGAGGACCGACTGGGCGTCGTCGAGGCGCTTGACGGCTCCATCGTAGTCGCCGGCCTCGACGGCCGCCAGGACCTTCTTGGCCTCCGTCTTGCACCGGGTCTTCCAGAAACGGTTATAGACGCGGTTCCTCTCGGACGTCTTGACCCGCTTGAGAGCGGATTTCTTGTTGGGCATTTCGTTCACCTCCTCCTCTGCAAAGCAGACCACATTTTATCACGGCCGACGAAAAATCCGCAACGGCCGAGGCAATCCCATGCAGGCCATTGTATCATGGAAGACCGATTTCGGTTACGATAGGGGGACTCCTGACAGATGGCCATCGACGAGACATCCTTCCCTTCCATGGAGGCCCTTTTCGGCCGCGGCGGCCCCTTTTCCCGGGCCCTGGCCGCCTACGAGGAGCGACCGCAGCAGACCCGGCTGGCCCAGGCCGTGGCCCGGGCCCTCGACGAGGGGTCGGGCTACCTTCTGGCGGCAGAGGCCCCGACGGGCGTCGGGAAGAGCTTCGCGCTCCTGGCTCCCGCGATGCTCCGTGTCCTGGACCGCGGCGAGCGCCTTCTCTTCCTGACGGCGGGAATTCCCCTTCAGGAGCAGCTTCTGAACAAGGACCTGCCCCTTCTGGCCTCGACGCTGGAGCGCGACGTGGCCTACGGCCTTCTCAAGGGAAGGCGCAATTACGCCTGTCTTCTCAAGGTGCATGAGCTGGGAGGCGAGGGCTATCTCTCCTTCAACGACGGCGGGTTCGCCTCCTCCCGGATCGTCCAGTGGGCCGCCGAGACGGAGACGGGCGACCTCTCCGAACTCGATATCGCCCCGTCCCACCCGGCTCTGGCCCGCGTCGCTTCCTCCCACAAAGGCTGTCTCGGCGGATCCTGTCCCTTTCACGATCGCTGCTTCGTCGTCAAAGCCCTCCAGAGGGCCCAGGGGTGGCAGATCGTCGTCGCCAACTACCACCTCTTCTTCTCCTACGTTCTCGGGGCGGGGCGCCCCTTTCCCGTTCCCTTCGACATCCTCCTCTGCGACGAGGCCCATCACATGGCCGAGGCGGCCCGGGCCTCGGCGTCGCGCCGATCGGCTCTCGCCGAATGGTCCCGCCTTCTCTCCAGGGCGACGCTCAACCGGTTTACCCCCTTCTTCGAGGAGGCGGGCCTGGCCCCTTCAGAGGCGGGCGAACGGTTTAACGAAGGACTCGCCCATCTGGCGGGCCTTTTCGACAAGCTCTCGGCCCTTCTCCCCAGGGGAAGGGGGCTTCAGACCGCTCCCGAGTTTCTCGGCTCCGACGGCGGCACGGCCTTTGAGATCGTCGGCTCTCTGGAGAGGGCCCTCCAGTCCGTGGGCGAAGGGGACGACGATCCGGTCCGGGCCGAGTTCCTTCTCTGGCGCGACGAGCTCCGACAGGCCCGGGAGGATCTGGCCTGGTGCCTCGACGTGGGGCAGTTCCCGAACTGGGCCTACTGGTGGGACGGAGAGGCCCTCTCCAGTGCCCCCACTCTCTCCTCGACGCTGATCCGGCAGGCCCTCGACCAATCCGAGCCGAGGGTCATCGTCGCCGCCTCGGCGACGATGACCCTCGAGGGCGATTTCGGCTTCTGGTCGCACGAGACGGGGCTGGAACCCGACGAGACGCTCTGTCTCGATTCTCCCTTCGACTTGGCCTCGCAGATGGAGACCTGGGTCGTCGACATGGGGCTCGCCGTCGGCGACGAGGGCTACGACGAACGGGTGGCCCGCGTCGTCGAGAAGCTCTGCGACGACAACGGCGGGAGCACGCTCATCCTGCTGAGCTCGATCCGTCTCCTGAAGGAGGTGGGAAAGCGTCTTCAGAGTCGCAGGAAGCCCTACAACGTCCTCGTCCAGGGGGACCTTCCCCGCGGGACGCTCCTGGCGGCCTTTCGCGACGACGTCACCTCCGTCCTCGTGGGCAGCGTCTCCTTCCGAGAGGGGATCGACATCCCCGGCGAGGGGCTCACGCAAGTCATCGTCGACCGCATTCCCTTTCCCCACCCCCAGGACCCCCTCGTGGAGGCCCGATCCCGCCTGGAGGGGGCCCGCTCCTTCGCGACAGTGACGCTTCCCTGGGCGAAACTCTACCTGAGGCAGGCCTTGGGGCGACTGATCCGCAGCGGTTCCGACAGGGGACGGGCCGTCATCCTCGACAATCGCGTCCTGGTCCGGCGGGGCTGGCGCGTCGTCGAGTGCCTTCCCCCCGCCCCCTTAAAGAGGGTGACCCTGAAGGTACAGGCGAGGAGGGACTGAAGCTCCGTCAGGCCAGCCGCAAGGCGTCCGCGGTCTTTGAAGAACCAGACAGAGCCGATCGGCCACCTCCTGAGCCGTCACGTTGCCCCAGCCTCTCCCACCAAACCCCAAGCGCCTTGCTTCTTTTGTCTTCATGAGCAGGCCTCTCCTGGCCGTCATAGATGACCTTTTCCCTGTCCCCCTAAGGAGCGACAATCCCCTTGTCCGGTGACAAGGGGACGGTCCGGGGATGACAGCCTCCGACGGCTGTGCTATATTACGAAAGCTGGTTTTCAGACGGCGGAAGGACCCTTGTGGTCTTTATTTGACCTCTTCATCTGAGGGAGGTGGTACGCGTGAAGATGACTTTCCAGCCGCACAAGACGAGACGGAAGCGCACCATGGGTTTCCTCGAACGTTCCCGCACTCCTGCCGGACGTCGGGTGCTCCGGAACCGGAGGAGGAAGGGCCGTAAGAGCCTCTCCGTGTGATGGCCCCGCACTTCGGTTTCCCGAGAACGTCGCGCCTGCTCCATGGGTGGCAATTCGACCTCGTGTTCCGCACCGGCCGTCGCGTTCAGGGTGAGCTGGTGCGGTTGCTGTTTCTGGATGCCCCCGACGGAACGACGCGCATCGGCATGGCCGTCGGCAAGAAACAGGGCAAATCCTTCCGGCGCAACAGGGGGCGTCGCCTCCTTCGCGAGGGCGTGCGTCGCGTCGTGCCCTGGCTCCGTCCGGGCCTCTGGTTTGTCCTGACTCTTCGGTCGGCCGGTCTGGAGGCCGGAGGCGTCGAGGTCTACGAGGACCTCGCCCGGCTCCTTCGGGCACGGGGTTTTCTTTCCGAGGACTTTCCCGGCGTCGATTGGACTCCCTGGGAGGAGAAGGGGCCGTGACGTGGCCTGCCCGTATCGCCGTCCTGTCCATCAGGGGCTATCAGCGTTTTCTCTCCCCCTTCCTGGGGAGGAACTGCCGCTTTCACCCCACCTGTTCTCAGTATACGCTGGAGGCCGTAGAACGTTTCGGCCTCGCTCGGGGCGCCTGGCTCGGCGTCAAAAGGATCGTCCGCTGCGGTCCCTGGCATCCGGGAGGCTATGATCCCGTTCCGGAGAAGATCTGCCGCGACGACGTCGATTCGTTTCAAGGACGGTGAATCTCTTGGGTGCTCTATGGAAGGCCGGCGGCGACATGATGCTGGCGATTCTCAACTTTTTCTACGGCCTGACCCACTCCTACGGCTTGGCCATCATCCTCCTGACCCTGGTCATCCGGCTCCTGCTCCACCCCCTCAACCATAAGCAGATGGTCAGCATGCAGCGAATGCAGAAGCTTCAGCCCCGCATGAAGGTCCTGCAGGAGAAGTACGGCAACGACAAGGCCAAGCTGAACGAGGAGACGATGAAGCTCTACAAGGAGAACAAGGTCAACCCCGCCGCGGGCTGCCTTCCCCTCCTGGTTCAGCTCCCCATCCTGATCCTCCTCTTCAGGGCCCTGATGAACTACGACTTCGGCTCGATCAGCTTCCTCGGCGTCGAGCTCATGGGATCGGTCCTTTCCACCCTGGCCCATGCCGTCGGCATGGCCCCCGATGCCTCCATCGGCGTCGTCTCCGTCCTCTCGGCCGTGGCCGCCAATCCGGCCGGTCTGGCCAATGTCTCCGTCTACGGCGGCAACTTCATCCTTCTCGTGATCATTTCCTTCCTGACCTGGTTCCAGCAGCAGCTCACCTCGTCGGGCAATCCTCAGATGGCCATGATGAATTGGTTCATGCCCGTCTTCCTGGCCTTCATCTGCCTCAGTCTTCCCGGCGGCGTCCTGCTCTACTGGGGGGTCTCCTCGCTGGCCGGCGTGGTGCAGCAGTGGTTCCTTCACCGCAAGACGGAACTCGAGATGAAGGAGAAGCCCTCTCTCTTTCGCAACAAGCCGAATCGGGAGGGCGACGAGGAGTAGGTCCGATCCGGACCTCGAGGGGAGGATCTCGACGTGAACGACCTGGACAAGCTCGTCATCGAAGCCAGTTCTCTGGAGGAGGCCAAATCCCTCGCCGCGTCTCAATGGGGGATCGGGGCCGATGAAGTTTCCGTCAGTCTCGTCGAGGAGGAGAAACGCCTCTTCGGGCTTTTCGGGAAGAAGCTGAAAGTGGAGGTCAGTCCCCTTTTCCCCCTGCAGCTTTTCAGGGCCAGGGCAACGGCCCGGGAGCTGCTGACCCGGATGGGGCTCGATGCGAGTCCCTCCATCGAAGAGGGGCGGATCGTCGTGACCGGCGCCGACGGGAACCTCGTCATCGGCCGTTACGGAGAGGTTCTCAAGGCCATGGAGTATCTGCTCAACCTCATCCTTCGCGACGGCCCCGAGGGGGAAAGGATCCGCCTCGACAGCGAGGGCTACCGTCAGAGCCGCATCGACAGCCTGGAGAAACAGGCGCAGGCCGCCGCCGACGACGCCCTGCGCCGTCGGCGGCCTGTGCGGATGGAGCCCATGACGAGCTGGGAGCGCCGCATCGTCCACCTGGCCCTGAAGGACAGAGGCGACGTGGAGACCCGTTCGGCCGGGGAGGATCCCTACCGCAAGGTCGTCGTCTGGCCTCGGGGAGACGGCCGCGGCCGTCGCTGAAGGCGGCCAGACGTGTATCCCGTCCTCTTCCATCTGGGCAAGATTCCCGTCCACAGCTACTACCTGATCTGGACGGCGGCTCTCTGCCTCGCCCTCGAGTGGACGCGGCACCGTGCCGAGAGCGCTTACGGCATGGGGGCGGCCCGAGTCTCGAAGGTGCTCTTCTGGGGCTTCATCGGGATGATGATCGGCGCCCGCCTCGGAGGCTATCTCGACTTCTGGGAGGTTTACGCCGCCGATCCGAGCCGGATCCTCCGCTTCTGGGAGGGGGGCATGTCGTCGATGACGGCCTTCCTCGGCGGCGGTCTGACGGCCCTTTTCCTCCTCCGCAGAGAGGGCAGCCCCATCTGGCCCCTGGCCGAGGCGGCCGCCCTTCCCGCTGCGGCGCTGATCTTCGTCGGCCGGTGGGGCTGCTTCCTCAACGGCTGCTGCTACGGCTTCGTCACGGGCCATCCCTTCGGAATGCACTTCCCCTTCGATCCCCCCGGCCTCTTCCGTCATCCCTCCCAGCTCTACGAGAGCCTGGGGGCGGGGCTGATCCTCTTCGCGCTTTTTCTGGCCGAGCGCGTCTGGCCTCCCCTGGAGCGCCGTGCCCGAGACGGAGCCCTCCTCTGGCCCCTGTTCATGATCCTCTACGGCGGAATGCGTTTCCTCCTCGATTTCCTGCGCGAGGGCGACCGCATCATGGGCCTTCGGACGGGGCAGCTCGTCGGCGGGGCCGCCTTCCTCGTCGGTCTCGTCTGGCTCGTCGTCTCCGCTGTCTCTTCGCGTCGAAGGGGGAAAGTCCTCGTCTGAGTCCGGCCGGTCACTCCTCCCGGGGGAGGAGGACGTTGGCCGGGATGAGACGGCGGGCCTCCTCCTCGAGGGCGAGCACCTGGGTCAGGGCCTTCGGCGAAAGACGGCCGTGGAGCTCGCGACGCAGGTGGGAGATGAGTCCCGGCCGGGTCGCGAGTTCTCCCTTGCCCTTGAAGTCGGACCAGTTGAGGCGTTCTCCGTTCTCGAAGACGTCGATGTCGGCCAGCCTCACCCCGTCGGGGTGAAATTCGAGGCCGATGGCCAGCCGCTTGATCTCTCCCATGGGCAGGGGCGTGAAGATGCGCAGCCGGTAGATGGGGATGGCCATCATGGCCAGGGGGTAGTCCTTCCCCCAGCTCTCCTCGACGACGATGCCCAGTTCCAGGTCGCGGAAGGCGACGAGGAAGCGATTGACCTGGACGTCGTAGTGGCCGTAGACGTCGTAGATGCGCACTTCCGCCTCCGTCCATTTCTGTCCTTCCAGGGTCTCCTCGAGGTATTCGCGGGCCCGTTCGCGCAGGACGGGAAAGAGGGCGTTCCTCTCTCCGGGGACCATGAGCCCCAGGGGGTAGAGCTCGTCGAGGCCCAGAGATTGGTTCAGATGGCGTTTGGTGAAGAACAGGGCCGTTTCGTCACGCTCTGAAGGGGGGAGGAGAAAGTCGGGGATGATCTCCCGGGCTTTGAACTCCTCCTTGATTTTTTTGAGGGCCCTCTCGATTTTTCCCGTCAGGCGCATGAGGATCGTGCCGGGAGCCAGATCGGCGCGGCAGAGGAGAGGGGCCATGCCTCCGTTGATCAGCTCGGCGAAGACCTCGTCGGGGGCGGCCTGGATCAGGACGAGGCGCTCTCGAGGCCGCTCCCGCTCGAGGAAGACGAGAGTGCTCTGCTCGTCGAAACCCCTCTGGTCGAAGCCGGGGTCGAAGGACCTGGCGGCGACGCGGGACTGAAGGAAGGCCTCCACGGGACGGACGTCGGCGCATTTGAGATAGAGCACGCGGGCTGTGGTTCGAACGAGCGCAAACAGGGCGATCTCTCCTTTCTCCGTCCCTCGAGGGACCTTGTCAGGGGCGGCAGCGCCTTCGGAGAAGGCGGCTGTCGTCGGTGCCGATGGGGTAGCGGAGACGGCGGAAAAGGCCCGTCGTCGGGCAGATGAGGTGTATGCCTTCTATGCCGTTGAGAAAGAGCTTCTCCTCTCTCATCCCGCTTCGAAGGGTCAGGTCGTGGCCGAACAGATTCATCGGTTGAGGGTCGGTCATGATCCCCTCCGGCCCGTGGGCGACGCGAAGGGAGAGCCTGCCGAGGGTGAGATTCGCCGGTTCCGTCAGAATCTGGCTCGACCGCGCCCGGGCGCGAACGCGGGAGGCCGCGTCGTGGTTTCCCATGACGAGGATCACCTGAGACGGTCCCTCCTCCAGTATATCGAGAAGCCGCGAGAGGCGCTCGGCATAGAGCTTCTCCAGCTGGGGATAGAGGCCGAGTTTGACGTCGTCGACGAGATCGCCCGTGTGGACGATCCAGTCGGGCCTCAGTCGGCGTAGAAGACGCCTCAGGTAGCGGTAGCTGCAGCTAGGCGTGTCGGCGAGATGCACGACGAGCCCCTCCCAGGGAGGTCGTTCGGGAGGAATCCCGAAAAGCCGTTTGATGAAAGACATGCCTTGAGCGTCGCCCTCCTCTTTTCGGCAGACCCGAAAGCCGGGAAAAGCATATCAGAAAAGAGCGCCTCTTGTGCGATTGGCGGGAGGGGTTCTTTTTTTATGGAATGTAGGGCATTTGGCCCTCGTCATTGTGGACAGCGACGGGCATATTGTAGTATAATTGCCACAAAATCGGGAGCCGCCCCATGCAGAGCCGACGTTCGCGGCGGGAGGTGGGATTCATGGCAGGCGTTCTTGAGTCCTTTGAGGGTTCCGACAGAGGCGTGGAGTTGCAGTCCCTTGCTTTCGATCTCTTTTGTCGTCTGGCCGAGATGTCGCCGGGCCTGGAGAGGACGTGGAAACCCGTCCTCCTCGGTCTTCGCCGGGAGGAGAGCGATCCCTCCCGGTCTTTCTCTCTGATATGACCGATCCCCCCTGAAACGAAAGGGAGAGGCGAGCGACCGCTCGCCTCTCCCTTTCGTTTCAGGGGGAAATCAGGAGGGAGCGTCCTTTTCGAATTCCCGCTGGTAGCTCCGTCCCGATCCCATGAGGGCACTCAGGGGTGTCAGGGCCTCGACGTTTTCGCAGATGATCTTGACGACGGCCGTGATGGGGACGGAGAGAAGGGCTCCGGCGACGCCCCAGAGCCACCCCCAGAGCAGGAGGGATATGAGGACGACGACGGGGCTCAGGTTGAGCCGGTCGCCCATGAGTTTGGGCGTCAGGAGGTTCCCCATGACGAACTGGATCAGGAGAAGTCCCAGGCTCGCCGTGACGAAGGGGCCCCAGTCGGGGTAAAACTGGACGAGGGCGAAAAGGATGGGCGGCATGGAAGCGACGATGGAGCCGATGGTGGGGATGAAGTTGAGGAAGAAGGCCAGCAGTCCCCAGGTGATGGGGAAATCGACGCCGACGAAGAAGGCCAGGAAAAACCAGACCATCAGTCCCGTACCGGCACTGATGAGCGTTTGCGTCAGGAGGTAGCGGCTGATCTGGGAGGAGATTCCGTCGATGATGTGGTCGATCCGTTCGGCGCCGGAAAGGGAGAAGGCCTTGCGGAGCTTGTAGGTGAAATAGGGCGATCCCAGGAGGATGAAGACCATGAAAATGATGACCAGCACGAGATTGGAGAGAAGGGAGACGGCCGATCCCGAGAGGTTGAGAAGGTAGGCTGCGGCCTTGTCTCCCAGATTGAGTCCCTCCCAAAAATGGACGGGAAGGTCGAAATCGTTGGCCAGGGACTGGACCAGCGAGAGGAGACGGGCGTAGTAGCGGGGGAAGGCCTGGGCCAGGGCCACGACGCGCGCGTTGATGGAGAGGACGGCAAGCAGGCAGATCCCGACGAAAAGGCTCAAAATGACGGAGATGGTCAGAATGGGCGGAATGCCTCTGGCCTTCGTGCGGCGGACGAAGGGGACGAAGATGTTGGAAAGGAGCATGGCCAGAAGGAGAGGAAGGACGACGCCCCTCCCCGACCGGAGGACCATGCCGAGGGCGATGAGGGTCAGAATGGCGAGGAAGAGGACGGTCATTCTCTGAGAGGCCATTTCGATCCGGCGCAGGCGACGATCTTCTTTCAAGGGAGAGCCTCCGTGAGCGAGATGGTCCCATTTTACTCCTCGGAGCCTCTCCGTCCCAGAGGAATCCCTTTCGGGAGCTTCACTCTCTCTTGACGGCTAGGTGAGGGGCTCTAAAATCGGGAGGGGCGGGCGCACCTTTTCTCTTCGGGAGCCCGTCCTATTTCGTCTTTCACGGGGGGCTCCTTTTTGGGACGTAGAGGTTCTGTTTCGTGACGGCCTACTGGGTTTCCGTCGCCTTCGTCGTCTTGGCCGAGATGGGAGACAAGACGCAGCTTCTCGCCATGGCCCTGGCCTGCCGCTATCCCTGGCGGAAGGTGCTCTTGGGGGTTTTCGCCGGCAGCCTGGCCAGTCATCTGGTGGCCGCCGCCGTGGGGGCCTACCTCCCCTCTCTGGTCTCCGAGGGGCTTCTGCAGGGAGGGGCCTCCCTCTCTTTCGTCCTCTTCGGCCTCTGGACCCTGGCTGCCGGTTCCGATCGGGAAGAGGATCGGTCTTCCCGTTACGGTCCCTTCGTCACGGTCTTTCTCGCCTTTTCCCTGGCCGAGCTGGGAGACAAGACGCAGCTGGCCTCCGTCGCCCTCTCCGCCCGTTTCGGCAGTTTCCTTCCCGTCTGGCTTGGCGGCACGACGGGGATGATGATCGCCAACGGACCGGCCGTCCTGGCCGGGGCGGCTTTCTGTCGTCGCCTTCCCCGCAGAATTCTGCGGCTCGCCTCGGCGGCGGTCTTCATCCTCTTCGGCCTGCTTGGCCTCTACCCTCTGCTTCCGCCGGAGTGGCGGACGGTTCCCGTCGCCGTTGCCCTCCTTCTTCCCCTCCTGGGGCTTTCCTGGGTTGCCTATCGGAGGGGGGAGAGCCTCGACGGGACCGCAGGTCCGGAAAAGGACGGTTTTTCCTGACCTGCGGCTGCGCGGGTTCCTTCCTCAAAGAACGAAGAAAGGCGGTGCCCCGTTGAAAAGAAAGGCTCTTTGGGCAAGTCTGCTTCTTTGTGCCCTCGTCGCTCTCGTCCTCCTTTTGCGGGTCGTCGGTCATCGTCTTCCCCCTCTCGATATCCCTCCTCCCGTGCCTCCCGTCGACGAGGTCCGGGAGGCGCCGCCCGAGCCCTCCCTCCTCGTTCTTTCTCTCGTCATGGAGGCCGGGGAAGTGGCCGCCCTCATCGAGAAGGAGATCGATGTCGAGCGATACGAAGACAGGGATAGGACACTCGATGTTCCCTTCGGCGAGGCCCGGGCCGACCTCGTCGTCGTCCGCGACGGTCCCTTGGCCGTAAGGCTCGAGGGAGGGACCGTCGCCGTCGATCTTCCCCTTGCCTTCTCCTCTTCGGTGCGCTGGAGTGGAGAGGTCCTGGGCCTTCGGCCCAGTTTCACCCAGGAGCCGTCGGGATCTCTCGTGACCTCCGTCCGCCTCCGTCCCCGTCTCGACGGAGACGGGACGCTCCATCTGATCCCGTCCGTCGATCTCGTCTGGGTGAGCGAGCCGACGATGGAGATCCTGGGCCGCTCCCTGCCCATCGGCTCCCTGGTGGAACGCCTTGTCGAAGGCGAGATGGAGAGGCGATCGGAGGAACTCGGAAGACGTCTCGACGAGGCCCTGCAGACGCGGTCCCGCCTGGAGGGCCTCTGGGCGCGCCTTCATCGTCCCGTTGAACTTTCCTCCGAGCCGCCCCTCTGGCTCAGGATCGAGCCCGAGAGACTCTGCCTCGAGCCCCTCGTCATCGATTCGGGACGGATCGAACTGCGGGCTGGATTGAGATCGCGCCTTTCCATCGGCACGGAACGGCCCGAGGAGGGGGTTCCCTCCCCCCTGCCCGGGGAGCTTTCGGGCCCCTCTCCTTCGGACGGCGTCGATCTCCGCGTCCCCCTCGTCATCGCCTACGAGGCCCTGAGGGAGACCGTCGAGGAAGACCTGGCGGGGAAGAACTTCGACCTCGGAAACGCTCTGCGCCTCTCCGTGAAGGGCCTCTCCCTTTCCGGAGGGGGAGGGTTCCTCTTCGCCGCCCTCGACGTCAAGGGCGGAAAGAGCCTCTTGGGGCTTGAGGGGACGATCTACCTTCGAGGCCGCCCCGTCTGGAGCGCCTCGGAGGAAACGCTGCGGCTGGCCGACTTCGATTACGACGAAAACACCACGCGAGGGCTTGCCCGTCTTGCCGCCAGCCTGCTCCAGAGCACGCTGCGGGAGCGCCTTTCCGAAAAACTCGTCTTCCCGCTGGGGGAGAGGCTGGCGGAGGAGCGGGTCCGCCTCGCCGCCGTCCTGAGCCGAACCGAGCTCGGCGAGGGCTTCGTCCTCCTCACCGACCTTCAGACCCTCGCCATAGACGAGGTCTATGCCTCCCGCGAAGGGCTCCGCATCGACGTCCGCCTTGAGGGAAAGACGAAAATCGTCCGCGACAGTCCCTTCTGACCGACCGGCGGCGGCGCCGGACCTCGCCGGAGAGGCGTGCCGAAAGCCTCTTGAGGCGACGGTCCTTCGGGGAGGAAAGAAGAGCGACGCAGGGGGAGAGGGCTCGCCGGATCGAGAGGGTCCTCTCCCCCTTTTGTAGGTGCCGTGAGATTTGTCTTTGATTAATTAACTTGAAATGTCTGTCTTCTTGCACCGAGATAGCCGGCATGGTAGAGTTTATAAAATGACTTGAATGTAATGGATTTATGAAATAGTTTGATTTAGGGAACCTCTGAAAAAAAGATCCGGCAAGCTCCAACAGTACCTCTTGGTGGCTGAATTCGTACGTCGTGTGCCCTTTCAGCCTGTCGTGTCAGGCAAGTTGCCTATGTGGAGCCATCCCCGGCTCTTTTCGGACTTTATGGTTGCCGTTTTGCCGGCTTTTGAAGACACTACGCCCTATCCATCTCCAATAAAAGCCTTCTCACCATGTACAGGTTGGACAGGGCAAAGATCACGTGGACATGGCTCGTGTTCTTCTTGAGCCCCTTGTAACGCACCTTGGTGAATCCGAAGACCCGCTTCGCTCTTCAAAAGACATGCTCCACCTTGGCCCTCGTTTTGGACAGCATACGATTGTGAGACCGTTCTTCGTCGGTCAGCTTCCTGTTCCGTGACCCTCTTTTGTCGGCCTTGTCGACGGCATCGGGTGCCTTTTCCCGGATCGTCTCCGTCTTGCCTATGTAGGCCGAATCGCCCCGGACTCCCTTTTTTCGCTCCGTGGAGAAGGTCTCCGACCATCGGGGAGTCGTGGACATTCGCCGCCGTGGTCGCGAGGCTGTGGACCGGCTTGCCGTCTTTGGCCACCCCGATGCGGACTTTCATGCCGAAGTGGTACTGGTTCCCTTTCTTTACCTGATGCATGTCGGGGTCTCGCTTCTTCTCCTTGTTCTTCGTCGACGAGGGCGCGGCGATGATGGTGGCGTCCATGATGGTTCCCTCGGCAAGGCGCAGTCCTTTCGATTGCAGGTGAGCATCGACCTCACGGAAGATCCGTTTCCCCAGGTCGTGCGCTTCGAGAAGGTGGCGAAACTTGCAGATGGTCGTCTCGTCGGGGACAGGCTCGTTCCCGACGTCGATGCCGACGAAGCGCCTCATCGATTCCATGTCGTAGAGGGCTTCTTCCGCTGCCGGGTCGCTGAGGTTGAACCAGCACTGGAGAAAGTGGATTCGGAGCATCCGCTCCAATCCAACCGGTGGACGACCTCGTTCGGCCTTGGGATAGAAGGGAGCGATGAGCGCGCAGAGATCCTTCCAGGGGACCACAGCCTCCATTTCGGAGAGGAACTTCTCCCGCCGGGTAGGCTTCCTGTATCTCTCGAAGGTCTGGGCGTCGGCAAGGGTTTTCTGTCGCTCCATTTCGTCTCGCACTCCTTGGAAAGGGGATGATGACCTCGGCGCTACAGCTCTATTCTACCGATTACATCATCGCTGATGCGACTTCATGAAAGGCGCTTTTTTCAGAGGTTCCCTAGGGGGCGCAAGGTCGTCTTCTCCAACAGGACGGGAGAACTCTCCCTTTCCGTCATCGAATCCGCCCGGGAGGTGAGGCGATGAGAGCGTCGGAAAGGGCCGTCAAGGTGCTCATCGTCGACGATTCGGCCCTGGTGCGAAAGATCTTCACGGAAGAGCTGGCCCGGGACCCGGCCATAGAGGTCGTCGGCACGGCGCCCGACCCCGTCGTCGGCCGCGACAAGATCGTGCAGCTCGAACCCGATGTGCTTCTTCTCGACATCGAGATGCCTCGCATGGACGGCCTCACCTTTCTGGAAAAGCTCATGCGTCACAGGCCCCTTCCGACGATCATCGTCAGCTCTCTGGCCAGGGAGAGTTCCGACGTGGCCCTCCGCGCCCTCGATCTGGGGGCGGCCGACGTGATGTGCAAGCCCGGATCGTCCTACTCGGTCCGCGACATGGGCGAGCAGCTTCGGGCGAAAGTCAAGGCCGTCGCCCAGATCAGTGTCGCCGGACAATGGTATTGTCACTCGTGAAGAGGACAGGGAAAATGTCACTTATGACGACCAGGAGAGACCTACTCATGAAGACAAAAGAAGCAAGGCGCTTGGGGTTGGTGGAAGAGGCTGGGGCAACCTGACGGTTCAGGAGGTGGCCGATCGGCTCGGTCTGAGCCGCCGTCAGGTCTTTCGGCTCAAACGACGCTACCGGGAAGAGGGAGCGCAGGGGCTCCTGCACAAGGGACGAGGCAAACCGTCCCGGCGCAGAATCTCTCAGGAGACACGGGATTTCGTCGTCAGTCTGGCCAAGGGTCTTTACAGGGATACGAGCTGTCAGCACATGGCCGAACTCCTTGCCGAAGAGCATGATCTCGTGCTGAGCGCCAAGAGCATCGCCCGTTTCCTTCGCGCGGAGAACCTGTCCCTCGTTCATCGCCACCGGGCCCCGAAGCGGCGTTCCCGCAGGGTCCGACGGTCCCGACGAGGCGATCTGGTCCAGATGGACGCCTCTCCTTTCGATTGGTTCGAGATCGGTGAGCGTTGCACTCTCCACGGCGTGATTGACGATGCCACAGGAGAGGTCCTCGGTCTGTGGATGGCCAGGAATGAGTGCCTCTTCGGCTACTTCCGCGTGCTCCGTCAGATGCTTGATCGCCACGGCGTGCCTCGCGAGCTTTACGCCGACCGCCACACCATCTTCCTTTCTCCCAAGTCGGAAAAACTGACGATCAAGGAGGAGCTGGAGGACTCGGCGCCTGTAACCCAGTTCGGCCGCGCTCTGGAGGCTCTCGGAACTCGCTATGTCCCTGCAGGGTCTCCCCAGGCGAAGGGGCGGATCGAAAGGCTCTGGGGAACTCTTCAGGATCGTCTCGTCGTCGCCTTCCGACGGGCCGGAGTGAAAACGATCGAAGAGGCCAACGTCCTGCTCGCCGCCTACCCGGGAGAGGTCCATAACCCGAGGTTCGCTCGTCCTCCCGCAGAGGGGGCATCTGCCTTTCTCCCTCCGCCGGACGGACCCGCTCTCGATCTCCTCCTGACTCGCCAGACCGACCGGAAGGCCTCGGGAGACTCGACGATTTCCCTCGACGGAAAACAGTACGCCCTGATAGGCCCCCGCAGACGCCCCCTGCTTCTTGCCAGAGGACAGGCGGTCAAGGTCATCGAGAAGCTCGACGGGAAACTCCTGGCTCTTGTCCATGACGGGCTCTACGATCTCGCAGCCGTCGACAAAGAGCCCCCTGCGACTCCCCCGCCTGTCATCGAGACGAAGACAGGCACTCCATGCAAAACGAAGAAGCAGAGGAAGCCGGCGGCAGACCATCCCTGGCGACAGAATCCCGCTCCTCCTGCCGCGGCGGTCGGCTCCGAGCAAGGGACGGGTTCCCCTCCCTAGAAGGACCTCCGCCGCGGAGGAAAGCCAAGGCGGGCTGTTGACGGGGGCGATTTCAGCCCCTCGAAAGCGACACTTTCATTGTCCCTCAGACCCTCTTTTTAGATGACATTTTTAGTGTCCCTTGACAGGCCGTCGCCCAGATCAGGCGCCTCGATCTGCTGGGACGGCGTCCCCCTCCCGTCCGACTCGCTCCGTCCGGTCGCGCCCTCCTGAAGACGACGCACCGCGTCGTCGCCATCGGAGCCTCGACGGGGGGGACGGAGGCGATCCGCGTCGTCCTCCAGGGCCTGCCTCCCGACATGCCGCCCATCGTCATCGTCCAGCACATGCCCCAGCACTTTACCCGTTCCTTCGCCGGCCGCCTCGACGAGCTCTGCTCTCTGGAGGTGAAGGAGGCCGAGAACGGCGAACGGCTCAGACAAGGCAAGGTCCTCATCGCTCCGGGAAACTGCCACACCGTTCTCAAGAGGAGCGGCGCGGCCTACTACGTCGAAGTGAAAGAGGGGCCTCTGGTCTTTCACCAGCGCCCCTCCGTGGAAGTCCTTTTCTGCTCCGTGGCCCGCTATGCCGGGGCCAACGCTCTCGGTGTCATCCTGACGGGAATGGGAAAGGACGGGGCACAGGGGCTTCTCGAAATGAGAAGGGCCGGTGCCTGGACGATCGCCCAGGACGAGAGGAGTTCCGTCGTCTTCGGCATGCCCAAGGAGGCCATCGCTCTCGGCGCCGTCGACGAGGTCCTTCCGCTGGAGAGGATCGCCCCCTCGATCGTCGAGCGCCTCTGCCGCTGAGGCCTACTCGAAGTCGAGGACGTTGACGATCTCCCGGGGAAAGACGTTCAGGGGCCGGCAGCCTTCGTCGGTGACGAGGACGATGTTCTCGATGCGGATGCCGATCTTGCCCGGAATGTAGATGCCGGGCTCGATGCTGAAAGTCATGCCCGGCTCCAGGACCTGTTCATTCCCTTCCATGATGTAGGGCGTCTCGTGGACGGCGAGGCCGATGCCGTGGCCCAGACGGTTGTTGAAATAGGCGCCGTAGCCGGCCTCTTCGATGACGCGTCGTGCCGCCCGGTCCACTTCCTGGGACGTCACTCCGGGGCGGACGGCGGCCTCGCCTGCGGCCTGGGCGCGGCGGACGATCTCGTAAAGCGTCCGCTCTTCCTCCGTCGCCTCGCCGACGAAGAGGGTCCGGGTCATGTCCGAACAGTAGCCTTTGTAGCGGCAGCCGAAGTCGAAGAGGACCGTATCGTGGTCACCGACGACGCCGTCTTCTTTGTTGTAGTGGGCCATGGCCGCATTGGCCCCTCGGGCCACGATGGGGGTGAAAGAGATCCCCTGGGCTCCCTTCTCCTCGAAAAGGTCGAGGAGACGCCGCTTGAGCTCCCTCTCCGTCCTGCCGGGACGGATGAAGGGGAGAAGGGCCGTCAGCGCCTCGTCGGCGATCTGACCGGCACGGAGCATGGCCGCCGCCTCGTCGGCATCCTTGTGGGATCTCATGGCGTCCAGGTAGTGCCACCCGTTGACGAGCTCCACCTTCTGGCGGCCGGCCACCTCGATGGCGTCGACGGCGCGGACGCTGTCGTTGACGGCCACCTTGGCCCCCGCCGGGATGCCCTGTTCCTCGAAGGCGCGGGCAAGGGCGGAGTAGAACCAGTCGTGATCCTCCCAGACGTAGAGGGGCGTCGTGTCGGGCATGCCCGACTGAAACTCCTGAAGGTAGATGTGGGGGACGAGGCAGAAGGTGCCGCCGTCGGCCTTGACGAAAAGGGCCTTGAAACGCTCGCAATCGTGCATGGCCAGACCGCTGACGTACTCGAGATCTGTCGATGTGCCGATGATGAAGACGTCGACGCCTCTGGCTCTCATGTCGGCGGCGACGGCCGCGATTTTGTCCCTGTTCAGCATGTGATTTACCCTTCCTTTCATCTGAGGGACCGCCTCGCGGGCGCTCCCTCTCCCTTTTACCGAAGGTGTTGACCGTAAAAAACTCTATGAAATACAATATATCACACGAAATCTGAGAGGGCAATTCCCGACAGGCTGTCCTGGGGGGTGGCCCGGCGGCGTTTGCCCCTTCAAATCTCTCCCTTCGGGTGTCGTCGCGATGGCCTCAGGGGTGTGCGTCCGGGCCTTTCTTCAACTCGGCGGCCCTTTCGCCGCAGTGCCTCGGGGGATGGCGTTTCCCCTCCCCTGCCGAGCCGGCGCGTATCCTGATGGAGAAGGTCTCGCCGACGGAGGCCCTGAGGCGAGGAGATTCCTTTGCGGTTCCGGGAAGGGGAAAGCCCTTCCCCTGTGGTATCCTAGTCATCAAAGAGAGGCACTCTGTGCACGCCTCAGATCGGCTCAGTGTGGAGGACGAAAGAGCATGCTGTCGAGAATCGTGCCGCCCATCAGGTCACTCCGTGAGATCGTTTACGATTATTTGCGACGGCAGATGAATGAAGGCCACCTTCTGCCCGGATCTTTTTTTAATCTGAAAGAGGTCAGCGATGCCCTGGGCATCAGCACGACGCCTCTGAGGGAGGCCCTGGTCCAGCTCTCGTCGGAGGGGTTCGTCACCATTTTTCCAAGGCGGGGAGCGGTCGTGAACGCCCTCAGCCTCGACCAGATCCGCAACATCTATCAGCTCATCGGAGCCTTGGAGGGGTCGGTCATCCTCGAAGTCGCCTCCCGTTTCACCGACGAGAGGGTGGCGATGATGGCCGAGATCAACGACCTGATGGCCCTTCGCCTTCAGGAGGGAAGAATCGCCGAATATCTCGAACTCAACCTGCGCTTTCACGGAGGCTTTCTCGAACTCTCGGAAAACGAGGATCTCCTCGGCCAGCTCGAGATCTTCAAACAGCGCCTCTACGAATTTCCTCGCAACGAGCATCTCGTGGCCGCATGGGAGGAGAAAAACCACAGCGAACATGTGGCCCTCCTGGAGGCGCTCCGGCGGAGGGATTTCGAGGGGGCGTCCCGGATCATCCGCGATGTCCACTGGTCCTTCTCGGTTCAGGAACCCTTCGTCCGCTCCTATTACGCCCTCCATCTGGAGATTCTGGAACGTCTGAAGGCCGAGGGGGGCGGCTTCTCCCGTCTTCGGGGAGAGGACTCGTGACGGCCCTCGCCCGCTCTCGAGGCGTCATTCCCCGTTGTCGCCGTTATCGAGGCGGCCTCGTGACGGAACGCCTTCGCCTCGTCCCTCTGGAGCGTCTGCCCGGAGGCGTGGAGCTTCGCGACGGAACCCTGTTGGCCTCCCTTCTCGGGACGACGGTTCCTGAGGTCTGGCCTCCTGCGGCTCTGGAGGAGGTGGGCTTTCGCTCGTCGGGTCTTCTCGTCTGGTTCATGATCCTCAAGGGGGCCGGACGCCGCCGTCCCTCTCTCGTCGGCCTCTGCGGTTTTCGCGACCTTCCCGACGAAAGCGGGGCCGTCGAGCTGCGCTACGAGGTCCTGCCCGGTTTCCAGCGGCGCGGCCTTGCCACGGAGGGGGCCGAGGCCCTCGTCGCCTGGGCTTTCGAAAGCCGATGGGCCCGCTCGATCAGGGCCAAGACCCTGAGGGATGAGCTCGGCGCCATGGAGGTTCTGGCCAGGCTGGGCTTCACTCTCATCGGAACCGACGAGGCGGGGCAGGCCTACCTTTTCGAACTCGAGCCCTCCGAAGGACCGGAGGAAAAGATGGAGGCTTCGGATCCGTTCTGAAATTTCGACGTCAGGAGGCAGGCATCGCAATGCTTTGGGAAAGGATAAAAAGCAGGCTGGAGCGGCTCCCCTCGGGGCAACAGGCCGTCGCCCGCTTCCTGTTGACGCGACCGCGCGAGGCCGCCTTTCTCACGGCGGCCCAGCTGGGCGAGCAGGTGGGCGTCAGCGAATCGACGGTGATCCGCTTCGCCGTCTCTTTGGGGTTTCCCGGATTTCCCGAGCTGCGCAACGCCCTTCAGGAGGCGCTGCGCGACCAACTTTCGGCCCTGGAACGTCTCCAGCTCTATCAGACCATGGGCGAGGGGACGAATCTCGTCCAGTCCGTCCTGCGCCAGGATCTTCAGCGCGGGCTGAGCTCCCTGGCCTCCCTCGACGACGGCCCCATCGAGGCCCTGGCTCAGGCCCTCTGCGAGGCGCCCTCGGTCTACCTCATCGGCCTTCGAAGCGCCCGTGCCCTCGTGGCCTATTTCGGGACCTACCTCTCCTGGTTTTTGCCTGAAGTCCACAGCCTGGAGGGCGATCTTTTCCAGGAGCAGGCCGTCTCGGCCCGCAGGGGCAGCCTCTTCGTCGGCATCAGCTTTCCCCGCTACACGAGGCAGACCGTCGAGTGTCTGGCCTTCGCCCACGATCAGGGGCTCCTCACGGCGGCCATCACCGACTCCCATTCGAGCCCCCTGGCCGAAGGGGCCGACTATGTCGTCACCGTCCCCTCGTCGCACATTTCCTACATCGACTCCTTCGTCATCCCCCTGGGCCTTCTCAATGCCCTTCTCCTGCGGGTGACGGATCGCCTCGGCCCTCTCGCCTCGGAACGTCTCCAGCGGCTGGAGGAGGTCTGGGCCCAGGCCAAAATCTACCAGGAGACGGTCCGTCGCGACTGAGACGGACCGTCGGAGAGAACACGAGGGGGAGCCCCAGGGGCTCCCCCTCGTGTTCTCTATTAAAATAAAGATCAAGGATGGTCAGCCTTGCCTTTTTTTGACAACAAGGTACTATCGTCTATATAATTGATGCAGGAAATCCTGCACGGTTATAAAAAGACGGCGCTATTACTTCAAAGCATGCAATAGTGGCGGCAAGGAGCTGATCTACCTTGGACGGAAAGGTTCTTCCACGCAGTTTCAAGACCCAGGCTCCCATCATCGTCAAGGGCGAGGGCATCTATCTCGAAGATGAGAGCGGTCGCCGGTATATCGACGGCTGCAGCGGCGCCCTCATCTCCAATCTGGGCCATGGCTGTCCCGAGATCATCGAGGCCGTCACGGCCCAGCTCGGCAGGATCGAGTTCGCCCACCCCTCACGGTGGCGCACGGAGGCGACGGAGGAGGCGGCACGGGAGGTGGCCTCCATGGCTCCCGAGGGGCTGGACTACGTCTGGTTCGTCAGCGGAGGCAGCGAGGCCATCGAGTCGGCCGTCAAGCTGGCCCGCCAGTATTACGTCGAGCGCGACGGAGCGACCACATCGAAGGCTCAGGTCATCGCCCGCTGGAATTCCTACCACGGCAGCACCATCGGCACCATGGGCCTCGCCGGAAGCATGGCGCGCCGCCGCCTGTTCTCCCCCCTCTTTCTCGAGGCGCCCAAGATCGCGGCCCATTACTGCTACCGCTGTCCCTTCGAGGCGACGTATCCCTCCTGCGGTCTCCTCTGCGCCAGGGAGCTGGAAAAGACGATTCGACGGATCGGTCCCCAGTACGTGTCGGCCTTCATCGCCGAGCCCATCGTGGGATCGACCGTCGGCGCCCTGACGCCGCCCGAGGAGTACTGGCCCATGATCCGAGAGGTCTGCGACCGTTACGACATCCTCCTCATCGCCGACGAGGTCATGACGGGCTGCGGCCGCACGGGAGCCAATTTCTGCGTCGACCACTGGAAGGTGACGCCCGATATCATCGTCACCGCCAAGGGGATGGCCGCCGGCTACGTTCCCACGGGAGGCATCATCGTCAGAAACGCCATCGCCGAGACGCTTCGCGACGGCAGCGGAGCCTTCCTTCACGGCCACACCTATAACGGCAACCCCCTGAGCGGAGCGGCGACGGCCGCCGTCTTCCGCTACATGAAAAAACACCATGTCGTCGAGAACGCCCGCGCCCAGGGCGAGCGCCTCGCAACAGGCCTCAGGAAGATCGAGGCGACCAATCCCATGGTGGGAGAGGTCCGCGGCAAGGGACTCATGTGGGGAGTCGAGCTCGTCGCCGACAGGGCGACGCGCGCGCCTTTCCCCAAGTCCAGGGGCGCCTCCGCCCTGGCGACGAAAGAATGCCTCGAACGGGGGCTCGTCATCTACCCCGGCGGAGGCATGATCGACGGCGTCGAGGGGGACAACTTCCTCATCGCGCCGCCCCTCGTCGCGACGGCAGCCGAAATCGACGAAATTCTCAAAAGGCTTGAAGAGGGGCTCGACGCCGCGTCGAAGAAGCTCCTTTCCTGAGCAAGGGCTCGAAGAGGGCCTGTTCCTGTCCGTTTGTCGCTGAGCGTGTCGTCGTTTCAGGAAACCTCATCTGGTAGAAGGAGGAAGACAACGTAATGAAAAAGAGCCTCGTTGTTGCCCTGATCGTTGCAGGCCTTTTCACCATGGCCGGTTCGGCCTTCGCCGTCACCTTCGTGACCATCGGCTCCGGCGGTGTCGGGGGCACCTACTATCCCCTCGGCGGCGCCATGGCCGAGGTGCTCTCCAAGGCCGACATCGGCGTCAAGGCCACGTCCCGTTCCACCTCGGCCTCCCGCGAGAACTGCCGTCTTCTCGCGGCTGGCCGCGCCCAGATCGGCATGACCATGGGTTCGACCCTCTATCAGGCCTACAAGGGCCTCGACGCCTTCGAACAGGACGGCGAGCTGCCCCTGCGGATTCTCATGCACATGTACCCCGCTCCCCATCATCTCGTGACGACGACGAAGACGGGCATCACCTCCTTCGAGGACATCCGGGGCAAGAAGATATCCCTCGGCGCCCCCGGAGGCGGCGACCAGGTCCTGACGCAGATGATTCTCGCCGCCGCCGGCATCGATCCCGACAAGGACATCAACAAGCAGCAGCTCACCCAGCCCGAGGGTGTCATGGCCCTCAAGGACGGCAACGTCGACGCCGTCTTCTGGAACTTCGCCACGCCGGGCTCGGCCGTCCTCGAAGTTTCGGCCGTCCGCGACGTCGTCCTCGTGCCCTTGCCCCAGGATCTCGTCGACAAGGTCACGGCCGCCCATCCCTTCCTCTTCGCCTACAGGATTCCCAAGGAGACCTATCCCGGCCAGACCGAGGATGTCCTCACCGTCGCCGACGGCAACTTCCTGGCCGTCAACGCCGATATGGACGAGAAGCTGGGCTACGACCTCGTCAAGACCCTCATCGAACACCGCGAGGAGTTCGTCAAGGTGACACAGCAGGCCGCCCACTTCGTCCCCGAAGAGGCCAGCGTGGGGATCATTCCCTTCACGGCCGGTGCCGCCAAGTATTTCAAGGAGCAGGGCTTCGAAGTCGAGACGAAGTAGCTCTCTTCCGATCCCGTCGGGGGGAGAGGCTCTCTCCCCCCTATTTCTTTTATGATCGCCGAAATCGAATCGGGAGGTTTTTCCACGATGACAGACAGCGTACGCATCGAGAATACCGAGCCCCTTCTTTCTCCGGAGGCCGCCCTTCCCGTCGAGGATGTCGAGGGAGGCAAGCGGCGGACCCTCAAGGGGTGGCAGGGCTATGTCGTCTCCGGTCTGGCCCTTTCGGCCTCTCTCTTTCATCTCTACACGGCCGCCTTCGGCCTCCTTCCGGCCATGCATCAGCGCGGAATTCACTGGCTTTTCATGGGCGTTCTCCTTTTCCTTCTCTATCCCGTGGCGCAGGGACGTCCCAAGGACCGCATCGACATCTGGGACTGGCTCTGTGCCGCCGTCATGGCCGCCGGCTGCCTCAATATCGTCCTCAACTGGGACGCCATCGCCTTCCGCGAGGGACTGCCCATCGCCTCCGACATCTACATGGGGCTGGCCATGATCTTCCTCGTCCTCGAGGGGGCCCGGCGCTCCATGGGATGGCCTCTGCCCATCATGGCCATCATCGCCCTGGTCTATGCCCTTTACGGGCCCTATTTCCCCGGCCTTCTCGCCCACGGAGGCTTTCCCATCGAGGAGATCGCTCCCTTTCAGTATCTGCGGACGGATGGCATTTTCGGCGTTCCTCTGGGTGTTTCGGCCTCGTTTATCTTCCTCTTCGTTCTCTTCGGAGCTTTCCTGAGCTCCTCAGGAGCGGGCCAGTTCTTCATCGATCTCGCCGTTGCCCTTACGGGCAGAAGCCAGGGAGGGCCCGGCAAGGCGGCCGTCGTCGCCAGCGGACTGATGGGAACCGTCTCGGGCAGCTCCTGTGCCAATGCCGTGACGACGGGGGCTTTCACCATCCCCCTTATGAAGCAGTCGGGCTACAGCAGCGAGTTCGCCGGGGCCATCGTCGCCGCCGCCTCGACAGGCGGCCAGGTCATGCCTCCCGTCATGGGGGCGGCGGCCTTCATCATGGCCCAGTTCCTCGGCATCGCCTATTGGGAGATCGTCGTCGCCGCCGCCATTCCGGCCACGCTCTACTTCATCTCCATCATGGCAATGGTGCATTTCCGTGCCGGCAAGAAGCGCATGGTCAAACTCGATGCCGAGAAGCTTCCCAAGGCCAGGCTGATCCTTCGGGAGGGATGGCACCTTCTCTTCCCCATCGTGACGCTCGTCATCTTCCTCGCCCTGGGCTATTCGCCCGTCAAGGCCGTCTTCTGGTCCATCGTCCTCCTCGTGGCCGTCTCCTGGATGGGCAAGAAGGAGTATCGCATGACGCCTCGGCGCGTTCTCGACGCCCTCATCAACGGCGCCATCGGCGCCATCGAGGTGGCCGCGGCCTGCGCCTGTTCGGGCATCGTCATCGGCGTCATCGGCATCACCGGCGTCGGACTGGCCTTCTCCTCCTTCGTCCTCAGCCTCTCCGGCGGCGTGCTGCCTCTGGCCCTGATGCTGACCATGGTCGGCTCCATCATCCTCGGCATGGGCGTTCCGACGACGGCCCAGTACATCATCACGTCCACTCTGGCCGCTCCTGCCCTGGCCCAGATGGGCGTCCCCATGATGTCGGCCCACCTTTTCTGCCTCTATTTCGGCGTTCTGGCCGATGTGACGCCGCCGGTGGCTCTTGCCACCTACGCCGCGTCGGGCATATCCAAATCCAACCCCCTCAAGACGGGCTTCACGGCCCTTGTCACGGCCGTCGCCGGGTTCCTCGTTCCCTACATGTTCGTCTACAACCCCTATCTGCTTCTCCAGGGCAATCCCGTCATGATCGTTCTGGGCTGCGCCACGGCTCTCGTCGCCATCATCGCCCTTTCGGCCGGCGTTCAGGGATATTTCGTCACCGACTTGAATCTCGTCGAGAGGCTCGCCTTCCTGGCCGTGCCCTTCCTCATCATCTACCCGTCGCTTGTGGCCAACGGCATCGCCGTCGCCGTCGTCGCCGCCGTTTTCGCCCTTCAGAAGGCCCGGTCGCCCAGGAAAAGTCTCCCCGCAAGCGTCTAGGGTCCATGAGATCAGGAGGTGTGCCTCTATGTCCCGCAAGGTGATCAAACCCGTTCTTTCCGCAGCCGAAGCCGTACGGTCCGTCAAGGCCGGTTCGAGGGTCATGGTGGGCGGATTCAACTACGGAGGGATTCCCTACAGTCTTGTGGAGGCCCTCGTCGAGGCCGGAACAGGCGATCTGACTCTCATTTCGAACGATACGGCCTATGAGGACGTCGGCCACGGCAGGCTCGTCGCCCGAGGGCAGGTCAAAAAGGTCATCGCCTCCCACGTGGGGCTCAACAAGAAGACGGGAAAGCTCTTTCATGACGGTCTCATGGAGCTCGAACTCTGTCCTCAGGGAACCTTCGTCGAGCGCATAAGGGCTGCCGGCTTCGGGCTGGGGGGATTTCTGACGCCCACCGGGGTGGGAACCGTCGTCGAGGAGGGGAAGGAGGTCCTCGAAGTGGAGGGCCGCAAGTACATTCTCGAGCTTCCCCTTCGGGCCGATGTGGCCTTCGTGAGGGCCCACAAGGCCGATCGCCGGGGGAACCTGACCTACTTCGGCACCAACCGCAACTTCAATCCGGCCATGGCCATGGCCGCCGACTACGTCGTCGCCGAAGTCGATTCCGTCGTCGAGGTGGGGGAGATCGATCCCAACGACGTCGTCACGCCGGGGATCCTCATCGACGCGCTCGTGGTGAAGGAGGACCTCTACTATGCTGCCAGAACTTAACGAAGACCTCGTCCGCAACCGCATCGCCCGTCGCATCGCCAAGGAATTCGGCGACGGCGCCGTCGTCAATCTCGGAATCGGCATACCGACGCTCGTCTCCGACTACATTCCGGAAGAGGTCCGCGTCATTTTTCAGACGGAAAACGGCGTCGTCGGCGCCGGTCCCGCTCCGGAAAAACCGGACCTTCGTTTCATCGGAGCCGGAGGACGTCATCTCACCCTTCTTCCGGGAAGCGCCCTCGTGGCCAGCGATCTCAGTTTCGGTCTCATCCGCGGCGGCCATGTCGACGCCACCGTCCTGGGGGCCCTCGAGGTGAGCCAGGAGGGAGATCTGGCGAACTGGATGGTTCCGGGCAAGATGGTTCCCGGCATGGGCGGTGCCATGGACCTCGTCACCGGGGCCCGCCAGGTCATCATCGCCACGACGCATACGACGAAGAAGGGAGAGGCCAAGATCCTCAAGAAGTGCGCTCTGCCCCTGACGGCCCGAGGCGTGGTGAGTCTCGTCGTCACCGAATATGCCGTCTTCCGCGTCGCAAGGGGAGAGATGACCCTCATCGAAATCGCCCCCGATGTGTCCCTCGAAGAGCTCAAAACCGTCACCGAAGCCGACTACTCGGTGGCCGATCCCCTGCCTTTGATGCAGGGTACGGAGGAGGAGTGAAGATGGCTCGCGTCGTCATTCTCAGCGCCTGTCGGACGGCCGGCGGCAAGTTCGGCGGGGGGCTGTCCCGCTTCGAGGCCTCCGATCTCGGCGGATTTGCCGTCGCCGAAGCCGTGAGGCGGAGCGGTCTTCCGGGCGAGGTCCTCGACGAGGTGATCCTGGGCAACGGCTGGCAGGCGGGGGTGGGGGCCAACCCGGCCCGCATAGCCCTTTACAAGGGCGGATTGCCCCAGTCCGTTCCGGCCTTTACCGTCAACATCCGCTGCGGGTCGGGCATCCGCACCATGATGCTGGGCAGCGACAGGATTCGCCTCGGCGACGCCAAGGCCGTCGTCGTCGGCGGCATGGAGAGCGCCTCCAACGTCCCCTACCTTCTCCCCGATGCCCGTTGGGGGTTCCGGATGGGCGAGAAAAAGGCCCTCGATGCCCTTCACCGGGACGGTTTCCTCTGTCCCGTGGCGGGCAAGCTGATGGGGGAGGCCACGGAGGCCCTCGTCGAGGAGTTGTCCATCACGCGGGAGGAGCAGGACGCCTTCGCCCTCGACAGCCACAGGAAGGCGGCACGGGCCATGGATCAGGGCTTCTTCGACGAGGAGATTTTTCCCCTGACCTACAGGGACAGAAAAAAGGGCGATATCGTCCTCGACCGAGACGAAATCCCCAGGGCCGACACGACGGAAGAGGCCCTGAGCAAGCTCCCGGCGATCTTCAAAAAAGGGGGTACCATCACGGCCGGTTCCAGTTCGGCCCTCTGCGATGCCGCCAGCGCCCTCGTCATCGCCGACGGAGACTGGGCCCAGTCGCAGGGTCTCAGGCCTCTGGCCGAGATCGTCGGCTATGCCTCGGCGGCTCTCGAGGCCGAGCGCTTCGGTCTCGGTCCCACTCTGGCAATGCCCAAGGCCCTGGCCAGGGCCGGCCTTGCCATGGAGGACATGGATCTCATCGAAATCAACGAGGCCTTCGCCGCTCAGGTTATCGCCTGTCATCGCGTCATGCCCTTCGACAGGGAGAGGCTCAACGTCCATGGCGGCGCCATCGCTTTAGGCCATCCCATCGGGGCCTCAGGCGCCAAGATCGTCACGACCCTTCTCTATGCGCTCAGGCGGAGGAAGGGCGAGCTGGGCATCGCCAGCGCCTGCATCGGAGGCGGCCAGGGCGTGGCCCTCGTCGTGAGGTGCCTCGGCTGAGGACGTCTCTGCCGCGACGCGTGATGCGACGAGGGGGCCCGCGCCGAAAGCGGGCCCCCTCGTCCTTTCGGTTCGGCCGGGGCGGCTCGAGCCGATGACGCCTCCGCGCCCTTGGTCTACAATGGAGGAGGGTTCTCGATATCGTCGGCCTGACGGAGGGCCATGATAGTGAAAAAGAACTTGCCGCCCGTCCCGACGATTCGGTAGGGGAGGATGAAGCGGCGGTTCGTGGGAAGGGCGGCCTGGCGGATCGTGTCGCCCTGAAAGACCTGAGGCGGCGTCAGGTCCATGGCGTATCCTCTTTCGGAGAGCCCGATGGCCATCTTGCCGCCGATCATGTTGAGCATCTCTCCGGCGGCGCTGACGACGATGGGGTTGTCCAGGTCGGCCTCCATGAACCCTCCCGAGAGGGCTTTGAAGAAGACCTCGAAGGATTCCTCGTTCAGGACCAGCGAGAGGCCTCCCTGAAGCTGGCCCACGTAGCCCAGCATGGCGACGATGCGCCCCTCGGGCATCTGGTCCGACAGCAGGACGGAGGCCTTGTCCAGGGAGAGTTCGTGGCCCAGGGAGGCGACGAACTGACTGAGTCCCCGCTGGGCGCCCTGAACGAGGTCTGTTAGGATTTCGAGGCGGATGTTGGCCGGCGGGAGCCGTCGGTCTGGTGCCAATGGAGGTCGCTCCCTTCGCTGGGACTGGAATGGATGGCTGACGGACAGTAGCATAACATTTTTTTCTTGCCGCGAGCACGGGAAGAGGGAGGCGAGTCTCATCGAAAAGGAATTTCTTCTGATCCACAGCGAGCTGGAGCGGGAGGCGCCGGGCTCGACGGCCTCGACGGAACGGGCTCTCGCCTCGCTGCCCTCTTTAGAGGGGGAGGTCTGGACCCTCGACATCGGCTGTGGCCCGGGATCGGCGACGAAAGTGCTTCTTCAGGCCCTGACAGGGCCTCTGTTCGCCCTCGATATCCATCGTCCCTACCTGGACCGTCTCGTCCTGGAGGCCCTGGAGGCGGGGCTCTCCCACAGACTGACCGTCGTCGAGGGCGACATGGCCTCCATGCCCTTTCCCGAGGCGAGCTTCGATCTGATCTGGTCCGAGGGGGCCGTCTACGTCGTCGGCTTCGAGAGGGGGCTGACCCTCTGGCGTCCTCTCCTGAAGGAAGGAGGTTTCATAGCCCTCTCCGACGCCGTCTATCTCGTCGACAGCCCTTCTCCGGAGGTCGGCCGATTCTGGGGAGAGGAATACCCGACGATGACGACCGTCGACGAGACCCTCCTTCGCGCCCGGAGGGCCGGCTTCGATGTGCTCGATCATTTCGTCCTTCCCCGGGAGGACTGGTGCGACTACTACCTTCCCCTTGAGGCGCGCCTGGATTTTCTCGAAGGGGAATACGAGGGCGACGAAGCCATGGAGACGGCCATCGCCGCCGAGCGGCGTGAGATCGATCTCTGGAGACGCCACGGCGACGAGGTGGGCTACGCTTTCTTCGTCCTGCGCCGGCGTCCCTGACAGGCCTTTTCGGAAGGAGGTTTCCCCGTGAGCCAGATTCACCTGTCCAGTCCCGTCGGCATCATCCGCCTCAAGGCCGTCGATGAGGGGCTTTCCGAAATTCACATCCTGAGACCCGGAGAAAGCCCCGACGGGGACAGCCCCTCGCCCCTGCTGGAGCGGGCCAGGAAACAGATGGAGGGGTATTTCGCGGGAAGCCTCCGCGTCTTCGACCTTCCCTTCGCTCTCGACGGGACCGATTTCCAGCGCCTCGTCTGGGCCGCCCTCTGCGAGATTCCCTACGGGACGACGGCCAGCTACGGCGAGATCGCCCGCCGCATCGGCAGGCCCAGGGCCGTCAGGGCCGTAGGGGGAGCGAACCACAACAACCCTCTGGCCATCGTCGTCCCCTGTCACCGCGTCATCGGTTCCGACGGTTCCCTCGTCGGTTACGGCGGAGGTCTCTCCGTCAAACAGTGGCTCCTCGACCACGAACGTAGCCACTCCCTGCCTCGCTGACGCGCCTTGGCCTATAATGGGAGGTCCGCAGCAGGGAAGGACGGACAAAACATGTCGGAAAAGGATTTCTTGCCCCTTTCGCCTCGCGAGATCCGATCGCGAGGGTGGGACTTCTACGATTTTCTCCTCGTCACCGGGGATGCCTACGTCGATCACCCCAGCTTCGGCCATGCCCTCATCGGCCGCCATCTCGAAAGCCTGGGCTATCGCGTGGCCCTTCTGGCCCAGCCCGACTGGCATGGCCCCGGAGATTTTCTCGCCTACGGGAGGCCCCGGCTGGCCGTTCTCGTCTCGGCCGGAAACCTGGATTCCATGCTCAACCGCTACACGGCGGCCAAAAAGCGGCGAAGCCGCGACGCCTATTCGCCGGGAGGGCGCGGCGATCTCCGCCCCGACAGGGCCACCTTCGCCTACTGTCAGCGGGCCCGCCAGGCC
The DNA here is from genome assembly GCA_018398915.1 of Aminirod propionatiphilus. GTDB lineage: Bacteria > Synergistota > Synergistia > Synergistales > Aminithiophilaceae > Aminithiophilus > Aminithiophilus ramosus. The sequence continues at coordinate 1,823,516 of CP074691.1, read as the reverse complement.
TGGCCCGACGTCCCTCTCGTCATCGGCGGAATCGAGGCCAGTCTGAGGCGTTTCGCCCACTACGACTACTGGTCCGACTCTGTGCGGCGCTCGATCCTCGTCGACAGCGGTGCCGATCTTCTCGTCTACGGCATGGGAGAGCTGGCCATGGGAGAGATCGCCCGCCTCCTCGCGATGGGCGTTCCCGTCGATGCCGTCGCCGACGTCGACGGCACCTGTCGCCTCGTCTCCTCCACCGACGGCCTCTGGGACTATGTGGAGTCTCCCTCTTTCGAGGCCGTCTCCGAGAGCCGGGAGGCCTTCGCCGAGGCCTTCCGCATCCAGTACGAACAGCAGGACCCTCTTAGGGGGAAGACCGTCGTCCAGCGTCACGGAGCCCGCTGGCTCGTCCAGCACAGACCGGCCCGCCCTCTGACGACGGCGGAGCTGGATGCCCTCTACGAGCTGCCCTACGTCGGGACCTGGCACCCCCGCTACGACGAGGCCGGCGGCGTTCCGGCCATCGAGGAGGTCCGTTTCAGCCTCGTCACCCACCGAGGCTGCTATGGCGGCTGTGCCTTCTGCGCTCTCACGAGCCACCAGGGCCGGATCATCCAGAGCCGCAGCGAGGCCTCCCTTCTGGAGGAGGCACGGCGCATGACGAAACGGCCCGACTTCAAAGGCTACATCCACGACGTCGGAGGGCCGACGGCCAACTTTTTCGCCCCCGCCTGCTCAGGCCAGGCCGAGAGGGGCGCCTGCAAGGGCAAAGACTGCATCGGCTGGAAGGCCTGCAACCGCCTCGTCGTCGACCACGGGCCCTTCCTGGCCCTTCTCCGTCGGCTGCGGGAGCTGCCGCGGGTGAAAAAGGTCTTCGTCCGGTCGGGCATCCGTTTCGACTACCTCATGGCCGACGGCGACGGGACCTTTCTCGAGGAACTCTGCCGCCATCACATCAGCGGTCAGCTCAAGGTGGCGCCGGAGCACGTCTCTCCTCGGGTGCTGAAGACGATGAACAAACCGCCCCGGGCCGTCTTCGACGCCTTCCGCAGGGCCTACGGGGCCGTCAACGAGGCTCTGGGCAAGAAACAGTATCTCGTCCCCTACTTCCTCTCCAGCCACCCCGGAAGCACCCTCGAGGACGCCGTCGAGCTGGCCGAGTATCTCCGCGACATCGACTTCACGCCCGAGCAGGTCCAGGACTTCATCCCCACGCCGGGCAGCCTGGCAACGGCCATGTACTACAGCGGCCTCGATCCGATGACGATGAGGGCCGTCCACGTTCCCCGAGACAGCCGCGAGAAGGCCCTTCAGCGGGCCCTTCTCCAGTACCGGAACCCCAAAAACTACGACCTCGTCCGCGAGGCCCTGGAGCGAACGGGTCGGAAGGATCTCATCGGCTTCGGTCCCCTCTGTCTCATCCGCCCCCGCCCCGGCGAGGTCCTTGCGGGGGCCGAAAGGGGCGGACGCCGTAAGAGAAGGCCCTCCTCTTCGAGGGGGGCCGGGCCGGGTCGGAAACGTTGAATCTCCTCTCGGGACGCGAGGCCTTTCATGGCCGACACGCGAGAGGGGCCCCCTCTCGCGTGTCGGAAGGGGAGGGCCGGCGGGATCGGGAGACCGCTCTTCCCGGCGAGGCCCTCGTGCGGCGGCCGGAAGTCAGGGCCGAAGGTCCTCCCGGAAGAGCCGGAAAAGGGCCTGTGTCCCCTCTTCTCCCCAGCCTTTATCGAGGAGTTCCCTGTAGAGCCTGAGGGCCAGATCCAGTCCCGGAGCGTCGAGAGCCATCTCGCGGGCCGACTGGGCGGCCAGCTCCATGTCCTTGACGAAGTGCTTTATATAGAAGCCGGGCTGGAAATCGCCCTTGAGGATCCTGGGGCCGTAGTTGGAGAGGGACCAGCTCCCGGCCGCCCCTCCGGCAATGGAGTCGAGGACGCGGAAGGGATCGAGCCCCGCCCTTTCGGCGTAGGCCAGGGCCTCGCAGACGCCGATCATGCCTGAGGCGATGGTGATCTGGTTGGCCATTTTGGTGTGTTGGCCCGCTCCCGCCCCTCCCTGAAGGACGACGTTCCCGCCCATGGCCCTGAAGAGGGGCAGTGCGGCCCCGAAGGCTTCCTCGTCGCCGCCGGCCATGATGGAGAGGGTTCCCTCCCGGGCGCCCCTGTCTCCGCCCGAGACGGGAGCGTCGAGCATGGACATCCCTCGTGCCCTGGCCTCGTCGTAGAGCCTTTTCGCCAGAAGGGGGCTGGACGTGGTCATGTCGATGAGGAGCGTCCCCGCCACGGCACCCTTCAGGATCCCCTCTTCGCCGAGATAGACCGATTCGACGTCGCGGGGGAATCCGACGATGGTGATGACGGCGTCGCTTCCGGCGGCGGCATCGGACGGCGTCGGGGCCCAGGATGCCCCCTCGTCGAGCAGAGGGCGTGCCCTATGTTCGGTGCGGTTATGGACGGTGAGCCCGTAGCCGGCCCTCATCAGGTTGCGGGCCATGGAGAGCCCCATGACGCCCGTTCCGATAAACCCGATACGGCTTTTGCCCGGTTCGAGGACCTTGACCAAAATGATTCCTCCTTAGGATGTCTCCCCGGGGGAGGGGAGACTGGCGGGAATTCCCTTCTTCCTGAGCGGCCCCCGACATGTTAGACTCAGGCCACTTCATGCGGAAGAGGTGAGTTTTTACCGTGAACGACAAGGTGACTCAACAGATAGAAGCGCTGCTCGACAGGGCCTTCGAGGCCGAAGAGGCCCAGGAGGCCTACGAGCTGGCCCGGCAGGTTCTCGAGCTCGACGGCGACAACGCCGACGCCCTCGTCCTCCTGTCCGACGCGACGGAAGACGACGAGGAGCGGCTCGGCGCCCTCCGCCGGGCCCGGGAACTTCTCGCCCCGGGAGAGGGGGAGGTCTACGACCCGGAGGAGGATGACGGCCTCTTTTATGTGAGCGTTCTCCACCGCCTGGGGAGCGCCCTCCTCATGGACGTCCCCGAAGAGGTCCCTGACGTGGCCCGAGAACTGATGGCCTTCGATACGGAAGAGGGTGCCACTCTGGGGAGGCCGCTGCTTTACACGGCCCTTCTCCGTCTGGGGCGTTTCGATGAACTCCTCGCCCTTGTCGAGGGAGAGGAGGGCCAGTCCGAGGAGGAGGAGGGCTGCCTCTCCGTCGAAGGGGCCTACGGTCGGGCTCTGGCCCTTTTCCGCAAAGGAGACGACAAGGGGGCTGCCGAGGCCCTTCTCGATGCGCTGGGGACGGCTCCCGAGCTGCCCTTCTACCTGCTCGACTTCTGGGTGGAGCCAGACGAAGAAGAAGAGGACGAGGCGGAAATCTGCGCTCTGGCCGGGCTCTTCGCCGCAGCCTGGCTCGACGACGAGAAGGCTCTGGGCTGGCTCACGACGGCGGCAATGGCCTTCGGCTATCTGACCGACCGCCTTCCCGAAGAGGTTTTGGCGGAGATGAGGCCCCTTCTCGACGAGGCCGGCCTGATGGAAGTCCTGGAGGAGGAAAAGGGGCAGATTGACGCCCTGCTGACCGATAGCCCCGATCTGCCCCTTGAGGAAATCGATTTCAGAGCTCTCGATTTCATGGCCGCCAACCCCACGTTTCTGGGACTTTAGAACTCCCGATAGGCCGCAATCGCAATAAGGAACGAGGTCGAGGTGCCCTCCCGGGCACATCGACCTCGTTCCTCTTTCAGGCCTTGGGCTGCCAGAAACAGCGTTTCGGAGATTCGATGAGGCCGTCTTCTTTCAGGATGGCCATCGTCTTATCGACGACTTTGCGATCAAGTCCCGTCCTCTCGGCGATTTTACCGGCGTTGAGAGGTTCTCCTGCTTCTTTCATGGTCTGCAGAATCTTTTCGGCCGCTTCCATCGGAACGTCTCCCCCCTTCAGCCCTTCCGAGGGCCTGTAAAGATCAGAGACTTTTCTCCTTTGCACAACGCGGTCGGAGTCCTACTGAAGCTTCGCGTAGGCCTCGCAGACGCCCATAATAAGCTGAGCCCGGGCCTCGTCGCCTTCGGCTCTGTCGTAGGTGTCCATGAAATCGTTCAAGTCGTGTCCTACCGCGGAAAGGATGTCGGCCATGATCTCGGCGAGGGCAACGGAGTTCTTGCGAACGAGGCGTTCTCTCAGCTTTTCGATCTTCTCCTCGTACTCGGCAATCAACTCGAGCTCGCTTCTTCTTTTGCTGCGGATTCCCTTCGGTCTCGGCATTTCATTCTCCCCCTGACTCAAGATGGTGTGGTCAGTATTATAACCTCTTTCAGGGGCTTTTGAAAGAGGATCCGGGTAGGAATTTTTACTGATTTTTTGTCGGGCCAGACCGTTCGAAGGGGCTATCCTCTCTTCCTGCGACGCAGGGACCATTTTGTGCCGGAATCGGGAAAGGAGCGAACTGAGGAGGGGACGTCCGTTCCCCGATGTCAGGGAAATGGAGGGGAAGAATGTCACGCGGGGGTCCCTTGATCTTGATTTGACGAGCTCGTCCTTTGGTTGAGATTTTATCCCCACCGATATTTTTGAAAAAGGGACGGGGCGGAGGGCTTCGGCCTTCGCGAGGGATCGAGGAAGATCGGAAGAGGCCGGAAAGGGAAATTCCCCTCGGCGGACGTTTCCCGGCGACGAAGAGGCGGCGTTCTCCTTTAGGCAGAGGCGTCGAAAAGGAAAACATCGAGGGACAGGGGCCTTCGACGGCTCCTGTCCCTCTCCTGTCGGCGGCGGTTCCGTCCTCGTCGGACTCTCGACGAGGACGTCGTCTCCCCGAGGAGGTCCTTCGGAAGGGGGAGGGGCCTCTTCTCAGGCCAGGGTGACCTCGTCGCAGAGGTAGACGTCCTGAATGGCCTGGAGCAGGGCCACCCCCTCTTTCATGGGACGCTGGAAGGCCTTGCGTCCCGAGATGAGCCCCATGCCTCCGGCTCTCTTGTTGATGACGGCGGTGGCGACGGCCTCGGCCAGATCATCTTCTCCCGAGGAGGCGCCGCCGGAATTGATCAGCCCGGCCCGACCCATGTGGCAGTTGATGAGCTGGTAGCGGGTGAGATCGATGGGATGATCCGACGAGAGCTCGCTGTAGACTTTCTCGTCCGTCTTGCCGAAGCGAAGGGCCCGGAAACCGCCGTTGTTGAGAGGGAGCTTCTGCTTGACGATGTCGGCCTCGAGAGTGACCGAGAGGTAATTGGCCTGGCCCGTCAGGTCCGCGGCCAGGTGATAATCGGCCTCGTGCGTCTCGAAGGCGCTGTTGCGCAGATAGGCCCAGAGAATCGTCACGAGTCCCAGTCTGTGGGCATGACGGAAGGCCTGGCCGATTTCCCGTATCTGCCTGCGGCTTTCGACCGACCCGAAATAGATGGTGGCCCCGACGGCGACGGCTCCCATTTCGAAGGCCTGATCCACGTCGCCGAAGAGAATCTCGTCGTAACTGTTGGGATAGGAGAGCAGCTCGTTGTGGTTGATCTTGACGATGAAGGGGATGCGGTGGGCATAGCGACGGGCCACGGCGGCCAGGGCGCCGGGGGTGGAGGCGACGGCGTTGCAGCCTCCCTCCAGGGCGAGCTCGACGATTTTTCCCGGGTCGAAGTAGATCGGATTGGGGGCGAAGGCGGCACCCGCCCCATGTTCGATCCCCTGATCGACGGGGAGGATGGAGAGATAGCCCGTGCCGGCCAGGCGCCCCCTGTCGAAGAGAAGCTGCATGTTGCGGAGGACGGAAACGGGGCGGTTCGAGGGGGCGAGGACGCGCCCGACGAAGTCCCTCCCGGGCAGATGGAGCGGATCGGCGGGAAATTTGGCCTTATGCTCCAGCAGATAGTCGGCCCGGAGGCCGAGGTGACGCCTGATGGCTTCGATCATGTCTTTCCCTCCTGTCGTTCGCCGACCGGCCTCGCCGCCTCTTTTTGTCCCGTTTCCCGACGGGAAGGGAACGCGAGCCTGTCGGGGTTTGCCTGACTCCGGTTGACCGACGTCCTATCGAGAAAGCCTCACCTTCGAGGCGAGTCGTCGAACACCGCGAACCAGACCCGTTCGATCTTTTCCCTGAAAGGAACGACAAACGCTTAGGGTCTGAACGGTTTCTCAAAGTATAACCACTTCGGCTTTTTCTGTCCCCTGCCGCTCTTCCCCCGGTTTCCGGTTCCGCCTTTTGCCCCTTTAGAACTCCTGTGCCAGATCTGCCAGGGCAGCGAGGCCGATCCCGCGGCGCGGTTGGGGGAGCTGGAACGCCGATGTCGGGTCCTCGACGAAGCAATCGGGCGTGTCCGGGCCGGCGAGGTGATCTTTCCGGACGACATGGCCCTCGAGGACCGTTCCCAGCGGCTCGTCGTCACGGCCCGGGAGCTGCGGGTCGATTGCGACGATCGTCTGGTCGCCGACAGGGGCCGAGACGCCGAAGACCGAGAGGGAGGGACGAAGCGTCACGGCCCTTTCCCCGGCCCTGACGTAAAAGGACGACGGGAGAGATCGATCCTTTCTGTGTCCTCTATAGATGAAGGTGTGGAAATCCCGACGCCGGTCTCGAAAGAGACCGGCGTCGATCGTCGAGGAGGGAGCGAAGAAGGGGAAAGAGAGAGAGGAGAAGGAGGAGGGGCTCGCTCGAAAACGGGGTTTTTCCCCGTTGCCGATTGAGGGACGCCGTGATAAGATGAGGAAGTTGATATATTTGAGTAAAAATCTTTAGGTAAAAGTGAGGCGATCGCCATGAAGACTGAAGAGGCGAAGGAAGGTCTGAAGGCCGGAGACGTCGATCCCAAGGTGATTCGCCCCGCCCTCGCGAGGAGGGAGGCCTCCCGCCCCGACATTCAGGAATTCGCGAAGACATCCCTGGCCGGTCTGGTGGCCGACAGGATCCGCTCCGACATCTATTCCGGCCGGTATCTCCCGGGCCAGAAACTGATCGTCCGGGAGCTTTCCGAGGCCATGGGCATCAGCCACACGCCCGTCAAAGATGCCCTGACCCGCCTCATCGCCGAGGGTTACGTCGAATCCTCTCCGCGGAAGAGCATGGTCGTCCGCAGGTTCACCAATGATGACCTGATCGAAAATCTCGGCGTCCGTCTGATGTGCGAGGTCTTTTACGCACGGGAAGTGATCGGGGGGGCCGGAGAGGACGGCGAACTCATCGGAGATCTGTTGCAGGCCTGGGAGGGAATGAACCGCGTTCTCTCCGATCCCGATCGCCTCGACTATGAGGCGTGGGTTCGGGAAGAGGCCTATTTCCATCAGCGGTATATGTCGGTCTGTCGTAACTCCAAACTTGTCTCGGTCTATCAGGATCTTGATTCCAATAAATTCACGTTTTTCGCCTATCTCAATAACAATCAGATGCCTTTGACTCGGAAGAACTTCGAGCTCAATCAGGTGGAACACAGGGAGATCATCGATGCCCTTGCGGCTCTCGACGAGCGGAGGTTTGTCCGGGCCGTCAAAACACATGTGATCCGGGCTTGCGAGGACTATGCCATCGATGCCTCTTCCAGAGGGAAGATCGAGCACATGAAAGCTCTGGCCGAAAGCTTCGGGAATTAGGAGAGGAAGGGGCAGCCCTTCCCGACGGCGGAGTCCGTGGGGCGACGATGTCCGAGGCGAGGCTTCGGACATGTGGAATCTAGATGAGGTGTTTTTCGCGTTTTGCGGTTCCCATCACAGAAGGAGGTCGAGTGGCATGAGAAAAGTTCTGGTGGCTCTGGCCGGTCTGGCTCTGGCGGCGGCGTTTCTCTCGTGGGGTCTGTTCCCGTCGGAGGTTTCCGTCGCGGAGGCCGCAGACGGCGCGATCGTCATGCGTCTCGCTCACATCAACGCCGAGACCGATCCCAAGCACAAGGAGGCCCTGAAGTTCAAGGAACTCGTCGAGGAGAAGACGGGCGGCAGGGTGAAAATCGAGGTTTACGGCGCCGGCGTCCTCGGCGATGTCCGCGAGGTCATCGAGGGGCTTCAGCTGGGGACGAACGAGGTCGTCATCGAAGGGTTCGGGACGATCGCCTCCTACACCCGTCTCTCCCTTCTCGACCTCATCCCCTTCATGTTCCGCGACAGGGCTCACTTCGACAACATGTGGAACGGCGAGATGGGTGAAAAACTCCTCGCCGAGGCCGGAGAGAAGGCCGGAATGGAGCTCTTCGGTCCCTCCTACCGGGGCGTCCGCGTCGTTACGTCGACGAAGCGCTTCACCGATGTGGACGGGATGAAAGGCCTCAAGATCCGCGTACCCGCCGACGACATGAGCGTCAAGACCTGGCAGGCCCTGGGGGCCACCCCGACGCCCATGGCCATGAGCGAGGTCCTGACGGGCATCCAGCAGGGCGTCGTCGAGGCCCAGGAGAACCCTCCCATTCTTTCCTACAACTTCGGCCTGGCCGATGCCTGCAAATACCTCATCAGGACCAATCATCGCTGGAGTGCCGACGTTTTCATGATGAACAAGGGCTATTTCGAGAAACTTCCGGAAGATATCCGTCAGGCCATCATCGATGCCGGGAACGAGGCCGCCGCCTATGCGAGCCGGCTCATCACCGACGGCGAGAGCGAATGTTTCACGAAATGGGCGGACGCCGGAGCGGAGATTATCGATCCCGAGATCGACGGCTTCCGCGAAGCCACGAAGACGGTCGTCGAGGACAATTTCCCCGATCTGGTCGAATGGGTCGATAAGATCAAATCGGTGCAGTAAACCGTTGAGGTGGGCTCTGTCGCGGGGTTACTCCCTGCCGGCGGGGCCCATTGAGGTCTTGGGGGAGGCTCTTCGTGATGCACAGGATGACGAAGGTTTTTGATGTCGGAGAAAAGCTGATCAATGGAATAATTTCCGTTTTGCTGATGCTGATGACGATCGTCATCTTCTACCAGGTCGTCTTGAGGTACGCATTCCAAGCCGCCAACATATGGGCTGAAGAGTTCGCCCGATATGCCTTCATATGGGTGGTGCTGCTTGGGTCGGCAAGTGCCATGAGAAATTCCAAACACATCAAGATCGATTTTCTTGTCGACGGGTTTTCAGATAGATCGAAATGGGTCCTGAATAATTTCGTCTGTCTGGCTATGGGGTCATTCCTTTTTTGTCTGGCCGTATACGGGTTCAAGATCGCCCTTAAGACGGGCAATCAGCTCTCGGCGGGTCTGCACGTTCCCATGTCGTTCATGTACATGAGCATCCCTGTCGGTGCCGTTCTGATATGGTGGACCCCATTGTCAAGACCATTTGAGGCCCGAAGTTAGTTAAAGTCAGACCGCCATCGGTCCCTCCCGGTCGGCAAAGTGAACCTCCCGCGGTGTCCTGTAGTTCAGTGAGGAGTGAAGCCTTTCGTCGTTGTAGAAGTCCATATACTCCCGCAGGCCGCAGCGGAGATCGCGGACCCGCTCATAGTCGTTCAAGTAGAGCCACTCATACTTGAGGGTCCGCCAGAAGCGTTCCACGAAGATGTTGTCGAGGGCCCTGCCACGACCGTCCATGCTGATCCGGATCTCCTTTTCCTTGAGCAGAGACAGAAAGGCCTTACTGGTGAACTGACAGCCCTGGTCGGTGTTGAAGATCTCCGGCGTTCCCTGCCGAAGAGCCCTGTCGAGGGCGACGACGCAGAACTCTGCGTCCAGGGTGTTGGAAAGTTCCCAGGAGAGGACGAAGCGGCTGTGCCAATCGATGACGGCCGCGAGGTACATGAAACCGCCACTCATCGGGAGGTAGGTGACATCGGTGCTCCAGACCTGATTCGGTCTGACGATGACGGCGTTCCGGAGCAGGTAGGGATAAATCTCATGTTCGGGGTGAGGCTTGCTGGTTCCCGGTTTGGGGCCAATCCCTTCGAGCCCCATAAGCCTCATCAGCCGTCCGATCCGTTTGCGGTTCACGTCCTGTCCCTGTCGACGCAGCCAGGCCGTCATCCGGCGGCTCCCGTAAGAGGGGGCGCAGGTGTACCGGCCGTCGATGAGCTCCATGATTTCAAGGTTCTCCGCCGTCTCCGTCGCGGAAGAGCTCGCGTAGTAGAAGCTGGACCGGTTAAGATCAAGGAGGTCACATTGCCGACGAACACTGATCGAAGGGTGCTCGGGATCGATGGAGGTCCGCTTTCCCTCAAGCGTCAGCGCCTGATTTTTTTTTGAGCCAGTCGAGCTCCATCTTGAGCCGACCGATCTCCTGGTAGAGGGGGGCCATCAACGTCTCGACATCCATCGGAGTGCCTTTGCGTTGAAAGATCTCCGGACCCCCTTGCAGAAGCTGCTTCTTCCACTGACCGATCTGGACGGCGGAAACCTCGAACTCACCCGACAATTGAGCCAGGGTCTTATCCCCTTTCAGGGCAGCGAAGGCCACTTTGCTTTTGAACTCCGCTGAACGCCTCTGTCGCTTGGCTGCCATGATGTCCCCTCTCTTTCTGGGACCCTATGATACAGCCCGACTTCAACTGCAACTTAGCTCGTGGTCCAGTTTTCGGGGTCCACTATATGATGCTTCTCGCCCTCGTCGAAAGGCTTCTGGAAATCAACGTCAAGAGCCCTTCGACCGGTCTGGCGGAATAGGGGGCGGAAAAAATGGAGATCGGTGTTCTCCTGCTCGTGGGGATGATCGTCCTCATCGCGCTCAGCGTGCCCGTCGCTTTCGCCATAGGAATCGCCTCCATGAGCGCCATCATCATGGGCCATTTCCAGCTGATCATCATTCCTCAGAAAATTTTCGCCGGTCTCGATTCCTTTCCCATGCTGGCGATTCCCTTTTTCGTCCTTGCCGGCAATCTGATGACGGCCGGCGGCATCAACGACAAGATCATGCGTTTCGCCACGGCCGTCGCCGGCTGGATGCGGGGCAGTCTGGGCATCATCACCGTCGTGGCCTCGGCCATCTTTTCCTCCATATCCGGGTCGGGCACGGCCACGGTGACGGCCATCGGCGGCATCACGATTCCGGCCATGAAAAAGGAGGGCTATCCCGCCTCCTTCGCCGCCGCCATCGCCGGAAGCTCTTCCATACTGGGTCCCCTCATCCCGCCCAGCATCATCCTCATCGTCTACGGCAGCTCCGTCCAGAGCTCCATTAAGGATCTCTTCCTCGCCGCCGTCATTCCCGGCCTGATGCTGACGACGGGATTCATCGTCTACACCTATTTCATGGCGAGAAGGCTCAACCTCCCCGTGAGCGAAAAGCTGAGCGTGCCTGTCATCCTCAGGGAGACGCGCAAGAGCATCTGGGCCCTCCTGATGCCCGTCATCATCCTCGGCGGCATTTTCGGGGGCGTCTTCACGCCGACGGAGGCGGCGGCCGTCTCGGCCGTCTATGCCTTCGTCGTCGGCGTCTTCGTCTATCGGAACATCCGCATCGGTCAGGTCGGACGGATTTTCTACGAAAGCTGCATCACTTCGACGATCATGCTCTTTCTGGTCGGATGCTCCAAGGTGTCGAGCTGGGTCCTGGCCGTCGCCAAGGTCCCCGAGGCCATCTCTCAGGGCCTTCTCTCCGTCACGAGCAGCCCCGTCCTGCTCCTTCTCCTGATCAACGTCTTCCTCCTCGTCGTGGGAATGTTCATGGAGGCCAACGTGGCCGTCGTCATCTTCACGCCCATCCTTCTGCCCATCGCCCTGGCCTGCGGACTTTCCGTCGTCCAGTTCGGCGTCGTCATGTGTCTCAATCTCTGCATCGGCCTCGTGACGCCTCCGGTGGGGCTCTGCGCCCTTCTGGGCAACGGAATCGCCGAGGCCAGACTGGAGGAGACGCTCCGGGCCTCGATCGCCTTCATGGCCGTTGGGCTGGCCGTGCTCCTGCTGACAACCTACGTCCCGGCCCTGACGCTCTGGCTGCCCGCCGCCATGCGATGACGGCCCCGGCCGGACCGGTTCTTTTTTTACGTCAGGATCGCAAAAACGCAAACGAGGGACGATTTCAAAGAGGAAAGAGGGTTTCCCAGGGTGGAGGAATGGACGTCGGTTTTTCTCGATCTCTGTCACGATCTGCAGCGGAGAGGCTTCGTCAGCGGTTCCGGCGGCAACGTCAGCTTCCGTTTCGGCGATCGCCTTCTCATAACCCCATCGGGAAGGAACCTCGGAGCCATCAGGGAGAGGGATCTCATCTTCCTGAACCGCGACGGCAGCTGGGAGGGGGAGGGGCGTCCCTCGAAGGAGTGGCGCATGCACCTGCGCTGTTACTGTCGCGACGATGTCAGCGTCGTCATCCATGTCCACAGTTCCTACGCCGTCGCCCTTTCCTGTCTCGATCTTCCCGACTCCGACTGCGCCATGGCCGTCTACACGCCGGGCTACGCCATTCAGGTGGGAAATCTTCCCCTGCTCCCCTACATGGTGCCCGGATCGGAGGAGCTCGCCGATAGGGTGGCCTCCGTCATCGACGGGCGCAACTCGGTTTTGTTGGCCAATCACGGAATCCTGGCCGTCGGCTCCTCTCCGGAGAGGGCCCTCAACGTCGTCGAGGAGATCGAGGAGAACGCCCGTCTTCATTTCATCCTCGACGGAAGGGGGCGTCCCCTCGGCGAGGAGGAGCGGAAGGCCCTTTCCCTCCTCTATCGCTAGGGAGCCGTCAAGGAGAAAGAGGGAGTGAGCGAGGCCGTGAAGAAAATCGTCCTGGGCATCGATATCGGCACGACGGGAACCAAATGTACCTTTTACGATCTGGGCGGCTTTCCCGTGGCCGGGGCCTACCGGGAGTATGCCATGATCCATCCCCGCGAGGGATGGGTCGAAGAGGATCCCTCCGACTGGTGGAGGGCCGTCGTCGACAACGTGAAGTCCGTCATCGCCTCGGGCGATGTCGAGGCGAGAGCCGTGGCCGCCGTCGGCGTGAGCTGCACCAACTCCTTCATCCCCGTGGACCGTGAGGGACGCCATCTCCACAACGCCATTCTCCAGCTCGATCAGCGGGCCGCCGGCGAAGTGGAGTGGATCGAGGAACACATCGGGGCCGAGCGCGTTTACGCCGTGACGGGAAACCGCATCGCCCGGGGGACCTTCTCCCTGCCGACGTTGCGCTGGTACCTCAACAACCGCCCCGACATCATGGAGAGGACCTACAAGTTCCTCGTCCCCAGCGGCTTCATCATCTGCAAGCTCACGGGGGAGTTCTCCATCAACACCTCTCGGATGGGGTTCACGCTTCTTTCGGATATCCGATCGGGCACGTGGGACGAGGCCCTCGCCCGCGACGCGGCCATACCCGTCGAAATGTTGCCCCGCCCCTACAGGGCCCACGAAATCGTCGGCGGCGTGACGAAGGCGGCGGCGGCCCTGACGGGACTCATCGAGGGGACGCCCGTCGTGGCCGGAGCGATGGATACGGTGGCGGCCGCCGTCGGCGCCGGAGCCGTCGAGGCCGGTGACGCCTTTCTGGCCATGGGAACCTGCGGGCGTCTCTGCCACACGACGGACAGGCCCCTCTTCGACGATCGCCTCATGAACTGCCGCCACGCCATCGAGGGCCAGTGGCTCAACGTGGAGGCGACGAACGGGGCGGGCGTCTCTCTCCGCTGGTTTCGCGATCTTTTCGGGGGGGTGCTGGAGGAGCGGGCCCGAAGGTCGGGGCGCTCCCTCTACGAGGCCATCGACGACGAGGCGGGAAAATCTCTTCCCGGCGCGGGGGGGCTGATCTATCTGCCCTACCTCTCGGGCGAGCGCTGTCCCATATGGGATCCCGACGCCCGCGGCGTCTTCTTCGGGCTCCATCTGGGCAGTTCCTACGGCGATATGGTCCGGGCCATCATGGAGGGCGTGGCCTTTTCCATCAGGCAGGGGATGGAGATCGTCCTCGGCGCGGGGAGCAGGTCGTCGAACTATCTCTCTCTGGGCGGAGGCATCGCCAACAGTCCCGTCTGGAGCCAGGTCTTCGCCGATGTCCTCGAGCGCCCCATCGTGCGTCTCAAAGTCAACGAGACGGAGACGCTGGGCGACGCCATCCTCGCCGCCTATGGAGTGGGGCTCATCGACAGCCCCAGGGAGATGGCCCGCAGCGCCGCCGAAGGGGGAGCGGTTCTCTCGCCCCGGAAGGAATACGTGGCTTGCTACCGCGACTCTTTCGCCCTCTACTGCCGTCTCTACGAGGATCTGAAGGGCGATTTCAAGGTTCTGCAGCGGCTGAAGGAACAAAGAGGAGGGGCTCGCTGAGGAGCCTCTCCTCTTTCCTCCCGCTTCTTCCGGCTCCGATGTTCTTCCTCTCGGGCGCGGAATTCCCTCGTAGATCGAAAGACGCTGACGGATCACCTCGCCTTCCGGGAAAAGGAGCCCCAGCGCCGTGCGCTGTCCCGTCTCGACGCCGAGGAAGCGGCCCTCTAGGCGACCTCCGTTTCGACAGGCCCGGACGGAACCTTTGCCTCGAACAGGAGCGCATCCGCTACGGAACCCTCATGGAGGCCCCGGAGGAGCTGCGCCTCCTCCGGACCTTCTTCCCCGAAGGAGCCTGCGGGTCCAGGGGCGACGCCGTTGTCAAGGGACACTAAAAATGTCATCTAAAAAGAGGGTCTGAGGGACAATGAAAGTGTCGCTTTCGAGGGGCTGAAATCGCCCCCGTCAACAGCCCGCCTTGGCTTTCCTCCGCGGCGGAGGTCCTTCTAGGGAGGGGAACCCGTCCCTTGCTCGGAGCCGACCGCCGCGGCAGGAGGAGCGGGATTCTGTCGCCAGGGATGGTCTGCCGCCGGCTTCCTCTGCTTCTTCGTTTTGCATGGAGTGCCTGTCTTCGTCTCGATGACAGGCGGGGGAGTCGCAGGGGGCTCTTTGTCGACGGCTGCGAGATCGTAGAGCCCGTCATGGACAAGAGCCAGGAGTTTCCCGTCGAGCTTCTCGATGACCTTGACCGCCTGTCCTCTGGCAAGAAGCAGGGGGCGTCTGCGGGGGCCTATCAGGGCGTACTGTTTTCCGTCGAGGGAAATCGTCGAGTCTCCCGAGGCCTTCCGGTCGGTCTGGCGAGTCAGGAGGAGATCGAGAGCGGGTCCGTCCGGCGGAGGGAGAAAGGCAGATGCCCCCTCTGCGGGAGGACGAGCGAACCTCGGGTTATGGACCTCTCCCGGGTAGGCGGCGAGCAGGACGTTGGCCTCTTCGATCGTTTTCACTCCGGCCCGTCGGAAGGCGACGACGAGACGATCCTGAAGAGTTCCCCAGAGCCTTTCGATCCGCCCCTTCGCCTGGGGAGACCCTGCAGGGACATAGCGAGTTCCGAGAGCCTCCAGAGCGCGGCCGAACTGGGTTACAGGCGCCGAGTCCTCCAGCTCCTCCTTGATCGTCAGTTTTTCCGACTTGGGAGAAAGGAAGATGGTGTGGCGGTCGGCGTAAAGCTCGCGAGGCACGCCGTGGCGATCAAGCATCTGACGGAGCACGCGGAAGTAGCCGAAGAGGCACTCATTCCTGGCCATCCACAGACCGAGGACCTCTCCTGTGGCATCGTCAATCACGCCGTGGAGAGTGCAACGCTCACCGATCTCGAACCAATCGAAAGGAGAGGCGTCCATCTGGACCAGATCGCCTCGTCGGGACCGTCGGACCCTGCGGGAACGCCGCTTCGGGGCCCGGTGGCGATGAACGAGGGACAGGTTCTCCGCGCGAAGGAAACGGGCGATGCTCTTGGCGCTCAGCACGAGATCATGCTCTTCGGCAAGGAGTTCGGCCATGTGCTGACAGCTCGTATCCCTGTAAAGACCCTTGGCCAGACTGACGACGAAATCCCGTGTCTCCTGAGAGATTCTGCGCCGGGACGGTTTGCCTCGTCCCTTGTGCAGGAGCCCCTGCGCTCCTTCTTCCCGGTAGCGTCGTTTGAGCCGAAAGACCTGACGGCGGCTCAGCCCGAGCCGATCGGCCACCTCCTGAACCGTCAGGTTGCCCGCGACAGCCTCTTCCACCAACCCCAAGCGCCTTGCTTCTTTTGTCTTCATGAGTAGGTCTCTCCTGGTCGTCATAAGTGACATTTTCCCTGTCCTCTTCACGAGTGACAATACCATTGTCCGGCGACAGTCCAGGGGCGACGCCGTTTGACAAAGGAAGCCCTTCAGGCGATGATGATTCGTCACCTTTTAGATCAGAACAGGGATGGGAGACTGGCCATGGAACGGATTTCTGAGGTTTCGGCGGAGAGGGGACGGATCGCCGAGGAAGTGCGACGCCGTCGCACCTTCGGCATCATCAGCCACCCCGACGCGGGCAAGACGACGCTCACGGAGAAGCTTCTCCTCTTCGGGGGGGCGATCCAGATGGCCGGTGCCGTCAAGGCCCGCAAGGCCGAGCGCCACGCCACGAGCGACTGGATGGCCATAGAGAGGGAGCGGGGAATTTCCGTCACCAGTTCGGTGATGAAGTTCCATTACGGCGATTACGAGATCAACCTTCTCGATACGCCGGGCCATCAGGATTTCTCCGAGGACACCTACCGGGTACTGACGGCCGTCGACAGCGCCGTCATGGTCATCGACAGCGTCAAGGGCGTCGAGCCCCAGACGCTGAAGCTCATGGAAGTCTGCCGGATGCGCAACACGCCCATCATCACCTTCATCAACAAGCTCGACCGGGAGGGGATGGAGCCCCTCGACCTTCTGGCCGAGATCGAGGACAAGCTTCAGATCGAGTGCGCGCCCCTGACGTGGCCCATCGGCATGGGCAAGCGCTTCAAGGGGACCTACAGCCTCTATCGGAAGGAGCTCAACCTCTTCCGTTCCGGCCAGGATCGCCTTCCCGCCGATCTGGTCACCCTCCGCGATCTCGACGATCCCCTTCTGGAAGCCCATCTGGGCCTCCAGGCCGACCAGCTCCGCGAGGACCTGGCCCTCCTCCAGGGAGCCGCCGACCCCTTCGACGAGGCTCAGTTTCTCAGGGGCAATCAGACCCCCCTCTTTTTCGGCAGCGCCATCAACAACTTCGGCGTCCGGGAGATGCTCGACGCCTTCGTCGAGATCGCTCCGGCCCCGAGGCCGAGAGAGACGACGACCCGCATGGTCGATCCCGGAGAGGAGGCCTTCTCCGGCTTCGTCTTCAAGATCCAGGCCAACATGGACCTGGCCCATCGTGACCGTCTGGCCTTCCTCCGCGTCTGCTCGGGCCGTTTCACCCGGGGGATGAAGGTGATCCACCACCGCCTCGGCAAGGAGATCTCCCTGACCAACCCCATCATCTTCATGGCCCAGGACCGGACGGGCGTCGACGAGGCCTGGCCCGGAGACATCATCGGCATCCACAACCACGGGACGATCAAGATCGGAGATACCTTCACCGAGAAGGAGCCCCTCCGTTTCACGGGAATTCCCAGCTTCGCCCCCGAACATTTCCGTCGCGTCCGTCTCCTCTCGCCGCTGAAGGCCAAGCAGCTTCAGAAGGGGCTCCTTCAGCTCTCCGAGGAGGGGGCCGTCCAGCTCTTCCGGCCTCTCGGCGACAACAGCTACATCCTCGGCGCCGTCGGTGTCCTCCAGTTCGACGTGGCCGTGGCCCGCCTCAGGACGGAGTACGGCGTCGAGGCCGATTACGAGGCCGTCAATTACGCCGTGGCTCGCTGGATCGAGGGAGAGGACCGCAGAAAGCTGGCCGAGTTCGAGAGCTACTACGGCAACAGCCTGGCCCTCGATCGCAACGAAAACCTCGTCTACCTGGCTCCCAGCGACTGGGAGCTGAAGTACGTCATGAAAAAGTGGCCCGAAATCGTCTTCAAGAGCAGCTGCGAGCACCTTTAGGGTCGCGTCTGCCGAGTATCGGAGACGAATCAAGGGGGACCCCCTCTCGGGGGTCCCCCTTGATTCGTCTCCGATGTCCAGCCCTACCTGCCCAGGCCGGCGGCGATGGCGTCGCGAAGCCGCTCCAGGATGGTGACGCGGGCGAGGCGCTTGCAGTCTGTGGCCACGAGGGTCCAGGGAGCCTCGGGCGTGCTCGTCCGGGCCAGCATCTCCGCCGCCGCCTCCTGGTAGAGGGGCCACTTCTCCCGGTTGCGCCAGTCCTCGTCGGTCAGCTTCCACGTGCGGGCCGGGTCGTCCCGACGGCTTTCGAAGCGGCGGAGCTGCTCTTCGGGGCTGATCTGAAGCCAGAATTTGACGACGACCGTCCCTCCCGTGACGAGGTGGCGTTCCATTTCGTTGATCTCCCTGTAGGCGCGGCGCCACTCCGCCTCGCGGCAGAAGCCTTCGACGCGTTCGACGAGGACGCGGCCGTACCAGCTGCGATCGAAGACGACGAAACTTCCCTTTTCGGGGAAGGCGCGCCAGAAGCGCCAGAGATAGGGGTGGGCCCTCTCGATGTCGTTGGGAGCGCCGACGGGGACGACTTCGTACCCCCGCGGGTAGAGGCTTTCGGTCAGACGTCTGATGGCTCCGCCCTTGCCTGCGGCGTCGACGCCCTCGAAGACGGCGACGACGGGGAGGCCTCGACGGAAGGTCTCGATCTGCAGGGTGTGGAGCTCTTTCTGGAGTTCTCCTATCCGTTTTTCATAGCTCTTCTTGGGCAGGGTGGCCGAGTAGTCCAGCGACTCCAGGACGGAGCTGTGCACGGACGTCTCGGGCAGAGCCGTCCCCCGTCCGTCGCCGTCGCAGGAGAGGCGGGCCCTCATGGCGTCGCGCAGGGCCGTCAGAAAGATGACGGCGGCGTACCGCTCCTCTTCGGCGGGAACGATCGTCCAGGGAGCCCATTCCGTCTCCGTGGCCCTGAAGAGCCTTTCGGCGGCCTCGAAGCGGCTGTCGTAGTTTTCGTTCTGCTGCTGTTCGTCGGGCTCGACGGACCAGGCGGCGTCGGAATCCCGGAGGCGCTCCTTCAGGCGTCGGCGCTGTTCCTTCCGGCCGATGTGGAGGAAGACCTTGAAGACGAAGACGCCCCCCTCGGCGAGCTGGCGCTCGAAGGCGACGATGTCGCGGAAGGTTCGTTCGTCGCCCAGGTTCCAGGCGTCGTGGTACCAGCTCCGGCCGAAGATGGCGATACGCCCCTCGGCGGGGACGAGGCGCCAGTAGGGGATGAGGGAGGTGCTGTCCCTGTGCGAGGGCTCGACGTAGTGGAAGGAGTAGCCTCGGGGATCGAGGGCCAGAAGGAGGGTATTGACGAGACGCCCCCGCCCCGATGCGGCCCATCCCTCGACGATGACGACGGAGGGGATCTTGCGCCGCAGGAAATCCCGCTGAAGGGCTCCGATCTCCTGGGTCAGCCCCTCCAGGAGGGGGGCGGCCTCTCCTCTTTTCATCTTTTTCGAAAGATCAATCATTCTCAGCATGCCCTTGTCTCCCTTTTCTCTGCCGTCGATGAGAGCCGATCCTTGCCTTTCGCCGCAGAATTCCGTGAACGCCTAAGGCGTGGCCGTGATGTTCCGAAGGTCGGCTTCGAAGGGAGAGGGGACAAGCTCGTGCTCCTTCCTCCCGTCGTCGGGGGACGACCGTCCTTGTCTTTTGCGAAAGTCCCGTGTCGGCTCAGCGGAACTTGAGATCTTCAAGGTAGAAGCCCCGGAGGCGTTCTTCGGCCTGAGAGGGGGAAAAGACGCCCTCCTCGACGACATGACGCCAAGCGCGGTCCGTCATGGACGAGGCGTAGCGGAGGAAACCGTCGTCTCCTCGCTCCCTTGCCCTGTCGAGGACTTCGTCGCGGAAAGCCTTCCAGTCCGGTCTTTCTTCTTCCGTCGCCATCGGCGGCGCCTCCTCCTCTACGAGTATAGGACAAAGGGGAGGGGGATCGCCCCTCCCCTTTGTCCTTTCGGATGACTTCAGCCTTTTTTCGACTTGAGATAGCCGTCGATGGCCCGGGCCGCGTCGCGGCCCACGCCCATGGCGAGAATGACCGTGGCGGCTCCCGTCACGATGTCGCCTCCGGCGTAAACGCCGGGCAGGTTCGTCTCGCCCGTCTTCTCGTCGGCGTCGATGTAGCCCCACTTGTTGAGCTTCAGCTCGGGGAAGGCGTTGAGGAGGACCTTGTTCGAGCCCTGACCGATGGCCTCGATGACGGTGTCGGCCTCGATGGTGAAATCGCTGTCCTTGACGGGAACGGGACGGCGCCGTCCCGAGGCGTCGGGCTCGCCCAGCTCCATGCGGATGCAGCGGACGGCCTTGAGGCGTCCCTTCTCGTCGCCGACGTACTCGACGGGGTTGGTGAGAAAGTTGAAGACGATCCCCTCCTCGACGGCGTGGTGGTACTCCTCGACTCGGGCCGGCAGCTCCTCGACGGAGCGGCGGTAGACGACGGAGACCTCGTCGGCGCCGAGGCGGAGGGCCGAACGGGCGGCGTCCATGGCCACGTTGCCGCCGCCGACGACGACGACCTTCTTCGACGTCTTCGTCGGCGTGTCGTAGGTCGGGAACTCGTAGGCGTGCATGAGGTTGATCCGCGTCAGGTACTCGCTGGCGGAGAAGACGCCGTTGAGGTTCGTCCCGGGAAGGTTCATGAAATGAGGCGCGCCGGCACCGGTGCCGATGAAGACGGCGTCGAAGCCGTCGCGGATCTCCTCCATGGAAAGAGTCCGGCCCACGACGGCGTTGACCTCGACGTCGACGCCGAGCTTCCTGATGTTGCCGATCTCGCGACGGACGATCGCCTTGGGCAGACGGAACTCGGGGATGCCGTACATGAGGACGCCGCCGGGCTCATGGAGGGCCTCGAAAACGGTCACCTTGTAGCCCATCTTGGCCAGATCGCCGGCGACGGTGAGCCCAGCAGGCCCGGAACCGACGACGGCCACCTTCCCTTTGTCCTGGGTGGGTGCCGTCAGGGGCTCTTCGGGCTGGGAGGCCTTCCAATCGGCGACGAAGCGCTCCAGCTTGCCGATGGCCACGGGCTCCTTGCCCTTGATTTTGCCGACGGTGCAGACGCCCTCGCATTGAGTCTCCTGGGGGCAGACGCGGCCGCAGACGGCGGGGAGGGCCGTGGCGTCGCTGAGGATCCCCCAGGACTTGGGAAGATCTCCCTCGGCCAGAGCCTTGATGAATCCGGGAATGTCGATGGCCACGGGACAGCCGCCGACGCAGGGAGCCGTCTTGCACTGGAGACAGCGCGTCGCCTCGATGCGGGCCTCTTCGAGGGTGTAGCCGAGACAGACCTCGTCGAAATTCTTGCCGCGAGCCAGAGGATCCTGCTCGGCAATGGGGGTTTTCTTGGGAGCGATCGTGCGAGCCATGGCTATTCACCCACCTCGGACTGGTATTTTTCGAGGGAGATTTTCTCCTCGTCCTTGTACTGGCCCATGCGGTTCATGAATTCGTTCCAGTTGACGCCCCAGCCGTCGAACTCGGGGCCGTCGACGCAGGCGAAACGGATCTCGTCGTTGACGCTGACGCGGCAGCAGCCGCACATGCCCGTGCCGTCGATCATGATCGGGTTCAGCGAGACCCAGCAGGGAATGGCCAGCTCCTTGGCCTTGAGAGAGGCGAACTTCATCATGATCGTGGGGCCGATGATCCAGGACTGGGCGATCTTCTCGCCCCTTTCGGCCAGGACTTGCATGGCGTCGGTGACGACGCCCTTCATCCCCTCCGAGCCGTCGTCGGTGGTGACGATGAGCTCGTCGGAGTGGGCGGCGCACTCTTCCTTGAGGATGACCAGATCGGACGTGCGGCCGCCGAGAATGGTGATGACCCGGTTGCCGGCCGCCTTCAATTCCTTGATGATGGGGTAGAGAGCGGCGATGCCGACGCCTCCTCCCACCATGAGGACCGTTCCCAGCGTTTCGATCTCGCTGGGGTTGCCCAGAGGGCCTAAAATATCGTGGAGGCAATCGCCCTCGTCGAGAAGGGACATCTCCTTCGTCGTCTTGCCGACGACCTGGAAGATGATGCGGATGCGACCTCCCTCACGGTCGTAGTCGGCGATGGTGAGAGGAATCCTCTCCCCCTTTTCCGAGGCGCGGATGACGACGAACTGCCCGGCTTTCCCGTTGCGGGCCACCCGCGGAGCTTCGATCCAGAGGTCGAATTCCTTGGGGGCGATGAGCCGCTTGCTCACGATCTTGTACATGAAAGAGCCTCCTCGCCTGTCTTGGTGAAGGTCCCCGTGGAAAAAAAGGTCTCTCGGGGCCGCGTTGACCATTGATCTTTCGGGGTCATAGGGTACCCTTGAGAGGGAAGGACGCCCCCCCTGGGCGGTCCAGTCCGACAGCATTGCCCCATAGTAATATGTCTCTCGTTCCAAGGCAAACGTGCGGGAGAAGATTGGAGCGGGCGCGCGTTCGGCCCCGCCGACGTCTCTTCAGGACCGAGCCAGTGCCCATCTGCTTTTACGAGGAGGAGACAGGATAATGACGCAAAATTTGCTCAAATTGGACTTCGGCGCGGCCCTTCCGGAGGGAGGGAGCGTTTCCCGGAACGGGTCGGAGTGGGACGCCCTCGAGGAGGCCCTCCGCGACGCCGACGGCTGGCTCCGTTCCGACGTCAACCGCCGGCGTGACGGCTTCGGCTGGCTTGACCTGCCGCAGACCGACCTGGCCGAGGTCATCGAGGCCGGCCAATGGCTTGCCGCTTTCGACGCCGTCATCCAGGTGGGCATCGGCGGTTCGGCCCTGGGCAGCCTCATGGTGGCCAACGCCCTTCTCCACCCCTGTCACAACGAGCTGAGCCGCTCCGAGCGGGGGCCGCGCCTCTACGTCGCCGACAACGCCGATCCGGCCGGAACGCGGGCGCTCTGGGAGATGGTCGATCCCTCTCGGACGGCCCTCGTCGTCGTCAGCAAATCGGGAAGCACGGCCGAGACGATGGCCAACTTCCTCTGGCTCTGGGAGAATCTCAAAAAGGTTCTGGGCGAGGAGAGGGCCCTGAAGCAGCTTCTCGTCGTCACCGACCCCGAAAAGGGCCTTCTGCGGGCCTTCGTGGCCGAGAAGAAGTGCCGGAGCCTTCCTCTTCCTTCGACGGTCGGCGGCCGCTACTCGGTCCTTTCCGCCGTGGGGCTCGCCGCCTCGGCGGCCCTGGGCGTCGACGTGACCGACCTCCAGGCCGGAGCGCGGGCCATGGACGAGGTCCTCCTCGGCGCAGGGACGATGGAGGAGAATCCGGCCTGGCTCTTGGCGGGGCTCCATTGGCTTCACTTTCTCCGAGGAAGGAACATGACGGTCCTCATGCCCTACGCCGACGGCCTGCGCGACTTCACCGAGTGGTTCGCCCAGCTCTGGGGCGAGAGCCTGGGCAAGGAGGGGAAGGGAAGCACGCCTCTGCGGGCCCTGGGGGCCGTCGATCAGCATTCGCAGGTGCAGCTTTACACGGCCGGCCCTGATGATAAACTGTTCACGATAATCGATGTGGCCGACCGGGGAGAGAGGCTGATCCTGCCCTCTCCATCCGATGCCTCCCTGGCGCCCCTGGCCTATCTGGGCGGTCAGGAGATGGGCGCCATGCTCCAGGCCGAGGCACGGGCCACGGCGGCCACTCTGGCCTCTCTGGGGCGGCCCGTCCTCTGGCTCGAGATCCCTCGCCTCGACGCCTTCCGTCTCGGCGGGCTCGTCTACCTCTACGAGGTCGTCACGGCCCTCACGGGGCGGCTTTTATCCGTCGACCCCTTCGACCAGCCCGGCGTCGAGCAGGGCAAGCGCTTCACCTACGGTCTCATGGGGCGGAAGGGTTTCGAGGAAGAGGGTCGAAAATCGACGGAGGCCTTCGCCCGCATTGAGAGCCGAACGGTCTCCTGTTAGAAGCTGAAAGGTTGGTGGTCCCGTGTCCTCTGCGCTTCTGGAAGTTGAAGGAATCTCCGTCGTCCGAGAGGGGAAGAAGATCCTCAACCGCCTGTCCCTCAAGGCCGAGGCGGGTCAGATCACCGGCGTCCTGGGCCGCAACGGCGCCGGGAAGTCGAGCCTGGCCTACGCCGTCATGGGGCTGGCCAACTACCGTCCTCTGGAGGGACGCATCCGTTTCCTCGGCAAGGAGATCACCGATCTTTCCATCACAGAGAGGGGGAAGGCGGGGCTGACCCTGGCCTGGCAGCATCCGGCCCGCTACGAGGGGGTCTCCGTCCGCGACTACCTTCGCCTCTCGTCCAAGGGGGCCGGCGAAAAAGATCTGGCCTCGGCCCTCTCCCTCGTCCTCCTCGATCCCAAGGTCTACCTGGAGCGCATGGTCGACAAGAACCTCTCCGGGGGGGAGCGGAAGCGCATCGAGCTCGCCTCGGTCTACCTCATGAAGCCCCGCCTCTCCATCCTCGACGAGCCCGACTCGGGCGTCGATCTCCTGGCGCTGGGCGAGATCATGCAGGTTTTCCGCCTTCTGGCCCGCGAGGGGCACGGAGTGCTCATCATCACCCACAGAGAGGACGTGGCCGCCCAGTGCGACCGCTCCTACCTCATGTGCAGCGGCGCCGTCGTCCTCGAGGGGAGCGCCGAGGCCGTGAAGCGCTACTTCCTCTCTCAGTGTGAACCCTGCCAGGAGGCCGTTGCCCTGGGAATGGAGGGGTGCTCGGAATGACCGTCCAGGATAAGATGGCCGCCCTCATCGAGATCGCCGAGAGGACCGGCGCGGCCCACGAGGCCTTTCGCAGCGACGATGCCATCTATGTCGTCGTCCACGGCAACGAGATCCTCGGCGCCCATCAGGTGCCGGGCGTCCACATCGAGGCGACGGAGACCGACGAGGGCATCGACGCCCGGATCACCGTCAGGCGGGGCGTCATCCTGCCCAAGCCCGTCAATCTCTGCTTCGGCCATCTGGGGAAGGAGGGCAGGCAGGTCATCAACAGCCACGTCGTCATCGAAGACGGGGCCCGGGCCGTCTTCATGGCCCACTGCATCTTTCCCAACGCCACCCTCTTTCTCCACGCCATGGAGGGGACCATCGAGATCGGCTCCGACGCCTCCTTCGCCTACCGCGAGGTCCACATCCACAGCAAAGAGGGGCGCATCGAGGTCCGGCCCGTGAGCCGGGTGCGCGTGGGGCCCGGTTCCCTCTATCAGGGCGATTTCACCCTCGTCGAGGGGCGCGTGGGAGACCTCAATCTCGACTTCAACGTCGAGGCCTGGGGCGTCAAGAGCCGCGTCGAGGTGACCTCCAAGGTCTACGGCAAGTACGACGACAACTGCGAGGTCCGTGATATGGTCCGCCTCACCGGCGAGGGGAGTTCGGCCCTGATCAAGGCGCGCGTCGTTCTCACCGACGAGAGCCGGGGCCGTTTCCTGGGCCTCATCGATGGCGCCGCAGCCGGAGCCCGCGGCCATTTGGACTGCACGGAAATCGTCCAGGGAAAGGCTCAGGCCGAGGCCTCTCCCGTCGTCAAGGCCTCTCACCCCGAGGCGGAAATCACCCACGAGGCCGCCATCGGGCGGATCGCCGACGACAAGATCGCCGGCCTCATGGCCAAGGGACTCTCCGAGGACGAGGCCATCGACGTCATCGTCTCGGGACTGCTCCGGTAGACGTAAAAGACTCCGAAAAAGTTCCTGGGGAGCTCTTTTCCCCCTGTCGGTCCCGGCGGCGACGGAAAGAGGTCATCTTTCCGGGACGCTGCGGCGCTTTCCAGGAGACGGTAGGGTTCCGCTCAGAGGAGAGAGACGATCGAGGCCCGTGCCGGAGAGGATGACGTCCTCTCCGGCACGGGCCTCGATCGGGCAAGCTGAAGCTCCCTATCCGGAAGGGATCTGCCGTCCCCTTTCGTCCGGCAGGGCCTCGGCGACGACGATGCCCTTGTTCTTGAAACCGCACATGAAGACGGAGAAGTCGCCTCGGATGAGGCGGATCGCCTCGTGAGGTCCCGCCTCGAAGGGGCTGTTCTCGAAGAAGTCGCGGTTGAAGATGTCGCCCGATTCTCCCTCGTAGACGGGCATGTAGAGGACGTTGTCCACTTCCAGGTCGGAGAAGAAATGGGTACCGTAGGAGAGTTCGGGCATGTAGCCCTCGCGGGGGATGCCCAGCTCGACGATGCAGCAGCAGCGCGTCAGCTCGTTGTAGTGAACGGGAACGCCCAGCTCGGGATTGCTCGATCCCACCCGGCCGGGGGCGATGAGGATGTAGCGGCTTTCCCCCATAGTCCCGTTCATCTCGCCGATGGCCCGGGCGATGGTGTGAAAGTCGCTGGAGACGGAGTAGATTCGGTGATCGACGTAGACGATCCAGGGGACGTGCTCGACGGAGCCGTTGGTGACCATTTTGCTGGCCTTCAGGAGGAGCCGTCTTTCGCCCACTTCGGGTATGCCCTGTCCCTGCCGGTCGTCGCCGTCCCAGAGGGGGCGGGACTGGAGAAGCTCCAGGCGGTCCTCGCAGGGCTCATAGGCGAACTCGATGTCGGCGGGGACGCCCATGGAGTCCTCCAGGGTCTTCAGGAGGAGCTTCATCCTGTCGAAGAAGATCTTGTGTCGTTTGGGGAAGGCGTCGAAGGTGAAGGAGAGTTTCTTCTCCCTGCTGGGCATGAAGGAGCGATCGACGGAGGAGAAATAGCCGTCCTCGCAGTCCTGGTGGTAGACCTGGGCGAAGTTGCCGAAGCAGGGGTGATAGGGGAGGATGTCGCGCCAGACGTCCTGGATGTTGTAGATCTCCAGAGCCCGGGTGCGGCTGTCGATGACCTGAAACCGCTCCTGGGCGTGGCGCATGACCTTGTAGGGATCGAGCCCTTCGGGACGCAGCGACGGGTTGGTCAGGGAGTAGGTCCGGGCGTAGCCTCTTTTGGTACTCATCGTTCCCAGGCCGAAGACGAGGCGAAGGACGCCGTCCTCGGAGCGGATCCGCGTCGTCCAGCGGCGGAAGTTCCGCGAAAAGCCGACGCCTCCCAGCGTGGGGTAGTAGAAGGGGCCTCGCCATCGTCCCGAGATGCGCATGGCGATGAGCCCCATGGCGTCGTCGCCGAGGCCGTGTTTTTTCCGGTAGCTTGTCGCGGCGGGGAAGAAGATGCGGGCGTAGATGCGTCGCACTTCGTCCTCGGCGGCGGAAAGGCGTTCATCGAGAGTCCCGGCGTTGAAGAGGAAGGTCGACCGGTACTTCCCGGCGAAGGAGTGCTGAAGCGAGTCCTCGAGAAGGCTGCTGGAGCGGAGGACGATGGGCTCGTCGACGCCGGCGAGAAAACGCCGAAGGCCCGCCGTGACGTAGGGCGGAAGGGGGTTGCCGAGGAAGGATCTCTCGATCTCTTCGGGCTCTTCCCTCAGCAGGGACTCGGCGTGGGGAAGGTCGGAGAGGAAATCCTCGAAGGCGCCGGCGCCGACGTAGAGGGCGGGCGGGAGTCGCACCTCGTCGAAAAGGGGATCTCCCTGACGCCTCAGGCTCTCGAGGGCGAAAAGGAGGGAGCGTCCCTTGCCGCCGATCGATCCTCCGCCGACGATGAGGGGAGCCAGAAGGGGGTTGTCACGCGGGTTCCAGGCGAAATAGCTCTCGGTAGTCCGTCCTCTGTCGATCATGTTCGAGTCCCCCCCCGAAGTCGTCATCACTCTCGGCTCACGACGACGCCCACTTCTTTTTCGCCGTCGAGGAGGACGTCGAAGTGTCCCCGGTAGATGCGGACGCTGGGATGTGCCCCCTCTTCGTAGGGGTGGCTGCGGAACCACTCGCGGTTGAAGACGTTTCCCTCCTCGCCGGAGAAGACGGGGAGGTAGAGGATGTTGTCCACGTCGAGGTCGAGGAAGAAATGGGTGCCGAAGGAGAGCTCGGGCGTCATTCCCGCGTTGGGGATGCCCACTTCGACGAGGCAGCCGCTGTTGGAGAGCTCGCTGTACTGGACGGGGACGCCCAGCGTCGGATTGGCGCTTCCCCACCTTCCGGGACCGACGAGGATGTAGCGCTCGTTCTCGAGCTGCTGATTGAGCTCGCCCACGGCCCGGGCCACCTCGTAGAAGTCGGGGCTGGTGCCGTAGAGGTAGGGATCGACGAGAACGAGGGCCTTGGCCCCCTCGAGGGAGCCGTTGGACACCATCCGATTGCCTCTGAGGAGGATGCGCTCCGGCGGAAGGTCGTCGGGGATCTCCCTCCGGCCCAGCTCTTCGAAAACGGAGAGAGGGCGGAGCTGGACGAGGGTCAGCTCGTCGAGGGCCGTCTCGTAGGTGAGCTCGATGTCGACGGGGAGCCTCATGGCCTCCTCGAAGGTCGTCAGCAGTTCCTTGACGCGGCGGAAAAAGCCCGAACATCTCCGGGGGAAGTCGGAGAAGGAGAGGACGGGACGGCAACGTCCCTGACCGGGAGCGTCGCTGTGGAGCCAGTGGAGCATGTCTCCGTCGTACCATTCGACGAAGGCCGGAGCCATCTTGTGCTGCGACGTCATCTGCTTGAGGAAGTACTCGATCCGGGCCGAGAGGAAGAAGCCGTGGTTCAGGTCGACGTAGTCGAACTCCTCTTGGGCGTGGGAGGCGATGTCGGCCGGCCGGTTTCCCTCGGGGCGGATGTGGGGGTTGGAGAGGAAGAAGGTGCGGGCGAAGGCCCGGTCGACGGTGCGCGTCCCCAGGCCGAAGCAGACGCGCATGACGCCCTGCTCCTTGCGGACCCGTGGCGAGGGACGGCGGAAGACCTTGGAGAAGGCCGCGGCGGCCAGCTCGGGATAGAAGAGGCCGTCGCGGATGCGCCCCACGATGGGCTGGATGAGGACGGCCATCCGCTCCGCGGCGAGTTTGATGCCGTGCTTGCGCCGATACTCCTTGGCGGCGGGGTTGAAGGCCGAGGCGAAGACCTGCTTGACCGCCCGCTCCAGGCGGCGGAGGCGGAATTCGTCCGTGCCCGTGTTGCCGAAGAAGTGAGTGGCGTATTTGCCGGCGAAGGAGAGGGTCACGTCGTCTTCCAGGACGGAAGAGGAGCGGACGGCCACGGGAGTCCGGATGACGGTGAGGATCTGCCGGAAGGTCTCGCGGACGGCCGGCCGGAAATGGCCCCTTTCGAAGGCGTCGACGATGTCGAAATAGTCTCCGGACGACCGGACGATCTCTTCGAGGCGGTTGTCGGCCATGAAGACCTCGAAAATCTCCGTCGTGACGACATAGGTCGCCTGAGGCAGGTGGACGGCATCGAGAAGTCCCCGATCGTGAAGGACGGAAAAGGCGAAGGCCAGTCCCTTGGCCTTGCCTCCCACGTCGCCGGAGCCGATGAGCCAATCGCGATGCCGATAGTATTCCTTGGGGTCGAAGGACTGATAGAGCGAGGGGTCGTTCACAGGGGCACCTCCCAGCGGTCTTGAGCGTCAAGGCTCTCGAGGGCGTTGAGAATGTTCTCCCGGACGCCCGGATTGCGTCGACGGAAATCTCGGATGAATCCCTTCATGGTCTCCCTCTCGCTCTGTCCCGCGAAGGGGCAGGGCGATTCGACGAGGGGAAGGGCGAGGCGTCGGGCCTCCTGGGCCAGCCGTTCCTCGGTGACGGTCACGAGGGGGCGGATGAGGCGGATGCCGGAGCGATCCTGAAAGCCCGTCGGCTTGAAGGAGCGAAACCGTCCGGAAAAACAGAGGT
The DNA here is from genome assembly GCA_018398915.1 of Aminirod propionatiphilus. Classification (GTDB taxonomy): domain Bacteria; phylum Synergistota; class Synergistia; order Synergistales; family Aminithiophilaceae; genus Aminithiophilus; species Aminithiophilus ramosus. The sequence goes on along the minus strand of CP074691.1, from coordinate 1,794,310 downwards.
TGAGCAGGGCCGTCTCCACGGCGTCGTCGAGATGGTGGGCCAGGGCCAGGACGGAACAGCCGGCCTCGCGGGCCATGCCGTTGAGCAGGCCTCGACGGTAGTTGGCGCAGAAACTGCAGGGTGACGCCTCCCCCCGGGCCCGGATGACGTCGAAAAGGGGGAAGGACTTCGTCCTGTAGGGAATGGAGAGCTTCTCGCAGAGCTCGCCCAGGGGGCTCACGTCGAGACGGCCTCCCGTGGGGTCCAGAGTCCCGGCGACGAGGGAGAAGGAAACGGGCGACCGCCTCTGCAGCGCCCTCAGGGCCACCAGGAGGACGAGGCTGTCCTTGCCCCCGGAAAGGCCGACGAAAAGGCTCTCGCCGGGCCTGATCATGCGCCACCGGGCCACGGCCCGGCCCAGGTGACGGCGGATGGGGCGGCTGAGAGCGTCGGAGAAATCGCAGGGTGAGAGGCTCATGGCGACTCCTTCTCTCCTCGGTCCTGCCGGAGCCTGTGCTCCGACGGAGGGATATGGGCTATAATCGGATCCGGAGTCTCGGTGCGGAGTCGGGGAAGTCGCGGCGCCGATCCTGTCGGAAACTCTTCAAAACTATAGCACAGTCGCGCCGTCGACAGGTGAGGAAGGAGATCCTATCCCCGCTCGATCGGCGACGCGTCGTCTGGGGGTGCCCCGTGAAGAAGATTCGCGTCGTCGTGGCCGGCGAATGCCGTCTCTTTCGAGACGGCCTGAGAAGGCTGCTGGAAATGGAAACGGATATGGTCGTTCTGGGCGAGGCGGGAGACGGGCTCGAAGCGCTCCGCGTCGTCCGGGAAAAGGCGCCCGATGTCCTTCTGTTCGACGTCGACATCCCCAAGCTCGGAAGCGTCCAGGTCGTGCGCGAGCTGGCCTACGCGGCGCGGGCTATGGAGTACGTCGCCCTTGTCGCCTCCGACGGCGACGAACGTCTGGCGGCCCTCTCCTCGGCCGGGGTGAGGGGCTATGTCCTCCGATCCTCGGGCATGACCGAGCTTTTCTCGGCCCTCCGCTCCGTGGCCCGTGGCGAGCCCTACGTCGATCCGCAGGTGGAGAACAAGCTCCTCGTGGGCCTCAACTGCAGCCGGGAGGAGCGAGATCTTCTCGAGGAGCTGACGCCCAAGGAGAAGGAGGTCCTCTACTGGATCTCCCAGGGGATGAGCAACGGCGAGATCGCCGGTCGCATGGTGCTCTCCGAGAAGACCGTCAAGAACCACGTCAGCCACATCCTCCGCAAGCTGGAGCTGAAGGATCGGACTCAGATCGCCGTCCTGGCCTGGCGCACCGGCATGGCCCAGTCGATGCCCTGCTGAACTTTCCGCGCTCTCAAGACGAAGATCCCCGCTCCTGAAAGGGCGGGGATCTTCGTCTTGTTGAAGGAATCCGCCGTCCGACGGGCCTTCGTGCCGCAAAGGGACGACGTTCAGGAAGAGCCGCTCATGGCGCTCAGCGAGTCGGTCATACTCGTAAGCCACTCCAGCTGCGACGTCATCGTCGAAAGGCTCACCTCGGCGGCGGCGAACTGGGTGAGGAGACGCTGCTTCTTGATGTCCAGGCGCTCCTCGAAGTCGCTGATGCGCGTGTCGAGGTTGGAGATCTCCGTCTCCCAGACGCTGATCTGGTTGGCCACTTTGCCTTCGATGGTGACGGTGCTGCCGACTTCGACGGTCGAGCTGCTGACCATCTGGTCGATGTAGGTGCCGAACTTGGCCATGAGCTGCGTGGCCAGTTCGGCCACCTGGTTGGGGTTGTCCTTCAGGGCCTCCATGAAGTCGTCGGTGGAGAACTCCAGAAGGCCGCTCTTGCCGTAATCGTCCGACGTCGTCGTGATGCCGACCTGGCCGATCTGGGTGTAGGTCCTGAGGCCCGTCTTGGCCAGGAAGTTGTCGGGGTCGGCGACGGTGACGCCCTTGTTCCCCTTGAGGGTGAGCTGGCCGTTGGAGACGGTGGCCTTGAGGACCATGGGCTCGCCCGTCGCGTCGTCGACGGAGCTGTTGATCTTGGCTGCCAGCGTGTCCCACGTGTCGGTGACGCTGACGTCGATCGTCGTCTGCTTCCCGTCGTGGTAGAGCACGAACTGAGAGTCCTCTTGGATGATGGCCTCGGTGTCGCTGTCGGAGAGGGGGCCGAACTGGCGGTAGATCTGGTCGCTCGTGCGGCTGGCGAAGGAGACGTTGAGGGGGGTGGTGATGAGGTTGCGCAGGGTCGACTTGGCCTGCCAGAGGGTGGAGTCCCCGTGGAGGAGCCCCCAGGCGCGCTCGAAGTCGGATTCGGGGTCCTCGACGGTCTCCTCGGAGAGGCGGATGTTGATCCACTCCATCAGGTCGTTGTAGCTGTCGGTGAAGGCCTGGAGGCCCTCGACGGCCGTCTGGGCGTCGAGGGTGATGTCCAGCTGGACCTTGCCGGCGCCGACGACGTTGAGGGTGACGTTGTCGATGAGGTCGGTGATCTCGTTCGTCTCCCGCGTCACCGTCAGGCCGTCGAGCTTGAGGATGGCGTCCTGGGCGACGTTGAGCTCGTTCTTGACGGAGCCCGAATCGAGGAAGCCCAGGCTCGACAGGACGCCGCCGCCGTCGGTGAGGGTCATTGCGCTGTCGGCACCGGTGAGGCCGCTGGTGAGGACGATGCGCCGGTCCACGAGAGAGGCCGAGACGAGGGCCGTCGTCTCGTTTTCCGATCCCCAGGCCGCGGCGGCCTCGTTGATCTTCGAGGAGATGGAGGCCAGGCTGTCCGAGGCCTCGACGGTGACATCGACGGACCCGAGCGTGCCGACGTCGACGGAGAAGGTGCCGCTCAGCCCGAGAGCCGTCGAGGCGTCGTCGACGCGGTCGCTGGCGATGCGGTGGGCCTGGGCCTTCTGGACGACTTCGATCTCGTACTGGGCGATGGCCGCATCGGCCGTCGCCGTCGCCGTGACGATTCCGACGTTGGAGGAGGCTCCGTCCAGGGGGGTGAACTCGGTGGCCTTGGCCGAGTAGGTCGACGTGAGCTTCAGGGAGGTCAGGGAGCTTTGCATGGTCTTGAAGAGGGCCGAGAATTCCTCGTAGAGTTCGATCTTGAGCTCGAGCTTCTCCTGTTTCTCTTCCCACTGGGTGATGGGCTTGCTGTCGTTTTCGATGATCGTGTCGGCCATGGTGCCCCAGTCGATTCCCGACGTGGCACCGGACAGGGAGAAAAGGGCATCCGAGATGGTGGACATATCCAGACCTCCTTCGTTGGCAAGGGCTCTAAATCAGATATCGGCCATGGCGGGGTCGGCCTTGACGGTCATTCCCTCCCTTTTCGGGAAAAGGCGTGGGGAAAGGCCAGTTCGGCGATATATAGGAGTCGGTCGAGGCAGTCCACCCTCTCCCGGACGAGGCACTCCAGGGCCAGGGGAAAGGCCGGAAGAAGGGGCGACCGGACGAAATACCCCCGACGCCGTTCGGGAACGAGGGCGCCGCCGAGCAGGGCGGCGGCGAGAGCCTCATCCCTGCTCCCCCCGATGAGGTGCAGGGCGCACTCGCCCCACCGGTCCAGGTCTCGGCACAGGGGGCTCTCCCTCTCTGCCGGGAGGGTCAGGAGCCAGGGATCTCCGGCGATCTCCCCCCCTCCGTGGAGGAGGAAAAGGTTGAAGGAGGCGCCGTCACCGGTGGCGACGAGCCAGCAAGGATTGCCGTGGAGGCGGGCGGTCTGGGCCTTTTGTCCCGGATTCACTCGATATCCCTCCCCTCGTGATAGAATAACCTACGAACCTGATGAAGATGGTAGCACAGGCGTCGCGCCCGGTGACGGGCGAGGCGACGATTGATTGTGGCGGGAGGAAAAACGATGAAAGTCTTCGTTGACGACAGCGCCCTCGATCTCCGTTCCGGCGCGGACAAGGAGGAGATCCTTCGTGAAGTTCTCGCGATCTGCGCCTCTCGGGGACGAGTCCTCGAGACGATTTCCGTCGATGGCGTCGTCCTCGACGAGGCGTCCTTCGTCGCCCTGGAGGGAGGCAGCCGCGTGGAGGTGTCCACGGTCTCTCTCCGTGATCTGATCCGCTCCTCCCTGCAGGAGGCCGTCGGCTACCTTCCGAAGCTCGTCCGGGGCCTTCGGACCGTCGCCGATCGTCTTGAGGCCGAGGAGAAGGCCCAGGCTCTGTCGACGCTCTCCGACGCCCTCGAGGGGATCGGCTGGTTCCTCCGCGTCCTTGCCGATACCCACGCTTTGTTGGGAGCCCGGCCCGCCGAGGGGGAGGAGCTGGCCCACCTTCTGGCGGCCCTTCAGGAGAGACTGGAGAAACTGTCTCGATCCCTCGAGGGAGACCGCTCCTTCGAGGCCGCCTTTCTGCTCAGAGAGGAAATCGTTCCCGCCCTGGAGGGGCTCGCGCCGCGCATCGAGGTGCTCCGAAGCCTCTCCGAGGGCAACGTCAATTAGCTCTCCGGCGTCGTCCCGCCGAGAGGGCGGAAGCCCCTTCCCGTTCCGCCTTCTCCCCGCGGCGAGAGGAGGTGGCTCCGTCCTTGCCGCGTCGCGGGTTCCCCTTTTCGCCACCCTGGCCTCGGCCTTGATACGCCCCAGATTGAACCCCCGGGAGGAATGTCTCCTTGTCCGTTCGTAAAGGAATCGCCCTCTTCGTGGGCATCTCCCTCGCCGTCAGCGGAGCGGTCCTCGCCTCCAGCGCCGACCGCTTCACCGTCGATCTTCTCCTCTCCGCCAAGCCTCGAGGGCTTTTCCTCGTCCTGGTCCTCATGGTGGCGGCCTGGTCCGTCGATGCCCTCCGTTTCTGCGCCCTCTCCCGGGCCGCCGACGAGCATATCGGCTTCCGACTCGGCGTGGAGCTCACCTTCCTCAACTATTTCGGCTCGGCCATAACGCCCATGCAGAGCGGAGGCGGCCCTTTCCAGGTCTACATGCTCTACCGGAACGACGTGCCCATCGGCAAGGGCGTTGCCATCACCCTGACGCGGACCCTGCTGACCCTCTTCATCCTCGGCCTCGTCGTTCCCGTCGCCATCGTGACGACGCCGGAATTTCTCTCGGGCCAGCATTTCATGCAGGGTATCTTTTCCTACGTCGTCCTCTTCGTCGTCCTGACCTGGACGCTCGTCGTCCTGAGCCTCGTCAGACCGCAGCTCGTGAAACGTCTCGGGACGGCTCTGACGCTTCTCCTGAAGCGCCTGGGCTTCGTCAAGCCTCGGGCCGTCCTCAGAACGGTCCGCCGCATCAATCGCGAGATCGACAATTACGGCGAAAACTTCCGCCTCTTCTTCTCGACGGGGAAATACCATTTCGCCTTTGCCGTCTTCTGCTCCGTCCTGCACCTTTTCCTCATCTTCTCCGTCCTCCCCATCCTCATCTGGTCTGTCTCCCTGCCCTGCCACTACGCCCAGGCCCTCATGGCCCAGGCTCTCTTCCTCTTCGTCCTTTATTTTGTCCCCACGCCGGGCGGCAGCGGCGTCGCCGAGGGGGGGGGAGCGATCCTCTTCCGCCTCCTCGTTCCCTGGAACATGGCCGGCGTCATGGCCATCGGCTGGCGTTTCTTCACCGAATATATCGCCATCGGCCTCGGCGCCTTCGTCGCCCTCCGCCTTCTGGGCTGGGGGTTGGCCGATGAGCTTCTGGGAGCGAAAAAAGATGCCTGAATCCCTTCGCGCCTGGGCCTTCAAGATGCGGGGCGGGCTCTGGACGGGGCTTTTCCTTCTCCTCCTGGCCCTGGCCGAGCCGAACGGTTTCAGCCTCGGGCTGGGGTTGCCTCTCGTCTTCGTCGGTCAGCTCCTGCGCTTCTGGGCGGCCGGGTCGATCGGTCTTTACCGCGGGGAGGAAGTGAAGGCCGATCGTCTCGTCACCTGGGGGCCCTACGGCTGGGTTCGCAACCCTCTTTACCTGGCCAACGGCCTCATGGGGCTCGGCTGGTCCCTTTCGGCGCGGTGCGCGGGAGTGGGGCTCTTCCTGGTCTCCTTCACCGTCATCTACCCTCTCCTCATCATTCCTCACGAGGAGGCCTTCCTCGAAGAGCGCTTCGGCGACGCCTTCCGCCTCTTCAAGGCGACGACGCCTATGCTGCTCCCCCTGCGGATTCCCGGGCCCGAACGCCGGCGAGGCCCCTTCGACGGGACCGTCCTCTGGCGGAGCGAGCGCCACTCTCTATGGGTCACGCTGGCGGCGACGGCCCTTCTTCTCTCGCGGCTCTGGTGGTAGAAACCTCATGACGGAGGGAGCCCCTTCCTGCAGGAAGGGGCTCCCTCCGTCATGAGGCTAATGGCTCTTGCGCCGCGAGTTGCCGTACAGACGCTGCCAGGACCGCTCATAGACATGGTTCGGAGGCAGGAGGAGGCGCGCCTGTCCCTCTTCGATGGCCTTTTGGGCGACGGCCTCGGCGATGCGGGGCGTCACTTCGTCGGAGAAGAGTTCGGGAACGATGGTTCGAGCCGAGAGCCTTCTCCGGTCGACCGTGTCGGCCAGGGCCCGAGCGGCGGCCAGAAGCATGCCGTCGGAGACCATCGTCGCCTGGACATCGAGGACGCCCCGCATGATGCCCGGAAAGGCCTGCAGGCTCTGGAGGACGTTGTCGTAATCGTACAGTCCCGTGCCGATGACGGCGGCTCCGGCGGCGGCGGCCTCTTCGGGCGAGATTTCCGGGTCGGGCAGGGCCAGGGGAAAGAGGATGGGCGACGGGGCCATGGTCCGGACCATGGAGGCCGAGAGGATGGAGCCTCGGGAGAGACCGATGAAGGCGTGGGCTCCCTTGAGGGCCTCGGCCAGTCCGCCCTTGACCCCGCGGGGGTTGGTCCTGGCGGCCATTTCTTCCTGGACGTGGTCCATCACGGCATTCTCCGGCCCCAGGATGCCCGTGCTGTTAAGGACGACGATGTCGGTGAGGCCCGCCTTCAGCAGAAGGTGAGTCACGGCGACGCCCGTCGCCCCGGCGCCGCAGACGACGACGCGGCAGGAGGCTCTGTCGCGCTCCGTCACGGTCAGGGCATTGTGGAGGGCGGCACAGACGACGACGGCCATGCCCTGCTCGTCGTCGGCGAAGACGGGGAGGGCAAGGCGGTTTCGAAGCTCGCGGAGGACGGAAAAAGTCCGCGGCGCGGCGATGTCGTCGAGGGCGATGGCCCCGAAAGCCGGAGCGATGAGTTGCGTGGCGTAGATGATGTCGTCGGTGATTTTGCTGTCGAGGGCAATGGGAATGGCGTCGATGTCTCCGAAAAGCTTGTAGAGAAGGCTCTTGCCCTCCAGGGCGGGCAGGGAAGCCAGGGCCGAGATGTCGCCCAGCCCCGTGATGGCCGATCCATCGGTGACGACGGCGATGCGGTTCCCCTTGCCCGTCAGCTCGAAACTCAGGGCCGGTTCCTCTTCGATGGCCAGAGAGGGGGCGACGCTGCCCGGAAGGTAGGCCAACCCAAGCTCCTCCTCGTTGCGGACGTTGATCGTCGGGAAAATGCCGATCTTGCCTCGTGCCCTTCTGTGCATTTCCAAAGCGCGCAAACGATCGATAGTCACGAAAGACCCTCCTTGAGAAAGGGAATGGGAACGGTTCCCGAAAGCGTCGTCACCGGGGACAGGGAGGGATCGACGATCTCCAGCGAGTCCAGGTCGATGACCATCCCGTCGGTGGCGGCCGTCACCTCCGTTCCCGGCCGCGAGAGGTCACGGGCGATCGCCTCCGGACCCTCCTCCAGGACGCCGCGGCCGAGGTGCGTGAGAATCACCCGCTTGGGGGCCAGCCTCGCGATGAGCGTGGCGACGTCTTCGGGACAGAGATGGTCGATCCCCTCGCGGTGATGGGCGAAGGTCATGTTGACGATCAGCAGGGGGCAGGAACGGTAGAAATCGACCCATCGCTCTTCGAATCGGGTATCGCTGACGAGCCCCATGGGGGCGAGGCCCGGGATCTGGAGGGTGAAGCCGAAGCAGTCGACATGGTGGTGGGTGAGAGGCGTGCCCTCGACGGTCACCCCTCCGGGGAGGGCGATCGTTTGTCCCTCCTCCCAGATATGGAGGGCCTCGATCTTCTCCTGAAGATAGGGGAGGAGGCAGCAGACGTCCCGTCCGTCCCGCGGCAGGACCACGTGACCGTGGTGGCGGAAGCCGCCTTCGACCATCGCCTCTGCGAGGACGTTCAGGTCCGTGCTGTGATCGATGTGGCGGTGGGTCAGGAGGAGAGCCGCGAGGTCGAGAACGTCCAGAGGGGGCGTCGCCTCGCAGATCCGGACCAGGGAGCCGGGGCCGGGATCGATGACGAAGGCCTGATCGCCGAGGCCGACCCAGATTCCTCCCGAGGCCCTGAGCTGACGCATGATGGTGAAACGGGCACCGGCCGTGCCGAGGAAGCGGATGAAACGTCGCGGATAGAGGCTGTCCTGAGGCGTTGCCGTCACCTCCTTCAGCGGAAATAGGCCAGGAGGGCCTTGAACGGGACCGTTCCGGACCGCTTCAGCATCTGATAGACGACGGTTTCCATGGGCACGACGAGCGCCCCGGCCCGGCTCATGGCGTCGAGGGCCAGGTTGCGGTGTTCCTCCTGACGGCTGCTCACGGCATCGGCGGCGACGATGACGCGGTAGTCGCGCTCCAGCAGCTCCATGACGGTGGCGAGGACGCAGATGTGGGCCTCGACGCCGCAGACGATGACCTGATCTCTGCCGGGTTCGGAGAGATACTCGGCGAACCCCTCTTCCGCATAGCAGGAGAAATGGGTCTTTTCGAAGCGTCGCCATTCCCGTGAGAGGGAGGAGGCGACGGGCTCCGTCGTCGCTCCCAGACCTCGGGGATACTGCTCCGTCATCTTGACGGGAAGGTGGAGCATCTCGGCCGCCCGGGCGAGGATGGCGATCCTGTTCTCCACGGCCTCGGAGTCGGCGACGAGGGGGATGAGCTTCTCCTGGACGTCGACGACGAGGAGGATCGCCTTCTCGGCGTCGATGATGAAGGGTCTCATGGCATTCACCTCTCCTTTCACGTGTCCTTATTATACGTTCTTCCCCTTCCGAAGAGGACCTCATGGCGATTCCCAATTTTTTGTGCTATGCTCAGGCCGCCCAAAGATTGGACAGGGGAGGTGAATCGTCATGCCGAAACGCCAGCACCGCGACCGCGACAAGGACAGGGAATGGACGATCGAAAAAGTTCTCAAAGCCATGGAAGGTCCCGATTACCCCGATTTCCTCCTGGAGCTCGTCTGTCAGATCCAGGAGTGGATGGAATCGGCTCTCTCGGGGGAGGCCCTTGCTCCCGTCGACGAGGGCTTTCTCAGCTACGGAGAGCGCGTTTTTCAGGGCGATATGGACGGCCTGACGGCCCGCCTCGAGTGGCTCGGAAACAGAGCCGACCTGCTCCCCTCCGTCGAGAGCCCTCAGGGATGTCCCGAGGCCGTCGTCCTCTGTCTCGGTCCCATCGATTTCGAAGAAGGTCTGCGTCTGGCCGTCGATCATGGAGCCCTTTTCGGCCGGCCCAACTGCAAGCGCATCTGGCTCGTGGGCGACAGCTGGCACCTGGGGGAAGTGATCCACTACATCCCTCACGTCAAAGCGCTGGCCGCTCAGGGCGTGGAACTCCGCTTCCTTCTCGTCACCCCCTGGGGGTGGACGGAAGTCCCCGTCGGCGCTCCCCGAGAGGCCGAGGGCACTCCCTGGAAGTGGGAGGGGAAAAATCACCTCCGGGGGCTGTGCAGCGACGAAGGCCTTTAGGGACATAGGGAAAGATCTTCGGCGGGACGCTGTTGCCGGAGAGGGAGTCGAGGACTAAAAGGAGAGGAAGGCCGATGTCGGCCTTCCTCTCCTTTTAGTCCTTCGGATTTATCCTCCGCTGATCATGTGGATGATCTGAACCGTCGCGCCGTCGGGCACCGCCGTCGAGTCGAAGGCGTCCCGCGGAACGGGGCTGTCGTCGATCCAGACGGCAAGCAGGGGAAAGGTAAACCTCTTGATCCCGATGATGTCACGGACCGTCAATCCTTCCTGCCAGGCCAGCCCTTCGCCGTTGACGGTGATCATGCTAGTCCTGCCACTGATCCTCGGGGCGGGCGTGCTTCTCGACGACGGCGATCACTTCGGGGAGATCCATGCCCAGCTCCTTGAGCTTCTTCACCGTCGGAATGCCGTTGCGGTCCCAGCCGCGACGCTTGTAGACCGTGTCCTTGAGCTGTTCCCACTGGGCCAGGCGGGCCTTCTGCAGCCGGGCGATCTTCTCCTCGACGGCAAGTCCGGCGGGATTGACTCCGGCGCTCTTCAGCTCGTTGTCGTAGTAGTCGGCGCGGGCTTCCCACTCGTCGGCATAGACGGGACCCAGGGCGCGCAGGGGGATGTTGTGGTCCTTCCGCGTCCCCTTGCCCATGCGGAGGTTGAAGACGCGCTGGAAGTTGTAGACCCGCTCCGACATGGTGACGATCTCTTCCTTGTCGATGTTGCGGCCCGTGACGGCGTTGAAGATATCGACGTAGTTCTGAACGTGCTCGGGGACGCGGGCGGCGTCCTGAGGGCGGTGCTTGGTGGCGTTGTCGGCGGGCTCGACGTCGTTCCAGGGCAGCTTGCAGAGGCCCACGAGAGAGAACCAGGTCCGGAAGTTGGGGAAGTAGTGAAGGGCCTCGGCCTTGTCCTCGAAGGTGGGGAGCTGCTTGTTGACGCGGTCCATGAAGATGAGCCAGGCCTCGTCGTGCTGGGGGCCCTTGAGGGTGAGGAAGAAGCCGCCCCACTGGGCGACGGACTCTTTCGGCACGTACTCGGAGACCTCGACGCCCTGTCCCTCCATGCCGAACTTCTCCATCTCCTCGTAGGGGGCGCCGTAGCGCTCGGAGAAGATCTTCTTCATCTTGCGGACGCCCTTGCCGACGGCGCAGGCGAACGCGTCCTTGCCCTCGGCCATGCGGTGGATGAGTTCCATCAGGTCGGCGGCCCGGCCGAAGTTAAGGTCGAGCCCCCCCGTGTGCTCCTTGGTGATGAATCCCTTCTCGTAGCACTCGCAGACGAAGGCAAGGCCCGTGCCGAGGGAAATGGTGTCGACGCCGTAGTGGTCGGCGTAGAAGTTGCCCTCGATCGTCCAGAGGGGATCGAAGACGCCCACGTTGGAGCCGAGGGAGACGGCCGTCTCGTACTCGGGGCCGTCGACGGTGACGACCTTGCCCTTGCAGGGCCCCGTCTGGATCGTGTAGTTGTCGACGGCCTTGGCGCAGGCCATGGAGCAGCCGTACCAGCAGCCGTCGGGGATGCCCTGGGTGAAGAGGTTCTCGTAGACGGAGGAGCGGATGTTGTCGATGTCCTTGTGGGAGCCGAACTTGTAGTTATGCGTCGGCAGAAGATTGTACTCGTTCATGATCTCGTTCAGGTGCGGCGTGCCAGCCGTGCGCATCCGGCACTGCTGGGCGTCGAGATCGTGGATCTCGCGGTGGAGCTTGTTGCCCCGATCCTGAAGGACCTGGACGTCGACGGCCTTGTTGATGTCGCCCGAGAGCTTGTGGCTCTTGACGACGATGGCGGCGATCTTCTTGTCGCGGAGGATGGTGCCACCGCCGCCGCGGCCGGCCTGCTTCAGACGGGCCACCTTGCGGCGGATGTCCCAGAAGCTGGTGTTGAGGCAGCCCCAGTAGCTCGATTCGGCGGCCTTACCGGCGGAGATGACGGAGACGAAGCGCTTGTCGTCGTTGGAGCCGTCGGAGAACATCTCGTGGAGCTCTTCGGTGATGGTGTAGGCGTTGATGTCGTCGAAGGCGGATTCGAAGATCTGGACCTTGGCGGCATCGCCGTCGATGACGACGACGACGTCCCTGTCGGCCTTGCCCTGGACCTCGAGGGCGTCGAAACCGGCGAGCTTCAACAGGGGGCCGAAGTGGCCGCCGGAGTTGCTGTCGTAGGTCTGGTCCGAAAGGGGCGAGATGAAGGCGGCGTAGAATTTGCCCGCTCCGGGGTACTGCGTGGTGCCGCAGAGGGGACCGCCGGAGATGACGATCTCGTTCTCGGGGTCGTTCCACTTGGTCTTCTCGTTGACGGCGTCCCAGAGGAGTTTGAGGTCGAAACCGCGACCGCCGGTGAACTTGAGTTTCATATCCTCCGAGACGGGTCTGGCGGCGAACTCCTGCTTGCCGACGTTGACGTATAGGGTCTGATTCGCGTAGCCCTTGACGACCTCGGAAGGCGAATAGGACCACTCGGCGATGAGCTTCATTTCCTTTGTCATTTCCCTGTGACCTCCTTTGTCCCGTCTTATTCCGTCACGATTTCGAGGGCTTCGACGGGGCACTTCTTGACGCAGAGCCCACAGGCGATGCACTTGAAAGGCTCGGGGCGTTTGGCGGCGTGGTAGAAGAAGCTCTTCGTCGGGCAGAAGCCGACGCACATGAGGCAGCCGACGCACTTCTTCTCGTCCATGCGGATGATGCCGTTGCCGTCGCGGGCCAGAGCCCCGACAGGGCACATGTCGATGCAGGTGCCGCACTGGTTGCAGGCGTTCAGATCGTAATGGTCCTCGTCCTTCTTCGTGACCTGGATTCGGGAGAGCGCGGGATTGTTCTCCTTGAACCACGTCGTCGAGCAGGTCTCCATGCAGGTCCCGCAGCCGACACACTTATCCGGATCCACCTTCAACCACTTCAAAATAATCCCCCCTTGTTGATGGTAAAACCTGTATGGTGTACTCGAAACACAAGTGCGCACCATACATCTGCCTAATGGTTATGATACTCTATGAACGATAGGGGGACAACTCCAACGCTGAGCAAAAGTAAACAAAACCCCCGCTCTGGTTCGAATCAAAACGTCAGAGATGCCGCAACGGCCTTGCCCCGGCCTATCTGCGCGTTGACGCTCTCCCGAAGGGGTGTTACAATCTCTGCTGTTCGGGGCGTAGCGCAGCCTGGTTAGCGCGCCTGGTTCGGGACTAGGAGGCCGGAGGTTCAAATCCTCTCGCCCCGACCAATCAAGCAGGAAAAGGCCCTTCTCTGCCGAGAAGGGCCTTTGTGTCGGGCGGCGGGAAGATTTTGACGAATGTTGACTTTCATCTCGGGGCCCTCTATAATCGTCACAGGAGGGGTCCATCATGGTCAACGTGCCCGTCGCCACCAATCGCAAGGCCCGATTCGAATTCTTCATCCTCGAGACCTTCGAGGCGGGCATCGTCCTCACCGGAACGGAGATCAAGTCGGTGCGGGAACGTCGCGTCAACCTGAAGGACAGCTTCGCCCGTTTCGAGGGGGCCGAGCTCTGGCTTCAGAACCTCCACATCTCCCCCTACGACAAGGGCAGCTACTACAACCACGACGAGAAGCGCCCCCGCAAGCTCCTGATGCACCGGGGCGAGATCGTCCGCCTCATCGGCAAGATCAAGGAGAAAGGACTGACCCTCATCCCCCTTTCCATGTACCTCAAGGAGGGGCGGTGGGCCAAGGTGGAAATGGCCCTGGCCAAGGGAAAGCAGCAGCACGACAAGCGCGACGCCATCGCCGACCGCGATGCCAAGCGCGAGATCGAGCGGGCCGCGAGGCGCCGCGACCGCGACTGAGTAAACTCAAGGGGGCGACAGGTTTCGACGACAGGCTTGGAGGGTCCAGCGGAGCGAGCCGAGGTTTCCGTCACCTCGTAAAACAGCGGAACCTTAAAGTAACTGCCAACGATAACTACGCTCTGGCTGCTTAAGTAAGCGGCCCGTTGCCGACGCCTTCACCGTCCGGGTGTCGTCCGACGTCACATAGAACGGTTGCTCCGGTCGGGTCGTTCCCGACGATCGGCTAAGCCAAGGGAACTGGGGGTGAGGGATCCTGTCCCTGGGAGCCCGATCCCCGAGATCAAACCAGGGACTACGCTCGTAGCGCCGCTGTGGCCGGCCCCTGCCGGACGGGAGTTCGATTCTCCCCGCCTCCACCATTTATAAAGAGACAAACCCGTCCACTGACCGCAAGCGGTTGTTGTACGGGTTTTCTTTTTTCTTGGTTTGTCATGGCTTCAGCCTGATTTCCCTCCCGGGGCACGCGGGAACGAGCTGCCTCGCTGGGCGAAACGAGAACGGATCTGCTTGAACCCATCGCCCCGGGTGAAGATTCCGCCGGCCTTGTGGGGTTGTCCCGCTTGTCGATACAGAAAAGGCCCTCATGTCGAACGTCGTACCCGCGACGCCCTGCCGATCGGGGCAATCCCGTTTTTTCGCTCGGTTGAGATCTAGGAGGGCGAAGTGGTTCTTTGAGCCGACGGTAGAAAGGTTGTGAGCGTCATGGCCGAATATTACGCAGTGATAGACAGGGACGAGGACGGACAGTACTTCGCCTACGTGCCGGAGCTGCCCGGCTGTCAGACGTGCGGCGAGACGATGGAGGAGCTTCTTGAGAATCTGGAGGAGGCCATCGGGTTGTATCTCGAGGTCGTCGAGCATCCGCGAGAGTTCCCCAACGTCCGCAAAGTGGCCGTCGGATGAGCCCTACGCTCCCGCGCCTGACCGGAGCGGAGATGATCGCGTTTCTGAAGAGGTGCGGATTCCGACGCACCCGCCAGAGGGGGAGCCATGTCGTGATGGAAAACGACGACGGTAGGGTGACGGTCGTTCCGCTTCACGAAGGGAAGACTCTTGGAACCGGCATTTTGAAGACGATACTGAAAAGCGCCGGGATCGCGGAGGACGAGTTGAGGCGGTAGGCAAACGTGCCGCCGGAGGGGTGCCGCTCCTCGCGCCGTGCAGCTGGGGAGAGACCAAGATAGAGGTCCTGTCCTCTGTCCTTCGCCCATTCGCTTTCGAGGCGGGGTTCTGTCCCGTATTTTTCGCACTTTCGGTTTCGAGGCGGCAGGTCCGCGAAAAAGGCCGGCTCGAGGCTTTTCGGATCGCCGTCGATCCTTTTTTGCGGCCCTGCTCTTTCGGTCATTCCATGAAGGCCCGCTTGTCCCGTCGAGGCGACGAGGCAGGCGGGCCTTCATGAACATCGGAGTCGGTTCGCCGTCAGGGGAGCTCCCGACGGCCCTGGGCCCGCGGCGGATCTCCCGTCCGAGCCGCTACGGAGCCTTGTCGGTCCCAAGCCTCTTCCCGCGCGAAAGGGCATAGGGGCTTGCGAAAAACAGTCGAGGCGACGAAATCCCCCTTTTCGCTTTATCGTTTCTGCTTCCGTGAGAACGTCCCGATTCCCGTCAGGCAGAACAGGCCCGCCGCGAAGAGGCCGGCCCATCCCGTCCCGGCGTCGCAGCCGCCGCTCCCTCCCTCTTCGGCTTCGGCGCGTTCGCGCACCGTGATGTCCAGCGAGACGATATTGTCCTCGAAATCCGTCTCTCTCGTCTTGCCGAGCAGCTTGACGTAGATATGGTGCACTCCGGGCTCCATGTCGGAGAAGATCGCCGACATCTTCCCCGTCGCGCCGGGGAGGAGCCCCGACAGGAGCCGCGCGTGGAAGCCCTTTCCGTTGTCGGGATGATCGTGGAAGAAGAGGGCATGGATGTTCGTCGCCACCCTCTGCCCGGTGTTCTTGCAGTAGACCGTGACTTTTGTCCGTTCCCCGGGGTCCAGGACGGTTTTTCCGGCCGAAACGCGATCCTTCAGCAGCGTCAGGTTGAATGACCTGTCCGTCCCGCTCTTGTCCGTGGTTCCGCTGGAGGCGGAGGCCTCATCGGATTCCTCTCCGTAGAGAAAGAGGTCGAACCACCCTTCGTTGTTGCCCGTCCTGTCGCCGTTGTCGTGATCGGCCAGCTCGACGATGGCGTCGTCGGGGTCGACAGTGACGAAGATCCGGTAGTTCCCGGCCGCGAACTCTTCCGTCTTCAACGTCGCGTCGGCCATCTGCCAGTTGGACGACGTGCCCCCCCAGGCGGAAAGCGATGGGACCACCGGAGTCGCGATGGTCGTTCGGTCTCCCGTCTCGCCCGTCTCCGGGTCCAGGGGGGCGATTTCGAAACGGACGGCCACGTTCGAGATGGACTGGAGGCTGTAGTTGTAGACGCGGCAGGAAAGGGTCGTGTCCTCGCCGATGGGCAGATCGGCGGGCAGCCTGTCGCCGAGGGCGCTGGAGAAGGAGATCCCGCGGATCATGGCCGCGTCTTCGTCGTCGCTCCACTCCCAGTCGTCCTCTCTCGTGGAGGCATTCTCGCCGACCCAGCGCCACTTGCGGGGCAGGTTCAGCGCGGGATCGGGCGCCTTGCGGTAGAAGGCCCACCACCCCTTGTTGTGGTCCGTCAGCTCCTGGGGGCTGATCGCGTAGCGGAGCGTGATCGTGCCCGCCTCGGTCTTGTACATCAGCGAGTCGAGGCGGTACGGGTATGTGCTCATGTTGGGGCGTCCCGGAATGACGACCGAAAAGGCCTCTTCCTTCTCCACGGTGTTTTCGGAGGATTTCATCGACGATGTGGTCTGGTCGTAGTTGCCGAAGACGCTCGCCTCCCAGGAGCTGCTGTTCAAACCTTCCCACTTTCCGGAACAGGATACGGAGGAGTCGACGGCGTACGTCTTGGAACTTCCCTCCGACAATTCCTCCTTCTTGCCCGAGAGCCACGAGACGTTCTGTTCGACATCGTTGCCGCCGACGGCGAGCTCGACGATGTCGGTCAGGTGCTCGGACCCGCTCTGGCCTTCGATCTGAAGGTACGAGGAGGGGTAGGAGAAGAGGTTGCCGTTTTCGTGGATCGGCTGGTACCAGGGGACCTGCATGCCCGGAATCAGGGCGAGCACCGAGGTATCGTCCTCGGGAATCGTGACCTGGTAGTAGAGAGGTCCCGTCACCGAGTCGTCGTCCGCCGTCTCGAAGTGCCCCAGGATCTTGTAGCGCCACACGTGGATGTGCCGACACCGGTAGAGAAGGAGGTCGTCCGTGTTCGTCTGTCCCGAGATCGAGAAGGTCTTCTTCGAGTAGCCTGTCTCGATTTCCTCCCTCTTCGTTGTCCACGAGGCGCTGAACTTCTCCTTGATTTGTGCCTGGTACTCGCTCGATCCCAAAAGGAATTGGACCTTCGTCCCGAAGCTCAAGTCGACTTCCTCCCCGACTCCGTATCCCGTGTCCGTCGCCGAGGTGTTGGTCGCCTTGTCCTCCTTGCTCTCCGTGTCCTCGAACCGCGCATACAGGCCGGAGTAGCGGCTCACGTTCCGCTCTTTTCCGTCGATCACATCCAGGTGCTTTGGGGGCTCGTCGAGGAAGAGCACCGGCGCGACGTCGTGTTCGATGACGAAATGAAGGGCCTCTCCCAGGATCGCGCTGTCCCCGTCGGCGTCTCCCGCGACGGGGAAGAAGGGGCCTTCGTAGGTCCGGATGTACCAGGGCGGTCCGTAGGTGACTTCGTCGCCGTTGCTTCCGTCCTCCCGCAGGAGCATGAGCGGGACGGCGCAGGACTGGGACGAGTCCGACTCTCCCGAATCGGCGAAGCCCGAGAGAGTCGCGATGAACTGTGGGTTGTTGGTCATGGCTGCTCCGTCCGAGGTTCCGGAAAGATGGGCCGCGATGAGCGACCCCGTCTTGCGGCACTTCTGGGCGAGGCGCATGACCCGGCTCCCGTCGTCGCTGCCCATTTCGAACCACGTGGAGCCGTTGCGGACGGCGCCCGATCCGTCGTGCCACGCCATCGCGACGTAGGCCCGCAGGATTGAACCGGAGCCATCGTGAATGGGCCAGTCGCCGCGGAGAAAAAGCAGTGCCGCCTCGTCCCGCGCGACTTCCTCTTCCCTGAATTCGCGTTCACGATCCCGATCGACGTCCGCCATCGCGACTCGGAGGCATAAGGGGTGCGAATTGCAGTCATCTTTGTAGAAGTTCCCGTTCGTGCTGAGCCCCTTTGCGAGGAGATCGGGGATGGGGTTCTGCGACGACGAGGAGAGGGTGACGACGAAGTTGCCGCTCACGTCCCGTTCCGCATCGAAGAGGGCCGTGTGGACGTAGACGTCGCTGTCGTCGTTGCCGTCGTAGTTCCAGAGATAGGCGAGGAGGATCTCGTCCTTCCCGTCGCCGTCGAAATCCCCGAGGGCCACGTCGAAGACGTCGCTCCGGGTGTTCTGCAGGAAGTAGGAAAGCGGGGTGACCGCCTTCACGGTCGTGGCGGTTTTCCCCTCGTGCAGACGCTTCAGGGAGTACGATTTCGTATGGCCGATTTCGGTGATCTCCGCGTCGCCCGCGATGTGGATCCCGATCTGTATGGTGGCCCAGTCCTGCGTCTCCTTCTCGTCGTCGGCGCACTGAAAGACGGCGACCAGTTCCGGCGCGCCGTCGCCGTCGAGGTCTCCCGCGGCGAGGCGGACGCCGCTGTAGACGCCGGAATTCGTCGAATCCGCCGGAGACGTCTGGGTGACGGTGTTGTTCGCGTCGGCGATCCCATTGGCGAGGCTGATGCCGCCGAAAGCCAGAGGAGAACGATTCTCTCTCGCCCCGGCGACGACGATCTCCGAAATTCCGTCCCCGTCCAGATCGGTCGCGACGGCCCCGAAACTGCCCTTGTAGTAGGTCCCGCTCGTCCGTGACGAGGGCGTTCCGAGTCCGCCCGAATCGACGTGCCGGAGCCGGAATTCCACATTTCCTTCCAGATCGCCCGGGTTCGTCCCGATCGGGGCGGACGTACTCGCCCGCGAGACCTCGACGAGATGGGGCGCGTAGTCCTTGGCATAGCCGAAGAGCACGGCCTCGTCCTCATGGTCCCATGGGCTGAACCCGCTGCTCATCCAGACGGAATCGCCCGTAAGATGTTGCCACTGATTCGGCGCTCGTCGGGAGGGCGCGTCGAGGACGTTTTCCGGCTCGAAATACCAGACGCCCGCGTAATTCCCTTCCGTTCCCTGCCGGACGAGGAAGAACTCGTCGTCTCTGATGAGACCGTGTTCTTTCTCGTAGGGGTCCCTGTCGTAGTCGGTCGCCTCGGCGGGCGGTGCCGTAATGGAAAAACCGAGAAAAAGGAGGAAGGAAAGGAGGAAGGGAAGGGGGAAGACGGTCGGTACGGAGATCACGTGCCGGAGCGCGTGGAGCGCTCCTTTCCCGGAACAGGCGTGCGCGCACATCGAAAACACCTCCTGACGATAGGCCGGCAGCCTCGGAGGTTTGACCGTCTCTTCCGCTGTCATGGCGATCACTGTACACTTTTCCCTCGACAGCCTCGATTTGCAGGCGCCACAGAGCGTATTGTAGCACATATTATTGGCCACATATCAGTCAAATATCCAAAAAATGTTCTTCTTCCTCGCCGACGCGGAGATGATTTCATACCGACAGACCGATCGAACGAGAGTTCCCGCGGTCGCTCTGCGGCAGGAGCCTCTTGTCGGATCGAGGTCGGGAAGAAGGGCTTCAGGGCTTTTCTTCCCCGAAGGTTGAGGCGGTGGCCATGCTTGCCCCTTTTTCGAGCGCGCGGGGGATGGTGCCGGAGTGAGGGTGACAAGGGCGGTCGCCTGTGGTGATAATGGCGGTATAAGAGGGGAGAGGCAGAAGAAGAGAAGGGGACGAGAAACCGGTGAAACTTGAGCGACGTCTCCGGAGGGGGGAGAGGGAGCGGAATGTCTCTTTTGGAGGGCTT
The DNA here is from genome assembly GCA_018398915.1 of Aminirod propionatiphilus. Classification (GTDB taxonomy): domain Bacteria; phylum Synergistota; class Synergistia; order Synergistales; family Aminithiophilaceae; genus Aminithiophilus; species Aminithiophilus ramosus. The sequence goes on along the minus strand of CP074691.1, from coordinate 1,774,891 downwards.
CTTTGCCGCTATGGAGAAGGGGGACGAGACGTCGCCCTTCGTTCGGAACGAAATCTCTCGCCGCTGCGCCCGATGACGAATCTTTGCTGAAGATCGCGACGAAGGGGGAAAGAATATGGACGTGACGCTGCAGACGACCTTTCTGGGGGTGAAGCTGAAAAATCCCTTCCTGCTGGCCTCCGCTCCTCCGACGCGCAGTCGGGAGATGATCGAGAGGGCTTTCGAGGCGGGATGGGGCGGGGCGATCATCAAGACGCTCACCCAGGTCGAGGAGCCCGCCAGGCGGAACGTCCGCCCGCGTATCCGCGCCCTGAGGGAGAGCGGGCGCGTTTGGGGTTTTACCAACATGGAGCTGGCCTCCATGCGTTCCACCGAAGAGTGGCTCGCCGATCTGGCGGCGATCAAAAAAGGCTACCCCGACAGGGGGCTCGGGGCCAGCCTTCTCTACGGCGGAAGGCCCGACGAGAGGCAATGGCGCGCCGTAGCCCGGTCCTGCGAGGATACCGGCGTGGACTGGCTGGAGCTGAACCTCTCCTGTCCTCACGGCGGTGCCGAGGAGGGGGGCGAGTTCAGCATCGGATCCCGTCCCGAGGCGATTCGCGAAGTGGTGGGCTGGGTTCGGGAGGCCACATCCCTTCCCCTCATCGTGAAGCTGCCCGCCTTCAGCGATATCCAGGCCGGGACGAAGGCCTCGATGGAGGCGGGGGCCGACGCCGTCGCCCTGATCAACACCCTCAACGCGCTCAGCGGCATCGATCTCGACAGCTGGCGCCCCCTGCCTTCCGTGGCGGGGCAGAGCGCTTTCTGCGGCCTCTCCGGTCGCGCCGTCAAGCCCGTGGCCCTGCGCTGCGTGGCTCTTGCCGCCTCCATGGATGTCCCCGTATCGGGCATGGGAGGGATCTGCGACTGGCGCGACGCGGCGGAGTTCCTTCTGGCAGGGGCCTCTTCCCTCCAGGTCTGTTCGGCCGTGATGGAACGCGGCTATGGCATCGTCGACGACCTCTGCCGGGGGCTTCTGGCCTACCTGAGGGAGAAGGGCTGTTCTTCCCCGGATGACCTTGTCGGTGGCGCCCTTCCCCATGTCGTTCCCCATGCGAGCCTTTCTAGGGAGAGTCCGGTGACGGCGCGATGCCTCCAGGAGCGTTGCCTTCGCTGCGGCGCCTGCTTCGTGAGCTGTCGCGACGCGGGCCATCAGGCCATCGAGTGGAGAGTCGGGGAATATCCGGCTATAGATCCCGATAGGTGCGACGGGTGCGGGCTTTGCGTGGGGCTCTGCCCCTCGGGCTCTCTTTCGATGGGGGCACGGTGAGAGACTCCTTTTTCGACGTCTCCGGCCATCGCCTTTCGGCGAAGACGGAAATCGGAGGCGTCGGAACGGTCCTTCGGAGGAAGGGCCGCTCTCTCAGGCGCGGCCCTTCCTTGTCCGAGGATGTCGGAACCGATGGCGCCGGGAAGCCGCTTCGGGCGTGACGGAAGGGGAGATCAGCGCCTGTTGGCCGCGTGCATGCGTTCCGCTATGCCCAGGACCTTGTCGGCATAGGCCTTGTCCTTCCTGCCGAGATAGGTGTACAGGGCATGATGGACGGTGGGGGCCGACCGCATCGCCTCCGCCAGGATGAAGGCGCCCACCGTGATGTTGTTGCGCGGTTTCATCAGGTCCTTTGTCGTCTTTATGTGGGGAAAACGTTTGGGGATCCACGACATGTTGGCCTGAGCGCTGATCTGCATCAGGCCGACGCAGGTTTTCGTCCTCGCGTTGGCCTGCCCGCCCGATTCGACGCAGATCAGGGCCGTGACCAGGAAGGGGTCCACGCCGTATGTCGTGTGTGTCTCCCAGATGTAACGGGCATATTCGACCGATTTTTTGCTGGCTTTTTTGATCTTAAAAGGGGCCATATATCCTTGAAGTTCTTTGGCCATAATCGATATGGCTGACTTTCTGTGTAGCGTAGCCGCCTGCGCGTGCTTTTGGTTAAAAAAGCATAAAAACATAAAAATAAATAACATGCAACAGAGTTTTCGTGAGATTATTGGATTTTGTGACAATTTTTCATGACTGTGGATTTGCCTCATGATTTTCTTCGTCACTTCCTTTCTTGTCGGTCTGGCGGCTTGCGAAGGGCCGCTCGCACGGTTGCGATGAAGCTTTGTATCTGTACACACAGGAGGAAACCGATGGGAGAGCCCCATGTCCTGAGCGTCGAAGAGGTGCTTCACGATCACGATACGCTTCCCGAGCGGGGACTGTCGTCCGCCGAGGCCGAGCGGCGGCTGGGGGAGTACGGCCCCAACGAGCTCGTCGAAAGGGGCGGGAAAAAGGCCTGGCAGATTGTTCTGGCCCAGGTCCGGGATGTCATGATCCTGATCCTTTTGGCGGCTGTTCTCGTCTCCCTGGCGCTCGGGGAGTATGGGGACGGCGTCGTCATCTTCGTCATCGTCGTGCTGAATACGGCTTTGGGCTTCTGGCAGGAGTTCAAGGCGGAAAAAGCCATGGCGGCTCTGAAGCAGATGGCCGTGCCTCTTGTCCGGGTGCGGCGCGACGGGGCGGAGCGGCAGATTTCGGCCAAAGGCCTCGTTCCCGGCGACATCCTCCTGCTCGAGGCGGGCAACGTCGTTCCTGCCGACGGTCGTCTGATCGCCGTCGCCAATCTCAAGGTGCAGGAGGCCGCCCTGACGGGAGAGTCGGAGGCGGTGGAGAAGGAGACGGGACGCCTCGAAGGGGATGCCGTTCCCTTGGGCGACCGCAGGAATATGGTCTACACGGGCACCGTCGTCACCTATGGACGGGGCGAGGCCGTCGTCACCGCCACGGCCATGGCCACGGAGCTGGGCGCGATCGCCTCGATGCTTCAGGATCTGGACGACGGACAGACTCCGCTTCAGCGACGTCTGGCCCGGCTGGGCCGATCTCTGGCCATGGCGGCCGTGGCGCTCATTTTCGTCGTGGCCGCCATGATGTACGGGCAGGGGGTGAGCGTGCGCGAGACCTTCATGACGGCCATCAGCATGGCCGTGGCCGCCATTCCCGAGGGGCTGCCCGCCGTGGTCACCATCTCTCTGGCCCTGGGGGCCCAGCAGATGCTCAGGAAAAAGGCGCTGATCCGTCGTCTTCATGCCGTGGAGACCTTGGGCGGCGTGACGGTGATCTGTTCCGACAAGACGGGGACCCTGACGAAGAACAGGATGACGGTGACGGAGATGGTGCTTCCCCGTCGTCGCTATGTCTGGGACAGGGCGGTGACCGTCGGACAGGACGACGACCTGGGGCTGCTCCTGCTGACGGGAGCGCTCTGCAACGACGCCGTCGTCGGGGCGGAGGAAGGAGCCGTTCTCGGCGATCCCACGGAAGGGGCTCTGGTCCTCGCCGCTCTGAAGGCGGGGCTCGATCCGGGCGAGCTCAAGTCTCGGATGCCCCGCGTCGGCGAGCTGCCTTTCGATTCCGAACGCAAGCGCATGTCGACCGTTCACGCCCTTTCCTCCGTCGGCCCGGGGGGTATCGTCGGCAGGGTTCTCTCCCTTGCCGGAGGCCGGGGCCGTCATGTGGTCCTGACGAAGGGGGCCGTCGACGGCCTGATCGAGGTCTGCAGCGGGCTGCTGCTGAACGGTGCCGTAGAGCCTCTGACCGAGGCGGAAAAGAAGGGGATCGCGGCCGAAAACGTCGCCATGGCCGAAAAGGGCCTTCGTGTGCTGGGAATGGCCTGCCGTTTCCTCGAAGGAGACGAGCTGGATCGGCCCGGGAGTTACGAGAGGGACCTCGTCTTTCTCGGCATGGCGGCCATGATCGATCCGGTCCGCCCCGAGGCCGTCGAGGCCGTCGGGCTCTGCCGACAGGCGGGGATCCGTCCCGTCATGATCACCGGAGACCATCCCCTGACGGCCCTTGCCATAGCCCGGGAGCTGGGGTTGTCGGCGACGGGCGTTCTGACGGGGGCCGATCTCGACGGGATGTCTCCCGAAGAGCTGAAGGAGAGGATTCGGGACGTGTCCGTCTTTGCCCGGGTATCGCCGAGGAACAAGATGACCCTTGTCGAAGTGCTTCAGGGACAGGGCGAGATCGTGGCCATGACGGGAGACGGAGTCAACGACGCACCGGCCCTGAAGGCGGCCGACATCGGCGTGGCCATGGGCATCACGGGCACCGATGTGACGAAGGAGTCGTCGGACATGATCCTGCTCGACGATAATTTTGCCACGATTGTCGCCTCCGTCAAAGAGGGGCGCCGCATCTACGATAACATCCGGAAATTCGTCCGGTACATTCTCACCGGCAATACGGGGGAGATCGTCGTCATGCTCGTCGGTCCCCTCCTGGGAATGGCCCTGCCTCTTCTGCCGATCCAGATTCTCTGGATCAATCTGATGACGGACGGGCTGCCGGCCGTTGCCCTGAGCTACGAAAAGGCCGAAAGAGGCGTCATGAGCCGACGGCCCCAGGACCCGCAGGAGGGCGTCTTCGCGCGGGGGCTGGGCTGGCAGATTCTTCTCATGGGGTTCGTCATCGGGGGTGTCTCCCTCGGGGTCGGATACAGGTGCTGGAGCGAAGAAGCGGCCTCGAAGGTCTGGCAGACGATGATCTTCACGACCCTCACCTTCTGTCAGATGGCCTACGCCCTTTGCGTGCGCGAAGAGGAACGATCCCTCTTCTCCCCTTCCTTCGCCTCCAACCCCGTGTTGCTCCTGGCCGTCGCCGTCACGCTCGGCCTGCAGCTTTCCCTCGTTTACGTCCCCTTTCTCAACGCTCTCTTCCGTACGGCGCCTCTCGGAGCGGGGGAGCTGGGTCTCTGCGTCGCCGGAGCGATGACGGTCGTGGCGCTCTCGGAAGGTCGAAAGCTCCTGTCGCGCCGCAGGAATCTTCGATGACCGGTCACGTTCCGTCGAGGCGGGAAGCCCTTCCGATCGGAACGTTTTCTTCGCGACGGCCGCCGTACCGCTCGTCGCGGTCCGTCTGTCCGCAAAAGGAGGCGCGGTCGTGGACACGGGAAAAGAGGGAAGGTTCTTGCGCTGGCAGTTTGCCCTTGATGGCCTCTGGGAGGAGGCCCTCCACCTGCTGCCGGGAGAGAAAGGGCGAAAGGAACGCTTCCTTCTCTGGTTAGAGGGGGCCCGACGGGATGTGGCCGTCGAGCTTTTTTTCGAGACGGAAGAGGGCGAGATGTTCCTGGGACTTCGTTTCCCTCCTGAAAGGGACGTTCAGCGTCGACTGGCGATGGCCCTTCTCGATCCGGATCGGCCCGGGCCCTCTCCGGCGGCACTGCGAGCCCTTCCCGGTCTGGAGGGTCTTTTCGAGGGGAGGCCCGATTTCATGGAGCTGGGCGTCGTCAACGCCTGGAAATCGTCCGGTCCCTTGCGCTTCTGGGAGGGTGGCGCCTCTTCTCCGCTCGAGGCTCTCCGCGAGAGGTTGGCGTCGGAGGAGGGACGCTACCGAGGTCCCCTTCCTCTGCCTCTGGCTCTGGAGGCGGCCTTCTCCTCTCCCCTACCTCACTGGATGGGGCTTCCCGTTTCGTCCCCGTCGCCCCAGGGCCACCGCCTCGATCCTGCCAAGGCGGAGAGGGCCCTCGCGCGATGGGCCGATGTCCCGCGGAACCTTTTTCGATAAAAGGATCTCTCGATGTCACGGGCCTGCGGAAGCGATCGCCTCCCGTCGGCTCCTCTTCCCGGAACGGAGCTGCCCGCTCCTTTGCCTGAGACCTGGCCGTGACCTTCCCTTTCATCTCCCCTACAATGATTCCAATGGTCTCAATCGGGAACAATGGGGGTAGGGCCGTGGCAAAGAAGGCGAGCATGAGCGATCGGGCCGGGCTTCGCCGGGGAATGCTTCTATTCCTCCTGGCCCTGGCCCTGGTCCTTTTTTCTATGGCGATGCTGCGTCGCATGGAAAAGGAGAGAGGGGCCACTCTCCTTCGCGAGACCTCCTATCTTGCCGAGACCTTCGACGTCGAGATCATCCGCTCCCTTGCCGGAGGAGAGGACGATCGGCTGAACTCCGCCTACCAGGCCCTCAAGGAACGGCTTCAGCGTGCCCGGGCCTTCTACCGGGCGAGTACCTTCGTCTACCTCATGGGGCGTCGCCCCGACGGGCGCTTTTTCTTTTACGCCGACTCCGAGCCGGAAGGTTCTCCCGACGAATCGCCGCCGGGGCAGGTCTACGATGAGATGGACCCTCGGTCTATCGCGGCCTATTCGGCCGGTCTTCCCCTGGTCGTCGGCCCCGTCTCCGATCGCTGGGGGACCTGGATCTCGGGTTTCGTCCCTCTCCTGGACCCGCAGACGGGGCAGGTCGTGGCCTACCTGGGCCAGGATGTCGACGCCTCTTCGTGGAAAAGGGAGATCCTGGCCGAGGCGGCCCTCCCTCTGGGGGTCGCCGCCCTGCTTTTCTGCGTTTTGGCCCTGCTCCTTCTCTTCGGCTTTCGCGAGGGAGACCGTGCGGATCGTCCCGTCCTGCGCTCCCTCTTCGCCCCCCTCGTCCTGGTGACCGTCGCTCTCGTGGCCGGTCCCTTTCTCTTCCTCTGGCGCTATGCCGAGGCTCGAAGAAGAGATGACGTGACGGTCACGATGGAGGCCTTCCGCCGCGACTTCGAGGAGGCCCTCGACGTTCAGGCCGAGGAGCTCCTCCTGCTCGCCCGAACCTTCGCCGCCTTCCCCGCCAAGGGCGGGGAAGGCGCGGACGACGTCGGAGCCCCCGTCCTTTCCTGGTCGTCCCTTTACGCCTTCCTGGCCGAGAGGGGGCCTTTCGATTCCTTTTCCCTGCTCGACAGCCGTCGCCGCGTCCTTGTTGACCGTCCGGAAAGGATCGGAGAGGACGTCGATAATGTGACGGTCCTGGAGGCCGAAAAGCAGGGCAGAGCCGTCGCGGGCCTGGAGCGCGGCCCTTCGGGAAGGGTGTCGTTTTGCGTCGTCCAGCCTCTTCGCGATGGAGAGGCCCTCGTGGGCTATGTCCGGCTGGAACGGTCCCTCGACGGGCTTCTCCGTCGTTTCGGTCGCCGCCCTGGCTTTCATCTGATGCTTCTCGTCGACAAGGAGGACCTTCGCCGCCCGGAATGGGAGGCGGAGATGGTTCTCCTGGGGCGCGACGCTCGCTGGGAGGAACTTCCCGATCCGGTCATCCTCTACACTCCCCGATCGGGTCCTCCGGAGAGCATGGCTTTGGGCGATGATCCGGTCGAAGGGGCCGGCGCCTCCTTGTGGCGGGGGGAGGAGATCCCTCTGAAGGATCTTTCGGGCCACGTCCTGGCCCGCCTCGACGTCCGCTACGACGCCGTCCGCCAGAGAGCCTCCCTTCAGAAAACCCTCCTCGTCGGGGCCTCGACGGGAGCCCTTCTCCTCGCGACGCTTCTGGGCTATTTTTACCTTTTCCTTCGTCGCACCGACGAACTCGTCGCCGATCGCCAGGCCGCCCTGGCCGAGAGCGAGAGAAATCTCCGCGACCTCTTCCGCCACGCCGTTGCGGCCATATCGCTCCAACAGATCATCCTGGACGACGAGGGCCGTCCCGTCGACTACCTGATCCTCGACGCCAATCCCGCCTTCGAGTCCCACACGGGGCTGGCCCTGTCGAAATGTCTGGGACGCCCCATACGTTCCCTTCTGTCCGGTGCGGGCGAGGCCCCGTTCGTCGGGATTTTCGGTCGCGTCGTCGAGACGGGCGAGGCGGCCAACTTCGAGCGGTTCGCCGAGCCCTTGGGACGCCATCTTGCCGTCAGCGCCTATAGGGTGGGGCCGGGACGCTTCGCCACCGTCTTTTTCGATATCACGGCCCGAGAGGCGGCCCGGAAGACGTTGCACGACGAGCGGATCCGCCTTCAGAACGTCGTCGATGCCACGCAGGTCGCCACCTGGGAGTGGGATATTCCCACGGGAAGGCTGATCGTCAACGAGCAGTGGGCCCGTCTCCTCGGATTCGAGCCCGACGAACTGGAACCCGTCACCTACCGGAGCTGGGAGGAACGCGCCCATCCTGCCGATCTGCTCTCCTTCAGGGGGCGTCTCGAAGCCCACTTCCGCGGGGCAACGGCCTTCTTCGAGGCCTACATCAGGCTGAGGCACAGGGAGGGAGACTGGATCTGGATCTACGGACGAGGCCGCGTCATCGCCCGCGACGACGAAGGAAAGCCTCTGACCATGTTCGGCACCCACATGGACGTCACCGACGCCAAGCGGAACGAGGAAAATCTCCGTCGGGTCAATGCCCGCCTCGCCGAGGCGATCCTGGAGGCGGAGGCTCTGGCCGCCAGGGCGGAAAAGGCCAGTCGGGCCAAAAGCGATTTTCTTGCCTGCATGAGCCACGAGATCCGAACGCCCCTGAACGGCGTCATCGGCATGACGGGGCTGCTCCTCGATACGGAGCTCGACGAGGAGCAGCGTCGTTTCGCCCGGATCATCGGAGATTGCGGCGAGTCCCTCCTGCACCTCATCGACGATATCCTCGACCTCTCCCGGATCGAGGCGGGCAAACCCTCCCTCGAGATCGTCGATTTCGATCCCCGGGCTCTCGCCGATGCCGCTCTGGACGCGCAATCCCAAGCGGCCGGGGAGAAGGGCCTTGCCCTCCGGCTCTCCGTCGACGAGGCCCTTCCCCCCTTCCTCCGCGGCGCGGCGGCCCGGATCCGGCAGGTTCTCAACAACCTCCTCTCCAATGCCGTCAAATTCACGCCGACAGGAGAGGTGCTCCTCTCCCTCTCCGTCGAATCGGAGACGGAACGCGTCGCTCAGGTCCGCTTTTCCGTCCGGGACACGGGGATCGGCATCGCCGGGGAGAAGCGGGATCGTCTTTTCGAGGCCTTTTTCCAGGTCGACGGGTCGGCGACGCGCCCCTACGGAGGCGCCGGCCTGGGATTGGCCATCGCGAAACAGCTCGTCGAGATGATGGGCGGCACCCTCTACGTCGAAAGCGAGGAGGGGAAGGGATCGACCTTTTCCTTCTGCCTGCCTCTGGTCAAAGCCTCTCGGGCCGACGACGTGGCCGCCGTCGAAGAGCCCTTCGTCGTCGAACAGGGACGGCCCCACAGACGGGAGACGATTCTCGTCGTCGAGGACAACGACGTCAGCAGCCAAGTCGCCCTGGGCCTTCTGGACAAGCTGGGCTTCCGGGCTCAGGCCGTCTCCGGCGGCAGAAAGGCCCTCGAGGTCCTGGGGAAAAAGGCCTATGACCTGGTCCTCATGGATGTCCACATGCCCGAAATGGACGGGATGGAGGCGACCCGTCTCATTCGCGATGGAGGGGCCGTCCTCGACGGGAACATTCCCGTCGTGGCTCTGACGGCCCTGGCTATGGAGGGGGACCGTGAAAAATGCATCGAGGCGGGGATGAACGACTACGTCTCCAAACCCATATCTCCCGCCGAGCTGGCCCGCGTCCTGGCCCGCTGGCTCCCCGAAGCCTCCGAAGGGGGCCAGCCGCCTCGGGAATCGGCCCGAGCTTCCGAAGGCAGGGGCGCACCCTCCTGGGACGAGGCGCTTCTGCTGGACAACCTCATGGGAGACGGCGAACTGGCCCGCAAGGTGGCCAGGGCCTTCCTCTTCGATGGGCCCCGCCAGATGGAAGCCCTCGAAGAGGCCGTCCAAAGCCGGAACCGGTCGGCCGTCGAGGATCTGGCCCATTCCCTCAAGGGGGCCGCCTCCAATGTGGCCGGGGAAGGCGTCTCCCGCCTTGCCGGATCTCTTCAGATCGCCGCCAGGGGGGGCGATCTTGTCCGGGTTTCCGATCTTTTCCCCTCCCTGAGAGAGGCCTTCGATATCCTCTGCTCCGAATTGCGGGTTTTCGAAAGAAACGTGAACAAAGAGGGGGAATCGCCGTGAAGACGCTTGTCGTGGAAGATGACTTCACCAGCCGTCTGCTCATTCAGGAGATCCTCAAAAGCTACGGGACGGTCCATGCCGCCGCCAACGGGAAGGAGGCCCTTCGGGCCGTCCGCCTTTCCCTGGAGGGGCAGGAACCGTACGACCTGATCTGCATGGATATCATGATGCCCGAAATGGACGGCCAGGAGGCCCTCCGCCTCATTCGGGAGCTGGAGGAGTCGATGGGGATCGTCTCCTCCAGCGGGTCGAAAATCATCATGATCACGGCCCTGGGCGATCTCAGAAGCGTCGGCGACGCCTACGGAAATCTCTGCGACGCCTACCTGCTCAAGCCCATCAAAAGGGCCCTTCTCCTCGAAGAGCTGCGGAAACTGGGGCTCATCGCCTGACTTGTCCCTTCGTGCCCGGAGCGGTATCCTTCTCTATCGGGAAGCCCCGTTTTTCCGACGTTTCCCTCGACAGAACGAGAAGGAAGGCCTCCGCCATGCGAAAGGAAAAAGATCTGCTCGGCACCGTCGATATCGACGACGATGCCTATTACGGTATCCACACGGCCCGGGCCCGGGTCAACTTCGCCCTGACGGGCGTCGCCATCCACCCCGCCCTCGTCGAGGCCCTCGTCGTCGTCAAAAAGGCCGCCGCCGTGACGAACCGGGCCATCGGCGCCCTCGACGTCTCCCGGGCCGAGGCCATCATCGCCGCCTGCGACGAGATCCTCGCCGGAGCTCTGCGGGATCAGTTCGTCGTCGACGGTCTCCAGGGCGGAGCGGGGACGTCGGCCAACATGAACGCCAACGAAGTCATCGCCAATCGGGCCATCGAGATCTTGGGCGGAAGGAAGGGCGATTACGGTCTTGTCCATCCCCTCGACGACGTCAACCGCTTCCAATCGACGAACGATGTCTTCCCCACGGCGCTGCGGATCGCCGCCATCAGGGGCCTCAAGGTCCTCTCCGAGGAATTCGCCCGTCTCCAGTCGGCCCTGCAGGAGAAAGAGGAGCTCTTTTCCTCCGTCGTCAAAGTGGGGAGGACACAGCTTCAGGACGCCCTTCCCGTTACGTTGGGGCAGGAGTTCGGCGCCTGGGCTCAGGCCGTGGCCCGCGACCGCTGGCGGCTCTACAAGGCCGAAGAGCGGCTGCGCCAGGTCAATCTGGGCGGAACGGCCGTCGGGACGGGGCTGGGGGCTCCCAAGGCCTACATCTACGAGGTGATCGAGCGCCTCCGCAGCCTGACGGGCCTCGGCCTTGCCCGGGCCGAATATATGATGGATCCCACGCAGAACGCCGACGTCTTCGTCGAAGTCTCCGGTCTTCTCAAGGCATCGGCCGTGAACCTGGCCAAGATAGCCTCCGACCTGCGTCTCCTCTCGTCGGGGCCTTTGGCCGGCCTGGGAGAGATCGTCCTCCCCCCCCGCCAGGCCGGGTCGTCTATCATGCCCGGCAAGATCAACCCCGTCATTCCCGAAATGGTCCAGCAGGTGGCCTACCGCGTCATGGCCGACGACATGGCCGTCACCCTGGCGGCCCAGGCCGGGCAGCTCGAACTCAACGCCTTTCTCCCCCTCATCGCCAAGAGCCTGCTCGAGATGGTGGACCTTCTGGCCCGGGCCCTTCCTCTTTTTACCGATCTCTGCATCAGGGGCATCGTCGCCGACGAAGCTCGCTGCAGCCGTCGTCTGACGGAAAGCTTCACGCTCGTGACCGTCCTCGCCGGAGTCCTGGGCTACGACGAGGCCTCCCGAGTGGCCGCCCTCTGCCGCGAGACGGGCAAGACGGTGCGTCAGGTCGTCCTCGAAAGAAGACTGCTGGGCGAAGAGGAGCTCGATCTCCTGCTCCGTCCCGAACGGATGACGGCCCCCGGAGGGGGGCTTTCAGGGAGGATCTCATGATCGAAGACATGAATGCCACGCCCATGGCCAATCGCTTCCACATCGGCATCTTCGGAAGGCGGAACGCCGGGAAATCGTCGCTCATCAACGCCCTGACGGGGCAGGATATCGCCCTCACCTCCGATGTGCCGGGCACCACGACCGACCCCGTCTACAAGGCCATGGAGCTGTTGCCCATCGGTCCCGTCGTCCTCATCGACACGGCCGGTCTCGACGACAGCGGCGAACTCGGGCTCAAACGGGTGGAAAAAAGCTACGAAGTGCTGCGGCGTTGCCATTTCGCCATCGTCGTCGTCGACGGGACGGAGGGTTTCACTCCTTTCGAGACCGAATTTCTCCGGGAGCTGCGGCTGCGGAAAATCCCCGCCCTCTGCGTCGTCAACAAGGCCGACCTCCTCGACGACGAGAGGCGACTTGCCCTCGCCAAGAGCCTCGAGGGGGTCCCCGTCGTCCTGGCCGGAGCCGCGACAGGGGAGGGGGTCCAGGAGGTCAAGGCCCAGATCGTGGCCAACGCCCGCTTCGAAGATGTCGAACCGGCCCTTGTCGGTGATCTCATCGGTCCCGGCCAGGTGGCCGTCCTCGTCACCCCCATCGACAAGGCCGCCCCGAAAGGGCGCCTCATTCTTCCTCAGCAGCAGACGATCCGCGACATCCTCGAAAACGATGCCATGGCCCTCGTCACCAAAGACCAGGAGCTGAAGGCGGCCCTTGAAGGGCTATCCGAACCTCCGGCCATCGTCATCACCGATTCGCAGGCCTTCCTCAAGGTGTCGGCCGACACGCCGTCCTCGGTGCCCCTCACCTCCTTCTCCATCCTCTTCGCCCGTCAGAAGGGAGATCTGGCGGAACTGGTCCGGGGAATAAGGCGCATCGAAAGCCTTCAGCCGGGCGAGACGGTCCTCATCGTCGAAGGCTGTACCCATCACAAGCAGGCCGACGACATCGGCACCGTCAAGATTCCCCGCTGGATCCGTCAGATGGCCGGAGGGGATATCCGTTTCGAGTGGACGTCGGGAGCCTCCTTTCCCCGCGACCTCTCCCGCTATGCCGTCATCGTCCACTGCGGCGGCTGCATGCTCAACCACCGCGAGATGGAGTACCGCATCGGAAGGGCCCGCGAGGGCGGTCTGGCCATCACCAACTACGGTCTCGTCATCGCCTATGTCATGGGCATTCTCGAACGGGCCATCGCTCCCTTTCCGTCGGCCCTCCTGGCCTGGCAGGAGGGCCGGACGTCGGGAGCTCCCTCCCGATTCTGACGGCGGGAGGAGGGGCACCGGAACTCCGGTGCCCCTCCTTCCGCCGTCGGGACCCACGTAAGCGAGTAAGGAAGATCAGTTTTTGAGCGTCACCATTTCCGATCTGCCGTCGCGGGAGTAGACGAGGAAAACGGAGGACTTCTGAGCCGCCCTGTTCTCCAGGTAGTTGCGCAGGCCGATGACGTCGAAGTCCTTCGTCGACCGCCCGTTGACTTCGAGGACGACGTCTCCGGCGGCCAATCCCGCCTCGGAGGCCATGCTGTCGCCTTCGACGCCGTCGATCACGACGTGTCCCTCGGCCGTCTTCTCGCCCAGACGGAGGCCCAGAGCCTTCTCCGCCGGAGCCGTAGGCTCCGTTGCCGCGCCGCCGACGGTTTCGTTGGCGATCCGATCGGGCGGCGTTCCGTCGAGACGGTGGCGGATCTCTCTGATGAAGGGAATCAGATGGTCGACGGAGCGCTGCACGGCGATCTGCCCCTGGATGATGTCGACTTGAGAGACCATCAGCTTCACGTCGCCCTCCCGTTCCAGGAGGTTGAATTTGACCTTGCAGAACTGGCTGGCCACCCAGAAGCCGTCGCCGAAATTCTTGGCCACGACGACTTTGTAGGGATCGACTTCGTCGATGGTGAAATTCTGGGCCGTCATCACCTCGAGGATCACGTCTTGGACCTTGGCAGTAGGGACTCCCCGGATAGTCGTGGTAAAGAGATTGGCGGCGAAGGCGGTTCCCGTGACGAGGAAGAAAAGGGCGGCTGCGGTGGGAATGGACAGGACTCTCTTCATGACTCTCCTCCTTGGCTCTCGGCAGATCCTCCTGCCTCTCCGAATCCCGCCTCCCGCACCTGGACGTTCCAGAGAGAGTCTTGCTTTCTGCAAGGTCTATCGTTATTTTATTAAACAAAAAATACTCCATTGAATCAGAGGGCGCATCGTCGACCGATGGTACCATAGGAATAGAGAAAGACAAAGAGCGGAAGCGGGCTGTGCCGGTCCTTTGCTGTGTCGGTCCGCCGGGTTGGAGGGCTCCTGGATCGCCTGCCCCGTCACGTTCTCCTGGCCGTCTTCAGAGGGTATCCTACTCTTCCCCGAGGCTCTTTCCTCCAGGATAAGCTGTTCCGGCGGACGGGTCGGCTTTGATCGGAGAACAGAGAAGAAACGGAGATGGCCGACGTTGATTCTCGTATTTGCGGTGCTATGATACTCTCAGAAACGATCCGGTTCTTTCCTCCTCCTCCTTTCGTCTTTCGACCGGAAGCACTTCCTTCCATCTGTCTGCTGGCCCCTTCCCGGGGTCAGAGAGCGCAGAGGAGCGTGGTCTTTGGCCTCGCCCCAGTTTTTGTTTGTCTGCCAGGAGGACATGGAAGGAGGAAAACATGAAAATCACGTGGTTGGGGCCCATCGAAGAGATCGAAGAGGCGGAGGCGACTCGGTGGCGGGGTGTCCTCGTTCCCCTTGGGGAGGCAGAGCCCCCGAATCTGTGCGGTCCTTGGTTTTACGGCCGGACGGAGAAAGAGCTCCTGAGAACGATGGCCGCAGCGGCTCGGTGCCGGAAAGAAAACCTCGAGCGTGCCCTCTTCTTTTATGAGCTTGTTTACGGTACCGAGGCGTCGGGCGAGGAGGCTTGCTCTTGTCCCCTCGGGCCTAGGCTACCGGAAGAGAAGAAGGCCGTCGAGGGACCTTCCTTCCCCTGGTTCCTTCGAGAGGAGGATCGTCTCGCCGTCGTGAGGGGCTGGTTGGGCGGCTGCAATTACGTCTTCTACGTGGGCTGCCTGGGAGAGAGGCTGGTGAAAGAGGCGCCGGTGGTGTCCATCCATCTGGATGATATGCGGTTCATCGTCCCGATTCTGGTTCACAATTACCCCGCCTTCGACGAATATGATCTGGAAAATCCCATGAGCACAAGAACGGTAGGCCGAATGCTGGAAGATGTTCTCGGTATCATCGGCTGGCTGGAAAAGGGAGTCGTCGACCCTTATGTGGCTTACTACATGGAGGACATCAGCCTGGCCTCTTTCGTCGGCGTCCAATGGCCCGAAAACTGGCCCGAAGGATGGCCCGAAGAGGGTTTCCCCTCGAAAGAGGTCCTGATCGCTTTTCTCAAGGACTTCAGAGGGTTCTTGTTCGAGGCTTTCTCTCATATGGGAGGGGGAGGCGTCTATTTCAACGTATCCGGCATCTGAAGCAGGAAAGGCCTGATGCAGCGGCGTTCCTGCACCTCCTATCGAGGAATGGGCCCGGCCGGAAGACGGGGCCCATTCTTTTTTTGTTTCATTAGGGTCGATAAGTCTCCCTTTCGGTCCTTTCTTCTGTTCCGCGGCGACGGGGAGCGGGGCGACAGGTCAAAGGACCTTTGGGGTACCGGCTCGATTGGCGAAAGCAGTTTTATTTAGCTATCATGAAAGACAGGGTTTATGAAAAACACCGTTCTGCGGCGGACTTCTCGTGAAGAATAGGGAGGACTATGGCTGACGGACGCGCTGGGAAGGGGCCTCTTGTCTCCGCAATCGATTCTTCCCCGTCGGCAGGGGATGGCTTTCCTTTTCCGAAAGCGCTCAGATCGGTCTGCCATGATCTTTTTCGCCATTCAGATGCTCGATTCAGGCGGCGATGCCCCTGGATCCCTTTCCTCGATCGAGAACGGTCATGGCCGGAGGCTTCCTTTTCGCGGGCCGCGGCATCCTCGATCGGTCTCGCCGGCCTCTTCCCCTTCGGATGTGCTGCCCCGGTTGTCGTGGCGCCTTCGCTCAGACGATAAGTGAGGAAAAAAGGAGATGATCGGCGTTGATCCTCGTAAGCGCCTGCCTGGCCGGCCTTTCCTGTCGTTATGACGGGACGGCCTGCGCCGTTGAATGGGTCTGTGATCTCGTCGCCTCGGGTCGCGCCTTGCCCTTCTGCCCCGAGCAGCTCGGGGGGATGGCCACGCCCAGAGAGCCCGCCGAATTGCGTCTTCTTCCCCGATCGACGGAGCTGGCCGTCTTTTCCCGGAGCGGCTCCGATCTGACCTCAGTCTACCGGAGAGGGGCCGAGGAGGGCCTCAAGTTGGCTCGCCTTGCAGGGGCCTCCGTCGCCATCCTCAAGGAAAAAAGCCCCTCCTGCGGTGTCCGGCGCGTCTACAGCGGCCTTTTCGACGGCGAACTCCGTCCCGGAGAGGGGCTCACGGCGAGGCTTTTCCGTGAGGCTTCGATGACGCTCTTCTCCGACGAGGAAGAGGCGCTCTGGCGCGCCTTCTTCTCTTCTTTCTGACGGGAGATCCCGATTGCGCTGAGGTGGCGAGACCTTTCCAGAGGCGTTTTTTCACTTCGACGTTCTCGTTGCGACGGGGACTTTCCCGAGGCATGAGGGGGAGCGCCGCTGCGGCGCTCCCCCTCATGCCTCGGAAAAAAGAAGTCCTGTCGTCCTGTTGCCCTCTAAAAGACGGCGTAGTCGCTGTCTTTCGGGTCGCAGATGAACATGTGGCCCGGCGCATGGGTGATGGCGAAGGGCGGCCTGCTGGCCATGAGGGCCGCCTGAGGCGTGACGCCGCAGGCCCAGAAGACGGGCACGTCTCCCTCGTTGATGGGGACGGCGTCGCCGAAGTCGGGACGGGCGATGTCCTCGATGCCGATGAGCGCGGGGTCGCCGATGTGGACGGGAGCGCCGTGGACGGCGGGAAAGCGTCCCGTGGCCAGAACGGCCCTCGTCACGAGAGAAGCCGGGATGGGGCGCATGCTGACGACCATGGGACCTGAGAGACGTCCCGCCGGGCGGCAGGCGATGTCGGTCCTGTACATGGGGACGTTGCAGCCGCATTCGATGTGGCGCACGGGGACGGAGGCCTCGAGAAGGGCCCCCTCGAAGCTGAAAGAACAGCCCAGAAGGAAGCCCACGAGGTCGTCTCGCCAGTGGGAGGTGATTTCCGTGGGCTCCTCGACGAGCTCTCCGTCGCGCCAGATCCGGTAGCGGGGGAGATCGATTCTCAGGTCCGCTCCGGGGGCGACGATAGAGGGCTCGCTGTCGCCAGGTTCGGTGATGTCCAGGATGGGACAGGGCTTGGGGTTCCGCTGGGCGAAGACGAGGAAGTCATAGGCCCAGTCCCTGGGCAGGATGACGAGGTTGGCCTGAACGTGTCCCTTGGCCATGCCCGGAGTGGGACCTGTCCACTCGCCTCGGCCGATCATGGCACGGATCGCCGACGGCGATGCCGACGCGAAGTCTGCGGCTTTCATCGGAGGACCTCCTTCAGAGGGCGAATGGCCACTCCGGCTCTTTCGAGTCCCTCTCGGACGGCGCGGGCCATTTCGACGGCCTCGGCGTTGTCCCCGTGGAGGCAGATCGAATGGGGGCGGAAAGCGATGAGGGTGCCGTCGATGGCCTCGACGATGCCCTCTGTGGCCATGCGGACGACGCGTTGCACGGCGACAGGGACGTCGTGGATGACGGCGCCCCGTTCCTTGCGGGGGACGAGTGTTCCGTCGGCCCTGTAGGCTCTGTCGGCAAAGGCCTCGGCGGCGAAGGGGACGGCGGCCTCGGCGGCGGCCGATTCGAAGCAGGAGCGGGCCAGGCCCATGAGGATCAGATCGCCTGCGTCGGCGACGGCTCGGGCGATGGCCCGGGCCAGTTCCGGATCTTTGGCGGCCTGGTTGTAGAGAGCGCCGTGGGGTTTGACATGCTGCAGGGCCATTCCCGCTGCGTGGCAGAAGGCCTTCATGGCGCCGATCTGGTAGAGCGTGAAGGCGTAGGCCTCGTCGGGAGAGACGGCCAGGGTCCGGCGGCCGAAGCCGACCAGGTCGGGATGGCCCGGATGGGCCCCGACGGCCACGCCGCGGGTCTTGGCCGCCTCGACGGTGGCGAGCATCACCTGGGGATCGCCGGCGTGGAAGCCGCAGGCGACGTTGGCCGAGGAGACGTGACGGAGCACCTCGGCGTCGTTGCCCATGGACCAGGCGCCGAAACTTTCGCCGAGATCGCTGTTGAGGTCGATGAGAGGCATGATCTTCTCCTTTCCGGTAATCCTTCGGTCTCGAGGTTGCGCCTATCCGTCGAGGTTTTCCCAGGTCACATCGTAGGTCCTGCCTTCGACGGTGAGACGCCAGGTCGCTCTTCCGCCTGTCAAGGCCTTTCGAGGCCGCGACCGGTAGGCGGAGCGGAGGTCGAGGAGAGCGTCCACCTTTTTTCTCTCTTCCCTGACGAGGGCGATGGCCTCGTCGAAGGAAAGAGAGACGAAACGTACCGTCTGGCCCGGCAGTCTCTGGGCCAGAGCGCCGATGTCCGTCGAGACGAGGACGGCTATTTTTGTGTAGCCTCCTGTCGTCTGGCCGTCGGCGAGCATGCAGATGGGCCGTCCCCCTCCGGGAACCTGAATGGAGCCCAAAGGGATGGCGTCGGAGATGATGTCGGCCTCCGAAGCGTGTTCGATCTCGGGACCTTCGAAACGGTAGCCCATGCGATCGGCCTCGTTGGAGATGACGTAGGCCGACCCGAGGAAGGTCTCGATTCCTGCGGCGGAGAAGGCCTTTTCCTGAGGTCCGAGAAGAACGCCGAGAGGAGCCTCCCCGTTTCTTGAGGGGCGAAGCGTTTCGGGGCAGGAGAAACCGGAGCCTGCCTCGACGAGGAGGGCCTCTCCCGTCTGGAGGCTGTCTCCTTTCTTGAGAGCCCGTCCCTCGAAACCCCCCAGACCGGCTCGGAGGTAGGTGGAGCGGCTCCCCATGACGGGAGGAACGTCGATCCCTCCCGAGAGGCAGAGATAGGCCCTGCAGCCCTTGCCTTTCGGTCCGGAGAAGGCCAGAACATCTCCGGAGGAGACGGGGAGGGCCTCCCAGGTGGGGGCGGTAGCGCCGTTGACGGAAAAACCCAAGTCGGCTCCCGTTACGGCGACGAGGCCCTGCCCTTCGACGATCGCCTTGGGGCCGAGAACGGTGATTTCCAGTGCCGCCGCTCCCTCGTCGTTGCCGGCGAGGATGTTACCCATACGGAGACTTTGGCGGTCCATGGCCCCTGCCACGGGCATGCCCTTGCCCTGATAGCCCCAGCGTCCCAGATCCTGGACGGTCGAAAGAAGACCGCCGTTTTCGACGATGATCCTCATCTCCCCTCCCCCTTCCGAGGTCCGACCTGCGGACGGTAGCGGCGTGCGGCCACGTCGGCGGAGAGAGAG
The DNA here is from genome assembly GCA_018398915.1 of Aminirod propionatiphilus. GTDB lineage: Bacteria > Synergistota > Synergistia > Synergistales > Aminithiophilaceae > Aminithiophilus > Aminithiophilus ramosus. Next base: position 1,755,813 of record CP074691.1, on the reverse strand, counting down.
AGAAATTCCCGACGGTCTACGGAGCGGAAGCGGACCCAGATGCCGGCCTCGATGAGGATGGGCGTCTCTCCCGAAGGGTCGAAGAGGCGCAGCGGCGTGCGGCCGATGAGCTGCCAGCCTCCGGGACTGTCGATAGGGTAGATCCCCGTCTGCCTGCCGGCGATGCCCACGCTCCCGGCCGGGATGAGCGTCCTCGGCGTCGCCAGGCGGGGAGTGGCTATCGACTCGTCCATGCCGCCGAGGTAGGAGAAGCCCGGCGTGAAACCCAGCATGTAGCAGTAATAATCCCGTCCGGAATGACGAGCGATCACCTCTTCTGGGCTCAGTCCGTTGTGACGGGCCACGTTCTCCAGGTCGGGGCCTTCGTCGCCTCCGTAGAGGACGGGAACGGTCATGACCTGTCCCGCGTCGTCAGGCCCGTCCTCTACGGAAAGGGCCATTTCCTCGATGCGGGAGAAGAGCCCTTCCGTCTCGGTCCTCGTCGGGTCGAAATAAAGGGCCAGAGAGCGGTAGGTGGGGACCGTTTCGAGAAGCCCGACGAAGGGCCTCTTTTCGATGGCGCGGCGGAGCTGCTGTACCCGGCCGTTGACGGCCAGATCGATCGCGTCGCCGAACTCGACGACGAGACAGCCGTCTCCGGCCTGAAGCAGTCTGGGTGCCTTTTCTCGAGTCATTTTTTTCACCTCCGGAAGGCTTCCGAGGGAGGTGGACCTCCCCCGGAATTATCGCCCCATCGACCCTACTTGAGAAGGGTGGAGATGGCGCCGAGAGATTTGACGCCCATCCAGAGGGTGAAGGCCGCCATGAGATAGCCGCAGGCCGTCATCCACTTGGGGTGGCGGTAATCGCCGACGATATCTTTCCTGTAGGCGGCCAGGAGAACGGAGACGAGGGCCAGGGGGAGAATGAGACCGTTGATCGAACCGGCAAAAATAAGAAGTTTGACCGGTTTTCCCAGAGTGGTGAAAAGGGTCGTCGAGGCGACGATGAAGCCCACCATCCACCAGCGGTGCTGCCGCGATACGGAGCCGAAAAGGGTCCGGAGAAAGGATATGGACGTGTAGGAGGCGCCGACGACGGACGTGATGCCTGCAGCCCAGAGGATGACGCCGAAAATCTTGTAGCCCATGTCTCCGGCCCCGATCTGGAAGGCCGAGGCGGGCGGGTTGGCCGGATCAAGCTTGTGCCCCATGAGGACGACGCCCAGAATGGCGAGGAAGAGGAAAAAGCGCATGACGCCTGTGATGCCGATGGCATTGATGGCGCCTTTGCTGATGGAGGGAAGGTTGTCCCTGCCCGTGATTCCGGCGTCGATGATGCGATGGGCGCCGGCGAAAGAGATGTAGCCGCCCACCGTCCCGCCGACGAGGGTGAGAACGATCATCCAGTCGATCGTCGAGGGGAGGACGGCTTCCTTGAGTGCCAGGGTGACGGGAGGATGGGTGCGGAAAACCATGTAGCCCACCATGGCGATCATGACGAAGCCCAGAATCTGGGTGAAACGGTCCATGGCCGACCCCATCTCCTTGCGGAGGAAGAGGAAGATGGCGATGACGGCGCTGACGGCGGCTCCCACGGGCAGAGGTACGCCGCCGAGGACGTTCAGCCCCATGGCCGCTCCGCCGATGTTGCCGACGTTGAAGACGAGTCCGCCGATGGCGACGGCGAAGGCGAGGAAGTAGCCCAGGCCGGGCAGAACCCTGTTGGCCACATCCTGGGCCCGCATGCCCGATACGGCCAGAATGCGCCATATGTTGAGCTGGACGACGACGTCGATGAGGATCGACGACAGGATGGCGAAAGCGAAGGCGGCCTGAAGTTTTTCCGTGAAGACGGCCGTCTGGGTGAGAAAGCCCGGTCCGATGGCCGACGTGGCCATGAGGAAGGCCGCCCCCAGAAGCACGCTGAGGGTGTTCTTCCTGCTTCTGTCTTCCGATTCCTTCAGTCCCGTCCCTTCCAATGTGAGTGCCTTCCGGTTCTCTGCCACGCGAACCACCTCCGGATGAGAGTATGAAGCGCCTACACCCATCATTAAGCAAAAAAGTTGCTCATCGTCCGGAAGGCCTTTCTCACGATCGAATCTTTGTAAAAGGGGTTTTCCAGGGCCTTTTCGGAAGGATCGGCCGAGGGGGCGAATTCGATTCTTTTTTCGCAGAAGGGGTCTTTTGTGCTCCTTCTGCACGCTGTTCAGAAAACGCACACTTCGGGGCCAAAGTGAAGGGAGCGCCTTTTTCATGCAGGACCGATGAGTTAAGATGGGCGACAAGAGTTTGCTTCGGAGGTGGGTCGATGGAGGGTAACAGAGTGGTGCCGACAGGGTGTCGGGCGATCCTGATGGATCTTGAGGGGACGTTGCTTCCCGTTACCTACGTGCGAGAGTCGCTCTTTCCCTATGCCAGAGAGCGCATGGCCTCGTTCGTGGCCCAGAGGGGCGACCGGGAGGAGGTCTGGCCGCTGCTGAAAGAGGCCAGGCGGTTGCTGGGCAATCCCCGGATGGCCGAGCCTGATCTGGTTCAGGGGCTCCGTCGCTGGATCGACGAAGACCGCAAGTACGCGCCTCTCAAGTTGATCCAGACCCTGATCTGGGAGGAGGGGTATTTCAGCGGAGAGCTGAGGGCTCCCTTTTACGGCGATGTCAGGAGCTGTCTTCAGCGGTGGAGGGAGTCGGGGCTGACTCTCTATATCTTTTCGGCCTGCGCCGTGCGGGCTCAGAAGCTTCACTTGGCCTTCAGCTCCGACGGGGATCTGTGTGCCCTCATTTCGGGCCATTTCGACGTCCGCTTCGGCTCGAAGAAGGAACCTCTCTCGTACGCGAAGATCGCCCAGGCGACGGGCTATCACGTCGGTGACTTTCTCTTTCTTTCCGACGACGGAGAGGAGCTGGAGGCGGCCTCGGCCGCCGGTTTTTCCGTCCTTCTCGTCGCGCGTGACGGAGAGAGGGGACCGGGCGTTATCGTCGACCTCTGCTGAGGGCCTTTCCCGCTCAACGCTTTTTCATCAGCCTCTTGCCGTGCCATGCCGCCGTACGCCGTGGGATTCCCAGCTCTCTGGCGACGGCGGCGTAACTTTTTCCCTCCTCCAGTCCCCTTGCCAGGTGGCTCCTCAGTGCGGCCACGGAGAGATCCGGCCTCGCCTGGAGAGGCCTCGAGAAGAGATGATCGAGGCAGATCGTTCCCCGTGGAGAGAGGGCCCATGTGGAGCGGGCCGCCCTATGGATCGTCGAGGAGTGGAGCCCGAGGTCCGAGGCGGCTTCGTCGAGGACGAGAGGTGCCGGAAAGGCTGGGCCGGAGAGGTATCCCTCCTGGCGCGAGGCCAGGAAGAGGGCCAGCCGCAGCTTGGTCCGGTACCGTCGCGCCAGCAGCTTCGCCGTCTCCTGAAAGCCCCTCCAGGCCTGGCTGAGGCTTTTTTCGGCTCTCCAGGGGAGCATGGTCTCGTCGGCGACGAGGCGGGGGAGGTTTCCTTCGATGAGGCTGACGATCAGGCCTCGTCCTCCTTTTTTGAAGGCGATCTCGGCCACGAGGGGGCGGCAAGGGGCGAAGGCCCGACCCGGGTGGGGGTCGAGACGACGGAGCTCCTCCAGGGCCGACGACAGCGCGCTGTGGGAGAGGGCCAGCGCCGAGGCGACCTGTCCCGTGGTTCCCTTTTCAAGCAGAGCCCGTCCCTCGGAGAGAAGGCGCCAGGCGACGCTTCCCTCCCGATGGCGGCGGCGGAGCTGGATCGAAAGGCAATCGACGAGATCGAGGGCGAAGAATCCCGGCGGGTCGATCCAGTCCTGAAGGGCGGTGAGGGTCTCTCCCGCCTCTTTTTCGTCTTGCCCCAGGAAGGCGGCCAGCTCGCCGAGGCCGACGTTGAGATAGCCCCGGCTGTCGAGGCGTTCGAGCAGTCCCTCGGTGACGGTCCGACCCAGCGTCGCGAGCGAGGGGCAGAGCCAGAGCTGGGGCCGGAGGTGATCGTCCATCGTCGTCGGTGCCTCGACATGCTCCTCCCAGGACGCTTCGAGAGGCGCCGCTCGCGTGGGCGGAAGGATGCGGCAGAAGGGGTTGTCGGCGAGGCGCCGACGCAGATCCTCTTCGAGGCGTTCGGCGGGGAGGGTGAGGAGTTCCAGCCCGGCCAGGATTTTGGGCAGGGGGAGCAGCCGCGTCTCCAGACGGGGTTGGAGATTGAGCCCCGATTCAATCCATGCCATGGCGCTGCATCCGACGCAGAAGGGCGTAGCGGGAAATGCCCAGGAGCTGGGCGGCGCGGGTTCGGTTGGAGCCGCACTGGGCCAGAGCCTCTTCGAGGAGGTTGCGCTCGTAGCCGTCGAGGCGGCTTTTGAGATTTCCCGCCGTCGAGGGGAAGGGGGAACCCGGAGGAAGGGCGTCGAGCATTTCCTCCGGCAGGTCGGCGAGACGGATGGCTCTGTCTCCGCTTTCTTTGAGGATGTAGAGTCTTTCGACGAGGTTTCGCAACTCCCGGACGTTGCCCGGCCAGGGATAGTCGAGGAAGAGTTCCTCCACTTCCGCCGAGGGCGCGAGGGGCGGGCGTCCCAGGCGGGCCGAGAATTCGGCCAGAAAGGTCTCGAGCAGCTCCAGGACGTCCCGTCCTCTCTCTCGCAGCGGAGGAAGTTCGAGAGGGAGAAGGGCGATGCGATAGAAAAGATCGCGCCGGAACGTCCCCTGGGCGATGCGCGATTCGAGATCGACGCAGGTGGCGCAGAGGACCTGAAGGGAGACTTCCGTCTCCTTCGTGTCGCCCAGGGGGCGGAAGGAGCGGGAATCGAGAAAGCGCAGCAGCTTGCCCTGAAGGGGCAGGGCCATGTCGCCGATCTCGTCGAGAAAAAGCGTTCCGCCTCGGGCCACCTCGATAAGGCCCGTCTTGTCCTGGGCGGCTCCCGTGTAGGCCCCTCGCCTGTAGCCGAAAAGCTCGGCCTCCATGAGGGCCTCGGGAATGGCGGCGCAGTTGAGGGCCACGAAGTCGCCCTTGCGGGCTCCGTTGCGGTGGATCAGGCGGGCGACGACCTCTTTGCCCGATCCGCTCTCTCCCCGGATGAGAATGTTGAGATCGGAAAAGGAGGCCACTTTGGCGATGAAGTCGCGCACCTTTTCCATCGCCGGCGACGTGCCGACGAGGGGGATTCCCTCGCCCTGGAGGCGGCTGACGCGCCGCGAGAGATCGAGGGCCTCGGCGGCGCGGCGGATCATGTTCCTGGCCGCCTCGAGGGGAAAGGGCTTATCCAGGTAGTTGTAGGCGCCCTCCTTGATGGCCCTGACGATGAGGGCCGAATCGCCGAAGGCCGTCATGACGATGACCCGCGCCTCTTTGTTGCTTTTGAGCAGATGGGGCAGCGCCGTCAGGCCGTCGCCGTCGGGAAGGCGCAGGTCGAGAAGGACGATTTCGGGCCTCTCCCCTTTGAGTAGCCTGTTGAGAACTGCCAGGTCGGGGATGAGGGTGACGGCCAGGCCCTCCCGTTCGAAGGCCTTTCCCAGTCCCTGGGCGAGGCTCGGTTCGTCTTCAATGATCCATAGTCGCGTCATGATTCCCGCTCCTCTCTGTCGGCAGATCGATGATGAACGAGGTTTGCCCCTCTTCGGAGCGGACCCGGAGCGTCCCCTCGTGCATTTCGACGACGCGGGAGACGATGGAAAGCCCCAGACCCGTTCCGTCGGGGCGCGTGGTGAAGAAGGGGTCGAAGAGGCGGTCGGCGATTTCGGGAGCGATTCCCCTTCCCGTGTCGCGGACTTCGATTTCGATCCTCTCTCCCTTCCTCCTTGCCGCCAGGGTCAGACGGCCTCCCTGCGGTTCCATGGCCGCCAGGGCGTTGAGAGCCAGATTGAGGAGCATCTGCTGGAGGCGTCCTCCATCGCCGGAAAGAGCGAGATCGCCTTCGGTTTCGACGGCCAGGGAGACTTTGGATCGGCTCAGATTGGGGCCGATCATGCGTCGGCACCAGAGAAAAAGCTCCTCGACGGAGAGGGGGCCCCAGATCGGCTCCGGAGGCCGGCCGTAGGCCAGAAGCTGTGACACCGTTCCGTTGAGGCGGTCCAGCTCTCGGCCCACGAGAGCCAGCGAGGCCTGCCCTTCTCCGTCGACGGACGATTCGAGCAGGTCCAAATGGACGCGGATGGCCGCCAGCGGGTTGCGTATCTCGTGGGAGACCCCGGCGATGACCTGCCCCAGCGCGGCGAGGCGTTCCACTCGGGCCATGCGGCGCTCCAGCTCCTGCCCCTGCCGCAGACGGCTGATCATGTCGTTGAAGGTGGCCTCGACGAGGGCGAACTCGAAAGGCGGGACCTCCCGTCTCGGAAGTCTGACCCAGCGCCCGGCCGAGATCTCGCTGCAGGCCCAGGCGAGACGTTTCAGCGGGCGCGTCAGGCCGTAGGCGAGAAAAACGGCGATCTCGACGGACAGCAGGAGGCCGATCATGGCCACGACGAGAACGTGGCGCTGGCGGTGAAGAAGATCGGCGAAGAGGGCTGCCCGATCGGGACAGGCCTTCCAGAGAGCCCCCTCTGCGGAGCGAAGAAGAGGGACGTCCCCTTCCGTTCCCGCAACGATGCGCCAGTTCTTTCCCCTGGCCGAAAGGAGGGTGGCGGCCTCGACAGAGGAGAGGCGAGCCATCTGAGGGGCGAGGGCTCTTATGGTCTCCTCTTCCCTGCCGATTCGGTCGTGGTAGTCGACGTAGAGCGTCGTGCCCGTAAGGGAGAGGATGAGGGCCAGGGCGATGGAGGAGACGACGAGCTTGATGGAGCTTTCCAGACTGGGGCGCCTCATGATGGGCTTGTCCCCTCGACGATCCAGCAGAGGGCTTCGACGAACAGCGCCGGGATCAGGGCCATTTCGGGGCGGAGCCCCAGGCCGAAGACGAGAAGGCCGTGAAAGATGAGGGCGACGGTCAAGGCCTCGAAAAGCCCCTTCCGCCGCCACGACGAGGGGCCGTAGAGGGGAAGGAAAAAGCAGAGGGCCACGACGGCCCAACTGTGCTGCCCCAGGTCGAGAATGGCCGGCAGGGGAAGAAGGCTCAGGACGAGGGCCGCCGAGGCGATGACGGCCACGGCGAGACGGTTGCCGAGGAGAAAACGATCCTCTTCGATGGCCCCCTCCCTCCGGCGGCCCTTGCCCCTCAGATCGTAACAGAAGGAGCAGGCGGCCAGCAGGAGTTGGGAGTTGGCCGTGCTCACGGCGGCGGCCAGGACGGCGAGAAAAAGGAGCACCGTCGGAAGGGGGCCGAGAATGGAGCTGGTGAGGACGGCGAAGCCCATCTCCTGGTTGACGGGGGGAAGGAGCGGGAGAAGAAGCCTCCCTCCGAGACCGATGACGGTGAGGCAGCCGTAGATCCAGCCCAGGATGAAAGGTGAGAGGGCCAGCATGAGCCAGGCCGTGCGGGGGCTTTCGGCGGAGAGGATTCGGACGGCGTACTGGGGATTGGAGGCGACGCCCAGAGCCCAACCGGTCATCATCGTCAGGGTGAAAAGGGCGCCTCGAGGCGAGAGCGTGGCCATGACGGCCGGGTCTGCGGCGGCCAGCTTCCGGTGCAGCGTCAGGGGATCTCCTGCGCTTGCCGAGACGGCCAGGGCTGCCGCCGAGACGCCGACGACGATGACGACGAGGTTCAGCGCGTCGCTGCGGACGACGGAGGGCAGACCGCCGAAGGTGGTGTAGATGACGAAAAGATAGACGAGAAGGGAGGCCACGGGATAGTCGATATCGAGAAGATGGGCCACGACGGCGCCGAAGACGCGAAACTGAATGACCAGGTAGAGGGTGTAGGCGGCAAGGAGGGCCAGGGCGGAGAGACGCCTCAGCCTCGCGTCGCCGTAGGTCTCGGAGAGCCACTGGGGCATGGAGAGAGCCCTGCTTTTCCTGAGGCGGCCGACGACGAAGACGAGAGGAAGGAGGCCCATGAGCCAGCCGTTGACGGACCCCGTGAAGGCCAGGTAGCCCTCGCGGTAGAGGAGCATCGTGTAGCCCAGAACGGAGGCGCCGCTCATCCAGGTGGCGCAGAAGGTGGCGATGGAGCTCCAGAGGCTGAGCCTGCGGCCGCCCAGGTAGTAGAGGCGACGGTCCTCGTCCCAGGAGAAGGCCTTCCCGGCAAGGAGAATCAGGGCCAGGGCATAGGCGCCGAAGCCCAAAAGCTGCTGGACCAGAAGGGGCGGGTTCATCGGTCTCTCTTCCTGCGCAGGAGGGCTCCGACGACGAGGAGAGGCGACGCGACGAGAAGAAAGAACAGAGACCAGTCGAGCAGGACGGGGAGAAAGATCATGGCCACACCTCCGCCCCAGTAGGATAGAATCTTCTGAGAGGACGTCAACCTTCCCCTTCCGTAAAAAAACCGATGTCGGATCGGGAGGGGATGCCTATCATCAGGGACAACACAAAACGGAGGTGACCGCTCGTGAAATCAGGAAAGGTCCTCGTACGGCTTCTGGTTCTGATCGGGCTCGCCGGAGCTCTGGCTGTATCCGGACCCGGTTCGGCCCGGGCTCAGGATCCCTTCACGGGGAATACCGTGGCCAAAATTGCCGAGAAGGCTTCGCCGGCCGTCGTCAATATCGACACGGAAGCCATGGTCAAGCGCTCCTTCTCTCCCTTCGCCGAAGATCCCTTTTTCCGCCGTTTCTTCGGCGAGGAGTACGAACGCTTCTCCCGCGTCGTCCCCATGAGGGGCAAGGGGTCGGGCTTCGTCGTCACCGAAGACGGCTATATCATCACCAACAACCACGTCGTCCAGGGGGCCGACAAGATCACCGTCTCCCTCTCCGACGGCAGGAGCTTCGAGGCCAAACCGGTCGGCCACGATCCCACCTTCGATCTGGCCGTGATCAAGATCGAGGCCAAGGGATTGCCCGTCCTCGAGTTGGGCCGGTCCGAGACGGCCTCCGTCGGCGAGTGGGTCGTGGCCATCGGCAATCCCTACGGTTTCGAACATTCCGTCACCGTCGGCGTCCTTTCGGCGAAAAACCGTTCCGTCCACGCCGGGGACATCAACTTCGACGGGTTCCTCCAGACCGATGCCGCCATCAATCCCGGCAACAGCGGCGGCCCTCTCCTGAATCTGGAGGGCCAGGTCCTGGGCATCAATACGGCCATCGTTCCCTACGCCCAGGGAATCGGTTTCGCCGTTCCCATCGACATGGCCAAGGACGTCCTCGACGACCTGATCCGTTTCGGCAAGGTCAACAGAGGCTGGCTTGGCGTCTACATCCAGCCCCTGACGAAAGAATTCGCCGAGACCTACAGCTTCGAGGGGGACAAGGGAGCCGTCGTGGCCGACGTCGTGCCTGGCTCTCCCGCCGATCGCAGCGGTTTGATGCGGGGCGACGTCATCGTCTCCATCAACGGCAAGACCATCGAAAACCACCAGGATGTTTCGGCCTTTGTCCGTCGCCAGCTGGCCGGTGACACCGTCAAGGTGGAAATCGTCCGCAGCGGCACGAAAAAGAGCCTCGACGTCAAGCTGGGCGAGATTCCCGGCCAGATCGCCCAGTCCGAGAAGGTGACGAAACTCATCGAAACGATGGGAATCGAAGTCGATTCCGTCACGGGAGAGTTGAAGCAGGAGTTCAATCTCCCCGACAACGAGGGGGCCGTCGTCTCCAAAGTCGTTCCCGGATCGCCCGCCGATCGGCTGGGATTGCGTCGGGGCGACCTGATCATCGAGATCAACGGCGTCAAGATCAAGGGAGCCCAGTCCCTGGAGGAGAGTTTCTCGACGCAGAACAAGGCCATCGTTCTCCTCGTGTGGCGCGAGGGAAGGACCTTCTTCGTCTCCATGCGCATCTGAGGCGGTTTTCATCGGACAAGCAGGGGGCCTCGGGCGAGAGACGTTGCCCGAGGCCCCCTGCTTCATGCCCTCTCCCCGGGAGGGGGCTCCTCCTGAGCCAGCCCGCCGTGATAATCGGTCAGGGCCTGGACGTCGAGAGGGAAACGGAGGCGGAAGGTCGTTCCGGCGGCGATGACGGAGTCGATATCCACCTCGGCACGATGAAGTTGAGCGACGCGCTGGACCAGAGTCAGCCCGAGGCCGTAGCCCGGCGTGGAACGGGCCCGGTCGGCGCGCCAGAAGCGGTCGAAGCAGCGCCGGACCCCTTCCTCCTCCATGCCGGGGCCGCTGTCCCACACCTCGATATAGGCCTCGCGCCGCGCCTCGTGAAAGCCGGTGCGGATTCCCAGCTCCTTTTCTTCGGGCGTGTATTTGCTGGCGTTGTCGAGAAGGTTCGAGACCAGGCGGAGGAGGAGGCCCTGTCGTCCCAGGATGGGGGCGAGATCGAGATCGAGGCGGAGTTTCTGCCTCCTCGACGCCACGATGGGCGCCATGGCATCGGCCACCTCTTCGGCGATGAGGCAGAGATCGACGGCCTCCGGCTCTTCGAGGCCCGTCAGGGCGTCGAGGCGGGCCAATTCGAGAAGGACTTCGACCATGTTCTGCATGTTGCCCACCTGCTTGCTGATCTCGCCGAGGCTCTTTCGGTAGTAGGCCGGGTCGCGATCTCTCAGAAGGGAGACTTCGATCTTGCCCTTGACGACGGCGATGGGCGTCCGCAGCTCGTGGCTCACGTCGGAGGTGAACTGCTTGAGCTGATGGACGGAGCGCTCGAGCTTGTCGAGCATTTCGTTGAGGTGGAGGGCCAGCTCGGCGATCTCCCGGTCGCCTCCGAAGGGGAGGCGCATTCCCAGGTTGTCGATGCTCACCTGAGAGATGAAGCGGTTGATCGTCGTCAGAGGTTCCATGGCGCGAACGGCGGCGCCGTAGCCTAGGAAAAGGGCGGCCAGTCCGGCGATGGCGGCTGTGACGACCACGACGTAGGCGATCTGGGACCGTGCGGCGAGAAAGCTGTCGAGGGACATGCCGACGACGACGTAGTAGCTCCGCGTGGGGAGGCGGATCTGCTGCCAGGTGACGCGGATGAGGGAGCGTCCCGGAGGTTGGTACCAGGGCATGAGCCAGAGGTGACGCGGGGCGAAATCCTGCTCGAGGAGGTTGACCGTCCTCGGCTCCTGCCCCTGGCGGAGGAGCCGTCCGACGAGGACGGGGGAGAGGGCGAATCCGGGATGAAGCCGGCCCGAGCCCCCCACGTGGGCGTTGAGCCCCTCGTCGTAGATCTGGAAATCGAGATGGAGGAGGCTCCACGTTCCGCGGAGAAGGATATACTCCTCGCTGTCGATGAAGAAAATGCCCTGCGTGGCCAGATGAAAGGCGACGCGGGAAGAGGACTCCCGGAGAGAGCGGTTCATGCTGTCGATCTGGAAGTAGGAGAAAAAACCGAGAACGGCCCCGCCGAAGCCGAGGACGAGTCCCAGCAGGACGAGGCAGTAGTAGAGCGTCATCTTGAAGCGGAAGGAACGGAGATGGAAAAGAGAGCGCCTCCGCCCCTTCCCGCCTGAGATGTCCCTCATCGTCTACATGCTCGAAACGGTCCCCGAAAGGACCTCTCTAGTCGTACTCGGGGCAGGAGACCTTGTAGCCCACGCCCCGGACGGTGATGACGACCGTGTCGAGATTGAAGGGGCGCAGCTTGTCCCGGAGGTATTTGACGTGAACGTCGACGACGTTGCTCGTCCCGTCGTACTCCTTCTGCCAGACGTGGGCGATGACGCGATCCCGGGTGAAGACCTGGTTCTCGTAGCGCATGAGAAGCTCGAGGATGTCGAACTCGCGGCGGCGGAGGGGGACGATGTCGTCGCCGACGCGACACTCCCGGGCGACGGGGTCGAGGACGAGAGGCCCGCACTTGAGGAGGGGGCGTTTCTGCTCCGACCGACGGCGGATGAGGGCGTGGACGCGGGCGATGAGTTCGCGGAAGTCGAAGGGCTTGACGAGGTAGTCGTCGGCCCCGCGGTTCAGCCCCTCGACGCGGTCGTCGACGGTGTCCTTGGCGGTGAGCATGATGATGGGCGTATCCTTGCCCTCCTCGCGCAGCTTCTCCACCATCTGGAAGCCGTCCATGCCGGGCAGCATGATGTCGACGATGAGACAGTCGTAGTCGGTTCCCTTGCCTTTGGCCAGGCCCTCTTCTCCGTCGTAGGCGCTGTCGACGGCGAAGCCGTTTTCTCCGAAACCTTCGGCGAGGACCTGAACGAGGTCCCTGTTGTCTTCGATGATCAGAATCTTCATCGGCAATCGCTCCTTTTCGGCATCTTTTAAGGGGAAATGGAAGATGTTCGTAGTTCTCCCATTAAACCACAGTCATGAGCCAATGTCGAGCACAACATTATTCCGGGTTCCGTTGCTCCCTTGGAAGCGCTGATGGTACAATAGGCGCGACCCGTCACTCGGAGGTTCGCTCGCTGCGCGACCCGCTTGGTTTCGGGATCTGATCACACGAGGTGAAAGAGGATGTTGAACGCCGACAAGGAGACCAAGACGAATCTGATCTCCGAGTACAAGACGCACGAGACGGACACGGGCTCTCCCGAGGTTCAGGTCGCCCTTCTGACCTACCGCATCCGGGAGCTGACGGAACATCTCAAGATCCACAAGAAGGATTTCCACTCCCGTCGGGGCCTTCTCAAGATGGTCGGGCGGCGGCGCAAGCTGCTCAACTATCTCAAGGAGAACGACTTCGGTCGCTACCAGACCCTGATCCAGAGGCTGGGGCTGCGCCACTAGTCCTCTCGAGAGTGGGGAGAGCCCGGCTCTCCCCACTCTTTATTTCTCAAATCAAGAGGGGCTCCCTGGAGGGAGCCCCTCTTTGTGTTATGCTAAGAGACGTGCAAAGAGGAAAAAAAGACGGAACTTCAAGGAGGCAACAACGAGATGATTCACAACTACTCCATGACGATAGGCGGTCTCGACATGAAGATCGAGACAGGCTATCTGGCCAAACAGGCCAGCGGTTCGGTGCGCATGACCTACGGCGAGACGGTCGTCCTCGTCACGGCCTGCATGACGGAAAAGCCCAGAGAGGGGCTTGACTTCTTCCCGCTTCTCGTCGACTACGAGGAGCGCTACTACTCGGCGGGAAAGATCCCCGGAGGATTCATCAAGCGCGAGGGGAGACCGACGGAGACGGCCATCATCGGCTGTCGCGTCATCGACCGCTCCATCCGCTCCCTCTTCGACGAGCGGATGCGCCATGACGTTCACGTCGTCGCCACCGTGCTTTCCGTCGACCAGTCCAATCCCCCCAACATCCTGGCCATCAACGGGGCATCGACGGCCCTCATGATTTCCGACATCCCCTGGGGCGGTCCCGTCGGCGCCGTCCGCATCGGCTGCATCGACGGCGAGCTCGTCGTCAATCCCACGGAGCAGGCCCTGGACGAAAGCACTCTCGACCTGATCGTCTCGGGGCACCTCGAGGGCATCACCATGGTCGAGGCCGGAGCCCGAGAGGTTTCGGAGTCCCTCCTGGCCGACGCCCTCGAGCTGGCCCACGAGGAGATCAAGAAGATCTGCCGTCTTCAGATCGAGATCCGCGACGAGATCGGCAAGGCCAAGTTCGAGTTCGTCCCCCCCGCAACCCTCGCCGAGATCGACGACTGGATCGAATCGACCCAGTCCGGCGCCATCCGCGAGGCCGTGCTCATTCATGCCAAACAGGCCCGTGGCGCGGCCATCGAGGTCGTCAAGGCGCGCTCCATCGAGCACTTCGCCGAGAGCTACCCCGAGGCGAAGCGCTACATCGGCGAGGTGGTGGAGCATCTCGTCAAGACGATCATGCGCCGAGTCGTCGTCGAGGAACACCTTCGCGCCGACGGCCGCGCCATGGACGAAGTGCGTCCCATCTCCTGCGAGGTGGGCGTCCTTCCCCGGACCCACGGCTCGGCCGTCTTCACCCGCGGCGAGACGCAGGCCCTGGTGACGGCCACGCTGGGCATGATGGGCAACGACGACCAGATCCTCGACGGCATCAAGCTCGACGAGCCGCCGAAAAAGTTCATGCTTCACTACAACTTCCCTCCCTATTCGGTGGGGGAGGTCCGCCCCATGAGGGGACCCGGTCGCCGCGAAATCGGCCATGGAGCCCTGGCCGAGCGTTCCGTCCGCGCCATGATGCCCGACGAGAGTTTCCCCTACGTCGTCCGCGTCGTCTCCGACATCCTCGAGTCGAACGGATCGAGCTCGATGGCCTCCGTCTGCGGCGCCTCCCTGGCCCTCATGGACGCCGGCGTCCCCCTGGCCAAGCCGGTGGCGGGCATCGCCATGGGGCTCATCAAGGAGGGCGACGCCGTCGAAATCCTCTCCGACATCCAGGGCCTGGAAGATCACTACGGAGACATGGACTTCAAGGTGGCCGGCACCCGTGACGGCGTGACGGCCCTCCAGATGGACAACAAGGCCGGAGGCATCACCCGTGCCATCCTGGAGAGGGCCCTCAATCAGGCCCGCGGTGCCCGCCTCCACATTCTGGGCTGCATGGAAGCCACTCTGGCCGCCCCCCGCGAGGAGATGTCGCCCTACGCTCCCCGCATCTACACCATGCAGATCAGCGTCGACCGGATCCGCGACGTCATCGGCCCCGGCGGGAAGATCATCCGCAAGATCATCGCCGACACGGGCTGCAAGGTCGACGTCGAGGACGACGGCCGCATCTTCATCGCCTCGTCGTCCTCGGAGAAGGCCGAGGAGGCCATGGGCCAGATCCGGGACCTGACGCGCGACGTCGAGCCCGGCGAGGTCTTCTACGGCAAGGTGACGCGTCTCATGAACTTCGGCGCCTTCGTCGAGGTCCTTCCCGGCAAGGAAGGGCTCCTTCACGTCAGCGAAGTGAGCACCCACCACGTGCCCAAGCTCGACGAGATCCTTCAGCCCGGCGACAGCGTCCTCGTCGTCGTCAAGGAGATCGACGACCTCTCCCGCGTCAACCTCTCGCGCCGCCGCGTCTTCGTCGACCGCAGAAGCGAGTTCGAGTCCGATCCGGCCTGGAAGGCGATCTTCGCCGCCGAAGACGAGAGAGAGGTCCTCATCGCCGAAAAGGCCGCCGCCGGCGGCGGGCGCCCCGCCCCGAGGGGAGACCGTCCCAGTCGTGACGGAGACAGGCCCGGCCGAAGCGGCGATCGCCGCCCCGGCGGTCCCCGCCGTCCCCGGGAGTAGCTCCTTGGTCGTCGTCAGGATGAAGCGGACGGAGGCGGCCAGACGTCTGGCGCCTCCGGCCTACGCCACGGAGGGGTCGGCGGGGGCCGATCTGGCCGCCTGTGAATCGGTCGTCGTTCCTCCCGGCGAGTGGCGGGCCGTCGCCACGGGGATCTTTCTCGAAATTCCCAGAGGTTACGAGATCCAGCTCCGTCCTCGGAGCGGCCTGGCCCTTCGCCGTGGCGTGACGCTCCTCAACGCGCCGGGAACCATCGACAGCGATTACAGAGGCGAAGTGAAGGTCCTCGTCGTCAACCACGGCAGGGAGCCCTTCCGGATCGCCCCAGGCGACAGGATCGCCCAGATGGTCCTTCAGCCCGTCGTCGTCATGAATTTCGAGGAGGGCGGAGGGCTTTCCGAGACGGAGCGGGGTTCGGGCGGCTTCGGCAGCACGGGCTGACCTGCGGTGGCGAGGGCACGCGACGGAAGAGATACGGAAGCAATAGATCGACGAAGGGGGGCGCCTCAAGGCGCCCCCCTTCGTGTGACCTGTTCCCCTTTGTGGGGGGGGACGGGAGCGGTGTCGTCGGAAGGGCGAGGCCGGTTCCGGGACAGGCTCCCCCCTTTCGTCGACGGGGGCGACGACGAAAAGGGGGGAGCGGACTTTCGCCGCTCCCCCCTGCGCCGTTTCCCTCAGGCCCCTACTTGCCGGCCTTCTGCTTGGCCTCCTGGGACACCATGGTTTTCCATATGCAGAGGCCGAAGCCTCCGAAGGTGATGATCATGATGACGACCATATTGAGCTTCCACATGAGCCATTCCTCCTTCAGACGCCGTTCGGGCTAGTCGAAATCGACCTTGGCGGGGTACTTCGTCTTTTCGGCGAGCCAGTTGTTGAGGACGAAGATGATGCCGAAGCAGATGGCCCACTGGTAGTACATGGTTCCCACGGTGAAGGTGTACTTGGAGATGGGAAGCCACTTGTACCACTCGCCGGGGTACCAGGACGCGGCCTGAATGGTCCACCAGGCGAAGATGAGGACGAACCAGAGGGGGAAGAGGTAGATGAGCTTCCACATCCAGGCGGCCTTGATGTCCGAGCAGGGCTCGATGTCCTCGTCCCAGATCTTCTGGACGCCGATCTTGATGGCGCCGAGGGAGAAGATGAGGCCCGAGACGAGAAGGGCCACGCCCCAGACCCAGTCCTGGTTGTCGAGGAAGGAGATGCTCATCGACGAGGGGAGGCCCAGGATGGTGATGCCGACGCCGGCGACGAGGATGGCCTTCTTGCGCTCCATGCCCATGTCGAGAAGCATGCGGCAGCCCAGCTCGATCATGGAGAGCATGGAGGAGAGGGCGGCGCAGACCAGGGCGAGGAAGAAGGCGATGGCCATGAGCGTGCCGCCGGGCATGACGGTGAAAAGCCGCGTCAGGTGGATGAAGGCCAGCCCCGTGTTGCCCGACGTGACGGCCGCCTGCGGATCGGGGGAGAGGGCGAAGATGGTGGGGATGACGGCCAGGCCGGCCAGGAGGGCCGCCGTCGTGTCGGCGAGGCAGACCGTCGTGGCGTTGAGGGCGATGTCCTCCTTGTTGCCGACGTAGACGAAGTAGGTCAGCATGAGGCCCCAGCCGGCTCCCGTCGACCAGGCGGCCTGGGTGAAGGCCTCGAGCCAGATCTTGCCCTTGAGCATCTCGCCCCACTGGGGATGGAAGAGGAACTCCAGCCCCTTATCGGCGCCGTCGAGGGTGACGGAGCGGCCGACGAGGACGAGGAGGAGGACGAAGAGGGTGGGGATGAGGATCTTGTTGGCCTTCTCGATGCCGGCGATGGCGCCCTTGTAGACGATGGCGACGGTGATGATCATGGAGATGATGTGCCAGGGGACCATGGCCCCCTTCGTCGTCGAGAAGGCCGTCCAGAGGGCCTCCGTGTCGAGGCCGGGCTTGATGGTGCCCATGAGGGCGTAGACGAAGTAGCGGACGCACCAGCCCATGACGACGGCATAATAGAAGACGATGGCGAGGACGATCCAGCCGACGACGCCGCCGAGCCAGGTATACTTCTTGCCCATGAGGACCTTGAAGGAGCCGACGCAGCCCATGCGGCTCTTCTTGCCCCAGACGGCTTCGGCCATCATGAGGGGGATGGCCCAGAGGAATAATGAAATCATAAGGGCAACGACGAAAACGCCTCCGCCGTTGGCGGCGGCGACGCGGGGGAACCTCCAGATGTTACCGGTGCCGACGGCCATGCCGATGGCCGAGAGAATCAGACCCCAGCGACTTCCCCACTGTTCACTTCCTGCTTTTCCTGACATGCCTTTCCCTCCCCTGCGGTATGGTGGTCTTTCGAACGATCTCTGACCGCCTCAGGTTCCTTCTTTCCAGACGATCCCCCCTTTTCGCGCTCTGAAGACAGTTGCCACTCTTCTGCAAGGTGGCGACCTGGGGCTCCTTGGAACCCGCCATTGAGTACGATAGGGGCATTATATTCAAGATTGACGACTTTGGCTAGCCTTTTCACGATTAAATAAGTTGGGATATAAATCACTTTTGTTCCGATAGGATTGTGGAACTGGAGTCTCCTCGGAGCTCTTCCCCCCCTCTTCCTCTCCCGGGGGGAGGGCTGTGCTAGAATGGCTGCGGAAGGCACATAGATCCCGCGTACGGAGGACGGTATCCCCCGGCGCGGCAGGAGGCGATTTCACCATGTCCATCTTTTCCGCTCCCGACGGCCGTTCCTTCGAGGCCCAGTCGGTCACTCCCTCGGAAGCCCTCGATCGCTGGGGACTCAGGAAGGGCGCCGTTGCGGCCCGCGTCGACGGTTCCCTCGCCGATCTGACGACCACCCTGACGGAATCGGCCACGGTCGAGCCCGTCGCGGCCGATTCCGAGGAGGGGCTCGAAATCCTGCGTCATTCCACCTCTCATCTCATGGCCCAGGCCGTTCGCCGACTCTATCCCGGCACGAAGGTCGCCATCGGTCCGGCCATCAAAGAGGGGTTCTACTACGATATGGACGTCGCCGGAACTGTCACGGAAGGCGACCTGAAGCGGATCGAAGACGAGATGCGCCGCATCGTCAAGGAGGCCCTCCCCGTCGAGCGCCTTTTCCTTCCGCGTGAGAAGGCCCTCGAGCTCTTCCGCTCCGAGGGGGAGATCTACAAGGTCGAGCTCGTCGAAGGACTGGCCGACGAGGAAATCTCGCTCTACCGCCAGGGCGAATATGTCGATCTCTGCCGGGGACCTCACGTCGCCAACACCTCCCAGCTGCGCCACTTCAAGCTCCTCTCCCTGGCCGGGGCCTACTGGCGCGGTGACGAGAAGAACGTCATGCTCACCCGCATCTACGGGACGGCCTTCGCCGGGAAAGAGGACCTCGAGGCCTATCTGAAGCGCATCGAGGAGGCCAAGCGTCGCGACCACCGCAAGCTGGGGCGCGAGCTCGATCTTTTCAGTCTTCAGGACGAGGGGCCCGGCTTTCCCTTCTTCCACCCCAAGGGGATGACGATCCGCAATCTGCTCATCCGCTTCTGGCAGAAGGAGCACCGTCGCGCCGGCTATCAGGAGATCATGACGCCCCTCATCCTGGACCGGGACCTCTGGATCCGTTCGGGCCATTGGGATCACTACAGGGAGAACATGTACTTCACCGAAATCGACGAGGCTCCCTTCGCCATCAAGCCCATGAACTGCCCCGGCGGCATCCTTGTCTACAAGAGCCAGATCCGCAGCTACCGCGACCTTCCCCTCCGCATGGCCGAGCTGGGGACCGTCCATCGTCACGAGCGCTCCGGCGTCCTTCACGGCCTCATGAGAGTCCGCTGCTTCACGCAGGACGACGCCCATCTCTACGTGACGCCCGACCAGATCAAGGCGGAGATCAAAGGGATCATGGATCTCGTCCAGCACATCTACAAGGATGTCTTCGGCTTCTCCTACCGGGTGGAGCTGTCGACTCGGCCCGAAAAGGCCATGGGTGATCCCGTCCTCTGGGACAGGGCCGAGAGGGCCCTTCAGGAGGCCCTGGAGGAGAAGGGCGTCCCCTATCGCCTCAACCCCGGCGACGGCGCCTTCTACGGCCCCAAGATCGACTTCCACCTCGAGGACTGCATCGGCCGCACCTGGCAGTGCGGGACGATTCAGCTCGATTTCCAGCTCCCCGAGAAGTTCGACATGACCTATATCGGTCCCGACGGTGCCCAACACCGCCCCGTCATGCTTCATCGAACCGTTCTGGGCAGTCTTGAGCGTTTCATGGGCATCCTCATCGAACACTATGCAGGGGCCTTCCCCTTCTGGATGGCTCCTTTCCAGGTCCGCCTCCTCCCCGTCAAAGAGGACTTTCTTCCCTGGGCCTCTTCCGTCGAGGCCACGCTCAAGGGGTGGGGCGTCCGCGTCGAAGTGGACAGACGAGACGAGAAGCTGGGCAAGAAGATCCGCGATGCCCAGCTCCAGAAGGTTCCCTTCATGATCGTCATCGGCGAGAGGGAGGCCGAATCGGGCCAGGTCTCCGTACGGGAACGAAGCCGCGGCGATCTGGGCTCGTTCACCCTGGAGGCCTTCCGCCAACTGCTCCTGGAGGAGTTCAACCCCCTCGACGACGAGCCCTCGCTGCATCGGTGCGTGCCCCTCTCTTGAAAAGAGCGGAAATGAGTGGTAGAATAAGCGTCGCTGTTGTTAGGGTCGTAAGTAGAGGTCTCCTCTCACCCGGCGACGCCGAAGAAGAAAAAGTCTCTCCTTTCCGGCCTCTGTGAGGGAAAGGGAAGACGTTCATCTCGGTATCGATGGGGCCGGAGGCGTAACCTCCGGCCCCTTTTAGCGTGGATGCGTCCACGAACGTTCGTCAACGATATCAATGGAGGTGACCTGCTATAGCCGCAAAGCCCGATTCGGAACCTCGCATCAACGAAGAGATCAGGGTCCACGAAGTCCTTCTCATCGACGATCAGGGCGTCAAGGTCGGTGTCATTCCGACGCGCCAGGCCCTTGCCCTGGCCGAGGAGAGGGAGCTCGATCTCGTCGAGGTGGCCCCTCTGGCCAAGCCCCCCGTCTGTCGCGTCATGGACTACGGCAAGTACCGTTTCATGCAGCAGAAGAGGGACAAGGACACCCGCAAGAAGCAGAAGACCCAGAGCGTGAAGGAAATGAAGATGCGGCCCAAGATCGATGTCCACGACTACGATTTCAAGGTCAAGGCCATTCGCAGTTTCCTCCAGGGCGGTCACAGGGTGAAGGTCTCCATCTTCTTCCGGGGGAGGGAGATGGCCTTTCAGGACAAGGGGCGCGAGGTTCTCGACCGTGTTGTTGTCGACTGCAACGATTTGGGCAAGATCGATGCCTATCCTCGCATGGAGGGGCGCTATATGCGCATGATGTTGGCCCCTCTGCAGGTTACCGCGCCGATTGCGGCGAAAAAAATCGAGCCGAAGGCCGTCCCCGCGTCGTCGGAGGCCGAGAAGGCTTAGGTTTCTTGCGGAGCTCCGGGCCCGACCGGAAGGAAGGCGGCTTCGCCTCCTGAGCGGAGCTGCCGTCATTTGTGAAGGGAGAACGCGCTGAGATGCCGAAAATGAAGACCCATTCCGCCACGAAGAAACGCTTCCGCCTCACCGGCGGCGGCAAGGTCGTATACCAGAAGAGCGGTCGCCGTCACCTCACGGGACACAAGGGCGCGAGCCGCATCCGTCGCCTCCGTCAGCAGGGAGTTCTGACGGAGACACTGACGCGGACGGTCAAGACCCTTCTGCCCTACGCCTAGTTACGAGAAAGAGGTGACCCTCGATGCCGAGAGTAAAGAACGGTTCACAGAGCAACGCCAAGCGTAAGAAGCTTTTTTCCATCACCAAGGGCTACTGGGGCAGGAAGAAGAACGTCTACCGCCGGGCCCGCGAGGCCTTTCTCAAGTCCCTTTCCAACGCCTTTCGCGATCGCCGGGCCAAGAAGCGCCAGTTCCGCCAGCTCTGGATCATGCGCATCAACGCCGCCGCCCGCCTCAACGGCATGACCTACAGCACGCTCGTCAGCGGCCTGAAGAAGGCCGGCATCGTCATCAACAGGAAGATGTTGGCCGACCTGGCCGTCAACGACGCCACCGTCTTCGCCGACATCGCCGAGAGGGCGCGGGAGGCGCTGGGACGATAAAGCCCAGAACCTACAGTTCCGTTCCCATAGAACGAACCGTCGCGGGGGGGTTCCTGTCGCTTATCGGCGCAGGAACCTTCCTTATATGGCTTTTTAATGTCCCTGTCCGTCCCATCGGCTTCATCGATGCCCTTTTCACGGCCACGTCGGCCGTCTGCGTCACGGGATTGTCCGTCGTCGACACGGGCACCTTCCTGACGCTTCCCTCCCAGCTCGTCGTCCTTCTCCTGATTCAGCTCGGCGGCCTGGGCGTGATGACGGCGACGACGGCCCTTCCCCTTCTCATGGGACAGAAGATCGATCTTCGCCGACGCCTTCTTTTCGTCGGCGGGCTGGGCCTGGACACGCCGGCGGGAGCGGTGCGGCTTCTCTTTCAGATTCTGAAGCTGACCTTCCTGTTCGAAGGCTTGGGGACTCTCTGGCTTTTCATCGGTTTCTTGAGCGATGAGACGCCGATGAGGGCCTTCTACCTGGCCCTTTTTCACAGCGTCTCGGCCTTCTGCAACGCCGGCTTTTCTCTTTTTTCCTCCAATCTCGAGGGCTATGCGACGACTTTCGCCGTCCCCTCGGCCGTCATGATTCTCGTCGTCGTCGGCGGCCTGGGGTCGCCCGTCCTGATCGAGCTGGTCCATCGCCTGCGCCGGGGAGGGCGCCTCTCCCCCTACTGCCGGCTCGTCCTGCTCATGACGACGGTCCTTATCGGCCTGGGCACCTTCCTTTTTTCCCTTACGGAGGGGCAGGAGGCCTTCAGGGCTCTCTCCTGGCCGCTGAAGTTGTGGAACGCCCTTTTTCACAGCGTGACGCCGCGGACGGCCGGTTTCGATACGGTCAGCCTCTCCCGTTTTTCAGATCCCGGCGTGGCCCTGACGGTCCTGCTCATGCTCATCGGGGCCTCTCCGGCTTCGACGGGCGGGGGGATGAAGACGACGACGGTAGGGCTGCTCCTCGCATCGACCTGGACGGACCTTCGGGGCAAAGGCGAGGTCGTCCTCTGGGGGCGACGCATTCCCCACTGGACGCTGACGCGGGCGACATCTCTCTTCTTTCTCTACCTGGGGACGCTCTTTCTCAGCTCCTTTCTTCTGGCCCTGATGGAGCCCCACTCCTTTCTGACTCTTTTCTTCGAGGCCGTTTCGGCCCTGGGGACGGTCGGTCTCTCTCTGGGAGTGACGGCGGACCTCGGACCGGGAGCGAAGCTGGTTCTCGTCCTCCTCAT
The DNA here is from genome assembly GCA_018398915.1 of Aminirod propionatiphilus. Classification (GTDB taxonomy): domain Bacteria; phylum Synergistota; class Synergistia; order Synergistales; family Aminithiophilaceae; genus Aminithiophilus; species Aminithiophilus ramosus. The sequence continues at coordinate 1,733,461 of CP074691.1, read as the reverse complement.
GTTCTGGGGGCGTGTGGGGCTGATGACCTTTCTTTACGGACTTCTGCTGGAAGGGCATGGGGGAGGTAAGGTATCCTATGCGGACACGGATGTTCCCGTCGGCTAGGTCATCGAGGCCCGGCGACGGAAAAACGGCCGTCGCGAAGAAAAGAGGGAGAGAAATCGGATGACCGAAAAGAAGATGGTTCTCGTCGTCGGCCTGGGACGGTTCGGGGCCGCCCTCTGCGAGCGCCTGGTCGCCCTGAGGCAGTATGTCGTCGCCGTCGACAAGGTTCGTTCCCGCGTCGAGCTTCTGGCCGACGACGTCGATCTGACGGCCCAACTGGACGCCACGGACGAGGAGGCCCTCGTCAAGGTCGGCGTTCGCGAGGCCGATGTGGCCGTCGTGGCCATCGGAGAGAACACGGAGGCTTCCATCCTGGCCACGGCCATCCTCCGGGAGCTGGGCGTTCCCTATGTCATGGCCCGTGCCCAGACGGCCCTTCACGCACGGGTCCTGGCCCGCGTCGGGGCCCATCGCGTCATCTTTCCCGAGCGCGATATGGGAATGCGCGTCGCCGATCACTTTGTCTTTCCCTGGCTCTCTCAGTTCTCGCAGGTCCCGGGCAGCGAGCTCCTCGTGGGCAAGACGGCGCCCCGCCCGGAGATGATCGGAAAGAGTCTGGCGAAGCTCAACTTCCGCAACGAGTACAATGCCGTCGTCCTTCTCGTCGATCGGCAGGGAGAGCAGTTCATCCCCCGGGCCGATACGGTCGTCGAGGCGACGGATCAGCTTTTCATATCGGGCAAAAGCGATGAAATCAACCAGTGGGTCCAAGGCTCCAAGGAGAGCAAGGAGGCAAAGCGGTGAGTGACCATCACAGACAGGTGGACGCAATGAGGATGGCCTTTCAGGGGGCCCTGGCGGAGGCGGAGGGAAGCGAGCGCCTCGAGGCGCTGCGCGTCCGTTTCCTCGGCAAGAAGGGGGAGCTTACGGCGGCCCTCAAGTCGCTGGGGCGCCTTCCTTCCGAGGAGCGCCCTTCGGCGGGAGCGGCCTGGAACGTCCTTCGCGTCGAGATCGAGACGGCTCTCGACGAGGCCCTTGCGGCCCGCAGAGGAGTCGAGGCAGAAGACGAAGAGCGACGGCACGGCGTCGACGTGACCCAGCCGGGGTGCGGACGGCCCTACGGTGCCTTTCATCCCGTCGTCCAGGTGCTCCACGATGTCGTCGACATTTTCGTCGGTCTGGGCTTTTCCGTCGCCTCGGGGCCCGAGGTGGAGGACGATTTCCACAACTTCGAGGCCCTCAATATTCCGCCCCATCATCCGGCTCGGGACATGCAGGATACCTTCTATCTCCGGCAGGAGGGGCTTCTCCTGAGAACCCACACGTCGCCCGTGCAGGTTCGCTCCATGCTGAGTCAGGGGGCGCCGCTCCGCGTCGTCTGTCCCGGACGGGTCTACCGCCGCGACAGCGATCCCACCCACTCTCCCATGTTCCATCAGCTGGAGGGACTTCTCGTCGAGGAAGACGTCTCCGTGGCCGACATCAAGGGCTGTCTCGAGGTCTTCATCAACCGCGTCTTCGGCCGTCCCCTCAGGGCCCGTTACCGCTCCAGCTTCTTCCCTTTCACCGAGCCCTCTATGGAGATGGACGTGGAGTGTGTCGCCTGTTCGGGCGCCAACCCCCGCTGCCGCATCTGCAAGGGGACGGGCTGGCTCGAAGTGATGGGGCTGGGCATGGTCCATCCCAACGTCCTTCGCAGCGGCCGCATCGACCCGGAAAAGTACAACGGCTTCGCCTGGGGGATGGGGCTCGATCGAATCGCCATGCTCAAGTACGGCCTCGACGATCTGCGCGTTCTCTTCCAGGGAGACGCCGCCTTTCTCGCCTCTGGAGGTGTTCTCTGATGCTTCTTTCGCTTCGTTGGCTTCGGGAATTGATCGACATCCCCATCGACGCCGAGCTTCTCTCCGAGCGTCTCACCTTCACGGGAACCGAAGTGGAGTCGCTTGTCCGTCCCTGCGGGAAACTCAAGGGCGTCGTGATCGCCCGCGTGGTGGCTCTCGATCCCCATCCCTCGTCGGCCAATCTCCTTCTGGCCCGTCTCGACAGGGGTGCGGGAGAGGCCCTCTGCGTCACGGCGGCGCGCAATCTCTCCGTCGGCGATCTCGTCTGTTACGCCCCTCCAGGAGCCACGTTGGCCGACGGGACCGTCATGGGGACTCGCGAGTTCTCCGGCCTTCTCAGCCAGGGGATGGCCCTGTCGGCCTCCGAATTGGGAGTCGCCGCCGTCGAGACGGAACCGGGCATCCTGCGTCTGCCCGGGGAATACGTCATCGGAGCCGACGCGGTCTCCTCTTTGGGGCTGGACGACGAGATCCTCGAATTGTCGATCACGCCCAACAGGGGAGATCTCCTCTCGCTGCTGGGCGTGGCCCGCGAGGTTCACGCCCTCGTCGAGGGAAGTCAGCTCAGGGAATTCGAAATCGACCTGCCTCAGGACGGCGCCCACTGGCCCGTCGATTTCGGCGGCATTACCCTCGAGGGAGAGGGATGCACGCTCTACGGTCTGGGTTTCGTCGACGATGTGGCGATCGCCCCCTCTCCCCTGGACGCCCGGATCCGGCTGGCCCTTCTGGGCCAGCGTCCCGTCAGCAATGTCGTCGACGCCACGAACCTGACCATGTTCTTCCTGGGGCAGCCTCTTCACGCCTTCGACTTCGACAGGCTCCCTTCGCCGGAGATCACCGTCAGGTCCGCCCGGCCCGGCGAGACGATGAGAACTCTCGATGGCAAGGACCGCTCTCTCGACGGCCAGGATCTTCTTATCACCAGCGGAGGTCGCCCCGTCGCCCTGGCCGGCGTCATGGGAGGGGAGAACAGCGAGATTTTCGAGGGGACGAGACGGGTCCTCATGGAGACGGCCTGGTTCGATCCCATCCGGGTCAGCCGGACTTCGCGGCGCCTCGGCCTGAACTCGGAGGCGGCCTATCGCTTCGCCCGCGTCGTCGATCCCGCCAGGAGTCTTGTGGCTCTCGGCTATGCCCTCTCGCTGATCTCCCGCTGGAACGCCGGTCGTCCTCAGCCCTCGATTCACCTCCGGCGCCGTCGGACGGAAGCCATCGGAGAAGTCGAGCTCACCCGGGACAAGATGAGGCGCTATCTCCTCTGGGACGACATGAAAGAGGCCGAGAGAATCCTTTCCCGTCTGGGTTTCGATGCCGAACGGAGAGGGGAAAAGGGCACGACCTTTTACGTTCCCAGCTATAGGCCTGACGTCAACATCGAGGAAGATCTCATCGAAGAGGTGGCCCGCGTTCGGGGCTATACGGACGCCGTCATCCCGGCGAGGCTGCCCGGCCGGCCCCGGGACACGGGGACTGTCGGCGAGGCCTTTCTGCTCTGGCGAAAGCTGCGGGAGACGGCCATGGCGCGGGGCTACATGGAGAGCGTCCAGTACAGTTTCGTGTCGCCCGAGTCCGTCGGAAGGCTGGGACTCGGGCGACACGAGGAGCTTCTGGAGCTGACCAATCCCCTGAGCCGGGAACAGTCCGTTCTGCGTCCCCTGCTGCTGCCCTCCTTCCTCGAGGCTCTGTCGGGGAATCTTCGCAAGGGCTGGCGCGGGGAGTTGCGCCTTTTCGAAATCGGCGATATTTTTGTTCCCGCGGAGGGCCGGACGGGATGTGACGAGAGGCGGCGTTTCGGCGCCGTTCTCTACGGAGGCCGGCAGGGCAAGGCCCTTTACGGGGCGAGGGGAGCCGAGGACTTCTTCTCCGTCAAGGCCGACGTGACGGCCCTTCTGGCGGCCTGCCGCGTCGTTCCCTCCTTTTGCCCCGATAGGCTTCCCTTCGGCCACGCCGGACAGACGGCGACGCTTCGCGTCGATGGCCGTCCCGTGGGCTATCTGACGCGACTCAAGCCCCTGCTCGAAAAGGAACTCGACCTCGGCGCTCCCCTTTACGCCTTCGAGTTCGACCTTCAATCCCTCGTCGGCGACAAGAGGCCCCGCTTCGCCTCCGAGACCCCTTTCCCCGCTCTTTTGCGCGATATTTCCCTGTTGGCTCCCCGATCGGTGACGGCCGCCTTCCTTGGGGACTTCATCAGAAGTCACGGCGGTGCTATGCTCGAAGGGGTAGAGCTTTTCGATGTCTACGAGGGGCCTTCCCTGCCCGAGGGGATGCGGAGCCTGGCCTTCAGCCTGGTCTACCGTCACCCCGAGCGGACTCTCGTCGATTCCGAGATCGAGGGGGACCACCGAGCGCTTCGGGAGTCCCTCGAAGCGGCCGGCTATCGTCTCCGCTAGCTCTCCGACAAAGGAGGTCATTTCATGCTGGAGCGTCTGGAACAGTTCGAGAAAATCCTTGATAAGGTGACGGAAAAGGTCCAGAATCTCGAGGCCGAGAAGGTCCAGATAGGGGAACAGCTTCAGGAGGCCCGGCGCGCGCTCCAGGAAAAGGATCTTGAGCTGATCCGCGTCCGCAAGGAAAATCAGCGCCTCATCGAGCAGGCCGAGCGCGAGCGCATGTCCCTTCAGAAAGAGAAAGACCAGATGGAGCAGCGTCTCAGCTCCCTTGCGCAAAAGCTTGACAAGCTCTATGGGGCGGAACGTCCCCTGGCCACAGGCGGAGCGGCGGCCGCCTCGCGGTGACGGAATTGCCCGGCGCCGAAATGCGCCGAGTCCGGCTGCGCGTCGGCAAAAAGACCTACCCGATCCGAACGCCTCTGACCGATGACGAGCTGGATCGCCTTCTCGTCCCTCTGAACGTCGTCATCGAGGAGTCGGGCGGTCCCTCCGTCGGGCAGGAGGAGCGGCTTTTGCTGGCCCTTTTGCGTTACGGTTGGCAGCTGGAGAGAATTCGCCATCGCCTGGAGGCGCTTCTCAAGGAGGAGTCCCGTTGAGTTTCGGCGCCGTCATCGATATGACCTTTCTTTTCATAACGGTTTCTCTCGCTCTCCGCGGCCTTTTCCGAGGTCTTTCCGGCGAGGTCCTTTCCCTTGCCGGAACCTTGGGGGGGCTCTACCTGGCCTTTGCCCGCGCCGACGTCGTGGCGGGCTTCGTGCGCAGTCATTTCGATATCACGGAGAACGTCGCCTACGGCGTGGGGCTCGTCGCCGTCTTCGTCGCCGTCAATCTGGCGGCGGCCCTGCTCTGCCGTCTCGTGGGGGCCTTCTTGAAGGCGACGCACCTTTCTCTTCTCGACCGCCTTCTCGGGCTCGGTGCGGGCGCTCTGAAGGGGATCGCCATCCTGCTCGTCGTCTACGGGGGACTCCTGATGGCCGGTCCTCTCGTTCCCCCTCAGTGGAGCGAGGGGAGCCGTTCCCTCTCCTTTGCCGCCCAGATCTGGCCGCGGCTGATCCCCTATCTGCACGAGAACGGGCTCGCCTTCGATTCGATTCCGGTGCCTGCCGCTCCCGCCTCGCCCGATGCGACTTTCTGATTCGGCCCGTTCCCTTCTGGAACTGGACAAAATCCTCGATCTCTTTGCCTCCCGCTGTAGAAGCGATCTCGGCCTTCTCGCCCTTCTGCGTCTGGAGCCCGCCTCCGAGGGAAGCCGCCTTCGGGCCCGCCACGAGCTCTTTCGGGATTATCTGCGGTTCCGCGACCGTTTCGGCGAACTGCCCTGGTCCGACGATCTACGCACCGTGACGGAACTCCTCGTCGAGGCCAAGACCTCCTCCCATCTCACCGGCGAGGAGCTTCTTCGCATCCGGACGCTTCTTTCCGTGGCCTCGCGAATTCGCCTGCGCCTTTCCGAGGAGAAGGAGGACTTCCCCTTTCTCTGGCGTTTTTCCCGGAAAATCCGCGAGTTCGACGAGGAGCTGAAGGCCCTTTCCGTCATAGCCGACGACGGGAAACTCTACGACAGCGCCTCGCCCAAATTGTCGAAAATCCGCAAATCGCTGGAGCAGGTCCGCAATCGCCTCCGGCGGGACGGGCAGAAACTGCTGAACGACCCCTCGATACAGTCCATGCTTCAGGACCGTCTTCTCTCTTTGCGGAACGGTCGCTTTGTCGTTCTCGTCAAGCAGGAACACGTCGGCGTCTTCCCCGGCATCGTCGTCGACCGTTCCGTCTCGGGCAATACGCTCTACATGGAGCCCAACGGTCTTGTCCCCCTCAACAACTCTCTCGCCCTTTTGCTGCAGGAGGAGCGGGAGGAGGAGCATCGCCTTTTCCGGGAGATCACGGAGGCCATGCTTCGTCGCGAAGGGGCTCTTGCCGATGCCGAGGCGGCTCTGGCCTGGTGTGATCTGGCCTATGGGGCGGGGGAGATGATGGATCGTCGCAGATGGACCTTGCCGGAAGTGACGGACAAGGCCCTCTTCGACCTCAGAAAGGTCGTCCATCCCCTTCTGGGGGAGAAAGCCGTGGCCATCGACATTCAGTGTGGCCGCCGATTCCGTCAGCTCGTCGTCACCGGCCCCAATACGGGAGGCAAAACGGTGGCCCTCAAGACCGTCGGCGTCGCGCTCTCCCTGGCCTGGTACGGCCTGCCCGTTCCGGCGGCCGAAGGAACCGTCGTCGGCGAGATCGGGGCGATCCTGATCGACATCGGCGACGAGCAGAGCATCGAGCAGAATCTTTCCACTTTCAGCGCCCACATGCGCAATATCATCTCCATCCTCGGAGAGGCCGAGGAGACCTCCCTCGTCCTCCTCGACGAGCTCGGGGCAGGGACGGATCCCCAGGAGGGGGCCGCCCTGGGCATCTCCATTCTCGAGGAGCTGCTGGAGAGAAGGAGCCTCGTCCTGGCCACGACCCATCACAATCCCATCAAGCGTTTCGCTCTCACGGCGGGAGGGGTGGAGACGGCCAGCGTCGAGTTCGATCCCTTCACCCTCTCTCCCACCTATCGCCTTCTCATGGGCATTCCGGGCCGCAGCAACGCCCTCCTCATCGCCTCCCGCCTGGGACTTCCCCCCGGCGTCGTCGAAAGGGCCAAGGCGGCCCTGAGCGAAGAGGGGAGCGCCATGGACGAGCTTATCGGCCGCCTTCAGGCCAAACAGAGCTATCTCGATCGCCTGGAGGCTGAAATGACCCGAGAGAAAGAGGCGACGGATCGCCTCGGGAAGACGCTCGAGGAGGAGTTGGCCTGTCTGGAACAGAGGCGGGAGGGGCTCATCGAGGAGGCGGACCGGAAGGCCGCTTCCATCCTCGACGACGCCGAAAGGACGGCCCGTTCCCTGCTCAAGGAGCTTCAGGGAGCGGCCGCTTCCGCCGCTCATCGCCAGATGACCTCGCACAAACGCGGCGTCGACGGTCTGCGCGACGAGGCCGAAAGGCGGAGTCTGCTCCGCAAGAAACGGCTTGCCGGACCGCCTGGGGAACGGCCCTTGGCCGTGGGCGACGAAGTCGCCGTCGCCGGATCGGCCATCAAGGGGGCCGTGGCGGAAATCAGGGGGAAAAAGGCCGTCGTCCAGGCCGGTTCCCTTCGTGTCGATGTTCCCCTCGAGCAGCTTCGCCTGACCGCCCGAAAGGAGGCGGCTCCCGTCGAGACGGTGAAGATCAACGTCTCCCGTCCTCAGGGGGTTCCCTCTTCCGTCATGGTCCGGGGAATGACCGTCGACGAGGCTCTTCCTATCCTGGAGCGCTATCTCGATCAGGCCTACCGGGCCGGTTATTCCGAAGTGACCCTCATCCACGGCCGAGGGACGGGCGTGCTGCGGCAGGTCGTTCAGGATCTCTGCAAGGAGACGCCCTATGTGGAGGAGTATCGCCTCGGCGGTCCCGGCGAAGGGGGGTACGGCGTCACCGTCGTCCGCTTCCGCCGGAAATAGATGGCCGTCAGGTCCTCTCCTCGTTGTCCCTTGGTTTCCCCAGGGAGGTGAGCCGTGAAGTTCAAAATCCTCCTTTTTGCCCTCTGCCTTGCCCTGTCCCTCCTGGCGGGCGTTCTCTGGGCCCTTCGCGGCGATCGGGAAGAGCCCGGTCTTGCCCTTCCCGATCGCCCTTTGCCCGGCTATCCCCCTCTGTCCGAGGAAGGGCCTTTCCCGAAGGAGAAAACCGCCGAAGAGGGGTCGTCGTCTGTCGCCCTCTCCGGGATGGCCCGGGGATCGGGCCGCGCTGACCCTCTTCTGCCTCTCCCCCGCCGCGGCGATCCTCTCGGCACCGAGAGGGGAAATTCGGTCTCCCTCGACATTCCGCCCCTTCTCGTCGAGTTGGCCTCCCAGCTCGACGATCTCAGGAAGGGGCTGGAGGGGCAGACCTTGGAGGTCGTCGCGAGGGGGCTCAACGCCCTTCCCGGGATAACGGCCTCTCCCGATCGGGCGCGTTGGACGCTGCGAGGCGAGGATGTCAAACTCGAGGTTTCCATCCCCGCCGAAGATATTCGAATCGATCTGGACCAGCTGATCCCGTGACCTTTGTCGGAAAGGCCGACGGGTTTCCTCTCTCCGTCGTGGAAATTTCCTTCCCCGACGGGGGAAAGGGGGGCTGTCGGGCCCCATTCGCAGACGAAGGAAGGACGGTAACGCCGTCGCCCGGCCGCGAGGCGGCTGTCGAGTAAGGGCGTTTGCCGCGCCGGCGAGGCGATTGGAGCGGTTTCCGAATCAGCGGATCCGACGGAGTTCGCCCTGTCGGCCCTTGTGGGAGCCGGGTTGAGGGGACTCCGTGTCTCTCCTGCCGTTTGCTGCTATCATGACAGGGCTACGTGACGGGATCGCCTGTCCGAAGCTCGAAAATCGAGGGATTTCAGCAAGGAGGTTTTGTCATGGCACATCTCGTCGCGGTCTGCGTCAGCGAGAAACGTCAGGAGCCTAAAAAGGCTCTCCCTCAGGCTCGCATCTTGGCCGACGGGGGCGTCGAGGGAGATTCCCACGGCGACCACGAAACGAGGCCGATCAGCCTTTTGCGTCTGGAAGACATTCTCGAGGTTCAGGAGAGGGTCGGTTTCGAGATTCCCCCGGGCGCCCTGGCCGAGAATCTGGTCGTCGGCGGGTTGCCCGATGATCTGGCCCCGGGGGCGAGGCTGGCCGTCGGTTCCGAAGCGCTTCTCGAAGTCATCGAAAAGGGCAAAAGGGTTGACGAGCCTCACAGCTATGACTATCGGGGGATCTGCCTCCTCCCTACGGCGGGCTTTTTCCTTCGGCCCCTGCGGGGAGGCGTTGTCCGACCTCAGGACCCCGTCGAAGTCGAGCCATGACGTTCGTCGTGCTGATGCGTCCGCAGCGGATGGCGGAGTCGGCCTGTCGGTCAAAGACGCGAAAAGGAGGGGGACGATGACGGTTTTCCTCTCCCTATCGCTTTTTGCCGCCCTTCTGATGCTGTGTGCCGTCGTGGCCAGGCTCCTGTCGGCGGTAGGCGATGAAGAGGCCTCAGCCGCTTTCGGCGTCTTGGGAACGGCGACGCCTCTTCTGGCGCTTCTCCTCATTCCCTCGGGAGACGCCTTCCCCCTTTTCGATGTGGCCATCGTCCTTCTCGTCTCTTCCTACGTCCTGAATCTTTCTTTCCGCCTATTCCAGGAAGGAGACCTGTAGCGATGTCCGTTTTTTTCCTGATCGCCCTCGTCTTCGGGCTTCTTCTGTCCATGGTCGGCGCCGTCGCCCTTTGGCGGTGCCCCTTTTCCCCGGTGCGTCGGGTTTCCTTCCTTTCCGGTGCCCTTCTGGTCTCTCTTGCCGTCGGACTTTACGGCCAGTTCGGCCTGGCCAAAGAGAGAGGTCAGGGGCCGAATTTCGCCCTGAACGCCGCCGTTGTCGCCGTCGGCTTCCTCCTTCTCGCACGCTCTCAGAGGGAGCTGGTCGAAGGGGCCCTGGCGGAGAAGAGACGGGAAAACGCCTCCGACGGAGAACCTTCAGGGATGACAGAGGGCCCTCTGCGATGAACGTTTTCCCGGCAGGTTTTCTGCTCTTTCTCGTTCTCGTCTGTGGCCTTTTCGCCCTTCTCTCGTCTCGTCCGCTCCGGTCCGTCCAGGCCCTGGCCGCCTCGGGGCTCTGTCTGGCTCTCGTCTTCGCGGTCCTCCGGGCCCCTGCCGTGGCCCTGGGGCAGCTCCTGTTCGGAGTGACCTTTCCTGCCCTTCTCTACCTTTTCGTTTTCCGAGCCTGCAGAAAGGGGCGCGATTTGAGATGTCGAAGACGATGATCTCGATGCGGTTTGTGAGTCTCGTCTCTTTTGTCCTTCTCGCCGGGCTTTTCAGCGGGGCTCTCCGTAGCGTTCAGCCTTTCGGCGAGCCCCAGAGTCCCGTCGTCGACGGTCGCTATCTCGCGAGGGCCCAGACGGAGACCGGAGCCAATGACCTCGTCACGGCCGTCGGCTTCGATTACCGGAGTTTCGATATCATCGCCCTGGCCGGCTGCCTCGTCGCCGTCTCCGTCTCCGTCGTCTCCCTCCTGCGTGAAGAGGCGGAGGAGGGCCGATGATGTTTCGTCCTCCCCGAATCCCGTCTCTCTTCGCTCTGGCCTGCGGCCTTTTCGGTCTTCGCCAGGCCCTTTTCGGTCACCTCCGCATCGGCGACGGCCTGACGGGAGGTCTTTCCGTGGCCGTGGCTCTGGCCCTTTTCGCGGTCTCTTCCGGGAAGCTCTCACGGCCTGGAAGCGCTCTTCAATCCGGCTTGGCCCTGGCCCGCGGAGCCGGTTCCCTTGCCCTCTTGGCCGTGGCTTCCCTCGGCTTTCACTTCACCTTTTTCCGCAACGTGCTGGTCGGCCAGGGCGGTCTCTTCGGCGGAAGCCTGCCGGAAGGAGCCAACGACGGCCTTCTGAACGCGTCGGGGACGATCGCCCTGACAAATGTCGTTCTCCTCCTGCTCGCTGCCGGTGCCCTCGGCGCCATTCTCGCGGCTTTCGGCGAAAGAGGACGATCCTGCGGGGAGGACTCCTTCCATGTCTGACTTGATTTTTCCCGGAGTGGCCGCCCTCCTCTGTCTCGGGCTGGGAGGGGCGCTTCTGGCGAGGCATGTCGTCAAGATCGTCATGGCTCTTTCCCTCCTCCAGTCGTCGACGGCCCTTCTTTTCGTGGCCCTCGGCTACCGCAATGCCGGTGGAGTGCCCCTCTTCTCCCTCGCTTCCGAGGGCGGGCGGATGTCCCTCCCCTCTTTTCAGGCCATGGCCATGGCCATCCTCGTCGTCTCGTCGCTTTTTACGGCCCTCCTCTTGGCCTTCGGTCTGCTTCTCCATCGCCGTTACGGCACCTTTGACATCGACGAAATCCGGAGGTCTCTCTGATGGATTGGCAGATTCACCTTCCCGTTCTCATCGTTCTGCTTCCGCTGCTGGGAGCCTTCGGGACTCCGGCCGTCGCCTTCTTCGGCGGGGTGGCGCGACGTCTCTGGCTCGTCCTTCTGTCGATGGCGACCGCCGTGCTGGTCGCTCTCCTCTGGAGCAGGGTGGCCCATTCGGGAGTGGCCCTGTATGTCATCGGTGCCGAGGCCTGGAACCTGGTCCTGTCCCAGGGCGTCTTCGCTCCTCTCCGCATTGTCCTCGCCGTCGACGGCTTCGCCTCTTTCTCTTCGCTGCTTTTGGCCGTAGCCTGCCTTGTCGGCGCTCTTGCCTTCCTCTCCGACGACGGCGGGCGCCGTAACGACGCGACGCCGACGCTTCTTCATTTCCTGGTCCTGGCTTCCGGCCTGGCCCTGATCGTCACGGGAGACCTTTTCAACTTCGCCCTTTTCCTCGGTCTCTTCTCCCTGGCGTCCTGGGCTCTGGTCGCCTTGGACAGGGACCATCGCTCGGCGCTCACCGTGGCTTTCAACGGACTCGCCTTCTCGTCCCTGACCCTTTCCCTGATCCTGGCGGCCGTGGCCCTTCTCTACGGGCGCTACGACACGGCGGCCCTTGCAGCCCTGGCCCGCTCCATGCCCTTCGGCCTCGCCGAAAAGGCGGCTCTCGTCTTTTTCGTCGCCGCTCTGCTAAGCCGCTGCGGCAGCGTTCCCTTTCACTTTTCTCTCGTCGGCCCCTTCTCCGTGACGTCGACCGGCACGGCCTGTCTCCTCCTTGCCGGAGTCCATGTCGGTCTTTACGGCCTGATGCGCGTCGTCTTCTCTCTTTACGGCACGGTTCTCGGCGGCGAGGTCCTCGGAGGCACCTTTCTGCTTTCCGGCGCGCTCTCTCTCCTCATCGGCGTGCTTTTCGCCCTGAAGGCCGATGACCTGAGCTCTCTGACGGCCTGGATCGTCCTTTCCCAAATCGGCTATATCCTCCTCGGCCTCGGCGTCGCCCTTTCCTGCCTCGGCGATGCCCGTGCCATGGCCGACTACGGTCTGACGGCTCTTCGCGGTGCCCTGGCCCAGTGGTCGGTTTTGCTCATTGCCTCTTCGCTGCTGCTTCTTTGCGTCGGAGTTCTTCGACGTCAGGAGGGAACGACCCGCCTCGACCGGCTCCACCTCCGCGGCGGAGCCGGGGCCCTGGCGGCAGGTTCTTTTTTCGTCGCCGCCTGGACCCTCTCCGGCTTTCCTCCCTTTGTCGGCTATGTGCCGAAACTCCTGCTCAGCCAATCTCTCGTCGCCTTTCAGCCCCTTCTGGGAGCTCTTTCGATAGGAGCTTCCGTCGCCGTCGCCGCCGCCCTGATCCGCGCTTTTCACGCCGCCTTTCTGGGGACCGGGGAGGTCCTTCCCCGCCGAGAGACGCCTCTGCCCACCCTGCTCGTCGTCGGAGGACTCCTTGTCCTGATCGGTTTTCTCTCCGCCCTTCCCTCCTGGTCCCTGGGACGTTGGGTCGACCCGGCGGCGGCCGCCCTTCTCAATCAGCGCGGCTACATCGAGGCCGTGCTGGGAGGGGGACTCTAAATGGCCGTTCAGGTCTACAGCGGCTTCGGTTACTGGAACGGGCTCAGCTGGTCTCTCTCCTTTCTGCTGGCCCTTTTGATCGTCCTTGCCGTAACCGGCCTGGGCCGTCGGGATTTCCGCTCTTCCGCCTCGTCCGGAGGTTCGGAAAAGGCGTTCTCCCAGAGTACGATGTTCCCCCCCCTCTCCCTTCCCCGGTCGTTCACGGAGAGGATCGATTTTCCCGGCGGCCTCGAGGAGAGACGATGTACGGACCTTGTCCCCGATCAGACAGGGGTCCTCGTCCTTTTTATGGCTCTTCTGCTGATCGCCGTTCTCCTCGGAGGAGGATTACGCTGAATGGAACGTTCATGGGAGGCTTTGTCCAAATCTCTTTGGATCTATCATTGGAACAGCGGTTCCTGTAACGGCTGTGACGGCGAGTGGCTTTCCTCTTTCGGGCCCCGCTATGACCTGGAGCGTCTGGGGGTCCGTTGCGTCGAGAGTCCCAGACAGGCCGATCTGCTCCTCGTGACGGGGGCGGTCTGTTCCTGTCAGGTCGACCTGTTGCGCCGGACCTATGCCATGATGGCCGAACCGAGGCTGGTCATGGCTTTCGGCGTCTGTGCCGTCTCGGGAGGCATCTTCCGCGATTCTCCCGTCGGCTGTGGGCCTCTCGACGCGATTCTGCCCGTCGACGTCTACGTCCTGGGCTGTCCTCCAAGGCCGGAGGCGCTCGTCGAAGGCCTTACTCGAGTCGTCCTGGAAGTGGAGAGACGCTGTGCCCTTTCCGAGAGGAGGCGTTCGCTGTGACCGATCCCGATCTTTCCGGATATGCCGCGACGGCGAGTGCTCCCCAAGACGTCCTGTCCCGTCTGGAGGATCTCCTCGGCGACGATATCGAGGGTTCTTCCCTCGGGGGAGGGGAGGGACGTCCCCGACTTCTGACCGTGGCTCTTCCCCGCCGGCGCTTTCTCGAAGGTGTCGATTGCCTGGGCGAATTCGATCGCCCTCACTTCATGTGCCTTTCCGGGGAGGATAGGGGGATGTCGGTGTTGCTCCGCTACGATTTCGCCCTTTTCCGCTGCGCCGAAAGGGGAAAGCGCTTTCACGTCACCCTCGAGGTGTCTCTCCCCAAAGGGGATCTCCTGATGCCCTCTCTTCAGGGCCGTTTCCCTTCCGCCGAGTACGATGAGCGGGAGGTCCTCGAAATGCTCGGCCCCGATTTCACCGGCCAGTCCAAAAGGGGACGCCTTTTCCTGCCCGAGGGATGGGAGGCGGTCAAACCCTGGCGCCACGAGTTCGAACCGTCCCGATCGAGACAATGAGCGATCCGCTTCAGGAGGCCGTCATGACTCCCTTCAATCTATCCTGCCGACAGAGAGGGTTCACGGAACCCCTCGACATTTCCCTGGAACTCGACGGACAGAGGATCAAAGGCGCCGAAATCCGTCACGGAGCGGTCCATCGAGGCATCGAGGCGATGGCTCGCGGCCGCGACCCCTTCCAGGTCCTCGCCCTCGCCGAACGGGTCTGCGGCTCCTGCTCCCTCTCCAACGCCGTGGCTTTCGTGAGAGCCATGGAGACGCTGTCCTTCATCGTCGTTCCCCGGCGGGCGAGTTATCTGCGGACCCTTTTTCTGGAGCTGGAGAGGATGGCCTCTCATTTCCTCTGGCTGGCGTCGACCTGCCGCGTCGCCGGCCAATCCTCGCTGGCGATGTCGGCCCTTTCCCTGAGGGAGGAGGTCCTCAATCTCCTCGAAAGGCTTTCGGGACGGCGGTCCAACTGGGGCGTCGTGACCTTCGGCGGTGTCCGCTGCGACATCGATGCCCAAGGGGCGGCGGCGATCGGGGCCATGATCTCCTTCTACCGCAGGGAACTGCCCCCCTTCCAGGAGGCTTTCCGTAACGGGACTCTCCTGCGTGCCCGTATGGAGGGGATCGGCCTGCTTCCGAAGGAGACGGCCCTCCTTTACGGTTCCGTGGGCCCCGTGGCCCGGGGCAGCGGTCTTGCCGTCGATCTTCGTTGGTCCTCTCCCTACGAGGCCTACGGAGAGCTCGAGGGGCAGGCCGTCCTGGGGGGGATCGACGGCCGTCCCCCTCGTGGCGATGTCTTCGACCGTCTCCTCGTCCGGGTCGGCGAGATCGGTCAATCGCTGGATCTCGTTCAGGCCCTTCTCGAGGGGCTTCCCGAGGGGGCGATCAGGACCAACAGGAAGCGCGGCCGTCTCCATACCCTCCTGAAGCAGGCCGAGGGCGCGGCGCTCTCCCTGGTTGAAGGACCGAGGGGGGAAACGCTCCACCGTCTCGTCCTGCGGCGAGGAGAGGGGGGCCTTTCCTCGTGGCGGATCCGCTCGGCCACTTACGCCAATGCCTCGTTGTGGCCCCTTCTTCTGAAAGGGGCATTGCTGGACGATGCCCTTCTCATCCTGAGCAGCACCGATCCCTGCATGGCCTGTACGGAGAGGCTTATCGAGACGCCTTTCTCTGCCGAGACAAAGGCTCTGGGCCGCCCCGAGGTGCCGGAAGCCGCAGGGGAGAGCCGCTGATGCTTACCTGGGGAACGAAGATCCTTGCCGCCGCGGCTCTGATGCTTCTGGCCTCGCTCGTGAGCCTGATCTTCGAGGGGCTCGGCCGCACCTTCACCGCTCGCCTTGAGCGACGTCTGGGGCCTCCTCCCTCGCAGCCTTTCTACGACCTCGTCAAGCTTTTCGGCAAGAAGGCGGTTCTGCCGCGAGAGGGGCTGCCCTGGCTTTTCCTGGGCGCTCCCGCCGTCGGCGCGGCGTCGGCGCTGACGATCTTCCTCTACCTGCCCATCGGTTCCCTGCCCCCGCTGCTCTCCGGGGGGGGGGACCTGCTCCTCGTCGTCTTCCTGCTTCTCCTGGCCTCTCTGGCGACGGTCCTCGCCCTCTCGGGCGGAGCGTCTCCTCGAAGAGGGGTCGAGGTCGGCAGGGAGCTGACCCTTCTCGTCGCCTGTGCCCTGCCCCTGGCTCTGGTCGTCGCCTCCCTCGTCTGGTTCGCCTACCGTCAGGGACTGCCCGGTGCCCCCTTTTCCCTTGAGACCTTCGCCGCCAAGTCGGTATGGTCCGTCGCCTCTTGGCCCGGTCGGATCGGTCTGGCCGCTCTCGGCCTCGTCTTTCTCTCTCTCCTGCCCGTCCTGGCCGGGACGACGGTCCGTCCGATAGAGGGGGGACAGGATGACGATTTCTCCGGCCGGGCTCTGCTCCTCTTTGAAGTGGCCCGTCAGTACAGGACGTTGGCGGCCTGCTCCGTCTGCGTCTGCCTTTTCCTGCCCGGTTCTCTGGGCCTCATTCTCGAGCTGCAGGCCCTGACGCTCTTTGTCGTCGATTTTCTCTTTTTCTGGGCCAAAGTCTTTCTCGTCCAGATGACGGCCCTTTCCCTGGAAGACGCCTTCGTCGGGCGTTTCCGGGGCGACCAGGCGGCCTCCTTCTATTCCTTGGCCGCGTCGGGGCTCGCCCTGGCCGGCCTGATCCTGCTGTTTTTCGATGTGCGTCTCTAGAGAGGGGCTATCGCGATGTCGACCTTTTTTTTCCTGCTCCGACGGGCTCTGGCGAAGATGGAAACGCATCCCTTTCCCTTTCCGCACATGCCCGACAGCCTGACGGAGGCCCTGATGGCCGTCCAGGGTGGGACGATGGATATTCACGCCCCTTCGGAGACGCCGGAGCGCCTCGTGGGGCGTCTTGCCCACAGCCGTTCGCGCTGCAAGGGGTGCGGCACCTGCATCTCCGTCTGCCCCTGCGGCGCTGTGACCCTTTCCGACGAGACGGGAAAGATCGACGTCGATTTGGCCCGCTGCTGCCTCTGCCTTCAGTGTGTCGAGGCCTGTCCCCTTTCGGCCCTTTCCGTCACCGACGAATTTCTCTTTTCGACGACGGACCGGGAAGGCCTTCGTCCTTCTGACGAGGAGCCCCGACAGCCCCGCGACGAAAGGGACCTCTGGGCTCTCGGAGAGGAGCGGCCGTGAAATCCGTCACGGCCGTTCTCACGGGGGGAACGATCGGCAGTGCCGTCGGTGCGGGCGGCGCTTTTCCCGACGGAGGGCGCTCTTCGGAACTCCGATCCCAGCTGGAGCGCTTCTTCTCCGACGGGGATATTTCCGTCTCTTTCCGCTATCCCTGGGGGGAGAAGGGGCTGGACAGCTCGAACCTTCAACCCTGGCACTGGATCGATCTGACCCGCCTCGTCGTCGCCGAACTCGAAGGGGGAGCGCAGGGCATCCTCCTCCTGCACGGGACGGATACCATGGCCTACACGTCGGCGTGGCTCAGCCTGGCCCTGGGCGACGTCGATCGCCCCGTCATCCTCACCGGCAGCCAGCTCACCCTCGACAGCGTCCCCGACGACGTGACCGTCAACCTCAGAGGCGCGGCTCTCGTGGCCGCCTCGTCTCTCCCCGGCGTCTGGGTCTACTTCAACTGGAAGCTTTTTCGGGGCGACAGGGCCCACAAGGCCCGGGCCCTTCACCCCGATGCCTTCGTCGCCTCCGGAGGAAGCCCCCTTTATTTCACCCCCGATCGGATCGGAAGCTTCGCCCCTGTGACGGCCCCATCTCCCTGGCGCAGGCCTCGCGAGCTGGACGGTCTTCTCCTCCGTGAGGAGGAGGTGAGGGCCCTTCGCGGCTCTCTCGCCTGGATTTCCGCCGCTCCCGGCCTGAGGCCTCATTTCTCGGGAAGGGAGAAGGTCCTCCTCGTTTTGGGCCTCGGCGCCGGCAACGCCTCGACGCTCCTCATCGAGGAAATCGATTCCTTCTGGCAGGGGAGGGAGAAACCCTTCGTCCTGGCGTGCAGCCTCGCCGAGGGCGACGAAAAAAAGCCCGACGTCTACGATGACGTCGGGCTTGCCTCCCTGGCTCGAAGGGGATTCCCCCTCTGGTCTCAGGGCGACTATCCCCTCGAGATGGTCCACGCCCTTGCCTGGTTCTCCCTCATGGGGGCTCCGGAAGATCGGGCGTCGGTTTTCTCCCGCTACCTGCGACGCCTCTGAGGGGCGCCTTTCCCGCTTCGTCCGCGATGTGGCGCTCCGCCGTCTCTCCGACAGGAAGGGCGAAGCCCTTCCTGTCTCTTCGGGTCCGCGGCAGAGGCGCTCCGATCTCGCATAAGACCTTTTTCCCGGGCCTTCTGCGGGATTCTCTCCGGATCTACAGGGAAAGGAGTCCGTAGTGGCGAAGCCGACGGCGGACTTCCTCTCGACCGAGGTGGACGGCCACCTCGAAAATGCCGGGGCTGACCTTCCGTCCCGTCAGGGCCCACCGGAGAGGCATGGCCAGGTCCTTGAGCTTCAGCCCCTCCTCGGCGGCCCACAGGCGGGCCCGTTCGGCCATGGAGTCGTGATCCCAGCGCTCCGTCGTCGTCAGAGCCTCGAAAAAGGGGCGGAGGCGGACCTTGAGGGTCTCGTCGAGATCTCCCCCGTCGTAGCGGGCCTTGACGGGCTCGAAGGAGAGGAAAAAGTCGCTGTACCGGGCCATCTCCTCCAGGGTCTGTCCCCGTCCCTCGAGGAGGTCGAGGGAACGGAGGAGATAGGTCTCGTCGAAGGGGGAGGCGTCGACGGAAAGGGCCTTCCAGAAGGGCTCGACGAGGGCCAGTTTCCGGGAGGGGGCGAGTCTTTTGAGGTGCTCCTGGTTGACGAAGCCCAGCTTCTTCATGTCGAAGACGGCCTTCCGCTTCGCGACCTGGCGGAGGTCGAAGAGGGAGGTGGCCTCTTCCCTGTCGAAAATCTCCCTGTTTTCCCCTGCCGACCAGCCCAGAAGGGCCAGGAAGTTGAAAATGCCCTCGGGGATGTAGCCCAGATCCCGGTAGTCGTAGACGCTCGTCGCCCCCTGTCGCTTGGAGAGCTTTTTCTTGTCCTCGCCGAGGATCATGGGCAGGTGAGCGAAGCGGGGGAGTTTCCAGCCCAGGGCCTCGTAGAGAAGGATCTGCTTGGGCGTGTTGATGATGTGGTCCTCGCCGCGGATGACGTAGTTGATGTCCATGGTGTAGTCGTCGACGACGACGGCGAAGTTATACGTCGGCATCCCGTCGCTTTTGATCAGGACCGTATCCTTGATCGTCTCGCTTTTGATCTCGATGGGGCCGTAGACCATGTCGTCGAAGCGGACCGTCTGGTCCTGGGGCACATGGTGAACGATGGCCTCTCCCTCCCGATAGGCCAGCCCCTTTTCCACCAGGGCTTCGGCGTGGCGCCGGTAGATCTCGAGCCGCTCCGACTGGCGGTAGGGGCCGTAATCGCCGCCGCAGTCGGGGCCCTCGTCCCAGTCGAGGCCGAGCCAGTTCATTCCGGCCAGGATGGTCCTCTCGAACTCCTTCGTGGAACGCTGACGGTCCGTATCTTCGATGCGGAGCACGAACCGGCCCCCCATCCGCCTGGCCCAGAGCCAGTTGAAAAGGGCAGTGTGAGCCCCTCCGATGTGAAGGGCCCCCGTCGGGCTCGGGGCGAAGCGAACGCGAACCTTCTCCATCATCTAAACGTTTCCTCCTCCCAGACCCGTGAAGGGAAAGCTCTCCCGGGTTCTCTGGTCTTATACTGGACCTGGCAATTATACCCCAAGGCCCGTCCCTTCTCCTCCCGTCCGGGGAGGGCCCATCGAGAAAGGAGCCACCGGTTTGGAAAAGAAAACGCTGCTTCTCGTCGACGGCCATGGCCTCGCCTACCGGGGACACTACGCCCTTCCGGAACTGACGGCCCCTGACGGCCGTCCCACGAGCGCCATCGTCGGATTCTTCAACATGTTTTTCAAGATCGTCGAACAGAGGCGGCCCGATGACGTCGTCGTCATCTTCGATGCCCCCTCGCCGACTTTCCGCCATGACGCCTACGAGGACTACAAGGGGACGAGGAAGCCGACGCCGGAGGCGCTGAAAGTTCAGATCCCTCTCATCAGAGAGCTGCTCGATCTGGCCGGTTTCTGCGTCCACGAAGAGGCCGGACTCGAGGCCGACGACATCCTCGCCGCCACGGCCCGAGAAGCCGCCCGTTCGGGGATGGAGGTCCTGGTCCTGACGGCCGACAAGGACCTGCTTCAGATTCTCGCCCCTTCCATTTCCATTTTCCGCCCTCACAAGGGGGTCAGCTCCTTCACGCTCTACGATGCCGACCTCTTCCGCCTGGAGTACGGCTTCGAGCCCCCTCTCATGGCCGATTATCTGGCCCTCGTCGGAGACAGTGCCGACAATATTCCCGGAGTGGCCGGCATCGGCGACAAGTCGGCCCGTCAGCTTCTGACCCGCTATGGGGGCGTCGAGGAGATCCTGGCCCATCTTGACGAATTGCCCTCGGGCCAGGCGAAAAAGCTGCGGGAGGGCTCCGAGGCGGCTCGCGCGAGTCTGGCGCTGACGCGCCTGCGCTTCGAGGGGGCCCTGAGCCCGGAGCGCCTCTGCCGCAACAGGGGCGACGGCGCGAAACTCGCCCTCCGCTGCGGCGAGCTGGGCCTCCAGAAACTTCTCGATCGCTTCGGCCTCCCTCCGGAAAATCCTTTGCCGACCCCCTCCTCCCCTCAGGAGGGAAAGAGGAGGGAGGTGGCCGAAGAAGAGCTCTTCGGCGAGGCCTCTCTGATCCTTCTCAGGGGAAAAGAGACGCTCCTCCTCGGCGACGGCAGGGGACGTTACTGCCGCTTCGTCCGACCCTCCAGGGCCCTTCTCGACTGGCTAGAAGGGGGGGAGATCCTGACGTGGGATTACAAGGAGCTCTGCCGTCTCCTCCCCGAAGAGCTCCGTCCCCGCAAGGTCTGGGACCTGAGGATCGTCGACTATCTCCTCCATCCCGATGGAGGAGGGCGCTCCCTCGCTTCCGTTCTGGGAGGGGAGATCGACGACGAGATCTCCCTTCCCTCGGCTCTGAGAGAGAGGCGGGAGGTGCTCGATCCCCTTCTCGACGGAGGGCTGAGGACCCTCATGGAGGGCATCGATCTTCCCCTTTCTCCTGTCCTTGCCCGGATGGAGGAGCGGGGCATCGGTCTCGACCGATCGGGCCTGGTCGAGCTCTCCCGCCAGCTGGAGGAGAGGATCGCCCTCATCGAGGAGGAGATCGCCGCCAAGACCGGCAGGAAAGTCAACATCAACTCGCCCAAACAGGTCGGCGAACTCCTTTTCGACGTCCTCGGCCTGCCTCCCCTTAAAAAAACGAAGACGGGCTACTCGACGGATGTCTCCGTCCTTGAAGAGCTGGCCTCCCTTCCCGACGGAAGGGGAGAGATCCCGGCCCTCATCGTCGAACACAGGGAGGGGGCGAAAATGCTCTCGGCTTTCGTCACCCCTCTTTTGTCCATCGGCGAGGGGCCAAGGGCCGTCGTTCACTCCACCTTCGAACAGACGACGACGGCCACCGGTCGCCTCTCGAGCCGCGATCCCAACCTGCAGAATCTCCCCGTCTTCGGCCACTGGGCGGCGAAGCTCCGTCGCTGCCTCGTCCCGGGCGAAGAGGGACATCTTTTCGTGGCCGCCGACTACTCCCAGATCGAACTGCGCGTCCTGGCCCATTACTGCGGAGATCGCCGTCTCAGGGAGGCCTTCGCCGAGGGACGGGACATTCACGGCGAGACGGCCCGCTCTCTTTTTTCCTTCTCCTCCTCCGGGGAAATCTCGGCCGAGGATCGGCGCCGGGCCAAGGTGATCAACTTCGGCCTCCTCTACGGGATGAGCGCCTTCGGCCTGGGACGGCGCCTTGCCATCGGTCGCGCCGAGGCCCAGGAGATCGTCGACCGCTACTTCGCCGCCTTTCCCCTCGTGGCCGACTATCTCCGGTCCAGCGTCGAAGAGGCCAGAAAAAGAGGGTACACGGAGACCCTCTTCGGCAGGAGGCGTCCCCTCGACGAAGTCTCCACCGTCGAGGGGAGGGGGGGCGGCGCCCTCCAACGCGTCGCCGTCAACACGCCCATCCAGGGGACGGCGGCCGATATCGCCAAGGTGGCCATGATCCGTTTCAGCGAGGCCGTCGCCGAAAAAGGGAGGGAGTGGCCTCTCGTCCTTCAGGTCCACGACTCCCTCGTCTGTCAGTGTCCCCGGTCGGAGGCCGATGAGGCGGAGCGGACCCTCGTCCAGGTCATGGAGAGGGCGTTCCCGCTCTCTGTCCCCCTGGTGGCGACTCCAAAGCGAGGATGCTCTCTGGCTGAGATCTAAAGGCAGCCCTTTCTCTTTACAGGTTTTGGGGAGGCACGTATGATTAGACCCGCTGCAGGCGTAGCGAAAGAGCTCCTCAGGGAGCCTTAAAAGGGGGAAGAAGAGCTTTGGTCATGCGTATGTTGAGAACACAGATCAAGTGGATCATGTTGAGTGTCGCCGTCGTTTTCGTCCTGTCCCTTCTTTTCATGTACGGTCCCATGGGGGGCCGAGACGAGGGAGCCTCCCGGGATTATGCCGTCGCCACCGCTGACGGGAAGAAGATCATGCGCTCCACTCTCGAAGAGGGGCTCCAGGAGGCCGTCGAGCGCTCGGAGAATAGGGAGGTAACCTCTGCCGACCTTCC
Source organism: Aminirod propionatiphilus (assembly GCA_018398915.1). Lineage (GTDB taxonomy): Bacteria > Synergistota > Synergistia > Synergistales > Aminithiophilaceae > Aminithiophilus > Aminithiophilus ramosus. The sequence continues at coordinate 1,711,310 of CP074691.1, read as the reverse complement.
TCTGCTCCGCAAGTCCGTCCTGGAGAACATCGTCTTGACCATGGAGCTCGAGAAAGAGGCCAAGGCCAGGGGCGTCAAAATCGACGAGGGCGAGATCGACAAGGTCCTGGACGACATCAAGGAGCAGTTTCCCACGATCGAGGCCTTCAATCAGTACCTGACGCGTATGGGCATCGAGATGAAGGCCCTCCGCGAGAATATCGCCCTTCAGCTGGCCCAGCAGAAGGTGCTCGAGGGGGAACTTGCGTCGGTCCTGGTCGGCGAAGGAGAGGTTCAGGAATTCTACGACAAGACGAAGGAGGTCTTCTTCCGTCGCCCCGAGGGCTTCAACCTCAACATCGCCCACGTGAGAAAGGCTGAGAGCGCCGCTGAGATTGCCAGCCGGATTCGCGATGACGGCGGCTGGGATGCCGGTCTGGCCCTCCTCTCGGCCGATGTGGCCGATCATACCCCCTACGAGGAGCCCTTCTTCGTCGCCGCCGAGGCTCTACAGGGCCCCTTTGCCGAGATCAGGGCGGCCGGAGTGGACAGCCTGGTCGGTCCCATCGCCGTCGCCAGCGACGATTTCGTCCTCGTCCTCAAGCGGGAGGCCCTTGCCGGTCGGATCCTTCCCCTGGAAGAGGTCAGCGGCGACATTTCCAGCCTTCTCCTCTCACAACGCCGCAGCGAGGCCCAGCAGACCTTCTTCAAGGGGCTTTTGGAGAGGGCTCGACTCACCATTCACGACGAGGCCCTCTTCGCCGTTCCCGAAAAACCCCGGGAGCCTGAGGCCGAAGAGGCGGCGGGAGTGTCTTCCGTCGACGAGCCCGCATCGGAGGTCTCCGTGTCGGAGGATATCCCCTCTGAGGGCGAGTCGGACAAGACGGAATAGCAAGATCAACGGCGGCCCTCTTCGCTATTGACATTATCGAGGTCGGCTCATAGAATAGTTCCCGCAGACCGAGGTGGGATGGCCGAGCGGCTGAAGGCACTCGCCTGCTAAGCGAGTAGCGGGGCTAAAACCTCGCTCCAGGGTTCGAATCCCTGTCCCACCGCCATATCGAGAACGCGCGCCGGTAGCTCAATTGGATAGAGCGTCTGGCTACGGACCAGGAGGTTACGGGTTCAAGTCCTGTCCGGCGCGCCAGTCAATTCAGGGGATCTCTTGGGAGGTCCCCTTTTTAGTCCTTGACAAAAGTTTTTCATTGAGATAGTATCAGTCGTGTCGGCAGGCGCCGCCGATCAATACCTGTTAGGAGGCAATACCTTGACAACAAAGGGTACAGTTAAGTGGTTCAACGAGACGAAGGGCTACGGCTTTGTCACCACCGACGAGGGCAAAGACGTTTTCATCCACTTCAGCGCCATCGCTATGGATGGATTCAAGACTCTCGCCGAGGGTCAGCGGGTGGAGTTCGAGATCACCCAGGGACAGAAGGGCCCTCAGGCCTCCAACGTCGTCAAGATCTAACCCTTCCCCATTAGAGCGAAAGGCGACATCCTTCGGGTTGTCGCCTTCTTTGTCGTCTGCGTGGGCCGTCTTTGCCGATTATACTTGACAAGATCATTTTCATAAACTAGTGTAATCTCGTTGTACGGCGCCTCGCCAGACTTTATTTTCTGTATAGGGGGAACTGTCTTGAGTCTTCAGGGAACGGTCAAATGGTTCAACGATGCAAAGGGTTACGGTTTTATCACCACCGATGAGGGCAAGGATGTCTTCGTCCATTTCAGCGCCATCACCATGGATGGCTTCAAAAGCCTCGCCGAGGGACAGCGGGTGGAGTTCGACATCACCCAGGGACAGAAGGGCGAGCAGGCCGTCAACGTCAGCCGTATCTAGGTCTCTTCCGCCGTCTCCTCTCTCCGGAGGCGGCGCGGCGATCAGGAAAGAGGGGGCCCCTTTTCGGGGCCCCCTCTTTCCTGATCCGACAGCTGCGGGCGCGAGGTCCTTACTTCACTTCGGGTACGGCCATGCCCTTCTCGGCGTAATACTTTGCGGCGCCGGGGTGGACGGGAACGGAAATGCCCACGAGAGCCGTGTCGAGGGTGATGAGCTGGGCCTTGTTGTGGACCTTGTAGAGCTCGTCGATGTGCTCCCAGAGCGTCTTGGTGAAAGTGTAGATGACCTCTTCAGGGAGGTCTCCGTCGCAGACGACCATGGCCATGACGGCGGGAGTGATGACGTCGCTGTCGATGCCCTTGTAGGTGCCGGCGGGGATGACGTCAGAGGCGAAGAAGGGGAACTGGGCCTCGAGCTTCTGGAGGAACTCCTCGTCGAAGGAGACGAGGTCGATGTCGTGCATCGTGGCCAGGTCCATGATGGAGGCCACGGGATAGCCGGCGACGACGAATCCGGCGTCGAGCTGGCCGTCCTTGAAGCGGGACGTCGTGTTGTTGAAGTCGAGGAAGTCCGTGGACATGTCCTCGTACTTCAGGCCGGCGACCTGGAAGATGCTGCGGACGTCGGCTTCGACTCCCGAGCCGGGGGCGCCGACGGAGACGCGCTTGCCCTTGATGTCCATGAAGTTCTTGATGCCCGTCTTCTTGAGGGTGATGAGGTGGACGTGCTCGGGGTAAAGGGAGGCGATGGCCCGAACGTTGGCGAAGGGAGCGGTGAACATGTTCTCTCCCTTCCAGGCCCAGAAGGCGACGTCGTTCTGGACGAGGGCGATCTCGATCTGGTGGGTGCCGATGAGGTTCAGGTTGGCCGCCGAGGCGTTGCCCGTCTCGGCCGTGACCTGAAGATCTTCGGCGTTGCGGGTGACGACGTCGGCGATGCCCCCGCCGATGGGGTAGTAGGTGCCGGCAGTGCCGCCCGTGGCGATGGAGAGGAAGGTCTTGGCCGAGGCCGAGCCGGCAAAGGCCGACAGGGCCAGAAGGGCGACGGCGAAGAGAAGCGTGAACTTTTTCATGCGAAATCTCCTCCTAGTCAGACTTGTTCACCGATCCCCCGAGGGGTTGAAAAAGGGGAAATGAAATAAAGATACCGCCCATGTTGTCGCCTTTCCGTCACCTCCTCCATTTCTTCATTCTTCTGGAAAAAAGTATAAGGTTAAAACGAGGGGTGAGCAAGGGGCGGCGTTCATTTCTGTCCGAAAGGAAGCGGGAGAAGGCTTGCCAAGAAGGGAAACTTCCATCACAATGGCTGACGAATCGAGAGGGTTCTCTCTTCTCAGGCTTGCCCCACGCTCGTCGGGCAGCGGCCGGTGACGGTGACGGTTTAAGGAGGGGCTTTCAATGATTTGGAGGCACATTTTCGCGGCTGACCCGGAGGAGAAATCGCGCCCGTCCGAGGAGGCGCAGCCGCTTCATAGCCAGGTTTCGGACAGGGTGTCCGGGGAGCGGATCTCCGACGAGGGGCCTCTTTTCCCTCCCGGAGAGGAGAGTGTCTTCTCCCTTCGCGTCGACCTCAAGGTCCTCGACGAAAGCCAGATCGGCCGCGTGGCCCTTCTCCTGGCGGCAACGCTCTCGACGGAGGATGAACGCCTCGTCAAGGAGCAGGTACAGCGCATCGGATGGAGGGCCGTCGCGACGGAAATCGGAGGCCTTGCCGGAGATCTTCCGCAGAAGGTGACGCGGTCCGTCGTGGGAGCCGCCCTCAACGCCGCCATCGTCGAGAAGAAACCCGACGAGATGCATGCCCTCATGCATGCCGCCCTCGAGGCCATGAACGCCTTCATGCCGCCGTCGCTTCTGGAGGTCAGCGTGGGAGCCAAGCTGGCCATCGTGCGCAACGATCATTGGATCTCCGTCGCCGTGATGGGCGATGCCGCCTACCACGCCGCCGCCCATCACGAGCGGTGCGGCGTGGGAACCATGAATATTTAGTTTCCGCGTTGCGGGGTCTTCTCCGTCGTGTTAGAATCAGCTACTGTGTTGACCCGAATGTCACCGGGAGGTGAGGTTTACTTTGAAAAAGGGCATCCATCCCCACTATGATACGTGTAAGGTCACTTGCGTCTGCGGAAACACGTTCGAGACGCGCTCGACCGTGTCGGAAGTGAAAGTGGCCGTCTGCAATGTCTGTCATCCCTATTATACGGGGAAGAAGGGACGCGTCGTCTCCGAGGCGGGACGGCTCGAGAAGTTCCGCAAGAAGTACGAAGGCATCGACTACGGACAGAAGCAGACAGACGAGGCCTAGAGGGGGAGCGTGGCTCCCCTTTTTTGTTCGCTCTCGGAATCGCTAGGAGGTTCTCATGTCGGTTCGACTTCTGGCTCACACGCCGGACGCCGCGCGCGTCGTCGCCGCGGCCGCACGACTCTGCTACAGCGACGCGACGGCTCTTTCCCTCATGGAGGGACTTGACGAGACGAAGGCGTCGGCTTTCCTGGCCCATCTGAATCGGAGCGGCCATTTTTCCCCTTTTGAACACGCTTCCTTCACCTTCGCCGTCGACGGCATCAGTCGCGTCTGTTCCCATCAGCTCGTCCGTCACCGCCTGGCCAGCTATTCCCAGCAGAGTCAGCGTTACGTGGAGATGGGTTCGGTCCGCGTCGTGCTCCCCCCCTCCGTCGCCGGCGACGCCGAGGCCTCCCGGGTCTTTCTGGAGGCGGCGGCCGCAGCTCACGAGGCCTACGCGAAGCTCGTCGCCCTGGGGCTTCCCAAGGAGGACGCCCGCTATCTCCTTCCTCACGGCTGGGAGACGCGCCTTGTCGTCACCATGAACGCCCGGGAGCTCCATCACTTCTTCTCCCTTCGTCTCTGCCGTCGCGCCCAGTGGGAGATCCGGGACCTCGCCCGGGAGATGCTCCGCCTCGTCCTCGCCGTCGCGCCCTCTCTTTTTTCTCTTTCCGGTCCCTCCTGCGTCGTCCGGGGGACCTGCGGCGAGGCGCGACCCTGCGGCCGCCCCTACGCCTCCGTCGAGGAGCTCCTGGCATGACCCTCCTCGGCAGGCTTCTCGTGGCGATCCATCTTCTTCTCTCGGCCGAGAAAATTCCCGTGGGCGGTCAGGCCGTCATCGAGGGCGTTCTCATGAGAGGGCCTTCCCAGTGGGGGCTGGCTGTCCGTCGTCCCGAAGGGGAGATCTGGACCAAGGCCTGGGGCAATCGTCCCTGGTCCTCTCAGGGACTCTGGCGTTTTCCCCTTCTGCGGGGGATGGCGACGATGGCCGAGATGCTCGTCGTCGGCACTCGGGCCCTGACCCTTTCGGCCCAGGTCTCTCTGGGGGAGGACGAGGAGGAGAAACTCTCCCCCTGGGAGCTGGCCCTTTCCCTCGCCGTCGCCATCGCCGGAGTGGTCTGTCTCTTTCTCCTTCTGCCCCTTTGGGTTTCGACGTGGATTCAGGAGGGGCTCCGCCTTTCCGTCTGGGCCCGTCACCTCCTGGAAGGCCTTGTCCGGGCCGTCGTTTTCATCGGCTACGTGGCCCTCATCGGCCTCTGGAAGGACATGCGGCGGGTTTTCGCCTATCACGGAGCGGAGCACAAGACGATCAACGCCTGGGAGGCCGACGCGACGCTCAAACCCCATGTCGTCGGCCGTTACAGCCGCATTCACGGCCGCTGCGGCACCTCGTTCATCCTCGTCGTCGTCGCCGTCAGCATCGTCGTCTTCGCCCTCGTCGGAGGCGGCCCCTGGTGGTGGAAGGGCCTCTCCCGGGTCATCTTCCTCCCCCTCGTCGTGGGCATTTCCTACGAGATCATCCGATGGGCCTCTCGGAGCGAGGGGCTTGGACGGGCGATCATGGCTCCGGCCCTTTACCTCCAGTATCTGACGACTCGCGAGCCCGACGAGGATCAGATCGAAGTCGCCCTCGCCGCCCTCAGAGAGGCTCTGGGCGACGGGAACCGTTCCTGACTCCGCTCGAGGTGATGAATCCTTGGACCTGATGAAAAAACTGGAAGAGATCGAGAAAAACTACATGGAACTCGAGGATCGCATGGGCCTGCCTCAGGTGGCCGGCAATCCCGCCGAGCTCCAGAAGCTGGCCAAGCGCCATTCGGACCTGACCGACCTCGTGGCGGTTTACCGCGAGTACCGTCAGGCCTCGGAGGAACTGGGCCAGGCCCGGGAGCTCCTCAACGGCGGCGACGCCGATATGACCGGGTTGGCCCGGGAGGAGATCCATCGCCTTCAGCCTCTTATGGAGGCCATGGAGCGCCGTCTCAGCCTTCTTCTGCTGCCTCGGGATCCCAACGACGAAAAGAGCGTCATCATCGAGATCCGCGGCGGAGCGGGCGGGGAGGAGGCGGCCCTCTTCGCCCACGATCTCTTCCGCATGTACTCCCGCTTCGCCGAGCGCAAGGGGTGGAAGGTGGAGGTCCTCAGCACGAGCGAGACCGGCATCGGCGGTCTCAAGGAGATCGCCGCGCGCCTCGACGGTCACGGAGCCTACAGCCTTCTCAAGTTCGAAAGCGGCGTCCACCGGGTCCAGCGCGTTCCCGTCACCGAGTCGGGAGGTCGCATCCACACGTCGACGGCGACCGTCGCCGTTCTCCCCGAGGCGGAGGAGGTCGACGTCGAGGTCCGCACGGAAGATCTCAAGATCGATACCTACAGGGCCAGCGGGGCCGGCGGACAGTACGTCAACATGACCGATTCGGCCGTCCGCATCACCCATCTGCCGACGGGCGTCGTCGTCACCTGCCAGGACGAGCGTTCCCAGCTCAAAAACCGGGTCAAGGCCCTCAACCTCCTGAGGACCAGGCTCTACGACAGGGAGCTCCAGAGGAAGAACGCCGAGATGGCCGCCGAGCGCAAGGGGCAGGTCGGGACGGGCGATCGCTCGGAGAGGATCAGGACCTACAACTTCTCCCAGAATCGCGTCACCGATCACAGGATCAACGTGACGCTCCACAAGCTCGACGCCATCCTCGACGGGGATCTTTTCGAACTCATCGATGCGCTCGTCACGGCCGACGAGGCCGAGAGACTGAAGAACCTGGAGGGGTAGCCGTGGATATCGGCTCCTTACGCAGGTCTTTTGTCCTGGAGCTCGCCTCGGCCGGCATCGATCGCCCCCTTCACGAGGCCGACCTTCTCCTGTGCGAGATCCTCCGTCGCGATCGGGGTTTTCTGCTGGCCCACCTCGACGAGACCTTCCCTCCCTCCGATCTCGACAGGGCTCGGGAAGGTCTCCTTCGCCGTCTCGGGAGAGAGCCCATGGCCTACATTCTGGGACGGGCCTCCTTCGGCGATCTCGATCTTCGCGTCGGCCCCGGCTGTCTCGTTCCCCGGCCCGAAACGGAGATCCTCGTCGAGACCTCTCTCTCCCTCTGGAGCGAAGGCCCTTTCCTCGACTGGGGGACGGGAAGCGGCGTCATCGCCCTGTCCCTGCTTCACTCTCGCCCCGAAGCGGAGGGCTTCGCCGTCGAGGCGGAGCCCTCCGCCCTTCGTTGGGCCTGGGCCAATTTGAAGGAGTACGGCTTGCTCTCTCGTTGCGTTCTCCTTCACGAGGCCCGTTTGGACGCGCTTTCCCTGAAGGAGGGGAGCCTGGGGCTGGTCGTCTCCAACCCGCCCTACATCCCGACGGAGGACTTGAAGGATCTCATGGACGATGTGAGACTTTACGAACCGTCGAGGGCCCTCGACGGGGGGAGTGGCGGTCTCGATCCCTATAGGGGACTTCTTCCCTGGGCCGCAAGGGCCCTTCGCCCCGGCGGTTTCCTCGTCGTCGAGCATGGAGGAGAGGCGCAGAGAAAAGCCCTTCTGGAAATGGCTTCCCCCTCGCTCGAAAACGTCGCCCAGATCGACGATCTTGCAGGAAGGCCCCGCGTCCTCGCCTGGAAGCGTCTCTCCTGAGGCGCTAAAATGGGACGATGGAACGGAAAGCCTGTATCGTGAAGGAGGTATAAAGACATGGAAAAGAGGGAACTGGTCGTCATCGGAGCCGGTCCCGCCGGCCTGACGGCCGCCATTTACGGAAGGCGAGCGGGTCTCGACGTTCTGATCCTCGAGAAGGGATTGGCCGGAGGCCAGATCAACATCACCGACGAGATCGAGAACTGGCCCGGTGTTCCCCACTCGACGGGAGCCGACCTGGGACGGGCCTTCAAGGAGCATGCCGCCACGTTCGCTCCCGAGTTCCGCGATGTGGCCGTCGAGGGCCTCGAGGTCCGTGAGGGCAGAAAGATCGTCGTCACGGAGAAAGGACCCATCGAGGCAGGAGCCGTCATCATCGCCTCCGGCGCCTCTTTCCGCCGTCTGGGCTGTCCCGGCGAGGCCGAGCTGATCGGCCGCGGCGTGAGCTATTGCGCCGTCTGCGACGCCGCCTTCTTTCAGGATGTCGAGGTCGCCGTCGTCGGGGGAGGCAATACGGCCGTCGAAGAGGCCCTCTATCTGACCCGCTTCGCCTCCAAGGTCTATATCGTTCACCGTCGCGATGCCTTCCGTGCCGACAGGATTCCCGTCGATCGGGCCCTGGCCTCGGAGAAGATCGTTCCCGTCTACGACAGCGTCGTCGAGAGGGTCAACGGCACGGAGATGGTCGAGAGTCTCACCCTGAAAAACGTCAGGACGGGCGAGATCTCCGATCTTCCCGTCGAAGGCGTCTTCGTCTTCGTCGGCACCGAGCCCAACGTGAGTTTCCTCGCCGAGGGACAGCTCCGGCGGAGTCGAGGAGGATGGATCGTCACCGACGAAAAGATGGAGACCTCCGAGGAGGGCGTCTTCGCCGCCGGCGACGTGAGGGAAAAGCCCCTCCGCCAGGTCGTCACGGCCGCCGCCGACGGAGCCGTTGCCGCTATGTCGGCCTATTCGGCCGTTTCCGAGGAACAGTATCTCGACGGCCTGCTCCTCAAGCCCGACGAGGTGGTGGCCCTTTTCTTTTCCTCCATCGACGAAGAGCAGATGCGTCTTTCCTCGGCGACGGAGGCCTGGGCCGCCGAGAGGGGGCGCGCCGTCGTCGTCGTCGACGGTTATCGCTTCCGCCGTATGTCGGAAAAGCTCGGCGTCGAAAGCCTCCCTGCGGCCCTTCTGCTCCATCGCGGCGAGGTGATCGCCCGACGGCATGTGACCGTTCCCGGCGACCTCGGTCTTTTATACGACCGCTCCCTCGAACGCTGATCGCCTGAAGATTCTCCTCAAAAACGTAAGGAGGCTTTGCCTTGATCGTCACCGTAACGCTCAACCCGGCCATCGACGAGGAGTATGTCGTCCCCGATTTCGCGCCCGGCGGCTGGTTCCGGGCGACGAAGATCGACAGGAGCCCCGGAGGCAAGGGCGTCAACGTCTCTCTCGTCCTGAAACAGCTCGGCTACGATTCGGCGGCCATGGGATTCCTGGCGGGTTTCAACGGCGAGTACGTCCGAGACTCCCTCAAACGCCTTGGGCTGACGACCAACTTCGTCCATACCCGGGGGGAGACGCGGACGAACGTCTACGTCGTCGACGAGGTGAGCCACGTCGAGACGGGCGTCGCCGAGGCGGGGCCCTACATCACCGAAGAGGCCCTGGGCCGTTTCCTCATCAATTACAAGAGGCTCCTGAAACGGGCCGATTGCGTCCTTTTCGGCGGCTCTCTCCCTCCCGGCGTTCCTCAGGATATCTACAGGGAGCTCATCGTCCTCGCCAGGGAGGCGGGCGTCGTCACCTTCATCGACGCGGCGGGGGCGCCTCTCATGGCCGGTCTCGAGGGAATTCCCTCCTTCGCCAAGGTCGACCATCGCTTCATGTCCCGCGTCGCCGGCGTCCGCCTCAACTCTCTCGACAACCTCATCGAAGTCGTCTCGGGACTCCACGAACGGGGCGTCCTGTGGGCCGTCGCCAATTACCGTACCTGTGGAGATGTCTTCTTCACCCCCGAGGGCATTTTCCTCGGAGAGTTCGGGAGGAAGGGGATCGTTTCCCTTTTCGGTTCCGACGATGCCCTCATGGCCGGATTGACGGTGGGCCATCTGGAGAGGATGACCGTCGAGGCCTCGATCCGTTTCGCCCTTGCCTGTGCCTGGGAGAATGCGCTGCACGTCGAGAAGGGCTGCAGGAGCCGCAAGGCCGTCGAAGATCTTCTCGAAAAGGTCCACGTGGAAAGGCTCGAATAGGAGGTGTCGTCGTGCGCGTAGGAGATGTCATGGATCGTGACCTCACGGCCCTGTCGGAGCAGGCGACGCTGGCGACGGCCATCGAGGTCCTCGCCCGTCATCGTCTGACCGGCGTTCCCGTCCTCGACGAGGAGGGGAAAGTCGTCGGCTTCATCAGCGAGAAGGACATCGTCAAGGCCGCCCTTCCCGGCTATTTCGAGTACATTCAGGACCCCTCCTTCATTCCCGATTTCGGCCAGTTCCAGTCCCGCCTCAAGAAGATCCGTAACGAGCCCGTGAGCCGCCTCATGCATCGCGACGTCGTCTCTTTCAGCGAAGATGACAGCGACTTTTTCGTCGCCATGACGCTCATTCGGAACAACCTCAAGAGGGCCCCCGTCATTCGCGACGGCGTTCTCGTCGGCGTCGTCAACAGGACCGATCTTCTTGAACGGATCATGATCGCCTCGGACGGTCGCTGAAGAAGATGGAGAGGCTTCTCTTCGTCTGTGGCGGCAACACCTGCCGCAGCCCCATGGCTGCCGCCCTTGCCGACGCGATGCTGAGAAGGCGGGGAATGGACGGGCGATGGGAGGTCGCCTCGGCTGGCGTCGCCGCTTTCGCCGGCGACGAGGCCACGCCTCTGGCCCGCTCCGTCGTGGCCCGCAGGGGACTGAGTCTGGAGGGGCACCGCTCCCGCCCCCTGTCCGCCTACGACGTGGAGATGGCCCGTCTCGTCCTGACGATGACCCTCGCGCAGCGCGACGCCCTGCGCCATCTCTATCCCGAGTTCCGGGAGAGAATCTTCCTTTTGTCCGAGGCGGCCGGACGGACACTCTCGGGGCAGGAGAGAGAGTCGGAGGCCGGAGGCGTTCCCTCTCCCCTCCTGGAGATCGAAGATCCCTTCGGCGGCGATGGGGCCGACTATGAGGATGCCGCCGCCCTGCTGGAGGAACTCATCGATCGTCTTCTGATGACGATCGCCGACCCGTAAGGTTTTGACCCGAAAGAACCGAAAAGGATAGCGAGGGGAGGTGCGCTCCAATATGGAAGAACGACTGTCGGCTCAGGACAACCGCCGGTCTCGGGCGCAGGAGACCTATCGTATCAATCAGGTGCAGACGGCCTCTCGCGAGCAGCTTCTCCTGCTGACCTACGATATAGGCATTCGAGCCTGTTTCTCGGCCGAGCGGGCCATGGAAGAGAACGATGCCGAGAGAGTCAACGACGAACTCAAACGCGGTCAGGCCGTGATCAGAGAGCTGATGGTGACCCTCCGTCCCGAGGTCGCCGGCGAGGTGGGGGTGTCTCTCATGGCCCTTTACGAATTCATGCACGGCCAGCTCGTCGAGGCCAACGTCGCCAGGGATCGCGACAAGATCGTCGTCGTCCGTCAGATGCTCGAAGAGCTTCGTTCCACTTGGCAGGAGGCCATCGCCGCTCTTCAGGCCCAACAGCGGGCATCTGAGGCCCAACCTCAGATGCAGGCGGGAGGGTTGAACTTTGCCGGATGACCTCGAGAGGCGACTCGACGAGCTGGTCCGGCAGGAGGCGGCCCTCTACGAGGAGCTCGACCATCTGCTCCTGCAGGAGGAGAAGACCGTCGTAGAGGGGGACATGGAGGCCCTTCTCCTCTGCCTTCAGGAGAAACAGAGCGTCATTTCCCGCCAGCAGCTTCTCCGCGAGGAGTGGGATCGTCAGTGCCGGGCCATGGGCTGCAAGGGAAGTCCGGGAGAGATGTCCTTTTGGGAAAACCTCTCCGACGTCTTGGGCGAAGCGGGGTATAATGGTCTCGTGACGTCCATCAGGACCATCCGAGATGCCGTTGCCCGCCTCCTGGAGCGCGAGGAGAAGGTACAGAAGCTCCTCGAAGGACAGATCAAAGAGCTGCGGAGCCAGCTCCTCCAGCTTCAGAAGGGAAAGGCGGCCTTTATCGGCTACGCCAAGGCGGGATCCTTGGGCCCCATGAAAGGGGACGGGATGCGACGATGAGAGATGCGGTGCCGAAAGGGTTGTGTGTGGCCCTTCTGGCTCTGGCTTTTCTTGCGGCGGGGGTGGCGGTTGCCACCCCCGCCTTTGCTGAGGAGATCACCGAGCGGGAGCTGGCCCTTGGCAGGAAGACGGCCCTTCAGGTCGAGGAGCGTTGGCCCCGCCTCGACGATCCCCTCAGGACGGCCCGCCTGGACATGATCCTGTCCAGGCTCGTCCCTCATGCCGAGAGAGCCCTTCCCTTCGAAGTCCGTCTCGTCGAGGCCGATGACCGCAACGCTTTTTCCCTCTCGGGAGGGATCCTCTTCGTCACCGAGGGGATGCTCTCCTTCGTCAAAAGCGATGCCGAGCTGGCCGGTCTTCTGGCTCACGAGATGGCCCATGCCGAAAGAAGACACGTTCTCGTCCAGGTGGCCCGCAACGAGCGTCTTTCCGTCCTGGGCCTGGCCGTGACGCTTGCCACGGGGGGGACGATGGGAGCGTTCCTGGCGGCCAACCTCGTCCAGGTCGCCGTCATGAACGCCTACAGCCGCGATCTGGAAGAGGAGGCCGACCGGCGGGGACTTGATCTCGTCGTCGAGGCGGGGTATCCTCCTGCGGGCATGGTCACCCTTCTGGAAAGGCTTCAGGAGGAACAGCTCCGTCGTCCCTGGGTCGATCCCGGCATCTATCAGAGTCACCCCGACTATCGCGACCGCATCGCCTATCTCGTGTCGACCATCCGAAGCCGTGGCTGGCCCCTCCACCGCAAGGAGGCCCTCAATCTGCTCCGCCCGACTCTCGTCGAGGAGGGGGAGTCCCTCCTCCTCTGCCTCGACGGAGAGGAGATCTGCCGCACGACCGGCGACAGGACAAAGCTGGAATCTCTGGCCCGGTCCCTGCGCCGGTGGCTTCAGCTGGAGACGGTTCCCTATGAGATTCGGACGGGAAGGACGAGTCAGGGAGATCCCTTCCTGATGCTGGGCAACAATCGGATTCCCCTCCCTCTCGCCGTCGATCCAGAGGCCTTTCGCCGCCGTCTCATCGAAGGGCTCGCTCGGGCCAAAAGCCTTCATCCCATCGCCGACTATCTTCTGTGACCCTCTTCGTCAAGAAAAAGTCGCCCCTTCGTCCATCGCCACCGAAGGAGGATTTTGATGTACCTATCCCTTTATCGACGTTATCGTCCCCAGTTTTTCGCCGACGTCGTCGGCCAGGAACCGGCCGTCGCCGTCCTCGTCCGAGGGCTCCTTTCGGGCAGGACGGGACAGGCCTACCTCTTCTCGGGACCGAGAGGGAGCGGCAAGACGACTCTCGCCCGGCTTCTGGCCAAGGCCGTCAACTGTTCCGAGAGGAAGGGCGGGGCGGAGCCCTGCGGGCATTGCCGGAGCTGTCTTTCCATCACCGACGGAGAGAGCCTCGACGTGATGGAAATCGACGGCGCCTCCAACAACGGCGTCGAGGAGGTGCGGGAGCTTAAGGCCAAGGTGGCTCTGGCTCCCTTTGCCTCGCCCGTCAAGGTCTATATCATCGACGAGGTCCACATGCTCTCCATGGCCGCTTTCAACGCCCTTCTCAAGACCCTTGAAGAACCTCCGGAACAGGTCCTTTTCATCTTGGCCACCACGGAGCCGCAGAAAGTCCCGGTGACGATCCGTTCCCGCTGTCAGCACATTCCCTTCCGGCGCATCGCCGTGGCGGGCATTCTGGAGCGACTTCGCCGCGTCTGCGACGAGGAGGAGACCCCTTATGAGGAGGAGGCCCTCTGGGAGATCGCCCGTCAGGCCGACGGTGCCCTCCGCGATGCCCTCTCCCTTCTGGAACAGGCCCTTTCTTTCGGAGAAGGGCACCTGTCTTTGGCGGCCCTGCGGGCCCTTTCCGGCGGCGGCACGCGCGTCGATCTCGAGCGTTGGGTCTCCCTTCTCCCCGAAAGGCCCGGCGAGGCCGACAGAGAACTCCGGGAGATGATTGCCTCCGGCGTCTCACCGGAGCGCCTCCTCGACGGGGCCTTCCTTCTCTTCCGCGATCTCTGGGTCTGTCGGAACTGGGGAGGCGAGGTCCTGGCCGAGCTCGATCTGGCCCCTCCCGAGAGGGAATATCTTCTCGAAGAGGCGTCGCGATGGTCGGCGGAGCGGCTCTGGAGGGCCATGAGACTCTGTCAGGAGCTCATGGGGAGGGCGCGGCTGGGGCTTCGCGGCGACGTCCTCGCCGGCCTGCTTTCCGTTTCCCTCGCCGAGAGCGGCAGGACCTCGGTCGGCCTGCCCCGGTCGTCGGAGGAAAAGGGAAGCGGCGAAATGCCCGGATCCGGGAGGAAAGGGGCTATGGCCCCTCCCGATGTCCCTCGCTCGTCGGCCTCGGCGTCCGGGCCCTTTCCGCCCCCTTTTCCGGCGAATTTCGGTCCGGAGCGGGAGGGGCTCCGATCCGACCCGGATCGGAGCGGGGCCGAGCGGGCGCTCTCCCCTTCGTTGCCGGAGATCGGTCCCTCCGAGCCCTCTTCGGAAAGGACGACGGCCGAGACGGGAGCACCCGGCACGTTCGAGGCTCTCAGGGAAAGACTGGGCCGCCGCGATCCCGTTCTGGCCGCCTCTCTGCTTCACTGTCGCGTCGATCTTCGCGAGGGGATCCTGGAGATCTCCGTCCCCAGAGAGGAACCCTTTCCCTTTTCCGTCCTCACCGCGCCTCGCGGCCTCTGTCAACTGGCCCTCGCCGCGAAGGAGGCGGGCTTCGGCGAGGGCTGTCTCAAAGTCGGCGACGAGATTCGCCCCCTCGTCGTCCAGGAGGCCGACGAGGGCGACGAGGCGCGTCCTTTCCTCATCCCCCAGGATCGACGGAGACGATCCGACGAGGGGGAACGGGCCGCCGAGTCTCCCCAGGCGGAGGGGGCTCCGTCGCCGCGGAGGTCGGAATCCGCTTTGGAATCCCAGGTCGAGCGCGTTCTTCGTTGGACGAGCGGCGACCTTCTCGTCCTGAGGGCCGAGGCGGCGGCCGAATCGGAGGAAAAGCCGCTCGTCGCCCAAGAGAGCCTTGATGAGGAGGAGCTTCAGGAATGAACCATCCCTTCGTTCATCTGCATGTCCACAGCGAATACAGCCTCCTCGACGGAGCCATCCACTGTGCCGACCTGGCCGCTCAGGCCGCGGCCTGGGAGATGCCCGCCGTGGCCGTCACCGACCACGGCGCCATGTTCGGCGCCGTCGAGCATTACGAGGCCTGCCGGAAGGTAGGCGTCAATCCCGTCATCGGCTGTGAGATCTACGTCGATCCCGAGGGACACAGAAGCCGCGACAAAAGGGGGCGGAACTACCACCTCTGCCTGTGGGCCGCCGATCAGGAGGGGTACCAGAACCTGATCAAACTCGTCTCCGTGGCCAACACGGATGGGTTTTACTACAAGCCCCGCATCGATCACGATCTGTTGGCGAGCCATTCGAAGGGACTCATCGTCGGGTCGGCCTGCCTGGCCGGTGAGATTCCCTCGCTCATTCTGGAAGGCGACATGGAGGGGGCCACGGAGCGGGCTCTCCTTTACCGGGACCTCGTCGGCCAGGGGAATTTCTACCTCGAGGTGATGCACAACGCCATCGCCGAACAGGCCCTGGCCAACAGGGGGCTTGTGGAGATCTCGCGCAAGACCGGTATCCCCCTCATCGCCACCAACGATGCCCACTACCTGAGGAAAGAGGACGCCTCCTGGCACGATGTCCTCCTCTGCATTCAGACCAACGCCACCGTCGACGAGCAGAATCGCTTCCGATTCGGAAGCGACGACTTCTACCTCCGCTCGCCCGAGGAGATGTGGCGTCTTTTCGGGACCGAACTCCCCGAGGCGCTGACGAACACCGTCGAGATCGGCCAGCGGTGTCGTGTCGAACTGACTTTCGGTCAGTATCTCTTTCCCGACTTCGAAATTCCCCAGGGGGAGACGCTCGAGTCCCACCTCGACCGCCAGGCATGGGAAGGTCTCCGGTCCCGCTTCCGCGATCGGGAGGTCACGGAGGAATATGCCTCCCGCCTCGAGTACGAGCTTTCCGTCATCAAACAGATGGGTTTCGCCGGCTACTTCCTCATCGTCGCCGACTTCATCAACGCCGCGAAAAACCGCGATATTCCCGTCGGCCCCGGTCGAGGTTCGGCGGCGGGGTCCCTCGTCGCCTACGCCATGAGGATCACCGAGATCGATCCGCTTCCTCATCATCTTCTCTTCGAGCGTTTTCTCAACCCCGAGAGGATCTCCATGCCCGACGTGGACACGGATATTTCCGACAAGGGGCGCGACGAGGTTATCCGCTACGTCGTCGAAAAGTACGGCAAGGAGAAGGTCTCTCAGATCATCACCTTCGACCGGATGAAGACCAAGGCCGCCATCCGCGACGTGGGGCGGGCCCTGGCCATGCCGTACGGCGACGTGGACCGGGTGGCCAAACTCGTCACGGAGGGGGTCAAGTCCGTCGGCGAAGCGCTGGAACAGTCCGAGGATCTGAGAAAACTCAAAGGGGACGATCCCGCCGTCGCCAGGCTCCTCGACATCGCCTCCCGCGCCGAAGGGATCGTCCGCCACTGTTCTCAGCACGCCGCCGGAGTCGTCATCGCCCCGGGTCCTCTGGAGGAGATCCTTCCCATCAAGCGGCTGGGCGACGAGACGATCGTCACCCAGTATTCGATGGAGCCCGTCGAGAAGCTGGGCCTCGTCAAAATGGACTTCCTCGGATTGAAGAATCTCTCTCTCATCGAGGGCTGTCTGCGCAACATCGAGGGCAACGGCAAGGGAAAGATCGATCTCCTCGACGTGCCTCTCGACGACGGAAAAACCTTCGAGCTCCTCCAGAAAGGCGATACGATGGGCGTCTTCCAGCTCGAATCGGCGGGGATGCGTCAGCTTCTCAAACGCCTTCGGCCCGACAGCTTCGCCGACCTCGTCGCCGTGTTGGCTCTCTACCGCCCCGGTCCTCTGGGGAGCGGCATGGTCGATCAGTACATCGAGCGCAAACACGGTCGGGCTCCCGTCCAGTATCTTCATCCCGACCTCTCCGACGTCCTGGGTGAGACTTACGGCGTCGTTCTCTATCAGGAACAGATCATGCAGATCGCCGCCAAGCTGGCCGGCTACAGCCTGGGCGAGGCCGATCTGCTTCGGCGGGCCATGGGCAAGAAAAAGATCGACGTCATGGCCCAGCAGAGGGAGAAATTCGTCGGCGGCTGCGAGTCCCGCGGCGTGGCCAAGGCCAAGGCCGAGGAGATCTTCGATATCGTCCAGGTCTTTGCCGGCTACGGCTTCAACAAGTCTCACAGCGCCGCCTACGCTCTCATCAGCTACCAGACGGCCTATCTCAAGGCCCGTTTCCCCGTCGAATTCCTGGCGGCCTTCCTCTCCAACCAGATCGGCTCCAAGATGGATGTCCTGGCCCGTTACGTCAAAGAGGTTCGCAACACGGGCATCGAAGTCCTTCCTCCCGACGTCAACGAATCGAAGGCCGACTTCACCGTCGTGGGCGAGGTGATCCGTTTCGGCCTCTCGGCCGTCTCCAAAGTGGGAGGAGGGGCTGTCGAGGCCATTCTGAAGGGCCGGGAGGAACGGGGGCCTTTCCGCTCCCTCTGGGATTTTCTCTCCAAAGTCGACCTGAGGACCGTCAATCGGGCCGTCGTCGAAAACCTCATCAAGGCCGGCGCCTTTTCGGCTCTTCCCGGCAATCGCCGTCAGATGATTGAGGTCCTTCCGGGGTTCATCGAAATGGCTCAGCGGCGGTTGGCCGACCAGAATCAGGGGTCCCTCTTTTCCTCCGTGGTCCCCGAGGCTGGCGAGGAGCCCCCCTTTCCGTCTCTCGACGACTTTCCCCCCCAGGAGAAGCTCGAGATGGAGTTCGAGGCCGTAGGTCTCTACATCTCCGGTCACCCTCTCGACCGTTACGCGGCGAGATTGAACCGCCTCGTCAACTGTCCCATCGCGGAACTGCCTCTCTGGCAGTCCGAGGATGTTCCCGTCGTTGTCGGAGGATTAGTCTCTTCGGTCAAGGAAAGATATACTAAAAGAGGGGATGCCATGGGAGTCCTCGAAATCGAGGATACGGAGGGCAAGATCGAAGTCGTCTCCTTCCCCCGTTCCTGGCCCCAGGTCAAGGGGCTCGTCGCCCTCGGCGATGTCGTCATCGCCAAGGGGCGCCTTCAGGATCGCGGCTCGCTTAGCCTCATCGCCGATGCCGTTCTGCCCCTCGAGGTCGCCGAGGCGGAGACGCCGCCCTGGCTGCGGATCCGATTCGCCCCGGCCCAGGTCGAGGACCGCCACATCAAGGAATTTTTCCGCGAGCTCAAGGGTTTTCCGGGACGGTCTCCCGTGTTGCTCGAAATCGTCGCTCCCGGCGGCACGGCCCTCGTGGGGCTCCGTGACGTCCGTGTCAACGTCGAGGCTCCTCTGCAGGAACGGTTCGATCTTCTCTGCCAGGGCGCTGTCGAGGTCCTATAGGCCTTCTTTTGAACGAAGGAGAGGGAATGACATGAAAGAGGGATCGGAAAGGATGGATTCCATATCGGGCGATTTCGTCGTCGTCAGAGCTCTTGAAGATGGTGTCACCGTCATCGGACTCACGAGGGGCCATGAGACCCGTTTCGCCCATTCGGAGAAACTTGACGAGGGCGAGGTCTGGATCTCGCAGTTCACGGAGTTGACGTCGGCCATGAAGGTCCGGGGCCGGGCCGAAATTCTCACGGCCCACGGGCTTGTCGTCAGTGGACGTTCCGCCAAGGGAGGGAAGAGGAGCCATGAGGAAAGTTAAGATCGTCTGTACGCTGGGTCCCGCCTGCGCCGATCTGGATATCATGCGTCAGATGGCCGAGTCGGGCATGGATGTGGCCCGATTCAACTTCAGCCACGGCAGCTACGAGGGGCACGAGTTGAATTTGAGCCAGATCCGTCACGTCGAATCCGAGCTGGGCCGCCCCATCGCCACCATCCTCGACACCAAGGGTCCTGAGATCCGCTCCGGCCTCCTGCGGGAAGGACGGCCCGTTCAGCTCGTCCAGGGAAAGCTGTTCACCCTGTCCGTCGAGGATCGCGTCGGCGACGAGACGGGCGTCTCCATCAGCTACCCCGAGCTCGTTCAGGAGGTCTCCGTCGGCCAGGACATCTTCATCGACGACGGGACGCTCCATCTCCGCGTCGAAGCCATGACCGGTCCCGACATCTTCTGCCGCGTCATCGTCGGCGGCGAGCTCGGCGAGCGCAAGGGCGTCAACGTTCCCGACGCCGCCCTCTCCGTTCCGACCCTGACGGCCAAGGACATCGAGGATATCCGTTGGGGTGTGGCTCACGATATGGACTATATCGCCGTCTCCTTCGTCCGGAGTCGCGACGACATCATGGATGTCCGCCGTGTGGTGGAGGAGTTCGACGGCAAAATCAAAATCATCGCCAAAATCGAGACGAAGCAGGCCGTGGCCCATCTGCAGGAGATCGCCGAAGTGGTCGACGGGATGATGGTCGCCCGAGGCGACCTGGGCGTCGAGATGGCCACGGAGGACGTGCCTCTCGTCCAGAAGCGCATCATCGACGTCTGCCGCAGCCAGGGCAAGCCCGTCATCGTGGCCACCCAGATGCTCGACTCGATGATCCGCAATCCCCGTCCCACCCGGGCCGAGGCCAGCGACGTGGCCAACGCCGTTCTCGACGGCACCGACGCCGTCATGCTCTCGGGCGAGACGGCCAAGGGGCGTTATCCCGTCCGGGCCGTCGAAATGATGACGCGCATCGTCATGCGCGCCGAGGAGGAACTCCGCATCTGGCAGCGCGGCAGCAGCCGCTCCTTCGGGGCCGTAACCGTTCCCGACGCCGTCAGCCACGCCGCCACATCCATCGCCGAGGACATGAAAGCCCGCGTCATCATCTCCCTCACCCGCTCGGGGAGCACGGCCCGCATGGTGAGCAAGTTCCGTCCCTCCTGCCCCGTCATCGCCGCCACCCCCTCCTTGGGGACCTGGCGGGAGATGGCCCTCGTCTGGGGCGTCTATTCCATCCTTAAAGAGGAGGCCCCGACGGCCGAAGAGGCCAGCCAGGCCGCCCTGGGAAGCGCCCTCGACAAGGGCTTCGTCTGCGAGGGCGATCTCGTTGTCATCACGGCCGGCGTTCCCGTCGGCATTCCCGGCACGACCAATCTCGTCCAGGTTCAGACGGTGGGACGCATCCTCGTCAAGGGGCTTTCCCTCCTGAAGCGGGAGGCCTCGGGCCACGTCTGTCGCGCCCTGACGGCCCAGGAGGCCCTGGAAAAGGTCCGCCCCGGAGACATCCTCGTCGTCCCCCAGACGGACCGCGATTTCGTCCCTGCCATGCGCAAGGCGGCGGCCATCATCGCCGAAGACGGCGGTCTCACGAGCCACGCCGCCATCGTGGCCCTCGAGCTGGCCATCCCCTGCGTCGTCGGCGCCGAGAACGCCCTGGCGACGCTCCAGGACGGCATGCTCGTCACCGTCGACGGAACGCGGGGCGTCGTCTACCAGGGCAAGGTCAAGCTGCACTAGAATGGCGGGCCAGGCCCAGGCCGTCGCCGCCTTCGTCCCTCTTCCTCCGCCGCTTGAGGCCTGTCGCCTTTTCTGCCGGGATCATTTTCCCTTCTTCTCCTGGCCTCGGGGGGGAGAGTCCTGCCGTCAGAGCGCCGTCCTCGTCACCCTCTACCCGCATGAGGGAACGATGCGGATGATCCTCCTGGTCCGACCGGCCAACCTGCGTCGCCATCCTGGTCAGATCGGCTTTCCCGGAGGGGCTCGGGAGGAGAGGGACCTCGCTCCCGTCGACACGGCTCTCCGAGAGGCCTCCGAGGAGATCGGCCTCGATCGCTCGAAAGCGGAGGTTCTGGGCCTCCTCCCGCGCGAGTTTGCCTACAGCAGCGATTTCTGTATCGTCCCCGTCCTGGCCTGGTGGCCCTTCGAGGGGGGGCCGGTTCTTCGCCCCGATCCCGTCGAGGTCGAGGCTCTGCTGACGCCTTCGGTGAACGAACTGGGAGAGACGCCCAGCCTGGAATGGCGCGAGGAGAGGGGGAGGGCCTTTCTCTATCCCGTCTTTCCTCTGGGAGGGCGCCGTCTATGGGGAGCCTCGGCCCGGATCGCCCTGCGCTTTCTGCGCCTTCTCTCCCGCTTCGGAGACGGTCTCTCATGTCCCTCATAGGGGCCCACGTCTCCGTGGCGGGAGGTCTCGATCAGGCCCTGAAACGGGGAGAGGCCCTCTCCTGTGAGGCCATACAGATCTTCACGAAAAACCAGCTCCAATGGAAAACGGCTCCTCTGCCCCTCCACGTTTGCGAACGTTTCTACCGCGCCTGCAGGGAGAGCTCCGTCGAGGCTGTCGTCGCCCATGCCTCTTACCTGATCAATATCGCCGCTCCCGACGCCATCTGGGACCGGAGCGTCGAGGCCCTCCGGGAGGAGCTGGAACGTTGCGAGCAGCTCGGCATCGACGGATTGGTCCTTCATCCCGGATCGCATCGGGGAGGGGGGCCGACCCGGGGAATCGGCCGGGCCTCGGAGGCCCTTCGTCGGGTGCTGAACGCGACGGAGGGGCAGAGGACGCGCGTCCTGCTGGAGACCATGTCCGGTCAGGGCGACGGTCTGGGGAGAACTTTGGACGAACTGGCCCAGATCCTGGACGGCTGCGACGGGGACCGCCGCATCGGTCTCTGCCTCGATACCTGTCATCTCTTCGCCGCGGGCTACGAGCTTCGAACCGTCGCCTCCTACGAGAGGTTCGTCGACGCCGTAGAGGAAAAAGTCGGCATCGACCGGATCGGCTGTTGGCACCTGAACGATTCCAAAGAGCCCAGGGGGTCGGGGAAGGATCGACACGGCTCCCTGGGGGAGGGGGAGCTGGGGCTGACGCCCTTTTCCTGCATCGTCAACGACAGCGCCTGGGAGAGGATACCCTGTCTCCTCGAGACGCCCAAGGAAGACGACGGTGACAGGAGGAATCTCTCTCTCCTGAGGAAAATGCGCGGTCGCTGACCGGTAGAACAGCACAGACAGGAATCTTTCCGTTTACAGTCCCTCGAGGGCAAGGTACCATGAGGGCAGCTCGTTTGCGTGAGGAGAGATCGCCATGGCCTATCCGCAACTCGTCATCGACAGCGCCGCCGTCGCCGAGAACACGGCGAGGATCGCCGAACGCTGCGCCGCTCGGTCCCTATCCGTCGTCGGCGTCACCAAGGGCATGTCGGCCCAGCCCGAGCTGGCCCGGGTGATGCGGGCGTCGGGCTGTTCCTGGCTGGCCGACAGTCGCCTGTCCAACATCGCGCGCCTTCGTCAGGCCGGAATAGAAGGGCCCTATCTTCTCCTCCGCATTCCCATGGCCGACGAAATCGACGAGCTTCTCGACCTGGCCGACGTGACGCTCGTCTCCATGACCGGGACGATCGACCTTCTCGAAAGGGCCTGTCGCCGCCGTTCCTGCGAGATCGCGTCGATCGCCATGATCGATCTCGGCGATCTTCGCGAGGGGTTTTGGCCCGACGAGATGGAACGTCTCGCCGAGGCCTATCGGTCGGCCCCTCGCGTCCGCTGCCTCGGCGTGGGCGTCAATTTCGGCTGTTTCGGAGGCGTCCTGCCTACGGTCCTCAACGAGAGGCGTCTCGTCGAGGTCGGCGCCGAATTGGAGCGTCATCTCGGCCATCCTCTTGAGATCCTCTCCGGCGGGGCGACGTCGTCGCTTGCCCTTCTGGAAAGAGGGGAGCTGCCGGAGGCCATCAACCAGCTTCGCATCGGCGAGGCCATCCTTCTCGGCACCGATGTGACGGGCAACCGGATCATTCCCTGGCTCCGCCAGGACACGATGGAACTTCGCGGTCAGGTCGTCGAGGTTCGCCGCAAGCCCTCGGTCCCCATAGGCCTCATCGGCGCCGATGCCTTCGGCAACGTTCCCGTCTTCGAAGATCGGGGCGAGCGCCTTCGGGCCATCGTCGCCCTGGGGCGTCAGGACGTGCGCCTCGAAGGCGTCCGGTCCCTTCTGCCCGGCGCCGAAGTGCTCGGCGCTTCCAGCGACCACCTCCTCCTCGATGTCGAAACCTGTCCGTCGGCGCCGAGGCTGGGCGATGTCGTCCCCTTCGCCGTCGACTACGGAGCCATGCTGGCCGCCACCACCTCGCGCTATGTGGAGGTGAAGGTCCTCTAACGCCATGTTGGGCCTCTTCCGGTGGCAGGATCTCCTCGATATCGTCATCATTTCCTTCGTCGTCTACAGGCTGCTTCTTCTGCTGGTCGACACGAGGGCCATGCAGCTCGTCAAGGGGATTTTCGTTCTCGGCCTTCTCGCCGCGGCTGCCCGTGTCTTCGAGCTTCAGGCCCTCTCCTGGCTTCTGGGCAAATCTCTGACGGCCCTTTTCATCGCCATCCCCATCGTCTTCCAGCCGGAGCTGCGCCGTGTCCTGGAGGAGTTGGGGAGGGGACAGATCTGGCAGAGGCGCCAGGCCCAGGAGCGGGCCGAACAGCTGGCCGACGAGGTTACCCGTGCCCTCGTCTATCTTCAGGGGCAGAAGATAGGGGCCCTTCTCGTCCTGGAGAGGACGACGGGGCTGAAGGATGTCTGGCGGACGGCCGTCCGCCTCGACGCCGAAATTTCTCAGGAGCTCGTCGTCTCCCTTTTCTGGCCCAACAACCCCCTTCATGACGGAGCCGTCATCGTCAACAAGGAGCGCATCCTCGCCGCCGCCTGCTACCTCCCCCTGACGGAAAACAGCAACCTCTCCCGCTGGCTCGGAACGCGCCATCGGGCCGCCTTGGGCGTGACGGAGGTTTCCGACGCCATGTCTCTCATCGTCTCCGAGGAACGAGGGGAGATCTCTCTGGGCATCAAGGGCCATCTCTCCAGGGGGTTGAAGGAGAAACAGGTCCGCCGTCTCCTCCTGCATTATTTCCTGGCCCGGGAGGAACAGAAAGGCGGCCTGCTGGAACAGCTCCGTCGCGAGTTGCGCGAGCTTTGGCCGGGAAGCGGTGGGAAAAATGAAATTTAACAGACTCGACAAGATGTTGGCGTCGTCCCTTTTCCTCAAAGGGCTGTCGCTCGTCGTGGCCTTTTTTCTCTGGTTCTACGTCAGCAGCGAGGTGGGAGGCGAGTCGGTCAGGGAGTATCTGGTTCCCATCGAATACCGCAACGTCCCGGCCGGACTGGAATTGAAGGCCGACCCGAAGGAGGTCCGCATCCAGGCCATGGCCGGCAACAGCTTCTTCTCCTTTTTCGAGGAGAGCGCGATCCGCGCCGAAGTCGACCTCGGAGGACTGGAGGCAGGCCGGTATCGCCTCAACGTGCGCGCTCTCCTTCCCTCGGAAATGCGCCTCGTCTCCCTTTCCCATTCTCTGGCCGAGGTGAACCTGACCCGTATCGTCGAGCGCGTCCTGCCCCTCAAGGCCGAGGTCAAGGGAGGCCTTCCTCCCGGCCTCCTGCTCGAGGCCGTCGAGATGACGCCCTCGGAGATCACGGTGAGAGGACCGGAAGAGGTTATCTCCGGCCTCAAGTCGGCCCGTCTGGAGCCGCAGATCGACCAACTCCGCCTTGGGAAACCGGTCGAGCTGGCCGTGGTCCTTCCCGACCTGCCTCAAAATCGGCGCTCTTCCGTCTCCGTCACGCCCGAAAAGGCCTTTCTTTCGGCAAAGGTCCTCGAAGGCCTTCCGACGCGCAAATTGGCCGTTCGGGCTCGCCTCGTCGGCGAGGCCAACCGGGACTATTCCCTCGCGGGCCTCATCGTCGAGCCCGCCGAAGTCCCCGTTCAGGGACCTCTCGCCCATCTCGACGCCCTCGCCGAGGTGACGACGGAGGCCATCGATCTCTCGGAGATGGTCCAGGGAACGACCCTCGTCGTTCCCCTGGCCGCTCTCCCCGAGGGGCTCAATTATGCCGCCGAGCGGGCGGTCCAGGTCCAGATCCTCTTCGAAAACCGGACGACGACGCGCCTTTACGCCTCCCTCCCCGTCAAAACGATCGGACGGAGCGTCTATCCCGGATGGCGCGTGGAACCGGAAGTCATCGACGTCGTCGTCGAAGGGATCCCCTCGCAGCTCGATGCCCTCGCGAGCGAGGGGAAGGCACCGGAAGTCGTCGTCGATGTGACCAATATCGTCTCCAAGAAACTGACGGTTCCCGTACAGGTGAAACTCCCCCTGTCGGGCATCCGACTCGTTCGGACCGAGCCGACCGAGGTGACCGTTTACGCTCTTCTGGACTGATGTCTCCGGGGGCTGTGCCCCCTTATTCGAAGATGAGGTGACTCCATTGAGCAAGGCTGTACGATGTCTTTTCGGAACCGACGGTGTCCGCGACGTGGCCAACAGAGGGACCATGACGCCTGAGATGGCTCTCCGTCTCGGGCGGGCCTTCGTCTTCTGTCTCACCGAGGCCGGGTCGCCTCGCCCCTCCGTCGTCGTGGGGCGCGACACGCGCCGTTCCGGTCCCATGCTCGAGGCGGCTCTCGTCGCGGGCCTCACCTCGGCCGGGGCCGAGGTGACCCTTGTCGATGTCCTGCCCACGCCCGGCGTCAGCTTTGCCGTCGGGAAGATCGGCGCCGCGGGGGGAGCCGTCATCAGTGCCTCCCATAACCCGGCCGAATACAACGGCATCAAGTTCCTCGACGGTCAGGGCGGCAAGCTGAGCGACGCCCAGGAGCTCGCCATAGAGGAGACCCTGGGCGATGCCCTCCTCGACGACTGGCGTCCCACGGGCGGCTCCGTCGGCTCCGTCGTCCGCGACGGGGCCGTCGCCGACGCCTATCTCGATCGTCTGGCCGAATTTTCCGGCATCGTGAAAGAGGCCTTCGTCGTGGACTGCGCCCACGGCGCCGCTTCCGCCCTCGTCCCCCGCCTTTTCGAGCGTCTCGGTTCCTCGGCCCATCTCATCGGAGCCTCGCCTGACGGACTCAACATCAACGAAGGCGTCGGCGTCATGCACATGGAATCGCTCTCCACGGCGGTCCGGACCCGTCGCGCCCCCTTCGGGATCGCCTATGACGGCGACGCCGATCGGGTCCTTTTTTGCGACGGACAGGGGAGACTTCTTGACGGAGACATCATGCTCTGGGTTCTGGCCCGGTGGATGGCCCGGAGAGGAGATCTGGGCCGTGGCGTCGTGGCCACCGTCATGAGCAACATGGCCCTCGAGGAACGTCTCGGCGAGGCCGGAATTCCCTTGGTCCGCTGTCCCGTGGGTGACCGCTACGTCCTTGAGGCCATGCGGGAAAACACGATGGGACTCGGCGGAGAGCAATCGGGCCATGTCATCCTCGGCCCCTGGGTCGGGACGGGCGACGGCCTGCTGACGGGGCTCGCCTTCCTGAGGGCCTGCCGCGAGCTGAACGAAGAGATCGACAGCCTTGTCGACCGTTTCGGACGTTATCCCCAGCTTCTCAGGAACATCGCCGTATCGGACAAAAAAAACGTCCTCCAGTCCGTTGCGCTCCGAGAGGCTCTGGCCTCGGCCGAGGCCCGTCTGGGCGAGTGGGGGAGGATCTTCGTCCGGGCCTCGGGAACGGAACCTCTTGTCCGCGTCCTCGTCGAAGCCAAAGACGCCTTGCTCATGGAGGAACTCGTCGAAGAGGTTTCCTCGGCGATCTCCGAATGGCGTCCATCGAAGGAGTGATTCAGCCCATGGTCTCATCGGTTCGCAGCTGTCTTTTCCCCGTCGCCGGACTGGGAACGCGCTTTTTGCCGGCGACGAAGGAGATTCCCAAAGAGATGATTCCTCTCGTCGACAGGCCACTCATCCACTACGGCGTCGAGGAGGCCGTCGGTGCCGGTTGCCGCGACATGGTCTTCGTCACGGGGCGGGGCAAACGGGCCGTCGAGGACTATTTCGACCGTTCCTTCGATCTCGAGCGGATGCTCGAGGCGAGGGGCAAAGGGGACGTCGCACGGGCCATGGCCGCCATCAGCACTTTGGCCTCCTTCTCCTCCGTGCGTCAGCCCGAGCCCCTCGGCCTGGGCCATGCCGTCCTCTGCGGCGAGGCGCTCTGCTCCGGAGGCTATTTCGCCGTTGTTCTTCCCGATGACGTCATGATCGGCGAGCCGCCTGTCCTGGCCCAGCTCGTCGACGTCCACGAGAAGAGGGGGGGATCGGTCATCGCCCTCGAGGAGGTGGCTCCCGAGGAGACGTCCCGCTACGGCATCGTCGCCGCCACCGAGGCGGGAGAGGGACTCTGGCGCGTCACCGATCTCGTGGAAAAGCCCGCTCCCGACCGGGCTCCCAGCCGCCTGGCCGTCATGGGGCGCTACGTCCTCTCTCCTCGCCTTTTCGACCTTCTCCGCGACCTTCCCCGAGGGGCGGGCGGCGAGATTCAACTCACCGACGGTCTCGTCCGCCTTCTCAAAGAGGAACCCCTGTGGGGTGTGACCTACAAGGGGCGCCGCTACGACTGCGGAACGAAAGAGGGCTGGCTTCGCTCGACGGTTTCCCTCGCCCTCGGAGATCGGGCGCTGAGGGAGGTCGTTTTGGACGTCCTTCGAGAGGAGGCGGTAGCCGAGAAGAGGACTCACGTTTGTTCATCCTGCCAGAAGGAAGCGCCAGAACTGGCCTGAGGGCCAGTTGACGAGGACGGAGGAGTATCGATTTTTCGGCGGATGCCTCCGGGGTCCCGAAGGAAGGCCCTCAAGGCGACCTACAAAACGACTCGGCGACGGGCGGACAAAGGGGTCGTCGTCCTTTTTCCAAGGTTTTCCCGAAAAGGAAAGGTGTGCTCTCTATGTGCGGAATCGTCGGCTACATCGGCGAGCGGGACGTCGTCGACGTCCTGCTTGATGGGATGCGGCGCATGGAATATCGCGGCTACGATTCGGCCGGAATGGCCCTTCTCGACGGCGACCGTTTCGAAGTCGTCCGCGAGATCGGCCGGGTGGCCGAGCTGGAGAAGGTCGTCCTCGGCAGGGGGCTGACGGGGCGGCTGGGCATCGGTCACACCCGCTGGGCCACCCACGGCGGCGTCACCGTCGAGAACGCCCATCCCCAAAGTGACGGGAGCGGTCGCTTCGTTCTCGTCCACAACGGGATCATCGAAAACTATCTCGATCTCAAAGAGGAGCTGGAGGCCCAGGGCGATCAGTTCCTCTCCCAGACGGACACGGAAGTCGTCGTCCACTATCTGGCCCGTCTCTACTCGGGCGATATGCTTCAGGCTCTCGTCGAGCTTCAGAAACGCCTTCGCGGTTCCTATGCCCTCGTCATCCTTCGCCGCGACGACCCCGATGGCTTCTTCTGCGTCCGCCGGGGCTCGCCTCTCGTCCTCGGTTCCGGCGAAGGAGAGAACTTCTGCGTTTCCGACGTCGCCGCCCTTCTGCCCTACACGCGGAAAGTCCTCTACCTCGAAGAGGGCGATATCGCCCAAGTCTCCCGCGGAGGCCTACGGATATGGGACGAGGAGGGGACGGTCAAGGTTCCTCCCGTCCATGAGGTGGACTGGGACGTCTCCATGGTCGACAAGGGAGGCTATTCCCATTTCATGCTCAAGGAGATCAACGAACAGGGTGCCGTCGTCAGAAGCAGCCTCAAGGGGCGTATCGAGGGCGGCCGCGTCGATCTCTCCGACGAGCTCCAATGGACGGCGGAGACCGTCGCTTCCTGGCGCAGCCTGCACATCGTGGCCTGCGGCACCTCCTACTACGCCTCTCTCGTGGCCGAACGGGCCCTCAGCCGGTGGACCGATCTCGACGTGCGCGTCGACATCGCCTCCGAATACCGTCACCGCACGGTGAGGACCGACGCGAAGACCTTGGCTGTCTTCGTCTCCCAGTCGGGCGAGACGGCCGACACCATCGCCGCCCAGCGCGTGGCCCGAGGCCTGGGCGCCCACTGCCTGGCCATCACCAACGTCCGGGGTTCCACCCTGGCCCGGGAGGTGCACGATACGCTCCTCCTCAAGGCCGGTCCCGAGATCGGCGTCGCCGCCACCAAGACCTTCATGGGGCAGATGAGCGTTCTCTACCTCTTGGCCCTCTACCTGGGACGCCTCAGGGGAGGCATCACGGCCGCCGAGGAGAGTCGCCTCGTCGAGGAGCTGAACCAGCTTCCCTACAAAGTCGAGGCGACCGTGGCGCGAGAGGAATCCCTCAGCGAGCTGGCGCGGATCTATGCCGAGCGGCGGGACTTCCTCTTCCTGGGCCGGGGCTACTCCTTCCCCGTGGCCCTCGAAGGCGCTCTGAAGCTCAAGGAAATCTCCTACGTCCATGCCGAAGGATATGCCGCAGGGGAGATGAAACACGGCCCCATCGCCCTCCTCGACGAAAAGGTTCCCGTCATCACCGTCATCCCCCGGGACAGCCTCTACGAGAAGACTCTCTCCAACATTCTCGAGGCCAAGGCCAGGAAATCACCCATCATCGCCCTCGGCACCGACGGAGACGATCTCCTCAAAAGCTACGCCGACCACATCATCACCGTTCCCTGGACGGACGAGGCTTTCACTCCCTTCCTCACCGTCATCCCCCTTCAGCTTTTCGCCTACCATGTCGCCAAAAGGCGAGGCTGCGATATCGACAAGCCCCGTAACCTGGCCAAAAGCGTGACGGTCGAATAAAACCCGTCCGCCTCGGGGAGCGATGCCTCAAGGAGTCAAGAAAGGAAGGGGAGAGGAGCCTTGCGGCCCCTCTCCCCTTTTGGAAGAGCGCTATTTCCCCGGAGCTATTTCCCCGGCTCCGAGGTCCAGGGGAAATAGATCTTGAGACGCGTCACGGCTTTGAGGGCCCCGTCGTCGCGCCCGACGAGGACGGGCAGTTTCCGCCAGGGACCGTCGTCGAGGCGGCAGAGCACGAGAGAGCGTCGCCCGTAGGTGGACCAGAGATCCCAGAGCGACTCGTCTTCCGCCGGTCCCGGGACGAGATAGTCGGAAAAAAGAGGCGCCGTCCCGACGAGATCGCCATCGTCGACGGGTTCGACGATGAGCCACTGCGTCAGTTCCCAGGCGCTTTTCATCTCCGGGGAATGGGCGTGGAGGAGAGGCAGGATCTGGAAGCCGCCCACGTCCCCCCTGGGGGAGGTGCTGATACAGACGACGCCCGTATGGTTGGCTCGAAGACGGCTCGGGGACTGGAACTGAGAGCCGCCGAAGCGTCCCACGCCACCAAGCGGGCGGACGACGGAGGCGATCTTGCGGGCGCCGTAGCCGTCGATCCAGGCCAGCACGTCGCCTCCGGGCCGGTTGTCGATTTCGACCATGTAGGGGCCTGGACGTTCGACGACGTCGACGATCAGCCTCTCTCCCGGAAGGGGTGGCGTCTGGGCGTTGAGCGGGCGCAGACTCCCGTCGCGCGCCATGATCGTCACGGCCGATCCCACCGTCGGAGCCCAGGCCCCGAAAAAGCCCTTGCCTGCGGGGACATCGATGACGACGGCGTTGCCCTCTCCGGCAGCCGGGGCGAAGGTCTCGCCGGGAAGGAGGCTGATCGTCCGTCCCCTCTCCTCCTCGACGGACAGAAGAAGATGGATGGCGTTGACGGCCGTGGCGGCCACCGTTCCGGGGCGGGCCCAGCGGCTGGCCGTGTAGGCGGGCCACTTGCTCGAGCCGGGCAGGGCGAGAACCTTCCCCCCGTGAAAAATCTCCCCGGAAGGAAGTCGGACAAGGGTCTCCGCTCCGATGGAAAGGGGGATCTCCATTCGGAACAGGAATCGCTCCTTCCGCTGGGCCAAGGCCTCGGAGGGGAAGCCGGAGGGAAGAGCAACGGCCTCGGAGGAGAGGGGGAAACAGAGAAGGCAGAAGAGGGTCAACAGAGTCGAAACGAATGCGGCACGTTTCACGATAACGGACTTCCTTTCGTAATAAAGCTCTCCCTAAGGGAGGGGAAAAAACCAGACGGCCCAGATGTTCCCCAGCCCGTGATAAAGCGCGGCGGGGGCGACGCTGCCGTGGCGATGGCGCAGGAATCCCATGACGAGGCCGGGGAAAAAGGTGGCCAGGAAAATCGGCTCGGGTCTGACGATGCGATGGCTGAGGGCGAACAGGCCGGAGGCGACGACGATGGAGGGGAGGGCGCCGAGGCGCCGGGAGAGAAGAGACTGCACCCAACCGCGAAAAAAGGTTTCCTCGACGATGGCTGCCACGAAGCCGGCGGTGATCTGAGTTGTCGCCGTCTGCAGAGAGGGGGAATGGGGCAGCGAGAGGCCGGGCCAGCCCAGGGCGATGAAAGTCAGAGGCGGCAGGGTGAGAGCCGTCCAAAGGGCCGTTTCCTTCAGGGCCCCCGCGGGGAGAGTCCATCGGAGACCGTAGGTCTCGAAGGTCTCGCGGCGGAACCGGCACCAGAGATAGGGACCGTAGAGCATCGTTGCGGCGACGAACATGGCCATCATGGCGCAGCCCTCCTGCCATTCGACGTTTCCCGAACGCTTCTCACCGAAGAAGAGGCCCGAAAGGCCTCTTCTTCGTCCTCTCCCGCGGAGGGCAAACGCTCTGGGGCGGCTTTTTCGGACGTGCGGGCCGTCCTCTCCGCGTCGCACCGACGTCTTCTCTCGGCGAGAGCGGATCGCGACGTTCCCCGTCCGGCAAGCCGATCCGAAAGGAAGAGGAAGAAGGCGCCGGACCGATCGGACGCGGTCGCGTCTTTCCCTCCTCTAGGCTTCGACGAGGACCTCTTCTTCCGCGGCGATCCTTTCCGTCAGATCGAAGGCGGCCCTGCGGCAGTCGTCGCAGAGGCCGTAGGCGAAAATCTGGACGCTGTGGGCCTGTTGCGAGGAACCGTGACGGAGACGGTCGAGCATCTCCTCGTCGATGGGGAAATCGTAAAGGGCCCCGCAGGATTCGCAGCGAAAGTGGCCGTGAGGTTTCGGATCGGGGTCGAAGTGGACTCTTTTGTCGTCGATGCTGAGAATCTGGATCAGGCCCGAATTGGCCAGGAGCTGGGCCGTGCTGTAGATGGTGGCGTATGAGATGGTGGGGAAGTCCTCGCGCAATTCGCTATAGACCTGATCTGCCGAGGGGTGATCCATCCTGCCCTTCAGCAGACGGAGAATGGCGATGCGCTGGGACGTGATCTTGGCTCCGCCCTCACGGAGCCTGGAAATGCCTTCTTCGACGGTCCACATAGCTTCTACCTCCCTGTTCCCTGACTTGTGAAAAAGACGCCACGTTGCTTGAACCCGCTTCAATATATTAGGGCCTGGAGATATTTCTGGCAAGACCGTAGAGAAAATAATTAACACTTTTTTTTGTTAAGAAAGATGGAGATTTATGGAGGGCAAGGGGGGAAGACGTTGAACCGTTTCATTTTATGCGGCCAGGAGTACGATATTTATTGATTTTACGTTTATTTATTCTCCGGACTGGGACAAAATTTAATTTATATAAAATTTTATTATTTTATATGGCAAATGAAAGGCCGGGTTCGGATCGGGCCGGAAAAAGAGGAAGAACGCTCGACGAGGGCCATCTGGAGTATCTCCGGCCCGTCGCGGCATCCCTTTGGGCGATCCGTCGGCATCTCAGGCGAGGACGCCGAAGGGATCCTCGAGGCTTTGGGTTTCTACGGGAGTCTCTACCGGCCTGGGGGCGGATAGGGCCGGTCCGTTCGATCAAGATCCTCCGCAGGTTCGGCCGGAGGAAGGCGCCGTGCGCCGTGAAAGGCCTAGGTTAACCGGGAGATCGAGATCGCTTTCGTGATCTTTCCTCATCCGAATAGACGATTCCCGAAACCTTTCCCTTCCCAATGGGGCGGACAATCCTCTCTTTTCGGCCTTCAATCTTGACATCCTCCCGTCGAAACGGGCTATAATGGCTGGGCCTTACTGGGGTGTAGCCAAGCGGCAAGGCAGCGGACTTTGGATCCGCCATCGCTGGTTCGAATCCAGCCACCCCAGCCAGACTGCAAAGCCTGGGAAGCCCTGGGGCTTCCCGCTTTTTTTGCCGTCCCCGAAGGCTCGCCTTGAAAAGGGGATGGCCTTTGATCATTTCTTGCGGGGAGGAAGATCCATGTCCGTTTCTGCTTCAATGGCCGTTCTGGTGCTGGCGGCCGGTCGGGGTACGCGAATGAAGAGCGTTCTGCCCAAAGTTCTTCTGCCCCTTCTGGAGGAGCCCCTTCTTTCCTATCCGCTGAGGGCTCTCGCCGGCCTGGGGCTTGATCAGGTTGCCGCCGTCGTCGGTCATGAAGGAGAACGCGTCGAGGCCTACCTGAAGAAGTCCTGGCCCTCGACGAAGGTCCTCTGGCAGAGGGAGCAGAAGGGGACGGGTCATGCCGTCCTCGTCGGCCGCGACTGGTGGAAGGCTTTCGATCATCTTCTGGTTCTCCCCGGCGATGTCCCCCTCCTTTCCGCTCCCGCTCTGCGCTCGTTGGCCGAGGGACACTTCCGAAGCAGGGCCGATGCGACTTTTCTCAGCATCGAACTCGACGATCCCGCAGGCTACGGGCGGGTTGTCCGCTCCCCGCAGGGGCTGCGCATTGTCGAGCATCGTGATGCCTCTGCCGAGGAACGGGCGATCCGCGAGGTCAACAGCGGCGTCTATCTTTTCAAGACGGCGGCCCTTGATGAGGCTCTTTCGGAACTTTCCTGCGACAACTCCCAGGGCGAGTACTACCTTACCGACGTCATTCCCGCCATCGCCCGAAAGGGAGGTTTCGTCGAAGCCTCTCTCTGGGACCGTGCCGATGACCTTGCTGGCGTGAACGATCCCCTTCAGCTCGCCGCTCTGGGGCGGACCCTCCGCGACAGGATTCTGGCGTCCTGGATGGCGGCCGGAGTCAAGTGCATCGATCCCGAATCGGTCTGGGTCGGCCCCCGCGTCATGCTTGCCCCCGATGTCTTTCTCGATCCTCACGTTCAGCTTTGGGGGGCGACGGAGGTGGGCGAGGGAAGCCGCATCGGCAGTTTTTCCGTCCTCCGCGATGCCCGCATCGGGCGTTTCGTCGAGATTGTCGGCCATGTCCACGTCAGGGAGAGCACCCTCCGTGACGGCGCCAAGGCAGGTCCCTTCTCGTTCATTCGCGACGGTGCCGAGATGAGGGAGGAATCCTTCGTGGGCCGTTTCGTCGAGGTGAAAAAGAG
The DNA here is from genome assembly GCA_018398915.1 of Aminirod propionatiphilus. Lineage (GTDB taxonomy): Bacteria > Synergistota > Synergistia > Synergistales > Aminithiophilaceae > Aminithiophilus > Aminithiophilus ramosus. The sequence goes on along the minus strand of CP074691.1, from coordinate 1,677,433 downwards.
TGTCATCGGCGAAAAAAGCAAGGTCCCTCATCTTTCCTACATCGGCGATGCCTCCGTCGGCGAGGGGACCAATATCGGGGCCGGAACGATCACCTGTAACTACGACGGCAAGAACAAGCACGAAACGCACATCGGCAAGGACTGTTTTATCGGAAGCGATACCATGCTTGTGGCGCCCCTCACCGTCGGCGATCGCGCCGTCATCGGTGCCGGTTCGGTCATCACCCACGATGTTCCTGAGGGGGCCTTGGCTGTGGCACGGGCCAGGCAGCGCCTGATCGAAGGGTGGGAAGAGAAGAAAAAGGGAAAAAAGGATTGAGGGGGGAGCGATCATGGTTTCAAAAGTCAGGGAGATGAAGGTTTTCAGTGGAAGCGCCCACCCGGAGTTCGCGGCCCGGGTCTGTGAAAATCTGGGCGTCTCTCTCGCTGCCACCAAGCTTTTCCGTTTTTCCGACGGAGAGATCGGAGTCTCCATCGAGGAGAGCGTCCGCGGAGCCGACGTCTTCGTCATTCAGCCGACGTGTGCGCCTGTCAACGAAAACATCATGGAACTTCTCATCATGGTCGACGCCCTGCATCGCGCCTCGGCCTATCGCGTCAATGTCGTCACGCCCTACTTCGGCTACGCCCGGCAGGACCGCAAGACCCGGGCCCGGGAGCCCATCACGGCCAAGCTCGTCTGCAATATCATCGAAAAATCGGGGGCCGACCGCCTCGTCGCAGCCGATCTTCATGCCGGACAGATTCAGGGGTTCTTCGACATTCCCGTCGACCACCTGACGGGAATCAATCTGTTGGCCTCGGCTTTCAGGACCGAGCTCAAGGAGGCCATCAGAGAGAGCCGCGTCGTCGTCGTCTCCCCCGACATCGGCGGCGTCGTCCGTGCCCGCCGCTTTGCGGTTCAGCTCAACGCCGATCTGGCCATCGTCGACAAACGCCGCTCTCACGACGTGGCCAACTTCTGCGAGGTGATGGAGATCATCGGTCACGTCGAGGGCAAGATCGCCATTCTCGTCGACGATCTTATCGATACGGCCGGAACGATGGTCCAGGCCGCCGTCGCGCTGAAGGAACGGGGGGCCGAGAAAGTCTACGCCTGCGCCACCCACGCCGTTCTCTCCGGTCCCGCCGTGGATCGCCTGTCGGAGTCGGAAATCGAGAAGGTCCTTCTCACCGACACGATTCCGTTGCCTCAGGAGAAGAAGTTGGATAAGATAACCACGCTGTCCATCGCCCCTCTTTTCGCTGACGCCATCAGCCGGATTCACTCCGATCACTCCGTCAGCATCCTTTTCCGGTAAAATAGGGTATTCCTGACTCGGTCAGAATTCGTTTTCGGAGGTGCACAATCAATGAAGGATGTTTTTAAAATCGCCCTGACGGGGCGGGAAGAAACGGGTAAAGGTGCCTGTCGGAAGGTCCGCGCGGAGGGGTTCGTCCCCGTCGTTTTCTATGGCCCCGGCATCGAAGGAGCGCTTGCCGCCAAAGCCGACCTGAAGGATCTTCAGCCCGTCTTCCGGGCCGGGAATTGGGAGACGACTCTCATCCACCTTTCGCTGCCCGATGGGACGGAGGAAACGGCTCTCATGAAGGACGTCGCCCGAGATCCCCTCAACGGCGACCTTCTCCACGTCGATTTCTACAAGCTCGTCAAGGGGCACAAGGTGACGGTCAACGTTCCCGTCGAGCTTGTCGGCCGCGAAGAGTGTCCCGGCGCGAAGGCCGGCGGCGTCGTCGAGCTTCACCTCCACGAGGTCGAGATGGAGGTTCTTCCCACGGAAATTCCCGAGTCCATCGTCGTCGACGTGGCGGCGCTCGGCCTCGACGATGCGATTCTCGTCTGTCAGATTCCCTTTCCCGAGAGCGCTCACCTTCTCGTCGATGCCGATGAGGTCGTCGTCGCCGTCAGCCGTCCTCGAGGCCTCGTCGACTCCGAGGAGGCAGAGGCGCCTGCCGAGGTCGAAGTCGTCGGAAAGGGCAAGAAGGGCGAGGAGGCTTAAGCTCTCTTGCGACTCGTCGTGGGGCTCGGCAATCCCGGGCCCCGTTACGCCTTCTCCCGACATAACGTGGGATGGCTCGTCGTCGACGGCATTTTGGCCCCTCTTGAGGGGACCAAGGCTCGGACTCGCTATCACGGCCTCTTTTGGGGGCCGTTCTCGGCTCGGGGAGGGGAGTTTTCCCTCCTCAAACCGACGACGTACATGAATCTCAGCGGACGGTCCGTCGGCGCCGCCTGCCGCGAGATTCCCCTCGATCCCTCCCGTCTGCTCGTCGTCTGCGACGATATCCATCTTCCTCTGGGGAAGATCCGTTTCCGCCGCAGAGGTTCTGCCGGGGGGCACAACGGCCTGATTTCCGTCATCGGAGCCGTCGGCACCGATGAGGTGCCCCGGTTGCGTATCGGCGTCGGCGAACCGCGGGGAGGAGATTTGGCCGATTGGGTCACGGCGGAGTTCTCCCGTTCCGAGGAGCCTCTTCTCGACCGGGTCCTCGAGGTGGCCGTCCAGGCCGTAGAGGACTGGCTCGGCGGCGAGGATATGGAGAAACTGGCGGGCCGCTACAACGGGCTCTGTCTTTCGTGAGGGCGCCTTCGGCGATGGCGTCCGACGGGCTCCCCTCCGGTTTCTTCCAACTGTCCCAGGAACGATGGCATCGAGGGACGTCGGTTCACGTCGCCGCAGGCGGCGCCGCTTGGCTCTGGGCCTGCGGCGCCCCTTCGTCCCCCCTTCTCGTCCTCCTTCCCGACGGAAATCAGGTCCGCGATTTCCTCTGGAACGCCGAATCCCTCTGGCCTGACGTCGGGCGGCTTCACCTCGAAGAGCCCTCCCTTACGGGGGAGGGAGCGCGAGCGGCCCTTCTCCTTCAGCGGGGCGAGACCCTCTCCCGTTGGCACCGAGGAGGAGGGCTCCTTGTCGCCTCGCCGGGAGCGCTCATGGCCCCCTATAGCGTACATGACCGGCTTTTTCCTGTGGCCCGAGGCGAGGCCGTCGGTCGTGAAACGCTTCTGCGGTGGCTTCAGGAGACGGGATACGAGCGCGTCGATCTCGTCTGGGCGCCGGGCCAGTTCGTCGTTCGCGGCAGCATCGTCGACCTCTTCGACCCCGCCTACCGCCTTCCCCTTCGCCTGGAATTCTTCGACGACGACATAGAAAGCCTGCGTTCCTTCCGTCCGGAAGATCAGCGGAGTGTCGCCACCTTCGACCGGCTGGAGCTCCACGGCATCCACGGCCGGAGCGGACTTCCCCCTCTCGAAGCTTTCTTCCCCGCCGAGGCCCGCCTTCTCCTCTGTGACCCCGCCAAAATCGAGACACAGGCCGAGGCCTTTTCCTGGCTCTGGAGTCGCCTCGCCGAGGAAGAGTCTCTTCCGCCTCTTCTTCCCTGGCTCGATCTGGCCTTTACCCTGGGGCGCCTTCCGCGAATCCGCATCGAAAAAGACCTGGCCCGGTCGGCCCTGCGGCGCAACATCCTCCCCCTTCCCTCCTTTCGGGGCAGGTGGAGGGATGTCGAGGCCTCCCTCGTCCAATGGAGTTCTCCCTGGCAGGTCACCGTCTTTTCCCGTAACGCCCAGGTCCTTCTCTGGGCGCGGGAGCGGGGCTGCCGGACCGTCGAGGGCTCCCTCTCCAACGGTTTTCAGGACCTGGATAACCGGATCGTGTGCCTTACCGACACGGAACTTCTGGGCCTCTCGACGCCGCCCTCGGGCGGTCGGTCCGTCCCGCGCGAGTGGAGCGACCAGATTCATCCCGGCCAATGGGTCATCCACGAGGACTACGGGCTGGGACGCTTCCTCGGCGTCGAAAGGGTAGACGTCTCCGGCGGCACCCAGGAACATCTGGCCCTTCAGTTCGCCGAAGATCGACGCCTTCTGATCCCGACGGCGCAGATCGACAGGCTTACGCCCCATCACCCCGCGCCGGGAGAGGAGCCGGAGCCCGATGATCTGAGGAGGAGAAACTGGAAAAAGGCCGTCGAGCGAAGCCGTGAAAGCGCGCAGGAGACGGCACGGGCCCTCCTTGAGATCTACGCCAAACGGGAGACGCTCCAGGGATTCGCCTTTCCTCCCGATGATGCCCTTCAGGAAGCCTTCGAAAGCAGTTTCCCCTACGTGGAGACCAACGATCAGCTTCGGGCCATCGATGACGTCAAAAGGGATATGGAGCGTCCCGTTCCCATGGATCGCCTCATCGTCGGCGACGTGGGATACGGCAAAACGGAAGTGGCCCTTCGGGCCGCCTTCAAGGCCGTTCTCGCCGGGAAACAGGTGGCTCTTCTCGTCCCGACGACGCTCCTGGCCCAACAGCACCAGGAGACGTTCTCCGGTCGCCTCGGTCCTTTCGGCGTCGAAATCGGCCTTCTCTCCCGCTTCGTCACGACGGCGACGCAGAGAAAAATCATCGCCGACACGGCCGAAGGGAAAATCGACATCCTCATAGGAACCCATCGTCTCGTCCAGAAAGACGTCGACTTCAGGGACCTGGGGTTGCTCATCGTCGACGAAGAACATCGTTTCGGCGTTCTCCACAAGGAGAGACTCAAGGAACGTTTCCCTCACGTCGATGTCCTTACGCTGACGGCGACGCCCATTCCGAGAACGCTTCACCTCTCTTTGGGCGGCATTCGCGATATCTCCCTCATCTCGACGCCCCCCCGCGACCGTCATCCCGTCATCACCGTCGCCGGTCCCTGGCGGGACGATCTCGTCCGCCGCGCCGTCGCTCGCGAGTTGGCTCGGGGGGGACAGGTCTTTTTCGTCCATAACCGGGTCCGCACCATCGGAGCCCGAGCCGAAATGTTGCGACGTCTCTTCCCCGAAAGCCGCCTCTCCGTCGCCCACGGCCAGATGGCCGAAGGGCCGCTGGAGCGGACCGTGGCCGCCTTTGTCCGAGGAGAATCGGATATCCTCGTCTGTACCACCATCGTCGAAAGCGGCCTTGATATCGCCAGGGCCAACACCCTCATCGTCGATGACGCCCAAGACCTGGGGCTGGCTCAGATGTATCAGCTCCGCGGACGTGTCGGCCGCCGCAGCGAGCAGGCCTTCGCCCTTTTCCTCTATCCGGACGACAAGGAGATATCCCGGGAATCCCGGGAGCGTCTCGAGGCCATAGCCGAGATCGCCGATCTGGGCACGGGGTATCGCCTTTCCCTGAGAGATCTGGAAATACGAGGCGGCGGCGAGATCATCGGCACCTCTCAGCACGGTCATGGAGCCGATCGTGTCGGCTATCTCTACTACTACAAGATGTTGGAGGAGGAGATCGCCCGCCTCAAGGGGGAGGAACGTCGGGAAACGGTCATCGAGGTCCGGATCCCCGCCTCCATTTCCGAAGGCTACATTCCCCAGCCGGCGATTCGTCTGGCTCTTTACAGGAGAATTCTGCGGGCCCGGAACGGTTCGGAGTTGAGGGATCTTGCCCTGGAGCTCGACGATCGATTTGGTACAATGCCCTCTGGGGTCGCTTTTCTTCTCGCCCTGGCCCGTCTGCGTCTGTTGGGGGCGACCCGTGGCATCGCAAGGATCGTGAGCGGAGAGGATCAGACCGTCATCGAAGGCGATATTCCTCGCCTGGCCCCTCTTCTCCTTGCCGCCGGCGGCTGGCTTCTGACCGAAGGGCGGGCCTTTGGGCCCGGAGGCAGTCCTGCGCTCGTCGACCTGGCATCCAGAATCGACGACGGAAACGCCGATGAATCAAAAAAGGAGGGTCTCCATCGTGACGTGTTCCAAGGGGGAGAAATTTGAAGCTCTTTTGGATATAATGGCCAGACTGAGGGCACCCGACGGCTGTCCCTGGGACAGGGAGCAGCGTCCTCAGGATCTGAAGCCCTACATCGTCGAAGAGGCTTACGAACTGGTCGATGCCCTTGACGGCGACGACGGATCGGTCGTCGAGGAATCGGGCGATCTGTTGCTTCAGGTCGTCTTCCTGGCCCAGATGGCCACGGAGGAGGGGCGGTACGACATGGGCGACGTCGTCGATGCCATCTCGGCCAAACTGGTCCGGCGTCATCCTCATGTCTTCGGCGACACCGAAGTGGAGGGCAGCGGCGATGTCGCCCGCAACTGGGAGCGCATCAAAGGCGAGGAGCGGCGCGAGAGGAAGAAAAAGGATACGCTTCTTTCGGGTGTCCCGCGCAGCCTTCCCGGGCTTTTGCGGGCCCATCAGCTTCAGGAGCGGGCCGCCAAGGTCGGTTTTGACTGGCCCTCGGGAGATCTGGATTCCGTTCTCGACAAGGTCGCCGAAGAGATCGAAGAGCTTCGCCGGGCCCGTCGCCTCGGCGAGGGAAGGGAGCGGGTCGAAGAGGAGCTGGGCGACCTCTTTTTCGCCCTGGCCAACTTGGCTCGCCACCTCGGTGCCAATGCCGAGGTCGTCGTCCAGAAGGCCAACGGAAAGTTCTCGTCACGCTTCAACTACATCGAAGAGCGGGTTCGGGCCACAGGAAGGGCCTGGCAAGACTATTCCCTTGAGGAGTTGGAGGGCCTCTGGCAGGAGGCCAAAGAGGTTTCTGCGGAGGTGTAAGTCATGACAGATGTCCCCAAAAACGGAACGCGATCGAATTCTTCTTCCGGAACCCCGCGAGGGCCGGAGCCCGCGGGAGAGGGGCCGACTGCCTCCCTTCCCGTGACGAGGCGCGTCGGCATCACGGAAACGGCCCTGCGCGACGCCCATCAGTCCATCATGGCCACCCGCCTTCGGACAGAGGATATGCTCCCCGTCGCCGAGAAGATGGATGACGTGGGCTATCACTCTCTCGAAGTCTGGGGCGGGGCCACCTTCGATTCGGCCATGCGCTTCCTCGACGAGGACCCCTGGGAGCGGCTCCGTCTCCTGCGGAAGTGTTTCAAAAAGACGAAACTGCAGATGCTTCTGAGGGGACAGAACCTTCTGGGCTACCGTCACTATGCCGACGATGTCGTCGTCGAGTTCGTCAAAAGGGCCGTGGGCAACGGGATCGACATCATCCGCTGCTTCGATGCCCTCAATGATCTGCGTAACCTGGAGACGGCCGCCGCACAGGTGAAAAAGGAGGGGGCCCACCTCCAGCTGGCCATCTCCTACACCATATCGCCCGTTCACACGACGAAGGCCTTCGAGGAACTGGCCTTCCAGATGAAGGCCATGGGCGCCGATTCGATCTGCATCAAGGACATGGCCGGTCTCCTCAGTCCCTCCGAATCCTATCCCCTCGTCAAGGGCATCAAGGAGAGGACCGGCCTTCCCGTCCAGGTCCACAGCCACTACACGACGGGACTGGCGGCGATGAGTTATTTCGAGGCCTGTCGGGCAGGAGCGGATGTCGTCGACTGCGCCATCTCCCCCCTTTCCATGGGAACGAGCCAGCCGGCCACGGAAGCCATGGTGGCCGCCCTGGCGGGAACGCCTTACGATACGGGGCTCGATCTGGAACGTCTCGTCCCCGTGGCGGAACATTTCCGCCACGTCCGCGAACACTACAGTAAACTCGTCGTCGACCTTCACGGCGTCGACATCAACATCCTCCGCTACCAGATTCCCGGCGGCATGTACTCCAATCTGGTGAGCCAGCTCAAGGAACAGAACGCGCTCGACAAACTCGACGCCGTCCTCCGGGAAGTGCCTCAGGTCCGCATGGAGATGGGCTATCCTCCCCTGGTGACACCCACGAGCCAGATCGTCGGCACCCAGGCGACGCTCAACGTCCTCGTCGGCGAGCGATGGAAGGTCATTCCGAAAGAGGTGAAAAACTATTTCCTCGGCTACTACGGCAGACCTCCCGCACCGGTCGACGAAGAGATTCGGGGAAAGGCCATCGGCGACGAAAAAGCCATAGAGGGGCGTCCCGGCGAACATCTCAGGGGAGAGATGGCCGATGCCGTCAACGCCGCAGGCGTCTGGGCCCTCCAGCCTGAAGATTATCTGAGCTATGTCCTTTTTCCCGCCGTGGCGAAGGATTTTCTCCCCCGGAAATTTTCCAAAGTCACCTACAGGAACATCGGCCTCGGCGAGGCCATAGAGGGCGTCGCGTACCCCCTTTAGAGCGCTTTGATGGCGACCGTGATATAATGATTTTCCGTAAGACTTGGGCGGTTCCGGGCCTTATATCAAGGGCTGTCTCGTCCAGAGACGGCGCAAAGGAGAGCATCCGACGATGGAGTTAGAAAACCGGATCAAAAGCGTCATCGACCAGAGCGTCCGTCCCGCTCTTCAGAGCCACGGCGGCGATATCGATTTCGTCTCCTTCGAGGCTGGGTCGGGGCTCCTCAAGGTCCTTCTCAAGGGGGCCTGCGGGACCTGTCCCTTCGCGCAGGAGACGCTCCGCGCTCAGGTCGAGACGGTCCTCAAAGACGAGTTCCCCGAGATAATCCGAGTGGAACGGGCCTGATCGTCCCGTGGAGGCGAAAGGGCCGGGACAAAGAGTGATGGGGTCTCAGAGCCGTCACATCCCCGTCGATGGGGGAGAGGTCGTCGCGCGCCTTGTCGGGCCGGGCGACGAAAACCTTCGGGCCCTCGAGGAGCGCTATCCCGTCTCGGTCGTCCTTCGCGGATCGGAATTGACCGTTCAGGGACCTGACGGTGAGGTCGTCGAGCTCGTCTCGGATCTGCTGGTCCAGTTCGTCGCCGTGGCCCGTCGGGGTCATCGTGTCACCCTTCCCGAGGTCAAACTGGCCATGAATGCCTTGGCCGACGGAGGCCGGGCCGACGTGGCCGGTCTCCTCGAAGAGGTGACGTGCATCACCGCGAGGGGCAAAGCCGTGCGTCCCAAAACGGCGGGGCAGAAGCGCTACATCGAGGCCATAGGCAGAAACGACATCGTTTTTTCCATCGGTCCCGCCGGAACGGGCAAGACCTACCTGGCCGTCGCTGTCGCCGTCGCGGCTCTCAAGGCGGGCCATGTCAATCGCGTCGTGCTGGTCCGTCCCGCCGTCGAGGCGGGAGAGAGCCTGGGCTTCCTCCCCGGCGACCTTCAGGAAAAGGTCGCACCCTACCTGCGCCCCCTGTACGACGCCTTTTACGAGCTTCTCTCTCCTGAGCGTTTCGCCCGTTACGTCGAAAAAGGCGTCATCGAGATTGCCCCGTTGGCTTACATGCGAGGCAGAACCCTCAATGACAGCTTCATCATTCTCGACGAGGCTCAGAATACGACGCCGGAGCAGATGAAGATGTTCCTCACGCGGCTCGGCTTCGGGTCGAAGGCTGTCGTGACGGGAGACGTCACTCAAATCGACCTGCCCTCGGGCAAGGACTCCGGTTTAAAGGTGGTGCAGCACGTTTTGGGCGGCATTGAAGGGATCGAGTTCGTGACTCTCGGGCACAGAGACGTCGTCCGCCACGAAATCGTCCAGAAAATCGTCCAGGCCTATGACCGCTATGAAGAACAGCGACGGCCCCAATAAGCGGAACGGCACTCGCCGACGCCTTTTCCGGGTTTTGGGCGCTCCCGCCCTGCGCCTCGGTTGGGGTGTCCGTGTCGTGCTGCTTGTCGCCGCTGCCGCCATTCTCCTCTGGGGCTGGTGGGCCGACAGCAAAGATGCCTATCGCGTCGGAAGGCCGGCGCCGCAGACCTATGTCGCCCTCTACACCTCCTCCTTTGAGGATCGCGAGGCCACGGACCTTTTGCGCCAGCGCGTCGCCGAAGAGGTGGCCGCCGTCCTCCTCAAGGACGGTCTTCTTCACCGGGAGCTGGAAGATCAGCTCCGGCTTCTCGGAGGGGAGGGAGGGATGGATGGCCCTCCTCCCTCGCTGGTGCAACTCCTTCTGGACTTTCCCGAGGGGCGCCGCAAGGCGCTGCTCGAAGTGGCCCAGTCCATTGGGCTCGATCTCCTCTCCAAAACGAACGCCTCTTTGTCGATCGACGATCAGGAACTCTGGTCGGCCCTGGAGTCGACGGGGCTCGATTGGTCCGATCGCAATGTCGTCTTCCAGATGCTTGACAGTCTCCTCGAGCCCACCGTCCGCGTCGACGACGAGGCGACCGTCGATCTGCGCAAGCGCCGTTCGGCCATGGTGCGCCCTGTCGAGAGAGTTCTCCGGAGCGGTGAAGTCATCGTCAAAAAAGACGACATCGTGACGACCCAACAGGCCGTTCTTCTCTCCCGACAGGGCTTTCCCGAGGCCCATTTCCCCTGGCGTCATTTCTTCTTCTCCCTTCTGGCCGTCCTGGTCTGGAGCTTCTGGCCCGACGTCTTCATCCTCCGTCGAGGCCTCTCCTTCGATCAAAGGGAGTGGCTTTTCTTCGTCACCCTCGTCGTCTCCGGATGGCTCTTCCAGGCTCTCGGGAGCCGCTTCGGTCTTGACGGCCTCGGCATTCTCCCCTTCGCCGGCTGGGCCTTTCTCACCCTGCCTCGGGATTTTTCCTTCCATCTGGTCCTCGGGGCCGGGACGGTCGGCGCCCTGTTGGCCATGGAAGCGCCGTCTTTCGCCTATCTGCTTCTGGTCATGACGAGCGTGGCCGTCGCCGGGCTGGGGCATCTGCTCCTTCACGAAATCCGCAGCCGCGTTCACCTCTGGCAGCAGTTCTTCCTTGTCGGTCTCGGCGGGGCGGCGGCGGCCCTCTTGGGGCGATGGTGGATGGGCATCGGGGTGACCTTCGAGCGCGTCGGCACCTACGTCCTCGCCGCCGCAGCCCTGGGCATGATCGTCATCGCCGTCCTTCCCCTCTGGGAAAACCTGTTCGATGTCATCTCCCCTCTGCGGCTCATCGAGCTGAGTCACCCCTCGAACCGCCTCCTCAAGCGTCTTCAGGTCGAGGCGCCGGGGACCTACCACCACACCCTTATGGTAGGGACTCTGGCCGAATCGGCAGCTGACCGCCTGGGGCTGAACAGCCTGCTGGTGAAGGCCGGAGCCTATTATCACGATATCGGCAAGCTTCGCCGCCCTCAGTTTTTCGTCGAAAATCAATTTCAGGGAGAGAACGTCCACGATGAGCTGGCGCCGACCCTGTCGGCCCTCATCATCATCTCCCACGTCCGCGAGGGCATGGACCTGGCCGCCGAGCACGGCCTGCCCCGGGTGATCCGGCGCTTCATCACGGAACACCACGGAACGACCTGCCTGGGATACTTCCAGCGCAAGGCGAAGGCCATGGGGGAAAACCTTCCTCGGGAGCAGTTCTGCTACCCCGGTCCGCGCCCCCAGTCGGCCGAAACGGCTCTCGTCATGCTCGCCGACTCCACGGAAGCCGCCGTTCGCGCCGCCGGCGGAAACATCCAGGACGTCTTCGAGCTCGAGGAGACGGTGGGACGGGTCATCGAATCCAAACTTCAGGAAAAACAACTCGACGAGGTCTCGTTCAGCCTCAAAGACCTTGCAACGGTAAAGAGTGTCTTCGTCGATGTTCTGCGGTCGATGTACCACAGCCGACAGGTCAAGGAAATTCCGAAGCCGGCTGATACCAAACAGGAGGGATCTGCGTGAACGTGGAACTGCAATTGGAAGAGGGAGATTCGGCCAACCCCCGAAGTCCGCTGCCCGAGGCTATGGAAAAGGCCCTGAAGGAGATCTTGCCGGCGATGATCGTCGAAGTTCGCCCCGAGCTGGACGTGAAGGAGTCGGTCGAGGTCTCTTTGCTTTTTGTCGATCCTGCGGCGATGGCCGACCTCAACGGCCGTTACCGACAGATCGGAGAGGCCACCGATGTCCTCTCCTTCCCCCAGTGGGAGGACGAAAAGGGGCGGTTTCTCCCTCCGGACTGGCCCCTTCTTCCCCTGGGCGACGTCGTGGTCTGTTGCGATGTGGTGCGGAGGGAGGCCCAGGCACGGAACGTGCCCTTCCTCTCCGAGGTCCTCCTCGTCATCTTCCATGGTGTCCTGCATCTTCTGGGCCTCGACCACGGCACGGCCGAAGAGGAGGCCCTCATGTGGGAAATCCAGGAGCGCTATCGAGACAGGGTTCTGGCCCTGGTCGAGCGGGGAGCCTGAACCGATATGGAAAGCGATACCTTACAATCGCTCCTCCTCCTCCTCCTCCTTCTCCTCCTCTCGGCCCTTTTCAGCAGCACCGAGACGTCCATCACGGCCGTAGGGCGCGGCAAATTGATGGCCCTTCAGGAGCGCCATCCCGGCAGGCGCCGCTTTCTGGCCTGGCTCGCCGATCAGACCCAGAGGGCTCTCACGGTGACTCTCGTGGCCAACAATCTCGTCAATATCGCCGCCAGCGCCATGGCCACTTCGCTGGCCCTGCGGCTTTACGGGCAGCAGGGCCCCCTTCTGGCCGTCGTCGTCATGACCGTTCTCATCGTCATCTTCGGCGAAATCCTGCCCAAGAGCATCGCCATCGTCCGCAACGAAACGATCCTCGTCGCCGTTCTTCCCATGCTGCGCTTCCTGAGCGTCCTCTTCTCTCCCCTCCTCTGGCTCACGGTGGCCATCGTCCGGGGATTGGGGAAGCTTCTCGGCATCGACCTCGTCCCCCAGCACGCCTTCGTCACCCGCGAGGAGATCGAGCAGATGGTCAATATCGGCGGGGCCTCGGGCGCTCTCGAAGAGGAAGAACGCAAGATGATCCACGGCGTCATCTCCTTCGAGGAGACTCGGGCCTACGAGGTCATGGTTCCCCGGACCGACATGGTTGCCCTCGCCCGCGAGACGACTCTGGCCGAGGCCGTCGAAGTGATTCTCGAACATGGTCATTCCCGCGTCCCCATCATCGGAGAGAGTCTCGACCAGATCGTCGGCATTCTCTACGTCAAAGACCTGCTTCGCAGCCTCGTCTCGGGCGATCCGGGAACGTCCGTCGAGGGGATCTGTCGCGAGGCGCTCTTCGTTCCCGAGACGATGCGCATTGCCGGCCTTTTCAGCCTCATGAGAGGCAACAAAGTTCATATGGCCATCGTCGTCGATGAATATGGAGGGACGGCCGGCATCCTGACCCTCGAGGACCTCTTGGAGGAAATCGTCGGCGAGATCCAGGACGAGTACGACGAGGAGACGCCTTCCATCATCGCCGACGGCGACGGCAGCTATCTCGTGCAGGGAGGCGTCAACCTCGAAGATCTCAGCGATCGTCTCGGTTATTCCTTCACCTCCGACGACGTCGAGAGCGTGGCCGGCTTCATCATCTCCCTGGCCGGGCGCTTTCCCGACGTCGGGCAGAGACTCTCCTTCGGCGATTGGGATTTCGAAGTGCTCGAGGTCGAAGACCATCGCGTCAAGCTCCTTCGCCTTCTTCGCCGAGAAAATAAGGGTTCCGATGAGGACTGAACGTCACAACCTGGAGGTGATTTCGTGAACTGGCCCCATTCCGTAACGCCCGAAGCGCTTTTGAAAAAGGCACGGGAGGCCCAGCAGGCCGCCTACGTCCCCTACTCCCGCTTCCCCGTCGGCGCGGCCCTCCTCACCGCCGAGGGGACGGTCATCCTGGGCTGCAACGTCGAAAATGCCAGTTACGGTCTCTCTATCTGCGCCGAAAGGAACGCTCTGACGACGGCCGTCGCCCTCGGCGAGAGACATTTCGTCGCCATCGCCGTCGTGGGGCGCCACGGGGAGCCCTGCCTTCCCTGCGGGGCCTGCCGTCAGTTCATGGCCGAGTTCAACGCCGCCTTCTTCGTCGTCCTGGAGGAGGGGACGGAATCTCTCCTCTACCGTCTCGATCTGGACCTCTTGCCTCATCCCTTTGTCCTTGAAGGAGCATTCCCTCTTGAAGCCTGATGCGGCCTTCCGCTGCGGCCTCGTCGCCGTCGTCGGCCGCCCCAACGTGGGAAAATCGACGCTCATCAACGCCCTCCTGGGGCAGAAGGTCACCATCGTCTCCGAAAAGCCTCAGACGACGAGGAACCGCATCCGCTGCATCTACAGCGACGAGAAGGCCCAGATCGTCTTCATCGACACGCCGGGCATCCATCTGCCTCACCATAAACTGGGCGAGTTCATGGTCGAGACGGCTCGACGGGCCCTCGAAGAGGTGGACCTCATCTGTTACGTCGTCGATGCGTCGGATCGCCACATCGGTCCCGAGGACGAGCGTATCCTGGCCTTTCTGAAGGAGACGGTTCGTCCCGTTTTCCTCGTCGTCAACAAGGTCGATCACCTGAAAAAGGGGCAAACCTTTTGGCAGGCCGTCGAGCTCTATCAGGACAGGGTCGCCTCAGCAGAGATCCTTCCTCTCTCGGCTCGGGTCGGGACCAATCTGGACCTTCTTCTGGACAAGGTCGTCGAAAGGCTTCCCGCGGGACCGCCCCTTTATCCCGACGAGCGCATCATGGATCATCCCGAACTCTTTCTCGCGGCGGAAATCATCAGGGAAAAGATCCTGCTGCTCACCCGAGAGGAAGTGCCTCACAGCGTCGCCGTCGAGATCGAGGCCTTCCAGACGCCCGACGAGTATCCCGAAAGGGACGTGGCCTACATCAGGGCCGCCGTTCATGTCGAAAGGCCGGGGCAGAAGGGCATCATCATCGGCAGGGGAGGGGCCATGCTGCGCGAGATCGGCACGCTCGCCCGAGCCGGGTTGGAGGAAATGCTCCAGGAAAAGGTCTTCCTCGAGCTCTTCGTCAAAGTTCGCCAGGACTGGCGAAAATCGGACAGGGATCTCAAACGCTTCGGCTATAGGCAATGAACGGCGCCGACTACCTGCGCCAGGGGCACTTCCGGGCCTCGGGCGTCGTCCTCAGACGATGCGATACGGCCGAGGGGGAACGCCTGCTCTACCTGGGACTCAAGGGGCACGGTCCCCTCTGGGTCGTGGCTCCCGGTGCGGCCAGGGGGCGAGGGCGTTTCGGAGGGGCCACGGAGCCTCTCGTCTGGTCCGTCTTCACCCTTTACAAGGCCTCGCGCAACCTCTATCTCAAAGAGGCGGAGGTCAAAAGCGACCTCTGGGGGCTGCGCCGTCGGCCCGAGCCGTTGGCCCGGGCCCTTCGATGGGGGAAGTTGATCGGAGATATCTTCCTTCCCGGTCATCCCGATGACGCCCTGCTCGGGCTTTTTTTCTGGTCCCTTTGGGAGCTCGAACGGGGGGCCGACGGGGAGGTCGCCGAATGGCGTTTTCTCTGGCGCTGGCTTCGCGACAGAGGCGGAGCGCCCGATCTGGAGCGTTGCGGCCGTTGCGGCAGGGCGCTCGACGAGGCCCATTGGCAGGGGGAATCCCTTCTCTGCGGCGATTGCGGCGGCGGGGGGACCGCGCTCCCGTCCCTTCTCTTGCAGGCCTTGAGGGCTGCTGTTATGCTTTCCCGTGATTCCTTCGTCCCATGGTCGCAGACGGTGGGCCATCCCGTCGAATGGACGCCTCTCAACGAAAGGCTTCTGTCCCTTCTGCGGGAAAGCGTGTGAGTTTTCGCTCAGGCGATAGGGGGTAGAAAGGTGAACTTTCAGGAAATCATCATGCGATTGGAGCGGTTCTGGGCCGAACAGGGCTGTGTCATTCAACAGCCCTACGATATTGAAGTCGGCGCGGGGACCATGAATCCGGCGACGACGCTTCGCGTCCTCGGTCCCGAACCGTGGCGCGTCGCCTACGTCGAGCCGTCCCGCCGCCCCGCCGACGGACGTTACGGGGAAAATCCGAACCGGCTCCAGCACTACTACCAGTACCAGGTCATCGTCCAGCCCGCTCCGGAAGACATCCAGGAGCTTTACATCGACAGCCTCAAAGCCCTGGGCATCGATCCGGCCGAACACGACATCCGTTTCGTCGAGGACGACTGGGAATCGCCCACCATCGGCGCCTGGGGGCTGGGGTGGGAGGTCTGGCTCGACGGCATGGAAGTGACTCAGTTCACGTATTTCCAGCAGGTCGGCGGCATCGATATGGATCTTGTCCCGGCCGAACTGACCTATGGCCTGGAGCGCATCGCCATGTTCGTCCAGAAAGTGGACAGCGTCTATGACCTCACCTGGGTCGGCAAGGTCCGCTACGGCGATATCCATCATCGCAGCGAAGTGGAGCAGTCGACGTACAATTTCGACCTCTCCGATGCCGCCATGCTCTTTCGGCTCTTCGACCTCTACGAGGGCGAGGCCAAAGCCGTCGCCGCCACGGGCAATGTCCTTCCCGCCTATGACTACGTCCTCAAGTGCTCTCACACCTTCAACCTTCTCGACGCCCGCAATGCCATCAGCGTCACCGAGCGCACCGGCTATATTTCCCGCGTCCGCGCCCTTGCCGCCCTCTGTGCCGAAGGCTATGTCCGGCAGAGAGAGGCCTTGGGCTATCCGCTCATGGACAAGTTCCGTCGCTAGGGGGTGTTGAGGGATGAACAGGGAAGATCTGATCCTGGAGCTGGGAACGGAAGAGATCCCGGCCGGTTTCATGCAGTGGGTTCTCGGCGAGATCCGCGCCGTCGCCGAAAAGAGCTTCGCCGTCGCCCGCCTCTCCTACGGCTCCCTGCAGGCGCAGGGAACGCCTCGTCGCATCGTCCTTTCCGTCAAGGGCCTTTCCGATCGCCAGGAAGACCTCATGGAGGAATACAGGGGGCCGGCCTGGAAGTCGGCCTTCGACGGAACGGGCGCTCCGACTCGGGCGGCCATCGGTTTTGCCAAGAGCAGGGGAGTCGATGTCGACGACTTGATCCTCCGTCAGGTCGATGGCGTCGAATATGCCTTCGCCCAGGTCAAGGAGACGGGGCGTCCTGCGGAGAGCGTCCTGCCCGGCCTGCTGAGTGATATCGTCGGCGCCATCGTCTTTCCCAAAAACATGTACTGGGACGATCCCGCCTTCCGCTTCGCTCGCCCCCTCCGCTGGATCCTCGCTCTCTGGGGTGACCGCGTCGTCCCCCTCTCTTTGGGTTCCCTGCAGTCGGGGCGCATCACGAGGGGCCATCGCTTCATGGGGGCCAGGCGCATCGAGATCGCCCATACCAGCCAATATCTGGACAGCCTTTACGACAACTACGTCGTCGTCGATGTCGCCAAACGGCGGGAGATGATAATCTGCCGCATTGCGGCCCTCGAAAAGGAGATGGGCTGCAAGGTCGACCTGGACCCCGATCTCGTGGAAGAAAACCTCTTCCTCGTCGAATATCCCGTCCCCTTCTTCGGAACCTTCGACAAGGACTATCTCGATATCCCGTCAGAGGTTCTCGTCACCTCCATGAAGGTCCACCAGCGCTACTTTCCCGTCCGAGACGGCTCGGGCAGGCTCAAAAACCATTTCGTCGGCGTCAGCAACAATCGCGCCACCAACATGGATGTCGTTCGCGACGGCAACGAGCGCGTCCTCCGGGCTCGCCTGGCCGACGCCGCCTTCTTCTGGAAGGAGGACCAGAAGGCGCCCCTTGCCTCCAGGGTGGAAGAGCTGAAGTCCATCGTCTATCAGGAACAGATCGGCACGGTCTACGAAAAAGTCCTTCGAGCCAGAGACCTGGCCCTCTGGCTCACCGACCACCTGGAGCGCCGGGACGATCGGCCTTTCGTCGAACGGGCCGCCTGGCTGGCCAAGGCCGACCTCGTCACGCACATGGTCTACGAGTTCCCCGAGCTTCAGGGCGTCATGGGGCGCGAATATGCCCGCAAAAACGGTGAGCCCGATCGCGTCGCCAAGGCCCTTTACGAGCTTTACCTGCCCCGTTTCGCCGGAGACAACCTCCCGACGGACCCCGTCGGTGCCCTCGTCGGACTTGCCGACAGGGCCGATACGATCTTGGCCTGCTCCAAAGTCGGCCTCGATCCCACGGGCTCTCAGGATCCCTACGGCCTTCGCCGTGCCGCCCGCTGCATCAACGAAATCCTCTGGGGGCTCGACCTCGACGTCGACATAGAGGCCCTCATGACCGAGGCCGCCCGCCAGATGAGTGCCGGGCCGGAGGTGTTGGAGAAAGTCTTCGACTTTCTCCGCAATCGTCTCCAGATCCAGCTCAAGGAAAAAGGGTACGGCCACGACATCGTCGCCCTCGCTCTGGCCGCCTCCTGGAACCGCCCCCTTCAGGCGCAGAGGTTCCTTCTCGCCCTCGTCGACATTCAGGGTGAGGCCTGGTTCCGTCAGCTCATCACGGCTGCCGTCCGGGTCCGCAACATCCTGGCCAAGGCGGAAACCTGTCCCGGAACCGTCGATCCCTCCCTTTTCGCCGATGACGCCGAGAAGGCCCTTCTCGATGCTCTCGAAGATCTGGCACCTCAGGCCCGAGCGGCCCGGGACGAGAGTCGATGGAAAGATCTCACGGCCGTGCTGGCAAAAATGGAGCCTGTCCTCGTCCTCTTTTTCGAAAAAGTCCTCGTCAACGACGAAAATCAGGCTGTTCGGGCCAACCGGCTTGCCATCCTTGCTCGCTGTCAGGAACTCTTCCATATGGTCGGCGATCTGGGCATGCTAAAATAAATCTCGAAAAGCAGGGGAATAGGTGAGAACGAACGGTCCTTCCCGGAAAGAGAACTTTTCCGGGAAGGACGGGTTTTTCGCCATCGAATGTCATAGAAGGACAGGGAGGAACCGATCATGGCCTTAGAACTTTTCGTCGTCTCCGATTTCACGGGCGAGACGGCAGAACACGTGGCTCGGGCGGCGGCCAGCCAGTTCGGCGCCAAGAAGGCGGAGCTTCGGCGCTTCCGTTACGTCAACAATGACGAACGGGGAAGAGAGGTCCTTGAGGAGGCCCTCCGCTCTCAGGCCGTCATCATCTGCACCCTCGTCGATCATGCCCTCCGTCGCTGGTTCGTGGAGGAGGCGGAGAAGCTCAACCTTCCGATCGTCGATATCCTCGGCCCCATCCTGAAAATCCTCGAAAACCGTTTGGGCTGCCCCCCTCTGGAAACGCCAGGTCTTCTCCGCCGTCTCGACGAAGAATATTTCCGTCGCGTCAAGGCCGTCGAATTCGCCATCAAATGCGACGACGGAAGGGGCGCCGAACTCTACGAAGAGGCCGACCTCGTCATCCTCGGCGTTTCCCGGACGAGCAAGACGCCCCTTTCCATGTACCTGGCCCATAAGGGGGTCATGGTCGCCAATATTCCCCTCGTGCCCGAGGCCGATCCCCCCAAGGGGCTCTTCGATCTGCCGCCGGAGCGGGTCATCGGCCTCACCATCAACACGGAAAAGCTTTCCTCCATCCGCAAGGAACGGCTCCGCATCCTCGGCCTCGACGCCGATCTCTCCAATTACGCTCAGCCCGAAAGACTGGAGAGGGAGCTCGACTTTTCCGTCGCCATCATGAGGCGTGTCGGCTGCAAGATCTTCGACGTGACCAACAGGGCCATCGAAGAGGTGGCCCAGGAGGTTCTCGACTACCTGCGGGTGTAGCTGCCCTTTTGTTTTCTTGAGGAAAGGAGCCGGATGTCAATGACCGAGAGCAAGTACATCTACGACTTTTCTGAAGGCAACGCCGACATGAAGGGCCTTCTTGGCGGCAAGGGGGCCAACCTGGCCCAGATGAGCAAGATCGGACTTCCCGTTCCCCCGGGTTTCACCCTCACGACCGAGGCCTGTCTCGCCTACTGGGAGAGAGGAGCCGGTCTCCTCGACGATCTCTGGGCGGGCGTCGAGGAGGCCGTGGCTCGTCTGGAGAAAGCCGCGGACAAGACTTTCGGGCGGGGAGAAAACCCTCTCCTCCTTTCCGTCCGCTCCGGCGCTCCCGTCTCCATGCCGGGCATGATGGACACCATCCTCAATCTGGGTCTCAACGACGAAACCGTCGAGGCTTTGGCCGCCAATTCGGGAGAGCCTCGTTTCGCCTACGACAGCTACCGCCGGTTCATTCAGATGTTCTCCGATGTCGTCCTCGGCGTCTCGTCGACTCACTTCGAAAACGAAATCGTCGACGCCAAACGGGCTCTCTCCGTCAGACAGGACTACGAAATCGACGCCGCCACCTGGAAAAAACTCATAAAGCGCTTCAAAGAGATCGTAAAAAGGGAGACCCGATCCGATTTTCCCGTCGATCCCTGGGTTCAGCTCCGCCAGGCCATAGAAGCCGTCTTCAAGAGCTGGAACACGCCCCGCGCCAAAACCTACCGCCGCATCAACAAGATTTCCGACGCCTTGGGGACGGCCGTCAACGTCATGACCATGGTCTTCGGCAATCTGGGAGAGGACTGCGGTACGGGCGTCTGTTTCACCCGCAATCCTTCGACGGGAGAAAAGGGCCTCTACGGCGAGTTCCTCGTCAACGCTCAGGGTGAGGATGTCGTCGCCGGGATCAGGACGCCCCAGCCCATCGCCGAGCTGGGTTCGACCATGCCCACTCTCTACAGGGAGCTCCTCGCCATCGCCTCCATGCTGGAGCGTCATTACAGGGACATGCAGGATATCGAATTCACCATCGAACGGAACAGGCTCTTCATCCTTCAGACCCGTAACGGGAAGAGGACGGCCCGTTCGGCCGTTCTCGTCGCCGTCGACATGGTCGAAGAGGGACTCATCGACAGGACGACGGCCGTCCGGCGCGTCACGCCCGACCAGGTCGAAAAACTTCTTCACAAACAGGTCGACCCTTCCGTCCCCGTCGATGTCCTGGCCACGGGCCTTCCGGCCTCTCCGGGAGCCGCCGTGGGCGCCATCGTCTTCGATCCCGACGAGGCCGAACGCCGTGGCGACTCGGGAGAGGCCGTCATCCTCGTCCGTCACGAGACCACACCCGACGACATCCATGGCCTCTTCGCCGCCCAGGGCGTTCTCACCAGCCACGGCGGCATGACGAGCCATGCCGCCGTCGTCGCCCGAGGTCTGGGCAAGCCCTGCGTCTCCGGATGCGAGGCACTGGAGATCGATGCCGACAGGGGAACGCTCTCCTGCGGCGGCCGCACCTTCGCCAAAGGCGATATCCTCACGATCGACGGCAGCAGAGGGCTCGTCATCGCAGGGAACGTGCCTCTCATGGAGCCGGCCATGACGGACGAATTCCGAAAACTCCTGACCTGGGCAGACGCGGAAGCTGCCGTCCGCGTCTGGGCCAACGCCGACACACCCGCCGATGCCGCTCGGGCCAGGGATTTCGGCGCCAGAGGCATCGGCCTCTGCCGCACGGAACACATGTTCATGGCTCCCGACAGGCTTCCCGTCATGAAAGAGATGATCATCGCCTCCACGAAGGAGGAGCGCGTCACCGCTCTGGATAAACTCCAGGTCATGCAGGAAGAGGACTACAGGGGTATTTTCCGGGCCATGGAGGGGCTTCCCGTAACGGTCCGCCTCCTCGACCCCCCCCTTCACGAATTCCTTCCCAAGGAGGCCGAGATCGAAGGGGCCCTGAAAAAACTCAGAGACGAGGGGCGACAGAAGGCACCCGAGACTCTTGCCCTGGAAAGGACGTTGGCCAAGGCCAAGGCCCTCAAGGAGAGCAACCCCATGCTCGGCTTCCGGGGCTGTCGGCTGGGCATCATCTACCCCGAAATCTACGAGATGCAGATACGCGCCATCTTCCTCAGCTGCCTCCACCTTGCCGCCGAAGGCGTCGAGGTCGTTCCTCACATCATGATGCCTCTCGTCGGCGTTCAGGAGGAGATGAAGCGGCTCAAGGCCATGACGGACAGGATCGCGGAGGAGCTTTTCTCCGAGGCGGGTTGCAGCGTCGCCTACGAGACGGGTACGATGATCGAAGTTCCCCGGGCTGCCCTCATCGCCGACGAGTTGGCCGAGTACGCCCAGTTCTTCAGCTTCGGCACGAACGACCTCACCCAGACGACCTTCGGCTACTCCCGTGACGATGCCGAAAACAAGTTCCTCGCTCAATACGTCGCGATGCGCGTCCTTCCCGAGCCTCCCTTCCGCTCCGTCGACCGCAACGGCGTGGGGCGGCTCATGAGGATCGCCTTCGAGGACGGCCGTCGCGTCCGCCCCGATCTGGGGATCGGCATCTGCGGCGAACACGGGGGGGATCCCGACTCCATCGCCTTCTGCCACAAGCTGGGCCTCAACTACGTCAGCTGTTCCCCCTACCGCGTCCCCGTCGCCCGCATCTCGGCTGCCCACGCGGCGTTGGGACTCATCGAGTAGGGCCTTTTTTCGAGGGAGAACGTTCGTCGCGACGGAAAGACGGAGGGGGACGGGTGAACCGTCTCCCTCCGTCTTTCCGTCGCGCTTTCTCAGTTCGTCAGACCGTACTGTTTGAGCAGGTCCTGATAACGATCTTCGACGATCTGGGCCGGGCTGGGGTCGATCTTGTAGGGCTTGGTCTCCGCCTTCGGCGGCGGTGTCGGCGCCGGCGAAGGCGCGAAGGCCGGGAGGGGGACGACCTCCGTCGGCTGGGCGGCCACGGCAGACTGTCCCAAACCGTACTGGGCCAGCAAGACCGTGTCGTCGCGGACAAGGATCAGCCTTGGAGCCAAGGGGTCCATCTGGGCGGCGTACCAGTCCCCGCCGTGGAGAGGACAGAACGAGGTCGGAGCCTTGCTTCTCTCCATCAGCACCGCCACGGTGGAACTGCAGGAGGGTGAGGCCAGATAGCCCGTCTCTCGGCAGACCTGGATCTCTTCGACATCGGCATCGCCGAGGAAAAAACGGTGGGGAGGTCGAAGTTCGGCGACGGCTTTATCGATGAAGGCCTTCCATACGGGAGCGGCGATGGTGCTGCCCGTGGCGCGGTTGCCCAGGGGCTTGTGGTCGTCGTGTCCCGCGTAGACGACGGCCAGAATTCCGGGGACGGAGCCGACGAACCACGCGTCGCTCCAGTCGTTCGTCGTCCCCGTCTTGCCGAGAACGTCCATGTCGGGGATCGCCACGGACCGTCCCGTCCCGGCGCGGACGACATTTTTCAACATGCCCTGGACCTCCGCTGCCAGCTCCGGCGAAATGGCCGGACTCAGTTGAGGACCCTGCTGCTCGAGAATTTCTCCGTCGTGTCGCCTGATCTCTCGGATGAAGTAGGGCGTCACCCGGTAGCCGCCGTTGGCGAAGGGACAGTAGGCCTGGCCCAGCTCCAGCGGGGTCACGCTTCCCGAACCCAGAGAGAGGGAAAGGTCGCGGGGCAGATGGGGGCTCGATATCCCCAGATTGCGGGCCATGGCGACGACTTTGCCGATGCCGATCGACTCGGCCACGCGTACCGTGGCGACGTTGTTGGAGTGGGTCAGGGCCTCGAGAAGGGTGATCTCCCCTCCGAATTTTTCGTTGTAGTTCTGAGGCGCCCAACCGTTTTCATAGATCAGAGGGGCGTCGAGGACGTGATCGACGGGACGCAGTCCCTCCTGAAGGGCCGCGGCATAGACGAAGGGCTTAAAGGCCGAGCCCGGCTGCCGAAAGGCCTGAGTGGCCCGGTTGAACTTGCTTACCTCGAAATCTTTTCCCCCCACCATGGCCAGCACTTCGCCCGTTCCGGGCGCCAGGGCGACCAGGGCCCCCTCGCTCTTGAGACGCCGCACGGCCTCTTGTGCCGCCTGCTGAAGCTCCAAGTCGATGGTGGTGTAGACGCGCAGTCCCTCCTGGTAGACGGTCTCCTTGCCGTAGGTGGGGAGGAGGTGGTTGAAAAGGATGTGCGAGACGAAATAGGGGGCCTTGTCCAGGGGAGCCGAACTGACCGTCCCTTTCTGGAGGGCCGGAGGCGAGGCCAGGGCCGTCTGAGCCTGGGCTCCGTCGAGCCACCCGAGGTCGACGAGACGGCGGATCACGTAGGCCCGGCGGGTTTGGGCCCTCTCCAGCGAACGATAGGGCGAATAAAGCTCCGGGGCCGCCACGAGGCCGGCCAAGAGGGCCGCCTCGGAAACGGAAAGCTGACCGGGACGCTTGGCGAAATAGGCCTGACTCGCCGCCGCGATTCCCCAAGTCCCGTGGCCGTAGTAGATCGTGTTGAGGTACATCTCGAGGATCTGATCCTTAGTGTAGAGACGCTCGAGCCGGAGGGCGAGGACGGCCTCCTTG
Source organism: Aminirod propionatiphilus (assembly GCA_018398915.1). Lineage (GTDB taxonomy): Bacteria > Synergistota > Synergistia > Synergistales > Aminithiophilaceae > Aminithiophilus > Aminithiophilus ramosus. The sequence goes on along the minus strand of CP074691.1, from coordinate 1,653,737 downwards.
ACCTTGCGCTCCATCGTTCTCTCCCGCGAGAGGAAGAGATTCCGGGCGAGCTGCTGCGTGATGGTGCTCGCCCCCTGGCGGGTCCGGCCGTGAGTCAGGTTGACCCAGAAGGCGCGGGCCATACCGAGGAAATCAAGGCCGCTGTGGCTGTAAAAATCGCCATCCTCGGCGGCGATGGCCGCCTTTTGCATCCAGGGAGAAATCTGGTCCAGGGAAACCCAGGTGCGGTTTTCCAGAAAAAGCCGTGCGATGAGGCGGTTCTGCCTGTCATAGACTTCCGTCGCCAGGTTGGGGCGCTGACGGGCCATCTCATCCAAAGAGGGAAGGTCGGCGGAGATGCGTTTCACGTAAAGGGTCGTCATCACCGCCGCCGTAGCCAAAGCCAGGGCCAGAGAAAGGAGAAGAAGGGCTCCGAGAAAGCGCAGGAAGGAGAAAGCTCTCTCGGGCTTTTTCTCCTTCCGTCGCTCCGGGGACCGAGGGTCATCGGCCATAGGTCAAGATGCCTCCTTAAATGCTGTGTCTATCGTACCGACAACTGAAAGGACTTCGCCATGTCATGTCCGGAAATTATAGCACAGCCGCCGATTTTCAAATTCGGGCTTGCGCCCTCGGCGGAAGGGTGCTATTATACCGCTTGCCGCCCGAGAGGCGGAGAGACGAAACACAAGCGGCAACACGAACCATGCCAAAAGAATACGACGCGCAAGATCGAGACGATTAAGCTCTGAAAGATTTCCAAAGGAATCTAACGGAGAGTTTGATCCTGGCTCAGGACGAACGCTGGCGGCGTGCTTAACACATGCAAGTCGGACGGTGTCCGAGGACCAGCTTGCTGAGAATCGGGTACAGTGGCGGACGGGTGAGTAACGCGTGAGGATCTGTCTTTGGGAGGGGGACAACGTCTGGAAACGGACGCTAAAACCCCATATGCCGAGAGGTGAAAAGGAGCAATCCGCCCAGGGAGGAACTCGCGTCCTATCAGCTAGTTGGTGAGGTAACGGCTCACCAAGGCGATGACGGGTAGCTGGTTTGAGAGGACGACCAGCCACACTGGAACTGAGATACGGTCCAGACTCCTACGGGAGGCAGCAGTGGGGAATATTGGGCAATGGGGGCAACCCTGACCCAGCGACGCCGCGTGTGGGAAGAAGTCCCTTGGGACGTAAACCACTGTTGTGCGGGAAGAAGGAAGTGACGGTACCGCACGAGGAAGGCCCGGCAAACTACGTGCCAGCAGCCGCGGTAATACGTAGGGGCCGAGCGTTGTCCGGAATTACTGGGCGTAAAGCGCACGTAGGCGGTTTGCTAAGTCGGCTGTGAAAGACATCGGCTCAACCGGTGCAATGCAGTCGATACTGGTAGACTGGAGTCTTGGAGAGGGAAGTGGAATTCCCGGTGTAGCGGTGAAATGCGTAGATATCGGGAGGAACACCAGTGGCGAAGGCGGCTTCCTGGCCAAAGACTGACGCTGAGGTGCGAAAGCTGGGGGAGCAAACGGGATTAGATACCCCGGTAGTCCCAGCCGTAAACGATGAATGCTAGGTGTGGGTAGTGCGAGCTATCCGTGCCGGAGTTAACGCGCTAAGCATTCCGCCTGGGGAGTACGATCGCAAGATTGAAACTCAAAGGAATTGACGGGGGCCCGCACAAGCGGTGGAGCACGTGGTTTAATTCGATGCAAACCGGAGAACCTCACCTGGGTTTGACATGCACGTGGTACGGATCTGAAAGGTGAAGGACGCTACCTTCGGGTAGCGAGCGTGCACAGGTGCTGCATGGCTGTCGTCAGCTCGTGTCGTGAGATGTTGGGTTAAGTCCCGCAACGAGCGCAACCCCTACGCTGAGTTACCAGCACGTGAAGGTGGGGACTCTCAGTGGACTGCCGGCGACAAGCCGGAGGAAGGTGGGGACGACGTCAAGTCATCATGGCCCTCATGTCCAGGGCGACACACGTGCTACAATGGCCGGCACAACGGGAAGCGAAGTCGCGAGGCAGAGCGGATCCCTTAAAGCCGGTCCCAGTTCGGATTGCAGTCTGCAACTCGACTGCATGAAGCCGGAATCGCTAGTAATCGCGGATCAGCCAAGCCGCGGTGAATACGTTCCCGGGCCTTGTACACACCGCCCGTCACACCATCCGAGTTGGGGGCACCCGAAGCCGCCGGCCGAACCCGCAAGGGACGGAGGCGTCGAAGGTGCGTCTGGTAAGGAGGGTGAAGTCGTAACAAGGTAGCCGTACCGGAAGGTGCGGCTGGATCACCTCCTTTCTAAGGAGAGCGGGAACGGGGCGGAAGCCCCGGACCAAAAATCGTCCGATCTCTGCGCGTCGTGTTTTTTAGTGGGCCGGTAGCTCAGTTGGTTAGAGCACACGGCTGATAACCGTGAGGTCAGTGGTTCGAATCCACTCCGGCCCACCAAAAACGCAATGGGGATGTAGCTCAGAGGGAGAGCACCTGCCTTGCACGCAGGGGGTCGTCGGTTCGAATCCGATCATCTCCACCATTTTTGTGCTTTTAATTAAATTGTTAAATAAGTTAACCCGCGCATCATGACAACCGAAGAAAGCAGAAGCTGAACGAGGACAAGGTAATAAGGGCATACGGTGAATGCCTTGGCACCGACGGCCGAAGAAGGGCGTAGCAAGCTGCGAAAAGCTGCGGAGAGGCGCAAGCGACCCTTGACCCGCAGATACCCGAATGGGGCAACCCGGCCGGAGGAATCCGGTCACCCTCGTAAAGGGGGAGGCACCCGGCGAAGTGAAACATCTCAGTAGCCGGAGGAAAAGAAATCGACAGAGATTCCCTGAGTAGTGGTGAGCGAAAGGGGAGAAGCCTAAACCGAAGACGTGTCAAGACTGCGGTCGTTGCGTCATCGGTGTTGTGGGGATCATCAGGAGGGAGCCGCAGCGACCTCGGGAAGTGAGAAAAGGCATCCTTAGCCGAATCGTGTTGGGAAAGCGAGCCGCAGAAGGTGAGAGCCCCGTAGGCGAAAAGGAAGCCCCTTCCTGTGAAGATACCCCGAGTAGGCCGGAGCACGTGAAATTCCGGTTGAAGCAGGGCGGCCCACCGTCCAAGGCTAAATACCGTCGGTGACCGATAGTGAAGCAGTACCGAGAGGGAAAGGTGAAAAGCACCCCTGGCGGGGAGTGAAACAGACCTGAACCCGTATGCCTACAAGCAGTCGGAGCTTTCTCTTCGGAGGGAGTGACGGCGTGCCTATTGAAAAATGAGCCGACGAGTTACGCTACGTGGCGAGGTTAAGGACTGAGAGGTCCGGAGCCGTAGGGAAACCGAGTCTGAATAGGGCGAATAGTCGCATGGCGTAGACCCGAAGCCGCACGATCTATCCATGGCCAGGTTGAAGGTCGGGTAAAACCGACTGAAGGACCGAACCGTAGTCTGTTGAAAAAGACCCGGATGAGCTGTGGATAGGAGTGAAAAGCTAATCGAGTGCGGTGATAGCTGGTTCTCCCCGAAATGCATTGAGGTGCAGCCTCGCTGAGGGAAAGTTCCGGGGGTAGAGCACTGGATGGATGCGGGGGACTGGGGTCCTACCAAATTCAACCAAACTCCGAATACCGGAACTGGATAAGCGGGAGTGAGACTGCGGGCGAGAAGGTTCGTAGTCGAAAGGGAAACAGCCCAGACCGACAGCTAAGGTCCCAAAGCCTGTGCTAAGTGTGTTAAGGATGTGGAGGTGCCCAGACAGCCAGGAGGTTGGCTTAGAAGCAGCCACCCTTTAAAGAGTGCGTAACAGCTCACTGGTCGAGGACTTCTGCGCCGCAAATGTAGGGGGCTAAGCACAGAACCGAAGCTTCGGACTCGGGAGACTGAGGTCTCCTGATTGGTAGGGGAGCGTTCTCTGCGGGGAGAAGTGAGACCGGCAAGGTCTTGTGGACTGCAGAGAAGTGAGAATGTCGGCATGAGTAGCGAGAAACGCGTGAGAATCGCGTTCACCGGATGCCCAAGGATTCCTGGGGAAGGTTGATCCGCCCAGGGTTAGGCGGGACCTAAGGCGAGGCCGAAGGGCGTAGTCGATGGACAGCAGGTAGACACTCCTGCCCCGCGCGAGGACGCTAATACCGAAGGGGTGACGCAGGAGGCTAGGTGCGCCGGGTGCTGGAATACCCGGTCCAAGGAGGTAGGGGGAGTCGGCAGGCAAATCCACTGACTCGTAACCCTGAGATCTGATGGGGAGCTTCCACGGAAGCGAAGGCATTGACGCCCGACTGCCGAGAAAAGCCTCTAGGGAGGAATCGCGTGCCCGTACTGCAAACCGACACAGGTGGGCTGGCTGAGCAGGCTAAGGTGGACAGGGTAACTCTCGCCAAGGAACTCTGCAAGTTGACCCCGTAACTTCGGGAAAAGGGGTGCCGCGCCGGTAAAGTCAAAGCTGATGGAGCAGGCAGCGGCCGCAGAACCCAGGCCCAGGCGACTGTTTAATAAAAACACAGGACTCTGCAGAAGGCGTGAAGCCGACGTATAGGGTCTGACACCTGCCCGGTGCTGGAAGGTTAAGGGGAGAGGTTAGTCGCAAGGCGAAGCTTTGAACCGAAGCCCCAGTAAACGGCGGCCGTAACTATAACGGTCCTAAGGTAGCGAAATTCCTTGTCGGGTAAGTTCCGACCTGCACGAATGGTGTAACGATCTGGGCGCTGTCTCGGCGAGAGACCTGGTGAAATTGTGGTGCTGGTAAAGACGCCAGCTACCCGTGGTGGGACGGAAAGACCCCGTGGAGCTTTACTGTAGCCTGACACTGGATTTCGGCAAGGCATGTACAGAATAGGTGGGAGGCTAGGAAGACATCACGCCAGTGGTGTTGGAGCCGTCGTTGGGATACCACCCTTGTCTTGTTGGAATTCTAACCGCAAGCCGCTGAAGCGCGGAACGGGACACTATCAGGTGGGCAGTTTGACTGGGGCGGTCGCCTCCCAAAGAGTAACGGAGGCGCGCGAAGGTCACCTCAAGGCGAATGGAAATCGCCATAAGAGCGCAAGGGTATAAGGTGGCTTAACTGTGAGACAGACATGTCGAACAGATGCGAAAGCAGGTCCTAGTGATCCGGCGGTGCTGAGTGGAAAGGCCGTCGCTCATCGGATAAAAGCTACCCCGGGGATAACAGGCTGATCTCTCCCGAGAGTTCCCATCGACGGGGAGGTTTGGCACCTCGATGTCGGCTCGTCGCATCCTGGGGCTGAAGCAGGTCCCAAGGGTTGGTCTGTTCGCCCATTAAAGCGGTACGTGAGCTGGGTTTAGAACGTCGTGAGACAGTTCGGTCCCTATCCACCATGGGCGTAGGGAATTTGCGAGGAGCTGCTCCTAGTACGAGAGGACCGGAGTGGACGCACCGCTGGTGTACCGGTTGTGACGCCAGTTGCAGAAGCCGGGTAGCTAAGTGCGGATCGGATAACCGCTGAAGGCATCTAAGTGGGAAGCCGACCTCAAGATGAGATTCCCCTCTGCGCAAGCAGGTAAGGTGTCCCGTAGACGACGGGATCGATAGGCCGGAGGTGTAAGCGCAGCGATGCGTTGAGCTGACCGGTACTAATACACCGAGGCCTTGTCATCGTTCAGCTTCTGGTTTTGACGGTTGTGTGATGTAGCGGGTATAAGGAATGGGTTTTCGGTGGCCATTGCGAAGGGGAGACACCCGGCTCCATGTCGAACCCGGCAGTTAAGCCCTTCAGCGCCGATGGTACTCCGGGGGGAACCCGCGGGAGAGTAGGTCGCTGCCGAAAACCTAGCTTCGACGGAAGGGGAGGTCCGAATAGGACCTCCCCTTCTCGCGTCCCGTCTCCTCCTTCCGTCTCTCCCTCGCCGAGCAGGGGAGGTGGCGGATCCGACGGAGTTCCTCTTGAAGAGCCTGCGGATTCGGGCTGTCGCACCCTTCTTGTCCCGCGCCGGTGGCCGTGGTATAGTCGATCAAGATCGAACTTTAATGAATTGTCTTTTTTGATTCATCGAAGACGAAGGAGGCCTTGTGTCGTGGCAGATAATCGACCGATACGGCTGGGGGATCTTCTCCTCGAGGCCCAGGCCGTGACGTCCCGTCAGCTTGATTCGGCTCTGGAGGAACAGCGCCAGACGGGCATGCGGCTCGGCGAGATTCTCATCAAAAACGGGTGGCTCACGGAGCGCCAGCTTGCCGAATCCCTCAGCCATCAATTGAGGCTTCCCCTCATCTCGCTTGCCCGCTATCGCCCTCAACCGGATGCCATCCGGGCTTTGCCGGAGAACGTCGCCCGGCGTCTGGAGGTTCTTCCCCTCTCTCTCAGCGACGACAGACGCCTCAAGGTCGCCATGGCCGATCCTCTCGACATCCTCGCCATCGACGAGCTGCACCTGACGACGAAGCTGGAGATCGAGATCGGCGTTTCCGTTCCCTCTGAAATCCACAGAGAGCTGGAAAGGGCCTACTCCATGCAGGACTCCTTCGAAGACGCCATGGTGGAAGTCGTTCAGGCCGGAGGCGGCTTTATCGAGATGGAACTGTCGTCGCAGGGAGCGGCGGCGGATGACGCCCCCGTCATCAAGATCGTCAACGACGTTTTGGAGCGGGCTGTTCGAGAAGGAGCCTCCGACGTCCATATCGAGCCCTTCGAGCGCCATGCTCAGGTTCGTTATCGCGTCGACGGTCAGCTTTTCAACGTCGTCGATTTTCCCAAAAGCCTCCATCCGGCCGTGGTTTCACGCATCAAGATCATGGCCGAAATGGACATCGCCGAGCGTCGCAGGCCTCAGGATGGGCGGATTCTCATCAAAGTCCTCGACCGCCGCGTCGATATCCGCGTCTCTTCGCTCCCCACCGTCTACGGAGAGAAGATTGTTTTCCGCATCCTCGATCAGAGCAACGCCAAGGTGGGACTGGAGAAGATCGGCTTCAGCGAGGAGGATCGCTCTCTCGTCGACGACATCCTCTCCGTTCCCTACGGCATCATTCTCGTCACCGGTCCCACGGGAAGCGGCAAAAGCACGACTCTCTACTCGATGCTGGAAAAGATCAACAGGCCCGAGGTCAACATCGTCACCGTCGAGGACCCCGTCGAGTATACCCTGGGCGGCGTCTCCCAGGTTCACGTCAACGAAAGGGCGGGACTCTCCTTTGCGGCGGCCCTGCGCTCCATTCTCCGCCAGGATCCGGACAAAATCATGATCGGCGAGATTCGGGATACCGAAACGGCCCAGCTGGCCATAAGAGCCGCCCTGACGGGACATCTCGTCCTCTCCACGCTCCACACCAACGATGCCCCCAGCGCCGTCATCCGCCTCATCGACATGGGCGTTCCCCCCTTCCTCGTCGCCTCCTCTTTGACGGCCATGATCGCCCAACGCCTTCTGCGTCGCCTCTGTACGCGGTGCAAAGAGAGTTATATCATCCCCGACGCCGTCTGCCGCTCCCTTTCCCTTCCGGAAGGATCGAGGGCCTGGCGCCCCGTCGGCTGTGACGACTGCCGTGGAACGGGCTATCTGGGGCGAACGGGCATCTTTGAGATACTCGTCGTATCCGAGGAGATGCGCCGTTGCATCAGCGACGAGGTGAGCGGCGACGAGCTGCGTCATCTCGCCCTGCACGCCGGCATGAAGACCCTGCGCGCCTCCGGTCTGGAGAAAGTCCTCCAGGGGATCACCAGCCTCGAAGAGGTCCTGGCGGCCACCTTCAACTGAAAGGGGAAAGGAGATCGCTTTGGCCCTCACCGTCACCGTCCAGGCCCTCCTTGCGGAAGTCGTCCGGCGCAACGCCAGCGACGTCCATTTCGCCGTCGGCGTCGCCCCTGCCCTGCGGATCGACGGTCAGCTGCGACAGATCGCCAACCTCCCTCCCCTGGAGCCCGGAGATGTCGATAAGGTCCTCGACGAGCTGCTCAGTTACAATCAGCGTCAGCAGTTTCGCGAAAAAAAGGAGATCGACTTCAGCTTTTCCTTTCGGGGTGAAAGCGGCCTTTCCGGGCGGTTCAGGGGCAACGGCTACTTCGAGTTGGGCCGTCCCGCCTTGGCCCTGCGCCTCATTCCCGACAAGGTGCGCTCCATAAGTCAACTTCTCCTTCCGAAGACCCTCATGAATGTCTGTCAGGCACGCCGAGGGCTTTTTCTCGTCACCGGTCCCACCGGCCACGGGAAAAGCACGACCATGGCCGCCCTCATCCAGGAGATCAACTTGACAAGAAGCTGCCATGTCGTGACGATAGAGGACCCCGTCGAATACCTTTTCCGCTCGGAGCGCGCCATCGTCTCCCAGCGCGAAGTGGGCTCCGATACGGGCAGTTTCACCGAGGCCCTGCGTCGCGTCCTCCGCCAGGATCCCGATGTGATCCTCATCGGCGAAATGCGCGACCTCGAGACGATCGGCGCCGCTCTGACCGCGGCGGAGACGGGCCATCTCGTCTTCGCCACGCTGCACACCGCCGACGCCCCCCAGAGCGTCGATCGCATCATCGACGTCTTTCCCTCGGAACAGCAGCGCCAGATCCGTCTTCAGGTCAGCTCCGTCCTCATCGGCATCTGTTCGCAGCAACTCATCGCCGTCTCCGGCGGCGGACGCATCGTCGCCACCGAGCTTCTGCTTGCCAACAACGCCATCCGCAACTGCATCCGTGAGGGGAAGCTGGGGCAGATCAAGAGCGCCATGCAGACGGGCGGGGAGGCCGGCATGCATACCATGGAGCAGGACCTCGCCCGCTACGTCAAACAGGGCGTTCTCTCCTACGATGACGCCGCCAGCTATGCCTATGATCTCAAGGACCTGGAGCGTCTCGTCTTCGAAGGGATGGTCTAGGCGGTTCGCCTCGGGGAGGACGGAGGGAGAGAAAAAGCGTGAATTTTCGCTACAGGGCCCGAAGCGCCGACGGCCGGATCGTCGAAGGCGTCATCAAAGACGTCGGAACTCAGGCCGAGGCCGTCAACCGGCTTCGGCTGCTCAAGATGTTGCCCATCACGGTGACGGAGGCGAAGGGGGGACATCCTTCCTCTTCGTCGCTCTATGCCAGGCTGCGTCTCATCGCCACCGTTCCCCTGAAGGACAAGGCCCTTTTCTTCCGTCAGGTGACGACCATGGTCGCCGCCGGCGTCCCCCTGGGCTCGTCGTTGGATCTCCTTTCCCGCCAGATCGCCAACCCTCGCCTCGCCGACGCCGTCACCTTCGTCAAACAGCGCGTCGACGGAGGCCAGTCCTTCAGCGGGGCCATGCGCCTGCGCAAGGAGTTCTCCCCTCTCATGATCGCCGTCGTCCGTGCCGGAGAGGAGGGGGGCGTCCTCGACAGAAGCCTCGACCGTCTGGCCACCTTTCTCGAGCGTCAGGATGCCCTGAAACGCAAAGTCGTCTCGGCCGTCTCCTATCCGGCCGTCGTCTTCGGCTTCGCCCTTTTCGTGCTCTACCTTCTCGTCACCGTCGTCGTCCCCCGCTTTTCCACCGTCTTCGACAGCCTCAACGTCGAACTTCCGGCCCTCACCCGCCATACCTTCAGGGCCGCGCTCTGGTTCCGCCGCTACTGGTACGTGCCTCTTGCCGTCGTCGCCGCCCTCGTCGGCCTCGTCATCGCGATGGGGCGCAACGACGGCACGCGCTACTATGTCGATAAGGCCAAGCTGAAACTGCCCGTCTTCGGCGACCTCATCCTGAAATCCTCCATGGCCCGCAGCCACCGAACCCTGGCCTCCCTCGTCGAATCGGGCGTTCCGATCCTTCAGGCCCTCGCCATGACGGCCGATACGGCCGGAAACGTCGTCATCGAGAGGGCTTTCAAAACGATCGAGGAGGGGGCCCGCAAGGGCATCGCCATCGGAGAGCTGACGCGGCGCCAGAAGATCTTCCCCCACATGGTCGGCCACATGATCACCGTCGGAGAACAGACGGGGCGCCTGGAGGAGATGGTCGACAAGGTGGCCGACTGGTTCGAGCTGGAGCTGGACGAGAAGGTCAAGCGCCTTACGGCCATCCTGGAGCCGCTCCTCATCATCTTCGTCGGCGCCGTCGTCGCCGCCGTCGCCCTGGCCGTCTTTCTTCCCATCGTCAGCGCCATCCAGACGATGATATGATCATTAAAGTAAAGAAACATCAAGATCGAGCGAAAGGGTCGGGATTGAATTTATTTCTAATTTCAGAGTAGATAAAATGAGTTATACTTCAAACCAGCTCTATCGCGCGCTCTGTCCGGCAGAATGGGGAGGCTGAAATGCAACGCTCGAAAAAGGGGTTTTCTCTCGTCGAACTTCTCGTCGCCGTCGTCGTTCTCGGCGTTCTGTCGGCGACGATGATGCTCGCCTCCCGGTCGGGAACGGCCAAGGCCGAGGCCGTCCGGATCGTCGGCGATCTTCGCACGGCCAAGGCGGCCGCCGTCATGTACTATGCCGAAAAAGGCCGATGGCCGACCGAGGTGGCCTCCATCGAGCCCTACCTGGCGAGGACGTTCGACAACGACGACGGCAGGTACCGTTTCGCCCAGGACGGAGCTCTCTTCGGCTATGTCAACGACGCGCTCGATCAGAAGGTCAAGGACGCCCTCCTGCAGATCGCCGATAAGGAAAAAAACCTCTTCCGCCAGGACGGAAGTCCGTTGTGGAGTGCCCTCCCCGATGGCCTCTTGCGGAGGATCGCCTCCGGATTCCTCGCGTTTCTGGAACCCCTTCCCGCCGAGGCCGTCGTGACGCCTTTCGGCGTCTTCATCCGCATCCGAGGCGAGGCTCTCGGCGGCACCGGTGACGACAACGACGATGACGATGACGACGATGACGATGATGATGACGATGATGACGATGATGACGATGACGACGTTACCGGAGACCCCTGGGAGAGCGGGAAGGTTTACGTGCAAGGGGATAGGGTCGTCTATAACGGGGCCCTCTATGAGGCCTGGCATTGGACTCAGGGAACGGTTCCCGGTCAGGTGGGCAGTCCCTGGCAGGAGATCACGACGGAATGGCGCGATTTCAATAAATATGAGGGCGGAGATGTCGTCGAATACGAGGGGAACCTCTATACGGCCTGGTATGCCATCTACCCCTCGGTGGGCAACGTTACGGATCCTCCCGGAACGGTGGGATCTCCCTGGCAGGAGCAGACCGATCAGTGGAGAGCCTGTAACATCTACAAAGGAGGGGAGGTGATCTGGTACGAGGGGAAACAGTACAGGGCAAAATGGTATCGAGGCGCGGGATCGGATGCGGATCCGACGAATTCCGAGGCCTGGGAGCTTCTCTGATTCCGAGTAGATGGCCCCTTGCGGGGGCAGGTGTTCTCCGAGGACGACACATGAAGGTCCTTCCATGAGGAGGTTTTAGCTGTGAGGAGTATCATCGGCAACAGGACGAAACGTGGTGGCTTCACTCTCGTCGAACTGCTCATCGTCGTCATCATCATCGGCATCCTTTCCGGCGGCATGATGCTCGTGGCCGGATCGGGAACGGACAAGGCCGAGGCCACGAGGATCGTCTCCGACCTGCGTACGCTGAAGACGGCGGCGCTGATGTACGCCGCCGACAACAACATGGTCTGGACCGAGACGATCAACGACCTGTCCACCTACCTCGACAAGAGCCTTGCCAGCAGCGATTACGGCCTGGAGGCGGGCAGCGACGATCTCTGGGTCCTTTACACAGGCACCCCCGTCGACGGCGTCAAGAAACAGCTCGCGACGATGGCGGAAAAGGAAAGAAACCTCTTCGGCACGCCTTCGATGGGAGATCTGTACGAAAAGAGCGACAGCAAGGTGTACATGAAGGTTCGGTAGGGCGGTGCGTTCTGCCTTCTCCCTCGTCGAGTCGCTCGTCGCTCTGACGATTCTGGCCGTCGCCCTTCTGTCCATGGCCCTTCTTCCCGTGGCCACGACGAAGCTCCTTGCGGCGTCGGCCCAGAGGGAGAGGGCGTCGGCCCTCGCCCTGAGCCTCCTCGAAAAAGCGGAGGGAGTCGAACCCGACTCCCTCCGCTCGGTCTCTTTCGATTTCCCCGAAGGTTTCACCGGCTCCCTCTCCGTCGAGGAGGAGAGCTTCTCCGTCGCCCTCACCGCCGTCGTCTCCTGGCGGAATCCGACGGGAGGAGAGCGTTCCGTCACCTACAGAAGGCAGGTGAGCCGTCACGGCACGTCGCCCTGAACGTCGTCGCGGCTTCACCTTCGTCGAGCTTCTCCTTTCCATCCTCATCGCCTCCGTCACGGGAGGAGCTTTCGTCTCGATGCTTTTTCTCTTCTCGGGCCATTTTACCCAGACGTCGGAACTCGTCTCGGCAAGACAGAGGGGGGAGATGGTCCTGGCCATCCTCGAGGGGCCCGTCCTCCACTGCGGCCTGGGAATGCCCTCGGACCCGGACGCCTTCGAGAAGGCCTTCGGCGGCCATTCCATCGCCTTCTGGAGGCAGGCGCTCCGCGTCCTCGATCGGGGCACGGGAGGCGACAGGGCCGAAAAAGGGGAGCTCCAACTCGTCTATGCCTTTCCCCTCCGAGGTTCTGTCGATGGGGCGAGAATCCTGGCCGACGGCGACGTCTCCTTCGACGCCGCTTCCGGGAGGGTTACGGTTCCTCTGACGGCGTCCATCCCCTCGGGGACCTTCGAACTCTCGGCGTCGCAGATCAAGGGCTGGGCCCTCTTTCCCACGGCGGGGCTTCCCTTTCGGGTCAGAGGGTATTCCGCCGCCAAGGGGCTGACGTTGGAGCCCCAAACCGGTTCGGGCACCATCGCCCGTTATGACGAACTCCATGCCCTGAGGGCTCTCAAAGCCTACCTTATCGACGGCACCTTCTTCGTCGACGACGTAAGCGCGGGAGGAGCCCAGCCTCAGGTCGACAATATCGCCGCCCTCCATTTCGATTTCGACGCCGCGACGGGCTTCCTCTTCGTCACCGTCGTCGCGGCCGGGGAGAGGGCCGACGAAAGGCCTCTTTACGACAGCCCCTCCGACCTTCCCGGTTGGCCCGACCTGTCCCTTCCCGATTTCTCGACAAAGTGGCGATACCGTCGCCTCGTCGTGGTCCAGCGAGGGTGGCGGCTCCGCAACTGAGTCACGCCGACCGGAACCCTTACGGCGAGGACCTCTTTTCATCGGCCTCTCCCGATGGCCGGTCCTTCGGCGGAAGACGGAGGGTCAAGACGGCCGCCCCGTTTTTCTTCCTGTCCGGCCAGTGAGGTGATTGACGTGAACGGCGGCGGAGTGCGTTCCCACGCGAAAAAGAGAAAGGGGATGAGGGAGGGGTTTGCCCTTCCCCTGGCCCTCGCGGCGCTTCTCGTCGGCGGAACGTTCGTCGCCGTCTCCGTCCACCTCGTCGACACCTTCGTCTCCGTCAGCACCTCCGCGTGTCTGTCCGACGAACTCTTCAACGCCGCCCAGGATGGCCTTGAGCGAGGGAAGGCCTATCTCCTGGAAAGAGGACCTGTCAGCGACGACCTCAGCCTCTCTTTTTCCGACGGTTCCCTTTCGATCGTCGTCTCCATCCTTCCTGCGGCCGTCGTCAGCCCCGACAGACCTCATATTCCGCCGAAGGGGGGAGGAGCGGTTTTCCCCTCCGGCGCCTTTTCCGCCGTCATCGAGCCCGAGGTTCTCGAGAGTCTGGGCAATGCCTTCGGCGGGCTGACGACTCGCAACTACCTCATACGCAGCCGTGCCCGAAGAGGAGAGCGGTCTCGGATCGTTGAGATCCTTCTGGAGGTGACTCGATGACGAACAGGTGGATCCAATCGGTTCTTGGGGCTTTGTTCATGGGGCTCTTTTTTTCAGTTTCCGTGGCGGAGTCCATTCCGCCGACGATGTTGCCTGTCGCCTCGAATGCGTCTCTGGAAGGGTATTTCGTTAGCCGGTGGGGCGAATACCTTTTGTGGTCTGAGAAAACTCACAATGGAAGATATGAGCTGAATTGCAAATTCTTGAATAAAGACCTTCATCTTGACGATGCGATTTGGTATGATCCAAGAGAAAAATCCAACAGCGGCGAGATCGCAAAAGCCTTCATGCCGTCTTCTTCTTCCCTGTATTATTCTTTGAACCTGTCGAGAAGCCCCAATGTATTGGATCGCGACGCGCATCAAGATCTAATGAATTTCTCGGTTTTCCCCTATTTGAATGCAAGGTATTACAGAGAAAACCTCAGGGAGTCCGACGGCGTTTGGTATGCAAACTGGGCCCCTAACGTCTTTTTCGGCGAACGGCCTCGGACGCCTCGTCCTCTGGGCCGAAAGCCGGCTGACATGAGCCTGGCCGCTTGGCTCAGGGAGAACGACGGTCCCGATGACGTCGACGCCGACGAAGGGGACTGGGTCTTCTCCTGGATCGCCTTTCTGAAGGAGGCCTTCGGTCACGGTTCCGACTTTTCGGCCGATCTGGCCTTCGGCCTGCCGAAGGTCGTGTCGAAAAACAACTGGACTCTGGAGTCCATCAAAGGGTACCGAGGCGTCGAGTCGGATATGGTCTTTGTCCCTTCCGCGGAGGGGCTCCTCCATGCCTTCGTCCTCGACGGGAAAGAGCATGCCTTTCGCGGCGTCTGGTCCTTCATGCCCCCTCCTTCCTTCCTCTGGAGCTTTTACCATGAGTTTCTCGAAAGACAGGGGAGGGAGACGTACCCCAGACTACCCCTCCTTTCCGGACCTTTCGTCGTCGGCGACGTGGAGGATCTTTCGGGGAAATGGCATCGCGTCCTCATCGGGACGACCGGGCCGGGACTCGACCTGGGGGTGCAGGAGAGGCCCCGGTCTTTCGCCGATTACGGAGCGCAGGAGGTCTCCTTCCTGGAACAAGAGGAGGAACCCGTGGACAAGGGGCTTTCTGCGGGACTTTATGCCCTTGACGTTTCCGATGTCGACAGCCCGGGGCTTCTCTGGTCCGTCGTCAACGATGCCTGGCATTCGGCCGATCTCGCCAGGCTGGGACGTCTCTCTCTTTTCGGGGGCCTTGCCTCTCGGGAGGAGCCCTCTCTCTATCTCTACCGCGACGGAAGTGTCCCCTCTTTCCTGGCGGTCGACTGGGAGGACGACGCGGCCGAGGCCGACCAGTGGCGTTCCTTCGAGAAAGGCGCCGGGGGGGAGGTCTCGCCTCCCGGCGCGGGAGCCTATCGGGCTCTGTCGCATCTCCTCTCCCAGCCGGTTCTCGGCTACGTGGACGGGAAAGACGGGAAAAGAACGTGGAGCCTGATCTTAGGCAGCGGCTCCGCGGCCGGGGCGCTTCCCAGCGGCTGGAGCCGCCTCTCGGAGGCTCGAAAGGAGGTCTACCGCAAGGAGCTGTGTCCCGTCTTTTTCGACGTCGACCCTCTTTCGGGAGCGATCGCCGACAGGCATGACCTGGAAGAGCCTGTCCTTCGCGGCGATTCTTCGATGGTGGACCGTTTCGTTGTCATCCGCCCCCCCGCCAAGGATGTGCAGGGCAATTATGTCGTCGATGCAACCAGCCGAGGTGTCCAGGCTGAAATTACTCCTAAAATGGATTCCATGCTCATCCATGTGGCAAATTCGGCTTTTTATTATTATGAATTTGCAGAAAAACAATTAATAAGAATTTTTTATTTTAAAAATGAAAAGAAAAATAATAGATCGACTTTTTTTAGTCTTTTCAATCCAGACGTTGCCTATTTCTCTCTAAATGGCCAGGTAGAGAGATGGGTGGCTTCTGTCCTGAGTGACTTCACCTGCTCGACTGTGGATGGAATCGACGTTGCACAGGGCAATACGGGCAAGTATGTTTTATCTTTGTTTAATTTGGATCGAGCTCTTTCGGCCAGGGGTTCGGGTGATCATTGCATTAAGTTGGGCAGCAGCGATCGGCTCGACAATGACAATCATCCCAGCGTGACGAATCTAACCCTGGAGGGGGAGTCTATAGGTTGGTTTTTCCCGCTCTATTTGAACAAGCATGGGGAATGGATGAAGCCTTTATCCTCTCCCGTTTTTTATGGGGGAAATATTCTTTTTACAACAACCTATGGCTCGGGCTCCGCTTTGTTCGTGATGCCTTTTGACGTCTCCAAGGCGACCTCAGCAGGCAATAATACGGGGCTTTCCGAGTTCTTTCCCGAATGGGGCGAAGGCGTTACTTATTTTGAAAGCGATAAAAAGTTTCTGAAAGGTTTTTCCGTTCGAGACGGCGTGGTGTATATCCCTACGACGGAAGGCGTGATTGCCGCCGATCTTGGCGGAGTACTCCCTCTTTCCGACAGCGGCGAGGGAGAAGGGGCCGGCGAAAAGGTGCGTTACTGGCGGATCACCCGCTGAGACAGCCGATCGATTCAGGGGGCTCTGTGCTTCACGATCGAACCTCGATGGTATATGCTTGAGACAGTCGGGGTCGTCGAAACCGCCTTCGAAGGGAGGAGCCCCATGGTTTTTTGGCCCCTCAGAAAAAGGGGAAAACGTCTGGCGTCCGTCTCCCTCGAGGGCGACGGACTTCGTTATCTGGAACTCTCCGGTGATCGGACCTCGCTGCGCTATGAGCGGTCTGCCGTGGTGCTTCCCCTGCCGGGAGCCCTCAAGCAGGATATGGTGGGCGACATGGAGATCCTTTCGCGCAGTCTGGCCCGACTCGAAGAGGAGGCGGGCCGCTTTGCCTCGCCTGTGGCTGTCGGCATTCCCTCGCGGGATGTCCTGATACGCCTCGTCGACATGCCTCCGTTGAGCCCGGATGATGCCCGTGAGGCCCTGCGTTGGGATTTCGACAGGCATTTTCCCTTTCCCGCAACCGATGCCGCCTATGACGTGGCCCCTTTGGACTTGCCTGGTAACGGCGACGAGGAAAACAGGCATTATCTTGTCGCCGCCTGCCGCCTCGGCCTCGCCGAGGGGCTCGTCGGTGCCGTCGAAGCCCTGGGCGTGACCGTGTCGGCGCTGGAACCCCTCAATCTGGCTCTTTTCAGGGCGGGGCTGGGTCCTGTCGATCGCTTCGACGGCGGGCATCTCCAGGTCCATGTGGGCTTCGAGACGAGCGAGATCATGTTGGGTTACCGGGAGGGTGGCATACTCTTCCGGACCGTCATGGCCGGTCGTGCCGGAGGGAGCGAGGGGCTCTCCTCCCTGGCGCGGGAAGTGGACGCGACGCGAGCTTTCATCCGAAGCCGCTTTCGTGACCTTTCTCTGGAGGAGATCGTCGTTACCGGCCAGAGGGGGATTGACGAGGCTTTTCTGAGCCAGATCCGAGGAGAGGGTCTTCTTCCCGTGGCACACCTCTCCGTCGAGGCCCTTTGGGGGATCGCGGGCCATCGCGACGAGGGGCCCAGAGAGGGGCTGGAGGCCGCCGTAGGCCTTTGCGTGAGGGCTCTCCCGTGAGGGCGGCCATCGATCTTCGCCCCCAATCGCGCAAAGACAGGTCGCGGCGGGCGATCGTCCACGTCCCGAGACTTCTTTCCGTCCTTCTCCTGTCGGTTTTTCTCCTTTTCGTGGCTGCGACGACGGTGGTGGGCTTCCTCTTCTCCCGAACACTCCGGGAGAAGAGGACGTCTCTCGACGGACGAGTGGCCGATCTCCTGGCCCAGCAGACTTCGATGGTCCGGGAGTTGAATCGTCTGAAGACGACGGAAAAACTTTACGGCGACGCACTCGAGCTGCTCCGTCGCGAAGTCCCGGCTCTGGAGTTCCTCGCCAGCCTGGAGGCCAGCCTGCCCCCCGGCGTGTGGCTGACGAAAGTGACCTTTTCGGAGGGAAAAGCCGTCGTAAGCGGCATGGCCTACGTCGAAAGCGATGTCGTCGCCTTCGGACGGGCCCTGACGGAGGCCTCTGTCGTCCGCTCCGTCGGTCTGCCCGTCTCCAGCCGCGTCTCCGTCTCCGGCGGAAACCGAGTCCGTTTCGACCTCACCTGCTCTCTCAACGGCCTCGAAGCGGTGACTTCGCCGAAAGAGGCGGTGAGCGGGCCGTGACGATGAAACGGCGCAAGGCGCTGCTCCTTTTTTCTTTCGGCCTCCTTTTTTCCGCCCTCCTCTGGAGGGAACAGTCGCTTCTGGCCGAGCTTGCCCTCTTGCGCGACGAGATCGACGGCCTGGCCCGTCAGGAGCGCCAGCTGACGGAGGGCCTTTCCCGCTCGGCCCGTCACGTTCAGCTCTACAAGGCCTCTCTTGCCGAAATCGCTCTCTATCAACGGGCTCTGCCCAAAGACAACGTCGAGTTCTATTCCCTCGTGGAGGGGCGGTTGGCCCGAAACAATGCCGTCGTCAACGCGATCAGGCCCTCTCGGGCGGAAGAAGGCCGTATCGCCGTTCAGATTGACTTCTCCTGTCCCTACTACGCCCTTCTCGAACTTCTCGCCGACTGGCGCTCTTTGGAGGCCGCCGTTCGACTCCGTTCCCTTGTCCTGTCGCTGGGGCAGGACGGCCAGGTCGGGGCGACGGCCGAGCTCGAGTCGGTCCTGGAAGGGGGAACGTCGAAGTGACGGCTTTCTTTCACGCCATGAAGGAGGCTCTCTCCGAGCTTTGGCAGGACCTTCTGGACGGAGAGGGCCTCTGGAAGCCCGTCGGAAGGGTCGTTTTTTTCCTCTTTCTGCTGGGAGCCGTCCGATCGGCTCAGGTCTTTCACGGCATGATCGCTCAGATGTCTCCGCCGGAGGGGGCCGTTCCTCTTTCCTCGGAATCGCTTGAGGCGGAACGGATCCGTCTCGACCAGTTGGCCGGCCGTTTCCGTCTCGCCGTGGCAGCCCGTGCGGGAAGCGGGCAGCTGGCCCGCATGGCGGCTCTCAACGGCCGAAAGCCCTATGGCCCCGTCACGGCCCGAGCCCCTTCGAATTCGCCCGCTCTTTCTCCCGCCAAGGTTCCGCCGCCGCTGATCATCGTCTCGGCCGTAATGGAGATGGAGGGGAAGAAGATTGCCGTGGCCGAGATCGAGGGGATGGGGCAGGGGCTTCTTGTCGCCCCCGGCTTCAGGTTGACCGGAGGCCGAGGCACGATCCTCTCCGTCGCCCCCGATCGGGTTGTCCTGATCTGGGAGGGCGACCGCTACGAGATTCCCGTCGGTTACTGAGAGAGGAGACCCTCTGATGAAACGTCTTTGCCGGCGAGTCGCCCTTTCCCTCCTCTTCCTTGTCGCTCTTTTCCCCCTTCATGTCGCGGCGGCAGAGTCTCCTTCCGCTTCCGATCCCTCCGTGGCCGGCGTCGAGGTGAATCAGATCGGAGCGACCGACCTTTCCCTTCGCCTGACGGGACGCCGTCTTCCTCGGCCTCAGCTCATCGCCGACGGCGGCATCGTCGATTTTTTCCTTCCCGAGGCCTCTATCGCCTCGGGAAGTTGGTCGCGCGACTACTCCTTTCCCCTTCTGCGTCGCGTCGCCCTCTCCACGGAAGAGGGGGGGCTCCTGATGACGCTTACGACGGGCGAAGACGTCGAACTCGTCTCCATCGAAGGAGGAGACGGATCGGGAACGATCGAGATCCGTCTCAGAAGGCGATCGTCCCGGCCCGTGCCGAAAGAGAGTCCGGCCCCGGTCGCCTCCCCCCCTCCGTCGACGGACCCCATGGCGAAGACGACGCCCGTCAGTCTGGAGCTGCGCGGAGTGGATCTGCGCGATGTCTTCCGCATGCTGGGGAAAATGGTCGGCAAGAACCTCATCGTCGATCCCAGCGTTCCCGGCGACGCCGTGACGCTGAGCCTCAAGGATGTCCCCCTCAACCAGGCTTTCGGCTATCTCATGAGGATGTACGGCGTCAGCTATGCCCTCATGGGCGACACTCTCGTCGTCGGCACGCCCGCCAGCCTTGGGCAGACGATGGGAATGGATCAGACGCGGGGATTCAAGATCGCCTACGGTGATCCGCAGAAGATTCCCGGCCTTCTTGCGGGGTTGGCCAACGTCGACCGCGTCGTCGTCGACGAGAGGCTTCGCACCGTTTACGTCACCGGCCGTCCCGAACAGCTTCGAGAGGTCGAGAAGGTCCTTCGGAGTATCGATCACCCGGGGAGACAGGTGATGGTCCAGGCCAAACTCCTCGAGGTCACGGAGGAGGGGAGCAAGTCGCTCGAGACGACCATAGAGGCCGTCTATAAGAATTGGTGGCTGACCTTCGGATCGACAGGCACGCTCGGAGGCTACGTGTATACGAACAACCCGGACAGCTATGCCCCCAACGCGGATAGGACCATCGAACCCTATAACATCAGCCTCGGGGACATCGTCGATTCGACGACCAAGATGTTGGACGTCGGCATTAAAGCCGTCGTCAGTCGCCAAGAGGGCAAGGTCCTCGCCAGTCCCTCCGTGGTGACCTTGGACGGCGTCAAGGCCTCGGTAAAGCTGATCGATAAATTCATTTATCAGTCGGGGCAAGATGAGGCGGGCAATCCCAGCACGGAATCGGAGGAGGTCGGTCCCACCTTGGAATTCACCCCCCTCATCGGCCGCGACGGCAATGTCCGCATCGAGTTGAGCATAGAAACGGGAGATGTCCTCAACGCCTCTGCGGCGACGGAGGGGAAGGAGCTGCCGCAGACGACGAAACGCTCGGTGAAGACGTCGGTGATCGTCCGCAACGGCGAGCCCTTCGTCGTCGGCGGGCTTTTCAAGGAACAGAGCTCGTTCTCGTCGTGGAAAATACCCGTTCTCGGCGACATCCCCCTTTTGGGCGAACTCTTTAAGGGGCGCAGTCGCTCGATGTCCAATTCGGAGGTGGTCATGGTCGTCGTCCCCTACATCCTCGACATCTCCGAGTCGGCCCCGGAGGCCGTCGATCTTTGAGACGGGGCGCTCTTCTCTCCCTTGGCAGCTTGGACGACATGAGGTATCTTTGGTGGAGGGGTGCGAATTCCGGCAACGTCATGTCCTAGGAGGTTTATTGATGGCTCAGATTGTCGATACCAGCGATTTTTACCCCGGCCTCAAGTTCAAGTGGCAAGAGGGCATGTGGGAAGTGGTCAACTTCATGCACCACAAGATGGGCCGGGGCGGTGCCACGGTTCGGACCAAGATGCGCAATTTGGAGACGAGGTCGACCATCGAGTATTCCTTCCGCTCCGGCGAGCGCTTCGAGCGGATCGTCTTCGACGAGAAGCCCGCCCAGTATCTGTATAAAGAGGGCGACGGCTATGTCTTCATGGATCTGGCGTCTTACGACCAGATCTACCTTTCTGCCGAGGTGCTCGGAGATACGGTCAACTACCTGAAGGACAATCTCGAAGTCTCTCTCGATCTCTTCGAGGGAAAGATCATGGGGATCGACCTCCCCGACCGAGTGGAGCTGAAGATCGTCGAAACGCAGCCCGGCTATAAGGGCGACACCGTTTCGGGTGCCACCAAGCCGGCCAAGCTGGAGACGGGACTTTCCATCAACGTTCCCATGTTCGTCAACGAAGGCGAGGTCGTTGTCGTCGACACCCGCTCGGCCAGCTACCTCGAACGGGCGAAGAAGTGATCCCATGAAGGCGAAGGAACGAATCGCCTACCTGAAGGGACTTCTCTCGGGACTCAACCCCCGGGAGGAGGACGAGCAGAAGATCCTTCTGGCCCTGATCGATGTCGTCGATGCCTTGGCCGCCGAGATGGAGGAACAGGGACGCCTCGTGGAGGAGCAGGGAGAGGCCATCGAAGAGGTGGCCGATTACTGTTCCGAACTCGAGGATGATATGACGGCCATGGAACGTCGTATCGGCACCCTCCTTCCGGACGAGTCCGGGGACGAAGAGGGCGATTTCCTTGACGAGACAGGCGAGGAAGGGCCCTTCGCCTCCGTCTCCTGTCCTCATTGTGGGTTGGCCTTCTATTGCCGGCCGGAGGCCCTTGAGCCCGACGAAGCTCTTGAGTGCCCCGGCTGCGGCGAGTCCTTCGAGATCTAGAGGACTGGAGGACGGCCCCGGGACGAAGGAGGGATCTCACGGTGGAAGAAAAGGACGGACAGCTTTTTCAGGAAGAAGAGACGTCACAGGAAGAGAACATTCTCGAGGAGCCTGTGCCCGAGGAGAGTACGCCTCTGGGAGAGGTCCGTATCGTCGAGGACGTCATCGCTCATCTGGCGATCAAGGCGCTGCAGGGTGTCGAGGGCGTTCAGCCCGCCGTTCCCGGTTTCAGCGCCAAGCTCGGCCTGGGGCGGAAGCCCAGCGGTGGCGTGCGCATCTCCCTGGGGGAGGGAACGCCGCCTGAAATCAGCGTCGATACCTTCGTCAATACCCGTTACGGCTTGCGCATTCCCGACGTGGCCTGGAACGTTCAGGAGGTCGTGAAGAATCAGCTCGAGGCCTTTACGGGCTATCACGTCAAGGCCGTCAACGTCTTTGTCCAGGGAGTCTTCTTCGGCCAGGCCAAGACCGTCGAGGCCGAGGCCGGAGAGGTCTCCTCGGTTCGCGATGAGCCTGAACGGGAAGAATCTCAGGAAGGCGAGACGGAACCGGCGTCGCCTGGTCTGGAGTAGGCTGCAGAGTCGATTTCGATGAGGCCGGCCTCGCAGTGGGTCGGCCTTTGCCGTTAAGGAGTGAGGCCATGAATCTCCTCTGGAAGACCTCCAAAAGAGGCGATCTTTGGATCGACGAGAGGGCACTGATGGATCTGGTCAGGGAGAACATTCCCAAGACGGTTCTCTGTCAGGGCGTGACGCTTCTGCGGGACCGGGACAGGGTGGAGGTGCGCATGGCCCTTCCTTCCGACGAGGCTGTCGATGGGAACGCGCTCGCGGCGCTTTCCCGGTCCGTGAAGGATCTGCTGGCTCCTCTGGGGTTGCAGGCCGAGATGACCGTCGTCGAGGCCGAGCCCCAAGCCTCTTCGGCCTGTGGCCGTTTCGTGGGGAACCCCCTCTGCTGGGCCGCCACGGGAGCCGCCGCGACGGCCGTCGTTCTCCTCGGCGTCACATCGACGCTTACCGTCCTTGCCGTCGCCGCGATTTTTTACGGCGTCTCCTGGCTTTTCCTCTCGTCGCGCGGCAAAGATCTGCTCCGATCCCTGCTTCAGAAGTGAGGAGGTGAGTTCCCTGGAACGTTCCCTGATGCCTCAGAGAAGACGAAGATCAAGGGAAATCGCCCTTCAGATTCTCTATTCTCTCGATATGGGGCCCGACCAGAGCCCTCAGGGGGCTTTGGCCCTCTTCCCCCTGGAGGAGGAGGAGACCGATGTCGTCGATTATGCCTCCCGCCTTGTTCGAGGTGTCTGGGAGAAGCGCTTCGACATCGACGACCTGCTGCGCACCTACCTGACGGGGTGGCGGCCCGAGCGTCTCGTGGCCGTCGACAGGACGGCGGTGCGCATGGCCCTGTACGAAGGTGTCGTCGAAAAACTGACGCCCGTGGCCGTGGCCATTTCCGAGGCCGTCGAATTGGCCAAGCGCTTCGGAACGGAGGATTCGGGGCGCTTCGTCAACGGCGTTTTGGGCAGGATTGTCCGGGAACTGGAGGGAGTCTCCGATCTCCGTGCCGACGAAACCGAATGATTCCCGAGCCCTTTCCGTCGATGAGGTGACATCCCGCATCGACGGCCTTCTCCGCGTCGATCCCGTTCTGGCCTCGCTCCGGGTCCGGGGCGAGCTGATCGAGTTCAAACGTCATTCGAGCGGTCATGTCTATTTCTCTCTGGGCGGCAGCCGCTCCCGCCTTTCGGCCGTTCTCTTCCGCAGCGATGCCGTCTCCGTCGTCACCTGGCCCCGGACGGGCGACGAGGTCCTCGTCGAGGGGCGCCTTGCCGTCTACCCCGATCGGGGCGTCTACCAGCTTTATGCCCGACGCCTCCTCCCGCTCGGCGAGGGCGCTCAGGCCAGGGCCAAGGCCGAGCTGGAGCGGCGTCTTTCCGAGGAGGGGCTTTTTGACGAACGCCACAAGCGTCCTCTGCCTCTTTTCCCGGAGAAGGTCGTCGTCGTCACTTCCCCCACAGGAGCGGCTTTTCAGGATGTCATCAAGGTGGCTCGAGGCCGTTTCCCCTCATGCGCCCTCCTCCTTTCCCCCTGTCTGGTCCAGGGACTCGATGCCCCCTCGTCCATCATCAGGGCCCTTGCCCGGGCCGCCTCCGTCGAAGGGGCTCAGGCCCTTCTTCTCGTCCGTGGCGGAGGAAGCCGTGACGATCTCAACCCCTTCGACGACGAGCGGGTCGTCCGCGCCGTCCGTTCCGTGCCTCTGCCTCTTCTGACGGGGTTGGGCCACGAAGTGGACAGCACCCTCTGCGATCTGGCCGCCGACGCTTCGGCTCCGACGCCGTCGGCGGCCGCCGAACGCCTTCTTCCCGATCGTCTGGCCCTGGGGCGGGAGCTTCGCCAGATCGAAGCCCGTCTCGGTTCTGCCACGGGACGTCGTCTCGATAGGGCCCGTTCCGTGACGGACGATCTCTCCCGCCGCTCCGTCATGGCCCTGCGGCGAAACGTCGTCCAGCCCCTCTCGGAGCGCCTCGACGAAGCCTCGAACCGCCTCGATCGAGCCCTTGACGTGGCCCTCGACGGGAGACGGCGCGACCTGGACGCCCTCGGCGCTCACCTTCACGTTCTCTCCCCTCTGGCTCCTCTCGCTCGGGGATTCGTGGCCTGCAGCGATGATGAAGGGCGCCCTCTGTCCCGTGGGGGCGACGTCTCGCCGGGAATGGTCCTGCAGCTTCGTTTTCTCGACGCCCGCGGCCAGGCCCGGCTGGAAAGGCTCGACCCCCTTGTCCTGCCGAAGAAGGAGGAGTGACCGTGCTGCCCGAACCGCTTCTTTGGACCGAAGAGGGGCTTTCCCTTCTCGATCAGCGCCGCCTGCCTCTTGCCGTCGAACGGTGCCTCTGCCGAACCGTCGAGGAGGTGGCCCGGGCCATCGAGGTCATGGTGGTCCGAGGGGCACCGGCCATCGGCGTCGCCGCAGCCTACGGCATGGCTCTCGCCGCCAGGGAGAGGCGTTCGCTTCCCGAGGCCTCGGCGCGTCTTGGGGCCACGCGTCCCACGGCCGTCAACCTCTTCTGGGCCCTGGCACGAATGGAGAAGGCTTCCGCCGGAGAGGGCGATCCTTTTGCCCGCCTCCTTGCGGAGGCGAAGGCCATTCACGAGGAGGACATCGCCTCCAATCGGTCCCTGGGGCGTCACGGCCAATCCCTGCTCCCTCGGAAGGCCACCGTCGTGACTCACTGTAACGCCGGAGCTCTGGCCACCGCGGGCTACGGCACGGCTCTCGGCATCCTCCGGGCCGCCGTCGAGGCCGGGAAACTCGTCACGGTCTTCGCCGATGAGACGCGGCCTCGCCTCCAGGGCTCCCTGCTGACGGCCTGGGAGCTGCTCCAGGACGGCTTCGATGTGACGGTCATCGCCGACGGCATGTCGGGGGCCCTCATGCGAAGCCGCCCCGTCGATGCCGTCATCGTCGGCGCCGACAGGATCGCCGCCAACGGAGACACGGCCAACAAGATCGGCACCTATAACCTGGCCCTCGTCGCCGCCCGCCACAACGTCCCCTTCTACGTCGCCGCCCCCCTGAGCACCGTCGACGTCTCGCTGCTGTCGGGCGAGGCCATCCCCATAGAGGAGCGCGATGGGGAGGAGCTTCGTTTCGCCGGAGGGGAGCGCCTGCTCCCTGTCGAATTCCCCGTATGGAATCCCGCCTTCGACGTGACGCCTGCCGAACTCATCTCGGCCATCGTCACCGAAACCGGCGTCCTCCGCCCCCCTTTCGGATCGGCCCTGAGGGCGGCTCTTTCCGGGGAAGCCTTTCCGAAAAAAGGAGTCTGATCGCCGTGGAATATCGCATCGCCGACACCTCTCTCGCCCCCTCCGGGCGAGGCAAGATCGATTGGGCCCGTCGGGGCATGACGGTGCTCTCCCTTCTGGAGGCCCGCCACCGCTCCGAACGTCCCTTCGAAGGGATCACCGTCGCCGCCTGCCTTCATCTGGAGGCCAAGACGGCCTGCCTCCTCCTTTCCCTGAGGGAGCTCGGTGCCGCCGTGGTGGCGGCCGGAAGCAACCCCCTTTCGACTCAGGACGATGTCTGTGCCGCCCTTGTCGAGAGGGGCGTCAACGTCTACAGCCGCCACGGCATGACGACCGAGGAGTACAGGGAAAACCTCCACCTCGTCATCGGTCACCGTCCGACGATCCTCATCGACGACGGGTGCGATCTCGTCGCCCTCCTTCACGAGGAGTACAGGGAACTTCTTCCCTCCATCCTGGGGGGGAGCGAGGAGACGACGACGGGAGTCAAGCGGCTTCGGGCCATGGCCGCCGAGAACGGTCTGGCCTTTCCCATGATCGCCGTCAACGACGCCTACATCAAATACCTCTTCGACAACCGTTACGGCACGGGCCAGTCCGTCCTCGACGGCATTCTGCGGACGACGAACCTTCTCATCGCGGGCAAAACCTTCGTCGTCGCCGGTTACGGCTGGTGCGGCAAAGGCGTGGCCAAGCGCGCTTCCGGTCTGGGAGCCAAAGTGGTCGTCGTCGAGATCGATCCCCATCGAGCCCTCGAGGCCCACATGGACGGATTCCAGGTCATGACGATGACCAAGGCCGCAGCGGCGGGCGACTTTTTCGTCACCGTCACGGGCAATCGCGACGTCATCCGCGGCGAACACATGGCTCTGATGAAAGACAACGCCGTCTTGGCCAACGCCGGCCATTTCGACGTGGAAATCTCCCTTCCCGATCTCCGAAGTCAGGCTCTGGAGCTTTCCCGAGATAAGGTCAACGTCGAAACCTTTCGAATGGCCGACGGTCGCCGGATCAATCTCCTCGCCGAGGGACGTCTCGTCAACCTCGCCGCAGGCGACGGCCATCCCGTGGAGATCATGGATCTCAGCTTCGCCGCCCAGCTTCTGGCGGCCCTCCACATCAAAGACACGTCTCTGTCCCCGGGGCTCCACCCCCTGCCGGAGTCTCTCGACAGAGAGGTGGCCCTTCTCGCTCTCGACGCCTGGGGGCTTGACCTGGAGCGTCTGACGGCGCAGCAGGAACGGTATATGAAGGAGTGGCGTGAATGATGGACCGAGGCAAGGGAGCGCTTCTTCTGAGGAATGTCGTCCTTCTCGACGGCTCCATGGAGAAGGCCCGGGCGGCCGATGTGGCCGTCGAGGCCGGACGGATCACGGCGATCGAAGAGGCCGGCAACCTGCTCGCCTCGGGCGAGGTCTTCGACGGCAGAGGGCGGATCGCTCTCCTCCCGGGCTTTGTCAATGCCCACAGTCACAGTGCCATGACTCTCCTGCGCGGTCTCGGCGAGGAAAGGCCCCTCATGGAGTGGCTCAAGGATCGCATCTGGCCCGTCGAGGCCCGTCTCGACGGCGACGCCGCCTACTGGGGAACGATGCTGGCCGTTCTGGAGATGGCCTCCACGGGGACGACGACCTTCGGCGACATGTACTTTTTCATGGACGATGTGGCCCGCGCCGCTGAAGTTTCGGGAATGCGCTGCGGTCTCTGTCGCGGGCTCATCGGCGGCGACGAGGCCAAGCTGGCCGAAGCCCTCGCCCTGGCCGACGTCTGGCACGGTCGGGAGGGGCGTTTCTCCGTCCAGATCGGCCCTCACGCCCCCTATACGGTCGACCCTGTGACGTTGACGAGGCTGGGTGCCCTGGCGAAGGAGCGCGGTCTGGGGCTTCACCTTCATTGGCTCGAGACGGCCTGGGAGCGGGATTATTTCCGCACGGAACTGAAGCGGGAGCCCATGGAACTTCTGGAGGAGACGGGCCTTCTCGAGGTGCCTCGCCTCCTGCTGGCCCACGGAGTCTGGATCGACGAGGTCGATTTCGGGGCCTTGGCCAGGGATAACGTGACGGTCATCCACAATCCCAGCAGCAACATGAAACTCGGCAGCGGCATCGCCCCCGTGACGGCTCTGCGTGCCGCAGGCGTTCACGTTGCCCTCGGAACGGACGGTGCCGCCAGCAACAACCGTCTCGACCTCTGGCAGGAGATGCGCTCGGCCTCCCTTCTGGCCAAAGTCTCTCTCCTCGATCCGACGGTTCTGACGGCCCGTCAGGTCCTGTCGATGGCCACCGTGGAGGGGGCCCGGGCCCTTGGCTTCGACGACGTGGGGTTTATCCGCAGGGGATGGCAGGCCGATTTCACCCTCGTCGATCTCGATCGACCGCACTATACAGGTTGGGACAGGGAAAATCTCCCCCTGTTCCTCCTTTACGCCGGATCGTCGGCCGACGTCGTCGCCACGCTCGTCCAGGGAAAGTGGCTCTACCGCGAGGGGTCCTTCTCCTGCGACGAGGAAAGGATCCGTTCCGAGGCCCTTCGCTGCCGCAGATCTCTTCTGAGCTGAACCTTCCGCCGGATCGCTGAGGAGAGAAGCTCCTCGCGCCGGCGGGCTCGGTTCGGCGCCCGCCGGCGCGAGGGACGTTCCGAGTCTTTCTGCTTCGTCTTTTCCGCCGACCCGCGAGCCTCGATGTCGTACGATGTTTTGTCTATATTCAGATAAAGGGGAGTGGAACCATGCAGTACAGAACGGGATCGGAGCTTCGGGAGCTGTTCCTGAATTTCTTCGAATCCAAGGGGAGCCGCCGCTTGGCGAGTTTCTCTCTCATTCCCGACGATCCCACGCTGCTTTTCACCATCGCCGGGATGGTGCCCTTCAAACTCTACTATCTGGGACTGCGCACGCCCGAGTCGACACGGGTCGCGACGTCGCAGAAGTGCGTTCGCACCAACGACATCGACAACGTGGGGCGGACGGCGCGCCATCACACCTTTTTCGAGATGCTGGGAAATTTCAGCTGGGGGGACTACTTCAAGGCCGAGGCCATTCCCTGGGCCTGGGAGTTCCTCACGGAGTGGGTCGGCCTCGAACCTGAACGTCTCTACGTCACCATTTACCGGGACGACGAAGAGGCCCACGATCAGTGGATCAACGTGGGTCTTCCCGAAGAGCGGATCATCCGCTTCGGCGAGGACGAGAATTTCTGGTTCATGGGCCCCACCGGTCCCTGCGGTCCCTGTTCGGAGATCCTCTACGACCAGGGGCCGGAGTTCGCCTGCACTTCGCCCGACTGCGCTCCCGGCTGCAGCTGCGACCGCTACCTGGAGATCTGGAATCTTGTCTTCACCCAGTACGATCGTCAGGAGGACGGACGCCTCCTTCCCCTGCCCAAGACGAATATCGACACGGGCATGGGACTGGAGCGGCTCACCTCGGTGGTGCAGCGGGTGCGGACCGACTTCGAGACCGATCTCTTCCGTCCCCTCATCGACGGCGCCTGCTCCCTGGCGGGGATCGACTACGGCGCCTCGGCCCGGGGCGATATGGCCGTGCGCGTCATTTCCGATCATCTGAGGGCCGTGGCCTTCATGATCGCCGACGGGATTCTCCCCTCCAACGAGGGACAGGGTTATGTCCTGCGCCGTCTTCTTCGCCGTGCCGTCCGCTACGGCCGTCTCATCGGCATCGAGGAGCCTTTCCTTCTCCGTCTTTTGCCCGTCCTCTACGACCTGATGGCCGATCCCTACCGGGAACTGACGGACAATCGATCCACGATCGAACAGGTTATCGGTCTCGAGGAGCGCAAATTCGGTCGCACCCTCGACCAGGGGCTCAACCTGCTCGAAAGCGAGATCGATGCCCTCAAGGAAGAGGGAGCGTCCTCCCTTTCCGGCCAGGTTGCCTTCGACCTTTACGATACCTTCGGCTTTCCCCTGGAGCTGACGGAGGAGGTCTGCCTGGAAGAGGGTGTCGCCGTCGACGTCGAGGGCTTCAAAATTCAGATGGCGGCTCAGAGGGAACGGGCCCGGGCCGCGAGCAAGGTGGCCCAGGCCGTCGTGACGGGCGGCGTCTACGATGACCTTCTCCGGCGTTTCGGCGAGACGATCTTCGCGGGTTATGTCTCCGATTCCGAGGAGGCCCGGGTTCTGGCCCTGGTCCGCGACGGCGTCGAAATCGACGAGGCCGACGTCGACCAGGAGGTTCTCGTCGTCCTCGACAGGACGCCCTTCTACGCCGAAGGAGGCGGCCCCGTCGGCGACCGGGGACGGTTCGAGTCCCCCTCCCTGCGGGCCCAGGTTCTCGACACGGCCTACGGGGCGGGAAAGTTGATCGTTCACCGCGTCGTCGTCTCCCAGGGCATTCTCGTCAAGGGGGCGGTGGTGAAAGCCGTCGTCGACGAGGAGCGCCGCTGGGCCATCAGGCGCCATCATACGGCGACTCATCTCCTTCACGAGGCCCTTTGCCGCGTCCTGGGCGATCATGTCCGCCAGGCCGGATCTCTCGTCCGCCCCGAGGCCCTGCGTTTCGATTTCACTCACTTCGAGGCGATGACGGAGGAACAGGTCGCCGAGGTGGAGCGTATCGTCAACGGCGAGGTCCTCCGCAACGTTCCCCTGCGGGTGACTCTTACCGATATGGAGTCGGCCCGTGCCATGGGGGCCAAGGCCCTTTTCGACGAGAAATACGGCGACGTCGTCCGCGTCGTGCAGATTCCCGGCTACAGCACGGAACTTTGCGGCGGCGTCCACGTCGACGGCACGGGCGACATCGGCCTTTTCAAAATCGTCCGGGAAGAGGGGATCGGATCGGGGCTCCGACGCATCACGGCCGTGGCAGGCCTGGCCTCGCTGGAGCTCTTCCAGCGTCAGTCCCTTCGGGCCGCGGCCCTGGCCGAGCGTCTCGCCAGCGATTTCGACGGGGCGGAGGCCAAAGTCGTCGAGCTTCAGGAGGAGCTGCGCCGACTTCGCAAGGACCTTGAGGCCGCTACCCTGAAGGCCTCTCTGGCCGATCTCGACAAGTTCCTTGCCAGCAAGGTTGCCATCGGCCCCGTCTCCCTCGTGACGGCCCTTTTCTCCGATCTCGACGTGGATCTCCTGCGTCAGGTCGGCGACGCCATGAAATCGCGGGTTTCCTCCTCGCTCCTTCTGCTGGCCAGTCGCAGCGGCGATGACCTTCGCCTCGTCGCCATGGCCGACGAGGCGGCCGTCAAGGCCGGAGCTCACGCAGGAAAATTCATCAAAGAGCTGGCGGCTTCCCTCGGCGGCAGCGGCGGCGGCCGGCCCAATCTGGCTCAGGCCGGTGTGAAGACGACGGTGGCCCCAGGCTCCAACGTCGAACCTCTTTTGAGGGAGTCCGTGGCCATTCTCCGCCGACAATTGGGACTCTGATCGCATGATCCGTTACCTGGGGCTCGACATCGGGTCGGTACGGATCGGCGTCGCCCTCAGCGATCCTCTGGGCCATTTCGCCCAGGGGATCGCCCTTCTCAAGGCCTCGGGCGACTGGGTCGGCGAGACGGCGGCGCTGATCGACAAATGGGGGGTCTCCGTCGTCGTCGTCGGCCTTCCCCTGAGAACCGGAGGGGAGGAGGGGCCGGAAGCCCTGCGGGTGCGCCGCAAGATGGAAGTCCTGGCCGAACGCCGCCCCGGCCTGGAGATCGTCTTTTACGACGAGCGCTTCACGACGGTCATCGCCGAGAGGGTTCTTCTCGAAGCCGATCTCTCCCGCAAAAAACGCAGAGGGAAGATCGATCAGACGGCGGCGGCCGTCCTCCTTCAGGGATATCTCGACGGCCTCAGAGGAGCGGGGCAGTGAGACTCCCCGAGGGCGTCAAGATGACGCCCATGCTCCGACAGTACGTCCAGTGGAAAGACCGCTATCCCGACTGCCTGCTCTTCTTTCGCATGGGTGATTTTTTCGAGCTCTTTTTCGACGATGCCCGTGTCGCCTCGTCCGTCCTTGACATCACCCTGACGGCCCGCGACGGGGAGAGACAGATCCCCATGGCCGGCGTCCCCCACCACGCCGCCGAGGGGTATTTGGCGCGCCTCATTCAGGCCGGCTATAAAGTGGCCCTCTGCGACCAGATCACCGAGCCCGACGGCAAGACCCTTCTCGAAAGGAGCGTCGTCCGGATCGTGACGCCCGGCACCTATGTCCCGGAGGAGAGCGGCTCCGACGGGGGGCTGGCCGGCCTTGTCGTCGACGGCGAGTGGATCAGTCTGGCCTTCCTCCAGCCCGCCACGGGGTGTTTCGAGGCCGTCACCCTTCCTCTCGACGAGGCCCGGGGACGGGTGGCCGCCTTTGCCCCGAAGGAACTGCTCGTTCCGGCAGGAAGCCGAGAAAAAGCCCTCCGAGCCCTTCCCGACGTGGCTCCCGGCCGTTTCCAGGAGAGAGCTCGCGAGGAGTTCGACGTCGTCTCCGGCGAGCGCTGGCTCTGTCGTCGTCTGGGGGTGGCCAGTCTCCGCGCCTTCGGAATCGAAGACGGGGAGCGGGCGACAGGCCCTGCCGCGGCGACCCTGCGCTATCTGGAGGAGACCCAGTTCGGGGCGGCCCTTCACGTCAATCGCCTCAGCCCTCTGTTGCGCCAGGCCTTCCTCCATCTCGACGCGACGACACAGCTCAACCTGGAGCTGGTCGACGGCGAGGGACCCACGCTTTTTTCGACGCTCAATCGCTGCCGTACGGCTTCGGGCAGGCGATTCCTCCGCCAGGCCATCCTCAATCCGCTGAAAGACACGGCGGCCATCGGTCAACGGCAGGAACACATCGGAGCTCTCGTCGGCGATCACCCTCTCCGGGTCCGCCTTCAGGAACTGCTCTCGCGCTGTCGCGACGTCGAACGCTCTTTGGGACGCCTGAGCCTGCGCGTCGGGTCGCCCCGCGACGCGGGAGCTCTGAGGGAGACCCTCCTCCTCTGGCCCGAGCTGGTCTCGCTCTGTCAGGGGACTTCGCTCGAGGAGCTGACGTCGGAAGTCCCCGATCTCGACGGCCTTAAAGAGAGGCTTTCGACGGCTCTCGCCGAGGATCCGCCGCGCTTTCTGCGCGACGGCGGCGTCATCCGCGACGGCTTCGACGACGAACTCGACAGGTGGAGAACCCTCTCCCGGGAGGGCGATGCGGGCCTCGAGGCTCTGGCCGCCTCCGAACGGGAGAGGACGGGCATCAAAAGCCTCAAGGTGGGCTACAACAGGGTCTTCGGCTACTACATCGAGGTGAGCAAGGTCCACCTCGACAGGATTCCCGATGACTATGTCCGCAAGCAGACGCTCGTCGGCGCCGAGCGTTTCATCACCGACGAGCTGAAACGTTTCGAGGAGGAGATGGCCCGGGCCGGTGCGGAAATCGCCCGCCTCGAAGAGAGCCTTTACGGTCGGCTGCTCGTCGATATCCTCGCCGAGGGGCGTTCCCTTCAGCTTTTGGGAGAGGCTTTGGCCCGCCTCGACTTCGAGGCCGCGCTGGCCGAAATCGCCTGGGAGGGACGGTGGGTCTGTCCCGAGATTCACGACGGCTACGGGCTGGAGATCGTCAAAGGACGCCATCCCGTCGTCGAGCGGGCTCTTGCCGAGATCCCTTTCACGGCCAACGACGTGATCCTCGACAGTTTCGGCGAGCGCATCGTCCTGCTGACAGGACCCAATATGGCAGGAAAGTCGACCTACCTCCGCATGGCCGCCCTTCTGATGATCCTGGCCCAGATGGGAAGTTTCCTCCCCGCCGAAAGGGCCCGCCTCGGCGTGGTCGATCGGATCTTCACCCGTATCGGTGCCCGCGACGAGCTGGCTCGGGGAAGGAGCACCTTTATGGTCGAGATGGTCGAGACGGCCGACATCCTACACAACGTCACCGACAGGAGCCTTGTCGTTCTCGACGAGATCGGCCGGGGGACGTCGACTTACGACGGCATGAGCATCGCCTGGGCCGTTCTGGAATACCTCGTCCAGACGGAAAAGCGCCCGAAAGTCCTCTTCGCCACCCACTTCCACGAACTGACGCAGCTGGCCGACCGCTATCCCGAAGTGGTCAACTGGAGCATGGCCGTCGAGGAGGGGGGGGAGGGAATTGTCTTCCTCCATCAGGTCGTCGCCCGTCCCGCCGATCGCTCCTACGGCATCGAGGTGGCCCGTCTTGCCGGACTGCCCAAAAGCGTCATCGCACGGGCCCAGGAACTCCTCGACCTTTTCGAGGGAGAGGAACTCCTGATTCCCAGACGGGAAGAGGCGACCCCGCCAGGACAACTCTCTCTCTTTACCGTCGCCGCCGACGGGCTCGTCGAGGAGATCGCCGCCCTGGACCCCGATGGCCTGACGCCTCTTCAGGCTATGGAGAAGCTCTACGAGCTGCGTCGACGCTGTCGGGAGGTGAGGTCCTCGCGATGAGAATCGAGAGGCTTCCTCACGATGTGGCCATGAGGATCGCCGCCGGAGAGGTCGTCGAACGACCCGTCTCCGTCGTCAAGGAACTTCTCGAAAACGCGCTGGACGCCGATTCCCGGCGGATTTCGATTTTTCTCTCTCAGGGGGGGAAGAGCTCCCTCGTCGTCGAGGACGACGGCAGGGGGATCGCCTTCGACGATCTTCCCCTGGCGTTGGAGCGCCATGCCACAAGCAAGCTCTCCTCTCTCGAGGACATGGAGGCCATCGCCACTCTGGGCTTTCGGGGCGAGGCCCTGCCCAGCCTGGCTGCCGTGAGCCGCTTCGAGATCCGCAGTCGTTCCGTCGATGACGCAAGGGGAGGGGTTCTCCGGGTCGAAGGGGGCCAGCCTCTCCTTCACGCCCCTTTGAACCTGCCTCGGGGAACGCGCGTCCAGGTCGACGATCTTTTCTTCAACTTGCCGGCGCGGCGTAAGTTCCTCAAAAGCGCCTCCGCCGAATTGCGGCGGATTCTCTCCCTCGTCCAGGCCTATGCGCTGGCCTATGCCGATAGGGCCTTCCTCGTCCAGTCCGAGGGGCGGACAGTCTTCCTCTCCCCCGGCGACGGAGACGTGGCGGCCCTTCTCCGGTCTCTTTGGGGAGACGACCCCCCTCTGCGCCACCTCGACGTCTCCGTCGAATCCTTCCATGCCCTCGGGTGGTGGCAGCCGGCGCCGGGGCGGGGCAAATCCGACGTGACGGCCTTCGTCAACCGGCGGCGCGTCCAGGAGGGGCTTTTCCGGGCGGCATTGGCCTCGCCGGGAGGGGATATTTCGGGCCAGTGGCTCGTCTTTCTCGAGACGCCTCTCGACGAGGTCGATGTCAACATCCACCCGGCCAAGACGGAGGTGCGTTTCCGCAAAAGCGGCCCCGTCTTCGAGGTCCTGCGCCGCCTGGCCATGGCCTTTCTCGAACGTCCTCAGAGCTTTTCCCTCGACAGGAAAGGGCCTCCCGGGGCGCAGGAGAGGGGAGGGGAATCCCTTTTCAGTCGCGTCGCCCAACCTCGCCTCCTCCCTTTTCTTGCGACGGCTCCTACCCCGGCGTCCTCGACGGGATGCGACGCGCTGTCCACGCCGTCGTCGCCGACACCTCCGCGAGAGTCTTTCGGGGAGTCGCCCGTCCCGTCTGCGGGGGAGGAAGACGTCGCACCGACCGGAGAGCGCCGCTACCTCGGGCAACTCCAGTCGGGATACCTCCTCTTCGAAGTCGACGGCGACCTCTTCCTCGTCGATCCCCATGCCTCGCACGAGAGAATCCATTTCGAGCGATTCTCCGAGCGCGGACTCGGAGCCGGAGAGATTCAACCTCTGACGATGACGCTACCCCTGGCGCCTACCCTGGCTCAGCGCGTCGAGCCCTTTCTGGAGGCTCTCGAGACGCTGGGCTTCCGTTTCGAACGAGGGGAAGGAGGGCTGGCCCTGGCCGCCCTTCCGGCTCTTCCCGATCTCGCGGGGCTCGGCCCCGAAGAGCTCCTGCGGGGAACGGTCGCCTCCCTGGAGGAGCCCCGCGAGGAGGAACGCTTCTGGTCCGTCTGGCGTCGCTGGGCCACCTTGGCCTGCAAGGCCTCGGTGAAACTGACGACGGTTCTCGAACCCCTGGAGGCGGAGGCCCTCTGGGACGACCTATTCCGCTGCCGTCGTCCCTGGGCCTGTCCCCATGGTCGACCGACGACGCTGACCCTTTCGGCGCGGCAGATGGGGCGCCATTTCGGAAGGGAGTGATGTCATGGAAGAAAAGGCCCGCGTCCTATGTCTTATCGGTCCGACGGCTGTGGGGAAGACATCCTTCAGCCTCGCCCTGGCCCGCAGTCTCGGCGCCGAGGTGATTTCCGTCGACTCCCGTCAGGTCTACCGCTACATGGATATCGGCACGGACAAAGCGGACAAGGCGACGCGGCGGGCGATCATCCATCACCTGATCGACGTCGTCGACCCCGACGAAATCTTTACGGCCGCCGATTTCCGCCGCCTGGCGGAGGAGGCCGTAAGGCGCCTTCGTCGTAGAGGCCGCACCCCTCTTTTCGTGGGAGGGACGATGTTCTATTACCGGGCCCTTTTCGGCTCCCTCCTTTCCGACGATCTCCCCTCCGATGAGGCCCTTCGGACAAGGCTGGAGGAGGAGGCACGGCTGAAGGGGAAAAAGAGCCTCTATGATCGCCTGACCCTTGCCGATCCTCAAAGGGCCGC
This sequence comes from Aminirod propionatiphilus, assembly GCA_018398915.1. Taxonomy (GTDB): domain Bacteria; phylum Synergistota; class Synergistia; order Synergistales; family Aminithiophilaceae; genus Aminithiophilus; species Aminithiophilus ramosus. Next base: position 1,617,635 of record CP074691.1, on the reverse strand, counting down.
CGAACTTCATCCCAACGATCTGCGTCGGGTTCTGCGCGCCCTCGAACTGCTGGAACTGACGGGACGGGCCCCGTCAACCCTCTTTCGGGAGCGTTCCCGCCTGAAATCGCCTTTCGATCCTCTCTACATCGGCCTGACCTGCCCCCGAGAGGAACTGGTCCGCAGGATCGATCTCCGCGTCCGGGAACAGTTTCGGGCGGGTTATGTCGATGAAGTCCGATGGCTTCTCGAAAGGGGCTTCGACGAGCGTTTCCCCTCGATGCAGGGTTTCGGCTATCGGGAAATCGCCGCTCACCTGCGGGGCACGATATCCCTCGACGAAGCCATCGAAGGCGATATACGTTCCACAAAGGCCTTTGCCCGTCGGCAGATGACCTGGTTCCGCAAGTTTGAACCGGCTCTGTGGTATGATAGATCGCGTGTCGACCAGGAGAGATTACTTGAGGAAGTCATCGGAATCTGCCGCCGTCACCTCGACGTGGGGTCTTCGTCGTGAAGCTTCTTCCTGCTGATCCGACGGGGCTCTGTTTTGGTGTTCGCCGCGCTATTGAAGCTCTGGAAGCCGCCTTGGCCGAGCACGGCACGGTCTACGCCCTGGGAAGCCCCATCCACAACCCCCAGGAGGTGGCCCGCCTGGCGGGAGAGGGGCTTATCGTCGTCGAAAAGGCGGAGGAAGTTCCCGAGGGCGGCGTCGCCTTCGTGCGGGCCCACGGCGTGGGCCCCGGCATCGTCGAGGAGCTCCGCCGCCGGTCGGCCCGCGTCGTCGACGGCACATGCCCTTTCGTCCGCCGGGCCCAGGAACGTGCCAGTCTTCTCGAATCGGAGGGCTATAGGGTCTTCCTCGTCGGCGACCGGGATCATCCCGAGGTTCAGGGCATCACGGCCAGGCTCGGCGGCGATGTCCGCGTCGTCGGTTCGGCCGAGGAGATCGGCGACCTTTCCGGATCGGGGCTTCGTGCGGGGGTCCTCTCGCAGACGACGCAGAGGGCGGAGGTCTTCTCCGATGTCGTCGCCGCGTTGAGCCTCAAGGTCTCGGAGTTGAAGGTCTTCAACACGATCTGCAATGCCACGGCGGAAAGGCAGAATTCCGTCAGGCAGCTTGCGCGGCAAGTTGATGGTATTATTGTCATCGGCGGGAAGAACAGCGCCAACACGCGCAAACTCGTCGAGATTTCGCGATCCCAGGGTGCGCCTACCCTCTGGATAGAAAAATCCGAAGAATTGGACTGGAGGTGGTTGGAGGGAAAGCTCCAAATCGGAGTAGCCGCAGGTGCCAGCACACCTGATTGGCTCATACAGAAACTGATAACAACGCTTGCCATTCCGCAGGTCGCCAAGGGGGAAGGAAATTAATGTCGGAAGAAATGAAAGATATGCCTATGGAGAGCATGAGCATGGAGGAACTCCTTCAGGAGGAGCCCGTCCAGGAGATCCGCCGCGGTAACGTGGTCGAGGGCAAGGTCGTCGAGGCCAACGAAGACGGCTGGCTCGTGGACGTGGGCTACAAGTGCGAGGGATTCCTGCCGCGCCGTGAGTGGACCCATCGGGTCCTCGTGGAAGAGGTGGCCGAACCCGAAGTGGGCGATACGATCCGCGTCCAGGTCATCAACGTCGGCCAGGGCGAGGAGGCCCAGCTTGTGGTGAGCCGCTGGCGCTCCGAGTTCGACGAGCGCTGGAGTCGCCTCGAAGAGGCTACGGCCGAGAACGAGACCTTCACCGTCCGGGGCCTGCGCAAGGTCAAGGGTGGCCTCATCGTCGACTGTTTCGGCATCGAGGGTTTCGTTCCCATCTCTCACCTCGCCGAAGAGGGCCGCGGCGTCAATCCCGGCCGCTTCGTCGAAGAGGACGTCGAGGTCCGTCTCATCGAGAAGGACCGCCGCAAGCGCCGTCTCGTCCTCTCCCGCAGAACCGTCCTCGAAGAGGAAATGGTCTCCAAGAGAGGCAACTTCTACGAGACGGTCAACGAGGGCGACGTTCTCGAGGGGACGGTCAGCAGCATCACCTCCTTCGGCGTCTTCGTCAATCTCGGCGCCCTGGAGGGGCTGGTCCACATCTCGGAGCTTTCCTGGCAGCGCAACGCCAAGCCCAAGGAGATCGTCGCCAAGGGAGACACGGTCACCGTCAAGGTCATCGGCATCGACCAGGAGAGCAACCGCATTTCCCTGAGCATGAAGCAGACCCTCGACGATCCGTGGCTCACCGTCCAGGAACGCTGGAAGAGCGGTGACGTCGCCAAGGGTGCCGTGACGAACATGACCGATTTCGGCGCCTTCGTCGAGATCGAGCCGGGCGTCGAGGGCCTCGTCCACATCGGCGACATCAGCTGGTCCCGCATCAAGCATCCCCGCGAGTTCTTCAAGAAGGGACAGGAGGTCGAGGTCCAGGTGCTGGACATCGACACCGAGCGCAAGCGGATCAGCCTGGGCTACAAGCAGCTCAACGATCCCTGGCGCGACATCGACTCCCGCTACCAGGCCAATCAGGACGTGCCCGTCAAGGTCGTCCGTCTCGCCGATTTCGGTGCCTTCGTCCAGCTTGAGGAGGGTGTCGAGGGGCTCATCCACATCTCCCAGCTCAGCCGCCGTCGCGTCGAGAGCCCTCAGGAGGTTCTCCACGAAGGCGAGGAGGTCACGGCCCGCATTCTCGAAGTCAATGCCGAGGGGCGCCGTATCCGCCTGAGTCTCAGTGCCCTCCAGCCTCCCGAGGAGGGAGAGAGGGAATCGCGTCGGCCGCAGAACGACGACCAGCCCCGTCGCCGTCGTCACGAGTCGGATCGCTCCCGCACGCCCGAGTTTGCCCAGGAAGAGATGAACGTCACCTTGGGCGATCTGTGGAAGGACGCCAACCGCTAGAACTTCCCCCTGCACAGAGCGAGGGCCGTGGCTGCCATCCAGGGCCGCGGCCCTTTTCGTCGCTTCACCTTCTCTTTCGGTAAGGAGGGTCCCTCTTGTCCGAAAACAAACTGAGGATCTATCCCGACCCTGTCCTGCGCGAGGCCAACGAGGAGATTTCTCTTTTCGATGAGGCCTTCCGTTCTTTCGTCGAGGAAATGAAGGCTCTCATGTACGCCTACGACGGATTGGGCCTGGCGGCGCCTCAGATCGGCGTCAACCGGTCCGTCGCCGTCGTCGCCTACGAGGGACGCGAGTATGTGCTCGTCAACCCCCGCATTACCGCCGCCTCGGGCAGTCAATCCGACGAGGAGGGCTGTCTGAGCTTCCCCGGTCTTTTCGAGAAAGTCCTGCGCCCCGAAACGATCACCGTAGAGGCCCTGGACGAGAAGGGCGGTCGCCAGGTGATCGAAGCCAAAGGCCTTCTGGCCCGGGCCTTTGCCCACGAGATAGATCACCTCAACGGTGTCCTGCTCATCGACCACCTCACTCCTCTTCGACGGACCTTCGCCAAAAAGAAATTTCGACGCCTTCAGGAGGCCTGATCCGATGGTCCCTTACTGGTTCATGGGCTCCGGCGATTTCGGTCGTCTCTGTCTCGTCGGTCTTCTCTCCCGGCAGACCCCGACGCTGGTTATCTCCGCCCCCTCCCGTCCCGCCGGCCGAGGCCTCAGGCTCAGGGAGACTCCCGTGGCCCGAGAGGCTGTCGAACGTGGCCTTCCCCTCCATCTTTCCCCCAAGGTCAACAGCGATGACGATCTTCTGAGGCGCTTCGACGACGAGCGTCCTCAGGTGATCATCGTCGTCGATTTCGGCCAGATGATCGGCGAGCCCTATCTCTCGACCCCCCCTTGGGGCTGCCTGAACGCCCACCCCTCCCTGCTTCCCCTCTATCGAGGCGCCGCCCCTCTTCAGCGCGCCCTCATGGCAGGCGACAAAGAGACGGGAATTTCCGTCTTCCGCCTTGTGCCCGCCATGGACGCCGGCCCCATACTCGCCCAGAGCCGGGAAGGAATCGAAAATCACGAATCGTACGGGCACTTGCTCGCGCGGCTGGCCCCTAAGGGTGGCATTTTATTGCAGAAAGTTTTAGAATTATTGGAGGAGGGTTTGGCCTGTCCGAAGGAACAGGACCATGCGAAGGCGACCTTCGCCCCCGTCATCAGGAAAGAGGAGTGTCCCATCCGCTGGATTCGCACGGCGCGGGAAATCGCCTGTCAGGTCCGCGCCCTCAATCCCTCTCCCGGCACCTATGCCCTGATGAGAGGCAGACGTCTCAAAATCTGGCAGGTCGATGTCGTCGACGGAGCGGGAGAACCCGGCTCCTTTCTCGAACCTCGGGAGGGACGAGCCGTCGTCGCCTGCGGACGTGGCGCCCTCGCCCTCGGCGAAGTCCAGCCCGAGGGAGGGAAACGTCTCGAAGGAACCCTCTGGTGGCGGGGGCTCGACCTCGGAAAGGGGGAATCGCTTTCATGACCGACCTTTCCCCGCTGCGCGAGGACCAGGTCACCAGGCGGACCTGGCCCGGAGTCGTCGCCGTGACGGGAGCCCTCGGCTCGGGCAAGACGGCCTGGACTCTTGACATCGGACTTTCCCTCCATCGGCGAGGTTTCCGCGTGGCCTTCGCCGACTTGGACATCATCAACCCCTATTTCTGTCTTCGTGAGGTCGCCGACGACATTCGGAGGCTGGGTGTTGATGTCGCCCTCCCTCCGGGAGAGACGCGCTGGGGCGATTTCCCCGTCGTCTCGCCGGCAGTGACGCGCCTTCTCTCCTCCGATTACGATCACGTCTTTCTCGACGTCGGAGGGGAGGCCAAGGGGGTCCTTGCCCTCAAGCAATTCGTCCCCTTCCTGGAGGAAAGGGGCTACGAGCTTCTGCTGGTCCTCAACCCCTTCCGTCCTCAATCGTCGACGGTCGAGGCCGTCCGGACCATGTGTCGTGATATGGAGGCCCTCAGCGGTCTTCGCGTAACGGGGATTCTGGGGAATGCCCACCTCATGGAACGGACCGGAGTGGAAGATCTGGTACGGGGGCTTGCCCTGGTCCGACGTTCGGCAGAGGCCCTTGCACTGCCCCTTATTTATGTCGGCGTTTCCGAGTCTCTCTTTGAAAGGGCCCGAGAGAGCCTGGCCCTCGAGACGGTCCCGTTGTGGCCCCTCTCGAGGCGGATCCTGTTTCCCTGGGAGAGGAGTGTGCCGGTAGATGGCAAAGGGACGAGTCGCCATTCTTGAAGACCGCTGCAAGAGCTGCGGTCTTTGTGTTGCCGCCTGTCCGATGAAGGTGCTGCGCATTTCGGAGAGGATCAACGAGAAGGGGTATCGCCCGGCGGAGCAGTACAGAGAGGGGTGCGTGGCCTGCAAGATCTGTGCCCTGACCTGTCCCGACGTGGCTATCGAAGTCTTCAGGATGGAAGAGGCCTAGAGGAGCGACCGGACAACTTTCGGAGGTGAAAGGCTAATGGGCGAAAAGGTTCTGATGAAGGGCAACGAGGCCTTGGCCGAGGCTGCGATTCAGGCCGGCTGTCGCTATTTCTTCGGCTATCCCATCACGCCCCAGAACGAGATTCCCGAGCTCATGTCGAAACGTCTCCCCGAAGTGGGCGGCGTCTATCTCCAGGCCGAGAGCGAAGTGGCCTCGATCAATATGGTCTTCGGCGGAGCCGGAACGGGCGAACGGGTCATGACCTCCTCGTCGAGCCCCGGCATTTCCCTCATGTCGGAGGGAATCAGCTTCATCGCCGGCGCCGAGCTGCCCTGCGTCATCATGAATATCGTCCGCGGCGGTCCCGGCCTGGGCGGCATTCTCCCGGCCCAGTCGGACTATTTTCAGGCGACGCGGGGGGGTGGACATGGCGATTACCGTCTCCTGGTCCTGGCGCCGAGCACTCTGCAGGAGGCCGTCGATCTGACCATGGAGGCCTTCGACCTGGCTGAAATTTATCGCAATCCCGTCATGATCCTCGGCGACGGTTTCATGGGACAGATGATGGAGGCCGTCGAATTCAGAGCCCCAGTCAGGCGTGATCTGCCCGATAAAAAGGAGCGCGCCGTAGGTTACATGGGCTGGCGGGGGAAACGTGCCCTCGTCAAAAGCCTCTACCTCGATCCGGAGGAACTGGAGGCCCATAACCTGAAGCTCAACGCCAAGTATGCCCTCATGGCCGAAAACGAGACGCGCCACGAGACCTACATGATGGAGGACGCCCGGTATGTCGTCGCCGCCTACGGGACGACGGCCCGCATCGCCCGATCGGCTATCCATCTCCTCCGCGAAGAGGGAATCGCCGTCGGGATGATCCGGCCCATTACGGTTTTCCCCTTCCCCTACGCCCCCTTCGAGACGCTCTCCCCTCAGGTCGAGGCTGTTCTCGCCGTCGAGATGAGCTGCGGTCAGATGATCGACGACGTCAAGATCGGCGTCGCCGGCCGAGCCCCCGTCTCCTTCTTCGGTCGCGTCGGCGGCATCGCCCCGACGGTGGATGAGATCGCGGGCGCCGTCCGCGCTCTTCGGAAGAGCTAGGCAGGTGACGACGATGAAAGAGCTCAAGATTTTCGAGCGTCCCCGCTCCATGGTCGACGTGACGACGCACTACTGCCCCGGATGCACGCACGGCATCGCTCACAGGCTCGTGGCCGAGGTCATCGACGAACTGGGCATTCAGGAGAAAACAGTCGGCGTGGCCCCCGTGGGCTGTGCCGTTTTCATCTACAACTACATCGACACCGATATGTACGAGGCGGCCCACGGCCGTGCTCCCGCCATCGCCTCGGCCTGCAAGCGCATCCGCCCCGACCTGACGGTCTTCACCTATCAGGGCGATGGCGACCTGGCCTCCATCGGCATGGCCGAGATCGTCCACGCCGCCAACAGGGGAGAGAAGATCACCGTCATCTTCGTCAACAACGCCATTTACGGCATGACGGGAGGTCAGATGGCGCCCACGACCCTGGTCGGACAGAAGGCGACGACCTGTCCCCTGGGACGTGACCCCCAGATCAACGGCTATCCCATACGCGTCGCCGAGATGTTGGCCACACTGGCCGCTCCCGGCTATATTGCCCGCGTCTGTGTGGCCAAGCCCAAATATATCCTCGAGGCCAAGAAGGCCGTTCGAAAGGCCTTCGAGACGCAGATCTCCGGCAAGGGGTTCTCGATGGTCGAGATTCTCTCCACCTGCCCCACCAACTGGGGGCTGCGCCCCGTTGAGGCCACGGACTGGCTCGTCGAGAAGATGATTCCCTACTATCCTCTGGGCGAGTTCAAGGTTCCCGAGTAAGGAGGGCTGAGGCGTGTCGACCTTTTATCGCAGCTTCATCGCCGCCGGTTTCGGCGGCCAGGGCATTCTCTCGCTGGGACAGATCGTGGCCTATGCCGCCATGAAGGAGGGACGGTTCGTCACCTGGATCCCCTCCTACGGCCCGGAGATGCGGGGAGGGACGGCCAACTGCAGCGTCATCGTCAGCGAGACGGAGATCGCCTCGCCCGTCGTCTCCCGCCCCGACGTCCTCGTCATCATGAACCAGCCCTCCCTGGAGAAGTTCGAGAGCTGTCTCAAGCCGGGCGGCCTTCTTCTCTACAACAGTGACCTCGTCCGCTGCGACAACCCCAGATCCGACGTGAAGGTTCTGGCCGTGGCCGCCAACGGCCTCGCCGCCTCCTTGGGCAACGACAAGGTGGCCAACGTCATTGTCCTGGGCGCCCTGTCGGCCCACACGGACCTCGTCGGCGAGGCGGCTTGCCGCGTCACCATCTCCGATCTTTTCGGCAAGAAAAAGGCGGCTCTTGTGGAGCTCAACCTCCAGGCTTTCGACAAGGGCCGGGGGCTCTCCTAGCGCCATGGATCCCAAAGAGACGGCTCTTTCCAGCAAAACGCTCTTCGAGGGACGCATCGTCACCCTGCGCGTCGACGAAGTCGAGCTGGATTCGGGGCACCGCACGACGCGAGAGGTCATCACCCATGCCCCTGCCGTCGCTCTCATCGCCCTGACGGACCGAGGGGAGATCTTCCTCGTCCGCCAGTACCGCCATCCGGTGGGCAGGGTCATCCTGGAGATTCCGGCGGGCCTCGTCGAACCCGGAGAGGAGCCCCGAGAGACGGCCCGTCGCGAACTGATGGAGGAGGTGGGGCAGGACGCGGGACGGATCGAGGAGATCGGTCGCTTCTACAGCTCCCCCGGTTTCAGCGACGAGGTCATCATCCTTTTTTTGGCGACGGAATTGACGCCCCGTCGTCTCGAGGCCGATGACGACGAGGATCTGAGAGTTCTCTCCCTTCCCCTGGAGGATTTCGCCCAAGCGCTGGACGAGGAGGAGATCAAGGACAGCAAGACGGTGGCGGCCCTCTGGTGGTTGCAGGCCAAGGGGCTAGCCCCCTGTTCGGGACGTTGAAGGCCGTCGCGACTTTTTTCGACTACCTGCGCTTCGAGCGGGGTTGCAGCGAAAACACCGTCAAGGCCTACGAAGGCGATCTGGCCCGGTGGTGCGCCTTCTGCGAGGGCGCAGGGCTTTCCCCCCTTCCTCCGTCGGAGGAAAAAGTGGCCCCTTTTCTGCGTAAGGCCTCCCTGGAGGGCAAGAGCTCGGCCACGGTTCAGCGTTACGCCGCCACTCTGCGTTCCTGGTCCCATTTCCTCCAGATGGACGGATGGATCGAGCAGGACGTCTGGTTGCCCCCCTTGCCCGACAAGGCCCGTCGGCTGCCGCAGATTCTCAACGAAGGGGAGGTCGAGCGCCTCCTTTCGGCCTGCCCCGACACGCTTCTCGGGCTTCGTGACAGGGCGCTGCTGGAGCTCTCCTACGGCTGCGGACTCCGGGCCGGAGAGGCCTGCTCCCTTCACGTCGGCGACGCCGATTTCCGCCGCGGCACTCTGCGCGTGCTCGGCAAGGGGGACAAGGAACGCCTTCTCCCCCTTGTGGGGCAGATCAAGGAACGCCTCCGTCTCTACGTCGGCGAGGCTCGCCCGGGCCTGGGCGGGACTTCGGATGTCCTGTTCCTGAGCCGCAACGGAAGGCCCCTGAGGCGGGAGGATTTCTGGAGGATCATTCGCCGTAGGGGCAAGGAGGCGGCCATCCCCGCGGTCCGCCTTCATCCTCACGTCTTGCGTCACTCCTTCGCGACCCACCTCCTCCGGCGGGGGATGGATCTCCGGACGCTTCAGGAACTTCTCGGCCACGCCTCCATCGCCACGACGGAGCGCTATACGCACTTCGATCTGGAGCTGCGCGACGTTTACGACAGGTGTCATCCCCGGGCTTGAGGGTCCGTGAAAAGAGTGGAGGTGTCCGCCGTGTGCGGAGTTGAAGAGGTCAAAAAGGCTCAGGCCGAGCTGGCACGGAAGATTCCCTTCGTTCCCCGCGTCGCCGTCGTTCTCGGCTCGGGGCTGGGCTCTTTCGCCGATGCCATCGAAGAACCCGTCGTTGTTCCCTACGAGGAAATTCCCTTCTGGCCCCGATCGACGGCTCCCGGGCATGCGGGACGGATCGTCGCCGGACGTCTGAGAGGCGTGCCGATCGCCGCCATGCAGGGCCGCGTCCATCTCTACGAGGGCTATTCGCCTCAGGAGGTCGTCTTTCCCGTCCGCGTCTTTGCCGCCATGGGCGTCAAGATCTACCTGGCCACGAACGCATCGGGAGGGATCAACCCATCCTATCGTCCCGGCGATCTCGTCCTCATCGAGGATCACATCAACTTCATGGGCGTCAATCCCCTCACGGGGCCCAACGAGGAGAGCTGGGGCGTCCGCTTTCCCGACATGACCGAGGCCTACAGCGAGCGCCTCATCCAGAGGGCCGACAAGGTCGCCTCCGATGGAGGTATCTGGATCAAACGAGGCGTCTACGTCGCCTTTCACGGCCCCTCCTTCGAGACGCCCGCCGAGATCCGCATGGCCCGGGCCATGGGCGGCGACCTGGCCGGCATGTCGACGGTCCCTGAAGTCATCGCCGCCAATCATCTGGGGCTCGAAGTGCTGGCCCTCTCCTGCGTCGCCAACTTCGCCGCCGGAATGACGAAAAACCGTCTCACCCACGAAGAGGTCCTTTCCGAGATGGATAAGGCCTCGGGAAAACTGGCGCGGCTTCTTTCTGACCTCATCGCCGCTTTGGGCAGCGATGTTTAACCCCCTGGCCTTTATCGAGGAGAAGCGCGAAGGCGGCCGTCATGAAGAGGCCGCCCTTCGCGCTTTCGTCTCGGCCGTCCTTGACGGTTCCGTCGCCGACTATCAGGCGGTTGCCTGGCTTATGGCCACCTTTTTCCGAGGCCTCGACGACGAGGAGCTTCGGGCGTTCACCCTGGCCCTGGCCGATTCGGGGCAGAGAGTCATCCTGCCGGCAGGACTCAACGCCGTCGATAAACACAGCACGGGAGGCGTGGGCGACAAGACGACGCTCGTCCTCGTTCCCCTCGTCGCCGCCTGCGGGTTGCCTGTGGCGAAGCTGTCCGGGCCGGGACTGGGGTTCACCGGCGGGACCGTCGACAAGCTTGAGGCCATTCCCGGATTTCAGTCCCATCTGCCTCTGGATCGTTTCATCTCCCAGGTGGAGAGCATCGGCTGCGCCGTCAGCGGTCACTCTCTCGATCTGGCCCCGGCCGAAGGGCGCTTCTATGCCCTCCGGGACGTGACGGCCACCGTTCCCTCTCTTCCCCTCATCGCCTCCAGCATCGTCAGCAAAAAACTGGCCGGAGGCGCCACCTCCTTCGTCTTCGACGTCAAGTGCGGCGACGGTGCCTTCATGACCGACATCGACGGTGCCCGCCGTCTGGCTCGGACCCTTGTCGATCTCTCCTCTTCCCTGGGGCGGAGGAGCCTGGCCTTCGTCACCGACATGGATCAGCCCCTGGGGCGATGGGCCGGAAACGCCTCGGAGGTGGCCGAGGCCATCGACGTCCTTCAGGGCAAGGGACCTGCCGATACGCGCGAGCTCTGTCTGCTTTTGGGGGGGGCCATGGTCCTTCTCGGCGGCAGGGCGGCCACGCTGGAAGAGGGGATCGACACCTGCCGTGAGGTCCTCGACGGGGGGAAGGCCCTTGAAAAAATGGCCCGGCTCCTCGAGGCCCAGGGCGCATCGCCTCAGATCCTGGAGGAGCCGGAGAAGTCCCTGCCTCGGGCCTCGAAGGTCTTAGAGCTCCGGGCCTGTCGCGACGGCTATGTGCAACGCATGGCGGCCCGCAGCGTCGGAGAGGCCGTCAAAATCATGGGAGGGGGGCGCATGCGCAAAGAAGACGTCATCGACCCCTCCGTCTCCGTCGAGTGTTGCCGGAAAAGAGGGGAGGCCGTCCGCGCCGGAGAACTCGTGCTCCGCCTGCATCACAACGGGGGCAGCCGTCTGGACGAGGCCCGACTTCTCCTGGAAAAGGCCTTCGTCATCGGCGACGAACCGCACTTCTCACCGCTTCTGCTGGAGCGGGTCGACGTTTAGGAAAGCTTGAGGCGACGGAACTCGAGATTCTCCAAGTCGATCCAAAGGAGGGTCCCTTCCGGAAGGGTGGACCTTCCCGTCAGGAGCTTGACGGTTTCCGTCACCTCCAAAGAGGCGACGAGGGCAGGAGTGAAGGGCGGGTTGCCCGTCTGTCCTTCGATGCCCTTGTTCGACTCCTCGTCCTCGAAGAGAGCTCTTTCATCGCCTTTGATGACCTGAAGCTGTCCCCAGAAACCGGCGATGGCACCGTGGACGAAGGGGATGGCTTTCTCGCGGCACGCTTTCAGGAGAAGTCGCCTCGACAGGTTGTTGTCGAGGGCGTCGACGACGACGTCGACGCCCTCGAGGAAGCTTCCGACCGTCTCCTCGTCGATGAAGCCATCGAAGGCGCGCACCTCGAGGGCTCCGTTGATGGCTCGGACGTGGGCTGCCGCCGTGGCGGCCTTCCCCGTCCCGATGCGTTTCTCCGACGAGAGGATCTGACGGTTCAGATTCGAGACGGCGAAGACGTCGCCGTCGGCCACGTGCAGACGACCGATGCCGGAACGGGCCAGAAGATCGACGATGAGGCCGCCCAGCCCGCCGCAGCCGGCCACGGCCACCGTCGATTGGAGGAGGCGGAGCTGCCCCTCCCGTCCCAATGTCCCCATGGTACGATCGAAGCGGAGAGGGATTCGCCCTTTCTGCAGCGCACCGATCTGGGCCTCCAGAAGGGAGCAGCCGCGCTCCTGGGCCCAGCGGCGTTCCGCATCGGGGTCCATGAGCGTTTCGGAGATGTCGCCCTGTATCCGCGCAGACTCTTCTTTCTCCGTCATGATGAACCTCCTTTTTGACTCCGATTCAGAGGAGACTGGGGCGATGGACAGAATCGAAGAAGGGAAACAGTTCCGACGCCACCTCGACGAGGCCCGCCGAGGCGAAAGCGACGCCCTGGCCGAGGTCCTTCTGGCCTATCTTCCCCTTGTTAGAAGCCAGGCCTTTTCCCTCTCCGGCGGGGATCGCTATCTGCAGGAGGACCTCTCTCAGGAGGGGCTTCTTGCCCTCTGCCGTGCCGTACAGCTTTTCAGCCCCCCGAGAGGTTCTTTTGGTGCCTTCGCGAAAGTCTGCGTCCGCAACGCCATGATCTCGCTGCTGAGACGGCGTCCTCCCGAGGAGGCCGCCGAAGAGGAGCGTCTCGAAAAGGCCTCGCCGCCTCAGCTCGATCTCCAGGAGATCGTCGAAGGGCGCGAGAGGCTTCAGCGGGCCGTGCACCTTCTCTCAGACGCGGAACTGATGGCCATGGATGCCTTCCTGGAGACGGGCGGCGTGGCCTCTGCGGCCCAGGTCCTCCGGTGGCCCCGCAAAAGGGTGGATAACGCCCTGAGCCGGGCCAGAAGCAAGCTGCGCGACGCCGGCCTGGGACCGATCTAATCGCCGTCGAGCCGCTCCTCCGCTCTCTCCAGGGCCGAGGCGACATCGACGGGATGGCCCATTCGTCTCAGCGTCGCAGCCAGGGCCGAGAGGAAAAGGAGGACGTTGTTGGCCGTCGATCCGCTTCCCATCAGGCCAACGCGGATGACCCTTCCTCGGAACTCCCCGAGCCCCGAGCCCACTTCGATGGCGTGGCGCTCCATGAGTTCCCGACGCAGCCGTCCGTCGTCGATCCCCTCCGGCAGGGCGAGACAGGTCAGGCTGGGCAGGCGATCCTCTTTCGCCACGGGTAGGGTCAGCCCCATGGCCTCGAGACCGGCCCATAGGGCCTCGGCGTTCCGTCGATGACGGGCCCAGCGGGACTCGAGTCCCTCTTCGTCGACGATCCGAAGGGCCTCGTTGAAGGCGTAGAGCATGTTGACCGGTGCCGTGTGATGGTAGAAACGCTCCTGTTCCCAGTAGCGCATGATCATCGTCAGGTCGAGATACCAGCTCTGGACCTTCGTCTTCCTCGACCGTACGACCTCGACAGCCTGGCCACTCAGCGTCAGGGGGGCCAGGCCCGGCGGGCAGCCCAGGCACTTCTGGCTGCCGCTGTAGACGATATCGAGCCCCAGCCGGTCGACGGGCACCTCCATGCCGCCCAGGGAGGTGACGGCGTCGACGAGCAGGAGCATGCCCGCCTCGTGGACCTTGGCGGCAATGGCGTCGAGATTCTGGAGGACGCCCGTCGACGTCTCGGCCTGGACGAGGCCGACCAGCTTCGCCTCGGGATGGCTGTCGATGGCCTCGAAAAGAGTCTCCTCGGGCAGCGTCTTGCCGAAGGGGGCCGAGACCTTGATGACCGTGGCGCCGCAACGCTCGGCCACATCCTGCATGCGCTGACCGAAGACGCCCTGGTCTCCGATGATGACCGTGTCGCCTCTTTCGATGACGTTGACGCAGGCTGCCTCCATCCCGGCGCTTCCCGTCCCCGGCATGGTGACGGTGAGGGCGTTCGACGTCTGGAACGTCTTGCGGAGAAGTTCCTGCGTCTCATCCATGAGGGCGACGAAATCGCCGTCGAGATGGCCCAGCGTCGGCTCGGCGAGGGCGCGCAGGACACGGCCTTCGACGGGGCTCGGGCCCGGCCCGAGAAGAAGTTTTTCCCTCGTTCGGCGAGGGCGGCGTGATTCCATCGGGATCCCTCCTCTGTCTGATCCTGTCCGGCCACGGAGCCGAAGCGGTCTTGCCCGGTCCCGATCCGAATGTCTCGATTGTACCTCAAGAGCGAGGCGGAATGGCTTCAGATGGGGTAAACTGGATCGACCTCGGCTTCTTGGAGGTCGATCTCATTCCAGAAGGAGGTGCAGGGAGACGTCTCTTCACCTGTGGGCCTCTCCCCGATCGACGATGAAAGCGATCTCCGGCATTTTCGCTCCCCTCTCCACCCCTTTCGACGCAACCGGTGCCGTCGACGGCCTGGCCTTCGAGGAAAACGTCGAGAAATACGGTCGGACCGGTCTCGCCGGACTTGTCGTTCTCGGCAGCAACGGCGAGTTCGTCCTCCTCGACGAGGAGGAGAAGGTCTCTCTCGTGGAAAGGGCACGCCGCCGTCTTCCCCGGGACAAGAAGATCATCGCAGGAACGGGGCGCGAGTCCCTCAGGGATACGCTGACCCTCACGAGGCGATGCGCTGACGCCGGCGCCGACGCGGCCCTCGTCATCACGCCCAACTACTACAAGACCGACATGGGCGAGGCCGCCCTGGAACGGTACTACACCGAGACGGCCGATGCCTCGTCCCTGCCCGTCATCCTCTACAACATGCCTCGCAACACGGGCGTCAACATCTCTTCGGCCCTTGCCGTCCGCCTCTCGGCGCATCCCAACATCGTGGGCATCAAGGACAGCTCGGCCAACATCGTCCAGATCACCGAGACGATCGCCGACGCCGATCGGGATTTCTCCGTCATCGCCGGATCGGCCAGTTTCCTTCTTGCGACGCTCGTCCTCGGCGGCGACGGCGGAACCATGGCCGTGGCCAACGTCGTCCCCGACCTCTGCGTCGAGCTCTATGAGGCCTTTCTCGCCGGGAACCTATCTCGGGCCCGGGAGATCCAGTTCGCCCTCATGGAGATCAACGGTGCCGTCACCTCCCGCTTCGGCCTGGGCGGCATGAAGGCGGCCATGGACATGGTCGGCTACAGGGGCGGCCTGCCGCGCCCGCCCATCCTTCCCGCCTCGGAAACGACGAAGTCCACGATCAGGGAGATCTACCGTCGCCTGGGAATCGCTCCCCTGGTCTGACTCATCGTGAAGAGGCAATCTTTTCGCCCTTGGCAAGACGGGCAAAATGAAAAGAGGGGGCTTTCTCTTCCTTTCAGGTAGTCTCTGTCTTCTGGACATTTCGAGGGCAAAAGGCTACCATAGGCTTCGTCGCGGAGGCGATTCTCGGCTGGTGCCGGGTGCAGACTTCAAATCTGTCGGGGGTCGGTACGCGCCGGCTCCGGTGGGTTCGATTCCCACACGCCTCCGCCAAGCCGAATCGTGACGTCCTGCGATCGTTGACTTTACGAAAAGTCGGCTCCGGCTTCGCACCCTCAGAGGCAGTTCTGTCACGTCGACATCGACCATCAGGACAGCGAGTGACGATAGGGATCCTGTCTTCTTGTCTCTCTTTCGACGGGTCTGGGGTCGGCGCGTCCATTCAGGTGTCTTCTTCAGGGATTCAGGGATGCCCACCGGGAGGCTCTTTCTCTCGGCGGCATCCCTGCTTTTTTTGAAGCTCTTCCGAAGCGGTATCTCAACGGATAAAGGGTTCCTTCGACCCGGCGAGGGCGTCGGCGAGCCAGAGGGGGTGCATGGCCATCATCGGCTCTGGAAGGGAATCGAGAGGGAAGAAGCCCGCGTCGAGCGTCTCCGGCCCCGTCCTTCCAAGGGTTCCTCCTGTGGGACGGCAGAGGAAGCAGGTCGTGACGAAGTGGCGGATCCGTCCGTCGGGGTAGGTCATGACCTGCGAGCGGGGATCGGAATAGACGCCGATCAGTCCCGTCACTTCGGCTTCGATTCCCGTCTCCTCCCGGATTTCCCGAAGGACGGCTCCCGCCACGGTTTCCGTCGGCTCGACGTGCCCCGAGGGGATGCCCCAGAGGCCGTTGTCGCGGCGGCGCATGAGGAGGACTCTTTCTCCTTCGAGGACGATGGCGGCAACGCCGGGCTCCACCCTTTCAGGCCAGGCGTACGAGGGGCCGTCCCATTCCCCTACGGAAAGGGACTCGTCGAAAAGGTCTTCCAGGGAGGCGATTCTCCCGTCGGGATTGCGGAAGTCCCGGTCGTAGGGGAAGGTCACGGCCTCACCCATGAGAAGGGCCGGCAATCCCGACCGGTGGGCGCCGAGGATGTCCACGTCGGGCGTATCGCCGATCATGACGGCTCTTTTTCCTCTTCCGAGGCCTTTCAGGGCGACGTCGAACATGAAGGGCTGGGGTTTGCCGACGGAGATCGGTCTCTGTCCCGATCCGGCCACAAGGGCCTCGACGAGGGTTCCCACGGCGGCCAGGGGACCCTGGGGCCCCGGATAGGTCCTGTCCTCGTTGGTGGCCACGAAAAAAGCTCCCCGACGGATGGCCAGAGAGGCCTCCCTGATGTCTGCCATGGTGATGTCGTCGTTCCAACCGACGACGACGGCGTCGCAGCCGTCGCCTTCCGTCGACGTCACGCCTCGGGCCAGGAGGGCCTCTTTCAGCCCCTTGTGACCGAGGACCCAGGCTTTGCGAAGATCCTTGGCGGCCAGCAGGGCGGCGGTGGCCGTCCCCGACGTGACCACTTCCCTTTCCTGGGACTCGATGCCCAAGGATCGGAGACGTCGGACGATCTCTTCCGCCGAGGTGGGGTTGTTGGTGAGGAACCGGATCTCCTTGCCTTTCCGGCGCAGCTCCTTCAGGACCAGAGGCGTCCCCGGCGTGGGTTCGTCGCCGATGTAGACGACGCCGTCGAGGTCGAGGAAAAAGGCGTCGAATTGTGCTGCGATCATGGCGTCACCTCCCTGTCGTTTCGCCTTGGATGACATTTTAACCCCAAAAACGCGGGAGAGGGCTCTCCTTTGTTCCGGTGTCCCTCCCTTTCGACAAACGGCGCCCCCGGGAAGGGACTCGTCGCGTCTGTTCCGTGCGGCCTTTCGCCCTGCTGTCCGACGAAGACGGAGAGAGGGAGGTGTTTCGGAGGAGATCCCTCCCTTCCCCCCAGGGGCAAAAGACCCCTTGCCGCTGCAGGAAAAAGCCTTCATGATGGAGAGACCTTGCAGGTGGGGTGACGTCTTCGCCCCATCCGCCCAAAGAGGAGGCGATTCTCGATGTTTTTAAAACGGACCTTCTCCTTCGACGCGGCTCATCGCCTGATTCACTATCACGGCAAGTGCGAGGCCCTTCACGGCCACACCTACCGGTTGGCCGTAACGCTTCGTGGAGAGACGGACCGGGAGGGGATGATCCTCGATTTCGTCGAGCTGAAGGCCATCGTCAACGAGAAGGTCCTCTCCCGTCTGGATCATGCCTACCTCAACGATCTTCTCGAACAGCCCACGGCCGAGTACATCGCCCGCTGGATCTGGGGGGAGCTCGAAACGCCCCTGGCCCGTCCCAACTGCCGCCTCCACGAGATCGAGGTCTGGGAGACGGCGTCCAGTTCCGTGATCCTCCGTCGCGAGGATATGGAACCGGGCCGAGTGTCATGAGACCGCTGCAGATCGATTTCATCGACGATGGAGAAATCGGCCGACGTCTGAAGGCGTTGGGTTGCGACGACCGGGGAGTCCCCTATTTCCTGGCCAAGAGAGAAACGCTGACCCTGCTGCTCAAAGATGTCGATACGCGGGCCGCCAACGCCCTCAAGCAGGAGATGCTGGCCCGCGGAGGCGACGTGGCCGTTCACCGCAACGCCATCGACAGGCAGGTGGAGCGGACGGACGGCCTTCTCTTCGGCACGGAGAAGGCCGTCCGTCTTCTCGTCGAAAAACTGAAGGCCATGCCCTACTGGGGGTTGGAGGAGGTCCGCCTGGGACTGACGGCATTTCTGGCGTCTCGCCGCAGGGGGGAGCATCCTCGGGGCCTTGACCTTCCTGGAGGGCGTCGTCTCTCCTTCGAGGGGCGGAGTCTCATCATGGGCATTCTCAACGTCACTGCCGATTCCTTCTATGCGGGCAGCCGCATCGCCGATTTGGCCGAACTGCTGGAGCGGGCGGAAACGATGGTCGCCGAAGGGGCCGATATTCTCGATGTGGGCGCCGAGTCGACGCGTCCCGGTTCCGACGGTCTCGATGCGGCCACCGAGCTTGTCCGGCTCGTTCCCGCGCTGAGGGCGCTCAGGGAACGTTTCCCCGATCTGCCTCTTTCGGCCGACACGAACAAGGCTTCCGTGGCCGAAGCCGCCGTGGCGGCCGGGGCCGACATCGTCAACGACATCTCCGGTTTCGGCTTCGACGGAGCCTTGGCCGAGACGGTGGCCGCCCTGGCCGTTCCCGTCGTCGTCATGCACATTCAGGGGAGGCCGAGGACGATGCAGGAGGCTCCCCGCTACGGTGATCTTCTCCCCGACATGGTCGCCTATTTCGAGGACCGCCTCGCCCTGGCCGCCAGGTCGGGTATCGACGAAAGCCGTATCATTCTCGACCCCGGCATCGGTTTCGGCAAGACGTCGGAGCACAACCTGGAGATTCTTCGTCACCTCGAAGCTCTGCGGGGTTTCGGCCTTCCTCTGCTTGTCGGGCACTCCCGCAAGAGCTTTCTCGGTGCCGTCCTCGACGAGCCCCGGCCCGAAGGGCGTCTCGAGGGGACCTTGGCCGTCTCGGCCCTCTGCGCCTGGCGGGACGTCGAAATCCTTCGCGTTCACGACGTGGGGGCCAGCAGGAAGGCCGTCGACGTCGTCGCCGCCATAAGGAGAGGGAGCCCCTGAGGGCCCCCTCTCCTCATGGCCATCTTAATCTAGTCGCCGAACGATTGCCTCAAGATCAACAGGGTGATCTGGGTGTTTCCCGAGTAGCCCGTACCGGGGTTCTTGACGGCTTTGAAGGGATGGTCCTCTCCGTCGGCGTTGAAGAAGGGAGGAGAGGCGGCGATCTTCTCCAAAGCCTGGCGCGTCTCGTAGTTTTCGAAACGGTCGTCGACTTTGCATACGACGTAGAACTTTCCGTCGCCGTTTCCCTCTTCGAAAAGCCAGACGAAATACTGATTGTCCGTGGCCGAAAACTTGGCGGCCAGCTTCCGGTCCAGGTAGGGAAGCAGGAACGTTCCGGCGTCCTTCTTGTTCGCGTTGCCGTTGGAGGCTTCTTCGGGGAACCAGCGGCCGTTGTCGGCGAAGTAAAGCATGGCCGCCTCCTGAAGGGTTCGCATGTTCGCGACGATGACCGAAGCCCGGGTTCTGGCCTGGAACCTTGCCGCGACGACCAGCATCGCTCCGGCCAAAAGACCGATGACGATGACGACGATGAGAATCTCCACAAGGGTGAACCCCTTCCGTTTCCTCGACACGATGAGCTCCTTTCCCGCTCGAAGGCGGCCCTGTGGGGCAAGTGAGAGTGCGTTCACGCTTTGCGAAACGCCGTCCTTCAATCTCATGAAATCTAACACAATATCGAGAAATTCCCAAAGAGGATCGTCCCCGGGGACGATCCTCTCCTGCTTCTATGAATTTTTAATAAATTTTGACATTGTAAAATTTCCATTCAATAGTATAATGGTGAGAAGATCATCCCGTTTGGCGTGCAGGAAGGAGCTGTTGGTCCATGAACGTGGAGAAGAAGGCCTTCTCTTCAGATGACGCCGTCCTCGGTTCCGTCGAGTCTCTTTCGCAGAGATTCCAGCAGATGTTCTGGATCGGGCGGCGTCAGGGAAAAGCCGCGGAGGAGCTCCGCTCCAGCGCCGAATCGACCCGCTCCGGCCTCGATCGCTACGCGCGGGGTGTCTCGAAAATCATCGAGGGCTTTTCCGTCCTTTCCGAGGCCTTCGTCGAAATGGGCGCAATCAAAACGACGTCGGAAGCCGCCGAAGCCGAGGCGCGGCAGGATGTTCTCGATACCGTGCAGGCCATGGAGAAGCTGGAGACGACGCTTCGGGGGCTGGCCGTTCTTTCCGAGACACAGGCCCGCATGACGGGTGGCCTTCTCGATTCGACGGCCGAGGTGAAGGCCTTCCTGGACCGTATCGATCGCATCGCCAAGCAGACGCAGCTTCTGGCTCTCAACGCCGCCATCGAGGCCGCTCGGGCCGGAGAGGCCGGTCGGGGTTTCAACGTCGTGGCCCAGGAGGTGGGCAAGTTGGCCCAGTCGACGCAGGAGACGGCCCGTTCCATCTCCGGAGCTCTTCAGACGATGGGGGAGCGCATTCGTTCCGTCGTCGAAGGCCTCGGCGAGACGGAGCGCTCTCTTTCCTCGGGACGGGAGGAGACTCAGGAGGCCTTGGGACGCGCCCGGCGGGCCGGCGACGGCGTTTTGCGCTTCAGCGAATCCTTTTCCCGTCTCATCGGCGTTCTCGACAAAGGACGTTCTTCCATGGAGGGGCTTGCCCATGAGGCCGAGACCCTCCAGGAAGGGACCCAATCGGTCCTCTCCGTCGTGGAGACTCTGGGCAGCAGTCTCGAGGCCGAGACGGCCATGGCTCGGGAGTTCTCCTCTTCCGTGAGGAAGGTGACGGACGATCTTTTCGCTTTGCAGAGCGGGGTGGCGGCTCGACGCCCGGCGGAGGAGTTCTGGGTGGGGCTGACGCCCTTTGCCGATCCGCAGAAGATCCGCGACGACTACGGCCCTCTCCTCGAAGAGGCGGCTCGGCGCCTGGGCCGGAGGATGCGCCTTTTCGTCTCTCCCGATTACGAGAGCCTGGGGAAAATGCTGGCCCAGGGTATTGTCGATCTGGGCTGGTTCAGCCCTCTCGCCTACGTCGATGCCGCCGAGAAATATCCCCTGCGTCCCCTGGCCATTCCCCGCGTCAAGGGACGTCCCTCCTATCAGGGACTCATCATCACGAGCAAGGGAAGCGGTCTGCGGGAGCTGGGCCAGCTGAGGGGCAAACGTTTCGCCTTCGTCGATCCCAAGAGCGGATCGGGGTACCTCTATCCTCGGCTGATGCTCAAAGAGAAGGGGTACGATCCCGACCGCTTCTTCGGCGAAGTTCTCTTTCTCGGGAGTCACGACCGCGTCATCGGCGCCGTCTGGGAGGGGAGTGTCGACGGCGGGGCCACCTATACCGATGCCTGGGATGGAGCGGCCCGATCGATGGACCTGGGCCGCCTCGACATCGTGGCCCGCACCGACGAAATTCCCAAAGATGCCCTCGCCGTTCCCGCCTCCATGGATGTTTCTCAGGCGCGGCGCGTGGGCGACGTCTTTCTGCAGATGACGCCCGGAGCCGGTGCTTACGGTGAGGCCATGAAAAAACTCTCCATCGACGGTTTCGTCGAGGCCGATGACGGTCGCTACGATGTTCTCAGGCGGGCGAAGGCCATGAGCCGATAGATTGGCCGTTGCCCCCGGCTCTCTTCGGCCTAGGATGGCGCTCGAAGAGGTTCTCATTTCGGAGGTGTAAGGACCATGAAAGTTCTCGCTGCATTGAAGGAAGAGCAACGCCTCAAGTCCTCTGCTCTGGGGCTCCTCCTCTTCGAGGAGGAGAAGGAGCTTCTCGACTCGTTTGCCTCTCTCTGCCCGGGCCTTGTCGGCCAAGTCGAGCTGGAGCGCTTCACGTTCAAGAAGGGGGCCTGTCTTTTCCGGGCCTGCCCCGGCGGCAGCCCTTCGAGAGTTTTCGTCGTCGGCCTCGGCTCGGAGAAGAAGGGAAACAACGATGTCTTCCGCGAGGGGGCGGCTCTCCTCGTCAAGGCCGCCTCGGCTGCCGGGGCCTCCGATCTCCAGATCTGGACGGGACATGACGTCGATGGACCTCTTTCCCTGGCTCTGGCCGAGGGAGCCCATCTGGGCGGCTACCGTTTCGATCGCTATCGCGAGGTTCCCGATGAGGAACGGGGTTCCGTCGAAACCGTCTACATATCGGGCGGAGACGAAGAGGCCATTGAAAAAGGTTCTCTCATGGCCTGCAGCCAGATGTTTGCCCGCGACCTTGCCAACGAGCCCGGCAACGTCATCAATCCCCTGACTCTGGCCGACAGGGCCAGGGAGGTGGCCGACCAGGGCGGCTTCGAGTGCCGCATCTACGACGAGAAAGAGCTGGCCGAGATGAATATGGGCCTTCTTCTGGCCGTGGGCGGCGGTTCCAAGACGCCTCCTCGGCTGATCCATCTCGTCTATCGCCCCGAGGGGGAGGCTTTGGGCAAGGTGGCTCTCGTCGGGAAGGGCATCACCTTCGATACGGGCGGCCTCAACCTCAAGCCGGGAGAACATATGAGGACCATGAAGGGAGACAAGACGGGGGCCTCCGTCGTTCTCGGCGTTTTCCGGAGCCTGGCCCGCCTCCGCCCTCCCGTAGAGGTGCACGGCCTCATCGGCGCCGCCGAGAATGCCGTCGACAGCTACTCTTACCGTCCCGACGACATCGTCCGTGGCCGCAAGGGAAAGACCGTCGAGATCGACAACACCGACGCCGAAGGGCGCCTCACTCTGGCCGACGTTCTGGCCTTCGCCTGTGAGCTCAAGCCGTCGATCGTCGTCGACATCGCCACCCTTACGGGAGCCTGTGCCATCGCTCTCGGCCCTTACACGGCGGGACTTCTCTCCAACGACGACTCTCTGGCCGAAGAGCTTCTCGGCGCTTCGCGCCGCTCGGGGGAGCGCTTCTGGCGATTGCCCATGGACGATGAACGTCTGCGCAAAAAGCTCGAGTCGCCTGTGGCCGACCTGGTCAATTCGGGAGGCCGTGAAGGAGGAGCGCTGACGGCCGCCATGTTCCTCGAGGCTTTCGTCGACGAAGGCATTCGCTGGGCTCATCTCGATATAGCCGGCGTCGATACCTATAAGGAGCCTTTCGGTTATTACTCCAAAGGGGCCACGGGGTTCGGCGCCCGGACGCTTCTCGATTTTCTTACGAGTCTGGAACCGGAAGTGTGATGATCACCGAACTGACCGCCATCGCCTCCAGGCTGGAGGCGATGGTCCGCGTCCTCCTGGGGGATTGCCTTCTGCGTCGCGAGGAGAAAGAGCCCGACGAAGAAGACAGGCGAGGTTCCCGCGAGATTCTGCGCCCCTTCAGACAATGTCTCCAGTCGGTGGAGATGAATATCTGCGTCGTCGGAGACCGTCATTTCCGAAGCTGTCTTCAGAAGCACAGCCGCCCCTTTTTCTCTCGATCGACTCGAGGTTCGCTTCTGAACGAAGAGTTCGTCTCCATCTTCTCCGATATCCTCTTTTCTCTGGGTGGAGGCGACGGCGAGTTGGGGCGCATGCGGCTTTCGCTCTATCAGGGAGAGATCGAGGCCGCTTTGACGGAGCATCTCGAAAAACAGTTGGGGAAGTTTTGATAGCAGGATAGAAAGAGGGGGTCCCTCGTCGAGGGACCCCCTCTTTCTATCCTGCTATCCGTCCTGGCGTTTCCAACGTGTTCCTTGAGGTCCGTCTTCGAGGACGATCCCTTCTTCCGCGAGTCCGTCGCGAATGGCGTCGGCCCTGGCGAAGTCGCGGTTTTCCCGGGCCTGACGGCGCTCGGCGATGAGGCCTTCGATGCGCTCTTTGTCGGGGTCTCCGCTGGTGTCGACGGGATCGACGACGCCGAGAACGGCCTCGGCTTCGTCGAAAAAGCGGCGGGCAGCCTCAAGTCCCTCTCGGGAGGGAAATTTTCGGTCCTGAATGTGACTGTTGACGGCCCGGACGGCCTCGAAAAGGGCGCCCAAGGCACCGGCGGTGTTGAAATCGTCGTCCATTTGTTCCATGAAAGTCGCACGGAACTGGGATATCTCGGCGGCGAGGGGAGAGGGATCGGGCGAAGTGGCCCCTCTCAGTGCCTCGTCGAGGCGGCGGGAGCAGTTGTTGAGTCGCTCGACGGCGCTTTTGGCCTGCAGAAGGCCCTCTTCGGAGAAGCTGATGGGCGAGCGGTAGTGGGCACCGAGCATGAAAAGGCGGATGGCCAGGGGCGGATACTTCTCCCTGGCGGCCCGGGCCGTGAGGAAGTTGCCCAAGGACTTGGACATCTTTTCCTGATCGATCATGAGATATCCGTTGTGAATCCAATAACGGACAAAAGGTTTGCCCGTAGCGGCCTCGGCCTGGGCAATCTCGTTCTCGTGGTGGGGAAAGACGAGGTCGCTGCCGCCGGCGTGGATATCGATCGTGGGGCCCAGCATGGCCGTGGACATGGCGCTGCACTCGATGTGCCAACCGGGGCGCCCCCGTCCCCAGGGACTTTCCCAGGCGGGTTCGCCCGGCTTTTCGGCCTTCCAGAGGGCGAAGTCGAGAGGGTGTTTTTTCCGTTCGTCGACGTCGACTCGGGCTCCCGCCTGAAGGTCGTCGAGGCTCTGTTGGGAAAGTTTCCCATAGGCGGAGAAACTGGCCACGTCGAAGTAGACGTCTCCGTCGACGGCATAGGCATGCCCTTTCTCGACGAGGCTTCGGACAAGGGCGATAATGTCGTCGATATGGTGGGTCGCTCTGGGGCTGTAGGTGGGACGACGGATGCCGAGGGCGTCGGCGTCTTCCCGATAGGCGGCGATGAAACGCTCGGCCAGCTCGTCGACGGAAAGGCCCATATCTTTGGCTCGATTGATCATCTTGTCGTCGATGTCGGTGAAGTTCTGGACGTAGATGACGCGGTAGCCGCTCTGCTCGAGGTAGCGGCGGAGGACGTCGAAGAGGATGAAGGGCCGGGCGTTGCCGATATGGAAATAGTCGTAGACCGTGGGTCCACAGACATAAAAGGTGACCTCGCCCCGGCGGATGGGGACGAAGGGTTCCTTCTGCCTCGTCAGATCGTTGTACAGGCTGAGCGCCATGGATTGATGCTCCCCCTTCCTGGGATGAGACCTGATGTGTGACCGTCGCCCGTCTTGCTCTGCGTCGTGGGGAAGAACGAGGATAATCACAGGCTATGATATCCTATAGCATCGGAGGCCCGTTGGAAATGGGCCGATTTCCGGGAAAGGTGATCGACGTTGACGCACCCGCTGCAAGAGAAAGTGAGAAAACTGCCCCTTCGCCCCGGCGTCTACCTTTTTCACGACGGAGAGGGCACGGTTCTCTATGTGGGCAAGGCCAAATCGTTGCGCAAGCGGGTCGCCTCTTATTTCCGTCACGAGGGGTTCGCCTCGCCTCGCCTACGCAAGCTCGTCGAATCGGCCCGAGATCTCTCCTATATCCGTACCGAGAGCGAGGCGGAGGCGCTTATCGTCGAGTCGAGACTGATCAAGAAGTATCAGCCTTTTTTCAACGTCGAACTCAAAATGGGCGAACGGTATCCCTTCCTCAAGATCACCGACGAGCCGTTTCCCCGCCTCGAAATCACCCGCCACAGAAGCGACGATGGAGGGCGCTACGTAGGTCCCTTTACGCGAGTCGGCGATTTGCGCCGCCTTCTGCGACTGATCGAACGTCATTTTCCCCTGAGAACCTGCAAGACCGATCTCTCCGGACCTCGTCAGGAACGTCCCTGCGTCCGGCACGCCCTGGGCCGCTGCGGCGGAGCCTGCGCGGGCCTGACGAGTGAGGCCGAGTACGGCGAACGCGTGGCCGATGTCCTCCTTCTCCTTCAGGGCAACGCCGCCGATCTCGTCGAGCGCCTTCGGCTCCGCATGGATCGCGCCGCCTCGGGACTGGCCTTCGAGGAGGCGGCACGACTGAGAGATACGATCCGCTCCCTTTGGCGTCTGTCCCGTCAGCGGCTTTCGTCGACGCTGAGTCACGATCTGGACCGGGAGACGTGGACCCTTCTCCTCCGCCTTCAGGAACTGCTGGGTCTGCCGACGATCCCCTGGCGCATCGACGGTTTCGACATCTCCCACTTCTCCGGCAAAGAAATGTACGGCGTCGCCGTCGTTTTCGAACAGGGATTGCCCAATCCCTCCCTCTATCGCCGTTTTGCCGTAAAATCGGTGGAAGGCGTCGATGATTTCCGAGCCCTCGAGGAGGTCGTCGGCCGTCGCTATCGCCGATGCCTCGAGGGGGAGGAACCTCTCCCCCAGCTTGTCCTCATCGACGGAGGTCCCCTGCAGCTCGAGTTCGCCGCGGGAGCTCTGGCTGCTTTGGGGCTGGAGGAATTGCCTATCGTCTCTTTGGCCAAAAGGGAAGAACAGCTCTTCCTGCCGGGGCGGAAAGAGCCTCTTGAGCTGCCTCTCAGCGATCCTGCCCTTCAGCTTTTGCAGAGAGTCCGCGATGAGTCTCATCGCTTCGCCGTCGCCAGCCACCGTCGAGGTCGTGACAGTCGGCTCCGCCGCTCCGTTCTGGAGGATGTACCGGGGGTGGGGAAAAAACGGGCGGCCCTGCTCCTGATCCATTTCGGGAGCGTTCAGAAGATCGCTTCGCTGGAGCCTGACGAATTGACGCTCCTGCCGGGCATCGGCCCGGAGACGGCCCGCAGAATTGTTGAGACATTGAGGGAGGAAAAGGTGTGACCCGTCAGATGGAGCTCTACACGCATTACATGAGGATGGCTCTCAGCCTGGCCGAGAGAGGCACGGGATGGACGAGTCCCAATCCACGCGTCGGTTGCGTGATCTTCGACGAAAAAGAAGAGCGCGTTCTTGGCTGGGGCTATCATCGCCGCTTCGGTGGACCGCACGCCGAGGTCAAGGCCCTGGAGCGGGCCGGAGAGCGGGCGCGGGGGGCGACGGCCGTCGTCAACCTGGAGCCCTGCTGCCATTTCGGCAAAACGCCACCCTGCGCGCCCCGTCTCGTCGAGGCCGGCGTGGGCCGCGTCGTCGTCGGAATGAGAGATCCCAATCCCTGTGTCGACGGAGGGGGAATCGAAATTCTCCGGAAGGCCGGAATCGACGTGGTGCTCGGCGTTCTCGAAGAGGAATGCCTCCACGTCAACAGGGGGTTCGTCAAAGCCCTTACGGGTGGGCGTCCCTGGGTGACGGTCAAGGCCGCTTTGAGCCTCGATGGCGCCATTGCCCTGGGTGACGGAGAGAGTCGCTGGATCAGTGGCGCCCTTTCTCGAAGCAAGGCCCACCTTCTTCGCGGGGAGAACGACGCCATTCTCGTCGGCATCGGTACGGTCCTCAAGGACGACCCGGAACTGACCGTTCGTCTCGTCTCCGGACAATCGCCTCTGCGCGTCGTTCTCGACAGTCGGTTGCGGACTCCCGCTTGCGCCAAGGTCATCGGAGACGGCCGTTGCCTCGTCGTCGGAACCGCCGAGAGCGATCCGAAGCGGGCCGAGACCCTTCGAAAGGCCGGGGCCGAGGTCGTTCTCCTCGATGCCCCGGAGGGGCGTTTCCGCCTCGACGAGCTTCTTAGCCTGCTTGTCCGTCGCGGCGTTCTGCGCCTGCTCGTCGAGGGAGGGGCCTCCGTGATTCAATCTTTCATCGAAGAGCGGCTCGTCGACGAAGTGTCTCTCTTCCTGGCGCCCAAATTCCTGGGACGGGGCATTCCCTTCACGGGCAATCTGAGACTCCGCCATATGGGGGAGGCCATCGCGCTCAGGGCTGCTACAATAAGGCAGGTCGACGGAGATCTCTGGCTGGAGGCGATGCCATGTTTACCGGCCTGATCGAGGAAGTGGGGCGTCTCGTCTCCTCCCGTCCCCGGACGGGTATGACCTTACTGGAAATCGAGGCTCCCGGGATGGCCCCGCACCTTCGCTTCGGCCAGTCCGTGGCGGTCAGCGGCGCTTGCCTCACCGTCGTGGAGGAGGGGAAAACGCGTTTTTTCGTGGAGATGATGGCCGAGACGGTGCAGCGGACCCGACTGGGCGCTCTGCGGCCTGGAGCCCGCCTCAATCTGGAGAGGGCTCTTTCCCTTCAGGCCCGTCTTGACGGTCACATCGTCCAGGGACACGTCGATTCCGTCGGCACGGTGCGACGCGTGGACCGTGCCGGCCTCTTTTCCGCCCGCCTTTGGGTGGATCTCGAAGAGCGGCCCCTCGTGGAGGTCATCCCCAAGGGCTCCGTGGCCGTCGACGGAGTGAGCCTCACCGTCATCGACGTCGACACAGGGGGGTTTTCCGTCGGTCTCATCCCGACGACGCAAAAAGAGACGACTTTGGCCGATCTCGCCGAGGGCCATAAGGTGAACATAGAGACCGACGTTTTAGCCAAATACGTGCGGCGCATGCTTGGCGTCAGGAGCGGGGCGGAAGAGAGCCAGGCCCCGGTCCCTCTGACGGAAGAGGCTCTACGCGAGTTGGGCTGGCTATCTTAAAGAGCCTTGGGAGGGATTCCAATTGTCCGAACAGATGGAGCAAGATCTCTTCAGCACGATCGAATCGGCCCTGGAGGACATCCGACAGGGGAAAATGATCGTCGTCGTCGACGACGAGGATCGGGAGAACGAGGGAGATCTTCTCATGGCCGCGGAAAAGGCGACGGCCGAATCGATCAACTTCATGGCGACGCATGCCCGAGGTCTCGTCTGCGCTCCTCTCGCCGAAGATCAGGCCCGTCGCCTCGGTCTCTGTCTCATGGTCGACGACAACACGGACCGCCACTGTACGGCTTTCACCGTCTCCGTCGATGCCTCGGAGGGGACGACGACGGGCATCTCGGCGGCGGAGCGCGCCCTGACAGCCCGCCTTCTCTCCGATCCGACATCGAAACCGAAAGATTTCCGCCGCCCCGGCCATATCTTTCCTCTCATCGCCAGGAAGGGCGGCGTTCTCAAGAGGGCCGGGCACACCGAGGCCGCCGTCGACCTGGCACGTCTCGCCGGCCTTCGTCCGGCCGGCGTCATCTGCGAAGTGATGAACGAAGACGGCACCATGGCCCGCCTCAACGACTTGGCCCGCTTCGTCGAAACGCATGGGCTCAAGATCATCTCCATCGCCGATCTGATCCGTTACCGCCACCGCCAGGACCGTCTCGTCGAACGCGTTTCGACCGTCCAGCTCCCGACGGAGTACGGCACTTTCGTCGCCCACGCCTACCGTTTCATCCTCGACGAGGCCGGCGACTATCTTCACATGGCCCTCGTCAAGGGCGACATCGGCGGCGAGGAGCCCGTTCTCGTCCGGGTTCACTCGGAGTGCCTCACAGGCGACGTCTTCGGCTCTCTTCGCTGCGACTGCGGCCCTCAGCTCCATCGGGCCATGAAGAGCATCGAAACGGAAGGGCGAGGCGTGCTGATCTACATGCGTCAGGAGGGACGAGGCATAGGGCTTCTTCCCAAGCTGAAGGCCTACGAACTTCAGGAAAAGGGCCTCGACACCGTCGAGGCCAACGTCGCCCTGGGCTTCGCCCCCGATCTCCGCGACTACGGCGTCGGGGCTCAGATCATGGCCGATCTGGGATTACGCCACGTCCGTCTTCTCACCAACAATCCCAGAAAGGTCATCGGCCTCGCGGGGTACGGCATCGACATCGTCGACCGCGTTCCTCTCGAGATTGAGGCCAATCCCTACAACGAACGCTACCTCGACACGAAAAGGGAAAAAATGGGCCATATGATCCACCTCAAGGACCTGATCGGCTGAGAGGTCCGCTTTTTCATTCCGAAAGGAGACAATGAAATGAAAATATTTCAAGGAAAGTTGATCGGAACGGGGCTGCGCTTTGTCGTCGTCGCCTCCCGTTTCAACGACCTTATTTCGTCGCGCCTTCTCGAAGGCGTCAAGGATGTTCTCGCCCGTCATGGTGTGCGTCATCAGGACATCGATGTCTGCTGGGTTCCCGGTGCCTGGGAGATCCCTCTCGTCGCCAAGGAGATGGCACTCACGGGGCGCTACGATGCCATCGTCGCCATCGGCGCCGTCATTCGCGGCGATACGCCGCATTTCGACTACGTTTCGGCTGAGGTCGCGAAGGGCATCGCCCATATCGGTCTGGAACAGCGCGTCCCCGTCGCCTTCGGCGTCCTCACCTGCGACAGTCTGGAGCAGGCCCTTCTGCGTGCCGGGAGCAAGGCCGGCAACAAGGGGGCGGAGGCCGCCCTGGCCGCCCTGGAGATGGCCGATCTGCTGCGCAACATCAGAGCGGGCACCACGGAGGAGGCCTAGGCTGGAATGCTCGATATCCGCTGGGTTCGAGAGAACCCCGATTCTGTCCGCCAGATGCTTGAAAACAGAGGGACGACGTTTCCCCTCGACGATCTGATCCTCCTTGACGAGAGACGACGCCGCCTCCTCACCGAAGTGGAGGAGCTCAAGACCCGCCGGAACCAGGAGTCGAAGAGCATCGGCGAGGCCCAGAGCCGTGGCGAGGATGTGGAGGCACACAAGGCCGCCGTTCGGGACATATCTACGCGCATCAAGGGTCTGGACCAGGAAGTCGCTTCCGTCGAGGAATCGCAAAGGGAGCTGATCATGGCCCTTCCCAACGTTCCCCACGAATCGGTTCCTGTCGGTGCCGACGAGGAAGCCAATGTCGAAGTCCGCCGTTGGGGAACGCCCCGTTCCTTTCCCTTCGAGCCCAAGCCGCACTGGGATCTCGGCGAAGCCCTCGGGATCCTCGACTTCGAGCGGGGCGTCAAGATCGCCGAGAGCCGCTTCACCGTTCTTCTGGGGCTGGGCGCCCGTCTTGAGCGGGCTTTGATGAACTTCATGCTCGATCTCCACACGGGAGAGCATGGATTCAAGGAGGTGCTCCCCCCCTTTCTCGTCAATTCTCGTGCGATGGCCGGCACGGGGCAGCTTCCCAAGTTCGCCGAAGACCTGTATCGCTGTGCCGACGACGACCTCTGGCTCATCCCGACGGCCGAAGTCCCTCTGACAAACCTCCATGCCGATGAGATCCTTGAGGAGAGTCAGCTTCCTCTCTACTACGCGGCCTACACGGCCTGCTTCCGGCGCGAGGCGGGAGCCCACGGCCGCGATGTGCGGGGCATTCTGAGGCAGCACCAGTTCGACAAGGTCGAAATGGTCAAGATCTGCCACCCGGAAAAAAGCTACGAGGAACTGGAGCATTTGACGGCCTGTGCGGAGAAGGTGCTTCAGCTACTGGAGATACCCTACCGCGTCGTCTGTCTTTCCACGGGGGACATGGGGTTCGGGGCCGCGAAAACGTATGACATCGAGGTCTGGATCCCCTCGCAGGAGAAATACCGTGAAATCAGCTCCTGCAGCAACTGCGGCGATTTCCAGGCTAGACGCATGAACGCCCGCTATCGCCCCGAAGGCGGAGGGCGACCACGTTTCGTCCACACCTTGAACGGCTCGGGCATTGCCATAGGCCGCTGTCTCATCGCCGTCCTGGAAAATTATCAGCGGGAGGACGGTTCCGTCGATCTCCCCGACGTTCTCGTCCCCTACATGAGGGGAGTCACCCGTCTGGAACCGGCCTCTTCATGACCCTTCAGGCGGTTATCATGACTGAGACATGGTACAATAACCGTCAAAGGAGCGAACGCAATCGTTCAACGACGAGGAGGTTGCCGATAGTCGATGGCATTCGATGCCTATAGGACCGGTTTGGTTTTGGCCGTCCTGCTCTTTCTGGTCTGTTTCTTTGCCGAAAAGGGGCTGAAAAGGCACCTCAGCGCGGAGCAATATGATTATCTGCGCGATTTGGGACTCGTTTTCGTCCTTTCCGTGGCGAGCCTCTGGTCCGGCAACGTCCTTGTCCAGGCGGTGGCTCTCTGTGCCTTCCTCGCTTCCGGAGTGGGACTCGCCATTTCCCTCTATCGGCTTCCTCTTTGGCCCTGCTATTTTCTGGTGGGACTCCTGCTGGCCTTAGAGGGGCCCGGCATCGATTTCATCGGTCTGCCCGGCTCCCTGCACTACCTCTCTCCTCTGGCGTCTGTCGTGGCCACCTCCCTTTGGGTGGGACTTTTTCCTCTCGTCCTTCGCCAGCTCGACCGCGTCGGAGGGTTGGCGGGGCACATGGTCGCCGTCTCTTTGGCCCTGATGCTTCTTGTCACGGCCTTCAGTGGCCAGTTCCTTCCGGAGGCCTTTTTCCTCGGTCTCTGCGGGATCTCCCTTCTGACGGTCTTCTGGAGTCGCCACGGGCATAGTTACCGGACGCTGGGCGAGTCCCTCTGCGGTTTTTGGGGCGTCTTCCTCGCGGGACTTTCGATTTTAGGCGTGAGCAAGGGAATTACTTTTACCGCCCTGATGATGCTTCCGTTGGGGCTTTTCGCACTGCCCCTTTTGGAGATTTCTCTGACGGTCTGTTCCCGTTTCATGCCCCTGGCTGAAATGGGGGAGATCTCTCTCTATCACCGTCTCGTGGGCAGGGGCATCAATCACCCCAGGGCAGTCAGGATGACGGCGGCAACCTGCGCCTCCGTCGGAGTTTCCGTCGCTCTTCTGCAGATGGAGCTTTCGTCCCCCCTGCGGCTGGCGGCCGGTCTTTTCGTCACCCTTCTTCTCGTCCTCGTCATTCAGGGGGCCTTTTCCCGAAACACCTCCGCACCGGGGCGTCGTTCATCCCTTTGGGGAGTCGAAGTCGACAACGTCTCGCTTCCCTTCGCACTCGGCAGGGCCCTTTCGTGGGCGCGTTACGGAGAGCGGTCGGAGCACATTGCCACCCTCGATGCCCTCTCCGCCTTGCGCACTCTCCGTGACGGGGATTTTCGAGAATGGATCAGCAGGGCCTCTCTGGTCCTTCCCGACGGGCGTGGGCTCGTCTGGGCACTGCGTTTCCTGGGATGCCCCGTCCAACAGCGCATCACGGGTATCGATTTTTTGGAGCAGTTCTGTCGATCGGCGTCGGCCGAGGCTCTTCCTCTCTACTTCATGGGGGGCAGGCCCGGCGTGGCCGCCGAGGCAGCGAAACGCCTGGCTTTCCGCTATCCCGGCCTTGATGTTCGGGGAACGGCGGACGGCTATGGAGGAGCCGAGGACGAAGACGCTCTTGTCCGGGCGATCGTCGAGTCCGGGGCAAGGATCCTTTTCGTCGGGCTCGGTGTGCCTCGCCAGGAGGCCTGGATCGCCAGAAACCGAGATCGCCTCGCCCCTCTCGTACTCGTCGGGGTGGGAGGCTCTTTCGATGTCCTCTCGGGGAATCTCAGGCGGGCCCCTCGAATCTGGCAGGATCTCGGACTGGAGTGGCTCTACCGGACCCTTCAGGAGCCTTGGCGGTGGAGCCGTGTCTGTCATCTTCCTCTTTTCGTCTCTCTCGTCGTCGCCACCCGTCTCGGGCTCTATGGGAGACGGGCGTGAGAGGGCGACGTGGACGTCGTCCTCTCCTGGGCCGCAGCAGAGAGGGAGTGACTCTCCGTTGACGCTGATGGAAGAGCGCCTGGAGCCCGGAATGATCCTTCGTCTCCGCAAACCTCATCCCTGCGGAAGCCGCCAGTGGCGAGTCGTTCGTCTCGGTGCTGAAGTCGAGATCGAGTGTCTTGGCTGCGGGAAAAAGCTTTTGATGGAGCCCTACCTTCTCCGGAAAGCGGTCACTAAAGTGGAGAGCTCATGAAGCTTTCCCTCTTTTCTGTGGGGAAGCTGAAGGAGCCTTTCGTCGTTCAGGGAGTGAGGGAATACCTCAAGCGCGTCGAGCGCCACCTCCCCCTTGAGTGGGTCCAGCTTCCCGAGACGAAAGGACTGAATGCCTCATCGAGCAGGGATGACTCGACGCGGCGGATTCTCAAGGCCCTTGGGGAGCGGGATTTCGTCGTTCTTCTCGACGAAAGGGGGGCGATGATGGACAGCCCCGCCTTTTCTCGATGGTTCTATAGTCGGCTGGAGGACGTTTCGGGGAAAATAGTCTTCGTCGTGGGAGGTGCCTACGGTGTCGGGCAAGATCTCAGGCGCAGGGCCGATGCCCTGCTCTCTCTTTCGCCCATGACCTTGACCCACGAGTTGGCTCTGCTTTTCGTCGCGGAGCAACTGTATCGGGCTGTCATGATTCGTCTCGGCACCTCGTACCATCATTGACCCGCTCGACCATTCTTTTAGTTCTTTCAGGAGGTATGGACCGATGAAAATGGATAAGCTTCTCAAGCAGGCCCAGAAAATGCAGGCCCAAATGGCGCGGGTTCAGGAAGATCTGGCCAGGGAGCGCGTCGAGGGACTTGCCGGCGGCGGGATGGTCAAGGCGGTGGCCGACGGCAAGGGAGATATCGTCGCCGTTCATGTCGATCCGGAAGTTGTCGACCCCAAGGAAGTGGAGATGCTCGAGGACCTGATTCTGGCCGCCGTCAACGAAGCGATTCGAGCTTCCCGCGAGCTTTCGAACGATCGCATGGGACAGTTGACGAGCGGCCTGGGCATGCCGAACCTTTTTTAGGCGGCCCTGACCTTGTCCCTTCCCGAACCCCTGGAGAAACTGACGGGCCTTCTGGGGCGTTTCCCCGGAGTGGGAGAGAAAAGCGCCCGCCGCATGGCTCTGTACCTGCTGCAACAGCCTCAGAGCTGGACTCGGGAGTTGGCGCGAGCTCTTGTGACCCTTCGCGAGAGTCTGCATCCCTGTCCCGAGTGCGGCAATCTGACCGACATCGATCCCTGCTCCGTCTGTCGCGATCCCCTGCGGGAAAGGGAGACGCTTTGCGTCGTCGAGACGGCCGAGGACCTCATCAGCCTGGAACAGTCGGGCGTTCATAACGGGCTGTACCACGTCCTCGGCGGTCGCATATCTCCTCTGGACGGAGAGGAGTTGCCTCCTGAGGCCCTGGGCCGTTTGGCGGGGCGCCTCGAGAGGGGAAAGTTCAAAGAGGTGATCCTCGCCACGAGCCCGCGTATCGAGGGTGATATGACCTATTATGCCGTCCTCGAAGCCCTCCGTCCCCTGACGATCCGCGTTTCCCGTCTGGCCTACGGCCTTCCCGTGGGGGGAAGCATCGGATTCGCCGATCGGGTGACTCTGCGGGCCGCTATGGATGCGAGAAGAGAGGTCAAACGGGAGGATTTGTGAGGCCGTCCCCTGAAGGGAGGAGTGCAAAATCGGCCGGAGATCGAATCATCGAGGAGGTGGGGGAATGGCCGAAGGATTTGGGAAAATCGTCTTTGGCGCGGCGCGAGGTCTTTTGGCGCTGCTGGGTGGAATCGCCGGCTATCAGGTCGCGCGCTGGGTCGTTTCCGAGGGGTGGCTTCCCTGGACGTCGATGCTGCATGTCCTGGTTCTGAACGGCCTTTGCGTCCTGGTGTTGGGGGGCATGGGCTACCTGTTGACTCCCTATTTCATAAAGAGCCTCGGCTTTATAGGTCTCCTCTTCGAGCACCACCTTCAATTCCTGAGCTGGCAAGATCTCTCCGTGGCCATCCTGGGCCTGATCGTGGGATTGCTCGTGGCCAATCTGGTGGCCCTTCCCTTTGCCGATCTTCCTGCCATCGGAAGCTACATTGCCGTCCTGCTCAACGTGGTCTTGGGCTATATCGGCATAAGGCTTTTTCTTAAGAGGCGGGAAGAGATCCAAGGCATGTGGAGCACCATCGGCGGTCTCAAGGAGCGGATCCGGCTGCGCGGGCCGAGACAGGTACAGGTGGGCAGGGGAGAGGAGGTCGTCGGCGGCGGACGATGTAATCTCAAGATCCTCGATACGAGCGTGCTCATCGACGGCCGCATCCTCGACGTAGCCCAGACGGGGTTTCTGGAGGGATCGCTCGTCCTGCCCCGTTTCGTCCTTCTCGAGCTTCAGTCTGTCGCCGATTCCTCCGATTCCGTCCGGCGGAGCCGGGGACGGAGAGGCCTCGACGTCGTCAACAGCCTTCAGAAGATCGAGAACGTCCAGGTGGAGATCGTCGAGATTCCCCTCAGGCAGCTCCAGGTGGAATCCGTCGACGAGGGGCTCATCGCTCTGGCTCGCCAGATCGGCGGCAAAGTCATGACGACGGATTACAACCTCAACAAATTGGCCCAGATCGACGGCGTCGACGTTCTCAACGTCAACGATCTCTCCAATGCCCTCAAGCCGATGCTTCTGCCCGGAGAAACGGTCATCGTCGATCTCATCAGGGAGGGCAAAGAGCCGCTTCAGGG
This sequence comes from Aminirod propionatiphilus, assembly GCA_018398915.1. GTDB lineage: Bacteria > Synergistota > Synergistia > Synergistales > Aminithiophilaceae > Aminithiophilus > Aminithiophilus ramosus. Next base: position 1,582,011 of record CP074691.1, on the reverse strand, counting down.
CGTGGGCTATCTCGACGATGGAACGATGATCGTCGTCGAGGAGGGGCGTTCTCACATCGGTCGTCGCGTCGATGTGACCGTCACCTCCATGCTTCAGACTTCGGCGGGACGGATGGTTTTCGGGAGAATCCGACGGGAGGTTCCCAAATGAAATCCTCCTGGTCCTTTGTCATCGTGGCTGGAGGCAAGGGACTTCGCCTGGGCGGCACGCCCAAACAGCTCCGTTTGCTTGGAGGTTCCCCCCTCTGGACCTGGAGCGCTCGCTGCGCCCAGGTCCTTTTCGACGCAGGTGAAATCGCCGAACTGGTCCTCGTCGTTCCGTCCGGCCAGGAGGAGCTCTTCGATCGATCCTTTCTGACGATGCCCCTTCGTTGCGTCGCAGGAGGGACGACGCGGACCGATTCCGTTCGCTCGGGGCTCTCAGCCGCCAGCGGAGCCTTTGTTCTCGTTCACGACGGGGCCCGCCCCTTCCTCTCTCCCGGTCTCTGTCGCCGCCTCATGGCGGCGACGACGGAACGACACGGCGCCATCCCCCTCTGTCCCGTCAACGATGCCCTCAAGATTCAGACGAAAAGCGGCCCCGTCTCTCTGGACAGGGGAACCGTCCGGGCAACCCAGACTCCGCAGGCCTTCCCCCGCAGGCCCCTTCTCAATGTTCTCGGGGAGGGCGCGACCTTTCTCGACGAGGCCGAGGCCTGGCTGGAAAGCGGGGGAGGCCTTTCAACGGTGGAGGGAGATCGCATGAATTTCAAGATAACAGATGAGGCGGACTGGAAGATCGCTCGAGCCCTGGCGGCCAAGCCGGTTACGGTGCGGACGGGGCACGGCTTCGACGTACACCCTCTTGTGCCCGGCAGAGCTCTCTTCCTGGGCGGCGTTCGCGTCGAGGCCCCCCTCGGGCTGGATGGCCATTCCGATGCCGATATCGTTTGCCACGCCGTCTCCGATGCCCTTCTCGGCGCCGCGGGACTTCCCGACCTGGGGACCCTCTTCCCCGCCTCGGAGGAGCGCTATCGGGACGCCGACAGCTATGAACTGCTTCGCCAGGTGCTCCTCCGCGTCGTCGCCGAAGGATGGGATATTCTCTGGGTCGATGTGACGCTGCATGCCCAGATCCCCCGCCTTGGTTCCTGCCTCGCCTCGGTAAGAGACAGGATGGGCGAGCTTTTCGACAGGGAAGAGGAGCCACGATTCAACATCAAAGTGAAATCGGGCGAGAAGGTGGGATCGGTGGGCTCCGGCGCCTCGATGGAATGTCACGCTCTGGCGACGATCCGTAGGGGAGGTTGAACAGATGCGGCAGGGGCGGCGCCTTTTGTTTGCTCTCCTTCTTCTTGTTGTCCTTGCGGCGACATCGGGCGAGGCCTATCCCTCCCAGATTCAGGAGAGGGGTAAAGCCTTGGCCTGGACGGTGGGAGGAATCGTCATCGCCACCTTTCCCGAGTCCATGAAGGGCGAGCTGAATGACCTGTCCCGCCGTTTCGACAGCCACTACAAAAAGGGATTCCCGCTCAGCGCCCTGCGCATCGAAGGTAAAGGCGACCGCTGGCACCTGTCCCTGGCCGGCCAGCTTCTGCTGCCGCTGACGGCTCAAGCCTGCCGATTTCACCGTTCCAAAGGAAAGACTCTGGCCGCCCAATGGCTCTCCAATCTCATGGAGGCTCTGATGCGTCTCTCACCCGTGCCTCATGACCGACCAACGCTGGGAGGGAAGACTCAGACGGAGGGAAGGGTCTCCTGGTACGGAGGGAACGGCTGGCAGGGGCGCAGGATGGCCAGCGGCGAGACCTTCGATGACCGACAGCTGACGGCGGCATCCGTCGATCTCCCCTTCGGCACTCTCGTGCGCCTCTCGCATCCCCGCACGGGGAAGAAGGTCGTCGTCAGGATCTGTGACCGTTTCAAGGGACATAAGGGACGGCTTCTCGACATCTCTCTCGGTGCTGCAGAGGCTCTCGGCATCAGAAGGCAGGGGGTGACCCGCCTTGACGTCGAGGTCTTGGGGCTGGCATCGCGAGTGGGCGGCTCCTGAGCGTGGAAATGCCCCTTGCAGGGATGAGGGCCAGGGAGTAAACTACCTCCCAATTTATGCGAGAGGGGTTCTTCTCTCTCTTCCTCTGTCCCCCCTGAAGGGACATGGCGTTGGCAGCTTTGCCCAAGGAGGTTCTCATGAGTTTCGAGGAAAAATTTGTCGCCTACGAAGGATACACCTTCGACGATGTCCTTCTCGTGCCGGGATACAGCGAAGTCCTGCCCGCCACCGTCGAGGTCGGCTCTTACCTGACGTCCCAGATCCCCATGAATATTCCCATCTGCAGCGCCGCCATGGATACGGTCACGACGGGGCGGTTGGCCATCGCCATTGCCCGAGAGGGCGGCATCGGCTTTGTCCACCGCAACCAGACACCGGAACAGCAGGCGGCGGAAATCGATAAGGTCAAGAGGTCCGAATCGGGCGTCATCGTCGATCCCTTTTACCTGAACCCCAACGATCCCGTGACGGCCGCCCTTGCCCTCATGGAACACTATCACATCTCGGGTGTCCCCATCGTCGACGAAAAGAAGATCCTCGTCGGCATCATCACCAACAGAGACCTTCGATTCGTCACCGATTTCGAGCAGCCCATCGACAATATCATGACCAAGGAGAACCTGATCACGGCTCCCGAGGGAACGACGCTGGAGGGGGCCAAGTCCATCCTCATGGTCCACAAGGTGGAGAAGCTCCCCATCGTCGACGGTCAGGGAAAGCTGAAGGGGCTCATTACCATCAAGGACCTTCAGAAAGTCAAAGATTTTCCTCAGGCCAACAAGGACAGCCACGGCCGCCTGCGCGTCGGAGCTGCCGTCGGCGTCGGTGCCGATGTCGTGGACCGAGCCAAGATCCTCGTCACCTCAGGAGTCGACGCCCTCGTCGTCGATACGGCTCACGGCCATGCCAGGGCCGTCATCGAAACCGTGCGCAGCCTGCGCAGACTCTTTCCCGACCTTCCCCTCGTCGGAGGCAACATCGCCACGGGCGATGCCGCCGAGGCTCTTATCGAGGCCGGAGCCGACGGCGTCAAGGTCGGCGTCGGTCCCGGTTCGATCTGCACGACGCGTATTATCGCCGGTATCGGAGTTCCTCAGTTGGCCGCCGTCTACAACGTGGCCCGCGTCGCCCACGGAAGGGGCAAGAAGGTCATTGCCGACGGAGGAATCCGTTTTTCCGGAGACGTCACGAAGGCTCTTGCCGCCGGAGCGGACACGGTGATGATCGGATCCCTTTTCGCGGGGACGGAGGAAAGCCCGGGTGAAACGGTCATTCATAGAGGGCGCTCCTTCAAGACGTACAGAGGCATGGGATCGTTGGGTGCCATGAAGGGCGGCTGCAGCAAGGATCGCTACTTCCAGGAGAACACGTCGGAGGATAAATTGGTCCCGGAAGGAATCGAAGGAATGGTTCCCTATAAAGGCCCCCTCACGGCCGTCGTCTATCAGCTCGTCGGAGGACTCCGGGCCGGCATGGGATATGTCGGTGCCGCCGACGTGGCAGACCTGCACGAAAAAGGTCGTTTCGTCAAAATCACCAGTGCCTCCGTCAAGGAAAGCCATCCCCACGATGTGGTCGTGACGAAGGAAGCGCCCAACTATTCGGCCGAGTGATCATCCCTTTTTACAGGGGGGATCGTGCCCTTGAGAACGGCTCCTCTGGGTGCTATAATGTGCTGTGTTCGGTGGCGTGTCCGTTTGCGCGCTTCGAAGAGTGGGCTCCGCCCACTCTTCGTTTTTTATCGCTCCATCGCCTTGCGGAAACAGGAGGTGACGTCCGTGTTTCAGGAGACATTGGCTTCTCTTGTCGAGGACCTCGGCTATGAGCCGGTCGGCGTCGAGGTTGTCAAGGAATCGGGTCTCCCCGTGCTTCGGGTTTACATCGACAGCCTCGGAGGCATTGGCGTTGATGATTGTACCCGCGTTTCTCGACATCTCAGCGAATACCTTGATACCCACGAAGATATTTTCCCGACGCGCTATACACTGGAAGTCAGCTCGCCCGGCCTGGAGAGGCCTCTTTTTCGACGAGAAGATTATCGGCGTTTTGCCGGACGGAAGGCTCGCCTCAAGCTGTCGAAAAAAATAGAGGGGAAAAAGCAGATGACGGCTCGTCTCGAGGGCCTTTCCGATGAGGGGATTCGCCTCCTCCTCGAAGAGGGAACCGAGATTGCCGTTCCTTTTGAGATCATCGTAAAGGCCCACCTCGTCTTCGACGAGGCGCCCAAAGGTCAAAAGGGGAGAAAAGGTTAAGGGAGGAATCGGGATATGCAGCTCGGCCGTGATTTTGCCCGCGCCCTGATCCAGATCGAACAGGACAAGGGGCTCTCATCGGAGGTTATCATTGCCAGTCTGGAGGCGGCGCTGGTTTCCGCCTACAGAAAGCACAAAGGCGGCAACCAGAACGTCGAGGTTCTTCTCGATAAGGATATGGGCGAGATTACGATCTACGAGGTCCGTCAGGTCGTCGATGACGTCTCCTCCGAGGATACGGAAATCACACCTCTTGAGGCTGCCGAACTCGGTTACGAGGGGCTTGTCTCGGGCGACCTGCTTCGTATGGAAGTTCAGCCCGAAGATTTCGGGCGCATCGCGGCTCAGACGGCCCGCCAGGTCATCATTCAGAGACTGAAGGACGCCGAGCGCCAGATCATCTTCGAGGAATTCTCCGACCGCATCGGCGATCTCGTCAACGGCGTCATTTTCAAGTCCGAGGGTGATCAGGCTCTTGTTCGCTTAAACGACAGGACCGAGGCTATCCTGCCCAGGGAGGAGCGTATCGTCGGCGAAAAATATGAAATGGGTACGAGGATGAAGTTCTATCTTCTCGATGTTCGTCGCACGACGCGCGGGCCCCGTATCGTCGTCTCCAGGACCCATCCCGGCCTTCTGCGCCGTCTGCTGGAGATGGAGGTTCCCGAAATCCAGGAGGGGACCGTGGAGATCCGAGGCATTGTCCGCGAGGCTGGAGCGAGGGCCAAGGTGGCGGTCGCTTCCCTCGACGCCAACGTCGACCCCATAGGGGCCTGTGTGGGCAACAACGGCACGCGTATCCGTTCCGTCAGTGATGAGCTGGGCGGCGAACGTATCGATATCATTCTCTGGAACGGAGATAGCCTCGCCTATATCCGCAACGCTCTTTCTCCGGCCAAGGTCATGCGCGTAGAACCCATCCTCGAGCAGGAACGGTCGGTACGAGCCTACGTGCGTCCCGATCAGCTCTCCCTGGCCATCGGCAAAGCCGGCCAGAATGTGCGCCTCGGCGCACGCCTTACGGGATGGAAGATCGATATCAAGGTGATCGAACCGGAACGTCTTCCGACATTGCAGGATCTCTTTGAAGATATAATAGTCAAGGGAAGCGATGAGGAGCTATGGCAGAAGCCCTAAAGACGCGGGACAAACGCAGCCGTCCCAGAACCTGTGTCGGCTGTGGCGAGGAAAACCCCAAGAGGGAGATGTTCCGTGTTGCCCGCGATTCCGCGGGGGGAGTGGCAATCGACACGTCCGGCCGAGCGCCTGGTCGCGGAGCCTATCTCTGCCGGAAGAGGAGCTGCGTCGAGTCGGCACGCAAGAGAAACGCCTTAGCCCGAACCCTTCGCGTGTCCTTATCCCCCGAACTTTACGAGGAACTTCTCGCCCTCTGCCCGGAAGAGGACCCCTCTTGAGCGAGCCGGAGATCTCCGGGACGATCCGGGAGGCCTTGGCTCTTCTTGGGTTGGCGCGGCGGGCGCGGCTTCTCGTCATTGGCCAAGATCAGATGCGACGGAGCCTGAGGAAGGGCTCCCCCTTTCTCCTCATCTTTCCCGGCGATGTCCGGGAGAACGTCCGTCGCCTCTTTCGTGGTTATGAGGAGCGAGGTATGTGTAAATCCTATGTCCTCAAGGGACTGAACGTAACGGATATTGCCGCGGCGGGGGGATTTCCTCCGGCTCAGGTCCTGGGTCTGCCCAGAGAACATGGCCTGGCGCGCCGCCTGGAGTCGCTGCTTGACGAGGGGGTCGATGCCATTGAGTAAAATTCGCGTTTATGAACTTGCCAAAATGCTGGACATGTCGAACAAGGAGTTGATGGAGATCCTCGAATCGCTTAAAGTTGACGTCAAAACCCACATGAGCTCCATAGACACGGAAACCGCTCAGCTCGTGGAAGATACGATCAAATCGCCCAAAAAAGAGGTCACCCCTCCTGCAGAGGAGGACGGTGCCATGGTCTGCCTCACCGTTCCCTCTGGCTCGTCCGTCGGTGATGTGGCCAAAGTGCTCTGCGTGCCTGCCGGTGACGTCGTCAAACGCCTCGTCGAGGCCGGAATGATGGTGCCCGCAGGGGCTCCGGCCGATTCGGCCGTCCTGGAGGCCTTGGGTGTCGCCTTCGGCAAGAAACTCGTCGCCGCCTCCGATGAACAGCCACTTGCCGAGAAGAACTCTCGCCCTCAGCCCAAAGGAGACAACCTCGTCGAGCGTCCGCCCATCGTGACGGTCATGGGACACGTCGATCACGGCAAGACGACACTCCTCGACCACATCCGTCACACCCGCGTCGCCGACCGCGAAGCCGGAGGCATTACCCAGCATATCGGTGCCTCCGTCGTGTCCTACAACGCCAAGCGCATCGTTTTTCTCGACACGCCGGGACACGCCGCCTTCACCTCCATGAGGGCGAGGGGCGCCCAGGTCACGGATATCGCCATCCTCGTCGTCGCCGCCGATGACGGTGTCATGCCCCAGACGATCGAGGCCCTCAATCACGCCAAGGCGGCAGGGGTTCCCATCATCGTCGCCCTCAATAAAATCGATAAGGCCGGAGCCAATCCCGATAAGATCCGTCAGCAGCTCTCCGACCAGGGCCTGGTCCCCGAGGAATGGGGCGGCGACACGATCGTCGTCGAAATCTCGGCAAAGCAGGGTATCGGCATCGACAATCTCCTGGAAATGATCCTTATCCTGGCGGAAATGTTGGAGCTTCGGGCCGACCCCGCCGTCGAGCCCGAAGGCGTCGTCGTCGAGGCCGAACTGGACAAGGGGAAGGGTCCCGTCGCCACCGTCATCGTCCGCCAGGGCACGCTTCATCGAGGCGACATTGTCCTTACCGATACGACGACGGGCCGTATCCGGGCCATGATCGACGCCTCCGGCAACTACGTCGACGAGGCCGGTCCCAGCATGCCCGTCGAACTCCTGGGCCTTTCCGACGTCCCGCAGCCCGGCGAGCGTTTCCATCGCGTCGGAAGCGAGCGCGAGGCACGAGGCCATATCGCCGACATCGAAGAGCTGAGACGCCGCCGGGAACAGGAAAACCGCGTCAAGAGAATGACACTTGAGGAGCTCTACAGTCAGATGCAGCAGGGAGAGGTGCCGCAGCTGAACGTCGTCCTCAAGTGCGACGTTCAGGGGACGGCCGAGGCCATCAGGGCCTCCCTCGAGAAGCTGGCCACCGACGAAGTGGGAATCAGTATCGTCCATGTCGGAGTCGGCCGGATCTCCGAGTCGGATGTCATGCTGGCCGCCGCCTCCAATGCCATCATCATCGGATTTGACGTTCGCCCCGACGCCAATGCAAAAAAGATCTCCGACAGCCAGGGCGTCCAGATACGCCTCTACCGTGTCATTTACGACATCATCGACGATGTCCGGGCCGCCCTCGAGGGCATGCTGGCTCCGACCCTGAGAGAAAAGGTCATCGGCCAAGTCGAGATACGGGCTGCCTTCAAAGTTCCCAAAGCGGGCAAAATCGCCGGTTGCTACGTTCTTGACGGGATCGTCAGACGAAACGCGAAAGTTCGTCTCGTTCGTGACGGCATCGTCTACTGGGAGGGCTCTCTCTCCAGCCTCAAACGGTTCAAAGACGATGTTCGTGAAGTCGCCGCAGGCTACGAATGTGGCATGAGCTTCACCAACTTCCAAGACTTCAGCGAAAACGACATCGTGGAAGTTTTCGAGATCATCGAGGAAAAACGGAGCCTCTAAACGTCTGTGAACCGACGGCTTGTCCCCTCCCTGGGCGTCTTCTGGCTGCGGATTTTTCTCCCTCAGGCGACGAGCCTGAAAGACAGGCGCCGCATCGTCCGCTCCCTCATCGATAAGACGCGGAGGCAGAACGTTTCCGTTGCCGATGTGGGGCCGCTCGGGAGCCACACCGAGGCCTGCCTCCTCTTTGCCGTTGCCGGATCTTCGATCGAATCGGCGTCGCGGTTCATTGATTCACTGGAACGACAGATCTGTCGTCTGGAAGAACAGGCTTTTTTCGAAATCCGGGAAAGCAGACGGGAGGTCGAAGTCTATGGCGACTTTTCGGATTGAAAGAATCAACAAAGAGCTTCTTCGCGTCATCAATGACCTTCTGCATAAGGATATCAAGAATGAAACGGCTCGGGAGGCCATCCTCACCGAAGTCACTTGTTCCAAAGACCTGGGCCACGCGAAAATCTATTTCATCACGCTTGATCCCGAAAGAAGAACGATCGTCCAGGGCGCTTTGACTAACGTCGCCGGGCAGATTCGGAGCCATCTCGGCAAGGTCTTGCGTCTGAGGGTCATCCCCGAGTTGCATTTTCTCGTGGATTTTGCAGAGGAAAAGGCCCGCAAGATGGATTGTCTTCTCGATTCCATTCATAAAGATGGGAGGACGCCTGTTGACGAAGAGTCTGCCCATTGAGTGGGGAGAGGCACAGGCCCTTCTGACCGAAGCGGAGCGTTGGGGCATCGTCGTCCACGAAAAACCCGACGGCGATGCCCTGGGTTCCGGCGCCGCTCTCGCCGGCCTGGGCCGCAAACTGGGGAAAAGAGTTCTCTGGGGAGGCGCCGATCGCTTTCCGGCAGGTTACCGCTTCCTGCCGGAAAGCGATGGCTACCGCCTCATCGTCGACGGTCACGAGCTTTTTCGGACCGTCGATCTTGTCGTTTGTCTCGACACGAGCAATCGGGACAGATCCATCTCCGCGATGGAAGAGCGCCCCTCCGGTCTTCCCCTGCTGGTCATCGACCATCATCGCGACAACGAACGCTTCGGCGACGTCAACATCGTCTACCCCGAGGCATCGAGCACGGCCGAGCTCATCTGGGATCTGGCCCTGCAGTCGGGATGGCCGCTGGGAAAAGAGGAGGCCCTTGCCCTCTATACAGGTCTTGTTACCGACTGCGGTCGGTTTTCCTTCTCTTCGACGACACCCTTCAGCCATCTTATGGCGGCAGATCTGATAGAAAGGGGCCTCCGCCCCGACGAGGTCAGTCGTCTCATTTACAACAACCGATCCCTCGCGGCCCTGCATCTCTGGGGACGAGTCTTTTCCCGCGCTCTTGCCGTGGCTGACGGAAAAGCTCTGATCTCCTGGGTCGCCCTGGACGATTTTTCCGAGACGGGAGCGACGGCCGACGAAACGGAAGGACTCGTCAACGAACTGATGTCCCTTCAGGGGGTTACCTTCGCTGCTCTGCTCACGGAACAGCCTCAGCTGACGCGAATCAGCCTTCGATCCTGTGGTCCCGTCGCGGCGGGCGACCTGGCTCGGCGCTGGTCCGGAGGCGGTCACCGCCAGGCGGCCGGCTGTCGCCTGGAGATGCCTTTGTCGGAGGCCCGGCAGATCGTGATCCGGGAGATAGAGGCCCTCTATGAATGAGGGCCTGCTCCTGATCGATAAGGATCGCGGTCGGAGAAGCACAAGTTGCGTCTCGATCGTCCGGTCCATTTTGGGCAAAAAAACCCGCGTCGGTCATGCCGGCACGCTCGATTCACCGGCTTCGGGACTCCTTCTGCTGCTCGTCGGTCCTTTCACTCGGGCCAGCGGCTACGCCATGGCTCTTCCCAAACGCTACGTCGTCCGCATTCAGCTTGGCGTCGAGACCGACACCTGTGACGGAGAGGGAACGGTTCTCGCCCGCCTTCCCTGGGATCATGTCTCCGAGGAGGCCTTCGACAGAGAGCTTCTCCCCTTTCTCGGTTACCGACTCCAGACTCCTCCGCGCATTTCCGCCGTCCACGTCCAGGGGAAAAGAGCTCACGCGTTGGCCCGCCAGGGCGAGGATTTTCAGATCGAACCGAGGCCGATCTGGATCGGAGACGTTCGCCGGGTTTCCCCCCTCCGTCCGGAAGGTACCGTCGACCTCGAAGTCGATTGCCACCAGGGAACCTACGTGCGAAGCCTCGTCCGCGATCTGGGCTATCGCCTTCGATGTGGGGCGACGGTCGTCGATTTGCGTCGGATCGGCCTGGGCGATCTTTCCGAGGCCGAGGCCATCTGCGGCTCTCATCTGAGAGACCTATCGGCGGAGCAACTCGCCGCCTTCTTTCTGCCCCCCGATCGGCTCTGTTCTCATTTCACGACCTACCGTTGCCAGGAACGAACCGCCGCGGCTCTTGCCCACGGCAATGCGGTGCCTCTCGCAGAGGGGCGAAGGCTTCATTACGGCGTCGTACCTTCGGAGCGCTTTCTCTGTTTCCGCGGGGAATCGCTCCTCAGCTTCGGCTCCCTCGAAAAAGAAAGAGGGTATTTTCAGCCGCGAGCCAACATCTTTCTTGGGAGGAAATAAGTTGATCCTCACCCTCGGAGCTTTCGACGGGTTTCATCGGGGCCATCAGAAACTGTTGGAAAAGGCCGCGTCACTTGCCGAAGACGAGGCAAGATGGGCCGTCGTGACCTTTTCTCCCCATCCTCAGATGGTCCTTTCCCCCTCGCCGCGTCCCGCCCTCTTCAGCGAAAGCGAACGTGATCTCATCGCCCGCTTTCTGCGAATTCCCAATCTGATCAAGATCGATTTCACTCGATGGCTGGCAGAGCTGGCCCCTGAGGCTTTCATGGACTTTCTGGCCAAAAACATCGATGTCTCGGGCCTCGTCGTCGGCGACGATTTCCGCTACGGCCAGTCGAGGAAAGGCGATGTGGTTCAGCTGACCGAGAGCTGTCGCCGTCGCCGTTGGCGTGTGGCCGTTCTACCCCAGCTCGTTCTCGACGGCCAGTCTGTCAGCAGCACTCTTCTGCGCCAGAAGATCGCCGGCGGCGACGTCGTCGCCGCTTCGGAACTGCTCGGCTACCCCTTTTTCGCCGTCGGTGTCGTCGTTCCCGGCGACCGCAGGGGCAGAACCTTGGGCTTCCCGACGGCGAACCTTTCCCTTCCGCAGGGGAAGATCTTCCCGGAGCGCGGCGTCTACGCGACGGCGGCCCTCGTCGGGGAGGAGTGGAGGCCGGGAGCGCTGAACGTCGGCTTCAATCCCACCTTCGAGGGGCGACGATCCCTTCGCTTCGAGGTGCACTTTCCCGGCTTCAACGGAGACCTTTACGGACAGAGTCTTCCCGTTTTTATCCTGAAGAGGCTGCGCGAGGAGATGCGCTTCGGTTGTCCCGAAGAGTTGGCCGCTCAAATGGGGCGCGATGTCGGCAAGGTCCTCGAAGCCTGGGAGCGTTACAGACCGACTGCCCAGGAGCCCCTGCGGCGCTGGAAATCTCTCCTCTCACGGTATGTCTAGGGAACCGCTACCGCCGAAGGGAGCCCTATTCCTCGCGACGGTCGTTGCCCTATCAGGTTGGCCGTGATACTATATCTACCGTCGTGCGGGCCCGTAGCTCAGCTGGATAGAGCGACGGCCTCCTAAGCCGTAGGTCTCCGGTTCAAATCCGGACGGGTCCGCCATAACGTTTCAGGAGAGGTGCCCGCAGGGGCTTCTTTTTATGTGTTTCGCCGGGAATTCCACATTGATACATCAGTATATCGCGCCTCCATTTGGTATTATTGAAGACAGAGCAAGGAGAGGGGAGTGGTCCGACCGTGAGATCCTTGTCGTTGTGGCTCGTCGTGGCCCTTCTGTCCTTCCTTTACCTCTTTTGCGCCCCTGTCTCCGTTCTGGAAATCGCTCCTTCTGGGGGTACTTTCCTGCGGCAAATCGCTCCCGTCGGACAACCCTTCGTCCTTCGCTATATTCACTCCGTCGAATTGACACCCGTCGAGGACGAGTATTCCGTTTCGGATGGGACCTTCTGGCAGTGGGAAGAACGTGTCCGCTCCCACAACGCCGGATTGCCTCTCGAGGCATCAAAGACGGGGAAATTCCTTGCCGGAAAAGATTGGTTCCGTTTTCGGGGAGGAAGGCAGTCTTTCAACGTCCTCTTCCTCCGCGTCGGCGACGGGGAGCGGGGGCGCAACGAATTGGACCTTGTCGGATCGGGCCGGTGGGAGCTGTTTAAACAATTTCCGGGGCAACGGCTTGAGATCCGCGTGACGGAAAGCTCCTTCGCCGATCAGCTGATTGGAAGACTTTAAGCGCCTGCGGGCTCTTGCCTGAGGTGTTTGAGACAAATTGATGAAAAAGGGAGGGGTTCGCTTGGCGGATCAGGACAAAGACAAGGTAAACGGTCCCGTCTTGGAAGAGGCGGCAATTGACCTGGACGATTTGCGTCGGCAGTTCGACACGGAAGCGCGCTATCGCGATCTCGTAGGATGGCAGGGGCTGCTGGTGACGGCCGTCGCCGTGGCGCTCTCGCTGTTCCACTTCTACACGGCTGGTTTCGGTCTCCTTCTGGCCATCAAGCAGAGGGCTTTCCATCTCGGCGTCGTTCTTTTCCTCGTCTTCGTTCTCTACCCCATGTCGAACAAATCCTCCAGGAACAAGACGCCCTGGTATGATTTCGTTCTCGGCGCGGCCGCCGCTTACGGCTGTTTTTACCTCATCATCCATTTTCAGACGCTGCTCTTGCGCTCCGGTCTGCCGACACAGGTCGATGTCATCATGGGATTCGTCACCGTCGGACTCCTTCTCGAGGCGACGCGGCGCGTTTCCAGTCCCGTCCTGCCTGTCATCGCCATCTGCTTCCTCCTTTACTGCTATTTCGGCCGCTCCTTTCCCTCTCTCTTCCAACATCGAGGTTTCAGTGTTCTGCGGATCGTGAACCACATGTACCTCGGAACTGAAGGCGTCTTCGGCATTCCTATCGAAGTCTCCTCGACGTTCGTCTTCATGTTCATCCTTTTCGGCTCCGTCCTGGAACAGACGGGGATGGGGCGCTTCATCATCGACCTCGCCATGGCCCTCGCCGGCGGCGCTACGGGGGGGCCGGCCAAGGTCGCCGTCCTCAGCTCCGGCCTCATGGGATCCATCTCCGGTTCCTCCGTGGCCAACGTCTGCACGACGGGCATGTTCACCATTCCGCTCATGAAAAGCGTGGGATACAAACCCTACTTCGCCGGCGCCGTCGAGGCCGTCGCCTCCACGGGCGGCCAGATCATGCCTCCTGTCATGGGCGCAGCGGCGTTCATCATGGCTCAGTTTATGGGGGTCCCCTATCTCCAGGTTGCCGCGGCGGCCGTCGTTCCGGCTCTGCTCTACTACTTCGCCGTTCTCGTTCAGGTTCACCTCGAGGCGACCCGTCTGGGCCTGAAAGGGCTTCCCCGAAATCAGCTTCCCAAGATGGGACCTCTGATGAAGGCGAGGGGCCACCTTCTCCTGCCTCTTTTCGGGATCATCTATTTCCTCGTGGCAGGGTACACGCCTCTCAAGGCGGCCTTTAACGGCATATTGATCACCGTCGTCGTCTCCTACGTCAACAGACAGACGATGCTGACGCCCAAAAAGATGCTCATCGCCCTCGAGAGCGGGGCGAAAGGGGCCCTCGGGGTGGCCTGCGCCTGTGCCACCGTCGGCATCATCGTCGGCACGGCGACGTTGACGGGGCTGGGGCTCCGCATCGCCAGCGCCATCGTAGCCATCGCTCACGGAATGCTGTTGCCCACACTTCTTCTGACGATGGTCACCTGCATTCTCCTCGGAGCGGGATTGCCGACGACGGCCAACTTCATCGTCACCAGCACCATGGCCGCTCCGGCGCTCTTCGAGCTCGGCGTGCCGCCCATGGCGGCCTATATGTTCGTCCTCTATTTCGGCATCGCCGCCGACCTCAGTCCTCCCGTCGCTCTGGCGGCCTACGCCGGGGCGGGCATCGCCGGAGACGATCCCATGAAGACGGGCATGACGGCCGTCAAGCTGGCCCTGGCCGGTTTCATCGTTCCCTACATCTACGTCTTCAATCCCATGCTTGTCCTCGTCGACGCGACGCCGGTCGCCTTCTCCATGGCCGTTCTAACGGCCTGTCTGGGTGTTTTCCTCCTGGGAATGTCCACGATCGGCCACTATAAAGTCAAATTGCCTCTTTATCTGCGAGGTCTGGCCCTCGTCGGAGCTCTGGGGCTGCTCATTCCCGGCACGTTAACGGACGTCACGGGTGCCTCGATCATGGTGTTGATCCATGTCCTGCAGGTGGCTCGAGCTAAGAGGGAAAGGGCCCGGTAGGTCCAACGGGGGAAACCCTCTCCCCGGCTGCATGATGGCCGAAGCTGTACTATAATTGGCTCTGTCCTGCGCCGCCCCCGGTCGCACGATCGGGGGCGGCGCTGTACCCGCCAAGGCTGTTAAAGGAGGCAGACTCGTGATGGAGTATAAAGAGACCCTGAACCTTCCCAAGACGGAGTTCCCCATGAGGGCCAACTTGGCCAAGAGGGAACCGGCCATGCTGGAATACTGGAACCGCTCCGATATCTATGGCAAACTGATGGAACGGCCCGCCGAGAAAGGAACCTTCGTCCTCCACGACGGTCCTCCCTACGCCAACAGCAACATCCATATCGGAACGGCCTTCAACAAGGTCCTCAAAGACTTCATCCCCAAATACCGATGGATGAAAGGATATCGCGCTCCTTATGTCCCCGGCTGGGATACCCACGGCCTGCCCATCGAATTGCGCGTCCTCAAAGATGAAAACCTCAATCAGGATGACCTCAGTCCTGTCGAGCTGCGACGGCGCTGTCAGGCCTATGCCGAAAAATACCTCGACGTCCAGCGCAGCGAGTTTATGCGTCTCGGTGTCCTTGGCGACTGGTTCCGTCCTTACGTGACCTACGAAGCCTCTTATGAGGCGGCTCAGATCGGCGCTTTTGCCGATATGGTCGAAAGGGGACTGGTTTACAAGGGCCACAAGCCTGTCTTCTGGTGCATCGACTGTCAGACCGCCTTGGCCGCTGCTGAAATCGAGTACGAAGACGAGAGTTCCCCCTCTATCTACGTCGCCTACCCCCTTGCCGGAACAGCCTCTCTGTCGCCGAAACTGGCCGAAGGCGTCCATGTCCTCATCTGGACGACAACGCCCTGGACATTGCCTGCCAGTATGGCCGTTGCCCTCCATGCAGATTACCGTTACGGATTCTACCGCATGGGGGAGAAAATCTGTCTTATGGCCTGTGATCTCGCCTCCCAGGTCGCCGAAGTGACAAAGGAAAATCTCGGTGAACCTCTCCATGTCTGTACTGGACGAGATCTGGAGGGCCTCGTAGCGCGTCATCCTTTTTACGAAGAGCGTTCGATCCCCCTTGTCCTGGCCGATTACGTCACTCTCGATTCGGGTACGGGATGCGTGCATACCGCTCCGGGCCACGGCGTCGAGGACTTCGAAACGGGAATTCGTTACAATATCGATATCTATAACCCCGTCGATGACAAAGGTTACTTCCTGTCCGAAACCGCTCTTGTGGGGGGCCTCTCCCTGAAAGAGGGAGAACGGAAAATCCTCGCGACGTTGATGGCCAACGGTCGCCTTCTCGGGTCGGCGAAGATCCTCCACTCCTACCCCCACTGCTGGCGATGCAAAAAACCTGTCATCTTCAGGGCCACTGAGCAGTGGTTTGTATCCGTCGACGCTTTCAGGGAACAGACTCTATCCATCATCGATAACGAGGTCCAGTGGGTGCCCGAGTGGGGACATGACCGAATCGCCAACATGGTTCGCGATCGGTCGGACTGGTGCATCAGCCGTCAGCGGACCTGGGGCGTCCCCATTCCCGCCTTTTATTGCGAGAAGTGCGGCGAGCTCATCCTGACCTCGGACCGCATCCGGCGCGTTCAGGCCGCTGTCGCCACAGGGGGAGCCGACATCTGGTGGACGGCCTCGCCACAGGAGCTTCTGGGCGATTTGGTCTCCTGTCCTCACTGCGGCGGCACGGAGCTGCGCAAGGAGCGGGACATCATGGATGTCTGGTTCGACTCCGGCGTCAGCCACCTGGCCGTCTTGGAGACTCGGCCCGAACTGCACTGGCCCGCTGACCTCTACCTGGAGGGAAGCGACCAACATCGGGGCTGGTTTCAGACCTCCCTGCTGACGTCTGTCGCCACCCGCGGCAAGGCTCCTTACAAGGCCGTCCTGACTCACGGTTTCATCGTCGACGGAGAAGGAAAGAAAATGTCCAAGTCCATCGGCAACGTCGTCGCTCCCCGTGAAGTTGTCGACAAATATGGGGCCGACATCCTGCGCCTCTGGGTGGCCTCGACGGACTACCGCAACGATATTCGCATCTCGGAGACGATCATCCGCAATCTCACCGAGTCCTACCGCCGCATCCGCAACACGGCCCGCTATCTTCTGGGCAATCTCTACGACTTCGACCCGGCCTGCGATAGCCTGCCTCTCGACGAGATGGAGGAGATGGATCGCTGGATTCTGTCGAAGCTCCAGGCCGTGATCGAAAAGGCGACGCATGGTTACGACGAGTACGAGTTCCATGTGCCCACCTTCGCCGTTCACCAGTTTTGCGTCAACGAGCTGAGTGCCTTTTACCTCGATGTGAGCAAGGATCGGCTCTACGCGGAGGGAGCCCTTTCCCCGGCGCGGCGCAGCGGTCAGACCGCCATGTGGAAGATTCTTTCCGCCCTTGTACGTATCTTGGCGCCTGTCCTGAGCTTTACGGCCGAAGAGATCTGGCAGGAGATGAAGCGTATCGACAGGACACTTCCAGAAAGCGTCTTCCTCGCCCTCTGGCCGGAGGGATCCGAAGAACGGTCGTTGGAGCTTGAGGCGAAGTGGGAGAAAATTCTGGGCCTCAGGGGGGCCTTTTCGCGGGCTTTGGAAAAATTCCGCTCGACGGGTAAAATCGGCCAGTCGCTGGAGGCCTGTCTCTCCGTCTCGAGCGGCACCCTCGCCCCGGAAATTCCGGATCTGCTCACGGAGGAAGAGTGGGCGACGGTAGCGATCGTCTCCCAGTTCCGCTGGTCCGACACGCTGGCAGGTGATATCCTCGTCGATGAGGAGACAGGCCTGAACGTAGCCGTATCGCCGGCTCAGGGAGCCAAATGTCCTCGCTGCTGGAAATTCGACATCCATGCCGGTCCAGAACAGCCCTGTCCTCGCTGCGCTGCCGTGCTGAGAGAGGCCGGCCTCTCGTAAAGGAGAAACCGGACGGAGCGCCTTCAGATAAGGGCCTCCGTCCGGCCCGTTTTGGAGGTTCCGCCATGGGAAACAACCGCTTTTGTGACGACGACAGCGTCCCCGACGAGGCCTCGGCTCTCGCCGAGGTCCTTTGTGTAGGCGACGACACGACAGGGGAGCGTCTTGATCTCTTCCTTTCCGTATCGCTGGGGGTGACGCGCAGTTTCGCAAAAAAACTGATCGAGATGGGGCAGGTCCGTCCCCTTGGGACCGGCGGCAAGGCCAAGGCCGGTTACCGGACGAGAGAGGGGGAGCGTTACGAAATCATCGTTCCTCCTCCACAGGCCCTGGAAATCGAGCCGGAGGCCGTCGATTTCGATGTCCTCTATGAGGACGGCGATATCCTCGTCATCGACAAGCCAGCCGGCCTTGTCGTCCACCCCGCTCCGGGCCACTGGCGGGGGACCCTCGTCCACGGACTTCTCTGGCGCTATCCCGATATTGGAGTCTCCAACGGCGTCGTCCGTCCCGGCATCGTCCACAGGCTGGACAGAACCACTTCGGGTTTGATGGTCGTGACGCGCAACGTCCGGGCCCAGGCCGGACTCATCGACGCTTTCCGGAACAGAGAGGTCGATAAGCGTTACCTGGCCCTCGTCAAAGGCACCGCTCCGGTGGAAGGGTATATTGAGGCCCCCATCGGCAGGGATGAGAGAAATCGGCTCAGGATGGCCGTCACGTCCGATGGCCGGGAAGCGTCGACCACCTTCAACCGACTCTGGGCCAGAAAGTCCTGTTCCCTGTTGACCTGCAAAATTCACACGGGAAGAACCCATCAGATCCGCGTCCACCTGCGCCACATCGGCTGTCCTCTCGTGGGAGATACTCTCTACGGCGGAGGCCGCCGGGACCCGCTCCCTCTCGATCGCGTTTTTCTCCACTCCTGGAAACTTTCCTTCCTTCATCCTCTGACGGGACAACTTCTGGCGTTCCGAGCGCCTCTTCCGACCGAACTCACTCGCTATCTTCAAGCACTTGCCGCCAGAGACGGGGCGACACCTTGATCGAGGAAAAGTCGCGATAGGTTACGTTGGCCGGACCGCTTCCGGAGATGTGGCGGACATGTTTGCGCTCCGTGTAGTCGACGGTAACGGTCTCATCCTGAGAGGCTCGGCAGTAGTGGGCCGCCAGAGAGGAGGCGGCGACAAAGGCTTTGTCGGGAATTTCCTCGGCGGGGCACTTGAGTATGACGTGAGCTCCGGGGATATTGCGGGCATGAAACCAAATGTCGTTGCCCGAAGCCTGTTCGAAGGTGACGTACCGATTGCCCTTGGCCGTAAGACCGACCAAAAGACGGCAGTCGTCGATGTCGAAAGAGAGGTGAGAGGGAACCGCCTTTTTCCTCTTTTTTGACGACGTTCGGGGTGCCAGCTCCTCCCGGAGAAGAAGAAGGGCGGCCAGATCGGCCCGCTCCAGGATGGCCAGCTGCTCCTCCGTTTCGTTGAAGATCGTCGTCAACCTCTCGATCTCCGCCTCGACGCCGACGGAATGGTCCAGGGCCTTTCGGTAGCGTCTGAAGTAGGCCTGGCCGTTTTCGATAGCCGTTCTATCGGGGTCCAGGAGGACGTGAACCCTTTCGTCACGTCCCTCCGGGTGGGGGAGATCCGCCTCCGCGGTTCTGGGCGCGACGAGATGAGCAAAGGCGTAGAGGGCCTCGCCTCGGAGCCTCTCCTCCGACGCGGTCTCTTTCCTGCGAAGTCTTTCCTGAAAGCCCTGAAGGCGCTGCGTCGTCCGCCATCGCTCCTCAAGGAGCACTTTCTCGAGGAGCTTGACGATTTTTCGGCCTTTCTTTTCCGTCAGGGCATCAACGACGATGAGGCGCGAGGCCTCGAGGGGCGTCCCCTGCACAGCTGTCATTTCGGGCAGCGCCTCGGAGAGAGCCGTCAGATAGGAACCTGTCCTCTGGCAGATGAACCGGTCTGATCCGTAAAGAGAGGCCAGCATGGGGAGAAGTTCTCCCGTGTTCACCGCCTCCTTCTCAATAAAAAGGGAGAGCTTCCGGAGAAGAGGGCGTCCCAGCCCCCTGGCCGAGGGCAACAGGTTCGCGTCCTCCACCTTTTCCAGATCGATACCGGAAAAGGGAGGGGGAGGGGTGTAGGGGAGACCGGGCAGAAGCGTTCGGTAACGGTTGGCCTCCGGGTGGACGTGATGGCTGATCTCGATGATTTTCCCGTCGCCGTCGGCGAGAATGAGATTGCTGAAGCGATCGGCCGACTCAAGGATGAGACGGTAGATATTCGACGCCTCACCTCCTATCCGTCGGCGGAAGCGCAAATCGAGAACGCGATCTCTGTTGATCTGCGTGGCATCGATCAGCTCGGAGGTCACCAGGTGACGCTTCAGGCTGGCGACGATGGGAGGCGTCGTCATGGCCAGATGCACGAGAGGTGCGATCTCACTTCCTCTGGCCAGGCAACAGCCGTAGCAGTCGAAATCCCAGGAAAGAAAAAGCCAAGGATGTCCTTTCCCGCATCCCAGCGCAACCCAGCTGTCCCCTCCTTCCACTTTCTGGATCCTGTGGCGATTTTCCTGTGAGTTCAGCTCTTTGGTCCAACTGAGGACCAGCTCCGGTCCGTGGCTCATGAACATCAACCTCTCGGGAAACGTTCGGGCCCTCTTTCCTGACCGATGAGAGGGCGTGCTTGACAAGGCTCCGAGGCCTGTCTAGAATGGTCGTCGTTTCAAGTGATGTGCTCGGGAGAGTGGCGGCTCTACGGCCAAGCTCTCGGGAAGAGAAGTGCAAAGATGGCGACACGACGGGGCTGTAGCGCAGAGGGAGCGCGATTCCTTCGCAAGGAATAGGTCGGGGGTTCGAGTCCCCCCAGCTCCACCATTGATCCTTTGACCGCCGAGGGCGTTTTAGGCCCCTCGGCGGCCTTTTTTCTTCACGATGGTTTGACAGTGACAGGCGACGGCAGATTCAGACATAGGCCTCGCGAAGCATCTCCGCCACGGACGAATCGATCTGCTCCCGACGTTTGATGGCGTCGAATCGGTCGAGCAGGTCGCCCGGGCGGAGGCGCTTTTTTTCTGCGCCCGAAATATCGGCGACGATCCGTCCCCTGTGCATCATGATGAGGCGGTCGCCGAGATTCACGGCCTGTTGCATGGAGTGTGTCACCATCAGGGTCGTGAGCTTGCCCTCCCGCACGAGGCTATCGGTGACGCCTATAACCATTTCGGCCGCACGGGGATCGAGGGCCGCCGTGTGCTCGTCGAGCAGGAGGAGCATGGGGCGGCGTAACGTGGCCATGAGCAGCGTCAGGGCCTGTCTCTGGCCTCCGGAGAGGGAGCCGATCTCGTTGTCCAGTCGGTTTTCGAGTCCCATGCCCAGACAGCGTACGCGGTCGGCCAGTTCGTCTCGTGAACGAAGGGCGGCGTTCATGCGTAACGTGCGGCGCAGACCTCTCCGTTTGGCCAGGGCCAGGTTCTCTCCCACGGACATATTCGGGGCCGTGCCGCTGAAGGGATTCTGGAAGACACGCCCGATGAGCGCTGCACGACGGTGTTCGGACCATCGGGTAATCTCCTGTCCCGCCAGAAAAATTTGGCCTTCGTCGACGAGGACGCTTCCCGAGAGGGCGTTCTGCAACGTCGATTTTCCCGAGCCGTTGGTGCCGATGACCACCACAAACGAACCTTCTTTCACCCGCAGACTCAGACCCTGAAGTGCCCGGACTTCATTCTCCGTATCGGCATGGAAGGTCTTGACGACTCCCTGGACATCAAGCATGGCGCCTCGCCCCCCCCTTCTTCAGATAAAGGACCATGTTGGGCAAAATCAACGTGACGAGGACGAAAAGAGCCGTGATAATCTTGAGGTCGTTCGGGTTGAGTCCCCATCGAAGGGCAATGGATACGAGCAACCGAAACAGGACGGAGCCCATGATCGTCCCGGCCAAAGCGACGCCGAGAGAACGGCTTCGGACCAGGGCCTGGCCCATGATGACGCTTGCCAGCCCCAGGACGAGGGTGCCCACGCCCATCTGAACGTCGGCGAAGCCCTGATACTGGGCCAAAAGGGAACCGGTAAGGGCGGAGAAGCCTCCGGCGAGCATGAGGCTGAAAAGGAGCATGTTGGGAGCGCTCACACCCTGTGCCAAAGCCGATTGTCCATTGTCACCCGAGGCCCGCAGGGCAATGCCGAAATCGGTCAGAAAAAAGAGGCGAAGCAGGATACCGAAAAGACAGGCGACCAAAAGTGCCCCTGCGAGCACGGCCAGGTCGCCGATGGGCACCTCCCATATCGAAAGGGACATCGTCTCCAGCCCCGTCAGTTTCCGGGCCGCCGTTCCGGCCATGTCGACGACGGTCGTCGCCCGGGAAAGGGAGACATTACTTCCTCCCATGATCCTCAAGTTGACGGAATAAAGACCGGTCATGACGAGAATCCCCGACAGAAGGTTGTTGATGTGCAGCCGGGTGTGCAGCAAGCCGGTGACGCCCCCGGCCAGCATGCCGGAAACCGTGGCCGCAGACATTGCAACCACGGGTGATGCGCCGCGGACCATGAGGACCGCTGCCGTCGCCGCACCCAGCGTGAGGATGCTGTCTGTGGCCAAGTCGGCGAAACCGAAAATGCGGAAGGTGAGGAAGACTCCGAGAGCCATCAATGCCAGGATGGAACCCATCGTGAGGGCCCCGATGAGAAGGCTCATGCGTTTCCTCCTTCGGACGGTTTCTCCGTCTTCAGGGATCCGGCCCAGAGGGCGCCGCTCAAGAACGTACTCTCCCCGGCCCCGGAAATGGGTCTTCTGTCATGAAGCAGATGGAGCAGCCCGATGGGGTCAAGGGCATCGAAAAGCTTTGACAGCAACGAGGGAAGCTCCACTGGGCCCTGAGGAATGGCTTTGAAGGGAAAAACGGCACCGTGGAAATGCCCTCTGAGATTGTCGTCGTCACCCAGGGAGCGCACCTGGGGTGCCAGTTGGCCCGGATCGCCCAGGATCGCCACGCCCGCCACGACGGCCAGGTGGCGATCGTAGCGTTTTTCTGGCCAGTAAGCCAGATGGTCACGCAGGCCAGGAAGGGAGAAAAAGTCCTCTTCGGCGGCCGTCTTCGCGACAGGACTGCCCGCCTCTCCCGGCAGGCGGTTCAGGCTTGCGCCCACAAGGCCGGACGTCTCCCCCACGAGAGCCATTGCGACGGCGTTTCCTCCTGTCGCTTCCAACGCACTTCGCGCCAGGTGCGACAGGGGAAGTCCCGGCAGAGGCTCGGAAAACCTCAGGCAGCACGAGGGCTCACCTCGCATGACGAGCCCCGACGAGAAGTGCACGGAGGGGACGAAATCCCCCGATCGTGCCATGAAATCGGGCACCTGACCGTCGCCGGGAGGCAACATGAGAGCGAACCCCTCCATGGCGAGGATCTCGCCGTGAGCGGAGGAGGAACGTTCGAAAGATCCTACCCCCAGCCCCCATGAGCCAGCCCCGAAGGGGCAGGCTTTTCCCGTTGTCGCAAGTTCGGTCTGAAACCCTCTCGATGAAGCGAGATCGTAGCGCTTGAGAGTCTCGCTGGAAGGGACAGACGAAACCTTTGCGGGATCACAGAACAGGGCCTCCATGCCGACCATGGCCAGAATCTCCCTGACGAATTCCGACGACTGACAGATGGAGAGCTCCCCTCCGAGCGCGAGGAGCGTCTTTCTGTAATGCAGAAGAGTCCTGATGCCGGCTGAGCTCAGAAAAAGCACCTCGCCCATGTCGAGCGTGACGTGATAGGCCCCTCGGCGCAGATCCTCCTCCAATTCATCCTCCAGTGTCCGGCAGTGCCCCGCATCCAAGCGGCCTTGGAGTACCAGGAGCAGAACGTTTTTCCCCTCTTTGCGTTCAATGTGCACTGTCGGTCCTCTCCTCTCGTCCTTCGTCTGAAACGATCTGGGCCCCCTGCCGCAGGGACAGAGGGATGGTCAGGTTGTACCGCCGGGCGTTGGCCTCGTTGATCGTAACGATCGTTTTACTTATCGGAGCGAAGGGAAGATCTGCGGGCTTCTCCCCCTGGAGTATCCTCAGGGCAAGACGGCCCATGTCTTCTCCGCCGGCCCTGTAGTCACGTGCCACGGCCAGAACGGCACCGCCCTCGGTCGCCGTGGCCGAGTCGAAACCGAAAAGGGGGACTCGGGCCTCGAGGCAGGCCTTGGAAATGGGGGCGAAAGAGGAAAAGAAGAGATTCCCCGCCACTTGCAGCACGGCATCGACTCCCATGGACAGGAGGCTCCGTATGGCGTCGGACATTTCCATCGGCGTGGAGACCGGAACGGAAAGGCAGGAGATGCCCCGAGCGGCGAGCTCCTCCGTCAGCCGCTCCAGGTTATAGACGCAGTTGGATTCCGACGGATTGACAAGGGTTCCGACGCGCTTCGCATCGGGCAGGCAGGCAAGCAGAGCCGCAACGCCTTCGCCGTAGGCCGATGCCGAAGAGATTCCCGTCACGTTAGGGAGATGATCGGCATCGCTCCGTCCCGCCCCGGCAATGACGGGATTCGCCACGACGCCGAAAATGACCGGCACCTGACGCACTTTCTGTACGGCGGCCTGAAGTGTCGGTGTTGACGTCAGCAGCAAAAGATCGGCATTCTGGCTCAAGGCATTGTCGATCATCGTCGAAAGGGTGGGCATGTCTCCCTGGGCGTTGGTAACGGAGAGGCTGTAATCCTTTCCCTCGACCCATCCCGCATCCTGCAGAACCTCGCGGAATCCGCGCAGGGTGTCCTCCGTGGGCGTCGAATCGACGTAGTTGAGAAAATGCAGTTTCCATCGCCGCGCCGAAGTGACGGGAAGAAAGGTTCCCGAGCGACGGGGAGAGACTGCTTGTGTCGCCTGTCCGCCAATGACCTCTGCGGCCTCGGCCTCCACGTCGGAGGGGATGATCCAGGTTTCCCTCAGGTTGGCCAGCACGTTTTTGTTCAGGGAGCATTTCAGGGGCATGACATTCTCAACGGGGATATCGGCAGGAGATAAACCCTCCAGGATGTCTGCCGTCAGATGTCCCTGGATACGTCCCACCTCGAAATAATCGGCCCCCAGGCCTATCAATGCCCCCTTCTCCGCATAGGGGGAGGCATAGCCGATCACGGGAATCCCCGCCCCGTTCGCGGCCCGGATCACCGAATCAAAGGCCGATTCGACCGTGTTGTCGCCTCCGATGATGAAGGCCTCTATTCCCTGCGAAGCCAGGGCAGAGGCAGCCTCATAGACGGCCGAAGAATTGTCGACCGTCACGCGGGAAAGCATGATTCCCCTCTTTTCGCACGTCTCTTTAGCCAGAGTGAAACAGGCCTGCGAGCATGCCTCCGAGGGATTCATGACCGTCCCGAGACGCTTGACCTCGGGGCGAAGCCTGGCTATCAACTCGATCGCCTCGCGGACAGGTTGGAACGTCCCCACTCCGGCGAGCCATGCGGGATGCTCTCTGTGATCGCTGTCGCTGATGCCCACGCCGGCGGCGTACGGATCGGTCACGGCTCCGAAAACGTGAGGAACTTTCCCTGCCTCGTTGGCCCTGGCCGTCACTTGCAGCACCGGTGTGCTGATGGAGAGAATCAGGTCATATTCGCCTCCACAGGCATTCTGAGCCACGCTCAGGGCCGTCGGCATATCACCCTCTGCAGAGAAGGGATGAAAAACGATACCCCGTTTCGCGTCGAATCCCCGTTCCGACAGCCCTGCCATCAGCCCCTCATGCGTCTCATCGTTGGTAACCGATGTCGCCCACTTGAGCACGGCCAGGTGAAGGATTTCGCCGGCCCTAACTTTCCCCTGCAGCGCCGCTGCGGGCTCCCCGTCTCGTGCCGAACGATTCCATGCTCTCCCCCTGTAATCGGAGACAAGCAGGAGGGCACTGGCCCCAAGGATGAGAACGATTCCAAGCAGGAGCTGTTTCATGGCCTTAAACACTTTACCCCTCCTAACGGACTGGAGCCTCTCCCCCTCATCACTGAGACTCGCTCCCTCGCTGTTCCAAACGGACAGATTCAGGTGAGAAACCTGTTGTTTTTAAACACACACAAACAAGCTTCTCAAAGGAGGCCACTCGCTGATCCGGTCTGCAATTATGAAGATACCTTTCTCAATTTGCAAGAATGCATGGGCCGTCTCATCTCGAGTTCGACCTCGTGAATGGAGGACTTCTCGTTTTCCCCCTCTTCGCTCGCTCCTTGACGGAGGTATGCCTTTTCGCTTTCAAAGACAAGATGGTCGATGAATTTACTTGACGGCTCTCTCCCTCTGCTGTATCATTTCCCGGTACCGTAAGGGGCGTGGTGAAGCCTAGCTACGGCGTGTCCGGCCGGTTTTTCGGGGCGTAGCGCAGTCAGGTTAGCGCACCTGCTTTGGGAGCAGGGGGTCGAAGGTTCGAATCCTTTCGCCCCGACCAAAATACGAGTTGATGTGCGGGAATAGCTCAGCTGGCTAGAGCGACGGCCTTCCAAGCCGTAGGTCGCGGGTTCGAATCCCGTTTCCCGCTCCAAAGTTTGAGAAGCGCTCGTAGCTCAGTTGGATAGAGCAACGGACTTCTAATCCGTAGGCCGCGGGTTCGAATCCTGCCGGGCGCGCCAGATAATTACGGAGTTCCAAACGTTGAAAGTGGTGGGCGTAGCTCAACTGGTCAGAGCACTGGATTGTGGTTCCAGGGGTTGGGGGTTCAAGTCCCCTCGCTCACCCCAGTAAATAGCGGACGTCGTTCCGTTCCGTTTAGATGTGGACCATTAGCTCAATTGGTAGAGCACCTGACTCTTAATCAGGGTGTTACAGGTTCGAGTCCTGTATGGTCCACCATTTTTAGCGCGAGCCTAGAAGAGACGTCACTTGTTCGCTCTTTTAGGCTCGTTTTGTTGAAGAGACGAGAGGCTCCGTTGGGGAGACCTCTCCTTTTTGTCTTTTAAAATATTCCTTATTTATGAAGGGAGAAGTTCGTTTGAAAAAGATAACGCTCTCTCTTTGTTTTCTTATGTTTCTGGCCTCGCCTTCACATGCTCTGCAGATTGAATATTCGTGGCAAAATCCTCTTCAGCCTGCCGATACATCCAGCCCGAGGGCAACGATGATATCTTTCATCGAAAACGTCAACCAAGCGTGGAAATACCTCAACCAAGCCATTCTTGTCAGCGATCTCTCCGGAAATCGTCTCAACCATCCTTCAGAGGCTCGACCCTTGATTGATGCGGGCATTGCCCACTTTCGCCGGGCTGTCCAATGCCTCGATACGTCCCAGATTCCTGTCGTTTATCGTGCCGATGTCAGTCGCGAGGCGGTGCTGCTCCTCAAAGAGATTCTCGATCGCATCGCCCTGCCTGACTGGGAAGATATTCCGGGTGACGAGGCGGTCCAAACCGAGTCTTCCCATGAATCGATGCGCCAATGGCGCATCCCCAAGACAGAGATTACCATCAGGCGCGTCGACAACGGAGATCGTGAGGGGCAGTTCCTTTTCTCCGCCGAAACGGTTGCTCAGCTGGAGACGTTTTATGGCCGCGTCCGCCACCTTCCCTACAGGCCCGGCGTCATCGGCGGCTTCTTCGAGTGGTACAGCCTTTCACCCGGGAACCTCCTTCCTCCCCGTTGGCTCCTGAGTTTGGTGCGCTTTTCCGAGTTACCCTCCTGGCTTGTGCGCGAGATCTGGGACCAGACGATCTGGCAGTGGCTTGCCCTGTTTCTGACCCTTTTAGTGACCGTCAAAGCCATCATTTTTGCCGGAGGTCTTTACCGCGCTAAAATGAGGGGGAAGGCTGCCGCCTTGAGGCAAAGAGCTCTCCGTATCCTTTTTATGCTTCTGGCCGTAGGCATTCTCACTGCAGCGGCTTATGTCATCGACGACGTCGTCAACATTACGGGACGAGCTCTTCTCGTCGTCGTGGGATTTCTTGTGGGGCTGCGCCTTCTTTTCTGGGCCTGCCTGGTCTTTCAGGGCTGCAATTTCTTGGCTGAACTTTTCGTCCTCTCTCCACGGATCGATTCCCGGGGGATCGACGGCAGCATGGTCCGGACGATGGCCAACCTGATCGGGATCTTTCTCTCCCTCTCCCTCTTCTTCTACGGCGCCGGTCAGCTTGGCGTCTCCATCGTTCCCGTCATTACCGGTCTCGGTGTCGTCGGCCTGGCTCTTTCCCTGGCGGCAAAGCCGACGGTGGAGAATGTCATAGGCGGCCTCACTCTCTTCGCCGACCGTCCTGTCCGAGTGGGCGATTTCTGCCGTTTCGGCGGCACGTCGGGAACCGTCGTCGAGATCGGCCTTCGTTCCACCCGGATCCAGGGACTGGACCGGACGGTCACTTCCATTCCCAATGCCGAGTTCTCTCAACTCCAGCTGGTCAATGTCAGCCGCCGTGACTATATCCTCCTCGAGACGACATTGGGACTCCGTTATGAGACCACCTTGGATCAGCTCCGTTGGGTTCTGGCGAGATTGCGGGAGATGCTTCTGGCCCACCCCGAAGTGCACGATTTCCCTGAGGCGCGGGTCCGCTTCGTCGGATTCAACGCTTACTCTCTCGACATTTCGGTCAGGGCCTACATCGCAACCAGCGACTTGGACGTTTTTCTGGCCGTCCAGGAGGACATTCTCTTTCGCATCGGAGAAATCGTCGATCAGGCGGGAACGGCTTTCGCCTTCCCCTCCAATACGACTTATGTGACCCGCGACGCGGCGCCTGAGCGGAAAAGACGGGAAGAAGTCGAGGAGGAATTCCGCAAAGAGAGCGACGGTGTCGGCGCCAGCACTCCTGGTACCATCGAGGAACAGCAGGATCATGCTCCCTTCGAGTCGCAGGAAACCTCCGAACCTTGAGGGGGCCTCGCCGTAACGAGGCTCGATCGGTCACCGGCGGGGGGAAGAGCGTCTGGCTCGCAGGTCGGATCACGGAGAGGACGCGGTCGAAGCTCGGCGAGAGGAACGCCATGATGGAGCAGTCGATGAGTCTATGGTCCTATGGACAGAGGCGTTGCACCACTCTATAATGCCCTAGTCCGGCGTTGGATCGTCCTTTCCATCAGCGGCGGGCGGCTCGCCCTTCAGTGGACCATTAGCTCAATTGGTAGAGCACCTGACTCTTAATCAGGGTGTTACAGGTTCGAGTCCTGTATGGTCCACCAATTTTTTGAGTGCGAGGGTGGTGGAACTGGTAGACACGCTGGACTTAGGATCCAGTGGCTTAGGCCGTAGGGGTTCGAGTCCCCTCCTTCGCACCAGTTCCGGAGCGTATATCCGGTGGCGCGTTTTCAGGCCAGACAGAGAGGCTCTCGGAGGCCTCTCTTTTGTGTGTTTCCTCGGCGTTCAGCGTCAAATCACAGGTCTCCGCCTGTTCCTTGGATCATGTCCTGTGTTATACTTCGCTGGTTAGGCGTGCGATAAGAGGTCCGAAAGGGGTTGTCACCAGGTGAAGAGTGAGCTTCTCTCCCAGGAGAGGAACATCGTCACGATCAAGGCAGAAATAGAAGCAGACGCGTTTGAACACGCTCTCCGGGAGACGTTGCGGGAACTCTCCGAGAAGGCCAACATCAAGGGTTTCCGGAAAGGCCGAGTACCCCGTCGCGTCCTGGAACTCTATATGGGTAAAGATGCGATCCAGGGGGAGACCCTTGAGCGTGTCATTCCCGCCGCTCTTCGGGAGATCGTCGAGGAGTATGGGCTTGATCCCATCGCTGAACCTCATCTGAAACTGGGCGCGATCCAGGAGGGCCATCCTCTGGAGTTGACTTTGACTGTCGAGGTTCGCCCAGAGGTGACTCAGGCTGACCTCTCGTCCCTTGAGGTGGAGATTCCCTCCGTCGCCTTCGAGGAGTCCATGGTCGACGAGACGATTATGGAGCTTCGGCGCAAAGAGGTCCAGTACAACGTCGTTGATGGGGCCGTCGAAGCCCATCATGCCGTCGACGTCTCCTACAAAACGACAATCGTCGGTGCCGACGGGCCGGAGGAGAGCGGGAACGAGGAGAATACCCTTCTGGATCTGTCCGCTCCGGCTCTTCGACCCGAGATTCGCGAGGGATTGCTGGGCAGGGCCGCTGGTGATGAGGTGGAAGTCTCTATCGCCCTCGCCGATGACTACCCTGACGAGAAAGTCGCCGGGAGAACCGTCCGTTACCTCTTCAATGTCAAGGCCGTCAAGGAACCCTTTCTTCCCGAGGTAGACAGCGAGTTTATCCAAAAAGTGACGGGCAGCGATGCGATCACCTCGATAGAGGCTTTCCGCGAGATGATCGCTTTGCGCCTGCAGGAGCAAATGGAGCAGGAGCGCACCGAGATGAAGCGTTCTGCCGCCGTAGCCAAGTTCGTCGAGCTTTCTTCCGTCGATCTTCCTGATAGCCTCGTCGAACAGGAATTCGAGGCCATCGTCAAACGAGAGGAGGACAAGCTAAAAGAGGAGAAGAATCTCTCCCTCGACGCCTATCTGGCTCAGAACAACCTCGAACGATCGAAATTCGATGAGTCCACGAGAAAAAGGGCGGCCTGGATCGTTAAGCAGACGCTAGTCCTCGATAGCTTCGCCGAAGAATCGGGCCTTTCCGTTGAAACGGAAGACCTTGATGCCGAGATTGATGCCATGGCCCGTTCCTTCAAGGTGGAACCGAAGCAGCTCAAGAGTTTTCTCGCGAAAGACGCCGATCGCCTCAACGAAATCGTCCATCGCGTCCGCGTCCGCAAGACGGTGGATCATCTGCTTTCGAAAATCACTTTCAAAGAGGTCGAGACTCCCGCTTCTGCGGAGGGGCCGGAGGCCTGACCGTTGCCGCTGGAGGAGGATGAGTCGCGATGTTGATTCCCTATGTCGTTGAACAGACGGGCCGGGGCGAGCGTTCCTACGACATCTACAGCCGTCTTCTCAAGGACCGCATTATTTTTTTGGGAGACGAGATCGACGATCATCTGGCCAATGTGGTCGTCGCGCAGCTTCTTTTCCTGGAGAGTGAAGATCCCGATAAAGACGTGAGTCTCTATATCAATAGCCCCGGTGGGGTCATCACCTCCGGTTTGGCCATTTACGACACAATGCAGTACGTCAAGTGCCCCATCTCGACGATCTGCATCGGACAGGCCGCCAGCATGGCCGCCGTCCTTCTGGCCGGAGGTGCGAAGGGGAAGCGTATCGCCCTTCCCAACGCCCGCGTCATGATCCATCAGCCCTTGGGGGGCGCTCGCGGTCAGGCGGCTGATATCGAAATTCAGGCCAGGGAAATTATTCGGGCACGGCAGCGACTCAACGAGATCCTCTGCCACCATACGGGGCAGTCGATGGACAAAATCCAGATCGACACGGACCGGGATAATTTCATGTCTGCCGAGGAGGCCGTGACTTACGGCCTTATTGACAGAATCATCGAGAATCGTTGAGGGCACCGTCTCCTCCAGTGGGGACTTGCCTTTTTTATGACAGGTAGGGGAGCTTCCCTAGGGGCTCCCCTTTATCCGCATCCGTCCTCCGGGTTGTGTCCCTCCGGAGGACCCCTGCGATGAGGAGGTACGCCGATGTTTCGCTTTGAGGGCGGAGACAGTAACGACGGGAAACGACGAGGCGTCCGCTGCTCCTTCTGCGGCAAGGGGCAGGACGAAGTCCTGAAGCTGATTGCTGGGCCAGGCGTTTATATCTGCAACGAATGTGTCCATCTCTGCACGTTGATTCTGAAAGAGGGAGATCAGGCCGGTGCCGCTCCGGGCGTGGTCGAACCCGTTATCGAGGAGATGCCCCGGCCGGCCGAGATCAAGGCTTTTCTCGATCGCTACGCCATCGGTCAGGACCAAGCGAAGAAGGTCCTTTCCGTTGCCGTGTACAATCATTTCAAGCGGATAACCCAGCCGATCGAAGAAGATGAAGTGGAGCTGCAGAAAAGCAACGTTCTCCTTCTGGGACCGACGGGCTGCGGTAAAACGCTTCTGGCCCAGACTCTGGCGCGTCTGTTGAAAGTGCCTTTCGCCATGGCTGACGCCACGACTTTGACCGAGGCCGGCTACGTGGGCGAGGACGTGGAGAACATCCTTGTCCGCCTCCTGCAGGCCGCCGATTATGATGTGGCCGCCGCCCAGAGGGGAATCATCTACGTCGATGAAATCGACAAGATCACCCGCAAATCGGAATCGACGTCGATTACCCGCGATGTCTCCGGAGAGGGCGTTCAGCAGGCTCTCTTGCGCATTCTCGAGGGAACGGTGGCCAATGTGCCTCCCAAGGGGGGGCGCAAGCACCCTTATCAGGAATTCATCCAAATCGACACTAAAAACATTCTTTTTATCTGTGGCGGGGCTTTTGACGGGCTGGAAGACGTGGTGGCCCGAAGGGTTAACAAAAAGGTCATCGGTTTTGGCGGTCAAGTCCTTTCACATGCCAAAAAGGACCGTTACGAGCTGCTGCAGCAAACTTCGCCAGAGGACTTGATGGCCTTTGGTTTCATCCCGGAATTCATCGGTCGCCTCCCCATCATCGCCGCCCTTGAAGGGCTTTCCGAGGACGATCTGATCCGTATCCTTCTCGAACCCAAGAATGCCCTGGTTCAGCAATACCGCAAGCTTTTCCGTCTAGAGGGCGTCGATCTCGAATTCACGGAGAGTGCTCTCCGGATGACGGCGAAAAAGGCTGCCGCCCGAAATACGGGTGCCCGGGGTCTGCGGTCCATCTTGGAGAACGTCATGCTCGACGTGATGTTCGATTTGCCCGGCAAGGCGGAACAACTTGCGAAAGTGACGATCACAGACGAAGTGATTGAGGGGACGGGCAAGGCCCTTTTTTCATTCAAGTCCGACGAGGAGGTCGCCTGATCGATGGAGCCTCTCTCTCGGAGCGAAAGGACGCCGGTTCTCCCTGTCCGGGATCTCGTGCTTTTCCCGGGTGTCATCGCTCCGCTTTATGTCGGGAGGCCCCGCTCCTTGAAGGCTCTCGAACAGGCCATGCTGCGGGAAAAGCGCCTTTTCGTGGTGGCTCAGAGACAGATGATCGACGATGACCCTACCGAAGACGATCTGCACGAGGTCGGAACGCTCTGCAATATCCTTCAGATGGCCCGCCTTCCTGACGGGACGACGAAGATCCTCGTCGAGGGGCTCTGTCGCTGTCGTGTCGAGAGCCTCCGCCTCGAGGATGACCTCTACGTCGCTGACCTCGAGGGAATCGTCGAGTCCGAAGAGGTCACCGATGTTCTTGAGGCGATGCGGCGCAGCGTCGTGGAACATTTCGAACGTTATGTGACACTGCACCCCAGAATTCCCGCCGAGGTCCTTATGTCCGTCCTCTCGGCCGAGGGAATGGGCCTCGTCGCCGACCTGGTGGCCTCTCACATGGTACTCAAGGTTCCGGAAAAGCAGGCCCTTCTCGAGATGCCCTCGGCCGAAGAGCGACTCGAGGCTCTTCTGAAACTTCTCCTTCGCGAGACGGATATTCTCGAGCTGGAGCACGATATTCACGATCGCGTTCGCCAGGAGATGGAGAAAGGCCAGCGCGAGTATTACCTCAAAGAGCAGCTTCGCGTCATCCAGGACGAGCTGGGGCAGGGCGACGGGATGAGCGAAAAGGAAGAATTCGTCCAGAAGGTCCGCAAGGCCAAAATGCCCGCCGAGGTTCAAAAGAAGGCGACAAAGGAGATCGATCGCCTGGCGAAAATGCCCTCCATGTCGGCCGAGGCGACGGTGGTACGGACCTACCTCGATTGGCTGACCTCCCTGCCCTGGCAGAAGCAGAGCCGTGATCATCTCGATATCGGCCTGGCCTCTAAGGTCCTCGACGAGGATCATTACGGTCTGACGGAGGTCAAGGACCGGATTCTGGAGTTTCTGGCCTCGAGGAAAATGGCGGGGCAGGAGATGAAAGGACAGGTCCTCTGTCTCGTCGGCCCTCCGGGCGTGGGCAAGACCTCACTGGCCCGCTCCGTCGCCCGAGCCCTGAATCGCCAGTTCGCCCAGATGTCCCTTGGCGGCATGCGTGACGAGGCCGAAATCAGAGGCCATCGCCGCACCTACGTGGGGGCCCTTCCGGGACGGATCATCCAGAAAATCCATCAGGCGGGGACGCGCAATCCCGTTCTTCTCCTGGACGAGATCGACAAGGTCGGGGCCGATTTTCGAGGCGATCCGGCCGCGGCTCTTCTTGAGGTCCTCGATCCTGAGCAGAATGATCATTTCACCGATCACTATCTCGAGGTTCCCTTCGACCTGAGCCGCGTTCTTTTCGTGACGACGGCCAATGCCACCCATTCCATTCCCAAGGCTCTCCTGGACCGAATGGAGACGATTTCCGTCTCGGGCTACGTGGCCGAGGAGAAAAAACATATCGTCCGTCGTCATCTCCTACCCCGTGTACTCCGCGAGCATGGCCTTACCGAAGGAGATTTCTCCCTCAGCGAGGCCGCCCTGGAGCGCATCATTTCCGAATATACGAGAGAGGCCGGCGTTCGCAACCTGGAACGCCAACTTGCCAAGATCGCCCGTAAGGTGACGCGCCTGCTGGTCGAGACCGACGAGGGGAGCCGCTCCGTGAAACGGCCCGTGAAAATCGGGGCCGACAGACTGGTCCATTTCTTGGGGACGGCAAAATCCCATCGCCCCGACATTCCTCATGTTCCGACCGTCGGGGCCTCTATCGGACTGGCATGGACGGAATCGGGCGGCGATGTTCTTGTCATCGAAGCCGTCAAGCTCAAGGGGAAGGGACAGATCACTCTGACGGGTAATTTGGGCGAGATCATGCAGGAATCGGCCAAGACGGCACTTGGGTGTCTCAAGTCCCATGCCGAGCTGCTGGGCAAGACATCCGTCCCCTGGGAGGAGTTGGACCTCCATCTGCACGTACCCGAGGGAGCCATCCCCAAGGACGGTCCCTCGGCCGGAGTCACCATGGCCCTTGCCATCGCCTCGGCCTTCACCGGACGTCCCATACGCTGCGATGTGGCGATGACGGGGGAGCTGACCCTTCTGGGACGAGTCTTGCCCATCGGAGGCGTTCGTGAGAAGGTCCTGGCCGCCAGACGACAGGGAATCATGAATGTCATCCTTCCGCAGGCCAACAGGGAAGACATCGGTGAGCTTCCCCGCTGGGTTCATCGGGGAATGGCCTTTCATTTCGTCGATTCCGTCGACGAGGTCTTTCGGTTCGCCCTTGCCGTCGGAGATCTGCCGTGAGCGCATGGCAGGCTGAACTGCTCGCCACGGCCTTCCTTCCCGATCAGTTCCCCGACGCAACGGTGCCCGAAATCGCCTTTCTCGGACGGTCCAACGTGGGCAAGTCGACACTGTTGAATGCCCTGATGGGGCGTCGGTTGGCCCACGTGAGTGGGACACCGGGCAAGACGAGCAGCATCAACTTTTTCGATGTACGTCATGCCCGGCCTTTCCGGCTCGTCGACCTCCCCGGTTACGGATTTGCCTCCCGGTGCCAAAAAGAGAGGGCTCGATGGCAGAAGCTCATCGAGTCTTACCTCGCCGACAGGGAGAGCCTTCTCCTCTCCATCCAGCTCGTCGATTTTCGCCACGGCCTCCTGGAGAACGACCGCCATCTTCAGGAGTGGACCAACCGGATCGGCCTCCCGGTTCAGCTCGTTTTCACCAAAGTGGACAAGATCAGCCGAGGCAGGCGCAAATCGGTGTTGGCCGCTTACCACAAGGCCGGTTTTTTCTCCCTGACCGAGCCGCTACTGGTCTCCGGAACGGACCGAACGGGCATAGAGGAGCTCCGCTCCTTCATCGAGGGAATCGTCGCCGAATCCCGGCCTCAGTGACGCAAAGAGAGATCGCCTGTCATCAACGACCTGACCCGAGGAGGTCCGACCTGTGATCAGAGAGAATCTGTCGAAAAATTACGATCCCAAACCCATCGAGGACAAATGGTATCAGTTGTGGCTCGATAAGGGACTTTTCGATTCCGACGTCGACGAAACGAAAGAACCTTTCTGTATCGTCATTCCCCCGCCTAACGTGACGGGATCTCTCCATATGGGTCACGCTCTCGACGAAACTCTTCAAGATGTCCTTTGCCGCTACAAACGCATGAAGGGATTCAATGTCCTTTGGCTCCCCGGAACGGACCATGCCGGCATCGCGACGCAGAACGTCGTCGAGCGTCAGATTGCCACGGAGGGACTGACGCGCCACGATCTGGGCCGAGAGGCCTTCGTCGAAAGAGTCTGGCAGTGGAAAGAACAGTATGGCAGCCGCATCATCAGCCAGCAGAAGAAGATCGGGGCCTCCTGTGACTGGCGTCGTGAACGCTTCACCATGGATGAGGGGCTTTCCCAGGCCGTCAAAAGCGTTTTCGTCCGTCTCTACAGGGAGGACCTCATCTACCGGGGAAAATACATCATCAACTGGTGCCCTCGCTGTCACACGGCCCTGTCCGACCTCGAAGTGGAACATGAAGAGGGGGCGGGCAAGCTCTATCACGTGGCCTATCCCTTTGTCGACGGAGAGGGCCGTATCGTCGTGGCAACGACCCGTCCCGAGACGATTCTGGGCGACGTAGCCATCGCCATCCATCCCCGAGACGAGCGAAACGCCGCCTACAAGGGGAGAATCGTTCGCGTCCCTCTGGTCGACCGCGATATCCCCGTCATCGAGGACAACATGGTCGACCCCGCCTTCGGAACGGGGTGCGTGAAAATCACGCCGGCTCATGACCCCAATGATTTCCTCGTCGGCCAACGTCATCACCTGGAGGCGATTCAGGTCATCGACGACAAGGGCATCATGAACGACCAGGCCGGAACCTTCCGAGGGCTTGATCGGTTCGAGGCCCGCAGGGCCGTCGTCGAGAAACTGGAAGCCCAGGGATTTCTCGTCAAGGTTGAGGATCACCTCAACTCCGTGGGGCACTGCTACCGTTGCCACTGCGTCGTCGAACCCTATCTTTCTGAGCAGTGGTTCGTCCGTGCCAAGCCCTTGGCCGACGCCGGCGTCGAGGCTGTCCGCGAGGGACGAATCAGCTGGATTCCCGATCAGTGGGTCAACACCTACTACCAGTGGATGGAAAACATCCGCGATTGGTGCATCTCCCGCCAGCTCTGGTGGGGACATCGCATACCAGCTTGGTACTGTGCCGATTGCGGTCACGTCACCGTCTCCGAGGGAGAACCGACGGTCTGCGAGGCCTGCGGCTCTTCTTCCATCACCCAAGACAACGATGTTCTCGATACCTGGTTTTCCAGCGCCCTTTGGCCTTTTTCCACTCTCGGCTGGCCGGAGAAGACCAAGGACCTGGCTTACTATTACCCGACGTCCGTTCTCGTCACCGGCTTCGATATCATCTTCTTCTGGGTCTCCCGGATGATCATGATGGGCCTCAAGTGCATGGACGACGTTCCCTTCCATGACGTCTACATCCACGCCCTCGTACGCGACGAAAAGGGACAGAAGATGAGCAAGTCTAAGGGCAACGTCATCGACCCCCTCGATATCATCGACGAGAGCGGCGCCGATTCCCTCCGCCTGACCTTGACGGCTCTCACCGTTCAGGGACGGGACATCTTCCTCAACGCCAAGAGGATCGAGACCTACCGTTTCTTCCTGAACAAACTCTGGAACGCCTCCCGTTTTGCCCTGATGAATCTTGCGGATATGGAAGGAAAGGCCGCTCCCGTCGAAGGGCCGTTGCGACTTCATGACCGCTGGATTCTGACCCGCCTCGACGCCGTCACCGAGGCCGTTTCACGTCACCTCGACGGTTACTTTTTCAGTGAAGCCGCTCGGTCTCTTTATGATTTCGTCTGGGGAGAGCTTTGCGATTGGTACCTTGAGCTTGTCAAGCCCGCTCTCCGAGGCGACGAGGGGCCGGCGAGACAGGCCAGCAGCCGTCTCGTGCTGCGCCGTATCTTTCATGTCGTCCTTCGTCTCCTCCATCCCATCGTTCCTTTCGTGACGGATGAACTGTGGCAGGGTTTCGGTTTCGGCGCCAAGGCTCTTGATCTGGAACCCTGGCCGGAGAGCGCCGGCTCCGTCGACGAAGGAGCCCTCTCCGACATGGCCCTCCTGCAGGAAGCCCTGCGCAGCGTCCGAAACCTCCGGGCCGAGGCAGGTTTGCCTCCGACGCAGACGGTTCCCCGCGTCCTTATCTCCCTTCACGAAGAGAGCCGGAGACGCCTGTTCCAGGAAAATGCCGATCTGCTGGCCCTTTTGGCCCGCGTCGAGACGGTCGTCTTCCGCTGCCCCGAGGCGGGACGGCCGGCGCGGTCACTCTCGGCGGTCCTTCCCTTCGGCGAGATTTACCTCGAAGCGGAAGGCCTGCTCGATGTCGAAAGTGAAATTGCCCGTTTAGGCCAGGAGATCGAGAAAGTCCACAAAGACATGGATCGGAGCCGGGGAAAGTTGGAAAACGAAAAATTTCTCGCCCGAGCTCCACAGGAAGTCGTCGATGAGGAGCGTTCCCGTCTTGCCGAAGCGGAGAAACTCCTTCGGCGTTACAGAGAAAATATCGAGAGTCTCAGTCGCTCCTGACGTTGATGGGCCTGTCTGAACGGGAGGCTTTTGCCTCTCTTGAGAAACGTCTCCAGGCCGAGGCAAGCCCGGGCACTCGCCCGGGCCTGTCCCGACTGGCTCGCCTCTGTTCTTGTCTGGACCATCCGGAGAGAACTTTCCAGGCCGTTCACATCGTCGGGACCAACGGCAAGGGCTCGACGGCCTCTTCCCTGGCCTCGATCCTCGACGAGGCAGGGCTTCGAGTCGGTCTGTATACCAGCCCTCACCTCGAGAGCCTCGGAGAACGTCTCCGTCTGGACGGAGAGGAACTTCCCCTCTCCCTCTGGGAACGGGGAAGCGACGTCGTTCTTCGTGCCCTCGACAGTGATCCTCTTCTCCGGATCGATCCTCCCACCCTTTTTGAGCTGCTGACGGCCTTGGCCTTCTGGCTTCTGAGAGAGAGCGGGTGCCGTCTCGCCGTTTTCGAGGCAGGCATGGGAGGCCGCCTTGACGCGACGAACCTCCTGCCTCGTGTCGTTCTGACTCTGGTGACGCCTATTGCCGACGATCACGGCGACTACTTAGGCAAGACGATTGAAGCGATCGCGGAGGAAAAATTTGCCGTCTTACGTCCTGGAGTGACGGCTCTTTTCGCCGGCGGCGACACGCACCTGGAGGAGCGTTTCCTCCGACGGGCTCAGGCAAGCGGTGCTCGAGGCTTCCTGCTTTCTCAGTGGCCCCTTTTCGGTATTCGCTGCACCGATAGGGGCACCGCCTTTTGCCTGGATCTCTCCGACGGACCCAGAGATTTCTTTTCTCCTCTCCTGGGGCGCCATCAGGCTACGAACGCTGCCATGGCCCTTTGCGGTGCTCATTTCCTCAAGGCTTTTTTTCCCTCCCTTCTTGACGAAGAAACCCTGGCTCGAGGACTGAGCAGAACCTTTTGGCCCGGTCGGATGGAAATTCTCTCCCGGGAGCCGATCGTCATCCTTGACGGAGGCCACAACCCTCACGGATTGACAGCGACACTTCGCTCCGTCTCGGATATTTGGGGGGAGGAAAGGAGACGACGGGCTCTTTTTGCCGCCATGGCCGACAAGGATTTCCGCTCTGAGCTGGCCCTCTTTCGCGAAGGACGGTGGGATGTCGTCTTCACCGAAGTGCCGAATCTCTCCCGCGGGGCCTCCGTGGCGGCTCTGGCCGAGGCAGCCGCGTCCGTTGGCCTGACGAACTTCCTCTGCGAACCCCGCCTCGATCGGGCCTTCTCTCTAGCCGTAGAGGGGAGTGACCTGCTCCTTTGTACGGGCAGTCTCTACCTCGTCGGGGCCCTGCGCTCCCTGCTTAGGGCTGCCTGATGGAGGGATTTGTCCTGAAGGAAGATCTCTCCGCGCCAGAGCTGGAATATCGCACGGAGGACGGTTTTTTAAAGGCACGCCTCCTTCTTCCCTCTCGGAACCTCCCTCTCCCAAAGACCTTCTCCCTCTCCGAGGGACCTCTCCTATGGCCCTTGCAGGTTCACGGCACGAAAATCCTCGACGCCGCCTCGGCGCCGCTTTTTCCCTGTCGTCCCGAGGCCGACGGCGTTTTTTTATCCACCGTGGGAATCGATGTCCGGCTGCGTTTCGCCGATTGTTTTCCCGTTGTCCTCTCCGGCGGCGGCCCCTGTCTCTGGATTCTCGGGCTCCATTGCGGCTTCAAGGGAACGGTGCTGGGGATCGTCGAAAAGGCCTTCTCGTTTCTCCGCGCAAAAGGGCTTGGCCCAGAGAACGTTGAAAGAGCCTGGATAGGACCGGGAATCGGTCCCTGCTGCTTCGACAGACGACGAGACGATTCATGGACACAAAAAGGT
Source organism: Aminirod propionatiphilus (assembly GCA_018398915.1). Lineage (GTDB taxonomy): Bacteria > Synergistota > Synergistia > Synergistales > Aminithiophilaceae > Aminithiophilus > Aminithiophilus ramosus. The sequence goes on along the minus strand of CP074691.1, from coordinate 1,542,535 downwards.
TTGGCCTGCTTCGGCTCCGACAGAGTCTTTCCCGGATCGGAGACGGTCCGCTTCGACATAGGAGGCCACCTGTTTCAGTCTCTTCTTCGTTTCGGTCTTGATGAAAATCGGGTTTTTCTCGCCCCCTGGTGCACCTCCTGTCACCGTGATCTTTTTTGCTCCTTTCGCCGAGGTGACAGAGACGAGAGGATGGATCTTCTTTTCCATCTTCAGGGAGGCGAGTCCACTTTTCTCCGGGATCGGTGAGACTATAAAGGAGGGCCACAGGGGCTGCTCTTTCCCCGATAAGGAGTGATCGTTATGGATCCTGTACGGGTAGGCGTTATAGGCGTGGGGCATCTGGGACATCATCACGCCCGGGTCTATACGGAGATCCTGGGTGCCCGTCTCGTGGGTATCGTCGATATCGACGACGAGCGGGCCGCTTCCGTAGGCGAAAGCCTGGGAGTTCCCAGCTTTTCCGACGTCGATCTCTTCTTCGAGCGATGCGACTTGGATGCCGTCAGCATCGTCGTTCCCACTTGCGATCACTACGACATGGCCTGTCGTGCCCTGAAGCGAGGCGTTCACGTTCTCGTCGAAAAACCGGTGACAACGACCGTGGAACAGGCTGAAAATCTTCTCCGTCTGGCCGAGAGAGAGGGACTCGTCCTTCAGGTCGGTCACATCGAGCGCTTCAACAGTGCCGTTCAGTACGTCCGCAACACCGTCAAGGAACCGCTGATGTTGCAATCGCGGAGGCTTGGCCCTTTCTCATCGCGCATCGCCGATGTCGGTGTCGTCCTCGATCTGATGATTCACGACATCGACATTATCCTCTCGCTTGTCTCAGCGCCTCTTGTCAGCATAACGGCCTCGGGACGTTCCATCATGGGATGTCACGAGGACATCGCCTTGGCCCAGCTCAACTTTGAAGACGGAACGTTGGCTGACATCCTCGTCAGCCGCGTTTCGGAACGTCGGCTGAGGCAGTTGGAGATCATGGAACGGGAGCGCTTCGTCACCGTCGACTATGCCACGCAAGACGTCTCCATCCACCGCTGTGTCCAGGATCGAAGCACAGGAATGCTGGAAGTGATTGAACACCCCGTCTTCCCCAAGGGGGAACCTCTCAAACTGGAACTTCAGCATTTCATCTCTTGCGTTCACGACGGACGCAAACCTCTCGTCTCGATCGCCGACGGGAAGAGAGCCCTGGAGGTGGCCGTCGAGGTCTTGCGACGTATTCAATTAGGCTCCACCGAGGAAGCCCTGAAAATCGTCTGAATCGTCGCTCTTCGTCGGAGACGTTCCCCTTTCCCTCGGAGTCGCCTTCCTTTATGTTATTCTTGTGGCACGATGCCCTCTCCCCCGGGCATGCCTAGGGAGGTGTCTTTGTGCCAGCCCCGAACGTGCAGGCTCTCATCGCTTTGGCTCTATTCCTGGTCTCCCTCTTTATCGCCAGGGTCGTCAATAACGTTACCTCCGGGCGATGGCCCGGCGGCAAGGCGTGGGTCGTCTACCTTCGTGCTCTCCTCGGCTTTCTGCTCGCGGCGGCGATCACCTTCGCCTTCTACGCCTTTGCCGGGATAGACATCCTCCATCGATGAAAAATTCTTTCATCCTTCGCTCGCTCTGTTGCGCCGTCTTTTTCGCCTGCGTCACTCCCGCCTTGGCCGTGACGCTTCCCGTGGCCGATCGGGTCGGTGCCGCCCGCTTTCTCGTAGAAGCGGGCACGGCTTACCTCCAAGGTAACGATGAACAGGTTTTCTCCCTCCTCGACGAAGCCTTGCAAAAGAATACGTATCTCATCGATGCCTACCTCTTGCGTGCCCTAGCCTATCGTCGCCAGGGGCGGATGGAGAAGGCTCGGGAACAACTTTCCTCCTTCCTGGAAGTTCAGGCCGGCGATGAAGTTGCCGAAAGGATCCAGGCCCAGACGATGCTGGAGGAAGAGGCCATCGATCGCCTTATCTTCGGCCGGTTTTGGCCTGATGCCTACTTGCGTCTCCAGACGACGCTGCCCTTGGCTTTCGGCCTTTCCCCTTGGCGCATCCCCGCCATGGAGGCTCCGCATCAGCCCGTTCTCGCCTTCGGCCACCTTTATCTCTCCGATCCACCTAAAAAAAAGGTCTACGTGCTTTCTCCTCTGGGAGAAAACACGCCGCAAGTGCGGCGTTACTCCCTTCCTCATTCGCCTCGAGCCGTTCTCCCGCTGGGAAACGACGTCTTCCTTGTCCTCGACGACAAAGGTAATCTTTATCGCGGTGACTTGGCGTCGGAGACACTCGCCTTGGCCTCTTCCGGCGCGATTCCCCTCGTCGCCCCCTCCGACGCCGTTCCCGCTGCCGTCGACCTTCTGGTCCTGGCGGACTGGGGGGAACGGCGGATTCTGCTTTATCGCCCCTCGTCGGGATCCATCGAGAAGGAGTGGTTCCCTCCTTTATCCAAAGAGAGGGCGCTTTTCGACCCACTTGCCCTCTCGGCATGGGGACCCTATCTGGCCGTTGTCGACAGAGGCAATCAATGCCTCCATCTTTTGGAACTTCCCTCTCTCCGCCTTCTAACGACTCTTGCCGTCGACTCTCCTCTCGATGTGCTTCTCCTCGGAGGTCCCAGCCGGGCAGCCGTCCTTACAAGCACCGGCGAAGTCCTTATCTGTGACCTCCTCCAGGGAAAAACGGTTGAAACTCTCGTAGCCGAACCTCCGTCACGAGAACTGTGGGCCCTGTTCGGAGAACGGACATCTTTTCAGGCTCTCTCCTTCGACGGAAGGAAAATCGTCCGATGGTCCCCTCGGTTCAATGCCACGTGGCCCCTTTTTCTCGTCTCGGGCCCCCTCTCCGTCCAAAACCAGGGAGACCTGCCCGTTTTGCACCTGCAAATCGAACCTTTTGGGCCACAGGCCCACCTGATCTCCGCGATGGCTCCTTCCATCAGTGCCGCATGGCTGGACAAGGCTCTTCAACCGCGGATCAGCCCGCTGCAGGAGCGGATAAAGGAGGAGCTGCCCCTTCTGATAACAGAGGAAAGCGATCTGCCCTCCGACTTGCCCTCCATGCTCGTCGAGAGGGGGACTTTATCGTCTGCCCTTCTCCTGCGAGATCTGGCTGAGCGACGCCCCTCAGGTCTCGTGCTCGATGACAACCTGGAGCTGAGGGAGGACGAGGCCCGACTCCTTTTAGGCTACTGCCTTTTCAGAGGCATCCCGATTCACCTCTGGGCACGTCAGGTTCCGACGGCGGTTCAGATGCGCCTTGTCGAAGGAACGGGAGGACAGCTGCTCTTCTACGAGGAAATCAAGGGCTTCGTGAAACAGGAAGAACGCATTATCAATGTCCAGATTCCTTTACAAAGGAATCTCCTTCCCGAGGGGCGACTTTCTGCAAGTCTTTTCGCCCTTTATCTTGACGCAGGAGTTTTTTTCGGCAGAAACTGGCTACCTCTTTGGGGTTCCGCTAGAGAATAGTGAATGTAATAATTGTTTTTTTCGGACTAACATCGCTCTTTATATACGATTTGACCCTGCAGGGGAGTACCCCTATGATACCGATGGTTCAAAAGGAAATCGATGTCCGAAGCGAAGGACCGAAACGGATCGGTCTTGCCGTCATGAGGGGGGCCTTCTAAGGTGGAACAGCTCATCAGGAAAGCGCTTGATGGAGATCCTCGCTCCATTGCAAGACTCATCAGCATTGTTGAGAGCGACTCTCCTTACGCGGAAAATATCATGAAGACTATTTATCCCCGCTCGGGAAGGGCTCATTTCATCGGCATCACAGGTAGCCCCGGGGCAGGGAAATCGACTCTTGTGGATAAGATCATCAGGGAATTCAAGGAGCGGGGGAAATCCGTCGGCGTCGTCGCCGTCGACCCTTCGAGTCCTTTCACGGGCGGAGCGATTCTTGGTGACCGCCTTCGAATGCAGAGCCACGCCCTCGACCCCGATGTCTTCATCCGCAGCATGGGTTCCAGAGGCTCCCTGGGAGGCCTCAGTCACGCCACCTACGAGGCGGCTTTGATTCTAGACGCCTGCGGAAAAGACGTCGTCCTCATCGAAACCGTCGGCGTCGGCCAGTCGGAAGTCGACATCGTGAAAATTGCCGACACGGTCTGCCTCGTCCTGGTTCCAGGCATGGGGGACGACATCCAGATCATGAAGGCGGGCATCATGGAAATCGCCGATGTCTTCGTGGTCAACAAGGCCGATCGAGATGGGGCCGATAAGATCGTCCGAGAAGTCAACGTCATGTTGGATCTCATGGGCGAACGGAGCTGGCGTCCTCCCATCCACAAGACCATGGCCGAAAAGGGGGAGGGCGTTGGAGATGCCGTTATCGCCCTCGCCGAGCATCGGAGCTACCTGCAGAAAACAGAGGAAGGGCGGAAACGCAAGTGGCGCCGCCTCGAATTGGAAGTGGAGGAGATCATGCGACGCGAGATTTCCCGCGTTGTCGAGAACTCCTGGAATGAGAGGAAAACCGTGGAACTGCTCAACGGTCTCGCGGAAAGAACTCTTGATCCCTACTCAGTTGCCGGAGAACTTCTTGACAGGGTTTTCAGTCGAGAGGCCTGACGGAGAGGACATCATCCGAGGAGGTAAGGAAGCATGTCGGAAAAGACGATCGACCAGCTCTGCGAGGCGCTGTTGTCGCGCAGGGAGAAGGCCGCCCAGGGAGGCGGAGCGAAGGCCGTCGAGAAGCAGAAGGAAAAGGGAAAGATGACGGCCCGAGAGCGTATCGCGTCGCTGCTGGACGAGGGGAGTTTCGTCGAGATCGACGAATTCGTGACGCACCGCTGCGTCAACTTCGGTCTGGAGAAGAAGCTCTACGAAGGAGACGGAGTGGTGACGGGCCACGGGACCATAGAGGGCCGCCTCGTCTACGTCTACAGCCAGGACTTCACCGTCCTGGGCGGATCTCTGGGCGAGATGCACGCCAAGAAAATCTGCAAAGTCATGGACATGGCGCTGCAGAACGGAGTGCCCGTCGTGGGAATCAACGACTCGGGCGGAGCGCGCATCCAGGAGGCCGTCGACGCCCTCTCGGGCTACGGCAACATCTTCTTCCGCAACGTCAAAGCCAGCGGGGTCGTGCCGCAGATCTCGGTCATCGCCGGTCCCTGCGCGGGCGGTGCCGTCTACAGCCCGGCTCTGACGGACTTCACCCTCATGGTGGACAAGATCGGCATCATGCACATCACGGGCCCTGCCGTCATCAAATCGGTGACGGGAGAAGAAGTGACGAGCGAACAGATCGGCGGGGCCATGACGCACAACCGCGTCTCGGGAGTGGCCCAACTCTTCGCCGCCGACGAAGGGGAATGCTGGGCCCAGGTCCGCAAACTGCTCTCCTACCTGCCGAGCAACAACATGGAAGAGGCGCCCCACAAAGAGACGGAAGACGACGTCTACCGCACCGTCCCGGAGCTGAGAGGAGCCGTGCCGACCAACCCCAACAGGGGCTACGACGTGCGGGACGTCATCGTCAAAGTCGTCGACGACGGGGACTTCTTCGAGATCCAGCCCTACTGGGCGCAGAACATCGTCACCGGCTTCGGCCGCGTCGGGGGCAAAGTCATCGGCATCATCGCCAACCAGGCCAAACACATGGCGGGATGCCTCGACATCGACGCCTCGGACAAGGCGAGCCGCCACATCCGCATCTGCGACGCCTACAACATCCCCATCGTCACCTTCGAAGACGTTCCGGGCTACCTGCCGGGCCTGGCGCAGGAAACGGGAGGCATCATCCGCCACGGGGCGAAACTCCTCTACGCCTACAGCGAGGCCACGGTCCCCAAAATCACCCTCGTCCTCAGGAAAGCCTACGGCGGGAGCTACCTGGGCATGTGCAGCAAAGACCTCGGAGCGGACGTCGTCCTGGCCTGGCCCCAGGCGGAAATCGCCGTCATGGGAGCCGAAGGGGCGGCCAACATCATCTTCGCCCGGGAAATCAAAGAATCGGGCGACCCGGCCGCGACGCGGGCGGAGAAAATCGAAAGCTACAAAGAGGCCTTCGCCAACCCCTACCAGGCGGCCTCGCGGGGCTTCGTCGACCGGGTCATCCTGCCGGAAGAGACGCGCCTCGAACTGCATCGTGCCCTCACCGTAAGCGAAAGCAAGCGTGAACTGAGGCCGAAGCGCAAGCACGCCATCATGCCCCACTAGGAAAGAGGGGACCGAAAATGGGACATCTCTCCGATCACTTTCAGGGTCCGCTTGGGGCCGTCGTCCTCTCCCTCATCGCCTTCAGCGTCGTCTTCCTCGTCCTGATGTCGCTCATGCTCCTGCTCATCGGAGTCAAGCACCTGGCCGGGCTGATCGACGCCGTCAAGGCGGCCAAAGAGGCCCAGGCTCAGGCGGTGAAGGCGTCGAAAACGTCGTCGTCGCCGAAGGAAGCGCCCAGGGCCGTCGTCAGGGCCCAGGAAGCGGGAGACCAACTCATCGCCGTCCTCACGGCGGCCATCGCCGCCGGCGGCCTCGAGAACTTCCGCATCAGCTCCGTCCGCCCCGCCGTAGCCGTGGCCGACAGCCTCACGTCGGGCTGGAAACGCCTCTCGCGCCTGGACAACCTCGAAGGCTGGGAATAGGCGGGCGGGGAGCCCGAGCCCTGTCGGGCCCGCCGCCGAAGACGGCCGATGGGAAAGACGGAAAAGGCGAACGTCCCGTCCCGTCCGGGACCGTGACGCCCGCCTCGGAAAAGGAACAGGAGCCTGCAGCGAACGGGGGAACGCCCCCCGCAAAAACCGACACGCCAAAGGGAGGACCTGAAATGGCCCGCAACTACCGCATCACCGTCAACGGAACCGCCTACGACGTCCAAGTGGAAGAACTGGGCGGCGCCGCCGCGCCGACCCCTGCCAGAGCCGCCGCTCCCGCCGCCGCCCCCGTGGCGGCCCCTGCCCCCGTCGCCGCTCCTGTGGCGGCCCCCGCCCCTGCCGGCGCCGCCACCGTCACGGCGCCCATGCCGGGCAAAATCCTCAAAATCGCCGTCGCTCCGGGAGCCGTCGTCGCCGCCGGAGACCTGCTCCTCGTCCTGGAAGCCATGAAAATGGAAAACGAAATCCTCGCCTCCGCGGCGGGCACCGTCCAGGAAATCCGAGTCAAAGAAGGCGGCTCCGTCAACTCCGGAGACATCCTCGTCGTCCTCGGCTAGGCCTCGGGCCTCAAAGGAGGAACGACCATGGGAATCTACATCGAATCACTGTCGAGCGTCCTCGCCCAATCGGGATTCGCCGGCCTCACGACGGGCAATCTCGTCATGCTCGTCGTCGGCCTCGTCCTGCTCTACCTGGCCATCGGCAAGGGCTTCGAGCCCCTCCTGCTGGTGCCCATCGCCTTCGGCTGCGTCCTCGTCAACCTGCCCCTGTCGGGCATCATGGACGAAGGGGGCTTTCTCTACTACGTCTTCTTCGGGACCCAGCACGAAATCTACCCCGTCATCATCTTCATGGGGATCGGAGCCCTGACGGACTTCGCGCCCCTGCTGGCCAACCCCATCACCTTCCTCCTGGGGGCGGCGGCCCAGCTGGGCGTCTTCATCGCCCTCTTCGGCGCCATGATGATGGGCTTCTCGGTGAAAGAGGCGGCCAGCATCGCCATCATCGGAGGGGCCGACGGCCCGACGAGCATCTACCTGACGATGAAACTGGCGCCGCAGATCCTGGGAGCGGTTGCCGTGGCGGCCTACAGCTACATGTCCCTCGTGCCGCTCATCCAGCCGCCGGTCATCAAGGCCCTGACGACGAAGGCGGACCGGGCCATCCGCATGGACAACCTCCGTCCGGTGAGCAAGACGGAGCGGGTCCTCTTCCCCATCGTCTGCACCATCGCCTCGGGCCTCATCCTGCCGGCGTCGGTGCCCCTCATCGGCATCCTCATGTTCGGCAACCTCCTGCGGGAGTGCGGCGTCACGGAGCGCCTGAGCCTGGCGGCCCAGAACGAGATCCTCAACGCCACGACGATCTTCCTGGGCCTGACGGTGGGCGCGACGATGGAGGCCGAGACCTTCCTGACGGCGGCGACGCTGAAGATCATCGTCCTGGGCCTGGTGGCCTTCGTCTGCAGCACGGCCGGAGGCGTCCTCTTCGGCCAGGCCCTGAAAATCTTCTCGGGCGGCAAGATCAACCCCATGATCGGAGCGGCGGGCGTCTCGGCCGTCCCCATGGCGGCCCGCGTCGTCCAGAGAGTGAGCCAGCAGGAGAACCCCGGCAACTTCCTCCTCATGCACGCCATGGGCCCCAACGTGGCCGGCGTCATCGGGACGGCCGTCGCCGCCGGCACCATGCTCACGCTGCTCATGAGCTGACGGGGTAGACTCTTCCGGAGAATCGCGATCACCAACAGAAGCGGAGGAATGCCTTTCCTGAGGGGAAAAAGCGCCTCCGCTTTATCTTGTAATGGTATGATAGGCGTCATGGAGAAGGCGACTTTCACGAAGATGGGAGGCCCTCATTAGATGCACGTAGCGATCGGTTCGGATCATGCAGGCTACGCCCTTAAGGTGAACCTCATGGCTTTCTTGAAGGAACGGGGGGAGACCTACTCCGATTTCGGGGCCCATTCGGAGGATGTGAGCATCGACTATCCTGATGTGGCTTGGGCGGTTGCTGAATCCGTCGCCTCGAAAAAGGTCGAACGCGGCATTCTCATCTGCGGAAGCGGCGTCGGTATGTCCATTGCCGCAAACAAAAGATCGGGTGTCTACGCCGTACTCGGCAATGATCTCTACACGGCCAAGATGAGCCGTCTTCACAACGACACGAACGTTCTCGCCCTTGGAGGTCGTCTTTTAGGACCCACTCTAGCAAGGGAAATCGTCTCGCTTTGGCTGGACACGCCCTACGAGGGCGGGCGTCACGATCAGAGGCTCGACAAAATTAAGGACAAGGAATTTTCAAAAGGGGAAAGGGACACCTCCTGTGAAACAAATACAAATAACGGTAAACTGATTCTCGTCGACCATCCTCTTGTCCAGCATAAAGTCAGCATCATTCGCGACAAGAATACCAGCGTCAAGGAGTTTCGAGAGCTTGTCCAAGAAATAGCCGGCCTGATGGCCTATGAGACGACAAGAACCTTGGCCCTTGAACCTATTGATGTGGAGACGCCGATAACCCGAACGGTGGGAAAGACGTTGCAGGGTAAAAAACTGGCTGTTGTGCCCGTTCTGCGTGCCGGGCTGGGTATGGTCGAAGGAATACTGCGCCTGATTCCCAATGCCAAGGTCGGCCACGTCGGCCTCTACCGAGATCCTGAAACGTTGGAGCCTGTCGAATACTATTGTAAGCTGCCCAACGACATACAAGAAAGAGATATTTTTATCCTGGATCCCATGCTCGCAACCGGTGGCTCGGCTGTAGCAGCTATTGACCTTGTGAAACGGCAAGGCGGTAAAAAAATATCTCTAGTCAACCTTATTGCAGCTCCAGAGGGTGTCAGGCGCGTACATGCATCTCACCCGGAAATCGATATTTATGTTGCCGCTCTTGACGAAAAACTCAATGACCATGGTTATATCGTTCCCGGACTTGGGGATGCCGGAGATAGATTATTTGGGACAAAATAGTTATGTCGAATTTTATTCTAGATAATCATTTTATATCTGGATTATTTTTGTTTTTTTGGTCTTCCATATTAACTCCTCTCTCCGTTCGTTTGGCCTCTCAATACGGAATGTTGGACTCTCCTGGCGGGAGAAAATCTCATCAGGGAGTAATACCGCGGGGAGCTGGATTAGTTTTAAGTTCAGGATTTATTTTTTGGGCGCTCTTCGCTGGAATTTTAGGACGCAATATTGCTCCAATAGTTACCGCTTCGCTAATTGTTTTTGTTATTGGATATGTCGACGACATGAAGCCGGTTCCACCTCTAGTTAGGTTGATTTTTCATTTCCTAGCTGCTGCAGTTTCGATTTGGCGGGTTGAGACAGATTTATTAGTCAAAATCATATTAATTTTTTGGGTAACAGGCATGACTAATGCGTTTAATCTCATTGACGGGATGAATGGTTTAGCCCTATCTTTAGCTTCTTTAACTTCTTTTGCATCGCTTTTACATCGCGGCGGACCATGGTGGTCGGCTCTTTTGGGATTGTGTTTCGGAATTTTAATATGGAATTTTCCAAGGGCTTATACTTTTCTTGGCGACGGAGGAAGTACTCTGCTTGGATTTTTATGTTCTTCCTTAGTCGTTTATGATTTTTGTTTTTCCTTTCTCTCTCTAGGAAGTATTAAATTTGTTTTTATTTTAGTTTTATTGGGAGGCATTCCCGTTCTGGATACTTTGTCTGCTATGTGTCGTCGCCTCTTGCGTGGAAGATCTCCGTTTTCACCCGATCGAGGCCATTTTCACCATGTACTTTTGGATTTTGGCTTAAATCAGAGCTATGTCCTTTTGATTTTGTCTGTAGTTCATTTTTTAGTCAATATGGCTGCATATAGGTTTTTAGGTGTGGCTTTGGGAATTTAGATGCAATCAACTATTTTAGTTGTAAATAATCATGCATCGGCTTTTCGCTGAGCATCAGGGGTGAGATGTTTGAGTGATAGATTGTGTGTCGAGGGTGGAGTTAAACTCACAGGTGTAGTTAAAGCTCAGGGCGCAAAAAATGCAGCGCTACCTGTTATGGCCGCCGCTCTCCTTCTACAGGAGGGAGCCTTGTCGATCGATCGCGTCCCCAGGCTCGAGGACGTGACGATCATGGCCGACCTCCTTCGTCACCTTGGGGCAAGCGTCGAACATGTTGGCGGAAGAATGACCGTCAAGGTCGGAGGCGATCTGGGGCGCTATGAGACGCCCGACGTTCTGGTCCGAAAGATGCGGGCCTCTTCTCTGGTGCTGGGTCCTCTTCTGGCCAGAAGAGGACGCGCAATCCTCCCGTTGCCTGGCGGCTGCTCGATCGGCAGCCGTCCCATAGACCTTCATCTGAAGGGACTGGCGCGCATGGGGGCCAACCTCGAGATACGTCGAGGTGCCGTTTACGCCACGGCACCGGGGCGCTTGCGCGGAAGTCGGATCTATCTCGATTTCCCCTCCGTCGGTGCCACGGAGAATTTGCTTATGGCCGCAGCCTGTGCGAAAGGAGAAACGGTCCTCGAGAATGCGGCTCGTGAGCCGGAGATCACCAATTTGGCTCACGCCCTTGTCGCTATGGGAGCTTCAATTGAAGGAGCCGGATCGGGAACCATCCACATTCAGGGAGTCGATGGCCTCAAAGGGGGATCGATAACCGTCATCCCCGATAGAGTGGAGGCCTCCACCTTCCTCATCGCGGGAGCTCTGACGGGGGGCGAGGTCACGGTGACGGATGTCGTTCCCGAACATATGGAAGCCTTGCTTTCCAAACTGGAAGAGGCGGGCGCTTCTCTCATGGTCCGGGAATCGTCCGTGACCGTTCGCGCCGACGGGCCTCTCTCCGGCGTAACGCTGAAAACCCTGCCTTATCCCGGATTTCCTACGGATTTGCAGCCCCAGATGATGGTTCTCCTTTGCCTGGCAGAGGGAACGGGCATCATTCACGAAACGGTTTTCGAATCGCGTTTTCTTCACGTCGGCGAGCTGAAACGCATGGGAGCGAAAATTGAGTTACAGGGCAATACCTCGATCGTGACGGGCACGCCTATTCTCAATGGGGCCGAAGTGCGGGGAACGGACCTGCGGGCCTGCGCGGCTCTGGTCCTGGCTGGCCTGACCGCCAGGGGAACGACGGTCATCAGCGATGTCCACCACCTGTGGCGAGGCTATGAAGCTTTTGTCGAAAAGATCAGACAGATCGGCGGCCTGATCTCGGTGCTTGACGACGACGGGAAGGCATCCTTTCCCGTCGAGACGCCGGAAGCTTTCGCGAATCATCAGTGAGGAGGAAAAAAGATTGGCCTGGTTGGATCGATTGACACGAAAATCTCTCGTGGACCTAGAGGCCTACCGTCCGGGAAAGCCGATCGGAGAGGTGCAAAGGGAGTTGGGCCTTGACAACGTCGTTCGACTCTCCTCGAACGAAAATCCCTGGCCCCTGCCTGAACCGGTCAGGGAGGCGGTTCTTAACGCAGCTCTTGATGTTTCACGATATCCCGATCCCGCGGCTTACCACCTTAAGCGCGCTATTGCGAGAAAATGGGGCGTTTCTCCTTCGGAAGTCATGGTCGGCACGGGAACCGAGGGTGTTCTGTATTCTCTTTTTCAAGCGATAATCGATGAGGGCGATGAGGTTGTTTTTCCTGTTCCGACCTATTCTCTCTATCGCCTTTCAGCTACTGCAGCAGGAGCTGTTTGTATTGAAGTCCCCCTGGGCGAAGATCTTATGCCTAACATTCAAGGGTTGGCGGATAGTTGTACCACAAAAACCAAAGCTGTCGTTTTATGTAATCCCAATAACCCCACAGGCCTTTTTGTAGCCAGAGATGACCTTATTAAGCTTTCTAATCAACTGGAGAGCAAACAAACATTGTTAATTATTGACGAGGCCTACGCGGAATATGTTTCAGATCCATTTTATTTAAATGGAGTTGATCTTTTCCGCCAACTGGGAACTGTTGTTATTCTCCGAACTTTTTCTAAAATTTACGGTTTGGCTGGTTTACGAATTGGCTATGCCATTGCTCCCAAGCCCATTGTAGATTCGTATGCAAAAGTACGAAGGGTTTTTAGCGTAACCCAAGCCGGATTAGCCGCAGCTGTCGTAGCGTTGGATCAGCAGGATTACATACTTAATATTAGAGAAAAAACAATATCAGAGCGAGAAAAGACAACAAAAGCTCTCAAAGAAATGGGCGTAAAAGTCAGCCAAACACATACCAACTTCATGCTTATAAAAATAGAAAAATCAGATCTGATATGCGATGCACTTCTTAAAGAGGGGATTATCGTTAGACCCGGCTCTGATTTTGGCATGTCCAATCACATTAGAGTCACAGTAGGCCTTAAAGAAGAAAACGAGAGATTTGTTGCGACTCTTAGAAAGGTACTGAGGAGACTTGGAGTCAGATAAGTCCATAAACAATATTTACGATAAAAATCACCCCAAACTTAGTCTTATTGTGTTCCATGGACCTGCTGGAACGGGGAAGAGCAGAAGAGCTCAGCTTATCGCACGAAATCTAGATGTTGATTTTATCATTGATGATGGCCTTGTTATACATAGAGGCCGGATAGCTTGCGGTAAAAGCGCTAAATCCGAAAAAAATCAGATAAAAGCAATCAGAAGAGCCTTGTTTCAATACAAAGACCACAAGAATCAAGTCAAAAATTTCCTCGAAAAGCAAAGTGGCCGAGTTATGCTTCTAGCCACGTCCAAGGATATGGCTTTAAAGATAATAAAAACGTTAAATCTACCTGATCCAGAAAAATATATTTCAATCCAAGAAGTAGCCACTGCATCTGAAATAAAAAAAGCAAAAAAAGAAAGGAGAGATAAAAAACAACATGTGATACCTGTTTCACAAGTTCAAGTTCGAAAAAACTTCGCTGGTCAGTTGGTTGGAAAATTTAGAGTATTCTTGCAGCCTCTTTATCCTCAAGATGGAGAAAAAACAATAGTTAGGCCTCCTTTTACTTTTTATGGAGATCTAAAGATAGATCCTGAAGCTTTAAACCAAATAGTCAACTATATTGCTATTCATACAGACCAAGTTTTATCTATTGAATCCAACAAAATAAAAAATGAAGACGACAATATACATATATCCATAGAGATATTCATTAAAATTGGATCAAGAAATTTTATTGAAATTTCCAAATTGTTACAAAAAAGAATAAAAACAGGATTAGAGTATTTCACAGGGCTAACAGTCAAGTCAGTTGACGTTATTGTTTCAGGCTTAGATCTGTAGTTGGGACGGTGGCGGCCTTGGAACAAGCTTTCAATATCTATGATAGTCAAAAAAAAGAAATTTATATAAAAAATGAATTAACAATCATCAACAAAAAAATAGCTGCGTGTACGGCGTGCCCCCTCTGCCAAGGACGGAATAAAACGGTCTTTGGTCAAGGGTCAATTAATTCAGGGCTTATGATTATTGGAGAAGGACCAGGCGCAGATGAGGACCTTCAAGGAGAAGCTTTTGTCGGCAAGGCTGGTCAACTTTTAACTAAAATACTAGAAGCAGCTAAAATCTATCGCAAAGATGTTTTTATTACTAATGTAGTAAAATGCAGACCTCCCAACAACAGAGTGCCAACTGTTGACGAAATAGTTGCCTGTAATTCATTTCTTGAATCGCAAATAGCTTTAATTTCTCCAAAAATAATTATAACTTTAGGCAATACTCCAACGAGATGGTTGCTTAAAACTTCTGAAGGAATAACTGCCTTACGAGGGAAATGGTTTAAGTGGCGCGGAGTTGAATTGATGCCACAATTCCATCCCAGCTACCTATTGAGAAATCAATCTAGAGCAAAAAATAGCCCTAAGGATTTGACTTGGAATGATATTCAAGATGTAAAACGCAAATGGGATGAAATAAGCAAAGGAGGATCACCAATATCCAATGAGTGAAGACATCGTTCGTGTGCCTGTGCATTTAGCTATCATTATGGACGGTAACGGTCGATGGGCTCAAAAACGAGGTCTTCCTCGTATTGTTGGTCATAAATATGGCGTTCAGGCTGTTGAAAAAATAGTTAGAGCTGCGAGTAACAGGGGCATTAGGTATATATCTTTATACGCATTTTCGACAGAGAATTGGAAAAGGCCTAAGACTGAAGTCTTGGGACTCATGAGTTTATTTAAATATTTTATTAAAATTAAAATAAATGAGTTAAAAAAAGAAAGCGTCAGATTGAGATTTTCTGGTCGCCTTGAAGATCTATCTCCTTCAATTCTCGATATTTTACGCAATGGAGAAGAATCTACCCGCATGGGAACCAAAATAGACATGATTGTTTGTCTAAATTATGGAGGTCGACAAGAAATTCTTGATGCTGTTTCAAAATATATCGCATCAGATATTGCTCTCCCTCTGAACGAAAATATTTTCAGATCTTTTCTTTATTTACCTGATGTCCCAGACCCAGATCTTATAATACGAACGAGCGGGGAACTTAGGTTGAGCAATTTTCTCATTTGGCAGTCCAGTTACAGCGAATTTTATTTTACAGATAAACTGTGGCCTGATTTTGACGAAAAAGAATTAGATAAGGCCTTAGTTAGCTATAACGAGAGGGACAGGCGATATGGCCGAACATAATTTAATTAATGTTAACTCAATAAAACGATCTATTAGTGGCATTGTTCTTGCCTCACTGGTTTTATCTGGAATGTTTTTTGGTGGTTTATTGTGGCTTTTAGTAGTCATGGTTGCCCTGATGGTGTCCTTGTGGGAATTCTATGTTATTTTAGCCACAAAAGCTCATGTATCCAAAGGAATAGGGTTAGCTATAGGGTTGCTTTTTCCTATTATGGCTTATCGCGGTTTCCCTCTTAGCGCGATGTTGGCTATGTTGGCCATATCTTCTTTTATTACCCTTTTTATTGAAATAGTTCGTAGACAATTAACAGGACATAGTCATGCCATTTTCAACTTGGGATCGACGTTGTCTGGAATTGTCTATATTGTATTGCCTTGGACTTTTATGATCCTTTTAAGAAATCAGCCGTGGGGACTTTTTTTATTGGTTACTCTTTTTGCTTGTACGTGGAGTTGTGACGTTTTTGCCTATTTCATCGGAACCAGATGGGGTAAAACGCCTTTTTGCCAGTCTGTCAGCCCAAATAAATCTTGGGAGGGTTTTTTGGGAGGACTTGTTGCTAGTCTATTGTGTTCTGGAATATTAGCTTTTTTATGGGAATTTCCCCCTCTGCCTCTGCTGTTATTGGGTTTACTTTGCGGGACAGCAGGACAACTTGGAGATTTGGCTGAATCCATACTAAAGCGCGAGGCGCATATAAAAGACACAGGGTCTTTGATCCCTGGACATGGAGGCATGCTCGACCGTTTTGATAGCATCCTCTTGAATGCCAGTCTTGCTTTTATGATTTTCGAGGTGATATGGCTCTGATGAAGGATTCCAGACAAGATGTCATTCGCTTAGCTCTTATGGGGGCGACAGGTAGCGTAGGATCATCGGTTCTCGATGTCTGCCGTCGCTTTCCCGAGCGCTTCCAGGTCGAAGTTCTCGCCGCCCATTCCAACGATTCAGCTCTTCTGCCTCTTGTTTACGAGTTCAGGCCCGCTTTGGTTGCCCTTTACGACGAGAAGGCTGCCGGGAGAATTTGTCCTGATCTCCCAGCCGACGTTCATCTTTTGACAGGGCCGGACTCCCTTCGTGAAGCCTTAGGACAAGTGCCTCTCGACCATGTCGTTTTCGCCACATCGGGAACGGAGGCCATTCCGGCACTTCTGGATGCTCTCGATGCCTCCCTGGACGTTTCTCTGGCCAACAAGGAAAGCCTCGTCGTGGCGGGACAGTGGGTCATGCCGCACATCCGACATCCCCATCAACTCCGCCCTCTCGACAGCGAGCACAGTGCCCTTTGGCAGTGCCTCCGAGGAGAAAGCCTTTCATCGATCACCAAGGTATGGCTGACAGCTTCCGGAGGACCCTTCCTCGATTTTACCCCTGAGGAGATGAAGCGAGTTACACCAGCTGATGCCCTCAGCCATCCCGTCTGGTCCATGGGAGCCAAGGTGACCGTCGACAGCGCGACGTTGATGAACAAGGGCATCGAAATCATCGAAGCCATGAGGCTCTTTTCTCTTCCCCTCGCTCAAGTCGATGCCGTCATCCAGCGGAAATCTCTTGTTCATGGCTTTGTCGCCTTCGTCGACGGTGCCGTCAAGGCCCTTGTCTCTCAGCCGGACATGCGCCTTTCTGCAGCTGCCGCCCTCGCTTTTCCCGAGAGGCTTCTCCTCGAAGAGTCCCTGGCGCTTCCCGATCCCTGGCTGTGGAATCTCTCTTTTGAAAAACTTGACGGTTCCCGTTTCCCCTGTTTCCGTCTGGCGCGAGAGGCCGCCCTTGGCGGGGGTGGAGCTCCCATCGTCCTGGTCGGCGCCGACGAAGTGGCTGTTGCCGCCTTTTTAAATGGCCTGATCACTTTCACGGCCATCGGCGATGTCGTCGAGGCGACGCTCTCGTCTTTAGGCGGCGAGACGCCTTCCACCCTTGAGGATGCCCTCGATCTTCTGGACCGTTCGCGCCAGTACGCTCGATCCTTCGTCTGCGGTTCTCGCGCTGAAAGGAGGTATCTCCTCTGATTAGCCTTCTCTCTTTTCTGCTTGTCATTGCCATCTGCGTTATCGCTCACGAAGGTGGTCATTATTTTGCCGCTCGCTGGTGTGATATCCAGGTTCACGAGTTCGCTTTCGGCATGGGACCCTCCCTTTTTTCACGCAAAAAAGGGGAGACGCTCTGGTCCTTTCGCCTGTTTCCCGTCGGGGGTTTTGTCCGTCTGGCTGGGATGGAGGAGGAGCGAGAGGGAGAAGAGATCGTCGACGAGCGACGGACCTTTCCTCTAAAGACGCCCTTTCAGCGTTTCATCGTTCTCGCCTCGGGAGCGTCAGTCAACCTTTTTCTGGCCTTTTTTCTCACGGCCCTTCTGCTTTGGGGCAAGGGAGTGGCCGACCTTGATTCGACGAAAATCGGATCTCTCATGGAGGGCTTCCCCGCCCAGTCTCTCGGCCTTGAGGCGGGCGACGAGATCCTTGCCATCAACGGAGAAACCTTGAAAAACTGGAACACCTTGTCTGCTCTTCTGCAGAAAGAAGCGGCGAAGGGCCCTATCGATCTCGATGTTCGCCGCGGCGAAAGCCAGTTTTCGATCCACGCTTCGATTCCCGTCGATGCGGCTCATGGCGTTCCTCTTCTCGGGATTCGCCCTCCCGTCATTCTGTATCCTTTTCACAAGGCTCTATTGCGGGCCTTCAGCTACGTGTGGCATCTAGGCGTCGATATTATTCGGGGGATCGTCTCGTGGATTTTCGGCCATACCGATGTCACGATGACGGGACCGGTGGGCATCGCCGGCATGGCAGGAGAGGCTGTTCGGCAGGGATTCTGGTCTTTCCTGTCTTTCCTGGCCGTAATCAACCTCCATCTGGGCATTCTCAATCTCATTCCCTTTCCCGCTCTCGACGGAGGCCGCATCGTCTTTGTCCTCGGCGAGATGATTCTGGGACGCAAGATGTCAAGCAAGTGGGAGAATGCCATTCATCTTGCCGGTTTCGTCGTTCTTATCGGCCTGATTCTTCTCGTCACATGGAGCGATCTGTGGAAGCTGGCGAAAACCCCTTAAGACAGGAGGCGATGAGCATGTCTCGAAGATCGGTTTCGATAGGAGGCCTTCGCGTCGGTGGCGGTGCGCCCGTTCGTGTCGAAAGTATGCTGGTCTCCCCTCTGAGCGACGGCGACGAAGCTTACGAAGAGTTGATGGCCCTTGTCAATGTCGGATGTGAATTGGCCAGGGTCGCCTTTCCTCAAAGAGAGGATTTCGGCAGACTGAAGAAACTCAACGCGTCAAGCCCCATTCCCCTCATGGCCGATATCCACTTCGATTACCGTCTGGCTCTCCTGGCCATCGAGGCCGGATGTCGGGCCATCAGGATCAATCCCGGCAATTTGGGCGGCCGTAACGGCCTCCGCGAAGTCGTTTCGGCTGCACGTGATTCCGACGTGGTGATCCGCATCGGCGCCAACAGCGGTTCTGTCAACAACGACCAGCTTCGCAGGGCCTCCGGAGACAGGGCCTTGGCTCTCGTGGCGGCCGTCGAGGAACAGCTGGAGCAACTTCTCGACGAGGGGTTTGAGGCGTTGATCCTCTCCGCCAAATCTTCGTCGGTTCATGAGACCTTGCGAGCCAATCTGGATCTGGCTTCACGCCATGATTTTCCCTTTCATATCGGGATCACCGAGGCTGGACCAGGCCTTCGCGGTCTGGTCAAAAGTTCCGTCGGGCTGGGGCTCATCCTCTCTCAAGGCGTGGGTGACACCCTGCGCGTCAGCCTTACCGGACCGACGTGTCAGGAAGTCGAGGCCGGTTACGCCCTTCTCCGATCTCTGGGACTCCGCTGTCGCGGAGCCGATCTTATCTCCTGTCCGACCTGCGGAAGACGTCGCGTCGACGTTGAAAGCCTTGTCCGACGGATGGAACCGCTTCTGCCCTCGCTGCCTGACGGATGGACCGTCGCCGTCATGGGCTGTGAGGTCAACGGGCCTCGAGAGGCCAGCCATGCCGATGTCGGTGTCGCCGGCTCGCCTCGAGGACTACTCCTTTTCCGCCGTGGCATACCTCTTGGCGAAATTCCGCTGGAGTCCTTCGAGGAAGTTCTGTTGGATCTTGCACGGCAGAAGGTCTGAGGCGTTGCCTCACGCAATAAATGCGATTCCATGCAAGGGTGGTGTTTTATGTGATTGAACCTATAGCTATTCGCAAAAACGATCTGTGGTTCACTGAATACCAGACCAACGCCATGCGCTTGGGGCTTAGAATTACTTCTATATTAAAAAACATAAAGACAGACTATCAGCAGTTACTTGTCGTCGAAACGGAAGAATATGGCCGTGCTCTTATTCTCGACGGAGCTTTGATGTTCACAGACCAAAATGAATTTACTTATCACGAGATGATGGTTCACCCCCTCTTGTCATCCCATCCTGATCCGCGAAAGGTTCTCGTCGTCGGTGGGGGAGATGGAGGATGCGTTCGAGAGATCGTGAAGCATGATTGCGTTGAAGAGATCTACCTTGTCGATATCGACGAAGAGGTGATTAAAGCCTCTCTGGATTTCTTCCCCGCCGTCAGTGAAGGACTCAGGGATGAGCGCGTAAAAGTGCTCCCCATGGATGCCCTGAAGTTCATCAAAGACCATCCCGCCACCTTTGATGCGATTATCGTCGACAGCACCGATCCCGTCGATTTTGCCGTCGGTCTTTTCGAAGCTCCCTTCTATCGCGACGTTGCCGCCGCTCTGCGAGAAGGAGGCATGGTCGTCGCTCAAACGGAGTCGCCTTTCGTCAACCGCGACCTTCTCTCCCATGCCTTCCTCCAGATGGGAACCGTCTTTCCGCGCATGTTCCTATGCTGGGGAGCCATGCCGACTTACCCTACAGGAAGCTGGACGTACTCCATCGGCTCCTTGGGACCCGACCCACGGACGATCCGGCGATCGCCCTCCGCCAGGACGCAATACTACTCTTCTGACATCCATCGGGCCTCTTTCGTTCTGCCTCCTTTCATCAAGGAGCTCCTTCGTGCGAACCTCTCCCAATGAACTGAAACGCCCTCCTTCCTCTTTCTGAAAGTTTCGCTTTTTGATCTCCCGGCAGCTCTCGAAGGACATAAAATCCGTCTTCCCTTGGCGGATGTGCCCGAGAGCTGCCTTGCTCCTTCTTTTGCCTCTATCGATATTCGCCGTTCCTCTTGGCCTTCCATTGCGAATGTGGTATAACGGGGACATTGAGCTTAACTGCATAGCCTTGACGGTTCACTTAATTGAGAATGGGGGGGAGACAGTGGAGGAGCGAGAGAGAGCCTTCTACGTTGCCTCGGAAGTGGGTAAGCTGAAACGGGTTATGCTCCACAGGCCGGGACGGGAGCTGGAGCGACTGACGATCGACAACAAGGACGAGCTTCTGTTCGACGACATTCTCTGGGTCGAGGAGGCTCAGAAAGAGCACGACGCTTTTGCCGATCTGCTCCGCGATAACGGTGTCGAGGTCGTCTATTTCCGCAACAGCTTCGCCCAGGTTTTGCGGGATGAGACGATCCGCTCTCAGGTACTCGACGACACCTTGGCCATGGAGGCCTTGGACGTCCCTCTGGGGCAGGCCCTTAAAAGAGAACTGATGGACTTCACCCCCTCGGATCTGGCCGATGTCCTCATCTCGGGGCTGACGAAAGCGGAGGCCGTCGCCCTGATCGGACCCTGCCGTAGCCTCGTCCTCGACGTACTGGACCCCATGGCCTTCCTTTTCCGCCCTCTTCCCAACCTCTATTTCCAGAGAGACCCTCACGTTTTCATTAAAGACGGCGTCATCATTAGTGTCATGAACTTTCAGGCCCGTCGTCGAGAACCCCTTTATGCCCGCTATATCTACGAGAATCACCCTTACTTCAAGGACCTTAAGATTCTGTTCGGGGACAACAAAAACGACGCGATCCCCTATAACGTGGAGGGTGGCGATGTCCTCGTCCTTTCCGATGACGTCGTCGCCATCGGCATCAGCCAGCGAACGACAGCCGGAGCCGTTCAGATTCTCGGTCGCCGCTTGGCACAGCGCGTCGGCGTTCATACTCTTCTTGCCGTCGACATCCCTAAGACTCGTTCCTACATGCATCTGGACACGGTGTTTACGATGGTCGATCGCGATGCGTTCACCATTTTCCCCGGCGTCAGTGAGGCCATCCGTATCTGGAAACTGGTTTACGATGACGAAGGAGAGCTTCTTTCCCTTACGGAGAGCCATGATATTGGGGCCTCTTTCAGGGAAGCGCTTCACCTTGACGCCGTTCGGTTCATCGAGACCGGTGGCGGCGATCCTGTCGCCGCCGCCCGAGATCAATGGAACGACGGCACGAACACGCTCTCGATAGCCCCCGGCAATGTGGTCACCTATCGAAGAAACGTCGTTTCCAACCGGGTTCTCAGGGAAAACGGGATCAAAGTTCTTGAGGTCCGGGGAGCGGAGCTGGGGCGAGGTCGAGGGGGCCCTCGCTGCATGTCCATGCCTCTGCTACGCGATCATTGACCTTCGCAGCGGTTCCACGTTCTGTCGTTCCTATATCTACTCTAAGGAGGCTATCAGTATGCCTGTTTCACTCAAGGGTCGTCATTTTTTGACATTAAAGGATTTTACCCCTCAGGAAATTCATTATCTGCTCGATCTTTCTCGGGAGCTTAAGGCGAAGAAACTTGCGGGAGTGAGGGGAAATCTTCTTGAAGGGAAAAACGTCGTCCTGATTTTCGACAAGACGTCGACGCGGACCCGTTGCGCCTTTGAGGTCGCCGCCTTTGATGAGGGTGCCCAGGTCACGTTCCTGAGCAACAGCCAGATGGGGAAGAAGGAATCCATCGAGGATACGGCCAGGGTATTGGGCCGTTTTTACGACGGCATCGAGTTCCGAGGCTTCAAGCAGGAAACCGTCGAGGAACTGGCCGCCTTTTCCGGAGTTCCCGTTTGGAACGGCCTCACCGACCTTTACCATCCGACTCAGATTCTGGCCGACATGCTTACCCTCTCCGAGCACGTGGCAAAACCGCTGCGGCAGGTGAAGCTCGTCTATGTGGGCGATGCCCGCAACAACATGGGCAATTCTCTCATGATCGGATCGGCCAAGCTGGGCATGCATTTCGTGGCCGTAGCCCCCAAAGAGCTCTTCCCCGCAGAATCGCTCGTGGCCGAGATGCGTGAGCTGGCCAAGGAAACGGGAGCCACGATCGAACTCACGGAGAGCATCGACGACGGCGTCAAAGGGGCCGATGCCCTTTACACCGATGTCTGGGTCTCCATGGGGGAAGAGGCTCATTTCGAAGAGCGAATCAAGCTTCTTCATCCCTATCAGATCAACATGGAGATGGTGGCCAAGACGGGAAATCCCGACGTCCTCTTCCTTCACTGTCTCCCCGCTTTCCACGACCTCAACACCTCCGTCGGTCGGGAAATTTTCGAGAAATACGGCCTCAAGGATATGGAAGTGACGGATGAAGTCTTCCGCAGCAAGCATTCCGTCGTTTTCGATGAGGCGGAAAATCGTATGCACACCATCAAAGCCATCATGGTTGCAACGATCGGCAACGTCTAGCCCCGAAATCGGTGACAGAAACAACCCCCTGGGGGTATAATCCCAGGGGGTTGTTTCTGCTTTGCCAGGGAAAGGATGGTGAAGGTAATGGAGGAGAGGAAACGTCGTTATCGTTGTCCTTCGTGCGGCAAAGAGTTCGAATCGGAGACACAGTCCGAAAAGTGTCCTTTCTGCAGGGGCAAGGTGTTGATCCTGCTGGAGGGACCGTCGCTTCGTCGACCTGCCGGCTGTGCCGCTGCGGGCTGAAGCTTCTGACTCGCTGAGATCGTCGATCTCAGCCCAGCGTTTCAGACGCGGAAACGACGGGCATCGAGCTTTCGATGCCCTTTATTTTTGAGAGGTCGAAGAGAAACGCCTTGATGTCCTGAACGGAACCGTTGAGGACGAGGACCTCCAGACAATGATCGGCGTCGACGTGGACATGGGTCGTACAGATGATGGAGTGGCCGTGGTCATGCTGGAGCTGATTGAGGTGAGTCGCGCCGTCGCCGCGGTGATCGAAATAAACCGTGACCGTGCCCCAAAGGGTACCTTTTTCCTCTTCCCAATTGGACCGGGCTATGCCGTCGCGAATCAACCGGCGCAGGGCTTCCGACCGGCTAGGTAGCCCCTGTTCACAAATCCATTGATCAAATTCACCAAGAAGGCCTTCTGGTATGGAGACACTGAAACGTCGAATGCGATCTTCCGTTGTCACGTCGCTTTCCCGCCTCCTCCTGTTCGTTCTTTTCGTCATGGGCCAGAAGCCGTGTTTTTTGCCGAGCGACGACGATGGACACGGGACAACGCCTCTGTGCTAAAATTATCGGCGTCAGTGAAGGCTAGGGTCGGAGAAGGGAGGGATAATCGTGAATGATTTTTACCGCAATCCGAAAGAACTCGTCAAGGGCATCACGTCTTGGCTCGAGGAGCATCTGGCCGCTGCCGGCGCCAAGGGGGCCTTGCTCGGACTCAGCGGCGGCATCGACTCTTCCCTTCTGGCCGTACTGCTCCGCCGTGTCTGCGGTTCATCGATGGCGGGACTCATTATGCCCTGTCACAGCGATCCTCGGGACGAAAAAGACGCGCGACAACTCGCCGAAACCTTCGATATTCCGACGGAGAGGATCGATTTGGGGCCTGCCTTCGATCAGCTTTGCACGTCCCTTCCGCCGGAGGATCAGAAGCGGGCGACGCCCCTTTCTCTGGGAAACGTGAAGGCCCGGCTGCGAATGGCGACTCTCTACGCTGTGGCCCAGCCTCGGGGCTTTCTCGTCTGCGGAACCAGCAATCGCGTCGAGTGGACCGTCGGCTATTTTACCAAATATGGCGATTCGGGGTCCGATCTTCTGCCCCTCGCCGATCTTCTTAAAGGAGAGGTCCTCTCCATAGCCCGCTATCTGGGTGTCCCCGAGGGCATCATCAACAAACCTCCATCTGCAGGGCTCTGGCCGGGCCAGACCGACGAGGGGGAGATGGGCGTTTCCTACGACGCTCTCGATCGCTACCTCGCTTTTGGAACGGCCACACCGGAAGTTCTTGCCTTCGTCAAGAAGGCAGAGATCCGATCTGAACACAAGAGAAGTTTTCCTCCCCGCTGTCTTTTGCCGGGAGGCGATCTTTCGGAGGAGTGATGGGGCATGTCGGGACATTCGAAGTGGGCAAACATCAAACATCGCAAGGCTGCACAGGACGCCAAGAAGGGCGTTGCCTTCCAGAAGCTGGTCCGGGCCATCATGGTCGCCGCCAAAGAGGGTGGCGCCGACCTCGCCATGAATATTCGCCTCAAGACATTCGTCGACAAGGCCAAAGAGGCCAACATGACCAACGAGACCATCGACAGGGCCATCAAGAAGGGCTCTGGAGGCCTTGACGGGGAAAATTATGAGGAGCTCTATTACGAGGGTTATGGCCCCGGCGGCGTGGCCGTCCTGGTCGAGTCCTTGACGGACAACAAAAACAGGACCAGCTCCGAGGTCCGTTTCGTTTTCAGTCGCAACGGAGGTTCTCTCGGCGAGGCGGGCTGTGTGGCATGGATGTTCGAACGTCGTGGGGTGATCGTCGTCTCCGGCGAAGGACTCGATGAGGACGAGCTCATGATGAATGCCCTTGACGGCGGGGCAGACGACGTGGAGAACAACGGCGACGGAACGTTCTCAATCTACTGCACGCCCTCAGCCTTTTCCGCCGTTCGCGAGACTCTGTCCGGAGCGGGCTATCATATCGCCTCGTCCGATGTCCAGATGACGCCTAAGAACACGGTGACCGTCAGCGAGAGGGGCACGGCCTCCCGCCTTCTCCGGCTTCTTGACGCTCTTGAGGATCTGGACGACGTTCAGAACGTGACGGCCAATTTCGATATTCCCGACGAAGTGATGGAGAGCCTTGAGGCTTGAGGAAAGGGATCGTCGCTGCCTGGGCATCGATCCGGGACTGGGGCGGATAGGCTTTGGCCTCGTCCTTCAGAGGGGAAATAGCCTGAAGGCTCTCTCCTTCGGCTGTATCGAGACGCCCGCCGATCACTCCCTTTCGGAACGTCTTCTCTTGCTCGACCGGCGACTGGGGGAGCTGCTTGACGAGGGCTCCCCTCATTTCGTCGCCGTCGAACGTCTTTTTTTCGGGCGTAACACCACCACAGCCGCCATGGTCTGGCAAGCCCGGGGCGTCATTCTTCTGGCCGGAGCCCGAAGAGGTCTCCCCCTTTTCGAGCCCAAACCCAGTGAGGTCAAGCTTGCCGTCTGCGGCCACGGTTCAGCCGATAAGGGACAGGTTCAGGGGATGGTTCAACGCCTTCTCGGCCTTGACGAACGTCCCCGTCCCGATGATGCCGCCGATGCCCTGGCCGCAGCCATAGCTGCCTTGGCCATGGAGCAGTTTGGCCGCCGAATCGATGGAGGTGACCTCTCTTGCTGAGACGTCTGCGTGGCCGTGTCCTGGAAAAGGCCGATTCCGTCATTGTCGACGTCAACGGCCTCGGGCTGGAGGTTTTTTGTTCCCGTCGCTGCGAGGAGCGCTGCTGCGTCGACGAGGAGATCGAAATGGATGTGGTTCTTCAGCTTCCCGAGACGGGGCCGATCCTCTTCGGTTTTGCCGATGGACGTGAGCGACAGCTTTTTCGCACGTTGCTCTCCGTCAAAGGCATCGGTGGTAAAATTGCCCTCTCCCTGCTGCGATCGCTCACGATGGAGGATTTCGTGCGTGCCCTTCAGAGCGGCGATGTGGCCCTTCTTTCCCGCGTGCCCGGCGTCGGGAAAAAGACGGCCGAGAGGCTCTGTTTCGAGTTGAAGGGTAAACTCGCCGACTTCGAGGACATCTCAGGAGAGGAGGGCTCCCGTCGTCGCGAAGCGCCCTATCCCGATGTTGTCTCCGTCGTGCTTGAGGCTCTTTTAGGTCTCGGCTTCGGACGATCGGAGGCTTCCGTCGCCCTCAATCGGGCCTCGCTTCGTATCGAAGCCGAAAAGATGACGGAGTCCCTTCTGCTTCAGGAATCGCTTCGCGAACTTCGGAAGAGCTGAGGTGAAGCCCCGTGACTGACGAAAGAGATCGAATCGTCACTTCCGTCTCTCAGAGAGAGGACGAAGGGCTCCATCTCCGCCCTCAGTACCTTCAGGACTTCGTCGGCCAGGAGGAGATGAGCGCCAAGCTCTCTATCTTCATCCAGGCAGCGAAGCGGAGAGGAGAACCTCTCGACCACACCCTCTTTTACGGCCCGCCCGGATTGGGAAAAACGACGTTAGCTGGCATCATCTCTCACGAAATGGGCAGTCAGATTCGTCTGACGTCGGGACCGGCTCTGGAGCGGGCCGGTGATTTGGCGGCCATCCTCTCCAACGTTCAGGCCAACGATGTGCTTTTCATCGATGAGATCCATCGTCTTTCTCCCGCGGTGGAGGAGGTCCTCTACCCTGCAATGGAGGATTATGCTTTGGATATCATCGTCGGCAAGGGCCCCCTGGCCCGAAGCATTCGCCTTCAGCTTCCTCCGTTTACGCTTATCGGAGCCACGACACGTCTGGGGCTGTTGACCTCTCCGCTGCGAGCCCGTTTCGGCATCGTCGAGCAGCTGCAGCTTTACGGCCCTGAGTCCCTTCAGGATATTCTGATGCGGGCTTCCGTCCTTTTCGAACTGGATCTTTGCAAAGAGGCGGCTTTCGAGATCGCGGGCCGTTCCCGTGGGACGCCCCGCGTCGCTCTCCGCCTTCTGCGCCGCGTTCGCGATGTGGCTGAAGTGCGCGGGGCGACCGTCGTCGATGCCGCCTTGGCTTCCGAGGCCCTCTCCATGCTCGGCGTCGACGGACTGGGGCTCGACGAAGGGGATCGTCGGCTCCTGAAGGCCCTCGTCGGTCTTTTCGGGGGAGGCCCCGTTGGACTGGCGACTTTGGCAGCGGCCCTCAACGAGGAAGCTCAGACGATCGAGGATATTTACGAGCCCTATCTGATTCAGAAGGGCTTTCTCGAAAGAACTCCCCGAGGCCGAAGGGGAACGACGAGAGCTTTTCAGTATCTCGGGTTGCGCCCTCCCATGGGATGGGGAGAACAGCTGGTTCTCGTCGACGATCCGGAGGAGGCCTGACGTGTCCGCCCTGGGGCGTCTGGTGATGGGGCTCGGCCTGGCCCTTCTGGTCTGCGGCGCCTGCCTTGTGGCGGCATCACGCCTCTCTCTGCCCTTGGGACATCTGCCCGGCGATTGGGTCTTTCGTCGAGGAAATTTCCGCTTCTTTTTCCCCTTGACCTCCATGATTCTCGTAAGCCTTGTCCTCTCGCTTGCGGCCCACATCATCGGGCGCTGGCTGCGATGACACCACCAGATTCTCCATGAAGGAGCGTGACCTCGTGAAGCAACGGCGACTCTATCTCCTGTCGGCCCTGTTTCTCCTTTTATCCCTTCTGCCCCTTTCCGCCGAAGGAGCGACGCAGACCGTGCGGGTCCGCATCGACGGGGACAAAAGCGGTGGCACCCTGACGTCGCCGGCGGCCATGACGCTCTCCGACGGCAAAGGCAAATCGATGGGGGGAGGCACCAAGGCAGTCCTGACCTTCAACGATGATGGGACCGCTTCCGTCGGGGGGAAAAAACTGATCGGCCCCGTCTCCGTCTCCGCCAAGGCCCCCCTCTCCTGGAACGGACGTCCCTACAGGGGGAAAATGGAAGTTCGAAAGGGCTCGCAAGGGTGGGTGGTGGTCAATGTCATCGACGTCGAAGACTACCTGAGAGGCGTTCTCAAGATGGAGATCAATCCCGCCTGGCCCATGGAGGCCATCCGAGCTCAGGCCATCGTGGCGAGGACCTACGCCATTTCCCACGCAGGCCAGAGCGGAACCAAGGGATACGACTTCGACGACAGCCATAACGCCCAGGTCTATCGCGGCGTCAATGCCGAAGACCCGACCCTGGATCGAGGCATTGACGCGACTCGAGGTGTGGTTGTCACCTGGCAGGGGAACTTGGCCCTGACGCCCTACCACTCCGATTCTGGAGGATGGACAGCCGACGTGCGCGATGTCTGGGGCGGCAGCCGTCCCTACCTTGTGGTCCGTCAGGAACCCTTTCCCTCTCGATCGCCCCATGAAACATGGTCAACGACCTTGACGGCCACTCAAATGACGGCTATTTTTCGCAAAATGGGAGTGAACGTCGGAGAGGTGACGGGCCTTTCCGTGGCCGAACGCGACCAAGGAGGAAGAGCCGTCTCTCTCCGAGTTCAAGGGACCGCCGGAGAAGCGACGGTCAAGAGCCATGCCTTCCGCATGGCCGCCGATTCCAAAGTCATCCGCAGCACCTGTTTCGAGCTGCGATCTTCGGACGGTGGAACGCCCCGATCGCCTCTCCCCATTCTCTCCCCGCCGGCCAAGGACCGTGCCGTCGATGGGGACGATCCCAACCTGATCATCACGCTGACGCAGGAGGGGGCTTTCACGAAGGATGAGCTGATGGATATGTTGCTTCATCCCGAGACGCGACAATCCTATGTCGACAAGGCTCTGGCCCGCTCCTCGAAAGGCAAGGGGTCCAAACCGACGGCTCCCGTCGTCGCAAGCCCTCGCTCTTCGGGGTCCTTTACCTTCGAAGGGCGGGGATGGGGCCATGGCGTGGGCATGTCTCAATGGGGGGCCAAAGTCATGGCAGAAAAGGGATGGAAGGCCGAAAAAATCCTGGGACACTACTATCCTGGAACAACGTTGAAGAAAATTTATTAGCACACGAGGTGTCTGATTGGTCGATTTTTACGATCCCGATAGCTACCACTTCGAACTGCCGCCGTCTCAGATCGCCCAAAATCCCGTCGAGCCGAGAGATCACTCGCGACTCCTCGTAGCCGACAGAAAAGGTTCTCCCCTTGAGGACCGTCTCTTCTGCGATCTTCCCGATCTTTTGTGTCCCGGCGATCTGCTCGTTCTGAACGACACCAAAGTGATCCGAGCACGGCTGCGAGGCACCAAAAAAAGAGGAGGAGGAGCCGTTGAAGTGCTGCTCCTCAAACCCCTCGACGGAGAGTGGCGCGAGTGGGAGGCCCTCGTTCGCCCTGGGAGAAGGCTCCCTCCCGGGACGGTGGTTGTTCTGGCCGAAGGGGTAGAGGTTCTCGTAAACGCCTCGAGAGAGGAGGGGACGAGGGAAATCCGCTTTATCGGTCCCGACCCCGAATCTGTCCGTAACTATCTCGATCGTCACGGCGAAATCCCTCTTCCTCCCTATATCCACGATAGCCAGGCTCCGGACGAGCGCTATCAGACCGTTTATGCCGCCGAGGAGGGATCGGCCGCCGCCCCGACGGCGGGCCTCCACTTCACCCGATCCCTCCTCGATCGGATCGAATCCGGAGGCGTCGAGAGGGCTTACGTCACCCTCCATGTCGGTCTCGGCACGTTCCGGCCCGTCAAAGAGAAGGACATCCGCCTTCACCCCATGCACGAAGAACTCTGCATCCTCTCTGCAGAGGCCGTCGCGGCCGTGGAAAGGACGCGGAAACGGGGAGGGCGCGTCATCGCCGTCGGAACGACAGTGGTCCGCACGCTCGAATCCTCTGCCGACGACAAAGGAATACTCTCTCCCGGAGTGCGGAGTACCCGCCTTTTCATCTACCCCGGCTACCCCTTTAGGGTCGTCGACGGTCTGATCACCAATTTTCACCTGCCTAAAAGCACGCTACTGATGTTGGTTGCAGCCTTCCTGGGCTACGATCGCACCTTCGAGGCTTACGAACGGGCTGTCCGAGAGGGCTACCGCTTTTTCTCCTTCGGCGACGCCATGGCTATTTTTTGATTTTCACGTATACCTTTTCTCCCCTCCGTGGTACAATGCGAATGTCGCAACATTACGACTTCGCTCTGGAGGCAGGTGAGCGCCATGTGGGCGTGGGCTCTTTTCACCCCCCATCCGCCGGTGGTGGTTCCTCAAGTGGGGGGAAGTCATCGCCGCAGCGCCGAAAAGACGCTGCTCGGTTTTGAGTGTCTGCAAAAGCGGCTGGAACCGCTGCCCGTCGATTGGATCCTGCTCCTCTCCCCTCATTTCCGTTACGCCGAAGGGCTTCTTGTCGATGGAAGCCGACATTTCGAGGGCAGCTTGGCCTCTTTCGGCGCTCCCTCTGTGGCCCTTTCGCTGCAAGGCTCTTCGGAAGAGTCACGTCGCGTCGCTCGTCATCTGGAATCGACGGCCGACGTTTTCTTCAGAGAGGGGACCCTCTCTCCCCTCGATCACGGCAGTCTCGTACCCCTCGCCATGCTTCCCTCTCTCCTCCTCTCCCGCCCGAATTTCGTCGTCGCCAACCCCGCGGGTCTCTCACCGGAGGAAGCCTACGCCTCCGGTAAAAGGCTCCGCACCCTCCCAGGAGGAGGCCGATGGGGGCTCGTCGCCAGCGGCGATCTCTCTCACTGCCTCTTGGAAGAAGGACCTTACGGCTTTCGTCCCGAAGGAATCCTTTTCGAGGAGGCCTCGGAGAAAGCCCTGCGTCTCTCCTCTCCGGATCCGCTTCTCTCCCTCTCTCTCAAGACGGTTAGAGGTGCCGGCCACTGCGGGCTGAATTCGCTCCTCTTTTTTCTGGGGCTGACGGGTAGCCTGGAGGTATCCCTCCACTCTCACGAATGGCCCTTCGGCGTCGGCTATCTGACGGCCTCCGTCGTCCCGGGCCCTTACCCGACGCTCCTGGCCCGGCGGTCCATCGAATCTTTCCTCGAAACCGGAGACCTTCTCTCCCCGTCAGAGGCCGAGGCGGAGTTTCCCTTCTCCGAACTCTGGGAGGCGCCCGCCGCCTCTTTCGTTTCCATCAAGGATAAAGAGGGCCACCTTCGAGGGTGCATGGGAACGTTGGAGCCTCAGGAGGGCTCCCTCGGCGGGGAAATCATCGCCAACGCCGTTACGGCCTCCTGCCGCGATCCTCGTTTCCCTCCCATGCGCAGGAGCGAGCTTCCAGGCGTTCACCTCTCCGTCGATGTCCTATCGCCTTCTGAGCCTGTTTTCGACCGGTCCGATCTCGACCCCCAGCGGTGGGGTGTTATCGTCCAATGGCAGGAGCGACGGGGGGTTCTCCTTCCCGGCCTTGAGGGCGTCGAAACCGTCGACGATCAGATCGACATTGCCAGAAAAAAGGCGGCCATTCCCCTTGAGGCTCCTTTTGCCGTGCGCCGTTTCACCGTGCGACGCTTCTTTGAGACGTCATGAGCGGCCTCCTCTCTCCCAGACCCGCCCTTTGGTGGCGCCGAGAGGGAAGGGCTGTCCGCTGCCTGCTCTGTCCTCATCTCTGCCTCCTCGAAGAAGAAGAGAGGGGGTTTTGCGGCGTCCGCCTTCACAAGACCGGAGGCGGTCTGGTTTCCCTCAATGACGAAGTTCTCCTGGCCATGGCCGTCGACGCCGTCGAGAAAAAGCCTCTCTACCACTGGAGGCCGGGAACGAGGATTCTCTCCCTTGGCACGGGGGGATGCAATCTTGCCTGTCCTTTCTGTCAGAATCACGCCCTCTCCCAATGGTCGGGCCTTCCTCCGGGCGAGCCCTTTGCCGTCAAGTCTATCGCCGATGAGCTCCGTCGCCGCAACCTCGATGCCGTGGCCTTCACCTATAACGAACCGCTCATCTGGTACGAGTTCGTCCTCGAAGCCTGCCGGGAAATGAGGGCACAACAGGTGGCGACTGTTCTGGTGACGAACGGCCAGATCCTTCCCGGCCCCAGAGATCTGCTCATACCTCATGTCAATGCCGCCAACGTCGACGTCAAGGCCTTCTCCGAGGAGGTTTACGGGCGGCTGGGAGGAGAACTGAGGAGTACGCTACGTTTCGTCGAGGCCCTTCGGGAAAACAACATTCATGTCGAAGTGACCCATCTCGTCGTTCCAGGACTGACCGACGATGAAGCCGCTTTCCGCAAACTCGTTCATTGGTTGGCCTCCCTCGATGACTCCATTCCCCTTCATCTTTCCCGATACTTTCCGCGCCACCTCTGGAGGGAGCCGCCGACATCCCCGGAAAGGCTCCGAAATCTGGGCGCCATCGCTGCAGAATCGCTCCGAAGGGTCTATTTGGGAAACCTTCCTGGCGAAAGCAGGACGATCTGTCTTCACTGTGGACATGACATCGTCGTTCGAAGAGAGTATGATGTTGTAGCTATGGAATTAGATGCATCGGGAAAGTGCCTTC
This sequence comes from Aminirod propionatiphilus, assembly GCA_018398915.1. GTDB lineage: Bacteria > Synergistota > Synergistia > Synergistales > Aminithiophilaceae > Aminithiophilus > Aminithiophilus ramosus. Next base: position 1,510,216 of record CP074691.1, on the reverse strand, counting down.
ACTGCGGCACTCCCTCTGACATTCGCCTTCGTTGATGGCATCGGCTCCAAATTATCTATTCCAGGAGGTCTGGTCGTGGAACAGTCCATTCTCAAACTGAACGGTCATTCTCTTACGGTCCAGGACGTGGTAAACGTGGCGCGCGGAGGCTATCAGGTTTCTCTCGATCCTGCCGCCGTGAGTTTTGTGGAACGGGGATCATCGATGGTCCGGCGCTGGGTCGACTCGGGAAGGGTCATCTATGGCATCACGACGGGATTCGGCGATTTGGCCTCCGTCACCATCTCTCCCGATCAGAGTCGGCAACTTCAGGAGAACCTCCTCAAGAGCCACGCATGCGGAGTGGGGTCGCCTTTGCCCGAGGAGACGGTGAGGGCGATCATGCTTCTTCGGATCAACACTCTCATCCGGGGCTTTTCCGGAATTGGTTTGCCGGCTTTGACACAGCTCGTCAATTTCATTAACCTAGGCATACATCCTGTCATTCCCGATCAGGGTTCCGTAGGGGCCAGCGGCGACCTCTGCCCCCTTTCGCACTTGGCTGTGGCCCTTCTCGGCTTCGGCGACGTTTTTTACAGGGGAAGGCGCATGGAAGCCCTCGCCGCCATGAAAGAGGTCGGTCTGGAGCCCATTCGTCTTGGCCCCAAAGAAGGGCTGGCTTTGAACAACGGAACGGCGGCCTTGACGGGCGTCGCCCTCTTGGCCCTTCACGATGCGCGCGAAACGTTGAAACTGGCCGATATCGCCGGCGCTCTCTCCGTCGAGGCGCTACACGCCGTTCCCTACGCCTTCGACGCCAGGACACACGATTTGCGCCCTCACAGAGGCCAGAGGGATGTGGCCGCCAACATTCGTCGTCTCATTGAGGCCAGTCGCATCGTCGAAACGTACCGCAAAGACCGGGTCCAGGACGCCTATTCGCTTCGCTGCATGCCTCAGGTCCACGGAGCCAGCCGCGACGCCATCGACTACGTGGAACAGAAATTGGAGATCGAGATCAACTCCGTCACCGACAACCCCATCATTTTCCCCTCCGACGAGGAAGTCATCAGCGGCGGGAATTTCCACGGCCAGCCGATCGCCTTGGCCATGGACTTCTTCGGCATCGCCATGGCCGAGATCGCCAGCATCTCCGAGCGGCGGACGGCTCGCCTCGTCGATCATAAACTTTCCGGTCTGCCTCCCTTCCTCATCGAAAACAGCGGGGTCAACAGCGGGTTCATGATCCCCCAATACGTTGCCGCCGCCGTCGTCTCCGAGAACAAAGTGCTGGCCCACCCTGCCTCCGTCGACTCCATTCCGACGTCGGCGAACCAGGAAGATCACGTCTCCATGGGTTTCCACGCCTCGAAGAAGGGACAGACCATTCTGGAGAACGCAAAAAAAGCTCTTGCCATCGAACTCATGGCAGCCGCACAGGGCATCGACTTCTCCCGCCCTCTCAAGCCGGGTCGGGGAACGTCGGCGGCCCACGAAAGTATTCGCCGCGTGATCCCCTTCCTGAAGGAAGACGCTTTTCTTTATCCTCTCATTGGCCAGGCTCTGGAGTTGGTCAACGACGGAACGGTTCTCCGCGACGTCGAGGAGGCCATCGGCGAATTGGCCTGAGAGCCCTCTCTCGATCCTTTTTCCGAGCATCGTCGGCAGGGAGGCGAAGCCTCCCTGCCTTTTTTCCTTCGTCTTCGGCTGCCAGACAAATCCTTCTGGCGTTGGCCACGCTTTGCCTCTATAATGAGTTTGGCTTTGAGGGGCATTGTTGCTTTGCAGATTTCACTGGCGGAGGATGGGTCATGGCGAAGAGGGCCTTTGCGTTTTTTTCCTTTCTTTTTGCTCTGGGGTTCTATCTCCTCCTGCTGACAACGGCAATCCCGCGACTCGTCAATTCGATTCCCCTCGGTTACGGCACCCTTGAGGAGGCTCGGATTCCTTCGGGCGTGACGGCTTACGAAGCCGCCGTGGAGTTGCAACACCAAGGGTTCGTCGACGATGGACGAGCTTTGGCCCGGTGGATGACCAAGTTCGGCATTGATCGCAACCTGAGACCGGGACTTTATCGTATCCGACGGGGTTCCCCCTGGGAAGTGGCGCGCCAGATCCGTTCGGAGGAACCGGAATTGCGCAGGGTCACGTTGATTCCGGGAACCGATGGAGACGAGTGGGGGCCTTATCGCGAGGCTCTCGAAAAGAAGGCTCTTTTTCCCCAGGAACTGCAGGGACTTCTACCCGAAATCATTGAGGACCGGATACTTTTCCTGCTGCCCGAGACCTATTACGTCGTCCCCGGGTTCGACGAGGCCGAGCAGGTCGTTCGTCAAGCCTCGAGACTGTGGCTGCAAAAGCTCGGTGGCCGAGAGCTTTCGGCTCAGGAGGTTCTGGGGCGTGGGATTCTGGCTTCTATCGTCGAAAAAGAGGTCCGCCTTGATTCGGAGCGCTCTCTTGCCGCCTCTGTTTTCCTGAATCGCCTTGACCGGAAGATGGCCCTTCAGTCCTGCGCAACCGTCGTCTATGCCTGGAAGGAACGGGGACGTCGCCTCGCTCGCCTCAGCCACGAGGACCTGAAAATCGACTCTCCTTTCAATACCTATCTTCATTCCGGCCTGCCGCCCCACCCCATCTGCCTTCCCGGCCTCGTCTCCTGGAGGGCGGCCCTTGAGCCCGCAGAGTCCGATTTTCTGTTTTTCGTCGCCAAAGGCGACGGCAGCCATATCTTCACCAGGACCTACAAAGAACATCTCCAAGCGCAGAAAAAATAAACGATCTCGTTTATGACGGAGGAGGATTCTCTTTTTGACCGATTTGAAGCAGGGCACCTGTCCCGCCTGTGGTTCGCCTTTTCAGAGCGATGATCCCGACATGCCCGGCTTTCTGCCTTCGTCGGCCGAACAAAAGGCGGGAGCTGTCTGTCGGCGTTGTTTCCGTCTCGTCCACTACGGCCAAGTCACCAAGGCCCCTCTCAACGACGAGACGGTCATCGCTCAGCTTCGTCCCGCCTCTCTTCGGGCTTCCGGCATCGTCCTTCTCGTCGACCCGACGGCGATGGAGTTTTCCCGTCGTGCCCTCGATGTGGCCAAGGCCCTCCACCTGCCTTTCATCGCCGTCGTGACCAAGGCCGATCTTTTCGATCGCTGGATGGATAGGAAAGAACTCGTTTCCTGGATCTCGCGACAATGGGACCTCCCCCGGGAGCGCTCGATGGCCCTCTCCCTTCTGGACAGCAAGGCCCTTTTCGATTTGCGATCCCGTCTGCCACAGCTGTTCGGACGCTCTTACCGCCTTCTCGTCCTGGGCGTTGCCAACGCCGGCAAGAGCACGTTCATACGGGGCATCAGCCGCAGGGGCAAGGAGTTGGCCCTGTCGCCCCTTCCGGGAACGACTTTGGGCTGCGTCGATGTCCCCGTCGGCCAGGAGGGGCTTCTGATCGACTCTCCCGGTCTTCGCCTGGGCAATTTCTGGATCCCCAGGCTCTGCCCCTCCTGCCTCTCTCAGCTCGTCTCCCGCCACAAGCTGAGCCGCAAGACCTTTATCCTCCATCGAGATCAGTCGCTCATGTTCGGAGGTCTTGCCTATGGCCGCATCGTCGATTGCGCCGATAGGGAATGGGTGAAGGTGACGGCTTTCGCCTCTTCCGAAATTCCTCTCCATCGCACCAAGGCCGGTCGGGAAGAGGAGCTTCTGGAACGCCATGCCGGCGCTCTTCTCTCCGTCCCCTGTCCTTCCTGCCTGGACACTTTAAGGGGCTCCTACCCCCTGGTGGAACATCATGTGGCGCTTCGCCGAGGAGAGGACCTCATCCTGCCCGGCTGCGGATGGCTGGCCTGCTATCAAGGGGAGGCGACGTTCTCCCTTTTCCTCCCCGAGGGCTTCGCCCCCGAAATCCGTCCCTGGTTCGTCGCTCCCTTTCCCCCGAGGAATCAGCGCAGAAGATAGATCCCTTGTCCAGGAGGTTTTTGCCATGGAACTTTTCCCCCGCCTCTCGGAGGCTCTCGACAGCCTCATCGAAGGCGATGTCTATCACGGCGATCTTTTCGTCCAAAGTGCCGTCTCCCATAGCCTCCAGTTCGACGACGGTGCCCTAGAGGAGATCAGTTCCTCCGCTGCCGAGGGACTTTCTTTCCGCCTTCTGCAAGGCGAAAATTCTCTTTTCGCCCATTTTTCCGGCAACGATGAGGCGACGGCTTTTTCAGCCATGGGAGCCGTTGCGGAAAGAGCCGAACGGGCTTTTCCCGCAAGAAGTCTCTCTCGTGAGGCGATTCTCCCCCCACTTCCGCCCATCACGCCGCCCAACGCCGACTTCCTGCGCCAGATGGACGGACTTGCTCGCCGAGAGAGTCCCCTTGTCCGGCAGGTTTCTCTCCGTCTGAGCCTTTCCCGAAAAAAAATCCTCGTTTTCGGACCTTCAGGAGCTCTCTCCGAAGACGAACGAAGCTACGGGAACTTCACCGTTCACGTTATCGTCGAGAAAGAGGGAAGTTTACAGACGGGACACGAAGTCCAAGCCGCTCAGACGGAACCTGACGCCTTTCTCCGGGAACTGCGCCCCGAGGAGGTCCTTCTTTCGGCTCTCCGTCGTGCCCTTCTGATGCTGGAGGCCTCTGCCTGTCCGGCAGGCACCATGCCCGTCGTTCTCTCCGGACAGGCCGGAGGGACAATGATTCACGAAGCCTGCGGACACGGCTTGGAGGCCGACATCATTCAGAAGGATTTTTCCGTTTACCGCAATTCCCTCGGGGAGATTGTGGCCAGCCCTCTGGTGACGCTCGTCGACGATCCCACCCTTGTCGGCCATTACGGCAGTTACGGCTACGACGACGAAGGCTTTCGAACGGAGAGGACCACGCTCATTGAGGGCGGCGTTCTGAAGGGGTTTTTGACAGACATCCAGACTTCCCGGCGGGGAGGTCTCCCCCGAACGGGAAACGGGCGTCGCCAATCCTACCGTTCCCTGCCCCAGCCCCGCATGTCCAATACGTTCATCCTTCCCGGCCGAGACGATCCAGCCACTCTCATCGATTCGGTCAAAAAGGGACTTCTCGTCGTCAAGATGGGAGGCGGCGAGGTCGATCCAACGACGGGCAATTTCGTCTTTCAGGTGACGGAAGGCTACCTCATCGAAAAAGGCAACGTGTCAAAGCCCGTCCGAGGCGCTCTTCTCACCGGCAACGGTCCCGAAGCCCTTCGTGATATCCGGGCCGTGGGATCGGATCTCCATTTCGAGCCTGGCTTTTGCGGAAAGGGGGGACAGAGCGTTCCCGTCACCGACGGGCAGCCTTCTCTTCTTATCGGAGGTCTCGTCGTCGGAGGCAGCGACACGTGACAATGTTCTTTTTCAAAGCGAAAAAACAGGTAACAGAGCAGAAAAAGGCCTCTCCCCGCCGCCAGAAAGGCGAAGGGGTTTCTTCTGTGCTGTCCGATCTCGTCACATTGGTCCTTCTGACCGTCGATCTCTACCTTCTGGCCAGTCTCCTGACTCCCTGGACGGGCGATTTGGGATATGCCCTGTCCGGGTTTCTCCTGTTGAAGCTGGGCGGTTCCATCCTTATCCCTCTTTTCTTTTTCGGCTACCTCCTCTTCGGGCGCCTTTTCCGTCGGGAGATGGATCGCCCCTTCTTTGAATTTCTGGGCACGGTGACGCTTTTCGCCGGAGCTTCCCTCGCCCTGGGACTCCGGGGACTTACGGGAACGCCGACGTATCGATGGCTCGGCCCCGGGATGTGGGGCAGTGGGCTCGCTTTTTTCCTGTACCGTAATATCGGTCCGCTAGGAACTGTCCTCGTCGGGCTTCTTGCGGCGCTTCTCTCGCTGATCCTCTTCCGCCCTTCGGTCCTGCTGGCGATCCGTCATTTTCCCCAGAAGATCAAGCCCCTCCTGGAACGACTCGGCCGAATCGGCATCGCCGTGAAAAAGAGATTCCCCGAAAAGGACCTGCCCGCTCCCGAAGCTGACGTTTCCGCCTTCGGAGATCAGGGGACAGAGACGTTGCCGAAGCTTCCTCTCTGTGATCTCTCGGGCCCTTCCGATGAATCGGACTCTTCCGAGGAGGAAGAGGGCGCCGAGGTTTTTTCGGCAGCCGTCGTCCGCAGGAAGAGCCATCTCGAAGAGATTGAATCCCCTCCTCCCGTCGAAGGGAATGTCCCGGATTCGTCCCCTCTGCCGGTCAAGCCATCCAGGCTTTCGCCTTTTCCTCCGCCGGCAGGACCTTCCGAAGACATTCCCGACGGGGAAGATCATTTGCAGGAACTCTTCAGAAAGGAAGCGGCTTCGGATGAGGTGACTCCCATCAGGGGCAATGGAGAGTTTCCGCCTCCTCTCGATTTTTTCGGCCCTCAGGAGCCCTTCACCGACCCCATTGATCAAGACTTGATCCGGAGACAGGGAGAGAGAATCATTCAGACTCTGGCCGAGTTCGGCATCGAGGCCGAGATGGCCGAGAAGGTCATCGGCCCCACCGTCGTTCAGTTCCGCATTCAGCTCGCTCCTGGCATCAAGGTGAGCCGCGTGGCGAGCCTGAACAATGACCTTGCCGTGGCTCTGGCCGTTCCCAGCCTCCGCGTCGAGGCGCCGATCCCTGGGAAACCCTACGTGGGCATCGAGATCCCCAATCCCAAACGGGTCTCCGTCTCGCTGCGTTCCATCGTCGAATCTCCCGTCTTCGAGGAGGGGGAATCCGATCTCCCTTTGCCTCTCGGCCAGGGCGTCGACGGTTCGCCTCTGGTCATCGGTCTGGAGGATTTGCCACACATGCTTGTGGCGGGAACGACGGGCTCCGGAAAAAGTGTTTTTGTCAATAGCTGCATCCTGGGGCTCTGCAGCAAGCGACGACCGGAAGAGCTTCGTCTTCTCCTCGTCGACCCCAAACGAGTCGAGATGAGCTTTTACGAGAAACTGCCCCATACGCTGACGCCCCCCATCGTCGACGCCAAAAAGGCCGTCCACGCCCTGGCCTGGGCCCTGCGCGAGATGGAACGGCGTTACGAGATTTTTGCCCGAAGCCGGGTGCGTAACCTGGCTGGGTATAACGCGAAAGCACTGCCTAAAGACCGCTTTCCTCATATCGTGATTGTCGTTGACGAATTGGCCGATCTGATGATGACCTCCCCAAAAGAGGTGGAAGACTACATCTGCCGTCTGGCTCAGATGGCTCGTGCCACAGGCATTCACCTCATCGTGGCGACGCAGCGTCCTTCCGTCAACGTCATCACCGGGCTCATCAAGGCCAACATTCCGGCTCGCGTCGCCTTTACGTTACCCTCCCAGGCGGACTCACGAACCATCCTGGACGTGGGCGGAGCCGAAAAGTTGCTGGGCAGGGGGGATATGCTCTTTCTCTCCCCGCGCTATCCGAAGCCTCTGCGGATCCAATCGCCCTGGATCGACGAGGGAAGAATATCGGCCCTCATCGCCTATCTCGTCGAGCTCTTCGGCGAGCCGCAGCACATCGAAATCGACGATCAGAGCAACAGTTCGTCACTCGTCGACGATCCTCAGCTGGAAGACCCGATGATCCGCCAGGCCGTCAACGCCGTGCTGGAATCGGGCATTGCCTCGGCCAGCCGGCTTCAACGGCAGCTCCGCGTGGGGTTCACTCGGGCGGCCCGTCTCGTCGACGCCATGGAGACGCTGGGCATCGTCGGTCCCCAGGAGGGATCGAAGCCCCGCGAGATCCTCGTCGACGAGGATCTCGCCGAGGAAATTCTCTCTCGTCTGGAGGAACACTAGTCATGTCGCTCTATTGTCTTCCCGGCCTGGAGTTGACCTTTTCGGCCGATCTTTCCCCGCTCGAGATCGTCCTTGTGGCGGGAGGGCGTTCGCCTGACAAGGCTTGGTTAAGGACCGCGACGGCCTGTCGAAGCGTCTGGGCCGTCGATGGCGGCCTTGAAGCCTGTCTGAACGCCGCCGTCGAGCCCACACGGCTCATCGGAGACGGAGACAGCGCTCAAGCCGCCTCATGGGAACGGATACGAGCCAGGGGCATTCCCATCGATCGCTATCCCGTCGAGAAAGACCTGACCGATCTGCAAATCGCTCTGAAGACCTTGGGGGAGGAAAAAAGGGGAGGGGCTTTGGTGACGGGCTGTTGGGGGGGACGTTTCGACCACCTTTTCAGCAACGTCTTTTCTCTGGTGGGCTCCTGGGACTGGGGGGCCAGGGTCCGCTGCATGGGCGACGAAAGGGAATTCCTCGTCTGCCTGGAAGGGGAGGAGACGCTTTCCCTGGCATGGAAGACCCCTCCAACGGCAATATCCCTGCTGGCCCTATGTCCGGTCTGCCGGGATGTCTCCATCGGAGGGGTCAAGTGGCCTCTTTCCAAGGCCTCCTTGGCTCTCTGCCGTCCTTATGCGATCAGCAACGAGCCTGTCGCGGAGGAGCTGAACCTATCGATCGGGGAGGGGCGTCTTGGGCTCTACCTGACCTGGGAAAGCCCCAAAAAAGAGGGCTGCTAGACAGCCCTCTTCACCTTGCCGGAGCGGAGACAGCGAGTGCAAATGGAAAGCTTCCTCGTCTCTCCTCCCAGATCCACGCGGACGGACTTGAGATTGATCAACCAACGGCGGCGCGTGTGCCGGTTGGAGTGGCTGACGGCGTTGCCCGTAGCGGGGCCTCGGCCGCAGCATTCACAGACTTTTGCCATGGAGATCCCTCCTTGAACTAGCCCAACAAGCGGAAGCATTGTAACATAGTCGGGGGGCCCTGACAACGGGCCTGAAGAGGAGGCTTTCAGAAATGAGTTTCAGCGATGATCTGGAAGATCTCAAGAACATCGTTCGGCGCCTGGAGGAGTCCTCTCTTCCTCTGGAAGAGGCCCTTGTCGATTTTGAAAGGGGCGTTTCCCTGGTACGACGATGTCAACGTTTTCTCTCGGAGGCGGAACAGAAAATTACGGTTCTGACGACCTCCGCTGAGGAGAACCCCAAGGAGATTCCTTGGGAAGGGGAGGAAGGGGAGTCGCTTCGTTGAAGCAAAGACGAGATGCCCGGATCAGCGCCCTGCTGAAGGTCGAGGCGGGGCGCGTCGATCACTGGCTCGAGATGTGTTGCATCGAGGCAGAGGGACGTTTCCCGCAGCGTCTTCTGGCGTCGATGCGCTACTCGCTTTTGGCCGGAGGCAAGCGTCTGAGACCGCTTTTGTGCCTTTTGGGTTCTCGCCTTTTCGGCGGAAGCGACGAAAACGTTCGCCCCATGGCCCTTGCCCTGGAGATGCTCCATACGGCCTCTCTCATTCACGATGACCTACCCTCTATGGATAACGACGACATGCGGAGAGGGAAAGCGACGAATCACGTCGTCTTCGGCGAGGGGATGGCCCTTTTGGCCGGCGACTCGCTTCTCGTCTGGTCCTTTCAGGAGATCGCCGAAAAACTTCAGCGCGATGATCTTCCCCACCATCGTGTTCTCAAGGCCCTCGCCTATTTTGCCGCCGCTGTCGGACCGGCCGGTGTCTGTGGAGGTCAAGTCTACGACAGCGATCCTCTCTCTCAGGGAGAGGGACTGGACTTTGTCCGCCGTATCGCCACGGACAAGACAGCCCGTCTCATTCAGGCCGCCCTTGTCTGCGGTGCTCTGATCGCCGGCGCCGAAGGAACTCCTTTGGCCTCCTTGGAGCGTTACGGCCTCCATCTTGGTCTGACCTTCCAGATCGTCGACGACATCCTCGACGTCATCGGCGACAGGGGAGAACTGGGCAAATCCGTCGGCAAAGACGAGGCCCAGGGAAAGAAGACCTTCGCCGCGCTGCTCGGCATCGAAGGGGCACGGCAAGCCGCCGAGGAGGAGACGGAAAAGGCGGTCTCGGCTCTGGGCCTTTTCGGCGACGAGGCTGGCGACCTGCGAGATTTGGCCCTTTGGCTGCGCGATCGCAGCCGCTGACGGGGGAGTGGCCATGTCTCTTCTAGGTGCCATCCGCGATTACCGGGACCTGAGAGCCTTCTCCCCCGAAGAGGCCTCGGCCCTCTGTGGGGAACTCAGAGAGCGGATCATCGATGTTGTCCTCGATCGAGGCGGCCATCTGGCCTCCTCGCTCGGTGCCGTCGAGCTCATCGTGGGCCTTTTGCGCCTTTTCGATCCCGCCGAGGACCGCATCATCTTCGACGTCGGCCATCAGGCCTACGCCTATAAAATCCTCACGGGCCGTGACGACGTCTTCAACACGCTAAGGACCTGGGGGGGCATCTCCGGCTTCCCGAAACATCGAGAAAGCCCTTTCGACCACTTCGACGTCGGACACAGCAGCACGTCTCTCTCGGCGGGATTGGGCTACGCCAAGGCACGCGACATCAGGGGAGAATCCCATGAAGTCGTCGCTTTCATCGGCGATGGGGCATTGCTGAACGGCCTGGCCCTTGAGGCCCTCAACAACGTCAAATCAGCCGACACGAAACTGATCATCATCCTCAACGACAATGAATGGTCCATCAACCGCAAGGTGGGCGGACTGGCCGAATGCCTCGCTCGCATGCGTTCCCACAGCAGCTATCGCAGGCTCAAGGCCTTTATCAAGGAGCACTGCCGCAACCTGCCGAAAGGGGAGGGGATCGAAGCCTTTCTCGGCCGGGTCAAGGACCATGTCAAGGCCGTTCTCCAACCTTCCAACTTTTTCGAGGAACTCGACATCAGCTACTGGGGCCCTTTCGACGGGCACGACCTGGAGGATATCGAAACGGTTCTGGCCTTGGCCCGACGTTACGACAGACCCGTGCTGATCCACTTCCTGACGGAAAAGGGCCGCGGTTACAGGCCGGCCGAGGAAAATCCGACGAAATTTCACGGCATCTCTTGCAGGCCTGACCCCTCGCTGCCTAAGGAACCGCCTCTCCCCAGCTGGAGTTCTGCCGTCTGCGACGTTCTGAGAGAAAGAGCCGCCGCAGATCCCCGCGTCGTAGCTCTCACGGCTGCCATGATGGAAGGAAGCAAGCTCAACGCTTTTGCTCGCGATTTTCCCGACCGCTTCTTCGACGTCGGCATCGCCGAAGGGCATCTCCTGACTTTCGCCGCGGGCCTGGCCGCAGGGGGGCTCCGACCGGTGGCGACGATCTATGCCACTTTTCTCCAAAGAGCCATGGACCAGCTCGTCGAAGACATTGCCATGCAGGGCCATCCCGTCATCGTGGCCGTGGACAGGGCCGGATTGGTGGGAGAGGACGGAGAGACCCACCATGGCCTCCTGGATGTTTGCTGGGGACGAGCGGTACCCGGCCTTGCTATGATGGCACCGCGGGACGTGATCGACCTGCAAGCCATGTTCGACTATGCTTTCACCTTGGCGGGGCCCTCCATGATCCGTTACCCCCGAGGCTGCGCCCCCCTCGTTGTCGGGCCCGAAATCCGTCCCGACATCGCCTCCGGGAGAGCTCAATGCCTCGTCGAGGGAGAGGAAACCCTCCTGATCGGCTACGGAAGCACGATCCCTCTGCTTCTTGAGGCACAGCAGCGCTGTCTCTTCCTGGGACTGCCCTCTCCTTCCGTCGTCGACCTTCGCTTTCTGAAACCGCTTGACTGGACCAGCCTTGACGACTGGATTTCCACGCATCGTCGCGTGCTGATCGTCGAGGAGGGATATGCCGCTGGAAGCATCGGCGAGGCATTGGGTGCCCACATCGCCACGCAGGGGCTTTCCATCGACTTCAAGGTGATCGCTGTCGCCGACGCCTACATTCCTCAGGGGACGCAGGAGGAACAGTGGAAATCCTGCGGTTTCTCCGTAGAGACCCTTCTTTCTCAGATCAGGCCCTGCCATGTCTCGACAGCGCCTTGATCGGCTTCTCGTCGAACGTGGTTACGCCCCTTCCCGTACAAGGGCTCAGGAACTGATCGCCTCCGGAGTCGTATACATTAGAGGTTTTCCCCAGACCAAGGCCTCAGCTCAGGTCGATCAAGACGCTTCCCTTCAGATCTGCCGTGCCGATCGTGAATGGGTCAGCCGCGGCGCCTACAAACTCCTTCAGGGATTGACCGCCTTCCCCATTAGCGTCACCGGTAAGGTCGGCCTTGACGTCGGCGCTTCCACGGGCGGTTTCACGGAGGTCCTTCTCGACAGGGGAGCGCGACGCGTCTACGCCGTCGATGTCGGCTACGGGCAGCTGGCATGGAAATTGAGAGAAGACAGCCGTGTCGTTGTCATGGAGAGAACCAACGCTCGCTTCCTCTCGGCGGAAGCTTTGGGAGAGACCGTCGATCTCGTCGTCTCCGACGCCTCTTTCATCTCCCTTCGCCTCCTTCTCCCGGCTCTGGAGAGGGTAGGCAAGGCCCAAGGCGACTGGATCCTTCTCGTCAAACCCCAGTTCGAGGCCGGAAGAGATCGCGTCGGCAAGGGCATCGTCACCGATTCTTCTCTCCACGAAGCGATTCTGATGGAACTGAGGGAGTTTATAGCCGAAGAGACAGGCCTTTCCCTCGTCGGAGCGACTCCCTCGCCCATCAAAGGTCCCAAGGGAAACATCGAATTCCTCTTTCATCTCCGAAAGGAGGGGGAAAGCCTTGGGCCGTCAAGGCTCAAGGAGCTTGTCGCCGAGGCCCATGCCCTCTTTCGCGATTCATGCGGCCTTCTGGAAGGAGAATCGTCTTGAACGACACCGTCGGCCTGCTTCTCAACACTCAAAAGAAAAAGGCCATCGACCTGGCCCAGCAGCTCATCGCCTGGGGCAAGGAGCAAAAGATTCGTTTCCTCCTGCCCCCGCACGAGGCCTCTCTGCTGGGCGTGCCCGGCCTCTCGGATCAGGAATGGAAAAAGACCGTTCCCTTCGCTGTCGTCGTCGGCGGTGACGGAACCTTTCTACGGGCTGGCCGCTACGTCCTGAGCCACCAGATTCCTCTTTACGGCATCAACGTGGGCAAGCTGGGCTTTCTGGCCGCAGGATCGCCGGAACAGGCCAAGGAGGACATTCTTTCCATCCTCTCGGGGAATCATCGCGTTCAGTCCCGAGTTCTCCTTGAAGGGAGAGTCCTCCGAGGAGAGAGGAAGGTTCACGAAGTTTTTGCCCTCAACGACCTCGTCATCAACAAAGGCTCTTTCGCCCGTGTCATCTTCATCCGCATTCTCGTCAACGGCGAGCCTTTGAGTCTGCTTCCCGCCGACGGCGTCATCGTGGCGACGCCGACGGGCTCCACGGCCTATGCCCTCTCTGCGGGAGGCCCCATCGTGCCGCCTCACGTGGCCTGTCTCATCGTCGCTCCCATCTGTGCCCACACCCTCTACGCGAGACCGATCATCTTAGGAGCCGACGACATCGTCACCATCGTCCCCGAGGGAAATTTCCGCGACCTCGTCTTTTCTCAGGATGGACAACTCAGTTACGAGCTGCTCCCGGAAGACCGCATCGAGATCAGGCTGTCGCCGGAAAAACGTGTCCAATCGATCTTCCTTCCCGGAAGGGAATATTTCGTCCTTCTACAACAAAAACTCTGCTGGGGCCAGTCTCAGACGGAACTGGGAGGGGAGTAGTCGTGATCGAAGAAATCCGCATCCGAGAAATCGGGGGCATTTCAAAGGCAACCCTCTCTCTGCGGGCTTCTTTTGTCGCTATCACCGGCGAGAGCGGTTCGGGCAAGAGCAGCCTCGTCCGGGCCTTCGAACTTTTGAGCGGGGCCCGCTCTCAATCGTCGATGATCCACGGCGAAAGCGATGAAGGGGAAGTTCTGGCCGTGATGGCCAATGACGGCCCCCTGCTCGGCCTGGGCGAAGATCTTCAACCTCAGGAAGGAACGACGATCATTCGGCGTATCCTCTCCCGGTCGGGACGGAGCCGTGCCTACCTCCAGGGCAAACCCGTTCCTCTTTCCACCCTGGCCCAGGCCATGACGGGACAGCTGGGCATTCAGAGCCAGTTCGCCCAGCTGGGGCTTCTCGACGCCCAGGGACAGCTTGATCTTCTCGATGGTTTCGGCGAGGATCGCATCGCCGAAATCCGGGGGGAAATCCGAGCAGCCGTCTCTCAAGGCCTGGATCGGGAAAGAGAGATTGCGGCGCTACGGGAAAAACGGGCCCATTTGGAAACTCGATGGGGCAAGGCCCAGGAAATTCTCGAAAAGACCGAAGCTCTCCATCTCAAAGAGGGACAGGATCTCCTTTGGAGTCGCGAGTTGGAGGAGACGGAACGGCGCATCACAGAGGTGATCCGCCTGAAGGACTTTTATAATCAGTTGGCAGGAGGAGGCAGCGAGAGAGGACTCGTAGAGGCCCTGGAAGAAGTTCTCCTTGGGGCTCGTGACGCCTTCGACGGCACCGAGGGAGAAGTCTGGGCGACCTCGACAGAACAGATCCTTGCCTCCCTTCAGCGTCTTCAGCGTCTTTTAGCCTCCTCCCTTCAGCCTTATTCCCTGGAGGAACTGGAACAACGACGCGAGTCCCTGGAACGGCGCCTCGGCAAGATCCGCCAAATCCAACGCTTGGCCAAAGTTAACTCCTACGAGGAACTCCTCGACTACTGTGCGGCCGCAAATAAAGAGCTGCAATGGGTCGTCGCCAGTGGGGGAGAGCTGGAACGCCTCCAACACGAAAGCCGGGAGTGGCGACGGCGAGCCTCCTCTCTGGCTCTCGAGCTTCGAACGCTGCGCCAGCGGGCAGCTGAAGAGCTTTCGACCAGCATGAACGGTTATCTCATCGACCTGGCCATGGAAAATCTTCGTTTCCACGCCAAACTGCTTCCCCTCGACCGAATCAGGCCCAACGGTGCCGACGACGTCCTTTTTGAACTTCACGGCGAAGGGGATTTCAAGGGCCCCGTCAGCCGTATCGCTTCAGGAGGGGAGCTGAGCCGCATCCTTCTCGCCCTCCAGCTGTGCCTGCCTGACGCGAGAATGCCCGCGTGTCTCGTTTTCGACGAAGTGGAAGCCGGCCTGGGCGGACGGGCAGCCCTTCTCGCCGGCTATAAACTGCGCGACCTCTCCAGACGCTGTCAGGTCCTTCTCGTGACTCACGAAGCGGCCATCGCCGCCTTGGCCGAACAGCACTATGTCGTTCGCCGCAGCGGCAACGAAAGCGCCGTCGTCGAAATCGACGGAGAAGAGCGCGTAATCGAGATTGCCCGAATGCTCGCCGGCGACGGGCAATCCCTTGAGGCGCGGAAGCACAGCCGTGCTCTTCTCGACGAGGCGCTCTCCGCAAAGATTCCCGTTGACGAGAAGACTCGAGATGCGTAAAATACAAAGGTCGTGGATCATACGCATGGAGCGGGCTTTAAAGCTCAGAGCTGCCTAGCTCCGGCGGAAGGAGGCAACAACATGTACGCAGTAGTGGAAACAGGAGGCAAACAGTATCGAGTCGAGCCGGGACAGAAAATTCGCGTCGAACTTCTCGACGCGGCCGAGGGGGCAACGGTCGATCTCGGCCCCGTCTTCCTCGTGGCCAGGGAGGAAGGGCTTGCCCTCGGGATGCCCTCCGTCGACGGTGCAAAGGTCTCGGCCAAGGTCATCGCGCACGGAAGAGGCAAAAAGGTCTACGCCTTTCGATACAAAAACAAGACAAACCAGCGCCGCATAAGGGGACACCGCCAGAGCTACACGGAGCTGGAGATCCTCTCCATCGATTGCTGAGCCTGCACCGATGATCGTCCTCCGCCTACGGAAACGGAAAGGCTTTATCACCCGTATTTCCGCCGAAGGACATTCAGGATATGCTCCGGAAGGTTCAGATATCGTCTGTGCAGGCGTCTCGGCCCTGATGCAGACTCTCGAAATCGGTTTCAGCGATGTCCTGGCGATCTCTCCTCTCTCTTCCGTTGACGAGCGGCGAGGATATCTGTCTTTAGAGGTTCCTCACGCCGACGAGCGGACCGAAATCCTTTTTCAGACAATCATTGGTGGCTTGAGGGCTATGGAGGAGAGCTATCCCGCTTATTTGGAAATTCTGGAGGCTGAGAGTGATGAAAAAATTTAATTTACAGCTTTTCGCCCATAAAAAAGGACAAGGCAGCTCGTCAAATGGCAGAGACAGCAAACCTAAGCGCCTGGGAATTAAGCGCCATGACGGCCAGGACATCCTCGCTGGAGGCATTTTGGTGCGCCAGAGAGGGACCAGGATTCATCCGGGACAGAACGTCGGCTGCGGCCGCGATTTTACCCTTTTTGCCCTTAAGTCGGGCCTTGTCCGTTACGAGACGAAGGGAACGCGCAAGTACGCCCATGTTTGCCCCGTTGAGGCGGAAGTCGGTCTGTAGAGCGAAATTCTTCCCTGCCCTGTCAGGTCAGATTGCGCGTTTTTATGGGGGCCCGTTGACGATGGCCCCCTTTTTGATGTCGAGTCATGATCCTCTGAGGTGAAACCCCATGAAGTTCGTTGATCTTGTTGTGATCCAAGTTCAAGGCGGACAGGGAGGAAACGGGTGCACCAGTTTCCGCAGGGAGAAGTTCGTTCCTCGTGGCGGTCCCGACGGCGGAAACGGCGGGAGGGGAGGGAACATCATTTTCGAAGCCTCCCTCAGCATCCAGACCCTTGCCGATTTCGAATATCATCATCGTTACGAGGCTCCCAAGGGAGAAAATGGCCGAGGGAAACGCCAGTACGGACGATCGGGAGAGGATGCCGTCATCCCCGTTCCCTGTGGCACGCTCGTCTTCGATGGTCAGACGGACGACCTCCTCGCCGACCTCGTCGAACCTGGAGATCGATTCCTCGCTGCCCGAGGCGGAAAGGGCGGAAGAGGCAACGTCACATTCACCAATTCCGTGCGCCGCGCACCCCACTTTTCGGAAAAAGGCGACCCCGGCGAGAAGACAACCTTACGACTGGAGCTCAAGCTGATCGCCGACATCGGTCTGGTCGGGCTTCCCAACGCGGGCAAATCCTCCATTCTCGCCGCCATTTCCAACGCTCAACCTAAAATTGCCGATTATCCTTTCACAACCCTTTCCCCCAACCTCGGAGCCCTCGACGTGGATGACGAACGGGTCATCATCGCCGACGTCCCCGGCCTCATCGAAGGTGCCCATCAGGACAAAGGATTGGGATTATCCTTTCTTCGGCACATCGAACGGACGCGACTTCTCGTTCATGTCCTCGACCTTGCTGCCTCGTCCCTTTCCGATGTCCTGCGGCAGTGGGAAATCATCTGTGAGGAGTTTGCCTCCTACGACGAAGAGCTCCTCGATAGACCCTATATGGTCGTGGGCAACAAGATCGATGTCGCGGACGCCGCGGAAAAGATCGACGGCGTGGCCCGATTCATGGAAGAAAAAGGTATTCCCTTCCTTGCCGTCAGCGCCTTGAGGGGCGACAATATTCCGCAGTTGGTGCGCTATTTGGCCGATCAGGCCCGACTTCATCCCCGCCCTCACAGCGAGACGCGTCTCGTCGGCCTCGCCGCCGAACCCATCGAGGGAGAGGGGCGTCGCCGTGTCCCGGTCCAGATCCTGCGCCTTACCGATGGGAAGGGATTCCGCATCGTTCACCCTTACCTGGAAAAAGTCGTGTTACGTTACGACTTCGAGCAGGAGGAGGCCTTGGCTCGATTTGCACGCATCCTCCGCAAGCTCAAAATCGATGACCTCCTTCTGGCCCAAGGGGCGAAAGAGAAGGATACCGTCTGCATCGGCGACATGGAATTCGATTTTGAACCGGAAGGAGCTCTGGAAATCGAGCCGTAGAGAGCAATCGGGAGGAGGGAAACATTCCTTGTCGACAGCGTCTCATCTGAGACGAATCGGGGTCATGGGCGGCACCTTTGACCCCATCCATTACGGACATCTCCTTGCTGCGGAGGAGGCCTATTTCTCCCTGGGACTCTCGGAGGTCCTTTTCGTTCCGACGGGGTTGCCGCCTCACAAGAACCGCCAGCAGGTCTCCTTGGCCGAAGATCGCTACACCATGACCCTGCTGGCAACCGTCGACAATCCTCATTTCAAGATCTCCCGTCTTGAAATCGATCGTGAGGGGACAAGCCATACCGTGGACACCCTGCGAGAGATGCGTCATTGGTATCCCGCCGGTAGCGTTACCTTTTATTTCATCACGGGATTGGACGCCGTTCTCGACATACATAACTGGAAAGAGCCGGAGGAGATCGTCTCCCTCTGCAAGATCGTGGCTGTCAGCCGTCCCGGCTACAACCCCCACCGGCTGGAAGACCTGCCTCCGTCCATTCGTCGTGCCGTCATTCCCCTTGAGATCCCTCATCTGGCCATCTCAAGCACGGAAATCCGTCGGCGAGTCGGGCAAGGACGGAGCATCCGTTATCTGACCCCCTGGCCAGTGGAACACTATATTTATAAAAAAGCTCTCTACCATCGGAGAAACGGATGGTGATTATATGACCAAAGGCAAACTGGCTCTGGCCGCGCTGTTCATTCTTCTCTCCACAATGACCGGAGCTTGGTGGCGTCTCCAGCGCGTTCTTCTTCCCAAGGAAGCTTCTCTCCGGGAGGAGCTCGTTCACGACAGGGATTCGGGCCAGGTAAACCTCCTGTTGATCGGCGTCGATTCCAATGAAGGATCCCATCGTTCCGATACGATAGCCTTCGTCTCCGTCAACCTGGAATCCAAGACGGTCAAGCTGCTCTCTCTCCCGCGTGACACGCGCGTTCAGATCACGGGCCATGGATGGCAGAAACTCAATCACGCCTATGCCTATGGAGGCGTCAAGCTTCTTCAGGAGACGCTCGTCAACTATCTGGGCCTCCCCATCCATTACTATGTCGTCGTCAATTACGACAGTTTCCCTCGTGTGGTCGACCTGATCGGAGGTCTTGAGATCAACGTCGAGAAGAGACTTTACTACGTTGATCGAGCCGGAGGGCTTTACATCGACATCCCCAAGGGCCCTCAACGCCTTGACGGACAGAAAGCCCTTCACTATGTCCGCTTCCGCAACGACGCCTTGGGGGACATCGGAAGAGTGCGACGGCAACAGATCTTCATGCACGCTCTTCTAGAGAAAATCTACTCTCCCGAAATCTTGCCCAAGCTCCCGCAGCTCATCCGTGAAGCTATCGCCATGGTCGAAACAAATCTTCCGCCCTCCCAGGCCCTTCAGCTCGGGTCGTACCTGAGAGAAGGGGAGAAGGAGGCGCAGTTGCAATTTTCCACTCTCCCGGGGCACTCCGCCTACATCTCCGGCATCAGTTATTGGCTCGGCGATCTTGCGGCAACGTCGTCTTTCCTCTCCTCTTCGTCCGACCTTCCTCCGGAAACATCGCCCGATCTCGTTGGAGCGGAAACGGAGATGAACTTTACGGCCGCAGAGATAGCCTCTATTTTCACAAGGCCCGTGGCCGTTCTCAACGGCAGCGGAGGCAAGGGACTGGCTGGACAAGGAGCCGAAGTTCTCCAGAAACTGGGCATCGACGTCTCCTATTCGGGAAACGCCAAGCATTTCGATTACCACTATTCCCAGGTTCACTACCCTCAGACTGAGGGGGAGGAAGGGCGAAAGCGAGGAACGGCTTTGGCCACGCTTGCCGGAATCGGCCCAAAACTCGTGAGAGCCTCCGATGTGACCGTTGTCACTCTGACCCTCGGGCACGACTATGCCACAATCTTCGAGAGACTTCGCTCCCAACGTCTGGAGTAGAGAAACGCGACTTTGATGGGAGGTCTATGATGACAAAATTGTCGATCGAGCACAGGTATCAGAAGCTTGTCGAAAAGTTGCTTTTCAAGTCAGCGGAAGAGGTAACCCTTATTGACCTGACGCATCTTAACGCCGAAGCCGACGTTTTTCTTATCGCCACAGCCAACTCGGACGTCCACATGCGGACCCTTCTCAATGTCGTCGAAGAGACCTTAGATGCCGAGGGGACATCCTATGTCGTCGAAGGCCGCAATAGTTCTCTCTGGGGGCTGATTGATACGGGCAAGCTTGTCGTCCACATCTTCAGCAAACGTGGCCGCGATTTTTATCGAATCGAGAGCATCTGGGGCGACGCTCCGACAACCGTCTTCGCCGACTGAGACCGGGCTTACGCAGTCAACCACAGAAGCCCGGCAGAGCAGAAGCAGAAGACCTTCACGCCTCACCAAGATCTCGGGCCTCCGTACAGAGAGAGATCTCTCTGAGACGGAGGTCTTTTGCTTGGCGTTTCTTCCCGCCCTTCATTTCTATCGTGTCCTATAATGTATCTTATGTTGCTTTCGGCATTCCGGCCGGTCGGCTTCTGCCGACGGACACAACTTCTGCGCCACCCAAAAAGAAGGGGCCTTCATGGCCCCTTCTTTTTGGGTGGCGATACTTATGGGCCTTGGTCAACGTCCCTCAAGCAAGAGCAGACAGCGATTCCCTGAGAATAGCCAGGAAAGAATCGCTCTTGAGCGAAGCCCCGCCGACCAGAGCTCCGTCGATATCGGGCCGTGCCATCAATCCGGCGCTGTTTTCCGCTTTTACGCTCCCGCCGTAAAGAACGCGAAGGCTTTCGGCACCTTCGGCACCGAGTTGATCGCCAACAACCGACCGCAGGAAATGACACACTTCCTGTGCATCGTCATCGCTGGCTGTCTTGCCCGTTCCGATGGCCCAGACCGGTTCATAGGCAACGACAACATCTTGGCCTAGGCGATGGGCGGGGACACTCTCAAGCCCCTTCAACAGCTGGCGCCGAACCACCGTAAACGTCTCTCCTCGCTCTCTCTCCGCCAGAGTTTCGCCTACGCAGAGAACAGGACGGAGGGAAGTGGCCAACAACGCACGCACTTTCAGGTTCGTCATCTCGTCCGTTTCACCGAAAAGGTGACGTCTTTCGCTGTGGCCGACGAGGCAGTAGCGACAACCGCTCTCCTCCACCATCGCTGGAGAGATCTCGCCCGTGAAAGCCCCGTGAGTCTCCCAGTGAACCGTCTGGGCACCGAGGGAAAAACCGCGAGGGGCCTCCTCTAGAGCAAAGGCTGCAACGTAAAGGCTGGTAAAGGGAGGAAAAAGAGCCACTTCCAGACGGCTGCGGCCTAGGGCTTCCCGAAAGGGAGGCTGCCTCAGAGAGGCCATAAACTCGCGAAAAAATTGCTCCGTCTCCCCCGCCGTCATATGCATTTTCCAATTACCTGCAATCAACATTTTACGCATGGAATCACATCCCCGCAGAGTGGTCTCGACAGCTCCCCAGTCAAAGGAGAAAGGGCTCGACGCCGGGGAGCATTTTACCCTCAAAAAACTCCAAGCTTGCTCCCCCGCCCGTAGAGACGTGGGAAACGCGGTCACCGAAACCGAGCCGATTGACAGCTGCCGCCGTATCTCCACCACCAATGACGGTAAAACCTCCCTGGGAGGTCACCTCACCGAGTACCTCACAGAGACGCCGCGTTCCCTCCGCGAAGGGTTCCATTTCAAAGACACCCATAGGACCATTCCAGAGGACGGTCTTCGCCCGGCGGAGCACCTCGACGAAGCGCTCCGCCGTTGCAGGCCCGATATCGAGCCCCATGGCGTTTAACGGTATTTCGTCGACGCTCACCGTCCAGGACTTGGCCTGGGCCGAAAACTCTTCTGTCACGACCACGTCCTCAGGCAGCAGGAGCGACACACCTCTTGCCTTCGCTTTAGCCACCATCTCCGCAGCAAAAGAAAGTTTTTCTTTCTCGCATAGGGACCGGCCAATCGGCAAGCCTTTGGCCTCAAGGAAAGTGAAGGCCATCCCGCCGCCGACCAGGACAGCGTCAACTTTTTCCAGAAGGTTCTCTATGACGCCGATCTTGTCAGAGACCTTGGCTCCGCCGAGGATAAGCACGTAGGGAGCAACCGGGTTGTCCCTGACCTGGCTCAGAGCCTCGACCTCCCGCACGAGAAGAGGTCCGGCGACAGAAGGGAGAAAATCGACAACGCCACGCGTGGAGGCATGGGCCCTGTGAGCGGCGCTGAAAGCGTCCATGACGAAAAGTTCGAAGCCGGAAGCCAGCGATTCGGCAAAGACAGGGTCGTTCTTCTCTTCTTCTTGATGAAAGCGCAGGTTCTCAAGGACAACGATGCCGCCAGGCTCCAGACGGTCCAGAGCTGAAGCGACAACGATCCCCTGACAATCCTCAGCGAAGGAGACGGGCCACCCCGTTATTTCCGACAACCTCTGGGCCACTGGGAAGAGGGAGAATTCGGCAACGCTCTTTCCCTTTGGACGCCCCAGATGAGAACAGAGAGCGATACGGGCTCCTCTTGCGCGCAAATCATTGAGAACGGGAAGATGCGCGAGGAGTCTCGTATCATCCGCGACCCGCCCCTCCTCCATCGGCACGTTGAGGTCGGCGCGGAGAAGAACTCTTTTTCCCCGGAGGTCACCGCCGTACTCGGCGAGCGCCCGCAGCCTCATCGTGCTCTATAGCCCCTTTCGGATCATGAAGTTGATAAGATCGACGATGCGGCAGCTGTAGCCCCATTCATTGTCGTACCAGGAGAGAACTTTAACGAGATTGCCCACAGCCATTGTCTGCTGGGGGGCAAAAATCGACGAGTGACTGTCACCCACGAAATCCATGGAAACAAGACTGGCCGGCTCATAGGCCAAGATACCCTTCATGGGCCCGTCGGCCCACTTTTTGACGGCTTCGTTCACTTCCATAACGGAAACGTCGCGCGAGAGCTGCGCAACAAGATCGACGACAGAGACATCGGCTGTGGGTACCCTCAGCGCAAGACCGTTCAGCTTCCCCTCGAGTCCCTCGACGACTTTAAAAACGGCCTTGGCCGCTCCCGTCGAAGTGGGGATGATGGAAAGCGCCGCGGCACGACCACGAGCAAGGTCTTTGTGAGGGAAATCGAGGACTTGCTGGTCGTTCGTGTAGGAGTGAGCTGTCGTCATAAGCCCCTTCTCGATGCCGAACTCTTCCTGAAGGACCTTCACTACAGGTGCGAGACAGTTTGTCGTACAAGAGGCATTGGAGACGATAAAGTGTTTTGAGGGATCATAATCGCCCTCATTGACGCCCATGACGATCGTCACGTCTTCTTTTTTAGCTGGAGCCGAAATAAGGACTCTTTTGGCCCCCGCTTCAAGGTGAGCCTTAGCCTTCTCTGCATCGGTGAAACGACCTGTCGACTCGACGACCAGATCCACGCCAAGCTCTTTCCATGGCAGCTTCATCGGATCAGGTTCGGCAACAACTTGGATGGAATGACCATTCACAACGAGGCAATTCCCCTCCACAGAGACATCCCCTGGGAAACGGCGGTGAACGGAATCATACTTAAAGAGATATCCCAGGGTTTCAGGGGAAGTTAAATCGTTGATGGCGACGACATCGAAAAGAGCTTCCCTATCGTACTGAAAAACGGAGCGGAGAGTGAGGCGGCCGATCCTTCCGAAACCGTTGATAGCGACCTTGAGTTTGTTCATGACAACTCCTCCTTGCTTTGGCTACTGCTGAAAGTCGAGGACTTCACCACAGAGACCGGGGCACAGCAAATGCCATGCCCCGCCCTCTAGCGCACCGTAATGGGGAAAAGAGACTGCCCAGAATGCGAATCCATTATAGCAGGAAACCTAAAGGCGATCAAACTCAAGAAGATCTTCATCAAGAACCCGAAGAAGCTCTCCGACGCTGAGGGCTGAAAGGAAATCACCATGGGGGTTATAAGGCATGGTCCCGTCGAAAAATTCAGCCACACCGCCAAGACAGCCTCGACTCAGATGAGAGACGAAAGGTCTTGTGAAAGTTAGCGCTATATCTGGTCTTTTCGGATAGTAGCGCATGAAAGCACTGATGAATTGGCCGAGCAACCAAGGCCAAGCCATACCGCGATAGCGTGCCTTGAGGCGTTGGTCTGACCGCCCCTCAAACCGCCCCTTGAAGTGATCGTCTCGCGGATCAAGGCTACGAAGACCGAAAGTCGTATAGAGATGATTCCAGCAATTTTGCAAAACAGCTACCCCCTTATCAGGAGATAGGGCCGTATAAGGCAAGGAAATCGCAAAAATTTGATTTGGCCTAATTGTTTTTTCTTGATAACCACCATCTACCCAATCGCATAAAAAAGCACCATCCACATTCCAAAAAACGTCCAACAACGAAGACGCTACTTGTTTGGCATTATTTGAATAAAACAACGCAGAAGATTTATCGTCAAGCTCCAATGAAAACATTTCCATAGTTTTCAAGGCGTTATAAAAAAAAGCATTAGATTCAATCAGGTATCCCTTTCTGTTCACGATATATTGATTATTTATTTTAGAATTCATCCAATCAGAACGATAATTATTGTCAATTAACCTAAGGAGACCCGAATCATCTTGAGTTAAACCTATTCTATCGTTTTCTTCAAAATAATTATCCATAAAAGACTTTATTTCATTCCAATTAAGCTTTATTTTATCAATAGATCCTACTTTATCTACGTATTTACCCAATGAATAGACAAGAACAAGCCCCGCATCCCCTGACGGACTTGCATGAGATTTTTCATCAACTGAAAGCGGCACTACTCCATTATTCGCCTTTGACAATCCAATCCACTTATCAAATATTTTATCAGCTATTTCTATTTTATCAGAAGAAAGAAGAAGGCCAGGCAAAGACATAAAAGTATTAAAAGAATTCTCTTGGAAAGACGGATAGCCAGAAATTATTGAATAAATGCCGTTTTCTTTATGAATTAGACAAGACGCAGAGGACATTAAATCTCTCGTAAGGTCGTTGAGCGTTTTGCCTCTTAGGTTATAGGATGATTTATTCACTGAAAGCCTTGTTTTGTTTTCTATTTTTCTAATCGAATCAAAATCTAGGTTTATTTCATTTTTTGATACAATAAAACTGAAAGCTTTGCCTTCTGTTGCTTTTATTGAAAAGTAGCCAGCTGACCAATATTTATCTACAAAAGAATCCCCTTCAAGCTCATCTTTGTCGTATATAATATTTTCATATGTCTTGTTTGATCCGCTCCAAACGCCAGATGTTATATTCAAAAAAGTCGAAGTCATATCCGATGATATCATTAGATTATCATGTATTTGGGATACTTGGAAATTCCTATCTTGAGAAGATGCTATTTTTAAATCCACTTCTCTGTGAGCCATGAGTGGCCTTATCTCTATCTCAATAGCGTTAGGTGAAGAAATAATTTCATAATTGACTAGTAGCACATCAGAGTCTGGCGGCATTAAAATAGTTTTCTTAATCATTACGCTATGTATGACATACAAAAATACGGGGAAGGGATTTGTATAAAATTCCTGCAAATAACGATATCCTTCAGGGAAAACAGAATTTAAATATTTATTTGTAGATAAATTATATTTTTTACCGTCAATATTAATTATTTCTTCAATTTTTGCGACATGAACCAGCAATTTAGATTTTACATTGTCAAAAGAAACGTATAATCCATGATTTTTCCTGGTGTTGGCTCCAATTATAGTGTTAAATGAATAATTTTTATTTCCATTGCTAATAAAATACTCTCTGTCTGCGCCTTTTTCATATGAGTTAATATCAGGTTTTCCAAGGTACATTATATGAGCCTCCTCTTTCGATCTCCATGAGGATATCCTCTATCTTTTTCCACCTGTATTCTACTGTGCTTTTACTGATGGGATTTTGCAATGATTGTCCTAATTCGCGTAAAGTTGCGCTAGGATTGCTCAATCTAGCTATTATTACTTCTTTTAGGGGATGAGGAAGCATATCTCCAATACCTAACTCCTCTATTTTTGAAGCTAATTCCAATTGCTGCCTTGAAGCATTTATTGACCTTTTTATATTAGAAGAATCGCAGTTAACTATCTTATTAGCAAAATTACGCATAGATCTAAATATTATTCTTTCTTGGACCGCCATGGATGTTTTTGTTAAATTAACATCAGACAAAAATTCAAGAATAGAATCTTGATTTCTGAGCGAAAACTCATACCCACCCAACCTATTTCTTGAATTAAAATTTAAATTAAAATTATTAAATATATTTTTTATGGATTCTAGCTGGCTGTTCGAATTGTTTAACCTAAAAACAAGGTAATATCCATTTTTAGGCTTAAACAAAGAACCGCAGGGCCCCCATAAGCCACGAAGCCAAGCCATTGATCTTTTGCTATTTGGTCTGCTTATTTGCATGTTAAGTAAATTTTGTATTTCTTTTGTTCTCTTGATAAAAATTCGCCCTCTAAGAGATTTGGGAAGGATGAGCAAATTAGCAAGATCAATTTTAGATGTACCCGTAGATAAGGACCAAATTTTTCTTATTCTTTGAAACACAGCAATTCGACTGGTTGTTAATAAACTGCCTTCTCTGTTGTTTGAAATTTGATTCATTCCTTGCAATAATCCAGCCATTTCAGCCTCGACATCTTCAACTGAATCTGGAATAGTAGATAACCATTCATCCCACAGTAAAATATCTATTCTGCCCAAGGTATTTCCCCATTTTTTCTTGTTAAGTTGATTAAGGCTTCAGAAAGTCTAATTGGGTGATGTCTTACTGATTTATCGTCTATTATATTTAAAAAATTATTTTTTATTATAGCGCAATGCATAGTCTTGAATGCAATTTCCTGTTCATCAGTTATGATGATTGGATCGGCTTTGTCATTTTTATATATTTTTTTTATTTTTTCAGGTATAGATGTGTCGTTTACCAATAAGAAATTAGGCGTAATGCCAGATAATTTTTCAATCCATCTCACATGGTCAAGCAGGGTAAATCCTTCAGTTTCTCCTGGCTGAGTCATGAGGTTTGCAACATAAACAATTGGAACTGACGAATTTATTATTATTTCAGAAAAACCAGGGACAAGCAAGTTAGGCAAAACACTAGTAAAAAGGCTACCTGGACCCAAAACAATTAAATCTGATTCAGATATTATTGAACTAATTTCTTCGTGCAAGGAAGAATCACCAGGTTCCAGCCACAGATCGATTAGTTTAGATCCGTGACTTGAAATATCGAGTTCTCCTTGTACTTTTTCGCCGTTTTGTAGCTTTCCAGCCAGCATGACCTTTTCATTTGTAACAGGAATAACTCTTCCTCTAATAGCTAGCAATTGATTCATTTCTTCTATCGCTGTTGCAAAGTCGCCGCATAATTCTGTCATTGCCAACATCATAAGGTTTCCCAAGCTATGACCCTTTAGTTCTCCCCTATCAAATCTAAAATTCAATATCTTATTAAGGGCATTATCGTCTTTTGCTAAAGCCACGAGACAGTTTCTTATATCGCCAGGTGGAAGCATTCCCCATTCCATCCTAAGCCTTCCAGAACTTCCTCCTTCATCAGTTACCGTTACAATTGCTGTTATATTATTAGTAAATAGCTTAAGTCCAGAAAGCAACGTAGATAGCCCCGTACCGCCACCAACAACAACTATCTTAGGACCTAAAAATAAATTATTGTCTATTTTTATTTTACTTATAACTGAAAAATTTTTATTCGATCTTATTGCTAAAGAAACACATGAAGCCAATATAGAACCTAAAATCATACCAAAAACAAAAATAAGCGTC
Organism: Aminirod propionatiphilus; assembly: GCA_018398915.1. Taxonomy (GTDB): domain Bacteria; phylum Synergistota; class Synergistia; order Synergistales; family Aminithiophilaceae; genus Aminithiophilus; species Aminithiophilus ramosus. Next base: position 1,482,886 of record CP074691.1, on the reverse strand, counting down.
CTATCCACTCATACTCCTCCCTCGGTCTCCATGTCTTTTTGTAGATCCCGATGACGTGAGGTGACAGTGGCGCTCTCCATAGCATCAGCAAGCCATTGTGTCATTGCAACAGAACGATGCCGACCTCCGGTACAACCGATCGCTATATGTACCTGCATTTTCCCTATCTTCTTATATTCAGGAATAATAAAATCTAACAAATTTTTAATTCTTTCAAAGAGGCCAATAGTCACATCAAATCCTCTAAGGTAGTTCTGTATTTGAATATCAAGTCCCGATAACATCCTAAGATTACTAATATAATATGGATTCGGCAAAGATCTAACATCAAACAAAAAATCAACATCCTGAGGAGATCCATACTTAAATCCAAATGAAGTTAGTATAATAGAAAAAGAAGAGCTTGCAAGTCCTAATCGAGACAAAATATCCGACCTAAATTCTCTAACTGTAAGTCCGGACGTATCAATCACAATATCAGAAAGCTCTTTTACCGGCAAAAGCATTTTTCTTTCATTTTTAATTCCGTCTATTAAAGATTTCCCGTCAGATAACGGATGTTTTCTTCTTGTTGCTTCAAATCTCCTTATTAGCATTTGATTTGAAGCATCAATAAAGACAACGGTCACATAGATGCCTCGACTGCGAAGGAGCGTCACAATTCTTTCAAAATCAACTAAAAAGGGTTCGCCTCGCACATCAATCACAGCAGCAACACCGGAGTTCCTAGCAGAGCGATGTTGAGAAAGTATTTCGATAAGATCTGTCAACAAACGCGGAGGGATATTATCAATGGCAAAAAATCCCTGATCTTCCAACATATGAAGTGCTGTTGATTTTCCGCCTCCGGACATGCCGGTGAGAATGACGCATCGTTCCACGGAAACATTGCTCTCGGTCATGTCCTTCACCACACTCCTAACGATGCCGCCTGCTTTCGCCACACTCCCCCGCCCATCCGCAGAGCGTCTCAACGGCATGTCTCAAGATGGGAGCAACAGCCGCAAAGCACTCCTTCGCTCCGCGCTCACTCCCGGGGAGAGCCACGATCAAGGCATCACGGTAGGTAGCGGCGAGACCGCGACTGAGAAAAGCCGTAGCTTTGGATGAAGCTGTTTTTGAACGCATGGCTTCCCCGATACCGGGGATCACTCGATCTGTCAGGGACAGAACAGCCTCAGGCGTAACATCCCGCCTGGAAACGCCTGTCCCGCCTGTCAGCAAAATCAAATTAGAGCCTGCTTCGGTCCACTCAACAATCTTAGATCTGATAATCTCTTTTTCATCCGGCACAATGGCCCTATTCTGAAAAATTGACCCTATGTCAGATAACATATCAATTAATGCAGGGCCTGAACGGTCTTCTCTTTCTCCTCTACTTCCCTTGTCGCTAACAGTCAGGACGGAAGACATTATTGGTCGCCACAGTGATATTGATTGGCAAACAGAAATAAAACCAGGCCTTATTACTTTAACAAAAAAACCTTCAGCACAAGAATGGACAGACAACAAAGGGTCACCCTCAGGAAACGCCAAAAAATAACCATCAAATAAAACTAAATTTTTCTTAACAGTTATAACAAGTCCTTCTGTTACGTCAGGCATTGCGTCACCGCTATTTTTAATATATATATCCATATCCTTGCCGTTTACAGATGTTTTTCCTGAAGATTTTTTATGAAGATATGAAATACCAAAATCGCCACTACCAATAGAATGTATCCTGTTTATTCTCATTACACTACCTCTCGCTCTATGTATTCATATTCACCGCTTTTCCCACCGCTTTTTTTAAGCAAATGTATGCTATTGATAACCATACCCTTATCTATTCCCTTGCACATATCATAAATAGTCAAGGCAGCAACAGAAACAGCTGTTAAAGCTTCCATTTCTATCCCTGTTACTTCTTTTGCAATAACTTTCGATCTTATTGTTATTTCGTTATCTTCTCTACGCAAAAAGCATTTAACTTCCAGGAAATCGATATTAATTGGGTGACAAAGGGGTATAAGCTGAGGCGTTTTTTTTGCAGCTTGAATTCCAGCTATTTCCGCTACGACAAATACATTACCCTTGGCTATTTGGTTGTTGGCAATAGCATTGGCTATAGATGAAGGCAATAAGATAATAGCCTCCGCTTCGGCTTTTCGTAAAGTTTTTTCTTTATCGCTAACATCCACCATGCAGGGATGGCCACTCATATCTACATGAGAGAAAGAATTCATAAATTACCCTCCAATTTGAGACATATGCTTTCCTGATTTATTTAAATTCTTCCAGCAAACGGGTTTTAAATTGATACTCCTATGTATTGATTTTATTATTTCGTTATAATTTCTATTTCTAATATAATCTCGAAGCGGAATGACCTCATCGCTAAAAAGACAAGGCTTTAATTCACCCAAGGCAGTAACTCTTAATCTATTACATGAAGAACAAAAATGATGAGAAACAGCAGAAATAACCCCTATTTTTTGGTTATATCTATGATTTACATAGTATTTAGCAGGTCCATCAAAATAATTAGCTTTTTCTTCCTGAAGAACCCAATTATCGTAAAATTTTAGCCTCTCTACAATTTCATCGGATGAAATAAATCCTCCTTCGTCCCAAACATCTTTATCAAGGGGCATAAATTCTATAAAACGCAAAATTAATCCATATTCTCGAGCAAAAGAAATTAGTTCCGGCATCTCCTGGTCATTAAACCCTCTTATTAAAACACAATTTAATTTTATGGGGATTTGAGATATTTTTGAAAAATAAATTATTCCCTTCTTGACAACATCTAAATCTCCGTAGCGCGTTATTTTTTGAAATTTATAGTTATCCAAAGTATCCAAACTTATATTAATGCTTTTTAAGCTTATTTTATTGATTTCATGTGCTGTTTCCATTAAAAAAGAACCGTTAGTGCTTAGTGCTATATTGACTCCATCCAAGCGATTTTGTGCTTCTTTCAGGAAAGCAATCATTCCCTTACGCACAAATGGTTCTCCACCTGTAAAACGTATTTTCTTTATGCCAACATCTCTGAAAATTTCACATAAATAAAGTATTTCTTCGTATGTCATAATAAGATCGTGATCAATAAAAGGAACACCCTCTTCAGGCATGCAGTACACGCATCTAAAGTTACATCGATCCGTCAAGGAAATTCGTACATACGAAATTTCTCGTCCTAATCTGTCTTTCAACAAATCCATCGATAACCACCTATTTTATCAATTTCAGCCCTCCATTGTTGGTCTTCGAGGGCTTCAAGAAAAGCAACTATACCTGGATGATCATGACATTCTTCTGGATAGACAATCTCATAAGGTTCCTCGGTTATCGGCAGAAAATCAAGATCCATCGCTTCAGCCGCCATTTTTATCCCCAGGGCCACGTCGGCCAAACCGTATGCAACACGGCTTGCCGCATCGAGATGAGTGATGCACTGCCGGTCATAACCCTTAACGAAGGAGGGGGCAATGTTTTTTTCGGTTAAGAGGTAGTCGAGAAGGACGCGAGTACCCGCTCCCGGCTGACGATTGACGATGGATAGATCCGGCCGGGCAAGATCTTCGACGGAAGAGATGCCCTTGGGGTTGCCTTTCGCCACGATCAGACCTTGCTGACGGAAGAAGAGCTGTCGACGTCTCCATTGCGCGTTACCTCGGAAGCGGACAATGTAACTGTCGTTGTAACTTTGCGTCTCCGGGTCGATAAGATGGCAGGCAGCAAGGTGACATTCCCCCCGGGAAAGGGCCGCAAGACCGCCGACACTCCCTACGGAGCGCATCACCATATCGCAGCCTAGACGGCGAATCGGAGAAATAAGCCGTTCCACAGCCGGGTCGTTGGAACCCTGAAAAAGAATCCGTCGCTCCAGGGAAATTTCTTTCGATTTATGCAGAAGGATTTTCATACCCTTAGGGCATTCGAGTTTTTCCTCCGCGATGATGGCAACTCCATCCGCTTCGGACATGGCCCGCATGGAACTGGCTCCTCCGGGAAGAGGCCAAACGATCGTTTTACCTCTGATCTGGATCATTTGACAGCGAAGCCATTCCTCTACTCCAGGCGGAGAGGAATGAGCGAAAAGAAGCTCACCCTCCTCGGATCCAAACGAGCCCAGGGCTCGGGAAAGGGCTTTTTCCTCTTCGGCGGGAAGACCTTGAAGGTGAGCGAGGAGCGGAAAGACAATCCCCATGGCAACCACGACCGAGGACATGGGAAAACCGGGGAGGCAAAGAACGGGCTTACCCTTTATCCGCGCAGCCATGGCCGGTCTTCCCGGACGCGTCCGGACCCACCGGAAGAGGAGATCGCCCAGAGAAGAGAAGACCTCCGCTGTATAGTCCTTTTTGCCTTTGGCCGACCCCGCTCCCACAAGAAGGAGGTCGTAAGCATCCATGTTTTTTTCGAGCGCTTGTCTTAACCTAGCAGGATCATCGGGAATGATATCGCCAACCGTCAAAGGGAAACCCCATCTGGAAAAAAGTCCTCTCAGTAAAATCGAGTTTGTCTCGGGGACTGTTCCAGCCGGTAGAGGCCCCTCGTAGGAAACAGGGAGAATTTCGTCTCCCGTCGGGAGGTAAAGCGTCCGAGGCAGAGCCCTAATCAACAACCCTTCAACACCCGCGGCGCGCAGGAGGGCTTGGTGCTGAGGCGTCACGACATCGCCTTCTCGGGCAATAATCTGACCTCGCATCACATCATCTCCGGGAGGACGAACATTCGCACCTACGGTGATGGCTTTTGAGACGAGCAGTTCCGAACCGTCAAGGGAGGTGTCTTCGACCATCACGACGGCATCGAAAGAGGGTTCGACAAGACCTCCTGTGTTGACCCATTGACACGTTTCGAGAGAAAGACGCACAGGCCTGGCCGGAGAGGCTCCTGCCGTCATCGTCGCACGGAGAGCATACCCGTCGACGGCAGAGGCGCGATAATGAGGGATATTTCTCAGTGCCGTCACGTCCTCCAACAGGGCTCGCCCAAGGGAGGCCTCTACCGCTGTTCGCTCACGCATTGGAACGAGAGGAGCGATGGATTCCCGCAGATACCGGAGAGCCACCGTCATGCTAACGTGCTGCAGACTCTTTACAGCGGCCAAAGCTCGACCTCCTCTCCTTTTCGGATCGTTTCCGTATTCTGGGGCAACCGAATCAAATGGGTGGCTGACCGGAGAGCACCGACAAAACCGGATTTGGCCGTCAAAGGAACAGCCCGCCCACTACGGACAGCGCCGGGCAAAAACTCCTCAAGACCAGCCCGACCGAAAATATCGGCTCCCGCTTCCATGATCGACGAAGCCTGTGTCTCTTCGGAGCCGACGAGGCGAAGCAGCAAGGGCTTAAGTACGGCAAGGGCGACAATGGCACAGGAAAGAGGGTGTCCAGGAAGACCTAGAAGGAGTTTTCGGGGATTGAGGGAACCGGCCAGCAAGGTCGGTTTTCCCGGAGAGAGATTCAAGCCTCGGACCAGAAGGCCTGGAGAGGGCACTTTACTGAAAATTTGAGAGACATGATCACGAATACTGACGGAAGAGCCCCCGCTGACGAGCAGAACATCGCACTGCGTCTGTGCCGAGGCTATAGCCTCGCTGAGGTCTTCTTCCTTGTCGCTGACGATCCCGAAACTTACGGGATAAAAGCCTTCCTTTCGGAGCAGGGCGGACAAAAACCAACTGTTCGCATCGCGAATGCAGCCAGGAGGCAATTTTTCAACCGCCATGTCAACGACCTCATCGCCGGTGCTTATGATGCCAACGGTGACTCTGAGGCAGGGAACACGGGAAATTCCGAGGGCAGCCAACAGCCCAAGGGCACGATGGTCGAGAAGGTCTCCCCGGCGCCCCACGACAGCTCCGGCCAGAAGTTCCTCTCCCTCGGGCATCACGTTTTCTCCCGCTTGGACCGAAGCCCTGATCTCGACGAGGCCGACGGACGCCTCCACATCTTCCAGCATGACGACGGCATCGGAGCCAACCGGGAGAACACCTCCGGTGTGAATCAGAGAGGCCTCTCGGATTCCGAGGCGAAAGGCCGGGCACTGCCCCATTGGAACCTCTTCCCCTAGGTCAAGGAAGACTGGGGCCGAAGGGCTTGCGCCGACGACATCATCGGAAAGAACGGCATAGCCGTCGCGAAGGCTTCTGGAAAAAGGGGGAAAAGATTCCGGTGAGCGGATATCCCGGGCCAACCTGCGGCCGAAAGCGTCTCCGAGAGAGACGTTCTCCTCCTCCGAATACCACGGAAAGGAGAGGGCATAGGAGACCCTCTCCACAGCTTCATCGCGATTGGCCAGCTCTTCGACAAATCCCGACATGGGATCCACCCGACCTCCTTATGACCCTTGACGTTCCCCCAGGCTAAAGAGAGACGACAAGCGTCGGATACCCCTGTGCTTTAAGAGTTACCGACTTCTTTTCGGCCTCCTGTCGCGTCGCTCCTGCGACGACACGGACGCGATAATAGAGCCTCCCTCCCACGCTCGCCTTGACGACGACGACCGATTCTCCTGAAGAACGAAGCTTGGCTGCCAGACTTTCCGCAGCGGAGGGAGCGGTAAAGGCCCCTACCTGCACACCCCAACCGCCTTTCGGCGCAGAGGAAGCCGAAGGCGGGGAGTTGAGCGGCGGCGCCGGTGGAGATTGAGCGGGTTTTGCCACCGTCGTGGGCTGTGCTTTGGGCTGGGTCTTGGGTTGTGCCTGCTGTTGCTGAGGAGCAGGAAGAGCCGCCTTCGGCGATGAGAGAGACGCCTCCCCTGCCGAGACAGGAACCGCGACCACCGCCGTTTTCAGCGTAGCCGGAGTTTCCGAAAACGCGGCAGGCTCTTCCTGCTCGGCAGGTAACGAAGGGACGGAGGGCGTTGCGGGGACGATCCGCTCCGAGGAGACGGAAGAATGGGAGGGGAGAAAGAAAAGTCGAATGCCCAAGATGAGTATGCCCAGGGCAACAACGCCGACGATGGGGAGCATAAGCTGTCCAAAGGGGAAAAGAGGCCTCTTCTCTTTGTATCGTCGTGTCCTTCGATCATTCAAGGTGTTTCACCTCCCTTTGGGAAACGGCAAGGCATCCGGACCTCCCAAACGGTCAAGACCTCACGTCTTTGTCTTGCGACGCCGAACGACGGCAGGTTCATCGAATTTATCGGCGGGAACCCCGGACAGACGGAAAAGATCTTCCTCCGGAGCCGCTTTGACTTCAGCCTCTTCCAGCTCGACCGTCGCCCTCTTTCGCCGAGAAGAAGAGGCCAGCGTCCCTCGGCCTTCGACGCCGGGATGCTGGTTATCCACGGAGAATCCCGTGGCGATGACGGTGATCCGGATGGAATCTTCCATCTGCTCGTCGAGAGCGCTGCCCCAGATGACTGTCGCGTCCTCGTCCGTTGCCTCGTTGATGATGGCTGCGACTTGGTTGATCTCGTGAATACCCACACTGGGACCGCCTGCGACGTTAAACAACACGCCCTTAGCCCCGGTCATGGGTTTTTCCATAAGCGGACTATTAAGAGCTGCCTTGGCGGCCTCTTCAGCCCGCTTCTCTCCTTTGGCAACTCCGATCCCCATGATGGCTGAACCGGCATTGCTCATCACCGTACGGACATCGGCGAAATCGACGTTGACGATACCGGGGTTGAGGATGAGGTCCGTGACGCCTTGAACGGCCTGTCTGAGCACGTCATCAGCCATCTTGAAACTTTCCAACAAGCTCATTTTTGCGTCCGAAAGCTGCAGCAGACGGTCGTTGGGGATGACAATCAGGGCATCAACTTTATCCTTCAGATTAGCGATACCGATCTCCGCCTGCTTGATCCGTCGATTGCCCTCGAAATAGAAAGGCCGCGTCACGACAGCCACGACAAGAGCGCCCATTTCTTTGGCCGCCTCGGCGATGACGGGAGTCGCTCCCGTTCCTGTTCCGCCGCCCATGCCTGCCGTGAGAAAAACCATGTCAGCGCCCTCCATGGCGTCTTTGAGCAGGTCCATGGATTCCTTGGCAGCCTTAAGGCCTATTTCGGGATTGGCACCGGCTCCCAATCCTTTCGTAAGTCCTTCCCCTAGAATGATACGGCATGACGCTTCCGAATGTTCCAGCTGGGCGACATCGGTGTTGGCGGCGACAAAATCGACGCCGACAACGCCACTGCGAATGATGTGATTCAGGGCATTATTGCCTCCCCCTCCCACACCGACAACTTTAATGCACTCTCGGAACTTGCGGTCGCCCTTATCGATGGCAAATGTCTCCTGCATCCTGTTCCCCTCCTGAAAAGCCGGAAACGACTTTTAGAAAAGTTCGCGGAAGGATTTCTTCAGGGTTTCCGTGAATCGCTTGATGGCCCCATCAGCCTCCCGGCTGTCCGCGACAAACTTCGTAAACGTTTTTTTAACTGAGCTCGGCCCCACATGATCTGGGCGATCCTGAAGGAGAGAGGATGACGGTTCCAGGTAGCGATAGGGCTTCAGCTCCTTCTGCAAGACGTAACGGATCACTCCTGCGGAGGCAGCGAATTCAGCCCCATTCCTTCCCGGTGGCATGCGTCCGGCGTCAAGAGGGGGAGCCGTCCGCACGGGCAAATCAAGCACATCGGAGACAAAAGCGTCGATTCCGCCTGTTTTTGCGACGCCACCAGCGAGAACGATGCCGGCAGGGAACATCGTCAGGCCCGACTTGCTCAATTCCTTGCCGACGAGAGTTTCAAATATTTCCTCGACCCTGCAGCCGACGATCTCCGCCACTTGGCCAACGGTGAAAGAGACTTTCTGGCCGCGGACATCCAGGTCCAGAAGATCCTCAAGAGATCCCTCCTCCTCGTCGAGGGCAACCTCGCGCTTGAGCGCTTCGGCCTTGCTCGTGGGAATCTTCAGGACACAGGCAAGATCATTGGTGATGTGATCTCCTCCGACGGGAATGACCGAAAGGCGACGAGGCCGTCCCTCACTATAGACGGCAATACCCGTCGTTCCCCCGCCAACATCGACGACGGCAGCTCCAGAGTGGGCCTCTTCCGTCGAGAGGGCCCCCATGGCCGCAGCAAGCGGCTTCAGGACCAGTCCGTCAACAATAAGACCGGCTTTTTCAACGCAGTTGATCACGTTCTGAATCGTCGATGTCGGGACAATAAGAGACTGCAACTCCAACTCGAGCCTTGACCCCGTCATTCCCAAAGGATCGTCGATCCCGCTGTGTCCGTCGAGGCAGAAATCCACAGGGATGGCATGCAAAACGCTGTGATTCGAGGCTATGTCCAGTTCGGACTGGGCCACTTCAATGGCCCGCTCCACATCCCCTTCCAGAACCGGCCGAGGCGTCCGCCCCAGAGAAACCATTCCGCGAGTGAGGACACTTTGTACGTCGGTTCCGCTGAAAGCGACGGTCACATGCCGGAAAGAGAGCCCCACCATATGGCGCGCGTCATCGACGGCACTTCGAACGGAGTTGACAGCCTGCTCAAGGTTGACGATGAGGCCTTTCCTGACGCCGTAGGACGGCGCCTGTCCGACGCCGATTATCTGCGCCTCTCCCGTGCGCTCATCGCGTTCCGCCACGACGACGGCAACTTTGCTGGTGCCAAGATCTAGCCCCACGAGGAGCTCTGGCTCTGCCTTCACGTGTCACTCGCTCCCTTCCAGGCGGGGGGTCACCTACCGGCCAGTCCCATTATAGAGCCTCATGAAAAGAAGAGGAAAGTCCTTTTTGGGAACTGCAGCATCACTTAACGATGATTTTATTACCGTAGGTACCATCAATCGTCAGGCTGGACTTCCCCTCATTATCCTTAACGATGGGTTCAAGGGCCTGCGCAAGGATTTTCCACGCCCCCGGCGTATCGGGGAGAAGCAGCGTCACACCTTTCATTCCATGAAGGTCCACGACCAGACGCAAGCGGAAACGTCCACCCTGTCGTTCCACGATCACTCGCGAAGCCTCTTTCAGCCACCCAGTCCTCTGCAGTCCCTCGACCCAAAGTAAAACGTCTTTCATCGGCAAAAGCGCCTTGTGGACGTTTTTCGACGGATCATGCTCAACGGGTGCCATCAACTCCGAAGACCACTCCATGACAGGCACGTCGTCCGGAACGGCATAGAGATTCAGGAAGTGAGGATCGTCGACAGGCCAGATCAGCCCCTTTTGTGAGACCCCCCATCGGATGCCCTCCCAAAGAAGAAGGAAGTTCGGCTTCAACGCCTCGTACTGAAGCTCAATGGCTCCCCATCCTTGTAATTGCCACGTCACCTGGACGGGAAACATCGATTCCATCTTTTGTTTAAAGTTGCCAAAGTCAAAAATCCAACAAGGCCAAAACCGCTCGCTAGAAGTAGTTAGATTTTGCCACGCAAACAATTCCACGCCACCATCAGGAGGAGAAACAATAAAACTCCTTAATCTCATAGCCTGTATTTTGTTTTCCAAAGAAAAGAAACAACCAACAAAAAACACAAAAATCATCACACATGCAAATTTTGATCTATGTCCAAGGCTCACCGATAAGCTTCACCTCTAAATCCAGCCATTTCCCATGTCTATAGAGAACGATGTTTCGACATTGCTGGATTAGGTTCCAAACATCTCGAGAGGAGGCATTGCCATCATTTAATATAAAGTTAGCGTGATCAACTGAAATTCTAGCATTGCCACAACATAAACCCTTACATCCATATTTATCCAACAAAAATCCAGCAAATTCTCTATTGTTCGCATTTTTAAAGACAGAACCAGCAGAATAACCATGTTTAGGTTGACTAGAACGTTTTAATTTAAAAAAATTAATATTCTCTGTTATTGTGCTTTTATTGGACTTTGTAAATTTTAAACATGCTTTAGTTATAAAACTTCCATCATTCAGTGGAATTGATTCCCTATACGCCCATTTGATGTCTTTGTCTATCAATTTTTTCACAGATAAATTTTTTTCTATTCTTTCGACCCATACAACAGAGTTTCCGGCAGAATACCCATTCACCCCGGCATTGCCAACTAAAGCCCCACCCAATGTACCGGGTATGCCTACCATGTGCTCCCAACCAGAAAGTCCGTTGCATAGCGTTATTTTCAATATATCCGCTACCAAAACTCCCGCTTCAAAAACAAAAATTGTATCGCTTATTTTATCTATTTTTTTAAGTTTCTTGGTTGAAATAACAATGCCGTCAAAACCGCTGTCATGGACAAGCAAGTTGGTTCCGCCACCAAGGATAAAATACGGAATACTATTTTTAGCTATAAAATCCAAAATGGGCAAAAGCACTTCGACACATTGAGGCTCGATGATGGCCGTAGCCTTGCCGCCGATTTTCCAAGAGGTATGGTTTTTTAGATCTTCATTTAATTTTAATTTATTTTTAGCTATATCCTCAAGCTCCGACAGCCACAACATTCTGTCCTTTTCCTTTTATCGCATTCAGCAGCCGTTTGCCCAGCTTGTTGATATTTCCGGCTCCGACCGTAACGACAAGGTCACCAGGCCGAATTTCAAGGAGAAGGCGTTCGCCAAGGTCATCCAACGTGGGAGCCATGAGAAGTTCCGAAAAACCTTGCTGTCGCATGGCCTCGCCGATGAGATTGGAATCAACACCAGGAAGGGGCGATTCATCCGCCGGGTAGATGGGGGCAAGGGCAAGAACGTCGCAAAGAGAAAGAGCCGAGGCGAAATCACGACAGAGAGCCGCCGTCCTCGTATATCGATGCGGCTGGAAGGCGACGAGAAGTCGTCGGCAGGGGAAGATCTGACGAAGGGCCGTTAACGTCGCCACAATTTCTCGCGGGTGATGGGCATAATCGTCATAGACGTCGACTCCCTCGGTCCTGCCCACAAATTGCAGCCGCCGTTTGGCTCCCCGAAAGGCCCCCAGCGACCTGATGGCCTCGGTAAGGTTGACACCCAGAAAATCTGCGGCGGCCAACGAGGCCAAGGCGTTGAGGACATTATGCTCACCCGAAACGCTGAGCTGAACTTTACCCGTAGCGATGCCTCGACGCAGCAGCTCGAAAACGACCCCGCCTCCGGCAAGATGTTCGATACGCTGAGCTCCCCAATCCCAAGAGGGGCCCAAACCGTAGGTGATGAGTCCGGAGAGGTTTTCTCGGGCCAAAAGCTTGCGGACGCCGACATCTTCGGCACAGAGGACGGTTACCCCCTCGACGTGTCTTTTGGAGAGGAAACGGGAGAAGCCGTCAATGACACTGTCAAGATCGGGATAGTGGTCGACATGGTCCCAGTCGATGTTCGTGACAACCGCGACATGAGGAGCGAAGAGCTCAAAAGAACCATCGCTTTCATCCAGCTCGGCGACCATCACCGCCCCCTCGCCCAGCTTGGCGTTGCAGCCGATGTCGCAAAGCTCCCCTCCGATGGCCACTGTGGGATTCTGCCCGCTTCTTTCCATGATGAGGGAGATCATCGACGACGTCGTCGTTTTCCCGTGAGTGCCGGCCACACCGACGCCGATTCGGCTGTTGAAAAGAATGCTCAAAACCTCGGCTCGTCGTGCCGTCAGGATGCCCCTATTCAGGGCCTCTACGATTTCAGGATTGGTGGCGGCAACGGCGCTGCTGTAGATCAGCAAATCGGGGTTGTAGCGATCAAGATGGTCCGAACCATGCCCCAAAGCCACCTCGATGGAACGAGCCTCCACTTTGTCTGTATAACACGTGCGAGCGACGTCGCATCCGCTGACCTCATACCCCAAATCCTTGAGAAGAAGGGCAAGACCGCTCATGCCCGCTCCTCCGATTCCCAGAAGATGGACGCGCTTTGCGTCCATAACCTTCTGTCGCTCGACATCCATAGAGCCCTCTCCCTTCAATGTGTATCGGTGAGAACCCTCCACAGTGACTGACATATGTCATCGCCGGTGAAGCCGGGTATCGATCTCCCCTGATCTGGTCCTTGATCGGGCTTCATCCGGACAGCCTCCAGGAGGTCCGGTATATCTTCTGAACGATGGACGCCTTCGAGCCAGAGAGAACCGCCGCCCAGGGCTTGGAAAGAGCACGCATTGGCAAGCTGATGATCGTCACAGGCCTGTCTCCAGGGAACGACCAAGGCCGGTATTCCCCAAAGCAGAAGCTCCCAAAGCGTCGAGGCTCCGCCACGGCAAAGGGCAAAATCGGCCAAGGAAAACAGAGGAGCCATGTTCCACGTCCGAGGCAGCCGCAGGAACGTTTCTCTCCGCCAGGTCGGCTCCGACACGGTGCCGATTTCGACCAGCAACCAGTCACGGAACGAACCGGAAGAGACAACGCGCTCAGCAAAGGACTCAAGATCACTGCTTCCCAAAGAACCGCTGAGGACAAGCAGCATCCGCCTCTGCGGACAGAGACGACCAGACACCAGTTTATGCCAAGCCTCGTCGCGATGCAAACGATTGACGGAACGAATGGGCACGCCCGTAAAAAAAGTGGTCCCCTCCTTGAATGGTTCGCACCTCGGCCAGCCGGAGGCCACGGGAAGACCCCATCTTTGTGCCAGGACAGTCACCTGTCCCGCCCTCGCGTTCTGTTCATGGATAACTTGGCGTATACCAAGCATCTTGGCCGCCATCATGACAGGCAAGGAGATATAGCTGCCGAAAAGGCAGACCGCGTCAGGTCTCAAGCGACGCAACAACTGAAGGGAACGGAGAAAGGCGAGGACTAGGTTTTTCCATCTTTTTGCGGAATCCCACCCGCAAACCCCCCGGGGAGAGCCCTCAAGAGGTAGGACATCGGGCTCGATACCGCAATAGGCATAAATGTCTTTTTCCAGGGGGCGGTCACCGCAGACGTAGAACAGTTCCGTACCCGGATGCTTCTTCCGTATCCAGTCTCCGAAGGAAAGAGCCGGGAAAACATGTCCCCCCGTACCTCCTGCGACGAAGACCACCCTAAGAGGCTTCACTGCGGAACGCCCTCCCTTCCTGATTCTTTGGCGAGTCCCAAAAGCAGGCCTATCTTGATCCACATGGAGACGAGAGAACTGCCCCCATAGCTCAGGAAGGGCAGCGGCATGCCTGTGAGAGGCAGAAGCTTGGTTACTCCCCCCACGTTGATGATCATGGGCAGGAGAACGGAGAGCCCCAGTCCCCAGACAAGAAGAGCGAAAAATGAATCTGTCTGGGTTCTGGCAAGTTTCATGACGCGAAAGGCCCAGAAGGCGAAAAGAGAGAGGACCAGGGCTGTGCCTGGGAAGCCCAGCTCTTCGGCTAATACGGCGAAAATAAAATCCGTGTCGGAGGCAGGTAGATAGTGTAATTTCTGAAAACCCTTGCCCAATCCCACGCCCCAGAATCCGCCGTTCGCAAAGGCGACCAATCCCTGAATGACCTGAAAGCCGCTGTCCCTGGGATCTTTCCACGGGTCGAGGAAAGCCCAGATGCGACGTAGCCGGTAATTCTCGCCGCGAATGAGAAAGGTGACGATCAGGGCCAGGCCAGCCCCTCCTCCGAGAGGATAGCGCCACCCGTGATGATCCACATAAAGCCCCATGCAGAGGGCCGTCAAAAGCAGCGTTCCTCCCAGATCCGGCTGCAGGAGGACAGGCAGAACGGAAAGGGAGAGGAGCAAAAGCGTTCTGGTGAAAGCTCTCTTGGGAGTAAGCTCCTCGACGGTGAGCCTGTTGGCGAGATGGGCAACGGAGGCCAGCGAGAGAAGCTCGAAGGGCTGAAAGGAGAAGGGCCCCAGACGCAGCCAACGAGAGGCTCCTCCGGCGGCATGGCCGACGAGCGGGGCAAGGCTGAGCCAGGTGAACACAAGAGCCAGAACCCAGAAAGGGGCCGTAAGCCTGCGCAACCAGCCGAGAGGAATCATGTAGGTCATGACCATGGCGGTCAAACCTATTCCAAGAAATTGAAGCTGCCTGAGGCCGAAGACGAAGGGATTGCCGAAAAGGGCCAGAGAGCGATAGCTAGTCGTCGAGGAGATCATCAAGATTCCCAGTCCCGTGAGAACGAGAGGGATGGCCCAGATGAAAGGGTCCGGGCCACATCTCACCTGGTCAGGGCTTTCCCGTTCCATGGGCCTTTTCCTCGACAAGCCGCCGGAAATGCCGTCCTCTCTCTTTATAGTTGGGATACTGATCCCAACTGGTACAGGCAGGGGAAAGAAGGACCATCTCGCCTGACTCGGCTTCCTCCAACGCCCGGTCGAACGAACGGGCCAGGTCCTGCTCGATGAAGTAGCGACGGAAACCCACGGAACAGAGGGCTTCGGCGATAGATTCCGCTTCGGCTCCGAAAAGCACGGCCGCCTTAGCCTCGGCTTTCACGGCCAGGGCAAGTTCGCCGTAACTTTCGCCTTTGCCTTTTCCTCCCAGAAGAATGACCTTGGGCCCTTCCAGCGAGGTCAAGGCCGTTATCGTCGCAGCGACATTTGTGCCCTTCGAATCGTCGACAAAGGTCACTCCGTCAACAATACCGACGACTTGACAACGATGGGGCAGTGCCTCGAAAGAGCGAAGCCCGCCGTCGAGGCTTCCCGTTTCAAGCCCGGCCAGAGTGGCTGCGGCGGAAGCCATTGCCGCATTCTCCAGATTGTGCCTTCCGGGAAGGGAGAAGACCTCCCTTTGAAAAAGG
This sequence comes from Aminirod propionatiphilus, assembly GCA_018398915.1. Classification (GTDB taxonomy): domain Bacteria; phylum Synergistota; class Synergistia; order Synergistales; family Aminithiophilaceae; genus Aminithiophilus; species Aminithiophilus ramosus. Next base: position 1,467,339 of record CP074691.1, on the reverse strand, counting down.
CATCGCGAACCGTCTCCCGTCAAAAGAGAGGCCCCGTCAGCAGCCAGCAGAAGATCACCTGCGGAAAGGCCTCTATCATCCCAAGCGAGGCGGCAGCGACGCACCGTCTCCTTCAAAGAACCCGTCAGGACCTCTTCGTCTGCGGCACGGAAAATTCCCCATCCCCCATCTTCGACAAGGGAGAAAATGTTCGCTTTCGCTGCCACATAAGCCTCATATGACCCGTGCCAATCGATGTGATCGGGCGCAAGGTTCGTCAAAAGAGCGCCGCAAAGACGGAGCTTTCGGGCCCAATGCAACTGAAAGCTACTCAGCTCGACGACGAGATAATCAAGCTCTCTCCCGGCGAAGTCCGCCAGGGGAGCTCCGATATTGCCGGCGGCCTCTGCGCGCAAGCCGCCACAACGGAGGAGATGGGCAAGAAGGGCCGTCGTCGTCGTTTTGCCGTTGCTGCCCGTGACGCCGATCAGCCTGGCTTTCAAATGGGGATAGACATAGTCGGCCTCGCTGACGAGTGGCAAACCCCGTTTTTTAGCCTCCTTTATCGGCGCTGCCGTGGGTGCGATTCCGGAACTGACGATGACAAGGTCACATTGCCAGGCTTTGTCGCTGTGACCTCGCTCTTCCAGTTCTATCCCCGCCGCATAGGCCCGGTCTTTTACCGCCTCCGATATGGGCCCCTGATCTGAGAGCAGGAGAGAGGCGCTTTCCTTGGCAGCCAGAAGAGCCGTGGCAAAACCGCTGATTCCGGCGCCGATGACGGTCACTCGCTCTTTGCCGGTAGTCATCTGCAACATGGTCTCCCTCCTGAAAAGCCATGAATCAGGCGATAATCATTAAAATGAGACCGAGCAGAAACACCATGCCCAATAAATGCAAGAGCCAAAAACGCAACACGATCTCCGTCTCATTCCATCCCAACAACTCAAAATGATGATGGATTGGACTCATGAGAAAAATTTTCTTTTTTCTCACCCAAATAGAGAAAAGCTGGATAACGACAGAGATAGCCTCTATCCCAAAGATAAAACCCAAGGGGAAAAGAGCAATAGTCCATTGAGAACGAACGCATAGAACAATAAGCAATCCTCCCAAAAAATGAGCACCAACATCTCCCATAAAAATTTTAGCCGGATGTCCATTGTGCCACATAAAAGCCAAAGAAACCGCAGCGGCAATAACAGACAAAACCATCCATGGAGTTTTGAAAAAGAAAGCCCCAGCTATCATTGATATAGAAAAAGCACCAGAGGCCAAGCCATCAAGCCCATCCGTGATATTAACAGCATTAAGAACACCAACAGACATGAAAAGCAAAATTGGAACTGATATGCCAGCAGAAAAGACTTGACCAGGCCAAAGAGAAAGACCTTCACCAAAACTAACCAGCAAAGCCCATGGAAAACAAAAAAATATCTGAAGGGTCAGTTTTTGAAGGCTGCTGAGCCCCTCGCTGGAATGCCTCATGAATTTCATCCCATCATCTACCAAACCGATGATGGCCATTGCTGTGGGGAAGAAAAGAACAAGAAACAATTCGCTATCAGTAAGGTCAATAATCGGTCGCGCTAAGACCAAACCAATAAAAAAGGCAAAAGGGAAAACGATGCCACCCATTGTCGGCGTGCCTTTTTTTGTTTCCAAATGTCGTTGTGGTCCGTAAGCCTTCAACGTCTGGGACACATTAAGACGCAGAAGACAACGGATCCAATAGCCCTGAAGAAAGACGGCAGCACAAAAAGTAAGCAGTGAAGCAAAAATCAAACGAATAATCATAATGACAAGGCTTTCTGCACGACTCTTTCCAATTTCCAAAGACGAGATCCTTTGACGAGAAGAGCTTCGCCAGGCGCCATCTCTTCTGTCAGAAGGGCAATGGCCTCATCGGCTCCGGCAACCCTTCTCGCTCCAGGAGGAAGGGTTGCCGGCCACCCCTCTCCGAGTAGGAGCACCCTTTCCGGCAGAGGAGCCTCGCTGAGCAGCAGCCTGTGAAGATCGGCGGAGGTGGGGCCCAATTCCCCCATGGCTCCCAGAAGAGCCCAATTGCCCTCTGCCCCGGCCACTTCACGAAAAGCCGTCAAGGCGGCTCTCATCGAGAGGGGGTTGGCATTGTAGGACTCATCGACGACTACCCCCCCCTGACGGCGCGAAAGCACTCGCCCTCGCCCTGTCAAGCTCCGTTGATCCCGAAAGGCACTGCCAAAGTCATCAATGCCTAAATAAGAGGCCACGGCTCCGGCAAAACCCATGGAGTACGCGTGATGACGACCGAAAAGACGGCTTGCGAGCTCCATCTCTCCTCCCTCATAGTGAGCGCGGACAAAAAGACGAACACCTTCTTCATCTTGGTCCTGTGTCGTCTGAACGAGGCGAAAGATCGCCTCTCGATGGTACCCCACGGATAGAATGTCAACTTCTCGAGAGAATGAGGCCATCGCCTGCCGAAGAGCGTCGTTATCTATATTATAGGACACAGCCCGCAAGTTGCGGGAACGAAGGATCTCCAGCTTGGCACGAAGAACCCCCTCTATGCTCCCCAGCCCCTCGAGATGGGCCGGGGCCACCTCGGTGATGACGGCAAGATGGGGAGGGAAGAGATCCACCATTTCAGCGATCTCCCCCCGATGGTTGCAGCCCATTTCGAGAAGGAGCATCTCCGTGGCGGAATCCATCGCGAGCACGGTTAGGGCGCAGCCAAGGGCCGTATTGTGGCTTTTTCGGGCCTGATGAACCCGAAAGCGTTTCGCCAGGACAAGCGCCGTCAACTCGCGGCAGGTCGTCTTGCCGACGCTGCCCGTTATGGCCAGAATCGTCTGGGGAGCGACCTCTTCCAGATAGAGACGCGCCAAATCGACGAACGAGGCCTCCGAATCGCGGGAAAAGGCCAACGCGGCGGCTCCCGAGCGCGCAAACCGATCCCTCCAGGGCATCAGCCCCTCCCTCTCCCCAAAAAAGACCTTGGCCCCGCGATCAAGGGCCTCGCCGATGAAACGATGGCCGTCGTGGTGCTCCCCTTTGAGGGCGAGGAAAGCCTCTCCATCCTTTATGAGGCGGCTGTCTACGACAACGGGAAGAGGCAGCAGGACATCTCCACCCCAGAGTTCGCCATGAACGAGAGGAGCCGCCCACGCAAGTGAAGGAGACATGCCGTTCTTCATCGTAAGGGAAGCTCCCCGACCTCTCCATTGAGCCTCGCCCACTCCAATACGGTTTCCGTATCGTTATAGGGCTCTTTGTGATCGCTGAAGAGGATGAAACGTTCCGGTCCTTTGCCCCCTATCAGGACGACATCTCCGGCATGCGCCATGGAAAGCGCCTGAAAAACGGCCTTTTTTCGATCGATCTCAATGGCATAAGGAACGGATCGACTGATTCCTTCAATTCCTACGGCAATCTGACGGGCAATCTCTCGAGGGTTTTCACTTCGGGGATTATCGGAGGTGATCAGGACAAAATCAGCCAGGGAAGCGGCGATAGCTCCCATGGCGGGACGGTTTTCGACGTAACGCTCGCCCCCGAGGCCAAAGACGGCAAAAATGCGCCCTTCCGTCACCTCTCTCAGTGCCGTTAAAACGTTTTCAAGAGCATCGGGGCTGTGGGCATAATCGACGACGGCGCAGCTGCCGTTGCGGAAACAGTAGCGTTCCATTCTGCCGGGCACCTGAGGGATACGCCTCATGGCAACCTTGAGATCGCTCTCCTTGAGGGAGAGCGTCTCAACCAGGGCCAGAGCCCCGGCTGTATTGTAAACATTGAAGTTGCCCATGAGGGGGACGTGAAGCCCCTCTACAGAACGGCCGTCAGGGAAACGGATATCAAGAGTCAGGCCACTGATATCCATGCGACGCCTCTCCACCCGGAGCCCCCGCTCCACGTCGGCCTTGAGGCTGAAGGGCATGAGTTGATCCGGCCAGCGATCGTGAAGCCTGGCTCCATAGGGATCATCGACGTTGACGGCACCTTTCCAGCCGGGCTTCATGTATTCTGAAAAGAGCCGACTTTTCGAGGCAAAATAGTTCTCCATGTCACCATGGTAATCCAAGTGCTCCGGAGTCAGGTTCGTAAAGAGCGCCCTATCGAAGAGGCAACCGGCGAGCCTTCCCTGCTCCAATCCGTGAGAGGATGTCTCCATCACACAGCTGTCGCATCCCGCCTCGACCATCCGGGCCAGCCAGCGATGGATGTCGCAGTTTTCGGGAGTCGTTCGATCGGCCTCCACGTCGCAGCGTCCGTCAGAGTAGACGATCGTTCCGATCAGGCCGGAACGGCGACCGGCCTCGGCCAGGAGATGGCGGATCAAATAAGCCGAGGTGCTTTTTCCGTTTGTGCCCGTAACGGCCAGGAGTTGGAGCTTTTCGCAGGGAAAACCGTGAACGGCCGAAGCCGCATGCCCCATGGCCCTTCGGACGTCGCCGACGATGATCTGAGGAAGGGGGATATCCAAAGGCCTCTCACAGAGAAGAGCGGCCGCTCCTTTGGCGACGGCCTCCTCTGCGTAATCGTGACCATCGGCCCTGCAGCCCGTAACACAACAAAAAAGCGCCCCCTGCTCGACTTTCCGGCTATCCTGAGTCACATCACGGAGAAAGAGCTCTTCGGGACAGGAAGGCACTCTCAACTCAAATCCGCACTCCATCAAGTAACGCACGAGATCGACCATCTTAATCACTTTCCGAAGACCTCCCACCCTGGATTTCCTCTGCAAAATGGAGGTAATGCATATCCTCAACGATGTGTCGAAAAATGGGAGCGGCGATTTGTCCTCCGTAAGTCATCGTCCCAGCCGGCTCTCCGATAACGATGAGCAGAACGAACTGAGGATCGTCCCAGGGCCAGAACCCGGCAAAGGAGGCAACATAGCGGTTTTCCGAATAAAGCCCCTTTTCGGCGACCTGTGCCGTACCCGTTTTACCTGCGATGTCCGCAAGAGACGTCGATGCCGCCTTTCCCGTTCCGACCGCGACGACCTTTCGCAGGACACGTCGGAGCCACTCTGCCGTTGCCGGGGCCAGGACATCCCTCAAAACCTCTCTCTGCGACTCATAGATGACTGCCCCCCGACCATCCGCAACGCGACGGACAATATGAAGGCGCAGCAACTTGCCGCCGTTCGCGATGGGCAGATAGGCTTGCGCCAGCTGCAGGGGAGTCAGGGCCAGCCCCTGCCCTATGGCGATGTTGGCCGGCACGACACCGCGCCATTGGTCCGGAGGCCGAAGCAACCCGATCTCTTCGCCGGGCAATTCCACTCCCGTTGCCACTCCAAGTCCCCACTGGCGAAGCGTCTCATAGGCCCGATAGACGTCAAAGCGCATCCCTATCTGAGACATTCCCACATTACAGGAGTTTACAAGGATATCCTCAGGTGTCTCCAAGCCAAACGCCTTTTTATTGACATTGCTAATAACAGCATCGGCTATCTTAATAGATCCCTTGCCAACAAATTTTTCATTAGGGGAAATCCACTTTTCCTCCAATGAAAATCCGACTATAATTGGCTTTAAAGTAGACCCAGGTTCGTAAACCCTACTTATGACATTATTGCGCAACAACTCAGGCTCAAAGCTTTCCCGAATATTGGGGTTGTATTTCGGCCAGCTTGCCGAAGCCAAGATATCCCCAGTTCTTGGATCAATACAAACGGCAGCGCCCCATTTGCCTCCGGCACTACGAACTCCTTCATCGAGACGTCTTTCAATCACATGCTGGAAACGCGAGTCTATAGTCAACACAACGCTTCCTGGCGTATCATCCGTGACAACTCCGTCGTCTATAGTGGTTAACAAATTGCCTGCAGCATCTCGTATTAAAAAACGAATTTGAGGAGGAGCGTAAAGGGCTAGATCCCAATTTCGCTCAATTCCAGCCAGTCCGTTATCATCCACATCACAATAGCCCAAAACATGAGAAAGAAGATCTTCTTGCGGATAAATTCGCTTTTTTTCCTTCAAGAAAGATATGCCTTCCAAGGAAAGATCTTGAATAGGCCGAGAACGATCTGGCGATATTTTCCTGGCAATCCAGTGGAAACGACCGGGAAGGCTTGACGAGAGGAAAGATAAAGTACGAGGCGGCAGAAGTCCAGCAAGCTTCACAGCCTGGCCTGGCTCCCAAAACTTAGGATCGACAAAAAGACTATAGGCAGGAACGGAAACAGCAAGGGGGATTCCATTACGATCTAGGATCGCGCCTCGGTTCGTGCTTACAGGAACACGAACCCAATATTGACTATTGGCTTGGGCGACAACTCTCGGATCAGGAGTAAAATGAAGCCTGTAGAGATGAATAAAAAGAACAACAAAGACGACCCATACCGGGCCCCACGAGGAGAGGCTTCCCTTACGACTCAAAACAACCCCTCACAGACGGAATCGATTTAGTCCTTTGCCGAGGCCTCGCGGCCGACGATTCTAGCGAAGCGCTCCCAAAGGGAGATAGGCGCTGCCTCCTCGCGGAACAGATCGCTTGCGCCATCGGCCTGAACCTTGCAAACGACGATTCGCGTTGCGTAGCCCATGCCGAGTTCAGCATGGGCATAACTATACACCCTCGCTGGAGAGAGTAAAGAAGCCAGCTCCTGCCTCAACAGCAACTGACGCTCCTGAGCTTCATCGACAAGGCGCGTCACCTCACTCAGGCGATGCTCCAGATAAACCGCGTAAAGGCGCATACTCCCAAGCCCCAGGAGGAGGAGAAAGGCGGAAAGGAGCAAGAGCGCCCATTGGGTTCTCTTCAGCCTCCTCTCAATTTCCATACTCTCCCTCCCCCTCTGTCTCCAGACGGAAGACTCGAAGTTTGGCGCTTCGGGCTTTATAGTTACCCTCTATCTCCGCTTCTGTCGGAATGAGAGGTTTACGCGTAAGTTCCCGGCCCAACCCCTCCTGCTTCCACGATCGGAAACGATGTTTCACGACGCGATCTTCTAGGGAATGGTAACTGACGACGATGACACGACAGGGATCGGCTCCTATCTTCGCAACGGCATCAAGCGCTTCCTCAAGGGCTGCGATCTCATCATTGACGGCGATTCGAAGAGCCTGGAAAATTCGCCTGGCCGGGTGACCACCCATTTTTCGCTGAATCGGCGCGGGCAGAATACTTCTCACGACGGAAACCAGCGCCCCTGTCGTTTCAATAGGCCCCTTTTGAAAGACATGGCGAACGATTCCCTTGGCCAATGGCCAGGCATAACGCTCTTCCCCATAGAGTCGAAAAATTTCCGACAATTCTTGCGGGGAGGAATTGTTGATCCAATGATAGGCACTTTTCCGTAAGAGAGGTGACATGCGCATGTCAAGCGGTCCATCTTCGTTGAATGAAAACCCCCTCTCGCGTTCCGTCAGTTGAAGGTTGGAGAGCCCCAGATCGAAAAGAATTACGGAAAATTTTTCCGGAAGAGAGGCAACAAGAGCACTAATCTGGCGAAAATTCCCCTCAAGAGCCCTAAAGCGAGAGGAAAAGGGGGCTAAACGTTCTTGAGCCAGCCGAAGAGCCTGTGGATCCTGATCGATACCCAAGACAGAGAGGAGGGGACACTTCACGAGAAGGGCCTCACTATAACCGCCCAAGCCCAAAGTGGCATCGACAGCCCAGCCCCGAAGCTCCTCCGGCACGTGTTCCAAAACTTCCGTGATCATGACCGGCACGTGCTCCGTCATAGCCCTTCGACCTCCTCGGCTATCTCTGCAAAATCGTCCAAAACCTTTTGGCTATATTCCTTCCAACTCGCCGCATCCCAAACTTCGAGATGATCTCCGGCCCCCAGAACGACGACATCCTGGAGAATCCCTCCATGTTGCCTCAAGGGGGCTCCGATAAGAATGCGACCGGATCGGTCAAGCTCCAGTTCCTGGGCCGTAGCGAGAAGCACGCGCAGAAAATCTCGGGTTTTCCCCTTCGGGAAGGGCAAATTTTGAACTTTCGTCAAGATTGAACTCCACCGTTCCCGGCTGTAGATCGAGACGCAGTGACCGATTCCGGCGCTGGCAACCATACCCGCCTCCATCGGTTCACGGAAAGGCGCCGGCAACACGAGTCTGCCTTTTTCATCCAGACGGTGTTCGTAACTCCCGATGAACATGCCTATGCCCCATTCCCCTCCATAGCCTCCCACTTTGTCCCACCTTACCATGACAAAGGCATAAATAATGGGCCTTTGGAATCAATTTTCTCCCAAGGCCCTAGGTCTTTAGCATTATTTAATTCCTTCAGCGTTGCCTTTGCCGATTCATTTCATTCATTTAAAACAATTAGAGGGAGTATCCCGTAAGCCGGGTCCTGTATGCGACAGCCATTTATCTAGGACTGCGCTCTCGCGCAGCCTCAAGCGACCGTACCCGGGGGTCAGCGGGCCGCTTCATCCCCCCCTATTCGGTCTTGCTCCGAGCGGGGTTTGCCTAGCCCGACGGTCACCCGACGGCTGGTGAGCTCTTACCTCACCTTTTCACCCTTACCGGCCTGAACCGGCGGTATGTTTCTGTGGCACTTTCCCAGGTTCACACCTGCTGGGCGTTACCCAGCGCTCCGCCCTGCGGAGCCCGGACTTTCCTCTCCCCTGACGGGCAGCGGCTGCCTGTGATACTCCCTCAAGGGACGATTTTACCATGAAAAGAGAAGAAAGGTGCAAAGGAACGCTAGAATCCTTATAATAAAAGCTCGGCGGTCTGCCGTCGAATCGACCTCTCGAGGAGGGCCAACGTTGGAAAAAGACTACCCGGCACCGCCAGAGTACGAACGCTTCAAAACCGAGATTCAACGGCTTACAGGCATTGACCTTAATGCCTATAAGTATCAAATTCATCGAAGAGTTCACATGTTGATGCAACGCTGGGGCATCAGCTCCTATGAAGATTACTTCAAGCTAATCAAAGACAATGAAACGAAACGCCGAGATTTTCTTGATTATATAACAATTAACGTGTCTGAGTTTTTCAGAAACCCACAGCGCTGGTGGGAACTAAAGGACAATGTAATACCCCATCTCATTGCCTTGCGAAAAAATAAAAAGTTAAAACTATGGAGCGCAGGATCTGCCACGGGCGAAGAGCCTTACTCTTTAGCTATCCTTGCCACGGAGCTTGGGCTTGAATCTAAAATTTTAGCTATGGACATTGACCAAGGCGCGATCGCTAAGGCAAGAGAGGGCATTTACAACATCAGGCAGATCGCAGGAGCGCCTTCGGAATGGGTTAAACGTCATTTTTCTACGATAGACTCAGAAAAGGTTAGAATCAACGCCGACATTCGGCAAAAAGTCGATTTTCGCAGAGGGAATTTAATAGAGGATGCATTTGATGAGTCTTCTTTTGATTTGATATTATGCAGAAATGTTGTTATTTATTTCTCCCCTGAAACCAAATCAAAGCTATACAAAAAATTCTATGATGCACTTAAGCCTGGAGGTTTTTTGATGGTCGGAGCAACTGAGCAAATATTCGAATACAGATCGATAGGCTTTAAGTCAGCTGGCCCCTTCCTTTACTCTCGGCCGGAATAAATCGCTGCAAGACAAACATATTCTGCCGTATTTGCTTGAATATCATTTATTTCGTCTTTTGTTAATTCTCTAACGACTCTACCTGGCACTCCCATGACCATTGATCGCGATGGAATTTTTTTCCCTGGTGAAACGACGGAGCCTGCGGCCACGATCGATTCTTCGCCGATCTCCGCCCCATCCAAAACGGTCGCCGACATGCCGATGAGCGAACCTCGACCGATGCGGCAGCCATGCAGCACAGCACAATGGCCGACGGTCACGTCTTCGCCGATGACGACGGGGAGCGCTTTCGTCACGTGGAGAACGGCACCGTCCTGGACATTACTTCTGGCACCCACTCGAACCGCCTGAAGATCTCCTCTCAGCACCGCATGAAACCAGACGCTGGCACCCTTTTCGATGACCACGTCCCCCACAAGAACGGCGGAGGGAGCCACAAAAGCTCCCTCCGCCACCGAGGGAAGGCGGCCTTCAAAGGGCACGAACACCGCTTCGTCGGTCAATCCCGCCACCTCTTCCGATCGTTTCTTCGTCAATGAGATCGTACAATCTCCTTGATGCGCATGAGACGGCTCAACCCCGCCCGCTCTTGCTCGTCGAGTTTCATCGTTATGTAGCGAGCCGTTTCCTGGAAGGAGGGGATGAGGACGTGTTCAAGGGCATTAACGCGCCGTCTCGTCTTCTCGATCTCCGTCGCCATCAGCTTCAGCCCCTTCTCCTCGGCGGCGAGATGAATCAGCCTGGGCAGGAGGGCCGAAAAACGCTCCAGCGAGAGATCGAGACTGCCCGACGTGTTCGCCAGGCCATAGGAGAGCCCCTCTCCTTCCTGATGCACTTCGTACTCGGGAATGAGGACACTCATGACGTTGCGCTGCCCGACTTCGACACGACAGCGCATCGAAGAGATCATGAGGGCCTGCTCAAGCATGACGGGAAGCGTCTGGGCACGGGCGAGAAGGAAGCTCTGGTAACAGAGGGCCAGCTCTTTCTCCAGCTCTTCCCGGAGGGCCTTGACTTGACGCGCCCTTTCCAGGAAAGCCTTGATCAGAGCGTCCTGCTTGTCCTTGAGCAGCTTATGTCCCCGTTTGGCGACGACAAGACGCTTTTTGAGCCTTGAGAGCTCCATCCTGTTGGGGTTGACGCTAAGTCGCTTTGCCATCGGGCCTCACCTCAAGCCTTTACGGAAGAAGGATTTTTTTCCTCTTTTTCCTGGAGAATCGGCTGAAGATACTTTTCGATGTAGGCATCGCGAACCCGCTTGAGCTCCTTGACGGGAATGAGAGCGAGAAGCTCCCATCCAAGGCCCAAGGTCTCTTCGATGGTGCGATTTTCATACTCACCCTGACGAACATAGCGATCTTCAAAGGCATCGGAGAAGCGGGCAAAGGCCTTGTCCTCTTCCGTCAGGGCTCCCTCGCCGAGTATGACGGCAAGCTCCTTGGCCTCTTTTCCTCGGGCGTAGGCGGCAAAGAGCTGGTTCATCAGGTCGGCATGGTCCTCACGCGTCTTGCCGGCTCCGATGCCCTTGTCCTTGAGGCGGGAAAGGGAGGGCATGACATCGACGGGAGGGAAAATGCCCTTGCGGTGGAGCGGGCGTCCCAGGATGATCTGCCCCTCGGTGATGTAGCCCGTCAGGTCGGGAATGGGATGGGTTTTGTCATCCTCCGGCATGGTCAGGATCGGGAACTGGGTGATCGATCCCTTTTTGCCCTTGAGACGGCCGGCCCTCTCGTAGAGAGTCGCCAGGTCCGTGTAGAGGTAGCCCGGGAAACCGCGGCGCCCCGGGACCTCTTTGCGGGCCGCCGAAATCTCACGCAGGGCCTCGCAGTAGTTGGTGAAATCGGTCAGGATGACGAGAACCTGCATGTCCTTCTCGAAGGCCAGATACTCGGCCGTCGTCAGGGCCAGACGAGGCGTCGTGATTCGCTCGATGGCAGGGTCATCGGCCAGGTTGACGAACATCGCCGTCCGTTCGATGGCGCCGGTCTTCCGGAAATCTTCCATGAAGAAGGAGGCCTCTTCAAAGGTGATACCCATGGCGGCGAAGACGACGGCGAACTCTTCGTGGCCGCTGATGACGGTCGCCTGGCGGGCGATCTGGGCAGCGATGCGGTTATGGGGCATGCCGCTTCCCGAGAAGATGGGAAGCTTCTGGCCGCGTACGAGAGGGTTCATGCCGTCGATGGTGGAAATCCCCGTTTGAATGAACTCGGAAGGGTAATCCCGCGAGAAGGGGTTCATGGGATTTCCATTGACGTCAAGAGATTTTTCGGGGATGACCGGGGCCCCGTCGTCGATGGGCTCGCCTCGGCCGTTGAAAATACGGCCCAACATGTCACGCGCCACGGGAAGCGTGAGCACCTTTCCCAGGAAGCGGACTTTTGTGCTGGCGACGTCGATACCGCTCGTTCCCTCGAAAACCTGTACCATGGCCCGATCGGTCGTGATCTCGAGGACCCGCCCCCTGCGGCGTTCGCCGTTGGAAAGCTCAATCTCGACCAGCTCGTCGTAGCGCACATCGCGCACCTTTTCGACGATCATGAGAGGTCCGGAAAGATCGGAGATGGTCCTGTACTCCCTAGGCAACATCGCTCTCACCTCCAGCGGAGAGAAGATCGCCGAAAACCTGCTTCAGCTCTTCTTCCAGTCGGTCCAGATCTTCCAGCTTGGCCTCTTCGAGATAGCGCATACGGGAGATGCGGTCACGAATGGGAAGATCGAAGACTTCCTTGAGAAGAGCCCCCCGCTTCAGGGCATCCATGGCCAGATGGTGGAAGACAAGGATGTTGCGGAGCATGCGGAACTGTTTGTCCATGGAGGCATAGGTGTCGATTTCGTGGAAGGCGTTCTGATGGAGGAAGTCCTCCCGGAGAGACTTGGCCGTCTCGAGGACCATGCGCTCCTCTTTGGAGAGAGCGTCGATACCGACGAGGCGGACGATTTCCTTCAGACCGTTCTCGTCCTCAAGGAGGGACATGGCCTCGATTCGGAAGACACTCCACTCCCCTTCGTAACGGGCATCCCAGTACTCTCCGAGCTTTTCCGCATAGAGGGAGTAGCTGTCGAGCCAATTGATGGCCGGGAAGTGGCGCTGATAGGCCAACGTGGCGTCAAGCCCCCAGAATACCTTGCTGACGCGCAACGTGTTCTGCGTGACGGGCTCCGAAAGGTCTCCTCCCGGGGGGGAGACGGCACCGATGGCGCTGATGGCACCCTCCCTTCCGTCGGAACCGAGGCAGACGGCCCTTCCCGCCCGCTCGTAGAAAGAGGCGAGGCGAGTTCCCAGATAGGCCGGGTACCCCTCTTCGCCAGGCATCTCCTCGAGGCGACTCGACATTTCCCTCAGCGCCTCGGCCCAACGCGAGGTGGAATCGGCCATGAGAGCCACGGAGTAGCCCATATCCCGATAGTACTCGGCGATGGTGATCCCCGTGTACATGGAGGCCTCTCGGGCGGCCACGGGCATGTTGGAGGTGTTGGCAATGAGGACGGTCCTCTTCATCAGAGGCTGTCCCGAACGGGGATCTTCCAGCTCGGGGAACTCGAGAAGGACGTCGGTCATCTCGTTGCCCCGCTCGCCGCAGCCGACGTAGACGACGATCTCAGCGTCGGCCCACTTGGCCAGCTGATGCTGGATGACGGTCTTGCCCGATCCGAAAGGCCCAGGAACGCAGGCCGTTCCCCCTCGGGCGATGGGAAAGAGCATGTCGACGACGCGCTGTCCCGTCGAGAGAGGAACGACGGGAGGAAGGCGCCTGGCCACGGGACGTCCGACACGGACAGGCCACCTCCGCAGCATGGTGACGTTCGTCTTCTCGGCTCCGTCCTTAATGACGGCGACGGTCTCCTCGACGGTGAACTCTCCGGCACGGATCTCACTCACCTCGCCGGCAAGGCCCTGCGGGACGAGGATGCGGTGTTCGACGAGGACCGTCTCCTGGACGACGCCAAGGACGTCTCCTGCCGCAACGCGATCGCCCTTTTTCACCTTGGGAACGAAAGCCCACTTGCGAGTCCTGTCTATGGACGGGACGGAAATGCCGCGGGGGATGAACGAGCTTCCCGCTACCTCTTCGATGAGACGGAGAGGTCTCTGTATGCCGTCGTAAAACTGTTCGATGAGTCCGGGCCCGAGCTCAACGCTCAACGGCTCGGCCGTGCTCGTGACCGGTTCGCCCGGCATGAGCCCCGACGTCTCCTCGTAGACCTGGACGGAGGCCGTCTCGCCTCGGAGCTCGATGATCTCTCCGACGAGCCCCATATCCCCCACGCGAACGACGTCAAACATGCAAGCTCCCGCCATGCCCTCGGCCACGACGAGAGGACCTGATATTTTAGCGATGGACCCTTTTATGATCTTGTCGTTGGCCACTCTGTATCGCCTCCAGCCCTGTCTTTACTGAACGGAAAAGATGTCCATGCCGACGGCGCGCTCGACGCTGTCTTTGATGGAGTTGATGCCGACCCCCTGCGATCCCTTAAGTCCGGGGATGGGGATGATGGCCACGGAATGCTGCTCGTTGAGCTCGTCGATCAACGCTTTGTGCTGGAAATAGAGATCTTCCAGAAGGAAGATGACGGCATAACCGGAACGAGCCAGTCCGGCTATCAGGGAGGGAAATTCGGACCGTTTTTCTCCGTCTACATAGTGAGGCTCCACTCCGACGGATTGAAAGGGGAGAGCGCTCTCGTAGTCTCCGACAACGGCAAGCTTGAGATCGCTTTCCTTAAACATGGCGAAGCAACCCCCTTAGAAGTTCCTTTTCAGCCCCGTTGCTCTTACCTACGAGAAGAATCCGAACGTTTTTCGTCTCCATTTCCTTCATCCACAGATAGCGAAGAACGTTCTCCGGAGCGAAGGGGCTATAACGATAGGGATGGATGGCTGAAGAGACATAGTCATCCAACATTTTCTCCATCTCTACCAGGAGAAGCCCCAGATCGGACCCCCTTGCGGAGAGACTGATCAGAGTGGGTCCCACTGCCGTAAAGGCAAGGGACCTGCTCCAGAACTCGAAGGGTTCGCTGTAGATGGACAGCAGATGGTCCACCGGTACATGTCCTTCATCGTGGAGAAAGAGGCGAACCTTGGAAAGATCCGTACCCGTTCTCTTCAGCCTTCCCAAATTACGAACATTTTCGGCGTCGATGCGGGCGGAGATCCAATCGGAGATCCCTTCGGAAGGGACCTCGCGCCCCAAAGCCATCATGGTCCGGAAAAGCTGAGCATCGATGCGCCTCTCGATTTCAGGAAGCGTTCCGTTCTGATCCCATAGGGCGATGCAAGCCGGAACGACAGCGGCCAGTCCGAAAGGAAGCATTCGGTAGTCTTCACTTTCAATAGCCGTGATCAAATCGTCGGACGGCACCGTACCGAGAGAGGAGAGAAGATCCCACCGCCTTACCTCGCCCGAAGCCTTACGAAAGAGGCTCTTCAGGATGACTTTGACGTTGTGGAAATCGTAAGGAAGCCGATAGAGGTCGACGAGTTGCAAATCGGGCACGAAATGTTGCGCTTCTCGGAGGACATAATCGAGCTCGGCCTCCACGATACGGTCAAAATGTCCCTCTCCGCCACTATCAGCCATCCACTGAACGTAGCCGGTCTCTCCCAACACTTTTAGAGCCCCAGAGAGATCGTCGCTATCGAGCATACGTTGCATAAGGGATGACTCGATAAAGCGACTCTCCATAGCACGGAGCCTCGAAACGGCATAGCCGTAACGCTCCGATTGGGCCATCACCTCACCTCCCCGGATCAACTCGAAAAGAGACGTGTCACAACGTCCTTCTCGAGTTCCTCGCGCAGGGAACGGACCAGCATCTCGAAAGAGCAATTAACATCAACCAGACCACGACGAAGGATGAAACCGCCTTTGATAGGAAGTCTATTTTCAGCAAAGACGAGTCGAGTCGTGTTTTTCTGGTTAAAACTCTCAAGCCATGCAGAATCGAGATTTTTCTCTTCCTGCCCGACGATAAAAAACTCATCACCTGTAACTATAGCTTTTTCCAGAAGCTTTCCACAAAAACTCATATATTTCTTCTTATCCATGCTTTGTAGCTTTTTTAAAGCCTCAGTAAAGGACTGATCGATAAGTTCCTGTTTCGCACCCAGGTCTACTTTTCGCACATCAAGACGAGCGACAACGTCACGCCGGCGAAAAATTTCGGGTTCATCCTTGGCCAACTTAGCTCTGAGGTTGTTCTCCATCTGGACGGCCGCCTCCGCGGCTTCCTGTAGGACAACCTTGGCCTGGGCATCGGCCTTGGCCAACAAAGATAGAGCCTCCTGCTTGGCGTCTTTTTCGATCCTTTTTTTAATGTCGGCGAGAGACATCGGAATCTCCTCCGCCGCAGCTAGAGCTGAATGCCGTTGAGAAGAATGATGCTCAGGAGAAGAGCGAGAACGGCGTAAGTCTCGACCATGGCGGGAAGAATGACAGCCTTCCCCGTCTCTTCGGGCCTCTTGGCAATCATCTGAATACAGGCCGCCGATGTTTTGCCCTGGGCAATGGCGGAGAAATAGCCCACAATGGCGATGGGAAGACAGGCAAAAAGAATGCCCAGGCCCTGATAGATGCCGACGCTAACGCCTTCGCCACCACCGAGGAGACCGATCTTGAGGATGGCGACAAACGCGATGAGCAGACCATAGATTCCCTGCGTGCCGGGAAGAGCCTGCAGGAGAAGGACGAGACCGAACTTACCGGGATCTTCTGTCATGACGCCGGCACCACACTGTCCCGCGATACCGACTCCAATGGCCGACCCGACGCCGGCAAAACCCGCAGCAAGCGCTGCCCCACAGACGACCAGAGCAATTCCCAGATACTCCATTGTTCAAGCACTCCCCTCAAAGATGTAGGATACCAACAGTTGGAGGCTACTCTGCCCCTTCACAGATGGTGACGTGATCGGTCCGATAGCGGAGAGGGTCGAAGGTGCGCCCTCCAGAGACATAGAACTTGCTGAAAAACTCGACGTACTGAAGGCGGAGCGAGTGGACAAAGGCTCCCAGGACATTGATGGCCAAATTGAAGAGGTGGCCACCGACGAAAATAAGAGCCCCAAAGATCCAACCCACGTAAGGAACACCGCCAACAAGATCAGACAACATGTTGATGATCATGGCAACGGCGGACGACGCAAGACCGAGAGCGAGAAGACGACTGTAACTGAGGACATCGCCGAGATAGGATGTCAGGTTGTAGAGGCTGAGCACTCCCGAAACGATTTTACCCACGATCGTCGGCTTGTGCCTTCCCTGAGTCGCGACCAGGATCACCACGCCGCCCCAACCAAGCACTTTGCCCAGCGAAGCGAGGGTCCCACCCAAGAAGCCACTCAATCCACCAGCGTAAAGAAGTATACCCACTAAAAGAGCAATCCATCCACCTTGATCAGCAAAAGCTGCCACTTTATCGCCTTTTTTGAAGTTATGAATCAGCGCAACAGAAAGTCCATACAAAATTTGGATTACACCCAAAGCAAGAGATATAATCAAAAATGTAATCGGATCATTCAGGGGATCAAGGAACGCAGGAGCATTCTTTATGGGGGCCAAAAAAGCTAGAAAAGGGAACACATCAATCATATCCCCAAGCCATGAGCCAGTAACCATACCCATAAAAATGGTGGAAATTCCACCCAATCCCAAAATAGAGAAAAAACGCCTGGAATCTCCGACCATGTGATACTTTTTAATGGCACCGAAAAACACAAATGCGAGAAGGAGACCATAACCGCCGTCCCCTAAACACATTCCAAAAAAAACAAAGAAAAAAGGAGCCATTAACGAAGTTGGGTCGATAGATCCGTAGGCCGGAGCCCCATAGAGACTAGTCAATGGCTCATAGGCCCCAAAAAAACCACTATTATCCAAAAGAACAGGTGGTTTGTCCGTTTTATCCGGATCCGATATTCTATAGTCTATTAAATTTTCAAACCGCTTTATTTTATTTTTAAAGCTTAGAATGCTCTTTTCTGGAATCCAAAAACTTAAAAAAACGATCTTCTCAGTAGATCCGGCCCCTTTGACAACCTCAAAGCGATCAGCTAAAACTGAAAGATAATCAGAAAGCAAGCGAAGCTTAGGCACCCATTTGCCAGCAAGCGATACAGCTCTATCTTCCGCTTGAATATTTTGTTTTTCAATAATTTCTAAAGACCTAGCGATCATTTTTTTTTCTTTTTCTGGGAAATCCACCAAACTCTCGTCAAGATCTATCCTAGATAAACCAAATTGAGCGCAAGCGTCCAAAATCTCTCTTTCTATTTCTTTGCTATACACTATAGCCAAATATGTTTCTTTGTCGTTTTTTTTAGATTCACTAGAATAAAAATCCACTAAATCACTATCTAGTGAAGCCACAAAATCTTTAAGTCCAACAAATTGAGATGTAGCTACAGATCCAAGTATTCCATGAACCTTAGCTGTACCTTGACTAAAAAAAGCAAGGGGGAAGCTCATGCCACTAAAATTAACCAAAACATCTCTTGTCGTCTTCAAGAAAGTTTCTTTTGACCTTAAATTAGAAGACTCTTTTTCCATTTTCCTTATTTCTTCAGATAGAGCAGGAATCATGTTGTTGTTAAAAAGACACTGCAGCTCATTTAATTTATATTTGGGTTTTGGGGATAGCATCTTTCCTATCCCGCCATCGTCTTTGTACTTTGGCTCCAAAAATCTGAGAAGAAATTTAATTTCGGCCTGAACATTTTCGAAGTCATTTTCCTGAAGGTCTTTTTTTGTTGTCTCTATTGATTGGTCATTTACCTCTTTGATTTGTTCACAAAAACCCATTTGCTGCAATTCTGCAACCAAATCTTCTGTAACGGATTTATGAGCAACAATATCAACCCTTTTAAAGGATGCTATCGCCATATCGCTTCACCACCTCATCACCGATCCAGACGGAAACCGCCTCTACTCGGGCCTGGTGGGATTCTACGAAAGCCCTGGCATCCTGCTTTCCCTTATCAATCATTTCTGTCGCTTTCAACTCTGCATCCGCTTCCAAGCGCTGAACTTCCTCGGTCATCTTTCTGTGCGAGTGCTGTTTGGCCTCCTGTATCGTCTTCTCCGCCGTGGCTCTGGCCTCCGCAAGGACTTTCGCCGCTTCCGCCTTGGCCGTAGAGAGAATCTGTCGGGCTTCTTCCTCGGCTGAACGGATCTCGTCTGCTACATTGAAACTCATCGCCAGTCCTCCTTCCGATGGGATAAATCGGCTGTCATGCCATTACCGAAATACATCCCCTCCGCATTGTATAGGCATGCCGGTAATGTGTCAATTTTAACAAGGCTTATTCAGCAAGAAGACGAAGATCAAATGGAAAATTCTGGATATTTTACCTAAAAAAAAGCTCCTGCGTCACCTAGCTGGCTCAGAAGGCAGGAGATGTCCCTATGATAAAAGGGGCTTGCGCCCCTTCTCTGTCGGATTTGGAGCGGACAACGGGATTCGAACCCGCGACCCTCGGCTTGGGAAGCCGATGCTCTACCACTGAGCTATGTCCGCCTGTAACGCCATGTAGTATAGCGAGCTGCGCCCTCTTTGGCAACGGCCCAGCCTCATTTCACCGGGTCCGTTTCAGGATTGCGAGGGTTTCGACATGAGCCGTCTGAGGAAAAAGATCGAAGGGGGTCAGAGAGATCAGCCGATAGCCGGTATCGACGAAGCTTCGGAGGTCTCGGGCAAGAGTCGCCGGATTGCAAGAGATATAGAGAATCTCCAGCGGGGAAAGGCGACTGATGGCAGCGATCACTTCGGGAGTACTGCCGCTCCGGGGAGGATCGAGAACGACCGTTCGGAAGGGAGGAAGTACACCTGTCGAACAGTAGTCCTCAGCCCTGCCTCTGAAGACGGAGACGTTTTTCACGGCATTGCTTTTCATGTTATGTTCCAGACTGCGCGACGATGGCTCCCATGATTCGACGGCAGTTACGCGGCGTCCAGTCGAGGCCAGATAGGCCGTGAGGCTGCCGACGCCGCTGTAGAGCTCTAGGATATCGCCTTTTTCCTCCTGTCCCAGGGAGGCCTTCACGCTTTCATAAAGATTTTCGGCCTGAGAGGAATTGACCTGGAAAAAGGCCGTCAGGTCCATGCGAAAGACGTATTTCCCCAATCGTTCCTCTATGTAGGGAGCTCCGGAGAGAGGCAACGTTCTGGAACCAATGATGACGTTGCCAGGATCGGGATGGATGTTGATCGCCCAGGAGGAAAAAAGGGGGAAGCGGGCCCGCGTTTTCCTCGCAAAGACGCGTAGTTCGTCGAAAAGGGCCGACGAAGGCCGCTCTTTAAGGACGAGCAGGACCGCTCCCTGGCCGGAATGACTGCCTTTGCGAAGAAGGACGTGACGGAGACTCCCCCTTTGGCTGCGTTCATCGTAAGCACGAAGGGAAAGAGTCGGCAGCGTTTCACGAAAGACCTTCATCAGCTCTTCCAGCGAGGGGTCTATCAGGGGACAACGGTCTACGGGAATCAGGTGATGACTGTCTCTCTGGAAAAAACCGGGGGTGACGACACCTCGGAAGGATTGGATCGGGAAAGAGGCCTTGTTTCTGTAGTGTCTCTGCCGGGGAGAGGGGACACAGGGGCGGAGGGGGATGTTTTCCCGTAGGAACCCGCCCAGACGCATCATGGCATCCAGAAGCAAACCCTCTTTGATCTCAAGCTGAAGGGAATAGCTTCCGTGCTGGAGGCGACAGCCTCCGCATTTGCCAAACCAGGGACAGAAGGGCGTGACCCGCTCTGGACTGACGGCCTTCGATTCCAGCACCTTGCCGATTCCATAGGAGCGCTTGACCTTGACAAGGCGCACGAGAGCTTCCTCTCCCGGCAACATCATGGGGACAAAGACGACCAGGCCATCGTCGCAATCACAGAGCCCGTCGCCTTCGCTGTTGACGCCACGGGCACGGAGCAGCCGCGTTTCTCCCTGAAGGGGCATCGAGTCTCACCTCCTTGAAAAGGTTACTCCTCACGAAAGACGCGAAGAAGAGAGGGGCAGGCTGCGCCTGCCCCTCTCTTCTTCGCTGAGGGAGATGTCTAGAGGAAGATGCCGCGCATGCGGACAGCGTCGGCAACGCGCTTGATGGCGACCATGAAAGCGGCACGACGCATCTTGATGCTCTTCTCCTGAGAGTACTCCCAGACGCGGTGGAAATTGTCGCGCATGATCCGCAGGAGTCTCTCGTTGTACTCCTCCTCAGTCCAGAAGAAGCCGGCAAGGTCCTGGCACCACTCGAAGTAGGAGCCCACGACACCGCCGCTGTTGGCGAGGAAGTCAGGAACGATCAGAATTCCCTTGGCATCGAGAACGGCATCGGCCTCAGGCGTGACGGGGCCGTTAGCGCCTTCGACGATAAAAGTGGCCTTGACCATGTCGGCATTCTTAGCGTTGATGGCGCCCTCGAGAGCGCAGGGCAACAGGACATCGACGTCGAGGAAAAGGACATCGGCCAGAGGCAACTTCTCCAGACCGGCCTGCTGGTATCCCTCGAGGAGTTTCTTGGGATGATTGCTCACGTGGGCCATGGCCTTGGCAATGTCCAAACCATCCTTGCAGAAGTAGGTACCCGTGATATCGCTGACGCCGACAACCTTAGCTCCAGCCTCGGAAAGGACCTTGGCCGCATAGGTTCCGACATTGCCGAAGCCCTGAACGGCGACGGTCGCATCCTTGACAGGCTTGCCCAGGACCTTCAGAAGCTCCATGGCGCAGGTGGCGACACCCAGTCCCGTGGCGGCCGTGCGACCCTTCGATCCCCAGAGGGAGATGGGCTTGCCGGTGAAGATGGCCGGTTCGAGGCGACCACGCATTTTGCTGATGGTGTCCATGAACCAGATCATCTCCGGTCCGCCGGTGTTCACGTCAGGAGCGGGCACATCAGTCCAGGCGCCGACGAAGGGCTCGATCCGAGCGGCGAAGGTGCGGGCAATGCGCTCCTTCTCCCTCGGAGAGAGCTCAAGCGGGTCGCAGGAAACGCCGCCCTTGCCTCCGCCGTAGGGGATGCCGGCGAGGGAGCATTTCCAGGTCATCATGAAAGCGAGGGCTTCACACTCATCGACGCAGACGTCGGGGTGGAAGCGGACACCGCCCTTGCCGGGGCCGAGAGCCGACGAGTGGAGAACGCGGAAACCGTCGAAGACGCGGATGGTGCCGTCGTCGAGTTCAACGGGAATGGAGACGCAGACTTTCCGTTCGGACCGGCTCAGGATCTCGACGAGCCCGTCTTCCAGACCCATTTCGGCAGCGGCGCCGTAGAAATTCTTGAGAGCCGTGTCGAGGAGAACGTTAGTCGAGGTACGCTTTTCCACGGACATATCAAAACCCCTCCTCAATCGATCGAGGGCTGTCCATGACAACCCTCTTGGTCCACCTTTGACAAGGATATCACATTATCGCTGAAAGAACAATGACAAGCAGTTCAGTTCAGGGGTTTTTCAGCCGACCATCGAATAGCCTTCGTCGAAGGCCTTCGAGTTGAGCTCCTCCGTGCCTTTGGGAACGCGCGAGAGGATGGCCTCCTTGACAGCTTCAGGCTTGAGGCTGATCTTTTTTTCCATGACGCGGGCCGCCGCACCGAGGGCAACCATGTTCGTCACAAGTTCCCGGCCCAATTTTTCTCTGGCGGTGCGGACGATGGGGAGAAGGTGAACTTCGGCGTCGACTTTGGGCACATCAGTGACGAAGAAGTCGTCCAGAATGACAGTGCCCCCCGGCTGGGTTCCGCCGATGTACTCGTCACAGGCCTTCTGGGTGAGGATGACCTGGAGGCTCGGCGCAACGGCCTTGGGATAGTCGATTTCGCCCCTTGAGAGGACGACGTCGGCCTTGCAGGAACCCCCACGGGCCTCAGGACCGTAGGACTGACTCTGAACGGAATCCCAGCCCTCATCGAAAAGGGCAGCGGCCTCGCCAACAATGACGGAGGCGAGGATGACGCCCTGGCCACCGGAACCGGCAAAACGGATCTCGTAGCGCTCGCTCATTCTCCTCTACCCCCTTACCCTGTCGATCAGCTTCTGGTACTGCTCGGTGTACTCAGGGGACTGGCGGCTGACAAACTCTCCGGTGACGATCTTGCCGGCCAGCTCTTCCTCCGTCATCGTCTTGGCTTTGGCCAGGGGAACGACGTTCTCTTTGAAGAAATTGATGTTGTCGATGGGACGACGGCGCTTGTTCTTGCGTCCGTACTGGGTGTGGCAGCTGGAGACGATTTCAATGACGGAGAAGCCCTTGTTCTGAATGCCCTTGCGGATCAGCTGCTCGCACTGGACGGGGTTGGCAATGGTGCTCCGAGCCACGAAAGAGGCGCCGGCGCCTTCAGCGAGCTTGCAGATGTCGAAAGTGGGATCGATGGCGCCGTAGGGCGTCGTCGTGGCATAAGAACCCACAGGCGTCGTGGGAGAGGCCTGACCGCCCGTCATTCCGTAGATGTTGTTGTTCATGACGATGGCCGTGATGTCGATGTTGCGGCGGCAGGCGTGGATGAAGTGATTGCCTCCGATGGCAGAGCAGTCGCCGTCGCCCATGACATCGAGAACGGTCAGCTCCGGCTTGGCATGCTTGATGCCCGTGGCGAAGGCGAGAGAGCGGCCGTGAGTCGTGTGGACGGTGCAGGTGTTGATGTAGCCCGGAAGACGGCTGGAACAGCCGATTCCCGAGCAGAGAGCGGTCTTGGTGGGATCCTTGCCTTCAGCCACAAGAGCGCGTAGAAGGGCGTGCATAATGATGCCATGTCCACAGCCAGGGCACCAGACGTGGGGGAAAAACTGCTGACGGATCCAGCTCAGGACTTCAGGACGAGGCATCTCAGGCCACCTCCTTGACGGCGGCAATGATCTCGGCGGGCTTGAAAAGCTCGCCGTTTACGAGTCCCTTGAAGTGGACAGGACATTTTCCGTGAACAGCTCTCTCGACTTCCAGGACCATCTGTCCGCAGTTGAGCTCGGGAACGACGATGTGCTTCGCCTTCGAGGCATAGGCCTCAAGCTCCTTGTCGGGGAAGGGCCAAACGGTGATGGGACGGAAGTGGCCGACCTTGATGCCCTGGGCACGCATCTCCCTGACGGCGCGAAGGGCCGAGCGGGAGACGGAGCCATAGGAAACGATGAGAATCTCAGCGTCTTCGGCCTCGTAGGTATCGAATTTGACGATATCGTCGCGGAAACGGTCGATCTTCCGCATGAGACGGAGCATTTTTTTCTCGATGGGAGCGGCGTCATTCGTGGGGAAACCCCAGTCGTTGTGGGTCAGGCCCGTCACATGCCAGCGGTACTCTCCGCCGAAATCGGCCATGGGGGGGACATCGTCTTCCGGGTCGGCCTTGTAGGGAACAAAATCTTCCGGAGCGACGTTAGGAGCCTTGCGGTTGACGATCTGGACGCTGCTTTCATCGTCGAGCGTAACCTTCTCCCTCATGTGGCCGATGATCTCGTCGCCGAGAATGAGGACGGGTTGACGGAACCGCTCGGCCATATTGAAGGCTTTGATGGTGAGCTCATACATCTCCTTGACGGAAGAGGGAACGTAGGCGATGGTGCCATGGTCACCGTGAGTTCCCCAGCGGGCCTGCATGACATCCTGCTGAGAGACTTTCGTGGGAAGCCCCGTCGAAGGGCCGCCGCGCATGATGTCGACGACGACGAGAGGGATCTCGGCGATATAGGCCAAGCCGAGGTTCTCCTGCTTGAGGGAGAAGCCGGGGCCCGAAGTGGCCGTCATGGCCTTGACTCCGGAGATGGAAGCCCCTATGGCCGAGGCGATGCCGCCGATCTCGTCCTCCATCTGGATGAACTTGCCGCCGATCTTGGGCAGCTCTTCGGCCATGACCTCGGCAATTTCAGACGAGGGGGTGATGGGATAGCCGCCGAAGAACCGACAGCCTGCGGCAAGGGCCCCCATGGCAATGGCGGCATTACCCTGCCAGAAAGCGACCTTAGGCATTCTCTTCACGCTCCTTCACAGTCACCGCCAGGTCAGGGCAGATATTGTCACACTGCCGACAGCCGATGCAATCCTCCACACGAACGGCCTCGCACTTCACCCGATCGTTCAGTTCAAGCACCTTTTTGGGGCAGAGCGCGATACAGAGTCCGCAACCCTTGCACCAGGGCTCATGGATTGTAACCTGAAACTTTTTTGCCAATGAACTCACCTTCCTCCCCGAAGAAAAGTACGGTTTAGAGCGACAATTGTTCCCCAGCGATTATAGTTACAAAGCTCACCAACCACAAGCTCCGGCACGGAGCTGAAAGCTGCCTTTTTTTCTACAACATAGGTTAATTTGATTCGAAAGTCCTACTATAAAGGCAGAAAAAGAGGAGCCGAGACCCCCAAGGACGCCCCGGCTCCTCTTTTATTTGACTATTCAGCAAATTAAGTCTACGCCTAGACCACGGCCGGCTCGATGAGCAGCTTGCCTTCGGCGAATCTTCTGTAGTGCAGGGGCTCGATGTCGATGGCAGTTTTGCCCGTCAGGATGAGCTGGGCCATCAGATCACCGGAGACAGGTCCGAACATGAAGCCATGTCCCGAATAGCCACAGGTCAGGAAGAATCCCTTGACCGTATCGGCTTCACCCATGATCGGAGCCCGGTCGGGCGTCATGTTATAGAGTCCCGACCACTGGCGGACGACGCGGACTCCCTTGGTCCGGGGAAGAAGCTTGGTGATGGTCCGCGACATCTGCTCGACGAAGTCCCAGCTGTTGCCCAGCTCGTAATCGGCGGGATGCCCTTCGGGGCTGCAACCGCCGATTATGGAGCCATGAGGCCGCTGCTGGATGTAGTAGTTGCCGGAGAAACTCATGAGCATGGGCGGGCAGACGCCGGGCTCGACGGGCTCGGTGATGAGGATCTCGTGCCGCTCCGAGTAGTTGGGAATATCGACGCCGGCCATTTTGGCAATGAACTGGGAGTAGCCACCTGCGGCGTTGACGACGATGGGCGTGGCGATGGCCCCCCCGGTCGTATCGACGCCGACAACGCGGCCCGAGTCGACGCGGACAGCCGTGCACTCCGTGTTCTTGTAGATCGTCACGCCGAGACGTTTGGCCGCCTCCTGAAAGGCGAAAGTCGTCAGGAAGGGATCGGCATGACCATCACGAGCGTGGAAGGTGAAGCCCACGGCGTCGGCTGCGGAAAGGCCGGGACAGATCTCCCTGGCCTCGTCGTAGGAAACGACGTGCGTCGTGATTCCCAGCCTGTTCTGGAGGGCCATATTGGCCTTGAGCTGATCGAACTCGCTCTCCTCGTAGGCGACCATCAGATAGCCGCCCTGGTTGAGGCCCACGTCCATGCCCAGCTCTTCGGCGAGGTGTTCGAACCGGTCGACACAGGCCAGTCCGAAACGGCAGTTCATCTCAAGGCCCCACTGGGCCCGGATACCGGCGCCGCAACGTCCCGTCGAACCGGAACAGACCGTCCCCTTCTCGAGCAGGACAACATCCTTCATTCCCATCTTGGCCAGGTGGTAGGCCGTGGCCATCCCCTGAACGCCACCGCCGACGACAACCGCTTCCGCCTTCGTCTTCCACGTCATCACTTGTCACCGCCTTCGGCCAGGATGCCCAATTTGATAGGCTTTGCGGGGGGCCTGAAGGTTCCGGGATCCACTTCGGATACGGGGACGTTCCTGGCCCGAGCGATCTCCTTGAGGATGATGTCCCGGCAGCCCCGGCCCTGACAGGGCCCCATGCCGACGCGCAGAACCCGCTTCAGCTCGTCAAAGCTGTCGTAGCCCCTGTCGATCCACTTGCGGATCTCCTCCATCGTCACTTCTTCGCAGCGACAGACGACGATTTCCTTTTCCATCACTTCTTCACCACCTTGATGGCTCGGATGACGCTCACCAGGTCACGGGGCACGTCGACGTGGACGACGATCGTACGGTCTTTCAGTGGCTCCGTGACGGCCCTCACCGTGCCGCGGGACACTTCCGCACCCTCACGGTTCAGGCAGGCCACTTCCTCCCCCTTGGCCGGGCGGGGAAGCATTTCGTAGGGCAGCTTCATCAGAGCCCTGCCCTCGCCTCCTGCCGTGAGGTCCACGACGAAGCAGGCCAGGCCCGGGCAGATGGCCACGCATTTGGCGCAGCCGATGCATTTCTCGTAGTCGATCCGCGGCGTGTCGTTGATGTCCTCGAAGGGGAGGATCGCTCCCGTCGGGCAGCTCGACGCGCAGGGGTTGCAGGGGATGCGCTGGGGGCATTCGATGAGGACCAGGCCGTTTCTTTTCCCCTCCCAGAGGGACAGGGGCGGCTGCTCCGCTCCCGGACGGCTTTCCGTCAGGATTCCGCTGTTGAAGAGTTTCTCGTTGTCGGTCATCTTTTTAGTCCTCCCAGCAGGCACAGCAGCATTTGTCCAGGCCGCAGCGGATCTTTTCGCCCACTTCTCCCGCACGAAGGTGGGTCAGTCGCTGCCAGTAGGCCGCAAGACGCTCGTCGTAGACGCTGTCTTTGACGTGTCCCAGGCTGCGGGCCGCTCCCAGTCCGGCCAGACGACCCTCCACCATGGCCGACGAGGCCTCTTCGATTCCCGCCGCGTCTCCGGCAACCCAGATGTGCGGGTGGCTCGTGCGCATCTGTCCGTCACGACGGGGGACGTAGCCGCACAGTTCGGGCACGAACTTCATGTCGCACCCGGCCTGCCAGAGCAGTTCCGACGTGGGCGTCAGACCGACGGCCATGCAGATGATGTCGCAGTCGATTTTGATGGGTTCCCCTTCGAGACCCTTGTCGCCCACGGCCTGGATGATCGCGCCCGTCACGACGTCCTCGCCGAGGGCCTCGACGATGGTGTGCCTCAGCAGGATGGGCACGCCCAGACGACGGATCTTCGCCGCGTGCACCCAGTAGCCACCGATTCTAGGCATGAATTCGACGACGCCCGCCACGTCCACTCCGGCCTGCATCAGCTGGTAGCTGACGATGAGTCCGATGTTCCCCGCACCGATCATGAGGACCCGCTTGCCCGGCGTGACGCCGTAGACGTTCATCAGCGTCTGGATCGCTCCCGCACCGTAGACGCCCGGCAGGTCGTTCTTCGGGAAGGGGATGAGCCGCTCCATCGCTCCCGTGGCCATGACGATCCGCTCCGGCTTGATGCGGAAGTATTCCTCTTCTCCCGTGCTGAAGCTCATCATGCCGTCCTCTTTGTAGTAACCCAAAGCCGTCGTGTTGACGCGAACGTCGATGCGCTCTTTCAGCCCTTCCAGTTCCTCGAAGAGAAGGTCGCCGATCTTGTAACCCCGCGTGCCGGCGTGTTCGTCTTCCGAGCCGAAGAATTTATGGGTCTGCTTGATGAGCTGACCTCCGAGCTGGAGGTCGCTGTCGACGAGGGTGACCTGCGCTCCCTGGGAGGCCGCCTCGAGGGCCGCCGAGAGTCCCGCCGGACCGCCGCCGATGACCAGGACTTCTGTCGTCTTCATCTTCAGCCGCCCCCCTATTCTTCGGCCAGGGCCACGACGCCCCGCCCGTGCTGCGTTTCCACTTTCATGCCCGCCTTCAGCGGCGTCACACAGGTCCGCACGTTGGGGACTCCGTCGACGACCATGAAGCAGGACGAACATTTTCCGATGGCGCAGAAGAAGCCTCGGGGCTCCTTGCGCTCCGGCGTCACACGGTAGATCCGCACGCCGTTGGCATGAAGCGCCGCCGCGATCGGCTCTCCCTCGAATCCCTTCAGCTCCTTGCCGTCGAAGCTGAAACTCACCTCTTGGGCATGGCTGAACTCCAGGATCGGATGCTGCTTGATCAGTTCCATGAAAGACGCACACCCCTCCCTAAGGCTGTTCGAAAACGACGCAACACCGGCTCGGCCTCACTCTTTCCCCCTCTTCGGCCGCTGATGATGATTAAGGCATGTGAAAGACGGTACATTGTATATATATCACTTGTGTTCTCTTTTGGCAATAATGCAGAGAGTATCTAAAAAATAAAAAAGAAAACTTTTCGTCGATTGAGCGAGGTCTCCGAGCTCCTTCAACCCATGTCGGCGCCGCGAAAATAATCGACGACGATTTTCTCGACAGGAAGAGCTCGATCAGCGTCACGTTCTCCCAGAAGGGCGACATTGCCTGCCCGAGCGCTCGCTCTGTTGGAAAGGATACTTTCTCCATCAAGCGAAGAGGCAAAGCGATGAAGATCTTCCCCCACCCAAAGAACTCTCTTTTTCTGTTCTCGAGAAAATTCCAGCAGTTGATTGAAAGGAATAAAAACAGGAGACAGAAGAGGCTCTGGCGTGGACGACGAGGCGGATGCCCGGTAGATGGCACCGTACACCTCGTCTCTTCGTGCCCAGAGAAGGGGGAGAAACAGCGGACCTTCGTGAAGGAGGTCGAAGATCATGGCCTCCAGAGTGTTTACGGGCACGACAGGGACATTGAGCGCCTCGGCCAAAGCCATCGCATAGGCAACACCGACGCGGAGACCGGTAAAATAGCCGGGCCCTGTCGTGACGGCGAGAAAATCGACGTCATGAAAGGTCTTATCGATGGACCGCAAGAGACCTTCAACGACAAGGGGCAACTGAGAGGATTGGTTGCGTCCGATATTGAGGTGAACCTCACCCAGAATCGTTCCGTTACAGGAACAACCGACATTGGTCCATCGGCTGCAGCAGTCGATGGAGAGAACGAATGGCACGGTCTTTCAACTCCCCTCGGGCCCCTCCGAATTCAGGACCGATTTCACAAAGGACAGAGCCTCCACAGCTCTTGCTCCCGTCGCTTCGATCGTGATTCGTCGTTGTCCTCCGCCCTTCTCCCCGTCGCCATGGAAGTCGAAAGAGAGGGACCAGAGATCCTCCGAGGGAGGAGAAGTCCATCGTTCAGGCCATTCGACAAGCAACAGGACGTCTCGAAGAAGGTATTCCTCCAGCCCGAGTTCGTCGCCTCCTCCGTCAGACAACCGGTAAAGATCGACATGTACGATCGGGATGTATCCATCGTATTCGTTGATCAGGGTGAAGGAAGGGCTTCGAACATGACGAGCTCCCAGAGCACCGGCGATTCCCCTTATCAAGGTCGTTTTGCCCGAACCCAAGGGCCCCCTCAGGAGGAGGGTCAATCCCGGAAAGGCGGCGGAAGCGAGAACGGTGCCAAGCCGAAGCGTTTCCGCCTCGGAAGGGGAGAGGATCTCCAAGCGATCAACGCGATTTGCCATGACGATTCCCCCTCCTACGGTGGACGAGGATAAACAGAACGACGGTACCTACCAGTAGCGCGCCGAGCACCCTCATGGGCACTCCGAGAGAGTACTCTCGATGAAAGACCTTGATCATGAGCATAAAGAGAAAAACCATGAAGAAAGAAAGGGCCGAATAGCGAAACCCTTTGGCTTGGCTCTGCTCCGTCTTTCGGCGTTCCTCCTCCCAATCAACCCGCCTACGTCGCCGCGGCGCCATTCGAAAACCTCTTCAACAGGGACGGCGCCGTTTCGGCAATTTCTCTGGCGAGAAGGCCGTGAACTCCTTTCGAAGCGGTCCAGGCCTGCCCCGCTTGACCGTGCAGGATTGTCCCCGCCAAGGCCGCCGTCGCCGTCTCCTGCCCCTGGGCCAGAAAGGCGCCGATCATCCCGGCCAGGACGTCGCCCGATCCGGGAACAGCCAGCGAAGGGGAACCGAGAGAGACGATGTGCGTCTTTTCTCCATCGCCGATGAGGCTGTCCCATCCTTTGAGAAGTACCGTTCCCCAACGCCCGGAGAGGCGACAAAGGGAACGAAGTCGAGAGGCGGCCACATTGGAGGCCTGTTCTCCGAGAAGACGGCCGGCCTCTCCCTCGTGAGGCGTCAGCAGGGCGTCACCGCGCCTCGAAAGGCAGTCTCCCTCCTCAGCGAGAGCCCAGAGGCCGTCTCCGTCGACGAGAAGAGGCTTTTCCCACGCCTGCCAGAGACGCCCGACAAGCTCTCTCGTGTCAGGGCTGCGACCCAGACCGGGACCGACGATAAGAGCATCTGCCCTTTCCTGCAGAGAAAGGAGCCGGTCGATCGATGCCGCCGAAAGAGTCTCTCCCCGCGACGGAAGCGGTTCGAAAACGGCTTCGGGCAAGAACGAGGCGCCGGCGACGAGATTATCCTCGGGAATAGCGACGAGGACGATTCCGGCTCCCGCCCGCAGAGCGCCGAGGGCGGCCAGAAGCGGTGCTCCCTGGTAGGTTCTGGAGCCGCCGACAACGACGACGGTCCCCCTCCTCCCCTTATGAAACTCGTGACGTGGACAAAGCAGTGACGGGACCAGGTCGTCGGGGCGGGCAAGAAAGACATGAGGCGGGGGAAGGATCTTCATCGCTTCCAGCCCGATATCGACGACGACGACCTCCCCCGCCCGGGCGGCACCGGGGAGGATATGAAGCCCCGGCTTGGAGGCGGCAAAGGTGACCGTAAGGGCGGCGCTGACGGCAACATCGGGCACCTCTCCCGTCGCCCCGTCAACACCGCTTGGAAGATCGAGTGAGACGATCTGCCGATGCCCCTCGGAAAGGGCGATGAGTCTCCTGATTTCGCCGCGAGGCGCGCCGGAAGCTCCCGTTCCGAGGAGGGCATCGACGAGGAGCGGTGATGCGGCGATCTTCGATGACAGGTATCCCTCGTCGAGGGAGGGACTTTCCAGACAGGGGATCTGAAGAGAGCGAAGAATGGCCAGGTTGAGGGCTCCGTCGTCTCGGAAAACCTCGCCTGGAGAGGCCAGGAGGACCTCGACGGACAGGCCTCGAAGGGCCAGATGACGGGCGACGACGAAGCCGTCGCCACCGTTGTTGCCCCTGCCGGCAAGGATCAGCGCCGAGGGTACCCGAAAACGACGGACGATCGCCTCCGCCGCGTTCCGTCCGGCGTTCTCCATCAGGAGCGCCCCCGGAATGTTGAAGGCGTTCATGGCCTTCCAGTCGGCATGACGAAGCTCCTCTGGAGAATAAAGGCCCATCATCGCGCCGGTTCCCTCCCCTCCAGAAGGACGACGGCCACGGCATAATCCCCGTCGTGGCTCAGAGAAAGATGGGCCCTTTCGACGCCCGCCTCGTCGAAAAGAAGACGCAGGTCGGGGCCTACGGAGAGAAAGGGCCTGCCGTCGACATGCCGGACGGAAAGGGATTTGAGGCCGATTTTGGCAAGCCCCCATCCTCCTGCCTTGGCCAAGGCCTCTCTTGCGGCAAAGGCACCGGCCAGATGACGCGCCGGATCGGATCGAGCCAGGGCGTAGTCACGCTCCTCTTCGGAGAAAACTCTCGCCAAGAAGGCCTCTTTCCCGATAAAACGGCGCATCCGCTCGATTTTACAGAGATCGACTCCGATTCCCCTGACGGGCAGAACGGTCACCTCCTTTTGTGGAAGAGAAGGAAATCCTGGGGCAAACAAAAGAGCCGCTGCCACCACCGAAGGGTGGGGAAGCGGCTCGAACGATCATTGGTGGGTGGTACAGGAATCGAACCTGTGACCTCTTCCGTGTCAAGGAAGCGTTCTTCCTCTGAACTAACCACCCAACGAGACAGCATTCTACAGGCCTTCAGAGGATTTGTCAACGCCTCTGAGCCATTCGTGTCGCCGGACAATGGTATTGTCACTCGTGAAGAGGACAGGGAAAATGTCACTTATGACGACCAGGAGAGACCTACTCATGAAGACAAAAGAAGCAAGGCGCTTGGGGTTGGTGGAAGAGGCTGTCGCGGGCAACCTGACGGTTCAGGAGGTGGCCGATCGGCTCGGTCTGAGCCGCCGTCAGGTCTTTCGGCTCAAACGACGCTACCGGGAAGAGGGAGCGCAGGGGCTCCTGCACAAGGGACGAGGCAAACCGTCCCGGCGCAGAATCTCTCAGGAGACACGGGATTTCGTCGTCAGTCTGGCCAAGGGTCTTTACAGGGATACGAGCTGTCAGCACATGGCCGAACTCCTTGCCGAAGAGCATGATCTCGTGCTGAGCGCCAAGAGCATCGCCCGTTTCCTTCGCGCGGAGAACCTGTCCCTCGTTCATCGCCACCGGGCCCCGAAGCGGCGTTCCCGCAGGGTCCGACGGTCCCGACGAGGCGATCTGGTCCAGATGGACGCCTCTCCTTTCGATTGGTTCGAGATCGGTGAGCGTTGCACTCTCCACGGCGTGATTGACGATGCCACAGGAGAGGTCCTCGGTCTGTGGATGGCCAGGAATGAGTGCCTCTTCGGCTACTTCCGCGTGCTCCGTCAGATGCTTGATCGCCACGGCGTGCCTCGCGAGCTTTACGCCGACCGCCACACCATCTTCCTTTCTCCCAAGTCGGAAAAACTGACGATCAAGGAGGAGCTGGAGGACTCGGCGCCTGTAACCCAGTTCGGCCGCGCTCTGGAGGCTCTCGGAACTCGCTATGTCCCTGCAGGGTCTCCCCAGGCGAAGGGGCGGATCGAAAGGCTCTGGGGAACTCTTCAGGATCGTCTCGTCGTCGCCTTCCGACGGGCCGGAGTGAAAACGATCGAAGAGGCCAACGTCCTGCTCGCCGCCTACCCGGGAGAGGTCCATAACCCGAGGTTCGCTCGTCCTCCCGCAGAGGGGGCATCTGCCTTTCTCCCTCCGCCGGACGGACCCGCTCTCGATCTCCTCCTGACTCGCCAGACCGACCGGAAGGCCTCGGGAGACTCGACGATTTCCCTCGACGGAAAACAGTACGCCCTGATAGGCCCCCGCAGACGCCCCCTGCTTCTTGCCAGAGGACAGGCGGTCAAGGTCATCGAGAAGCTCGACGGGAAACTCCTGGCTCTTGTCCATGACGGGCTCTACGATCTCGCAGCCGTCGACAAAGAGCCCCCTGCGACTCCCCCGCCTGTCATCGAGACGAAGACAGGCACTCCATGCAAAACGAAGAAGCAGAGGAAGCCGGCGGCAGACCATCCCTGGCGACAGAATCCCGCTCCTCCTGCCGCGGCGGTCGGCTCCGAGCAAGGGACGGGTTCCCCTCCCTAGAAGGACCTCCGCCGCGGAGGAAAGCCAAGGCGGGCTGTTGACGGGGGCGATTTCAGCCCCTCGAAAGCGACACTTTCATTGTCCCTCAGACCCTCTTTTTAGATGACATTTTTAGTGTCCCTTGACACGCCTCTGAGCCATTCGTGTCGCCGGACAATGGTATTGTCACTCGTGAAGAGGACAGGGAAAATGTCACTTATGACGACCAGGAGAGACCTACTCATGAAGACAAAAGAAGCAAGGCGCTTGGGGTTGGTGGAAGAGGCTGTCGCGGGCAACCTGACGGTTCAGGAGGTGGCCGATCGGCTCGGTCTGAGCCGCCGTCAGGTCTTTCGGCTCAAACGACGCTACCGGGAAGAGGGAGCGCAGGGGCTCCTGCACAAGGGACGAGGCAAACCGTCCCGGCGCAGAATCTGTCAGGAGACACGGGATTTCGTCGTCAGTCTGGCCAAGGGTCTTTACAGGGATACGAGCTGTCAGCACATGGCCGAACTCCTTGCCGAAGAGCATGATCTCGTGCTGAGCGCCAAGAGCATCGCCCGTTTCCTTCGCGCGGAGAACCTGTCCCTCGTTCATCGCCACCGGGCCCCGAAGCGGCGTTCCCGCAGGGTCCGACGGTCCCGACGAGGCGATCTGGTCCAGATGGACGCCTCTCCTTTCGATTGGTTCGAGATCGGTGAGCGTTGCACTCTCCACGGCGTGATTGACGATGCCACAGGAGAGGTCCTCGGTCTGTGGATGGCCAGGAATGAGTGCCTCTTCGGCTACTTCCGCGTGCTCCGTCAGATGCTTGATCGCCACGGCGTGCCTCGCGAGCTTTACGCCGACCGCCACACCATCTTCCTTTCTCCCAAGTCGGAAAAACTGACGATCAAGGAGGAGCTGGAGGACTCGGCGCCTGTAACCCAGTTCGGCCGCGCTCTGGAGGCTCTCGGAACTCGCTATGTCCCTGCAGGGTCTCCCCAGGCGAAGGGGCGGATCGAAAGGCTCTGGGGAACTCTTCAGGATCGTCTCGTCGTCGCCTTCCGACGGGCCGGAGTGAAAACGATCGAAGAGGCCAACGTCCTGCTCGCCGCCTACCCGGGAGAGGTCCATAACCCGAGGTTCGCTCGTCCTCCCGCAGAGGGGGCATCTGCCTTTCTCCCTCCGCCGGACGGACCCGCTCTCGATCTCCTCCTGACTCGCCAGACCGACCGGAAGGCCTCGGGAGACTCGACGATTTCCCTCGACGGAAAACAGTACGCCCTGATAGGCCCCCGCAGACGCCCCCTGCTTCTTGCCAGAGGACAGGCGGTCAAGGTCATCGAGAAGCTCGACGGGAAACTCCTGGCTCTTGTCCATGACGGGCTCTACGATCTCGCAGCCGTCGACAAAGAGCCCCCTGCGACTCCCCCGCCTGTCATCGAGACGAAGACAGGCACTCCATGCAAAACGAAGAAGCAGAGGAAGCCGGCGGCAGACCATCCCTGGCGACAGAATCCCGCTCCTCCTGCCGCGGCGGTCGGCTCCGAGCAAGGGACGGGTTCCCCTCCCTAGAAGGACCTCCGCCGCGGAGGAAAGCCAAGGCGGGCTGTTGACGGGGGCGATTTCAGCCCCTCGAAAGCGACACTTTCATTGTCCCTCAGACCCTCTTTTTAGATGACATTTTTAGTGTCCCTTGACACGCCTCTGAGCCATTCGTGTCGCCGGACAATGGTATTGTCACTCGTGAAGAGGACAGGGAAAATGTCACTTATGACGACCAGGAGAGACCTACTCATGAAGACAAAAGAAGCAAGGCGCTTGGGGTTGGTGGAAGAGGCTGTCGCGGGCAACCTGACGGTTCAGGAGGTGGCCGATCGGCTCGGTCTGAGCCGCCGTCAGGTCTTTCGGCTCAAACGACGCTACCGGGAAGAAGGAGCGCAGGGGCTCCTGCACAAGGGACGAGGCAAACCGTCCCGGCGCAGAATCTCTCAGGAGACACGGGATTTCGTCGTCAGTCTGGCCAAGGGTCTTTACAGGGATACGAGCTGTCAGCACATGGCCGAACTCCTTGCCGAAGAGCATGATCTCGTGCTGAGCGCCAAGAGCATCGCCCGTTTCCTTCGCGCGGAGAACCTGTCCCTCGTTCATCGCCACCGGGCCCCGAAGCGGCGTTCCCGCAGGGTCCGACGGTCCCGACGAGGCGATCTGGTCCAGATGGACGCCTCTCCTTTCGATTGGTTCGAGATCGGTGAGCGTTGCACTCTCCACGGCGTGATTGACGATGCCACAGGAGAGGTCCTCGGTCTGTGGATGGCCAGGAATGAGTGCCTCTTCGGCTACTTCCGCGTGCTCCGTCAGATGCTTGATCGCCACGGCGTGCCTCGCGAGCTTTACGCCGACCGCCACACCATCTTCCTTTCTCCCAAGTCGGAAAAACTGACGATCAAGGAGGAGCTGGAGGACTCGGCGCCTGTAACCCAGTTCGGCCGCGCTCTGGAGGCTCTCGGAACTCGCTATGTCCCTGCAGGGTCTCCCCAGGCGAAGGGGCGGATCGAAAGGCTCTGGGGAACTCTTCAGGATCGTCTCGTCGTCGCCTTCCGACGGGCCGGAGTGAAAACGATCGAAGAGGCCAACGTCCTGCTCGCCGCCTACCCGGGAGAGGTCCATAACCCGAGGTTCGCTCGTCCTCCCGCAGAGGGGGCATCTGCCTTTCTCCCTCCGCCGGACGGACCCGCTCTCGATCTCCTCCTGACTCGCCAGACCGACCGGAAGGCCTCGGGAGACTCGACGATTTCCCTCGACGGAAAACAGTACGCCCTGATAGGCCCCCGCAGACGCCCCCTGCTTCTTGCCAGAGGACAGGCGGTCAAGGTCATCGAGAAGCTCGACGGGAAACTCCTGGCTCTTGTCCATGACGGGCTCTACGATCTCGCAGCCGTCGACAAAGAGCCCCCTGCGACTCCCCCGCCTGTCATCGAGACGAAGACAGGCACTCCATGCAAAACGAAGAAGCAGAGGAAGCCGGCGGCAGACCATCCCTGGCGACAGAATCCCGCTCCTCCTGCCGCGGCGGTCGGCTCCGAGCAAGGGACGGGTTCCCCTCCCTAGAAGGACCTCCGCCGCGGAGGAAAGCCAAGGCGGGCTGTTGACGGGGGCGATTTCAGCCCCTCGAAAGCGACACTTTCATTGTCCCTCAGACCCTCTTTTTAGATGACATTTTTAGTGTCCCTTGACACGCCTCTGAGCCATTCGAAAAGGCCAATCGAGGCGGCAACGGCAACGTTGAGAGAACCGGTCCCTCCGTGCATGGGAATACGTCGCCGATCATCACACCCCTTGGCGACGAGCGGAGAAAGACCGGTCCCCTCAGATCCGACGACAAGGACGCAGCGTTCGGGCAGAGGTTCCTGCCAAAGAGTCCGATCGGCTCTGTGGTCGAGGCCGACAGACCAGAAGCCATGGTCCTGGGTCAGAAGCTTCAAAGTCCTCGAAAGGTTTGTCACGGAAAGAAGGGGCAGACGCAGGGCCGCTCCCGCGCTGACTTTCATGACCGTCCCTGTGGGCAGAGCGGATCTTCTCATCGGCAGCAGAACGGCCTCCGCCCCGGCCACTTCCGCGCTGCGAATCATGCTGCCCAGATTCTGCGGGTCCTGGACGTGATCGACGGCCAGAATCAGAACGGGTCCCTTCGACGGAAGACGATCCAGGTAGCTCTCGCAGGGGATGAGAGCGACAGAACTCACCTGGGCGAGAAGCCCCTGGTGGTTTACTCCCGGCGAGAGGCGTTTGAGGACGGAGACATCGACGACCTGGAAGGAAACGGAGGCCTCGCGGCAAAGATCGAGAGCCCTTGAGACAGCCTCTCCTGCCGCCCCTTTGGCGACATAGAGTTTGAGGCAGCGCTGGGGCGTCTCCTCCAGAAGAGTCAGGACAGGATGACGCCCCCAGCAGAAATCCGCTCCCTCCGGCGGCAGAGGCCCTTGTGCTTCCCGTGGTCTATCCGACATGGGCGAAAAGTCCTCCCTTCTGCTCCTCCATGAAAGCCCGAAGGTGCTGGGCCGTGAAACTTCCTCTGACGTCAAGTAACGATTGAGGTTCTCCTGCGGCGACGAGGTGACCTCCTCCCTGACCGCCCTCAGGTCCCAAATCGATGATGTAATCCGAGGAGGCAAGGACATCGAGGTTATGTTCAATGAGGATGACGCTGTTGCCCTGATCGACAAGGCGGTGAAGAAGGCGAAGCAACTTGGCCACATCGGTGTAATGAAGCCCTGTCGTCGGTTCGTCGAGGAGGTAGAGCGTCTGGCCGTTGAAACGTTTTCCCAATTCCGTCGCCAGTTTGACCCTTTGAGCCTCGCCTCCGCTGAGAGTCGTCGCCGACTGTCCCAGACGAATGTATCCCAGGCCGGCCTCGGCCAGGACATCAAGTCGGTGGGCGATGCGGCGATGATCTCGGAAGAAAAGGGCCGCCTCTTCGACGGTCATATCGAGAACGTCGGCAATGGTCTTTCCACGATATCGGATATCGAGGGTCTCCCTGTTGAAGCGCCTGCCGCCGCAAACATCGCAGGTGACGAAAACGTCGGCCATAAAGAGCATGGAGACGCGCGTCACGCCGTCACCGCCACAGGCCTCGCAGCGGCCGCCACGGACGTTGAAGCTGAATCTCCCGGGACCGTAGCCTCGAATTTTGGCCTCGGGCAATTGAGCGAAGAGCTCTCTGATGGGCGTGAAAAGCCCCGTATAGGTGGCCGGGTTGGAACGAGGGGTTCGTCCGATGGGACTCTGATCGACGAGGACGACGTTTTTCAGCTCTTCCAGTCCCTCGATGTCGCGATGGCGCCCGGCACGCCCCCGAAAATTCCGGTCCATCCGACGCCGAAGCCCTTTGTAGAGAACGTCATAGAGAAGGGTGCTTTTACCCGAGCCGGAAACGCCGCTCAAGACCGTCAAGGTGCCGAGAGGGAAGGCCACGTCGATGTCGGAGAGGTTGTGCTCCGCCGCTCCTCGAACGGTGAGCCACCCCTGCGGCCTCCTTCTCCCACCTCCGGGCAGGACGACGCCCGACGTCTCCCCTTTGATGTAAGGAGCGGTGAGAGATTCTCCTCGAGCCAGCGATTGGGCCGTTCCGGCGGCGACGACGAAACCGCCTCGTTCTCCGGCGCCTGGCCCCATCTCGACGATGTAATCTGCCGCGATCATCGTATCGCGGTCATGTTCGACGACAAGAACGGTATTGCCCAGATCACGGATCGCCAGGAGCGTCTTCAGCAGCCGTCCCGTATCCCGAGGATGGAGCCCCACCGTGGGTTCGTCGAGGACATAGAGGACGCCCGAAAGCTTGGAGCCGATCTGCGTGGCCAGGCGAATACGCTGACTCTCTCCCCCGCTCAGTGTGTCGGCACGACGATGGAGCGTCAGGTAACCGACACCGACATCGACGAGAAAGCTCAGCCTTTTGGCCACCTCCTCGACGACGGGGGCGACGACGGGGGCGACGGCAGGGGCAAGGGAGATCTTCCGCAACACGGACAGGACCTCCGAGACGGGCATGGAGACGATGTCACCGATTCCGTAATCCCCAAGCCTCACGGCCAGGGCCTCTTTTCTGAGGCGAAGCCCCCTGCAGGCGGAACAGAGGTCTTCCGCGCGGAATCCGGCCAGTTCCTCCTTGACGGTTTCCGACTCTGTTTCGCTCCATCGTCTTTCGAGCCAGACGAGAAGCCCCTCGTAACGCCCCCTGTAGGGAAACTCCTCCCCCCTTTCCCGGTAGGTGAGGTCGAGTTTTTCCGGGTGACCGTGAAGGATGGCCTCTCGGAGCGCTTGAGGCAGGGACCTGTAGGGACGGGAGAGATCCCAGCCCTGGTTTGTGGCCAAGGCCGTGAGGCGATTCAACATGTAATGGTTCTTCTTCCAGGGGAGAAGGGCTCCGTCGACGACGGATCGATCGGGATCGACAGCCATCTCCTCGTCGAAATGTTCGTGACTTCCCAACCCGGAACAATCGGGACAGGCTCCCTGAGGAGCGTTGAAGGAAAAAAGGCGGGGCTCCACTTCCGGAAGGGAGAAGCCACAGCGAGTGCAGACGTCCTTTTCCGTCAGGAGCTCCTCGGCTCGGCCCGGAATGACGAGGAGGACCTCGCCGCCGCTGAGGGAAAGAGCGGCTTCGACGGCCTCTCCGAGACGGTCGCGCCGATCCTTCTCGGCCTTGAGACGATCGACGACGACCTCGATGGAGTGCCGACGGTTCTTGTCGAGGGAAATCTCTTCCTCGAGCCAGAGGACCGTTCCGTCGACACGGATTCTCATATAGCCCTTCTGTCGTACCCGCAGGAAAACGTTACGGTGTTCGCCTTTCTTTCCCTTCACCAGAGGAGCCAGAATCTCGACCCTTTCCCCCTCGAAAGAGTGAAGGACATGTTCGACGATCTCGTCGAGAGAGTGACGCTCCACGGGGCAGCCGCAATCGGGGCAGTAGGGCGTGCCCGCCCGGCCGAAAAGGAGACGGAGGTAATCGTAGATTTCCGTCACCGTTCCCACCGTGGAACGGGGGTTGTGAGAGACCCCCTTCTGTTCGATGGAGATGGCCGGAGAAAGGCCGGAAATGTCGTCGACGGCGGGACGGTTCAATACGCCCAGAAACTGCCGGGCATAGGCCGAAAGGGATTGGACGTAACGACGTTGGCCTTCGGCGTAGATCGTGTCGAATGCCAACGTCGACTTGCCCGACCCCGAGGGACCGGTGACGACGACAAGTCTATTTCGGGGAAGAACGACGTCGATATTTTTTAGATTGTGCTCTCTTGCTCCGCGGACTTCGATGACTTGCGACACGATCAATGTCTCCCTCTCTGGCTTGAGCGATGGAATCTCTCAACCGGGCCGCCTCCTCGAAATCAAGGCGTTCCACGGCGGCCCACATCATCTTTTCCATGTCTTCAAGGGGAAGCTCGGCGAGGGCGCCGTCCGAAGCCCCCCTCCCCGGCTCCTCCAGAAGCTCCTCTGGCAGAAGGTTGACGATGGGTTTGTGTATCGTGGTGGGGGTGATCCCCCGCTCCTCGTTGTATCTTTTCTGTACCGCTCTCCGTCGGTTCGTCTCATCGATCGCCGCAGTGAGGCTCCCGGTGAGGACATCGGCGTAAAGGACGACGAGTCCGCCCACATTCCGTGCCGCCCGTCCCGTCATCTGAACGATGGAGCGGTAGGAGCGCAAAAAACCCTCTCGATCGGCGTCGAGAATGGCCACAAGCGAGACTTCAGGCAGATCGATACCCTCTCTCAGCAGGTTGACTCCGACGAGGACATCGAAGGTCCCCTTGCGGATGTCGCGAAGAAGGTCGGCCCTCTCGAAGGCATCCAGCTCTGAGTGGATATAGCGCACTTTAAACGCGAGCTCGGCCAGATATTCGGCCAAATCCTCCGAAGCCCTCTTCGTCAGCGTCGTGACGAGGGCACGTTCTCCCCTTGCCACGACATCCCTGAGACGACCGACGAGATCGTCGACCTGCCCGCTCGCGGGAGAGACGACGATTTCGGGATCGACGACACCCGTAGGCCTGACGACCTGCTCGACGAGGCTCGACGATATCTCTCGTTCCCAATCGCCAGGCGTCGCCGACACGAAAATGGCCTGCCTCATAAACTGTTGGAACTCTTCCCAGCGCAGGGGACGGTTGTCGAGACAGGCCGGCAGGCGAAAACCGTAGTCGACAAGGACTTCCTTTCTGGCCCTGTCGCCGTTGTACATCCCGCGAATCTGGGGAAGGGTGATATGCGATTCGTCGATGACGAGGAGAAAGTCGTCGGGGAAGAAATCGAGCAGCGTCCCCGGCGGCTCGCCGGGCTCGCGGCCATCAAGGTAGCGGGAGTAGTTCTCGATGCCGGAGCAGTAGCCCATTTCGGAGAGCATCTCCATGTCATAGCGCGTCCGCATCTCAAGCCGCTGGGCCTCGAGAAGCTTTCCCTCTCGCTTGAAACGGGCCGTTCTCTCCACCAGATCGGCTTCGATCGAGGAAAGGGCAACGGCGATCTCCTCTTTCGTCGTCACATAATGTTTGGCAGGGAAAATGGCCCCCGCCATTTTGGAAAGAACGGCCTTGCCCGTCATGGCCTCGATTTCCTCGATGCGTTCCACTTCGTCGTCAAAAAAGGAAATTCTCAGCGCCCTGTCGCTGTAAGCGGGAAAAACTTCGATGACATCGCCTCGGGCCCTGAATTTTCCCGGCTCAAGAAGTACATCGTTGCGCTCGTAGTAGATCTCGACAAGGCGGAGGAGGAAAGTCCTGCGATCGATTTCCTCGCCGACGCGAAAGCGAAAGACGGCCTCTTCGTAAGCCTTACGCTTGCCCAGGCCATAAATACAGGAAACGCTGGCGACGACAAGGACATCACGGCGCTCGAGCAAGGCCTTCGTCGTCGCCAGGCGCAACTTCTCGATGCGGCTGTTGATGGAGGCATCCTTCTCGATGTAGAGGTCCTGAGCGGCCACATAGGCCTCGGGCTGATAGTAATCGTAGTAGCTGACGAAGTACTCGACGGCGTTGTCGGGGAAAAAGGAGCGAAATTCGCTGTAGAGCTGGGCCGCCAAGGTTTTATTATGGGCGATGACGAGAGTGGGACGCTGAACCTGGGCGACGACATTGGCCAACGTGAAAGTTTTACCGCTGCCCGTCACGCCCAGGAGAGTCTGGTAGCGTTCCTCCCTGCCGAGGCCCTCGACCAGCCGAAGGATGGCCTCCGGCTGGTCGCCCGAGGGGGGCCAAGGAGCCTGAAGGCGAAAACCTCCGATCACGGCTATCCCTCCCCTCCGACGACATCGGACCCGGCAAGGGAAAAAGCCAGGGGCGAGCCGGGTTTATCAGAACCGGCAGCGCCCCCGACACCAGAGAGGACCCCAAATTCTCCGTTCAGGCCGGTTCCACCGAGGGATTCAATCCTGCAGAGGCAGGACGAGAGAGATCCGGAGAGATCTGTTCTTCTCCCGCAGGGGGAGGCGTCTCCACAGCCGACTCGCCCACCTCGAGGCTCTCGGGATTGAGGATGGCGTCAAGCTCGCCCGCCTCAATGACCTCCTTTTCGAGGAGCGTCTCCGCCAGCCGATCCAGCTTGTCCCTGTTCTCCGTCAGGAGTTCCCGGACCTTCCCGTAGGCCCCCTCGAGAATGGATCGGACCTCCTGATCGACGACGAAGGCCACCTCTTCGCTGTAATTCCTGTCGTCGACGATGTCGCGCCCCAAAAAGACCTCGTGCTGCTTCCGGCCCAACGTCATGGGACCGACCTTGTCGCTCATGCCGAACTGCGTAACCATCTGACGGGCAATCCCCGTGGCCCGCTCAAGGTCGTTTTGAGCTCCCGTCGTTACGTCGCCAAAGACAATTTCCTCCGTGACGCGCCCTCCCAGCAAGAGACAGATCTTGCCGAAAAGTTCCTGTTTCGAGGCGAGGAATCGGTCCTCTTCGGGAAGCTGAAGCGTGTATCCCAAGGCATGGGAGCCTCGAGGTATGATCGAAATTTTGTGAACCGGATCAGCGCCGGGGATCAGCTTGGCGACGAGAGCGTGGCCGCTTTCGTGAAAGGCGACGATACGGCGCTCTTTCGCGCTCATGACGCGACTTTTCCGCTCGGGACCTGCCAGAACTCTGTCGATGGACTCTTCCAGTTCGCTCATGCCGATCATCGTCTTCGATCTCCTCGCCGCAAGGAGGGCTGCCTCGTTGACGAGGTTGGCCAGATCGGCGCCGACAAATCCCGGCGTCCGCCTCGCCAGGACATCGAGATCGACACCTTCGTCGAGCTTCTTTTCCTTCGTGTGGACCTTGAGGATCGCCTGGCGCCCCAGCACGTCGGGACGATCGACGACGATGTGGCGATCGAAACGACCGGGACGCAGAAGGGCCGGGTCGAGAATATCGGCCCGGTTCGTGGCGGCGATGAGGATGATCCCCGTCGTCGCGTCAAAGCCGTCCATCTCGACGAGGAGCTGGTTCAGCGTCTGCTCCCTCTCGTCGTGGCCGCCGCCGAGCCCCGCCCCACGCTGTCGGCCGACGGCATCGATCTCGTCGATGAAGACGATGCAGGGCTGCATCTTTCTGGCCTGCTCGAAGAGATCCCTAACCCTCGCGGCGCCGACGCCGACGAACATCTCGACGAAGTCGGACCCGCTGATGCTGAAAAAGGGAACGTCGGCCTCCCCTGCCGAGGCTCGAGCCAGAAGCGTCTTTCCCGTCCCCGGAGGTCCCAGAAGCAGGACACCTCGAGGGACCCTGGCCCCGAGCTTGACGAACTTTCCCGGCTCGCGGAGGAATTCTATGACCTCCTGAAGCTCTTCTTTCGCCTCGTCGCAGCCAGCCACCTCCTCGAAGGTCACCTTGGGACGGTTGTCGAGAAACATCTTCGCCTTGCTCTTGGCGAAGTTCATGACCTTGCTTCCTCCGCCCTGCATGTGATGGAGAATGAAGATCCAGGCACCGATCAGGAGCAACGTCGGGAAAAGGGAGGTCATCATCGTCGACCACCAGGGAGCCTTCGTCGGCGGCACCACTTCGACGTCGATTCCCTTCGCCGCAAGATCGCGGGCCAGGTCTCCCACGCCGACGATATAGGTTTTGAAACCGCTCCCGTCCCGCATCTCGCCCTTGAGAGACCCGTCCTCCAGAGCCACATGGCGGACCCGCCCCTCTTCGGCGGACTTCATAAACTCGCTGTAGGTGAGGGTCTTCAGCTCCTCCGGCCCCCGCACGGGAGACAGAAACACGTTGACAAGGCTCACGACCAGGACGATGAGCACCAGGTAGAGCCCCAGATTCTTTGCAAGTCGCTTCAAACTCTTTCCACCCCTCCGTCTCCGTCGCTAGCTTCAGGCTTCCGTCCGCAGGGTATAAATGGCGGGAAGGTTCCGCCACAGCCCCGCGTAATCCAGGCCATAACCGACGACGAATTCGTCGGGAATGGAAAAACCGCGATA
This sequence comes from Aminirod propionatiphilus, assembly GCA_018398915.1. Classification (GTDB taxonomy): domain Bacteria; phylum Synergistota; class Synergistia; order Synergistales; family Aminithiophilaceae; genus Aminithiophilus; species Aminithiophilus ramosus. The sequence continues at coordinate 1,422,979 of CP074691.1, read as the reverse complement.
ATCGACCCTGACCGCCACCTGCCTCCTGTCGGGTTTATCGAGAAGGACACAGGTCTTGAGGGACCGCGGATCCCTCTCCTTGAGAAGGCGTGTCAGATAGGACAGAGTCAGTCCGCTGTCGACGATATCCTCCACGAGAAGGACATCCTTGCCCTTGATGTCCGTATCAAGATCTTTCACGATGCGGACGACACCACTCGATTTCGTCGAAGCCCCATAGGAGGAGACGGCCATGAAATCAATTTTCACACAGATGTCGACATCCATCTCTCGGATCAGATCCGACAAAAAGAGAACGGCCCCCTTGAGGACACCGATGACGATCAGTTCTCCGCCCCGATGTTCGCGGCCGATCTCGTCGGCAATCTCACGGACCCGGCCACGTAGGCGCTGCTCGTCGATGAGCACGTCAGAAAGTCTGTAGTTCATTCCTTAATCGACTCCTCCCCTCAATGGACCACTGCAGGCGCAAGGCAAGGCCCGACGACGGTTCGGCTGCAAGCTCGGCCTCTCCGCCGAAGAAAGGGCACCAGATCATTGTACTTCCTTGGACGATCGTGGGCCACCCCTCGCGAAGCCACCAGGGAATTTTTCCCTTTGTTTCTTCCGCAGCCCGATCACCGAGGGGAGAAAGAAGGGGAAAGGCCCCTGAAGCGTTTTCCCAAGACAAAGTCCAGAAAGGACCCTGGTAGAGCCCTCTTCCCGAGGGGATCTTCCGGGTAGGAAAGGTCGGGAAACGCCCGCTCGTCCAGGTTATCCACCGCTGGCCGCAGAGGACTTGGAGGTCCTTCTTCCACTGAAAGGTCCAACGTCCTCCCTTGCCGACCAGTCCGGCTAGCGATTCCGTCCTCCCCCGGTCCAGAGAGGGCCATCCCAGAGAGAGCGCCTCGGCACGGAGGGCTTCACATCGCTCGAAGGGCGAGAGCCTCTTGGCTTTTTCCCAGAGCCAGGAACGCAAGGCACCGGGAAAGGGTGATCTCAGCTCCCCCAAAAGAGCCCGACTCCGCTCTTCCATACGGACAGCCAACTCCGCCGCCTCGCGGGCCAACGCAGCGAGGTGTTCGTCGACACGGGCATTGAGGGTTCTTCTCATCAGCGGAAGGACTTCATTGCGAATCCGATTGCGGGCATACCGAGAATCGCTGTTTGTCCCGTCCTCGACCCAGCTAAAACCCTCCCGCTCGAGGAAAACCCTCAGTTCGGATCCGGAAAAGGCCATAAGCGGTCGGGCGAAAGGAGGCCGCAGGGACGGGATTCCGATAAGGCCACGGAGCCCCGTCCCTCGACAAAGATGGAAAAGCACCGTCTCGGCCTGATCGTCAGCCTGATGGGCAAGAAGGACCCATGAGGCCAGCCAATCCTGCCTGACCTTCTCCAGAGCCTCGTAGCGAAGGCGCCTTGCAGCCTCTTCAAGGCTCTCGCCCCGTCGCCTCTGCCGAGGAACATCGACGGAGACCACGACAGAGGGATAATTCAGCTTGAGAGCCATGGCCTGGACGAAGCGGGCATCCTCAAGGGAGTCCCCTCCCCTGATGCCATGCTCCACGTGGGCCACGACGACAGGGCCTCGCCAAAAACGATGCAGCAAAACCAAGAGTCCCATGGAATCGCCGCCTCCCGAAACGGCGGCGACCAGAGGCCCTCGATCCCTCCACCATCCCTGGCTTTCGCCGGCATCGCGAAACCTTCGGTGGATGTCTTTAAGCTTTAAGGAGGCTCTTGGCAACGGGGGTTCACTTGTCCCTTTCAAGAAGGGCCTCCAGTTCCTCCCGTTCCCGGCAGATCCTAGCCAGCATGGCCTCCTTCTTGAAAGGATCGAGGGAGACCGCCTCGGCGCTGCTCAGGTGGTCGATCTTTCGGATGAGAAGGCCCAGTCTCTCCTCTCTTTCCCTTCTCGCCTGCTCGCGATCGACGAAATCAATCTGGCCGTCATCTTCTTTGATGAAGGCTCGGCTCATGTTAGACACCTCCGTGCGGAAAACTCACCGTTCATCGACACAAAGAGGCCCCTCTCGGAAAAGGGCATATACACCTCAAGATGGGGAAGCGATTCCTCTCCAGAAAACCCCATGGGGGTTTTGTATCACAAGAAAGGGGCCTTGTCCATCGGCTCAAATCCAGAGCGGTTCCGAAAATCGGCGCTTCGAGAGATAGTCGAGAGCGAGGCCGTCGATGGCCTCCACGGAGAGCTCGCCCAGAGGACGCAGAAGGGCATCAAACTCGCCCAGGCACTGATTCATCTTGTCGAGAAAACCGCTTTCGGCCAGATCGGGCCTCAATTCATCGAAGATCTCGTCGGGAATCCGGTCCGTCAGGTAACCGAAGAGGACCGTCGCCGTCAGGAGCCAGGCGTAGGCCTCCTCATCGTGCCACCAGGGCGTGATGAGGATCGACGACAGACGCACATACTCCCACTCCTCCTCCTTGTCGGGAGAGGGATCGGGCCAAAGGCCGAGGGCATAGAAAGCGATATCCGACTCCTTGGCGAGAGCCTCCCAAAGGGCGACGAAAAAGGGCTCGCCTTTCCCGGTCATCTGATAAAGGGCAAGGGCCCTTCCGTAAAATCGGGCCGGAAATTCGCTCTGGTCCTGAAAGTATTCCTGCAGAACATCGCCGCCGCGATGGAGCAAAAGAAGCGCCGCATAGGTCAGGGATCGCCCGACCTCACACTCGACGGGATCGACCTGTATCGATTCCGCCGCATGGAGGAGGACCTCTTCGGGGTCGACGAGCAGAAGAGCCACGCCAAGCCGCTCCAGAACCGTGGCCCGCAGCTCTCTCTCCTCCTGCGTCACCTTCTTTTTTCCTCCCTTATCGATGGGGGGGAGAAGGGAAAGAGCCCTACGAAGAAGAGCAATCTGCTCCGCCTCCTCTTCCGACGCATCGGCAAGAAGGACCAGAGCCTCCACTTGGGTGGAATCCAGCTCGAGAACCTTCAGGGCCAGGCGACGGGTCTCCTCCCAGTCTTTAGACTGGTAAGCCTCATCCAGAAGCGCATCGATCCGGTCTTCCCTTTCGCTCGACATTCATCTCACCTCAATGCGAATCCGATGAAAAAAGCGAGGCCCCAGGGGCCTCGCTTTGAACGCTGGTGGCGGTGACTGGAATCGAACCAGTGACACTGCGGGTATGAACCGCATGCTCTAGCCATCTGAGCTACACCGCCCTGGTTGCGGGGGCAGGATTTGAACCTGCGACCTTCGGGTTATGAGCCCGACGAGCTACCAAACTGCTCCACCCCGCGACGTTGACTTCCTTGGTGCCGGGCGCGGGAATCGAACCCGCACGGACTTGCGTCCACAGGATTTTAAGTCCCGTGCGTCTACCCTTCCGCCAGCCCGGCCAGCAGGGAACATTATAGGGGGCCTTGGACAAGCCGTCAAGAGTCTCTTTTTCCCCTGGATCCGTAGGTAGAACAGGATAAAAGCTTCCATCGGCCCGGCCGGGAATCGTCTGTACAGCTGAGACGGTTGCCTCGAATCCGCACCGGCGAGGTGATTCAAGCGGATTTTGAGTCCCTGGATCCAGCGGAGTTTCTCCTGCGTAGCCTGCTGGTTCGGGCCGCCTCGTTGACAGAAGAAAGACGGCGTGATAAATTAGCACCCGTCAAGCACATCTTCACTTTAACTAGGTAAACAATCATCAGGAGGCGATTCGTCGTGACCCCGATTTTTTCTTCCTCTCCGAAGGATTTCGGTAAAACCCCGCTCTTGCTCGACAAAAACGAGAACCCCTTTTCCCTCCCTCCCTCGCCGCGCGAGGAGCTGCGCCAAGTTCTCTGCCAGACGGCCCTCAATCGCTATCCTGACGGACCCTCGACTCGGCTTCGCACCCGCCTCGCCGACTACCTGGGCGTCGATCCCTCTCGGATCATGGCTGGCAATGGAGGCGACGAGCTGCTCTATCTCCTTTTCATCGCCTTCGCCAAGCCAGGAGGAACGGTTCTCACCCTGGAGCCCTCCTTCTCCGAATACCGCCACCTATCGAAAATCTTCCGTCAGGAACAGAGAACTCTCGCTCTACGCTTCGACGGCTCTTCCGTCTCGCTCGACGAGGAGGCCTTCATCGACGCCATGGCGCTCCTATCCCCGTCTCTTATCCTCCTCGACAGCCCCAACAACCCGACGGGGCTCAGCCTGAGCGAAACCTTCCTTCAGCGCGTCGTCGATCTGGCTCCCTGTCCCGTCGTCGTCGATGAGGCCTACGTGGAGTTCGCCGACAGGTCTCTCGTCGACAGGTATCGAAAGGAAGAGCACTGGCCGTCGAACCTCGTCGTCCTTCGCACTCTCTCCAAGGCCTGGGGGCTGGCCGGACTTCGTCTCGGTTATGTCGTCGCGGGAGAGGAGATTCTCTCTTCCCTCGAGGCCGTCCGCCCTCCCTACAATGTGAATGCCCTCTCTCAGGAGGCCGGCCAGATCGTGCTGGGCTATCGGGAGTGGATGGAAAGTCGGGTCTTCAGTCTTCGCTACATTCGGGACCACTTTATCCAGGAGGTCAACCGCCTTGACGGGTGGACAGCCTACGGAAGTTCCTCCAATTTCGTCCTCCTCCAGTCTCCTCTGAGCCGCGAGGCCCTGGAGGCCTTGCTCGATTCCGAGAAGATCTGCGTCAAATTCCCCGAAATTCCCTCTTCGGAGAACACCTTCGTCCGGGTGACTATAGGCAAAGAGGAGGAGATGGGAAGCCTTCTCTCCCTTCTCCGGAGCTACGAGGAAATCGTCCCCCTGTCCACGGCGGCCCAGGCCTGAAAGTCGCCTCTCCCTTGCCCCTACGATCATGCAGTGCTAGAATTCACTAAAGAGCATACTGTAAATCGCTACGAGGGGGCGATGGAAAGTGACGGAGAAGTGGAAAGACAGGTTAACCGACCAGCTGTGTCAGTCCTTTTTGGCCCTGAAGGACAGCGCCGAAGTTTACAGTTTTCTGGAGGACATCGCCACTATCGGTGAGATCCGGGCACTGTCTCAACGGCTGGAGGTGGCCCGCCTTCTCAGCGAGGGGCATACCTATCCCCAGATCGCTCAGCAGACGGGAGCCAGCACGGCAACGATCAGCCGAGTCAAAAAATTTCTGGAGTATGGAGCGGACGGCTACAAACTCGTCTTGGAACGCATCAAAGAGGACGCCGCGGACGTTCCGAGCTGATCGCGAGGCATGCGAAAAAGGGGGGAGCCTTGAAGGCTCCCCCCTTTTTCGCATGCCTCGTCTTCACCGCTCAGATCAGACGGCTGATCCAGTTGCGACGGACTTTCATGGCTCCCTCGGGGCACATTTCGTGGCAACAGAGACAACGGACGCAGCTCGCTTCATCGATGACCGGTTTCCCCGATTTCATGGTCAGGGCATCGACGGGACAGACGCGGGTACAGATCGAACAGCCTGTACAGAGGGAAGGATCCAGCTCGGGCCTCAAGGAGACCAGACTGTGAGCCCAACCTCGAAGGGCCGTGGGGATCCAACGGACTCGCGGCGACGATCGGCAGAACCCGTGATGAGCCAGTTCCCCCCACTCGCTTCCCTCGAGGTCGATCTCCTCCCGTCCTCGGGGACCCATCCCTCTTCCCGCGGCAGCGGCCAGAAGGGGGATTTTCCAGGGATTTTCGTAGCCCATGAGGCGAGAGGCGACGGCATCGACGGCCAGCGCGTTGGCCCCGGCGAAGATCCATCCCGTACGGACGGGCCTTCCTCTGGAGGGTCCGTCGCCCTCCATGGAATCAACGGCGTCGAGAACGTTGAAATCGGGCTCTCTGATACCGAAGAGGTCGATCACGCCCTGAGCCAGCCTCTCCAGAGAGGGGGAACGATGAGCGGCCTTGCGTGTCGCCGTGTCGGCGATGCCGAAGAGATTCTTCATGCAGCCCGTCATCTCCGTCTCGACGTGAGTCTTCAGCTTGGCCACGTTGACGACGTGATCCGATTCCAGGAAAAGCCGCGCCACTCGGGCCCGCGACAGGGAGAGGCCGTCGACGGCAACCTCGACGAGGCCGTCGTCGATGAGGGGACGCAGGACGACGCCTTTTTCTCGAAGCACGTCGAGGCCCGTCTGGCGGAAAAGGGTCTCCCACTGGTGGACGAAAATGTATCCCGGGCTGTCGGCGACGGTAACGCGGGCCGCCCCGGGGAGAATGAGATCGGCCAAAGCCCCAAGAAGGGCCGGATGGGTCGTGACGGCCTCCTCCGGCGCCCGGGGGGCGAGCAGATTCGCCTTGAGGAGCACCTCCCCCGAAAGGGACGGCAGTCCCCCGGCCCGCTCCAGGGCAAGGGCAAGGGCCGCCTCGACCTCGGCCGGTTCGTAGGAGAGACATCGGGCAGCACCGACGCGATAAGGCGATCTCAAGCGACTCCCCTCCCATAGGCGCAGTGAGGCCTCAGCGGACAGTCCCCACAAAGGGGAGAGCGGGCACGACAGAGATGACGGCCCTGTTCGATGAGGTTCAGGTGAGCGCCCATGTAGCGGGAGGGAGGCAACGCCTCCTCCATGACGGATTGAATTTCGCCGGGCGGCATGTTTTCCGGAACCCAGCCGAGGCGGCGACAGAGACGGGAAACGTGAGTATCTGCGGGAAAGGCGGCCATGCCGAGATCGAAGAGAAGGACGCAGGCCGCCGTCTTCGGACCGACGCCGGGCAAGGCCTCAAGGTAAGCCCTGGCTCGGGTCGGTTCCCACCGGGCAAGGGCCTTCAGAGAGTGTGCCCCGAAGTCGTCGACGATAAGAGCCAGAATCTCGCCGATTCTCGCCGCCTTGTTGTTGGCGATCCCGGCGGGTCTGATGGCATCGGCGACGGACTCAACCGAGGCCGATGCCACGTCCTTCCATGTGGGATAACGTTTTTTGAGACGGCCGAAGGCCCGATCTCGGTTGACGTCATTGGTGTTCTGAGAGAGAACGGTCAGGATCAGCCCGTCGAGAGGTTCACTGAAAGGATCGGGATGGCGGCTGTCCCGCTCGCGATGCCAGAGTTCCTCGAGGAGGTCGAACACTTTCTCAAGAAGCTCTCGGGGCGGCAAGGAAGTCCCTTTTTCGTCAGGCCGATCGGCCTTTGTTCGCCTGATCATCGGCCGCCCCTTCTTTGTTCTCTTCCCCACCCTTTCCGCCGAAGAGCTTCTTGAGCTCGCCGGCGCGACGGTACCACTCTCGCAGCCGTAGACGGATACTTCCGTGAACCGTCTCTTTCAGGGCCTCGGGGGCATCGTCGTCGCCAAAGGTCGTCCGCCCCGCCGGTTTGCCCGTCAGGATCTCGATGCCCTCGTCGATGGAGGAGACGGCCCAGATGGAAAAACGCCCCTCTTCGACGGCTTCGAGCACTTCCCTTCTGAGCATGAGGTTCTTCACGTTCTGGACGGGGATGATAACGCCCTGACTTCCCGTGAGCCCCCGTGCCTTGCAGTAGTGGAAGAAACCTTCGATTTTTTCGTTGACGCCGCCTATGGGCTGGATCATGCCAAACTGATCGACGGAGCCCGTGACGGCCAGGTCCTGGCGAAGAGGGAAACCGGAAAGGGCCGAGAGAAGCGCATAGAGTTCCGTCGAGGAGGCGCTGTCTCCCTCGATTCCCGAGTAGGTCTGCTCGAAGGCGATCCGGGCCGATAGAGAAAGAGGCATATCCTGGGCATAGGTCCTCCCCAGATAGCTGCCGAGAGTGAGAAGCCCCTTGTTGTGAATGGGGCCCGTCATTTTGACCTCTCTTTCGATGTTGACGATTCCCTCCTGGCCCATATAGACATTGGCCGTGATGCGAACGGGATGACCGAAGGCATGATCTCGCAGGTCGATGACCGTGAGACCGTTGATCTGCCCCAGGGCCTCGCCCTCCGTGTCGATCCGGATCGTCCCCTCTTCGAAAGCCCGCAAGAAGCGTTCCTCGATGAGATTACTTCTGAACGTTTTTTCCTCGATGGCCCTGATGACATGCTCCCGGCAGACCTCGGAGGCCCCTTCGGAGGAAGCCCAAGCGGAGGCTTCGACGAGAATTTCGGCGAGACGATTAAATTGGGTCGACATCCGATCCTGGTGTTCGGCAAGGCGGGAGGCCCAATCGACGACCTCGCCCACTCCCTCTTTCGTGAAATGAAGCTGGTGTTCGTGACTGACGTAACTGGCGATGAAACAGGCCAATTGTCTCTCCGTCGCGATGTTTCTGGGCATATCGACATCATAATCGGCCTTTATTTTAAACAGCTTCTGAAAATCAGGATCATAGATCATCAACAGGTGATAGAGGTAACGCGTGCCGATGATAACGACCTTCATGTCGACGGGAATGGGCTCGGGACGAAGGGACGATACGGGGACGAAACCAAGCTGCTCTCCCAGGTTTTCGATATTCAGCTCTCCCGTCCGTAGAATGCGCTTCAGGGCATCCCAGGACATGAATTGGCGAAAGAACTGTTCGGCATCCACGACGAGGTAGCCCCCGTTGGCACGATGAACGGCTCCTCCCACGATCTTCTTGAAATCCGTGTAGAGATAGCCTTGACGGCTTTCGTACTCGACTTTCCCGACAAGGTTGTAGTAGGTGGGATTGGTCTCCCAGACGACAGCCGCCCCGTCGTCCGGATCATTGGAGACGAGAACGTTGACGCTGTATCGGTTGAAGTCGGCTTCGGCGTTTTCGTCTCTCGCGGAGGCGACGAAGGCCCCGAAGTTGGCGATGATGTCCTCAGCGAGAGAGACGATCCAGCTTTTGAGCTTCTCCCCTCCCCCTTCGGCGAACCGGTCTTTGAGATCGGCAAGGTAGGGTTCAAGGGCATTTCTGCAGATTTCGGCCTCGAGCTGGCGAATTTTCTCCTTGAGCTCCTTCTCCTCGTCCCTGATGGATCGAAGGACCTCCAGCGTCTTCTGCGAGACCTGTTCGGAGATTTTATGAAGCCGTTTCTGTTCCGGATCTTCGAGGGTCTCGAATTCCTCCTGCTGCATTTCCCGCTCCGTCTTGTTGCCTTCGTCGTCCTCTTCCTGAAGAAGAGGAATGTTGACGAAGCCCTGAGGCGTACGTTTGATGGCAAAGCCCTGCTCCTTGGACCAGCCGCGAAGCTCTTCCATAAGGCCATTGACACGTTCCTGAAATTCTTTGACGAGCTGAGCCTTGTTGTCCTCATATTGGCTGTTATCGAAGGCCTTGCTCAGGGCCTGCTTGAGTTCCTCCACCAGTTCGTCGACGGCGGAGGCCAACGCTTTAGCCTGGCCGGGAGGCAGGTTGACGGCAAGAGGCTCGTTGGGTCTGTCGAAGTTATAGACATAGACCCAGTCGTCTGGAGCCTTCTGGGTCTTGGCTTTTTCCCGAAGTTTTTCCAGAGTGTAGGTCGTCCTCCCGCTTCCCGGCTCGCCGAGGACAAAGATGTTGTAGCCCTTGCTTTTCACTTCAAGGCCGAAAGCCATGGAGCGGACAGCCCGCTCCTGGCCTATGAGCTCTCCCAGACAGGGCAGATCTCCGGTGGACGAGAAGTCAAAGGCTTCCAGATCGGTTTTACGTCGCAATTGGTTCGTCGTCAGTCTGCATTTTTCCAGCGTCTTCATGCTCCTGTCTTGCCCTCCTCTTGTTTGGTTATGACCCCTCCGCCCAGCACCCGTTCTCCATCGTAAAGGACCAGCGATTGACCCGGTGCGACTGGCTGCGGACGGTCAAGGTACGTGACGGAGAAGCTCCTATCATCGACATGGTCCATCCGGACCCGACAAGGCTCGGTCCTGTAACGGTGTTGCGCCTGAAAGATCTCGCCCGGCGCAGGTCTGCGGTGCCAGCTGGGGAAAAGGGCGTAAACGGAGCGGACAAAAAGATCTTCTTTTCGTCCGACGACGACACACCCGCCTTCGGCGTCGATCTCGACGACATACCACGGGCCGCCGGCAAGACCGAGACCTTTTCTCTGGCCGACGGTGTAGAGACCGATACCGTCATGGCGCCCCACATGACGTCCCTCTCTATCGACGATGGGCCCGGGGATGGACCGGAGAAGCGCTTTCCTCCGCGCCGACGAAAGGAAGCAGAGGTCGTTGCTCTCGGCGACATCGTCAAAAAGGTCGCCGAAACGACGGCGGGCCTCCTCCAGTACCTCCGTCTTCGTCGACATGCCCAGCGGAAAGATCAGGCGAGGAAGCAGCGCAGGGTCAAGGCGATAAAGCACATAACTTTGATCTTTTCCTCGATCGACGGCACGGAGAAGGCCGTCCCCCTCCTCCCCCAAGACAATCCTAACATAATGCCCCGTGGCAATCCGATCGTCTCGATCAGACGCGACATCGAGAAGGGAAGGGAATTTCACCCTCTCGTTGCAGCGAATGCAGGGATTGGGTGTCTCTCCCTTACGGTAGGTGGCCAGAAAGGGATCGACAATTTCTCTACGGAAAAGATCGCGGAGATCTCTTTCGACCAGAGGCAGCCTCAAATGGCGACATAGGCGATGCACCCGTTCCCGCGCCCCTCCCGCGTCGGAATCGGAAAGGAGAATATGAACGGGCACGACATCATGGCCTCGATCGACGAGGCGAGCGGCGGCAACGGCGCTGTCGACGCCACCGCTCATGCCCAGGAAAACGGAAGACATGGAAAGATCGCCGCCATGGGCTCGTGACCGTCAGGCACAAGACCGTCCGTCACCGGAGTTCCCCCCGGACTCCCCCTGAAATGCGTCAACAGGCGGCTTTCACCCCTTTCAAAGGCCATGCGGACCGAAAGGCCCTCCGACGCGAGAAAGGGGCGCATCAGAATTCGATGCCCTCTCGCGCTTTGATGCCTCTTTCGAAAGGATGACGTCGATTGACCATCTCCGTGACAAGATCGGCCGCATCAAGGAGGGGATCGGGGGCGTTGCGGCCCGTCAAGACCACTTCCACGTGAGCGGGTCTACCTTTGAGCATATCGAGAACGGTTCGGGTCGAAATAAGGCCATAGCTAAGGGCCACGTTGATCTCATCAAGGATGACAAGATCGTATTCACCGCTTGTAATTCGTCGCTCGGCCAGACGAAGCCCCCGTTCCGCCTCCGCATAATCTTCGGGCTGCGGACCTCGAGGCCGAACGAAATCGGCCCGCCCCGTCCTTTCAAGGGAGACGGCAGGCAGGGCCTCGAGAAAAGCCACCTCTCCATATCCCTCCCAACCTTTGAGAAACTGTACGATGGCAACACGTCCTCCATGGCCGAGAAGACGTATGGCCAACCCGATGGCACAGGTCGTCTTGCCCTTGCCGTCACCGGTATAAACCTGAACGAGCCCTTTTGCCGCCACGCTGCATCATCCCCTTAGCTAAAGGCTGCGCCCCTGGAAGCAGGGGCGCAGCCTTATCGATCCTCTCATGCCCAGGACCGGACCACGCCGATCATTCCTCGGAGCGAATCTTGTCCATTGCCGCCTTGATGCCCAGAGCGTCAAGGTCCTTCTCTTTGAGAGTATCCCAATGGACATCGAGGAAGACAAGGAAGACGAGACCGTAAGGGTCGATCTTCCACGCGTCCAGCTTCTCTCCGAAGGTCCGCCGGAGGGAGTCGAGGCGGGCCCCGAGAGCCGCCTCGTCGAGGGCCAGGAACTGCTCCTCAAGCGACCGGAAATCGTCGATCTCGGCCGCCTCGAGGAGACGGGCGAGGCCGCGGAGCGTCTCCTCCTGTTGGGCCAGGGGAGGACGCGAGAGGGAGATTCCTCTCTGGCTCGCCAGTCTTTCCCACGTCTCCAGCCACGAGGCATGGGCGCTGAAAAAGAGGCGGAGCGAGGCCAGGTCAGGCCGATCCGAGGCGGAAAGGGGGCGCTCAGGCTGGGACTCGTCACCACCGTTTCGGGAAAGCCCCAGAGTCTGCTCCTCCTCCGAGGAAATTCTTCTGTCGTCGGCGTCGTTGGAGACGCTGGGGAAAGCCCGTTCCCGCCGCTCCTCCCGAGACCGCACGCCCGCCTGAGAGAGGAGGATGCGATAGCCCTCTTCGGCCTCCTCGAGAAGGGCATTCATGCGGGCCAGCTTGCGAACCAGCTTGGGGCTGGCCGCCCCCCCTTCAGAGAGACCGAGAGAGGCGTTCAGAACATCGCAGGCCCCCTGAAGAACGGTACCGACCTGAAGACGACAGCGCCTGCCGGCAAAGGGCAACCATTCACGGAGATCGGCGCGGGGAGCCGCCAACGAAAAGACATAGTCGGCCAGAGCCAGTTCTCCCTTTTCTTCAACGTCCCCCACGGCCTGAGAGAGACCGTCGTCGACGTCGAACTCGGCACGGAGAAGGTCGTCAAGGCGCTGGAGGTCGGAGGGGAAGAGAAGATCGACCTCACCGCGACAGCCTCCGTTTTCATCAGGATGCAAAAAAAGCCGAAATGTAAGGATTGAGGCGTCGGCGATCAAAGCTTTAAGAAGCTCTTCCATTCTCTCGGCAAAGAAAAATTGAGTTGAAGACATTTCCGTCATGAATCAGTCACCACCCTTATCGATTGTTTTGCGGTTCGCATAGGCCTCCAGAAGGCGCCGCAGGCTCTCTCGAACGACGGGATCGCCGGGCGTCTGGAGAAAGGCGTAACGATACGACTCCCTGGCCTCACTGTACCGCTGGAGGTGACGCAGGGCATGGCCGAGGAGCATGGAAACCGCCGGATCCCTCTCTCGCTCCGACGGGGGGATGGCCTCGAGAAGGCGGGAAGCGTCGGAGAAACGCCCCCGAGCCAGGTGAGAATGAGCCCCTACGAGGGAAAGGCCGATTTGCCAGGGAGCGGGGTTTTCCGCTAAAGGATAACCGACTCCCAAAGACAGAAGGTAGCCGAAATAGGCGTCGGCCTCAACGGGGTTTTCCTCGACGGCAGCGGCAAAAGGTTCCAAGAAGGCCAGGCGCTCCTCCAGAGGAAGGCCGAGAGCCAGAGGTGTTCCGTCAAAGGCCGTCATATAGCCATCAAGGTAACGCTGCGACGCTCCCCGATCCATCGGTTCCAGAGCGAGGCGTTCCTCTTCCCTTTCGTCACCACCGTCCTCAAAAGGATCCAGCTTAAAGTAGTGCCGGAAGGGATCGAGAGCCTCCTCTTCCCTTCCCTCGACGAGACGAAGAAGGGCGAGGTTGCGAGCCAAGGTCCGGTTCATGGGCGCCGAATCGAGTCCTCTCGAAAGAAGCTCCTCGGCCTCGTTTCCCTCCCCCTGACGATAACGGATCAGGGCGAGATTGTTCCAGGCGCGTCCCTGAGAGGGCGCCCGCAGAAGAAGTTCCCGATAATAGCGCTCGGCTCCGCGGAGATCGCCCTGTCTTTCCAGAACTCTCGCAAGAGGGAAGAGGACCTCTTCGAGGTTGGGATCGAGGGAGAACGCCTCTTTGAGCAAAGAGAGAGCCCGGCCCGGCTCGCCCCCCGACTCGCTCAGGGCGACACCCTGCAACCCCAGACTCCGAGCCCGCGCAAGACGCAGGGCCCTGCGCTGTTCGCTCACCCGGCTCAATCCGGCCCGAGCCTCACCGTTGTGTTCGTCCTGATCGAGAGCCCCTCTGAAAAGACGTTCCGCTTCGTCAAGACGCCCTCGAGCCAGAGAGATCCTGCCAAGTTCCATAGGAGCCATACTATCGGCAGGATCGAGAACCATCAGCTCTTTCGCCGCAGCGAGGAGAGATTTCTCGTCGCCGCCTCGGCGCGCCGCCGCCATCTGGCGCCGAAGGTCTTCCTTGCGGAGCCGAAAGACCTCCTCGGCCTCTTTCTTCCGGAGTTCCTCCATTCCCCGCAGCAGGTCTTGATCGTCGGGAGCTCCCTCGAGAAGTCTCTCGAAAAGAGGACGGGCCTCGGCGAAACGGTTCAGCCCCAAAAGGGCAAAGGCTTCCCCCCTGAGACAGACCTCGTCCCGCCCCTCCCAAAAAACTCCGGCACGGCGAAACAAAGCCAGAGCCTCTTCGAAACGCTCCGCGGCCAACGCATCCCTTCCGGCCTTTCGGAAATGGTCGGCTTCCTCTTCGTCTCGGCGAAGCTCCTCGAGGCGAAGAGTCTCCAAACGCTCTTTCTCCGCTCCGGTCTGAGCCGCGGAAAGAGCCGTTCTCAGGCGAGCGTTATCGGGGTCACCCTCGAGAGCCTCCCGAAGCAGGGGAAGGGCTTCGTCCCATCGCTCCCCTTCGACGAGAGCGATGCCGAGGAGTCCTTTCAACTCAGGACGCTCCGGTGCCCTTTTCAGGGCCTCTCGGCAGAGGTCGATCGCCTCCGACCCCCTCCCCGAGGCGGCACAGAGGGAACCGAGCTCGGCATAGGCTTGCCATGAAGAGGGCTCAACCGTCAGGGCCTCCCGAAAAAGGGGTTCGGCCTCCTCCACTCTACCGCCACGAGACGCCGCCTGTCCCATCAGCAGGAGGATCTTCCCGTCCGGCCCGGCCACGTCGTGAAGTTCTCGGAAGACATCAAAAGCCTCCTCCGCATTCCCTTTCTCCAGGAGAAGGCGACCATAGGCTTCTTTCAAGGCAGGAGAGAGAGGTCCCTTCTCCTCGAGATGGGGCAAAAGCTGTCGAAGCGACGGAAGATCCTCTTTTTCGAGGGCCTCGCGGACGTTCTTCTCCCAGAGCCGAGGGAGAATCACTTTCTGGGAAAAGGCGTAACCTCCGGCCACAAGAGAGGCGGCCACGAGGACCGTTCCGCCCCGCACCGCCCAGGAACGTCTCCTGCCCGCCTCGGCCTTGGCCGAAGGGGGCAGGAGGAACTCGGCATGTTCCTCTCCGACCGAAACGTCACCGACGGGAGAGGAAAAGGGCTGAGGCTCCATTCTCGGAGAGAGAGGCGTCTCGGTTCCTTCGGGGGAAATCTCGGCAAAGGGCACATCCGTTCCCCCCGCAGGAAGAGGAATTCCTTCTTCGCGCTGGCCCTGGGGCTGGCCCTGATCCGCTTCGACAAAGGCGCCGGGGAAGGCCGCAAGCGGCCGAACAGAAGCGTCAGGGCTTTCTGAAAAAGCCGCAACGCGCCTCTCGGCCACGGAACCATCCCCTGCTTCCTCCGCGAGAAGGCTGAGGGCCTCGTCCCGCTCCGGCCCCCCCGAGGAGAGATCCTCTGCTAAAACCGGAGACAGGCCGACTTCCTCCGCCTCGTCCCAAGAGACGTCCCTCTCGCCCGTGGAGACCGCTGCGCCCTCCTCTGGAGGGCGCTCTTCATCGAATTCTTCCTGAAAAAGGGGCAGGGGGGCGCTCTCTTCTCGGTCGAAGGGCAAGGATTCCTCCGCGGGAATTCCCTCGGAGGGAAGGCTTTTTCCCTTTTCTTCTTCCGACAGCGCAGCCGCCTCAAGAGCGAGCTCCTCCTCGAGGTCGGAGGGCACGGACAGAGCTTCGAGAGCCCCTGTCTCTCGCTCGGCCGCAGGTTCTCCCGCCGAAAGCTTTTCGAAAGGCCTGACCGCTGCCGCCTTTTCCTCCGAAAAGGTTCGCACGTCAGGCATCTCCGGGAGATCAACCTCATCGTGGGGAGACAGGGTTTCGTCTTCGTCTTCGAGAGAGAGCGCCATCGCTCCGGATGCGATCTCCCGTTCCTCAGGGATTTCGAAAGGAGACTCTTCCGGAAGAGCCTCCTCCGAGGGGGAAGCCGGAGCGATCGGACCCGCATCCGATCCGGCCTCCGCTGCAGAATCCGCAGGAGAGTCGCCGCCAGAGGCCCCCTCTCCGCCGGGATGGTCGAGAAGGAGCGACCGGACCCAGGGCAGGAGGTGCCCGTCATCGGAGAGCATCCGTTCTTTCCGAGGCGGCTCTCCTTTATCTACGGAGAAGACATCACCGCGAGCACTCCCGTCGGGACGCCCCCAGATGGAAAAGGCGTTTTTCGTGGCCTGATCGGTGGCGGAAAAGGGACGGGATCGGTCTCCGAAAAAACCGGTCCAAGCCACCAGAGGGGGCTCGGTCATGGCCTGCCGTTCTAAGCGAAAATTATGGGTGCCGCTTCCTGCATGAGGCAAAGAGAAACACCCCCGGTGGCTGACAATGAAGTTCGCAACGGCAGGTCACACCGACGAACGGACGAAGCCTTCGATTCGGAGAGGGCATGAGGGGACAGAAACCCCGGAGGCCCGCTGGCAGATCAAGGGAGCCTCCGGCACAAGTCTCATGAAGATCCAACAAAGCCCAAACACTATATCACCGACGTACGGAACAAGTCAAAGACGGAAGGGAAGAGGGCCGTCAGCCCTCGTAGTTCACGCCGCTGATCTCGCGGAGCTTTTCGGCGCTGTGTATCGCCTCGATATAGCGGATAGTGCCACTTTTGGCGCGCATCACCAGCGACGTCGTCTTGATTTTCCGCCCTTCATAACGGACGCCCTTGAGGAGCTCTCCGTCGGTCACGCCCGTGGCGGCGAAGAAGACGTTCTTCCCCTTGACCAGGTCCTCCAGCTGGAGAACGGCGTCGAGGTCCTGCCCCACCTGGCCGCAACGCTCGGCCTCCTCCTCGTTGCGGGGCCAGAGCATACACTGGAGATTCCCGCCGACGCACTTGAGGGCCGCAGCGGAAATGACCGCCTCCGGCGAGCCTCCGACACCGGCGAGAAGATCGATGCCGCTTTCCTCCTTGCACGTCATGAGGGCTCCCGCCACATCACCGTCAGGGATGAGCCGAATCAGGGCCCCGGTGGAACGGATGGCCGCGATGAGTTTTTCGTGTCTGGGACGATCGAGAACGACGACGGTGACATCGCGGGGTTTTTTGTTTTTGGCCTTGGCGACACGGGCGATGTTCTCCTCTATGGGGATGGTGATATCGATCACGTCGGCCGCCGTCGGTCCCGTGGCCAACTTGTTCATGTAGAAAATATGCTTGGGGTCGTAAAAGGCCCCCCTCTCGCCGACAGCGACGACGCTGACCGAGTTGGGACGGCCAAGGGCACAGAGGCGGGTTCCATCAATGGGATCGACGGCGATATCGACCTGCGGTTCGGAGCCGGTTCCAAGGCGTTCGCCGTTGAAAAGCATGGGAGCCTCGTCCTTTTCTCCCTCGCCGATGACGACAACGCCATCCATCTCGACCGTGTTGAGCATGAAACGCATGGCATCGACGGCGGCCTTGTCGGCTCCATTCTTGTCGCCGCGCCCCATCCAACGTCCGGCCGCCATGGCCGCCGATTCCGTAGCCCTCACCAATTCGAGGGCCATGTTTCTCTCGGGAACAGACATGAGAACCTACACCTCCTGGAAGCTGCACGAGCCGCTGAGACTCATGGCTTGGGAAAACGGGCAAAAATCCTGTCCACGTACTGAGTATAATGCCCCACGTCGAAGAGGGCCTCCATCTGAAGACTGGAAAGGCGCCCTTTCAGGCGGGGATCGGCCAGCAGAAGGTCGCGAAACTGCCCCTCGCCGGCCCAGCAGCGCATGGCATTGTCCTGGACGACGGAGTAAGCCTCTTCCCGGGCCAGGCCGAAACGCTCGACCAGGTCGAGAAGGATCCTTTGGCTGAAGACAAGGCCTCGAGTCAGCTCGAGGTTTTTCTTCATTTTTTCTTCATCCACCTCGAGGCCTGTGACGATTTTACGCGTCACCCGGAGAGCGTAGTGAATCAGGTGAAAGGCATCGGGCCATATGATCCGCTCTACGGAAGAGTGGCTGATGTCGCGCTCGTGCCAGAGGGCCACATTTTCGAGGGCGACTTGGCCGTAGCTCCGAAGGAGTCGGGCCATCCCGCAAACGCGCTCGCACAGGATGGGGTTGCGCTTGTGAGGCATGGCAGACGAGCCCTTCTGCCCTTTTCCGAACGGTTCAAAAGCCTCGCGGACTTCTGTGCGCTGAAGATGGCGAATTTCGAGGCTGAAGCGCTCCAGGGCCGTCCCCAAAAGGGCCAGGACGGACATGACCTGGGCGTGACGGTCTCGCTGAATGACTTGGGTCGAGATGGGCGCCGCCTTGAGGCCCAGCAGGGCACAGACACGCTCCTCGACTTCTGGGGCACAGTGAGCGTAGGTCCCAACGGCCCCGGACACTTTTCCGAAACGGATCGCCTCTCTGGCGCTTTTCAGCCGCTCCACATCATGGGTCAGTTGGTCGTAGTGGTTGAGCAATTTGAGGCCGAAGGTCGTCGGTTCGCCGTGGATGCCGTGCGTCCGGCCGACGCAGAGAGTTCTCCTGTAGCGGTGGGCCTGCCGCAGGAGGTCGAGGGCCAAACCCTCCGTTTCAGCGATGACCACATCGAGACTCTGCCCCAACAGAAGGGCCGATGCCGTATCAAGGACGTCACTGCTCGTCAGACCGAGATGAACGAAACGGCCTGCCGCCCCGACCTTTTCGGAAACACTGCTCACGAAAGCGATGACGTCGTGATGGACCTGGGCCTCTATCTCGGCGATCCTGTCGAGATCGAAATCGGCTCGCTCGATGATATCGGCCAAAGCCTCATCGGGAATCACTCCGTCCTCGTTCCAGATGCGACACACGGCAAGCTCGACATCAAGCCACACTTTAAACTTGTTTCGCTCCGACCAGATATGGTGCATAGCCTCCGTCTGATATCTCTCGATCATTGACGAACCTCCTTGACCTGGCGACACCAGTCCCGACGCACATCGCTGAGAAAAGCATCATAAACGCCGCTGCGAAAATCGGAATAGGTATAGTCTAAAGGACACCAACGTCCTTTTCGAAACAAGAGCGTCACTTCGGCGAAAACGGAACCGCCCAGATAGACCCTGTGTCCGTGGTCTTTCGTCGAGGCGAGGACGAGGCGGGCACCGTCGACGTAGCCGGGGTCGATGTTGACCCGTCGCCGGACGGCACTTCGTCTTTCCAGGGCGATGGCCGTCTTTTTCCAAAGGACAAGCCCTTCGGCCGATTGTAGTGACGGAAAGGAACAGAACCCTCTGTACAGGACCGGGGCAATCTCCCGATAATAATCGGTGGACGCAAAAAGGACCCCCTCCAGAAGGCGCTCCGGCCGCCCCCACAGAGGCTCTACCTGATCGAGAACCCATTGAAGCCACTCTCTATCGGGGTAAAGAAGGGCCACAACGCGTTTGACCAGGCCCGTCACTTTCCTTCTCCCTCCCCTCGAGACTGCCTGACGGCGATATAGCCGAGAAGATTTCCCTCCCAGACGCAGGGGAGAAGAGACTTGTCTTCCCGCGTTCTCCTGCTATCGGCGGCAAAGCGTTCGATGGAGGCACCGTTCTCCTTCATGCGCGACACCAGAGCTTTGCCGACGGCAGCCCACCAGACGATTTCCTGCGCCGTCAGAAAATCCAGGGAGACATCTTCCAGGAAATAACGCCCCTCCCCGAGGTGACGGATCATGAAATGGCGCCCCTCCGATTCGAAGGCCTCCTCCTCGCCCGTCGCCATGTTCCGCAGAGTCTCAAGGGGCAATTGCAGCTCCCCCCATCGGGAACGGGCCTCTTCGTTGAAAAGCAGAGCCCCTTCGTGGAGGCAGACGACAGGAAGAGGGACATCAAACCAGGGATCGGAAAGGGGAAGGCTGTCGCTCTCGCCGACGGTGCTGAGGCAGCTTCGCCCTTCCAGGAGATCAAGGACCACCGTCTGAGGAGCCAATCGTTCCACGGCGGCCCGGCCAAGTCCAGGCTCGGAGGAGAGCGAAATCAAGGTCTTGCCCCCCCAGCCTCTCTCGACAAGGGCGAAAAGCTGCTCCTTGTGGAAGAAGCGCACTTTATGGCCCGACCGAACACGAACCAGCTCCCCATTCAGTCGGAAAAGGGCTCTGAGGAGATCATGAATCGAGGACTTCTCCGACAGGCCTTCGCCAAGATCTTTCATCTCAGTCTCCTCGGTTGGAGAGAAGCTCCTCGACAAAATCGTGAGGGCTGAAAAGGCGAAGGTCCTCAACACCTTCGCCGAGGCCGACATAACGGATCGGCAGCTTTAGCCGGTCGACGACGGACAGGAGGACTCCTCCCTTGGCCGTATTGTCGTATTTTGCGAGAATGACTCCTGTCAGGCCCAGGGCCTCGTGAAAAGCCTCGACCTGACGAAACCCGTTCTGTCCCATGACGGCATCGAGAACGAGGAGAACTTCAACGGCCTCGGAGGGCAATTCCCTGTCGATGACGCGCCTCAGTTTGCGCAGTTCTTCCATCAGATTGTGTTTTGTGTGCAATCTTCCCGCCGAGTCGGCCAGGATGAGATCGGCATCTGTAGATCGAGCGGCCTGTATGGCATCGAAAACGACGGCGGCGGCATCGCTGCCAGGCCCCTGAGAGACGACCCGACAGCCGGTCCGTTCCCCCCAGGATTTAAGCTGATCGATGGCAGCGGCGCGGTAGGTGTCAGCCGCTGCCAAGAGGACGCGATGTCCCTGTCGTCTGTACTGAGCCGCGAGCTTCCCCGCCGTCGTCGTCTTTCCACTGCCATTGACGCCGACGAGGAGCGTCAGCGACGGTCGGGGAGAAAGGGCCAACGGCTCTCCCATCCCCTTGACGGAAAGGAGGCGATCTTCCAGAAGAGAAAGGAAATAGTCCCTCAACTGCGACGTTTCGGAGAGGTGCCCTTTTTTTGCATACTCCCTGAGCTCGGCGATGAGACGCTCGGCCAGTTCGACGCCGACATCGCCGGAGACGAGAAGATCTTCAAGGTTCTCCCAGAAAGCCTCCGAAACGGTTCCACCCAGAAAAAGGGCGGCTATGCCTTGGCTCCAGCGATTACGAACGCCTTTGAGGCCATCTCTGAGTTTATCCCAAAAAGCCACAGCCAAGCCTCCTCACGGCATAAAGTCCCATCAAGACGGTTCGGTCCCTTCCGACACGCTTTTGGGTTTGCGTCCCCTAGGTCGGCGTCGTCTCTTTTTGGGGCGTTCGCCCTCGGACGGCGCCGGCTCGACCAAGACCGAATCGGCAGGCGCGCGTTCTTCCTGTTCCTTCGGCTCCTCCTGCCTGGGCTTGTTTTTGCTCTTGCGGCGACGGCGGCGCTTCTTCGGCGTCTTGTTCTCCTCTTCCCCTTCTGCTTCCGGTACCACGGGAGGTTCCTCTCCCGACGGTTTTTCCGCCTTTACCACAGGCTCCTCCGGAAGGGAGGCTTCCCGATGGGGTTTCCTGGGACGCTTCCGATCCGGGAGGCGTCCTCCGTCAGAGATCTCGGGACGAACCGTCTCCGCTCCCTCGAGGGCGGCTGAAGTTGCCTCTTCGGCCTGCCACGTGCCTCCATCGGTGACGACGCGCCTAAACTCGGGGAAGCGATCGACGGGGACGAGGAGATCTCCGCCTCCCGGCGGCAGAACCCGGACAGATTGGGTCGCCAGATCGACGCCACAGAGAATGTACGTTCCCGTTTGGGTCCTGATTTTGCTGCCCGGATTGGGAAGTCCTTTCCAGAGATCGTGGTAAACATCGTGCTCGTAGCTCATGCAACACATCAGACGACCACAAAGCCCCGATATTTTGGTGGGATTGAGGGCCAAGTTCTGCTCTTTCACCATTTTGATGCAGATCGGCATGAATCGGTGAAGCCAGTAGCTGCAGCAGCAAGGTTGGCCACAGGGAGCGATGCCCTTGACGACTTTGGCCTCGTCGCGAATGCCTATTTGGCGAAGTTCGATGCGCGTCCGGAATTCCCGAGCCAAGTCACGGACGAAGGCCCGAAAGTCGACTCTCTGCTCGGCCGTGAAGTAGAAAAAAAGCTTCTTCCTGTCGAGAAGGTATTCGACATCGACGAGTTTCATGGCCAGAGTATGTCCCTGAAGGATAGTCCGGGCCTGGCGGAGGATGCCCTCTTCCTCTGTCCGCTGCAGAAGCCGTTCGGCCTCGTCCTCTGCCGTGAGAGGGCGCAGGTAGGTCACGTCCTGCAGAAGGGGTTCTCCGCCGCGAGCCGGCCCGTCCGATTCGCCCGATCGAGAATCACGATAGACCTGTTCCTGCTCCGAGGAGATCGGCCCTGCGACGACAGCGTGTTCCATCCCCCGGGCCGATTCGACGACGAGAGTCTCTCCTTTGAAGAGAGGTTGCTCCTCCGACGCTTCGAGCAGTCCCAGGTAGCGAGGTTTACCAAAGATCACCAAAAATCTGTTCAAGCGGCAGATCCTCCTTAACGACCAGGTAGGTCAGATCCTGAAGCATGGGCTCACTCAGCCGTGCCCGTTCCGCGACGAGTCTGACCGATTCCAAAGAGCAGGCCAAAGGAGCGGCTCCTCTGTCGAGAAGCTCTGTCGTCCAGCCTCTCAGCTGGAGGAGAGGGTCCTCCTCGCCCTTGGGAACCGCAAACCACTGTGCCCACTGATCCGTCGTCTGCGGAGGCAGCAGGGAAGCCGCCTCGGAGGAAGGCGCGACGCTCAGGTTCCAGCAGCGACTTCTCAGCGTGGGGATCAGAGTACCGTCGTCGAGAAGGAAAAGCAGTCGAGCCCGGGGAGAAGGTTCTTCCGTCATCTTCAAAAGGCTGTTGGCGGCGCCGAGAGAAAGCCTGTCGGCCGAAAAAAGGACGCCCACTCTCCAGGCGGCACTGACGGGACAGAGGGAAAGATCACGGCAGAGATTTCGGCAATCGTCAACACCCGGAGGCTGGCCTTCGCTGCCGCAACGAAGGTAATCGGGGTGTCCCCCGTCGGAAAGGGAGCGCGAAGCGGAACTCCCTTCACTGAAGCCGAGCAGCGCCTCGGCATAGGCGGAGGCCAAGGCCCCATGGTAGGTCGTCGGGGCCGAAATGGCAACGGCCTGAGGCGCCTTGCCCTCGGCCAGAAGGTGCATCAGATGCCTCCACGAAGGGGCATTTCTCACAAAAGAAGGGAGATCAGACATCCTTTAACCTCCTCCATCAACTTAAGCAGAGAAATGCGCTCTCCCTCTCGATCGAGAACGGCTTCAATTTCCTTGAGGGCCTCCTGGGCCCGCTCCACGAGGACGAAGCGCGTCCGCGACGCCCGACGCCAACGGTAGTCCTCGCGCAGCCGATTGGCCCGGCCCTCACGCCGCAGGAGCTCGCCGACGAGACCACGATACTCCAGGAGAAGGCTGCGGGAGGGGTGTTTCCCGAGCCGTTCGGCAACCTCGTCAAGCCTGCTGAAAAGACCGTCCAACTCCAAGGAATCAAGGGCCTCATCAAAGGTCGGGAGAGGTTCGAGAAGCCTCGCCGACCCTCCTCGGCCGCGGCTGCGCCGAATTCCCTCTTTGCGAGGTTCCCTCGATCCCGGCCCTTCGACTTTCATCTCCCGATGGCCTTCTGCAGAAGGGGGAGAAGACGAGCGAAAAGTTCCGTCTCCGAAAGGGAGGCGTCAAGGCGGCAAATCCTGCCGGGATCTTCCAGCCAGAGGCTCTCGTAGCCAAGGGCGACGCGATGGAGAAAGGAGGGCTCGGCGGATTCGATGCGATCAACGGATCCCCGGCGCTTCATGCGGTCGAGGGCATGAAGGGGAGGAAGATCGAACCATATCGTCAGGTCGGGGCGAGGGAAGGCGCACCATCGGAAAAGGGCCTCGACCTCCTGTCGTGGAAGGCCTCTCCCCCAGACCTGATAGGCCAACGTCGAGTCGACATAACGATCGCAGAGGACGACTCGGCCCTCTTTCAGGGCGGGCATGACGACCTCGTCGAGGTGTTCGCAGCGGTCGACGAGGAAGAGGAAGAGCTCGCTCAAGGGATGAGCCAATTCGCCCTCCAGAAGAATCTGTCGCAGCATCTTTCCCTTCGACCAGTCTCCCGGCTCCTTCGTCGCCAGCCATCGGTGAGGGGGCAGATGATTTCCGAGATAATCGGCAACCAGGCGAGCCTGTGTCGTCTTTCCGCAACCATCGATTCCCTCGAAAGTGATAAACAGGGCCGATCACCTCGTTATTGAGAAAATTGAGCGCCGGGAACATCAAAAGCGATAGAAAATGCCGAGAGAGTCTCGATTCTCCCCGCGTTCCTCCATCCGTCGATGAAAGAGCCCCCAACTCTCATTCAAATGAAGCCGCTCCTCGACGCTCCAGGCGCCTCCGCCCTCATCCCACCAGCGCCAGCGGAAGGAAAAAGGCACTCCCCAGGGCGAGAGGCGGAGGAGCACGCCCCCACCCGGCTCACCGCGCACGAGCCCCCCGAAGAGGTCGACGCCACGCCACAGGGGATAACCGACGGTGGCCGAAAAGCGGTCCTCCGCGCCTACGTCCTCCGTGGAAAGGGAGAGACGCCAGGGACTCGTCGTCCGGTAAAGATCCATGTCGATATCGACGAGACGGGAGCCGTCGTCGAGACCGGATGTGGCCTGATGGAGGGCCAATTCTCCCTCCAAACGGAACGATTCCATGCCCGAAAGAAGACGATCGGCCTTGGCAGCCGACGACTTGAGATTCGAGAGGGTCGACGGCTTTCCCCCTTCACCTTCAGGGACGAGCAGATCCTCTCTGAGTCCTTTGGCCAGCTTCTCGACCTCGCCGGCAGCTCCGCTCAGGTTGTCGATGGCTCGGCGCAGCTCCTTCCCCGAGAGGCCATCGGCATCGAAATCGGCCAGAACGGAATCGAGGCGGACCAGCAGTGACGCCAGACTGGAAAGAGCGGTGTGAATCGATTTTTCGTTGTCAGCGACGACGCCGTGAAGGGATTGAGACAGCTCTCTCAGCTCCGCCCCCAAAGCGGCCAACTCCCGTCGCGCCTCGTCGGCGAGGAGACCGTAAGAGGCAGCCGTTCCGCGAAGATCACCGGCAAGCTGCCCGTACGCGTCGGCAGCTTGGCCGATGGTATCCACCATCGCTCTCCCTTCGTCGAGCAGAAGGGGAAGACTTTCGACCGATCGTTTCAGGCCGGCCTGAACCGTCGCATCGCCGAGAAAGGCGTTTACGTGGGAAAAGGTCTCTCGGACCTCGGCAAGATCCTCCCCGACGCGTGAAAGGACCTCGTCGAAAGAGAGCGGGATTTCGCCGTCGACCTCCTCTCCGGCTTTCAGAACCTCCGCGAGGGAACCTCTTTTGACATCGATCCTCGACTCGCCCAGGAGGCTCCCCGAGTCGATGACAAAACGACTGTCGCGGGGGATGGCCACGTCGGGAGCGATGTCAAGACGAACCCGAACGCCTCCCGGAACCAATTCGATGGAGCTGACTCGACCTCTTTCGACGCCAGAGACAAGGACAGCTCCTCCCTCCTCGAGACCACGCACGTCAGGGAAAGTGACAAAGAGATCGAATCCTTTCTGCCGCCACCGGAGACCTCCGGTCACGGAGACCAGAAGGGCCAAAAAAAGGAGGCCCAAAAAGACGACAAAGCCGACTTTCACCTCTTTACTCAGGGTGACGAACCCCCTCTCTGATCGGCAGCTGACCACGGGCAAAACGACGAACCGTCGGATGGTCGGCCCTCTCCCACTGGGAGGGAAGACCGCACCAGGCGACGCGTCCCTCGTCAAGGAGGGCGATACGGTCGCTGATTCCGAAAGCCGACGTCAGATCGTGCGTCACGAGAAGGACACTGAGTCCCATCTGTCGCGCCAGCGAAAAAATCAGGCGATCGATGTGGCGAGCCGTCTCCGGATCCAGTCCCGTCGTCGGTTCGTCGAGCAGAACCAGTCGGGGCCGATAGACCAGGGCCCGGGCGATGGCGGCCCGTTTGCGCATCCCTCCCGATAGTTCCGAGGGATAGCGATCCTCGACGCCGGCCAAGTCCACCTCCTCCAAGGCGAGACGGACCTGAGCGGCAATGGCCCCGGCTTCGGTCATGCCGAGGCAGTAGCGAAGAGGAAAGGCGATGTTCTCGGCGACGGTCAGAGAATCAAAAAGAGCTCCTCCCTGGAAGACGACGCCCATCTGGCGCCGAAGTGCCCCCTGAGATCGGGAAGCCTCCTCGTCGAGAAGGTTCTGCCCGAACACGGAGACGCTGCCGCCGTCGGGAACGGTCAGTCCGGCAATGATGCGGAGGACCGTCGTCTTGCCGCAGCCCGAGGGCCCCATCAGGCCGAGGATGGTGCCCTCTTCGAGGGCCAGATCGACACCGTCCAAAACCGTCTGAGAGCCGAAGGCTTTGCGGAGGCCCCTGATCTCCACCAGCTGAGCCATCAGGAACCCCCGAAAAGAAAGGCCGAAAGGATGTAGTTGAAGATCAGGATCAACATATTCCCCCAGATGACGGCCTGAGTCGTCGCAGCGCCGACGCCGCGGGCTCCCGTCTCGGCGTGAAAGCCCTCGGAGCAGGCCGTGACGGCGATGATGGCCCCGAAGAGGGCTCCTTTGAGAACGCCGCCGAAAAGATCGGCCGGTTCGAGCAGGACCTCGATGGAGCGCCTGAACATCTGAGGGCTGATCCCATGGGCGTAGACGTAGAGGAAGCCGCCGGAGATCCCGATGACGAAAGAATAGACGGTCAGAAGAGGCAACATGAGAAGGGACGCGAGGAATCGGGGAACGCCGACGAAAGTGACGTCATCGAGGCCGAAGGCCCTGAGGGCATCGAGCTGCTCCGTGACTTTCATGGAGCTGATCTCCGCTGCCATGGCGGCACCCACCCTTCCCGTCACGACGAGGCCCGTCAGCACGGGCGACATCTCGCGGACGAGGCTGAGTGCAAGGACGCCGCCGATAAACGACGTAGCCCCGAAGCGTACAAACTGATCGAGCGTCTGCACGGCCATGACCATGCCCACGAAGGCGCTCGTCACGGAGACCATGAAGACCGATCCGACGCCGATGCGCTCCATCTGTTCCAGCAGCTCCCGTCGACTCCATACTCCCCGAAAAAAACCGCTGAAAGAGTGGGAGAAAAACAGGACAAAGAGCCCCAGGCGCTGGAAAAGCCCTAAGGCATGAGCACCGAGCCAGGCAAAAAAGGACCTCATCTCTCACCCCCGTAGGAAGGCCTCAGGGATTGCCACCTTTGATCGTCACGATACGCCTCATGAGCCCTTCAACGTAATAGTTGGAACGGAAGATGCGGAGTGTCCCCTCCTTGAGTCGCTCCGATTTGACCTCGCTGAGCAGTTTCTGCTCCTCCTCCGCGCCGGACAACGGATCTTTGGGCGGCACGATCAGCTCCACGATGACTTCGTTGTTGGACTCTTTCGCATCGACTTCGGTGAGAAGCTGCTCCAGATCGGTGATGGAGCGCCAGCCGGCGAGAAGCGATTCCTGTTCGGGCTCGGCGATGCCTCCGCCTCGGACGACGACCTCACAGGGGCCGGAAGCTTCCGCCGGGACATCGAGGCTGAAGGTACGCGTCTCCAGATCCTTGCGGTAGGGACGCAATTTGACGGTGACTTCGACTTTCTTCCCGGCCTCGACCTCTTTGTCCTTGAGCGTCACATCCTCGATGAAGAGAACGCGAGGCTCTCGGGTTATTTCCACGTCAACATCGATTCCCAGGGGAAAGATCTCCCTGAAGGGGTTCAACGTGACCAGCTCCGTCAGAAAACGGATGTCGCCGACGGCGGCGCCGATGACGTCACTCCCCGAGAAGAACATGTTCTTGCGCGTCCACCCCTCGACGAGATTGCGTCCTTCCAAACGGACAGAGGCTCGAACCGTCCCCTCGCCCAGCCTACCCCAGAGATCGTCGAGGAGGCCCAGGAGGGCCTCGGGAACGACGTTGGAAACGATGAAGGGGTCATTGACCACCTGAAAGCCCTTTTTTAATTCGCGCCTCATATCGACGTCGCGAAAGGTCACGGATACGGCGACGGCCGGAGGGAACTGGCCCAACTGCCCACCGATGGCCTGCGGTCGATCCTGAGTGACCGTTCCCACGATCGCTTTGGCCTCTCCGAGCTTGAAGGGAGCCTCCAGGCTGGGGACAACGGCGTGAACGACGGAACGCGTCAAAGGGTAGGCGACAGGGCCGCGACTGAGAAAGGGATGAGCGAAGGCGACGAAACGTCCCGCCCCGTCAAGAGCCGTCAAGGTCCCCGTCGCGCCCAGAGAGACATCGCCCCAGGCCAGAAGGACACCGACGGCGGCTCCCGGAAGAGGCTTCCAGTCGGTCTCGACAGGCAGGGCGGCCTCTCCGCCACTCCCTGACAGGCCTTCGATGCGGACTCCCAGGCGGCTCGCCAGAGCCGAAGAGGCCCTGGCGCTGATTCCGTCCGAGAGGAGTACCATCTGTTCCTCGACATCGCCAGAAAGGAGGTCGTCGGAAAGGAGGACCTCCTCGAGGAGCGTGTCGCCCTCCGAACCGGCAAGAGGCACGGGGTCAGGCATCCGAGTGGAGGTGGCCGGCCAGTTCCAGGCACCGGCCATTTCGTCTATGGGAGTCACCAGGCCCAGGCGGTGATCGCTGAAGTTCCAGCCGTAACCGATGGCGCCCACAAGACGGCCCTCGATGAAGACGGGGCTTCCGCTCATTCCTGCGGCGATGCCTCCTGTCTTTTCGATCAGGGGACCTTCGGCGCGAATGAGGATCAAGGTGTTGGGACGGCTTTTTCGCTGAAGGATGCTGACGACCTCCAGGGGAAAGGCAACGATCTCCTCTCCGGAAAGCACCGTCCTCGCCTCGCCTCTTTGGCCGGGACGGACATCTCCGAGGGGCATCGTCGGCGTAGAGGAGAGGAAAGGAGATCCCCAGAGCAGCGACGGGTTGAGAAAGAACAGCAGCAGAGCAAGGGCCACGGTTTTTGACGTTTTCACGATCCCATACCTCTCCATCGGGAAGCTACAGACTCTTGCTCCATCGCAGGTAGGCAAAGATGAACGGATCAAGGTCTCCATCGAGAACGGCCTGCACGTTGCCCACTTCGTACCCCGTCCTGTGGTCTTTGATCATCAGGTAGGGGTGGAGAACGTAGGAGCGGATCTGACTGCTCCAGCCGATTTCCTTTTTCTCGCCCTGAAGGCTCTCCAGCTGCTCCTGCCGTTCCCGCTGCTGGCGCTCGAAAAGCTTGGCCCGGAGGACCGTCATGGCCACCTGGCGGTTGGCGTGTTGTGAACGCTGATCCTGACAGGCCACGATGATACCCGTCGGAATGTGGGTGATCCTGATGGCCGAATCGGTCATGTTGACATACTGCCCCCCGGCGCCACTGGCCCTGAAGGTATCCAGTTTGAGATCTTCGGGCCTGATGACGATCGCCGCGTCATCGGGTAGCTCTGGCGCCACCTGGACGGATCCGAAGCTGGTGTGACGCCTTTTGGCGGCATCGAAGGGAGAGATGCGCACCAGACGATGGACGCCCACTTCGGCACGGAGATAGCCGAAAGCGTAGGGCCCTTTCACCATGACGGTGGCGCTCTTTATTCCCGCCTCTCCGTCATCTTGGATATCGAGGACCTGAGCCTGGAAACGCCGCCTTTCAGACCAGCGGAGGTACATCCGGAGCATCATCTCGGCCCAATCCTGAGAATCGAGTCCTCCGGCACCGGCATGGACGCTCAGGATGGCGTTGTTCTCGTCGAACTCTCCATCCAGAAGCAGCCGGGTCTGTCTCTCTTCGATCTCCTTTTCGAAAGCCGCAGCCGCCTCGTAAAATTCCGACGTCAGCTCGAGATCACTTTCCTCGGCGAGAAGTTCCGCGAGAGCCTCCAGGTTCGCCAGGTTCTCCGATACGCGCCGCCACTCCTCCTTGAGCTCCTGCAGATGAGCCAGTTCCCGACTTATATGCTGAGCTTCGTCCTGTTCCCAAAAACCAGGCTGAGCCGTCTTGTCCAGCAGCTCGCTCTCTCGCCTCTCCTTGGAAGAGAGGTCAAAGACTGTCCTGAAGAGCCCTAGCAAGACCCCTCAGTTCCTCCAGTACCGTCGAAATAGGAAGCTGAGCCATGACGGATCCCCCTTTTTTTGCAAAACCTTGAAGTTGATACCGATTGTGTTTCATTATATCATCATAGCGATTCTCATCAAAAAGAGGTGGCCTCATTGCATCGATCAAATGCCACAAAGCGGGCCGTCCTCTCCGTCCTTCTGGAGCGCAGAGGGAACCTGGTCTCGAGTGGCCTCCTTCGCACTCTGGCCGGCGTGACGCGACAGGCCATATGGAAATCTGTCGAGTCCCTCCGCGAGGAGGGGTTTCCCATCTTATCGGTCCCTCAGAAGGGATATATCCTCAAGGAGGCCGCCTTTCCCGATCTGGCCCCCTCCTGGATCGACTTCCTTCTGAAAGATTCTCCCTGGGGACATCCCGTCCTCCTGTGGGAAAGTCTTCCCTCGACCCAGGAAGTCCTCAAACAGATGGCCCGAAACGGAACACCGGCCGGTGCCCTCTGTCTCGCCGAAGAGCAGACCCTGGGACGAGGGCGTCGGGGCCGCGTCTGGTCCTCGCCTCCGCGGGGAGGCCTCTATTTTTCCCTGCTCTCCCGCCCTCGCCTGCTGCCCTCTAAAATCCAGCTGCTCAATCTGGCTGCCGGCCTCTCCGTCAGTCGATCGCTCCAGCAGCTCTTCGGCATTCCCTGCCAGCTCAAATGGCCCAACGACATTCTCTGGCAGGGAAAGAAACTCTGCGGTATCCTCAGCGAAACGGCCTGTGAAGCGGATCGGGTCCACTACGCCGTCACCGGCATCGGCATCAACGCCAATATAGCGCTCTCCGCCTTTCCCCGCGAGCTTTCCGATCAAGTCACCTCCCTCGCCTCCATTCTGGGCCGGGAGATCGACAGGGGCAGAGTCGTCGCCGAAATCATCTCCGACCTTCATCGCCGCCTCGCCCTGCTGGAAAATCCCTCGGGAGAGGAGAACCTCATCGCAGCGTATGGCCGCCACTGCCATACGCTGCGACGGGAAGTCCGTGTTCTGACGGGAGAGAGGATCTACGAAGGGCTGGCCGTCGCCCTCAGTGCCGAAGGGGCCCTCTGTGTCGAAACGGAGGAGGGCCTTCTCTCCTTCAGCGCCGCCGACGTGGTTCACCTCCGTCCCCGCTAGCAGCAGGGGCGCCGTTTTCCCTTTCAGGAAAGGAGGGGATCGCCATGAGGCTTACGGAACTCAGTCGCAGCAGTGGTTGAGCCGCCAAAATAGGTCCGGCGGACCTACAGAAAATCCTCGACGGTTTGGTTCCCGCAAGCGGAGAAAGGCTACTGACCGGCTGGTCGAACGGGGAGGACGCCGCCCTCTGGACTCTCGACGAGGAGCGGGCGGGCATCTTCACCCTCGACGTGATCACTCCCGTCGTCGACGACGGAGAGAAGTGGGGCGAGATCGCCGCCGCCAACGCGCTGAGCGACGTCTTCGCCATGGGTGGGAGGCCTCTCCTGGCCCTGAATTTCGTCGGCTTTCCCGTGGGCTGCCTGCCCCTGGAGGAGCTTCGCCTTATCCTCCAGGGGGGACAACGAAAGGTCATCGAAGCTGGAGCCATCCTGGCCGGAGGGCACAGCATCGAAGATCAGGAACCCAAGTTCGGCCTGGCCGTCTACGGAGAGGTCCTTCGACGATCCATTTGGCGCGTGACGGGAGCCCGTCCGGGAGATGGCCTGATCCTCACGAAACCGCTGGGTACAGGCATCGCCATCGCAGCCATGATGGCCCAGATGTTCGAGCCCGCCTCAGGAGAGACGGCATTGGAGGTCATGAGTCGTCTTAACGATGCACCCCTGAAGCTGCCTCCGTCCCTCACCGAGAAGATCCATGCCTGTACGGACGTCACCGGCTTCGGACTCGCCGGCCATCTTCTCGACATGTTATCGCAAGACACCCTGGGCTGCCGCCTTGACGCGGAGGCTCTTCCGGTCCTTCCCGGCGTGGAGGAGGCGGCATCGATGGGACTCGTTCCCGCCGGGGCTTACAAGAATCGCGACCTCTACGGCGGACGCGTTCAAGGCCTCGACTCACTCCACCAGGAAAAAGGGGATCTCCTTTTCGATCCTCAGACGTCGGGAGGTCTCCTCCTGGCCGCAGCAGACGAGCACATTCCCACCCTCGTCGAGACATTGCGACGTTGCGGTTTCAGCGAGGCCGTCAAAATCGGCACTTTTTTCGAGGGATCGAACATCGAAATCGTCTGAACCGGACAGAAGGAGAGCGGAAGGGGGTCACCCCTTTCCGCTCTCCTTCTGTCTTCGTGCATTCCAGATGGCCAAATACTGGTCGTAGAGGAAGAGGAAGAGATCCTGATTGAGAGAAGGGCTGGGAAGAACGACGATCGGCCCCGTCCCCTCTGCCTCGAGACGGACCGTCTCGGGAGTCCAGACGTCGACGACGACGAGCCACTCCCGCCTTCTCGCCTCCTGCAGGGAAAGACGCAGCGAGGGAAGCCCCTCTCCCTGGCACCACTTGTTCCAGACCGCATCGGGCGGCCTGATGGGGGCCTTGACGGCACCTTCGATCAGCAGGGAGCTCCGGCCGGTAAGGTCGAGAAGAGAGACATCGCCGATGATCTGCCGCCCCACGTCGACGGTGCTTTCCAACCTGGACTGGAACTCGGCGAGCCGTCTCTGATAGTAGCTGTAGCGGTCGGAATCGATGTCGGCCAAGACGACGAGAAGACGTTGCCCCAGAAAGGGCAGTCCCGCCGGATCAAGGAAAAGCCTCTCCCGATCAAGTTCGCTCAGAGAAAGGCGGCTGTACAGGGTCCTCATGGAGAGGTGCGTCTCCTGAACCTTCAGCCCGTAAAACAGGATGTCCCGATCATCGAGGGCGATGACCGTCGCCCCCTCGGGAGGCGCTTTTCCCCGGACGCTGTACCTTCCCCCTTCGTCCCAGTCGACAAGAGAGCGGACATCGACGTAGACGCCGCCGACAAAACGACACATGAGCGCCAGCCAGGGCGACGTCACCCAAAGGGAACGGCGCTCCAACTCCGCTCCGGGGGAACTTCGGGGAGCGCCGAGAAGGGTGGAAAGGCAAACAAGCAGGAGCAGAAGAACCCTTTTCACGACGAAAGCCCGTTCCCTCTCAAGAGGAGAAGCTCCCGTCGGAAAAAGGCGCCCCGCGACGTCGACGGGCACAGTGGAAAACATTCTCCATCAGAGAGGCCACCGTCAGAGGACCGATTCCGCCGGGAACGGGCGTCGCGGCACGGGCCACCCCGGCAAGGCTCTCCCAGTCGACATCGCCGACGAGCCTTCCGTCACTGAGGACGTTAATGCCCACGTCGACGACGACGACGCCCTGTTTCAGCATCTCGCCGGACAGCACATGAGGTTTTCCGATGCCGACGACGACCAGGTCGGCCTGAGCCAGTGCCCGCGACCGTTCGGTCTCTGCGGATTGACTGTGCAGAAGGGTCACCGAGGCCTTCCTGTGGAGGAAGAGCATGGCCACGGCCTTTCCCACCGTGGGGCTGACACCGAGAACGGAGGCGTTTCTGCCCTTCAGGTCGGCGAAACCATACTCGCCCAGGAGGGAGAGTATGGCCTTGGCCGTGCAGGGAAGAGGCGTGTTCCTGTCACCGAGATAGAGGCTGCCTAGATTAAACCGATGGACGCCTTCGACGTCCTTGACGGGATCGACGCAATCGATGAGACCGCTCAACTCCCACCGGGGCGGGAGAGGGCGCTCGACCATGACGGCATCGACGTCGTCGTCGGCATTGAGGCGGAGAAGGAGTTCCTGCACCTCCTCTATGGAGACGTCGGCAGGAAAGACGAAACGGCGGGCTTCGAGGCCGATGCGCTCACATGTCTTTCCCTGGCTTCTCAGATAAGTGGCCGCCGCCGGGTCCTGACCTATCTGGATCGTGGCAAGACAGGGTCGCCATCTCTGGAGACGTTCCATCTCCTCGATCTCCCTTTTGAGACTGTCGAGCCGCTTTCGGGCCGGCTCGCGCCCGTCCATGACCAACACCGTCGTCTGTCACCTCCCCCAGGGAATATCGAGGGGTATTGTACCACGACCTTCCCGTCAGGCCGTCCGTCGGAACGTCATGTCCTGCTGCCGGGTTTGACGGCCGGAGTGCCCTGCCTGCACAGAGGGCAGACCTCGGGATTCCACGTCTCGAAAGAGGCCTCCCAGAGTGAATGAAGAGGACCAAAGAGACGATGGGAACCGCCGCTTCTATCGACGACGGACCCCGTGGCGACCCAACGGCCCCCCCCCTCTTCGATCAGGTGCCCCACCTCCGCAGAAGAGCCTCCCGTGGTGATCACGTCCTCGACGACGACGAAAGGGACCGGTCCCGGGTGAGGGAAACGTCGAAGCCGCATGGCCCCCTCCTCCCGTTCGCAGAAGAGGAAGGGAAGGCCCAGGGCCCGGGCCACCTCGTGACCGATGATGAGGCCGCCGATGGCCGGAGAGAGGACGACTTCAGGCCTGTAAGGGGCCAGATGACGGGCCAGAGCCTCACCCGCAAAGGCCGCATAGGCCGGATAGCGGAGCAAAAGGGCACACTGCAGGTAGTCGGCACTGTGTAGGCCCGATGTCAGACGGAAATGCCCCTTGAGATGGGCACCGCTCCGAAGAAGCATCTCCTGAAGACGTTCCCTTTCCGTCAGCTGAGACAGGACAACCCCTCCTCGATCTCTTCCAGAATCGTTTCCACGGCCTGACGCCGATCCTTCGCCGCCAGGATGGGCCTTCCGACGACGAGATAATCGGCACCTGCCGCGATGGCCTCCCGCGGAGTCGCCGTGCGGGCCTGATCGTCGCCAAGCAGGGCGGGACGAATCCCGGGCACGATGGTCTTCAGCGACGACGCGGCACGAACTGTCTTCAGATCCTGCGGGGAACAGACGAGGCCTCCCAGCCGGGCTCTCTGGGCCGCAGAAGCCCTGGCGATCAGGGCGCTCCGCATGGGAGAGGAGGGATGGACCTCGCTCCACTGTCCCTCGTCAAGGCTGGTCAGAACGGTGACGCCCAGAATCAGCGTTGTGCCGGCCTCCTGGACGGCGGCCCTCATCATGGGCACGCCGCCTGAGGTATGGACCGTCAGGGCCCAGAGCCCCATGCCGCTCAGGGCACGAACGGCAAGGGCGACCGTGTTGGGTATGTCGTGAAGCTTGACGTCGAGGAAGACCTTATGCCCCCGCCTCACAAGGAGCTCCAGGAACGCTCCCCCCCCCTGAAAGAAGAGCCCCGGCCCCACCTTGACGAGGGGAAGCAGATCTCCCGTCTCGTCAAGAAAGGATAGAGCCTCGGGAATAGTCGGAAGATCGAGAGCCGCGATCAGTTTCGAGTCTTTCATAGTCTCTCCTTTCGATTCTCTCGGGCGCCTCCGACAAGGGCGGAGACACTCTTCTCGCCGGCCTCGACGACGAGAGCCTCCATTTCGGAGCAGATCCGTGCCGGGGCCCCGAAGTCGCCGGTCAGAACCGTTCCGATCTCGACGGCCGAGGCGCCGGCGAGAATCATGGACAGGGCATCGGCACCGCCGGAAACGCCTCCGCAGCCGACGAGGGGCAACCCCGTCATTCCCGCCGTCTCCCAGAGGAGGCGAAGGGCCAGAGGAAAGACGGCCGGCCCGGAAAGACCGGCGAAAGTCCTCTCGAAGACGGGACGGCGGCGGTGGACATCGATGGCCATGCCGAGCCAGGTGTTGGCGACGACGAGGGCATCGGCCCCTCCCCGCTCTGCGGCCTCGACGACAGAGGCCCATCGAGGGGCCTGAGGCGTCAACTTCAGCCAGAGAGGGCCTTCCCAAACGCCTCGGGCCACCCGAAGGACCTGAAGGACACCGGAGGGATCCACGCCCCAGGCCATTCCCCCGCAGGAAACGTTGGGGCAGGAGACGTTGAGTTCCACGGCCTCGGGCGGCATCTCCATGGAGAGCAACAGGTCAAGGGACCGCTCCAGGTCGTCGAGTTTCTCGACGGCCACGTTGGCGACGAGAGGGCGACAACGTGGCAAAGAAGGAGCAATCTCCGTCACAAAGACTTTAACGCCCGGATTCTGAAGGCCGATGCTATTCAACAGACCTGCCGGAGTCTCCCAGAGACGAATGCCTCCGTTTCCCGGGCGTGCGTGCCAGGTGAGCCCCTTGGAGCAGATGGCACCCACGCCGCGAAGGGCCTCTTCCGACCAGAAGGCTCCGTCGAAAGGCCAGAGCCCCGAGGCAACGACAAGAGGCGTGGGCAGCCGAAGCGAGCCCACAGAGAGGGAGCGGTCAACGGGGAAGTTCATCCCAGAGGACCTCCTTTCCGTCAAAGACGGGACCGTCGACACAGACGCGAAGAGTTCCGGAGCGAAGGGGAACGGCGCAACCGAGGCAGCCGCCATAACCGCAGGCCATCCTCGCCTCGAGGCTGACGGAGATACGCCCGGGCACGATAGCGGCTACGGCAGCCATCATGGCCCGAGGTCCGCAGGCCCAGACTTCGTCGCCTTCTTTCATCCTCTCCGCCAGGAGGTCGACGACCGTTCCCTTCCGGCCCAGCGAGCCATCGTCACAGGCGACGCGATGGGGAAAATCTCGGCCGTCGAGCCACTGAAGCAGTCCTCGCCATGCAGAAGAAGAAACGCCCAGGAGAAGCTCTGTCTCCATCTCCGCCGAATGGCGCTTCCAAGCCGCCAGCAGAGGCGCCACGCCCATAGCCCCCGCCACGAGCAGGAGTCTCTTACCCGTCGGCTCGGGAAACCCTCTGCCCTGAGGACCTCGCACGTCGACGACGTCTCCCTCGCAGAGACGGGAGAGGGCCTCCGTTCCCCGGCCCTGGACGTGGAAGATAAGCCCCATTCGCTCTCTCTCCTGCCAAGCCACGGCGAAGGGACGCCCCAGAAGGGGATCGCGGCCCCATCGACTGTCCCTGACGAGGACGAACTGACCGGGCGTGGCCGCAAAGGGTTCCTTCAGGGCCAGGGTCAGGGCGACGAGATCGCCTCCCAGCCTTTCGAGGGAGACGACGACACCCCGATGATCCACGGGAAGGGAAGAGCCGGCCACGGACCTACCCTCTGGGCTCGAAGGGCACGCCGTCGACGAGGGTCAGGATAGGCCACCCCTGAAGAAGCATCCCCTGCCAGGGACAGTTGCAGCCCTTGCTCTGCCAATCGGCTCTGTCGACGACGCGCATCTCCTCCAGATCAAGAACCGTCAGATCGGCGCGGCTTCCCTCGGCAATCCGCCCCAGCCCCTGCCAGGCCCGAGGGAGAAGGGAGGCCGGACGCGAGGTCCAGAGGGCCAGAAGCCTCTCCAGCGGGAGGGGCCTGCCTCGCCTCTTCCAGGCATCGAGCACGACGGCGACGGCACACTCCAGAGAGGCGATGCCGAAAGAGGCCTCCTGGAAGGGGAGGTCCTTCTCGTCCTCATGGTAGGGAGCGTGATCCGTCGCGATGGCGTCGATCGTTCCGTCGGCCAGGGCCTGCCAGAGGGCCTCCTGATCTCTCACGCTTCGCAGAGGAGGATTGACCTTGAAGACGGAGTCGAAAGAACTTTCCAGAACGGCCTCTTCCGTCAGCGTCAGATGATGAGGCGTCACATCGCAGCTGACAGGAAGTCCCTCCGCCTTCGCCTCACGGATGAGATCGAGGGCACCTGCCGTACTCACGTGAGTGAAATGCAGAGGAGCGGCTGTCTCGCGCACAAGGGCGATGCCGCGGGACACGTCGACGATCTCTCCCGAGGCGGGCCACCCTTTAAGGCCCGACAGGGAGGAACAACGCCCCTCGTTGACCTGCCCGCCGGCCGTCAGAGAGGGCTCTTCGGGATGCTCCATGACGCGGACACCGATGTCACGGGAGTAGAGAAGCACCCGGCGAAGCAATCCGGCGTCGGAAAGAGGCGCTCCGTCGTCGGTGAAGAAGACGGCTCCGGCCTCGGCCATGGTGCCCATCTCGGCCATCTCCTTCCCCTTCCGGCCCTTCGTCGCGGCCCCTGCAGGAAGAATGCGGGCACCTCCGGCGCGGGAGGCCTTGTCGAGAACGTAGGCCACCAGAGGAGCCACGTCGAGGGCGGGATCGGTGTTGGCCATGGCCACGGCCGTCGTGTAGCCTCCGGCCGCCGCCGCTCTGGAGCCGCTGACCAGGTCTTCCCGCCACTCCTGGCCGGGATCGCGAAAGTGTGCGTGCAGATCGATCAGGCCGGGAGAGAGGATCCTGCCCTCGATGTCGATCGTTCGGACGCCTTCCTTGTCGGCCATACCGGAAGCGATGGAAACGACACGTCCGTCATCGATGAGGAGATCGACCTCCCCTTCCCTGAACGTCAGGCCGTCGAAAAGACAGGCATTTTTGAGCAGCAACATCAGCGGGCACCTCCCAGACAGAGAAAGAGCAGCGCCATCCGGACGGCGACACCGCTGCGGACTTGAGGAAGAATGACGCTCTGGGGACCGTCGGCGACGGCCGATGCGATCTCGACGCCGCGATTCATCGGTCCCGGGTGCATCACGAGGGCCTCCGATTTGGCCTCGGCGAGGAGAGCCTCCGTGGCACCGAAACGACGATGGTACTCGTCGACGGAGGGGAAAAGCCCCTCCTGCTGCCGTTCCCGCTGGATGCGGAGAAGGTAGACGATATCCGATCCCCTGACGGCCGCCATGGGATCGGGCTCGTAGCGGACTCCGAGGGCCTCCGTCTCGACGGGCATGAGCGTCGCGGGGCCGGAAAGGACGACTTCGGCCCCCAATTTAGTGAAACCGATAATGTCGCTGCGCACGACACGGCTGTGAAGGACATCGCCGACGATAGCCACTTTGGCCCCGTCCAACTCGCCCAGTCGCCGTCGGGCCGTGTAAAGATCGAGGAGCGCCTGGGTGGGATGGGCATGAGCGCCGTCACCGGCGTTGAAAACCGAGGCCCGTTTCAGGCGTTTCGCCAGATAGGCCGGGACGCCGACGGCCCCGTGGCGGACGACGACGGCATCGGCTCCCATGGCCTCGAGCGTCCATGCCGTGTCGCGGAGCGTCTCTCCCTTGCTGACGCTCGAACCGGAGGCAGACCAGTTGACGACATCGGCGCTGAGCATTTTTTCGGCCAGTTCGAAGGAGACGCGCGTCCGCGTCGAGGCCTCGAAGAAGAGGTTGACGACCAGTTTCCCCCTAAGGGCGGGAACTTTCTTGATCGGGCGATCCATGAGGGCCTCCATGTTGACGGCCTGATCGAGAAGGTGGGTGATTTCCTCACGAGTCCAGATATCGAGATCGATGAGATCGCGGCGTTTCCAGCTAAACATCGGCACTCTCCCCCTGTTCGCAGATGACGACCTCGTCGGCACCGTCATACTCCAGAACCCGGACCTCGACAATCTCCGACTTGGACGTCGGAACCAGGCGCCCCTGATAATCGGGATGGATGGGAAGCTCCCGATGACCTCTGTCGATGAGTACGGCCAATTGCACCGCCTGAGGTCTGCCCATATCCATCAGGGCATCCAGGGCCGCCCTGATCGTTCGACCCGTGTAAATCACGTCGTCGACGAGGACGACTTTCATCCCGTTGATGTCGACGGGGATGGAGGTGCTGTGGACGACGGGCTGATCGTGGAGAAGCGTCAGGTCATCGCGGTAGAGCGTGATATCCAGCTCTCCAGAAGGGAGCTTCGTCTCCTCGATGGTCCGGAGGTACTCCATCAACCGCCGTCCCAGAAAGACCCCGCGCCGCTGAATCCCCACGAGCACCACCCTGTCGAGACCTCCATTCCTCTCGACGATCTCATGGGCCATCCTCTTGAGAGCTCTCTCCATCTCCTCCGATGAAAGAACTTTGGCCTTCTCACGAAGCATCATTTCGCCAACCTCCCCATCATAAAAAAAGGACCGCGGCCTTGGTGGAGGCCGTGATCCCCGCAAAACGGACAGTTTCATGGACAAAAGCGCCTACAACAGATCTCACGCCGGCCACCTCCTCAGAGAGAAAATCTCTCTTCGGGAACCAGCATATCAGGATTCGCGTTTCGATGCAACCGGTTGCACCAAAACTTCCAAGGCCTTTTCAGCGGCAGCGAACTCGCCTTCCTTGCGGGAGCGGCCGGTGCCGATGCCCAAGAGATCTCCTTCCAGCCAGACTTCGACGACAAAAAACCTCTCGTGAGGAGGCCCCTCTTCGGCAACGACACGGTAGAGAGGGAGCTCCTTCCCCTCGGCCTGCAACTGTTGCTGTAGGCGTGATTTGGGATCCAGCGTCGATGGCGACGTTCGCTGCCACAGGAGACGGCCGATGACTCGACGCGCCTCGTCGAGACCTCCATCGAGGTAGACGGCGCCGAAAAGGGCTTCCACGGCATCGGCGACGGGAGAAAGTTTTTCCCGGCCTCCCTGCAGTTCCAGGCCCTTGCCGAGGCGAAGAGTCGGCAACAGATCGAGCAGACGCCCCCACTCGGCCAGAGAACGACCACAGACGACGGAGGCCCTCTCCTGAGTCAGTCGCCCCTCGTCCCAATCGGGATAGGCCTGAAAGAGGGCTTCGGAGACGACAAGCTCCAAAACGGCATCGCCAAGAAACTCCAGGCGCTCGTTGAAAAAGGGAAGCCCTGACTCATGGGCGTAACTCGAATGAGTCAGGGCTCTGTCGAGAAGCGAGGGATCGCGAAAGACGTAACCGAGGCGGGTCTGGAGAAGGCGAAGGGATGTTCCGCGTCCTCCTTGGTAAGGTTCCATCTAGGATCTGTAGGCCTCCAGGGCAAGCACGGCGTTGTGGCCGCCGAAACCGAAACTGTTGACGAGAACGCGCCGGACGGGGTGATTCTCGATCGTCTTCGTGACGATATTGAGAGGACATTCGGGATCGAGGTTCTCGACGTTGATCGTCGGGTGGATGACACCCTCGACGAGAGACTGGATGGCGGCGATGCTTTCGACGGCCCCCGCCGCACCGAGAGCGTGACCGATCATGGATTTCGTCGAGTTGACGAGAATCGCGTCGGCGAGGTCGCCGAAAAGCCGGCGAATCGCCATCGATTCCATCTTGTCGTTGAGAGGCGTCGAGGTCCCGTGGGCGTTGATGAGCTCCACGTCGGAAAGCTGCCAACCGGCCTTCTCCACGGCCTGGGCCATGGCGCGGGAGGCGCCGTCGCCCTCGGGATCGGGAGCGGTGATGTGATAGGCGTCACAGGTGGAGCCGTAGCCCTTGACCTCGGCGTAGATCGTCGCCTTGCGCCTCAGGGCGTGATCGAGCTCTTCGAAGACGAGGACTCCGGCGCCTTCGCCGAGGACGAAGCCGTCTCTGTCGACGTCAAAAGGACGAGAGGCGTGAGCCGGGTCGCCGTTGCGCGTCGAAAGGGCCTTCATGGCGGCAAAACCGGCCGTGCTGATGGGCGTGATGGCCGCCTCGGCGCCTCCTGCCAGGATGACGTCGGCATCGCCGCGGAGGATGGCATAGTAGGCCTCGCCCATGGTGTGCGTCGCCGTGGCGCAGGCCGTGACGACGGCAAGGTTGGGCCCTTTCGCTCCGAAGCGAATTCCCACATAGGCCGCAGGCATGTTGCTGATCATCATGGGAATGAAAAAGGGGCTGACCCGGGAGGGGCCCTTCTGGATGAGGGCACGCATGTTCTCGAAACTGGTGGTGATGCCGCCCTCTCCACTTCCCAGGTAGACACCGAATTTATAGGGATCGAGGCTCTTCACGTCAAGGCCGGCGTCGGCCACGGCCAGATCGGCAGCGGCGACGGCGAACTGAATGACCCTATCGGAACGCCTGGCCTCTTTTCTCTCCATCCAGTCTTCTGCCGAGAAATCGCGAATTTCACCGGAAATGCGGACGGAGAAATCGGTGGCGTCGAACATCTCGATGGGGCCGATGCCGTTACGCCCCTCTTTAAGAGCCTGCCAGTAATTTTCTCTTCCGTGACCGATGGGGCTTACCACGCCCAGACCGGTGATGACGACTCTTTTCAAGCGAGTCACTCCTTCAGTTCGGGGCTTTCCCCGGGTTTGCGACAGGCGGAAAGGCGGGGCGCAGGAGAATCGCTCCCGCGCCCCGGAAAGGGCGGGGAAGGTTACTCCTCGATCCCCAGCTTGTTCTTGACGTAATTCATGGCTTCCTCGACATTGGTCAGCTTTTCGGCGTCCTCATCGGGAATCTCGATATCGAACTCCTCCTCGATGCCCATGATGAGCTCGACGATATCGAGGGAGTCGGCTCCAAGGTCCTCGACAAAGGAGGCATCGGCCTTGATCTGCTCCTCTTCGACGTCGAGGCGATCGATGACGATATCCTTCAGGCGCTTCTGAATTTCTTCCATCTTCACGTTCTTCACCTCCTTCACGGGAGTCTGTCTAGTGCATCGACATGCCGCCGTCTACGGCGATGGTCTGTCCGGAGACATAGGCCGCTTCCTCGGAGGCCAGAAAAGCGACGAGATGAGCCACCTCGTCGGGCGTTCCGGGACGACCGAGGGGAACCTGGCTGAGAAGGTTTTCGCGGATCTCCGCTTTAAGTTGCCCCGTCATGTCGGTCTCGATGAAACCGGGAGCCACGACGTTAGCCGTGATGCCTCGGGGACCGAACTCACGAGCCACCGTCTTGGTGAAGCCGATGATGCCGGCCTTGGACGCCGTGTAGTTGGCCTGACCCACATTGCCGGAGAGGGCCACGACGGAAGCGATATTGATGATGCGCCCCCAGCGGGACTTGGCCATCGAACGCAACGCTTCCCGACTGCAGTAGAAAACGGAGGACAGGTTGACGTCGATAACGGACTGCCAATCCTCGTCTTTCATCCTCAGGAGAAGACCGTCGCGGGTGACGCCGGAGTTGTTGACCAGGACGGAAACGGGGCCGAGGGATTCCGAAAGGGCAAGGAAGAGCTTCTTCACGTCGGAGGCGGAAGAGACATCGGCACCGAAGGCGAAGGCCGAGACGCCTTTCTCCCTGATGGCAGCGACCACCTCCTGGGCCTCCTTCTCGGACCGGTTGTAGTTGACGGCGACGGAAAAACCACGTGCCGCCAATTCAAGGGCGACGGCCCTACCGATACCCTTTCCCGCTCCCGTGACGAGAGCGACGCGACCGTTCTCTCCCATTCTATTGACCCTCTTTCAGGAAGGCAAGGGAACCTTCGATGTCGCCCACATCGCCCAAATTCGCCGTCGACGCGCCTTTGAGGCACTTCTTCGCCAAGCCGCTCAGGACCCTTCCCGGACCGACCTCGAGGAAACGGTCGACGCCGAGCGTTCCCAGGTGAAGCATCGATTCCTCCCAGCGAACGGGACTGAAGGTCTGTTCGTAAAGGGCCCTCTGCAGGGAGTCCACGGTGCCTTGAGGCGTTGCCCAGGCGTTGGTCACGATGGGCCAGGTGGGCTCACACCAGGTCATGGAGGAAAAGGCCTCTCTGAGCCTGTCGGCGACGGGAGCCATGAGTCGGCAATGGAAGGGAGCGCTCACGTTGAGAAGAAGAGCCCGTTTCGCTCCTATCTCCTTGGCCAATGCCATGGCCCGCTCAAGGGCGTCGACGTGGCCGGAGACGACGATCTGTCCCGGAGAGTTGAAATTGGCGGCCTCGCAGACTCTCTCTCCATCGACGGCGGCGCAGATCTGACGGACCTGGTCCGCCGTCAGGCCAAGCAGGGCGGCCATAGCCCCTTCGCCGAGAGGCACCGCCTCCTGCATCAGCCGTCCCCGGAGATGAACGAGACGCACGCCATCCTCCAAGGCCAGGACGCCGGAGGCCACCAGGGCCGAGTATTCGCCGAGGCTGTGGCCGGCGAGAAAGGCCGGAGCCAGATCGCTTCCCATTTCCTCGCGAAGGACCTCGAAGGCGGCCAGACTCGCCACCAGGATGGCAGGCTGAGTGAACTCCGTCTTTCGAAGTTCCTCTTCAGGCCCTTCAAAGACGATCCGACTCAGAGGAAAGCCCAAAGCCTCGTCGGCCCTCTGGAAAAGAGACCGAGCCGTTCTCGATCGTTCGACGAGGCCGCGGGCCATACCCACCTCCTGTGAGCCTTGGCCGGGGAACAACAGAGCATAGGACATCGGCACCAACACCTCTTCCTCAACAGGTCGGGGAAAATCGACAGATTTTCTCCAGCGCAACCGAGGCCTCTCTGAAAAGGCCTTCGATGATGGCCTCGGCGGGTTCGACGGACCGGACCAGACCACAAATCTGGCCGGCCATGAGCGACCCCCACTCCGCATCGCCGTCGACGACGGCCGCTCGGAGCCTCCCACTTCCCAGAGCCTCCAGCTCTTCGACAGAGGCGCCGGAGGCCTCCAGTTCCTCGAACCTCCGGGCCAGCTTGTTGCGGATAACCCGAACGGGATGGCCCGTCGGTCTGCCGGTGACGACGGTGCTCCGATCGCCGGCGTCGAGCACCGCCTGTTTGTAGGCCTCGTGAACGCGGCATTCGGCGGAGCAGAGAAACCGTGTCCCCACCTGGACCCCCTCGGCACCGAGGCAGAACGCGGCCGCCACGCCGCGGCCGTCGGCGATGCCGCCGGCCGCGATGACGGGGATGGAGACGGCATCGGCGACCTGGGGCACGAGGGCCATCGTCGTCGTCTCGCCGATATGACCTCCCGCCTCGCTGCCCTCGGCGACGACGGCATCGGCACCCTGCTTCTCG
This sequence comes from Aminirod propionatiphilus, assembly GCA_018398915.1. Lineage (GTDB taxonomy): Bacteria > Synergistota > Synergistia > Synergistales > Aminithiophilaceae > Aminithiophilus > Aminithiophilus ramosus. Next base: position 1,378,920 of record CP074691.1, on the reverse strand, counting down.
ACGCGCCGGGCATGGGCCACGGAGGCGATGACGGGGATGACGACTGTTCCGAGAGGTTTGAGCCTCTCCAAAACCTTGCCGGGGCTGCCGGCCCCTGTCGTCACGATGGGAACACGATAATCGGCGGCCAAGGCCAGGGCCTCGTCGGCCGTCGGCGAAAGGAGCATGATATTGAGGCCGAAAGGGCGATCCGTCAGGGATCGGACCTTGACGAGCTCCCTTTCGAGCTGCTCGGGCGGCATGTTCGCGGCGGCGACGATTCCCAGACCGCCTCCGTTCGAGACGGCTGCCGCCAGTTCGGCGTCAGCCACCCAGGCCATCCCTCCCTGCAGGAGGGGATACTCTGTTTTCAGCAAAGCCGTCAGACGATTGCACAAAGCCATGGGCCAACTCCTCTCGCTACAGTTCAAAGGCGATCGCACCGTATGTCATGCCGGCACCGAAGCTGGTCATGACGACGAGATCTCCCCGGCCGAGGACCTTTTCCTCCACGGCCTCGTGAAGGGCGATGAAAACGGAGGCCGCCGAAGTGTTCCCCAGATGATCGAGATCGACGTAGGCCTTCGCCGGATCGACGTCGAGTCGACGAAGGACGCCGTCGATGATGCGAAGGTTGGCCTGATGGAAGATCCAGTTCGCAACCTCCGAGGCCTTGAGATCCGATTTTTCGAGGAAGTCCTTGAGAAAGGCGGGCAATTTGCGATTGACGAACTTGAAGACGTCGTTGCCCTTCATCTGAACGTAATGTTCTCGCCCCGCGACCGTCTCCAAAGAGGCAGGCCTCTGGGCCATGCCCGCAGGCAACGTGATGAGATCATGGAACTCTCCTTCGGCACGAAGATCGGCGGAGATAAAACCTCTCGTGCCCTCCGGGGCCGGTCCCAGGATCACCGCTCCTGCTCCGTCGCCGAAAAGGACACAGGTGTTCCGGTCCTCCCAGTCCAGAAGGGGAGAGAGGACTTCGGCGCCGATGACGAGAACGTGGTTCCAGATGCCCGATGCGATTCCCGTGACCGCCATGGAGAGAGCGTAGATGGAACCGGTGCAGCCAGCCTGGACGTCACAGGCACCGGCTTTAGGCGCCCCGATCTTTCCCTGGACCTTGGGCCCTACTCCGGGGAAAAGGGTGTCAGGCGAGTTGGTCCCGACGAGGATCATATCGATCGATTCGGCCGGGATACCCGCCGCCGAAAGAGCCCTCTCGGCGGCCTCGGCCGCTAAGTCACTCGTGAGCTGTCCGGGCTCTGCGATATGTCTCACCCGGATTCCCGTCCGCTCCTGGATCCAGGCGTCGCTGGTGTCGACCATCCGCGAAAGCTCATCATTTGTGAGGATACGGTCGGGAAGGGCAATGCCTGTTCCCAGAAGAGCGACTCTTCGGCCGCCGAAAAGGGGCATCCTACATCCCTCCTTGAGTGATCTCCCTGCTGATCAGCTCGACGCCCCGCTTGAGGACGAAATCGCGGGCGACGCCGAGCGCGCTGGCTATGGCCGGTGCCTTCGAGCGACCGTGGGCCTTGATGACGGCGCCTCGGACTCCCAGAAGAGGCGTGCCCCCGTACTGCTCATAGTCAAAACGCGTCCAAAGTTCCTTCAACATGGGAAGCATAAAGACCATCCCCACCTTGGGCAGAATCCTCTGGCCCATCTCCTCGCGGAGAAGGGCATAAACCGCCTCGCCCAGCCCCTCCATGACCTTGAGGAGGATATTGCCCGTGAATCCGTCACAGACGACGACGTCGGCGGGGCCGACGGGGATATCCTTGCCCTCGACGTAGCCGATGAAGGTGAAGGGGCCTTTGCGCAGGACATCGCGGGCCTGGGCGATGACGTCATCGCCTTTGATTTCCTCTTCCCCGTTGGCGAGAAGAGCGACTTTGGGATCGGCGACGTTCAGGACATGTCGCATATAAAGACCGCCCATGAGGGCGAACTGGACGAGATTCAAGGGCTTGCTCCGCACCGTGGCGCCGACGTCGATGAGCATGCGGAGACGATCGATGGCCGGAAGGGGAACGCCGAGTCCGGGCCTGTCTATGCCCGGAATGCGACCGACGACAAGAACACCTCCAGCGACGATGGCCCCCGTGTTGCCTGCCGATATGCAGCACTGGGCCTCACCGGAGCGGACCATCTCCATGGCGATTCTCAGGCTCGACTTCCTTTTGTTCCTGATAGCCACCGACGGCAACTCATCCATGGTTATGACCTCTTCGGCGTTGACGACATGAAGTCGTTTCGCCACCGACGACGAGGCCTCCGCGATAAGAGGTGCAACGCGAGATCCCGTCCCGACGAGGGCCACTTCCAGATCGGGAAAACGGTCACAGGCCATCAGGGCTCCACGACAGGTTTCCGCCGGGGCGTTATCGCCGCCCATGACATCTAGGGCCAGAAGCAAGGAGGCACCCCCTCTCCACGTTCAGAGTTTTTCCGCTTCCGCGGTTTCTGACAGACAGGCGACGACAATGAAACGGCCGACGAAAATTTCCCTGTCGGCGACTCGAGTCCGGACACTGACGACGTTTTTGTTCCCTTTGCGAACGCCGACTTTAGCTCTGGCTATCAGCTTATCGCCCACGTGGGCAGGAGACTTGTAACGCACACGGGCCGCGCCGGTGACGACCATGTCGGCCTCGACGACGGCCATGGCCAGAGTGCTGGCCTGGCTGTAGATGTAATGATCCCACACGATGCCCGTATGACGGAAGGCCATCTCCTTGCTCGTCGTCAGATAGGAAAGGGCGAGGTGGTCGGGCTCCAGCTCCAGAAGATCGCCTATAACCTCCTCCTGCCTCAGCGAACGCAGGCGGCGATTGGCCTTTTCGGCCATTCGCCTCATCCGTTCCCGCAGCTCTGGAAGGCCCAGAAGGGCTCGATCCAGGCGGACCGTGCCGACGCTGACGCAAAGGGTCAGAGCCAGATCTTCGTCCGTCAGAAGAGGATTGGCCTCGAGGAGTTCCATGAGGTTTTTATGTCGCATCTGTTTGACTATCGACCGAGCCAAAGGGAAGTCCCCCTCGTTGGTATCTGGTGCTAAGAACAATTCTGATGATGGAGTCAGTATAGAGGGGTCCCTCTTTTTGGTCAAGAGGTCCTCAGCCGAAGGTAACGAAAGGAAAAGGGAACAACGCGTAAGCGCCGCCGCCGGCCGGAGGAACCCGGTCGACGGCGGCGCTTACGCGTTGCCGCAGAAAAGGGATCAGGCCTCTTCCGTGCCCATCTCTACGGCCTTGCGGCCCCGGTAGTACCCACATTCGGAGCAGGCACGATAAGTCATGATGACCTCGCCGCAGTGGGGGCAGGTGGTCACAGCAGGGGCGCTCAAAGCCCCCAGCCACTGGGCCTTTCTGCTGGCCGTGGCGGCATGCGAGACGCGTCGTTTCGGAGTTGCCATGTCAGTTCCCTCCCTCTGGTACCTCTTTATCGTCCCGAAGGCCTTCGAGCTCGCGAAGAGCCTCAAGGCGGGGATCGGCTGCATCGACGGGGCAATGGCACGGCTCTCTGTTGAGATCGGCACCACAGCAGGGACAGAGGCCCCGGCAATCTTCCCGGCAAAGGACGACGGCCGGAAGCGAAAGGACGAGGCTCTCCCAGAGGGGCGTCGCCAAATCGATTTCCCTGGCCGAACGGTCGAGAAAGAGGATCTGATCGTCGGTGAACTCCGTCTCTCCGTGATCGCTGCCCCGCAAAGAATAAAAATAGCGGACTTTGCCCTCGATTGCAAGAGGGGCGGGAGAAAGACAACGGGCGCAACGGGCCACCGCTCCTCCGGAAAAAAGAAGGGTCAGGACGATCCCCTCTCCGCGCCGGGCCACCTCGGCTTCGACGTGCAGGAGCGGCGCCCAGGCGTACGTCTGTCCCCAATGTTCCAGCTCCCCTTCAAGGGGGAGATCCCAGGAGTAGGAGCGAACTCCTTCGACCAGATCGGCGAGGGGAATCGTCGGAGCGATCTTCCAGTCGGGAAAGGTCACGGCCGGAACGCCTCCGTCACCGCGTCAAGACGAGCTTGACCGTGTCGCGGGCGATGACGAGTTCTTCGTTGGTGGGTATCACCATGATGGCGACGCGGGAATCGTCGGCACTGATGATCTGCTCTTTGCCGCGGACCTTGTTTTTTTCCGGAGCGAAGCGGGCTCCGAGGAATTCGAGGTCGCGGCAGACGGCGTCGCGGATGTCGACGCCGTTCTCTCCGATGCCGGCAGTGAAGACGATGGCGTCCAGACCGCCCATGGCGGCCGCGTAGGCACCGATATACTTTCTGATGTGATAGACGAGCATGTCCAGGGCAAGCTGAGCCCTCTCGTTGCCCTTGGCAGCGGCCTCTTCGACGTCGCGAAGGTCGCTGCTGACGCCGGAGATGCCGAAGACGCCGCTCTCCTTGTGGAGGACGTGGCTCATGGCCTTCGTGTCCATTCCCTCGGCCTCCATGACGGAGAGGACGACGAGGGGATCGACATCGCCGCAGCGGGTCCCCATGAGGACGCCCGGCACGGTCCCGAAACCGAGGGTCGTATCGACGGAGCGCCCCCCGTCGACAGCCGTGATGGAGCTGCCGTTACCGAGGTGGCAGGTGACGATTTTCAGCGATTCCACGGGACGACCCAGCATCTCTGCGGCCCTGTAGGCGACGAAGTAATGGCTCGTGCCGTGGAAACCGTAGCGCCTGATCTTGTTCTCGCTGTAGTAGTGGTAGGGAATGCCGTAGACGAAGGCCCTGGGCGGCATCGTCTGGTGAAAGGCCGTGTCGAAAACGGCGACCTGAGGGAGCTGGGGGAGGACTTCGACCATGGCCTTGATGCCCGTGAGGTTCGCCGGATTGTGGAGGGGAGCGAGGGGAACGACCTCTTCGATGCCCTTGAGAACCTGACTGTCGATCCTGACGGACGTCGCGAAGCGGTCACCGCCGTGGACGACGCGATGACCGGCGGCAGCAAGCTCGTCGAGGCTGGAGATAACGCCGCAGCTCGGATCGAGAAGACGGTCGAGAACGAGCTGGATGGCCTTTTTGTGATTGGGAATGGGCACATCGGTGACGACGGGATCCCTATCCGTCTTGACGTGCTTGATGCGGGCGCCGTCGATGCCGATGCGCTCCACAAGCCCCTTGGCCAGAACCGATTCATCGGTCATGTCGAAAAGCTGATACTTGAGGGACGAGCTGCCGCAGTTGAGGACGAGAACCTTCATGTTCTTTTGGACCTCCCTTGACCTGTCTGTTCTCCTAACCGTATCGTAGGGCAAACACGGAGGTGCAACGATGACGAGACGTGTGGCGGGAATCGTCGCCGAATACAACCCTTTTCACAGCGGACATGCCTACCACCTCGCGGAAGCCCGCAGGGGCACGGACGCCGCAGCCATCGTGGTGGTCCTCTCCTCCCATTTCGTCCAGAGGGGCGAGCCAGCCTGTCTCGACCCCCAGACAAGAACGGCCATGGCCCTCGAAGGCGGCGCAGATCTCGTCGTCGAACTGCCCGTACCCTTCTGCTGCCACAATGCCGGCGTTTTCGCCGGAGCCGCCATCGACATCCTGGCCGCCACGGGCGTCGTGACGGACGTCGTCTTCGGCATGGAGGATCGTGAGGCGCCGATCGAGACAATCGCGTCCATACTACTGGACGAACCGGCTCCTTTCAAGGAGGCATTGGCCCGAAACCTCCGAACAGGCCTCTCCTTCGTCGAATCGCGGAGCCGCGCCATCGATGCCCTGCTGCCCGGAGCGGGAGGCGTCCTGTCCCGTCCCAACAACAGCCTGGCCGTCGCCTACGTGCGGCAGATCCTCAAGGCCCGATACCCCCTCGAAGCCAGGCCCATCTGCCGACTGGGCCCCGGCTATCACGACCGGACCCGGGGGAGGATCATGTCGGCCACGGCCCTTCGAGAGGCCCTGAAAGGGGGAGACAGGTCCGCCCTGCACGAGGCGATGCCCGAATACGCCTTCGGGCGGATTTCGGCCTCTCTGGCCTCGGACCGATGTCTTGCCGACGACGAAACGCTCTGGCGCACGATGCGGATTCTCTTTCTGCGGGAGGGATCGACCCGACTTGCCTCGATGGCCGAAATGAGCGAGGGGATCGAGAGAGCCTTCGTCCGAGAGGCACGATCGGGCCGCACCTGGAGGCAATTCGTCGACAGCCTCACGTCGAAGCGCTACCCCAGGGGACGCATTCAGCGGCAGGCGATCCACTGTCTCCTCGGCCTGGACCAGGAGACGAACAGAGCCCTTCAGCGCTCGGGCCCCCTTTTCTCGCGAGTGCTCGGCGCCAACGGGACGGGACGGGACCTCCTGCGCGAGATGGGAGACAGGGCGACAATCCCCTTCGTCTCACGCGGCTCGGAGATTCCCGAGGGAGCGGCCCAGACTGTCGAGCGGCTCCGCCACGTCGCCGGAGAGATCTGGGAAGGCCTACTCCCCGTCGCCGCTCAACGCGATCCCTTCGAGCCCCCCCTCATGATCTGAGGCTCTTGTCCGGAAAATGTTCCCTCAAGCGACGAAAAACACCGGGCGGAACCATATCGGCGATGGCCCCGCCGAAATGAAAGACCTCTTTGACAGCCCGGCTCGAAAGATAGGAGTAGCGCGCGTCGGTGACGATGAACAGCGTCTCGATTTCGGGAGCCAGCTGCCGGTTCATCAGAGATAGCTGAAATTCATACTCGAAATCAGAGAGAGCCCGCAACCCTCTGATGACGATGCGACTCTGCTCGCGGCGCATAAAATCGACGAGCAGCCCCTCGAAGAAGGTGACTTCGACGTTGGGGAGATGGCTAAGGGCCTCTCGTGCCATGGACTGGCGCTCATCGACGCTGAAGGTGGACTGCTTCTGCGGGTTGACGAGGATGGCGAAGATCAGCTCGTCGAAAAGAGAGGCCGCCCTTTCGGCGATGTAGATATGACCGTTGGTGATGGGATCGAACGACCCGGGATAGACGGCGCGAATCAAGGGAAAGCCCTCCTCGGCAAAGCTCAGACGACGGGCCTCAGGAAAGAGAGGACCGTTTCACCGTAGTGCCGCTCTTCGACGAGCGAGAGACGGGCAGGCAGTACGGGAAGAGGCTCGCGGAGCGAACATTCGATGACGAGACGCGAGCGGCCGTGCATCAGCGCCACGTGGTCCGCCAGGAGTTCGAGGAGCGTCGCCACCCATCGGGACTGATAGGGGGGATCGGCAAAGACGACGTCGAAGACCCTCTTTTTCGATTTAAGGCGCCTAAGGGCCTGACGGACGTCGAGGAACCAGACGCCCAGTTCTCTCTCCCCTGCCAGAGGGAGCAGCGCCTCGCAGCGGCCCCGCACGAGTTCCACGGCACAGACGGGCCGGGCCCCTCGGCGCCAAGCCTCGAGGGACACTCGGCCCGTTCCGGCAAAGAGATCGAGAAAGGACTGCCCCTCCAAAGGACCGAGAATGTTGAAAAGGGCCTGGAGGACCTTGCCCGATGTGGGACGAACCTCTTTCAAGCGTTTCCCTCCCCCATGGCGAAGGGCTTGATGTCGAGAAGAGGCGTGCCGTCGAGGGCGTCGAGACCTCGGACGCGAAGGCTGGCCGGGCCGACTTCGATGAGGCGGCACCGTGTGGCCCCGATGGGGTTGGGACGCTGGGGGGCACAGGTGGCGAAGACTCCCCGGAGGGGGCGGCGGGGATCCCCTTTGGGATGGACCTTGGGCGAATAACCCTGGCGCCGATGAAACCAGAAAAGGACCAAAATATCCTGCCCCGGCTCCAGCCCATCGAGGACTCCCGGAGGAAGACCGACGAAATGGAGCGTCGATTCCGTCTCGGCGAAACTCTCCGGAGCGGCCATCTCTTCTCTGCCGTTGGAGACAAAGCCGATGGGGTAGAGATGGAGACCTTTCATGACCGCTTCTCCAGGAGGGCCGCGAGGCCTCCGATGGCAGCCTGGACGGCCGGCGTATTGAAGGGATAGGAGGCGTCGTCGACTTTGACGAGACAGTCGTCCTCCCTGGGAACAAGGCGGATATAGAATCTCTGTTCAAACCCCTCATCGCAGGTGACGACCTGGACAAGGCCCGATCCGTCAACGCCGCTGTAGCTGTTGCAGACGACCCAGCGAGCGTCGTCTGTACCTCCTTCGAGACTTGAGGCCGCCCTCAGCCGCTCCGCGTCCAGCCGCGCCCCGGGGAGAACGATGTGCATCGGCCCACTCCCTCCTCCTGATATTTTGGCAACCCTGGCAGGTGCCGTCTTCACGACGTGAAGCCGGAAGATGGGCTTGCCCATCTCCAGCCACTTGCGCTCATATTTGGTCGTCACAGGTCTGACCGGATCGACCTCGAAGGATTCGAGCCGGAAAGAGGGATGCCCTCCCATGGCTTTTTGGGCCGCCAGGGCATAGGCCTCCTCATCGGTCAGAAGTTCGAAAAACCCTCCCTCGGCCAGGGCGGAGGCGAGGGTTTCGATGAAATCGGGAGTGGTGACCCGCCTTCGGGCATGACGCGTCTTGGGCCACGGACAGGGAAAGTGCATGAAAATCCCCTCGAAATAGGCCTCGGGGAAGGCCTCTCGCAGAAGGAACCGCCCATCTCCCAAGATGAGTCGGACATTCCGCCGACCGGCCAGGTAGACCCTCCGGGCAGCTTTATCGATACAGCGGAGCGAGACCTCGATTCCCAGATGGAGCACCTGCGGTTCAAGTCCCGACCGATGGAAAAGAAATTCGCCGTTCCCGAACCCGATTTCCGCTATGCGTCTTGAAAAAGGAAGTGCGCCGAACCAGTCCGCCGGAGCATCGAGACGGGCGGGCAGAACCAGTGTCTCCCTCAGAGAGCAGCTCATCCATTCCCCTCCTTACCGTGCCGGTCCATTATACTCAAAAGACCCTCCCACCGCTTCCTTCGGGTTTTCTCCGGTTCCTCTTTCCTGAATAAAACGCTATCCTCCCCTGTCAAGGGACACTAAAAATGTCATCTAAAAAGAGGGTCTGAGGGACAATGAAAGTGTCGCTTTCGAGGGGCTGAAATCGCCCCCGTCAACAGCCCGCCTTGGCTTTCCTCCGCGGCGGAGGTCCTTCTAGGGAGGGGAACCCGTCCCTTGCTCGGAGCCGACCGCCGCGGCAGGAGGAGCGGGATTCTGTCGCCAGGGATGGTCTGCCGCCGGCTTCCTCTGCTTCTTCGTTTTGCATGGAGTGCCTGTCTTCGTCTCGATGACAGGCGGGGGAGTCGCAGGGGGCTCTTTGTCGACGGCTGCGAGATCGTAGAGCCCGTCATGGACAAGAGCCAGGAGTTTCCCGTCGAGCTTCTCGATGACCTTGACCGCCTGTCCTCTGGCAAGAAGCAGGGGGCGTCTGCGGGGGCCTATCAGGGCGTACTGTTTTCCGTCGAGGGAAATCGTCGAGTCTCCCGAGGCCTTCCGGTCGGTCTGGCGAGTCAGGAGGAGATCGAGAGCGGGTCCGTCCGGCGGAGGGAGAAAGGCAGATGCCCCCTCTGCGGGAGGACGAGCGAACCTCGGGTTATGGACCTCTCCCGGGTAGGCGGCGAGCAGGACGTTGGCCTCTTCGATCGTTTTCACTCCGGCCCGTCGGAAGGCGACGACGAGACGATCCTGAAGAGTTCCCCAGAGCCTTTCGATCCGCCCCTTCGCCTGGGGAGACCCTGCAGGGACATAGCGAGTTCCGAGAGCCTCCAGAGCGCGGCCGAACTGGGTTACAGGCGCCGAGTCCTCCAGCTCCTCCTTGATCGTCAGTTTTTCCGACTTGGGAGAAAGGAAGATGGTGTGGCGGTCGGCGTAAAGCTCGCGAGGCACGCCGTGGCGATCAAGCATCTGACGGAGCACGCGGAAGTAGCCGAAGAGGCACTCATTCCTGGCCATCCACAGACCGAGGACCTCTCCTGTGGCATCGTCAATCACGCCGTGGAGAGTGCAACGCTCACCGATCTCGAACCAATCGAAAGGAGAGGCGTCCATCTGGACCAGATCGCCTCGTCGGGACCGTCGGACCCTGCGGGAACGCCGCTTCGGGGCCCGGTGGCGATGAACGAGGGACAGGTTCTCCGCGCGAAGGAAACGGGCGATGCTCTTGGCGCTCAGCACGAGATCATGCTCTTCGGCAAGGAGTTCGGCCATGTGCTGACAGCTCGTATCCCTGTAAAGACCCTTGGCCAGACTGACGACGAAATCCCGTGTCTCCTGAGAGATTCTGCGCCGGGACGGTTTGCCTCGTCCCTTGTGCAGGAGCCCCTGCGCTCCCTCTTCCCGGTAGCGTCGTTTGAGCCGAAAGACCTGACGGCGGCTCAGCCCGAGCCGATCGGCCACCTCCTGAACCGTCAGGTTGCCCCAGCCTCTTCCACCAACCCCAAGCGCCTTGCTTCTTTTGTCTTCATGAGTAGGTCTCTCCTGGTCGTCATAAGTGACATTTTCCCTGTCCTCTTCACGAGTGACAATACCATTGTCCGGCGACAAAACGCTATCCTCCCCTTGACCGAACCCTTCAGGGAAGGTACAATACGCTCTGTCTTCGGGACGTAGCGCAGCCTGGCTAGCGCACCTGCATGGGGTGCAGGTGGTCGGAGGTTCGAATCCTCTCGTCCCGACCAGAATTCCAGCGGGGAACCTTCGGGTTTCCCGCTTTTTCGTTCTCCCTTTTCTGGAGGTCTGCAACGTGAACGAACAAAAGAGCAGGCCCTTTCGGCACAACACCGATCTGGGGCAAAACTTTCTCGTCGATCCCTCTGTTTTGCAATTTATCCTCGAGGCATCGGCACCAGGACCGGAGGAGACGATCCTCGAAATCGGTGCCGGCCAGGGCGTTCTGACGCGCCAGCTGGCTCTCTCCGGCTGCCGTCGGCTCTACTCGCTCGAAATCGACAGGAGGCTCGAAGATGATCTGGCAACCCTCGAAAAAGCCTTTTCCAACCTCAAGGTCTTCTGGGGCGACGCCGTCACCTTCGACTACGGAAGCAACTTCCCCGATCCCCCGCAAAAGGTGATCGCCAACATCCCCTATCACATCACGACGCCTTTGATCTGGAAACTTCTCGAGGATCTGGCCCCGAGAGGGCTCCGCTATCTTCTGCTCATGGTTCAGAAAGAGGCTGCCGATCGACTCACCTCGCCGGCGGGGACGAAAATGCGTTATCCGCTGGGGGTAACGCTGGAGCTGATGGGACATGCCCGACGGCTGCGCCGCGTGCCGCCCGGAGCCTTTCGCCCTGCACCCCGCGTCGATTCGGCTCTCATCGAGATCGGAATCGACAGACGCCAGGACCTCGCCGGCGATCGCTCATGGCGCCGCCTTCTGAAGGCGGCCTTCGGACAGAGGCGAAAGACTCTGGCCAACAACCTCGGCGCCTCTTTCAGCCTGTCTCGCGAGCCCCTCCTCTCCCTTTTCTCCGACCTCGACATGGACGGGAAAATCCGCGCAGAAGAACTGGACGGCGATCAGTGGCTGCGGCTCGCTCAGAGGCTGACTCCCTGGCTTCCGCCCTCGAGGTGACCCGTTGAGTCCTCGCTCGAACCGAGGCGACCGGGCATGACGACACAAAGGGGAGAAGGACGATGTCCTTCTCCCCTTTGTGTCGTGAGGATTGAGGCTTAAAGATGGAATCGACCGAGCGGTCAGCCCTCGACGCTCTCCTTGAGGGCCTTCCCTGCCTTGAAAACGGGAACTTTCTTGGCCGGTATCTCGATGATCTTATCGGAATCCTGAGGATTCCGACCTTGCCGTGCGGCACGCTCGCGAACCTCGAAGGTTCCGAAACCGACGAGCTGCACCTTTCCGCCCTCGGCCAGCTCCTGCTGAATCGCCTCAAAGACGGCCTCGACGGCCTCAGCGGCGGCTTTCTTGCTCATTTCGGTCTTCTTTGCCACGGCATTGACGAGTTCTGTCTTGGTCACTCCTGTCCACCTCCTGTTCAGAATGTCCGAAGCCGATGACGAGCGGCTTTGACATCGTCTCCGTCACATTATTACCCGCTCAAACTGACCCGGTCAAGCCGTAGAGGCCGCCGAAGGCCTTTTTTTCCTCCAGAAGAGCCGAAGGGGCGTCCCCTCGAAGGTCTCCATCTTCCGGAGTTGCCTGATGACGTACCTTTCGAAGGCCACCGTCACAAGAGAGGGGTCGTTGACGAAGAAGACGAAGGTGGGCGGCGTCACCGATACCTGGGCCAGATAGGAGATGCGGAGATAACGTCCTTTGCCGTCGCCGGGCATCCGCTCAAAGGCGAGAATATCCCGAAGCATCTCGTTGAGCCGTGAGGTGACGATTCTCCGGCACCGATTTTCCTGGACACGGCAGATGGCCTCGGGAAGACGACCTACGGACCGCCCACTCAGGGCAGAGACGAAGACGACGGGCGCATGATCGACGAAGGAAAGCTCCTCCCGGATTTTTTTGAGCAGCTTGGGACCGAAAGAGGGATCTTTCGAGACGAGGTCCCATTTGTTGACGACGAGGACCAACCCTCTTCCCTGTTCGACGATGTGTCCGGCCAGACGTTTGTCCTGATCGGTGGCGACTTCCGTCCCCTCCATGACGAGAAGGACGACGTCGGAGCGATCGATGGCCTGAAAGGTCCGCACCGTCGAATAGTATTCCAGGCGGGAATCGATGCGGCTTTTACGTCTCAGACCAGCCGTATCGACGAAGCGGAAGCGGCGATCGTCTCTGACGACGACGCTGTCGACGACATCCCGAGTCGTCCCCGGAATGTCGCTCACGAGAGAGCGATCGGAACCGGTCAGTTCATTGAGGATGCTCGACTTGCCCACGTTGGGACGTCCGACGAGGGCGACACGGATCTCGTCTTCCGCGTCGAGGCTTTCCTGCCGGGGAAGGCGTTCTTCGATCATTTCCAGGAGAGTGCTGATGTTGCGGTTGTGCTCGGCGCTGACGGGAATGGCCTCTTCGAATCCCAGCTCGAAGACGTCGTAATAGGCCTCGTCGTGTTTGGGATCGTCGATCTTGTTGGCCACGACGAGGACGGGCCTCTCGCTGCGACGGAGCGTCATGGCCACCTCCCGGTCGAGGGCATTGATTCCGCCGCGGCCGTCGACGACGAAAAGGACCAGATCGCTTTCGGCCAGGGCGAGGTGGACCTGACGACGAACGCTTTCGGCGAAGGGACGTTCGCTGTTCTCCTCCTCCAGGCCTCCCGTGTCGACAAGGTAGAACTGGCCTCTGTCCGTCGTGATCGGAGCGTAGAGGCGATCACGCGTTACGCCGGGCAAGTCGTCGACGATGGCCAGACGTTGGCCGGCGATGCGGTTGAAAAGGGAGGACTTGCCGACGTTGGGGCGTCCGATGATCGATACGATAGCCATGAGAACAACACCTCTTTAACTTTCAGTCGGTCCAGACTCGAATTTTGGGGAAACCCCGTCGAGATCGTCCAATGTCAAAAAAAGGTTCCACCGCCTCTCTGCAGAGGGCGAGCCGCTGACAGCTCAACCATAGCGGGGCCTGAGGTGAGTCTCCCTCGAGAGGGTCCAGTCCCCCGGCCCGAAGAGCCGCAAGAAGGGCCTCCCTTTGCCCTCCCCCGTCGATCTCGACAAGGACGGCGAAGGGGGGAAGCTCGAGCGAGCGTCGCTCCTCCAGTTCCCCGGCCCAGAAAAGGCCCCACCCTCCCCTCAAACCCTGCTGCCACCCGACTCCGGGGCATCGCGACTGGAGTACGACGCGACGGGACAGTCCGTCGGGACCTCTCCAGCAGGACTCCCAGATCATCCTGAAGGCATGGTGCCTCGCGTCGAAAAAGGGCCTTCGGGCCTCTCCATCGACGTCGATCCATCCGACAAGGGCAACCCCCCCCTCGTCACAAAGGGAAAGGGCACCGCGCGAACCCACGACGACACCTCCGCGAACCAGGTCCCGTTTCAGATCGGAGCGACGTTTTTTCGTCTGCCCCAGATCGGCGTGCCAGAGACGAACGGGGAACGCTTCGCCCGTGACGGCGGTCGCCAGAGAGGCCAGGGCCTCCAGTCCCGGCCTGTTGCCCTGAAGGAGACCTCCTCCGCAGCGGGGGCATCGGTCGGGGAGAGGCTGACGTTCGCGGCAGGTCGGACATTGAAGCAACCCTCCGCAGAGACGACAGGGAGTTCCACAGCGGCGGCAGAGCAGGGCCGAACCGCACTCCTCACAGGCCACCTCCGCGGCATAGCCCTTCCGATCGAGAATCCAGAGGGCTTTTTTCCCCGCATTGACGACGGCAAGCGTCTCTTCGATCAGAACCTCGCTCAGCTTCAGGGGATCGCGCAACCCGGGCAGGACAGCCCCCGGGGCGTTTTTGACGTCGACAAAGCGGATTTTGCCCTTGGAAGGACGAGGGGAAGGAGGCTTCCTGCTTCGGTAAAGCCGCGCGGAGGGGAGACTGCCTCCCAGGACGAGACGGGCCTCGGCAAGTTGAGCCCGTCGGGCGGCGACACTCCGAGCGTTGAAAAAAGGCGTCCCGAGACTCTGGTAGCTGCTATGCCCCTCCTCTTCCACGATAACGAGGGAGAGATCCTGCAACGGGGCGAAGAGGGCCGACGGCGATCCGACGACGATGCGGACCTCGCCCCTGCGAAGACGCTGCCAATCCTCCCAACGCCTGTTCCCCGCCTGATGGGACCAGAGGAGGACCTCCGGTCGAAGGGACTCGGGCAAAGTCTCCCAGAAACGGCGGGCCGAGAGCTGCTCCGGAAAGAGGACGAGGCCTTCTCCGGCGTGAGCCGTGATCTCATCCCGATAGCTCGACCAACGCCGCCCTTCGTCGACGTCGAAAAGAAGCCGCTCGGAGAAGGCCCTTGGCCTTCTCTCCGGGAGGGAGGGGCAGGCGCAGGGCTCGCCTCGAAGCAAAGGGGCGGGGGAAAGAAGAGCCAGCGTCGCTCCCAAGCCGCAAAGAGAGCGGCCGCAGAGCCAGAGAGCCAGCTGCCAGAGTTCCTCGCCCAAAGGCGGAACGTCATCGACGATCCGCTCGAGAGACCGGAGGTCCACTCCGCAGGGCGGATTGACGGAGGTGCGGGCAAAGCCGACGCGTTTCCCCCTGCCCATGGGAACGACGACGCGAACGCCCTCCTGCACGTTTCTCGGCGAAAGGTAGGTCAGGGGATTCCACCAGGGACCGGGGAGAAAGACGTCGACGAAATGGCCCGTCATCTCCCCTGGAGAGTCTCCAGATGGTCCCAGAGAGCCCAGGCGACCTCCTCTTTGGAGCCGGACCGCTCCAACCGTCCTCCACAACGGTCGTAGATGACGACGCGGTTGTCGACGGAGGCGAAGCCTGTCCCGGGCACCGTGATATCGTTGGCGACGATGACATCGAGTTTTTTGCGCTCCATCTTGGCACGGGCGTGAAGGTCGAGAGCTTCCGTTTCGGCGGCGAAGCCGACGAGGAGCTGACCGGGCCTCTTCCTGTCTCCCAATTCCGCGGCGATGTCGGGGTTCTGAACGAGGCGAAGCTCGAGCCACTCCCTATCGCCACGTTTGATTTTGTTCGGCGCCCGTTCGTCGACGCGGAAATCGCCGACGGCGGCGGCTTTGACGATGATGTCAGCCGCCTCGAACCGTTCCAGGACGGCCTGACGCATCTCCAAAGCCGAGGTGACGGGACAAAGACGGATGCCCGGAGGGATCTCAGCCGTCGTCGGCCCTGCCACGACGGTAACCTCCGCCCCTCTGTACCAGGCCGCCTTGGCTATGGCAAAGCCCATCCGTCCCGTACTCGGGTTGCCGATGTAGCGCACGGGGTCGATGAACTCCCATGTCGGTCCCGCCGTGACGAGGACCTTTTTGCCGGCCAGGTCCTTCCTCGGAGCCAGAGCCTTCCAGAGCGTCTCGACGATGATCTCCGTCTCGGGAAGACGCCCCTTCCCCTCGTAGCCGCAGGCGAGAAAACCCGACTGAGGATCGATGATTCCGTAGCCGAGGCCACGACATTTTTCGACGTTGGCCGCCGTGGCGGGGTGATCCCACATCTTGACGTTCATGGCCGGGAAGAGGAGCACGGGAGCCCGCGTCGCCAGGAGAGAGGCGGCGATGAGGCCATCGGCCGCTCCAGATGCGGCCTTCTGCAACATCGACGCCGTGCAGGGGGCGACGAGGACGGCTTCAGCCCAATCGGCAAGGCTGATGTGGGGAATCTTCCACCCCTCCTCACGGGAGAGCAGGTCCGCCTCGACCCAGCAGCGCCTGCCTGCCAGAGTGGAAAGGACGAGGGGACTCACCATCGTCGCGGCAGCGGACGTGAGGACCACCTCGACATCACAGTCGGCCTTGCGGAGAGCCCGGACCAGATCGGGAGTCTTGTAGGCGGCGATGCCTCCCGTAACGGCCAGGAGAAGGCGTCGTCTACCCTTCCAGGGAAGCATCGGGAACTTCCCTGGCCCCGAGGGCCTCGGCGTCGATCTCAAGGGTGACATCGACCTGGAACTGCCCGTCGGCGACGTCGCCCACGGCGGCATTGATGCACCGCCCGCTCGTCTCGTCGATGAGAGCGCGATTGTGA
Organism: Aminirod propionatiphilus; assembly: GCA_018398915.1. Taxonomy (GTDB): domain Bacteria; phylum Synergistota; class Synergistia; order Synergistales; family Aminithiophilaceae; genus Aminithiophilus; species Aminithiophilus ramosus. Next base: position 1,362,479 of record CP074691.1, on the reverse strand, counting down.
AGCTCGCTGAGCTGACGTGCCCGCATGGAGATGACCTGAGCCAGGACGTATTTATCGGGTATCTGTGTCGTTTTCAGAATCGCTTCAAGGTCGTGGAAAATCATGGGAATACCTCCTCGAAAAACTCGTCTTTCAGGCGCTGCGATAACTCAGGATCAGAGCTTTCAATTCCTGAAGGGCTTTCTCCAGATCGTCATTGACGACGACGTGATCGTAGATCTCGGCGACGGCCATCTCCTTTTCCGCGTTTTTCAGCCTCAAGGAGAGGCTTGCCTCGTCTTCCGTGCCCCTGGAACGGAGGCGACGTTCCAGCTCTTCTCCAGAAGGGGGGCGGACGAAAAGGAGAACCGCCTCGGCAAGACGCCTTTTGACCTGCCGGGCTCCCTGCACATCGATTTCGAGGACGACATCGCGGCCTGACTGGAGTTCCCTCAGGACATCCTCTCTCAACGTGCCGTAGCGATGGCCGTGGACACAGGCTTCCTCGAGAAAAGCGTCGGCTTCGACGAGGTCATGAAAGGCCTCGGGAGAGAGAAAACGGTAGTCGAGGCCATCGATCTCCCCGGGACGCGGCAGACGGGTCGTGCAGGAAATGGAGTAGACCAGATCGGGCAGAGCCTGAAAGAGGGCCTTGCGCAACGTGCCCTTTCCCGCCCCACTGGGGCCGGAAAGGATGAAAAGACGCCCGCGGCTCACGGCCTATTCCTCATCGTCCGATCCCTCGTAGCGGTGGGCTACCGTCTCAGGCTGAACGGCAGAAAGGATGAGATGATCGCTGTCGGTGATGAGGATGGCCCGCGTCTTGCGGCCCTGCGTGGCGTCGACGAGCTTTCCCGAGTCTCGGGCCTCCTCCTTCAATCGCTTGATGGGCGCAGAAGCGGGGCTGATGATGGCGACGATCCGATCGGCGACGACCATGTTGCCAAAACCGATATGGACCAATCTTCCCGTCATGGCCGTCACTCGACGTTCTGGATCTGCTCTCGGATCCGTTCGAGAAGGGCTTTCATCTCGACGACGGTCCATCGGATGGCGGTGTCGGATATTTTTGAACCCATGGTGTTGACTTCACGGTTCATTTCCTGGACGAGGAAATCGAGTTTCCTTCCGTGAGGTCCCTCTCCTGCGACGAAGGAACGAAATTTCTGCAGGTGGCTTTTGCTCCTCGAAATCTCTTCGGAGATGTCCCAGCGGTCGCTGAGGAGGACGATTTCCTGTGCCAGACGCCCCTCGTCGATAGTCGCTCCCGAAAGGACTTCATCAAGGCGTTCGGCGATTCGACTCCGCAGCGCCTTGAGGGCTTCGTCGCGAGCCTGATCCCAGAGACTCGCGACCTTATCCAGCTCGATCTCAAAAAGGTCGAGCTGGACCCCGATGTCGTCGAACAGATCCCTGCCCTCCTGGATCCGCATGGTTTGCCATTGGGAGACGACCTCCGCCAAAGCCTCGCCGAGAGCGTCGAGAAGCTCCTGCCGGAGCCCTTCGCCCAATCCCCCCTCCTGCCCCGCCACTCCGGGCAGAGACAGAAGCCCTTCCAGAGAGAAGGTTCCCTCTCTCCCCAGACGGGAGGCAAGCGCTTCCAATTGGCGGAGGTACCCCTCAAGGGCAGCGACATTGAGAGGCATCACGCGAAACTCCGAGTTCCAGAGGACATCCAGGCGCAGAAGCGTCTTGCCTCTGCTGTAGGTCTCCCGCAACTTCTGCTGGATCGGAGGCTCGAGAAAGGCCAGGTCGCGGGGGACGCGGAGCGAGACCTCCTGATAGCGGTGATTGACGCTGGAAATTTCGGTGACCAACGATCCCCAGTAACGATCAACCTGAGCCCGGCCGAAACCGGTCATGCTTCTGAACACGTTCCACCCTCCCCTTCTCTTTCCGGAAACAGCACTCGTTCGAGGAGTCGGAGCAACTCGTCCTGCCCCCAGCCCTCCTTGGCCGAAAGGGGCACCACCTGATCGCCCCGACCGCGCAGCCGCATCAGATGCCGCTCCACCGACGAGGCTTCGGCCTTGTCGACTTTGTTCAGGGCGATGACGACGGGAACGGAGGCCGCCTCGATGGCCTCAAGGGTCGATTCCACCGTCTCCAAAGTATCGTTGAGCCTCTCGTCTGAGACATCGAGCACGACAAGGAGAAGATCGGCCCCCGCGACTTCCTCCAGAGTGGCTCGGAAGGCGGCGACCAATCCGGGTGGCAGGCGACGGATGAACCCTACCGTATCGGAGACGAGAACGGTCTCCCCCAGGGGGAGACGGACGCGCCTTACGGAGGGATCGAGCGTCGCGAAAAGACGGTCCTGCCCGACAAGACCCGCATCATGGCTCAGTCGCTGCAGAAGGGTCGTTTTGCCGCTGTTGGTGTAGCCCACGAGGGCCACAGTGAAAAGGCCGACCCGACGGCGCCTTTTGCGCTGGCTTTCCCGCCTTTTGCGCACCTCGTCCAGTTTTCGCTGGATTTCCTTGACTCTGCGCTCCAGCTTGCGGCGGTGCTTTTCAAATTCCGTCTCGCCGGGACCGCGGGTGCCGATTCCACCTCCGGTACGGGACATCTGGGCTCCGAACCCTCGAAGCTGGGGAAGTTCGTAGCGGGCCCGAGCCAGCTCCACCTGAAGTTTGGCCTCCGCCGTGTGGGCCCGGGAATCGAATATCTTCATGATGACCAAAGGCCAGTCCCAGACCTCAAGCTTCATCAACTTCTGCAGCTCCACTCTCTGCCCCGGCCCCAGATCATCGACACAGACAAGAAGGGTCGCTCCCATTTCCAGGGCGGCCAGACCGATTTCCTCGGCCTTTCCCGACCCGATGAAGGTCGTCGCATCGGGGCGGACCCTTCTTTGAGAGAAGACGTCGAGAACGTCGATGTCCAGGTTATCCAGAAGAAGGCGGAGCTCCTCTACGGCCAAATGCCAGGAATCGTCGTCTCCAGGCTTTTGAAGCCCGAAGACGGCGGCCTGTCGCCTATGGATGATCATCGGCACCTCCCGCCATGGAACTCTGCAACGATAGAAGCTCCCTTTCGAGGCGACGGAGCAGGGCCTGACGCCGCTCCTTTTCGCTTCCCTCGGGCAGGAGCTCGGCAGCCCGCAGCGGAGAGCCGAAACGGAGGCGGATCTTGACGGGACGAGGGAAAGGGGCTCCGCCGGGCAGGGCCTCGTAGCTGCCGGATATGAAGGCCGGGATGACGGGCAGACCGGTCTTGACGGCCAGAAGAGCCACCCCTCCTTCGAGCCCCTTCAGGCGCCCGTCCCGGGAGCGGGTCCCCTCGGGGAACAGGATCACGCTTTCGGAGGCCTCCAGTCTCGCCAAGGTCAGTCGAAGGACGGCTGCCGCGCCCTGACGGTCGGAGCGCGGAACGGGAACGGCTCCCAGAGCTCGAATGAGCGGGCCGAGAAGGGGGATGCGGAAAAGCTCCTCCTTGGCCATGAAACGAAGCCTTCGGGGACAGGCTGCACCGATGACGACGGGATCGAGATTGCTGCAATGATTGGCGGCGACGATAAAGGCACCCCGGCGGGGCACCTCGTCGACGGCCTCGATGGAAAGCCGGTTGTAAAGACGAAGCCAGAGAAGGCAGGAGTATTTGACGCAACCGTAAAGGAGCGCTCTAAACATCGCCGAGCCTCCCAGAAAGGTCAGGTTTCATCAGGTCACAGAGATGAGAGAGGACCTCCTCGACGGAAAGATCCGTCGTGTCGACGGAAAAAGCCCCCTCGGCCTCTCTCAGGGGAGCCAGAGTCCGATCGGAGTCGATCCGATCCCGCCGAATCACCTGAAAAAGGACTTCCTCGCAGGTTAGAGTCTCTCCCCTGTCGACAAGCTCTCTCCAGCGACGACGAGCCCGCTCCTCGGGCGAGGCGGAGAGGAAGATCTTGACGTCGGCCTCGGGGAAGACGACGGTTCCCATGTCCCGTCCGTCGGCGACAAGGGGCCCTAGGCGGGACTGGGAGCGCTGGAGGTCGAGGAGGCTTTCTCTGACGGGGCCAAGAGCGGCGTAACGGCTCACGATGGAATCGACGCGAGGCGTACGTATTCTGTCCGTGACATCTTCGTCGCCGAGGAAGACGCGCTCGCCGCGAAGGGATACGGTCAGCTCCGCCAAGGCACATCGCAGAGGCTCTCCCTCTTCAGGAGGGACAGACCGGCCATCGAGGTAAAAGGCGATGGCCCGATAGAGGGCCCCCGTATCCAGGTAGGATGCCCCGATTTTCCTGGCAAGAAGGCGGGCTATGGTGCTTTTGCCCGATCCGGCGGGACCGTCGATGGCGACGACAAAGGGTGACGGCGCCATCAGGCGTCCTCGGCGGGAAGCTCTTCATCGAGAGAGGTGATGCAGTCCACCAGCTCTCCCAAGAGGCTCTCGGGGTCGGGAATGGCCAGTCGCTCCAGGGCCGCCTCGGATAGCGGGTACTGAAGACCGTCGGCCCCCAGGCCGGCGCCGAGCATGAGCGTCATGACATTGGCGACATGAACGACATCAAGGAGAAGACGCTCTTCAGACGAGGCTTCCTCCGGCAGGGATTCGGGATCATGGTGGTAGCGGGCCACGGCGACGAAACTGTCCGGAAGCTGCCACTGTTCGATGAGTTGGGCGCCGACTTCGGCATGGTCGAAGCCGAGAACTTCCCTCTCGGCTTCCATGAAAGGAACCTGCTCCTCTTCGACCATCCGCACGATGAGACCGTAGCCGAAGCGGATGTAATCGTTGAGGACGATTTTCCCGATGTCGTGAAGCATTCCGGCGATGTAGGCCTCTTCGGGATCGATGATCTTCTTTCCCGTGATTTTCTCCACGATATGACGAGAGGAGACGGCCACGGCCAGCGAATGATGCCAAAGATCGCCCCTGTCGAGAGCATAGCCCGCCAGAGGCTTGTCCATGTGCTGAAAGACGGAGGCAGCCAGGACAAGGCTCTTGACCGTCCGGTACCCCAGATAGGGAATCGCCTCGGTGACGCTCGAGACGCGCCTCGGCATGCCGTAATAAGCCGAGTTGGCCAGCTTCAGCACCCTCAGGACCAGGCCTTCGTCCCGGGAGAGCCGATCGGCCACATCAGCGGCGCTGCTTTTGGGATCATCCAGTTTCTTCAGAGTCTGGAGGACCATCTGAGGCAGAGAGGGAATATCCTTGACACGGCTGACGATTCTTTGGCGAATCAATCCACGGGTTCTGTCATCCAAGGATGCCACGGTGCCCACCTCCCGAATTCGGGGTCATCTTCACACGATACCACCAGACTTAATCATCTGCCACAGGTTGGAACCATCGACTTCAAGAAAATCGCCGAGGCGAAGGTGTTCCAGCACCAGCCCTCCGATGGCGCAACGGCGCAGGGAAAGGACGCGGAAGCCTAGCTGCTCCGCCATGCGCCGGATTTCCCTCTTCAACCCCTCGTTGAGAGAGAGGGAAAGCCCTCTATCCTCCTCCGGCAGGCGCTCGACGGCATGGGGAACGACGAGTCTCCCGTCGAGACGAAGGCCGCGACGCCACCGAGACAGAAGGAGATCGGGCAGAGCCCTGTCGAGACGGACCTCGTATCTCTTGACGACGCCGAAGCGGGGATGAAGAATCCGATGGGCGAAGTCGCCGTCGTTGGTCATCAGCAGGAGCCCCTCGCTTTCCCTGTCCAACCGCCCCACAGGAAAGGGCCTGCGCCCGGCGAAAACCTCCGGGAGAAGATCGACGACGGTCCGGTCGAAAGGGTCCGAAACGGCACAGACGACGCCTCGCGGCTTGTTCAGGGCCAGATAGAGCGAGTCCAGGGGAAAGAGAGGACGTCCGTCGAAGGTGACACGGCTACCCTCGACGACGCGTTCTCCCGGAGAATGGGCCCTTTGTCCATCGACGCAGACCCTCCCCGAAAAAATCAGGGTTTCAACGTTCCGCCTCGACCCGAGTCCACAGCGGGCGAGATAACGGTTGAGGCGCTCCCCCTCAATCTCCGTCGTCATCGCCCAAGACCTCCTCGAGATCGTCCAGACAGGGAAGGGCCGAAACGGATTCGAGACCGAAAACCTCGAGGAATCGGGCCGTCGTCCTGTACAACAGGGGGTTTCCCGTTCCCTTTTTGCGCCCGGCGATCCGGATCAGGCCGTAACGCAGAAGCGTGTCGAGAACGCGATCGCAACGGACGCCTCGAATCTCCTCGATCTCCGATCGCGTCACGGGCTGGCTGTAGGCGACGACGGAAAGGGATTCCAGAGCGGCCTTGCTCAGACGGACCCGCTGGCTCTGGGCCGTCTCTCGGAAGGCGGCTACAGCCTCCTCGACGGAGGGACTTGTGGCCAGCACCCATCCCCCGCCGATGGAGAGAAGGCAGAGCCCGTGACCCTGACCGTAATGACGGCGCAGACGTTCCAGAGAGGCTTCTGCGCCAGCCGTCGAGAGGGCGGCCGCAGAAGCCAGCTCCCGCGTCGAGACAGGCTCGACGGCGACGAATAGAAGAGCCTCGATGACGGCATCGGACGGCTCAAGAGAGGACACGGCAGACCTGCACATCGCCGAGGACCTCCTTCTGGGCCAGAGAAACCCGACCCAAGCGAGACAGCTCCAGAAGAGCCAAAAGGGTGACGATGAGATTGATGCGACCTCTCTCGTGGCGGAGGATCCGGGCAAGGGGCAACCCGGTCTCCTCCGTGGAGAGGGAGGAAAGGATCTCCTCCATGCGCCGTTCGACTTGGACCTCCTCGGGGATCGCCTCGGGAATCCCCTCGTCATAGCCTTCATCGTGACGGGAGGATCCCGATCCGTCCTGGGCCTGACGGCGCTGAAAGATCTCCAGGGTCCGCCACCAGAGCAGAGAAAGCCCCCAAAGATCGCCCAGATCATAGAGAGGGGGACCTTCTTCGGGCGGACGGAGGAAAGACCTCTGCCTTTGAGCCTGAAGGCGGAAAAGAAAGGAGGCCGCCTTGCGGTAAGGGCGATAACGCTCCAGAAGGGCTCGCAACGCCTCCTCGTCGGCTCCGTCGTCTCTCTCGTCGAGGATTTCCTCCTTAGGTCTGGGGAAAAGGGCCTGCACTTTACCCAGGAGAAGACGGGCCGCCAAAGAGAGGAACTCGGCTGCCCTGGCGAGAGAGACCTCGCGGGAACGGACCAGAAAAGCCGCATAGCGGTGAACGACATCGCCCAGGGGAACGGAGGAAGCCTCTATTTCCCTCGTCTCGACGAGGAGGCAGAGCAGATCGAGAGGACCTGAAAACCCCTCGAAATCGACGTCAAACGAAGGGGTCACCGGAGAAGCCCCAGAGCCTCCCTGACAGCCGTCATCGTCTCACGGGCGACCTTGCGGGCCTTTTCGGCACCGTGACGGAGCACCTCGTCAAGCAGCTCCGGCCGCCCCTCGTAGTGACGGCGCCGCTCCTGAATCGGAGCCAGATAACGCTCGACATGGGAGAAGAGTCTCTTTTTGCAGTCGATACAGCCGATGGCGGCCGAGCGACAGCCCGAAGCGAGTTCCTCTCTCTCCCCCCCGTCAGGGTTGAAGACGCGATGCAGGTCCCAGACGGGACACTTGTCGGGATCTCCGGGATCGGAGCGCCTCTCTCTGGCCGGGTCCGTCTTCATCGTCCGCATCTTCTGCCAGATCTCGGGCAGTTCGTCGGAAATGTTGATGCTGTTGCCGTAGGACTTGCTCATTTTTCTTCCATCCGTGCCGGGAACCTTGGGCGTCGGCGTCAGCAACGTCTCCGGTTCCGGGAAGATGGGACCGTAGAAATAGTTGAAGCGCCTGGCGATCTCTCTGGTGATCTCCAGGTGAGCCGACTGATCTTCACCGACGGGGACCTTCTCCGACCGGTAGAGAAGGATATCGGCCGCCATGAGGACAGGATAGCCGAGAAAGGCGTAGGTCCCCAGATCCTTGTTCTGAAGGTTGAGGATCTGCTCCTTGTAGGTCGGACACCTCTCCAGCCATCCGAGAGGCGTGATCATGCCCAGGGCGAGGGCCAGTTCGGCGTGCTCGACGACATGGGATTGGATGAAGATGGAACTCCTCTCGGGATCGATTCCCGATCCGAGCCAATCGAGGAGCACCTCCCGACAATTTTCCCCGAGGCGACTCGTGTCGGCGTAATCCGACATGAGAGCATGCCAGTCGACGATTCCGTAGTAGCAGTCATAGTCGTCCTGAAGACGGGTCCAGTTCGTCAGGGCACCGGCCAGATGACCGATGTGGAGCTTGCCCGTGGGGCGCATACCGCTGAACACACGATTCATAAACCATCACCTCTGTCATGAAAGAAAGGGAACACCGTTCCGAAAGGGACGGGAAGGGCGCGATCATCGGAGACGGCGACGTCACAGCCCATACGGGACGCCAACCCCCGGGCAAGGGCGGGAAGGGAGACGCGCTCCATCTCCCCGTGATCGATGACGGCAAGGGCAAGACCTTCGGCCAGAATGGCCTCCACCTGATGATACTTCACGTCGGCCGTCACAAAAAGGTCCGCGCCGCCGATCGACGCTTCGAGATAAAGATCGGCGCCCGAGCCGCCGCAGAGGGCCAGCGATCGGATCGGCTTCAGGGGCCCGTAGTAGTGGACCCAGGACAGCCGCCAGACGCGACGAAGCCGGTCGAGGATGGCCTGGGGCTCCTCCGGAGAGACGAGATTTCCCAGGACGCCGACGCCCCATGAATCGTCCGGCCCCCTCCGGAGGGGGCGAAGATCGGAAAGCCCCAGGGAGCGGGCCAGGATGACGTTGACGCCGTCAGGGGCGTTATCCCAGTTCGTATGGGCCGCCAAGAGGGCGACTCGGGCCTGAAGGGCCGAGGCGGCGACTCTCAGGGAAGGCGTGGAAAAATCGAGACGCCTGACGGGCGAAAAGAGAAGCGGGTGATGGGAGAGAAGCAGCGTTCGCCCCTCCGCAACGGCTCGCCGCACGGCCTCTTCCGTCACGTCGAGAACAACCATGGGGCTCTTTACCTCCCAGGAAGGATGACCGACGAGGAGTCCCACATTGTCCCACGCCTCGGCCCAACGCGCGGGAAGCCACTCTTCAAGGACTCTCTCCACCTCGGAGACCTTCAAGGGAATCCCTCCTCCCAGTTCTGTCCCCAGGATATATAAAAAAGCCACCGCAGCGGTGGCTTTTAGTGCGGTCTGGTGGGCCCACCTGGATTTGAACCAGGAACCTTCCGGTTATGAGCCGGCGGCTCTAACCCTTGAGCTATGGGCCCGATGACATCATTATAGCGGTACGTCGGGGGGGGAGACAAGGAGGGCACGTTCTCAAACGAAAGAGCTAGTTCCCCTCAACGCGAATGCATCCGACGGGACAGCTGTCGGCCGCCTCCAAGGCACCGTCGGCCCCCTCCGGACGGATCACTCTGGCCTTGCCCGCCTCTTCGTCGAGCTCGAAAACCTCCGGACAGATCTGAGCGCAGACGCCACATCCGATACACTCGTCCTGGTCCAATTTAACGACCATAAGTCTCCCTCACCTCCTTCCGAGGAGGCATTGTATCTCAGCCGGGACCGAACGTCAACGAAGAATGGACACAAGTCAATCGATGACGACAATCCGTGCTCCTCCCTGAGGCTCGCGGCTGAGCTGAAAAAGGGCTTTGTAACTTTTGACGGCCTTCTGTGCCGGTTCGGCGGCAGCGATGAAGACTCCGGTACCGACAACGTCGGCACCGAACTCGCGAGCGACGAGGAGCATGCCGGCGACCGTGCTGCCGCCTCTCATGAAATCATCGATGACGAGGACTTTCGATCCCTTGCGCAACTGCCTCGTTCCCATGTACATGGTCCGCACGTCGCCCGAAAGGGTCGGGAAGTGAACGCCCACGGCGGCCCCATCGCTTGCTCTGTTGCGGAAACGGCAGACGGCGAGAGGAACGCCCAAGGCATGGGCGACATAAAGGGCCAGAGGAATGCCTTTAACCTCCGACGTCATGACAACATCGGCACCGACTTCGGCAAAATCCGAGGCCAGGGCAAATCCCAAAGGCAGAGCGAAGCTGGGGTCGAAGAGGATGTCGCTGTAATAGATCAGCCCTCCAGGCAGCAGGCGTTCTTCCTCGGAAATCCGCTGGGCCACGGACTCGAGCCACTTGCGACGAAGACCTGCCGTGAGCGCCGGGCGAAAGGCCGCTCCTCCGCTTCGTCCCCGATCGACGACGACACGGCCCAACTCCTCCTGAGCGAAGGCACCGTCGATGATGGCGATGTCGTCGCTTATCACCGTCTTCGAAACCTGAAAAGCACCGGCCATCTGCGTCAGCGAGACCTGCTTCGCCGGAAAAAGCAGGAGCCTCGAGGCCATCCTGACGAGCCTCTCCGTTCTCTGTCCCTTCATGAGGAGCCTCACTCCAGTACAAGAAGATGGGTCACCCAGGGCTCCGCAGAGACCGAAGCGACCAGTTTTAAAAGGGCTGTCGGTCCCTGGGCGAGGGCAAAGGCCCCGCTGCCGCTGCCGCTGATACCCCAGGCCAAGGCGCCGGCCTTTTCCGCCATGGCGAAAAAAAGGCCATATTCGGGATGGCGCTCCGCCAGAAGATCGGTGAAATCGTTCGGCAAAAGACCTACTGTCGCGCCTCGACGGAGGTCGTCGACGAGGGTCTCGGCCTCGATGCGGAAGAAGAGGGGATCGGAGACGGAACTCCCCCGCTCTTCCCTTCGCCGATCAAGGTCGGCAAAGGCCCGGGCCGTCGGCGAGGACCAGCGGGGCACGAGGAGGAGGGCGGAAAGGTTCAGGGCTTTAAGCCCCTCAAGGCGTTCTCCGACCCCGCAGGCAAAAGCCAAGGGGAGACCGCTGACGAGAAAGGGAACGTCGGCGCCAAGCTCCCGCGCCAGTTCCAGGGGAAGGGAACGTCCCAACAGTGCCGACGCCCACCGCAGGAAAGCGGCCCCATTCCCACTCCCCGCCCCGAAGCCCGTTCCGGGGGGAAGTTGCTTCCAAAGGGAGACTCGAAGAAAAGGCAGAGGCCAGCCGAGAGCCCGAAGACGCTCCGAAGCTCGCGTCACCAAGTTGATCCCCTTGAGCTCGATGGTTTGGACGGAGAGAAGATCCTTCACATTATTCTCACTATCCATAGTTATTGTCAACGCTTCAACGGAAGGAAGGCGCAGAAAAACGGAGGAGAGATCGTGGAGACCGTCGGCCCGCCTCGCGCCGATTCGAAGCGTCAGGTTCAGCTTCGCCGGAGAGTAAAGGACATGGTTCACCGTTGCTGCCTCCTTGTCAAGCGGACACAGGAAAGCCCCAGCGCCATCGGGCTGGGGCTGACGAAAAGACGGAAGAGGAGACTAAACCAGCTTCTCCCGCCCCGGAAGGATTTCCAGCTCCACCTCTCGGGTGAGCAGTTCGGCATAGCGGAAGGAGACGGTGCTCTGCTGCGACTCAATGTACATTGTAAAGAGGTGAGGATAGGTCTCGAGGATGACTCCCTGCCGCTCCTCCACCTTGCGACGTCCCCTGGAGGCTCGATACCTCACCCGGGAACCCTTGTGCAAGGCGATCCTTTCTCGGATGCCGCAAAGACTGTTACGGCTCATGGGCCTCACTCCTGAAAAACCATTTTGCACAATTTTACCACACAATTCCGAACTAAACAAGGGAAAGTCTTCAGGAGGTAGGGAGAAGTTCCGTTACTTTGCCTAAAGGATATCGTTATTTTTTCAGAAAAACCCGTTTATCGCCAACCCTACGCGTCACTCCCCGCGAATCCCAGAATTCCAAAAGGGGCAAGACGAATCGGCGCGTACTTCCCATCAGATCTCTCACCGCCGCCAGCGTAACGTCACCCTCGATGGTCCGGGCCCGGGCCTGAAGGCGCAGATCGACCTCATCGCTCAGGAGAAAGGACTCGGCGAGGATAAAAAGCCTCCCCTTTTGCCGGAGCGCAGCGAGAAGGGATTTGAAGTCCTTCTCGTCGAGGGCCAGACGCTCTCGGGCTTCGGCGATATCGGGGAACTGGATCTCCCTCTCCCGGCAGAAACGCAGCAGAGCCTCGCTCCGCTCGGCCAGAAGGTCGTTGCGGCCCGGCACGAAAGAGGGCAAGCGGAAGAGGCCATCGCCGGAAACGACGGTCCCACGATGAAGGAGCCGTTCCGCCAAGGCCTTGGCGGGCCGCAGGTCGCCTCCCGGAAGAAGGAGGCGGAAAAAACGATCCTGGGCCATGCCGTCCAGAAGAGGCTCCTCGTCATGAAAGGCTTTGAGGGCCGCACCGACTTTCGCCTCGAGAGCCTTGAGCCATTTTTCGGAGAGGACGTAATCCGATCCGGCCCGAAGAAGGTGAACCTCTTCGTTCCCCTCGATCTCTTCGATCAGCGGCGCCGCCGGAACCTGAAGAAGACGGAGAAGCTCGCGAAAGGGCAAAAAGCCCCCTCTGTCGACGAAAGGCTCGAGGAGGCTCTCGTTCCGCTCCAAGCGCAGGTTCAGCTCCGTCAACCAGATCAGGCGCTCCCGTCGGGCCCTCGCCCCCCGCGGTTTATGGCCGTAGACGTTGAGGACTCGGCCGCCGCCGACAGTTCTCAGGGGACTGTAGAACCGGACGACGAAGGGCTGACCGGAAAGAGCCAGGAGAGGGCTTTCCGTGACGATCTGGGCGACGGCCTCCTCTCCGGGGAGGATCTCTCCCCGGTCCAGAAGGGAAAGCCGGGCCAGGAGATCGCAGGTTCCCAGGTGAAGGCGCACCCTCTGCCAGTGCCGAAGGGGCTCGTTTGCAGAAGGGAGGAGACGGAAACGGACATCGAGACAGGACGTGACCTCGAAAGCACCCGAAAGGGAGAGGACGTCGCCCTTTTCGAAAGAATCGACGGAGACGCCCGAGACATTGACGGCCACGCGCTGCCCCGCCCCGGCAACGTCGACGGCCTTTCCGTGGACCTGAAGGCCTCTCACCTTGCCCCTGACGTCGGAGGGGAGAATGGCGACTTCGTCGCCCACGCCGATGGAGCCGCTATAGGCCGTTCCCGTGACGACGGTGCCGAAACCGGAGATGGGGAAAGCCCTGTCTATGGGGAGGAAGAAGAGGCCCTCGGACCGTCGTGGCCGAAGCTGGTCGACGAGACGTCCGATCTCCTCCTTCAATACGTCGATGCCCCGGCCATCGACGGAAGAAAGGGGGACGAGAGGCGCCGCCTCGAGGAACGTCCCCTTGAGGAGAGCCTCCACATCCATGCGTGCCAGCTCCAGCAGATCGTCATCGACGACGTCGATCTTGGTCAGGGCCACGATGCCTCGCCTCAGTCCCAGAAGGGAGAGGATTTCCAGATGTTCCCGCGTCTGGGGCATGACCCCCTCGTCGGCGGCGACGACGAAAAGGACGGCATCGATCCCCGCCGCCCCGGCCACCATCTGACGGATAAAACGTTCGTGGCCGGGAACATCGACGAGACTGACGACGCGACCGTCGGCGAGCTCCAGAGAGGCGAATCCCAATTCGATGGTGATGCCCCGTCGCTTCTCCTCCGAGAGACGGTCACAGTCGATCCCCGTCAGGGCCTTGACGAGGGAGGTCTTGCCGTGATCGATATGGCCCGCCGTGCCCAGGACGAGCGAAAGCTCGCGCAGGTCACCGCTCAAGGCCGTTCCCTCCCTTTCCCGCGACCTCCTTCAAAGCCCTGACGATAAGCGCTTCGTCACCTTCGAACAAGGTCCTCACGTGGACGACGGCTCGATCCTTTTCCGCGGAGACGATCACGGGGCAGGAGACCTGTCTCAACCGCCTCTGGACGGCGCCGCTGGAGAGAGTCGGCAACGAAAGGGCGACGCCCCAACCGGGAAGGGGGTGCTCCGGGAAAGATCCGCCTCCCGCCGCGTCTTCGACGGCGACGACGTCAAAAAGCCCCTGCGGCAAGGCCTCGGCCAGGAGCAGAGCCAGGGCTTCGGCGCGGCGCCGCAGGGTCTCTCCCGAAAGACGCAACATCCGGACCGCGGGAAGCTCTTCCTCTCGCCCCTGGAGGTAGAGGCGGAGAACGGCCTCAAGGGCGGCCAGGGTCATCTTGTCGACGCGGAGGGGCCGCAGGAGGGGGAAGTGACGAAGACGATCGATGATCTGGCTCCGCCCTGCGATGACGCCGATCTGGGGACCGCCGAGAAGCTTGTCGCCCGAGAAGGTAACGATATCGACACCGTCCATGAGGCAACGGCGAACGGTGGGCTCTCCCTCCAAGCCCCCGGCGGAGAGGTCGGCCAAGACGCCGCTGCCTAAATCCTCGTAGAGGATCAGTTCTTTCTCTCGGGCCAGGGCAGCCAGCTCCTCCCTGGAGGTCTCGGCGTGAAAACCGACGAGACGATAGTTGGAGGGATGAACCTTGAGAAGAAGAGCCGTCTCGGCCGTGAGCGCCCTTTCGTAATCGGACAGGCCTGTCCGATTCGTCGTCCCCACCTCGACCATTTTCGTCCCCGAAAAGGCCATGATATCCGGAATGCGGAACGAACCGCCTATTTCAACAAGCTCCCCGCGAGAGACAAGGCTCTCTTTCCCTGCGGCCAGTGCCGAAAGGACGAGGAGAACGGCGCCGGCGTTGTTGTTGACGACCAACGCCGCATCGGCGCCCGTGACCTGACAGAGAAGCCATTCAACATGGTCGCTGCGGTGGCCTCGCTCCCCCTCCTCAAGGCGGTATTCCAGGTTGCAGTAACGCTCTCCCGTCGCGACAACGGCCTCCAGGGCCTCCCGGGGGAGAACCGAGCGCCCCAGGTTGGTGTGGACGACGACGCCCGTGGCGTTGACGACGGGGCGAAGACTGGAATAGGCCTTCGCACGAAGACGACGGCAGGTCTCTTGCTCGATCCCTTCGACGTCGATCCCCTCTTCGTCGCCCATTCTCAGACGTCTGCGGACTTCGCCGATGACATCGGCGAAGACGGACTTGATAGCCTCTCGCCCGAGAAGGGCTTCCATCTCTCCGACCCAGGAACGGGACAGAAGTTCGTCCATGGAGGGAATCTGCCTCAGGAGGTTGCGGATTTCGTCACGCACAATCTCACCCTCTCGATCATTTTTCGATTCGTTCCGACGGTACCTCTCTACATCCGGGAAAGATTTCGACATGCCCAGCCGCTATAATTCTTTATGGAGGTGATAGACATGAACGCCATCTGCGCCAGAGACGCCCTTCTCGTCGTCGACATCCAGAACGACTTCTGCTCCGGAGGGTCGCTTGCCGTCGGCGAAGGGGAATCCATCATTCCCGTCGTCAACGGACTCATCGAGCGTTTTCAGGCCGTCGGCGCTCCCGTCGTCTACAGCCGCGACTGGCACCCCGTCGATCACGGCAGCTTCGCCGCCCAAGGCGGTCCCTGGCCGCCCCACTGCGTCGCGGGAACGCGGGGAGCCGCCTTCCACAACGCCCTTCGCGTCGATCTCCACCCTTGGATCATCGACAAGGCGACGGGGCACGACGAGGCACTGTCCAATTTCGACGGCACCGATCTGGCCGATAAGCTCCGAGCCCGAAATATCGGGCGCGTCTTCGTCGTCGGACTCGCCACGGATTATTGCGTTCGGGCCACGGCCCTCGATGCCCTCGCCCTGGGCTTCGAAACCGTTGTCGTCACCGACGCGGTCCGAGCCGTCGAGGTCAGAGGGGGAGACGGCAGAAGAGCTCTTGACGAGATCGCCGCCGCAGGAGGAAACCTCATCGACTCGGCGGCCCTTCCTCTTTCCTGAAAAGCCGCCTCACGAAAGGAGCCGATCCGTGGTGAAAAACATCGATGCCCGGGGGCAGGCCTGCCCCAAGCCAGTCATGATGGCCAAGGCCGCAATCGACGAAGGGGCCCGGGCCCTGACGATCTCCGTCGACAACTCCGTTTCTGCGGCCAACGTGACCCGTTTCCTGACCAAACAGGGATGGACGACGGAAGAGAGCGGCCAGGCGCCCGAAATCGTCCTCAAAAGCCGAAAAGGAGAAGGCGCCGAAGAGAGGGTTCGGGAAGGGACCCTCGACGACCAATCCCTTCTCATCGCCAAAGCGACTCTGGGCGGCGACGACCAGGTCCTCGGAGAAGCGCTCATGAAGGCCTTCCTGGGTACGGTGGCCCAAAGGGAGCGGCCACCGAAGACGATCGCCCTCATGAACGAAGGCGTGCTGCTCTCCCTGAAAAGCCATTCGGCCCACGAAAGCCTCGAGGCCCTTCGGGACCGAGGAACGGCGGTCCTCGTCTGCGGCACCTGCGCCAACCATTTCGGCATCGCCGACGCCGTCGCCGTCGGTACCCTCTCCAACATGTTCGAAATCACCGAGGCCCTCATGGCGGCCTCGCGCCAGCTCTGTCTCGGCTGAAACAGACAAGGGAGTCAGTCGACGTCAACCAAAGGCCCTTCCTCCCGGCGATGAGGCAGGGAGCGGAGGACCATCGCAAACAGACGAAACCAGGCCTCCTCCGTCGGCAGAAAAGGGTCGATCAGAGCGGAGTCCTCTACGACCGGAAGGTACACGACGGAGAGCCCCCCGTCGAAGACATCCTGGCAGGCCACCTCGACGTCTTCGGAGAAAAGGATCACCCAGCCGGGAAGGACAAGGCCGATGATGCCCCAACGTCGCTCCGACGGATCGAGGAGCCGCTCTCGAAGGGAAGGGGACGCCTCTCCTCTCTCTCGCAGCGAGGCCAAAGCCCCCTCCACCTCCTCGCCGCAGAGAAGGGCCAGAGGGGAACTCTCGCCCAAAGAGGCGTAAAGGCGAAGCGGCCCCCGCAGCGGAGAACCGACGGCAGCATCCAGGAAGCGGAGGGCCGGAAGGAGATCGTCACCGACGGTCCGGGCGTAGCCCGGGCCGTCGGGAAGGGCCTCTCGAAAGGGTTCAGCGAGAGAGAGAAGGAGCCACTGAAAAAACGCCTCCGAATCTCCGTCAACGTCGAAAATTTTCCACTTCACCGCGACGCCTCCTACAGAAAACGTTCCCAGATCGCGTTGGCCACCCGCATTCCCTTCGCGGAGAGGGCCAGGCTCTCGTCGGTGACGGCGAAAAGGCCATCGGGCAACCCTTTGAGAGCGTCCAGGACCGTCTCCAGAGCTGCCTTTCCGTAACGTCGGGCGAAAAGGCGAAAGGGGATTCCCCAAGCCGTCCTCAGGGCGAGAAGGGCTGCCTCCCGGAAAGCTCTTTCGGGCAAAAGACATTCGCCCGCGGAAAGAGGCAGCCGCCCTTCGGCCACTTCGCCGAGATAGCCCCCCAGATCATCGACGTTGCCGTAGCGCCTCTCGCGACAGAAACCCCAGGCTCCGGGACCGATGGCAAGAAGGGGCGAGCGGATCCAGTAGGCCAGGTTGTGGCGGCTCCAACGGCGATTGCGGGCGAAGCTGGCGATTTCGTACTGGAAAAAGCCTCGCGAGGCCAAATACCATTGGGCCCAGCGGTAGAAGGGGTAGCCCGAGGTCCTCCCTCCCGGCGGCGAATCGGCCCAGGCCGATCCCTCCTCGAGGGTCAGGTCGTAAAGGGAGAGATGGTCCATCCCGAAGGCCAGAACCTCCCTCAGAGTCCGGTGCCACCCCTTCAGGGTCTGACCGGGCAGGTTGAACATGAGATCGGCGCTGAAGGCCAACCCCGAGGCAGCCAGGGCCGCCAGAGACTCTCGGGCCCCCCTCCCGTCGTGAAGGCGGCCCAGAAGACGCAGCTCGTCGTCGTCGAGGCTCTGGACCCCCAGACTGACGCGCGTCACCCGCCATTCTCCCCAAAGGCGAAGATGGAAGGCACGCAGCGACTCGGGATTGGCCTCGACAGTCACCTCCGCCGTCCGATCGAAGGAGAAGGCCCCCTCCAGCAGCGAGATGAGGAGCTCCCACTGCCTCCGATCAAGAAGCGTCGGCGTGCCGCCTCCGATGTAGAGAGAACGCAGAGGCGGCAAGAAGCCGGAACGATCCTTCCAGAGAACGATCTCGTTCCTGAGGCCTTCCAGGCAGGCATCGATCTCTCCCCTTCGGGGAACGACGCTGTAGAAGGCACAGTAGGGACACTTGCGGCGGCAAAAAGGAAGATGGACGTAGAGGGAAAGCGTCGATAGCCCGCTGAAAGAGAGGGCCTCGGACGCCGCGTCCTCACTCGCCATCGCTGCTGACATCCAGAAAGGCCAGGAAGGCCTCCTGAGGGACGGAGACGCGGCCGATCTGCTTCATCCGCTTCTTGCCCTCCTTCTGCTTCTCCAGGAGCTTGCGCTTGCGGGTGATGTCACCGCCGTAACACTTGGCCAGGACATCCTTGCGAAGCGGCTTGACGTTTTGGCGAACGATGACGCGTTTGCCGACGGCGGCCTGAATGGGAATCTCGAAGAGCTGTCTCGGGATAAGCTCCTTCAGTTTGCGGACGACGGTCTGACCCCGATGGTAGGAGGCATCGCGGTGGCAGATGAAGGAAAAGGCGTCGACGGGCTCCTCGTTGAGAAGGACGTCGACTTTGACGAGATCGGCGGCCTGAAAGCCTCGCTGTTCGTAATCGAGAGAGGCATAGCCTCTCGTGACCGACTTGAGGCGATCGTGGAAATCGATGATAAACTCCGCCAAAGGGAGATCGTAAACGAGGCGAACCCGCTCCGGCGTGATGTAATCCATGGAGACGAAGGCACCGCGACGATCCTGACAGAGCTGCATCGTCTTGCCCACGTAATCGGTGGGGACGAAGGTCGTGATGCGGATCAGAGGTTCGCGGATCTCCTCGACGCGGGAGATCTCGGGCAGATCGGCAGGGTTGTGAATCTCCTGGATTTCGCCGTCGGTTCTGAGGATGTGGTAGACGACGTTGGGCGCCGTCGCGACCAGCTCGACGTCGAACTCCCTCTGGAGACGCTCCTTGGCGATGTCCATGTGGAGAAGGCCCAGGAAGCCGCAGCGGAAGCCGAAACCCAGAGCCGTCGACGTCTCGGGCTCGAAGAAAAGGGAGGAATCGTTGAGCTGAAGTTTTTCGAGGGCCTCGCGGAGCTGGGGATAATCTTCGCGCTCGATGGGGTAGAAACCGCAGAAGACGACGGGCTTGATCTTCCTGTAGCCCGGCAGAGGCGACTGGGCCGGAGCGCGGCTGTCGGTGACGGTATCGCCCACATGGGCTTCGGTGAGGCTCTTGATGTTGGCGACGACGTAGCCGACCTCGCCCGCTCCCAGCTCCTCGACAGGCTCCATCTGAGGACGGAAGACGCCGATCTCCTCGATCTGGTAGTTCAGTCCCGTCGCCATGAAGGTCACGGCCTGCCCCGTCCTCACGACGCCGTTGAAGACGCGAACGTAACAGATGACGCCTTTATAATTGTCGTATACGGAATCGAAAATCAGGGCCTGTAGGGGGGACTCCCTCCTTCCCGAGGGCGCGGGCACCAGGGAGACGATGGCCTCAAGGATCTCGCCGATGCCCTTCCCCTCCTTGGCGCTGGCCAGGATGGCTTCGGAGGCGTCGATGCCGACGACCTCTTCGATTTCCCCCCTGACGACGTCGGGCTGAGCCGAGGGAAGATCGATCTTGTTGATGACGGGAATGATCGCCAGCCCCTGATCGACGGCAAGGTAGGCGTTGGCCACCGTCTGGGCCTCGACGCCCTGGGCGGCATCGACGACGAGCACGGCCCCATCGGAGGCGGCCAGAGATCTCGAGACTTCGTAAGAAAAGTCCACATGGCCCGGCGTATCGATCAGGTTCAGGACGTAATCGACACCCTCCCTGCTTCTGTAATTCATGCGAACGGGGACGAGCTTGATCGTGATGCCCCGCTCCCGCTCCAGTTCGAGATTATCCAGAAGCTGCTGGCGCATCTTCCGGTCCTCGACGGTATGTGTCACCTCGAGAAGGCGATCGGCGAGGGTGGACTTGCCGTGATCGACGTGGGCGATGATGCTGAAATTGCGGATCCGTCTGGTCTCCATGGAAAACTCCTTTGTCGTGTCGTAGGACAGTGAACCTATTTTAGCCGACAGCTCCGACGCTGTCAGTTCCCTTCTGGGGATTGCCCTTCTGGGGATTGCCCTTCAGGCAGACCGACGAAGAAGGAGGAGAAAGCGCCCTCAAGGAAGACGTCTCCGGCGATTCCAAGGGCTGTCGCCCGAAGGAGGAGGAAGGCCGGGAGAGGCGAGACCGATCCTCAAAATCGGACAGAGTCACGGCCCCGATCCGCCATAAGACTTGACATTTTCTATATGCAGACACACAATGTAAGTATCTTTTCCGATCAACGGGAGGCGCTTGAAGATGACTTGGGAGAAAGGCGACTTTCTTTATGAAGGCAAGGCCAAAAAAGTCTGGAAGACCGGCGATCCGAAGGTCTACATCATTGAATACAAAGATCACCTGACGGCTTTCAACGCCGAAAAGAAGGCCACGCTGGAGGGAAAGGGAAGGCTCAACAACGAGATCAGCGCCTACCTGCTCGCTCACTTGGCCGCTCGGGGCGTGCCCACGCACTTCGTCGAACGCATCGACGAACGGCACCAGGCCGTCAGGGCCGTGACGATCATCCCTCTCGAGGTCGTCGTCCGCAACGTGACGACGGGCTCCCTCTGCAAACGCCTCGGCGTCGAGGAGGGGATGGAGCTTCCACGCCCGCTTCTCGAACTCTACCTCAAAGACGACGCCCTTGGCGATCCTCTCGTCACAGACGACCACGCGCTCCTCTTCGGCTGGGCGACGGAAGAGGAGCTGGCGACCCTCAAGGCCATCACCCTCGAAGTCAACGATCTTCTCCGCGCTCTTTTCCGCGACCTCTCCATCGTGCTCGTCGATTTCAAACTCGAGTTCGGCCGCACCGCCGAGGGAGATCTCGTCCTCGCCGACGAGATTTCGCCCGACACCTGCCGCTTCTGGGACCTCGCCACAGGCGATCGTCTCGACAAGGACCGCTTCCGCAAGGACCTGGGCGATGTCCTCGGCGCTTACCGGGAGATCTGGCGCCGACTCTCCACGAGGGAGGCCTAACGATGCTTTTCGACGTGGCGATCACCATCTCTCTCAAAAAGGGAGTCCTCGACACTCAGGGCAAGGCCGTAGCCGCCTCTCTCCACGGGATGGGTTACGAGACCCTTAAGGAGATCCGCGTGGGACGCTTCGTCGAAGCCGTCGTGGAAGCTCCCGATTCCGTTCAGGCCCGCTCCCTGGCCGCAGGACTCTGCGACGACCTTCTCGTCAACGATCTCATCGAAGAGAGCCGTATCGAGGTCAAGAGCCGATGAAGGCCACTGTCGTCGCCTTTCCCGGCAGCAACTGCGACGACGACGTCGTCCACGCCATAAAAACCGTACTGGCCGTTCCGGTCGTCAAGGTCTGGCACCTCGACCCTCTCCCCGAAGCCGATCTCGTCATCCTTCCCGGAGGATTTTCCTACGGAGACTACCTGCGCAGCGGCGCCATGGCGGCCCGTTCGCCCATCATGGGGGAAGTCGCCCGCCATGTCGAAAGGGGCGGACTCCTGCTGGGCATCTGCAACGGCTTTCAGGTCCTCACCGAGGCCGGCCTCCTCCCCGGCGTTCTCCTGACCAACCGCCAACCGGGATTCATCTGCCGCCCCTGCACGGTCCGCGTCGAAAGAAACGATACGCCTTTCACGTGTCTTCTCACGAAAGGACAGGTCGTCAATTTCCCCATCGCCCACAACGAGGGACGCTACTATCTGCCGGAAGAGGATCTCCGCCGTGTCGAAGAAAACGGCCAGGTCCTTTTCCGCTACTGCAGCGCCGCGGGAGAGACGGGCGAGCCCTTCAACCCCAACGGAGCGGCCCATCACATCGCCGGACTCCTCTCGAAAAGGGGGAACGTTCTGGGGCTCATGCCCCATCCGGAGCGGACCTCCGAGGCCGTCCTGGGCGGCGACGATGGCGTTCTCTTCTGGAAATCCGTCGAGACCTGGATCGGGAGGCGCTAGAGATGGATTACCGCAAGGCCGGCCTCCGCAAGGAGGAGTACGAAAAAATCCGTTCCGCCCTGGGTCGAGAGCCCAGCGACTGCGAACTTCTCGTCATGGGCGTCATGTGGTCGGAACACTGCTGTTACAAGTCCTCCAAGCCCCTTCTGCGCCGTTTCCCCACGAAGGGCGAGGCCGTCGTCCAGGGACCGGGAGAGAACGCCGGCGTCGTCGACATCGGCGACGGATGGGGAGCGGCCTTCAAGGTCGAAAGCCACAACCACCCCTCGGCTGTCGCGCCCTACCAGGGGGCGGCCACGGGCGTGGGCGGCATCATCCGCGACATTCTCGCCATGGGGGCCCGCCCCGTTGCCGCCATGGACGGCCTCTGCTTCGGCGACGCCGACGATGCCAGGACAACGCGTCTGGCCCGGGGCATCGTCGCCGGCGTGGGCGGCTACGGCAACGCCGTGGGCGTGCCCACGGTGGGGGGGAAGACCCTCTTCGACAGGGTCTACAACGGCAACCCTCTCGTCAACGCCTTCTGCCTGGGAGTCGTCCGCCTCGACGGAATGGCCGTGGCCTCGACGGCCCGCCCGGGGCAGAAGGTCCTCCTCCTGGGGTCGGCAACGGGACGGGACGGCATCGCCGGAGCGGCCTTCGCCTCGACGGAGCTGGCCGATGACGGGAAAGCGAGCCGCCCCCAGATCCAGATCGGCGATCCCTTCGAGGAGAAACTGCTCATCGAGGCCTGTCTGGACCTTCACGAGGCGGGGCTCATCGTGAGCATGCAGGACATGGGGGCCGCCGGCATCACCTCTTCGTCGAGCGAAATCGCCGCCCGAAGCGGCGTCGCCATCGACCTCGATCTCGACGCCGTTCCGCTGCGGGAGGCCGATATGGAGGCCTGGGAAATCCTCCTCTCCGAGTCTCAGGAGCGGATGCTCCTCATCGTTCTTCCCGAAAAGGTCAACGAGGTCCTCTTCAGGGCCAGGCGGTGGGGGCTGAGCTGTGCCGTCATCGGCGACGTGACGGCAGGTGACCGCTGGAGCGCCCGAAAAGACGGAAGCGTCGTCGCCTCCCTCCCCGCCTCCCTCATCGGGGAGGGAGCTCCCGAGATCCTCTGGCCCTCCGAAGAGCCCGCCGACCTGGAGGCCCGCTGGGCTTTCGGCCCCGAGGAGATGGATCTGCCCTCCGACTGGGCCGCCGAGACGAAACGACTCATGGCTTCGCCCAACCTGGCCGACAAGAGATGGATCTACGAAAGCTACGACTCCATGGTCCGCCTGGGCACCGTGGCCGGTCCCGGCGGCCCCGTGAGCCTCCTCCGCATCAAGGAGAACGGGAACCTTCTCGCCCTGGCGATGGAGACCGACCCCTGGAAAACGGGCCTCGATCCCTACAGGGGGGGAGCCGAGACGGTGGCCCGCGCCCTCCGAGCCCTTGCCGTCGTCGGCGCCCGCCCCCTCGGTCTGACGGATTGTCTCAATTACGCCTCGCCGGAAAAGCCGGAGCAGTTCTGGGAACTGGAGCAGTCCGTCCAGGGAATGGCCGATGCCTGTCGCGCCCTGAACTGCCCCGTCGTCTCGGGAAACGTGAGCCTCTACAACGAGACCTCGCAGAGCCGGATTCTCCCGACGCCTCTCGTGACGGCCGTCGGCCTCGTCGAGGGGACGCCCCTACGCTGGGGGCAATGGAAGAGGGGGGACCGCCTCTTCCTCGTCGGAACGATCGCCTCCTCCCTTGCCGGGAGCCAGTATCAGCTTCTCCGCCACGGCGCCTCTCGGGGGCGGCCTCTGCCTCTCTCTTTCGAGGCCGAAGCGTCCTTCGTATCCAAGGCCAGGGAGACGGCCCGTTCGGGACTGGCCCGTTCGGGACGGGCGCTCGCGGGAGGCGGCCTGGCTCTGGCCCTCGTCCGAGAAGCCGCCGCATCGGGAGAAGGGGCCATCGTCACCTTGTCCGTCCCCACACGCCCCGATGTTCTCCTTTACGGAGAGGGAGGACCGAGAGCTCTTTACAGCGTGACGGCCGAAAAAGTCGAGGCCTTCGTCGATCTCTGGAGAGGCTTCCCCCTGCTGGAGATCGGCCTCGTCGGCGGCTCCGCCCTGCATGTTCGGGGGCTTTTCAGCCTCTCCTCCGCCGAAATCGGCCGCCGGGAGGGCCGTTAGCCATGTGCGGCGTTTTCGGCGCCTACTCCCCCCGCCCGGAGCCCCTTCTGGAGGATGTCTACCTGGGACTCTACGCACTGCAGCACCGAGGCCAGGAATCGGCCGGCGTCGCCTGGATCAACGGGGACGGAATGGCCAAGACCGTCAAGGGCATGGGACTCGTCCACGACGCCCTGAACCAGCACGAACTGTCCCAGCAGGAGACGCGCGTGGCCATCGGCCACGTCCGCTACTCCACGGCCGGAGGCTCCCTGGCCGCCAACGCCCAGCCCCTGGTGGCCACCTATGCCCGGGGGCCCGTCGGGATCGCCCACAACGGCAACCTGACCAACGGCAAGGCCATCGCTCAGTATCTCGAAAGCCGGGGCGCCATTTTCCAGTCGACGACGGACACGGAGGTCATCATCCACCTCATGGCGCACCAGGCTCATAAGCCGCCCCTCGAGGCCCTCATCGGCGCCCTCCGCCGCCTCGTGGGCGCCTACAGCCTGGCCGTCCTTCTCGAGGACCGTCTCGTCGCCGCCCGCGACCCCTGGGGGTTCCGCCCCCTCGTGTTGGGGAAGCGGGGAGACGTGACCTACATCGCCTCCGAAAGCTGCGCTCTCGACATCGTCGGCGCCGAGCTGATCCGCGACGTCGAGCCCGGAGAGATCGTCGTCGTCGACGAGAAGGGAATCCGCTCTCTTCGCATCCCCGTCGAGCCCAAACGGCACTTCGGCTGCGCCTTCGAATACGTCTATTTCGCCCGCCCCGACAGCATCATCGACGGCCGCTCCGTCTACGCCGTCCGCAAGGAGCTGGGAAGGCTTCTTGCCAAGGGATCTCCCTGTCCGGGGGCGAATCTGGTGACGGGCATGCCCGACAGCGGGACTCTGGCCGCCATGGGCTACGCCGAGGAGTCGTCCATCGCCTACGAGAAGGCCATCGTCCGCAACCGCTACGTGGGGCGGACCTTCATTCAGCCCACGCAGCGCGTCCGCGATTTGGGCGTGCGGATCAAACTCAATCCCGTCCCCCACCTCATGGAGGGCAAGGATGTCGTCGTCGTCGACGACTCCATCGTCAGGGGAACGACGGCTCAGCGCATCGTCACTCTCATGAGAGGCTGCGGCGCCCGCAACGTCCATCTTCGCATAGCCTCCCCCCCCGTCCGTTTTCCCTGCTACTACGGCATCGACACGCCCGTCAGCGAGGAGCTGGCGGCGGCCCGCATGGATATCGAGGGGCTGGAGCGTCAGGTCGGCGCCTGTTCGCTGGCCTATCTCAGAGAGGAAGACCTTTTCGAGGCCATAGGGCGGGGACGGAATGATGTCTGCACGGCCTGTTTCTCGGGGCATTACCTCGAGGGGAAGGAGATCGACCATGACCTGGACTTATGAACAGTCAGGCGTCAGCATCGACGGCGGCAACGCCTGGGTCGAGGCCATAAAGGGTCTCGTCGGCTCCGAGCGGGGAGGCTCCGTCGTCTCCGGCATCGGCGGCTTCACCGGCCTCTACCGTCTCCCCGGGGGAGGTCTACTGGCCGCCTGCTGCGACGGCGTCGGCACCAAGCTCGAGATCGCCCGAGCCGCGGGCAAGCTCCGAGGCCTCGGCCAGGACCTGGTGGCCATGAACGTCAACGACCTCGTCACCTGCGGCGCCCGGCCTCTTTTCTTTCTCGATTATCTGGCCTGCGGCAGACTAGAGGCCCCCCGACTCAGCCCCGTCCTGGCCGGCATCGTCGAGGCCTGTCGGTCCGTCGGAGCCGTCCTTCTCGGCGGGGAGACGGCCGAGATGCCCGGCGTCTACCCGCCCGAAGGCTTCGACCTGGCCGGCTTCGCCGTCGGTCTCGTCGAGGAGAAAGATCTCATCGACGGCTCCTGCGTCGCCGAGGGGGACCTTCTCCTGGGGTTGGCCAGCTCGGGGCTTCACAGCAACGGCTTCAGCCTCGTCCGCAAGGCCCTCCTCGAAGGGGGAAACCGCCGGCTCGACGAGATCGTCGACGGCCGGGGACTGGACGATCTGCTCCTGGAGCCGACACGGCTTTATGTCCGCCAGGCCCTGGCCGCAGCGGCGACGGGCAAGGTCAAGGCCATGGCCCACATCACCGGCGGCGGACTCGAAGAGAACGTCTCCCGAGTCCTCGGCGGCCTGCGCCCCGCCGTCGACTGGGGCGGCTGGAGCCGCCCGTCCGTCTACAGCCTTCTCGCTCCCTCCGTCGACGAGACCGAGATGCGCCGCGTCTTCAACGTCGGCGTCGGTTTCGTTTTCGTCGTCGCCCCCCGAGACCGCCAGGCCGTCGAAGAGGCCCTGACCGCCGAGGGCGAAAAGCCCTTCCTCGTCGGCGAGATCCGCCGATGACCCCCATCGCCATCCTTCTCTCCGGCCGAGGCACCAACATGGTCGCCCTGGCCGATCGTGTCGCCTCCGGCGATATCGATGCCGACATCGCCTTCGTCGCCTCCGACAGGGCCGACGCTCCCGGCCTGGATCGGGCAAAGGAGCGAGGACTCCGGACGGTCCTCCTTCCCTACGGCGAAAGGGGAAAGGAGGGGGCCGAAGCTTTCTTGACCCGTCTCGTCGAGGACGAGGGCGTCGACTGGATCGTTCTGGCCGGCTTCATGCGCCTTCTCTCCTCTAGCTTTGTAAGCCGTCAATGCGGTAAAATCGTCAACATCCACCCCTCCCTTCTCCCCTCTTTCCCCGGCGTCGACGCCATCGGCCAGGCCTGGAACTATGGCGTCGCCGTCACGGGAGTCACCGTCCATCTCGTCGACGAAAAAATGGACCATGGCCCCATTCTGGCCCAGGAGGCGTTGTCCCTCAAAGGCGGAGAGAGTCTCCATGACCTTGAGGAACGCATTCATCACGTGGAACATCGCCTCTACGGCGATACGCTGAAGCGGCTTCTATCGAGCCGCCTGATCTTCGAAGGGAGGCGCGTTACCTTTGACTAGACGAGCCCTTATCTCCGTTTTCGACAAGCGCCAGGCCGACACGCTCGCCAAGGAACTCTCCCAGCTCGGCTACGAGATCGTCTCCAGCTCGGGCACGGCCCGTTTTCTCGAGGCCGCTCACGTGGCCGTTCAGGAAGTTTCGGACCTGACCGGTTTCCCCCATCTCCTGGGAGGTCGCGTCAAAACCCTTCATCCCTCCGTCATGGGAGGCATTCTGGCCCGACGCGAAAACGTTCAGGACATGGAAGACGTCCGCATCTACGAGATTCCCCTCATCGATCTCGTCGTCTGCAACCTCTATCCCTTCGAGGAGAAGGCCCGTCAGGGCGCCGACCTGGACGAGCTCATCGAAAACATCGACATCGGCGGCGTCACCCTCATCCGGGCGGCGGCGAAGAACTACCGTCAGGTGGCTATCGTCGTCGATCCCGACGACTACGAGCCGGTTCTGGAGGACCTCCGGGCCACAGGAGACGTCGTTCCCGAGCGGAGACAGGCCCTGGCTCTGAAGGCCTTCGCCTATACATCCCGCTACGACGGTCTCGTCGAAAAGGGACTTTCCTCCGTCCTGGGGCAGGAGATGGAGATGACCTCCGCCCTTCCCCTGACCCTGACGCGGGCTCAGGAGCTGCGCTACGGCGAAAACCCCCATCAGAGGGCCGCCCTCTACCTCCCCCCCCTGACCGACGTCCCCTGGGAACAGCTTTCGGGCAAACCCCTCTCCTACAACAATATCCTCGATCTCGACGGCACGCTGCGGGCCATGGCCCTCTTCAACGGAGACTGCGCCTGCGTCATCAACAAGCACACCACACCCTGCGGCCTCGCGGTGGGAAAGACCCTTCTCGAGGCCTACGAGAGGGCCCTCGCCTGCGATCCCCTCTCCGCCTTCGGCGGCATCGTGGGCCTGACCCGCTCCGTCGACGAAGCCACCGCCCAGAGTCTCGTCAGGACCTTCACCGAAGTTCTGGCCGCCCCCGACTTCGATGACGACGCCCTGGCCTTTCTCCGCCAGACGAAACCGAGCCTGCGCCTCCTCCGCTGGCAGGGCGGCAGGGTTATGCCCCTCCAGATCACCTCGACATGGAGCGGATTCCTCGCCCAGGAGGATCAGACCGCCCCTCTTCCCCGTCTTGACAAGGGAGAGTGGATCGGGACCCCCAGACCCGACCTGTGGGACGACCTGATTCTCGCCTGGAAGGCGGCCTACCTGAGCAAGAGCAACGCCATCGTCGTCGCCGCCGACGGGGCGACGTGCGGCATCGGGAGGGGCTTCACCAGCCGCGTCGACGCCGTCAACTGGGCTCTGGCTCAGGCCGGAGAGAAGAGCCGGGGTGCCGTCATGGCCTCCGACGCCTTCTTCCCCTTCCCCGACAGCATCAAGGCGGCGGGCCAGGCAAAAATCGCCGCCATCATCGAGCCCGGGGGATCGGTCAAAGACGAGGAGGTCTTCGACGCCGCCCGCGACGCCGGAATCAGCCTCTTCCTCAGCAGCTGGCGGACCTTCCGCCATTAGGAGGGCTTGTCCATGAGAGTGCTCCTCTTGGGCCGAGGGGGCCGGGAACATGCCCTTGCCTGGGCATTGGCCCGTTCCCCCCTCGTCAAAGCCCTTCACGCCGCGCCGGGCAATCCCGGCATCGCCGATTACGCCACCTGCCACGACATTGATCCCTGCGACGCCCCGGCCGTCGTCGAACTGGCCCGCAGGCTTTCCGTCGATTTCGTCGTCCCCGGTCCCGAATCCCCCCTCGTCGCCGGCGTCGGCGACGCCCTGGAGGAGACGGGCATCCCCGTCTTCGGCCCGGGACGCTCCGGCGCCCGCCTGGAAGGGAGCAAGGCCTTCTCAAAGGAGTTCATGGCCCGTCACGCCATCGCCACGGCTCCCTTCGACCTCTGCCGCACGCTTCCCGAGGCCGAGGAGGCTCTCAGAAAGCGTCGCCCCCCCTATGTCGTCAAGGCCGACGGCCTGGCAGCCGGCAAGGGGGCCTTCATCGTCGACACCTTCGACGAGGCCCTGATCGTCTGCAGCGACCTTCTCGTCAGGAAAACCCTGGGGGACGCGGGAAAGGTCGTCATCGTCGAAGATCACATCGCGGGAACGGAGCTGACACTCCTTGCCGTCACCGACGGCAAGACGGTCCGCCTTCTTCCCGCCAGCCAGGACCACAAGCGGGCCTTCGACGAAGACCGAGGCCCCAACACGGGAGGGATGGGAGCCTACGCTCCCGTCCCCTGGGCCGACGAGGCCCTGCTCGACCGCATCGGAAGGGAGATCCTCGTCCCCACCATCGAAGGTCTTCGCCGTGACGCCATCCCCTTCAGAGGCGTTCTCTATCTGGGCGTCATGCTCGACGAGGCGGGGAAGCCCTGGGTCCTGGAGTACAACGTCCGCCTCGGCGATCCCGAGGCACAGGTCGTCCTCCCCGTCTTCGGCGGAGACTGGGCCGCCATCGTCTCGGCCTGCTGCCAGGGAAGACTTGAGGCGATGGCGTGGCCTCAGGCCCAGGGGGCCGCCGTCGGCATCGTCCTCGCCTCCGCCGGTTACCCCGGGGCCTACGAACAGGGTTTCCCCATAGAAAAGATGGATGCCCTGTCCGGAGGTGACATCCTCGTCTTTCACGCGGGGACGGCCCGTAACACCTCCGGGCAGATCGTCACCGCCGGAGGCCGCGTTCTCACCGTCGTCGGCCTCGGAGAGGACCTCTTTTCGGCCCGGGAGCGTGCCTACGAGGCCACACGTTTCGTCTCCTTCGAGGGCGTCCACTTCCGTCGCGACATCGCCCGCAAGGCCTTTATCTGACAGAAGGGAGCCTCTCCATGGAAACAGGAAAAGCCCTCGTCGGCGTCGTTTTGGGTTCCAAATCGGATCTCGCCCTGGCCGTCAAGATCGCCGAAACCTTCGACAGCCTGGCCATACCCTTCGAGGTCACCGTGGCCTCGGCGCACCGAACGCCGGAAGACGTGACCGCCTACGCCCGCAGGGCCCGTTCGCGGGGGCTGAAGGTGCTCATCGGCGTCGCCGGCCTGGCGGCCGCCCTCCCGGGCTGCCTCGCCGCCGAAACGACCCTTCCCGTCATCGGACTGCCCGTCGGAGGAGGCGCCCTGGGAGGCATGGACGCTCTCCTGGCCATTGCCCAGATGCCTCCGGGCATACCGACGGCCACCGTCGGAATCGGGTCGGGCCAGAACGCCGCCCTTATGGCGGCGCGCATTCTGGCCTTGGACAACGACCGCATTCAGGAGGCCCTCTGGACCTTCCACTCCCAGGCGGCCGATAAAGTGCGGGCCTCGCGAAAGGAGCTGGAGCTCCTCCCCCTGGCCCCCGATGAGGCCTTCCGCTGACCGACGTCTTTCCTCATTCGAGCCTCCGTCAGGACAACGGAGTAGAATGGAGCGGGAGGGTGAAAACCCTCCCGCTCCATTCGCGAGGTGATCTCCCATGACGGAACGACGCCCCTCCTGGGCGGAACAGCTGAAGGCCCGCCATGGCGGACCGGTGAGAAAGATCGCTCTCGACGCGGGTTCCGGATGTCCCAACAGAGAGGGCCTTCTCCGAGGCGGCTGTCTTTTCTGCGACGAAAGGGGGGGCGGCAGCGGCGCCTTTCTCCGGGGCCTCTCCCTGGCCGATCAGATCCGATCGGGCCTTCATGTGGCGCGTCGACGCTTCGGGACCGACCGCGTCATCCTCTACTTTCAGAGTTACTCGGCCACCAACGTCCCCCTCGAGACCTTCCGCGCCACCTTGGGAGAGGCCCTGATCCTGGCCGAGGAGGAGGGAGCCTCCGTCGTCGGCCTCTCCGTCGGGACTCGCCCCGATCTCGTGCCCGACGCCGTGCTCGACCTGCTCTCCTTCTGGACCCAAAAGGGACTGGAGGTCTGGCTGGAACTCGGCGTCCAGACTCTCGACGAAAAGGGACTCCTTTTCCTGAGGCGGGGCCACGACGGCGCCTCCTCTCTCGACGCCTGCCGCCGGGCCCGACACCGGAACCTCAAGGTCTGTGCCCACCTCATCGCCGGACTTCCCGGCGAGAAGCCTCACCAGCTCGCCCTTTCGGCGGAGCGCCTCTTCCGGGAGGGCGTTGCGGGCTTCAAGTTCCACCCCCTTCACGTCCTGAAAGGGACGGCCTTGGAGCTCCTCTACAAGGGAGGGACCTTCCAGCCCCTGACTCTGGAAGTCTACGTCGATAGGGTGGCTCTGGCTCTCGAGGCCCTCCCCGACGAGATCGAGATCCAGCGTCTCACCGCCGACGCCAGGGAGCCTCACCTCGTCGCACCCGGCTGGATCGCCGAAAAACCCCGGTTTCTTCGAGCTCTGGCCGATCGCCTCGACGCTCCCCTCTCCCCTCTGATCCGCCCCCTCAATCCTGAGGAAATCGCCGACGCGGCGGCTCTCGTCCGAGAGACCTTTCTCGCCGAAGTGGCCCCTCTTTTTCCCGAAGAGGGCATCGAAACGTTTCTCTCCTTTGTCGACGAGGAGGCCCTCGCCGGACGCCTCGCCTCGGGACACCTTCTCTTCGCCGCCGTAAGGAAGGGGCGGCGGACGGGCGTAGCCGAGCTGACGCCCTCGGGCCATCTGGCCCTTCTTTTCGTCGACCTTTCGGATAGTCGCCGGGGGACGGGAAGGGCCCTCGTCGAGGCCGTCCGGGAGTCTGCCCTCTCTCTCGAGGCCAGACCTGAGACGATAACCGTCAACGCCTCGCCCAACGCCGCAGCCTTTTATCGCCGTCAGGGCTTCGTCGCCTGTGGAGAGGAGCGGGAACGACAGGGCATCCGCTATCGCCCGATGGCCCTTTCCCTGACGGGCCCTCCCCTTTGCTGAAAAAGGCTGCCGAAAGCAGAAGGGCGGAAGCGGGGACCTAAAGGCCCCGCTTCCGCCCTTCTGACGGGCCGATCAGAGCCCCATATAGGCTTTGCGCACCTCGGGAGAGTCGAGCAGATCGCGGGCCGTTCCCTGTTGGACGATTGTCCCCGTCTGGATCACATACCCCCGATGGGCGATCTCTAGGGCCTCCTGAACCATCTGTTCCACGAGGAGAACGGTGACGCCCGATCGGTTGATGGCCACGACGGTCTCCATGACCTTCTCCACCAGGGAGGGCATCAGCCCCAGGGAGAGCTCGTCGAGGAGGAGCAGCTTGGGGTCGGACATGAGCCCTCTGGCGATGGCCACCATCTGCTGCTCGCCGCCGCTCATCGTCTCCGCCACCTGCCTGCGGCGATCGTAGAGCTTGGGGAAGAGCTCGAAGACCCGTTTCAGCCCCTCGTCGATGACCTTTCGATCCTTTCTTATGAAGGCGCCGAGCTCGAGATTCTCCTGAATCGTCAGCTTGGAGAAGAGCCTCCTCCCCTCGGGAACGTAGCTGATGCCTCGTCTGATCGTCTCATGGGCCTCCAGCCTGGAGATGACCTCTCCCTCGAAGACGATCTCCCCCCGGTAGGGGTGCATCAGCCCCGCGATGGTCCGCATCGTCGTCGTCTTGCCGGCGCCGTTGGCGCCCACGATGGCCACAAGCTCGCCCCGGGCGATCTCGAGAGAGAGGCCGTGGATGACGGGAACGCCGTCGTAACCGCACTGAATATCGCGGAGTTCCAGAATCCTTTCAGTCACGAGGGGCACCCTCCTTCGACGCCTTCAGTCTCTGGCTGAATTTGGCCCCCAGGTAGGCCGTGATGACCCGTTCGTCCTCGACGACCTCCCGGGGAGGTCCTTCGGCGATCTTGACGCCTCCGTCGAGGACGACGATCTTGTCGGCCACGGACATGACGGCCTCCATGATGTGCTCGACGACGAGGAGCGTGATGCCCCGCGCCTTCAGCCCCCGGATGATTTCGACGGCGGCCTTGATCTCCGTCGACGTCAGCCCCGCCATGGATTCGTCGAGCATGAGCAGGCTCGGCTCCGTGGCCAGGGCACGGGCCATCTCGAGCCGCTTTTTGTAGCCGATGGGCAGTCCTCCGGCCAAACGGTCTCGCATGTCGTCGAGATGACAGAGGGCGAGACACTCGAGGGCAACCTTCCGAGCCCGCTCCTCGTCGGTGCCGCGCAGGAAGGCGCCGACGAGGACGTTGTCGAGAACGGTCATCTCCTTGAGGGGACGGACGACCTGGAAGGTCCGAACGGCACCGCGGCGGGCCATCGCATGGGCCGGAAGATTCGTCACGTCCTCGCCCTTGAAGACGAGACGTCCCGACGTGGGCCGGTAGAAACCGGAGATGCAGTTGAAGAGCGTCGTCTTGCCCGCCCCGTTGGGACCGATGAGACCGACGACGCTCCCTTCCTCGACGTCGAAGGAGACGTCGTCGTTGGCCACGAGGGAACCGAAGGTCATCGTCACGTTGCGCGCTTCGAGAAGGGCCATGTCTAGTCGCCCCTTTCCTCTGACCGTTGCCGCCTCGAAAGGATTCCGTCGATGATGCCCATGATGCCCCGAGGCTGATAGACGACGACGACGACGATGAGAAGGCCGAAGAGGATCAGGTCGACGCCGCCGCCGATGCCGCCGAGGAGAGCCCTGCTGTACTCCTGGAGGGGAATGAGCAGGGCCGCGCCGAGAAGGGGGCCGTAGAAGGTTCCCACACCGCCGAGGATGGTGATGAGGACGAATTTCATCGACATGTCGAGGGACATGACCATGGGGGGATCGACGCGGTAGTTGTACTGGGCGAAAAAGGCGCCGCAGAGGGCGGC
The DNA here is from genome assembly GCA_018398915.1 of Aminirod propionatiphilus. Classification (GTDB taxonomy): domain Bacteria; phylum Synergistota; class Synergistia; order Synergistales; family Aminithiophilaceae; genus Aminithiophilus; species Aminithiophilus ramosus. The sequence continues at coordinate 1,328,931 of CP074691.1, read as the reverse complement.
CAGAAAGGCCGAGAGGGCCATGGCCGTGAGCTTGACCCGGGAACTGTCGACGCCGAGCGATTCGGCCGTCTCCTGTCCCTCCCGGACGGCGCGGAGATAGTAGCCCAGACGGTGCCTCTCGATCCATCGGACGACGCCGAAAATGAGGGCGAAAAGGAGCAGGACTCCGTAGAAGTAGCCCCGTTTGGACTCGTACCAGACAAAATGGATCCATCCGGGCTCACTGAAGCTGTAATCGAGCCCCAGGGCTCCACCGACCCAGTACCAGACCATGAAGAGGCGGTTGAAAATCTCGACGATGGCAAAGGTGGCTATGGCGAAATAGTGCCCTTTCAACTTGAAGCAGGGGTAGCTGATGGCAACGGCAACGACAGCCGCCGTCAGGGCACCGGCGAGGGCTCCGGCCCAGGGGGGGAGCCCGTAGGTGACGACGGCCATGCCCGCCCCGTAGGCGCCTATGCCGAAGAAGACGGAATGACCGAAGGAGACCTGGCCGCAGTAGCCGCCCAGAATATTCCAGGACTGGGCCATGCCCGCGTAGAGAAGAACCTGTATCAGGACGTGCTCCGTGAAGGAACTTCTCAGCAGCCCCGGGATGAGGGGAGCGGCGGCGAGAAGGGCCAGAAGGCCGAACCAGAGAAGATCCTGACGGGCTCGAGGACTCGATCTCTTCATGACCTCACCACCCGAAGAGGCCCCGAGGCCGGACCATGACGACGACGAGATAGAGACCGAAGACAGCGACATACTTGAAGACGGGGGCGATGTAGAAACCGGCGAAGGCCTCGACGAGGCCGATGAGGAGCGACGCCAGAAGGGCCCCGGGAATGCTGCCGAAACCGCCCATGGCGACGCAGACGAAGGCGATGAGGCTGAAAAGGCCTCCGACCTCGGGATGAACGGCCAGATAGGAGGGCAGGAGGGCCCCGGCGATGCCGACGCAGGCCCCTCCGAGACCGAAGACAAGAAGGTAGATCTTCTCCGTGTCGATGCCCATCAGCTCGGCGGCCTCCTTGTCCATGGCCGTGGCCTGGATGGCCCAGCCGAGACGGGTCTTCTTGACGAGGCCGTAGAGGAGAAAGAGGAGGACGAGAGCGACGAGGCCGATGAAAAGCTGGGGGAGAGGGACGATGATCCCGCCGACGCTGAAGGTCTTTCCGCCCAGCAAGGTTCCCTGAAGGAGACGGAAATTGGGGGAAAAGCGGTTGAGGCAGATGTTTTTCAGGAGCATGGAGAGACCGAAAGTGGCCAGAAGGGCCGACATGGCCGACTTGCCGATGGTGTGACTGATGATGAGTCTGTAGGTCAGAGCTCCTACGAGGAAGACAAAAAGCCCGCCTGCCAGGGAGGAGAGAATGGGGTCGACATTCAGGAGGAAACCCAGCCAATAGCTCAAGTACATGGCGATCATGAGAAACTCACCGTGGGCGAAATTGATGACGTCCATCACGCCCCAGATCAGGCTCAGCCCAGCGGCGACGACGGCGTAGAGAAGCCCGTTGAAGAGACCGTCCAGGGCCACTTGCAGGAAGGTTCCCATTGCTTGCACCTCCTGGCGTTTTCCGACGAAAAGGAGATCGGGCCACCGAAGAGAGAGGCAGCGAATCCCTTCGCTGCCTCTCTCTTGCCGCCGACGGACAAAGGTCACGCGCGAGAGGAAGGCCGTCGACGCCGGGAAAGAATCTCCCCCGATCCGATCAGCGCTTCTCCCAGGGAACCATGGGAACGACGGCTTCCGTGTCGGCCAAATCGGCGGGGTAGATGCGCTTGTACTGACCGCCCTGAAGCTGGGTGAGCATGCTCATGGCCCTGATGTTCTGTCCGCCGGGAGCGAAGGCGACCTTGCCGCCCATGGAGAGGGGCGACTCCCACTCGTTGGCGTAGAGGGTCTCGGCGACCTTGGTCGGATCGAGTGCGCCGGCCTTCTCGATGGCCTGGGCCAGGACGAAGAGGGCGACAGCCTCCTGGATCGAGTCGCTGTCGAAAGGAACGCTGGGATCGGTCTTGCCCTTGTAGATCTCCTCGACGGCGGCGACGGCCGGCATGAGGCCGGCGAACTCGGGAGCGTAGCCCGTGCCGCCCATGAAGTAGTTGGCATCGTCGCCGAGCTGACCGGCGATGATGGGATCCTGGTAACCGGTGCAGTAGTTGAGGGCCACCTTGGGGAGCCAGCTCATCTGCTTCATCGTCCGGACCCAGAGGGTGTAGTCGCCGCCCAGGCAGGCGCCGAAGACGGCGTCGGGATTGGCGGCCTTCAGCGTCTGCACTTCGCTGTTGAGGTTGGTGGCACCGGGGTTGAAGGGCACGTCGGCGACGACCTTGAAGCCCTTGGCCTCGGCGGCCATCCGTCCCTCTTCGGCGGCGTGCTTGCCGAACTCGGTGTTCTCGTAGATGAGCCCCACCGTCTTGAGACCCGTCTCTTTCGTCTCGTTGAGCCACTCCATAAACTCGACGAACTCCAGCGATTCCGTCTTGTCCGTCGGAGCCATGCGGAAGAAGTACTTGAAGTTCCGCTCCGTAAGGGCACCCGAACTGGAACAGCCGCACATGAAGATCTGTTTCTTCAGCTCGGCGACGAAGCTGGCCGGTTTGGTGGCGGAGCTGTTGTAACTGCCGATGATGGCCCAGACCTTCTCCTGGTCGAAAAGACGCTCGGCCTCCGACTTGGCCACGTCGGGTTTGCCCTGGTGATCGGCATGGATGAGGACAATCTTGTAGCCGTCCAGAATCCCCTCCTGGGCAGCCAGAGGAACCTGCAGTTCGGGATGGGCGTTGTTGATGACTTCCGCTGCCGTCTCGACGGCGGCGCGACAGCGCTGGCCAGCCAGGGCGACAGGCCCCGTCAGGGGAAAGAGCGTTCCGATCTTGATCACCTTTTCGTCGGCTGACGACACTCCCGCAAGAACAGCCACCATCAGCAAAGACAGGAGAACCAGGAACAGGCTTTTTCCGCAAAGCTGCCGTTTCATGCCTTCTTCCTCCTCTCAAGACCAACCCTCGCATCGTTGAATGAAAAGGCAACGACGCACCACAGAGCGACGGCTAATATATTAGACAGGAGGCGGTAATGCGTCAAGTTCAGAAAAGGTCAACGTCTTGCCGTCGCTTCGGATGACATCTTCCACGATTCGTGATAAAATTACTTTAATAAAGTGCCTTTTCACCGGCCGTTGCAAGCTGCATTTCTTCAATAATACTCATGTAGGGAGGGAGTTCTCTTGACCTCAAAGATCCTCGTCGCCGTCGACTCGAGCAAGCTCGCCCAGGAATTGGTCCTTTTCAGCCTCGCCCTCTCACGCCGCCTCGGCTGTCCCTGCGATTTCATCCACGTCCTCCCTCCCATCGATCCCTGGCTGGGCTACAAGGCCTGGCTGCCGCAGGAGGCCATCAAGAGCGCCGAAGAGGAGGCCCGGGGGAAATTGACGCGCCTCATCGCCCGAGCCGAACCGGCTAGCCTCCCCTCCATCCACATCGCCCAGGGAAGCGCCTCGGAGAAAATCATCGAGAAGGTCAAGGAAGGCGGCTACGATCTTCTCGTCGTCGGCCACAAGGGGGACAACCCCCTTGTGGAGATCGTCGTCGGCAGCACGGCCGCCTCCGTGGCCCGCTATGCCCCCTGCTCCGTCCTCATCTACCGACCGGGTCTGGACATCCTCTGAGAGAAAACCACGAGGCCCGTTGGAGCTCCTCCGGGCTCGGTAAGAACTTCGCAGTCAACATCGCTTAAGAGAAAACCGAAAGGACCTTGTCCGGTTCACCGAGACATGCCACCTCGCCCGATCGTCGGGGGCCGTCGGACGGCCCCCGACGATCGGGCTGTCCTTTCCCCTTCAGAAAGAGCCCGCCGAAAGAAGGCCTCGACACTGTGAGAAGAGGGGGCGATTCAAGCTACCCAATTTGCAGCCTTTGTTGTATAATTCTTTGTTGCGGCTCCACCGTCGCGATTCCGGAACCAGGGAAGGATCAGTGACATGACAACGGCAGAAAAGATCCGCAATGTGGCCATTATCGCCCACATCGATCACGGCAAGACAACCCTCATCGACGCCATTCTCCGCAGCGGCAAGGTTTTCAGGGAAAACGCCGCCATGGAAGAGCGGGTCATGGACAGCAACGTTCTCGAAAGGGAGCGGGGCATCACCATTAAAGCGAAACACTGCAGCGTCGCCTGGAAGGACTACCGCATCAACATCGTCGACACGCCGGGCCATGCCGATTTCTCCGGAGAGGTCGAGCGCGTCCTTTCCATGGTCGACTCCGTCCTGCTCCTCGTCGATGCCGCCGAGGGGCCCATGCCTCAGACGCGCTACGTCCTCATGCGGGCTCTCCGCCTGGGGCTGAAGCCCATCGTCATCATCAACAAAGCCGACCGCAAGGGAGCTGACCCCGATCGGGCACTCGATCAGACGTTCGATCTCTTCCTCGAGTTGGGCGCATCCGATGTCCAGGCCGATTTTCCCGTCCTCTACGGATCGGGACTCGAGGGATGGATGGCCCGCGATCTCGACGGTCCCAGGCCCGAGGGAATGGAGGAACTTTTCGAGACGATCGTCGACTATGTCCCCGCTCCGAACGCCATCGACGGCGCCCCTTTCCTGATGCAGGTCTCGACTCTGGCCTGGAGCGACTATCTGGGCCGCATCGGATGCGGTCGCGTCCTGCAGGGGCAGCTCCGCAAAGGGGAGACCTTCCGGCGTATCCGGACGGCCTGGGCTCCCGAAAGCCGCAGCGACGGCGATTTCATCGTCGTCGAAGAGTCTCAGGAACAGGCCGTACGCCTCTGGGTCACCGAGGGCATGGAGCGACGCGACGTCGATAACGTGACCGCCGGTGACATCATCTGGCTCAGCGGTCCCCAGGAGATCACCATCGGAGACACCTTTGCCGCCGCCGAGCTGGAGAACCCCGCCCTGCCTCCTCTCGAGATCGAGGAGCCGACGGTCTCCATGTTCTTCCTCGTCAACAGCGGCCCCTTCGCCGGCCAAGAGGGACGGGCCGTGACGATCCGCCAGCTCCGGGAACGTCTGGACAAGGAGCTTCGAACCGACGTGGCCCTTCGCATGGAGGAGCTGGACCGGGCCGACGGGGTCAAGGTCTCGGGACGGGGCGACTTCCACCTGGCCATCCTCATCGAGGAGATGCGCCGCGAGGGCATGGAGTTCTGCGTCTCCCGCCCCGAGGTCATCACCCGCCGCGACGGGGCGGGACACCTGCAGGAACCGCTCGAACAGGTCCTCGTCGACGTCCCCGTCGACTTCCAGGGACCGGTCATCGAAAAACTTTCGCGCCGCAAGGCCGAGCTGGTCTCCATGGAGCCCACGGGCATCAACATCGTTCGCCTCCATTTCGAGATCCCCTCGCGAGGTCTCATCGGCTACCGCAACGAATTCCTCACCGATACGCGGGGGCTGGGCATTCTCAATTCCCGCTTCATCGGCTACACACCCTGGAAGGGCGACATCTCATCCCGGACGAGAGGCTCCCTGGTCAGCATGGACCGGGGCGAGTGCACCAGCTACCAGCTGGAGAATCTCCAGGTCCGGGGCACCCTCTTCGTCCGTCCTCTCGATCGGGTCTACGAGGGGATGATCATCGGCGAACACTGTCGTCCCAACGATCTTCCCTGCAATCCGACGAAACAGAAGGCCATGACGAACCACCGTTCGGCGACGAAGGACAGCACCGTCGTCCTCAACGTCCCCCGAACCCTCACCCTCGAGGCGGCCCTGGAGTGGATCGACGAGGACGAGCTTGTCGAGGTGACGCCCCAGTCGACGCGGGTCCGCAAGACGATCCTCGACGCCGAGTTGCGCCGCAAGTCGGCACGCAAGCTCTCCCAGGCCTCCTGAGGAATCTCTTCGGCGCAGGCGCCTCTCTTTTTTCGGAGGGGCGCTTTTTTCCTGCCTCTTTTTCCTCTGGACCGTAGGAGCACCTTGTGCAAGAATAGCCCCGAAGCTTCCCGGGAACCCGAAAACAAAATAGCGATAACCGACCACGGCGAGGGAAAGGGGTGAAAAGCCCCTGCGGCCCCGCCACTGTGACCGTGACGAATCCGCAACGAAGCCACTGAGGGATGTCCCCTCGGGAAGGCGCGGAGGAGGATGACCGGGAGCCAGGAAACCTGCCGTGGAGGTGATAGGAGGTGATGTCTGCGTGGGCGGACGCCACAGGTTGCCCTCTATGGGGGCCGTGGCCAGGCGCTGCGGCCCCCCTGTGTCGTATTGACGATGTCCCGATCCCTTCCCTGCGTTTCTTGCCCAAAGGAGGTCTTCTCTTGAAAAAGCTGCTGCTTCTTCTCCCCGTGGCCGCCCTCTTCGCCCTGAGCGGCGTCGCCTTCGCCGGTCACGGCGAGGTTTCCGAAAAAGAGGTCAGGCGGGCCGTTCTCGTCGTCTCCTTCGGCACCTCCATGCCCGAGGCCCGCCACGCCATCGACAGCCTCGTCGACGAGGCCCGCAGGGCCTTTCCCGATGCGGAAGTCCGTCTGGCCTACACGTCCAACATCATCCGCCGAAAAATATTGAAGGAAGAAAACCTCTTCATCCCCACCCCTCTGGAGGCCCTGGCCAAACTGCAGGACGACGGTTTCACCCACGTCTACGTCCAGCCGACGCACATCATCCCCGGAGAGGAATACGAAGACCTGGGACGCGTCGTCACCGCCCTGGCCTCGATCCCCGGCAAGTTCGGCTTCGAAAAGATCGTTCTCGGAGCCCCGCTCCTGGCCGACGAAGGGGATTGCGCCGACCTTGCGGCCATTCTCCACCGCACCTACGGAGACCGTCTCGGAAGCGACCGGGCCGTCGTCTTCATGGGCCACGGCTCGCCTCACAGCGCCAATGCCTTTTACAGCCAGATGGCCCTCTGCCTGGAAAAAGTCTCCGATCGCTTCTTCCTCGGCACCGTCGAGGGATTCCCCTCCTTCGACGACATGGTCCGCCATCTCGAGAAGAGCGGCGTCCGCCGCGTCACCCTCGTTCCCCTCATGATCGTCGCCGGCGACCACGCCCGCAACGACATGGCCGACGGAGACGACCCGGAATCGTGGTTCTCTCAGCTCAAGGAGAGGGGCTACCGCGTCGACGCCGTCATTTCGGGCCTCGGCGAAAACGGCGAGGTCCGGGCCCTCTTCCTCAATCATCTGAAGGCCCTCGTCGACTAGCGCGGACGAGGAAGGAGAAGGCCCCGTGGATGGAGGACGCCTGACGGAGCACCGTCGCCGGAAGGGCCGGCGCCTTGTCTGGCTCCTGTCGACTCTGACGGCCCTTCTCCTTCTCGTCTCCTTTTTTCGCATCACCTTCGGCGACTGGGAGATCGCCCCTCTCCGGGCCCTCTCCCTCCTCGTCGGCCCCGTCGAGAAGGGCTCTCCGGAAGGACTCGTCGTCAGGACGCTGCGCCTTCCCCGACTCCTCGCCGCCATCGGCGCCGGAGGGACCTTGAGCGTCTCCGGCGTCGTTCTCCAGGGGCTTCTCTCCAACCCCCTCGCCGAACCCTACACGCTGGGCATCGCCTCGGGAGCGGCCTTCGGCGCCGCCTTCGCCTTCTCCTTCGGCGTTCCCCTGACGGCGACCTCTTTCATCGGCGCCTTCGGCGCCCTCTGCCTTTCCTGGTTTCTGGCCCGCCGCGCAGGAGGGGCGACGACGGCCTACCTCGTCCTCGCGGGGATTATCGTCAACGCCTTCCTCTCGGCCGGCGTGACCCTCCTCAAGGCTCTGGCCGACGATCGTCTCGCGGCGATCGTCCTCTGGCTCATGGGAGGTTTTTCGGGGGCGACGATGGAGGGCGCGATGGCCGTCTGGCTCGGGGGAGCCCTCGTTTTCATTCCAGCCTTCATGAAAGGACGCGAGATGGATGCCCTCTCTCTCGGAGAGGGCAGAGGAGCCCTGCTGGGCATCGAAGAGGGGCGGCTCCGCCTCCTCCTGCTGGCGTCGGCGACGCTGGCCACGGCACTGACGGTTTCACGCTTCGGCATCATCGGCTTCGTCGGCCTCGTGGCCCCCCATTTGCTGCGCCTTCTTCTCGGCCCCGAACATCGGCCCCTCCTCCTGGCCTCCTTTCTGGGAGGTGGCGCCCTTCTGGCCGCATCCGACGGCCTGGCCCAGAGACTGGGTGAACTTCCCGTGGGCGTCATCACGGCTCTTCTGGGCGGTCCCGTCTTCTGCTGGATTCTTCTTAGAGGGAACCGTCGGTGACGGCCTTCCTGGCGATGAAGGGGCTCTCCGTCGCCTATGAGGGCAAGGCGGTCCTGCAAGACCTGTCGACCGATCTCCCGTCAAAAGGCCTCACGGCCCTCATCGGCCCCAACGGCAGCGGCAAGAGCACCTTTCTGAAGACCTTGGCAGGTCTTCTCCCCTACTCGGGCAACCTGATCCTCCAGGGAAGGGAACTACGTCTTTGGCGTCGTTCCGACCTGGGACTCAAAGTGGGACTTCAGACGCAACAGGCGACCTTCACCTTTCCCTTCTCCGTCTGCGACGTCATCGCGATGGGACGCCTTCCCCACAGCCGGAGTTTCGCGAGGCCTCACGGCGACGATGTTCTCGTCATCGAAGCCGCCAGAGCCGTCGATGTAGAGGAGCTTCTCCTTCGTTCCGTCACGGAGCTGTCGGGCGGAGAGGGGCAGCGGGTCATGACGGCCCTCCTTCTGGCCCAGGATCCCGATCTCTTCCTTCTCGACGAGCCCACGTCGGCTCTCGACCCCCGCCAGGCCCTGGCTATTCTCGCCCTCCTCCGTCGCCTGGCCGGGAGGGGAAAGTCCGTCATCGTCGCCGTTCACGACGTCAACCACGCCCTGACCTGGGCCGATTCCGTCATGGCCCTCAAAAGAGGTCGCCTCCTCTTCCACGGAGAGGCCTCAGCCGTCGCCGGCCCCCTCCTCGAAGAGGTTTACGACACCCCTTTCGAGGCTTACCATTCGAAAGGAGGACGAACGCTTTGGCGCGCCTCGTCGCTCTTGTCACCCTGATTCTGACACTGGCCGCCCCCGTCGAGGCGGAAGGGCCGCAACGCATCGTCTCCCTCTACCCCGGCCACAGCGAGAACATCGTCGCCCTGGGCGCGGGAGACCGTCTCGTCGCCCTCTCGCGGAGCGACGACGACGGGCTTCTGCCCGACCTTCCCCGTCTGAGCCCCAAAGTGGGAGGAGAGGCCCTTCTGGCCCTGGCGCCCGATCTCGTCGTCGCCAGGAGTCTCGTGCTCCGTCTCAACCCCGCCCTGGAGCCGACCCTCTCCGAGGCGGGCATTGCCCTTCTTTGCCTCGATCCTCCCCTCTGGAAGGACTTCGACGCCTACCTGCGCGCCTTGGCCACAGCCCTGGCCGTCGACGCCGACGAAGCCGTGGGACGAGCCGCCTCGCTCCGTCGCGCCCTGGCCGACGAGGCAGAGAGCCGTCGAGGAGGAAGACCTCGGCCCCGCGTCTTCATCGAGGCCACGGAAAAAGGCCTTCAGACCTGCGCTCCCCATTCCTGGGCCGCCCGTCTCGTGGCCCTGGTCGGAGGGGAAAACGTCGCCGCGACTGAGAAAAAAGAGGAGGAAACGAAACCCCTCATGGCCTGGGGTATCGAACGCTTTCTCAAAGAGGCCCGTCTGGGCCTGGATATTTACCTCGTCCAACAGGGGACGATGAACGGAGCCACCGTCGACGACGTCCGCCGACGCCCCTGGATGGAACCTTTCGATGGCGTGAAAGTCGTAGCCGTCGAAGAAGGTCTTCTGAGCCGTCCCTCCCTTCTCGGCCTCGAGAGAGGAGGACGGGAACTGATCGATATCTTCTACCCCAGGGAGGAATCTCTGCCATGAGCGACACCTACGCCGACAGTCCGGAACGGATCGAGACGAAAAGCCTCGATCTCATCGACTCTCTCCTCCCCTCCTACGGAATCGCCGACGACCTTTTCCCCCTGGTCCGCCGCGTCGTCCACGCCTCGGCCGATTTCTCCCTGGCCAACCTCGTCGCCGCCACCTGCCCGCTGGCCGATCTGGCCCACACTCTGGCCCAGGGCGGCCCTCTCTTCTGCGACGTGTCCATGGTGGCCTCCGGCATCTCTCCTGCCCTGTTGGATCGGACGAGACTGAAGCCCCTTTCTCTCATCCACGACGAAAGGGTGGCCCGTCTTTCCGCCCGATCGGGGAAGACGCGGGCCATGGCCGCCGTCGATCTCGCCGTCGACGAAGGCGTGAGTCTCTTCGCCTTCGGCAACGCCCCGACGGCCCTTTTCCGCCTTCTCGAACGGGCCGCTCAGGGAGCACCGGTTCGAGCCGTCGTGGCCATGCCCGTCGGCTTCGTCGGCGCCGCGGAGAGCAAGGAGCGTCTTCTGGCATCGGGACTTCCCTCCGTTGTCCTCAAAGGGCCTCGAGGCGGCTCCAATCTCTGTGCCGCAGCCGTCAACGCCCTGATCCGCCTGGCTTTGGACCGGCGATGACGACACCTCTCCGCTACGGTTTCACGACGGGAACGGCGGCGACGGCGGCGGCCCTCGGCGCCCTCCTCTGGCTCCGAGGCGAGGGACGAGATGCCGTCGACGTTCTGCTCCCCGACGGCATTTCGCTCCGCCTTCCTCTGGCCGGCGTCCGTCGGACCGAGGAGGGAGCCGAGGCCTGGGTCGTCAAAGACGGCGGAGACGATCCGGACGTCACCTCGGGACTTCCTGTCGTCGCCTCCGTGCGCTATGCCGGAGAGGGGCTGACCCTTGTCGCCGGAGAGGGCGTGGGAAAGGCGACGAGGCCAGGTCTTCCCATCTCCGTGGGCGAGGCGGCCATCAATCCCGGACCTCGGGAACTGCTCCGTCGTCATCTCCTCCCCCTTCTCCTTCCGGGACGGGGCCTCGAAGTGACTCTCTCCATCCCCGGAGGCGACGAGGCGGCCAAAAGGACCTTCAACCCCCGCCTGGGCATCGAGGGAGGACTTTCCATCCTCGGTACCCGAGGTCTCGTCGTCCCCATGAGCGACGAGGCTCTGGTGGCGACGATCCACAGCGAACTCTCCGTTCGGGCCGCAGAAGGTCTCCGAAGCCTCTGCCTCGTTCCCGGCAACTACGGCCGCAGCCTCGCCAGGGGGCTGTCCATCGCCGACGAGAGGATCGTCACGGTGAGCAACTACGTGGGCTTCGCCCTGGAAAAGGTGCGAGATCTTCCCCTCGAAGAACTCCTCGTCGTCGGCCAGGTGGGCAAGCTCATGAAGGTGGCCGGAGGTTCTCTCCACACCCACAGCCGTTACAGCGACGGAAGGAGGGAGACCTTCGCGGCTCTGGCCGCCGCCGAGGGAGCGACAGCGACGGAGGTGCGGGACATCCTCGAGGCCAACACCCTGGACGAGGCCGTGACGACGACTCGGGATCGCCCCTGGTCCGAGGCTGCCCTGATGCGAGGAGCCGCCAGGGCCGCAAAAGTCATGAGCCTCGTCGCTCCCGCCGTCCGGACGGTGGCCGTCGTCCTTTTCACCCTGCCCGATACCGTCGTCGCCTCGACGGCGACGGAGGATTTGATTCGGAGAATGGGGGATCGACCGTGAGGGAAACGAAGGGTACCGTCTGGTGCATCGCCCTAGGGCCAGGTTCGGAGGAGTACGTGACGCCTCAGGCCCGGAAGGCGATGGAACGCTTCGATCGCTTCATCGGCGACGGACGCTTCTCCTCCCTCCTCCCTCCGGGAGCCCATCTCGAGCCCCTTCCTCCTTTGGCCGAACTCTACGCCCGCATCGAGGACCTGGCCGAAGGAGAAGAGCTGGCCCTCGTCGTCAGCGGCGATACGGGCTTCTACAGCCTCGCCTCTTCTCTGGCCCGACGTTTCGGCGACAAGGTGATCTGGATCCCCGGCATCTCGAGCCTTCAGATTCTCGCCTGCCGCATGAGACGGAGCTGGGCCTCCCTGCCGGCTTTCTCCCTTCACGGCCGGCCCTTCGAGGGGAACCTCCCCGAAGGAGAGTTCGTCCTCCTCCTCGGCGAATCCCTTTCCGTTCCGGACCAGATCGCCGACGTGGCCCTCCGACTGGCAGAAACACGACGGGCCGTCCTCGCCTGGGACCTGGGCCTCCCCTCGGAGAAGCTCACGGAAGGCCCCCTTGGCGATCTGGCCCGACGGGAACCCGAAGGACGGCTGGCCCTGCTTTGGGTGATGCCATGACCTTCGCCCTTCGCGAGGACCGTCTCTTCCGTCGCCTCAACGCCGTCCCCTTCACCAAGGGACCGATACGGGCCCTCATCGTAGGCCTTCTGGCGCCTCTCGAAGGCCGGAGGCTCATCGAGGTGGGCAGCGGATCGGGAGGCGTCACCGTCACTCTGGCCGAGGCCCTCGGTCCCCGAGGGGAGCTCTGGGCTCTGGAGCCGTCGCCAGAGGCCTTCGGACTGACGGAAGAAAATCTCCGCCGTTTCGGCCTTGCCGACAGGGTCCATCTCGTCGCCGAGGCCGCTCCGTCGGGATTGACCTCCCTTCCAGCCGTCGACGGCGCCTTCATAGGAGGCCACGGCCCTCACCTGGAATCCATCGTCGAGACTCTCTGGGAGAAGCTCCTCCCCGGCGGCCGTCTCGTCCTCTCGGCCCTTCTCCTCGATACGGCTCTGGCGGCCCTGAAGCTTTTCGAGGAACGGGGACCAACGGAGGCCTGGAACGTCTTCCCGGCACGAGGCAGAAAGCTCGGACCCTCCTGGGCCTTTCTGGGTGAGAATCCCATTTGCCTCGTCTGGTGCGACAAGAAACCCCAAAAGGAGGAACAGCCATGACGCGATCCGTCCTCTTCGTCGGCGCCGGCCCCGGCGACCGCCGTCTCATTACCGTCAGGGGCCGTGAGGTTCTGGAGGAGGCCGATCTCGTTCTCTACGCCGGGAGCCTCGTCTCTTCCGACCTGCTCGACTGGTGCCGCGACGATTGCCGCCGCGTCGACTCGGCCTCTCTTGATCTGGAGGCCCAGGTGAACCTCATGGCCGAGGCCGTCGAGGCGGGGGAAAAGGTCGTCCGCCTTCATACGGGAGACCCAAGCCTCTACGGTGCCATCGCCGAACAGATCGCCCTCCTCCGCGAAAGAGCAATCGACGTCGCTCTCATTCCCGGCGTGAGCAGCTTTCAGGCTGCCGCGGCGAGGCTGGGCATCGAGTACACGATTCCAGGCGGCACGCAGACCGTCATCTGCAGCCGCAGAAAGGGACGGACGTCCGTCCCCGACGGAGAATCGCTGGACCGCTTGGCCTCCATCGGGTCGACCCTGGTCCTCTTTCTCAGTTCCGGCCAGGTCAGGGCCGTCGTCGACGACCTCCTGGCGGGGGGAAGGGACGGAACCACTCCGGCCGCCTGCGTCTATCGGGCAACCTGGCCCGACGAGCGCATCATCCGCACCTCTCTCTCCGACCTGCCCCGGGCCATGGAGGAGGCCTCCATCGTCAACCACGCTCTCATCATCGTCGGCGACTGCCTCATAGCCCCCGAGGGGCGGAGCCGCCTCTACGACGGAGCCTTCTCCCACGGTTTCCGCCGAGGAGGATCCCCCTCATGACGGCAAAACCCCTCTACGTCCTTTTTTTCAGCGACAGAGGGGAAGAGAGGGCCTCTCTCCTATCCCGGAAATTGGGGGCCCTTCTCCTCCGCCCGAAGGGGCACCTCACGGAGACGCTCTCCCGACATTGGTCCGGCGCCGGAGCCTTCATCGCCGTCGGAGCGGCGGCCATCCTCATCCGAGGCGCCGCCCCTCTTCTGAGCGATAAGGCGGCCGATCCGGCCCTCATCGTCGTCCCCGAAGACGGGGCCTTCGTCCTTCCCCTCCTGGGGAGTCACCTCGCAGGGGGACTCGATCTGGCCCGACGGTGCGCCCAGATCCTCGACGCGCCCTGTCTCCCGACGACGGCCACGGACCGCAGAAACGTCACGGCCCCCGATCTTTTCGCCTCCCGACTCGGCTGGCCTCTCCTGGGGAAAAGGGCCCTGACGGAGCTCAACGGTCGGTTGGCCGACGGCGGGAAGCTCTCCTGTTTCGTCGATCCCGACCTGGACGGTCTTCCGCCTCTCCCCTGGGGATACAGCCTCGTCGAGACCGCCGATAAGGCTCAGCTTCTCATCTCCTGGAAAAAGATCTCCCTCTCGGCCGCCCAATGCCAGATCGTCCCCCCTCTGATAACGGCGGGAATGGGCTGCCGTCCCGGAACAACGGGAGAAGCCCTTCTGGAGGCCCTCGAAAAGGGGCTGGAGACTCTTGGCCTCCGCAGGGAAGCTCTCTGCCGGGTGGCGACGATCGACAGAAGAGCGTCCGACTCCTCCTTCGCCGCCGGCACCGCCTCCTGGGGGCTATCCCTCGTCACCCTTACGGGAGAGGAGATCGGAGCCGTCGAGGGCGTCTTCTCGCCGAGCGCCGCCAGACGCCATCTCGGCCTTCCCGGCGTGGCCGAACCCTGCGCCGCCCGCTTCGGCCGCCTTCTGGCGCCCCGTTCGACCTTCGGAGGCATCACCGTCGCCTTCGCCGCGGCGCGTCCCGTCTTTCGGGGAAAACTTGCCGTCGTCGGGACAGGGCCGGGCAACGGCCGATTCCTGACCGCCGAGGCCCGGGACGTTCTCGAAGGGGCCCAGGTCCTCGTCGGCTACGGGCCCTATCTCGACCGTCTCCCCCAGGCCCTCAAAGAGAGGAAAGAGCTCCGTCGTTTCACCATGGGAGAGGAGGAGGAACGGGTCCGCCTCGCCCTCGATCTGAGCCGAAAGGGCTACGACACGGCCCTCGTCTCGGGAGGCGATCCCGTCCTCTTCGGCATGGCCGGTCTGGTCCTCAACCTCGCCGGAGACAAAGAAATCCGTATCGTTCCGGGCATCTCCGCCGTCCAGGCCGCAGCCGCCCTTCTCGGTGCTCCCTACACGAACGGCCTGAGCTGCATCTCCCTGTCGGACTACCTCCAGCCCTGGCCCGACGTGATCCGTGCCCTGGAAGGGGCCGCTGCGGGAGGATTGGCCGTGGCCCTCTACAACCCCGTACGGCGAGGCCTGGAGGAAAAATTGGCCGAAGTGGCGCGCATTTTCGCCGACAGGGTCTTTCTCGTCGCCGTCCGCAACGTCGGCCGCGACGACGAATCGCTCCGCTCCATCCCCTTGGAAGAGCTCCATGCCGATGTCATCGACATGACAACCCTCCTCTTCCTCCCGCCTCGGGGCGCCCAATGGAGAGGGAATCGCCTCATCGACAGCCGAGGCTACGGCGCCGAAGGAGAAAAAAAATGAAGATCCTCCTCTTGGGCGGGAACGCCTCGGCCCGGGTCCTGGCCGAGAAGCTCCTCGCCGAGGGATTCGACGTCACACTCTCCGTGGCCTCTCAAGAGGGACTGGCCACGGTACCGCCAGGCGCTCAGGTCCTCGTCGGCCGTCGAGACGGACAGCTCTGGAGCCGGACACTGAAGGAGCATATCTTCGACGTGGGCGTCGACGGCGCCCATCCCTTCGCCGTCGACGCCCGAAAGACCTTTCGCGAGGCCGCCTCCTCCCATGGCCTGCCCTGGTTCGCCCTGGAAAGATCAAGCCTGATCCCGCCGAGAGCCCATCTCGCCGCCGACGTCGACGGAGCTCTCGAAACAGCGCTTTCTTTGACCGAACCGGGCCATGTCGTTTTTCTTGCCCTGGGCGTCAAGATTCTCCATCGGGCCGTGCCGGTCCTCAAAAAAGAGGGTCGGTCCGTCGCGGCCCGCATTCTGCCGACGAAGGAGAGCCTCGCCAAGGCCCTCGATTCAGGCCTTGAGCCGACACAAATCGTCGCCCTCTGGGGAGCGCCTGAGGCCGATCTCGAGAGAGCCCTTCTCGTCCGATGGAAAGCGGCCTGCCTCCTCTGCAAGGATTCGGGGGTCGAGGGCGGAATAAGGGCCAAAGCGGAGGCGACGGAGGCCCTCTCCATCCCTCTCGTCGTTATCGGCCGTGAGGAGAAGGGGAACGGTCTCGACGAAGAGACTCTGCTGCTGAAACTGAAACGGATGAAGGCGGAGGGGCAAGAGCTCCGTGAAAGGGAGGAATGACCGTGAAACTCATCGCCGTCGGCGTCGGCCCCGGAGACCCGGAGCTGATAACCCTCAAAGCCCTGAGGCGTCTCCGAGAGGCCGATCTCGTTCTCGTCCCCCTCTCCCGCAAGGGACGATCCAGCGTGGCCCAGGAGATCGTCTCGGCCCATCTCGACATCGACATGCTGCCTTTCGTCTTCCCCATGGACGGAGACGACCAGGTCCGGACGAAAGCCATAGCCGATCAGATCGAGACGCTGCGCCCTCTCTGGCAGTGCAGAGAAACGATCGCCCTCCCCGTCATCGGCGACGCAGCCCTCTACGCGACGGCAGCCTATCTCTACGACGTCTGGAAAGGGATCGAGCCAGACCTGGCCCTCGAACTGATCCCCGGCGTCTCGGCTCACTCCCTGGCGGCCTCCAGGATCGGAGCCTTCCTGGCCATGGGAGAGGACCGTCTGGTCCTCCTTCCGGGCACGGACGACCTTGAAGGACTGACGGCGGCTCTGGCCGCCTGCGACGTGGCGGCCCTCTACAAGGCCTCGGCCCTGAAGGAGCACCTTTCCTCTCTCGTCGAGAGGACGGGCCCCTGGAAAAGGATGGTCCGCGTCGAGAGGGCCGGCCTGGCCGACGAACGCATCCTTGAAGGCCCTGCCGCAGCAGAGGCCACGGGGGAATATCTTTCGACGCTCCTTCTTTGGCGATGAGGCAACGATGAGCGGCTGGCAGGCCCTCCTCAAGGGAGAGCTTATCCTGACGGGCAACGTCCTCTTCGGGCTCCTCCTCGGCGAGGTCCTCCTTCGCCTCCGACCGGCCGAACGACTCCTGAGGCGTTTTCTGCCGGCGATGAAGAGACGGGGCATCAGCCCCGTCGTGGCAACGGCCCTGGCCACGAGCCTGGGCTCCTCCCGGGCCGGAGCCTCCCTTCTCGCCGTAGCTCACCGCGAGGGGCGCCTCAGTGACGAGAAGGCTCTCTGGGGCACCCTCTCTCTTGCCTTTCCCGGCTATCTCAGGAGGTGGATCACGACGGCCACCCTCTCGGCCAGCCTGGCCGGAATGACGGGAGCCCTCTTCGCCTCCGTCATTCTCCTCCGCAGCTTTCTGCGCTTCGCCCTCGTCCTTCTTCTCATGGGACGAAACGGAGAAGAGGAGATCGACGAGACCGACGAGATCAGCGGCCCCCGAGTCACCGGCCTCTACCGCCGCGTCCTCGTCACCCTGCCCTGGGCCTGGACCTTCTACGCCTTGGCCTTCTCCTGCGTCCCCCACCTGGAACGGTTCCTGAAGGGACTTCTGGGCGGCGACCTCCTCCTCCCTCCTGCGGGGTGGGCCGTGGCCGCAGCCGGTTTCGGCCATCTCTCGGCCTCGCTGGCCGCGGCGGGAGCCAGCCTCTCCCTGGGCGACCTGACGCGGAGCGAGGCTCTCTTCGCCCTCCTCCTGGGCAACGCCCTGGGGCTCTTCACCCGAGCCCTGCGTCAGAACGCCGCCTTCTGGTTCGGACTCTTCCCTCGCGACCTGGCCCAGAGAATCCTTCTCTGCCATTTCGCGACGACGACGCCCCTCTCCCTTCTGACTCTCGTCGCCGCCGCCCTACCCCTGATCGGAAGGTGATTGCATGCGTCTTCTCTGTCTCTCCTTCGACCACCGAAGCTCTTCTGCCGCTCTGCGGGCCGATCAGGCCCAATTCTGGGCCGGGACGGAACCGGACGGCGGGCTTTTTTTCGAATGCCTCACCCTTTTCACCTGCAACCGCTTCGAACTCTTCGCCGTCCCCGGCCCCCTCTGGGAGAGCGACGCCCCTTCTCTTCCCCCCGAGGGGCATCTCCTTCAGGGAGGCGACGTGGTCCGCCATCTTCTTCGCCTCCTTCTGGGGCTGGAGAGTCTGGCCCTGGGAGAGGAGCAGATCGTCGGCCAGTTCCGCCGAGCCTACGACGAGGGGAAAAAAGGCTGCGGCCCCATCCTCCACCATCTCTGCCAGCACGGCCTGTCCCTGGCCTCGACGCTCCGAAGCCGCTACCATCCGGGGAGAGCGCCCTCGGCGGCCTCTCTCATGGTGGACCGATTCGAGGAAAAAGAGGGGAAATCCCGTCGCGTCTTCGTCATCGGCTGCGGCCGGATCGGCCTCGAGACGGCCCGCATTCTCAAAGGACGGGGACACGACGTCACTCTCGTCAACAGGACCGAATCGAAAGGCCTTCAGGCCTCGGTCTCCCTGGGACTTCCCCTGCTCCCCTGGTCCAGGCTTCACGATGAGGCCGCCACGGCGGAGGCTCTCTTCGTCTGCACCGCCTCGCCCCACCCTCTGACCGACATTCCCCCTCAAAGTTTTCGGGGAAGTCTCTTCGACCTCGGAGGCTCGCCTCAGATTACCCCCTCGGCCGGCAGGGACCTCGTGACCCTCGACGACATGGCCTCCGAGAGGGACCGCCTGCTGGGCGACTACGGTCGCGGCCTCCTCCGCCTCGAGGGGGAGGCCCAGGAGGCGGCCGAGAAACTCTGGCGCGAAATGGAGGACAGACGAGGCGACGTCTATCGCCGTCTCGCCCTGGCCCGCGCCCGCGACGTGGCCCTTTCGAGGGCGGCGAAGACGGCCCGCCGTCAAGGCTGGGACGAGAAAGTCCTGGAGGAACTGGCCTGGAGCGTCGTCAAAGGCGTCCTCCATCCTCTTTTAGAGGACCGGGGAGCCCACGCCGGAAGGGCCTGGAAACTTCTGGCACGGGAGGAAAGAGAATGAAGGGCCCTTACGGACTTCTTGTCGCCCTGCGAAACGACGAGCCCCTTCTCGTCGTCGGAGGCGGTCCCCTGGCGGAACGGAAGATGGCGACCCTTCTCGGGGCGGGCTGCCGCCCTCATCTCGTCGCCCCCGTCCTGACCGAATCGCTCCTTGCCGATCATGACCGGGGCGCCTTCGACTGGGAACCCCGGGAAGCGACGCGAGAGGACTTCCGGGCCTTCCGCCTCGTCCTTCTGGCCCTGCCGCCAGGGGAGACGGAGAAACTTCTTCCCTGGGCCAGGGAGGCCCGATGCCTCGTCAACTGCGCCTCCTCCGCCGAGAAGGGCGACTGGGCCCTTCTGGCCCAGTTTGACAGCGACTCCTGCCGCGTCGGAGTGGGCTCGGGAGGATATGATCCGGCCCTGGCGGCCGGGAAGAAAGAGCTAATCTGCCGTTTTCTGACGGACCGAGAGGTGAAACCATGAAGGCTCATCCCACTCTTCTGACCCGAGGAAGTCCCCTGGCGCGACGCCAGACCGATCTCGTTCTAGAGGCCCTCTGCGGCTTCGGCCACGACGGCTGCTGCCGCGTCGTCCACAGCTGCGGCGATCGGGACAGGATGACCCCCCTGAGCGCCTTCGGAGGCTTCGGCGTCTTCGTCAAAGCCCTTGAAGAGGCCCTCTTTGCCGGCGAAGGAGACGGTGCCGTTCACAGCCTGAAAGACGTTCCCTGCGACCTCGCGCCGGGACTCGAGCTGGCCTGCCATCTTCCCCGAGGATCGGCCCGGGATCTTCTCGTCACGGCCGACGGCCTCTCCCTGGCCGATCTGCCTCCTGGGGCCCGAGTCGGCTCGTCCAGCCTCCGTCGCAGGGCCCAGCTCCTGAGAGCCCGTCCCGACCTGGAGATTTCCAGCCTAAGAGGCAACGTCGAGACCCGTCTCCGCCGCGTCGACGAGGGCGATCTCGACGCCATCGTCCTGGCCGAGGCCGGCCTTCAGCGTCTAGGCCTCGACCGCGACGGCGCCCGTCCCTTACCCTTCATCACCGCTCCCGGCCAGGGCATCGTCGTCGTCGAGGCCTCCCCCTTGTCGGCCTGGTTCGAGGCCTTCCGCAGCCTCGACGACAGATCGACGCGCCTTCAGGCCTTGGCCGAACGTTCCTTCCTCGCCCAGGTCGGACTGGGCTGCCACCTCCCTCTGGCCTCGGAGGCCCGATGGGAGGGGGACCGTCTCGTCCTGACGGCCGAGATCCTCTCCCTCGACGGGGTCTGGACGGAGCGGGAGAGCCTGGGCTTTCCCGTCGTCGACGACAAGGGAGCCGTCGGGCTAGGACGGGAGCTCTGGACTCGTCTGGCCTCCCGCCCTCAGATGGAGACTCTCCTCGCGGCCTGCCGTCTTCCGATGGAAGCCGGTGTCCGCCCATGACGGTCTATCTCGTCGGAGCCGGCTGCGGCACGCCGGCCCTTCTCACTCTGGCGGCAAAGGAGATCCTGAGCCGGGCCGACCACGTCGTCTACGACCGGCTCATCCACCCTGACCTCCTTCAGCTCTGCCCCGCCTCGTGCCGATTCCACCCCGTGGGGAAGCGCCGCGACGACCACTTTCTCTCTCAGGAAGGCATCAACGGGCTCCTTCTCTCCCTCGGACAGGAGGGAGGGACGGTCGTCCGCCTCAAGGGAGGCGATCCCTTCCTCTTCGGCCGCGGCGGCGAGGAGGCCCTGGCCCTCCAGGAAGGAGCCGTCTTTTGGCAGGCCATCCCCGGCCTCTCGGCGGCCCTGGCCGGAGGCATGGTCGGACTGGGACCGACTCAGAGAGGGCTTGCACGAAGCCTCACCGTCGCCACAGGCCAGACAGAAAAAGAGGCCCTCGACGGCGCCTTCTGGTCCGCTCTGGCCGCATCTCCGGGGACGTTGGCCCTTTACATGGCCGTCTCCCTCTTTCCCGATATCGCCCGTTCCCTCCAGGAAGGAGGCCTCTCCCCTCAGACGGCCGCCGCGGCCGTCACCTGGGCCGGGTGGGGGCGGGCCAAAGTCTGGCGGGGGACTCTCTCCGGCCTGGCCGAGGCGGCGAGAAGAGGCGAGGTAAAGAGTCCCTCCATCCTCTACGTGGGCGCCGTGACCGAACTTCCCCTGAGACCTTCGAGAGGGCCACTCCAGGGGCTTCAGATCGCCTGCTGCCGTCCGGCCCCTCAGTCCTGGGAGACGGCCCGATTTCTGGAGACCTTCGGAGCCGACACCTACAGCCTGCCTCTCCTGAGACAGGAGGGGCTTGATGTCTCCGTCTTCCGTCGCTCTCTGCCCCGGGCCGACTGGATCGTTCTCACCAGCCCCAGGGGGGTCCCCCTCCTCAAGGACGCGGCCGAGGACCTGCGCCACATCCGAGGACGTCTGGCCGCCATAGGGAAGGGGACGGCCGAGGCCCTGAGGCGCCAGGGGCTCGTCGCCGACGCCGTGGCCGCACCCGAGACCTCGCAGGGGCTGGCGCGACTCCTCTCTGAAGTCGTCGTCGAGGGCGATCGGGTCCTTTTCCTCCGCAACGAGCGGGGTTCGGACCTCGCCGTCGAGGCGGCCCGATCGAGAGGGGCCGTCGTCGAAGAGTGCGCGGCCTATCGCATGGTTTCCGCCGCCGTCCCTGCCGAGGAGCTCTATCGGGAGCACTGGAGCGACTCGCCCCTCGACGCCGTCCTTTTCGGCAGCGCCGCCCTGGCCGAAGCCTGGAGGGATCGTTTCGGTCCCCTCTCCGAGGGCTGCAGGGCCGTCGCCTGGGGAAGGAACTGCGGCGAGGCCGTCCGCGATCTTTTCGGCCTCGAACCCTGCGTCATGGAGACCCCCCATCTTCATTCCCTTGTGGAGACTCTGAGAGGAGCTTTTGACCGTGGCTAAGGCCCTCATGATCTGCGGCACCACCAGCGATGCGGGAAAGAGCCTACTCGTGACGGGCCTTTGCCGCATCTTCTCCCGGAGAGGCTTTCATGTCGCCCCCTTCAAGTCGCAGAACATGGCCCTCAACGCCTACACCACCCGAGGCGGAGGCGAAATCGGCCTGGCCCAGGCCCTCCAGGCCGAGGCCTGCGGCCTCGATCCCGACCTGCGTTTCAACCCCGTTCTCCTCAAGCCCCAGGGCGACAGCAGGAGCCAGGTCATCATCATGGGCCGTCCCGTCGCCTTTCTCGGAGCCCGGGACTACCATCTCGACTTCTGCGAAACGGCATGGAAGGCCGCCGACGAAGCGCTGCAAAGCCTCCTCAGGGAGTACGATCTGATCCTCCTCGAAGGAGCCGGCAGCCCGGCCGAAATGAACATCTACCATCGCGACATCGCCAACCTGAGGGCCGCCAGAGCCGCTTCGGCACCCGTCCTCCTCCTGGGCGACATCGAAAGAGGCGGCGTCATCGCCTCTCTCGTGGGCACGCTGGAAGTCCTGCCCCGAGAGGACCGAGGCCTCATCCGAGCTCTGGCCGTCAACAAATTCCGCGGCGATGTCTCCCTTTTCGACGACGGGCGCAGCTACCTCGAGGAGAGGACCGGCCTTCCCTTTCTGGGCGTCATTCCCTACGCCGCCGATCTTTCCATCCCGGCAGAAGATTCCCTGGGCATCCGCGACTTCGGGTCGGGACCGCTCCGCATCGCCGTCATCGCCCTCCCTCATATGGCCAATTTCAGCGACTTCGACGCCTTTGCCGACGAGGGATGCCGCATCCGCTTCGCCAAAGACCCCTCGGATCTGGAAGGGGCCGACTGCATCGTCCTTCCCGGAACGAAAACGACTTTGGCCGATCTGCGCTTCCTTCGGGCCAAGGGCTTCGATCGGGCCATAGAGGAGGCCGCCGGAAGGGGAGTCCCCCTCTGGGGGATCTGCGGCGGCTATCAGATGCTGGGCCGTCGCCTCGTCGACGGCGTCGAAGAAGAGGGAGAGGCCCAGGGACTGAGCCTTCTCGAGGCGACGACCTTTTTTTCCCCTCAGAAGGCCGCCTTTCCCGCCGAGGCCCGCGTCGCCGACGACGCCCCCGGCCCCTTCTCCGCTATCAGGGGACAGACGATTCGAGGCTATGAAATCCACTCGGGCCTCACCTCCGCCGATTCGCCGCCGCCTCTGCGTCTTCGTCGGCGCGGCGAAGAGACCACCGACATCGCCGACGGAGCGACGGCACGGGAAGGCCAGATCTTCGGCACCTACCTCCACGGCCTGGCCGATGATCCCCTCTTCCGGCGAGCCCTGGTCAACTGGCTTCGAGAGAGGAAGGGTCTGACGCCTCTGACAGGCCGGGCCCGATCGGGGCACGAGATGCGCCTCGAGGCCTACGACAGGCTGGCCGATCACCTGGAAAGGAACCTCGATGTGGAAAGTCTGGAACGCATCATCGAAAAAGGCCTCTGAAAAACTTTCCCCTGCAGCCTTGACGGGACTCGAAAAAATCACAAAAGACAAGAAGGAGATCGATCATGAATAACATCGAAGCGTTTGAGCGGGCCACGTCGGTCCTCGTCGGCGGCGTCGACAGCCCCGTAAGGGCCTGGAAGGGCGTCGGCGGCACGCCTCTTTCCTTCGTCGGAGGCCGGGGCGCCTACCTGGAAGACGTCGAGGGGAAACGCTACGTCGATTACGTCGGCAGCTGGGGGCCCCTCATCGTCGGTCACAGCCATCCGCAGGTGGTCCGGGCCATCTGCGAAAGGGCACAGAGAGGAATCTCTTTCGGCGCTCCGTCGCCTCTCGAGACGGAGCTGGCCGAGACGATTCGTCGCACCTTCCCCTCCATGGAGAAGATACGTTTCGTCACCTCCGGAACGGAGGCGACGATGACGGCCCTCCGTCTGGCCCGAGGCGCCACAGGCCGTTCCCTCGTCGTCAAATTCGCCGGCTGCTACCACGGCCACCACGACGGCATGCTCGTTTCCTCCGGAAGCGGCTCCCTCACCCTCGGCCAGCCTGACAGCGCCGGCGTCCCCCAGGAGGTGGCCCGCTGCACCGCCGTCGTTCCCTACAACGACAGGGAGGCCGTCAAGGCCCTCTTCAACGAAAAAGGCCAGGACATCGCCGCCGTCATCGTCGAGCCCTGGGCGGGCAACATGGGCCTCGTTCCGCCCCTGCCAGGCTTCCTCGAGGAACTTCGGAACCTCACGGCCGGGCATGGAGCGCTTCTCATCTTCGACGAAGTCATCACGGGCTTCCGTCCCTCCGAGGGCGGCGTCCAGCAGAAAGCGGCCATCAGGCCCGATCTGACCTGTCTGGGCAAGATCATCGGAGGCGGCCTTCCCGTCGGCGCCGTCGGAGGCCGGGCAGAGGTCATGGACCAGCTGGCCCCCCTCGGGCCCGTCTATCAGGCCGGGACTCTGGCCGGCAACCCTCTGGCCATGGCCGCCGGACTGGCCACACTCGAGATCCTCGCCTCCCCCGGAATCCGCGAGAAGCTGGAAGATCAGGCGACCTTCTTCGCCCAGGGACTCGCCGAGGCGGCCCGCTCCTGCAACCTGCCTCTTTCCGTGACGCGTCTCGGCTCCGTCCTGGGACTTTTCTTCTCCTCCTCGGTGCCCCGCAACCTCGACGAGGTCCGCGCCACCGAAGGCAGCCTCTATCCCCTCTTCTTCCACGCCATGGCCCGGAGAGGACATCTTTTCGCCCCGTCGCCCTTCGAGGCCACCTTCGTCTCCCTCGCCCACGACCGATCCATTCTCGAAAACACTCTCGGCGCAGCCCTGGAGGTCTTCCCCGAACTCGCCGAAAGGAGGCGATGATCATGGCCGCCCAATTCCCCCGCATGAGACTGCGCCGCCTCAGGAGTCACGACCGCCTTCGGACGATGATGGCCGAAGTCTCCCTCGAGAGACGTCATCTCATCCTCCCCCTTTTCGCCGTCCCGGGCAGAGGGATCGAGAGCCCCATCGCCTCCCTTGAGGGTGTGAGCCACTTCAGCGTCGACCGCCTCCTTCCCTTCGTCGAAAGGGCCCTGGAGAAAGGCATCGGCGCCTTCCTCCTCTTCGGCCTCCCCGAGCGGAAAGATGCCCGCGGCGACTCGGCCTCCGACCCTCAGGGACCGGTCCAGCAGGCGCTCCGTGAACTTTCGGAACGCTTCCCCGAGGCTCTTCTCGTCACCGACGTCTGCCTCTGCCAGTACACCGACCACGGCCACTGCGGCCTCATCGACGGCGACGTCATCGACAACGACGGGACACTGAAACAGCTCGCCACCGTCGCTCTCAGCCATGCCGAGGCGGGAGCCCACATGGTGGCCCCGTCGGACATGATGGACGGCCGGGTGGGCGCCATCAGAACCGCCCTCGACGCAGGCGGGTTCGCCTCCGTCTCCATCATGAGCTATGCCGCCAAGATGGCCTCGTCCTTCTACGGTCCCTTCCGCGACGCCGCCGACAGCGCCCCCGGCTTCGGAGACCGGCGCACCTACCAGATGGCCGCCACCAACGGCAGGGAGGCCCTCCGCGAGGCCCTGGCCGACGAAGAGGAGGGGGCCGACATCCTCATGGTTAAACCGGCCCTGACCTGCCTCGACATCCTGGCCCGCCTTCGGGAGAAAACCCTCCTCCCCCTGGCGACCTACCTTGTCAGCGGCGAACGGATGATGCTCCGATCGGCGGCCGTGGCGGGCCTTCTCGACTTGCGCCGCGCCACCCTGGAGGCCCACCTGGCCTGCCGTCGGGCCGGGGCGGATCTGATCATCACCTACGACGCCCTCGACCTGGCCGACTGGCTCGATTGAGGAAGGGCCTGGACGAAAAGGACGATTTGGGGCACAATACCTCTCGCACCCCACACCGAAAGGAGCCTGACATCGATGAAACGAACCCCCCGGACAGCCTTTCTCTCCCTTCTGGCTCTCGTCACGGCTCTGGCTCTCGCCGTCACGGGAACATCTCCCGCGGCGGCCCAGGGAGAGACCGGCAAGGGACAAGGAGGCAAAATCATGGTCAAACTGGAGACGAACAAGGGCGATATCCTTCTGGAACTCGACGGAGAGAAGGCTCCCAAGACGACGGAGAACTTCCTCGCCTACGTCCGAGAGGGTTTCTACGACGGCACGATCTTTCACCGCGTCATCGACAATTTCATGATCCAGGGCGGTGGCTTCGACGAGGCCATGAACCAGAAGGAAACGCACGACCCCATCGAAAACGAGGCCGACAACGGCCTGAAGAACGAGGCCTACACCGTCGCCATGGCCCGCACCCAGGACCCCCATTCGGCGACGGCCCAGTTCTTCATCAACGTCAAGGACAACGTCTTTCTCGACCACACCTCCCCCACGACGCGGGGATGGGGCTACGCCGTCTTCGGCAAGGTCGTCGAGGGCCAGGACGTCGTCGACGCCATCAAGGCCGTCGCCACGGGCAACACCGGCTTCCATCAGGACGTTCCCGTCGAGCCGGTCCTTCTCGTCAAGGCGACCGTCGTCGAATAGACGGACAAGGCGACAAGAGAGGGGGCCCTGGAAAGGGCCCCCTCTCTTGTCGCCTAAGGGAAGGGAAAATCGCCGGCCCTCCCACGGAAGAGGGGGAGGTGAGAACCCTCTCTTTCACGATCTTTTTCTTTTCCCCTCCCCCGTCGGAGGCGCAGGCCCGACGGGAAGGCCAGACGTCAGGGCTTCCGCAGAAAGGGCAGAGCCGGCAGGAGGAGCAGGGCGGCCGACGGGACAGGAAGGAACCGGCAGCCGCCTGAGCCGGAGGAGCGGGCCTGGACGACAAAAAGAGCCCCCGCTAGGCCGTCCGGAGAGAGGCCGTCGCCGTCGTAAAAGGTCAGCTCCAGGTAGCGGTCTCTCCCGTCGAAGACGAAAGAGGCCAGCCCCTCTTCCACGAGATCGC
Source organism: Aminirod propionatiphilus (assembly GCA_018398915.1). Classification (GTDB taxonomy): domain Bacteria; phylum Synergistota; class Synergistia; order Synergistales; family Aminithiophilaceae; genus Aminithiophilus; species Aminithiophilus ramosus. Next base: position 1,302,462 of record CP074691.1, on the reverse strand, counting down.
GTCCGTCGAGCAGAACCGTGGCCGACCGATCGGCGTGGAAACGCACCGTCAAGGAACCGCTCCCGAGATCTTCTATCTGGGACCTCGGCAGGGAGAGATGAAAGGCGTTCCCCTCCTCTCCGCCGATCTGAGCCACAAGGGGCGTCAGGCTCGCCGTCCCCTCATAATGAAGGCTCAGAGCCGAGACGACGGCCCCCTCGATGGACAGGGTCAGGTCCCGCGCCGTCCCGCCGAAATCGACGGCCGCAAGACGAAGGACACGCCCCGCGTCAAGAAAAGTCAGCACGTCGGCGTTCTGCCGGGCCCGACGGGCCGTGGGCTCGGCCGAAAGGAGTTCGGCGCCCGATTCGGAGCGGACCTCATCTCCGTCGGGAAGGAGAGGGACCACGGCAGCCACGGGAAGGGAGGCCGCCTTCGTGAAGGCCTTGAGACAGACGTTGCTGTCGGCCTTGGCGACGGAAAGATCCCGCCAGGCCGCGCCGTCTGAACTGACATAACTCTCCCCCCTGCCGGCCCTGGCCTTGCCGCTGTAGCCATCGAGAGGGCTTTCGACGGCGACGGGGAAGGCATAGCCCGGCGTCGTCATCCGAGCCACGACGGCAAAAGATCTTCCGGGAACCAGATAGGGAGACTCGTCGAGACGGATCATCCGGTAACCGGGGAGATCCAGAAGGCCCTCCTGAAGCGCGATAAGCTCGCCGCTTCGGGGGACGTTGACGTCTCCCCCCGTCCAGACCTCGACGCGATAGGAGGTCCCTGCGGCCAGAGCGTAGAGAGAGAGGGCCTCGAGGCTCTCGACGACGACGTCATCGCTCTCGACGATTCCCCGGGCCCCGAAGACGTTGGACATCCAGGCCGTCTCGCTTTCGAAACCCCAGCTCTCGATCCAGCCCAGAGGATCGTACTGGTAGAGGGCATCGAAGGACTCTGCGGAACCGCCGACGAAAAGGGCCGGGTTCCTCAACGTCCCATCGGCATAGGATATCCAGAAATACCCCTCGTCGCCGAAGGATTCGGCCCCCCAGCTGTTCTTCACCAGCCAGGCTCCGTCCCTGCCGGGATCGGCCCTGAAGTTCGCCGCCGGATAGGCATCGTCCCAGCCGGCGAGGACGACGCTGTGGCCGCTGTGGTAAAGCCTTTCGGGACAGTAGTAGGAGTCCGTCTCACCGTCGTAGGCATCGTTGGTCCACTCCATGCTGAAGACGAGGGCACCGTATTCCGTAAGGGCCGCCTTGACGGCCGCCTCCTCGAAGGCCTCTCCGAGAAGGTAGACCTCCTCCAGACGCCCCGCGACCGCATCCGAGGGAAGAGGGGTCGTCTGCCTGTCCCAGGGAATCACGTTCTGGTAGGGACGGGCCGACTCGGCGACGGCTCCCGTCCAACGGGCCAGGAGGGCCGTCGACTTCCATGCGTTGCCGCCCTGATCGAAGATGGAATCGCCTCCGAAAGAGGGATCGTCGTTGGAGTCGAAGGCGGGGAGGCTTTCACTCTCGTCGACGGAACGGAAGTAGGCCAGATGCCATTCGGAAAAGTCCAACGTCTCTCCTCTCCCCTTGAGGAAGGTCGATTCCAGCGACCCGATGGCCCCGAAAGCCCAGCAGGTGCCGTAAGGGCTCTGGTCGCGGACGGCCGTCATCTCCCCTCTTTCCCGGAGATCATAGGCCGAAGGAAAGGCCGACGCCGAAGAGAAGGCGGGGAGAAGATCGCTCCCTTTCAGGTGGGAGATGTCGACGGGAGAGGGGCTTTCGCCGAGGGGATGGCTCTCTTCCGAAGCATAACGGCCCTGACGGAGGAAACGGTCCACGTACTGGAGGAACTCCCCGTTGGCGGGAGCAGAAGAACCCGTCGCGGCCACGGCGGGCGAGGAAAAGAGAAGCAGCGACAGGAAAACGGTGATCTGCAGTTTCTTCCCACCCGTCACGAGAACACCTTCCTCATGCGAAATCGAATCGGTCGGAGAAAACCGCCCCGACACAAGGGCTCCAAAACGCTATTTCGGCTTGCCCCCTCATCGTACCGTCAGGACCGCCACGTGAATCCGGGCCGGAGGGAGGGATTCCCAGGGACGGCGATAGACGAAAGAGAGCGTCGCCGTTCCCTTCGTCAAGGCCCGGAAGAGCCAGAGCTGATGAGCCCCGGCACCACCCCGACCGCGAGGGGAGCGCTCCGGTTCGGGCTCTTCCATGACGACACCCGCGGTCCTGACCACGGCCCCGTCGCCGGCTCCGTCGAGTGACCAGGAATAGCCCGTCGAAGGGTTCGTCGGAATCCGCACGACGAACGTGCCGCCTGAAGGCATTTCGCCATATTCGAGACTCACGAAGAGAGCCCCCGCCGAGGGGAGACGAACCGAATCGAGGCGCGCCGAAGGGTGACCGTCCCTGTCCCAGCGTAGGGCCACGGAAGTTCCCTCGAGACCGGGCAGGACAAACTCCCCTCTGCCATCGGAGAGGGCCGAGACCGCCCTCTTGCCGTCCCAGCCGCGAATGCGGATCCCTGCCAGGGGCTCGCCGCAGCCGTCCCGGACCAGTCCCTGAATGTGGGGACCTTCGGCGGCGGAGCAAGAAGCGAACAGCAGGACCGACAGAAGGATCGAAAAGAAAACCTTCCAGTTCATGGAGATCGCCTCCTTCAGATTTTTCCGAGACGGCACCGTGTAAATTCGGTTTCATCTTCAGCCGAGTATACCAGGACGAAAGAACGACGCCAACGTATAATGGGAAGAAAGAACTCCGTCCCTCACCTTGCGGGAAAACGCGAGGGAAAGGGCCGCGAAGACAGGCATCCCTCCTCCGAAATTTTTGTGCACCTTCGCCGCCTCGAACCGGCAGACGGAAAAAGGCGGAACTCTCCATCGGCCCGGCAGGGAGCCGACCGGAGGCCCGAGAACTTTCCCTCGAATAAGCGGATCTGGCGGAGTCTGTCCCGGCAAGCCTGCGGATCGGGATGGCCCGTCAAAGCTCGATCTTTTCTCGGAGGTCCCCATGAAAGCTTCGTTGAAATCCTTTCTGTTTTCCTGGGCCGGCTATTTCGGCCTTTTCGTCAGCACCTCCCGCTGCCCCTGCTGCGGCCAGCCTCTTTGTCCGAAAGGCACGCCCGTCATGATCCTCTTGGCGGCCCTCGCCGCCGCGGCGGGACGATGGCTGAGAGGCGTTCGATCCAGGGCCGGGAACTGAGGACCTCACTCCCGGCACCATCGACGGTAGCGATCCAAAGAGACGGCCGGATGGTTGTAGCGGTTTCGCCCGGCCGAGGAGCTCCTGTTGTACTGGAGGGCTTTCTGGGGACACCAGTGGAAACAGGCGAAGCAGCCCACACAGCGGTGCAGCCACCGAGGCCGTTTTCCTTCGAGGACGATGTTGCCGACGGGGCAGAGTTCGGCGCAGAGGCCACAGCCGACGCAGTTTCCGTCGGCGAAGAAGCGGCGATCCTCGCCGGAGACCCGCTCGAAGGCCTTGCCGTTGATGAACTCCGAGAGGGCACGGAGCGCCCTCCACGGAGGAGGGACCTCGCGCCCCTCCCTGACGGCCTCGGCAACGGCGTCGAGAGCTCTTTCTCCCCTGTCGGCCAGGTTCTGCCTCTGCCGTCCCGAAGGGGGATTGGAGAGGGGCGGATAATTCCCGGCCATGGTCACATGAAAGGCAGCCCGGACGGAGAGGCCCCGTCGACGGAGCACCGTTTCCGCCAGAGCCGAGGCGCCAAGAGGCATGCCGGCGCTGTTCAGAAGCAGGTAGACGGAGGCTCCGTCCGTCGATAGCCGCTCCATGAAGCGGCGCACGACGACCGGGAGACCGAAGGCATGGACGGGAAAGACGAGCCCCACCGTCTCGCCCGAGGCCCGTTCTTCCTTTTCCGGATGGCGGGCCATGTTGATCAGCTCACAGGCGCCGAGCCGCCGGCCCAGGCCTTCGGCCAGTGCCAGACTGTTGCCCGTCGAGGAGTAGACGTACAGACGATGCATGGCGATTCCTCCTTCTTCATCTCCCCGGGAGATATCAGAACAGAGCGTCGAGGGCTTCGATAAAACGGCCGTTTTCCTCTTCCGATCGGACGGCGAGGCGGACAAAGCCATCGTCGAGACCGGGGAAGGTATGACAGCGTCGGACGAGAATCTTCGACGGGACAAGGCGCTCCTGAAGGGTCATCCCGTCGAGAGGAGAGCGGCAGAGAAGGTAATTGGCCGCGCCGGGAAAGACCGCGAAGCCCCGGGCGGCGAGCTCTTCGGAGAAGACCTGTCGTGCCGAGGCAAGCCGCTTCCGGCAGCGAGAGAGGAAGGGCCCTCCCTCTTCGAGGCAGGCCCTCGCCGCCGCCTCGCCGACACAGTTGAGAGGCCAGGGCTGAAGAAAGGCCCGCACCCTCCCGACCGCCTCCTCCGAGGCCAGAAGATAGCCGACGCGAAGTCCGGGCAGGGCGAAATCCTTCGTGAAGGCCCGGAGAAGGAAAAGCCCCTTCGGCCAGGGATGACGGAAGAGGGTGGCCGCCGCGGGAACGGTCAGGTTGAGGAAACACTCGTCGACGACGAGAAGGGCCCCCCTCGCCTCCGCCGCCTTCAGGAGACACTCCAGTTCTCCTTCCGTCCAGGCCCGGCCCGTGGGATTGTTGGGCTGACAGGCCAGGAGGAGATCCCCCTCATCGAGAACGTCGCAGAGGGCCTCGACGGGAAAGGCGAAACCCTCTGCTGCGTCGAGAGGAAAGGCACGAACGGGGATCGCGAGGGAGCGCGCCACATCACCGTATTCGGCGAAGGTGGGTTCGACGGTGAGAAAGCGCCGGGGACGGAGCGAGGCGAAGAGGGCTCTGATGAGATCGCCGGCGCCGTTGCCGACGACGATCCCTCGAAGATCCCTCCCCGTGGCCCGCTCCAGGGCCTCGCGCAGGGAACGGCTCTCCCCGTCGGGATAGCGGTCGATCCACGCCAGAGCCCGCCGGGCCGCCTCGATAGCGAAGAGGGGGGGCCCCCAGGGATTGATGTTCGCCGAAAAATCGACCCAGGACCGGGGATCGTCGCGCTCCCAGATCCGACCGCCATGGAGGCTCATGAGAGAAGAACCCCCGCCAGAACGACGAAGAGGGCCAGCAGGAGAGAAGCGGCCCAGTAGAGGGAGAGCCCCCGTTCGAGGTCGAGGCCGTCGGGCCCGGGCCCTCTGCCGACGAAGGGCTTCTCCTCGACGGAGCCGAAATAGGAGACGGGCCCGCAGAGTCGGCGTCTCAGCGCCCCGGCGAAAGCCGCCATGGGGAAACCCGAGTTGGGACTTTCCAGCAGAGGTCCGTCTCGGAACGCCGTCGTCCATGTCTCCTCCACCCCGCCTCCGACGAGAGGGGCGGCGAGGGCGACGACTGCCGCAGAAAGACGGGCCGGCCCCCACCCCAGAACGTCGTCGAAACGGGCCGAGGCCCATCCGAAGTCCCGATAGCGCTCCGTCTTATAACCCACCATGGCGTCGAGAGTGTTGGCCGTCCTGTGTGCCCAGGCCAGAAGAGGACCTCCCAGAAGGGCATACAGAAGAGGCGCCGCGAAGGCATCGCTGAAATTTTCCGACAGGGTCTCCAGTCCCGACGAGGCGACGGCCTCCTCCCCCATGGCCTCCGTGTCGCGGCTCACCAGAAAGGAGAGGACCTTCCGGGCCTCGTCGAGACGCCCTCGCCGGAAGGCCTCGGCGATGCGGCGCACCTCCCGCCCCAGGGCGCTTCCTCCCAGGGCGAAATAGAGGACGATGCCCTCGAAAATCCAGGAAAGAGGGAAAAAGGCGTTGACCAGAAGGGCCCCGGCAAGGGGAAGAAGCGCCGTCGCTTCGACGGCGACGAGGAAGATCGTGCCCTGAAGGCGACCGCTCAGAGGCAGACGTCGACAGGCTCCTTCAAGGGAGGTCGCCACCCGGCCGACGAGGCGCACGGGATGGAGGGGCCATTGAGGGTCTCCCAGGAGGAAATCGAGGGTCAGGGCGAAAAGAAGGGCCTCAACGGACATGGGTACTCCTCCTCCCGAGGGCCTGGCCCAGGAAGCGCCGGGGCAGAGTCGGGTCGCTCCAGAAGTGGAGATGGACGTAGCTGGCCAGGAGGGAGCCGGAGCGATAGCCCTCGGGCCAGGAGAGGATCTCCCTGCGGGCCCGGCTGACCCTGTAGGCATCGGGAGCGACGCCGGAGGCGACGGAGTAGTGAAACTCATGACCGGGCAGACGCTGCCCCTTTTCCTGCAGAACCGTATCCTCCAGAACGTCGACGTGGACATAGCCGAAGCGCTGAAGGCGATCCGTCATGACCGTCTCGATGTCGAGAAGGCCCGCCAGCTCCCGGCGATGTCCCCTTCCGTCGGTGAGCCCCCGGCCGAAATACATCATGGCCCCGCACTCGCCGTAAATGGGCAGTCCCGCGGCGTGGGCCGACCGGAGCGAGGTCAGGTAGGGGATATTGTCGGCCAGCTCGTCGAGAAAGACTTCGGGATAACCCCCTCCCAAGAAAAGGGCCTCCGTTCCCTCGGGCAGGGCCTCGTCGGCGAGAGGGCTGGTGGGAACCAGCTCGGCACCGAAAGATTCGAGCAGATCGAGGGCGTCGCGGTAGTAGAAATGGAAGGCCCGATCCCAGCCGTAGGCGACGCGCAGAGGATGGTCCGAGAGGGGAACGATTTCCTCCAAAGGCGCTGGGGGCAAATCCCTGCGACGGGAGGCCAGGGCCAGAAGCCTTTCGAGATCGACGCGCGCCAGCACCTCCCGGCCCAGCCGATCAAGTTGAAGGGCCAGCTCGGCCCGTTCCAGGGCGGGAACGAGCCCCAAATGACGCGAGGGGAAGATGACATCGTCCATTTTGGGCAACCAGCCCAGAACGGGAAGTTTCGTGAGGTTTTCGACGGCCTCCGTCACCGTCTCGGCGTGGGCCTCTCCGCCCACGCGATTGAGGACGACGGCCACGAGAGAGGGAGCCAGATTCGGCAAGGTGGCGAAGCCGTGGACAACGGCGGCGACGCTCGTCGCCCCGGCGGCGGCGTCGACGACGAGCAGGACGGGCAGATCGAGGCGACGGGCCGTCCATGCCGTCGAGTAGAGGCCTTCGGGACCCAGGCCGTCGTAAAGGCCCATGACGCCTTCGACGACGGCGACATCGGCCTCGGCCTGTCGCCTGAAGAGAGCCTCGAGCCTCGGCCCGGGAAGAAGGTGGCCGTCGAGGTTGCGACAGGGGCGTCCCGCAGCCGCCGCCAGATAAGAGGGGTCGATGAAGTCGGGACCGACCTTGAAGGGCTGAACGCGGAGTCCCTTGAGCGTCAGGGCGCGGATCAGGCCCGATGTGAACGTCGTCTTGCCCGAACCGCTCGAGGCGGCGGCGACGACAAAAGCCGGATGGGTCATCGTGGGAACTCCTTTCTTCGATTCGTTGCGATCCTTACGCGGAAGGTTCGGACGACAGCTCCATTTTAGCGTCTGAAGGGAAAAAGAAGCAGAGGAACGGAAGAGACTTCAGCGTACCGAAGAGCGCTTTTTCCGAAGAGGAAGACCTCTTCGGAAAGAGAGGGCGAAGGGAAGAGCGGACCGCTCCGACAGGGAGGACGACGACGTCTTTCGATCCTCGCGAGCTCCTCTCGCGGCGCAGAGCCCCCTCGTGTAGAATAGGGAACGAGATCAACGATCGACGAGGAGGAATTTCCATGATGATCTGGATCGTCGTCCCGGCCGCTGTCACCCTTGTCATCCTCTGGGCCGTCTCGGTCTACAACCGGCTCGTCCGCCTTCAGAACATGCGGGAGGAGGGGTGGAGCGGCATCGACGTCCAGCTGAAACGGCGTTTCGACCTCGTGCCCAACCTCGTCGAGACCGTCAGGGCCTACGCCGCCCACGAAAGCGAGGTCTTTCAGAAGGTGACGGAGGCCCGTGCCAGCGTGACCCGTGCCCAGTCCGTCGGCGACCGTGCCCAGTCGGAGAACATGCTCTCCGGAGCCCTCAAGTCCCTTTTCGCCGTGGCCGAGAACTACCCCGAACTGAAGGCCAACACGAACTTCCTTCAGCTCCAGGAACAGCTCGGCTCCCTGGAAAACGACATCCAGATGTCCCGCCGCTACTACAACGGAACGGCCAGGGACTACAACGTCGCCATCGCCACCTTTCCCGCCGTCCTCATCGCCCGCCACTTCGGCCACGTCAAGGCCGACTACTTCGAGACCGCAGAGGGGGAACGGACGGCGCCGAAAGTCGCCTTCTAGCCCTTCCTGGACGGGGATGCCTCCGTCTCCTCGCCCTCTTCGCGAAGGACATGGAACAGTGAGGCTTCCTGTCGGGACAAGAAAAGGCCCTCTGACAGCGAGGGACCCTCTCGTCGAGGGTCCCTCGCTGTCAGAGGGCCTTGCTGTGCCGGAAAGTTCCGAAAGGCTGTCCGGCTAGGCCGAGCCTCCTCCCGCCCTCCGTCTAGAGGCCATAGGCGGAGAGACCCAGATCGGCCAGTTTGGCCTTTCCGGGAATTCCCTCCTCGTCCCAGCCCCGGACCTCGTAGTAGGCCGGGAGCATCTCGCCCAGACGGCAGACCTGTCCCTTGGCGGGACCGGCAGGAACGGGATCGTTGAGAAGACGCGGCGGCAACCGGTCCTCTTCGGGACCGACTCCGGCCTTGAGGTTGAAGAGACGCTCCAGGTTCCAGATCCGCTCGCCGCAGCGAACGACTTCTTCGGCCGTATAGCCCGCCGCCGTGGCCGTCTCGAGCTGGGCCGCCACGTCGTCGGCTCCCAGAGCGAAGGTGACGAAAAGGCAGAGACCCGCCGAATCGACGGCGGCCGTCAGGTCCTGGAAAGCCTTGGCCCAGAAGGGCTTCTCCTCGACGCTGGCCGGGTCGAGCTTCTGCGGCAGGCCCAGAATCTCCGGCGACGTCAAGTAGCCCCGGACGTGACAGCCGCCCCTGTTGGACGTGGCATATTCGAGCCCCATCCCCTGGAGAGTCCGGGGATCATAGGCGGGCATCTCCTGTTTCTTGACCGACATGGAGAGTTCGGGATGTCCGTAGCGCTGGGCCATGCGGTAAGACCCCTCGGCGAGGACGTCGCCGAAACCCTTCCGGTAGGCCGTGGCCTCGGTCAGAGCCACGATGGCCTCGCCGTTGCCGAAGCTCAGATCCATGGCTGTCTCGTCTTTCGTGACGTAGCCCTTCTCGAAGAGCTCCATGGCGCAGCCGATGGTGCTCCCCATGGTAATCGTGTCCAGACCCAGATCGTTGCAGAGGAAATTGGCCCTCAAGACGACCTTCATGTCCGAGACGCCGCAGTGGGCGCCAAAAGACCAGGCCGTCTCGTATTCGGGGCCCTCTCCCTTTTTGCCGTCGACGTGGGTGACGCGGCCGCAGCGGGCCGTGCAGCTCATGCACCCCTTGGCGCGGATGAGGTAGTCGGCTGAAAGAGTCTCGCCGCTGATTCCCTCGGCCCCCTCGAACCAGGATTCCTGGAAGTTGCGCGTCGGCAGACCGCCGACGGAGTTGAGGATGTTGACGAGGACATTCGTCCCGTAGGCGGGCAGGCCGCCGGAGGTGACGGGATTGGCGGCCAGCTTGTCGCGGCACTGCCTGACGGCGTCCATGAAGGCCTTTCCGTCGGCCACCTTGACGCCCTTCGTCCCTCTGACGACGACGGCCTTGAGGTTTTTGCTTCCCATAACGGCGCCGACGCCGGTCCGTCCCGCAGCCCGATGCTTGTCGTTCATGATGCAGGCGAACTTGACGAGATTTTCGCCGGCCGGCCCGATGCAGGCCACCTTGGCCTCGGGATCGGTAACCTCGACGAGGGAATCCGTCGTCTCGTCGACGTTCCGGCCCCAGAGGGACCCGGCGTCGCGCAACTCGACCTTATCGTTGTAGATGTAGAGATAGACGGGCTTCGGAGCCTTGCCCTCGAAGATGATCATGTCGTAGCCGGCGTATTTGAGCTCACCGCCCCAGTAGCCTCCGGAATTGGAGGCGGCGATGGTCCCCGTGAGGGGGCCCTTGGTGACCACCTCGTAGCGTCCGCCCGACGTGGCCAAAGTCCCCGTAAGAGGCCCCGTCACGAAGAAAAGCTTGTTCTCCGGCGAAAGGGCATCGACGGTGGGATCGACTTCGTCGACGAAGTATTTCGTCCCCAGGCCGCGGGCCCCGATGAAATCCCGGGCGTCGTCCTTGCGCAACGCCTCGACGGCGAAAGTCCCCAGAGAGAGGTTCACGCGGAGGACCTTATTCATCCATCCGTACATCAGTCCGTCACCTCCTGGGCGATCTGGGCGAACTTGCGTGAGAACATCTTCTTCCTCTCAAGGGCCACCGTGTCGGCGGGAAGGAATTCCAGGGCCTTGGTGGGGCAGAAGGCCACACACTGAGGATCGCCGCCGCACTGATCGCACTTGATGGCCATTTTCTTCTCGCGGTGGTAGGCCATGTTGCCGAAGGGACAGGCGTGGACGCACATCCGGCAGCCGATGCACTTTTCCCCGTCGACGACAACGACGTTGTCCTCGTCTCGCGAAAGGGCACCCACCTTGCAGACGGCGACACAGGGCGCGTCGTCACACTGCTGACAGGCCATGGGAACGTTGACGCCTCCCTCGAAGCGATAGACCGACATCCGAGCCAGGGCGGGACGGAACTCGCCCTCTTTGGCCATAGAACAGGCCAGCTCGCAGCTGCCGCATCCGATACACTTCTCGGGTGAAAGAAGCAGCACCTTTTCCATCAGACCCGATTCCCCCTTTTCTTCACCGGCACGGGACCGGCTCCAGACATTCCGAAACGTTTCCCCGCCCCCTGTCGGCTGCCTCCGATCAGGGAACGTCCGTCAGCGAAGGCCTCCCGTGAAAGAAGCCGCGAAAACCCGCTTCCGGCAGCGCTCACAGATTCTCTCCTTCTCGTCCTCCTCTCCCAGGAACTCGAGCTGTTCTTCCGTGGCGAAGGGCTCGCCGCAGAGGGAACAGCGCAGCAGCTCGAAGGTCCGCCCCCAGATGAGGCGCCGATCCTCCGATTCCTCCATGACGATATGTCCCGTCGGACAGACCTTGGCGCAGGCGCCGCAGCCGATGCAGGCCGAGGGAGGCTCCTCGTAGGGACCGCCCACCTTGCGCTCCCAGCCGCGGAAGCCGAAGGCCAGACAGCCCGTGGCCTCCTCCTCGCAGGCTCGAACGCAGCGTCCACAGTGGATGCAGCTATCGCGCTCGCCCTCGGGCAGACGGCCGAAGCCGACGGCACCGTAACGGCGGGCCAAGTCGGCGATCTCCTCCGCGTGAGGAGATCGGTCCAGGAGAAGACCCAGGACGAAACGGCGGGCCCGGGCCACCGGCTCCGTCTCCGTCTCGACGATGAGGCCCTCGGCGACGGGGAACATGCAGGAGGCGACGAGGCGCCGTCTCCCTCTCTGTTCCACTTCGACCATGCAGAGGCGGCAGCTCCCCTCGGGAGACAGGCCCGCGTGGTGACAAAGAGTGGGGATTTCGACGCCGAGGCTTCGGGCCGCCTCGAGGACCGTCGTCCCCGGGGCGACGGTTAACTCCTTTCCGTTGATCGTGATGGTGACCATGTCCCTCACCTCCCGACGCGAATGGCCTGGAAGGGACAGGCCTCGTGACACTTGCCGCAGAGGATGCACGCCGTCGCGTCGATGACGTAGGGCTCTCCCTTTCGACCCGCCACGGCCCCGGCGGGGCAGACGGAGGCACAGAGACCGCAGCTTCTGCAGAACGTCTCGTCGACGACGAAATGGAAAAGCCCCCGGCAGACACCGGACCGGCAGAAACCCTCCCTCTCGTGCTCGTCGTACTCCTCGGGAAAGTAGCGCAACGTCGAGAGGACGGGGTTGGCCGCAGACTGTCCCAGGCCGCAGAGAGCCGTGTCGCGCAGGTTTTCGGCCAGGAAGCGGAGAAGATCGACGTCTCCCGGGCGGCCCTTGCCCGACGTGAGGTCTTTCAGAATCGCCTCCATCTGCTTGAGCCCCTCGCGGCAGGGCGTGCACTTGCCGCAGGACTCCTCTACGAGAAAGGAGACGAAGTAGCGGGCCACGTCGACCATGCAGGTTCTGTCGTCCATGACGATCATGCCACCTGACCCCATGATGGAACCGGCGTCGTTGAGGCTGTCGAAATCGACGGGAAGATCGAGGCTCGCCTCGGGGAGACAACCTCCGGAAGGGCCTCCCGTCTGGACGGCCTTGAAGTGCCGCCCCCTGTCCATGCCTCCGCCGATGTCGAAGATGATCTCCCTCAGGGTCATCCCCATGGGGACCTCGACCAGCCCCGTGTTCCGGACCTTGCCGACGAGGGAGAAGACCTTCGTCCCCGGACTTCCCTCCGTCCCCAGCGAGAGGAAGGCCTCGACGCCGTCGGAGAGAAGGAGGGGGACGTTGGCCCAGGTCTCGACATTGTTGAGCACCGTCGGACAGTCCCAGATGCCCCTGTCGGTGGAGCGGATGTACTTGACGCGAGGCGTCCCGGGCCTCCCCTCGATGGAGGCCATGAGAGCCGTCGACTCGCCGCAGACGAAAGCGCCCCCTCCGCGACAGATCTCGAGATCGAAGGAGAAACCCGACCCGAGGATGTCGGGCCCCAGAAGCCCCAGGCGACGGGCCTCGCCGATAGCCCGACGGAGGGCCTTCACGGCCAGAGGATATTCGTTGCGGACGTAAATGAAGCCCTGTTCCGATCCGATGGCATAGGCTCCGATGATCATTCCTTCGACGAGGCTGTGAGGGTCTCCCTCCATGAGACTCCTGTCCATGAAGGCTCCGGGATCTCCCTCGTCGCCGTTGGCGAGGATATACTTGGGGCTTCCCTGAGCCTTGCGACAGGCCTCCCATTTCCGTCCCGCCGGAAAACCGCCGCCACCTCGTCCTCTCAGGCCCGATCGGACGACGGCGTCGACGACGGTCTGAGGCTCCATCGTCAGAGCACGGGCCAATCCCCCGTAGCCGCCCTGGACGATGTAATCCTCGATGCTGTCGGGATCGACGAAACCGCAGTTGGCCAGGACCTTCTTCCTCTGTCTCCGGTAGAAGGGAAGGGTCTCGACATGGGGAAAGAGTTCTTTTCCCTCGCGGTAGAGAAGCCTCTCGACGACACCCCCCTCAAGGACGGTGACGCGAAGAATCTCTTCGGCATCCTGCGGCTGGACGTGGCCGTAGAGAAGGCCCGAAGGATGAACGGTGACGAGAGGCCCCCTCTCACAGAAGCCCTGACAGCCGGTGCGGACCAGATCAAGAGAGACCTCCAGGTCCAGCCCCATACGGTCGGCCGCCTCCTGCAGCGCCCTGTGGACATCGGCGCTGCCCGAGGCAAGGCAGCCCGGACCGCCGCAGACGCACAGACGCAGAGGAGCCTTCCTCCGTGCTCGAAGGGATCGGCGCAACGCCTTGAGGTCGTCGATATCGGCAAGGGCCGTCATGACCGTCGCTCCTTTTCGAGGATCTCGCCGAGGCGGCCGGCCGACTTGCCGTAGACCTGATCCTCGACGGTGAAAACGGGGGCCAGGGCACAGGCCCCGAGACAGTTGACCGTCTCCAGCGTGAACTGCCCGTCGGCCGTCGTTCCGCCAACGGGCACATCCAGCTCCTTCTCGAGCGCGCCCAGCAGGGCCCCGGCCCCGCGAAGATGGCAGGCCGTGCCGGTACAGACCTTGATCGATTTTCTTCCCTTCGGGGTGAGACTGAAGGCCTTGTAGAAGGTGGCGACGGCGTAGACGCGGCTCTCGGAGACGGCCAGATAGCGAGCCACCTCGGTCAGAGCGGGGCGGGGAAGGTAACGGAAACGTTCCTGGAGATCCTGCAGAATGGGTAAAAGAAACCGTTCCTCGCGGCCATAGGCCTCGAGAATCCCTTTGACGGCATCGGTATCCATATCACACTGCCCCCCTGAGACAGGGTCCCCGGCCGGGACCGTCGGAAATATCCGTTCTTTTAACTGGCTGAAGAAAGGACCCTTTCCGATTCTCATTCTAGCACACTTTATACAGATCAAGCCCCTTTTTTCGCGAATTTTTCAGATCAAAAAAACAAAAAAAGACCATAAGGGTCGGCTTTCACCTGAAGTAGGCGGCCGTCAACGACGAACCCCCTCCTCTCTCCCGAGTCCCGCAAAGCCCCGCCTCAAGTCGCAGCGAGGAGACCGCACCGGTCTGCCGCCTCGCCGGGGGAGGGTACAGCCGACATCGAATTGAAAAGTCTTCTTGTCTTTACCCTTCTTTTCATTGTACCATTGAGGAAATTTTTTATTCTTATGGCGACGGGAAATCGTCCTCCCCGTCCCGGAATCGATTTTCCTGAGTCCACCTCTGGAGGTGTGTCGCGTGGCCGAACGGAGCAAAAGGCGCAACGGGAAAATTCCGGGACGCTCCTTCCGCGGCTCCTCCCAAAAGGACAGAGAGCGCCTCTCTTTCGTCGACAGAACGCTCTCTTCTATCGGCCCCAGAGGACCTTTCTGCCTCCTCTTCCTCCTCTTCCTCCTCTTCCTCCTCTTCCTCAACACCTCGCCTATTTCGGCCTCGGAAAGACTCGTCCGCTACGGAATGATGGAACTCCCCCCCCTTTTTTTCAGAGGAGAGGGCGGGGACTACGAAGGGTACTTCCCCGACCTCCTCGAGCTCCTCGCCGAAGGCGAGCCCTGGCGGATCTCCCTCGTCGAGGGGCACGGCGACGAACTGCTGCCCCTGCTCGAAAGGGGAGAACTCGATCTGTTGAGCATGGCCTCCACTCTGGCCCTGGAGAGACGCGTCGATTTCGCCGACGTCCATCACTATGCCACCTGGTACACGTTCTTCACCCGCGACGACAGGGAGATCCTGGCCTTCCAGGACCTCGACGGTAAAAGACTTTCCATCCAGGGCGGCTTCTATGCCCTCTACGAGCTGCGACGCATCCTCGACAGACTCGCCGTCGCCTGTGAAATCGTCGAGACGAGGACGGTCGACGAGGCCCTTGATCTGCTTCGCCACGGCGACGTCGACGTCTGCGCCGCCGAACAGATGACGACGGCCAACCTTGTCCGCCGTTACGGCCTCAGGAGAAGCCCCGTCATCTTCGCGCCGTCGCGCATCGTCTTCGCGACGACAAAGGGAAAAAACGGCGATCTTCTGGCAAGGCTCGACGAGAAGATGGCCCTACTCCAGTCCAACCCCCTCTCTCCCCTCAAAACTCTTCAGCGCCGCTGGTTTTACGACGAGGAGTTCGCCTTTTTCCCCTCCTGGGCCCTTTCGGCTTTTGTCGTCGGTCTTCTGCTCCTAAGCCTTGCCCTCATGTGCCTCGCCGCCGTCTACAGGAAGGACAGGATCATCGGCCAAAGAAACGAAGAGTTGGAAGAACACCTCGCCTTGGAGCGATTCCTCGCCGAGGCAGCGCAGCTCCTCCTCTCCAGCGGTGTCGGTGAGGAGGCCCTACGCGAGGCCTTCGCCCGCGTCGGAGAGATGACACGAGCCCGCAGGCTTCTCCTCCTGCGAAGCTCCCTCTCGACAGAGCGTCGCCGCTTTCTGGAGATCCGCTACGCCTACGACTCCCCCGACACACCTTTCCCTACGGAGGTACTCGGGGGGAAGATCTTCGCCGACGATGTTCCGGGAGAGTGGCTCACGGAGCTGAATCGCAAAAAAATCGCCGAGGGCGGTCTTCCGGCGCCATCGCCGGAAGTAGCCCTTCCTTCCGGCGATGGCGAGGGACGATTCTCCTTCTACGCCCTCTGCGAGGGGAACCACCTCTGGGGAGCCCTGGCCTTTCAGCCTCTGCCGGGACGAGGCCGGGAGAGGACGGAGGCCCTGCTCAGGACCCTTTCGGAGATGATCTCGGCCCATCTTCTCCGCCGCAAGGAGGCACGACGCCTTCTGCGGCGGGCGACGACGGACGATCTGACGGGATTGCCCAACAGGAAGGTCTTCTTCGAGTCCCTCGAACGAGAGGCGGCCCGGGCCCTCCGTCACGGGCGCCCTCTTTCCGTCATCCTCTGCGACATCGACTTCTTCAAATCCGTCAACGACACCTACGGCCACGACAGCGGCGACAAGGTCCTGCGCCAACTGGCCCGACGGCTGCGGAAATCCCTGCGGGCCGAAGATCTTCCGGCCCGCCTCGGCGGCGAGGAGTTCGGCATCCTTCTTCCCGAGACCGACCTCCACCAGGCCTGCCGCGCCGCGGAAAGGCTGAGGATGGAGGTGGAGGAGACCGATTTCGTCCTCCCCCGGTTCCGGGAGGGCCTTTTTCTCCGCATCACGGCCAGTTTCGGCACCGCCTCTTTCCACGGCCCCTCCGACAGGGCGTCGGCCCTCTTCATTCGTGCCGACCGAGCCATGTACCGGGCCAAAGAGGAGGGGAGAAACCGCGTCAAGTCCGAAGAGGGACTGCCCTCTCTTCCCCGGCGATGACGACAAGGAGGTCCGCAGGATGCGGACCTCCTTGTTAGCTCTCCTTTACTCACCCGAGAGGATTTTACTGACCGACGGCCTTAAGATCAGGAACGGTCAGGGCCTCGGCGGGGTGGACCTGGCGCCAGGTCTTCACGGCCAGCCCCCAGACGTTGATGAAGCCCTTGGCCGATCCGTGGTCGAAGGTATCGGCGTCGGTATAGGTGGCCAGGTCGTCCTGATAGAGGGAATTCTCCGATTTGAGACCCACGACGACGGTCTGCCCCTTGTAGAGGCGGACGCGGGCCACGCCGGAGACCGCTTCCTGGGCCTTGTCGAAAAAGGCGTCATAGGCCTCCTTGAGGGGAGAGTACCAGTAGCCGACGTAGGCCAGCTCTCCGTACTTGTTCTCCATGTCCGCCTTGGCCGCATGAACCTCCTTGGCCAGAGTGAGTTTCTCCAGAGCCTTGTGGGCCCCCATGAGAACGACGGCAGCAGGGCACTCGTACACCTCGCGGCTCTTGAAGCCGACGAGACGGTCTTCGATCATGTCGATGCGTCCCACGCCACAGGCTCCGGCGATCTCGTTGAGCCTGGCGATCAGCGCCGGCCCTTCCATGGCGACGCCGTCGAGAGAGACGGGAAGGCCCTTCTCGAAGCCGATCTCCATGTAAAGAGGGGCGTCCGGAGCGTCCCAGGGATCGGCCGTGAGGGCGAAACAGTCTGAGGGAGGCTCGTTCCAGGGATCCTCGAGCATGCCGCACTCGATGGCCCGACCCCACATGTTCTCGTCGATGCTGTAGGGGGATTTGGCCGTGACCGGCACGGGAATGCCGTGCTCCCTGGCGTACTCGATCTCCGTCTCGCGGCTGAAATGCCAGTCGCGCACGGGAGCCAGAACCTGCAGCTTGGGATCGAGAGCGCCGACGCAGACCTCGAAGCGGACCTGATCCTGTCCCTTGCCGGTACAGCCGTGAGCGACGGCGACGGCACCCTCCATCTGGGCAACCCAGACGAGGTACTTGGCGATGAGGGGACGAGAGAGAGCCGAGTTGAGGGGATAGGTTCCCTGATACTGGGCGTTGGCCTTGAGGGCCGGCCAGACGAAGTCACTGACGAACTCCTCGCGGAGATCCATGACATAGGCGTTGACGGCCCCCGTCTTGAGGGCCTTGTCCTTGACGGCCTCGAGATCGACGACCTGGCCGACGTCGGCCGTCATCGTCACCACATCGTACCCCTGATCCATGAGCCATTTGACGGCCACGCATGTATCCAAACCTCCGCTGTAAGCCAATACCACTTTGCCTTTGTACGTCATTGTCTTTTCCTCCCTTTCAATCGTCAAAGGGTGCCTGAAATCAAAAAATAGTCCGTCCCGAGAAGGGACGGACTATTTTGTCCGCGGTACCACCCAACTTGCCGCAGAGTGATCTGCGGCCGCTTGAGGTTCTTTAACGGGAACCAGGCGTTTTCCTACTTGGCAGGGCCTTTCTTCGGAAAGAGGCTCAGGGGCTCTATTCGGCCTTGCCGTCGAGAATCGCTTTCAGCCTAGGCGATCCCTCTCTGTCGACGAGCCACAGGCCTACTCTTCCCCGTCTCCGCCCCCATATTGGGCGTGAACGTCGAAGTAGGTCTTTCACATCGGACTCGTCTCAATCGGGCAAAGGCTTTCATCGAAAGCAGACCTCCTGAAGTGGGCTTCCACTCGTTGAAAGGGAGTATAGCGGGGGTGACAGCCCTTGTCAACCCCTGCGTGTCGTCCTGTCGCCGGACAAGGGTAGTGTCACTCGTGAAGAGGACAGGGAAAATGTCACTTATGACGGCCAGGAGAGACCTGCTCATGAAGACAAAAGAAGCAAGGCGCTTGGGGTTGGTGGAAGAGGCTGTCGCGGGCAACCTGACGGTTCAGGAGGTGGCCGATCGGCTCGGTCTGAGCCCCCTCGACGGGCAAACTCCGTCGGGGCCGCCGCCTCGTAGCCGCCCCACCCGGGCCGGATATGAGGCGGACGTCTCAGCTCTCCATCCGCCCCGGAACCAGACCGGCGAAGGCGATTCCGCCGCATCCAAGCGGAGCTCGGTCGCGGCTCCCCCTCTATCGGCCCGTCGAGTCGGACCGATCGCGCCCCTCCAGATCGAGCTCCGTCAATCCCTGGCTGCAAAGGGTCTCCATGGAGGGATAATGGGTCATGTCGAGGTGAACGGGCGTGACGGAGATGTAGCCGTGGGCCACGGCCCAGACGTCGGTCCCCTCGACCATCTCATCTTCGGGACGGCCGGCCACCCAGTAATAGGTCCGTCCGTGGGGATCCTGAAGGCGATTGACCTTCCCCTCGTAGGCCCGCGTCCCCTTGCGGGTGACCAGAACACCCTTGACGAACGAGGCGGCGAGGTTGGGGACGTTGACATTGAGGAGAACGCCTTCGGGAAGGGGGTTGCGGGAAAGCCACTGAAGAAGGTGAACGGCGAAGATCCCCGCCGTCTCGTAATGGCGCTCGATATCCTCGTCGCGACAGTCGAGGGAGAAGGCCACGGAGGTGCGACCGAAGACGAGGCCTTCCATGGCGGCCGAGACCGTCCCCGAGTAGGTCAGGTCGTCGCCCAGGTTGGGGCCCTTGTTGATGCCGGAGAAGACGACGGCGATATCGGGAGCGATCTCCTCCAGGCCGAGGACGACGCTGTCCGAGGGCGTTCCGTCACAGGAATAGGCCGTGACCGCCTCCGGATAGGGGCCGGTGATTTTCTGAAGCTTCAGGGGACGGTTGAGCGTGATGGCATGGCCGACGCTGCTCCGCTCCCGATCGGGAGCGACGACGACGGGCTCGTGGCCCGCCTCGGCGAGGAAGACCGTCAGAACGGCGATGCCCGGCGCGTAGACGCCGTCATCGTTGGTGACGAGGACGCGCATGGAGGTTCCCTCCTAGAGGATCAGCCTGTAGAGGAAGAAGACGATGGGGCTCATGATGGCCGGAAGGATTCCCAGGAAAAGAAGGCCCATGAGGACGAACATGCCGTAGCGCTCGAGCCAGAAGAACCCCTCCATCCAACGACCGGGCAGGAGGACGTAGAGCAGTTTCGAGCCGTCGAGGGGGGGAATGGGAATGAGGTTGAAGACGGCCAGGCCGATGTTGATGAGGATCATGAGCTGGATGAACAGCCCCAGCGCGTAGTTGTGCACGAAGGGGTAGGGCAAGACGCGGACGACGAGGCCGCAGACGACGGCCGTCAGCAGGTTTCCTCCCGCCCCGGCCAGGGAGACGAGAACGATGTCGCGTCGAGGCCTGCGGAAATAACGCGTGTCGATGGGGACAGGCTTGGCCCAGCCGAAGCGGAAGAGAAGGAGCATGAGGGCTCCCATGGGATCGAGATGGGCCAAGGGGTTGAGGGTCAGCCGTCCCCGAAGTTTGGGCGTCGGATCGCCCAGCCTGTAGGCCACGTAACCGTGACAGAACTCGTGAAAGGTTATGGCCCAGAGGACGGCCGGGAGGCTCAACAGAAGCTGCGTCAAATCGGGCATGCGAAACAGGGTCGGTCACTTCCTTTCCGTGTCCGGAGCGGCGCCCGGATAGGTGTCGAGCACCCATTGTATCTCTTCTTCGCGCGTTTCCACAGAGCCGTCGAGGCGAGCCGTCAGAAGCGCGTCGAGGATCTTCCCCACGAGAGGGCCTCGTCTGTATCCCAGGTCGAGGATATCCCGCCCCGTCAGCATGGGGCGCACCTTGTGCCACCTCGTGAGGAAAAGGAGGAGACGTCTTCGTATCCTCTGTCTCTCCGTGGCGGCGGCCCAGAAGAGGCAGACGGCGAGGGGGACGCCCGTCAGGGCCCAGCAAATCTCCGAAGGGCGTCTCTCTCCCCGTCCGCCCAGATCGTTCTCGGCGGCACCGAGGGAGAAAAGAGAGAGGGAAAGGACGTGACGCTCCGCCGGAGTCAGGTGGAGTCTGTCCATGACGCTCCTCTGAACGGCTTCGTCACTGCCGAAAAGAAGCGATGCCAGATAGACGAGCCAGAGAGAGTCCTCAAAGGGCGGAAGATCACGGTGAAGACGGCGGAAAAAGACGGTCAGACGGCGGACGACGCGATCCGTGCGGGAGTCGACGGCCAGCCCGGGAAAGAGGACCTCCCAGGCCCCGAACTCGCGAAGACGGCGGATCGCCGGCAGGGGCAGAGCCTCGTGAAAAAGGATTTCCACCTCGCTCTTGACGCGCAGTCCCGAAAGGAGGGAGAGAAGCCCTCCTCGGACACAGCTCGTCAGGAGACGAACCGTGTTCTCCTCCATCTTGAGCTTGAGGCGCTGTTCGAGCCGGACGGCACGAAAAACGCGCGTCGGGTCCTCGACGAAGCTCAGATTGTGGAGCACCTTGAGGAAGCCCCTCCTCAGGTCGCGGCGGCCGCCGAAATAATCGACAAGAGTCCCCCAGTCCCTCTCCCCCAGGGCGATGGCCATGGCGTTGACGGTGAAGTCGCGCCGGTAGAGATCGTGTTTGAGGGAATCGCTGGCCACTGTGGGCTGGGCCACGGGAAACTCGTAGAACTCGCGCCGAGCCGTGGCGACATCGACCTTCCTTGGACCGGGAAAGAGAATCATTCCCGTTCGGAAACGCTCATGCACGGAGACGCGGTAGCCCTCCCTCTCCCATGCCTTCATGAAGGCCACGCCGTCGCCTTCGATGACGATATCCAGATCGAGGTTAGTCCGGCCCAGGAGAAGATCGCGGACGAAGCCGCCGACGGCATAGGCTCTCATGGAGAGACTTTCGGCCATCCGCCCCAGCCGACGGAGGAGATCGTTCGTCTCCTCCGAGAGGCGCCGGACCATGAGATCCGTCAGATCTTCCTGCCAGGGGTAGTCGTGGCCGAAGCGGCGCTCCTCCGGAGGAAGGGAGGCCGGGTAGAGGGCCCGAAGCATGTCCGTCCTGGTGACGATGCCCTGAAGCTCGCCATCGACGACGACGGGGAGACGGCCGATATTGTGGACCACCATCATGCGGTGAGCCTCGGCGATGGAGGCCTCGGGGCGGAGCGAGAGAACGCCTTCCGTCATGTATTCGGCGACCCGGACCTGGCCCAGGCCGTGAAGCTTGGCCTTGTCGAGGTCTTTGCGGGTCATGATTCCTTTCAGACGTCCCCCGACGGTGACGGGAAGGGCGGCGTGGCCGTAGCGGATCATGACCCGATAGGCCTCATCAAGGGAGATGGAGGCCTCGACGGCCATGACGGGACGGGTCATGACGTCCCGGACGAGGAGAGAGGGAGCGACGGCCCCCTCCAGAGCCTTCTCCAAATCGGCCAGGATCCGGGACGGCTCCACGCCTGTCAACGTCACCGACGCCGCCTGGGGGTGACCGCCGCCGCC
Source organism: Aminirod propionatiphilus (assembly GCA_018398915.1). GTDB lineage: Bacteria > Synergistota > Synergistia > Synergistales > Aminithiophilaceae > Aminithiophilus > Aminithiophilus ramosus. Next base: position 1,280,807 of record CP074691.1, on the reverse strand, counting down.
AAGAGGGGCCAGGAAAAGAGCCACGTCGAGGATACCCTCGCGGCTTCGACCGACGACGTAGGTCCTCTTCTCCATGGAAACGGCGACGAGGGAGATGTCCGCGTCGAAGTAGTCCCGGAGACGGTGGACAAAGAGGGAAAGGCCCTCGACGTAATGGTCGAGACTCAACGTGGACAAAACGACGCGAGCCCCGTTGATATAGCGCTCCCAGGCACGGTCCACGAGAAGATCCTGGAGGCGTCGCTCGGGAGCCGAAAGGGCCATCTCGACGTAGAGAGGGATGAGAGTCATATCGGCCCCCAGCTCTCGAAGACGGGCCACGGCCTCGAAGTCGCGTCGGCAGGTGGAGCCGAAGGTAAGGGCTCCCGTGTCCTCGTAGATGCCCAAGACGAAAAGGGTCGCCTCCTGAGGCGAGATGGGAATCCCCTCGCCGAGGAGGATTTCGACCATGAGAGTCGTCACGGCTCCCACGGGCTCGATGACGCTCCTTTCGGCCTCGATCTCGTCCAGGGAGGGGGGATGATGGTCGTAGAGATGAACTTCGACGGAAGGTCTATCCAGAAGGGGAGCAAAGGCTCCGAGACGGGACCGGGATCGGGCATCGACGATGACGAGAAGCTCCACGTCGGCCAAAGTGATTTTCCTCGGCGTCAGGACCTCCCAGCGGCCGGGAAAGCGCTTGAGGAACTCCCGGACCGTCCGCCCCGCCGAGCCGGAAAAGCTCAGGACGGCGCCGTCGTAGAGTTTGGAGGCCGCCACCATGGAGGCCAGGGAATCGAAATCAGAGCCGATGTGGCTGGTGATGAGCCTCATCGATCGAGATACTCCAAGGCACGGCGGGCGGCTCCCCTAGAAAGCCTCCGGGGACGATCGAAAAGGAGGACCTCTACGGAAAAGGCCTCGGCAAGACGGGCCACATCGGGGAAGTGACGCTCCAGCCCCAGAAAAAGGCCCTGGCCGGAGACGGAAGGCAGAGGGACGGCCAACCGCCCTCCGGCGAGGGCATCGGCGAAGCCCTCCCCTCCTCCGAGAGAGACGAAAAGCCCCATCCCCCCAAGATCGGCGAAGTCCCGACCAAGAGTCTCCGCCCTTCGGGCCAGGACTTCGAGGGAGGCGTCGTTGTCGACGACGAAATGGGCCCGGCGGCGTTTCTCCTCCGAGGGGAGGAGAAAACGCTCCCGGGCGGAAAGACGGGCGCCGTCGAGACCGCGAAAGGCGTTGCGTCGGGCCCGCGTCGAAGCCGAGGCCGTCACGTAGACCGTCTCGTCGACCCAAAAGGGGGGACCGACCTCGAAAAGGAGGGGCACTTCGGCGACGACCCAGCCCGAAAGGGAGGCCAGACGACGTTCCATCTCGAGAAAGACGGGCCGATGAAGAAGGTCGCAGAGCCAGCGATATTCCCTTTCGGAGGCGAAGGCACGGGAGGCCACGGCCGAGGGCTGGATGCGGCCCTCTCCGTCGAGGATCTCCCCTCCCCAACGGAGACGGGCGGCCTCGACGAAGGCGGGACGCCGCCAGAGGCCACGCACGATGTCATCGGCATCGACGACGACAGCTCCCTTGTCGGAAAAGAGAGAGGCCACCGTCGATTTACCGGCGCCGATATCCCCAGTGAGACCGGTAACCCACATGGCGCGTCACCCCCTCCCGGCTGCGGTCGTCGACGGTCTTGAAGCGATCGGGAATCTCCTGGAGAAAACGGGAATAGCCGTTGGTCTGAAGCGTCCCGAAAAGCAGGCGGCTCCGGGCACCGGAGAGGAAAAGACGATCCTCGGCGCGCGTCATGGCCACGTAACAGAGACGACGTTCCTCCTCGAGCCCCTGACTCTCCTCGTCGAGGCAGCGGGCATGGGGAAAAATGCCCTCCTCCATGGCGACGACGAAGACGACGGGAAACTCGAGCCCCTTGGCGGCGTGAAGCGTCAGGAGATTGACGCGGTCCTCGTCGTCGAGAGAGCTCTCCTGATCGGTGAAAAGGGCCAGCTCGACGAGGGCCTCGGCCAGAGGAAGGCCGGGAGGGACGACGGAAAGGATTTCGAGGACGTTCTCGACGCGATCCTCCCAGCCCTCCTTGTCGTATTCGGCCAGGAAGGAACCGTAACCGACATCGCCGAGGACATAACGAAGGGCCTCGCCGAAATCGTCGCTCCGATCGAGGAGGCGTTCCATATGGCCGGCCAACTCCAGAGCCCCCTGCGCGGCCTTACCCTTGAGTCCGCAGTCCGCAGCCAGGGACCGCCAGATCTCCTGCGGCTCCGTCAGGGAGATCCGGCCCAGACGATCCGCCAGACGCTCCAGACTCTTGGGACCCAGCCCCCGCGTCGGGACATTGCCAATCCGCTCCAGCGACGCCCCGTCCCTGGGATTGACGGACAGCCTCAGGTAGGCCAGGACGTCTTTCACCTCGCGGCGCTCGTAGAAACTCGTCCCTCTGACGACGCGGTACGGGATGGCCGCCTCGACGAGACGCTGTTCGTAAAGGCGGCTCAAGGCATTCATCCTGTAGAGGAGAGCCATATCGCCGTAGCGGAAGCCCGAGGCATGAAGCTCCTCGATGCGGTCGACGACGAAGCGCGCCTCGGCCTCCTCGCTCGGCGCCAGAAGGGAATAAATCTTCTCGCCCCTGTCCCGGGCCGTCCAGAGTTCTTTGGACGGCCGCAGCCTGTTCCGGGAAATGATCTCGTTGGCGCCGTCGAGAATCATTCCCGTCGAACGGTAGTTCTGGTCGAGGACGACCGTCTTCGCGCCGGGGAAATCCGTCTCGAAACGAAGGATCATGGCCATGTCGGCGCCGCGCCAGCCATAGATGGACTGATCGGGATCGCCGACGACCATGAGAGACGCCCCCCCTCCCGACAGGAGTTTGAGGAGGCGGTACTGGAGACGGTTCACATCCTGATACTCGTCGACGAGAATCCACTCGTAGCGGTTCCTCTCGACCCGTAGAGCCTCGGCATCGGTCAGAAGGAGATGAAGCGGAAGGACGAGGAGGTCGTCGAAATCAAGGGCTCCCTGACGTCGAAGTTCCTCCTGATAGCGGCCGTAAAAATCGCTCCAGGGAGCGGTCAGCTTATCGGGTCGAAGCGTATGGAGATCGCACTCCGTCTTGCCCCGTGACATCTCCCCCAAAATCCAGGCCGTGTCGTAACGTTGTTCGTCAAGGTTAAATTCCGCACGAAGGCGTTTGACGAGGTTGCGGCTGTCGGCCCTGTCGAAGATGACGAAATTTTTGCCGAACCCTCTTTCCTCGAGAAGGGCTCTGTGGCGCAGAAGCCAACGCAGCCCCCAGGCGTGGAAGGTGAGGACCTCCATCTCCCCGCGACCGGGTCCGAGGAGGTCGGCGACGCGCGTCGCCATCTCCCGGGCCGCCTTGTTCGTGAAGGTAACGGCCAGAAGGCGGTGGGGAGGAATCCCCTTCTCCTCGACAAGATAGGCGAGCTTGCGCGTCAGCACGCTCGTTTTGCCGCTGCCCGCCCCGGCAAGGACGAGAAGAGGACCGTCGCAGTAGACCACGGCCTCGTGCTGTCGGCCGTTGAGTCCCTCAAGAAGGTCTCTCATCGCGCTCCTCCCTCGACACGCTCTTTCCCTACGGCCGGATTCGGCCCTCTTCTCCCCAAAACGGTTGCCATCGACCTTTTCACCTCCGAAACGAGCGGGGCACCGAAAGAGGGTCTTTCCTCCGGTCGATCCGGCTCCCCCGGACATAAAGAAGGCGCCGCAAAGGGCGCCTTCGTCGAAATCCCTTCGGTCTTTCCCGTCAGGAAACTCCGGCGAGGCTCGCCGAGGGGAAAGGCCCCAAGCCGGAGAAGGGTCAGCTCTCGGGCGTGATGAGCCCGTAACCGCCGGAACGTCGGCGATAGACGACGTTGACGACATCGCCCTCGTCGGCGTTGCGGAAGACGAAAAAGGAGTGGCCGAGGAGGTCCATCTGCATCGTCGCCTCCTGAGCCGACATGGGACGCATGGGGAAACGCTTGATCTTGACGATGGCGTCGATGTCTTCCGTCTCGGCCGGTTGGGACGGCTGCAACTCGCCCATGAGCTCCTCGGCGTCGAAGAGCTCGAAGGAGATATCGTGGGTCTTCATCTGCGCCCGATCGGTCAGGTACTCCTTATGGCGCTTGACCTGACGCTCGATGTTCTTGAGCGACCTGTCGAAGGCCTTGCGAAGGTCGTTGGCATGATCTTCGCCTCTCATGACGACACCGTTGACGTCGGAAGTGATTTCCACCACGAACATGCCACGGCTGAAGCTCATCTCGACCTGGGAGCTGAGAATGCGCTCGAAGAACTTCTCGAGCTTGCCCAGCTTCTTCTCCATATGGTCCTTGACGGCATCGCTGAGATCGACGTTTCGGCTCACGTACCGGATGTCCATGGGCACCCCTCCAATCGTTGAATCGTTACATGCCTATTGTAACACTTTCAGCGAGGAGGTTAAAGGTCGACGCCGCGGCGGGCCGCCAGCCCGCCGCGGCCGTCTCTCTCCGGTCGGTCAGAGAGGGCAATCTCCCGGGCCGTCGCCTTCGTAATCGCGGTAACGCCCCTGTCGGCGATGCTCCGAAGAGGTTTGACTGACGAAAGAGCCTTCGACGACGTTTCTGAAACCCTTTTTTGCGAGAATGGATTTTATGTAGTCCACATGAGGGCAACGGTCATAATGATGGTTGTCCGTCACCATGCAGGACGCCAGGTGAACGACGACATCGTCGGCGGTGACGTCCGTCTTCTTGCGCAACTTCAGAGCCAGGTGCTCCATTTTGGCCGCCACGCTTTTTCCGCAGCAGCCGCCACAGGCGAAGGACATGTAACGCAATCCCTGGGGATAATCGGCAAATTTGCCCGTTCTCTCGTAAAAAGAGTGGGAACAGGCGAAACCGCTGCAACGATTATGGGCGAGCTGGCACTGAAGAATCACAACGAGGCCGGTCAAGAGAATCCCCTCCATCCCGTGGAATATCTTTATCAAAGCACAAAGGGACCGCCGCGTCGACGGCGGCGGCCCCGAGAACGGACAAAAGAGAGCGAAGGCCCCCGATCGCCGGAAGGGGAATCAGTCCCGGACGATGCGCGTGCCGGCCCGGCCTTCGAGGGCCTCGAGAGCCTCGTCGAGACAGGCGATGACGGCACGCTCGCCTCCGTTGCGGACGAAGCGGAGGGCGGCGGCCACCTTGGGACCCATGCTTCCGGCCCTGAAATGTCCCTCGCTCTGATACCGCTCCATCTCCGAGGCGGGGACCTCTCCTAGCCAGCGCTCCTGTGGCGTGCGAAAATCGAGGGCCACCTGAGGCACGTCGGTGAGAATCATGAAGACATCGGCTCCCACGGCCTGTGCCAGCCGTTCGCCGGCCAGGTCCTTGTCGATGACGGCCTCGACGCCCTTGAGCTGACCGTCTTCGAGGCGCATGACGGGGATGCCCCCGCCACCCGAGGCGACGACGACGCAACCGGCCTCGATAAGTTTCACGACGGCGCCGGCCTCGACGATCTTCTTCGGATCGGGCGAGGGGACGACGCGGCGCCATCCACGGCCCGAATCCTCGATCCAATGCTCGCCCGTGGCCGCGGCGCGGGCCTTGGCCTGCTCCTCGGTGTAGAAGGGACCGACGGGCTTGGCGGGGTTGGCGAAGGCGGGATCGGCGGGGTCCACCTCGACCTGGGTGACGACACAGACGGGCTCGTGACCGACGAGGCCGGCCTCGACCATCTCATTGTGGAGGCTCTGGCAGAACATGTAGCCGATGAAGCCCTGGCTCTCGCTGCCGCAGACATCCATGGGCATGGCGGGAACCTTGGCGCTGCCCAACTCGTGGCGGATCAGGATGGCGCCGACCTGAGGGCCGTTCCCGTGGGTGACGACGATCTCATGGCCCTCCTGAAGCATCCTGACGATCTGTCTGGCCGTGACGCGGACATTCTCGAGCTGCTCCGCGAAAGTCCCTTTCTGTCCGCTCTGGAGGATGGCGTTGCCCCCGAGGGCCACAAGCACTCTTTTCCCCATCTGCCGATCACCACCGGTCTTCAAGATAAGTCGATCTCCCTTGGGAGACGATCGGACTTTCTTCTTTACCGGTTCAGTATAGATCCTGCCGCCGGAACAAGCAATAAAATAAAGATGAAATATAAACTCAAATATTGATATTGTTCAGAAGGCGATCCTCTCCCCCAAAAAAGGAGGGGGCGGAGGCTTTCACCCCCTCCCCCCCCGATAAGCTCACGCCTGCCGACGGAACGGTCAGTCCTCGAGGATTTCCTTTTCCTTCATCCCCTGGGCGGCATCGACCTTCTTGGAGAATTCGTCGGTGAGATCCTGAATCTCCTTCTGGTAGCGCCGAAGGTCATCTTCGCTGATGAGACCTTCCTTTTCCATCTTTTTCATCGTCTCGACGCCGTCGCGGCGGAGATTGCGCAGGGCCACCTTGGCATCCTCGCCGTACTTGCGGACCAGCTTGGTGAGATCGATGCGGCGCTGACGGTTCAGCTCGGGCAGGGTGAGACGGACGGCCTCGCCGTCGACGACGGGGGTGACCCCTAAAGACGAGGCCAGGATGCCCTTCTCGATGGCCTTGAGGGCCGTCTTGTCCCAGGGGGTGATGAGAAGCTGACGGGGATCGGGAACGGTGACGTTGCCCATCTGCTTGACGGGGGTCTGGGTGCCGTAATAGTCGACTTTGATCTCTTCGACCAGGGCGGGGTGGGCCCGGCCGGTCCGGATGCCCAGATACTCTCCCTTGAGGTGTTCCACGGTCTTTTCCATCTGCTGCTTCAGTCTGGCGATCTCCTTCGTTGGCATCGCTCATCACTCCTTTTCGTTCAAGAGGTCACGAGAGTTCCCACGTCCTCTCCGTCGACGAGCAGTTTCTTCAGGTTACCCTCACCATGGATGTCGAAGACGACGATAGGAATGCCGTTCTCCATGCAGAGAGAGAAGGCTGCCGCATCCATGACCTTGAGCTGTCTCTGGAGGGCCTCAAGGTAGGTGATGCGCGAAAAACGCTTCGCCTCGGGATACTTCACGGGGTCTCTATCATATATACCATCGACCTTCGTTCCCTTCAACACACAGTCGGCGCCTATTTCGGCGGCCCGAAGGGCGGCGGCCGTATCGGTCGAGAAATAGGGGGAACCCGTCCCTGCGGCGAAGATGACGACGCGCCCCTTTTCGAGATGGCTCAGGGCACGGCGCCGGATGAAGGGCTCGGCCAGTTCACGCATCTCGATGGCCGTCTGAACACGAGTGGGGACGTCGAGGCGCTCCAGAGCATCCTGCAGAGCCAGGGCGTTGATGACCGTGGCCAACATGCCCATATTGTCGGCCTGCGCCCTGTCGAATCCCTTGTCGACGGCCTGAATGCCCCGGAAGATGTTACCCCCTCCGACGACAAGGGCGATCTCAAGGCCGGAACGGGCCGCGTCGGCGATATTGCGGGCGATCTTCTGGACCTCGGTGAGGTCGAGGCCGAATCCGGCCTGACCGGCGAGAATTTCTCCCGAGAGCTTGAGGAGCACGCGCCTGTAGGAACTCATGAATGGGACCTCCTCCGAAGAAGGCGAAGCGGGCTGAAGGCCGCGGGCGGACACGAAAAGGGGGCGGGGCTTTCGCCTCGCCCCCTTGAGTGAAAAGGGCTCCTCTACTCTCCGATGGAGAAGCGGGAGAAACGTCGGATGACGATATTCTCGCCCAGCTTGGCAATGGCTCCCATGACGAGGTCGCGGATCTTCCTGTCCTGGTCGCGGATGTAACCCTGTTCGAGGAGACAGTTCTCCTCGTAGAATTTCTTGACCCGCCCCTCGGCGATCTTCTCGACGATGTGGGCCGGCTTACCCTCCTCGAGAGCTTGGGCCTTGAAGATCTCCTTTTCCTTCTCGAGCACCTCGGCGGGGACCTCTTCGGGAAGAAGATACTGGGGAGAGGCGGCGGCGATGTGCATGGCGATCTCGTGACCCAGGGAGAGGAATTCGTCGGTGCGCGCGACGAAGTCGGTCTCGCAGTTCAACTCCAGGAGAGTGCCGATCTTGCCCGTCGTGTGGATGTAGCTGAAGATGACGCCCTGCGAGGCCGTCCGCTCCATCTTCTTGGCGGCCTTGGCCAGCCCCTTCTCGCGGAGATGATCGGCGGCCTTCCCGACGTCGCCGCCGCACTCGGCGAGGGCCTTCTTGCAGTCGAGAACGCCGGCGCCGCTCATCGCTCTAAGTTCCTTGACAGCTTCCATATCGACAGCCATGGACCTAGGCCTCCTTCCAGCCTTTATGCTCTTCGATGCCTTCCTTGACAAGCTTTTCCCCTACTTCGCCGTAGGTCTCGTGCAGTTTCTCGCGAATTTCGATGTCGACGGGCTCAGAGGCGCCACCCTCGTCGGCCTCGGGATCGACATAGCCGTCGACGCCCTGGCGTCCCTCGACGACGGCATCGGCCATGAGCTTCGTCATCAGCTTGATGGCCCTGATGGCGTCATCGTTACCGGGGATGGGAAAATCGATGATCTCGGGATCGCAGTTGGTGTCGACGATGGCGATGACGGGAATGCCCAGCTTGCGGGCCTCGCGGATGGCGATCTCCTCGCGGCGGGGATCGATGACGAAGAGGGCGTCGGGCGCCTCTTTCATCTCGCGGATCCCCAGGAGGTACTTCTCTAGCTTCTCCCTGATCTTGCGGAGCTGGACGACTTCCTTCTTGGGCATCTTCTCGTAGGAGCCCTCTTCCTCCATCTTCTGGAGTTCCACCATGCGCGTGACGCGCTTGCGGATCGTGGGGAAGTTGGTCAGGAGGCCGCCGAGCCAGCGCTGGTTGATATAGTGCATGCCCGAGCGCAGAGCCTCTTCGCGGATCGTCTCCTGGGCCTGGCGCTTCGTTCCGACGAAAAGGACCGTTCCGCCGCCCTTGGAGACTTCGCGCAGGAAGTCATAAGCCTTCTCGAGGCCCTTGACGGTCTTCTGGAGGTCGACGATGTAGACGCCGTTCCTCTCGGTGAAGATGTAGGGCTTCATCTTGGGATTCCAACGCCGCGTCTGGTGTCCGAAATGGACGCCGCACTCCAGGAGTTGCTTCATCGTTACGATACCCATAAAATGACCTCCTTCGTTTTTCCCTCCACGCCCTTCCACTGCCTCGGACCCCTGAGGGGAACGCCGAAGGCATCGGGACGTGTGCGTGATAAGGGCCATCGGCGAGTATATCACAGCCCCCGGTTGACCTTCAACCGCCGTTCAACTAAAATATACCCCGTATTCGTATTCATAATCGACAAGGAGGAATTCCTGTGGCCAAACAGTCCCTGATCCGGGAAATCGAGAACCTCTCGCCGGAGAGGAAGGCCATGCTCAACCGTCTCAAGCGCGTCGAGGGACAGCTTCGGGGCATTCAGCGCATGATCGTCGAGGATCAGCCCTGCCACTCCATTCTCGTCCAGCTCTCGGCGGCCCGGAAGGCCATGCAGCAGGCCTGTATCGAGATCCTCAAGAACTACGTCCGCAAATGCCTGGCCGAGCAGGGAGAGACGGATCTGAGCGAGATGGAGAGCCTCATCGGCACTCTCATCGACATCGCCCCCCTGCCGGCGGAATGCGACGACAAGCACGAAGAGATTTAAACCGAGTCAGAATCCGCTCTCCAGAAAGGGGGCCAAGATGCCCAGCTCGTGGTCATCCCCGGTCAGCCCGTCGAGAAGTCGATCGCCTCGGCGGATCAGGTAGCGCCAATCCATCGAGAGGCTCTGGGGAAGGACCTGAACGGAGGCGTAACGGCCCCACCCCCGCCAGCCTTCGGGAACGCCGCATCGGCTGCCTTCGGCCACGAAAAGGACCTTGGCCTCCGACAGACGAGGAGGGACGGAGCGCCCCTCAAGGGGAAGGAAAGAGGGAGTCGGCTCCCGAAGAGGGGCCAGCTCCCTCCCCGTCAGGCCGTCCACCCATAGCCGCACCCTGCGGTAGGAGGGACGTCTGAGCAGACCTCTTTCGTAGATTTCGACGTCGACGGAAAAGACCGGGGCCAGCAGCAGCCGATCACCGGCCTCGACGGCCAGGAGAGGTTCAAGGAAGCGCTCCTTCATCATCATCCCTCCCGACAAGGAAAACGGTCCTCCGCTGGAGGCCCAGAATCCCCGTGGCACCCGAAAAGATCCCCTACCGTTGCTCCCTTCCGGGCCTGGCGGAGTTCGGGGGTTTTCGCCGCACGGGACTGGACCTCCAGCGGAAAACCGTTCAATCGATCTAAACATACAAAAAATGGCGGAGGAGGTGGGATTTGAACCCACGGAACGTCGCCGTTCAGACGCTCTCCAAGCGCCCGCCTTCGACCACTCGGCCACCCCTCCGCAACAGGATGAATTTTAGCATCTTTCGACGGCCCTCGCAAGGGGCGAAGAGCGCCCCTGCTCTCTCGGCGATGCCGCCTTCGTCGTCCGTCCTCTCCGGGGAGCCTCTCGATTGCGAGGTACGGCGACGAACCGGGACCTTCGACGCTCCCCTACCCTGAAGACGGGAACAAAAAGGCCGCCGAGACACTGGGCCCCTGACGGCTTCTGAAGATTCTATGGCGGAGGAGGTGGGATTTGAACCCACGGAGGAACAAAGTCCCTCACTTGATTTCGAGTCAAGCGCCTTCGACCGCTCGGCCACTCCTCCATCGCGACGACGATTCTAACACAGGAGAGGCCTCGACGCCAGAGGCAAGGCGGAGAAAGAGCGTCACCTCTCCGCCGGAGATGCCGGTTAGACGCCGGATCGAATCGCGCCGTTACCGCCGCAAGCCCCGCTCAAGTCTTTTCCGTGCAGCACAGGGGGGAGACCGTCTAGCGGGACCGTCATCCGACGGGACTCCACGCCGCGAATCGCCGCGCCGAAACGCCTCGCCCCCTGCGCCGACGTCAAGGCAGCCGAGAAGACCGTTCCCCGGCCGAAGGCCTGGAACCGGGCCGTCAGTCCCCTCTTCGTCATCGAAGCTGCCTGCTCGCACGAATCCGCACAGGGCAGATCAAGCGCCTCGCCAGGCGGCCAGAGTCCTTATCTCCTCCCAACGATCAGACGCCGGGCGCGAAGAGACTCGTCGAGGGGGCACCTCGTTTCTCCTCGTACATCCTCGCGTCGGCTGCTAGGTCATGACGGCGGAGAAGAGGAGGCTGGGAAGGGCAACGACGAGGTAGACGCGACGCTCCGTCCCCCGCGTTCCGTAAAGAAGGGAAAAGACCATGAGGAGGAGCATGACGGCGAAGAGACCGTCGTTGACAAGGCATCTCGCCGCGGCGCTGCTCCGGTTGACGTAGGAAAGGGCGACGAAGAGGACGATGCCGAGGGCAACGATGCCCTTGCGCGGCTTTTCGCCGCCGAAACGGCGGAAGCGGAGAATGCCTTCCAGCAGAAGGAGCATCGCCGAAAGGGAGGCGGCCATGTTGAAAAACATGCTGTAGTCCCCCAGGAGCGAGTAGAGGGGGAAGAGCCCTCCTCCGACGAGCCCCGCCAGGGCCCAGCAGCCGGGACCTCTCTCGGAACGGTTGAGGCTCCAGAGGAGAATCATGGCGAAACCGGAGAGGGCGGCGACGAGGCTCATCACCAGCTGAAGGAGGACGAGATCAGGGGTCACGACGAAAACCTCCCGACAGATTCGGAAGAAGTCCCGGCTCCCGGGCAGCCGGAGGAAGAGAAAGCGAGAGGCGGGGCAACCCCGCGGCGGCGGGCTTGGCCGGGAGAGAGCCCCGAACCTCTTCCCTTCAGGGACAGAAAGGCGGCTCGGGTCCTTTCTCGGCTTTTCGCGCCCTTCGCCTGGAGCGGAAGAACCCGCTCAGGAGCCCGGCGGCCTCCTGAGCCATCAGCCCCCTGCGACAGGCGACCCGGACGGGGAAGCGCCCGTCGGCCAGGAGGTCGTAGAGAGTCCCGCAGCAGCCGGCGCGGGAATCGGAGGCGCCGAAGACGAGGTGACCGAGACGGCACTGGAGGATGGCCCCGGCACACATGGGACAGGGCTCGAGGGTGACGTAGAGCGTGCAGTCCGAGAGGCGCCACCGCCCCAGAGTGCGGGCGGCCTGGGCGAGGGCGATCATTTCGGCGTGGGCCAAGGGATCGCCCCGGGCCTCGCGGCCGTTGTGCCCCCGCCCGACGACCTGGCCGGCGGATACGACAAGGGCCCCGACGGGGACATCGCCCGTCTCGAGAGCCAGGCGAGCCTCGGCGAGGGCCAGATTCATAAAATCCCTGTCGGCCTCGGAAAAAACGCTTAGGGGAGTCACGGCCTCAGATCTGAGAGATGTTCATTCCCGAGAAGATCTCCTGCATCTCTTTTTTGATGCGGTTGCGGATCTTCTTTCTCTCTCCGGGCAGGAGCATCTGCTCCGTCGTGTCGAAGAGGTAATTGTCGAGATCGAACTCGCGGAGGATCATTTTGGTATGGAAGAGGTTCTCCTGATAGACGTTGACGTCGATCATCTGGTAGAGGTCGCGCATTTCGGCGGCGATGTAGTTCTGGATCGAGTTGATCTCGTGATCGATGAAGATCTTGCGGCCGCTCACGTCGCGCGTGAAGCCCCTGACGCGGTAGTCGACGATGGCGATGTCGGGGTTGAAGGCATGGAGGAGGTAGTTGAGGGCCTTCAGGGGCGATATCTTGCCGCAGGTCGAGACGTCGAGATCGACGCGGAAGGTGCTGATCCCCTGGTCGGGATGAATTTCCGGGTAAGTATGGACGGTGATGTGGCTTTTGTCGAGGTGGGCCGCCACGCTGTCGGGCAGGGGCCCCGGCACCTCCTTGCCGGAACAGTCGCGGCTGCCGCAGCCCAGAGGCTCCTCGGAGATGAGCATGGTCACGCTGGCTCCCTGGGGCTCGTAGTCCTGTTTGGCGACGTTGAGGATGTTGGCGCCGATGATGTTGGAGACGTCCGTCAAGATCCGCGTCAGACGGTCGGCGTTGTATTCCTCGTCGACATAGTCGATGTAGGCCTGACTCTCGTCGCGCGTCCGTGCGTAGCAGATGTCGTACATGTTGAAACTCAGGGTTTTGGTGAGGTTGTTGAAGCCGTAGAGCTTGAGCTTGTCAATGGGCCGGATTTCCATCCCCCGATCACCCCCACTTTCCGAAAGGAAGATCGTGAGCCCGGCTTGCCGGTCTCGAACGTTCATTTTACAGCAGCGCCGAAAAATTGCCTATAGTTCTTCTGAACGGGAAAAGGACACCGGAGGATCGGAAGGGGCTGACTGAGGGAATTGATCGGGTATAAAATAGTCGGGATCGCTCCCTGTCATAAGGAGGTGCCTCTTGAAGAAGACCAACGCCGCCCGAGTCCTGGACCGGATGAAGATCGCCTACGAGTTGGGCGAATACGCCTTCGACGAAGAGCATCTCGGCGCCGAACACGTGGCGGCCGAGATCGGCCTTCCCCTCGACCAGGTCTTCAAGACCCTCGTCGCCCGCGGCGACGGCCGGGAAGTCGTCATGGCCTGCGTCCCCGGGTCGGGCGATCTGGATCTGAAGGCCCTCGCCGCCCTCGCGGGCTTCAAGAAGGTCGAGATGGTCCCCCTCAAGGAAGTCCAGCCCCTGACGGGTTACATCCGGGGAGGCGTCTCTCCCCTGGCGCCGAAGAAGGCCTACCGACTTTTCATCGACGCCTCGGCCCTCTCCTTCCCCTTCATCTCCGTCAGCGCCGGCCAGAGAGGCCTCCAGATCAAGGTGGCCCCCGGTGATCTCGTCGCCGCCACGGGAGCCCTGGTGGGCTCTCTCGTCAAAGACCGATAAGGTCCGATCCGAAAAGGAGGTTTTGCCATGTCTTTCGATCCCGTCCTCGCGCGCAGGAGCATCCGCCGCTACAAGGCCGATCCCGTCCCGGCCGAGAAGGTGACGCTCCTTCTCAAGGCCGCCATGAGCGCCCCCTCGGCCCACAACCAGCAGCCCTGGGAATTTATCGTCATCGACGACCGGAAACATCTCGACGCCATCCCCGGCGTCCACCCCTATTCGAAGATGCTCCTCGAGGCGCCTATGGCCATCCTCGTCTGCTCCCGCCAGGAGACCCTGACGGCCTCCGACTTCTGGCCCCAGGACTGCGCCGCCGCCACGGAGAACATCCTCGTCGAGGCGACGGCCCTGGATCTGTCCACGGTCTGGATGGGCATCTACCCCAAGGAGCCTCTCATGAAGGCCATGACGGAGATGTTCCGTCTTCCCGAGAACATCATCCCCTTTTCCCTCATCGCCGTCGGTTACGGCGCCGAGGAGAAAAAGCCCTCGAACCGCTACGACGAGGCCCGGATTCACCGCAACGGCTGGTAGGCCCTTCGCGACACAGGAAAGATCCCCGGGGCCTCCCGGGGATCTTTTGACATTTCGGCGCCAATGGGGCTACCATGACTCGTCCCCGCCTGGGGAATTGACACCCACAGCCCGGTCCGCCCTCGAGGGCGGACCCCGAAAGGTGACGCCATGATACGCATCACGAAAGGTCAACTGCGTTTCGGCGAGAGAGTTCTTTTCCGAGACCTCTCCCTCGCCGTTCCCGACGGAGGACGACTGGGGCTCGTGGGCCGCAACGGAGCGGGAAAGACGACGCTCCTCCGCGTCCTGGCCGGAGAGACCTCCCTCGACGAGGGCACCGTCGAGACGCCCCCCCGAGAGCAGATGGGCTACCTCGCCCAGGACCTGGCCGAACTGGGACCGGCGGACGTCGTCGATTTCCTCAAGGCCCGGGCCTCCCTGGCCCCCCTGGAGGGCGAGCTGCGCCGCCTCGAGGCCCTCATCGCCGAAAACGCCTCCGATGCCTCCCTACTGTCCCGCTATGACCGAGTCAACGCCAAGATCGCCGCTCTCGACGGTTTTTCCTTCGAGGCCCGAGCCGCCAAGGTCCTTGCCGGCCTGGGCTTTCCCCCGGGGTCCCTCCGCCGCTCCTGCGACGCCTTTTCCGGCGGATGGAAGATGCGCCTCATGCTGGCGGCCCTTCTTTTGGCGGCGCCGAAAACGATGCTCCTCGACGAGCCGACGAACCATCTCGACACGGAAAGCCTCGAATGGCTCGAGGGCTATCTTCGCGACTACAGGGGGACGCTCGTCGTCATCTCCCACGACAGGCGTTTTCTCGACAAGATGACCTTCGAGACGGCGGAACTGGCTCTCGGCCGGATCACCCTCTACAAGGGGAACTTCTCCTACTACCTCGAAGAGAGCGTCAAGAGAAAGGAGGCCCTCGAGAAGGAGGCGCAGCGTCAGGACGCCGAGATCAAGAGGACGGAGCAGTTCATCGAGCGCTTCCGCTACAAGGCCACGAAGGCCACCCAGGTCCAGAGCCGCATCAAACAGCTCGAGAAGATCGAACGCATCGAGATCGAGGCCGACGAGACGACGGCGACGCTCCGGTTTCCTCCCTGTCCCAGGAGCGGCCACGACGTCGTCGCCGTCGAGGGGGCAGCCCGACGCTACGGCGACCTCGAGGTCTTCCGCGACGCCTCCTTCACCCTCCACCGGGGAGAGAAGGTGGCCCTCGTCGGCGTCAACGGCGCCGGGAAGTCGACCCTTTCCCGCCTTCTGGCCTTTCAGGAAGAGCCTTCCGCAGGAACGATCGTCAAGGGACACAACGTCCTTCCGGCCTTCTTCTCCCAGGAGAGCAGCCGCAACCTGGACTACGGCAACACGGTCTGGCAGGAGGTGACGGCCACGGGCTCTCTTCTCTCCGAAGTGCAGAGGCGGAGCCTCTTAGGGGCCTTCCTCTTCTCCGGGGAGGACATCCACAAGCCCGTCTCCGTCCTCTCCGGAGGGGAGAAGTCGCGCCTGGGCCTTCTCAAGATCCTCCTGAGTCCCTCCAACTTCCTCGTCCTCGACGAGCCGACGAACCACCTCGACATGGCCACGAAGGAGCTCTTCCAGCAGGCCCTTCTCGGCTACGACGGAACCCTCGTCATCGTCTCCCACGACCGCCATTTCCTCGACGATCTGGCGGCCCGCGTCATCGAGATCCGCCAGGGACGAGTCTACGACTACCACGGCAACTACTCCTATTTCATCGAGCGGCGAGCGCGTCTCCTCGAGCTGGAGACTCCCGGGGCGACGGCCGAGGGGGAAGCGCCACCCTCGACGGAAAAGGAACGCAAGCGCGACGAGGCCCGGCGGCGCAACGAAATCTACAGGAGACGGCAGGAGATTCTCGTCGACCTGGGCCCCCTCGAGGCACGCATCGAGACCCTGGAAAAGAGGAAGAGAGAGATAGAAGGGTCCCTCTGCGACCCCCAGGTTCTGGCCGATTCGGAGAGGGTCCGGGCCCTCATGATCGCCCTCGACGAGACGAAAGGGGAAATAGAGAGCCGCCTTCCCCTCTGGGAAGAGCTCATGGAGCGCCTCGAGGCCGTCGAAACCCGACCGGTCTGACAGCGCCGAAAGGAGAGATCGTTCATGGCTGCCCCTCTCAAGGGACGAGGACGCTTCCGCCAGGCCGACAGGGAGGCTCTCTACGCCCTCGCTCTCGCTTTGCTCAACTTTCTCTGGTGGTACGCCACGGCCTACGGCCTCGGCTCGGGCCCCGTCGAGACCTACCGCTACATCGCCGGTTTCCCGGCCTGGTTCTTTCTCAGCGCCATCGTCGGCTTTCTTCTTTTCTCCTTCCTCGCCGCGGCCATGGTGAAGCTCCTCTTCCGCGACATGCCCCTCGACGACGAGGCCCGGCGATGAGAGGCGACGCGTCCATTCTCGTCCCCGTCGTCCTCTACCTGGCCCTCATGTACGGCCTGGCCCTCTGGACGAACCGGAGGCTGTCGAGGGCCGACAATTTTCTCGAAGAGTATTTCATCGGAGGCCGCACCATGGGCGGCCTCGTCCTGGCCATGACCCTCGTCGCCACCTACACCAGCGCCAGCAGTTTCATCGGCGGCCCCGGCGTGGCCTACACCATGGGCCTCGGCTGGGTCCTCCTGGCCATGATCCAGCTTCCCACGGCCTGGCTCACTTTGGGCGTCCTGGGCAAGCGCTTCGCCATCATCGGCCGCCGCATCGGCGCCGTCAACGTCAACGACTTTCTTTGGGCCCGCTACCGCAGCAGGGCCGTCGTCTTCTGCGGCTCCCTCTCCCTCGTCCTCTTTTTCGTCGCCGCCATGGTGGCCCAGTTCATCGGGGGAGCCCGCCTCTTCGAGAGCCTGACGGGCCTCGACTACCGTCTGGGGCTCGCCCTCTTCGCCCTCTCCGTCGTCCTCTACACCACGGTGGGCGGCTTCCGCGCCGTGGCCCTCACCGACACGGTTCAGGGCTTCGTCATGATCGTCGGCACCGTGGCCATCCTCTGGGGAACGATCCGGGCCGGAGGCGGCCTGACCCCCATCATGGAGACCCTCCGCCAGACCGACCCGGCCCTCCTGACGCCCTTCGGCCCCAAGGACTTCATCTCCAGGCCCTTCATCCTCTCCTTCTGGGTCCTGGTCTGCTTCGCCGTCATCGGCCTGCCCCACACGGCCGTGCGGTGCATGGGCTACAGGGACAGTCGATCCATGCACCGGGCCATCCTCATCGGCACCTTCGTCATGGGCTTTCTCATGCTGGGCATGCACCTGTGCGGCGTCTTCGGCCGCGCCGTCCTCCCCGGACTCCCCTCGGGGGACAGCATCATGCCCGAAATCACCCTTCGCGTCCTGCCCCCTCTCTGGGCCGGCCTTTTCCTTGCCGGCCCTCTGGCGGCCATCATGTCCACCGTCGACTCCCAGCTGCTCCTGGCCTCGGCCACTCTCGTCAAAGACCTTTTCGTCCGCTACGGCGCCCCGGGAGAGCCTCGCTCCATCCCGGCGGAAAAGACGCTCCGCCGGGCCGGTTTCGCCACGACGGCCCTTCTGGGACTCATCGTCTTCGGTGCGGCCCTCAGGCCGCCCTCGCTCATCGTCTGGATCAACCTCTTCGCCTTCGGCGGACTGGAGGCGGCCTTCCTCTGGCCCCTCGTCCTGGGGCTCTACTGGCGAAGGGCCAACGGAGCGGGAGCGTTGGCCTCGATGATAACGGGCGTGGCGACCTTCTTTCTCCTCTCCATCTACGTCAAACGCTTTCTGGGCATGAACGTCATCGTCCCCACCCTCGCCATCGCCCTCGTCGTCTTCGTCGCCGTCAGCCTCGCCACGAGAGCTCCCGACGAGGCGACGCTGGCCCCCTTCTGGGAAGACTGAGGCTCCTGCGGATGTCTCCGAAGCCCCTTCTTCGTGCCGCCTCGGACCTGCCTGCCCTTCGCCGCCCCCTTCCCCTGTGAGAGAAAGCCCCTGACCGGATGCGGTCAGGGGCTTTCGTCATCGCCTCGAGGCCGCCCGAAAAAGAACGTCGGCGCCGGGTCGGAGGCTACTCGCGCTCCTCCCTGTGAAAGGGAAGTCCCAAGGCGGCAGGAGCGCCGAGAAGAATGCCCTTTCCCTTCTTGATGGAGATTCCCGTGAGGACAACGATCGTCAGCACATAGGGAAGCATGAGCAGAAGCGGCGCCGGGATGCTCGTCCCCCCGGCCTGGACACGGAGCTGAAGGGCGCCCACGCCGCCGAAGAGGTAGGCGCCCAACGTCGATCTCAGCGGATGCCAGATGCCGAAGATGACGAGGGCGACGGCGATCCACCCCCGGCCCGACGTCATCTGCTCGACCCACATGTGGCTGTTGACGACGGAAAGATAGGCCCCTCCCAGGGCGGCCAGCCCTCCGCCGCAGAGCGTCGCGGCCCAACGGACGGCAGGGACGGAAAGGCCCGCCGCCGTGGCCGCCGCCGGGCTCTCCCCCACGGCGCGGAGATGGAGGCCCGGCCGGGTGTGAAAGAGAAAGAACCAGAGAAAGGCGACGAGAAAGAAAGACAGATAGACCATGGCGTCCTGGCAGAAGAGAACGGGCCCCAGGAGGGGGACACGGGAGAGAAGGGGCAGGGGAAAGGCCGAGAGACCTTCGATGGTCTCGCCCACAAGGCCTCGCCCGACGAGAGAGCTCGCTCCCGTGCCGAAGAGGGTCAGGGCCAGGCCGCAGACGACCTGATTGGCCCCCAACGTGACGCAGAGAAAGGCGTGGACGGCGCAGAGCAGGGCGCCGACGGCGAAGGCCGCAACCAGCCCCGCCCAGGGGGAACCGCCGTGGTAGGTGACGGAAAAACCCGTCAGGGCACCGACGAGCATGACCCCTTCCATGCCCAGGTTCATGACGCCCGATTTTTCCGTGACGATCTCGCCCAGAGTGGCGTAGAGAATGGGCGTGCCGCTTCGGACGGCGGCGGCGAGAATGGGGACGATAAGCTCCATCAGACGTCACTCTCCCCTCGGTGGAACCGAAGACGGTAGTGGCGGAAGAACTCGCCGCCGAGGACGCAAAAGAGAATCAGCCCCTGAAGGACCTGGACGCTCGACAGAGGCAGGCGCATGACGACCTGAAGCGTGTCGCCTCCGACGAGAAGGGCCCCCATGAAGAAGGAGACGACGAGGATGGCGAAGGGATTGAGACGGGCCAGCCAGGCGACGATGATGGCCGTGAAGCCGTAGCCGACGGAAAATCCCGGCTGGAGACGCCCCTGAAGGCCTGCCACTTCGCCCATTCCGGCCAGTCCGGCGATGGCGCCGGAGAGGAAAAGGACGGCGACGATGTGGCGCGACGTGGCCATTCCGGCATAGGCCGCGGCCCGGGCGTTCTGGCCGATGACGCGGATCTCGTAGCCCCATCGCGTCCAGCGGAGGACGATATGAAGGGCCAGGGCCGCCAGCAGGGCCAGAAAGAGTCCGCCGTGGACGCGGGTACCGAAAAACTGCGGCAGGCGAGCCGCCCCGTGAAAGGCCTTCGTCAGGGGAAAGCCCAGGCTGGCAGGATCGCGCCAGGGTCCGTAGACGAAGTACTCCAGCCCCAGAATGGCGATGTAGTTCATCATGAGGGTCGTGATGATCTCGTTGACGGACCACTTGGCCTTGAGCCAGCCGGCGAAGGCCCCCCAGAGGCCGCCCGCCAGGGCCGCCATGACCATCATCGTGCCGAGCATGAGAGGCGCCTGTTCCGAGGGGAAGCAGCGGACGGCCGCCGTAGCGGCCAGGGCTCCCGCCACGAGCTGTCCCTCGGCGCCGATGTTCCAGACGAGCATGGTGAAGGCCAGGGCGACGGCGAGGCTGCAAAGGGCTATGGGAATGGCCTTGACGACGGTCTCGCTGAGGCCGTAGCCGTCGGCCAGGGAGCCTCGGATCATGGCCCCGTAGGCCTCAAGGGGCGAGACGCCCATGGGTACGAGAAGCAGCGCCCCGGCGGAAAAGGCCAGGGCAAGGGCGATGAGGGGAAGGCCCCACTCCATCCACCGGGGGCTTTCAAAGCGCTTTTCGATCTTCACCGTCACAGGCCTCCTCCTTCAGCGATTCCAGCGGCCTGCCGGCCATCATGAGTCCCAGCATCTCCTCCGTCGCCTTCCGGGGATCGTCGAGAAGGCCCATGAGACGTCCCTTGTGGATGACGGCCAGCCTGTCGCTGAGAGCCAGAAGCTCCTCCAGATCCTCGGAGACGAGGAAGACGGCGGCCCCCTTCGATCGGGCATCGAGGAGACGTTCGCGGACGAAGGCCGTGGCCCCCACGTCGAGTCCCCAGGTGGGCTGCATGGCCACGACGACCTGAGGCTCCCCGTCGAGCTCGCGGGCCAGCATGAGCTTCTGCAGATTGCCTCCGGAGAGCATGCGAACGGGGATGCCCAGAGAGGGAGAGACGACGTCGAAACGCTCGGCGACCCGTCCCGTCTGGCCCGCCAGGGCCTCCCATGCCAGGAAGGGCCCCTTGCCGTATGCCCTGCGCCAGTAGTGACGCAGGGCATAGTTCTCGCGGAGGTTCATCGTCGGCACCAGTCCCGTCCCCCGCCTGTCGGCGGGGATGTAACGGATACCGGAGACGAGGGAATCGCGGACCGAGGCTCCCGTCATGTCCCTTTCACCGAAAAAGAGCGAACCTCCGGTGAGAGGGCGAAGCCCCACGAGGGCCTCGCAGAGTTCCGTCTGACCGTTGCCGTCGACGCCGGCCAGGCCCAGGATCTCGCCGCGTCGAAGGGAGAGGGAGAGGTCGTGAAGGACGGGGAGATCCTTGTCGCCTCTGGCGCAGATCCCCTCCGCCCTGAGGAGGACCTCGCCGGACGTCACGTTCCGCTTGTTCACGGCGGGAGGGACGGGACTGCCGATCATCATCTCGGCCAGTTCCTCGGGACCGACGCCGGAGGCACTGACGGTGCCGATCTTTCTCCCCCTGCGGAGAATGGTGACCCTGTCGGCGATCTCGGCCACCTCGTCGAGCTTGTGGGAGATGAAGACGATGCCGTGGCCCTCGGCCTTCATCCGCGTCAGCGTCTCGAAGAGGCGACGGGCCTCCTGAGGCGTGAGAACGGCCGTCGGCTCGTCGAGGATGAGGACCTTGGCCTCACGGTAGAGCATGCGCAGGATGGCCACACGCTGCTGTTCGCCGATGGAGAGCTGCCAGACGGGCCGCTCGGGATCGACATGAAGACCGTAACGGTCGGCCAGTTCGGCGATGCGCCGACATATGGCTCTTTTGCCGAGGACGAAGTCGAGTCCCTCCTGGCCCAGAATCATGTTCTCCCAGACCGTCTGAACGGGGATGAGCATGAAGTGCTGATGAACCATCCCGATGCCGGCGGCGATGGCGTCGCCGGGCGACCGGAAACGGACCTCCCTGCCGGAGACAAAGAGCTTTCCCCCGTCGGGACGATAAAGACCGCAGAGCACGTTCATCAGGGTGCTCTTTCCCGCTCCGTTCTCACCGAGCAGGGCGTGGACCTCGCCGGGGCGAACGTCGAAGTCGACGCCGTCGTTGGCCGCCGTTCCCAGAAAGACCTTCGTTATTCCCCGCAGATCGACAAGGGGAGAAGGGGCTGTCATGAGCGCACCATCCTCTCGCCAGGCCTTTTCACAGGCCCTGACGGAATCCATTCTATCGGAAAGAACCGCGAGCCCAAAGAGAAGAAAGAAGCTCCATGATCCCCTCACCCTGCGGCGTCGGAGACGCAGAGGGAAATTCAACGGAATCGGTCCGGCTTTTCCGCGATGTCCCGAAGGCAGAGCGACAAAAGAGGCGGGGCGCCGAAAAGGAGGCGTCCCGCCGTCGTTCTCGAAGCGGTACAGTGGCGTCTATTGGGGAATGTCGCCCTCGACGCCCTCGACGAACCAGTTCATGGAGAGCATTTCGGCATCGGACATCGTCGTTCCCTCGGGGACGACGACGTCGCCCTTCTGGTTGCTGACGGGCCCGGCGAAGACGTCCCACTGGCCGTCGACGATGCGGGCCTTCTCGGAGGCCACGAGGTCGCGGACCTCCTGAGGAACGTCGGCGCCGAAGGGAGCGAGGTCGACGAAGCCCTCTTTGAGTCCCCACCAGATGTCCTCCGACTTCCACGTGCCCGCCGTGACCTGGCCGACGACGTACTTGTAGTAGGCGCCCCAGTCCCAGACGGGAGCCGTCAGGTGCTTCGTCGGAGCGTATTTGGACATGTCGTTGTTGTAGCCCACGACGTAGACGCCGGCCTCCTCGGCGGCCTGAGGCGTGGCGCCCGTGTCGGCGTGCATGGCGATGACGTCGGCGCCGGCGTCGATGAGGGCCTTGGCGGCCTCCTTTTCCTTGCCGGGGTCGAACCAGGAGAAGAGCCAGATGACCTTGACCTTCACATCGGGGTTGACCTTGCGGGCTCCGACGGTGAAGGCGTTGATGCCGCGGATGACTTCGGGAATGGGATGGGCCGCCACATAGCCGATGACGTTGTTCTTCGACATGCTCCCGGCGACGAGACCGGAGAGGTAGCGGGCCTGGTACATGCGGCCGAAATAGGTGCCCACGTTATCGGCGCGCTTGAATCCCGAGCAGTGGAGGAACATGACGTCGGGGTACTTCTTGGCCACGTCCTGGACGAAGTCCATGTAGCCGAAGGAGGTGGCGAAAATGACCTTGGCGCCGTTGCGGATGAAGGTCTCCATGACGCGGGCCGAATCGGGGCCCTCGGGAACGGACTCGACGAGACTCGACGTGACGCCGGGATAGGCCTCTTCCATGGCGACGCGCCCCTTGTCGTGCATGTAGGTCCACCCGCCGTCTCCTACGGGGCCGATGTAGACCCAGCCCACCTTCAGATTCTCCGGTGCGATGGCCTCGAAGGCCAGGGCCGCGCCGGCAAAGCCGACCACAAGCGCGACGACAAGCGACAGCAACAATCCCTTTCTCATACCCTGATCCGCCCCCTTCACAAAATGGGTACTTCGACGATCTGACCGAACATTCACTAACAATCTATCGAGAAAAGCCCTGAAAGTCAATGAAGACCTCGCTTATAATAGGAAAGGGTCGGGCCTCTCCGCCCCTTATACCGTGACACCTAAGGAGCGAAAGGCATGCCAAGCAAGGACCGCTACCACCGCACCTACCCCGTCTCATGGGATCAGCTTCACCGCGACAGCCGGGCCCTCTCGTGGCGTCTCCTCGACATGGGACGGAAATGGGAACGGATCGTCGCCGTCGTCCGCGGCGGCCTCGTCCCCGCCGCCGTCATCGCCCGCGAGCTGGACATCCACTTCGTCGACACCGTCTGCATCTCGAGCTACACCATCCGCGACCAGGGGGAAATGTCGGTCCTGAAGAAGCTCGAAGGCGGCGGCAGGAACTGGCTCATCATCGACGACCTCGTCGATACGGGAAAGACGGCCCGCATGGTCCGCCAGATGCTCCCCGAGGCCCATTTCGCCACCGTCTACTCCAAGCCCGACGGACGCCCCCTGGTGGACACCTTCGTCACGGAGGTGAGCCAGGACACGTGGATCCTCTTCCCCTGGGACTCGGAGGTCCAGTTCGTCGAACCCCTCGTCCAGAACCGCCACGAAGAATGACGCCGGGGCCCGGCGAAGAGATGAACCTTTGCAGCGGCGTTCATGATATTGTCAACCTGGCGATGAATGACGGGGCTGTTTCTTGAGCGTTGGCCTCCTGCCTTCGAAGTCCGACGCGACGAAGAGACGGAAAAACGTCGGGGCCGTTGCGCCCTCCCCTCCGGCGTGGTAGTATAGCCGTCGTCAAGCGTGCCCGTAGCTCAGCTGGATAGAGCGTTGGCCTCCGGAGCCAAAGGTCAGGCGTTCGAATCGCCTCGGGCACGCCATAATTTTGAATCAGCGAACTCCGAAAGAGTTTCAGACAAAAACAGAGCCGGATTGGCCTCGAAGCAGAGGCTATCCGGCTTTGCTGTTACTCTGAAGTCGAACTTGCGGAAGAAGTTGACGAGCTCCTCCGGCGTCGCTCGCTCAATGGTTCCCCGGACGAACTCTACGGCCCGGGCCTTCATGGCGTCGGAGACCGCTTTCCCTTCTGAACTTCGGTGAAGCCCCCCTTGGCTGCCATGATGTCCCCTCTCCTTTTCGGGATCCCATCATACAGCCCGGCTTCAACGGCAACGTGGCTCACTGTCCCGTTTTCTAGGTCCACGGCACATCGTTTTACCAAACAGATGCAAACACCACGAGGGGGCTCCGGCGGAAATCCGCCGGAGCCCCCTCGTGCGTCGAAAGGGACCCGCTACTTCAGCCCCGAGTAGATGATGATGATGATCGCCGCCGGGGCGACGACGCGCAGGATCCACAGCCAGGGGACCAGAAGGGGAAAGGGCACCTGCCCGTCGTTGGTGACCTCCGATTTGACCTTGTCGCAGACGACCCATCCGGCGAAGAGGCAGATCAGGATGCCGCAGACGGTGAGAAGGATGTTGGAGCAGAGCCAGTCCAGGCCGTCCAGGAAACCCTGCCCGAAAAGCCGGATGTCGACGGCCCCGTTGGAAAGGGCCGAAGGGATGCCCATCAGAAAGACGGCCAGGCCCATGACGACGCTGGCCTTGGGACGGCTCCACCGGAGCTCGTCCATGCAGTAGGAGACGACGACCTCGAAGAGAGAGACGGCCGACGTGAGGGCGGCGATGAAAAGGAGGGAGAAAAAGAGCGCCGACCAGAGAGCGCCGCCCCACATCTGAGAAAAGACGGCCGGCAGGGTGATGAAGGTCAGGCCGGCACCGGCGCCGGCGTCGACGCCGAAGGCAAAGACCGTGGGGAAGATGACGAGACCTGAGAAAAAGGCCACGAGGGTGTCCAGAAAGGTCACCATCGCCACCGACTTGGGGATGCTCTCCTTCTTGTTGAGGTAGCTGCCGAAGGTCACGAGGATGCCCATTCCCAGGGAAAGAGAGTAGAAGGCCTGCCCCAAGGCATCGATGAAGGTCGCTCCCGTCACCTTGGAAAAATCGGGTTTGAGGTAGAAGGCCACGCCCTCGGCCGCTCCCGGAAGGGTCAGGGCCCGGGCCATCAGGATCAGCAGGATGAAGAAAAGACCGGGCATGAGAACCTTGGCGAAGCGCTCGATGCCCTCACCGACGCCGCGGTAGACGATGCAGAAGACCGTCAGCATGAAAAGGAAAAAGGCGCTCATGACCTGGAAGGGACTGGCGATGAAGGAAAGGAAAACCCCCTGGGCCCCTTCGGCTCCATCAGCCGACATGAGCCCCGTGAAGGACTTGATGATGTAGGCCATCGTCCAGCCGCCGATCACGGCGTAGTAGGACAGGATGAGGAAGGCGACGATCAGACCGATCCAGCCCACGATCGGCCAGGCTCCGCCCTTGAGCACCCGGAAGGTCCCGACGGAGTTGCGCTTGGAGGCCCTGCCGAGAACCAGTTCGGCGAGCATGACCGAGGCGCCGATGGAAAAGACGATGGCCAGGTAGATCAGAAGGAAGGCCGCCCCCCCGTTCTTGCCCGCAACGTAGGGGAAACGCCAGATGTTGCCCAGCCCGACGGCCGACCCCGCCGCCGCAAGCAGAAAGCCGATCCGGCTTCCCCACTGCTCTCTTGGTGCGTCGTTCTGTCCCATTCTTCTCAAAGACCTCCTGTCTTCTTCCCCTCTCTTCCCCGCTTCTCGGGAAGGGAACCATAAAAAAAGCCGGGATCCGAAGATCCCGGCCTGAAGCCCAGCTGCCTGAAAGCTACGGACAGGCAAGCGCTCCAGGAAGGGACCTGGCGCCGATAAGGCCGAGCAGGCTAATCATGAGCGATACCGATACCCTGTCGAAACCCTTCATCCCAGTCCCTCCTCGGGCGCAACCGATATTGCGAAACAGTGTACTCGCGGAAGAGCAGAAAGACAAGCGACGCCAGTTCATACGCAATAGGTCGAAAATGGAGAAAAATGAAAATCAATCCACGGTAGATGCGTTTGAACCAGCACTGGAGAAAGTGGATTCGGAGCATCCGCTCGACCCAACCGGCGGACGGCCTCGTTCGTTTTTGGCATAGAAGGCGGCGATGAGCGCGCAGAGATATTTCCAATGGAAAACAGTTTTGAGCTCGAAAGAAAAACTTTTCCCGCCAGCCAGGTGGGCTGCCTCTATCTCGCGAAGGTCTGGGCGTCAGCAAAGGTTTTCTGTCGCAGATCTCGCGTCTTGCCCTCCGTGAAGAGAGAATGATGACAAAGTTGCTACGGCCCCATTCCAGCAGTTCATCGCTGATGCTACTCCATACGCTTTCTGCACGATTTTGGTTACGATGTTTTGAAGACGCAACCTAGACAATCAAGCAAAAAGTCAAAGCCGATCCGCTCCTGTTCGAGTCGGACCCGATCGCCCCAGTGGTGGCACCGCAGTTGATCATACAGGTCACGCTCCTCATCGTTGAGCCTCGCCAGATCCGCCATCTCCTGCTGCGGCTCCATGCCCCAAAGGGACCGATGGACCAAAAGGGTCTGCTGATCCATGAGAAAAGAACGGGCGTGGGGAAAGAGGCCCCGCAGCTGATTGAGGATGGCAAAACCGTGGGTGTCGATATCTCCCCAATAGTGGATTTTCTTTTGATGGAGCCAATCGGCACCGGCAAGGTTGTCGAAACCGTAACCGGCCCCAAAAAGGACCATCCCTCCGGGGACATCGGGGAAGGCCAGGAAGTTGATCTCGTTTTCGGTGATGAAGACCGTTGAAAGGGACGGATCAAGGGAGGCGAAGGAACGTTCCGTCAGGGTGATATCGTGGTCTCCCTCTGTCCTCAGAAGGCGGACGGCGGGGTCAAGCACGCGAAAACGGACCCGTGACGGTTTGTCCAGGAAACCGTAGCGGCGGCAGAACCCCGAGGCTCCGCCATAGGCCCCATCGATGGCCTCTTCGGGCAGGACGAGGTCGAGCAGTTCGGCCAGGACGGCTTTATGTCCCTCGATGAACTTGGTATGGACGCCGGGGAGGTCGATCTGGCGAAGGTAGACGGCGGGACGGAGATGGTTGAGGCACCAGGTGACGACGGCCAGCAGTCGCGGCCACTCCTCGGCCAGCTCAAGAGCACGGAGAGGGCGCCTGGCCTGCCAAACGGTCAATTCAGGCCGACTCTCGCCGGTCAGGGCGAGAAGCGCGGCAAAACGCTCCGCCTCCCGGCGCCTGCCGATCAGTCGGAAGGCATCTTCCAGGCTGTCAATCCAGATCTGTGCGGGGATTTCATTGACCCCGAGGACGCGATGATTGACGGTGCGCCATTCGATCCGGTAGGGGCCGGAAGCCGCCGAAATCCGGGCGATCCAATCACGAACCTCGGGAAACCGTTCGCTCAGCTCCCGCGAGGTCGGGCCCTTGAGGACGAGGCGCCGGGGAAAGAGAGGCTCACCACCCGCCAGAGCGGCAAGAAGCAGGCCCCGATCCCAGAGCCTTTGGACCTGCGTCTTGAGATCGGCTGGCGTCGTCCAGGTCATTCTCCCGCTCTCTGCCTTTCGACGCGGTACTCCTCGATGGTCAGGTTGCGCAGGACGGAGTCGCGGCCATCTTCACTGTGAACAAATCCGACATGGGCGACGAAAGGCTCGATGATGGGGATCTTCTGCAAGGGAGTGACGATGAGAAGTTGCAGGTTGAGTTGGGCGAAAAGCCGCAGTCCGTACTGGGCGGATTCGTCGGAGCCTCGCCCGAAGGCCTCGTCGATGACGACGAACCGGAAGGAACGGGAGTGCACGGCTCCCCACTCCAGGCCGAACTGGTAGGCCAGGCTGGCGGCGAGGACGGTGTAGGCCAGTTTCTCCTTCTGGCCGCCCGATTTGCCGCCGGAGTCGGCATAATGCTCGTGTTCGCTGTCGTCTTCCCGCCACCGTTCGCTGGCGGCAAAGACGAACCAGTTGCGGACGTCCGTCACCTTGGCCGTCCATCGCCCATCAAGCTCGGCGAACTCCTCCCGGCCCCGGAAGCGCTCGATGATGCGCTTGACCTGAAGGAACTTGGCCTCCGAGTACTGCTCCTCCTCGGAGCCGGTGAGGGCCCCTTCCGTGCAGCTCCTCAGCTCGGACTGAAAGTCGCGGATGTCGGCGTCGAGATTCATCTGCGCCTCAAGGCTGATGTAACGGCCGGGGTTGTAGTCGATCTGGGTGAGCGATTCGTTGATCTTGGCGATGCGTTCCTTGATGGTTTCCCTCTCCCGGGCGAGCTGGGATTGGAAGTTGGCCACCTCGCGAATGGTGTTCTCATTCAGAAGATCCTTGAAACGCCCTTCGAAGCGAGGGAGGTCGTCGGCCCGGAGCTGATCGAGCATCCTTTTGAATTCCGGGCCGGCATCGATGTGGACATCGACCTCGCGGGTTTCGAGAACCCATTCCTTCTTGTACTCGGTCATGGCCTTGATGATCTTTTCGGACAGCCGCTTGAGCTTCGCCTCTTCGGCGTCGATTTTGGTCTGCAGCCAGTCGCGCATTTCGCGCTCCCGGTTGTCGCAGGATTCGACGGTCAGGACCTGCCCGCCGAGCGCCTCCTCCCGCATCGATTCCAACAGAGGGAAACGCGGCGCACTCGCCCCTGCCCTTTCGGCAAGAAGTTCCTGCGCCTGCCTCTTCAGCTCTTCGGCGTCGCTGATCTTCTGCTCCGTCTTGGAGGCCCTGTCGTTTCGATCTTTGAGCTGGCGATCCGTTTCCCTTGATTCCTCCTCGACGGCCGCCAATTGGACCGTGAGGGTTTTAAGCAGGTCCGAAGCGGCTTGAAGCTGCCGTTTCTCCTCTTCCAGCCGGGCAATGGCCTTCGCAAGCGGCTTCCAGTCAAGATCGCGGAAGTCGACGTATTCTACAAGCTTGGATAGCGTGTCAAGGCGTTCCTTGAGCGCCTCCTGTTCCTTTTTCAGGGTTCCGATGCGGTGATCCAGCGCGTCAAGGTGCCTTTTGCGCTCCCGGGCCTCCTCTTCCAGGGCCGCGATCTTTTCGGCGTTGCTCCAGCCCAGGACATAACGGCGACGGTCATCGAGACGGTGACGATCGTCCTTTTCGTGACGCTCCCCCGGCACCTTGATCTGTCCGGCCCGGGTGATGGCCCGCGTCTCACGGCGGAACTGCTCCTGAGAGAGGCAGCAGGCCAGATCGAAACGGTGGGCTATCTCCCGTTCGATCCAGTCATAAAAGGGCGAATCCGGTTTGACCTGCAGCTTGCGCGCCAAGGAATGAGGGGCCAGAGACGGCATCTCGCCTCGGCTCCCCAGGCGCACCCGAAAATAGACGAGCCGGCCTTGCAGATGGGTCCGGTCAACCCATTCGGCCACGGCGACGTAATGTCGATCGGGGACCAGGAGGGAGAGGCCGAAGCCGTGAAGCAGCCGTTCGATGGCCCCCTCCCAGTCGCGCTCATCATCGCGGACCTGGAGGAGTTCGCCGGCAAAGGGCATCTCCTCTTCGGCCAGATTCAGGGCCTGGCAGAGAGAGCGGCGCAGGGCGATCTGTTTTTCATCGATGTTGCTGACACGGGATTTCAGGCCGTTGATTTCCCTTTTCAACAGATCGTACTCGGGCCGCTCCCGGGAAAGAAGGGCGCCCGTTTCAGTGAGATCGTTCTGGGTGCGGTCTTCGGCCGCTTCCGTCGTTTGGCGCCATTCTGAGATCTCGGAGCGCTGGCGAAGAAAGGCCTCCTCCGTCGCCGCCGGTGACTGTCCCAAGACATGAACGAGCTCGGCGTAGCGATCGGCGGCCTTCTTGCGGCGTTCCATCTCTTCCCGCTTCCGCTCGATTTCCGAACCGATTCTCTCGATCCGGCCACCGCCGTTTTCCGCGATGCTGCGTTTCAGATCACTCCTGCGCACCTCCTGAGCCCGTCGCTGCTCCTCGAGTCGGCCGACGGCCGCTCGATGGCGGACCCACTCCTCATCCAGCGCGAGGAGACGTTTCTCCAGCAGATCAAGCTTCAGTGAGGCAAACCAGGGGCGGAGAGCAATGCGGCAGTCTCGAAAATCCTCGGCTCCTTGCGACAGCTCTCGGTGGCGTTCACAGTCGCCCGCCAGCGGCTCCAGCATCTCGACCTGCCTTTTGGCCTTCAAAACGGCCTCGTGAGCCCGGCTGAGGTCTTCGAAGTGCCCGATCAGTGCCTCCAGGCGCGGCGCGACATCGAAGGGTTCCAGCATGTGGCTGCGGACGAAGTCGGTCAGGTTCCCGACGGATTTAAGGGAAACGGTCTGATGAAAGAGATCGAGAGCCTGTTCGTTATCGATGCCGAAGCGGCGCCGGAACCAGGAACCGTAGGGTGGGAAGGTGTCGAAGATCTCTGCACCGTTTTCGCGCAGTTTTTTCCGGAGACCCCTTATCTCGCTGCCGAATCCGGAGAAATGGGCCGCTATCGACAGATCGCGCTCACAGGCGGCATAGAGACGGGTCGGCTGACCGTTCGCCTCTTTCATCCAGAAGACCTGGGCCAGGGTAACCGTCTTGCCGTATCCGGCATTGCCGAAAACACCGAGGATCACCGAATAGCTGTTGAAATCCCGGAGCGCGACGGGCTTGGCGCTGCCCAGGGATTCCTGCCGCTCTGACTTGTAATGGCCGAGCACGTAGGAACGAAGGGTCCGTTCGCGGCTGTCGGCACCGGCGGCCTTGTTGTAGGCGACGCGATGGCTCGGAACGAGCAGGGTCGTGACGGCGTCGACCAGCGTCGACTTCCCCGAGCCGATTTCGCCGGTGAGGAGGCCGTTCTTTCCGTCGAGGCTCAGAGTCCAGACCCTGCCGTCAAAGGTCCCCCAGTTGAAGACCTCCAGCCGCTGCAGACGGAAACCGGCCAGGCTGTCATCGGTCATGAATTCCAGTTCAAGGGACTCACTCATCGTCGTCCACCAATGGCCCCGCCAGCTGCCTTCGGTACTCCTCCAGCCGCTCATCGAAGTCG
The DNA here is from genome assembly GCA_018398915.1 of Aminirod propionatiphilus. Taxonomy (GTDB): domain Bacteria; phylum Synergistota; class Synergistia; order Synergistales; family Aminithiophilaceae; genus Aminithiophilus; species Aminithiophilus ramosus. Next base: position 1,249,706 of record CP074691.1, on the reverse strand, counting down.
GCCAGCCACTGGGCATCGACAAAGGCCTTGATGATCCGCCGGACTTCAATCATCTGTCCCTGCCCCCTCAGGCGGCGAACGAAACCCAGCTCGGCGATCTTGTTCAATGTGGCATCGACCCGATCGACGAGCTTCGCCTCGTTGGTGCCGGCAGGAAGGAAGATCCGGATCAATTCCACTACCTCGTCACGAGACAGGATCAGGCGCCTGTCGCCGCCGGCGTCGGATTCGGCCAACTTCTTGCGCAAAAGGGCGAGAAGGAGGCTGACGGGGTAGGAAAGCTGCCGTCGGGAGACGAGCCGGGGGATATCATCGGGGCTCTCCTCGTCATCGCGGCGGGAACGCAGAAAGGCATACCCCTCCGCCTCATCGAGAATGAGCTCAAGACCCAGCACGGCGACGTAATCCTGAACGCGAGCCTGCAGGTTGAGGAGGGAGGCCCACGATCGGGGATTTTCCTCCTGGTACAAGACCCCCTTGAGCAGGGGAATCACCACCGATGAAAGTTCCTGGGACAAGGAGACGGGATCGATGCCGCTGTAATCCATCATGTTCTCCTCGACAAGACCGTGCGCGGTAAGGCCGCGCAGCGAAGGATTCCTCCGTCGGAAAGCCAGGTCACCTGTTCCTGCACGTCATCGTCGACGACCGCCTCAGGCCAATCGGCGGCCACCTGGAGGTAGGCGACCAGCTCGGCCAGCCCGTGGCGGAGAGGGTGGCGGGAAATGACCTCGCCAAGGCTGACCCGGCTGCGCTCCTGAAGCTCAAAGCGGATATTCCGGGTCAGCTCGGCCCGGTCGACGACGACTTGGGAGTAAAGAGCCGCCAGATCCACCTCGGCCTCGCCCTCTTCCAAAACCCTATCGGAAATGTAAACCTTGAGAGGCGGGTGGTAAAGAGGCCTCTCCAGAGGGAGCTCAATCGTTGCGCAAGGTTCGTCCAGGGAGACGAAATTCCCTGCCGGCAAATCCTCCCGCAAGGCCAGAGCATGGGTTTCAACGCTGTGGAGGATGTCCATGATGCGGCGGTTTTCCAGCCAGGCCTGATCGTCGAGAAAACGGCGGAGCTGCTCCGACAGCCTGGCCACCGTCCGCTGGGTATGCTCACCCGCCTCAAGCCAGTCGTGGTGCACGCGTCGGAGCCTGGCATCGGGCTCCATGGCGACAATGGGCGGCAGTGAGAGCACCTGTTCCAGCAGCCGGCTCAGCTCCTCCTGCCGGGACGGGGACATCAGGAAATCCCAGAAGGCATTGAAACTTTTGCCCTGATCGGAGTCGGCGATGGCCTCCCGCTCGCCCATGATCTCCTCAAGCAGCTTCCCCTTGGAGCCCTCCCAGAGAGTGATGCGCTCACGAACCTTCCGGTCGAGATGGCGGAAGTTGTGCTCCACCTCGCGAAAATCCGCCAGCAACTCCCGCGCCATCTGCAGGAACTGCTGGAAACGATCCCTCAGGGCCGTGTCATCGAGAAGGGGAATGTCACCGGCCTGAATGCGTCCGATTTCGGCGTCGACGTCGCTGCGCCTTTTCTCCAATTCGGCTATCCGTACCTGGGGGTCAGTCTCGCTCCCCTCGCTCATCTGCCGAAGCAGATCGAACAGAGTCAGGAGGCGCGATGCCGTGCCGACAAAGGACCGTTCCGTCAGCCCTTCGAGCCAGCCCATCGCCTTCTCCGTCGCCGGAGTGAGATCATAGTGCGGTTCGTCCGTCCCTTCGGGATAAAACTTCCGCAGCCAGCCCTTGTCGTTTTCGGCCCAGTCGCTCAGGTAGCTTTGGGCCGTGCCGGGAAAGGCCTCGGCGCCCATCTGCTCCCTCAGGAGGAAGAGCTCGTCTTCCAGCGCCTCGACGAGATCGGCCTGGGAGAGATTCCGAACACGGGGCACGACGAACGCTCGGTGGAGAAAAGAGGCCACCAGCGGCGCGTGGTGGGCACAGAGCAACCGCCAGGCCGGGTGATTCTGGCGGAGCAGCTCCAATGTGGCGTAGTCGAGAGTCATGGCGTCATCTTCTTCGGCACCGACTTCAAGGGCACCGATTAAACGAGGCACAACGGTCAGCCGCTTTCAACACCTGGATGGCTGCACTCCGGACGCTCATCTTCGTCACTCCACCATCGCCTTCAGAAGGGCATCCCGGGCATCGGAATAGAATTGGATATCGATCTTGGTCGCCATGTCGTCGGATAAATCAATAAGCTGACGCCGGCAGGCGACGGGCATCAAGAGTGCCGAGGCGCCTTTTTCGACGGCAATCTCGGCAATGGTGACGGCGTTGTGAACGGGCTCGATAGACCCGCCCAAATTGACCTCTCCCGCGATGATGAGCCCGCCACGGACACTCTTCTTCAAGAGAGCCGTGCAGAGCGCAAGGAGGGATGCCATGCCGAGTTTCGCGCCGGACTTGGATGCGTCGAAGGCTCGGAGTTGGGCGGTGAATTCGTGGTGACGAGGGTCTTTGTCCCCGACCAGTTGCATAGAGCGGGCGTAGAGGTTCTGCTCGGCATAGCCCATGCTTTCCTTGAAGGCCGGCGGCACGGGTTTGTTGAGGATCTTGACGCCCGAACCTGGGCCTTCGTTGATCTCGATACGGTAGAGTCCCGGGTGTTCCCCCCCCCCACCTGGCGAGATGGTCCAGACCTGGCCCGGCTCAAGGGGGTCGCCACCGATGCTGTTTTCGCTTTGCAGCTCCGGTGTCGAGACGAACTTTTCGACGCCATCAGCTCCCATCACGTAGCTGAAGTGGGTGTTGCGAAATTCCGCAGCGCCGATGCGCTTCTGTTGCTCTTTGACGCGACGTCTAGCCTCCATGGCGACGCGGACAGCCCACTCGATATCCTCTTCGGGAACTTCTCCCTCGCCGGGATAGAGGAGTTTGAGCAAACCGCTCACTGTCTTGTTGACGGCGTTCGTATCACGCCCTGACAGTGCGCCACCGAAGAACACCCGGTTTTGCAGTACGCTGACCCGGCTCTGATAGCGGAGCTGGCTCCAGCACTCGGACAAGAAGTCGCTCACGAGGCCGAAGTGATTCGTCAGCAGCTCCCTGCTGATTTTGGGAACATCCCAACCGGGCAGAAAGGCGTGGATTCGGTCCATGAAAGCCGTATCGTCTTTCATCTCGGGCGGCATGGGACCGAACAGGTGACCGATGCGCTGCTGATGCTCGACGTCGACCTCGAAGTTCCCGACGAGGACAATGCTCCCGTCGGCTCGGATGCTCTCCTTGCCTCGGCTGAATTCACCGGACTCCATATAGCCCTTCATGATGTTCACGCCATCTTTTTGATCAAAGGAGATGCCGGAGACCTCATCGAAACAGACCACATCGTATTGACAGACCAGCCCGCGCTGCCCTGTCGCGTTGTTGACGAACATCTTGGCAACGGTCGCCTTTCCGCCGGAGAGCAAATGGGCGTAAGGGGAAACCTGCTGGAAGAGATGGCTCTTGCCCGTCCCTCTGGGGCCGAGTTCCACCAGGTTGTAGTTGCGCTCGACAAAGGGCACCATGCGCAGCATCAAGGCATCGCGTTGCCGGCGGGACAATCCGTTCGGTTCTATGCCGACGGATCGAAGGAGAAACTCTTTCCACTCGTCGGTAGTGAAGGACTTGCGGGCCTCGGCCAGGATATCGAGCACATCTCGTTGGGATAGCTGAATTTCTCGGAGAGAATCGACGCCGAATGGCCTCCCTTTGGTCTCCTGGGCGATGGCCGCATCGTAGCTCACGGTGATTTCGGCATAAAAACCTCCCGTCAGCATCCGTTCATGCCGGTTGACCAGCTCAGGGCAGATGCGGACATCGGTCAGCCGCAGGCTGGGCAGTGTGGCGACATAGGAATCGGTCTTCGCATCGAGGCGAGCAGTGATGAGATCGATGATTTTGATCTCGCCCTTCTCCCTGGTCCTCGCCTTGAAGAGCTCTTCCTCTCCGGCTTTGACCGTTCGTGATTTGAGCTGCCGCTGGACGATCTCGAGCCCCTCGTCGATCTCGTCCTGCTCGGTGCTGGCGCAGTACCGGCCGAGCAGAAACTCGACGACATAGGTGGGCACCGGAAACTGGCGGCTGAAGGTCCGGACCAGATCCTTCCGGACCAGGTATCCCTCCAGCGAGGAGGCCGCTTTGCTGTCGATCTGGTCCATTTCAATCATGGCTTACCTCCACCAATCACTGTGGCGATTTGCGCAACCAGCGATCCATCAGCACCGGTCAGGACCACTGTTGCTTCACGCCCCTCCATGTCCTCGTCCTCGACGACCACAGAGCGGTGTTTGTCAATATAGTTGTCGCCCAAGAGTCATGCATGCATCAGGTTGACATTTCCTCTTCCGGCATCTCCTTCGCGATCGTTCAGCCGGGGTCCTTCTCCGCTTTTTCCTCCTTACCCGATCTGTCGGGGTTGAGGAAGACGGGACCGATGGATTCCCATCGGCGGGTTTTGCCTCTCCACCGTTCGGGGTGGGCCGATCGGGCCTTTTCGTAGCGAAGCTTTCTTTTCTTCAGGATCTCGACGTCGTCGCCTCTGTGGCGGGCGTCGGGGGTGACGAAGCCGATGGCGCTGTGGCGATGCTTTTCGTTGTACCAGCGGACGAAGGCGGCCGTCCATTTCCGGGCCTCTTCGAGGCCGGCGAATCCCTGCGACGGGAAGGCGGGGCGGTATTTGTAGGTCCGAAAGAGCGATTCCGAGTAGGCGTTGTCGTTGCTCACTCTCGGGCGGCTTCTGCTGGAGAGGATTCCCAGGGCCGCAAGGCGGGCCTGGAAGGTCGAGCCCTTCATGGGGCTGCCGTTGTCGGAGTGGAGGACCAGCGGTTTCGTGAAGGTCTTTTCCGAAACGACTGCGCGGGTGACGAGTTCGGAGGCGTGGTCTTCCGATTCCCTCTCCCAGATCTCCCAGCCGACGATCTTGCGGCTGTAGATATCCAGGATGAGGTAGAGGTAGTAGTGGAGCCCGACGATGGGGCCCGGCAGCCAGGAGATGTCCCAGGACCAGACTTCGTTGGGCCCTTTGGCTTCGTGTGTCGTCGGTACCTTGGGCGAGCCGGTTCGGGACCGGCCGCGACGGTTCTGTCGATTCGTGGACCGGAGGATGCGGTAGAAGGTCGATTCCGAGGCGAGGTAGATGTCCCGATCGGCGAGGATAGGGACGATCTGACTCGGGGGCAGGTCGGCGAACTCTTCGCTGTCGACGACGGAGCGGATCGTTTCGATTTCCTCTTCCGTGAGGCTCCAGCGGGGCTTGGGGCGATTCGCCTTCCTGCGGCCGTCTTCGGCGACCTGTCCCTCCCTGGTCCAGCGCTGGAAGGTGCGGAGAGTGAGGCCCAGCTCGGCGCAGGCCTTTTCCCTGCGGGCTCCCTGGCGGCAGGCTTCTCGGACGAGGTCGCAGGCCGCCTGGCGATCGGGGAGGCTCAGATACCGTCCTCGTCGTCCCCCCAGATCGCCTGGGCTTTTTTTCGCAGCGTGAGCAGGGCCGCCGTTTCAGCCAGGGCCTTTTCCTTTCTCCGAAGTTCCCGCTCCAGCTCCTTCAGGCGTCCCCTGTGCGACGTGAGTTCCTCGCGCAGCTCCCTGACGTTGTCTCTGTCCCGGCCGGCGGCGAGGCCGTCGAGGCAAGCCTCGCGCCAGCTACGGATCTCCTCGACGTAAAGACCCTTCGATCGACAGTATTCGGCCTGTTCCGTCTCGTTCATCCCCGCCGTGGCCAGGACGGCGAGAAGCTTGTCGCCGGGGGACCAGGACTGAGGGCGACGGCCGTTGCCGGGGACGGGCGAACCTGTCTCGATACGGGCCTTCTTCCTCCACTGCCTGAGCGTTTCGAAGCTGATTCCCGTCTCACGCGCCAGAGTCGAGAGGGAGGCGTTCTCAGGGGGCATCATTCGTTTGACAAGCTGCTCTTTCACGTCGGGACTGTAGTGGTTCATGGGGCGCACCTCCTCTGGAGTTCAATCATAACCTACTCAGGAGAGGCGACAACTATTGTGGCATAGGGGGGGTCCCAGAAAGAGAGGGGACATCATGGCAGCCAAGCGACAGAGGCGTTCAGCGGAGTTCAAAAGCAAAGTAGCCTTCGCTGCCCTGAAAGGGGATAAGACCCTGGCTCAATTGTCGGGTGAGTTCGAGGTTTCCGCCGTCCAGATCGGTCAGTGGAAGAAGCAGCTTCTGCAAGGGGGTCCGGAGATCTTTCAACGCAAAGGCACTCCGATGGATGTCGAGACGTTGATGGCCCCCCTCTACCAGGAGATCGGTCGGCTCAAGATGGAGCTCGACTGGCTCAAAAAAAAATCAGGCGCTGACGCTTGAGGGAAAGCGGACCTCCATCGATCCCGAGCACCCTTCGATCAGTGTTCGTCGGCAATGTGACCTCCTTGATCTTAACCGGTCCAGCTTCTACTACGCGAGCTCTTCCGCGACGGAGACGGCGGAGAACCTTGAAATCATGGAGCTCATCGACGGCCGGTACACCTGCGCCCCCTCTTACGGGAGCCGCCGGATGACGGCCTGGCTGCGTCGACAGGGACAGGACGTGAACCGCAAACGGATCGGACGGCTGATGAGGCTTATGGGGCTCGAAGGGATTGGCCCCAAACCGGGAACCAGCAAGCCTCACCCCGAACATGAGATTTATCCCTACCTGCTCCGGAACGCCGTCATCGTCAGACCGAATCAGGTCTGGAGCACCGATGTCACCTACCTCCCGATGAGTGGCGGTTTCATGTACCTCGCGGCCGTCATCGATTGGCACAGCCGCTTCGTCCTCTCCTGGGAACTTTCCAACACCCTGGACGCAGAGTTCTGCGTCGTCGCCCTCGACAGGGCTCTTCGGCAGGGAACGCCGGAGATCTTCAACACCGACCAGGGCTGTCAGTTCACCAGTAAGGCCTTTCTGTCTCTGCTCAAGGAAAAGGAGATCCGGATCAGCATGGACGGTCGTGGCAGGGCCCTCGACAACATCTTCGTGGAACGCTTCTGGCGGACCCTCAAGTATGAGTGGCTCTACTTGAACGACTATGAGCGGGTCCGCGATCTCCGCTGCGGCCTGCGGGAGTATATGGACTTCTACAACGACGAAAGGCTTCACTCCTCACTGAACTACAGGACACCGCGGGAGGTTCACTTTGCCGACCGGGAGGGACCGATGGCGGTCTGACTTTAACTAACTTCGGGCCTCAAATGGTCTTGACAATGGGGTCCACCATATGCCCGCCGCCATCGCAACCGATGACAAAACCAAGTGTTTAAGGTTTGGGTGATCTATACCCCTTATCATCCAGTTTGCTCGGACTAAATATGGAATAAAACTACGTGGTGGGCGAGAAAATGTCAAGCTAATGTTCACCTTTTTAACCGCGCCTATCCCAATGAAGTCTCTGTCCAAATCCTTTCTGTTTACCAAAAACACCACCATCACCCGCTGTACATGCCGTGACCGCCGGGCCGGAAACCTTCAATAGCGGTCGGCATGCGGAAGGTTACATTGCAGGTTGATGAAGGCCACCAGCTCCCCATGAATCAAATCCCCGTCACAGTCCGAACAGCCGTTGTCAGGATCGTTGTTGCCTGAGGAGATTACATACATCAAGTTGATTTTTCCTCTTTCGCCGTCTCTCTCGCGGCGCGCCCCTCGGAGCCATGGCCTCTCCGGCATGGCACAGCTCGGGTCCGGTCCCGTTTCTCGCCACCTTCCTTCCGGCGCTTCCGCAAGACGCCCTCTCGTCGTTCCTCCTTCTTCCCGCTTACCCCCTTTGTCGGGACGGAGCAAGACGGAAACCGGGGTTGCCTCGGCACCGGCCCCGCCGTCGCTCACCGGTCGGCCCCTTTGGCCGACAGCAAAAGGGGGGGAGCCGCACGGACTCCCCCTCTTCTACTGTCCCCACAGGCCTTCGGGAAAGACCTTCCGGTCAGTAGCCCTGGCGCCTTCTGTTTTTTTCCCTGGCCGATCTGCGGGCCTCTTTCATGGCGCCCTTCGTCCCGAACATCATCGCCATCTTTTCCGCTTCGACCTGCCGGGAATGGAGCCCCTCGTAAAGGGCCTCCTTGCAGAGCTTGCGGTAGCCGGCCAGACGCCCGGGATCGAGCAGACCGTCGGCGACGGCCCGGGCCACGGCGCAGCCCGGTTCCCCCTTGTGGGTGCAGTCGCGGAACCGGCATTGCGTCGCCAGGTCATCGATGTCGGCGAAGGTCCTGACGAGGTCGGCCCTTTCGAGGGCGAGCTCCCTCATTCCTGGCGTGTCAATGACGACGCCGCCTCCGGCGAGGACGACCAGCTCGCGGCGGGTCGTGGTGTGCCGTCCCCTGCCGTCTCCGTCGCGGACCTCACCCGTCGCCAGAAGGTCGCGGCCGACGAGGCGGTTGATGAGCGTCGACTTGCCGACGCCCGACGAGCCGATGAAGGCCACCGTCCGCCCCGGACCGAGATAGCTCCGGAGAGCCTGCCACCCGTCGTCGGTCAGGCTCGACGTGACGACGACGGCGACGCCGGGGGCGACGGCCTCCAGCCGCGACAGCCTCTCGGACAGATCGCGGCAGAGATCGGCCTTGGTGAGGACGACGACGGGGACGGCACCGCTGCTCCAGGCCAGACCGAGATAGCGCTCGACGCGCCGGAGATTGTAGTCGCCGCCGAGGGCCATGCAGACGAAGACGGTATCGACGTTGGCCGCCACAACCTGCTCCTCTTTGGCCGTTCCGGCGGCCCTGCGGACGAAAAGGCTCTTCCGCCTCAGAAGACGGTGGATGACGGCGTTTCCGCCCTCGTCGTCGTCGCGGTCGACCATGACGAAATCGCCCACGGCCGGATAGTCGGAAGGGGTCACGGCGTCGAAGCGGAATTTGCCCGAGACCTCCGCCGCGACCTCGCCTCTCTCCGTGACGACCCGATAGAGGTCTTTCGACTGGGAGAGAACGCGCCCCACATAAAGGTCACGAAAGGAACAGGCCTCGTCGAGAAGGCTCCCGCTGAGACCGAGGTTTTTCATATTTATCGTATTCACTGAACTGACCTCCAAAAGTTAGTCTGTACCGCAACTTTTGGGAGGCCTCTATGCTAGCAGGTCAGGCACGGGCCTCCCGACCGGCTGCAATATCCGTTACTTTCGAAGGCATCATAAGACAACACTCCTCGCTGAAGGTCGATGACTCTTGCCCCGAAAGTATAGCACCAGGGAGGCCTGCCTTCGAAGACCCTCTTTTTCCGCCCCTCCGTCCCGGGCGGAGCCTCCGCCGATACGCTCCGGCCTCTTCCGCCCTTTTCCGGCGGAAAGGCCCCGACCCCTTGCGCCCGACAGAGCCGCCCGGCCGGCGTCGAAGAAGAGCGATCGGGCCGGGCGTGGCGGGAAGAGGCCGGAAGGCTCCGCTTCAGGAGAGGGCCTTTCTCGCGGCCAGGATGTATTTCGAGCGGTCCCGGGGATCGATCCCCCGGCGAGGCGTCTCGGCCCGGAAATCCTCGGCGCACTCGCGATAGCCCGCGAAGCGGGTCGTCATGCGGGCCCTGCCGCCGGATCGGGTCCCCAGCAGGACGGGATACTCCATGGAATCGGCGGCGGGCACCGTTCCTGTCACCTGGAACTGGCCGCCGGAGATGAGGGGACTCTCGAACTGGGCCCTCATCCGCACGAGGTCGCCCAGGATCCGGCTGCCGATCTCCTCGGGAGCGGAGAGGGAAAAAGAAAGAAGAGGCTCGAGCAGCCTCGTCCCGCTCCTGTCCAGGGCGTCCATGACGCCCATGGCCGTGGCGATGAGGAAATCGGAGGGGCGGGAATGGATCTCGTGATCCTCGCCGTCGACGAGGGTGACCTTCAGGTCCGTCACCTTCCAGCCCCAGAGCCCCTGTTCGAGGGCGGCAGGAAGGGCCCGCTCCACCTCGCGCTGATACTTGACGTGGATGGCGTCGCCGCTCACCTCGGAGACGAAGGAGAGGCCCGATCCCCTCTCGGCGGGCTCGACGCGAAAGGTCATGACGGCCCAGCAGGGTTTGGGAAGGGTGTACTCCACGTGGCCCTCGGCGACCTTCAGCGGCGTCTCTCTGTAGAGGGTCGACGGCTGCTCGAAGGAGACGGCCAGGCCGAAGCGACGCCGGAGAAGGCTTTCGAGTATCTGCGTCTGCATGAGACCGGCGATGCGGATGTGGAGTTCCCCTCTCTCGGCGTCGAAGCCGAAGTGGAGGAAGGGGTCTTCCTCGTCGAGGATGCGCAGGGCCTCGATGAGTTCGGGGAGGCGGTCGGCCTCGCCGGGGACGACGCGGACGCGGAAAAGCGGCTCCAGAAGCCTGGCGGGGCGTGGAACGGCCGAGGGATCTCCCAGAACATCGCCTGCCATGGCCCCCCTCAGCCCCGACAGGAGGACGATATCGCCGGCCGAGCCGCCGTTGCCCTCTTCGAAGCGGCAGCCTCGAGCCTTGCGGACGAAGGTCACCTTTTCCTCGCTCTCGCGGGTGGCATTGCGGACCCGATCGCGCGTGGACAGGGCCCCCTCGAAAATCCGCGCGTAACAGAGGCGCCCCAGGGCGGCGTCGTGATCCACCTTGAAGACAAGCCCCGAAAGGGGGTTTTCCGCCCTGCCCGAGGCGGCGGGAAGATAGAGGACGATGGCGTCGAGAAGTTCCTCGACGCCGAATCCCTCCAGGGCTGCGCCGAAGAGGACGGGATGGAGGTCCCCTCTGCGCGCCACCTCGACGAGCCTGGCGTCCAGCTCGGCCGCGGAGAAGGACTCCCCATCGAGGAAGCGCGTCATGATCGTCTCGTCGGCGTCGGCCAGGGCTTCCAGGACCGTCTCGGCAGCCTCTGGCCCTTCCCCTTCGGGCCAGAGAGACACGAGACGGAGACCCGTCTGACGGTCCCCCTCGACGCGCTGAAGGGGAAGGATCGAGGGCGTCAGGAGCCTTCCGATCTCATCGACGACCCTTTCCGGATCGGCGCCCATGCGATCGATCTTGTTGACGAAAAAAAGAGTGGGAAGCCCCATAACCTGAAGGGCCTGCCAGACGGCCTCCGTCTGGGCCTGGACGCCCTCCACGGCAGAAAGAAGGACCACGGCCCCGTCCAGAGGTTGAAGAGACCTTTCCACTTCGGCCGAGAAGTCGACGTGGCCCGGCGTATCGACGAGATTGACGAGGCTCCCCTGCCAGACGAGGGAGGCCAGGGCGGCACGGACCGAGATGCCCCTCTCCCGCTCGACGTCGAGCCTGTCCGTGCTGGCCGTCCCCTCGTCGACGCTTCCGAGTTTCTTGATGGCCCCGGACCGGAAGAGAAGGCCCTCGGCGAGAGTCGTCTTACCGGCGTCGACGTGGGCGAAGATGCCGATGTTCCTGATTTCAGCCTTCCCATCCATCGTGGAGGAAAACCCCTTTCCCTTTCTTCAAGGCCCGCTCCGTCCCGTCGCGATCTTCCGCGCCAGGACCAGAGCCGCCTCCTTTTGCTTTTTCCGTATGGCCGCCCGAGGCCTTTGCGGGGAAATCTTCCTGCCGGCGAAGCCCCTTCCGGGGGCGGATCTTTTGATCGCCTGTTCCGAATCGAGCAATTGTATCGCTTCCAAAAAGAGCGCCGAGCCCGAGGGCTTGCTAAAATAGGAGGACCATGTCACGAAAGGGGACGAGAGGGAATGAGCAAGACCGTCAACATCGACTGGAAAACGCTCGGCTTCAAATACATCAAGACGGACCTGCGCTACGTCGCGAGATGGAAAGAGGGCCGGTGGGACAGGGGAGAGCTGGTCGAAGACAACACCCTTCGCATCAGCGAGGGCTCGACGGCCCTTCATTACGGCCAGACCTGCTTCGAAGGGCTTAAAGCTTACCGCACAAAAGAGGGAAAGATACAGCTCTTCCGCCCCGACGCGAACGCGAGGCGCCTCCAGGAGAGCTGCCGCCGTCTGCTCATGCCCGAGGTCTCCATGGAGACCTTCATCGACGCCTGCATGCAGGTCGTCAGGGCCAACGAGCACTACGTGCCCCCCTACGGCACCGGCGCCACCCTCTATCTCCGCCCCTACATGATCGGCGTCGGCGACAACATCGGCGTCGCACCGGCCCCGGAGTACATCTTCTCCGTCTTCTGCATACCCGTGGGGGCCTACTTCAAGGGAGGAATGGTCCCCGTCAACTTCACCGTCTCCGATCACGACAGGGCGGCCCCTCACGGAACGGGCGCCGTCAAGGTCGGCGGCAACTACGCCAGCAGCCTCATGCCCCACCACCTGGCCGCGGAGAAGGGCTTCGCCGACTGCATCTACCTCGACCCCGCGACGCGGACGAAGATCGAAGAGGTGGGAGCGGCCAACTTTTTCGGCATCACCGCCGACGAGACTTTCGTCACGCCCCAGTCGCCCTCGATCCTGCCCAGCATAACCCGGGCCTCCCTGGTCCGCGTGGCCAAGGACTACCTGGGCATGAAAGCCGAGGAGCGGGACGTCTACATCGACCAATTGGACCAGTTTACCGAGGCCGGAGCCTGTGGCACGGCCGCCGTCATCACCCCCATAGGGGGCATCGAATACAAGGGGCAGCTCCACGTCTTCTACAGCGAAAAAGAGGTGGGCCCCGTCACGAAAAAGCTCTATGACACGCTCTGCGGCATCCAGTTCGGAGAAAAAGAGGCGCCTGAGGGCTGGATCTACGAGGTCGAGATCTAGAACCTGCCGACGGCAACGGGGCGGGGGAGACGTTTCGGCCGTGAGGTCGGGCGCCTCCCCCGGAGGTAACGGACAGGGAGTAAAGGCAAGCCTGAGCCGAGGATCATCGAAGGCCGCCCGTCTCCGGCTTGCCTCCTTCCTGTCGGAACTTCGGAAAAAACCCGCGATAGGCCCCGGTCCGCCGAACAAAGCGACCGACGAAGCCCCGCCAGTCGCAAAGATCGCTCCGGTCCCTCCGTAGCCTCTTCCCTCCGTCGGAAAGAGGCCACGAAAAGAGGGTTCGAAAAAACGCCCTGCCCCGTCGACCGATTTTCGTCACGGCAGGGAAAAGACGAAAAACCGCCGATCGCCTCGGACGTGCCCACCGACCCCAAGGGAAGGATACTTCGATGGCACAAGACATGTCGCAGGAAAGCCAGGACTTCACAAAAGGGGGAAGGCGCGATCCCGCCCCCCCTCTCATCCTCTCGGCAAGCCGCGCCACGGACATTCCCGCCTTCTACCTCCCCTGGTTCCTGAAACGCCTCGACATGGGCCATCTGACCCGGATCAACCCCTTCAGCGGAAAAAGGCACTCCGTCGACCTCACGCACGCCCGCGCCGTCGTCTACTGGTCCAAAAACCCCGGCCCCCTTCTGGAGCACCTCGACGAAGCGGAACGCCGCCTCCCCTTCTACGTCCAGTTCACCCTCAACGACTACGAGAGGGAAGGCCTCGAACCGGGCCTTCCCCCTCTGCAGAAACGCATCGACACCTTCCGTCGCCTCGCCGACAGGCTGGGAAGGGAACGTCTCGTCTGGCGCTTCGACCCCCTCATCCTGACCGGAAGGCTCGACGCGGCGGCCCTTCTGGAAAAAGTCCGCCGCCTGAGCGAGGAAATCGGCCCCTACACGGAAAAACTCGTCTTCAGCTTCGCCGACATCGCTCCCTACCGCCGCGTCGCCTCGAACCTCCGAAAGGCCGGCCTGGCCTGGCGCGATTTCAGCGACGCCGAGAAAGACGAACTGGCCCGGGGCATCGCCGCCTGCTGCCGGAAGGAGTCCCTCGTCGCCGCCACCTGCTGCGAGAAGGACGACTTCAGCCGCTACGGCATCGTCGCCAACAGCTGCATCGACGGGAACCTGCTCCTGCGCCTCAGGCCCGACGACGCCCTCCTGCGGAAATTCCTCCTCGGCCCCTCGTCGGGCCGCCAGCTTCCCCTCTTCGGCGGAGAGCCCCCACGCCTTCCGAAAGACAGGGGACAACGCCCTCACTGCCGCTGCGCCCCCAGCAGAGACGTCGGCACCTACGGGACCTGCCCCCACCTCTGCCTCTACTGCTACGCCAACGGATCGCCGCGGCAGGCCCTGGAGAGGGCTCGCAAGGCCGCAGGCGACATGGACGCCCTGCTGGAGTGAGGCGAAAAAGCCGGGCCGACTCGCACGCGGAAAGCTCCCGGCTGGCCCAGACAATAAAGAGACGACCGGAACAGGAGGAAAGCCCCTTTTCTCCGGGATTGACCTTGAGACGATCTCTCTCGGCGAGGCATGCCTCCGATACGAATTCTCTTGACATCCCTGTGACGGGAGCCACAGGACGAGCTCTCCGCGGTCAAAGCCGCGATCGGCCAGGTGAAGAATCCCTCTACCGAATGCGCGAAAGATCGTGCATGTCCTCTACCTCAGCCCTTACTTGCCCGTGAGTCTGGCGAGTTCGGCCGGATAGCGGTCTCCGGAAATCCCGATCTTGGCGAGGGCATCATTCAGGTCCCGCAACTCCCCGGCGGTCAGATCGATGTCGACCGCGCCCAGATTCTCCTCCAGGCGATGCCTTTGGGTGGTTCCGGGAATGGGAACGATCCACGGTTTTTGAGCCAGCAGCCATGCCAAAGCGATCTGAGCCGGCGTTGCGCTCTTTTCGGTTGCGATCTCCTTGACCAGATGGACCAGCACCTGATTGGCATCCAGGTTTTCCGGTCTGAACCGAGGCGCGACACTGCGGAAATCGGAACTGCCGAAGGAAGCCTTCTTGTCGAACCTTCCGGTGAGAAAACCTCTGCCCAGCGGGCTGAAGGGGACAAAACCGATTCCGAGCTCCTCCAGCGTCGGCAAAAGCTCCTCTTCGGGTTGCCTCCACATCATGGGATATTCGCTTTGAACGGCGGCGACCGGCACCACGGCATGAGCCCGTCGGATGGTCTGCACGCCCGCCTCGGAAAGGCCGAAGTGTTTGACTTTACCCTTCTGAATCAACTCTCCGACGGTCCCGGCTACCTCCTCGATTGGCACGTTCGGATCGACGCGATGTTGATAGAACAGGTCGATGCGATCCGTTCTGAGTCGTTTCAACGACGCATCGGCGACTTCACGGATTCGCTCCGGTCGGCTGTCCTGCGGCTTGTACGCGTCCCCCTCCCGGAAACCGAACTTGGTGGCGATCACCACCTTGTCACGGAAAGGTTCGAGAGCCTCTCCGACCAGTTCTTCGTTTGTAAGGGGTCCGTAACACTCGGCGGTATCAAAAAAGGTGACACCGCGGTCAATAGCCGAATGGATCAGGGCAATCATCTCACCTTTGTCTATAGTGGACCCCGAAAACTGGACCACGAGCTAAGTTGCAGTTGAAGTCGGGCTGTATCATAGGGTCCCAGAAAGAGAGGGGACATCATGGCAGCCAAGCGACAGAGGCGTTCAGCGGAGTTCAAAAGCAAAGTGGCCTTCGCTGCCCTGAAAGGGGATAAGACCCTGGCTCAATTGTCGGGTGAGTTCGAGGTTTCCGCCGTCCAGATCGGTCAGTGGAAGAAGCAGCTTCTGCAAGGGGGTCCGGAGATCTTTCAACGCAAAGGCACTCCGATGGATGTCGAGACGTTGATGGCCCCCCTCTACCAGGAGATCGGTCGGCTCAAGATGGAGCTCGACTGGCTCAAAAAAAAATCAGGCGCTGACGCTTGAGGGAAAGCGGACCTCCATCGATCCCGAGCACCCTTCGATCAGTGTTCGTCGGCAATGTGACCTCCTTGATCTTAACCGGTCCAGCTTCTACTACGCGAGCTCTTCCGCGACGGAGACGGCGGAGAACCTTGAAATCATGGAGCTCATCGACGGCCGGTACACCTGCGCCCCCTCTTACGGGAGCCGCCGGATGACGGCCTGGCTGCGTCGACAGGGACAGGACGTGAACCGCAAACGGATCGGACGGCTGATGAGGCTTATGGGGCTCGAAGGGATTGGCCCCAAACCGGGAACCAGCAAGCCTCACCCCGAACATGAGATTTATCCCTACCTGCTCCGGAACGCCGTCATCGTCAGACCGAATCAGGTCTGGAGCACCGATGTCACCTACCTCCCGATGAGTGGCGGTTTCATGTACCTCGCGGCCGTCATCGATTGGCACAGCCGCTTCGTCCTCTCCTGGGAACTTTCCAACACCCTGGACGCAGAGTTCTGCGTCGTCGCCCTCGACAGGGCTCTTCGGCAGGGAACGCCGGAGATCTTCAACACCGACCAGGGCTGTCAGTTCACCAGTAAGGCCTTTCTGTCTCTGCTCAAGGAAAAGGAGATCCGGATCAGCATGGACGGTCGTGGCAGGGCCCTCGACAACATCTTCGTGGAACGCTTCTGGCGGACCCTCAAGTATGAGTGGCTCTACTTGAACGACTATGAGCGGGTCCGCGATCTCCGCTGCGGCCTGCGGGAGTATATGGACTTCTACAACGACGAAAGGCTTCACTCCTCACTGAACTACAGGACACCGCGGGAGGTTCACTTTGCCGACCGGGAGGGACCGATGGCGGTCTGACTTTAACTAACTTCGGGCCTCAAATGGTCTTGACAATGGGGTCCACCATAGTCCGCCGGTGGGCCATAACCGAAGCTCATGCCCATGCACCCGAGTCCGAGGGCTGAAATTTCAATCCCGCTATTTCCTAATTGTCGCTTTTGCACTGTCTTCTCCTTTCACGGGCATTCGTCGCCCCATAGAAAGCGGCTGCGGCGATCCCTTTGGAGGCGTCCATGACGCGGCCGCCGCCGAGGGCGAGAATCCCGTCGCAAGCCTCTCGGCGCACCATGTCCACTCCCCGTCTCACGGGAGGTCCTCTTGGGAGCGGACGCAATGCCGGAACACGCAACCGCGGAAAGTCCGGCGTTCTCGAGACTCGTCGCGGCGCGGTCAAGCCCTTTCATTTGACGCCGCCGGTCACGATCGGAGCCTGTCTGCCGTAACCGCGTGCCCCTTTCCCCAAGCGGGCCAAATCCCCGACGCCGAAGAAAATTTGGGTCGGATTTTAAAATTTAAATTTCATTCTTCGTCTGCTTCCTCTATCGTCCAGTTGGGGTATCAAGGTGGAGAAACTCCCCTCTCTTCAGCTTCATCGACCTCCATGACACTTTAGCCCCCATCACCTCGATGAAGGTAGCGCGATTCTCTCAAAATATTGCCTATTCGTTCGAGTATCTGGGGAATTTGCCTCCTGTGGGTTTCCTGTGCTATCTTCCGTGGGCGACCTTACGACGAGCCGGACAGGCCCAAGGAGAACGCAAGAGGAATGATGCCATGAAGCTGGCTCTTGAGAAGCTGAGAAAAGACATTGCCCGATGGACCGATCGAGAAGAGCGGCGCGCGACAGCCATACCGGACCTGTCCCTCGTCCGACGAGAGGAGCCTACGGCTCCGAGCAGCGGCCTCTATGAACCGAGCATCTGCGTGGTAGCTCAGGGCGCAAAGCGGGTGATCCTCGGCGACGACACGTACACCTACGACGCCCATCACTATCTGATCACATCCGTTCACTTGCCCACCATCGTCCAGATCATCGATGCGAGCGAGGAAAAGCCCTATATGGGGCTCGTCCTGAGGCTCGACCTGCGCGAGGTTTCGCAACTCATGGTGGACAGCAACCTTCCCGCGCCCCGTGCACAGCAAGCGAGTCGCGGCATGGCCACGGGGGAGATGATACCTCCCCTGCTCGACGCCTTTCAGCGACTCGTCGACCTCCTCGGAAATGAAAGGGACATCCCCATCCTTGCCCCGATCATCCAGCGAGAAATCCTTTACCGTCTGCTCGTAGGCGATCAGGGCACACGTCTGCGCCAGATCGCGTCGGCAGGAAGCCGGAGCCGGCAGATCGCTCAGACGATCGAGTGGCTGAGGGAAAACTTCTCCTCCTCTCTGCGCGTCGACGATCTTGCGGCCAGGGCGGGCATGAGCGCCTCGACCTTCCACCATCACTTCCGATCGTTGACCGCCCTGAGTCCCCTGCAATTCCAAAAACAGCTACGCCTGCAGGAGGCCAGGCGGCTGATGCTTGCGGAACATCTGGACGCGACAACCGCGGCATTCCAGGTCGGCTACGAGAGTCCTTCCCAATTCAATCGGGAGTACGGCCGCCTCTTCGGTGCCCCGCCACGGCGAGACATCACCAACCTCCGCCGTATGGCAGTCGGTCAGGAAAGGGACAGCCAGAGGAATGACCTTCGGGAAAGGAATTGATCGTCCTGCTTCGCTGCTTTCAAACTCCCTGTCACAACAAAATCCTATCCAGCCAACAGATTTTTGATGCTCTATTATAACGACATATTTCAGTCCATAATTACACAAACACCACTATATGCAATATTTTAGATTTATAAAAGCATAGACCGCATTGATATTTATCAAAAAATCAATTCGATACATAAGACCAAGAAAGCTATCAATTCATTATTTTTTACAGCTAATACAAAAAGGGACGACGCCACTCTTTATTCCTTGAAGCCCAATTCGGAAAGACCTGTACCCGAAACCAGAACCCCGAAGACAAAAAGGAGGAAGATGATGTCCCCAAGACAACCCGCGCCGTTAGATCCGCACCGTGTCGAGGCTTCCGGCGCTTTCGTCGAGGTCTTCTCGCTGGAGCCCTTCCAAAGCGGGGCGCTCGACGGCCTTTGTTTTACGGTCAAGGACAACATCCATATCGGAGGGCACAGGACCTCCTTCGGCAGTCCCGCCTGGCGCGACAGTCACCCCGCGCCCCTCCGCAACGCAATCTGCGTCGATCAGCTCCTCGCCGCCGGAGCGACCTGCGTCGGGAAGGTCGTGGCCGATGAATTCACCTACAGCCTCGACGGCGAAAACCCCTTCTACGGAACGCCGCTCAACGCCAAGGCGCCGGACCGCATACCTGGCGGCTCGTCGAGCGGTTCGGCCTCGTCCGTCGCCTGCGGTCTCGCCGACTTCTCCCTGGGGACCGATTCGGGGGGATCGATTCGCGTTCCCGCAAGCCTTTGCGGCGTATGGGGCATGCGCCCCTCGCTTCACCGGATTTCCGAGGCGGGTGTGCTGCCCTTCATGCCCAGCGTCAGCACCGTCGGCGTCGTGGCCGCCGACTTCGAGATCCTTCGCCGCGTCATGACCCTTTTACTCCGAACCGGCGACGAGACCACGGTCCCGATGGAAAGGATCGTCCTCCTCGACGACGCCTTCGCCGTCGCCGACGGGCCCGTCCGGGAAGCGGCGGAAAGAGCGATCGGCGAGCTGGCGACACGGGCCGGGATCGCCCTCGAGCGGGCCTCTTTTTCCGATATCGTCGGCCGGGAGATGACCCTCTCGGCCTGCAACGAGGAGGCCCTGCGGAATCTGCAGACGATGGAATTCGAGAACACCGTCGGCGACTGGATCGAAGGACATCGGCCCGAGCTGGGGTTCGCCTTTTCCATGGCCTACGGCAACGTGAAGTCTTTCGACCGAGGCCAGGCCATGGCCTCTCTCGCTCTGTGCGAAAGCCTTTTCCGGGAGATCAACCGTTTCTTTCGGGCCGGAACGATCGTCTGTTTCCCCACGACGCCGACCGTGGCGCCCCTCAGGGACTCTCTCGATAGGCCTCAATCCGTCTGGGATTTCTACGGCCGGACGATGACGACCACGTCTTTTTCAGGAACGGGGCGCCTGCCCGAGATAGCGGCGCCGCTCCTGTCCGTCGACGGATGCCCCGTCGGACTCTCCTTCGCCGCCGCCCATTACGAGGACGCCTTCCTCCTGAAGGCCCTCGGCGACCTTCTGAGCGTTTGATTCCGTCGAGAGCGACAAGGGGGTTCCCATGGGAACCCCCTTGTCGCTCTCGGGCCTTCCGGTGCACATCCCGCTCCCCGAAGAAGGTCCACAAGACACGAACGGTCGCCCTCCCCCACTCCCCCTGGGAGAAAGGACGGAAGAATGGGGCAACGGGAACCCGGACGGCACCGGATCTTACGTTCCAGCCGACCCGGAAGGGGCCTGCCCCTCTGTGCCCCTTACTTCCAGGCAGAATCGCCTCTCACTTCGCGCAGGCGGAGGAGAAAGGGGGGAAGGTGCCCTTCGATCCAGAGGGAAAGGGCCTTGCGCCTGCGGTGATACCAGAGCCCGCAGGCCATGACGGCGAGACCGAAAAGGACGAGAACGAGAGGAAAGTAGAGGACGTCCTCGAAGACGGACCAGGCCAGATGGCCCAGATAGCCGAAAAAGCCAAGACCGCCCAGGATGAGATAGATCGATCGGTCCAGGGCCGCCGAGAGGGCGATGAGGCCCAGGTTGATCGATCCGTAGAGGAAACGCCTCAGTTCCGTCCTGCCATCGAGAAGGGAGAGGCCGCCCCAGAAGGCCACGGCACCGACGAGGTGGAGCCAGAAGCCGTACTCGGGATCCTCTCTCTTCCGCCTCAGATCCCAGAGGAAGGCAAGAGCCATCAGCGCCAGTCCGAAAAGCAGAGAGGTCATCCTGTGATCCCTCTTCAGCAGGGACGACAGGTCCATCGTCAGATACCAGAGGGCCAGGGACAAAGGAGCGGCGAGGAAGGAGAACCGGACCCCTCGGATGACCGCCAGGGCGACGGCGATGGTCGAAAGCTCCATGACGCACCAGCCCGACCGGACCCAGTGGAGGAAGCTGTCGTACTCCCCCGGCGGGGTGCCCGTCCAGAGCCCCGTAGCCTTCTGGACGCCGTAGGCGAAAAGGGGAGTCAGACAGAGAGCCAGGGAAAAGAGAAGCCCTCCCAGGACGCGCGTCTCCTCTCGGCCGTAGAAGCGCCGTCCTGCCAGGACGAAAAGCCCGCCGTAGACGGCGGCGACGGAGGCCAGCCCCCAGCCGCCCATGCTCTCCCAGGCGTCGGCGACGAACCAGGACAGGGCCGCCAGGACGACGAGGGTTCCCAGGTAGTAGGCGAGGACGGAGAAGGTCGATCCCGACGTCGCCTCCCTCTCCTTCGACCGGGCCCGCAGAAAGGCCTCCAGCTCGTCCCGCCTCTCGGGGACGAGCAGTCCCCGAGAGAGGGCTTCGTCCACATCGCCGGAAGTTACCGAAAAAAACTCGTCATCGCCCATCTTCAGGCCTCCAGAGTCCGAATTTGTTCCGGCCCGCCGCACCGCGGGCCCCTTCGCCGCTCCTCCCGAATCGGAGGGGAAGCCCCGATTTCCTGCGCTGTCCCGTCGAGATAGGCTCAGGCCCCGACGGGATGGCGTTCGATGGCTTCGACCGAGAGGCGCCTCTCTCTCAAGGGACCGTTTCGACGATGGTAGGTCACTTAAAAGAGAGCGTCAATCGTGTCGCCGGACAATGGTATTGTCACTCGTGAAGAGGACAGGGAAAATGTCACTTATGACGACCAGGAGAGACCTACTCATGAAGACAAAAGAAGCAAGGCGCTTGGGGTTGGTGGAAGAGGCTGTCGCGGGCAACCTGACGGTTCAGGAGGTGGCCGATCGGCTCGGGCTGAGCCGCCGTCAGGTCTTTCGGCTCAAACGACGCTACCGGGAAGAAGGAGCGCAGGGGCTCCTGCACAAGGGACGAGGCAAACCGTCCCGGCGCAGAATCTCTCAGGAGACACGGGATTTCGTCGTCAGTCTGGCCAAGGGTCTTTACAGGGATACGAGCTGTCAGCACATGGCCGAACTCCTTGCCGAAGAGCATGATCTCGTGCTGAGCGCCAAGAGCATCGCCCGTTTCCTTCGCGCGGAGAACCTGTCCCTCGTTCATCGCCACCGGGCCCCGAAGCGGCGTTCCCGCAGGGTCCGACGGTCCCGACGAGGCGATCTGGTCCAGATGGACGCCTCTCCTTTCGATTGGTTCGAGATCGGTGAGCGTTGCACTCTCCACGGCGTGATTGACGATGCCACAGGAGAGGTCCTCGGTCTGTGGATGGCCAGGAATGAGTGCCTCTTCGGCTACTTCCGCGTGCTCCGTCAGATGCTTGATCGCCACGGCGTGCCTCGCGAGCTTTACGCCGACCGCCACACCATCTTCCTTTCTCCCAAGTCGGAAAAACTGACGATCAAGGAGGAGCTGGAGGACTCGGCGCCTGTAACCCAGTTCGGCCGCGCTCTGGAGGCTCTCGGAACTCGCTATGTCCCTGCAGGGTCTCCCCAGGCGAAGGGGCGGATCGAAAGGCTCTGGGGAACTCTTCAGGATCGTCTCGTCGTCGCCTTCCGACGGGCCGGAGTGAAAACGATCGAAGAGGCCAACGTCCTGCTCGCCGCCTACCCGGGAGAGGTCCATAACCCGAGGTTCGCTCGTCCTCCCGCAGAGGGGGCATCTGCCTTTCTCCCTCCGCCGGACGGACCCGCTCTCGATCTCCTCCTGACTCGCCAGACCGACCGGAAGGCCTCGGGAGACTCGACGATTTCCCTCGACGGAAAACAGTACGCCCTGATAGGCCCCCGCAGACGCCCCCTGCTTCTTGCCAGAGGACAGGCGGTCAAGGTCATCGAGAAGCTCGACGGGAAACTCCTGGCTCTTGTCCATGACGGGCTCTACGATCTCGCAGCCGTCGACAAAGAGCCCCCTGCGACTCCCCCGCCTGTCATCGAGACGAAGACAGGCACTCCATGCAAAACGAAGAAGCAGAGGAAGCCGGCGGCAGACCATCCCTGGCGACAGAATCCCGCTCCTCCTGCCGCGGCGGTCGGCTCCGAGCAAGGGACGGGTTCCCCTCCCTAGAAGGACATCCGCCGCGGAGGAAAGCCAAGGCGGGCTGTTGACGGGGGCGATTTCAGCCCCTCGAAAGCGACACTTTCATTGTCCCTCAGACCCTCTTTTTAGATGACATTTTTAGTGTCCCTTGACAAAGAGAGCGTCAATCGTCGAGCCCCGCCTCGTCGAGGTTTCCTGCAACCTAAGCGGAGAGGATCGTCTTATTATGGACAGGAGGTGCCGACCTTGAGCTACAATATGCGGAGAGCTTTTGTCTCCGCCCCCATCCTCGGCGAAAGGGTGATCCGCTTTTGGGCTCCCGTTTTCCTCCGTCCTCGGCCGACGACTCCTCGAAAAAGGAACGCAACCTTCTCGACGCCGTCCCCTTTCTCCCCCAGGGAGCCCTTCCGCCGCAGGTCAAACAGGAAACTCCGACGACGGGACTTCGTTTTCGACGGAGCTGCAAGCCCTCCGGAAAGAAAAGGAACGACTCGAGGCGGCCCTCAAGGAGCCGCGCGATCTCGTCGACGCCGTCATGAATCACCTCCCCCTGGGCATCGCCATCAACTCCGTCGATCCTTCCGTCGACTTTCAGTACATGAACGACCGCTTTCCCGAAATCTACGGAACGACAAGGGAAACCCTCGAAAGCGGCGTCGATTTCTTCGACGCCGTCTATGAAGACGCCGCTTCCCGGCGGCGAATCAGAGATCGCGTCCTTCAGGACTGCCACGGAGGCGACGTCGAGCGCATGGTCTGGGAGAACATTCCCCTTTTTCGCGCCGGACGGGAATAGCGTTACATCTCGGCCCGCAACATTCCCCTTCCGTCCCGCGGGCTGATGATCTCCGTCGTCGCCGATGTGACGGAGAGCAAGAAGAGCGAGAGGGATCGCCGCTTTTTCATGGAACTTCTCGAGAACACCGATGACGTGGCCGTCATGAAAGACACCCAGCTCCGCTACGTGGGCGTCAACAGGGCCTGTCTTCAGCTTTTCGGCCTCGACGGCCCCGGCTCCGTCATCGGCAAAACCGACGAGGAACTTTTCCGGGGCCTGGCCACCCCCCAAGAGATCGCCGCCTTCAGCGACAATGACGGACAGGCGATGGCCCTTCCCCGCGGACAGAGCCTCGTCGTCGAAGAACAAATCACCGGGGCCGACGGCATCCAGACTTTCCTGACCCGCAAGTTCCCCATCTACGACGAAAAGGGAGAAAAGATCCTCGGCACGGGAACTCTCTCTTCGGAAATCAGCGACCGCAAGAGGATGGAGGAGGAACTCCGCCTCGCCCTCCGACGGGCCGACGAGCTCCGCAGCCAGGCCCAGGCCGCCACGGAGGCCAAGTCGGCCTTCCTGGCCGTGATGAGCCACGAGATCCGGACTCCCCTCAACGGAATCATCGGTTTTCTCGATCTGCTTTCCGAGACGGACCTGACCCCTCTCCAGAGGGACCATCTGAGCTACGCCGAGGCCTCGGCCCAGTCTCTTCTCGCTATCACCGGCAACGTTCTCGACATCTCCAAAATCGAGGCCGGAGCCCTCGAACTGGAATCCCTCACGACCGATCTGGCGGCAACGGTCCGACAGGCCCTGGCCATCGCCCACTACGGGGCCAGGGCCAAGGGAATCGAGCTTCGTCTGAAGATCGCCGACGACGTACCGCCCTACATCGTCACGGACCCGCTGCGGCTCCACCAGGTCCTCGTCAACCTCGTCGGCAACGGCGTCAAGTTCACCGAGAAGGGCTTCGTCGAAGTGGCCGTCACCTTCCAAGAAGACGGCGGTCGGGGGGCTTTTTCCTTTTCCGTCACAGATACGGGAATCGGCATAGGGACCGAACAGAAAAGGCGGCTTTTCAAGGCCTTTGCCCAGGGCGATTCCTCGACGGCACGACATTACGGAGGGACGGGGTTGGGCCTGGCCATCGCCGCTGGCATTCTGGAGAGGATGGGCAGCGCCCTCAAGCTCGAAAGCCGCCCGGGCGAGGGGAGCTGTTTCTCCTTCACCCTCGTCGCCGACGGGGCCTGCGGGGAACCGCCAGGAGAGGGGAAGGTCGCCCGAGAGGACCTGACCGTCATCGAGCGGGAACGGCCTCCGATCATCGTCATCGCCGACGACATCGAACCGAACCGCAGGCTTATCGGGGAGCTTCTCCGTACCCTCCTCCCCGGAGCCTCCCTTTTCGAGGCGGTCGACGGCCGAGAGGCTCTGGAGTTCTTCCTGAAGGAGAATCCCGACCTGATCGCCATGGATCTGAAAATGCCCCTCCTCGACGGCCTGGAGGCGGCCGATCTCATCCGACGGGAGGGAAACGCATCGGGGAGACGACGGACACCCATCGTGGCTGTCACCGCCGATACACAGGCCACAACCCGTCGGGAGAGCCTCGAGAGCGGCATCGATGCTTTTTTGACCAAACCCGTCGACGGCAGGGAACTGCGGCGTCTTCTGGAACGGTTCCTGGGAGAGCCCCGGGGGCTCCTGCTCTCTAAGGACTCGCACCGGAAGAGGGCCTCCGGCCCACCTGGCCTCACGATCCGCCTAGGACCACCTCTTCCCGGCACAGACCGGCACGAAGAGGATTCCGCTTGCTGAAAGGAGAGAATCGCCATGGACAACGTTCTTCTTCTCGGTTTCGGCGCCGCCGGCGCCACCTTCGCCTCCCAGTTTTCCGACTCGGGATTCCCTCTCCAGATCCTCTGCGACGTTGCGAGGAAGGAGCGCTACAGCTCGACTTCGACCGTCGTCAACGGCAGGAGATACGCCTTCTCTTTCGTCACCGCCGATGAGGTCGCCTCGCCGCCCGACGTGATCCTCGTCGCCGTCAAGGCCTACCACCTGCGATCCGTCCTGGAGACACTGAAGGCCGTCGTCGGCCCGGAGACGACGGTCCTCTCTCTTCTCAACGGCATCGACAGCGAGGAGATCCTCGGCGAGGCCCTGGGAACGGAGAAGATCCTTCCCGCCTTCATCACCCACATGGATTCGACGAAGGAGGGATCGAACCTCCGTTTCACCAGTCCGGCCCGGATCGTCTTCGGCGAACTCGACGGCAGAAGGACGGAGCGCGTCGAAGGACTCGAAAGGCTCTTCGAGAGGGCCGGCGTGTGGGCCCTTGCCGTCGACGACATCCGTCATCGCATGTGGGCCAAGTTCATGTTCAACGTGGGCATCAACCAGGTCGGAGCCCTTCTGAGGGCCCCCTACGGCACCTTCCAGAGCTGCCCCGAGGCGAGAGAGGCCCTCCTGTCAGCCATGAGGGAAGTACCTCCCCTTGCCGCCAGAAACGGCGTCGATCTTTCGACGAAGGACATCGACCTCTCTTTGGAAATGCTCGACACCCTGGCCCCGGAGGGAAAAAATTCCATGGTCCAGGACAGGGAGGCCGGAAGAAAGACGGAAGTCGACCTTTTCGCCGGAGAAGTCTGCCGGTTGGGGGAACGGTATGGCATCGCCACGCCCGTCAACCGGCTCGTCTTTCAGCTGATCAGGGCCTTGGAGTGGCAGGAGCGACACGCAGAGAGCGAATAACCGTTCAGCGAGAGTCCCGATGGAAAGACCTCAAGCGACGGAAGAGGCCTTTCGTTTGCGAGAGAGGACGCTCTCCCGCACCGGGTGCGATCCGGCTAGATCCTCACAGCGGACAGGAAAGAGTGTCGAAGCATCGGGAAAGGAGGCAGGACCGCTCGTCCCCGAAAGGGCGGTCTTGCCTGAAGAACGGGGAGAGGGGAGGACGGACATGAAGGGCGGCTACGCCGGCAGACTCCTTCACGTCGACCTGACGGAAGAAAAGACCGAGGCCCGCGAACTGCCGACGAGGCTCCAGGAGGACTACCTGGGCGGAAGCGGCCTGGGAACGCGGCTCCTCTACGACATGACGGGACCTGAAACGGATCCGCTGGGACCGGAGAACGTTCTGATCTTCGTGACGGGGCCTTTCACGGGGACGAAGGTCCCCACGTCGGGACGCCACCAGATCCTGGCCAAATCGCCTCTGACGGGCATTTTCGGCGAGGGCGACGCAGGCGGCCGATGGGGAGCCGCCCTGAAAGGGGCCAAATGGGACGGCATCGTCGTCACGGGAGCGGCCTCGCGCCCCCTCTACCTCCTCGTCGAAGGCGACGCGGTCCGCCTTGTCGCTGCCGACGATCTCTGGGGACGGGACACCTTCGAGACGGAAAGCGTCCTCGTCAAACGTCACGGCACGACCTGCCGCGTGGCCGCCATCGGACCGGCTGGAGAGAGAAAGACTCCCCTGGCCGCCATCGTCCACGACGGAGCCGACGCCCGCGTCGCCGGTCGCTGCGGACTCGGAGCCGTCATGGGTTCGAAGAAGCTCAAGGCCCTGGCCGTCATCGCCACGGAGGACGTGCTCCCCCTGGACGAGAGAGGCCTCAGGAGCCACCTCCGGGAGCGCCTGCCCCTCTTCGTCGAAAACGCCAAGGGGCTCCACCTCCTGGGAACGGCCGGCGGCGTGGCCGGAGCGGAGAAGCTGGGCGATCTTCCCCTGAAGAACTGGTCCCGGGGCGGATGGGACCGTGCCGCGGCCATCTCGGGCCAGGAAATGGCCGCGACGATCCTCACGGGGCGCTTCTACTGCGCCTCCTGCCCCATCGGCTGCGGCCGCACCGTGGCCATCGAGGAGGGACCCTACAGAGGCGTCGTCGGAGCCGGTCCCGAGTACGAAACGCTGGGCATGTTGGGCGCCTCCTGCCTGGTCAGCGACCTCGAGGCCATCACCTACGCCGCCGACATCTGCAACCGCTGCGGCATGGACACGATCGAGACGGGCAACGCCGTCGCCATGGCCATGGAGTGGGCCGAAAAAGGGATCCTCTCCCCGGCCGAGCTCGAGGGTCTCGATCTCCGCTGGGGCAACGCCGGAGCCATGGTCGAACTCGTCAGACGCATCAGTCGGGGCGAGACCTTTCTGGGCAGGCTTCTGGGGCAGGGCGTGGCCGCCGCCGCCCGCAGCCTGGGCCGTGGCCTGGAGGCGGCCATCCACTGCAAGGGCCTCTCCTTTCCGGCTCACGATCCCCGCTGCTTCAACAGCCTGGCCCTGGGCTACGCCACCTCCGACCGGGGAGCCTGCCACCTCCAGGGGGGGACCTACATGTTCGAGAAGACGGCCCTTCTCCCCGAGCTGGGCTACGACCGCCCTCAGGATCGCCACGGCGTCGCCGGCAAGGGAAGACTCAATTTCGACGCCCAGAACGTCATGGCCCTCTTCGACTCCCTCAAACTCTGCAAATTCCTCCTCTACGCCGGGGCGACCCTCACCGACATCCGACGCTGGCTCGCCTTCGTCACGGGACGGGAGATCTCGCTGGAGGAACTGATGAGGACCGGCGAACGCCTTTTCAACCTCAAGCGCCTCTACAACGTCCGCTGCGGAATCAGCCGCGACGACGACGTCCTTCCCGATCGGATCGTCTCCCTTCCCCGCCGCGACGAGGGAACGGGAGAGAACCTGCCCCCCCTGACGACGATGCTCGAAGAAGTACTACGCCTGCCGCGGCTGGGACGCCAGGGGAGTCCCGACGCGGGAGCGGCTCCTTTCTCTCGGCCTGGCCGACGAGGCGGCCTCTCTCCGGCCGTGACCCTGACCCTCTCCTTCAGGATCCACCCCCTCGTGACCTCTCGCTCGGGAGAGATTCCGAGACGACTCGCCATCGAGGGACCGACGACGGCGGGCAAAATCATCAAGGACCTCGGTCTCGACGAGACCGAGGTCCTTGCCGTCCTGAAAGGAAACTATCTCCCGATGGAAAGCGTCATCGACGGAGAGGTCGAAATCTCCCTCTACCCCGTCCTGGCCGGAGGCTAGACGAAAAGATCGGTGAAACGGAAGGCCACGGTGTCGACGAGCCCCCTGTTGGTCAGACGCAACTCGGGAAGACAGGCCAGGGGAAGGAGGGCCATGGTCATGAAGGGGGCGTGGAGAGAGCAGCCCAGCTCCTTCCAGGCCCGATCGAGGGCCTCGACGGAGGCCGCGACGGTCCGGGCCGGCTCGTCGCTCATGAGCCCCGCCAGAGGCAGGGGAAGAAGGGCCAGAACCTGGCCGTCACGAACGGCGATCATGCCCCCTCCCTCCTCGGCCAGGACGTTGGCGGCCAGGGCCATGTCGGCGTCGTCGGTGCCGACGACCATGAGATTGTGGGCGTCGTGAGCCACGGTGGAGGCCACGGCCCCTCCTTGGAGTCCGAAGCCCGTGACGAAGCCGAGTCCCCTCGTCCCCGTGGCCCTGTGGCGTTCGAAGACGGCCATCTTGGCCACGTCCCTTTCGACGGAGGCAGGGACGGCACCATCGACGACGGGAAGCTCCATCTGGCGGGAATAGGTCCCCACGTGGGCCTCGATGATCTCCATGACGCGGACCCGGACGGAAGAGGCGCCCTCGGGAGCGTCGATCTTCATGTCGGCCTCCGAAAGGGGACGGGCCAGGCGGACCGTTTCCCTCGCCCAGCCGGGGACGACGGAAGGCGCGATGGCGACGGCCATCTCCCCCTTCTCGGCCACGAGCCTTCCGTTGTAGAAGACGCGGTCCACAGCGACGCGGGCGAGGTCGGAAAGAAGAACCATGTCGGCGAACTTGCCCGGGGAGATGCTGCCGATCTCGTGAGCCATGCCGAAGCATTGGGCCGTGTTGATCGTCACCATCTGGACGGCCCGGATGGGATCGAGTCCCTCCTCGATGGCCCTGCGGACGATGTGGTCCATGTGCCCGAGAGAAAGAAGCGTGTCGGGGTGGGCATCGTCGCTGACGAGGAGACCGAAGCGGGCGTCGATTTTCTCCTCCGTCAGGCTTCGGACCGTCTCCTTCACGTCGTGCCAGGCCGATCCCTCCCGCATCATGGCATACATACCCAGGCGCATCCGGGCCAGGGCATCTTCCTTGCGGGTCGACTCGTGACAGGAGCTGACGCCGGAGGCGATGTAGGCGTTGAGCCCCCTGTCGATATCGGGCATGGAGTAGTGACCCGTCACGGGCTTGCCCGCCCGGAGAGTGGCCTCGATTTCGCCGTGGGCGTGGTCGCTTCCCATGAGGACGCCGGGGAAGTTCATGAGCTCGCCCAGACCGGCGATCCCCTCCCAGGACATGGCCTCGGTCACCTCGGCGGGGCCGAACTGGGCGCCGCCGTCCTCGAAGCCGGGAACGGCGGGAACGCAGGAGGGCATCGTGGCCCAGACGTTGAGGGGCACGTCGCGGCCATCGTCGACCATGAAGCGGACGCCCTCCATGCCCAGGACGTTGGCGATCTCGTGGGGATCCATGAATATGCCCGTCGTCCCGTGGGGAACGACGACGCGGGCATATTCGCGGACGGTGACCATGCTGCTTTCGACGTGGATGTGACCGTCGAGAAAGCCGGGGACCAGGACCTTCCCCTCTCCGTCGACGACGATCGTATCGGGACCGATGGTGTGGTCGGCCCTGCCCACATAGGCGATCCGCCCGGCCCTGACGGCCACGTCGAGGCCCTCCTGGATTTCGGCCGTATTGACGTTGAGAAGACGGACGTTGCGGAGGACCAGGTCGGCCTTTTCCAGCCCCTGGGCCACGGCGACGAGTTCCTTCGTCACCTCGAAAAGAGGACGACGCTCATAGAGTTCCCTGTCTGTCGTCACGACGACACCTCCCTCGGATGGGGCGCCGAGAGACACCCCTCTCCCATGGTACCAGCCTGGGGCTCCGCAGAAAACCATCCTCCCCCTGCAGGAAACGGCGGAATCAGGCCCGGGCCTCTCTCCCCTCGCCTGCCTCCAGACGTCTGTTCCGGACGTAGAGAAGGATGTCGGCGACGATCATCATCGTATTGACGATGTAGAGGCCGTTGAGGTAACTCAGGCCGGGATAGTCGAGGAAAACATGGATCATGCCCGCCACGTAGCCGACGAGGACGATGAGCAGAAAGAAGACGCTCTTGCCCTTCGTGCTCCTCGACACATAGGACTTGTAGACCGAGACGGGCCAGGCCAGGCCGAAACAGACGATCATGACGGCCTCGAAAAACTCACCCATGGACACATTCGCTCCCTTCCGTCACAGAGGGCTCGGGAACGAGCCTCGACAGAGGGAAGTATAGCCCTTCTCCGACGAGGGACATATAGAGAAGGAGGCTGTCACAAGATTCCGTCAACGGACGAGGCTGCGCCGGTAACCGTCTCCCACTGGGAGACGGAGGCTCCGCCCTCTTTTGTCGGCGGATTTGGGAGAGTTGATCCCTTTTGCCACCCCCTCCGCCAGAGGCTATAATCAGGAGGAGCCGCCGAGGGGTCCACCCTTCGGCCCCTATTCCACGCGAAAAGGAAGTGACTCCCCGTCATGGAAGGCGACAGTCCCAGTACGACCGTTCCGCGACAATCTGCCACTCCGTACTGAGCCGTCGGCCCTTTCATCGGTCCGGCGGCGCCGGATCGGTGAGGAAGGGCTCTCCTTCCCTCGATCCCCCGAACAACCATATCAGGCCTGACCGATTGCCTCGGCGGGCCGCCATCCGGCGGCCTTTCCTGTTGTCGTCGGAACGGGCGCCAAGGGGGAAAACCATGATCACCGTCTTCAAATCAGAGGAACGCGGTATCCGCCAGCTCGACTTTCCCGCTCTCGAACCGGGATGCTGGATCAACGTCGTCGCACCCAAGGGAGACGAAGTCGCCGCCCTGTCCTCTCTCCTCAACATTCCCGCCGACTTCATCACAACGGCCCTCGACCCCGAGGAGACGTCCCACATCGAAAGCGACGACGGAATCCTGCTCGTCGTCATCAACGTCGGCAAGAGCGCCACCGAGTACGAGTTCGACACCGTCCCTCTGGGCATCATCATCACGGCCCACCATATCGTCACCGTCTCCCTCGAAACCAACGACATCCTTCCCCAGGGCGTCGTCACCATGGGCGGCTTCTCCACCTTCAAGAGGACCCGTTTTCTCCTCCAGATCCTCTACAAGACGGCGACAGCCTTCCTCCGCTATCTGAACCAGATCAACCGCCGCTCCAATCAGATCGAGAACAACCTGCGCCACGCCATGAAAAACGAGGAACTCTACCAGCTCTTCGATCTCGAGAAGAGCCTCACCTACTTCAGCGCCGCCCTGAGATCGAACCGCGTCGTCATCGACCGCATCATGCGCCTCCTCCAGAACCCTCAGATGCGGGAGATCATCAAGATGAGAGAGGACGACGAAGATCTCCTCGAAGACGTCCAGATCGAGTACAACCAGGCCTACGAAATGGTGCAGATGTACAGCAACGTCCTGAGCGGAATGATGGACGCCTTCGCCTCCATCATCTCCAACAACCTCAATATTGTCATGAAGTTCCTCGCCTCGGTGACGATCATCATCTCCGTGCCGACGGCCGTGGCCAGTTTCTGGGGCATGAACGTGGGCGTCCCCTGGAGCGACGTGCCCTACGGGTTTCTCTTCGTCCTCCTCCTCGCCCTGGCCACGAGCGCTCTCTCCACCTTCTGGCTCTGGCGCAAGCGTATGCTCTGACTTCAGAGCCGATCCCTCTTCAGCCGCATCCCGGCCTCGAAGAGAGACCGGCGTCTGTCGTCGGGAAGGAGTTCCTCCGGTGATGAAGAAACAGGACCCTGCGCCGCGGAAGTTGCCGCTTCTGGCCGCTCTCTGGCTGATCCTGGCGCCCGTCGCCTCCCAGGCGACGGAGCTGATGGTGCTTCACATCAACGACAGCCACGGCCACCTCTGGACGGAAGAGGGCCGGGGCGGCTTCGACGCCCTGGCCTTTCTCGTCGCCTCCATCGACAGAGAGGTGACGGGCAGGGGAGGACACCTCCTCTTTCTTCACGGAGGAGACGTCAATACCGGCGTCCCCGAGTCGGACCTCCAACAGGCCCTCCCCGATCTGGCTCTGTTGCGCCTCATGGGCTGCGACGCCATGGTTTTGGGCAACCACGAGTTCGACAACCCCCAGGCCCTGCTCCGCTTTCAGGAGAGCTTCGCCCGTTTTCCCTTCCTCTCGGCCAACTTCGTCGACGAAAGAGGGAAAAACCCCTTTGCACCCTACTGGCTCTTCGATCTGGGCGACCTCCGCGTCGCCGTCCTGGGGCTGACGACGGAGGAGACCTCCCGAGCCTCCCCCCTCCACCTCGACGGAGGGCATTTCGAAGATGTCATCGCGACGGCCCGGCGCCACGTGGCCGACCTCAAGGAAAGGGCCGACGTCGTCATCGCCCTGGCTCATCTCGGCTGGGACCTCCCCCTGCGGACGGGAACGGGATCGGAAGAGCTGGCCCAGGCCTCCATCGACGGCCTCGATCTCGTCATCGACGGCCACTCCCACACGCTCTTCAGGGAAGCCCGGAGGATCGGTGACACCTTCGTCGCCCAGGCCGGGTGGGCCGGTCGACATTTGGGACGCTTCGATCTCACCGTTGAAGAGGGGGAAATTGTCGAGGCGCGGTGGCGCACCATCGCCGTCGACCCCACTACGGGGCGGGACGCCGCCACGACGGCGAGGCTCCATTACTACCAGTGGCAGGGATCGAGAAAGATCGGAGCCGTCATCGGCTCGACGGACAAGATCCTCGACGGGGAACGGGAAAAGGTCCGGTCGGAGGAGACGAACCTCTCCCATATGGCCGCCGACGCCATGAGAGAAAGGACCGGGGCCGACGTGGCCCTCCTCAACGGCGGCGGCATCCGGGACTCCATCGCCGCCGGCCCCGTCCGTCTCCGCGACGGCCTGGCCGTCTTTCCCTTCGGAAACGACGTGGTCACCCTCGACCTTTCGGGCGGAGAGCTGCTCCGTCTTCTCCGGTTTCTGGCCTCCATCCCCTCGGGAGCGGGAGCCTTCCCTCACGTCTCGGGCCTCCGGTGCCGCATCGTCGACGGCGCCGTGACCGACGTTCTCGTCAACGAGGGGCCTCTCGAGGAAAGCGGAACCTACCGCCTTGCCACCATCGCCTACCTGGCAGGAGGCGGCGACGGCTACGAGATTTTCCTCCCCTGGAAGGAACGTCTCGTCGAGACGGGCTACAAGGATATCGACGCCTTCGTCGCCTACGTCGGAACCCACAGCCCCCTGGACGGCGCCATGGGACCGCTCCGTCTCGTCCGAGAATAGATCGAGGCGTTCCGCGGAGGCGGAGACCGAAAAGGAAACGGCCCGCCATGGGAGGCGGAAAAGAAGGGAGTCTTTCGATTTTCATGAGGTTTTGGAAGCGGATCGGACCGGCCCTCGTCGCCCTGGTCCTGGCCCTGGGCACCTCCGGCGTCGGGTGGGCCCTCTCCATCGGGACCTTCAACATCGAGTACTTCACCGTCTCGGGCAAAAAAGCCTACGTCGACGACGATCTCGAAAAGCTCGCCGACTCCATACTGGCCTCGGGCGCCGACGTCCTGGCCCTTCAGGAAATCGGCGACGGTCCGTCACTGCGCTATTTTCTCCAGAAAGCCCTGCCGGGCTGGAAGTACATCATCCATGACAGGGGGAGCCGCCAGGATCTGGCCTTCATTTGGAACGACGACAAGGTGAAGCTCCTCGACGGACCGACTCCCTATTACCAGAACGCCTCCTTCCTCTGGAAGGAGCGCTCTCTGACCCTCTTCGACAGGCCTCCCCTGGTGGCGGTCTTCCTCGACAGGGAGGAGGATCGGCGATTCACCCTCGTCAACGTCCACCTCAAGAGCCAGAGCACTCAGGGCAAGCGGGACAAAGTGGAAGCCCTGATCTACAACGAAACGAAGCGGGGCCTCCAGATTCTCAAGATCAACGAACTGGTCCAGTCGCTCCGGGGGGTGCGCTTCGTCCTCGGCGACTACAACATCGAGACCGTCGTCGGAGCGGCCTTCCCTCTTCTTACTCTACCCGAGGGGCACTATTCCTACGACAACCTGAAGGTCAACATCGACCATATCGGCTACGTCGGCATCGATTCCGACGACTCCTGGAGCCTGGCCGAGACGGAATCGGCCATCGAACGACGGTCGACGAAGAAGGCCCAACATCCCGACCACGACATCGTCGTCCTCCATTTCCGATGGCCTTCGGCGGAACAGGGAACGGGAGGCCATCGACCGTGAGGAGGAAGGAGAAAGCCCCTCTCGTCCTCGTCTGCGACGACGAACGTCTCCTCCGGCGCCTGCGAGCCCAGCTGGGCCCTCTGGGTCGCCCTCTTCTTCTCCCCGGCGAAGCGGACGATCTCCTCCCCTCCGACGTCGAGCTGGTCCTCGTCGCCGGAAAGGAGATCGTCCCCGAGGCTCTCGCCGGAATCCCCCGGATGGATCTCCCCCTCGCCCTGCCGTCAGCCGCACTCCGCGAGGCCCTGCGGACCCGCCTCGGCCGGGGCGGTTACGAGGCTCTCTGCCTCGAGGCGGAGGAACTCATCACCGCCAACCGCCTCTCCGAAGCCGAGGAGACGCTCCGCTTGGCCATCTCGCTGGGACCTTCGAGACCGGAGGCCTTTTTCCTCGCGGCGACGATCCTCGAAAAAAACGGCTCCCCCTTCGAAGCCCAAGAAAATTACGCCACAGCCCTCGCCCTCGAATCCGGCTATGAGCCGGCGAGGAAGGCCCTGGATCGCCTCGCTGAAGGAGAAAGGGTGGAGCCGGAAGAGACGGAAACGCCTCCCACGGGTATAATGAATGGTCGTCGGGAGTAGACGTCGGACCTTTCGACGGTTGCCTTTCCCGCCTTCAGAAAAGCCCGGAGAGAGGTGAATCTCCTGTGAAGGCCCTTTCGGTCCTCGTCGCCGAGGACGATCCCACTCTGCGCGATCTATACGGCGATTATCTCAAACGACTGCGCGGCTTCCGCCTGCAGGATCAGGTCAGCTCCGGCCCGGCTCTCTTCGAGGCCCTGAAGGAAAAGGCGATCCACCTCGTTCTTCTCGACCTCTTCCTGCCGGGCTTCGACGCCCTCGACGGGCTGCGCCGTGCCCGCGTCTCCCATCCTCGAATCGACTTCATCGTCCTCTCCGTCGGCACCTCGCCCGACGCCGTGAGGGGTTCCCTCTGTCTCGGAGCCTTCGACTACCTCATCAAGCCCTTCGCCTTCAGCCGATTCAAAACGGCTCTAGAGGCCTACAGGACCTACCACCTGGGACTGACGGAACGGCGCGAGCCCTGGCGGCAGGAGGAGCTGGACCGCCTCACGGGAACGCTGGCCACCCCTCCTCTGGCACCTGACCTGGCGCCGCCGAAGGGACTCCAGGCCAAGCTCGTCGGCGACGTGACAGCCCTTCTGCAGGCCTGGGACAAGTCCCTCTCGGCCACCGAGGTGGGAGAGCTCCTGGGCATCTCCCGGTCGACGGCGCGGCGCTATCTCGAATACCTCGTCGAAATCGACCAGGCCTCCGTCGACTACGCCTTCCGCGAAGTGGGCCGTCCCGTCAAGCTCTACCATCTCGGCGGCCGCGACGGAGCCTGCTGAGGAAGTTCAGGGCAGTTCCTCTCTGACGAGATCTCCGTAAAGGCGGGGAAGACGTTTCCGGAAGATCTGAAGAAATTCCCGGGCCTCTTCAACCCTCCGCCTGTCGATCTCGACGAAGAGACCGTCCTCGTTCCCCGAGGCCTCTGCCAGGACCTCCCCGTCGGGGGAGCAGACGAGGGAGTGCCCTCCGAAATCGAGTCCGCCGGTGACCCCGACGTTGTTGACGAAGGCGACGTAGAGGGCGTTCTCCATGGCCCGGGATTTGACCATGGAGTGGATCATGTCCATGCGGGACCGGACCCACTGGCTCGTGACGAAGAGGAGCTCACATCCCCGGAGGGCGTAGACGCGGCCCCACTCGGGAAAGCGCACGTCGTAGCAGATGATGGACCCGGCCCGCATCCCGGCGAAATTGAAGAGACAGGCCTCCTCCCCGCGGGAGAAGACCCGGTCTTCGGGGGTGATGAAGGGGACGAGATGGACCTTGTCGTACTGGGCGACCAAGCTCCCGCTGTCGTCGATGACCTGCGAGCGGTTGAACAGCCCCCCCTTTCCCCGGGCCATGACGGAACCGCCGATGAACCAGGTCCCGTAGAGGCGAGCCAGGTCCCCAAGAAAGGCCGCCGCCTCTTCGCCGTCCCCGTCGGCCAGGCTCTCGGCCGAGTCGAGGGCGTAGCCCACATCCCAGAGTTCGGGGAGAACGAGGGCCGTCGGCAGCTCGGAGGGAACATAATGACGTTCCATCCACCGTCGGACCTGCTCCTGATTTCCCTTCCTGTCGCCAAGACGAACGGCGATCTGACAGAGGCCGATGCGAAAACGTTCCGGATTCACCGATTTTCCCTCCTGACGCGGCGCCGCTTCTGCCGGTCACGGCGCTTCTTTTGCCTCATTCTCCGCCGGGAAAAGAGTGCCGTCAAGTTCGATGGGAAATTTTTAAATCAAAAATCAATATTTTTTCCCGAAAGACTACAGGTGGATTCATTTATAAAAAATTATAGAGCCGTTGTTATTCGTTATAGATTTTTCTCTTCCCTCCATCTATAATCTCTAAAGTTGTGAAGCAAATAGATTTTCACTGTGGACCCCTTGGAAGGATCGACCGGAGGGAGGTATCGTCGGCTTGGAGCTCTGCCGTC
The DNA here is from genome assembly GCA_018398915.1 of Aminirod propionatiphilus. Lineage (GTDB taxonomy): Bacteria > Synergistota > Synergistia > Synergistales > Aminithiophilaceae > Aminithiophilus > Aminithiophilus ramosus. Next base: position 1,212,662 of record CP074691.1, on the reverse strand, counting down.
CGTCGCCTCGACGTCGCTTTCGCTTTCTCGTGGCCGTCGCCGTCTATCTTGTCGGCGTCGCGGCTTTTGTCGTCTTCGCCTATCGGAGCTCACTGAGTCGGACCTTGAAGGAGACCGACGAACGTCTCGTCATGGCCGCCGTGACGCTCAAGCACCTCCTGGCGAAGGACTTCCACGACAGGGCCGTCGGCCCCAGAAGCATCTCTTTCGAGGAGGAGATGCGCAACCGCCAGGTACTCAACGCCTTCATCGCCGAGACGGGCTTCGCCTGGCTCTACACCCTCGTCGAGGAAGAGGGACGCTTCCATTTCGCCGCCCCCACCGTCACCGACGAGGAGGCCCGGGAAAAGGCCTCCTGGTACTATCACCCCTACGGAGACATCCCGGCGGCCTTCCGCGAGGCCTATGAAAAGGGAACGACCGTCTTCGTCAGCTACGACGACCAGTGGGGCTCCTTCCGCTCCGTCGCCGTGGCCGAGACGACGCCGGGCGGGCGGCGCTACCTGGCCTGTGCCGACGCCTCGGCCGACCATCTCGCCACCCTGGCCCGGAGGGACGCGGGACGGACGGCCCTGACGGGGCTCTACTTCCTGCTCCTGGCCCTCCCCCTCCTCCTCCTCTCCCGATCGCAGAGAACGAGCCTGCAGGCGGCCCTGGAAAAGCTGTCGGAACACAAGGAGGATCTCGAAGAGGAGGTCAGCCGACGGACGGCCGAGCTGGAACGCACGCAGGGAGCCCTGAGAGAGAGGGCCATCCGCGATCCCCTGACGCACCTTTTCAACAGGAGCTATATCCTGGAACGCCTTCGCGAGGAGATCGGACACGCAAAGAACCAGGGCAGTCCCCTCTGTCTCATGATGATCGATCTCGATCATTTCAAGGCCGTCAACGACAGCAAGGGCCATCTGGCCGGAGACCGCGTCCTTCGGACGGTGAGCGTCATCCTGCGCCAGACGGTCCGCCACTCCGACATCGTCGGCCGTTTCGGCGGCGATGAATTCCTCGTCGTCCTGCCCAATACCGATCTTTCCGGAGGCCGGACCGTCGCCGAGAAGCTGCGTCGGCGGCTGCGGGAGAGCCCCGTCGGACAGGGAGATCAGGCCATCGGATTCAGCATCGGCGTGGCCTGCCGCTGCTCCGACCTCCACGCCACGGGCCTCCTGGCCCAGGCCGACAGGCTCCTCTACGAGGCCAAGCGTCAGGGCGGCGACTGCATCATCGCCGAAGCCACGGCCTGAAAGGCATGAACCGCCGGCGCGTCGCCTTCCATGAGGCCGGCCATCTTGTCATGGCCTTCCTTCTCCACATGGAGGTCCTCTCCTGCCATCTGGGCCCGTCGCAGGAGGAGCCGGGAGAGAGGGGACGTTGCGTCGTCGTCACGCCCGACCCCGTGGGAGTGAGACACTTTCTCCTCTCCATGGCCGGCGTCATGGCCGAAGACCGTTTCTTCCACGACGAGGAGGGCGGCATCAGGGACCGCCACGACGCCGCCGACGCCCTGGAAAACTACTTGGGCCACTATCGGCGGCGAGACCGTGACGAGGCCGAGTCGGTCCTCCGCCTGGCCTCCGCCTTCTTCCACTCACCTCCGGCTCTTCGCGTGCTGCGCAGGGCCGCTTCGATCCTGGTCCAGGCCCGGACCCTCGACGGCAACCGATTGGACAGCCTTCGCCAGGAGCTTCTCGAGGCCTGCGATTCGACGCCTCTCATCGAGGCCGTCGACGGCCTCGCCGAACCGGAGCCGCCTCTGCCGATGGCCGAGATCCTCCTCAGAGGCGCCCGCTTCGCCAAAAGGCTTCTCCTTTCTCTGAGGAAGCCCTTCGATGACCCTTCCTGAGGCCCGCGAGATTCCGCCCCGTCCGGCGGCCGCCCCTCTCGGCGATCCTGTAGAACGAAGCGGAGCGAGGGGGAATGCCTTTCATGAAACCCCTTTGCGCTAAAAAAAGAGGAAGAATGATGAAAATCGATGTGACGCCGACAACTGGCCCCGCGATCGGCGGAGGTTCTTTCCCTCCAGGCTGCTCCCCCCTCTGTCGTGCCTGCGATCACCGTTCGCTGAGCCGAGAGGAAAGCGAGGCCCAGAAAAGGGGATGGCTCGCCTCCAAGCTGGCCCCCTGGGCCGACCGACTCGCCTCCCTTGAGGGAGCCACGGAGACCGAGTCCTGGGGATATCGTGATCGGGTCCGTCTCCATGTCCGTCATGTCAACGGCCGGTGGCGTTTCGGCATGCTTCTGGGCGACGAGCTTCTTCCCCTTGAGGACTGCCCCGTCCACTCCTCCCGCGTCCGCCGCTCGCTGGCCCTCCTGGGCCGGATCCTGCCCGACGACCCCCTCCTGCCCCTGGCCTTCTACGCTCAGTCGGGAGCTCAGGCGACGCTCATCGTCAAGTCCAGAACCCGTCCCGATCTGACCTGGACGAAGAGACTCGACGAAGGAGGAGCCGAAAGCGGCCTCGAGGGGCTCTGGCTTCATCTTCACCCCTCTGCGGGGCGAAGGCTTTTCGCCAACAGGGAGTGGATCCTCCTCTGGGGACAAAAGCGCTCCCAGGACACCAGGGGGCTCGTCTACGGTCCCTGCGCCTTTCAGCAGCTTCTGCCCCGCCTCTACGAACGCTCCCTCGACGAGGCGGAGGCCTTTCTGGCCCCCCGTCGTGACGATGCCGCCGTCGATCTCTACTGCGGCAACGGCGCCAGCCTCGCCCGCTGGCTCCGGAGGGGCGCCGCCGTCGTCGGCGTCGAGCTCTCGGGCGAGGCCATGGAGAACGCCGCCGTCAACGGCCCCGGAGCCTCTCTCCTGCGGGGCTGCTGCGCCGAGAGGATCCCCCAGCTCGACTCTTTCCTCTCCCCCCACGCCCGTTCACGGCGTCTGGCCTACGTCAACCCGCCAAGGACGGGGTTGGAGCCGGAAGTCGCCCGTTGGCTCCCCCGAGCAGGTTTCCGTCGCATCGCCTATCTCTCCTGCAGCGCCGGGACACTGCGGCGGGACATGACCCTCCTGGAAGAGGCCGGCTACGACGTGCTTCGCCTCAGACCCTACGATTTCTTCCCCCGGACGCGCCACGTCGAATGTCTGGCCCTTCTCTCCTCCCGCGATGATCGGCCATGACCGACGAAAAAAGGGATCTCACCCGCGGGACCGGTAGCGAAAATCGCAGCGGCTGCCGCCCTCCATGATCGTCTCGGAACGCCTCAGCTCGAGGGCGTCGTTGAACCCCTCGAGAAAGGCGAAGTCCCGGTTGCAGGAGAGAACGGCGCCCCAGGGACCGAGCCCCATCTCCTCGTAGAGTTCCGCGTAGGCGCAGCGGCGGACGTCGAAGGCGAGTCCCTCCTCGTCGGGAATCTCTTCGATCGCCAGGGCCCCTCCCTCCGACCAGAGGGCGAGGCCCTTTTTGAGGTCCTCCAGGCCGTCTCCCTCGCAGGCGGCCCTCCGGCCGGCCTCGCGGGCGGCTCCGCAGAGGGCCTTGCCGACGGCCTCGCGGAGTTCCTCTTCCGTCATTTCCTCCAGAAGGGCTCCCATGAGAGTCTTGAAAAAGGCCGCCTCGATCTCACGGCGTTTCAGCAGGGTCAGGCTTTCCGACATTGGACCTCTCCTCCTTTTCGCCTTCCTCAGGACTGCGGCACCATCGCCGCTTCCTCCAGGGGAGACGACGGACCGTCTACAATCATAGTCTCCTCGCGGGGAGAAGGCCAGGCCGCAGCCGCTCGGACGTTCCGAAAGCCGATCGAAGGCACGGCCTTCGAACTTCCCTTCGCGTACAGGGGCTTCCCCGTGAAATCGGCGACGGAGCCCGCGAGTCGAGGAAGACGCGGCATAAAGGACCGGACGTCCATCGATGTGGTCGAGAGACCGAAGACACTCGGGAGAGGGGATGAAGGTATCTCTTGCGGAGGCCTTCAACTCCTCGGTGGACTGTGTCAAAATGATGTGACACTCCGCAGAGGAAAAAGAGGAGAGGAAGTCATGAGCGAGGAACGAAGGGATCGAGGCGGCGAGGAGAAGGGACGGGAGCGCCCGCTCCCGGGCGACGGCTGCCACTGCGAGATCTGGCAGTCCGCCGAGGGGAACATCCTTCACGTCTCCGGGGCCTGTGAGTCTCTATCGGGCTATCCGCCTCGGAATTTTTTCGACGACGACAACCTCCTGAGTTCCCTCGTGGAGGAGGAGGACCGCCCCCTCTGGGAGAGCCCCCGCCAGGGACGATCGGTCCTCCGCTTCCGGATCCGACGCCGGGACGGAACCGTCATCCCCATAGAGGAGACCTCCTGGCCCCTCTTCGGAGAGGGGCACGATCTCGGCCGACGCTTCGCCTTCCGCGACGTAACGGAGGAAACAAAGGCCCTTGCAGCCCTGAAGGAGTCGGAAGACCGGTTCCGGCGCGTCATCGAAAACCTCCCCTACCCTCTCGCCGTCGTCGACGACGACGGAACCTTCCTCTATGCCAACCCCAGCTTTTCTGAACTTTTCGAGACCTCTCCCGAGGCCTTATCGAGGGGAACGAAGGCCTCTTCCTTCTGGGTCGAGCCGAAAGAACGCGAGACCTGGCTCGCCGCCCTCCGCGAAAAGGGCGTCGTCAGAGATTACGAAATCCGCGCCCGGACCGCTTCGGGAAGGCTCCTCTGGATCACCCTCAGCGGCCTCTTCCTCTCCTGGCAGGGACGCCTCTCCGTCCTCTCGACGCAGCGCGACGTGACGGAGACGAAGAGGGCCAGGGAGGCCCTCGTGGAGAGCGAGGCGCGCCTCCGGATCATCCTCGACACCATCCCCGACGGCATCAGCCTCACCGATCCAGACGGGACGATCCGCTCCGTCACGCCCAAGACCCTTCAGCTCGGCGGCTACGCCAGTGCCGACGAGGTCGTCGGCGGCAACATCGTCGACCAGCTGGCCCCCTCCGAGAGGGGAAGGGCCCGCTCCCTCATCGGCGAGAGGCTCTGCGGGAAGGCGTCGGGCCCCGTCGAATACCTCCTGCGGCGCAAGGACGGCTCCTTCTTCCACGGCGAGATCAACGGCAACGTCCTCCGCGACGAGCGGGGAGAGGTGACAGGCATCGTCTATACCCAGAGGGACGTCACGGAGCGGAGGACCTTCGAGGCGGCCCTCCGGGAGAGCGAGGAGAAGTACCGCCTTCTGGCCGAGTCCGTCTCGGACGTGATCTGGGTCTACAACGTGACCCGCAGCCGCTTCACCTACGTCAGTCCCTCCGTCTTCCGCCTCCGCGGCTACACGGCGGAAGAGGCCATGGCTCAGACTCTGGCCCAATCGCTGACGGCCGAGTCCCTCTCGGAGACGAAGGCCCTCATCGCCGAGGGGTTGCGTCTTTTTCTCGAAAACCCCGAGGAGAACAGCGACCACATCAACGAGATCTGCCAGCCCTGCAAGAACGGCAGAGTCGTCTGGGTCGAGGTCTCGACGCGGTTCCGCTTCGCCGCCGACGGCGACATCGAGCTCTTCTGCGTGAGCCGCAATATCGACGGGAGGAAACGGGCCGAGGCCGAGGTTCGCTTCCTCAGCTACCACGATCAGCTCACGGGGCTTCACAACCGCCGTTTCTACGAGGAGGAGTTCCGCCGCCTCGACGACGAGTCCCATCTGCCCCTCTCCCTCATCATGGCCGACGTCAACGGCCTCAAGCTGACCAACGACGCCTTCGGACACCAGGTTGGCGACGAGCTGCTCCGGACCATGGCCTCCATCTTTCGGGAGGCCACCCGTCCCGGCGACGTCCTGGCCCGCATCGGCGGCGACGAGTTCGTCTTCCTCCTCCCCCGAAGCGACGCCAGGGCGGCCTGGGCCATCGTCGAGAGGATAAGGGGCATGCTGAAGACCCGCGAGAGCGAGGGCCCTCTTCTTTCCGTATCCTTCGGCGTCGCAACGAAGACGAAGGGTACGGAGACGCGCGAGCGGCTTTTCTCCGATGCGGAAAACCGCATGTACCGCAACAAACTCTCCGAGAGCGACAGCATGAAGAGCAAGACGATCCGCCTCGTCACTCAGAGCCTCTACGAGAGAAGCCCCTGGGAAAGAGGGCACGGAGAGAGGGTCAGCCGCTTCTGCCGCCTCATGGGAACGGCCCTCGGTCTCGGCCCCGACGACGTGGAGGAGCTGGCCCTGGCGGGGCTTCTCCACGACATCGGGAAAATCGGCGTCGAGCGGAGTCTTCTCCTCAATCCGGAGCAGCTCGACGAGGAGGAGAGGAACGAGATGAGGCGCCACCCCGAGATCGGCTTCCAGATCCTGCGCTCCTCGGGGGAATTCGCCACCATTGCCGAGGCCGTCCTTGCCCACCACGAACGTTTCGACGGCAAGGGCTATCCCCGCGGGAAGAAGGGAAAAGCTATTCCTCTCTCGGCACGGATCATCGCCCTGGCCGAGAGCTACGAGGCCATGACGGGCGACCATCTCTACAGACGGCCCCTGCCGAAGGCGATCGCCCTCAGGCAGATCGAGGAGGAGGCCGGAAGACAGTTCGACCCGGACCTGACGAAAATTTTCGTCGACGTCATCGCCGGAGAGGATTAGGGACGGCGACCTACCGACGGGGATAACCGAAACGCCGGGAGGAGATGGCTCGCGAGGCGCGATGTTTTTTCAACAAGAAGGTAGAAGCGGTGGCAATCCCGCCGAGATGGGAAGACGGACGAAGACCGCCGCTCACGGGGCGACGGCCGATCCGTGGGCGGACCGCCTTCGGTCAGGGCCCTCCGATGTCCGTCGAGACGGTGACGACACGGTTCCTACCCCCCCGTTTTGCCTGGTAGAGGGCCCTATCGGCGACACCGAGAAGGGACTCCGCACCGCCCTCTCGGGCAAGGGCGACGAGATCGGCGGCGATTCCCCCGTAGCGCCCCTCTCCGTCGATCCACTCATAAGGGGCTCGATCGGGATCGACGCACATCTTCACCGGACCGAGACGCTCCAGATAGTCCCGCTCCTCGGGAGAGAGGAGAACGAGGGGATCGCCCGCCGAGACCCCGGTCGGACAGAGCAGGAAAAGCAAGAAAAGGGCAAGGCGGATCGCCCTTCGGAACAGGGCGGCGTCATCGGGCGAAAGGATCGGCGAAGAGGGCGATCTCACGGCGGGCGGCCTCCTTGGATCTTCTTTTCCTGCCTTCTCCCTCCACTATACCGAAAGGCCGCGATCATGGCGACGGAGACACTGTCGTCGGAAAGGAGGAGGCGTCGCCGCAAGGTCCGAAATCGGGGTCCGACCGGGGTCGAAATCGCCGTGAACCGCCGAGCCACGAGACGAAATCCCATCACGAAGGAGGGGGAGAGCCCCAGGCTCTCCCCCTCCTTCGTGACGGCCAAGGAAGCCCCCGTCTTTGACGGCCTACTCCTCTTCCTCCTCGACCTTGCGGGCGGCGATGACCTTCTTGGAGATGTCGCCGGGCACGTCTTCGTAGTGGGAGTAACTCATGGTGAAGTTGCCCCGTCCCGAGGTCATGGAACGGAGGATGATGGCGTAACGGAACATCTCGGCCAGGGGGACCTGGGCCTTGACGATCTGGAGGCGCCCCTTGGAATCGATGCCCATGATGCGGCCCCGACGGCTGTTGAAGTCACCCATGACGTCGCCGAGATACTCCTCCGGAACGACGACCTCGACGTTCATGATGGGCTCGAGCAGGACGGGAGAGGCCTCGGCGATGCCTTTTTTGAAGGCCAGATGGGCGGCGAGCTTGAAGGCCATTTCCGACGAGTCCACGTCATGGTAGGAGCCGAAGAAGAGGGAGGCCTTGAAGTCGACGACGGGGAAGCCTGCCAGGACGCCCTTGTTCTTCACCTCCCGCAGGCCTTTCTCGACGGCGGGGATGAAGTTCTTGGGAACGGAGCCTCCGACGATCTTGTCCTCGAAGACGAAACCCTCGTCTTTGCCCAGAGGAGAGAACTCGATGTGGACGTCGCCGTACTGGCCGTGTCCGCCCGTCTGTTTCTTGTGCTTGCCCTGGGCCTTGGCGGGCTTGCGGATCGTCTCCCTGTAGGGGACGGCCGGAGTGGCCACCTCGAGATCGACGCCGTAGCGCTCCTTGACGCGGGCCAGGACGATGTCGAGGTGGACGTCGCCCATGCCGGAGAGGACGTTGTCGCCCGTCTCGGCGTTCTTGTCGAACTGGAGGGTCATGTCCTCGTCGAGGATCTTGCGGACGGCGCTGGCCAGCTTGTCCAGGTCCGCCCGCGTCTTGGGACTCACGGCGAGGCTGTAGATGGGACGGGGGAACTTGATGGGCGGCAGAATCAGGCTGGCCCCCTTGACGGCCAGCGTGTCGCCCACGGCGGCCGAGACGAGCTTGGGAACGGCGACGATGTCGCCGACGACGACGTCCTTGCTGTCGACGCCGTTTTTGCCCGCCATGAGCTTGTAGATGCTGACGCGCTCCTCCTCGCCGCGGTTGACGTTGAAGACCGTCGAATCCGTCGAGTGACCTCCGGAGACGACGCGGATGAAGGAGAGCTTGCCCACGTAGGGGTCGACCATGACCTTGAAGCAGAGGGCGTAGAAAGGGCCCTTGGGATCGGGGGCGATGAGGACTTCCTCCTCTCCCCTAAGAGCCAGGCGCGGCGCCGTCTCGAGAGGTGAAGGCAGGAGGTCGACGAGGACGTCGAGAAACTGGGTGACGCCCACGTTGATAGGACCGGCGCCGGGGACAACGGGGAAAAGCTTACGCTCGACGACGGAGCGGCGCAGAAGGGAGGCTATCTCCTCATCGCCGATGGCTTCGCCGTCGAGATAGCGCATCATGGCCTCGTCGTCGACTTCGACAGCCCGCTCCACGAGAGCCTCGCGGGCGACGACGACGGCCTCGGCCATGTCGGCCGGCATTTCACCGACGACGAAGTCCTTGCCGCCGTTGCCCCTGTAGGTATAGGACTTGCCCGTGAGGACGTCGACGACGCCTTTGAAGGAGGCCTCCTGTCCTATGGGAAGGAGAACGGGCAGGGCGTTGGCCGTCAGGGCCTCCTGAATGTTCCCGACGGTCTTGGCGAAATCGGCGTTTTCCTTGTCCATCTTGCTGACGAAGAAGACGGTGGGACGGCCGAACTCGTCGGCGAACTCCCAGGCCTTCTCCGTCTGGACCTCGACGCCGTGGACGCCGCTGACGACGATGGCAGCGGCGTCGGCGACACGCATGGCCGACCGCAGCTCGCCGATGAAGTCGGAAAACCCGGGGGTATCGAGGGCATAGATCGTCTTGCCCCTATAGGTGAGCGTGGCCAGAGAGGTGTTGATCGAGATCTGACGCTTCTGCTCTTCGGGCGTGAAGTCCGAGACGGTGTTCCCGTCTTCGATCTTCCCCATGCGCGTCACCGCGCCCGTGTTGAAGAGCATGGCCTCGGTGAGCGATGTCTTGCCCGCCCCGCCATGAGCGGCGATCGCGACGCTACGAATATCCTCCGGCTTGCGTGTCCCCATAAATGATTCCCCCTCTGTCTGCGATGGTTTGCGATACGGGATGAAACTTACAGGTGAACGACGTGAGTATCCAAGGCCTTATATTACGCATCTGTGACGAAAAGGTCAATTCGAGTATACACCGCTGCCGCAGAAGCGCGAGAAACGAAAGGAGAGAAAAATCACTCGACGAAACCCCGGGCCCGAGCCCTTTCGGGATCGACAAAGCGGGCCATGGCCGTCTTCATTTGCCTGAAGGCGAACTTCTCGTAGAAGGGCTCCTTCCCGGGCGAAGCGTAGAGAAGGACGTTCATGGCGGGCAGCCTCTCTAGAAGGGCCTTGACAACGGCCCGCCCCAATCCCCTTCCCTGATGGTCAGGACAGACGGCCACGTCATAGAGGACCGCCTGATAGGCCCCGTCGGAGAGGGCCCGACCGAAGGCCACGAGGCGCTCTCCGTCGTAGAAGAAGACGGTGACGGCGCTGTTCCGGAAGGCCCTCTCGTGGCGTTCCGGCTCGTAAGAGGCCATGCCCACCGTCCGGAGAGTCTCGGCGACGACGGACCAGTCAACCTCGTCTCCATCGAAAGCCATTCTTAAGTTCATCTTTGTTTTCTCCTCGGCCATTTCTTCGTTCCTTCCTTTGCATAGAACAGGAGTTATCAGACAAAAAGCCCCCGGAAGACCCCCTTTCGGGGCGAGCCGTCCGAGGACCGAGTTCACGCGATCGGCCTTCAGATCAGCTTCCGCTTCAGAACGGCCTCGACCTGGACGGCGTCGGCCTGACCGCGGATCTCGCGCATGACGAGGCCCTGGAGGAACTTGATCTTCTTGCCCTTGATGTCCTTGCCGCTCTGGACGGCCTCGACGGCCTCGACGTTGGCCGCGAGGATCGTCTCGACGATCTCCTCCAGGCGGGATCCGGAGACCTGACCGGAGACGACGCCCGTAGCGGCCATGGCCGCCTCCAGAGTCGATCCATCACGGACCATGACGTCGAAGACGTCCTTGGCTGCCGTCGTCGAGAGCCCCTTGCCTTCGACGAGGACGAGGAGGGCCGCCAGATTTTCGGCCTTGAGGGGAAAGGTCTCCAGAGAGATTCTCTTTTCGTTGAGGACTCGGAGGACTTCGGTGCGGACCCAGTTGGCGGCGCGCCTGGCCTCGGCACCGGCCCGGACGCAGCCGTCGAGGTAGGCCACGGCGGCTGCGCTTTCGGCGATGACCTTGGCGTCTTCCGCTCCCAGTCCGTAGGCGTCGACGAGGCGACGCTCGGCCTCCCAGGGAAGTTCGGGCATGGCCGACCGGACCCTCTCGAGACGATCTCTGTCGACGATAAGGGGAGGAAGATCGGGATCGGGGAAGTAACGGTAGTCGTGGGCCTCCTCCTTGCTCCTCATGGAACGGGTCTTTCCCTCGCCATCGTCCCAGTGGCGCGTCTCCTGGCGGATCTCGCCTCCCTCGGAGAGGACCTTCCGCTGGCGTCCCTCCTCGTATTCGAGAGCCCGTTCGAGGGCCCGAAGCGAGTTCATGTTCTTGATCTCGACCCGGGAGCCCCAGCGGCCGTCGGAGACCTTCTGAGAGATGTTGGCGTCGACGCGGAGCGATCCCGACTCCATGTCTCCGTCGGAGACGGCCAGGTAACGGACGAGACGGCGGATCTGCTCCGTGTAGAGCCGAGCGTGGGCCGGACAGGTCATGTCGGGCTCGGAGACGATCTCCAGGAGCGGCACGCCGCCGCGGTTGTAGTCGACCAGGGAGTGGGCCGCTCCGGCCAGACGGCCGTCGGAGCTGGGATGGACGAGCTTGCCGGCGTCCTCCTCCAGGTGGGCCCTCGTGATGGCCACGCGCACCGTCTCGCCCTCGTCGTCGGTGAAGGAGACGAGCCCTCCGGCGCAGATGGGCAGGTCGTACTGGCTGATCTGATAATCCTTGGAGAGGTCGGGGTAGAAGTAGTTCTTGCGGTGAAAGCGCGTCGCCTCCTGGACCTTCGAGCCAAGGGCGAGGCCCACGCGGGCCGCCAGCTCGACGGCCCTGCCGTTGACGACGGGAAGGGCTCCCGGCTGGCCCAGGCAGACGGGGCAGACGTTGCTGTTGGGACGGGCGCCGATGTAGTTCGTCGAGCAGGAGCAAAAGAGCTTCGTCTTCGTCGCCAGCTGGACGTGGATCTCAAGTCCGATGACAGTCTGGAAGGTGAGGGCCATCAGAGGTCACCTCCTGCGATTCGGGGCAGGCCCAGTCTTTTCTCGATGACGGCGGCGGCACCGAAGATCTCCATCTCGCCGAAACGGGGTCCCATGAGTTGAACCCCCACGGGAAGGCCTCCGCTGTAGCCGCCGTTGAGGGAGAGGGCCGGCAGTCCGGCCATGTTGGCCGGTAACGTGAAGAGGTCGCTCATGTACATCTTGATGGGATCGCCCATGTTCTCCCCCTTTTTGAAAGGAAGAGTGGGCGTCGTCGGCGTCAGGAGGAGGTCCACCTCGGAGAAGGCCCTCTCGAACTCGTCTTTAAGAATGCTGACGACCTTGAGGGCCCTGTTGTAATAGGCGTCGTAGTAGCCCGAACTGAGGACGTAGGTCCCCGTCAGGAGACGGCGTTTCACTTCGGGACCGAAGCCGAGACGGCGCGTCCTGAAATAGAGTTCGAGAAGCCCCTCGGCCTGGGCCGAGAGACCGTAGCGGACGCCGTCGAAGCGGGCCAGGTTCGAGCTGGCCTCGGCGGGGGCGATGATGTAGTAGCAGGCCAGGGCGTGTTTCATCGTCGGGAGAGAGACGTCGACGATCTCGGCGCCGGCCGACCGGAGAAGATCGGCGACGTCCTTCAAGGTCGCGTCGATGGCCCCGTCGATCTCGTAGGCGGAAAACTCCTTCACGAGACCGATCTTCTTGCCCTTCAGCGATTCCGTCTCGAGGGCACTCAGGAAAGCGGGCCTGGGACGGCGACTGCATGTGCCGTCACGCTCGTCGGGGCGGGCGACGACCTCCATGGCCAGGAGGAGGTCCTCGAGGCTGCGGGAAAAGGGACCGATCTGGTCGAGGGAACAGGCGAAGGGAACGAGGCCGTAGCGGCTCACCATGCCGTAAGTGGGTTTGAAGCCGTAGACGCCGCAGAAGGCGGCGGGCTGGCGAATGGACCCTCCCGTGTCGCTGCCGAAGGTGAGGGGGGCATAACCGGCGGCACAGGCCGCCGCGCTGCCGCCCGAGCTCCCTCCGGGAACGCGCTGGGGATCCCAGGGATTGGACGTGGTGAAGAAGGCCGAATGCTCCGTCGAGCTGCCCATGGCGAATTCGTCCATATTGGCCTTGCCGATGAGGATCGCACCGGCCTCTTCGAGGTAGCGGACGACGGAGGCATCGTAGGGAGGAACCCACTCTTCGAGCATGCGGCTCGAACAGGTCGTGCGGACGCCACGGGTACAGAAGTTGTCCTTGACGATGACGGGAACGCCCGTCAGGGGGCCGGTCTTCTCTCCTCTGTCGAGGGCGATGTCGAGGGCGGCAGAGCGGGAGCGGGCTTCCTCTCTCATGGGCGTCACCAGGGCCGACAGGGCCGGCTCCATCCTCTCCAACCGGCTCAGATGAGCCTCGACGACTTCGGAGACGGAGAACTTCCCTTCCCTTACGGCCCGGGCCAGATCGGCGGCGGAACGTTCAAAGAGCTTCATCGTCAGGCCTCCTCCAGAATCCGGGGGACGCGGAAGAAGTCGTCGTCTCTGTCGGGTGCCTGGGCCAGGGCTCCTTCCCGGTTGTCCCAGACGACGACGACATCCTCCCGCCAGGGGGGAATGTCGGCGACGACGTCGACGACATCGCCGACATGGGAAACGTCCACTTCCTGCAGGCTCTCGAAGTGTCCCATGATGGCGTTGAAATGCCCCGCCAGGGCCGAGACTTCCTCCGCCTCCACTTCGAGGCGGGCCAGCCGGGCCACATGCCTCACTTCGTCTTCCGTGATGGCCATAAGATTCCCTCCTTTATCGTGGATCGTGATTCTCCACCGTAACCTCTTTTTCCCCCTCCGGCGCGGTCGACCGGAAAAGGTCTTCCGCCTCGCCGACGAGGCGCCAGAAAGTCTCCTCGTCGACGATCGCCGCCGAGGCGGCGCGGGCCTTGTCGAGCTTGCCGCCCGCCTTCTCTCCGGCGACGACGAGGAAGGTCTTGGCGCTGACGCTCGACGAGGGAAGGGCGCCGAGGGCTCGGACTCTCTCCTCCGCCTCGGCCCGGGTAGCCCGCTGAAGCTCGCCGGTGAAGACGACGCGTCTCCCCTCCCAGGGAAGGGGGACCGAGGCGGCCCGGCGTGCCTCCGAGGTGCGCAGGCCCAGTCGGGCCAGGCGATCGAGCGTGCGCCGATTGGCCTCGTCGGCAAAGAAGGCCGCCACCGAGGCGGCGATGACGGGTCCCACGCCGTCGACGTCGGCCAGAGTCTCTTCGGAGGCGGCGGCCAGGGCCTCGACGGAGCCGAAGGCCTGAGCGAGGATCTCGGCCACGCGGGCCCCGGCGTAGCGGATGCCCAGGGCAGCCAGGAGACGGGCCAGGGGGCGCTTTTTCGAGGTCTCCAGGGCCTGGATGATGTTCGATGCCGACTTCTCCCCCATCCGTTCCAGCATGAGAAGTTTTTCCCTGTCCAGCTCGTAGAGGTCGGCCAGGGTCGTCACGAGCCCCCTGTCGACGAGCTGGGCCACGATCTTCTCTCCCAGGCCCCGGATATCCATGGCGCCTCGGGAGGCGAAGTGGCGCAGCCCCTCGCGGAGCTGAGCCGGACAGGAGCGATTGGGGCAGCGGAGAACCGCCTCGCCGGGAAGGCGGACGGAAGAGGCGCCGCAGACGGGACACCTCTCGGGAAGGCGGAAGGGCCTCTCGCTGCCGTCGCGGGCCTCGACGTCGACGGCGACGATTTCGGGGATGATCTCACCGGCCTTGCGGACGATGACCCGATCGCCGATTCGGACGTCCTTGCGATCCACCTCGTCCTGATTGTGAAGGCTGGCCCTCTGGACGACGGAGCCCGAGAGAGGGACCGGATCGAGAAGGGCCACGGGGGTGAGGGCACCGGTGCGCCCCACGGAGACGATGATCTCCCTGATCCGCGTCTTCTTCTCCTCCGGGGGATACTTGAAGGCCAGGGCCCAGCGGGGCGTCTTGGCCGTCGCGCCCAGAGTCTCCCAGGCGGCGATGTCATCCACCTTGAGGACGGCGCCGTCGGTGACGTAGGGAAGGGAAAAGCGTTCCTCTTTCCACCGCTCCAGGTAGGCCAGGGCCTCGTCGCCGTCGCGGCAGAGGGCGTGACCGGGCTGGACGGGGAAACCCAGCTCGCGGAGACGCTCCAGGACCGCGCTCTGGCTCGTCAGACCCTGAAGAGGGGCCTCGACGATCTGGTAGAGATAGACCGAAAGGCGGCGCGAGGCCGTCACGGCCGGATCGAGCTGGCGCAGGCTCCCGGCGGCGGCGTTGCGCGGGTTGGCGAAAAGGGGGAGCTCCTCCTCCTCCCTCTCGGCGTTGAGGGAGGCGAAGTCCTCTTTTTTCATGTAGACCTCGCCCCTCACTTCGAGCCGCCCCGGCAGAGCCTCGCGGAGGCGCAGGGGAAGGGAGCGGATCGTCCTGAGGTTGGAGGTCACGTCCTCGCCGAAGCGGCCGTCACCGCGGGTCAGGCCGCGGACGAAACGCCCCTCCTCGTAGAGGAGGGAGACGGCAAGGCCGTCGATCTTGAGCTCGCCGGACAGAGGAGGCAGGCGGCCCAGGGTCCGCTCGACGCGGGCCAGAAAGGCCCGGACGTCCTCCTCGGAGAAGCCGTTTTCCAGGCTCAGCATGGGCGCGGCGTGTTCGACCTTCTCGAAGCCCTCGACGGGCCTGCCGCCGACGCGGCGCGTCGGCGAGTCGGGTTCGACGAGGTCGGGCCAGGCCCTTTCGAGCCCGAGAAGCTCGGTCATGAGGGAATCATAGACATCGTCGGAGATCTCGGGCCTGTCCAGGACGTAGTAGAGGTGTTCGTGGCGGGCCAGCTCCTCCCGGAGGATCGCGATCCTCCGGGAGGCCTCGCCGCGGCTCGGAACGGTCACGGTCTCCCCCTAGTCTCGGGGGCGCATGGTGGGAAAGAAGATGACGTCCCTGATGGAGCGGGAGTTGGTCAGGAACATGACGAGGCGGTCGATGCCGATGCCCAGGCCACCCGTGGGAGGCAGACCGTACTCGAGGGCGTTGATGAAGTCCTCGTCGAAGGCGTGGGCCTCGTCGTCCCCGGCCTCCTTCTTCTGGAGCTGATCCATGAAACGTCCCCTCTGATCGATGGGATCGTTGAGCTCGCTGAAGGCGTTGGCCACTTCCTTGCCGTAGACGAAGAGCTCGAAGCGGTTCGTGAAATCGGGCTCGTCTGGGTTCCTCTTGGCCAGAGGGGAGATTTCCGTCGGATGGCCGAGGACGAAGGTGGGCTGGATGAGCTTTTCCTCGACGAACTCCTCGAAGAGCTTGGAGAGGACGATGAAGCGGCTCTCGTCGCCCTTGATCTCGATGTGGCGCCTTTTGGCCTCGGATCGGGCCTCGTCGTCGCTCTTCCAGGCGTGGAAGTCGACGCCGCAGTGTTCGCGGACGAGATCGACCATGGTGCCCCTCCGAAAGGGACGTTCGAAGGAGATCTCCGTCCCCTGGTAGTCGACGACGCGGCTCCCCACGGCATCGGCGCAGGCCGAGATGATCTCCTCGGTGAGATTCATCATGTCCTCGTAGTTCGCGTAGGCCCAGTAGACCTCCATGGCCGTGAACTCCGGGTTGTGCATGGCGTCGATGCCCTCGTTGCGGAAGTTCTTGCCGATCTCGTAGACGCGGCCCATCATGCCCACGATGAGGCGCTTCAGGTAGAGCTCGGTGGCGATGCGGAGATACATATCCAGACCGAGGGCGTTGTGATAGGTGACGAAGGGACGGGCATTGGCCCCTCCGGCGAGGGGAGACAGAGTCGGCGTCTCCACCTCGAGGGTCCCGTGGGCCTCCAGGACGCGGCGGAAGGTGGCGATGATGAGGCTCCGCTTGCGGAAGACGTCACGCACCTCGGGGTTGGCGATGAGGTCGACGTAGCGCCGGCGGTAGCGCGTCTCCGTGTCCTTCAGGCCATGCCATTTCTCCGGCAGAGGGCGAAGGGCCTTGGAGAGAAGCTTGAAGGAGTCGACCTGGAGGGAGAGCTCGCCCCGTCGGGTCCGGAAAGGATGGCCCACGACGCCGACGAAATCCCCGCTGTCGACCCATTTCTTGAAGAAACCGTACGACTCCTCGCCCAGGGCGTCGACCTGAAAGTAGAGCTGCAGCGTCGCCGTCTCGTCGCCGACGGTGAGGAAAGAGGCCTTGCCGTGCTTGCGAACGGTGAGGACCCGTCCGGCGGTGACGAGGCGGTCTTCGACGTGCTCGTCCTCCTTCAGATGGGCGAAGTTCCGGGCCACTTCGGCCAGAGTCGTCTCCCTCTCCCAGCGATCGACGAGAAAGGGGTCGTACCCCTCTTCCCGGCGCAGGCGGTCGAGCTTCTCCATCCTCTGGCGGTAGACTTCATTCTCCTCTTCCAGAGTCCATTCCATCTCTTTCGGTTCCGACATCCTTAAACGCTCTCCTTTCGCGCCCCGGAAGGGGGCACAGGACCTGACGGCAGGCATCCTTCACGCAGCGTCTCATATCGAAAAAGGCTCCGCCCCTCGATGAGGCGAGAGGAGAGCCCCTCCCAGGTCATCTCGACGGCCACGGCGCGGCGGAAGGCCGATGCGCCGGTAAACCCTTTAAACATACAGGAGACGAACCGCTTGAGCAAGACGAGGGCAAAGCGTTCTCCCTCCTGATCGAGCAGAGCCCGGCCCATCTCCATCAGAAGGTCCAGTTCCCTCTCCGGCGCCGGGACGAGCAGGCTTTCGTCGACGTCGTATCCCAATGCAGCCAAGGCCCTGGGGACGAGGAAGGGATCGCGCAGAATCCCCCGGGCCAGGAAGACGCCGACGCAGCCTCCGTCAAGATAGCTTCGGATCGCCTCGACGGAGAAGACATCGCCGCTGGCGCTCACCCGGCCCGGGAAGGCCCGGGCGAGGGAGAGGACGGCCTCTCTGTCGGCGACGCCCTCGTAGCGTTGGGCCGCCGTACGGCCGTGAAGGGTCAGGTGATCGGCGCCGGCCTCGATGAGAGCGGCGGCGAAATCCTCCGTCGCCAGGGGGTGAAGCGCCGTCGTCTTCCTCAGCTTGACCCAGAGGGGAAGGCCCAGATCGGAAAGGCGAAGAACCATCTCCCGGGCCCTTTGGGGCACCTCGAGAAGGCGGGCCCCCGATCCCTTGCGGAAGACCTTGGGCATGGGACAGGCCATATTGAGCCCCAGGGCGTCGAAACCGCCCACGGCCAGAGCCCGCCGGGCCCCCCTCTCGACGAGAAGGGGGTCGTCGCCGAAAAGCTGCATGACCAGAGGCCGGTCCCGCCCGTCGGGAGAGGCCACCATGGCCTCCGTCTTTTTGTTGGACATGACGATCCCGGCGGCGCTGACCATCTCCGTATGGGTCAGGGCCACGCCGAGGCGGCGAAAGAAGGCGCGCACGGCCGGGACGGTGACGCCGGCCAAAGGGGCCAGCCAGAGGGGGTTGGCCAGGTCGAGGCCGCCGACGGCCAGCCTGGCGTGACCAAGAGGGAAGCCTTCTGTCATGAACGAGGGACCCCGTTCCGTTCGTAGAGGATGCGGAGCCCCTCCAGCGTGAGCCAGGGATCGACGGTCTCGATCGTCTCCGAATGGGCGGCCACGGCCGAGGCCAGCCCTCCCGTGGCGATGACCGTCGTCTTCCGCCCCAAGGCATCCCAGATGCGCCGGACGAGGCCGTCGACAAGGCCGGCGTTGCCGTAGAGAATGCCGGCCTGAATCGATTCCATCGTCGTCCTTCCGATGACGCTCGAAGGGGCCTCGAGGGCGATCTTGGGCAGCTTGGCCGTCCGGCCGAAGAGGGCCTCCATGCTCGTCATGAGTCCCGGCGCGATGGCCCCGCCGAGATAGACGCCCTTGGCGTCGATGACGTTAAGCGTGATGGCCGTCCCGAAGTCGGCGATGACGAGGGGAGCCCCGTAGCGGGCCACGCCGGCCACGGCATCGACGATCCTGTCGGCACCCACCTCGTGAGGGGCACCGTAGCCGATGACGATGCCCAGATCGAGATCGGTCGAGACCTTGAGGCAGGTCCGTCCCAGATAACGGTCGATTCCCTCCGAGAAGGCCCCGTCGAGGGGGGGCACGACGGAGGCCATGATGGCGCCGTCGATGGATCGGGGATCGATGTCGGCCGTGCGGAGCAGGTTGAGCAGGTAGATGCCGACTTCGTCGGCCGTGTGACGCTCCGACATGAGGCGCCAATGGGATTTCAGTTTGGAGCCGTCGAAGACGCCTACGGTGGTGTTCGTGTTGCCCACGTCGATCACGAGAAGCATCGTCTATCCCTCCTGAAGAGGGCCGGGAAGAGCCCGGCCTCGTGTGGCACCTTTTTTAAAGAGAAGTCGCGCAGAAAAGGGTCAGGGCCAAAGCGGCCGCCAGGGAACGCGGGGGACCGACGCCGACTTTGCGGGCCAGAAGCAGAAAGAGGACGAAGGTCCCGGCGGCGTAGATCAAAGCCGAGAAGGTCACCTCTCCCACCAAGAGGTTCGCCGCCCCGTCGGCAGCCCGAGCCCAGAGGGCGAAGAGGTCTTCACCGAAACGGGCCGCCGCCGCGCCGCCGCGCCAGCCCGCCAGGACCGGCAGGGCCGCCAGAGAGGCCAGAGGCAGGAGAAAGGCAAAAAGGGGCAGCGCGACCAGATTGAGGACGATTCCGGCCAGGGGCACGACGCCGAAGACCTCGGCGGCGACGGGAGCCGTCGTGAGCCAGACGAGGGGACCGGCCAGAAAAGCCGTTCCCTTGCCCCAATCAGGCAGGGCCGTCAGAGTGAGAACAGCCGTCATGGAAAGACGCCACCCCACGTCCCAGAACCACCAGGGACGCCAGGCCAGAAGGATCAGCCCCGCCAGGGCGACGGCGTTCACTCCGCCTCCCCGCCGTCCCATCTGCCTTCCCTGGAGGTAGAGCTGGACCATCAGGGCCGCCCTGACGGCGCTGGCCGGAGCGCCCGCCAGGAAGACATAGGCCCAGACGAGGGCAGAGGCGACGACGAGCCCCACCGTCGACGGCCCGGCGAAAAGCAGGATCGCCGAGGCGACGAGGCCGACATGAAAGCCCGAGACGGCCAGAAGATGCGACGTTCCCCAGCGCCGGTGGGCTCGGGCCAGATCGGGGTCGCGTCCGCCCGTCCAGGCCGCCAGCAGGTGGCCTCTCATGAGAGGCGGCAGCTTCAGAAGAAGGGCCGCCTCGATCCGGGCTCGCCGCCAGGCCCAACCGCTCTTTCCGTCAAGGAGACGCCACCGGCCGGGTCGGAGCTCGCCCTCGATTCCTCGGGCCCTGGCCCAGCGGGAGAAGTCGAAAGACTCCCCCTCTCGAGCCTTTCGGAGAGGAAGGACCTCCCCTTCGACGTCGAGGTGCGATCCTGCCCCGACGACCTGTCGAGGCGGGACGAAGGCGGCCAGCCGAAGGCCTCCCCCTTCGACGACGACGAGGCGCCGCTTCCCCCAGGGACGTTCGGAGAGGACCGTGACCTCGCCTTCGTAACGGGGCGGGAGTGAGGGCTCGGCCAGACGATGCAGGAAGAGGACCGCCCCTCCCAAAGAGAGGAGAAGGACGAGGAGGGCCGGGCGGAACGCCCAGCCCTCGAAGCCGTCGCTGCCCAGAAGAAGGAGGCCCACAGGGGCCAGAAGGGCCGCCGCGACGACGGCTCCCGGCGGAAGTCCCCTGCCGAGGAAGGTCAGGGCCAGGCTCCAGGCCGCCAGGACGACGAGGGCCGGCGCCTTGACGAGAAAGGTCACGGCCCGACGGTGACGAAAGGACGGATCGATTCGAGCTTGCCGTCGCCGATGCCCCGGACCCGCTTGAGGTCGTCGACGGTGCGGAAGGGCCCCTTGGCCTCCCTGTCGTCGACGAGGGCCTGGGCAAGCTTGGGGCCGATCCCGGGCAGAGTGGCCAGGTCGGCAGCCCCGGCCCTGTTGACGTCGACGAGAACCTTCTCCGTCCCCGAAACGCCGGGAGAGGGCGACGGGCGGGAGGGGAGCGGCTGAGGAGCCGGGACCTCTCCCCTGCGTGGCACGTGGAGGTGACGTCCGTCCGCGAGGGGTTCGGCCAGATTGATGGCCTCCCTATCCCCCTCGGCCGAAAAGCCTCCGGCCATCTCGACGGCCAGGTAGACGCGGGATCCGGGAGGGACCTGATAGACGCCGGGAGAACGGATGCCTCCCGTGACGTAGACGACCCAGGGCTCAGACGGCTCGACCCGCTCCGGACGTTCCGCGACCGGCTCGGAGGGCGGCAGGCGGTGGGCCAGCTCCTCCCTGACGGCCAGAGCCGGACCGGCCACCGTCGTCGGCTCCGGAGAACCCCACCGGCCCGAAAAATGGCTCAGGAGGAGCCAGGCGGCAAAGAGACAGACGACGGCTCCGGAAAAAAAGGCCAGCCCCTTCCAGCGTCTCTCCACGATCCCTCACATCCTTTCGACGAGACGCCCCTTGAGACTCCAGGCGTCGGCATCGGCGACGACGACGTCGACGAAACGCCCCTCAAGACCCTGACCGGGAAAGAGGACGACCTTGTCCGTCGCCGTCCTCCCCTGGAGAAGCCCCTCGCCCCTGTGGGCGGGACCGTCGACGAGGACGGTGAAGACCCGTCCCAGGAGAGAGGCGTTGATCTCTCGGGCGATGCCGAGCTGGAGATCGTTGACGGCGTTGAGACGACGCCGGGCCTCCATGGCGGGAAGACGGCCGGGAAAAGACGCCGCCGCCGTCCCGGGACGGGGCGAGTAGGCGGCGCTGTGGACCTGGTCGAAGCGGAAACGCCTCAGCGCCTCGAGAGAAAGAGTGAAGTCCTCTTCCGTCTCGCCGGGAAAGGCGACGATGAGGTCGCTCGTGACGGCCAGGTCGGGAAGGGCCGACCTCAAGGCTCCGATCCTCTCCGCGTAGGAGGCCACGTCATAGCCGCGGTTCATGAGCTTCAGGACTCTGTCGCTGCCCGCTTGAATGGGCAAGTTGACGGCGGGACAGATCTTGGGCTCCTCGGCCATGGCGGCGATGACGTCATCGGTCAGGTCCTTGGGGTGGTTGGTGGCGAAACGGAGGCGGCGCAGTCCCTCGACGGCAGAAAGAGAGCGCAGGAGGGAGGCAAAGGAGACCCCCTGCAGATCGGTGCCGTAGCTGTTCACGTTCTGGCCCAGCAGCGTCACCTCGACGACGCCGTCGTCGACGAGGGACCGGACCTCGTCGACGACGGCCCCGGGAAGTCGGGACTGGAAGCGGCCCCTCACATGGGGCACGATGCAGTAGGTGCAGAAATTGTCGCAGCCATGGGCGATGGTGACGAAGCTCTTGAAGGGGAGCTGGCGTCGCCTCGGAATCTGCTCCAGGTCCTCGAGGGCCCTCGGGTCGTCGTCGAGGAGAACCGTCGTCCTCCCCTCCATGGCCTCTTCGACAGCCCCGGCCAGTCGTCCCAGTTGACGGGGCCCGCAGAGGACGCGGACCTGAGGGAAGCGGGCGAGGAGTTCCCGCCCCACCCTCTGGGCCATGCAGCCCACGACGGCGACAAGAGGCTTCCTGCCGCCCCGTCCCAGGTCGCTTCGAACCTTCTGCTCGGCCTTGTCGCGAATGCTGCAGGTGACGTAGACGACGAGATCGGCCTCCTCCTCGGGGACCTCCCGCCAGCCCCGGACGCGAAGTTCCGAGGCGATGCGATCGCCGTCGTAGACGTTCATCTGGCAGCCGAAAATCTTCAGAGCGAAACCGTTCATTTTTTCATCCTCCCCGGGGCGGACCCCGAAAAGAGGATAGCACGACTTGCCCGGCGACTACAGGGCCCGACCGGTCCTCCCCTTTTCCGTCGCCGCCAGGGCCACGGCCAGGGCCGAGGCCGTCTCGACGGTATGGAGACAGAGGATGGACGATTCGACGGCGGCCCGCCTGAGGCGGAATCCGTCGGAGATCGTCTCGGGATGCTCGCCCGGAACGTTGACGACGAGATCCCACCGCCTCTCGGCCATGGCCTCGACGAGGGAGGTCCCCTTTTCGACGGAAGAGACGGCCAACCCCCAGCGGCTCAGAAGAGCCGCCGTGCCCGCCGTGGCCTCCAGCTCCCAGCCCAGAGCCGAAAAGGCCGCAGCCAGAGCCGGGGCCTGGTGCTTGGCCCGGTCGGCCAGGGAGAGGAGAAGGCGCCCCTTGCGGGGGATCTTCCACCCCGCTCCGGCGAGGGCCTCCATGAGGGCACCGGAGATGCAGTCGCCCAAACCCAGAGCCTCGCCCGTCGACTGCATCCGGACGCCGCCCTGGGCATCGACGCCGGGCAGCTTCTCCGTCGAGAAGACGGGGACCTTGACGCCCCTCGGTCCCTGATGGTCGTGAAGGCCTCCCTTCAGCCCCAGATCGGAGAAGGGAACTCCCAGGGCGAGGCGGACGGCCATTTCGACGAGAGGAATGCCCGTCAGCTTGGCGGCGATGGGCACGGTCCGGCTGGCCCGGGGATTGGCCTCGATGACGTAGAGACGCCCCTCGTGGAGGACGAACTGAACGTTCATCAGCCCCTTGACGCCCAGGGCCGCCGAAAGGGCCTGGACCGTTTCGACCATCTCGCGGCGCTGAGCGGCCGTGAGGCTCATGTCAGGAAAGAGGGCCATCGAGTCGCCCGAGTGGATCCCGGCCGGCTCGAGGTGTTCGAAAATGCCCGGAAGGAAGACATCCTCGCCGTCGCAGAGGGCATCGACCTCGAACTCGCGCCCCTGAAGAAAGCGATCGATGAGGACCGACTGGCCCTTCTCGGCGGAGAAGGCCAGATCGACGATCTCCTCGAAATCCCTCTCGTCGAAACAGAGGCGCATGGCCACGCCGCCTATGACGAAACTGGGGCGTACCATGAGGGGATAGCCGAGGGAGCGCGCCGCCTGCCTGGCCTCGTCGGGGCTCTCGGCGGCCACCCCCGGCGGCTGGAGAATGCCCAGATCGTCGAGGAGACTGGAAAAAAGCCCCCGGTCCTCGGCGCTGCGGATGACATCGCCCGTCGTCCCCAGAAGGGCAACACCCCGTCTTTCCAGGGCCAGGCCGAGTTTGAGGGCGCTCTGTCCGCCGAAGGCGGCCAGGACGCCGAGAGGACGCTCCCTCTCGATGACGGGAAGGACATCTTCGACGGTGAGAGGCTCGAAATAGAGGCCATCGGAAAGATCGTGATCGGTGCTGACCGTCTCGGGGTTGTTGTTCACCATGAGAGCCCGCAGTCCTCCCTTGCGGAGGGCCATGGCGGCCTTGACGCAGCAGTAGTCGAACTCGATACCCTGGCCGATGCGGATCGGACCGGAACCGAGGACGAGGGCCGAGGGGCGGTCATCGGCGGGAACGACGTCCCCTCCGGCGCCGAAGACGCCGTAGTAGTAGCCCGTGTGCGTCGGCGTCTCGCCGGCGCAGCCGTCCACCTCGCGGAAGGCCCGCTCCAGACCGAGGGCCTTTCGTCGCGCCTCGACCTCTCCTGCGGGAAGGGAGACGCAGCGGGCCACGTCTTCGTCGGAGAATCCCTCGTACTTGGCCTGACGGAGGAGGGAGTCCTCGAGCCCTTCGAGGGCCAGACGCCTCTCGACGTCGACGAGACGGCCCAACTCGAAGAGGAAGAAGGGATGGACGCCGCCCCTGTCGGCCAGCTCCTTCGGGTCGCGGCCCCGGCGAAGGAGTTCGAGGAAGGCCCAGAGACGGCGATGATCGGCCCTCTCCACGCTGGCCATGAGGGCCCCGTCGCCGAAGGAGGCCAGAAGGGGATCGCGGAGGCCGAAGGGAAGCTCGAGGGAGCGGAGGGCCTTCTGCAGGGCCTGGTTGAAATGAAGGCCTAAGGCCATGACCTCGCCCGTCGATTTCATCCGCGTCCCCAGCCCGCCCGAGGCCTGAGGGAATCGGTCGAAGGGCCAGCGGGGAAACTTGACGACGACATAATCGAGAACGGGCTCGGCCAGGGCGCTCCCCTGGCCCGTGACGGGGTTGGCCATCTCGGCCAGGCTCTGCCCCAGGGCGATGCGGGCGGCCATGCGGGCGATGGGGTAGCCCGTGGCCTTGCTGGCCAGGGCGCTGGAGCGGCTGGCCCTGGGATTGACTTCGATGACGGCGTAGTCCGACCCGTCGGGGCTGAAGGCGAACTGAACGTTGCAGGCCCCTTCGATGGCGAGCCCCTCGACGATGCGCAGGGCCGAGGAGCGCAGACGCTGCCACTGGCCGTCGGTCAGGGTCAGAACGGGGGCGACGACGATGCTGTCGCCCGTGTGGATTCCCATGCCGTCGAAGTTCTCCATGGAACAGACGGCCAGGGCATTGCCCCAACCGTCACGGACGACCTCGACTTCGATCTCCCGCCATCCTTCGAGATAGCGCTCGACGAGGACCCGTCCGACAGGCGAGGCCGCAAGCCCCTCGCGGGCGATGCGGGCCAGCTCCCCTCCGTCGCGGGCCACGCCGCCGCCCGTCCCGCCCAGCGTGTAGTCGGGGCGGACGACGAGGGGAAAGGAGGCTTCGGCGGCAAAGGCAAGGGCCTCGTCGACGGAGGCCGCATAGGCGCTCTCGACGACGGGCTCGCCCAGTTCCGTCAGGACATCGCGGAAAGAAAGGCGTCCCTCGGAGCGGCGGACGGAATCGACGGAGGTTCCCAGGACCTTGACGCCGTAGCGCTCCCAGAGTCCCTTCCCGTCGAGCTCGACGAGAAGATTGAGGGCCGTCTGGCCTCCCAGGGTGGCGATGACGCCCTGGGGCCTCTGCTCCCTGAGGACGTCTTCGACGACGTCGGCCGTCAGAGGGCGGAGGTAGACCACGTCGGCCAGGCCCAGATCGGTCTGGATCGTCGCGGGATTGCTGTTGAGGAGAATGACGCGGTGGCCCTCCTCCTTGAGGGTGCGGCAGGCCTGGCTGCCCGAGTAATCGAACTCGGCGGCCTGGCCGATCCGGATGGGCCCCGAGCCGAGGACGAGAATCGTCATGGCCTCCAGGGGAGACCTTCCTTTCGAGACCCGGCTTTCCTCTGTCATTCTGCAGCCTCCCTGCACTGGTCGATAAAAAGGTCGAAAAGGCCGCCGCTCTCCTCGGGACCGGGCGTCGCCTCGGGGTGAAACTGGACGCCCCAGGCCCCCGTCTCGGGATGGCGAAAGCCCTCTACGCTACCGTCGCCTCCGTGACGGTAGGTGACGGTGATCCCCGTTCCCTCCAGGGAATCGTCGCGCAGAGCATAGCCGTGATTCTGGCTCGTCAGAAAACCCTTTTTGCCGCCGGCCTCGATGACGGGCTGGTTGCCCCCTCGGTGGCCGAAGGGAAGTTTGACCGTCTTGCCCCCCAGGGCGAGGGCCAGAAGCTGCATGCCCAGACAGATGCCGAAAAGGGGGACCTTTCCCAGAAGAGCTTCGACGACGGAGACGGCCTCCACCAGAAGGGCCGGATCGCCGGGGCCGTTGCTGAGGAGGACGCCGTCGGGCCTCAGAGCGAGGATCGCCTCGGAGGACGTGTCGTGGGGAAGGACATCGACGGCGCAGCCCCGGGCCAACAGGGACCGGACGATGCCCGCCTTGACGCCGTAGTCGACGACGGCGATCCTGGGCCCTCTGCCGGGATGGGAGAGGGGACGGACCGTCGAGACCTGGGCCACGGGAGATCCCGCCTCGGCGACGACGGGGACCTCCTCTCCGGGCGAGACGATGCGGCCAGCCAGAGTGCCCCGGCTCCGGAGGTGGATCACGAGACGGCGCGTGTCGACGCCGCCCATCCAGAAGGCCCCGTTTTCCTCGATCCATCCGAAAAGATCGGGCCCGGCACTCTCTCCGTGGCAGGGATGAGCCGTCACGACGCCGCGGGCCCAGATGCGGGGACTCTCAAACCGCTCTCCGTCGGTGCCGTAGCACCCCACCATGGGGAAGGCGAAGACGACGATCTGTCCCGCGAAAGAGGGATCGGTCAGGGCCTGAGGGAAACCGGTGGGAATCGTCGTAAAGACCACCTCGCCTCCGTCACTCCGGCCTCGCTTTCCGAGACCGGGCCAGCGCGTTCCGTCGCTTAAAAGCAGTTCAAGGGCTTCCACGTTTCCTCACCTCCGTCAAAGGTCACAAAAAAGGAGGCGCCGTCGCTGCGCCTTCCCGATCGTCCACGGCTCCTCGCTAGAGCTCCGACAGGACGGGCGTCGCCGGCCATCGCCCCGTCGGGGAGAGGGACTCCGTCGGAAAAATCTATAAACCCTGGTTCTCTCTTCCCAAGTTTATCACCTCGATTTTCTTGAGGCATTATAGCCCCCTTTGGGAAACTGTCAAGGGCTCAAAATCGCCCCGAATCCGCAGGCCCGCCAGGAGGATGACGCCATCGGTTCCGCCTGTTCGAGGCCCGCTCGGATCCCCTCGCCGATGCAGGCTGGCCGACTCGCATCGGTGGCTCTTTTCCCGGCCGGGGCGCCTGGCGAGGGACATGGCCTCGGAAAGAGAGGACGGCGATCTCCCGTACCCCCAGCACGAGAAGATCGCCGTCCTTCGGACCCTCCTTCTGCAGACCTTGTCCCTCTTAAGAGAGAAGAACGCTAGAGGGGATAGGCCGCCCCGTCGACACACTCGCCCAGACCCACGTTCCGACGGTTGGCCCGGGCGAACTTGCCCACGAGAAAATCCTTCGCCACGGCGGGGAAAAGGACATAGCTGAGCAGGTCCTCCGTCGAATCGGCCCAGGCCCCCATCGTCCGCCGGGCCTCTTCCATCTCGCCCGACAGAAGCTGACCGGGCATGACCGAAAGGGGCTCCTCGGAACCGATGACCTTGCGGCGGATCTTTTCGTCGAGGGGAGCCGGAGGACGGCCGTAGAAGCCGAGGAAATAGTTTTTCACCTCTTTGGGGACGACCTTCCACCTCTCGCCGACGAGAACGTTGAGCGTCGCCTGCGTTCCGACGATCTGGCTCGTCGGCGTCACCAGAGGCGGGTAGCCCATCTCCTCCCTCACTCTCGGCACTTCGGACAGGACGTCACCGAGACGGTCCAGGGCCTTCTGTTCCTTCAGCTGACTGACAAGATTGGAATACATGCCGCCGGGGATCTGATAGCGGAGGATGTTGATATCGATGCCCTCGAGGTTGACGACGATGTCCCGGTAGTGTTCCCTCAGGCGGCGGAAGTGATCGGCGATGGGAACGAGCTTTTCCAGATCGATGGCCGTATCGTGAGGTCCGCCCTGCAGAGCCGCGACGAGACTTTCCGTGGCGGGCTGACTCGTCCCCATCGCGAAGGGCGATATGGCGCAGTCGACGACATCGGCACCGGCCCTGGCCGCCTCGAGATAACTCATGGCGGCCAGCCCCGTCGTGTAGTGGCTGTGCACCTGAAGGGGCAGCCCCGTCTCCTCTTTGATGGCCTTCACCAGCGAATAGGCGTCGCCCGGAGAGAGAAGACCGGCCATGTCCTTGATGCAGATCGAGTGGGCTCCCATGGACTTCATCGTCCCGGCCAGTTTCCGGAAGGCCCCGGCACTGTGGACGGGAGAGAGGGTGTAGGCGATGCAGAGCTGGAGATGAGCCCCCTCGCGAAGGACCTGATCGGCGGCCGTCTCGAGGTTGCGGACGTCGTTGAGGGCGTCAAAGACGCGAATGATGTCGATGCCGTTTCCGACGGCACATCGGACGAACTCGCGGACCACTTCATCGGAATAGTGGCGGTATCCCAGAAGATTCTGCCCTCGGAGAAGCATCTGAAGCCGCGTCTTTTTGAATGTCCTTCGGAGCGTCCTCAGGCGATCCCAGGGGTCTTCCCTCAGGAAACGCATGGCGGCATCGAAAGTCGCCCCGCCCCACATCTCGATGGAGTGGATAGCCCACCTCGTCCATTTGTTCCGCCACGGGGAGCATGTCGGCGAGGGCCAGACGGGTGGCCATGATCGACTGGTGGCCGTCGCGAAGAACCGTCTCGGTAATGCCCAGCTTTCCCCTTACCTCAGATCGTCCCTCTGCGGGAGCGGAACGATCCCTCCCTGCGCCTTCTTTCTGGGGCTTCAATGGTCGTTTCTCCACTGTCCCATCTCCTTTTTTTTTTGCCCTTCGCGACGGAGGAGAACCCGCCTGGGTTCTCCTCCGTCGTCCGATTTCAGTCCGCCATGGCGGCCATATGCCGGTAGAGCTTCCAGCGATAGGCGTTTTCGGCCCTGGCCCGCTCCAGAAGCCGGGCCGCCTCTTCGGGGTGGGCCCGCTGGAGGATGCGGTAGCGATTCTCGCCGTAGATGTAGTCCTCCAGGGGCAGGGAGGGTTCCTTGTTGTCGAGGGTGAGGGGGTTCTTCCCCTCTTCTCGCCTCCTCGGGTCGTAGCGCATCGTGATCCAGTGGCCCGAGGCGACGGCCTTTTTCTGCTGTTCCAGGCCGTTTTTCAGTTCGATGCCGTGGGCGATGCAGTGGGCGTAGGCGATGATGATCGACGGGCCGTCGTAGGATTCGGCCTCTCGGAAGGCCTTGACGACCTGGGCGTCGCTGGCGCCCAGGGCCACGCGCGCCACGTAGACGTTGCCGTAGGCCATGGCCATGAGGGCCAGGTCCTTTTTCATGGCCGGCTTGCCACCGGCGGCGAATTTCGCCACCGCTCCCATCGGCGTCGATTTCGACATCTGACCGCCCGTGTTCGAGTAGACTTCCGTGTCCAGGACGAGGACGTTGACGTTTCTGCCCGAGGCCAGGACGTGGTCCAGGCCGCCGTAGCCGATGTCGTAGGCCCAGCCGTCTCCGCCGAGGATCCAGACGTTTTTGCGGACCAGGACGTCGGCAAGGCTCAGGAGGTCTTTGGCCTTGGCCTCTTCCCTCCCGGCCAGGTTCGCCTTGAGGCGCGCCACTCTTTCGCGTTGCGCCGCGATTCCCTTTTCGTCGCTCTGGTCGGCGCCGACGAGGTCCGCGACCAGGCCCTGGCCGACGATCTCTTTCTGGCCTTCGAGCAGTTCGAGGGCGTACTGGAGCTGTTTGTCCAGGGCAAGACGCATGCCCATGCCGAATTCGGCGTTGTCCTCGAAGAGGGAGTTGGACCAGCTCGGGCCCCGTCCTTCTCCGTCGCTCGTCCAGGGGGTGGTGGGGAGGTTGCCTCCGTAGATGGACGAGCAGCCCGTGGCGTTGGCGATGAGGGCTCTGTCTCCGAAGAGCTGGCTCAGGAGTTTGACGTAGGGCGTCTCTCCGCAGCCGGCGCAGGCGCCGGAGAATTCGAAGAGGGGGCGCAGGAGCTGGATGTCTTTGACCGTTCCCAGGTTGAGCTGCCCCCTGTCCATGTCGGGCAGGCTCAGGAAGTAGGTCCAGTTCGCCTTTTCGCTTTCCCGAAGCGGCGGCTGGGGCACCATGTTGATGGCTTTTTTCCCCTCTTCCTTTTTGCTCCGGGCCGGGCAGTTCTGGACGCAGAGGCTGCAGCCGGTGCAGTCTTCCGGCGAGATCTGGACGGTGTATTTTTTGTCTTTGAAGGCGGGCCATTTGGCGTCGGCCGATTTGAAGGTCGCAGGCGCGCCCTCCAGCAGGGTGCCGTCGTAGACTTTGGAGCGGATGACGGCGTGGGGGCAGACGAGGACGCATTTGCCGCACTGGATGCACGTTTCCGGGTCCCACTGGGGGATTTCCATGGCGATGTTGCGCTTTTCCCACTGGGTCGTGCCCGTCGGGAAGGTGCCGTCGGCCGTGAGGGCCACGTCTTTGACGGTGAGGCTGTCTCCTTCGTTGGCGAGCATGGGACCCAGGACGGTTCTGACGAATTCGGGCGCCTCGGCGGGGACGGCGGGTTTCATGGCGAAGGCGCTGGTGACTTCCTTCGGGACGTTGACTTCGTGGAGGTTGGCGACGGAGGCGTCGACGCAGGCGTAGTTCTTTTTGACGATGGCTTCGCCTTTGTTTCCGTAGGTTTTTTTGATGCTCCGCTTGATGGCTTCGATGGCCTCGTCCTGGGGGAGGATTCCGCTGATGGCGAAGAAGCAGGTCTGCATGACGGTGTTGATGCGGACGCCCATTCCCGTTTCGTGGGCCACTTTGTAGGCGTCGATGACGTAGAAGCGGATCTGTTTGTCGATGATTTCTTTCTGCAGTTCCCGCGGCAGACGGTCCCAGACGTCTTCCGGGCCGTAGATGCTGTTGAGGAGGAAGGTGCTTCCCGAAGCCGCCTGGGCGAGGAGACGGTATTTTTCGACGTAGGTGAAGACGTGGCAGGCGATGAAGTTGGCCTGGCCGATGAGGTAGGACGATCTCAGTTCTTTCGGGCCGAACCGCAGGTGCGAGACGGTGAGACCTCCGGATTTCTTGGAGTCGTAGACGAAGTAGCCCTGGGCGTAGTTGTCCGTGTCGTCTCCGATGATTTTGATGGAGTTTTTGTTGGCCCCCACGGTGCCGTCGGAGCCGATTCCCCAGAAGAGGCAGCGGACGGTTTTTTCGTCTTCCGTGCTGTAGGCGCTGTCGTAGGCGAGGCTGAGGTGGGTCTGGTCGTCGTCGATGCCGACGACGAAGGGCTGTTGCGGCTGTTCCTTTTTGAGTTCGTCGAGGACGGCTTTGACCATGGCCGGCGTGAAGTCTTTCGACGAGAGGCCGTAGCGCCCTCCGATGAGGCGCACCGAGGGGCGCCCGTCGGAGAGGGCCGCTTTGACGTCGAGGTAGAGGGGCTCTCCCTGGGAGCCCGGCTCTTTGGTGCGGTCGAGGACGGCGACGGAGCGGACGCTCGACGGGAGGGCCGCCAGGAGGTGGGTCGCCGAGAAGGGGCGGTAGAGGCGCACTTTGACGACGCCCACTTTTTCTCCCGCTTTCATCAGGTGCTCGACCGTTTCGTGGGCCGTTTCGGCTCCGCTTCCCATGAGGATGACGACGCGCTCGGCGTCACTGGCTCCGACGTAGTCGAAGAGGTGGTAGCTTCTGCCGACGACGGAGGCGAACCGATCCATGGCGGCCTGGACGTGGCCCGGGCAGGCTTCGTACCAGGGGTTGGAGGCCTCTCTGGCCTGGAAGTAGTAGTCGGGGTTCTGCGCCGTCCCCCGGATCCGCGGACGGTCCGGCGTGAGGGCCCTTTCTCTGTGGGCCTGGACGAGGCCGTCGTCGATCATGGCGCGGGCGTCTTCTGCCGTGAGCTGTTCCACTTTCGCCACTTCGTGGGAGGTCCGGAAGCCGTCGAAGAAGTGGACGAAGGGGACACGCGACGCGAGCGTCGCCGTCTGGGCGATGAGGGCCATGTCCATGGCCTCCTGGACCGATCCCGAGGCCAGAAGGGCGAAGCCCGTCTGGCGCACGGCCATGACGTCGCCGTGATCGCCGAAGATGGAGAGGGCGTGGGACGCCACGGTGCGGGCCGCGACGTGGATGACCGTCGACGTCAGTTCGCCGGCGATCTTGTACATGTTGGGGATCATGAGAAGAAGACCCTGGGAGGCCGTGAAGGTCGTGCCCAGCGATCCGGCCTGGAGCGCCCCGTGGAGCGCCCCCGCCGCGCCTCCTTCGCTCTGCATTTCCACCACCGAGGGCACCGTGCCCCAGATGTTCGTCCTCCCCTCCGAGGACCACTGGTCCGCCCATTCGCCCATGTTCGACGACGGCGTGATCGGGTAGATGGCGATCACTTCGTTCGTCAGGTGCGCCGAGTAGGCCGCCGCTTCGTTGCCGTCGATCATGACTCTGTGCCTTTCCGTCATTGCCTCCACTCCTCTCCCGATAAAAGGGGCTGCCCCCCCTTATGACTCTGCCCTGAAGCCGTCTTCACTTGACCTGGAAGACGCTGTCGATGAGGGTGCCGTCGCGGTACTCGACGACGGCGACGACGCGGTCCGAATCGGGCTCGTTCGGGCGGGGGACTCCCGTGAGAGCCTCGACCTCCCTCTTGAGGTCGCCGATCTCCTTCACGGGCAGCCGGGCGGAACGGGCCGCCTCGATGAGATCGCTCCTCCGGGGGTTGATGCAGAGGCCCCGCTCGGTGACGATGGCGTCGACGGTCTCGCCGGGCGTGACGACGGTCTGGACCCGGTCGAGGATGGAGGGGACGCCGCCGCGGAAGGAGGGGACGACGACGACGGCCAGCTTGGCCCCGGCCGCCGTGTCGCAGTGGCCGCCCGAGGCGCCGCGGAGCACGCCGTCGTGTCCGGTCATGACGTTGACGTTGAAGGCCACGTCCACCTCCAGGGCCGCCAGGACGACGACGTCCAGGTTGTGGACGACGCAGCCCCGGTTGAGGGGGTTGGCGTACCAGGACTGGTCGATCTCGATGTGGTTGCCGTTGCGCACCAGCGAGTCACGGACGGCGGCGTCGAAGCTCTGGACGTCGTAGAGGGCCTCGAAGAGTCCCTCCTCGAGCATCCGGACCATGTAGCCCGTGATCCCGCCGCAGCCCCAGCTCCCTTTGATTCCCTTCTCCTTCATGTGGTCCCGGACGAAGGCCGCCACGGCCAGGCTGGCTCCTCCGGCGCCGACCTGGAAGGAGACGCCCGGGGCGAGCAGCCCCGAGGCGGCGATGAGGCGGTAGGCGTCGCGGGCGATCTTGAGGTCCACGGGACTCCGCGTGATCCGCGCCGCCCCGGTGGCGATCTTCGAGGCGTCTCCCAGGCTCTCGACGACGACGACCTGGTCGACGAGGTACTGGGGGATGGAGACGCGGTTCAGCGGCTGGGGGACGAGGTGGTCCGTGACGGCCACGACGTGGCGGGCGTGGCGGGCGTCGATCTGGGCGTAGCCCAGGGAGCCGCACCCCGAGGGGCCCAGGGCCCCCGTCAGGTTCCCCTGGGGATCGCAGGCCGGGGCGGCCAGGAAGGCCACGTCGATGGAGATGGAGCCCTCCTCGATGGCCCGCGCCCTCCCGCCGTGGCTGCGGATGACGACGGGAAAGGGGACCTCCCCCTTCGAGATGGCCCTGCCCACGGCGCCGCGGACGCCGGAGGTGTGGATCTGGCTCACGACGCCCCGCCGCACCAGGTCGGCCACCCCGTCGTGGGCGTCGGTCAGGGAGCTGGGGGCGAGGGTGAGGTTTCCGATCCCCATGGCCTCGCATTCGTTCAGGACGGCCATGAGAAGGGCGTCGCCGTTGCGCAGGTGATGGTGGAAGGAGAGGGTCATGCCGCTCTGAAGGCCCGAGGCCTCGATGGCACGGCGGAGGCTTTCGACGACCTTCGTCTTCCGCGGCATCGACCCCCGCAGGGGCGGGACGAGGCGGGGCGCCTCGTAGCCCCGCTCGAGGCGGCTCCAGGGGCCCTCGTAGGGATCGAAGGCGCCGAGCCCTTCGATGAAGGCCGGGACGCGACGTCCCAGCCCGTTGACGACCCGTCCTCTGTCACGTGTCATCTAGAGCACCTCCTCGGCCAGTCGGGCCATCTCGAGGGTGTGAAGGGCCCGCTTCACCACGGGAGCGTCGACCATCCTGCCGTCGACGGAGACGACGCCTCTGCCCTCGGCCTCGGCGGCCTGGGCCGCCTCGACGATGCGTCGGGCCCTGACGATCTCCTTGGCCTCGGGGACGAAGGCCTTGTGGATCCACTCGATCTGGCCGGGATGGATGGCCGCCTTGCCCGAAAAGCCCAGGCCGACGACGGCCTTCGTCTCCTCCAGGAGTCCTTCGTTGTCGTTCACGTCGGTCCAGACCGTGTCGAAGGCGTCGATCCCCGCGGCGCGGGCCGCCAGGGCCACCAGGGTCCGGGCCGTGAAGAGTTCCTTCCCCTCGCGGGTCTTCCTCACCCCCATGTCGGCCGTCAGGTCCTGGCCGCCCAGGGTGAGGGCCGTAACGCGGGGACAGCAGTCGGCGATGGCCTGGGCGTTGGACAGGCCCCGGGCCGTCTCGATCATGGCGTGGAGCTTCACCGTGCCGACGTCGAGGCCCGACTCCCTCTCCAGCTCGGCCATGAGGGCGTCGCAGGCCAGGACGTCCTGAGGCGACGAGCACTTGGGCAGACGGACGGCGGCGGGGCGACAGGGGATCACGGCCCGGAGGTCACCGTCGAAAAAGGGCGTGTCCGATCCGTTGAGGCGGACCGTGACGACGACCGTGCCGAAGTCGAGGCCCTTCAGGAAGGCGCAGACCAGATCGCGGGCGCTGTCCTTCTCCGAGAGGGCCACGGCGTCCTCCAGGTCGAGGAGGATGCTGTCGGCCCCGAAGACGGGAGCCTGCTGGATCATGGCCGGGCTGTTGCCGGGGATGTAGAGCATGGAGCGGAGCCTCATCGCGCGCCTCCCCGGGCCCGGTCCAGGGCCGTGCCGATCCGGGCCCGGAGGGTCAGCTCCAGCGCCCCCTGATCCTGGATCTGCACCTTCGCTCCCGTCAGACCCCGCTCTCGCAGGACCGATTCGACGACGGCGCGGTTACGCTCGGCGAAAAGCCCCGCCGTCGCGCCGCGACACTCCAGCTCCAGCGTCGGCGACGGCGAGACCGTCACGAGACAGTCCGACGACTCCAGCGTTCCCGCCTGGGCGATTGTTTCGATCACGAATATCACGCTCCTTCTGACGATCGGAGGAGATCGTCGATTCATCGCTGTCGATCATAGCGCAAAGGGGCGCTCCCGGCTCCGTCTCTCCGTCACTTCTGCGACTTCGATGCGGAGACCGGCAGGCCCCTTGCTTTCCCTGCGGTCAGGGAGAGAAGAGGGAGAGGAGGGACTTCCTCCTCTCCCCGTCAGACTACATCTTGTCGCAGATGGCCTCGGCGAATCGGGAACAGGAGACCTCCTGGGCCCCCTGACGCTGACGGGCCAGGTCGTAGGTGACGATGCCCTCGCTGATGGCCTTCTCCATGCCGCCGACGATGAGGTCGGCGGCCTCCTGCCAGCCCAGGTGCTCCACCATGAGGACGGCCGAGAGGATGAGAGAGCCCGGGTTGACCTTGTCCTGGCCGGCGTATTTGGGCGCCGTCCCGTGAGTGGCCTCGAAGAAGGCCACCTCGTCGTTCATGTTCGCTCCGGGGGCCAGACCCAGGCCTCCGACGGAGGCGGCCAGGGCGTCGGAGATGTAGTCGCCGTTCAGGTTGGCCGTGGCCAGCACGTCGTACTCGGCGGGGCGGAGGAGGATCTGCTGGAACATGGCGTCGGCGATGCGGTCCTTGACGACGATCTTCCCCTCGGGGCACTTCCCGCCGTAGGTCCCGAAGAGCTCCTCTTCGGTGATGCAGACGGAGCCGAACTCCTCGCGGGCCACTTCGTAGCCCCACTTGCGGAAGGCCCCTTCGGTGAACTTCATGATATTGCCCTTGTGGACGAGCGTCACCGAGGGACGTTTGTGGTCGACGGCGTACTGGATGGCCATGCGGACCAGGCGCTTCGTCCCCGTGATGGAGATGGGCTTGATGCCGATGCCCGAGTCGTCGCGGAACTGCCTGGCCCCCATCTCCTCCTTGATGAAGCGGATCATCTTCTCGCAGGCGGCCGTCCCCTGTTCCCACTCGATGCCGGCGTAGAGGTCCTCCGTGTTTTCGCGGAAGATGACCATGTCCACGTCCTGAGGGCGCTTGAGAGGGGCCGGGACGCCGTCGAACCAGCGCACGGGCCGGACGCAGGCGTAGAGGTCCAGGACCTGGCGGAAGGCGACGTTGAGGCTTCGGAAGCCGCCGCCGACGGGGGTGGTCAGGGGACCCTTGATGCCGATGCGGAAGTACCGGAGGGCGGCGAAGGAGTCGTCGGGGATGGCCGTGTCGTAGAGCCCCATGGCCTTCTCACCGGCGAAGATCTCCCACCAGGCGAGACGGCGTCGGGTGCCGTAGGCCTTCCTGACGGCGCAGTCGACGACGGCCTTCATGGCCGGCGTGATGTCGACGCCGATCCCGTCGCCCTCGACGTAGGGGATGACGGGCTCGTCGGGAACGACGAGGCGCCCCCCCTTCACTTCGATTCTCTCGCCCCGTTCGGGCTCCTTGTAGTTCTTCAGCTCCAGGTCGGCAAAACGGCTCATGCAAATCATCCTCCTCGGAGAATAGGGGGCGAGTTTTCCTTGATAAAGGGGCTCGCCCCTTCGTACGAAAGGGGAAAGGAACGACCTCTTTTCCGTCTTTCCATTAGAAGGAAGGAACGGCCAGACGCTCCTTCACGTAATTGAGCTTGCCTCCTGCCTTGACGACGTCGAGATCTTCCTGCCCCAGCGGCGTTTTGCAGGCGATGGGCCTATCTTTCGTCTCGTTTCTGATGATGAACGCCCCCCCGGCCAGAAGATGCTCCGTCTCCAGCGAAAGATGGTCACCCTGATCGATGCCGTCGTAATCGGATTCATCGACGAAGGTCAGGGGAAGGATGCCGAAGTTGACCAGGTTGGCCAGATGAATGCGGGCGAAGCTTTTGACGATGACGGCGCGCACGCCGAGATAGCGCGGGGCGATGGCGGCATGCTCCCGGCTCGAACCCTGCCCGTAGTTGGCCCCTCCGACGACGAAGCCGCTCCCCGCCTCTTTGGCCCTGGCGGGAAAAGAGGCGTCGACGACTTCGAAGACATGTTCGGCGATGGCGGGGATGTTGGAGCGCAGGGGGAGGATCTTGGCCCCGGCGGGCATGATGTGGTCCGTCGTGATGTCGTCGCCCACCTTGAGGAGGACCTCGCCCCGGACGGTGGCCTCCATGGCCTTCATCTCGGGCAGGGGGGCGATGTTGGGACCACGGCGGATGACGATCGTCTCCGGCTCCGGAGAGGGCGCCTCGAAAAGACCGTCATCGATGAGGAACGTCTCGGGCATGGAGAAGCGGAAGGGCTCCAGTCCCCGGTCCCGGGCAAAGGCACGGGGATCGGTGAGGACGCCCGTGACGGCCGAGGCGGCGGCGACTTCGGGGCTGACGAGGTAGACCTTGCCCGTCTTGTGGCCGCAGCGGCCCAGGAAGTTGCGGTTGATCGTCCGCAGCGAAACGCCCTCCGTGGGAGGGGCGAATCCCATGCCGATGCAGGCGCCGCAGCTCACCTCGAGGAGGCGCACGCCGGCGCGGATCATCTTCGAAAGGGCTCCCCGCTCCGTGGCCTCGAGGAGAACCTGCCGGCTTCCGGGTGAAATGCCGGCGTCGACGGAAGAGGCGATCTTCTGTCCGTCGAGAAGATGGCCGATGGAGAGAAGATCGCGCAGGGAGGAGTTGGTGCAGGAGCCGAACATGACCTGGTCGATGGCCATGCCCTCCAGCGCGGAGACCCTGACGACCTTGCCTGGCTGGAAGGGTTGGGCCACCATCGGCTCCAGCTCCGAGAGGTCGATGTCGATGATCTCATCGTAGCGGGCGTCGTCGTCGGCGGAAAGTTCCACCCAGGAGGACTCCCGCCCCTGAGAGCGGAGCCAGCGGCGCGTCACCTCGTCGCTGGGGAAGACAGACGACGTGGCACCCGTCTCGGCGCCCATGTTGGTGATCGTCGCCCGATCGGGGACGGAGAGGTTCTTCACGCCGGGGCCGAAATACTCGATGATCTTGCCCACACCGCCGTTGACGTCGGTGTGGCGGAGCACTTCGAGGATGACGTCCTTGGCCGAGACGAAGGGCTGAAGGGTTCCGACGAGGCGGACGCCGAGAAGGGCCGGCATGGGGAGACAGAAGGGCTCGCCGGCCATGGCCAGGGCCACGTCAAGCCCCCCGGCTCCGATGGCGAGCATACCCACGGCGCTGGACGTGGGAGTATGGGAGTCGCTGCCGATGAGGGTTTTACCCGGCTCGGCGAAACGCTCGACGTGAAGCTGGTGACAGATGCCGTTCCCCGGAGGGGAGAAGATGATCCCGTGGCGAGCCGCCACGTCCTGGAGGTAACGGTGATCGTCGGGGTTGCGATAGTCTCCCTGAATCATGTTGTGGTCGACGTAGCTGACGGACCTTTCCGTCCTCACGCGGGCGACGCCCATGGCCTCGAACTCGAGGTAGGCCAGCGTCCCCGTGGCGTCCTGCGTCAGCGTCTGGTCCATGCGAAGGGCGATCCTCTCTCCGCGCCGCATCTCTCCCTCGACGAGGTGGGTCCTGATGATTTTCTCCGCGACAGTTCTGCCCATGACGATCCCTCCTGCCTTTCCCTGAGCCGACGGATCGGCTCCCTGCCCGAGAAGAGGGCGAAACGGAACCGCCCCTCCCCCTCATTCGGAACTCCCTCTGCTGCGGAAGCCTTCGCGACCTACCCTCTCGACGAAAAAAGAGAGCCTCTTTTCGAGACTCTCTCCTGGGGGCACGCGGCCGGACATCCCCTCCTTCTCCGAACGAGACGAAAGAGGAACCCCAGGCGAGAGTTCGAACGCCGCGAACCTTCACCTTTCGCGCCGCCAGGCCGGTCTCCTGGCTCCCCTTCATCCTCCGCCGACCTTCCCGCCCTCGAAAGGGCAGTGGCATCCCGGCTTCGTCGAGGTCACAGTGGCGGGTCCGCGCCGGATTCGCACCGGTCTTCCCGTTCACCTGACGGCGTTTTCTTTATCTTTCCGATAGGTCTTTCGCTGGTCCGAAACGAACGAAAAAGGGGGGAGTCCGCAACGGACTCCCCCCTTTAAGGGCACGCCAGACAAAGAGCTCCTCAAAGGGCTCTCCGCCAGACGAACGTCCGATCTCCGCGAACTGTCTGCTGACCTTCTCCCAGGCCGGTCTCCTGGCTCCCCTTCATCCTCCGCCGACCTTCCCGCCCTCGAAAGGGCAGTGGCATCTCGGCTTCGTCGAGGTCACAGTGGCGGGTCCGCGCCGGATTCGCACCGGTCTTCCCGTTCACCTGAGAGAATCATCTTTTGAGTTTAATTCACTGACCGCCGTGAGTATGAAAGAACCAGAGAAAAATGTCAATAGACCTATATTTTTCAAAAAATACTCTACGTTACAGTTCCATCACGACCCGCCCCCCGACGGAAGGTCCGGGAAGAAGGACGGCGGCGACAAAAGGGGAGGCTCACGCCTCCCCTCGTCGCCGCCGTTTCAAGCTGGGCTACTCCGTGGCCTCGAACATGTCCTTGCCGACGCCGCAGACGGGACAGACCCAATCCTCCGGAATCTCTTCAAAGGGCGTTCCCGGTGCGATGCCGGCATCAGGGTCACCGGTGGCCGGATCATAGACGTAGCCGCAGACGGTGCAGAGGTACTTTTTCATAAAGGCACCCTCCCCTCGTTGAGGTCGAAACTAGGCCGATTATACAATTAATGTCGATCAAAAACAACCGTGCCCTCAGACCTCGAAGAGGCGAGCCTCGAGCTTTTCCGTGAGGCAGATCGCCCCCGTCTCGGTGATGACATAGTCGTCTTCCAGCCGCACGCCTCCTCGGCCCTCGACGTAGATGCCCGGCTCTACGGTGACGACGTCTCCCACCTCCAGGATGTCGTCGAAGCGGGGAGAGAGGCGGGGTGCCTCGTGAACTTCCAGTCCCAGACCGTGACCGAGGCCGTGGGGAAAGGCCTCGCCGTAGCCCCCCTCTTCGATGACGGAGCGGGCCGCCCTGTCCACGTCCCGGCAGGGGACTCCGGGAACGAGAAGAGCCGCGGCCCGGTCATGGGCGCAGGTGACGAGGCCGTGAATCTCCAGCAGCCAGGGATCGGCCGGACCGACGGTGAAATTGCGGGTGATATCGCTGAGATAGTCGCCGTAGCGGGCGCCGAAATCGACGGTAACCCAGTCGCCTCGAAGAAAGACGCGGTCCGTGGGACGACCGTGAGGAAGGGCCGAGCGGCTGCCCGAGGCGACGATGAAATCGCTCGTCCCCCATCCTCCTTCGGCGCCGGCCGATCGGATCTCGAACTCCAGGAGGGCGGCGAATTCGCGCTCCGTCATCCCCTCCCCGGCCTTGGCCAGCGTCCGCCGGAAGGCCAGAGCGGCCCGCTCCGCCGCCCCCCGGATGAGGGGAATCTCCGTCTCGTCCTTGCGGCGACGCAGACGGGGAAGCAGGGACGAGACGTCGACGAGAGGATAGCCCAGGGATTCGAAGGAGAGGTAGGTGCCATGGGTGACGCGGTCCCACTCCAGGCCGACGTTGCGGGGAGAGAGCCTCCGCAGAAGCGCGGCCAGGGCTTCCGAAAGACGGCCGCCCCGTTGTTCGAGGACCTCGAAGGGGGACTGGCGGCGGGCCTGGGCCAGATACCGTCCGTCGGTGACGAGGAAGGTCTCCGTCGAGGTGACGACGGCGGCGCCGCTCGTGCCGCGGAAGCCCGATAGGTAGTAGAGGCTTTCCCAGTTAGCTCTCTCGATGACGGGCAGGACGAAGGAGAAACAGCCCCGCTCCGTCATGAGTCGCCGCAGGGCCTCGACGCGGCGGCCGATGGGGCCGAAATTCACGGCCCTCACTCCCCTTTCAGCTCCAGAAGGCGCCAGAGCTCCTCGTCGAGAGAGGGAGGGCAGTCGCCGGGCCCGTCGACGACATGACCCACGACGGCCCATTCCAGGGCCGCCCCGTCAAGCCTTCTTCCGGCCTCGGCGAGATGCTCGGGAGGAAGAACGGCGAGGAGGACGCCGGAGGAGATAAGCCTCAACGGATCGAAGTCGAGGGCCTGGGCGAGGCGACGGGTATGACGGTGGACGGGAACGGCGTCGCGATGGAGGCAGAGCCCAAGGCGTGAGAGACGCGATATTTCGCCGAAACCGCCCAGGAGCCCTCCCTCCGTCGGATCGTGCATGAAGCGGGCCAGGTCACGAAGAAGACGCCCCTCGGGGACGACGGAGAGGAGCCCTGTCCAGGAGAGAACGTCGGCGAGAGCCTCCTCTCCCAGGAGGGGCGCGACGAGGTCCGGTCTGTCCTGGGCGAGGATGGACATCCCCTCGATGCCGACGTGTTTGGTCATGACGAGAAGGTCGCCGGGCTCCATCCGCTCGATCCGAAGGACGCGCCGCGCCCGCCCCAGCATGGTGCCCACCAGGACGGGCCTGTCGTAGCGGGGAGTGAACTCCGTGTGGCCGCCGACGACGGCCACGCCGAGTTCCCTGCAGGCCCCGTCGATTTCGGCCATGAGGGCCGAGGCCTCGTCCTCTCCCTGAGAGGCGGGAAGGATGAGGGTGACGATGAGGTAGCAGGGCTCGCCCCCCTTTGCGACGATATCGTTGGCGTTGACCTGGACGAGAAGGCGGCCCGCCCCTTTCGTGGCTCCGACGATGGGATCGGAAGAGGCCACGAGGAAATCGCCCGAGGGCCAGGCGATGACGGCGGCATCCTCGCCGACTCGGGGACCGACGAGAACCTCGGGACGGTCGGTCCCGCGATATTCCAGAACGTGATGTTCCAGAAGCTCGGGAGCCAGTTTGCCCGAGGGACAGAAGTTCATCTCAGGGTTTCTTTTCACGGTCTTCATCACCTCTTAGGCTGTAGAGACAGCCGCAGTATTTCTGCCGATAAAGGGCCAGGCGACGGCTCTCGGCGACGGAGCGGACGAAGCCTCCCCCCTTGCGCCAGATCCGATCGAGCCAGACCAGCCCCCG
This sequence comes from Aminirod propionatiphilus, assembly GCA_018398915.1. Classification (GTDB taxonomy): domain Bacteria; phylum Synergistota; class Synergistia; order Synergistales; family Aminithiophilaceae; genus Aminithiophilus; species Aminithiophilus ramosus. The sequence continues at coordinate 1,170,901 of CP074691.1, read as the reverse complement.
TCGGGCGGCCACCTCCCGACCGACGGCATTGACGGCCGTCACATCCTTGTGGGGACTGATGGTGAGCGTCGTCGCCAGAAGGGAGAAGCCCAGAGATCCGGCCAGATCGCCGGCGGCCTCGAGCTGGAGGCGGAAACAGAGGAGACAGCGTGCGCCTCCCTCGGGCTCCCGCGCCAGCCCCCGCGTCGTCTCGATCCAGGACTGCGGGTCGTAGGAGAGGACATGAAGGGGACACCCCAGGGAGGAGGCCAGGATCCGCGCCGCATCGAGACGGCGACGGAACTCCTCCTCGGGGTGGATGTTGTTGCCGTAGAAAAACCCCTCGACGGCATAGCCCTCGGCCAGAAGATCGGGCCAGGGTACCGTCCCGTCGGGGGCGCAACAGAGGTGGAGCAGGACCTTTTCCTTCGTCTCAGGCCCCGTCGCCTTCATCGGCGCCCTCACCCTCACCGCTCCCGCCCCGTGCGAGGACAGCCGTCGCGATGACGAGGTAACCGGTATGACCGATCATGGTGTCGTCGGGGCGGATCCGTCTGGCGTTGGTCCTGTAGGTCCGTAGGAAGGTCTCCAGAACCTGGATGTCGACGAAGGCTCCCTCGTTGAGGCCGTCGATGAGCCGCTCCAGCTGATTCGTCGTCGGCACGAGGGCGGCCAGGCGGCGGCCCGGAGCGAGGGCGGCGTGGGCGGCGTCGAGGGCCTCCCAGGGGGAGGGAAGATCGAGGACGAGGGCATCGACGTCGCGCTCCTCGAAGCCATCGACGGCCTCTCCTATGCGAAAGGTGACCCTCTCCTCGACGCCCCAGCGACGGCAGTTGTCGCGGGCGATGAGGGAGAATTCCTCCCGCCGGTCGTAGCTGTAGACGCGGCCGGACTCGCCGACGAAATGACCCAGGAGACTGGTCAGGCTCCCCGAACCGGTGCCGCATTCGAGGACGCGGGCACCGGGGAAGATATCCAGGTAGAGGAGAAGAAGGCCCGCGTCCTTGGGGTAGATGATCTGGGTCTGACGCCTGATCCGGCGCATGAATTCGCCCGAAGTGGGGCGGAGGACGTAGAAGAGCTGCCCTTTGCCCGTCGTGACGACCCCTCCGTAAGAGGCCTCGGCGACGCTGTCGTGGGGAATGGTCCCCGTGCGGGTTCCCTGAAAGGCGCCGCTCTTCAGGCTCAACAGATAGGAGTCGCCCTTGTGGGGCGACCAGAGAAGGACCAGATCGCCTTCGTTCAACATGACCTTACCTCCCTGAGAAGCGGATCAGAGAGGTCATTATACCTCGTCCTCCCTATAGCTGTTGAAAATGACATCGAGCTCCCCATGCTCTCGGCGGAAGATTTCGACGAGGGCGGGGTCGAAGTGACCGGGCCTGAGGCGGTCATCCCCTTCGAGGATGATGGAGACGGCCTTCTCGTGGCTGAAGGCCCCTTTGTAGGCCCGAGAGGAGCGGAGGGCATCGTAGACATCGGCCAGGGCCATGACGCGGGCCTCCCAGGGGATGGCCTCTCCGGCCAGACCCTCCGGATAGCCCTTGCCGTCCCAGCGCTCGTGATGGTAGAGACAGATCTTCCGTCCCGGGTCGAGCCACCGGGCCTCTCCGAGGATCTCGGCCCCCCAGCGGGTGTGGTTTTTGATCAGCTCGAACTCCTCCGCCGTCAGACGCCCCGGTTTGGTCAGGATATAGCGAGGCACCCGCAGCTTTCCGATGTCGTGCAGGCGGGAGAAGAAGCCGACCCGCTCGATCTCCTCGTCGTTCTTGCCGAGGCGGCGGGCGAGGAAGCGACAGTAGGCCTCGGTGCGGGCGACATGCTCGGCCGTCTCGTCGTGATAGAGAGCCGTCAGATGCTGGAGGCGGCCGGCCATGTAGGAGTAGGACTGCCTCAGCTCCTCGAGGGAGCGCTGCACGTCGAGGCTCCCGGCCAGGAAGGCTCCGAGGGGAACGAGGGATTCGATGAGATGGTCGTCGCGTTCGCGCCGCTCCTTCCAGGAGAGGGTGAGGACACCGAGGACGCGCCCCATATGGACGAGAGGGAGGAGGAATTCGCTGCGGACCTCGTCGTGGACCTCGAAATAGCCCGACTCGGTTCCGACGTCGGCTATCCAGAGCGGACGCCCCTCCCGCACGGCCCTGCCGGCGAGACAGGCGTCGAAGGGCAGAGCCGTGCGGGAGGGGAGCCCCAGATAGCCTTTTTCCACGAGAAGGACGAGCCCCTCTCCCTCGACGCGATCGACGGCGACGCCGGAGGCCTCGCCCACGTCGAGAAGGATCTCGGCCATCCGCCCCAGGAGTCCCTCGTCTCCCTTGGAGGAGACGGCCCGGGAGGCCTCGAGCATACATCGCCAGAGGTCCTCGCGATGACGGATGGCCTCGTTCGTCTCCGTCAGAGCCACGTTCATCGACTCCAGCTCCTGGCTGTAGGAGATGAGCTCCTCCTGCTGGGCCACCAGGGTCTGTAGCGAACTGGCCAGGGCCTGTCCGAAGGTCGTCACCTCTTCGAGGCGGCTCCCCTGGGAGAAGATCGTCATTCCTCTGCTGAGTTCCTCGATCGTCGCCGTATAGTCCGAGGGGATCCTGACGGAGTCGAGATGATCGCGCATGGAGACGGCGGCGAGGCGGGCCTGCTCCATGGGGTCGAGAACCTGTCTGGAGACGATGGACCAGAAACTCCAAAGGAGCAGCAGGCTGGACAGCCCCAGAAGGACGGGGAGGTAGAGCCTCCCCACCAGGGTCTTCAGGAAGGAGCGGAGCGGGACATGGACGAAAAGGCGCAGACCGGCCAGAGGGAGACTGTAGGCCCGTCCCCAGAAGAGATCTCCCCAGGGAGCCTTACTCCACTGGGGTTGCGATCGCAGGAAAGAGGGGGGAATCATGCCGCGGGAGACGAAGGGATCGTCGGGAAGCCCCCAGAGAACAACCCCCCTGGCGTCGCAGAGGATCATCCTCCGCAGGGCCTCCAGCCCGTCGTCGTCGGAGAAGACCTCCTGGAGGTCGAGGTGGACGCCGACGACGAAGGATCGGCCCTCGCTTTCGACGAGGCGGACCAGGAGGGGATCGCCTGAGGGGGAAAAAAGCGGCGACGTCGCCCAAAGAGGCCCGACGGACGTGGGATGGAAGCCGAGAGGAAGCGCCCCCCTGACGGCGGAGCCCGTCCTCTGGCCGTCGACGGGCGAAAGAAGGACCACGTCGAGGGCCGCCGTCTCGCCGCGGGCCGTGACGAGAAAGGGAAGGATCTCCTCGACGCCGCGGAGCTGGTGCAGCAGACGGGCATAGACGCTCTGAGTCAGGAGACGGGCCATGCGCTCCCGCTCGGCAAACTCGTCGCGGACGGCGGCGAACCCGAGGAGGACGATGATCAGCGTCAGCAGGACGAGAAGCGCCCCGAAAAAGGGAACGATAAAGCGGCGCAGCCTCAACGGGTCTTATCCCTCCGGTCAGCGGTCAGGATGGTCGTTTTTGCGGTGCCTCCATTGTAACAGGAGTGACGGTGAAAGGAGAGATCAGTCGTTTCGGAGGAGGAAGCGGACGGCGACGCGCACCTTCGGCCCCAGGCCGGGGCGGAAGCGCCACTGGGTCAGGGCCTTTCGGGCCGACTCGTCGAGAAGGGAGAAGGAACTGCTCACCTCGACCTCCGCCGCGACGACGGCACCACGGATATCGAGGGTCGCCACGACGACGACCTCTCCCTCCTCTTTCCTGCGGCGCGAGGCCAGGGGATAGAGGGGCTCGACGCGGCGGACGATATCGGCCGCTCCGGCCGTGACGACGTCGTCCGCGGAAGCGCCGGGTGACGTCGGGGCCCCTCCTTCCATGTCCCTTGACGGCGTCCGCTCCGGGAACGAGGAAGAACGGGCCCTCGCCGCCGACGATCCCTCCACCCTTTCAGACAAGGAAGGAGAGACCGCGGCCTCGTGTTTTCTCTCGGCCTTGGCGTCGGGTTTCGGTTCAGGTTTCGGTTCAGGTTTCGGTTCAGGTTTCGGTTCAGGTTTCGGTTCAGGTTTCGGTTCAGGTTTCGGTTCAGGTTTCGGTTCAGGTTTCGGCTCGGGTTTCGGTTCGGGCTTCGGCTCAGGTCTCGGTTCAGGCTTCGGCTCGGGTTCGGGTTTCTTCGGCCCCTCTTCGGGCTCGACCACGCTCTCCCGTGGGCGATTCCCCTTTTCCCCGTCGACCTCACCCTGGGAAGAGACCTCCTCTGCAGGGCCCGAGGAGGCGGCCAGGCGCAGCGTCAGGGTGGGCACGACAGGCGAGGGCCTTTCCGGGACAGGCAGACGCAGAAGAACGGCCAGACAGAGGAGATGGAGGAGAAGGCTCGCGGCGAGAGGCAGAGGCCAGCGTTTCACGGGAGAGGCTCTCCTCCCCCCAGGGCGAGACCGATCTCGTCGATCCCCTCCCGGCGGAGCCCATCGAGAAGGGAGGCGACGAGACCGTAGGGGACCTCCCTGTCGCCTGCTAAAAGAAGGGGGCGTTTGGCCTCCTTGGCCTCACGGGCCCGGGCGAGGAGATCGTCCCGCCCCACGGTCTCTCCGGCCCAGAGGAAAGAGCCGTCGGCGAGAACGGTGATGACGAGGGGATGGGCCGGGAGGGGTTCCCCCTGACCGGAGGGGAGGTCGACGTCGAGGCGGCCCTGGACGAAGGCCGCCGTCAGGACGAAAAAGAGGATGAGCATGAAAAGGACGTCGATGAGAGGCGTCAGGTCCACCTCGGGAGAGGAGCGCCGCCGGCTCATGGTTCCCGTCTCGCTTCGATCATGGTCACGATCTCCTCGGCGGCGAGGGCGACGCCGGGCCCGGGATGGAAGAGGATGTCGGCGGGCAGCTCCACGACGGCCCCCCGGGCGATGGCCCGGAGGGGAATGCCCCGGAAGAGTTCGATGAAGTCCTCCGACCGGATGGTCATCCCCCGACTCGCACGGGCAACGACGACGATATCCGGGTCCAGGGCGAGAACTTTCTCCCGATCCACTTGGGGAAAGGTGTAGACGATCCCTCCGGCGGCGTTGGGAACGCCGATGCGATCCAGGATATCATCGAGATAGTTCGACCCACCGGCGATGGTCAGAGGATCGGTCCAGACGACGACGAGGAGAGAGGGAGGATGGCCGCCGAAACGCTCGGCCACTCTCCGGCCCAGCTCGTCGAGGCGGGTGTCGATGGCCTCGACGAGGGCAAGGGCCCTTTCCTCCCGGCCCAGGCTCCGTCCCAGAGAGAGAAGGGCCTTACCGACCTCTTCGAGGCCCTGATGGAGGGAGAGGGTCAGGGTGGCGATCTTCAGTTCCTCCAGGCGGCGGAGAAGCTCGGCGTGAAAGGTGACGGTTCCGACGACGAGGGTGGGCCTCAGGGCCAGAATGCGCTCCAGAGAGGGATCGAGATAGCCTCCCACGCGAGGCAGGGAAAGAACCTCCTCGGGAGAGACGTCGAAATCGGTGACCCCAACGACGGAGCCCCCTTCGCCGAGGGCGAAGAGGCTCTCCGTGATGGCCGGGGCGAGGGAGACGATGCGCTCCTCTCCACGGGCGGGGACGAAAAGAGCCAGCAGAAGGGCCAGGACGAGGAGCGGCCGGGTCATGGGCGATCGCCGCCGAGAAGCTTTTCGCGGACGAGGAAGTCCGTCGTGCGGAGGAGAGTCTCCTCCTCGTCGTCGACGCGGTGGATCAGGTAGGCATGGACCAGAATGACCGGAACGGCGACGGAGAGGCCGGCCACGGTGGTGATCAGGGCCTTCCAGATCCCGGCGGCGAGAAAGGCCATATCGGCCCGTCCGCCTTCGGGGAGGATGCGGAAGATGTCGATCATCCCCAGGACCGTGCCCAGAAGCCCCAGAAGAGGGGCCACCCGGGCCAGGGTCGCCAGAAGGTCCAGTCCCTTCTGCCAGCGGAAAAGCTCCCGCCGCACCTGCTGACCGAGCAGCTCCCTCAGGGCCTCCCTGTCGACGGCCCAATGGCTGACGGCGGCGGCGCAGAGACGATGGGCCGACGTGTCGGCGCCTTGCACCAGGGACGAGGCCCTCTCTCTGTCCCTATCGTGAAGGGCCTTGCACAGCTCCAGTTCCAGGGCGACCACGTCGGTTCGATTGCGCCGGAAGAAAAGAAGGCGCTCGACGACGACGGTGAAGGAGACGACGGAGAGGCCACCGATGACCCAGAGGACGGGACCGCCGAAAGCGACGAGAGAAAGGTCCATGACAAAAAAACCGGGCTCAGCGGAGACAGTCGACGGCGGCGCGGGCTATGGCGTCGACATCGAGGCCCATGGCGGCAAAGACGTCGTCGGAGGCCCCCGACTCGCCGTAGCGCGTCACGCCCAAGGGCTGGAAGCGGATGGGCCGGCCGAGCTGCATCAGGCTCATGGCGACGATGGAGCCGAGACCGCTGTTGACGTTATGATCTTCGACGGTGACGACGGCCCCCGTCGAAGAGGCCTCGACGAGATCGGCGATGTCGATGTGCAGGGGCGTCGCCGCGTGGCAGACGCGGGCCGACAGTCCTCGCCCGGCCAGGATTTCCCGCGCCGCCAGCGCCCTGTGGATCATGTGGCCGCAGGCCAGAAGGGTCAGATCCGTTCCGGGTCGGACGACGTCGAGAGCTCCGTAGCGGAAGCGATAGGAGGAGCCGAAGAAGGGACGGCCCTCTTCGTCCGTGACGACGGGCAACTTGCTCCGGCCCATGGCGAGGCAAGTGTTCCCCCAGCTGGAAAGGGCCCATCGGGTGGCCCTGTCGGTCTGATTGGGGTCGGCGGGGACGACGAGCTTCCAGCCGAAGGTGTTCCGCAGGAGGCCGATGTAGTCGATGGCCTGGTGGGTCTTGCCGTCCTCTCCGACGTCGAGGCCCACATGGGTCAGGACGAGCTTGACGTTGGCGTCGTTGATGTCGTTGAGACGCTGCTGATTGTAGGCCTCGGATAGACCGAAGACGCCGAAATCGGCCCAGAGGGCCACGACTCCGGCGGCCGAGGCCGCTCCGGCAACGGTGGCCGTGGCGTGTTCCTGGATGCCCGTCTCGACGAAGGAGCGGGGACAGGCGGCGGCGAAGCCGTCGACTTTGACGGAACCGGCGAGATCGCAGTCGAAGACGAGAAGAGGCGTCCGGCCGGCGACGCCCTCGTTGAGACGTCCCACATCGGTCAGGGCCGTCCCGAAGGCCGATCGATTGTCCGTCGCCTTCTCCGGGCCGTAGACCCTCGGCTCGCCCGTATCGAGATAGATGGGATAGCGCGTGAGGTTCCGTCCGTCGGGACGCTCGTCCCGCCGCCTCTGTCGAAGCGGCTCAAGCTCCTGATCGTCGCCGCCCAGCTCCGCCATGGCACGGGCGTAGAGATCGCCCGAGACGGTCTTGCCGTGATAATCGGCGATCCCCTCCATGAAGGAGACGCCTCTGCCCATGACGGTGCGGCAGAGAACGACAGAGGGACGATCGCTCCTGCCGGCCTCTACGAGGACGTCGAAAAGGGCCTGGATGTCGTGACCGTCGCAGTGCAGGACCTGCCAGCCGTCGATTTTCCAGAGGGCCTCGATGTCGGCGGCCATGACCGATTCCGTCGTGCCCGAAATCTGAATGCCGTTCATGTCGATGAGGACCGTCACCGCCGAGAGACCTTCCTTGACGGCGATGCGCCTCGCCTCGGCGTTCTGCCCCTTCACCTGCTCTCCGTCTCCCATGAGGGCGAAAACCCGCCCCGAATGGCCCCGGGCCCTCTGGGCCAAGGCGAAACCGACGGCCGCCGAAAGCCCCTGGCCCAGGTTGCCCGTCCCCCAGTCGATGCCGGGAAGATCTCTCTCGACATGACCCTGATAGGGACTGCCGACCTGGCGAAAGTGGGCGACGGCCTCTTGGGGGTCGAAAAAGCCGAGCCAGGCCAGGGCGGAGTAGACCCCGGGCGAAGTGTGACCGTGGCTGACGACGACGTAATCCCTGTCGAGATGGGAGGCGTTGTCGGGCGTCAGGTCGGCGACGGCGTAGGTCATGAGGGCCATCTCCAGGCTGGACAGAGAGCCGGCGGGATGACCGCTTTCGGCAAGGGTCGTCATCGTCACGGCCCAGCGACGACAGGTCGTCGCCCCGTCTCGAAGGATCTTGAGCGTGTCGTCGTCGAGAGGACCGGCGGGACGGTTGGAAAGCGCTATCTTCTTGAAGGCCACTGGGAAATCACCCTCCGTGCGGTTCGGATAGGTCCTGGGAGAACCACCCAAGAGTATAGCCCGAAGGGGGACGGAAAACGTCCCCCTTCGGGCTCCCTTTCCGTAGACGGAAAATTCTCGCGTCAGAGGGAGAGGGCCTCCTCGGGATCGACGTAGAGCGCTTCGAGACCGAAGGCCTGAGCCACGGGGAGGCAGGTGATCTTTCCCCTATGGACGTTGAGTCCTCCCAGAAGGGGTGCGTTGCCTCGGCAGGCCTCGACGCCCCGGGCGGCCAGTTTGAGGCCGTAAGCTGTCGTATAGTTGCTGAGGGAATAGGTCGACGTCCGGGCGTAGGCGCCGGGCATGTTGGCCACGCAGTAGTGAATGACGTTGTCGACGACGAAAACGGGATCGCTGTGCGTCGTCGGATGAGACGTCTCGGCGATGCCGCCCTGGTCGATGGCGACGTCGACGAAGACCGCTCCGGGACGCATCAGGGAGAGATGGTCCCGCCTGATGAGTCGAGGCGCCTTGGCGCCGGGGATGAGAACGGCGCCGATGACGATGTCGGCATCGCGAAGCCCCTCCTCTAGCGAATGGGCATCGCTGTAGAGGGGGAAGCAGTTGGCGGGCATGATGTGGCTCAGATACTCGAGTCGGGACTGGTTGACGTCGAGGACCATGACCCGAGCCCCCAGCCCCGAGGCGACGCGGGCCGCGTTGTAGCCGACGACGCCGCCTCCGATGACGAGGATGTTCGCCGGAGCCACGCCGGGAACACCCGTCGGCAACGTTCCCCTCCCCCCCTGAGGGCGGCTGAGGTAGAAGGCCCCCATGAGAGGCGCCATGCGGCCCGCCACCTCGCTCATGGGCTTCAGGAGGGGCAGGGAACCGTCGGCCTCTTTGACCGTCTCGTAGGCCAGAGCCGTGATGCCTCTTTCCAGGCAGGCCTGGAGGAGGGCCTCGGCCGCGGCGAAATGGAAGTAGGTGTAGACGAGCTGCCCCTCCTTCATCTGGGAATACTCGGCGGCAAGGGGTTCCTTGACCTTGACGATCATCTCCGCCTCGTGCCAGACCTCGTCGGCCGTGGCGAGGATCGTCGCTCCCGCGGCGACATACTCCTCGTCGGTAATGCCCGATCCGGCGCCGGCTCCCTCCTCGACGAAAAGCTCGTGGCCGGCCGCGACATAGGCCCGAACGGCGGCAGGCGTGAGGCCGACGCGGTACTCGTGGTTCTTGATCTCCCTGGGACAACCGATCTTCATCAAATAGGGCCTCCTTCTCCTGTGGATCTCACGGGCAGGCGAGGGACGCGAGGCGTGAAGAAGCCCGGTACTTCGTAATTGATCGTGCCCAAGAGGGCGGCGATCTCCTCGGGGGAGACCGTCTCGTCACCCTGACTGCCGATGAGGACCGCCTCATCGCCCACCTGGGCCTCGGGAAGAGACGTGACGTTGACCAGAGTCTGGTCCATGCAGATCGTGCCGACGACGGGAAGACGCCTCCCTCGGATCAGGACCTCGGCCTTTCGGGAGAGCCCCCGCCGATAGCCGTCGTCGTAGCCGATGGGAAGCACGGCCAGACGCTCCGGACCGCGCGTCACGTAGGAGAGGCCGTAGCTGACGCCGCTTCCCCCGTCGAGTTCCCTGATCAGGGCAATGCGGCTTTTGATCTGGAAGACAGGGCGTAGGGGGAAGGGGCGGGGGCCGCCGGGAGAGGGCCACATGCCGTAAAGGATCAGGCCGGGGCGGACGGCGTCGAGATGCATCTCCCTGTGGGCCAGAAGGGCGGCGCTGTTGCAGCAGTGGCGGAGTCGGACGCCCCTTCCGGCGCTGCGCAGTCCGTCGAGGACGTCGCCGAAACGGGCGAACTGAAGGCGCGTGTAAACGCCGTCGGCCTCGTCGGCGGTGGCGAAATGGGTGAAGAGCCCCTCGATGTCGAGGCCGGCCATGGAGAGCAGGCTCTCCATGGCCGAGGGCATTTCCCGGGGGAGAAAGCCCAGGCGCCCCATGCCCGTATCAACCTTGACGTGCACCCTCGCCGGCCGGGCCTGGCGACAGGCCTCGTCGGACAGGGCCCGGGCAAAGGCCAGATCCGTCACGGTCGACGTGATCTCTTCGGCCACGTAGACGGAGGCCACCTCCAGCGGGGAGGGGCCGAGGACGAGGACCGATTCGCGAATCCCCCCCTCGCGAAGAGCCAGGGCCTCGTCGGGAGTCGCCACAGCCAGCCTCTGGCAGCCCGCCTCGAGAAGGGCACGGGAGACGGACAGGAGGCCGTGACCGTAGGCGTCGGCCTTGACGACGCCCAGGATCTGACAGCAGGGGTCCACGTAGTCCCTGATGGCCCGGAAGTTGGCCTTCAGGGCCGACAGGTCCACCTCCATCCAGGTGGGGCGCCAGCTCATCGCTTAGAGCAGCCCCTTGCGACGCTTCTCGTCGAAGTCCTTGACGAGGTGACGCAGCTCCTTCGAGACCCAGAGGAGGGCGATGAGGTTGGGGATGGCCATGAGGCCGTTCATCGTGTCGGCCATGTCCCAGATGGTGGAGAGGAACTTGCCGCCGCCACCGTAGGCTCCGATGAGGATGACGACCAGCCAGATGACCTTGTAGAAGGGGATGATCCTGTTGCCGAAGATGTAGGTGGCTCCCGTCTCGCCATACCAGTACCAGCCGAGAATCGTCGAAAAGGCGAACATGGCCAGGCCCAGGGAGAGGACGGCCACGCCGGGACGTCCAAGAACGACCTCGAAGGCGGAAAGGGTCAGCTGCGCTCCCGTCAGGTCGGCGTTGGTCGTGAGCACGCCGGAGGTGAGGATGGCCAAAGAGGTGAGAGTGCAGATGACGATGGTGTCGGCGAAGACCTCGAAAAGACCGTAGACGCCCTGGCGGACGGGGTGATCGACGATGGCCGTGGCGTGGACCATGGGAGCCGAGCCGAGACCGGCCTCGTTGGAGAAGACGCCGCGGGCGATGCCCTTGGTCAGGGCCAGCTTGACCGTCCAGCCCGCGACGGCGCCGGGCATGGCCGAGGGATCGCTGAAGGCGTAATGGACGGCGTTGGAGATGGCGCCGGGGACGAGATCGAGATGCATGAAGACGACGATGGCGCCGCCGATGATGTAGAAGACGGCCATGAAGGGGACGAGATAAGTCGTCACGTCGGCGATGCGCTTGAGACCGCCCCAGATGACGAGCCCCGTCAGGATGGCGATGACGACGCCCGTGGCGAAGTGGGGAATGCCGAAGCCGAGGCTGAGCCCCTCGGCCGTCGAGTTGGCCTGAATGGCGTTGCCGATGCCGAAGGCGGCGAAGGTGGTGAAGAAGGCGAAGAGCCAGGCCAGCCATTTCTGCCCCGTGGCCTTCTCCAGGATGTACATGGTGCCGCCCCTCCAGTTGCCGTCCTTATCCTTTTCGCGGTAGTGAACGGCCAGAGTCACCTCGGCGAACTTCGTCGTCATGCCGAAGACGGCCGAGACGAGCATCCAGAAGAGGGCGCCGGGGCCGCCCAGATGAAGGGCCGTCGCCACGCCGGCGATGTTGCCCGTTCCGATCGTCGAGGCCAGAGCCGTGGCCAGAGCGGCGAAGGACGAGACGGTTCCCTCCGCCTTGCTGTCCTTGTTGCGGCTGAAAACCTGCCTGAACATGAAACCGAAATAGCGGATCTGGGGAAAACCGAGGGCAACAGTCAGGTAGACGCCGGTTCCCACGAGCAGGGTCAACATCAGCGGTCCCCAGACGATGCCGTTGACAAAACCATTGATCTTTACCACCGTTTCCATTACGGACGCTCACCTTCCTCACTCTCGTCAGACTCTTGCAAGGAATTGCCGGTTTCTCCTCCTCGCTGCGGCGGCAAGCGATCTTTTCGGAGCCTCCTTTCCGATAGTCTTTTCTAATACTCCCCTCGCCTGTTCTGAATATTGTACCACCGGCGACAGGTCGGGAGAAGCTCCCCTCGGCGAAAAAGGATCGGCACGGGCCATCATCCCCGGCGGGCGACGGCCGTGCCGATTCTCACGAAGAAAACCGACGCGCCGACAGCGGCGGATCAGTCGATGTAGCCCTTTTCCCTCAGGAGGCGCCGCCCCTCTTCGAGGCGGGCGGAGGCCACTTTCACGACGGGCCCCGTGCAGCCCATGGCCGACTCGGCATAGACGCCCGCCTCCCAGAGGAGCTTCACGGCGTCCTCCACGGCAAGGACGTCGACGCCGTGGATCTCGGCATCGGTCGGCTCGGCCGGCGGCGAACTCCTCTCCAACCACCCCATCCTGCCCTTCTTCCACCCTCAAAGGCTATGATGGGAGAATCTCCATGGCCAATCTATAAAGCCCTGGGGGACTTGACAATAACGAGGGAGCGTGTTTCTATTGCAATTGAAATCTCAAAAAACATGCTGGATGAAATTTGAAATCCAGAATCGAGGGCGGCAATGAGTGCCGGCAACGTCATCGAACTCATCCGCGAGGCCTACTCCTCCCTTTCCCGGCAGCAGCAGAGAGTGGCCCAGGCCATCCTCGACAGGGGCAACAGGATCGCCTTTCAGACCGCCAAGGAGCTCAGCAGCCACATAGGCGTCTCAAGCGCCACCATCGTCCGCTTCGCCTGCCGGATCGGGTTTGACGGTTATCCCGCTCTGGCCCGGGAACTTCAGCGTTTCTTCTACGAGGACAACGCCCCGATGCAGAAGCTGAAGGCCTCATTCGAAGGTCCCCTTGAAAAAAAGGACCTTCTGGGACACGTCTGCGAAATGGACCGGGAAAACCTCCTTCTGCTGCGACAGAGCGCCATGGACGACGTCCTGGAAAGGGTCGTCCGCAAGATGGGGGAGGCCCGTCGCGTCGTTCTGACGGGAGGGCGTACCTCTTTTTCCCTGGTCCACTACGGCGGTTTTCTCCTCCGCCAACTCGACAGGAAGTTCTCGTTTTTCAACGCCTCCGTCGATGACGCTCAGGAGCGCCTGGAGGATCTCGACGGAGAATGTCTCCTTCTGGCCGTCTCCTTTCATCGCTACTACAGACAGACAAGGGATCTGGTCAAGACGGCCCGTGAAGCGGGAGTCTTCGTCACGGCCCTGACGGACGACCTCAAATCGCCTCTGGTCCCTCTGGCCGACGCCCTTCTTCTCGCCCCCAACAGGGCACCTTTTTATTCCTACGTGCCGGCCATGGCCCTTCTCAACGCCCTCGTCGCCGGTTACGCCAGAGATCTGAACCTCTCGTCGCGAGAGGTTTTCGAAAAGAGGAGCCGCATGCTCCTCGAAAAGGACGTTTACGTCTAGAGGAACCGGAAGGGGTGATGGGATGAAAAAAGAGACGACCGCAGCGTGACCCGGTCGGGCCTTGCCGCTCCAGAGCCGGACGACCCGGATTCAGGACAGAGGAGGTCTCTTGATCATGTTCCGTCACCCCGTCCCGTCAGAACAGACAGAAAGGGCAACAGGCCCTCTTCCGGCGCACTTCCCAGGCGATCGGATCTTCTTCCCTCCTGCCCCAAACAGAAAGGGGGAGGCTTTTCGTCCTCCCTACCTGCCATGAAGTCCGACCTTTTCGAGGCGATCAAGCAGAAGGCCCAGGCTCTTTCGGGCCAGGTCGGCCTCGTCATCGGCTCCCCCTCGAACCTCCTCTCCTGCGGGGCAGATGTCTCCTTTCCTGCAGCGAGCGTGATCAAGCTGACCCTCCTGTGGGAACTCTTCCGGCAAGCGGAAAAGGGCATCCTCTGTCTTGCCGATCGAGTCCGACTGGAGGAGGAAGATCGGGTGGGCGGCTTCGGCGTTCTGCGCGACCTTCGCCCGGGCCTCGAATTGACCCTGGAAGACCTGGCGACTCTCATGATCACCCTCAGCGACAATGTCGCCACCAACCTGCTCATCGACAGGCTCACTCTGCAGAGCGTCAACGACGAGATTGCCCGGATGGGACTTTCCCGGACCCGACTGGCCCGCAAAATGATGGATCTGAGAGCAAAGGAGCGGGGACTGGAAAATGTCACGACGCCAGGCGACATGGCCTCGCTGCTGGCCGCCATTCTTAACGGGCCGGGCCTGTCTCCTCAGTCGAGGCAACGCATGATGTCCATCATGGAAAGGCAGCAGTGCAACAACAAGCTGCCGCGGCACATGTCCGGAGGAAGGGCTTTCGCCCACAAGACAGGCGACCTTCCGGGGACGGAACACGACGTGGGCATCCTGCCGAGCAGGGAGGGCACCCTGATCGTCGTCGTCATGACCGCCGACTTGGGGGACAACGAAGAGGGAATCCGATTCCACAACGAGGTGGGGCTTCTTCTTGATCGAGCCTACCCGACATTCCAGCCACAGAGGTGACCTCAAGGTGAACAGAAGCCGAATTGTCGACATCCAGGTCCATGTCGTGGAACTTCCCCTGCGAAAGACCTGGCAGATTTCCCTTTATGCCGCGAACAGGCGCGCTCACGCCGTCGTCCGTCTCCAGACGGAAGATGGCATCGTCGGCTACGGAGAGGCTGCCCCTTCTCCGGCCTTCATGGGCGAGACAGGCTACACCATAGAGACGGTCCTGAACCGTTATCTGCGGGAAGCGGCCCTGGGCGAGAACCTTTTCGACATCGCCCGGATCCACGAGCGGATGGACAGCTCCATCGACGGAAACAGCGCGGCGAAGGCCGCCATCGACATTGCCGTCCACGACGCCATGGGAAAGAGCCTGGGTCTGCCCGTCTACCGTCTCCTCGGAGGCAAGGTCCGCCCGCGCATGGCCCTTTCTTGGGTCGTCGGCCTTCAGAGCTTCGATCAGGCCGTCGAAGAGGCCCGTCGGAAGGTGGCCGAGGGCTACCGTGTCATCAAGATCAAGGTGGGACAAGCCCTGGCCGATGACGTTCGACTCATAAGGACCTTGCGAGAAGAGCTGGGAGATGCCGTTCCCATTCGCCTCGACGCCAACCAGGGCTTCACGCCGCGGGAGGCCCTGGCTCTGCTCGACCAGGTTCGGGACTGCCCCGTCGAGGCCTTCGAACAGCCTGTAAGAAAATGGGATCTGGCGGGCCTGCGCTTCGTTCGGGAACGATCGGGGGCCGTGCCGATCATGGCCGACGAAAGCGCTTCCACTCTTCAAGACGCCTGCAACGTGCTCCGCAACGAGGGTGCCGATCTGTTCAACATCAAAGTCGGCAAAGTCGGGGGACTCTATCGGGCCTGCCAGATCGCCGCCCTTGTCGAGGCAGCTGGATTGAAGGCCACGGCGGGAAGCAATCTGGAAGTCTCCATCGGCGAGGCGGCCAGCGTCCACTTCGTCGCCAGCCAGAAGGTCCTCTCCCTTCCCAACGACATGCTCCTCGGGTCGGCACTTCACAGCGCCAACCTCGTCTCCGAGCCCCTATCCGTCATCGAAGGCCACGTGCTCTGCCCGGAAAGGCCGGGACTGGGAGTCGACGTCGACGAAGGGCTCTTCGGCCACAGAAGCTGACTCTTCATCCAGAGGCGCTTCGCCCGTCGGTTTCGAAAACCGTCACGGAGATTTGAGAAGAGAAAGGACTGAATGCCTTGATTTTCGACCTCCCAGCCATTCTCGGTTTTCTCCCGCTGCTTCTGTATATCGTTCTCATGTTCCGAGGCACGGACATGAACCTCTCCGTCCTTCTCTGCGTCCTTCTCGGCGCCGTCCTCACGGGGGAATCCCTGACCGGATTCGGGGCCACCTTGCAGGGTGCCCTGAGTTCCTTCCTCTCCCTCATCGGATTCATCATCGTCCTCGGAGCCGGCCTGGGCGAGATCCTCACCGAATCCAAGGTGGCCCAGAACATCGTCCACTATGTCATCGGCCGCAGCAAGATCACATCCCAGCGCCAGGCCATCATCGTCGCCATGTTCATTTCGACGGCCCTCGTCAGTATGCTGGGAACTCTGGCCGGATCGAACGCGATCATCGCCCCCATCATCATCCCCATCGTTGCCAGCCTGGGGATCACACCGAGCACGCTAGGCGTCATTCTTCACGGGGCCGGAGCCACGGGCCTCTACATCGGCCCCTTCGTCCCCCCCGTCGTCACCATCATGGGGCTGACGGGACTGACCTACGGCCAGTTCATGGCAACGGCCGGAATCCCTCTGGCTCTTATCGTCTGGGGCAGCACCTTCTTCATCGCCTGCAGAACACAGAGGCAGACGGAGGGCAAGGTCGCCTACAGCGACGCCGACTCGGCCCAGGATGCCTTTGAAATAACGCCCCAGATCCGGCGGGCGACGATCGTTTTTCTCGCCACCATGGCCTTCATGCTGGGTTACGGCATCATGGCCAAGTCGGGAGCCTCCTACGCCATCGTCGTCATGCTCGTCGCCGCTCTGGCCACGGGAGCCGCCTCGGGGATGTCCCTGACGGAGGCTCTGAAGACCCTCGTCCGGGGCAGTTCGAAGATGTACTGGATGTTTTTCATGTTCGTTCTCTTCGATCCTTTTCTCAACTATGTGGCCAAGTCGGGCGCCTTCAACGCCCTGGCCGGCTACATCCAGCCTCTCATCGACAAGGGCGGGGAAGTGGCCTTCCTCATGCTCAGCACCCTCATCGGCGTCTTCGGAATCTCCGGGGCCGGAGTGGCCCAGGCTCAGATAACCCACGAGCTCTTCCTTCCCCTGGTCACGGAGAACCACATATCGATGACCATCTGGGCTCTCGTCGTCCTCGTCGCCTGTCAGGTCACCTTCTTCGTTACGCCTACAGTCGACATGGTCGGCCAGATGGGCCTGGCCCGCTCCAAAGACATACGGGCCATGCTCAAAAACGGCTGGTGTCTGACGATCATAACCTTCCTTTATGTCTTCGTCCGGGCCTTTCTTTACGTCCACGGGAACTGAGGGAAAGACGGGAAACGGAGGAGGAATCGACCTTGATTCAAGTCGCTCTTTTGCAGACCGACATTCACTTCAAGGAACCTCTCAGAAATTTCGAAACCGTAGGCGGGCTTTTTGAAGAGGCCATGGCGGCCCGTCAAAAACCGGACGTCGTCATCCTCCCCGAGGACTGGAGCTGCGGTTTCTCTCAGGAGATGTTCCATCACATGGCCGATTTCATTGAACCCGAGGGAGGACCATCCGTCTCCTTCCTGCGCGATTTGGCCAGGAGGCATCGGGTCTGGGTCGTGGGGGGCTCCATCGGAACGCAGTTCTCCGACGGGAAGATGCGCAACACGACCTTTCTCATCGACCGAGAGGGAAATATCGCCGGAGACTACAGCAAGACACACCTCTACAGCGATATGGACGAAGATCTCCCCTATTCCCAGGGCGACCGGAACGCCGTTTTCGAGACCGAATGGGGCAAGGTCGCCTTCATGATCTGCTATGACATCCGTTTCTGCGAGCTCTCCCGAGGGTACGCTCTCGAAGGGGCCGAGGCCCTGATCGTCACCTCCAACTTTCCCAACCCCCGCCTGAATCACTGGAAAACGCTGCTCACGGCCAGGGCCATTGAGAATCAGATGTTCGTCATCGCCTGCAACCGCGTGGGGACAAGCCCCATGGGAAGCTATTTCGGACACTCCCTCGTCATCGATCCCTTCGGTGAAATCCTCGCCGAGGGCGGGGAAAAGCAGGAAATCGTCACCGCCCAAGTCGATTTCAGCGCCGTGAAAACGATCCGCGAGACGATCCACATGTTCCGAGATCGTCAGCCTCACCTCTACTCCAGAGCCCTTCTGACGCCCAATACGCTCCAGGAAGAGCGCAGGGAGGCCCTGCGTCGTCTGTCGGAGCGCTGACACCCGTCATCGCCCCGGACACACCCAGAGGGAGCCGGAAAACCCGGCTCCCCTTTTCCCCCAGACAGGAGGCCATCATGTATTCCGTCGCCGACAAGATGGAAAGGACTCTCAGGGAAGTCCTCCCCGAAGCCATCGCCCTCCGCCGTGCCATCCACCGGAATCCGGACCTCTCCGGAGAAGAGACTTCCACCGTCGAGAAGGTTCTGGCCTTCCTTCAGGATTCCCCTCTCTCCTTTCGCCGCACGGAAAGGGGAAACGCCCTCGTCGCCAACCTCGGAGGGGACGACGGCGAACGCCTGGCCTTCAGGGGAGACATGGACGCCCTGCCCCTCCGCGAGGAGACGGGACTTCCCTATGCCTCCGAGGACCTACGGGCCATGCATGCCTGCGGCCACGATTTCCACACGGCCATCCTCGCAGGGACGGCGAAAATTCTCTCACAGATCTGCCCCGATCCCTGCCGCCCCCTGCGGTTTCTCTTTCAACCCAGCGAAGAGGACAGTCCCCGAGGCGGCTCGAGGACACTCATCGAGATGGGGGCTCTTGAAAAGGTCTCCGCCCTCTACGGCCTTCACCTCTGGCCCGAACTCTGCCTGGGAGAGGTGGCCACGAAACGGGGCCCCCTCATGGCGGCCTCCGATCGCCTGACGGTCCGGATAGAAGGCGTCGGGAGCCACGCAGCCAGTCCCCACAGAGGCATCGACGCCCTGACGGCTTCGGCCTATGTGGCAACGGCCGTACAAAGTCTTCTGTC
Organism: Aminirod propionatiphilus; assembly: GCA_018398915.1. Lineage (GTDB taxonomy): Bacteria > Synergistota > Synergistia > Synergistales > Aminithiophilaceae > Aminithiophilus > Aminithiophilus ramosus. Next base: position 1,152,317 of record CP074691.1, on the reverse strand, counting down.
GCGGCGGATCGATCCTTTCGAGCCGGTCGTCCTGACCTTCGGCCGCATCGAAGGTGGCGACCGCTACAACGTCCTGGCCCATTCCGTCTCCATGGAGGGGACGTGCCGGACCTTCAGTCCCGACGTCCGCGATTTCATGGAACGCGAGATCTCCGGCCTTTCCTGCTCCGTCGCTCAGGGGATGGGCGCCCGCTGCTCCGTCGAATACGAACGCGGCTACCCGGCCCTGATGAACGACTCCGAACTGGCCGAAAGTTTTCTCCGCGACAGAGAGCGTCTTCTGCCTCACCTGAAGGCCATCGACGCCGAGAGGCCCTCGATGATCGCCGAAGATTTTTCCTTCATGGCAGCCCAGGTCCCCTCCCTCTTTTTCTGGCTGGGCTGCCGACCGGCAGAGCGCCCTCTGGCCTCTTTTCCGTCCCTCCACAGCAGCCGCTTCGTTCCCGATGAGGCCGTCCTCGAAAAGGGTCTCCGTCTTTTCTGCTTCCTGGCTCTGAGGTGACGGTTTCAGTCGATGAGATGGGCCTGACGAAGGATCGCCTCGGCCCGCCCCTTCCGGGCCGAGGCGATCTTCACGACGGGCCCCGTGCAGCCCATGGCCGACTCGGCATAGACGCCCGCCTCCCAGAGGAGCTTCACGGCGTCCTCCACGGCAAGGACGTCGACGCCGTGGATCTCGGCATCGGTCGGCTCGGCCGGCGGCGCGGCGGGGGCTTCCGGCCCCTGGGGTCTTTCTCTGCGGAGGAGCTCGGCCAGTCCGGCCCTGCGGGCGGCGGCGAACTCCTCTTCGACGAGGCGAGGCAGATGGGAGCGCACGGCCTGGGCCGTGAAGGTCAGAGCTCCGGCGATGACGGAGGCCCCCGAGGCCCGGGAGATGATGGAAATCACCGAGGGCCAGCCTTCGCCGACGGAGGGACCGTAGCCCCATCCCAGGCTCTCCCTTCCCCCGCCGGTGGTGAAGGCCGAAAAAAGCTTGACGAGGACGTTGCCTGTCAGCGTGTCGCAGAGGCAGATGTCGACGGCACCGGAGAGGAGGTCATTGCCCCGCAGAAGAGCCCCCCCATCGCCTCGGCCGCTTCGTCCGAAGCGAAGGGGGTAGCCTCCGTCGGCCAGAGACTTCAAGGCCCTCAAAGCCGACGGGGCTCCCTCGACGTTGAGGACGCCCAGGGAGGGATCGGTCTTGCCCAGGCTTCGCGCCACGGCTCGTGCGAGGAGGGCGTTTTTCACCATGGCCTCGACGCGGTCCGTCGCCGAGGCGCCCGTCGAGGTGGCGACGAGAAGATCCCGCCCGTCGGCGGGGACGACGACGCGGCCCACGGTGGCCACCCCCAGCGGGAAGGGGTAATGGAGGGCCACGGCCCCGTCGATGCGCCCTTCCGCAAGGGCTCCTTCCATGGCGGCCACGACGTCGGCCTCGCAGCCGTCGGTCTCGATCCAGTCCAGGCCCTCTCCCTCAGGCACCTGGGGACCGATGGGAAGGACCTGGAGATCCCGGCTCTCCTGGGCGAGGCGGGCTCCGGCGACGATTTCGGCCGCCCCCAGTTCGCTGCCGTAGGCCATGAGGCCGATCTTCGTCGGAGCCGGGCCGGCCCCCTGAGAGAGGATCTCCTCCAGAAGCTCGCCGACGAGGCGAGACGGTCCGCTCACTCTCATCACCGCCTCAGTCGCCCTTGAGGGCCCGGGCCACATCGCCCAGGGCCTCGAGGATCATCTGTCGCACCGCCTCACGGTCGAGGCCCCGAGCGGCGACCTCCTTGGGACGACCGGCCTCGACGAGGAAAGAAGCCCCGTCGGCCAGGTTGGTCAGGCGAGCCAGGAAGAGACTTCCCTTGCCGATGATCATGGCCCGCCTCATCGTTCCGGCCGAGATGGCGTCACAGGCATGGCCCAGGAAGGGGACGCCCGAAGGGATATGGCCCTGAGTGGGGGCGAAGCCGATCAGCCCCCGCCGGGCGACGAAATCCATCATGTCGGCCTTCTCGAGCTGCCCCTTCATGACGGCCAGGGCGGCGATCATCTTGGCGTTGGCCAGGGGCACGTCGCCGGCCCCTGCGGGCAGAGTCACTTCGGCGTTGTGAAGCTCGGCGGCATAGCGGTCCACGTCGGCGAAAGAAAGGCCCACCTTCTGAAGGGGCTCCAGGACCAGGGCCGTCGTCACGGCCTGAGGCGAGGCTCCGGCCCCGACGGTATGTTTGCCCAGGGCGTCGAGGCGGATGACGGGCATCGTTCCGTCGTCGGCGACGAGGAGAAGGGCGAAATTGCCCAGGACGTCCTCGAGGGCCGGCAGCCCCTTGCGGACATGGTCCTTGGCGTTCATGAAAAGCTTGGGAACGGCTCCGCCGCCGAGGACGACGCAGTTGGGCTGAGCTCCGGCGGCAACGAGAGAGGCCCCGGCGATGACGGCGTTGACGGGACCGGCACAGAAGCCCCGGACGTCCATGCCGCTGGCGTTGACGCAGCCGGCGATCTCGGCGACGGCCTTGGCGAAGTTCCCTCCGCCTCGCTGGTTCATGTCTCCCGCCGCCTCCTCGGAGCACTCGATGACGTAATGGACCTCCTCGGGAGCCATCGCGGCGTTCTTCAAGAGATGCAGAAGGGCCAGGACGCCTCCGGCCTTGCAGGCCAGGTTCTCCAGGAGGACATAGGCCTCGAGGCACTCGTCGACGTCGTGGCCCTGACGGACGCAGCCCACGATCCTTCCGCCTAGAGAAAGAGGAAGGGCATGGCGATCCCTCACCTCATCGTCGATCTCGACGAGGGGATGGCCTTTTTCCAGGCGCTTTTTCATCGCCTCCGTGACGAGAGGGTGGCGATCGAGCCGCTGAGCCACGTCGGAGGCGAAGTCCCTCTCGAGCCAGACGAGATCGAAGACGTCGCAGATATCGAGGAGCCCCAGAAATTCCTCCTCGGGCATGATCTCGCCGTAGCGGCCGTAGCGGCAGGGCTCTTCGGCTAAGTTCTCATGCCAGGGTTTGGGCGATCGGGCCAGTTCGTCGAGGCCGATGGCGCCGATATAGGCCCGATTGGGAGCGTAGGAGGCAGCCTGATCGAAGGTCCAAAGGTGACCGGGCAGTTTTTCCAGGAACTCCGTCTCCTTCTTGGTCTTCCGTTCGATCCAAGGCGTGTTGCCGTAGAGCCGAGCGAGCTCGGGCACGTGGTTCAGGGCATAGGCCGTGGCCTTGATTGCCGCCGTCGTCATCGGAAGTCCGGTCTCCTTTCTCAGCCGGGAAAGACGGTCTGGCCGTCGATCTCCGTCTGAAGGGCTCTGAGTCCCTTCTCGACGAGAGAGCGCCGGAGAGCCTTCTCTTCCTCGAGCGATTTGGTGGGATCACCGAAGGGGTGGGGAATGGCGATCGTCGGAACGATTCGATTGGCTCCGACAGTCTGGGAGATGGGGACGATGGTGCACATGTGGACGACGGGGAAGCCTGCACGCTCGATTTCCTTGACCATCGTTGCGCCGCAACGAGTGCAGGTCCCTCAGGTCGAGGTGAGGATGACGGCGTCGACGGCGGCCTCCTTCAACTTTCGGGCGATCTCGCGGCCGAATCGGGCCGCCATGGCCACGGGCGTGCCGTTGCCCACCGTCGTGTAGAACACCTCGTGGAGCTTGGCGAAAAGGCCCTCTCTCTCCATCTCGCGCAGGACATCGACGGGAAGGACCCTGTCGGCATCGCCGTCGGCCGCCGTCGGATCGTAGCCGCCGTGAGCCGTCCCGTAGCCCGCCGAGGTGAGATCGTCGACGCCGGAGATGTCGTACTCGCCGTAGCGACTGGCGCTGGAGGCCTCGATGTGATCGGGGTTCCCCCTGGGAACGATGCCGCCCGACGTGACGAGGGCGATCCGGGCCCCCTTGAGATCCTTGAGGGCGGGAGCGGGAGGAACCCTGTCGAAGACGGGCATGGGGTACTCCGTCTCGAAAGGCTCCCCTCGGAGCTTGCTGACGAGCATGGCGACGGCCCTCTCCGCTCCCCTTTCGGGGCGGAAGAGGTTGCGGCGCAGGCCTCGGGCGATGTAGCCCTCTGCGGCGGGGAGGCCCAGTTCCTCTTTCCTGAGAAGCTTGACAAGGAGGGAGGCCATGACGGGAACGGCCTTGCGCAGCCCCCGCGCGCTGTCGGCGGCCTCGACGATGACCGTATCCCTGCGGAAGAGGTCGACGCCGGGATTCTCGGGATACATGGCCGTCAGCGTCGGAAGATAGAGGGTCTCGCCCACGGCCTTGCAGACGGCGCCGCAGGCCGTGCCGTAGCGACCGGCGTTGAAGGCAGGCCCTGCCACGACGCCGTCGGCTTGACAGGATCGAATGAGCTCGATGATTTCTGCCGTCGCCGCCTCGATGTTCTCGGCGAAGTAGCCGTCGCCGCAGATGACGGTGGCGACGATCTCCGCCTCGGAACCCAAGGCCGCTGCCAGGGCCTGGCCGGGCCCGACGATGCCCTGGCGCAGAAGGGGCCTCTGGCCGGCAGCCTCTTCCCCGCCGATGCCGGCGAAAAACTGATTCAGGTAGTGGACCACGCGATAGGTCACGGTCTTCATCCTCCTTTTGGCAGACCGGTCAGACCGTAGCCGCCGAGAGGCGACCCAGTCCCAGCTCGCTCGTGGCGCCCGTGATGGCCTGAAGTTCCACCTCGATCGATCCGTCCTCGTGCAGGGAGCCCTCGAAGCCGCCGGCGATGACGTTGGCCTCGGCGGGAAAGCCGATCACCCTCTCCAGGGGAGGCAGGACGATGCGCGCGTTGGCGTTGCCGGCGGAGACGACGGCCGTCGCCTCCGTGGCGGCGTCGGCCAGAGACTGGCTGGCCCCGTCGGAACCGGCGAACTCGTCGGTGATGAGGACGGTTTTGATGCCGGCCCTCTCGGCGCGGCGACAGTTCATGATCAGGTCGGCGTCGGGATTGCCGAAACCCTCTTCGGAGATGACGAGCCCCTCGACGCCGAGCATGCGGGCCAGCTTGACGGCCTGTCCCGACGAACGCTTCTTGTCGGCCAGTGTCACGTTCTCGTTGGTGACGATGGCGCCGACGAAGTTGATCTCCCTGCCGTGGCGGGCGAGAAGGGCGGCCATGACGGGGTTGTTCTGGTGGGCGTAGGTGCTGTTCTTGTCGCAGGCCGAGACGCAGTTGCCCGAGACGATGGCGCCGTCCATGACCTCCGTCGGCGTCACGAGGGTGGGCAGGATGCGCTTGACGTCGACGCCGTAGAGGTAGGTGTCGTGAAGGAGTCCCTGAGACTGGAGCATGTAGAGGTAGGCCACCTTGGGCAGGCCGGGGTGGGAGGTCATGGCCTCGTCCAGAGAGGGCCAGTCGACGGTCTCGACTCTGTCGGCCTCGGTCGAATCGACGGATCGGGCCAGGTAGTGGGCCGCTCGGAATCCGGCCATGCGGCAGGCCGATTCGTACTCGTGCCGGTCGAGTCCCGCGACGGGCACGAGCGTGACGACGACGTTACAGGTTCTGGAGAAGGGCGTGTAGTCGGCGCCGGGACCCGACATGTCGATGATGCCCTCCTGGAAGCCGACGATCTTGCCGCAGGTCACCACGGCGGCCCCTTCGAGGACGCGCGTCGCCCCCTCCCCGACGGGCTCGACGTCGCCGATGAAACCGGGGAAGACCTCGCCGGGCCCCTCGATCTTGCAGCGCGGCTCGACGACATCCTTGACGGGGAGAATGCGCAGACTGTCTCCGGGCAGAGCCAGATCCAAAGAGACAGACAGGAGACGGCCATCGACGGCCAGCAGCGACGTCAGCTCCTCCCTGTCGACGGAAAGGACGCCGTCAACGAGGGATGTCCTCGCTCCCCAGGTCAGGCCCCGCACGTGAAGGCGATGAAGTTCCAGCTTCATGCTTTACTCTCTCCTTTCGCTCCTACTGAAGAAGCCCTTCCGTGGCCTGACGGATGGCCTCAAGCGAGACGGCGGCGCCGGTCAGAGTCTGAACCCTCTCGCCTCCCCTGAAGAAGAGGAAGGTGGGCACGGCCATGACCTTGAGACCGATGACGAGCCGCCGATTGCCGGCCACGTTGAGCTTGCAGAACTTTACCCGCCCCTCGAACTCGGAGGCGAGCTCCTCCACCTTGGGCATAAGGGCCAGGCAGGGGCCGCACTGGGGCCCCCAGATATCGACGACGACGGGCAGGTCTCCCTGCGCCGTCTCCACCTCGAAAGTATCCTTGTCCAGTTCGATCATGACGATGCCTCCTCTGTATCCGTCTGCCTCCCCTCCGAAGAGAGAAGGGCTTCCAGTCCGCAGCGGGCAAGGCTCTCCCGGACGAGCTCTCCGTCCACGTAGGCGTAATCGGCCTCGATGGAGGGATCCAGCTCGCCGGGAAGAGCGATGGGCCCGGACGCGCCATAGATGGAAAGGGCTCTTTCGATGAGGGAAAGGGACTCGACGTCGACGGCTCGGGACTCGGCGGTTTCCTCGACGACGAGGGAGCGGAAGGGCTGCTGATGGGGACGGAAGTTGCCGTAGAGGGGATGATTGACGAGGACGGCGCCGCGATGGAGGCGATCACGGACGGAAAGAAGAAGCTGGAGCGACGAGACCTCCCCGTAGTGAGGCGAATGGCGAAGGCGCGGGTTGTTGGTGAAGACACAAAAAGACCGGACCAAGGACGTCACCCCCTCACGGGATATCGTCTCTGTCCAGATGCCCTGGGGATTCGCCCCGCAAGAGCGGGGGTTGCCCCGTTGGCAGGCCGAAGCCTTCTCCAGAGAGCTGTCCGACCGCAATCCTCTTTGCCTGAGAGATTCGACGCGATGCGCCTTGCCCCTTCGGCGCCCTGCCCCGAAGGGCAGAGGCTCTCTTGCGATCCTCATCCAGCCTTTCGTTCATTCTGACACCCTTCGGGTGGAGAGTCAACGGACAAAAAAGGGGGCCTCGGCTCTGCCGAAACCCCCTTTCGCGTTCAACGTGGGACGGCTACCACTTCAGCCCCCGGATGAAGATGTAGGCGATGGCCACGGGAGCGACGACGCGGCAGACCCAGATCCAGGCCTCCATGATCCCGAAGGGATGGGCGCCGTCGTTGGTGACCTCGCGACGCGCCTTGTCGGTCCAGACCCAGCCGACGAAGAGGGCGATGAAGAGGCCGCCCAGGGGAAGGATGACGTTGGAGGAGACGAAGTCCATGGCGTCGAGGAAGTCCTTGCCGGCGATCTGGAGCTTCATGGCACCCAGAGAGAGGGCCGAGGGGACGCCGAGGAGGAAGATGAGGCCGCCCATGACGCAGGCCGCCTTGGGACGGCTCCACTTCATCTCGTCCATGAAGTAGGCCGTGACGACTTCGAGGAGGGAAATGGCCGACGTGAGGGCGGCGATGAAGAGGAGAAGGAAGAAGAGCGCCGACCAGACGGAGCCGCCGGGCATCTTGGCGAAGACGGAGGGGAGGGTGATGAAGGTCAGCCCGGGACCGGTCCCGGGCTCGACGCCGAAGGCGAAGACGGCGGGGAAGATGACGAGGCCCGCCAGGAGGGCCACCATGGTGTCGAGGAAACAGACCTGGACGGCGGCGCCGGGGAGGATCTCCTTTTTGCCCAGGTAGCTGCCGTAGGTGATCATGCAGCCCATGCCCAGGGAGAGGGAGAAGAAGGCCTGCCCCATGGCCGCCAGGAGCGCCCCGCCCGTCAGCTTGGAGAAGTCGGGCTTGAGGTAGAACTCGAGCCCCTTGCCGGCCCCTTCGAGGGTGACGGAGCGGACGATGAGGATGAGCAGAATGAGAAAGAGCGACGGCATGAGAATCTTGCAGTAGCGTTCGATCCCCTCGCCGATGCCCTTGTAGACGACCCAGATCGTCAGGGCCATGAAGGCCGCCTGCCAGCCGATCACCAGGGCGCCGTTGCTGATGAAACCGCCGAAGAAGTCGCCGGCCTTGCCGGCCTCGGCGATGGACATGAGGCCCGTGAAGGACTTGATGATGTAGGCCATGGTCCATCCCCCGATGACGCCGTAGAAAGAGAGGATCATGAAACCGGCGATGACGCCCATCCAGCCGACGATGGGCCAGGCACCGCCCTTGAGCTTCTTGAAGGATCCGACGGCGTTAAGCTGGGCGCTCCGTCCGATGGCGACCTCGGCGAGCATGACGGAAAAACCGATGATGAAAACGATGAGCACGTAAAGGAGAACGAAGGCCGCTCCGCCGTTCTGTCCCGTGATATAGGGGAAACGCCAGATGTTGCCCAGCCCGACGGCCGATCCCGCCGCGGCCAGGATAAAACCAAGCTTAGAACCCCACTGTTCGCGTTCGGTTCCGTTGCTCATGATATCCCCTCCTCTGCTCTTTTATCCGGAGACAGGGTTCCTGTCCCTCCGCCTCTTCCAAAACGGCTCCGCCTCGACGAAAGATCTCCCCCCCTCTTCACGGGTTGAACGACAACATGACGCTGAGGCAATCAGAAGCATTATAGTATGATAGTCGATCGCTTTACAAGAACGAAGAATGAAGGAAAAGGGCGTCGACCGTCAAAATTGCATGACATTTCCTCTTGAGACTAACACAGCCCCGGGCCTTCCGCAACCGTGCCGAATCCGCAGGCTCTTCAAGGCAAACACCGCCGGATCCGCCGACTCAAGGCCCATTCCTCTTTCCTTCTCCGGTGCGGGTTCAGGGCGACCGTCTCCGTCCTCCAGACGCCTCCCGGCCGAGCGAGGGAAGCTTCCATCTGTTTTCTGCCTGTAGATCGGAAACCGCCCCTAAACCCAACGCCGATAGAGTTCGGGCCGAAGCGAGGCGAGCACCTCGTGTCGCGCCCGAGCTCGCCCGACGGCTCCCAGATCGAGGGAGACGATGTCGAAGCGAGGCTGGTGATCCATGTGGAGAAGGACCTCTCCGAAGGGGTTGACGACGAGGCTGTTGCCTCCGTAGGAGAGGGAAGGCCCCCTGTCGCAACGGTTGACGCCGACGACAAAAAGCTGGTTTTCCAGGGCCCGAGCCACCAGCAGCGTTCTCCAGAGGTGAATATGGGGAAGGCCCCAGGCGCCGGGAACGAAGAGGACCTGAGCCCCTCGCAGGGCCAGGGCCCGAACCTGTTCGGGAAACTCGGCGTCGAAGCAGACGAGGACGCCTGCGCGGCAGAGGGGGAGATCGACGAGCCCCAGGGAATCTCCGGCGATGAAGGCATGCTCTTCCTTGAGCTTGGGATGAAGGTGGATTTTGTCGTAGGCCAGAAGCACCTCTCCATCGGGGCCGATGACGTAGCAGCGGTTGCGATTGCCCCCAGGCGTTCTGACGGCCAGACTTCCGGCGACGATGGCGATCGCCTTTCTCCTCGCAAGTTCGCGCAGACGGGAGAGGATGGGCTCCCCCTCGTCGAGGAGGGAGAGTCCCCTTCCCAGGGGAATGACGGCGTTCCAGAGTTCGGGAAGGACAAGAAGGTGACACTGCCGTCCCGAAAGGCTCGTCAGGAGATTCATCGCGTCCTGAAAGTTGCCCTCGGGATCGGTCCGCTTGAGAGCGAGCTGAAGCAATCCGACACGAAGTTCCGTCATGGCGTCTCCTTTCCAGGGCCGTTCGCGGCACCTTTCGCGGCTTCGGGAGGGGACGGAGAGGCGAAGCCTCCGACAAAAGGGTAAACGATGGAGGCCTCGCGGTCCACGACAAAAGCGCGGGGACCTGCCTTGAGGCAGGTCCCCGCGCACGTGATTTCCGAACCTCTTCGTCAGGACAGGCGCCGATCCACCCTCCGAAAGGAGAGGGCCAGCCCCCGGTCGTCGTCGACATCGACGACGACGCCGTTGAGGCGCAGGTCCTTTTCGCAGACTTCGAACTTGGTCGGCATAGCCGTCAGGAAGCGGGGCAGGACGGAGGAGGCCTCCATGCCGATGACGCCGCCGTGACCGCCCGTCATGCCCACATCGGTGATGTAGGCCGTGCCTCGGGGGAGAATCTCCTCGTCGGCGGTCTGGACATGGGTGTGGGTCCCCACGACGGCCGAGACGCGGCCGTCGAGATAGAGGCCCAGGGCGCGCTTCTCCGACGAGGCCTCGGCGTGAAAGTCGACGAAGACGCAGGGCGTGTCGATCCTCTCGAGCAGGCCGTCGGCGACGCGGAAGGGACAGTCGATGGCGGGCATGAAGACCCGTCCCTGGAGATTGACGATGGCCAGGCGCCGTCCGCCCTTCTCGAGGACTTTGACGCCCGATCCGGGACAGGAGGGGGGATAGTTGGCCGGACGGAGGACGCGGTCCTCTTCCATGAGGCGGGGGACATAGTCGCGCTTGTCCCAGACGTGGTTCCCCGTGGTGATGGCATCGACGCCGAGGTCGAACAGCTGGTCGACGACGCGTTCCGTGAGGCCGAAGCCTCCTGCGGCGTTCTCGCCGTTGACGACGACGAAATCGAAGGGCCCCTCGTCCTCCCTCAACCGAGGGAGGACGTCGGCCACGAGTTTTCTTCCGGGACGGCCGATGAGGTCACCGATGAAGAGCAGGCGCATGGATTACTTCGCGTATTCCACGGCCCGCGTCTCCCTGATGACGGTGACGCGGATCTGGCCGGGGTACTTCATCTCTTCCTCGATCTTGCGGGCCACGTCGTAGGCCACCTTCTGGATGCCTCCCGCGTCGGGGACGTTGGGCGAGACCATGACGCGGATCTCGCGGCCGGCCTGGATGGCGAAGGCCTTGCTGACGCCCTGGAAGGACGTGGCCAGGCTCTCCAGCTTCTCCAGACGCTTGATGTAGGTCTCGAGGCTCTCCCTGCGCGCGCCGGGCCGGGAGGCGCTGATGGCGTCGGCGGCGGCGACGAGGACGTCGTAGACGGTCTGGGGCTCCTCGTCTTCGTGGTGAGAGGCGATGGCCCGGATGACGTCCTGAGGCTCGTTGTATCGCTTGGCGAGATCGGCGCCGATGATGGCGTGAGGTCCTTCGACCTGGTGGTCGACGGCCTTGCCGATGTCGTGAAGGAGGCCGGCTCGACGGGCGAGGGCCTCGTCGACGCCCAGCTCGGCGGCCATGATGCCCGAGAGGTGGGAGACCTCGAGGCTGTGAGCGAGGGCATTCTGGCCGTAACTGCTGCGGAAGCGGAGCTGGCCGATGAGTTTCATCAGCTCGGGGTGCATGTTCTTCGTGCCCGTCTCGAGGAGAGCCTCCTCTCCGGCCTCGAGAATCATCTCATCGACGTCCTTGGAGGCCTTTTCGATGAGTTCCTCGATGCGGGCCGGATGGATCCTGCCGTCGACGATGAGGCGCTCGAGGGAAAGGCGGGCCACTTCGCGCCGGACGGGATCGAAGCTGGAGATGGTGACGGCCTCGGGCGTGTCGTCGACGATGAGGTCGACGCCGGTCAGGGTCTCGAAGGCCCTGATGTTGCGCCCTTCCCGCCCGATGATGCGTCCCTTCATCTCGTCCGAGGGGAGATGGACGACGCTGACGGCCACCTCGGAGGTGTGCTCCACGGCCGTTCTCTGGATCGCCGTGACGACGATCTCTCGGGCCTTTCTCTGGGCCTCGCGCTTGGCCTTCTCCTCGAGCTCCTTGAGGCGGAGTCCGATGCGATGATTGGCCTCCTCCTCCACTTCGGAGAGGAGGAGCTGCTTGGCCTCCTCGCCCGTCATGGCGGCGATCTCCTCGAGGCGCGCCACCTGCTCGAGGCGAAGCGACTCGACCTCGGAAAGGCGGGTCTCGATCTCGTCGTGGCGGTTCTTGAGCTCCTCTTCGCGACGGGAGACCTTCTCCGTCTTGCGGTCGAGGTTCTCCTCCTTCTGCTCCAGCCGCCGTTCGGCGCGCTGAAGCTCGTTACGGCGCTCGCGGATCTCCTGCTCGGCCTCGTGGCGGAGCCGGAGAACCTCCTCCTTCCCCTCGTTGAGGGACTCCCTTTTACGTCGATCGGCCTCCGCTCTGGCCTCGGCGACGATCCGTTCCGCCTCGCTTCGGGCGCCATCGCGCAGTGTGCCGTCCGATCTCCGACGATGCCAAAGGGCAAGGGCCGCGCCGGCAGCTCCGCCGACGGCCAGACCCAGCATCAGGTACAGAATGTGCATGGTTGCGATCACCCCTTATTCGATTGTCAAGGTACGGCTTCTGCTGCTCTATCCGGTAACACGCAATCAGCGAAACCATACAGAGACATTCTAACCTCAGGGAGCCTTTCGCTCAAGACGGTCCAGAAGGGATCGCACCAAAGCGGGCGGAAATCCCCGCCGGAGGAGGCGACCGGCGATGAGACGACTCTCGACGCCCCTCTCGTGCCACTGGAGGGCCAGCCCGAAGGCCGCCTCCTCCTCGTCGTCTTTTTCCTCCAGGGCCGCCGCAATCGTCGCCTCGGCGACGCCGCGACGACGCAGGTCATCCCTCAGACGACGCTTTCCCCTATCGCCGTGCCCCTCGACGTAGAGCCTGGCGTAGAGACCGTCATCGATGTAGCCCAGGGCCTCGAAACGGCCGAGAAGGGCGGCGATCTCCGTGCCGTCGGCCCCCCGGCGGAGGAGGCGCTCCTCCAGAGAACGACGCGTATGGGCTCCCCTCTCGAGGAGGCGGAGCAGATAGGACTCATGATCCCCTCCCCGCTCCTTCATCCCGTCACCGCCAGGTCCAGGCCCTCGCCGTAAAGGCGGTAGAGCCCATCCCTGAGCCGGGGACAGCGCGACAGGGAGGGATCGATCTCCACCAGGTCCTGGGCTTCACGACGCGCCTCGTCGAGGATCTTGCCGTCTTTGAGGAGATCGGCGACACGGAAATCGGTCAGACCGTGCTGGCGCACGCCGCAGACCTCGCCGGGCCCCCTCAGGCGAAGGTCGATCTCGGCGATGCGGAATCCGTCGCCGGTGGCGCAGAGGGCCTCGATCCGCCTGCGTCCCTCGACCGTCGTGGCGTCGCCCAGAAGCAGGCAGTAGCTCTCCTCGGCCCCCCGGCCGACGCGGCCCCGGAGCTGGTGGAGCTGAGAGAGGCCGAAACGCTGGGCATCCTCGACGACCATGACGGTGGCGTTGGCCACGTCGACGCCCACTTCGATGACCGTCGTGGCCACGAGAAGATCGACGGCCCCCTCGTGGAAGGCGGCCAGGAGGGCCTCCTTCTCCCTCGAGGCCATCTGGCCGTGGAGAAGTCCCACGCGACGCTTCGGGAAAAGGCGCGACAGCTCCTCGTGACGGCTCGTCGCCGAAGCGACGTCGAGCGTCTCGCTCTCCTCGACGAGGGGACAGACCCAGTAGACCTGTCGTCCCTCTCTCATCTGTCCGTCGATGAAGGAGAGAAGACGGCGGCGGTCCTTGCTCTCCACCTTGCGGGTCACGACCGGCCTCCGCCCCGGAGGCAGCTCGTCGAGGACGGAGACGGCCAGGTCTCCGTAGATGGAAACCGTCAGAGTCCTGGGAATGGGCGTCGCCGTCATGACCAGGACGTGAGGGGACTCCCCCTTCCCGGCGAGGGCACCGCGCTGGAGGACGCCGAAGCGGTGCTGCTCGTCGATGACGATGAGGCCGAGACGGCGGAAGCGGACGCCCTCCTGAATGAGGGCATGGGTACCCACGGCGAGAGAGGCCCGTCCCTCCTCGAGGGCACGGAGGTTCTCCTCCCTCTCCCGCGGAGGCAGTCCGCCTCTCAGGAGGACGACGTGCAGTCCCAGGGGACTCAGCAGGGCGCTGAGTCGGCGATGGTGCTGGAGAGCCAGGACCTCCGTGGGGACCATGAAGGCTCCCTGAAAACCGCCGTCGACGGCGGCCAGCAGGGCCAGGACGGCGACGACGGTCTTGCCCGACCCGACGTCACCCTGAAGAAGACGGTTCATGGGCTCATCGAGGGAGACGTCGGCGCCGATCTCGCCGACGACGCGCCTCTGGGCCTCCGTCAAAGGGAAGGGAAGGGCGTCGAGGAAGGCCCGGGCCATGGGACCCATGGGGGTCAGTCGAGGGGAAAGACCCCCCTTGCGGGCCTGATGGCGCCGCAGGGCCAGACCGAGCTGGAGAAGGAAAAGCTCCTGGAAGGCGACGCGACGACGGCAGGCCCGCCAGTGATCGCCGTCGCGAGGATAGTGAAGTCCCTCGACGGCGGCGGCCAGATCGAGAAGGGAACGGCGGCGGCGGATCTCCTCGGGCAGGTCGTCGACGAGAAGGGGAAGGGCCTGGGGCAGGATCTGCCGCAGCAGACGTCTCAGCCAGAGGGGGGAGAGCCCCTCCGTGGCCGGGTAGACGGGGACGATGCGCCCCGTCGAGTCGGGTTCCCCCTCGTCGATGACCTCCACGTCGGGGTTGGTGATCTGGAACTTGCCCCGGTGGAGCTCGATGGGGCCGTAAAAGGAGGCCTCCGTTCCCGGCGGCAGAAGGCGATCGACGCCGCGGCGGTTGAACCAGAGGGCATAACCGTACCCCTTGCCGTCGGTGAGAAGAGCTCGGACGAGAGTCAGGCCGGGACGACGGGTCGGTCGGTTTTCGACGGTGACGACGCGGGCCAGAACGGCCGCCGTCGTCCCCGGCCTCAGGGCCTCGAAGGCCGTCAGCTGCCTGCGGTCCTCGTAGCGACGGGGGAAAAGGTAGAGCAGGTCGCCGACGGTGCGGATCGAAAGCCGCTCCAGGAGGCGGGCTCGGCCCGACCCGACGCCTCGGAGGAAGCGGACGTCGCTGTCGAGCGCCAGGGTCTCCGTCAAGGATTCTCCCTCTCGGGAATCTCTCCGATGAGAGACTGGTATCTGAAAAGAAGGGCCCTGAAGTCGGCGACGAATTCCTGTCGCTTTTCACGGAGCTCCTTCAGCTCCCGGCGAGCCATGGCCACCTCCTCCTGGGCGGCGGAGACGAGCCGTTCGGCCTGCCCCTTGGCCTCGGCAAGGATGGCCTGTCCCTGCCGCTCCGCGGCCTGGACCCTCTCTTCGGCGCTTTTCTGGGCGAAAAGGAGCGTCTCCTGAAGGGAGGCCCTCAGCTTCTCGTGATCTTCCGTCTTGTCGCGGAGCAGGTCGACTTCCCGCTGCATGTCGAGAACCTGCTGGGCATAGCCCTGGAGACTTTCGGCGATCTGGTCGAGAAAGGCATCGACCTCGCCCTGGTTATAGCCTTTGAATCCTCGGCCGAAAACCTTGTTGGCCACATCGAGAGCGCTCATCCATTCCGTCACGTTCCTGATCCCCTTCCCTATTCCAGCACTTCGACGAGAGAACGGTGGGCCAGGGCCAGAAAGAGCGCCGGCGCCAGGCGCATCACCGCACCCTGACTGGCCTCGACGGCACCGCTGAGGTAATCGAGAAGGGCCTGCCCCTCTTCGCGGTCGACGCCCCGAAGATCGACGACGACGGCCCGTCCGCTCCGCAGGGCCTCGAGAAGCTCTTTTCTCCGCCCGAGGCAGCTCTTCCCGCGGCAGATCAGGATCCCCCCTCCGACGGGCAGGGGACGTCGAAGACGCTCTTCCCGTTCGCGGATCTCCTCGGTCGAGGCAAGGGCCTCCAGATCGTCGGCAGGTCTTTCGGCAAGGCCCAAAAGGGCCATGAGATTCTTCACGGCCCTTCAGCGCCTTCCGAAGAGGGCCGTGCCGATGCGCAGGACGGTGCTCCCCTCCTCGACGGCCCAGAGGTAATCGCCGCTCATCCCCATGGAGAGATGAGGAAGGGCCAATCCCGTCCTCTCCCGAAGACGACCGCGCTGTTCCCTCAGGGAGGAGAAGGCACGACGCGTCGCCCTCTCGCCGCCGTCGAGAGGGCCGATCGTCATGAGCCCCTCGACGGACAGGTGAGGGCAGGAGGTGACGACCCGCTCCAGAAGAGCCTCGACCCCGTCGGGGGCGAGGCCCGTCCTGGCCTCGTCGTCGGAGCATTTGACCTCGACGAGGACGGGAAGTTCCCGCCCCTCCTCGGCCAGAACCCGCTCCAGAGTCAGGGCGAGATCGACGCTGTCGAGACTGTCGAGGCTGTCGAAGACGGCCAGGGCCTTGCGGACCTTGTTCCTCTGGAGGTGACCGATCATCCTCCAGGGAAGCCCCCTGTCGGGCCAGAGGGCCCGCTTCTCCACCGCCTCCTGGACTCGGTTTTCCCCGAACCCGTCGATGGGGGCCGTCGCAAAGGCCTTCATGGCCTCGACGGAGTGATTCTTGGAGACGGCCACCAGGGCCACATCGCGCCCGGAGCGCCCGGAGCGGCGCGCCGCTTCGTCCACTTCGGCTCTTATCGATAAGACGCGTTCAACGGCTTCCTTCACCATAGTCGGACCTTGCCCTCCTTAGCGCGGGCCCCTCGGGCGACGACGACTTCGCCCGCCTTGAGGCCTTCGGTGACGAGAAACTGTCTGCCCGAAACGGGCAGACCCAGAACTTCGCGAAACGAGACGGTCTGGCCCTGGACGACGAAGACTCCCTGCCGGCCCTGGCGGTGGACGACGGCCGTCTCGGGAAGGACGACGCCGACGAACTCCTCGCCGGAGAGGATGAAGGTCCCGATCCTCCCGTCGAGAAACTCCAGGGGGAAGAGAGGCAACGTCAGGTAGACCTTGAAACGGGCCCCAAGGTCGCGGAAGACGCGGACCGTCGCCGGGAAGGGGAGATCTTTCTCCTTCCGTCTGATCCGGACCGACCCTCGGGCCATATCGGCCTCGCTGGCAGGCGTACGATCGACGTAGCCGATGGCCCGGAGCTCCTGGGGCTGGGGGATGAAGACGCCCAGGGGATCGCCCTTGGCCAGCATTGTCCCCGCCGCGACGGTGACGCGCCCTCCGGGATCGGCCAGGGCCCTCTCTCCGAACCAGAGGTCGGCATAGCGCCACTTTCCCTCCTGCCCGTCGAGGAGGGTCGTGAAGTAGCCGGGGCTGGGGGCAGCGACCCGCCTCGCCCCCTCGGGGCCGGCGACGACGGCCAGGACGTCCCCCTTGGCCACCCGCAGCGAGGTTCCCCCTCCCGGAAAGGAGACTTTCCCCGCCAGAGGCGCTGTCACGACCCGCTCCTCCCAGAGAAGGGCCACGTGAAAAGGGACATCGTTGCGGTAGACGAAGGGCCGGGCCTGGACGAGATCCTGGTTCCTCTCCTGGAAGTGATCCCACCAGGCCAGAAGGAACCAGCCTCCGGCGGCGACGACGAGCACGGAGGCGAAAAAGGCCGTCACATTCTTCGTCCGTCGGCCCAGGGCCATCGATCCGCCTCCCCTCCGAGACTCATCCGCACCGGGAATAGCCGCAGCTCTCGCACTTCAGGCACCCCTCGGCGGCGACGAGAGGGGCCCCGCAGGAGGGACACATCTCGCGGGAGGAATCCCTGTAGCTCTCGCCCAGCGCCCGCTCCAGCCCGCGGGCCACCGCGTCGGGAAGGCTGAGGATGACGCCGTCGCTCTCCCAGACGGGCTGACTCCCTCCGATCCCCTTGAGCTGTTCGACGATCTGCCCGGCCGGGACGCCGCTTCGCAGGGCGAGGGAGATGAGCCGCCCCAGGGCCTCCGTGTGAGCCATCGTATCCTTGCCCGATTTGCCCAGGGTGGCGAAGACCTCGAAGGGTTTCCCCTCGGCCTCGTTGACGGTGAGATAGAGGTTGCCGAAGGAGGTCATGATCTTCACCGTCGTCCCCTTGAGGACTCCGGGGCGGCCGGCGGGCTTCTTCCGTTTTTTGACGGCCTCGCCCTCTCCCCCTCCTCCCCGGTAGAGCACCTGCGTGGCCTTGCAGCGGTCGCGGTAGACGGTGATCCCCTTGCATCCCTCGCGGTAGGCCCTGAGATAGGCCGAGGCCACGTCGTCGACGGAGGCCTCCTCGGGGAGGTTGATCGTCTTGGAGACGGCGTTGTCGGTGTGGCGCTGGAAGGCGGCCTGCATCTTCACGTGCCAGGCCGGGTCGATCTCGTGGGAGGTCACGAAAAGACGGGTCAGATCGTCGGGAAGCCCCAGCCCCGCCAGCGACCCCTTCTCGGCGATGGGACGGAGCCGTGCCTCGTCGTCGAGCCCCCGCTTTTTCAGTTCCTCGACGAGAAGGGCGTTGACGTAGGTCAGGGTGCGCTCCTCGAAGACCTTGCGGCGGTAGGCCAGGGCGAAGAGAGGCTCGATGCCGCTGGAGCAGCCGCAGATGAGGGAGATCGTCCCCGTCGGCGCGATCGTCGTCACCGTGGCGTTCCTCAGGGGGATTCCCCTCTCCTGCCACCGGCTCCCCTCCCAGTTGGGAAAGACGCCCCGCTCCTCGGCCAGAAGACGGCTCTCGTCGCGGCCGGAGGCGGTGACGAAGGCCATGAGTCTCTCGGCCCGCCGGAGGGCCTCGTCGCTGTCGTAGGGAACGCCCAGGCGAAAGAGGGACTCGGCCCAGCCCATGACTCCCAGGCCGATCTTGCGGTTGCCCCGCGAGCGCTCGGCGATCTGGGGCAGGGGAAAGCCGTTGATCTCGATGACGTCGTCGAGGAAGCGCACGGCCAGGCGTACCGTCTTTTCCAACTTTTTCCAGTCGAAATCGTCGCCGTCGATCATGTGAAGAAGATTGATCGACCCCAGGTTGCAGCTCTCGAAGGGAAGCAGAGGCTGCTCGCCGCAGGGATTGGTGGCCTCGATGCGTCCCACCTGGGGAGTGGGATTGTCGGCCTCGATCCTGTCGGAAAAGACCAGGCCGGGGTCGCCCGTGGCCCAGGCGCTCTCGACGAGAAGGTCGAAGATCTCCCGGGCCGGCAGGGTCCTGACCGTCTCGCCTCTTCGCCTGTTGACGAGAGACCAGTCTCCGTCGGCCTCGAGCGTCTCCATGAAGGCGTCGGAAAGGGCCACGGAGATGTTGAAGTTGGCCAGGCGGCCCTCTTTCGTCTTGGCCTTGAGGAAACTCAGCAGATCGGGGTGGTCGCAGTCCAGGATGGCCATGTTGGCGCCGCGTCTCATGCCTCCCTGTTTGACCACCTCCGTGCAGGTATCGAAAAGCTCCATGAAGGAAACGGGCCCCGAGGCGACGCCGCAGGTGCTCCGCACCACATCGCCCGAGGGGCGAAGGCCGGAGAAGTTGAAGCCCGTTCCGCCGCCCGACTTGTGCACCAGGGCCGTCCACTTGAGGGCGTCGAAAATCTCCTCCATGCTGTCGCCCACGGGAAGGACGAAGCAGGCCGAAAGCTGGCCCCCCTCCGTCCCGGCGTTCATGAGCGTCGGCGAATTGGGCAGAAAATCGAGACGGGCCATGACGTCGTAGAAGCGCTCGGCCCAGACCTCGGGGGCCACGCCCCAGCGCCCCTCGGCCCCGGCCACGGCCGAGGCGACGCGCCAGAACATCGCCTCGGCCGTCTCGACGATCTCGCCCGAGGCATCCTTGCGCAGGTAGCGCTGCTCCAGAATGGGCCGCGCGTTGTCGGGAAGATCGACCTTACGTCGTTCTTTCATCGCCGACAGGGACCCCGTCAGTCCCGCACACGGGAGGAATCGGCGACGCCGACGAGGGGACAGAGCCCGGTCAGGTCGTCGAGGACCTTCCAGGCTCCGGCGGAGAGAAGCCCCTCTTCGTCGAAGTTGCCCGTCGTCATTCCCACGGCCCGGACGGAGGCCGCCAGAGCCGTGGCCATGTCGATATCGGTATCGCCCACGTAGAGGACCTCCGCCGGGCCCAGGCCGAGGCGTCCCATGGCCTTGACGAGAGGATCGGCATCGGGCTTGGGGCGATCGACCTCATCGAGCCCCAGGACGAAATCGAAGGCCCAGGTCAGCCCGGCGCCTTCGACGGCGATCCGGGCGTTGCCCCTGTTGGAGACGACGCCGAGGCGGAGACCGGCCCCCTTGAGGGCCTTCAGAACGGGAACCGTCGACGGGAAGGGACGGATGAGGGCGATCTCCTCGGCCCGGTAGTTCTCCCTGTAGCGGTCGACCCACCGGGGATCGAAGCGGCCCCAGAGCTTTTCCCACCCCAGGGGAATGGGATCGCCGATGGTCAGGAGAACCTCCTCGCGCGTGACGGAGGGAAGCCCCTCGGCGGCGGCCAGGAGATTGAGGCAGTGGGTGATTCCCCGACTGCTGTCGACGAGGGTCATGTCGAAATCGAAAAGCAGGGCCTTGATCGAATTTTTCATTAAAAAACCTCCAAAACGAAACCTTTGAGATAATCCGTCTCGGCGACATGGGGCAGTACGGGATGATCGGGCGGCTGATGAAGCTCGGCGACGACCTTGGCGTCCCGCCTTCCGTCCAGGGCGGCCTCCCTTAGAACGTCGAGAAGGGCATCGCGCCCGAAGGCGTGAGAACAGCAGAAGAAGAAGAGGGTTCCTCCTGGCCGGAGAAGGCGCAGCCCCCTCAGAGCCAGATCCTTGTAACCCCTTCGGGCCGATTCGACCTGACGACGGCTCGGAGCGAAGGGCGGCGGATCGAGGACGACGACGTCGAAGGTCCGTCGCTCCTCCTCGAAGCGTCGAAGGACATCGAAGACGTTGCCGCAGACCCAATCGACGCCGTCACGGAGGCCGGAAAGGGACAGACCCCGCCGCCCCGCCTCCAGAGCCGGGGCGGACTGATCGACGGCCGTCACCCGTTCGGCGCCGTAGCGGAGGGCGTGGAGGGCGAACTGGCCCTGGAAGCAGAAGGCATCGAGAACGGAGGCTCCCCGGCAGAGACCGCGGAGAAGGCGGGGGAAGTGGCGCACGTCGAGATAGAGCCCCGTCTTCTGTCCCGCCAGGGGATAGACGAGACTCTTGATCTCTCCCAGGGCGACGACGCGGCTTTCACCCGCCTCCAGAGCGCCTCTGAGCACTTTCTTTTCGGCTCTCAGCCCCTCTCTCTCCAGGGCGCGCACATCGTTGCGCAGGAGCACCGCCGTCGGATCGAGAAGCTCCGAGAGGGCCTCGACGATTTCCTCCCGCATCCCGTACCAGCCCAGGGAGAGGAGCTGAAGGCAGAGGACGTCATCGTAACGATCGACGACGAGGCCGGGCAGGCCGTCGGCCTCGCCGTGGACGAGGCGGAAGGTCTCCTCGCCGGGGCACCAGCGGCGGCGCAGGGCCAGGGCCGACCGGAGACGATCGCGGATCAGGTCGGGAAGGTGAGGACGTTCGGACCCCCATGAAAGAAGGCGGAGGGCCAGCGACGTCTGGGGATTCCAGAGCCCCCAGGCCAGAGGCCTCCTGCCGTCGCCGACGGCGACCAGCTCGCCTCCTTCCGCCTCGGGAAGGGAGGCCAGGTCTCCCCTGAAAATCCAGGGATGGCGGCTCTGCAGACGTTCCAGGCCCCGAGGGGCCAAGCGGGCTTGAGAGGGCACGATTTTTCCTCCTTGGCTTCTGTCGCCGGGAATCTTCCGGCCTGTACCTTTCCGAACCTCATCATGATAGCAGCAAAGGGGACGTTGCGTTCAGAGGGGGAAACCGGAATCCGCAGGCTCTTCAGGAGCAGCTCCGCCGGATCCACCGACTCGCGATCCCTCGAATCGCCTCGCCGGTGAGAGTTCGAGGCGGCCGTTCCCGTCTTTTCGGACCTCTCCTGGTCGGGCCGATGAAGCTCCCCTCCCGTTTCGCCCGTGGATCGGGGGGAGAACGCGCCGTAAAGACGCGCCGAGGACGGCGACGGGGCCTCAATCCGGCCTCGGGGGACGGCAAGCCGATCTTCCCGATTCAGCCGATCCCCTCCGAGCGGAAGGGGCAACCAAAAGGGGAAGCCAAGTCCCTCCGGATCGGAGCGAGCGTCGCCGCGCCCTTGTCGCCCCCCGCGCGGAGGCTTATAATGACCGCCACATTCTTCGACAGGGTCGAGGTGAGTCCTTTGTGGAGCGAGCTGGTTCCTCCCGAGAGGGAGCTTTTTTTTTCTAAAGGGGACGAAAAGGATCCCCGCATGGGGGAGATCGTCCTGCCCGCCGCCGGGACGATTCCCGATGGCGTCGACGTGGCCTTCGTCGGCGTTCCCGAAGACCGGGGCATCGTGGCCAACGGCGGTCGCGAGGGGGCTCGGTCGGGTCCCAGGGCCATCCGCCGGGCCTTCTACCGCCTGACGCCGGGCTTCCGTCCGGCCCTGAGCGACCTGAGCCTCATCGACATCGGCGACGTGAGGACCGAGGGGAGAACGCTGGAAGAGGTCCACGAGAGCGCCCGGACCGTCGTGACCTCCATTGCCGCCAGGGGGATCCTCCCCGTCGTCCTCGGCGGCAGCCACGACCTGACCTTTCCCGGACTGGCCGGGCTCGTCGACGGCCTCGGACTGAACGAGGGCGACCTGGGCGTCGTCAACGTCGACAGCCACCTCGACGTCCGCGACATGAGCCACGGCCTCACCAGCGGAACCCCCTTCTTCAGGGCCCTCGAGGAACTTCCCCGGCGAGCCCTGAAGGGGGACAATTTCGCCGAATACGGCATTCAGGAACTCCACAATTCGCCCTGGTACTACCAGTGGCTCCGCCAGGCCGGGGGCTCCGTCTTCACCCTCAAATCCCTCCAGGGACGGCCCATGGAGACCTTCCTTCAGGCTCTTCAGGTGGCCGGAGAGGGGCCGCACACCATCGCCGTATCCGTCGACATCGACGCGGCTCGCAGCACCGACGCCCCCGGCGCCTCGGCGAGCAACCCCAACGGCCTCTCGGCCCAGGATCTGGAAAAAGTGGCCTACCTGGCCGGCAGGACCGAACGGGTCCGCTTCTTCGACATCATGGAGATGAGCCCCCCCCTCGACGTGGACGGAAGGACGGCCGCCCTGGCCGCGGCCGTCCTCTTCTGGTTCCTCAAGGGCCTCTGCGAGAGGAAATGAGAGGCCCAGGAGGCAAACCCGCAGGCCGACGAGGGGCGTTC
Source organism: Aminirod propionatiphilus (assembly GCA_018398915.1). Lineage (GTDB taxonomy): Bacteria > Synergistota > Synergistia > Synergistales > Aminithiophilaceae > Aminithiophilus > Aminithiophilus ramosus. The sequence goes on along the minus strand of CP074691.1, from coordinate 1,129,715 downwards.
CGCCGATCCGGTCACGAAGCGACACGGAGAGCCTGACGGCCGATCCCTGCCCTTCCTCCCGAGAAACCCGACGCTCCCCGGTTCGGAGGTACCCGTCTCCGCCTCGAGAGATGATCCCGGGGCCACCTCTCTGCGGACCCGACCTCTCCTGCCCCATGCCTCGCAAACAGGACCTGTCGATCGGGGAGTGGCCTTTAGGGGAATTTTTCACTTTCTAAAAAACCTTCCAAATGGTATGCTTGTGGCCGAAAATCCCATGCGATTGCCGAAGGAGGAACCATCATGACAAAGGTCACACTGATTCTCGGAAGCCCCCGCAGAGGCGGCAACACGGAGACGCTGGCCGAGGCCTTTCTGTCGGCGCCGGGAAAGGCGGAGAGAATCGACCGCTTCCGCCTCTACGACATGTCCTTTCAGGGCTGCATCGACTGTCGCGGCTGCTGGACCCAGGGAAGGCCCTGCCTCTTCGACGACGATCTGACCGCCCTTTACGAGTCCCTCCGGGAGGCCGACGTCGTCCTCTTCGCCTCGCCTCTCTACTGGTACAGCTGGACGGGCCCCGTCAAGACGCTCTGGGACCGTCTTTTGCCCCTCTACGGGGAGCATGACGGGGGCTTCTCCCTGAAGGGGAAGAGATCGGTTCTGATCGGCGCCGCCGGCGACGAGGACGGCACCTGTTTCCAGGGACTCCTTTTCAGCTTCCGCCGATCCTCCGCCCTCATGGGAATGGCCGTCGCCGGCGAGTTCTGTCTCTCGGGTCTCTATGAGGCCGAAGCCGTCAGGAAGCGACCCGAGCTCCTTCAGAAGATGGCCCTCGCCGGCAAGTCCATCCTCTGAGGGGCCATGGACATCCTTCTTTTCGCCCTCTGTCTGACTGCGGGGATCGCGGCGGGAAAGAGCGGCCGGCTGCCCTCGTCGGTAACGGCCCGAAGCTCTCTGGGGCTGACGGCGGCCGTCTATCTCCTTCTCTTCCTCATCGGCTGCGAGCTGGGAAGCTACCGTTCCCTGCTGGGACAGATGGGAAGCCTGGGCCTCAAGGCGGGAGCCCTCTGCCTCGGGGGGCTTCTGGGCAGCGCCCTCCTTTGCCGCCTCGTCGTCTTCGGCGGAGGTGACGGTCCTGTTTGACCCCAGACCGCTTTTCGTCCTCCTGGCGGGAACGGCCCTGGGCGCCATGGGCTGGCTTCCCGAGGGCTTCTCCTCTCTCATCGACCCGCTGCTCAAGGGGGCCTTGATCCTCCTCTTCCTCGCCATCGGCCTCGACATGGGCAAGGACCCCCACCTCTGGGAGAGCCTCCGCTCTCTTTCGCCCAGAACACTCCTCCTGCCCGCCGCCGCCCTCGGCGGCAGCATCGGCGGCGGCGTCCTGGCCGGAATGGCCACGGGACTTCCCCTTGCCCTCTCGGCATCGGCCTCGGCGGGCTGCGGCTACTACAGCATCACCATGATCCTCCTCAAGGAAGCCGCCGGAATCGAGGCCGCCACGGTGGGTTTCGTCGCCAATCTGCTCCGGGAGATCCTCATCATCGTGGCCATGCCCCTCCTGGTCCGCCTTTTCGGCAAAAACGGCGCCGTCGGCGCCGCAGGAGCGACGGCCATGGACACGGCCCTTCCCTTCATCGTCCGCAGCGCCGGCAAAGAGGTGGCCGTTCTCTCCTTCCTCTCCGGCGTCGTCTTGACGCTCGTCATTCCCCTGGCCGTTCCCCTCGTCTACCGCCTCCTCCTCTGATCGTGTCCATGCAGGTTTTTTCACGAAAAACCTGCATGGACACGACAATATCCCTGCTAAATTGACCTAATCACGCAATTCAGCAATTGTTTCTCGCGAAAAGCTTGCGCAATCTGCCGGGACGTGATAAAACACCTCCATGCTCTCCGAGGAGGATGATCGTTATGACCGAGTCGCTGCGGCCTTCAGCCACTTTCGGCGTCAACGTTTTCGACAGACGCACCATGAGGGAACGTCTTCCCCGTGATGTCTACGAACAGCTCCTTGCCTCCGTCGAAGGAGGCGCCCCCCTCGACGACGGCGTGGCCAACGCCGTCGCCATGGCCATGAAGGAGTGGGCCCTCGCCCGGGGAACCACGCACTACACCCACTGGTTTCAGCCCCGGACGGAGATGACGGCGGAAAAGCACATGGCCTTCCTCTCCCTGGACCGCAAGGGATTTCCCCTGGAGACCTTCACGGGCGGCGAGCTGATCCAGAGCGAGCCCGACGCCTCCTCGCTGCCTTCCGGCGGCATACGGACCACCTTCGAGGCCCGGGGCTACACGGCATGGGATCCCACCAGCCCGGCCTTCATCATGGACGACGGCGTCGGCGGAACTCTTTTCATCCCCTCCGTCTTCATCTCCCACGACGGCACGCCCCTGGATCTCAAGACGCCCCTCCTGCGCAGCCTCGCGGCCATGGAGCCCCGAGCCCTGCGCCTTCTCAAGCTCTTCGGCAACAGGACCGTCAAAAACGTCCAGATGACCGTCGGGTCGGAGCAGGAGTTCTTCCTCGTCGACGAGGAGGTCGCCCGACGCAGGCCCGATCTGATCTACTGCGGAAAGACCGTTTTCGGCTCCCTGCCGCCCAAGGCCCAGCAGATGGAGGATCACTATTTCGGGACGATCCATCCCCGCGTCCTGGCCTTCATGAACGACGTCGAAGAGGAGCTGACGCGCCTGGGCGTCGTCATCAAGACGCGCCACAACGAGGTCGCCCCCTGTCAGTTCGAATTCGCCCCGCTCCACTGCGAGGCCAACCTCGCCTCGGACCAGAACCAGATGACCATGGGCGTCATGCGCAAGCAGGCCCGCCGGCACGGCTTCCGACTCATCCTCCACGAGAAGCCCTTCATGGGCCTCAACGGCAGCGGCAAGCACACCAACTTCTCCCTCCAGGACAGCGAGGGACGGAACCTGCTGGAGCCGTCGACGAACCAGAGGCGCAACCTCCAGTTTCTGGCCTTCCTCTCGGCCCTCCTCCTCGGCGTGGCCCGTTACGGCGGCCTTCTGAGGGCCTCCATCGCCTCGGCGGGAAACATGCACCGTCTGGGCGGCAACGAGGCGCCTCCGACGATCATGAGCGTCTACCTGGGCGACGTGCTGACGCAGCTGCTGGAGAAGATCAAGGAGGGCTCCTTCAGCGACATGCCCGACAAGGGCCTCCTCGATCTGGGCCTCAGCCGCCTTCCCTCGGTCAAGATCGACAACACGGACCGCAACAGGACCTCGCCCATCGCCTTCACGGGCAACAAATTCGAGTTCCGCGCCACCGGATCCTCCCAGTCCATCGCCGGACCGGTGACGATGCTGCTGGCCCTCTGGAGCTGGGGCATGGACCGGATGGCCGAGATGATCGAAAGCCGCACCGGAGGCGGCTGGGACATCACCGACGCCGCCCTCGACGCCATCCGCCAGGCCTACCGGGAGGGAAGCATCGTCTGCTTCGACGGCAACTGCTACGCCTCGGAGTGGCGCGAAGAGGCCCAGGGACGGAAGCTCCCCCTGGCGGACACGACGCCCGAAGCCCTGGCCCTCTACCTGGTGCCGGAGCACCGGCAACTCCTCGACGAGATGGGGATCATGTCCGACAGGGAGATCGTGGCCTATTACGAGACGCGACTGGAACAGTACTTCAAGACCGTCGACATCGAAATGGGCATCTTCTCCTCCATGGTCTGGGAGGGTGTCCTGCCCGCCCTCTCCCAACAGATCGGCCAGGAGGCCCAGGCCCTTCGCGACCTTCCCGAGGAACTGGCCGGCCAGGCGACGGGATGGAAGGAGGAGCTGGGACGTCTCCTGGGGCTCCGCCAGAGCCTGTCGGAGAGGACGAAGAAGCTCGAAGGCCTGAGGAAGAGCCTGGCCGACCTCGACATCGAAACTCAGGCCAACCGCCTGACCTCCGAAGGTCTTCCCCTCTTCGAGGAGGCCCGTGCCCTCTGCGACGAGGTGGAGGGGCTCGTCTCCCTGTCGGTCTGGCCCTACCCCACCTACCGGGATCTCTTCTCGCTCAAGTAGCTCAAGCGGCTCGAGCCGTTTTCGACGAAGAGAGGCCCATCGACGAAGGAGGAGGTCCCTGAGGGGGGACCTCCTCCTTCGCTGTTACGAGTCGCAGAAGAACGTCACGGGATCTGACACAAGTCAGGGAGAGAAGGACAGACCCCGCATCTTCCGGACGAGGGACCAGTCTCCCCCGGAAGACGGCGACCGGCAAAAGGGTGAAAAGGACGAAAGCGCTTCCCCGTCACAGTAGGGGAGAAACCGCTTCCCGACAAGGGTGATTTTTCTCACCCCCCCTCGGGAAAGCAGTGTCGAAGAGGGTTTGCAGCGACGATGAAGCATGGTACTCTGTGGGAGTGGCAGCGTCCACTCAAGGAGGTCCTTCTCTGATGTTTTCCTCCGCTTTCGGTCTCGGAGCCGTCACCGCCTGGCGGTGGCTGACCTTTCTCGAGGGACACCTTCTTTCCGTCTTCCCCGAGAGGACCCTGCTCGCCCCCCAGCAGGCCTTTCTTCTGTTCACCCTCCTCCACGGTCTGGGCCTCTTCGCGGCGGCCCGCCGTCTTCTTCCCTTCGACGAGGGGCGCGCGAAGACCACGCTCGTTCTGGGAGCCCTTCTCTCCTCGGCGAGCCAGGTCCCCTTCCTCCTGCCGGGATACGTCACTTCCTGGGTCTGGGGCCTCCTCTTCACCTTCGTCGGAGCCCTGGGAGCGACGATCCTCTTCGTCCTCTGGTGCTGGCACCTCACTCAGTTCTCTCCGGCCGCCTCGGCCTTCCTCTTCGGCTGCGCCAACGTCCTGAGCGCCCTTGTCATCACCTTTTCTCCCTGGATCCCCCGAGAGATTCTTCTGGCCCTGACGCTCCTCCTCCCCTTCGTCGCCGCCTGGCGCTGGCGCGCCCCCTCGGAGGGACTCTACGGGGCGAGAGTCCCCCCTCCCCTCTCTCCCTCCTGGGGGCTTTCCCCCTATTCGCCCAAGCTGATGCTCCGCATCGGCTCCTTCTTTTTCACCTGTTCCCTCTTCCACGCCCTGCTCCTGACCTCTTCCTCTCCGGAACTCTACCGGATCTGGAAGGTGACGGAGCCCCTCTACAGCATGGGGGCCCTGACCACGGGCCTTCTGATCTGGCGCTTCGCCGAGATCGACCTGCGGAACCTCTACCGCATGGCCCAGACCCTCCTGGGCCTGGGTTTCGCCACCTTCCTCTTCCTCGGCGGCCATCATCCCCTTATCGCCGTGGCCCTGCTGCAGACGGGCTACGGCGTCTTCGGAACCTACGCCTGGGTCCTCCTCCTCTACCTGGCCTCCAGGGCCGGGAGGAAAGAGGCCCTCGCCGTCGCCTCTCGGGGGCATTTCGGGATCGTTCTTTCCGTCCTCGTCGGCATCGCCCTGACTCAGGGAGCCCAGAAGGCGGCCATGAAGTTGGGGCTGCCTCTGTCCCCCTTCCTGAGCCTGCTGGCCATCGCCACCCTCTTCCTGGCGGGCCTTGCCTTCGACGACGACAGAGAGACCTTCGCCGGCTATGACCTGCCCCTCGCCGACGGCGACGAGGAGGGCGGCGAAGGCCTCTCTCTTGCGGGACTTCTCGAGGCGGATCTCACCCGGCAGGAGCGGCGTGTCGCCCTTCTCGTCGCCGAGAGATGCTCCAACGCCGACATCTGCGGCCGGCTCAACATCACGACCAACACCGTCCGGACCCATCTGAAGAACATCTACCGCAAGCTGGACGTCTCGGGCCGGGAGGAACTTCAGGATCACCTGGCCTCTCTGGGGAAAAGGGGAGGGCTTTAACCCGTCTTTCGCGCCCCGGCCTTGCCCCTCCTCCGCGACGGAATTCGGCGGACCCGCGAGACAGGCCCACCCGCAGCCGAGCCGCCGCTCTCCGGAAGGGCAAGGCCGCCGCGAAGATCGGCCGTCCCCCGAAAAGCGACGCCTCCAGGCCGGACGGGGACCCGCGAACCGGGAGCGGCCGTGCGCCACCTGAGACGGAAACGGCCGCGCTCCCGCAGGAAAGCCGACCGGTCACGCGCCGACGGCCCCCACTGGGACAGGACCCGCGAGGCTAGAGGCGGGATTCAGGGCCGCTTGACCTCCAGAACCTGTCCCGTCACGGTGACGTTGAAGGAACGGCCCTCTTCCCCCCTTTTCAGGACGATTTTCGACGGGGAGAAGGAGCCGTCGGAGAAGATCAGGAGACGTTCCGGGACGAAGGCGACGGTCCACCGTCCCAGGGGGTAGCGGCCCAGCTCTCGGCCCGGCCCCTCGGCGGCGGGCCCGTAGAGGACGGCCGAAGCCCCCTCGCCTCGCAGGAAAAGCGTCTCCCCCTCTTTTTGAGCCCTGAGGGCCCCGTCGGTGAGAAGGCGCTTCAGCTCCAGGGCCGCGTCGGGCTCGGGAGCGACGAGACGGGGCAGAACCAGACCGGCCAGGACGGCCAGGAGGGCCACCGTCACGAGGAGCTCGACGAAGGTGAACCCCCTCCCGGCTCTCACGGCCTAGTCCCAGCTGGTGATGTCGGCGTTGGCTCCGTCTCCGCCCTCATCGCCGTCGGGACCGTAGGAGAAGAGATCGTACTCGTCGTGATCGCCGGGAGCCCGATAGACATAGGGGCCGCCCCAGGGATCGACGGGGATCTTCTGGATGTAGCCTCCGTCGCGGTAATTTCTCGGCTCGGGAGGCAGCGTCGGCTTGGAGACGAGCGCCTCCAGTCCCTGGTCCGTCGTGGGGTAGAACCCGCTGTCGAGCTTGAAGAGATCGAGGGCCTGACCGAGCTGGCGGATCTGGACCTGGGCGGCCGTCCGCTTGGCCTCCTCGCCTCGGCCGACGACGCGGGGAACGACGAGACCGGCCAACAGGCCGATGATGACGACGACGACGAGGACTTCGACAAGGGTAAAGGCACTTCTGCGACGGTGGTTCATCTGCATCACCACATCACCTCTTTCTGTAATTTGGGCATTGCCTTATTTTACGAGACCGGAGAGATCGAAGATGGGCAGAAGGATGGCGACGACGACGAAGCCGACGGCCCCTCCGAGGAAGAGGATCAGCAGCGGCTCGACGAGGCTGGCCAGACGTTCCATCTGCGATTCGGCCGTCTCCCAGCTGTTCTCGGCGACCCGCTCCAGGGCCTCGGGAAGCTCCGATCCCATCTCTCCGATGCGCACGACGTAGACGACATCCTCGGGAAAACTCCCCTGCCGCTCCAGGGACTGGGCGAAACGATAGCCCTCGCGGACCCCCTGGGCCACGTCCTTCCATCTCTCCCGATCGCCGTCCATGGGAGCCGTCATCTGAATGGCCTGGACGAGGGGGATGCCCGACGAGACGAGCGTCGAGAGGTGGGAGAAGACGAGGGAGAGGGCGATCCGCTCCCTGAGCCCCCTCATGAAGGGAAGTTTCACCTTCACCCTCCCCCTCTGGACGAGGAGAAGAAGGACGAGGGTCCCCAGGAGGAGGGGAATCCAGAGGGCCTGGGCCCCGGCCGAGAGGGCCAAGAGAATCCGCGTCGGCACGGGGAGGGCCTGGCCGATGTCGGAAAAGAGGGCCGTCAGCCTGGGGACGACGTAGGTGAGGAGGAAGGCGATGACGCCCAGGCCGACGACGACCATCACGGCCGGATAGACGAGGGCCGACTGGACCTTGCGCCGCAGCTGCTGCTCGGCCCTGTAGACTTCGGCCCCCTTGACGAGGATCTCCACCAGCGAGCCGCTGGACTCGCCCGACTCGACCATGCCGATGAGCCCCTCGCGGAAGACGGCCTGATCGCGCATGGCCGTGCCGAGACGGCGCCCTCCCTGAACGCCCTCGAGAAGAGCCCCGTAGGCCTCGCCGAGACGCCTGTCGGGCGTCTGGCGCCGGAGCATCTCGAGGGCCTCCGTGACGGGAAGGCCGCTTTTGAGGTAGGCGCTGAGGCTCTTGCAGAAGAGGACGTGGGAGGCCAGGGAAAGGGGCCGGCCCAACGCCCTTTTTCTGCGCTCCTCGGCGGCGATTTCGACGACGACGAGCCCCTGGAGGGCCAGCTCCCTCAGGGCCGCCTCCGACGAGGCCCCGTCGAGGCGCCCCCGCTTGAGGCGCCCTTCCCCGTCGTAGGCGCTGTAGCGGAAGGTCGTCACGACGGGTCCTCTCCCGTGACGCGCAGGACTTCCTCGGCGGAGGTGACGCCGGCGGCCACCTTCTCGAGCCCCAGCCGCCAGAGGCTGACGAGGCCTCTCTCGACGGCGGCGCTCCGCAGGCGCGAGGCGGGCAGCGCCTGGGAGATGGCCTCGCGGGCCCCGTCGTCGACGACGAACTGCTCGTAGAGCCCCACCCGTCCCCGGTAGCCCGTGCCGCCGCAGTGCTCGCACCCGACGGCGCGCCAGTGGGACTCGAGGCCGTAGCGGCGAAGAAGGGGCGTGGCCGCCTCCTCGACGCGGCACCTGGGACAGAGACGGCGGACGAGACGCTGGGCCACGACGCCGTTGAGCGAGCCGGCCAGGAGGAAGGGCTCGACGCCCATGTCGATGAGGCGCGTCACGGCACTCGTCGAATCGTTGGTGTGGAGCGTCGAGAGGACGAGATGGCCCGTCAGCGCCGCCTGGACGCCGATGTGGGCCGTGTCGTAGTCGCGCATCTCGCCGATCATGATGATATCGGGGTCCTGGCGGAGAATCTCCCGGAGGGCCCCGGCGAAGGTGAGCCCCACCTTCTCGTTGACCTGGATCTGGGCCACGCCGGGGAGATCGTACTCGATGGGGTCCTCGACGGTGAGGACATTGACCTGGGGACGGGCCAGGGCCTGGAGGATGGCGTAGAGCGTCGTCGTCTTCCCCGACCCCGTCGGCCCCGTCAGGAGGATGATGCCGTGGGGCCTGGCGATGACCTCCTCCAGGACGGTCCTCTCCCTTTCGGCCATGCCCAGATGCTCCAGGGTCAGCAGTCCCTGCCCCTTGTCGAGGATGCGCAGGGCCAGCCGCTCGCCGTGCTGGGTCGGGATGGCGCCGACGCGGATGTCGATGGCGTGTCCCCCGACGGTGATGCCGATGCGGCCGTCCTGAGAGACGAAGCGCTCGGCGATGTCCATGCGGGCCATGACCTTGAGGCGGCTCGTCAGAGGGGCCTGATGGCCCTTGGGAAGACGGAGGCGGTCGCGGAGGACGCCGTCGACGCGGAAGCGGACGAGGACGCTCTCCTCGTAGGGCTCGATGTGGATGTCGGTGACGCGCTCCCGGATCGCCTCGGCGATGAGACCGTTGACGAGGCGGATGATGGGGACGTCGACGGAGTCGCTCAGGACGTCCTCGCGGGCCAGGTCGGCCAGATCGTCGACGCCCTCGACGGCGTCGACGTCCTCTTCGGCGAGACCGCTGCGCAGGTCGTAGAGGGCCCGGAGAAGGCCGTCGATGGCCTCTCTCCTGTGGATCTCCACCTCGACGGGCAGCCCCAGCGAGGCCCCCAGGATCTGGGCCTGGGGGAAGGCTTCGAGGGAGACGGCGCCGACGATGAGCAGCTCCCCCTCGCGTCTCAGGGGAACGATGCCCTGCTGGCGCAGCGTGTCGAGGCTGAGCGCCTCAGGCAGAAAGGGAAGGACCTGAGAGGGCTCGGGCAGGGTCACAGATTCTTCACCGCCTCACGGTAGAGGGACTCGAAGCGGTCCTGGAGCTCCTTCTCGGCCTGGGTCTTGCCGCCGTGCTCCTCGCCGCCCATGATGCGCTTCGTGGCCGCTCCGGCCATCTCGGGCGTCTCGAGGATCTCCGGCGTCAGGAGAAGGATCAGCTCCACCTTCTCCTTCTGCTTCGACGTGGTGGTGAAGAGATTGCCCAGAAGGGGAATGTAGGAGAGGCCGGGGACGCGGTTCTTGAGGAACTTCTCCGACTCGGTGATGAGGCCGCCCAGGACGATGGTGTCTCCGTTGCGGACGAGGACGGAGGTCTTGATCTCCCGCTTGGCCGTCACGGGCGTATCCGACGTCTGGGCCGTCAGGACATCCTCGGTGCGCTGCTCGATGTCGAGGGCCACCAGATTGCCGCTGCGGACGTGGGGCGTCACCTTGAGGACGATGCCCGTGTCCTTGTACTCGTAGCTGTTCTGGACCGCCGAGGGGTTGGTGATGTCGGAGTTCTTCGACGTCAGCTGAGGGATGACCTGACCCACCTGGAGCTGGCTCTCCATGTTGTCGGTACACATGAGGCGTGGCATGGAGAGGACGTTGATGGCGTCGTGCTTGTTGAGCATGTTGATCGACGTGTAGAGAAGAGCCTTCGTCTCGGTTTTGGTGGTTTTCACGAGATTGCCATTGGCATCAGGTATCGTATCCTCCACGGTAATCAGGTCCTGGAAGTAGTCGAGCATCGTCGACGGTACGGACGTGTTGCCCAGCTGGATCTGGCCTCCCAGGATGGCGTCGCCTCCCAGCTCGGCGCCGCCATAGGCCGCCCAGTCGATGCCGGCGCTGTTGAGGCGCGTCAGGTTCACCTCGGCGATGAGGCCTCGGAGGAGGACCTGCTTGGGCTGGGTGTCGAGGGCCTCGATGATCTTGAGAAGCTCCTCGTACTGGCTGGGAGGGGCGGCGAAGATGAGGCTGTTCGTGGCCGTGTCGGCCACGACGGTGTTGGGGATCTTCCCCTCCTTGTCGGCCTCGAGGCGGGCCGCCACGGCCAGAAGCTGGCTCAGTTGCTCCGCCACAGCCGTGGCGTCGGCGTTCTGGAGCTTATAGATGTGGAACTCGCCCGACCGGGCCGGCACGTCCAGCTCGCTGACGACGCGACCTGCCTCGGCCAGGGCGGCGCTGTCGCCGACGATGACGAGTTTGCGGCTGGCCTCGTCGGCGGCGACGAAGATGCCGAAAAGGGGCGAGTTCTGCTCCTTAGAGAGCAGCGTCAGGTGCTGGGCGATGACCTTGGGCGACCCGCTGACGATGGGGAGGGCCAGGCTGACCTTGACGCTCTCGGGCGAGTCGACGGCGCGGATGACGCCGACGGCCTGCTGGACGAGGGAGGAAAGTCCCGAGAGGACGACGCCGTTGCCCGAGAGGAGGGGGACGATGCCGACGCCCTTGCCGATGGAGGTCTGGACGGCGTTGACGACGAAGGAGGCCGAGACGTAATCGAGAGGGACGAGCTGCACCACCGTCTGGTCGCCCGAGCCGGGGCCGACGCGCCCCTTGCGGACGATCTGGTCCGAGCTGGGGCCCTTGCTGGCCGGAACGAGTTTGCTGTAGCCGCTGTATCCCTGAAGGGAAAGGCCGTTCATCTCCAAGACGGAGACCATGAGGACCCGGGCCTGCTCGAGCGAGACCGACCGGGGAGAGACGACGGTCACCGTCCCCTTGACGGCGGGATCGACGAGGATGTTCTCCTGAAGGAGTTCGGTCATGAAGCGCATGAATTTGATGATGTCGAGGTCTTTGAAGTTGAGCTGGACCCGTCCCGAATCGCGCATGATCCGGGCCGCCTCGATGAGGTTCTGTTCCGTCAGTTCGACGTCGTCCGCGGGAAGATCCTCCGCCGCCAGGGGGCCTGGAAGGGCCAGAAGGGCCACAGCCAGGCAAAGATAGAGAAAAAGCCTCGTGCCTCGCATCGAAAAACCTCCGTCTCGCTCTAAGGTATGCATAATGTCATCGTTCGTCCTTTGTACTGAAGGCGGAGCAGACCGTACTGGGCCGTCCAGAGCCCCTCGAGGAGTTCTCTCGTGACGGGCCGGACCTCCCAGGCCAGATCCCCCTCGGAACCGGACGACGGGAGGTCGCCGGCCAGGGCCCGGACCTGAAGGGCCCTGGCTCCGTCGAGAAAGTCGCGCTGAAGGCGCACCTCGGCCAGGCTCCTCTGGGACATGGCCACGAGCCGCAGCGCCCCCGTGGCCGACAGGGCCAGGATGGCCACGGCGACGAGAACTTCAAGAAGGGTGAATCCCCGGGAGGCCACGTCACTTCACCGTGTAGCTCAACTCGACGGGCTGGCCGCCGCGGAGGACGGAGACATCGAAGCGCGATCCTCCCATGAGGGAGGAGATGGCGTTGGCCACGTCGTTCATGTTCTGGATCTGAACGCCGTTGACGGACTGGATGACATCGCCCCGCGAGACGCCGAGCTGACGGAGAATGCTGTCGTCGCGGATGTAGCGCACCTCGATGCCGGCGGCCGAGCCGTCCTGAACGTGGGGCTGGAGACGGATCTTGCGCAGCTCCTCGAAGGGGTTCATGAGGAGGTTGTTGACGAGATCCCTGTCGACGGCCCCCTCCTTACCGGGGGCGGCGGCCGTGACGGAGAGGGCGGCCGGTTCCGGAGCGGGCGCGGGACGGGCCGCCCTGGCGGGAGGGGCTGCGGCGACGGCCCTGGCGAACTCCAGTGTCAGGACGAGGAGGTCCCCCTCTTCGCCCCGGAAGAGGGCCTGGCCGGGCTCGACGGCGGTCAGCTCGTAGCCCTGGGCCCTCTGGCCGCAGAGGATAAGCCGCACCGTCTCCCCGACGAGGACGAAGGCCCCCTCGGGTGGCAGGGTGCCGACGAGACGGGCCTTTCGGAAGGAGGCCCGATCGGGCTCCGCAGCGGCGGGAGTCCGCTCCTGGAGGGCGATCTGTCTTTCGACGCCGAAGGGGTTGGCCTCGACGAAGGCCTTCAACCCTTCGGCGAGGGGATCGCCCGATGGAAGGGTCCCGACGGAGCTCTCCCGAAGGGCCCAGGTGTGAATGTCGTCGAGGAGGCGCTGTCTGAGGGCGATCTCGACGGCCCGAGCGCCGACGGAACCGACGATGACGCCGGCGACGGCGACGGCCAGAGGAAGGGCCAGCCGTCTCCCCCAGAGGAGGAGGGCACTCCGTGCCGACCCCGAGATCCGGGGCGGGGAGAGGCGGAAACGTTTCATGGCCGGGTCACCTTCCATCGTCCTTCGCCCTCTTTCTTGATGGGCAGCAGGGCCCGAAGTCCCGTAAGGACCGGGTCCAGTTCGGCAGGGGCACCGATGTCGAGGGAGGCCCGCGTCAGAGCGGACGAGGTTGGGTCGAAGGAGAAGGCGCCTTTGACGGAGAGGGCGCCGGACAGGTCGACGTCGAAGACGTCGACGGACCGGGGTCGGGCCTTCAGGAGCAGGCGCCCGGCGTTCCACGAGGCGCGATGGCCCTGAAGGAGGATCAGGTCGCCGGGACCGACGGCGAGGTCCACCGCCAGGGATCGGCTCAGGATAGAGGAGAGCAGATCGAGACGCCCCTCGACGAGGGCGGCGTTCACCTTCAGGAAGGGGTGGGAGAGGGAGAGACCTCGGGCGAGGAAGAGGGGACGGAGTCCCCCCCGGCCCGAGACTTCGAGGGCCGTCATCTCCACCCCCTGGCGCTCCAGACGGCCGGCCGTCTCGTCGAAAAGGGCCTGGGCCGCCTGATTCCAGGGCAAGAAGAGCCAAAGGCCGGCTCCAAGGCCCAGGAGAAAGAGAAAAAGGAGAAGAAAGACGCGGACGACCTTCATCGCCGTTCCCCCCCGACGAGGATCGAACAGGAGAAGCGCTTCGTCTCCCCCTGAGGGACGGAACGGAGTTCGGCCGAGAGAGGAGGAAGGTCCTTCCTCTCCAGTTCCTGGAGGAGCGTTGCCAGCTCCTCGCCGTAGAGGCGCTCCAACTGAAGCGTCGCCCCGGCGGCGCCGGCCGAAAGCTGGACGAGGCGGTCCTTGACGCCGACCTGATCGATGAGGGACGAGAGGATCGAGAGGATGTCGCCGGAGGGAGCCTTTTTCGTCTCCTGTCGGGGCTGGTTGCGGTAGCTCCGGACGACCTGGGCCAGACGGCGGAAGCGATCCTCCTGAAGGATCATGCGGCTCCTGAGATCGCCGGCCTCTCCCCAGAGGCTGATGGCCGTCACCCAGAGGACCGCTCCCAGAAGCAGAAAAAGGAACGATCTCCGGGCCTGTCTGTCGGTCCGGAGCCAGTCGAAGCCTTTGCGCAGATGACGTTCCAGGGCACTCATGGCTGTTCCCACCTCAGAGAGAGGGAGAAGCGCAGCTTCCCCCCCGGAGTCTGCTGAATGTCGCCCAGTCGCGAATCCAGTCCCTGCGTCTTCAGGCGGGCCTGAAGGCCCTCGATGTCCCTGACGTCAGGGGCGGCGCCGACGACGTCGGCCCCGAAAGCATTATAGCGCAGCGTCTCGAGCGTGACGTCGACGGGGGCCCCGCCGGAGCTCCAGGATTCTCCGACGAGGGAAAGGATTTCGGCCAAGGAGGGACCGGCGTTTCCCCCCGGGGAAGTCATGAGCCGGGCCCGGGCCTGGCTGAGGGGATCGCGGAGGACGCCGTCGTCGCCGAAGGTCTCCCGGTAGAGGGACTCGGAGCGCCTCTGGATGTCCCGGAGGTCGGCCCTGAAAAGGAAGAGGAAGGAGGCCGCCAGGAGAGAGGCGGCGAGCCCCGTGGCGGCGACGGCCCAGCCGGCCCTCCGGACGAGGGAGAGAAGCCTGTCGGCCCTCAGGGCGGCATCGATGGCCTGGCCCGAGAGATCGACGCCGTAGAGGCGATGGGAAGGATCGAGAAGCTTCAGGGCGCCCTCGCGAATAAGGGCAAGGGCCCGAGGCTCGTCGGCGACGAGGTCGGCCGAGACGATCGAGGCCTCCGCGTCGCCGAGGAACTGGCGCAGCCAGGCGACTTCGGCCTCCATGTCCCGTCTGTCGCGGGGCTGACAGCGCAGGGCCAGAGGCTGGCCATCGCCGAGGGCGACGCTGTAGAGGTGGTCGCCGTCGCCGAGCAGAGCGCCGTCACCGCCCAAAGCGGCCAGGGCCAGGACGGCCGGAACGAGGCGGACCTCCCTGCCGTTGGCGGGCGGAGCCCACTGGCTCCTCTCCCCCCTCGAGACGAGCCAGGCGACGCCGCGGCTCTTTTTCCCCTCGCTCGCCGTGACAAGGGGAAGGAGGTCCAGCCCCCCTCCGGCGAGGAAGGGCTGAAGGCGCAGCCTGAGAGCCTCACGAATCTGCCCCAGGTTGGAGAGGGGCAGCTCGAAGGGGTGAACGGCCACGGTCCGAAAGGGGCAGAGGACGAGGAGGCTCCCCTTCCCCTCCGAAGGGGACGGGAGATTCCGGGAGCCCTCTCCGGTGAGCTCGAGAAGAAGGTCCTTGCGGGCGAGGCATATCTTGGGCACGTCGGCCATGGTCTAACGCTCCTTCCAGAGAAGAATATCCGCCGCTTTGCCCCGTTTCCGGAGAACGACTTCATAGTGGAGCTGGGCTCCCGAGAGAAGCTGAACCTCCACCTGGGCCCGGAAGGTCTCGCTCTTGAACCCGAGAAGGTTCGACAGGCGTGGAAGAGCCGCGTCGGCGACGCCGCCCCTCGATTTGAGTTCCTCCATGGAGGTGAAGGGCGTCTTCTGACGCGCTTCGACGACGGACCGGGCCCTGTCGGAGGTGAAGGTATCGTCAAGGACGGTCAGCACATCCGCCTCGGCCACGTTGACGTTGATCCTGTTCCCTCCCCAGGGAGAGAGAAAATGGACGAGGCCGGGACGTCCCCGCGAGGGGTCTCCGTAGAGGACCTTCTCGTCGACGCCGGGGCAGGCCAGAAGTTCCGAGAGATCGGCCGGGATCCGGTTGGGGTAGGCCTCTCTCTCCATTCCTCCCAGGCGGGGGGCGACGTTGCCGTCCATGAAATCGAGGACGACCTGTTCCAGATCGGTTCTCTCCAGGCGTTCCCAGATGCGGCGCCAGGGCTGCTCCATCTCGAGGCGCAGCGTCTCTCCGTCAGGCAGGAACAGGGCCGACAGGGAGATCTTGTCGTCGCCGGGGAGGAAGGAGACGACGGCGACGCCGATTTCCTCGACGGGAATGACGTGGGTGCCGAACCAGAGCTCGTCGAGACCGTCGTAGTCGTTGGTGTCGAAGGCGAGACCCGCCGCGAGTTGGCGCGTGGCGATGTAGGCCAGGCTCCGGGCCGTCAGCGACTCTCGCTCCCGCTCGATCTGCCTCACCTGGCCTCGGACGAACCAGGCGAGCCCCGTCGAGGCGCCGAGAAGAACCATGACGGAAAAGAGGACGGCGACGAGGATGAAGCCGGGCCGTCTAGCGCGTCTGAGGGAGCCAGTCCTCATAGAGGTTTTCAACCTCCCCTCGAGTCAGAGTCAGCCTGAGGGCCCGCGGAAGGGGGCCTGAATACTCGTCGACCCACTGGTTTCCGTTCAGGAGGGTCACCCTCAGCCCGTCGAGGCCCTGGAGGACGAGCTGCCCCTCTTCGTCGGCGAGGGCAGCCACGTTGATCTCCGACGGGAGGGCGCCGGGCAGGATCCAGCGCATCAGGGAGTTCTCGTAGGCCCGGCTTCCGCCCAGGCGGTAGACGACGGTCCCCGCGGCCCTTCCCTGTCGCAGCGGAGCGACGCTCCAGAAAAGAAGGGCGTCATCGGCCCTGCCCCCGAAGCGATCGTGGCGGACGAGCCGCACGGCCGGCTCCTTGGGCGGCTGCTGATACTGGCGCATGTCGCCGACGATGCGGGCCGAGGCGAGGCGAAGTCCGGCCTCGGCTCCGAAGGATCCCTCCAGGTCGCGGAGAACGCCGACGGTGTGGATCAGGGGCGTGAAGGCCGTGACGGCGATCAGCCCCGCCAGGGCCGCGACGACGAGGATCTCGACGAGGGTGAAGCCCTCACGGAGACGGGCCACCCCGGACTTTCCCGATCGGGTCACCATGGAGACACGGTCAGGGCGTCCCCGAGAGGGTCGACGAGGGTCCGATGCGGTAACTGCCCGGCTTGAGGTAGGAAACCGACTCCATGAGCTCCTCTTTTCGCCCCAGACGGCCCTGCCACTTGAGGAGGGCGCGCAGCTCCTGGCTGTGGGGCTCGCTGCGGAAGACCGTCTCGAGGCGCAGGACGCCGTCCAGGAGAATCTCGCGGTTTTTCGTGATCTCGCCGATGGAGACGAGGTGATGAGCCAGCTGTTTGGCAGCGATGTCGCGGACGAGAAGATGGTCGTGGGCCTTCTCCAGAAGCTCCCTCCGAGTCTGGGCGCTGCGGCTGCGCATGGCAACGGCAATTTTACGGTCTCCGACCATGGAATCAATCATGAGGGCCGATCCGGCCAGGGCGACGACGGTCACCAGTCCACCCAGAGCCCGAAGCGCCCGGGGACGGCAGCGGCTCCAGGCCGTCTCGACGGGCAGGAGCTCCCTGTTGGCCAGGGCGAAGGCGAGGCTCATCCAGAGGACGTTCTCGATGCGGTGGAAGGGACGGGTCCAGAGGGCGTCGAACCAGAAGAGGAAGAGAAGGCCGATGGCCCAGAGAGCCGCCGAGGAGAGCTCCTTTTTCCGAGTCAGGGCCCGCAGAAGGGAGAAGAGCCACCATCCCCCGAGGCCGACGAGGAAGAGAAAGCCGAAGAGACCGAACTCGCAGAGGAACTGGAGGACTTCGCTGTGGGCCCAGAGGGTGAACTTCCAGTCCCTGTTGGGGTGGTCGCGGAGCATATCCCTCTGGGCGTCGAGGTAGTTCCACTTGTAGTGGCCCAGCCCCACTCCGGTGAGAGGATGTTTTTTGAACATGGCCCAGGAGGTGAGCCAGATGGAGTCGCGATGGCCCACGGTCTCGACGTCCCGGACCATCTCGGCGGCCTTTCGGACGAGCTGATGGCCCCTTCCGGCCCCTTCGGCGGCGAAGAGGGTGGCAGCGAGGATGAGGAGGATCGTCAAGAGGCGCCGGAGTCCCTTTCTGCCGACGAGGCGGCCGTAGACGAGGGAGAGGGCGGCGAGGCCGACGAAGAAACTCAGGTAGGCCGAGCGGCTCGTCGTGTTCCAGAGCCCCCAGGCGTTGACGGCGAATAAAGCCAGGTTGATCAGGCCCTCCCTCCGGCTCCCCTCCCGGACGAGGTGGAGGAAGGCGCCGCCGTAGAGGGCGATGGCGATCCAGACGCCGAGCATGTTCTGCTGCCCCGTGTTGCCGATGTAGTGGCCCGGCGTGGGGAGGATGAAGGGGAAGGGACCGTTGAGCTCCCTGATCTGAAGCTCGGCGAAGAGGACGTTGACGGCGCCGTTGAGGGCGGCGGCCAGGAGAAAGAGGGAAAGGCGCCTGCCGTCGAAGTCGTGGCGGGCCCAGACGTAGGCGGCCCAGAGGGTGGCCAGGTAGAACCACTCCCGCACCAGGGTGGGAATGGAGGTGACGGGGGCCCACAGGGGCTGAAAAGCGGCGTAGAGGAGGAGGAGGAACCAGAGGGCGCCGAAGGGATCCAGCGAAAAGGCCGTCCCTTCGGGGCCGCGGCGGAGAAGACGCCATCCGACAACGACGGAGAGGAGGGCGACGGGGATCATGGCGAGAAACCATTTCATGAGGTGGAGCGTCTGGAACCAGTAGGCGCCGGAGAAGAAGAGATTGGGCGCCGTCAGGGCGACGAAGAGCATGCTTTCGAGAAGCCACTCCGGCGCCAGACGGGGGGCGGAAGAGGCGGCCTCTCCGACGATCGAGGGGGTTTTCACGCTCCCCCTGCCGCCCTTGAACGTTCGGGCCATCGGACCTTCACGACCTTTCCTCGGCCTCGGGGCCGTGACTGTGAAGCGCCATGCGGATTTCGACGACGCGCTCCCTCTGCCCCTCTTCGCGGACCTTCCACTGCACGGACCGTCCCGAGGAACGAGCCCTTTCGACGAGGTCGGCCAGAGCCTTCAGGAAACCGTCGTCGTCGACAGGTGGAGAGACCTCGGGAGAGGGTCTTCGTTTCCGGGACTTGGAGAGGGGCTCCGTCCTCCTCTCTTCCTTCGGTTCCTCCCTGGGCGTCTCGGCCTCGGCGGGCGCCGTCTCCTCGGCGACGAGGCCCTCCAGCTCGCGGACGCGCAGCCCCTCGTCGACGGCCCTGCGGGCCAGGTCGATCTGACGCTCCGCCGGCAGGGGAAGAAGGGCCCGGGCCTGGCGCTCCGAAAGCCGTCCCGAGACGATCAGATCGAGGACGGGCTCGGGAAGACGAAGGAGGCGGAGCTTGTTGGCGATGGCCCCCTGCGAGCGGCCCAGCCTGCGGGCCAGTTCGATCTGGCTCCAGCCCGTCCGCTCCATGATGCCGCTGTAGGAGCGCGCCTCTTCGGCCGCCGAGAGGTCTCGGCGCTGAAGGTTCTCGACGAGGGCCAGGACCTGCTGCGTCGCCTCGTCGGCCTCGGTGACGACGGCGGGAATGGTCTTCCATCCCGCCCTTTCGCAGGCCCGAAGGCGGCGCTCTCCGGCGATGAGCTCGAAGGCGCCGGAGCCGAGGCGGCGGACGACGACGGGCTGAATGAGGCCGAAGGAACGGATCGACTGGGCCAGCTCCTCCAGTTCCTCTTCGTCGAAATGCTGTCGGGGCTGGAAGGGGTTGGGCCGGAGGGCCTCGATAGGCACTTCGACGAAGCGGGCCGCCTCGGCGTCGGCCTCGCCCGAGACGGTTTTGGGAACCTCCTTCCGCGCCGGCGGCGAGGCGTTGAGGAAACGGGCCACATCCCATTCGTAACGGCTACCCAAGGGGCTCCCTTCCTTCCCTGTCGATCAGCGGCGGCTGTAGATCTGGTCGGCGTTGACGAAGCGGGCGAATTCGCGCAGAAAGACGAGGTGGACCGTCCCCGTCGGGCCGTTGCGGTGCTTGGCGACGATGATCTCGGCGGCGTTGTCCGTCTCCTCGGCCGTCGTGGCGTTGTAGTAGCCGCCGCGGTAGAGGAGGATGACGAGGTCGGCGTCCTGCTCGATGGCACCGCTGTCGCGGAGGTCGGAGAGCATGGGGCGCTTGTCGTTGCGCGACTCGACGGCCCGCGAGAGCTGGGAGAGGGCGACGACGGGAACTTCCAGTTCGCGGGCGACGGCCTTGAGGGCCCGCGAGATTTCGGCCACCTCCTGCTGTTTGCTCTCGACGCGTTTGGCCATGGACATGAGCTGGAGGTAGTCGACGACGACGAGCCCCAGCTCGGGATAGAGAGCCTTGAAGCGGCGGCAGCGGGCCCGAAGCTCCAGCGTGGAGAGGACGGAGCTGTCGTCGATGTAGAGGGGGGCCTGGGCGAGGACACCGGCGGCCTCGGCCAGGGACTCCCAAGCCGTCTCGTGAAAGGAGCCCGTCCGCAGGTCGTGGATGTTGATGCGGGCCTCGGCGCCCAAAAGGCGCTGGACGAGCTGTTCGGCCCCCATTTCGAGGCTGAAGACGAGGACGGGGACCTTCTTGCGGACGGCCGCGTACTGGGCGATGTTGAGGGCGAGGGCCGTCTTGCCCATGGAGGGACGGGCGGCGACGATGTTGAGGCTTCCCGGCTGGAGGCCGCCCGTGAGACGATCGAAGTCGGCGAAGCCCGTCGAGACGCCTGTGACGGCCTCGCCGGCCTGGAACTGGATCTCGATCTGGCGAAAGGTGGGGCCCAGGACCTCGCCGACGTGGCGGAAGAGGTTCTTCCCCCCCCGCTGGGAGATCTCGAAGACGGCCCGCTCGGCCTCGTCGAGGATCTCGTCGACGTCGCGGTCCTCGGCGTAGCCGAGACGGACGATGTCGCTGCCCACCTGGATGAGGCGGCGATGGACGCTCTTGTCCCTGACGATGGCCACATGATACTCCACGTTGGCCACGGTCGTCACCGAATCGACGAGCTCGGCCAGGAAGGGCTGTCCCCCCAGCTCGTCGAGAATCCCCTTGCGGCTCGCCTCTTCCATGAAGGTCAGGGGATCGACGGGACGATCCTTCTGAGCCAGATCGACCATGATATCGAAGGCCCGCCTGTGACGGAGGTCGTAGAAATCTTCGGTCTGGAGGGTTTCGGTCACGAAAAGGAGACCGTCCTTATCCAGGAGCGAGGCTCCCAGGACGGCCCTTTCGGCTTCCAGATTGTGGGGCGGGACTCTGAGAGGTTCGGCCAAGCTAGTCGGCCTCCACCTTGAGGGTCATTTCGACCTCGATGGAGGGGGCGAGACGGATCCTGAAGGGAAAGATCCCGACCTGGCGAACCGCCTCCTCGAGACGGATCTCCTTCTTGTCGATCCGAGTCTGAAGCTGGTCGACGAGAGCCGAAGCCATCTGGGCCGTCGTGACGCTTCCGAAGAGCTTGCCTCCCTCTCCGGCGCTGACTTTCACGACAATCTGTCGACCTTGAAGATGTTTTTTCGTCTCCTCGGCCTGGAGGCGTCCCTTCTCCTGGCGGGCCTCCTTGGCGCCCTGGAGCTCCTTCCAGAGCTTCAGCCTGCCCGGCGTGGCCTCTTCGGCCAAGCCTCGAGGAAAGAGGTAGTTGCGGCCGTAACCGTCGCTGACCTCGATGAGTTCTCCTTTTTTGCCCAGCTTGCTCACATCCTGCAACAGAATCACTTTCATCGCACCGGTCACCTCCTGAGACGATTCCTCAAATCGTACCAGATGTCGACGACACCGAGCACGAGAACGATCTGAGAGAGAAAGGGGACGAAGGCCAGAAGGAAGACGACGGCGTAGCGCAGAGGGGCGACCATCTTCCTTGAGACCAGATAAAACCATACCACAGAGAGTCCCTGGAAGAAAAAGAGCATGGAGACGAGGAGGCGCAGGTTGAGGCCCGCCTCGACGGCGAACTCTCCCAGGGAGGGGCCGAGAAGCTGAAGGCCCATGGAGGCCAGGAGAGCCCAGAAGACGCTTTTGGGAAAACGCCACTGGCTGAAGGCAGGCAACGGAGGAAGGCTGAAGCCTCCCAGCCGCCGGACGATGGCGCCGCTGATGACGTAGCTCAGGAAACAGTCCATGGCCGACGCCATGACGAGAAGGGTCGGGAAGATGCGGGGAAGCAGGGCCACCATGGACCGGAACTGCTCCCTCATCGCCTCGAGGGATTGTGTCGGAAGGCCGACCGTTCCGTAGAGCCGGACGACGCCGTCGAGAGACTCCTCGAGGGCGGCGCCGTCGAGGCTGAAGGGATTCATTCCCGTCATCTTGATGAGGATGGCCATGAGGGCCAGCTTGCTGGCCAGGGAGATGACGAGGCCATAGAGGATGACTTCGGAGCCGCTCTTGCACCGCCGGGCCAGGTAGCCCAGGCCGATGCCGAGGATGCCGAAGCCGAGGAGGAAAAAGAGGGAGGTCACGACGCCGAGAAGGGCCGCCGTGAGGAGCGTCGCCGTAAAGGTCCCCAGAAGGGCCCGTTTCAGGTCGTGACGGAGACCCAGCACGACAAGAGGGGCCGGGCAGACGAGGGATACCAGAAGTCCCACGACGGGGAGATAGTGGCTGGCCGCGAAAAGGACGACGGCCAGGGAGACGAGCAGAGAGGCTTCGACAAGGGCCCGCGTCGGTGACATGACTTTCCTCCTTCGGGACCGTTCCATCTGAAGGGGATCGGGCGCCTTCGAGGGCCCGGGAAGAACAAGAGAGCCGAAAGCCCCGAAGGGCCTCCGGCTGCTCCGATGAGAAGGGCGGACCTGCGTCCTCCGAAGGCCGAAGGAAGAATCCCCTCGGCCCTCGAAGGACCCGGGACGAACCTCTCCCCAACCCCTCAGTCGGTGCTGAAGGGCAGCAGGGCCATGATGCGGGCCCGCTTGATGGCCGTCGTCAGCTGGCGCTGGTGTTTGGCACAGTTGCCCGTGACGCGCCGGGGAAGAATCTTGCCCCGCTCGGAGAGGTACTTGCGGAGACGGTCGAGATCCTTATAGTCCGCATGGGCGACCTTGTCCACGCAGAAGAAACAGACCTTGGGGCGGCGCTTGCCGCGCCTCTTGTTGAATGCCACGTTCTTTTCCCTCCTACCCTTGCACGACCCACGAGGCCTCCCTCAGAAGGGAATGTCGGCCTCCTCCTCGCCCGAATCTCCGCCTTCGTACTCGGAGATGTCGAGGGGGAAATCGTCTGCGCCCGACTTGGGAAGGGGCTTCTGGAAGCCCCCGTCGCGGAAGCTCCCCACGTCGGCTCCGCTCCGCGTCGCCCCGCGATCGCCGCCCTCGCCGTAGCTCGAGCTCGAGCCCGAAGCGCCCTCGTCACGGCGCCCGCCCAGGAAGGTGACTCCCTGGGCCTGGACTTCGGTGACGTAACGCTTCTCGCCCTGAGGCGTCTCGTAGGAGCGGGTGTTGATGCTCCCCTCGATCAGCACGGGACGTCCCTTGCTCAGGTAGCGCTCGCAGTGTTCGGCCTGGATGCCCCAGACGACGACGGGGATGAAGTCGGTGTGCTCCTGGAGCTCTCCGTTACTCCCCTTCCAGCTTCGTCCCACGGCCACGGTGAAGCGCGCGTAGGCTTTGTTGGCCGCCGTGTAACGGATCTCGGGGTCACGCGTCAGATTGCCCATGAGGACGACCTTGTTGAAACCTCGTGCCAATGAACCCACCTCCCGCCTATTTCTCGTCGAGCCTGACGACGATGTGACGGATCACGTCGTCGCGAAGCTTGAGCAGGCGATCAAGCTCCTGAACCTGAGTGGGATCCATGTCGAGAGTGTAGAGAGCGTAGAATCCGTCTACGATTTTGTCGATGGGGTAGGCCAGACGCCGTTTCCCCCAAATGTCGACCTTGGCGATCTCTCCGCCAAGACCCCGCACGACCTCGCCCAGAACTTCAACAGTAGCCTTGTGATCTTCGATCTCGGGCTTGAGCAGTACCATCAGCTCGTAGGGTCGCACGATTTTCACCTCCTCCCTGTGGACTAAGGTCTCTCCTCTTCGGGAGAGACAGGGACACACGCTTGAGAATTATACCCGCAGCCGCTCAGGGGAGCAAGGGCTCGTCGGCCGAAACGACCTGGAGACGATAGATCTTCTCGCCGGGCTTGACGAGGTTGAACTGTTCCCGGGCCAGCCGGGCCAATCCCTCCTGCGTCCCGTAAAAGGAGACCTTCTCCTCCATGTCCTGATTGGTCCGCGACAGACGGACCAGCTCGGCGACCTTTCTGTCCACGGCTCCGCCGAGGCGTGCCGTCCGCCGGAACTCCGTCACGTAGGCCGCGAAGGTCACGGTGAGGAAGACGACGGCGAAGGTCCAGAGAAGAACCCAGCGGAGGCGGGGCATCTCACATGTTCTGGGGAGCCTGGATTCCCAGAAGGGCCAGGGCGTTGGCCAAGACGACGCGCGTCGCGTCGAGAAGGGCCAGCCGGGCCAGGCAGAGGGAAGGCTCGGCGTCGAGGACGCGATGGGCGTTGTAGAAGCTGTGGAAAAGAGAGGCCAGATCGTAGAGGAAGAAGGTGACGCGGTGAGGGGCCAGCTCCTCGGCGGCCTTGGCCAGTTCATCGGGGAAGGCCGCCAGCTTGCGGATCAGGGCCTGCTCCTCCGGCGCCCCGAGGATGGACAGGTCGACGAAGGCATCGGGAAGGACGATTCCCCTGCCCAGGGCCTCACGGAAGACGCTGTGGATCCGGGCGTGGGCGTACTGGACGTAGAAGACGGGATTGTCGTTGGAAGCCTCCTTGGCCAGGGCCAGGTCGAAGTCGAGGTGACTGTCGCAGCTGCGCATGACGAAGAAGTAGCGCGAGGCGTCGACGCCCACCTCGTCGATGACGTCGCGAAGGGTGATGAACTGTCCCGATCGCGTCGACATGGAGACCTGCTCTCCTCCGCGGAGGAGGTTGACGAACTGAATGAGGAGGATCCGCAGGTCTTCGGCCTTCCGGCCCAGGGACTGAACGGCGGCCGTCATGCGGGGAACGTAGCCGTGATGGTCGGCCCCCCAGACGTCGATGACGAGATCGAAGCCCCGGTCGTATTTGTTCTTGTGATAGGCGATGTCGGACATGAAATAGGTGGCGACGCCGTTGCTCCGGAAGAGGACCCGGTCCTTGGCGTCGCCGTAGCGCGTGGCACGGAACCAGGTGGCCCCGTCCTGTTCGTAGGCCTGGTCGCGCTCTTTAAGGAAGGCCTCGGCCGCCTTGACGGCTCCCGTGTCGTAAAGGCTCTTTTCGGAGAACCAGACGTCGTGGTGGACGCCGAAATCGGCCAGGTCGCGTCGGATCATGGCCAGGATGGCGTCGGAGGCGTAGACCTGGAAGAGGGGGAGGCTCACCTCGACGGGCTCGTCGAGGTGAACGGGGCCGTCGCGCTCGATGAGCTCCCGGGCCAGATCGTAAATGTAGTCGCCCTTGTAGCCGTCTTCGATCATGGGAGCCCCTTCGGGCCTGCCGAGAAGCTCGAAGTAGCGGCTCTGGACCGATTTGCCAAGGAGAGTCATCTGGAGGCCGGCGTCGTTGATGTAGTACTCCCGCTCCACCTCCCATCCTGCGGCGGCCAGGATGTTGGCCGTCACGTCGCCGACGACGGCTCCTCTGCCGTGGCCGACGTGAAGGGGACCGGTGGGGTTGGCCGACACAAATTCGACCTGGACCTTGCGCCCCTTGCCGGAAAGGCCGTGACCATAGGCCTCCCCCTGCCGGCGGACCTCGGCGATGACCTCCGAGGCCCAAAGAGGAGAGAGGAAGAAGTTGATGAAGCCCGGGCCAGCCACTTCGGCCTTCTCCAGATAGCCGCCCTCCAGATCGAGCCGATCGACGACGGCCTGGGCAATCTCGCGGGGGTTGGTTCCCATGGCCTTGGCCACCTGCATGGCCACGTTGCAGGCCCAATCGCCCTGTCCCTCCCTGCGGGGGCGTTCGAGCATGATGGGCAAGACATCGGGGAGATTCCGTCCCCTCTCGGCGGCCACCTTTCGCAGCGCCCGCTCCGTCAGGGAGCGCACCGTCTCTTCAATGTTGATCAATCGTCACACCTCCAGAAATAAGGGGAAACACCTTCCTACCGTTTGCGGACGGGGAGCGTGAGGGCGCTCCACTGATCGCCCCTCTGGATCAGGGCGGCCAAAGTGGCCGCTCCGCCGTCATCGAGGACGCTCGTCGTCACGACGAGGCGGGAACTCCCCTCGATGCTGCCCGCCCTCTTCTTCTCCCTGAAGGTCTCCGTCAATCGGACGGGCCCCGTCTCCACGTTGCGTCGCGTCGGAAAATCCAGAGGGCGGTAGCCCTGGGGCAGGGTAATCTCGAAGGCCTGCTCGAAGACGAAGGGGAACTGAAGGGAGAGGGGCCCCAGACCCCGTCGGAGATCGGAGAAGGCCCGAGGATCGACGCCGGGAACCTGCAAGAGCAGCGACGCGTTGCCGGGAATCCCCAGCCCTCCCCGGACAGGGTAGGTCACGCGCAGGCCCGCCTTGCGCCGGGCCACTTCGGGCTGGCCCAGAGACAGAGGGCTTCCCCTGAAGGAGAGCCCCTCGATGCCGTGGGGGGAGACGGCCCCGACGAGGGAGAACCAACCGCCGAAGACATCGACGACGAGATCGCCGGAGGCGAATCCCTTCTCGTCGACGGCGAGGCGCCAGGTCAGGATGAGGCGGTTTTCCAGGGCATCTCCGCCGGGAACGGAGACGGAGACGACATTGCCCCGATCGAGACGATAAAGGGTCTTCCCCCTGATCTCCGAGGGCGTCTCGCCCAGGGGGACGGCCTGTCCCGGGAGATAATAGGCCTGGGAGAGGCCCGGAGCGGAAAGGGAGAGGACGGGCCTCAGCCAGAGGGTGCGCGTCGCCGGAACGGCATCGTCCAGTTCCGTCAGAGGCTGCCAGAAAAGATCGCACTTCCAGCCAGCAGCCGCGAGCCAGCGGGAGAGGAGAAGCGTCCGCTCCCACTCCGTCCAGGGTCCCTCGGCCGGGAGAAGCTCCTGCGGCCGGACCCAGCTTGCGGGGAGATCCCGCCGAAGGCGCGCCTCTCCATCGACGTAGCCCAACAGGGCCTCGCCACGGCGGATGACGTTCGTCGACGACGTCGCCAGAGCCGGGGGCAGGGCGAGGTCCAGCCCTGCGGACAGCGATCCCAGCTCCTCGAGGGAGCTGCGGGGGCCACGCCTCAGGCTGAAGGCCAGGGACGGACGTCCGTCGGCGACGAGGCCGCCGCCCTTCCAGGCCGGGCGATTGACGAGACGCCAGGCATAGCGGTCGCGTCCCTTTTCCGTCGTCTTCGACGGCGATAGTCCCTCCGAGGAGGTCCAGACGAAGCCCGCCGCCTCGGGGACGTCGACGGTGATTTCCCCCTCCCAGAGGGGAAGGTCCACGTTGGTCCAGAGACGGTCGTCGACGTTGTACCGCCGGGGCAGGATCTCGCGGAATTCCAGGGCCAGAACCAGGTCGGCCGTCTCCGGAGGCAGGCGGAGCTCGACGAAGGAGAGGCCCGCCTCTTCCTTCGTCACGGGCAGGAGAGGCAGGACGAGACGGGAGGTGACGGGATCGTAGAGGCCGGCCTCGAAAACATCGATCTGGCCTCCGGGCGCGATGGGAAGGATCCAGTGACGCCACGCCGAGGGAAGGCCGAAGGGACCGGCCAGGACGAGCCATCTCTGGCTGCGGGTGAGGCTTCCGTCGGCGGCCAGAGAATAGGCGAGATCACGCTTCCAGACCATTCCCTCGGCCTCGGGAAAGGAGACGAGAGGAGGCGCCTCCGAGACGATGCGGCCCATCTCGGCGGAGACGTCCCAATCGGCGGAGGCGAGGCCCGAGGCCAGCGCCGCCAGGCAGAGGGAAAGAGCGACGACACGCACAATCTTCATGGGCATATCTCCTCCGGGCTCTCTCGTTCGACGACTCTCATTCGTTCCTGCCGCAACAGTGCTTGTATTTCCGGCCACTGCCACAGGGACAGGGGTCGTTGCGTCCCACCTTGGGACCTCTGCGGACGGGCTCCCGCGCCTCTGTATGGCCTGCCCGATCGGCGGCCTCCTGATCGGCCGTACGAAGGGGAACGGAGAGGGCTCGCCCCTCGTGGAGCCCCTCCGGCGAACGTCGCCGTGTCTCTTCGCGGACGACGGAGACGCGGAGGGCGAGGTCGGCCACGGAGTAGCGGACGCGGTCGAGCATCTCCTGGAAGAGGTTGTACGATTCGAACTGATACTCCACCAGCGGATCTTTCTGACCGATGGCGCGGAGGCCGATGCCCCGGCGAAGCTCGTCCATGGCCAGAAGATGTTCCTTCCAATGGCTGTCAAGGACGTTGAGGGTGATGAAGCGGAAGAGCTGCTCCGCCGTCTCCTTCCCCAGCTCCTCCACCTTGGCCTCGAAGCGCCGCCGGAGCTCCTCCGTCATGGCCTCTCGGGCGGCGGGGAGAAGGTCGCGGCTGATAACGCCCTCGAGATGACGATCCAGGCCGGGCCCGAAAAGCCCCTTGATCCGAAGCCTGGCCGAGGCCGGATCGGCGTCGGACTCCTCGGGAAAGGCCCTGTCGAGGATGGACGAGAGGACGCCGACGACGATCTGGCGCGTGTGGTCGACGATTTCTCCGTCGAAGAGGATGGTGCGGCGCTCTCCGTAGACGGCCTCGCGCTGCTGATTCATGACGTTGTCGTACATGAGGAGCTGACGGCGGATGTCGAAGTGCATCTCTTCGACTTTTTTCTGGGCCGATTCGATGGAGCGCGTCAGCAGGGGGTGCTCGATGGCCTCGCCCTCCTCCATGCCCAGCTTCCCCATGAGGCCCTGGATTCGGTCGGAGCCGAAAAGGCGGAGCAGGTCATCCTCGAGGGAAAGGTAGAAGCGGCTGCCGCCGGGATCGCCCTGGCGACCGCCCCGTCCGCGGAGCTGGTTGTCGATGCGGCGC
The DNA here is from genome assembly GCA_018398915.1 of Aminirod propionatiphilus. Lineage (GTDB taxonomy): Bacteria > Synergistota > Synergistia > Synergistales > Aminithiophilaceae > Aminithiophilus > Aminithiophilus ramosus. The sequence continues at coordinate 1,101,312 of CP074691.1, read as the reverse complement.
GCCTCGTGACGCTCGGTGCCGATGATCTGGAGCCCCCCCACCTCGAGGACCTTTCGCCTATCCTCCTCGCAGAGGCGGCCCATCTCCTCCCTGAGGGGTTCGAAGACCCCTGCGTCGCCGATGTCGAGCCCGCGACGTCCGGCCTCCTCGCGGGCCCGGAAATCGGCGTTGCCGCCCAGGACGATATCCGTCCCCCGGCCGGCCATGTTGGTGGCCACCGTGACGGCACCGTAGGCTCCGGCCTGCGCCACGATGGCCGCCTCCCGTTCGTGCTGCTTGGCGTTGAGCACTTCGTGGGGAACCTTGCGTGCCTTGAGAAGACGGCTCATCCGCTCCGAACTCTCGATGGAGGTCGTGCCGACGAGAACGGGACAGCCTTTTTCGTGGAGCTCGGCCACCTCGTCGGCGGCGGCGGCGAACTTCTCCGTCCTGGTCCTGTAGATCACGTCGGAGTGGTCGACGCGGACGCAGGGCCTGTTGGTGGGGACGATGACGACGTCGAGACCGTAGATCTCCTTGAACTCCTCGGCCTCGGTGGCGGCCGTGCCCGTCATGCCCGCCAGCTTGCGGTACATGCGGAAGTAGTTCTGGAGCGTGATGGTGGCCAGGGTCTGATTTTCTCTCCCAATGCGGACGCGCTCCTTGGCCTCGATGGCCTGATGGAGGCCATCGGAGAAGCGCCTCCCGAACATGAGCCGTCCCGTGAACTCGTCGACGATGACGATCTCGCCGTCCTTGTCGACGTAGTGGACGTCGCGCTGAAAAAGGTTGTGGGCCTTCAGGGCCTGAAGGATCTTGTGGGCCAACTGGGAATGGGCCATGTCGGAGAAGAGGTCGTCGAGGTGGAGCATCTCCTGGCAGCGGGCCATCCCCTCCTCGGTGAGAGCCACGTTGCGCTCCTTCTCGTCGACTTCGAAATCGTCGCCCTTTCTCAGCCTGCGGGCCACCTGATCGGCCGTCCGGTAGGGCTCCGTCGAGTCCTCCGAGGGGCCGGAGATGATGAGAGGCGTCCGGGCCTCGTCGATGAGGATCGAGTCCACCTCGTCGACGATGCAGAAATTGGGCTCCCTCTGGACGAGCTGGCTGGGATGGATCGTCATGTTGTCGCGGAGGTAGTCGAAGCCGAACTCGCTGTTGGTTCCGTAGGTGATGTCGCAGCGATAGGCCGCCGTCCGTTCCTCGGGGGGCATGAAGGCATAGATGACGCCCACGGAGAGGCCGAAGAAACGGTAGAGGGGCCCCATCCACTGGGCGTCGCGTCGGGCCAGGTAGTCGTTGACGGTGACGAGATGGACCCCTTTGCCGGAGAGGGCGTTGAGGGCCACGGCCAGAGTCGCCACGAGGGTCTTGCCCTCGCCGGTGCGCATCTCGGCGATCTTCCCCTCGTGGAGGGCCATGGCCCCCATGAGCTGCACGTCGAAATGACGCATGGCCATGACGCGCCGCGAGGCCTCGCGGACGGCGGCGAAGACCTCGGGCAGAAGGTCGTCCAGGCTCTCTCCCGCCTCGTGGCGGGATCGGAAGGCGCCGCCGAGGGCGGCCAGTTCGTCGTCGGGAAGGGGCTCCATCGTCGCCTCGAGGGCGTTGACGCGTTCGACAAGCCCGCTGTACCGTTTCAGGACCCGATCGTTGGGATCGAGCCCCAGAGCTTTCTTCAGGGATTGGAACATAGAGGTCACCTCATGACTATCGGCCGGTCAGCCGTGATTTCTCGAGTCGATTCGATCCATTATAGGCTTCCCGCGCCGGGAGCGTCAAAAACTATCGCCCTCCGCCCGATTTTTCCTCTTAGCCTCCCGCCGGAGGGCCTTCCGCCCGAGGAGAAAGATCGCCTCCGCCACTTGCGCCGTACGGCCAGCCCTCTACAATGGACCCGTCGCCACCCCCGAGAGAGGAGCCTTTCCATGAGAGCGCTGCCCCGCGAATTCCACGTCGCCTTCGCCGTCAACATGACGGCCTACGTCTCCATCGCCCTCTTTTTCCTCTACCCCCTCGTCCTGACCCTCAGGGGCTGGTCGGCTCCGACGGTGGGCCTCGTCTGGATCACCTTCGAGGTGGCCCTTCTGGCGGGGCGCCCCTGGAACCGCTCCTTCCTGGCCCGAAGGGGCACAAGGGCGGGAATGGCCCTCGGGGCCTTTCTCATGGCAGGTGCCATCGCCCTGCTCGTCGCGCTGCCTCCCCTCCCGCTCATGCTCCTCGGCAGGGCCCTACAGGGACTGGGGTGGGGGCTTTTTTCCGTGGCCAATCCTCTCCATCTGGCCCGCATCCTCCCGGAAAACCTCCGCGGCCGGGGCTTCGGCCTTTCGGGACTCTCCCCCCTCATCCCCCAGATCCTTCTCATCCCTCCCGCCGAAGGCCTCGTTCTCGAGGGGTTCCCCCGGATCCCTCTCGCCGTCGGCCTCGCCTGCTGCCTCCTGGCCCTCGGCCTCACAGGCCTTCTCAGGGAAAAGGGGCTCGAGGCCCGGGAAGGGCGTTCCTTCCTGAAGGCCCTCGCTCCGGCCTGGAACCGGCCCGATCTGAGGACGATTCTCCTTTCGGGGACCCTTTTCGCCCTGGGAGCGGCGCCGATCATGCCTTTCATCGCCAACGCCGCCCGAGAATGGACGACGACGGGATCGGCCTTCCTCTTCTCGAGCGGACTGGCCGCCTTGGCCGTCCGCTTTCTCCTGGGCCATCTCGTCGACAGCAGGGGGGCGAAACTGCTCCTTCCGGCCTTCAGCACCCTGGCTCTGGGTGCCCTCGTCGCGACCTGGGGCGCCTCCACGGCGGCCTTCATCGTCGGCGGGACCCTCCACGGCGTCGGAATGGGCCTCACCTTCCCCCTTCTCTACGCCCTTCTCTCGGCTCGGACGCCGCAGGAGGAGTACACGGAAATCTTCACCCTTTTCGGCACGGCCGTCGACCTCTCCTGGGCCGTGGCTCCCCTCTGCGTCTCCGCCCTCGCGGGACGTTTCGGCTACGGCTTCGTTCTGCGCGGCGTCGGCATCGGCCTCGTCGTCGCCGTGGCCGCCATGGAGATCACGCTCTGGCGAAACCTCCGGGAAAGACCTCGCGCCGTTTGACAGCAGTTCCATTTGCAGGATACAGTTAAAGAGTCACAGGAGGATCGCCTCCGCCTCGTTCCCTGCCCCTCTTCCAGTGCAGAGTATCGGGAGCCCGACGGTTCCGGATCCGACGAGAAATCTCTTCACGAGAGAGGATGTGTCCGTTCATGAATCACCGTCGTCTCCGTCTCGCCCTCTTTGCCCTCGTCCTTTTCACCTCCGTCGCCGTAGCTGCCGGTTCCTTCGCCGCCGTGGGGCAGAGGGCCCCCCTCGACTCGGAATACCTCCGATACAGCCAGGAGCGGTCCGGCTCATCGCCGCAGACGGCCCTTCCCGACACAAGGCCTTTGGGGTACCGCCCCTCCCCTCTCGATCTCTCCCACGTCACCGCCCCGGAGATCGACCTCGCCTCGGCGGCGGACCTTCCCGCCTCCTACGATCTGCGCGTCGAGGGCGCCGTCACCGACATCCGCGACCAGAACCCCTACGGCACCTGCTGGGCCTTCGGCGCCATGGCCTCCCTCGAATCGACCTTCAGGAAGGCCGGAGAGGGCACCTTCGACCTCTCCGAGTGGCACCTGGCCTATTTCGCCTACGTCGACGAGAGCGCCGCAAGACCGGCCTTCACTCAAAGCGACCCCGGCTTCGGCAGCGACCCCATCTTCGACCAGGGAGGCAATCCCTGGATCTCGACAGCCCTCCTCTCCCGCTGGACGGGAGCGGTCCACGAGAGCGACAGACCCTACAACGGCGAACTCCCCTCGGCGTCGGACCCCGTGGCCAAGCATCTGGAGCAGGTCCATTTTCTCTCGATGAGCGGCGCCTTCTCCGGCGCCGACAGGGTCAAGGCATCCCTCATGGCGCAGGGAGCCGTCCATATCCGCATCGTCTGGCCCTTCGACGAGACCGATGTCTACAACCCGACGACGCACGCCTTCCACAACGCCGCCGCCACCGGAGGCGGTCACGTCGTGGCCATCATCGGCTGGGACGACGCCTATCCCGCCGCCAACTTCGTCGTCCGTCCCGGCAGCGACGGCGCCTGGCTCGTCAAGAACAGCTGGGGAACGGGCTGGGGCGACGAGGGCTACTTCTGGCTCTCCTACGCCGATCCCACCATCAGTCAGTCCGTCGTCTTCACCGGCGCCGACGCCTCCAACTACAGCCGGATCTACCAGTACGACCCCCTGGGCTGGGTCTCCGCCTACGGTTTCGGCAGCGACACGGCCTGGTTCGCCAACGTCTTCAAGGCAGGGGAGGCCTTCTCGGCGACGGAGGCGGAGGGGATCAAGGCCGTCTCCTTCTACGCGAGCCAGAGCGGCTCTTCCTATCGGATCGACATCTACCGGGGCGTCACGGCAGGCAACCCCGTCCACGGCACCCTCGTCTCCTCTTCCGACGGCAACCTCGCGACGGCGGGCTACCACACCGTGGCCCTTCCCGACGTGGCTCTCGTGCCGGGCGAGCTCTTTTCCGTCGTCGTCCGCCTCACCACGCCGGGCTACACCTTCCCCATCCCCGTCGAATATCCCGAGGAGGGGTACAGCGACAAGGCCTCGGCGAACGCCGGCGAGAGTTTCGTCAGTTCCGACGGCACGACCTGGACGGACATGACGTCGGAGATGACCGGCGCCAACGTCTGCCTCAAGGTCTTCACGTCCCCCACGGCGGAGAGGCCCGATCCGACGTCCGGTGGCGGCGGCGGCTGTTCCCTCGGCCTCCAGGGTTTTTCAGCCCTGCTCCTGGCCCTGCCGGCCCTGCTCCTGAAACGGCGCTGAGGACCCTGTACAGAAGAGAGGGGAGGCTTCCGGTCGGGAGCCTCCCCTCTTCGTTTTTCCCTTCCCCTCCGTCGCTGAGGCGAACGTCGGTCATGCCTCCATCATGAGCAGGGCGAAGACCTTGGCCTCGGCGACGAGGTGGTCGATGACGGCATATTCGTCGGGCATGTGGGCGCATTCGGCCTCCTGGGCCCAGACGACGGCGGGGATTCCGGCCTGGCGGAAGTAGGCCGCGCAGGTCCCCCCGCCGACGCCGCCCACGACGGCCCTGAAGCCGTAGACCTGTTCCAGGGCCTGGACAAGGGCCTCGACAACGGGCGCTCCCGTCGAGGTGGGCTCGGCGGCGTCGCCGCGCTCCAGGAGCGTCAGCTCGATCGTCGCGCCGCTTCTTTTCTCGTGATCACCCATGACGGAGCGAACGACGGCAAGGACGTCGTCGAGAGGGACGGAGGGGACGACGCGGCAGTCGAAGCAGAGAACCTCTTCGCCCGGGACGGTGTTGACGTTGGCCACGTTGGCCAGGCGCTTCGTCGGTTCGAAAGTGGAGAAGGGGGGGACGAACAGGTCGTCGAGAGCCGGGAAGGCCCGATGCAGGGCCTCGTCCAGTTCGGCGGCGAAGGCGTTGGCCACGCGGCAGGCGTTGAGTCCCAGGTCGGGTCGGCTGGCGTGGGTCTGACGCCCCCTGACGCGGAACTGAAGCCAAAGGATCCCCTTTTCGGCGATCTCGACGAAATCGCCCTTCTCGTTGCCTCCGTCGGGGACGACGACGAGGTCTTCGGGCCGGAAGAGTCCCTCTTCCAGCAGATGGCAGATGCCCTTGGCGCTCCCCCTCTCCTCGTCGGCGACGAAACAGAGGAGCAGATCCCGTCGGGGTCGAAGACCCATTTTCTTCAAAGCCAGGGCCGCGTAGAGGGAGGCCACCAGCTCCTGGCCGTTGTCGTTGCTCCCCCTGCCGTAGAGGCGGCCGTCTCGGACGACGGCCCGAAAGGGATCTGCCGTCCAGAGGTCGCGGTTCCCCTCGGGGACGACGTCGACGTGGGAGACGAGGACCAATCGACCGGCCTCGCTCTCCTCGCCCGGAACGGAGAGGACGAGATTGGGGCGCACGTCGGGGGCCTTGTCGTCCGGAGCGTCGTAGCGTCGGGTTTCCCCCAGGTCGAGGGAGGCGATGTGACGCTCCAGCCAGGCCGCCTTCTCGCCCTCCCCCGCCCCTCCGTCGAGGGGCGAGACGGCGGGAATCTCGACGAGACGGCTCAGCGTCTCGACCATGGCGGGGCGGAGAGCCTCGACGGCGGCGAAAAGGGACGTGCGCTCTCTTTCGTTCATGAAGGGGTTCCTCCTGACGTCTTCCCCGATCCGGCCAGCATATCCTTGCACTTGAGCAGATAATCCATGCCGGACCAGACGGTGAGGATCATGGCCACCCACATGGCCACCGTCCCGCCGGGGAGGTTGAAGATGAGAAGACCGATGGCGACGATCTGACTGACCGTCTTGGCCTTGCCTCCCTTTGATGCGGCGATGACGATGCCTTCGGCGGCGGCGACCATGCGGAGGCCCGTGACGATGAACTCGCGGGCGACGATGACGACGACCATCCAGGCGCTGAGACGATGGAGCTCGACGAGGGCGATCAGGGCCGCCGTGACGAGGATCTTGTCGGCCAGGGGATCGATGAACTTGCCCAGATTGGTGACGATCCCCTTCTTGCGGGCAATGTAGCCGTCGGCCGTATCGGTCAGGGCGGCGAGGAGAAAGACGAGACCGGCCAGGACATCGCCGACGGGCTGGCCGAAGACGTTGCCGAACTGGCCCCGGAGGGTGAGAAAGAGCATCACCAGTGGAGCCAGGAAGACCCGGGAAAGACTGAGCATATTGGGGAGATTCCATGCCGACATGACAGCCACCGCCTCCTCGGAATAAAGCGCCAAGGGCGCCTGCCCTTCATTATACACAAAAGCTCTCCTCGGGAGGTCAGCCTCCCAAATAGGCCTCGCGGACCCGATCGTCGGCCAGCAGGGCTGAACCCGTCCCCTCGAGGACGATGCGCCCCACCTCGAGAACGTAGGCGTAGTGGGCCACGCGGAGGGCGGCGAAGGCGTTCTGCTCGACCAGGAGAAGGGTCACGCCCTGGGCGTTGACGGCGGCGATGATCTCGAAGACCTCCTTCACGAGAAGGGGCGCCAGTCCCAGCGAGGGCTCGTCCATCATGATCACGTTGGGACGGCTCATGAGGGCCCGGCCGAGGGCCAGCATCTGCTGCTCGCCGCCGGAAAGGGTCCCTCCCTTCTGCCAGGCCCTCTCCCGAAGGCGGGGGAAAAGGCCGTAGACCCAGTCGAGGGTTTCGGCAATGCCGGCCCGGTCGTTGCGGATGTAGGCGCCGAGCATGAGGTTCTCGTAGACGGTCAGGTGGGGGAAGATCTTCCTTCCCTCGGGCACGAGAACGAGTCCGGCGGAGGTGATCGCCTCGGGAACCGCGCCGGAAATGTCCTCCCCATCGTGGAAGATCTTCCCCTTTTTGCGGACCAGACCGGCGATGGCCCGGAGGGTGCTGCTCTTGCCGGCGCCGTTGGCCCCGATGAGGGTGACGATCTTGCCGCGGGGAACGTCGATGGAGACGTCCTTCAGGGCATGAATGCCGCCGTAGAAGACATTGAGATTCTCCACCTTAAGCATCGGCGACGGCCTCCTCTCCCAGATAGGCCTCGATGACGCGGGGGTTGGCCTGGATCTCCTTCGGGGTTCCCTGGGCGATGAGAACGCCGTAGTCGAGGACCCAGATGTGCTCGCAGACACCCATGACGACCTTCATGTCGTGTTCGATGAGCATGATGGTCACGTTGAACCGTTCCCGAACGTGACGGATGAAGGCCAGGAGTTTCTGCGATTCCTGAGGGTTCATGCCCGCCGCCGGCTCGTCGAGGAGGAGGAAGCGGGGCTCCGTGGCCAGGGCCCGGGCGATCTCGAGGCGTCGCTGGGCCCCGTAGGGAAGGGAGGCGGCGCACTCGCCGGCCAGATGAGCCAGTTCGACCTCCTCCAGAAGGGCCATGGCCCTGTCGCGGATGGCCCGTTCCTTGGCCGCGACGGGGCCGAAGTGAAGGGGAGCCTCCCACCAGTGAAGGGGGTGGCGGACGTGGCAACCGATCATGACGTTCTGAAGGACCGTCTCGTTGGCGAAGAGGCGGATGTTCTGAAAGGTTCGGGCGATGCCGGCGCGACAGACCTGATGGGGCCCCATGCCGGTCAGATCCCTACCCTCGAAGAGGACCTTCCCTTCCGTGGGCCGGTAAAAACCGGTCATGACGTTGAAACAGGTCGTCTTGCCCGCCCCGTTGGGGCCGATGAGGCCGACGATGTCGCCGCGGAAGACGCGGATCGAGAAGTCGTGAAGAGCCGTCAGTCCGCCGAAGCGCATCGTGACCCCCTGCGTCTGAAGAGCCGTCTCCCGCTCAGTCACGGTCGTCGCCTCCTTTCCTCCTGCAGGCGCAGGCCAGCCCGTCCCAGGTGATCTCCTTCATCCCCATGATCCCCTCGCGGCGGAAGAGGATGATGAAAAGCAGGGCCAGAGAGAAGAGGACCATCCTCATGCCGGGAATGCCCGGTATGGAGAGGGAGCCGATGGTGACGGGGTTTTCGACGAAGCGGAGCCACTCGAGGAGGACGGTGATGACGATGCCGGAGATGACCGTCCCCGAGAGCGAACCCAGCCCTCCGGCGACGACGATCATGAGGACGTTGAAGGTGAGAAGGAAGAGGAACATCTTGGGATCGATCGTGGTCAGGAGACTGGCGAGGAGGGCGCCGCCGACGCCGGCGAAGAAGGCGCCGATGGTGAAGGAGACGACCTTACATCGCAGGACGTCGATGCCCATGGCCCGGGCCGCCGTTTCGTCGTCGCGGATGGCCTTGAGGACGTTGCCGAAGTTGCTGTTGACGAGGCGGGCGATGAAATAGAGGGTGAAAAGACACCAGCCGTAGTTCCAGCCGATGTTGGCGTAGTTGGGGATCCCTTTGAGTCCCAGAGCGCCGTTGGTGATCCCCGAGAGGTTGTTGCCCACGACGCGGACGATCTCGGCGAATCCCAGGGTGGCGATGCCCAGATAGTCGCCGCCCAGGCGCAGGACGGGGAAGCTGATGAGAAATCCGAACAGGGCCGCGGCGATCCCACCGGCCAGGACGGCGACAAAGAAGGGAGCCTGGAGCACGGACAGAGGCCAGACCAGGGGCTCGAGAAGGAAGATCGTCGCCTTCTGCGCGGCGGGCAGGATCAGCAGGGAGCTCACATAGGCCCCGATGGCCATGAAACCGGCATGACCCAGGGAGAAGAGGCCCGTGAAGCCGTAGATGAGGTTGAGGCTGAGGGCCAGGATGATGTTGATGGCCACGAGGTTCAAGATCTGGATCTTGTACCCGTCGAGATGGCCCTGGGCCCACCAGAGGAAGAGTCCCAGGAGGACCACAGAGGCCAGGTTGAGGAACGTCTTTTTATCGGCAGCCATCAGACCTTTTCCTCCAGTTTCTCACCCATCAGTCCCGAGGGCCTGATGAGAAGGATGACGATGAGGAGCACGAAGGCGAAGGCGTCGCGGTAGCCCGACAGGGCAGGGAAGAAGGCGATGATCATGATCTCGATGAAACCCAGGAGCAGGCCGCCCAGGACGGCGCCCTGAATGGAGCCGATGCCACCCAGAACGGCGGCGATGAAGGCCTTGAATCCCGGAATGGTGCCCATGAAGGGGTTGATCTGGGGATAACGGAGGGCCCACATGATGCCCGAGGCGGCGGCCAAAGCCGATCCGAGGCCGAAGGTGAGGGCGATGATGCGGTTGACGGGGACGCCCATGAGGCGCGTCGTCTCGATGTCCTTCGAGATGGCCCGCATGGCTAATCCCGGCTTGGTGCGGTAGACGATCCAGAGAAGCCCCGACGTGAGGAGGAGGGAGACGGAAGGGACGACGAGGGCCAGGGGAAGAAGGCGGACCTTGCCGATGACGTGGACCTGGCCGAGCCACTGGGGAACGTGGACGGCGCGGGGAATGGCCGAAAAGGTGACGATGCTCAGGTTCTGGATGAGGAAGGAGACGCCGATGGAGCTGATGAGGGCCGAGATGCGCGGAGCCTCCCGCAGGGGGCGATAGGCGGCTCTGTCGACGAGAATGCCGCAGAGGGAGGTGACGCCGATGGCAAGGACAACGGAGACGATCCAGGGGAGCTTGAAGAGGCTTCCTCCCCAGAAGACGAAATAGGCCCCCAGCATGAAGATGTCGCCGTGGGCGAAGTTGATGAGCCTCAGGATGCCGTAGACCATGGTGTAGCCGATGGCGATCAGGCCGTAGAGACTCCCCAGGGTGAGCGCGTTCAGGAAGTGCTGGATGAACATCTCGACGCTCATGAGAGCCCTCCTCGCAAGAAAGGAGGGGGAGGACGGACCTCCCCCTCAGACGCTTCAAACCTGAAGGACAGGGAACTACATCTCGGGTATGACGGAGCCGACGTAGACCTGCTTGCCCCCTTCGACCCTCTTGAACCCGACGGGCTTGACGGCGTCGTGAGTCTCGTTGATCGTCGTCGATCCCGTCACGCCCTCCCAGTTCATCGTCTCGGCCAGGGCCTTGGTGATGGCCTCGGGGTCGGTGCTTCCGGCCCGCTCGATGGCGTCGACGAGGAGCATGTAGGAGTCATAGCCGATGGCCGAGTTGGCGTTGGGGTCCTTGTCGGGGAACTGGACTTTCCAGTTCTCCGTGAAGGTCTTGGCCATCTCGCTCATGCCGGGCATGTCGGGGGCATAGGGGAAGGTGGAGTAGACGAACCCCTCGATGTCCTTGCCGCCGATGGTGATCATGTCGGGATTGTCCATGGCGTCGGCGCCCATGATGTGGAAGGTGCCGCCCAGCTCGCGGGCCTGCTTGATGATGATGGCGCCCTCGGCGAAGTAAGAGGGGATGAAGAGGACCTCGGCGCCCTGGCCGATGATGGTCGTCAGCTGGGCCGTGAAGTCCTGGTCGCCCGACTGGTAGTTGAGATCGGAGACGACCTGGCCGCCGGCGGCCTCGAAGGCGCGCTTGAAATAGGCAGAGAGACCGACGGAGTAGTCCTGGGCCACATCCTTTAGAACGGCGGCCTGCTTGGCGCCGAGGACATCCATGGCGAACTTGGCCGCGGCCGACCCCTGGAGAGGATCGATGTAGCAGGCTCGGAAGTAGTACTTCTTGCCCTGGGTGACGAGCGGGTTGGTGCAGGAGGTGCCGAGAACGGGAATGCCGGCCTTCTCCGAGACTTCGCCTCCGGCCATGGCCAGGGAGGAGCCGTAGGTGCCGAGGATGGCATGGACCTTCTCCTTCTCGATGAGGCGGACGACGGCGTTGGCCGCCTCGACCTTGTCGGACTTGTTGTCGACGACGATGACTTCGATCTTTCGGCCCAGGACCTCGGGCTTTTCCTTGTTGCCCATGAGAATGCCGTCGCGCTCGAGCTGCCCACCGAAGGCGTTCTGTCCCGTCAGGGGCAGGTAGACGCCGATGCGAATGGGCTCTTCGGCAAGAGCCGCCCCGGCAAGACCGAGGACCACCACAAGAGCCAGACAAATCGCGAATTTCTTCACCGTTCGATCCCTCCCGATCCGATCAGAAATGGTGGGTCAATTATACAAAAGGATCGCGACTTTGAGAACCGTTTCTTTTCGCGTCTCCGGTTTCCTCGCAGGACTCCCCCTCCTTCATCCTCCCCTTCGAGTCGGAGAGGGTATCGCAAAGACGGGCGATTTCGGAGGCAAAGTTGGACAGGTCGGTGAACTCCCGATAAACGGAGGCGAAACGCACATAGGCGACCTGATGGATTTTGCGAAGCTCCTCCATGGCCAGGTCGCCCAGGAGGGAGGCGGCGACTTCGAGCTGGCCCAGATCGCGGACTTTCGTCTCGATGTGGTCGACGGCCTCCTCGAGGCGATCGAGGGGGACAGGCAGCTTCTCACAGGCACGGCAGAGGCCATGAAGGAGTTTGTCGGCGTCGAAGGCCTCGCGGCGACCGTCCTTCTTGATGACGCAGAGGGTCTGCCACTCCTCAAGGCGCTCGTAGGTCGTGAAGCGGGCCTCGCAGCAGGGGCATTCGCGACGGCGGCGAACGACGCGGCCGTCGTTGGCCATCCGCGTCTCGATGACGCGCGTCTCGAGGGCATCGCAACGGGGACAACGCAATCAGGGCACCTCCCTCCTGTCAAGAACCGGGGCCGGACGAGGGAAATCCGTCCGGCCCCGGGAAAAACAGGCCTGCCTAAAGGTTTGCCAGACTCTCCTGCACAAGGCGACGCACCCAATTGCCGTCGGCCTTGCCCTTGAAGCGGACCATGACGGGCCCCATCACCCTTCCCAGGTCCCGGGGGCCCGAAGCTCCCACCTCCCGGACCACGTCGGCGATGGCGGCTTCGATCTCCTCCTGAGAGAGTTCGGGCGGCAGGTAGCCGCCGAGCAGAAGAGCCTCGGCCTCTTCGGCCTCGGCCCGTTCGACGGCTCCTCCCCTGCGGAAGGCCTCGGCGGCCTCACGACGCTGCTTGACGAGACGGCGGACGAGAGCGATCTCTTCCTCCTCGTCGAGAGGACCGGAACGTCCTCCCTGAGTCGCGGCCGTCTCGAGGGCGGCCTTGAGCAGACGAAGGGCCGAGAGGCGCGATGCGTCGCGGGCTTTCATGGCCTTGATGACATCCAGATGGACCTGTTCGAGAAGGCTCACGGTCGTCTACCTCTTCTTCGTGCCTCGCCGTCTGGCATCGGCAATCTTGCGCTTTTTGGCCTCGCTGGGCTTCTCGTAATGCTCCCGCTTGCGGGCCTCCCGTAGATTGCCGTCCTTTGAGACAAGCCTTTTGAAACGACGCAAGGTGTCATCGATGGATTCGTTGTCTCTGCGAACGATTGTGGTCATTCACATTCCCCCCTTTCTATGCCACCATCAGCTAACCCGGTGGCCAGCGGAAAGAGCGTCCCGCTAACAGGTGAACGTGAAGGTGGGGGATCGTCTGCCCCGCCTCCTCGCCGCTGTTGACGACGAGGCGGAAACCTTTCTCGACAAGACCGAGCCGATGCGCGGCGGCGACGGCGGCAGTCATGACGGTGGACCAGATCCGACCGTCGTCGACTTCGGAGGCCGAGGCCACATGCCTTCGGGGAATGACAAGCAGATGGATCGGAGCCTGAGGGGCGACATCGCGAAGGATGAGGACCTCTTCATCCTCGTAATAGATCTCGGCCGGAAGGCGACCCTCGGCGATCTGGCAGAAGACGCAGGATTCCAACGAATCGCTCCCTCCTTCGCGACAGAAAGTCCTTGCTATTCTATCCTAGGTCGCCCTGAGACACAACAGAGCGGGCCCAGACTCGAACGGCCGCCGCGGGGTGATCGACGGCGAGTTTCTTCAGCGAGAAGACGGCCCAGGCCGGGGCACCGCAGCGATGGAGAAGGCGAAGGAGGGGGATGAGCAGGGCCTCCTCGTTCCGACGGAGAAGGCGGGAGAGACTCAGGTCGTCAGGCGGAGGCGCCGACAGAGGCCATTGGGCCAGGGCTTCGGCGACGACCTTCTCTGAGCGGTGGGAGAGCCAGGGCGTCAACAGGCCTGCGCGATCGGCGAGGCCGCGCAGGGACCGGACCAGGCGAAGGGCGACGTCGGCATCGATGGAAAGGACACGGCGCGACAGAAGGACCATGATCTCCCTGTTGGCGGGGCCGACGAGGTCGATGACGCGGTCCAGGACTTCCCGCTCCAGAGAGGGACGGCAGAGAAGGTCCACGAGGGCCCTGCGGACCGCTTCCTCTCCGACGCGGGCGGCCAGCCCCTCCAGGGCGAGAAGGACGACAGCAGGATGGGCGCTGCGTAACCGTTCCAGGTGGCCCGAAAGGTCTTCCCTCTTGCGCTCCGCCGACTTTCGCAGAAGGGCCTCGACGCGACGCGTCGCCTCGTCAAGGGCCTCGTCGAGACGACGCTGCCTCGTCTTTTCCCCGGTCGACTCCGCCTCCTTCCGGCGTTGGCCCCTTCCCGCCCTGGACCGAGGGGTCCCATGGGGCGGCGAAGGGCGTAGGGGACCCTGAGGCCTTTTGCCCGAGAGGAGAAAGCCTTTGATGTCCATGTAGGCCTCGTTGATCTCGGCGAAACGGGCCGAGCTCTCGGGCCCGGCCACGTCGGGATGGCAGGTCCGGGCAAGGCGGCGGAAGGCCGACTTGACCTGATCCCAGTCCGACTGAGGGGCGATGCCCAAAAGGCGGAAGCGCGACTCGAGCTCGCAGGGAATCATGAGACGACCTCCCTCTCCAGGGTGGAGACGAGAAGATCGAGGGCCGCCAGGGCCTCTTTTCCGATGGCCGCGTCGTCGCCGGGAAGGAGGTGGGTTTTGTCGACGAGAAGGCGCACCCTTTGCTGGCTTCCGGCGTCGAGAAGTCCCGTCAGCAGGGCCAGCTTCCGTTCGAGACGCTCTCTATCCCGCAAGAAGGCCTCGACGGGATCTTCTCTCTCCCCTCCCAGGGTGAGAACCCGCCAGATCCGCTCCTCTCCCCGGCGGACCTCGACGTGAAGCGAGCCTCCCCCATCGACGCGAAAGGCGATCTCGACCTCGTCGCCTCGGGCCAAAGGCGACACGGAGAGGTTGCCGAGGGAACGCTCCCCCTCGCGCGAGACCTGAAGGACCTCGACGTGAATCCGCCCCCCGCCGGTGGCGACGAAGCGCCTTCTGGCCGAGGCGGGAAGGGGCGTTCCCCTTTCGAGAAGCAGGGCCACGGCGCCGTCGGCTGTGCGGATACCCAACCCCTCGGAGAGGACGTCAAGGAGAAGCCGCTCCTTTTTTCGGGGCAACCCCCTCAGGGCGGCGCCGAAGACGACGGCCTCGTCGGGACAGAGGCGCAGGTGCCCGGCTTTCATTCCCCGCTTTTCCAACAGTTTCCGAAGGAGGGGGATGCGGCTGCTCCCTCCCACCAGAAGAAGCGTCTCGGGACGATGGCGTCGCCAGAGGTCTTCCGTCAGGGCCACGATCTCCTCGAGGAGGGGCGAGGCCAGCCGCTCCAGCTCCTCCCGCGTCACCTCGACGGGAGAAGGGCCATCGGGAAAGAGGCCGGCCGGAACGTGCCAGGGACAGGATTGGGCCTCGGAGAGGACGATCTTGATCGTCTCCGCCTCGGCCAGAAGGAGGGGCCATCGGGGATCGTCCTCCTCCGCTCCATATCCACAGCGCCGGAAGAGATCCTCGGCCAGGAGTCTGTCGACATCGGCACCGCCGAGATCGCTTCTCCCCCGGCTTTCGAGGATCTGCCAGACGCCGTCCTCGACTTCGACGACGGAAAGATCGACGGTTCCGGCTCCGAAGTCGAGGACGAGATGACGGCCCGCGCTTTCCGTGGCGAGGGCGGCCGCCGTCGGCTCGTTGACGAGAAGGATCGTCTCGAAACCGGCCCGTCGGGCCGCACCGGAAAGGGCTTCCCGCTCGGCGAAACTGAAGTGGGCCGGGAGAGCGAGAACGCAGGAGGCGACATAACGCCCCAGAAGGGCCTCGGCATCCTCTCGAAGAAGGCGCAGAAGGGGGACGAGAAGCTCCTCGGGCGAGTAGGATCGGCCGTCGCAGCGGGCCGTCCAGCCCGATCCGATGCGACGCTTCACGTTCCACCAGGCCCGGTCGGGCCGAAGAAGGGCGACGCGGGCGGCCTCTTCTCCGGCCAGCCAACCCTTTTCCGTCAGGGCGACCACGGAGGGCGTCCGCTTGCCGCCCCAGCGATTGGGCAGGACGAGGGGACGTCCGTCGTCCCCGCAGAGAGCCGTCAGGGCGTAGCGCGTCCCCAGATCGATGCCGAGCATCGTTTCATCCACAGAGATCACCTCACCGACAGGGAAAGGGGAAAGGCCAGGAGACGCCCTCGGGCCTCTTTCTCGATGCGGAGCGTCACCACGTCGCCGACGGAGGCTTCTCCCGGAGCCTCGACATCCAGATAGTGGGCCGAAAGCCCCCTGATCCTGCCGTTTTCGGAGTTCTCCACGACGATCTGGACCTCCCTGCCGACCCAGCGGCGGGCGTAACGCGAGAGGAGGCTCTCGCCCAGATCGAGGGCACGGCGGCAACGCTCCCGCAGAATCTCGGGGGGAAGGCGGCCATTCAGGGAGGCCGCCTCCGTCCCCTTGCGGGGGGAAAAGGGGAAGACATGGAGCCGGCCCAGATTCAGGGCCAGAAGAAGGTCGAGGGAGCGTTCGAAGGCCTCCTCCGTCTCGCCGGGAAAGCCCACGAGAAGGTCCGTGCTGATGTGGAGATCATCGCCCCAGAGACTCCTCAGCCGCGCCACGAGAGCCCGGAAATCGGCCGCCCCGTAGCCCCGTCTCATCCGGGCGAGGACCTCGTCGTCGCCGCTCTGAAGGGGCAGATGGAGATGAGGAGAGAATACAGGAGAGGCGGCCAGAAGAGCAAGAAGGGCATCGTCGAGGGCGAAGGGTTCGAGGGAACCGAACCGGAGGCGTTTCAGCCCCTTGACGGAGGCGACGGCCCCGACGAGATCGGCCAGGGAGAGGCCAAGATCCCGACCGTAAAGGCCCAGATGGATGCCCGTGAGGATCACCTCGGGACAGCCCGAGGCGACGACGGAGCCGATCTCCCCCAACACGTCGTCCAGCGGACGACTCTGGGGATGCCCCCTGAGGCGGGGAATGATGCAGTAGCTGCAGAAATGGTCGCACCCGTCCTGGACCTTGACGAAAGCCCGGCTGTGGAGATGGGGACGGCCCATGAAAAGGGGATCCCACCGTGCGGGAGGGGAAAGGCTCTGGCGGAGCACCGTCCCCGCCGGAAGGCGACCTTCGATCAGGGCCTCCACGGCCCCGACCAGTTCGGCCTTGCGACCGTTGCCGACGACGAGATCGACGCCGACGGAGGCGATCTCGTCGTCATCGGCCCTCTGGGCCCAGCAGCCGACGGCGACGACAAGGGCCTCGGGAACCCGCCGCTTCAGTCGCCGCAACAGCTGGCGGCTCTTGCCGTCGGCCGCCGACGTGACGGAACAGGAAAGAAGAAGGGCCACGTCCCAGGGAGGGCCATCGACGAGGCTCGCTCCGCCTGCGACGAAGGCATCGGCCAAGGCATCGGCCTCATACTGGTTGGTCCGGCAGCCCAGAACTTCGATGCGGACCTTCAGCCCCTCAAGAGAGGACACGACGCCCTCCAAGCCAGCCCTGGACGGCCCAGGAGGAGACGACGGCCGCCGCCGTGAACGCCCGCAGGATTCGGTGCCCCAGGTAGACGGGGAGGAAGGAGGCCCCTCTAAGACAGGATTCCTCTCCGGCCGACCAGTCCCCTTCGGGCCCGACGGCCAAAACGAGGGAGGAGGGGACATCGAGAGAGGCCAGAGGCGGCGCCGAGGCGTCGATGGCCGCCACGAAGCGACTGGAGGGAAGGTCGAGTGTCAGGGCCTGTTCGACGGAGCAGGGCCTGTCGAGGAGGGGAATCGTCGAGGAGCGACACTGTTTGGACTCCTCCTGAACGATCTTGCGCCATCGGGCCAGTTTCTTCTCCGCCTTACCGTCGTCGAGGCGGACGACGGAGTGATCGCAGCAGAGGGGGACGATCCGTGAGACGCCGATCTCCGTCACCTGGCGAAGAAGGAGATCGAAAGAATCTCCCTTCAGCAGCCCCGCAAGAAGGACGATCTCCGGTCCCTCGTCGGAGGCGGAAAGCTCCTCGACGAAACGGACCGCCCACTTTTCGCCGCGACGCTCGAGGCGCGTCAGGACGATCCGGCCCGGCAGAAGGCCTTCGACGAAGGAGCCCTCCCGACTGTGACGGACCGTCATCAGGTGATGGGCCTCCTCCTCGGAGAGAAGCCAGAGCCCCTCTTCCAGGAGGGGGCACCCCTCAAGCCGGAATCTCGGCCACGACACCCCACCACTCCCCCTTGGTCCGATCCTCGATTTCGATGAGCCCATGAAGGGCCAGGGCCTCACGGAAAGGCTCCCTGTCCCTCAGGGAGAGGCCGGCGAAAAGGGCCCTCCCGCCGGGGCGAAGAACCCGGGAGAGATCGGGAAGCATGAGCACGAGGGGATCGAAGAGAATGTTGGCCGTCAGAAGGTCGAAGGGACCTTCGAGCCCCTTGAGGAGATCGCCTTCGGCGACGTCGAGCTCCCTTTCCGTCAGGCCGTTGAGGGCGCGATTTTCCTTCACCTCGACGATGACGGCCGGATCGAGATCGCGGGCCTCGACGTGGGAGGCCCCCAACTTGGCGGCGGCGATGGCCAGAATGCCCGACCCCGTGCCGATGTCGGCTACGGCCATTTCCCTTTGCAGATGACGCTCGAGGAATTCCAGGGCCAGCTGGGTGCTCTCGTGATAGCCCGTGCCAAAGGCGCTCTTGGGATGGATGTAGAGGGGCAGCCTGCCTGCGGGTTCACTGCCGCTGTGCCAGGGGGCGAGAACGACCAGCCCTTTGCCGACGGGCAGAGGAGGAAAGGCCTCTTTCCACTCCGTATGCCAGGGACGATTATCGATCCGCCCCATGTCCACGACGGAGACACCGGGCCAGGACTCGAGGACGGCGTTGACCTCCCCAAGCCAGTGGGCCAGGTCTCTGCCGCTGCGGAAAAAGAGCCGAGACCGGACGGACCGGGGCAGATCCTGAATTTCGGCGCCGATGCTCCCGCAGAGCTCGGCAAGGGAGACGAGCATCTCGTCGTCACCCGCCTTCGCCTCCAGAGTGATGTACCACCAGAAACTCTCCGACATGGCCATGGTCTCCCTCCTTCCGAAGAAAAAGGGAGGCGGTAGTCGCCTCCCTGACTCCTGCCACAGTGTATCACGAACGACGCAACCCTCGACCTAGGCGCCGAAGAACCCCTTGAGTTTGTCGAGCAGCCCCTGAGACTCCTTGACGGAGACATCCATCTCCCGAGCCAGTCCGGCCAGAAGGGCCTTCTGCTTTTCCGTGAGGTTCGCCGGCACATCGACGACAACGCGGACCAGAAGATCTCCGGCCCGTCCCCCTGCCGAAAGGCGGGGCATTCCCTTGCCCTTGACGCGCAGGGTCGAACCGGACTGGGTCCCCGGCGGAACATCCAGGCTCTGAAGTCCCTCCAGAGTGGGAACCTGGATCTCGCAGCCCAGAGCCGCCTGCGGAAAGGCGATGTGCATTTCGACGTGGAGGTTGTCCCCCTCGCGCCGGAAGCGGGGATCGGCCCGGACGGAGACGACGAGAAAGAGATCGCCGGGAGGACCTCCGTTGAGCCCGGCCTCACCCTCGCCGGAGATGCGCAGCCGCGTCCCCCTGTCGACGCCGGGAGGGATCCTCACCTCCACCGTCCGCCTGTCGCGGTAACGGCCGGCACCGCCGCAGCGGGAACAGACCTTTTCGACGATTTTGCCCCGTCCCTGACAGTTGGGGCAGGTGTTGACGGAGACGAATTCGCCGAAGGGCGTCCTCTGGCGCTGCTCCACCTGCCCCTTGCCTCCGCAGGTCGGACAGGTCCTGGGCGAGCTGCCCGGTTCGGCTCCCGTGCCGCCGCAGCGCTCGCAGCTCTGCCAGCGAGGGATCTCGACCTTGCGCGTCACTCCCCGATAGGCCTCTTCCAGGGTAAGGGAGATCTCCATCTCCAGATCGGCTCCCCGCCTGGGGGCGTTGGGGTTCCGGCGACCGCCGAAGCCGCCGAAACCGCCGCCGAACATGGTCTCGAAAAGATCGCCGAAGACGTCGCCCACGTCGCCGCCCTCGCCGAAGGGGGAACCGCCGCCGGTCATGTCTCCGACGGTGCCGAACTGATCGTACTGGACCCGTTTCTGGGGATCGCTCAGAACCTCGTAGGCTTCGGCGACCTCCTTGAACTTCTGTTCCGCCTCTTTATTGCCGGGGTTGGCATCGGGATGGTATTTGCGCACCAGCCGACGGTAGGCCTTCTTGATATCCTCGACGGAGGCGTCTTTCGGCACGCCGAGAATCTCATAGTAGTCGCGACGTCCTCCGGAGGCCACCTTATCTCACTCCTAGGCCCGGGTGGAATCGTTGAACTCGGCGTCGACCGTCGGTCCCTCCGATGCGGAACCGCCTTCCGGAGAGGCGCCGGGCTGGCCGGCCTGGGCCTGCTGGGCGTACAGGCGCGTCGACAGCTCCTGAAGCGACTGGGTCAGCTTCTCGGCGGCAGCCTTGATAGCCGCCGTATCTTCGCCCTCCTGAGCCTTGCGGGCCGAGGCGATCTCGCCCTCGATCCGTCCCCGCTCGTCGGCGGAGGCCTTGTCGCCCAGATCCTTGAGGAGCTTTTCGGCGTTGTAGCTCAGGCTCTCGATCTCGTTGCGGGCCTCGATGAGCTCCTTCTTCTTCCGATCCGTCTCCTCGTTGGCCTCGGCGTCGCGCTGCATCCGATCGATCTCCTCCTCGGAGAGGCGCGACGACTGGATGGTGATGTGCTGTTCCTTGTTCGTGGCCATATCCTTGGCCGTCACGTTCAGGATGCCGTTGACGTCGATGTTGAAGGTCACCTCGATCTTGGGAATCCCTCTCGGTGCGGGCGGAATGCCGTCGAGGGAGAAGGAACCCAGCTTGACGTTGTCGGCGGCCATGGCCCGTTCCCCCTGGAGGACGACGATCTCGACCTGGGGCTGATTGTCGGCGGCCGTCGTGAAGATCTGGCTCTTCGACGTGGGGATGGCCGTGTTGCGGTCGATGATCTTGGTGAAGACGCCGCCCATCGTCTCCAGCCCCAGGGAGAGGGGCGTCACGTCGACGAGGACGATGTCCTTGTGCTCGCCCGTCATGATGGCGCCCTGGATGGCCGCGCCGGCGGCGACGCACTCGTCGGGGTTGATCCCCTTCGTGGGCTCCTTGCCGAAGATCTCCTTGACCTTGCGCTGGACCATCGGCATCCGCGTCGAGCCGCCGACGAGGAGAATCTTGTCGATCTGGGACGTCGAGAGACCCGAGTCCTCCAAGGCGCGACGGCAGGGAACGGCGACGCGCTCGATGAGATCGGTCGTCATCTCCTCGAAGCGAGCCCGGGTGAGGGCCATCTCGAGATGTTTGGGGCCGCTCTGGTTGGCCGTGATGAAGGGGAGAGAGATGGTCGTCTCGGCCATGGAGGAAAGTTCGACCTTGGCCTTCTCGGCCGCCTCGCGGAGACGCTGAAGGGCCATGCGGTCCTTGCTCAGGTCAATTCCCTCGGCCTTGCGGAACTCCTCCGTGAGCCACTGAACGATCCGCTCGTCCCAGTCGTCGCCTCCCAGAAGGTTGTCGCCGCTCGTGGAGAGGACCTCGAAGACGCCCTCGCCCACGTCGAGGATGGAGACGTCGAAGGTGCCGCCGCCAAGATCGAAGACGAGGATCTTGTTCTCGCCCTCCTTGTTGGCGCCGTAGGCCAGGCAGGCCGCCGTAGGTTCGTTGATGATGCGCAGGACCTCGAGACCGGCGATCTGACCGGCATCTTTCGTGGCCTGCCTCTGGGCGTCGGTGAAATAGGCCGGAACGGTGACGATGGCCTTCGTCACCGTCTCTCCCAGATAGTCCTCGGCGTCCTTTTTCAGCTTCTGAAGGACCATGGCCGAGATCTCCTGGGGCGTGTAGGGCTTGCCGTCGATGGAGACACGATGGTCGGTCCCCATCTTGCGCTTGATGGACTGGATCGTCCGATCGGGATTGACGATGGCCTGACGCTTGGCCAGCTGACCGACGAGACGCTCCCCCTCCTTGGTGAAGGCAACGACGGAGGGCGTCAGACGACTCCCCTCGGCGTTGGCAATGATGGTGATATTTTCTCCCTCTTTGACGGCGACGACGCTGTTCGTCGTCCCAAGGTCGATTCCGATAACCTTTGCCATAAAAGTCACCTCTTCAGTTTCGTATCGTTCGGATTAGCTCTTTCGACCCACCTGGACCTGAGCGGGCCTGATGACGCGCTCCTCCAGGCAGTAACCCTTTTGAATCTCGCAGACCACGCAATCCTCTCCGCCCTCATCAGCCGGGCAGAGGGCCACGGCCTCGTGACGGGCCGGATCGAAGGGCAGGCCGACCGTCTCGATGGGAACGACGCCGATGTCGGCAAGAACCTGCAGGAACTGGCGCTGAACCATGGAGACGCCGCTGCGAAGATCCCTGGCCGAAACGTCCTCGCCCGCAGCGAGGGCCCTGTCGAGATTGTCCATCACGGGAAGAAGGCGGACAACCAGATCTTCGAGGGCCATCTGGCGCATACGGACCCTGTCCCGCTCCATCCGTTGGCGGTAGTTGAACAAATCCGCCTTGGCCCGGGCCGCCTCGGCCTTGAGATCCCCTGCAAGGGTCTCGAGCTCCCTGACGCGTTCTCTCAAATCGACGCCATCTCCCATCTCCTCGACGGGAGGGACTTCCTCGGGGGAGACCGTCACCTCAGCAACCGGTTCCACCGGGGAGAGCTCCTCGTCGGGAGCCGTCTTCTCCTCTTTTTCCGTCATCGACATTCACACTCCTTGTTTCTAGCGGTCGTCATCCCGCGTTCCCGTCAGGTGGGGCAGAAGGCCTTCGAGAAGGACGATGGCCCCTTCGTAATCCATGCGCTGAGGACCGATGAGGCCGACGACCATCCGTTTACCCTCGAACTGCCCCGAGCTGAGAACGAGAGAACAGCTCTGCATCTCCTCGAGAGGATTCTCCTCGCCGATGAGGACGGAAAGACCCTCTTCGAGGGAGACGCTTCGAACGAGCCTCTCCAGCGAGGACTCCTCCTCGAGAAGGGCCATCAGGGCCTGAAGCTTGCCGATATCCTGAAAATCGGGAAGGCCCAGGATATGATGGGCTCCTCCCGTGAAGACCTTCATGGAGCGGCTCGTCAGCATGGCATCGATGGCCTCGAGGGCCGAAAAGCAGCTCTGCGAAAGGTGATCGAGCGTCCCGGCCAGATAGGCGCTCAGATTCTGGCGCACCTCGCTCCAGGCCTTGCCCGAGGCCAGCAGGTTGAGACGGAGGGAAAGCTCGTCCAGCTCGGAGGGCTTCACTTCGAAGGCGAACTCGATCATCCGGTGATGAACGAGCCCCCCCTGAAGAACCGTCAGCACCAGGGCATGGCGGCTGTCGACGGGAAGGAAGTCGATGCGGTGCACGAGGACCTCCTCCAGAAGCTCCACGCCGGCGAGACCGACGCTCCGCGTCAACCGGGAGAGGAGATGGGAGATCATGGCCAAGGCCGCCTCGACATCCTGTCTTTTGGCCCTGAGATCTCTCAGAAAGGGCGCCAGCGTCGACGAAGGCTCTCGTCTGCGCTGCAGAATGGCATCGACGTACAGGCGGTAGGCCTTGGCCGTGGGAATGCGACCGGCCGACGTGTGAGGCTGGTTGAGGTAGCCCATCTCGCTCAGCTCGGACATTTCGTTGCGGATCGTCGCCGCACTCTTTCCCGTCAGGTAACGCCGTGATATGGTCCGAGAGCCGACGGGCTCGCCTGTCGTGATGTAGTCGTAGACTACGGACAGCACCACCTCCAACTGCCTCTCTGTCAGCACAGGTCACACCCCCCCTCTTGGTAGCACTCTCGCTCGACGAGTGCCAGTTCGGACGCTTTCGCTTTCAGTACCTTATCAACCCCCGCGCCCATTGTCAAGACAGGTCAAAAAATCCGGGCCCTTCCTTTGTCTATAATGACAGGACAATGGGAAGATGCCGTTCAGATCGGAAGGGAGAACTCCATGCGACAGAGAGAGGAAACGAAAACGACGATCATCCTCGCCCGCCACGGCGAAAGCGAGGGAAACGAAAGGGCTCTTTTTCGAGGACGAAGGGATTTTCCCCTCACCGAGAGGGGAGTCAGCCAAGCCCGTGCCCTGGCCCAGGCCCTGATCCCCCTCTCGGTGACGCGCGTCTTCACCAGCCCGCTCTCCCGGGCCCTCGCGACGGCCCAGTCCATCGCGGAAGCCGTCGCGGCTCCGCTGGAGACCATCCAGGGCTTCACCAACATGGCCCTCGGCCCCTGGGAGGGGCATTCCAAGGAAGAGGTGGCCCAAAACTACGCCGAAGAGTGGGAACTCTGGCTCAGAAACCCCGAAAGGCTCCGCCTTCCCGGCGCCGAGACTCTCGATCAGGTCCAGAGCCGGGCCTACTCCAATCTCCAGCACCTCATCAACCGTCACAGAGGCGAGACGCTCGTCATCGTCAGCCACCGCACCGTCCTTAAACCTCTCGTCGCCGCCTGTCTGGCCATCGCCGAGCCCTATTTCTGGCGACTCCATTTCGACACGGCCTCCTGCTCTCGGCTCCTCTTCGAAGGGAAACGGGGCTTCACCCTCGTCTCCCTCAACGAGACGCACCATCTCGACACCTTCACCTCCGAATGGGTTTGATATATACCCCTCAAGGGTATATACTGGACGGGATGTGATATTCCGCAAAAAGAGAACGGGAAAGGATGTGTGGATCGGATGGCTCCTACCCTGAAGAAAAAGGTCCTTATCGTCGGCGGCGGTCCCGGAGGGCGGGTCTCCTATATGGTTCTGAGGAACATGGGCTTCGACGACGCCGCCATCGTCGTCAACGAGGAACCCACGATCATCTGCAGCCTCCCCTACGCCGTGGGACGGAAGCTCGTCCCCGAAGGTCCGGAACAGGTCGTCGTCGACATGGCCCGGGCGGACAGGCTGCCTCCGGACATGATGAAGGATGTCCTCTTCGGCGAAGCGGTCCGACTCGATCTGGAGAACCATTCAGCCCTCATCGAGGGCGGAGAGGAACCTCTCGAGGTCACCTTCGAGAAACTGATCCTCGCCCCAGGGGCGGTCCCCTGGATTCCTCCCGTCCCGGGCGTTCTCGGCGAGGGATCCGCCGACGGCGGGACCTGGGTCTGGTACGGAAGAGAGCTGATCCGCCGCGATCGCCTGGCCCCCAACGTCTACAGCCTTCGCGGCGCCGCCGACGCCCGCGCTCTCGACGCCTTCGCCGAGAAGGCGAAAAGGGCCGTCGTCGTCGGCACGGGCGCCATCGGCCTCGAGCTCGTCGAGGCCCTCGTGGATCGAGGGCTGACGGTGACGGTCCTCGAGGCTCTTCCCCACGTGACGTCGGCCCTGGACGGAGAAATGGCCGCCCATCTTGAGGAACGTCTCGTCTCGCGCGGCGTCACCGTCGCTACGGGAGCCCTTCTGGCCGAGGTGACGCCGCGCGGCGTCGTCCTCGGAGACGGCACGACGATCGAGGCCGACGGCGTCCTCTTCGCCACGGGAGTCAGGCCCAACGCCGAACTGGCCCGGGCAGCGGGCCTCGTCGTCGGGCGGGGCATCGTCGTCGACGAGGCCATGAGGACCTCTCACCCCGACGTTTTCGCCGTCGGAGACGGCGCCGAAATCATCGACGGTCCCACGGGAAAGGCCGTTCTCCCCCTCATCGGGACTCTGGCCATGCGTCAGGCCCTCGTCGCCGTCTCCCAGATCCTGGGGCGGCCCATGACCCTTCCGCCGGCCACGCCCTGGGGCGTCAGCGAAACCCTGGGACTCCACTGGGCCAGCGTCGGCTGGACGGAGGAGGCCGCCTCGGGGATCGGCCTTCCCGTCGTGGGCCTGACCCTTCCCTACAACACCCGCGAACCCTACATGGCCCTCAACAGGAAGGGATTCTGGAAGCTCGTCGTGGCCAGAGGAGACGAGGCCAAGGGCATCACTCCGGGACAGATCGTCGGCTTTCAGGCCATCATGGAGGACAAATCGCCCCTCTTCCTGGCCGAGCGTTTCCTCGACATCGTCACCCGCCGGGAGACGGTCATGGACCTCCTGAATCACTACTTCATTCACTCCCCGGCCCACAACGACGTCAACGACCCGTACCTGCAGCTGGTCTTCATGGCCCAGCGGATGTTCCAGAACCCCTGAGCCATCGGAACGACCGCCCTTGACCCCCGCCGTCAGCCGGTTCTATGATGGCGGGGGTCTTCATGTTCCCGAAGGGAGGTCGCCTCTTTGTTTCTGTGCCCTTTGTCTCCGCCGGGAAGGGGCTTTTCCCTTCTCCTTTTCGCCCTTCTCTTTTCCGTCCTTTCCGAAGGCACTCCCGCCCAGGGCGGGACGAATCTTCATATCCTTTCGGCGCCGGGGCACCCCCTTTCGATCCTCCTCGACGAACGCGACGGCCTGATCCGTTCGGCCTATCTCCGCAGCCCGGCAGGGACGGAACCTCTCGACTCGCTCAAGGGGCATCGATTGGTCCGGGACCACCGCAGCACACCCTATATCGACGCCGACTGGAAGCCCGACCTCCTCTGGCAACTCTCCTTCGCCCAGGACGACGCCAAAAGGGGTGTCGACCTCTGGATCGCCTATCTGTCGGGCCGCCCCCGTCTCTGGGTCGCCGAGAGTCCGACGGCGGCCACTCTTTGGGATGCGCTCTCCCTCAACGTCGACATTCCCGAGGGAACGGCCCTTTACGTCTCTCCGGCCCTGCCACGCTACAGCGACGAGGAGCCGACCCGGGAGGGACGAACGCTCTCCTTCATCTACACCATCGGCCTCACTCCCGACGGACCGGGCTTCGCCATCGTCCCCGCCATCTACCGCCAGCTCCAGGAGATCACCCTCCTCGTCGCCCAGGCCGAGGGAGACGAGGTCCTTCGCCGGGGCTACGACAGCCTGGCCAAGGATTTCGGGACCATGTCCAAGGGGCAGCATCCCTCGGCGGAAGCGCTATCCAGCTTCACCTGGAAGAAGCTTCTCTACCGAGAATGGCCATGATCGCGAGAAGAATGGGGGGATCCCGACGGGATCCCCCCATTCTTCTCGCGATCGGCCTCAGGGGACCCTGTAGGTCACCTCGCGAGAGCCGAAAATGTTACAGTGTGCCCTGACGGCGATGACCGTCCCCGGAGCTAAAGCCCCCAGCGGAAAGGCAACGACGAGTCCTTTGGGACTGAGCTGGGAGGCGAAGACCTTTTCGGCGACGAGCTTGGAGTCGAGACGGACCTCCACCTTGTCGATGAAATGCTTCGATCCGTTGTCGACGCCGTGAATGACGCGGACCTCGAGCTTTTTCTCCCCGTCGTAGTTGAGGCGGATCTCGCTGGGGGGATGGGCCGACGCGACAGAGCCAAGGGACAGCAGGAGAAGAAGAGCCGCGGTGATCGTGAACCTCATGGACATCCCCTCCTTCAATGGACGATAACCTCCCGGCGAGCGTCGCGTCGACACTACTTTCCCGTGGCGTTGATGCCCCGATTGCGGCCGTCATCGATGCAGGTCGTTCCCGTCTCGGTCTTCATGCAGTGCTGGACCTCGACGTCACCGCTGACCTCCGTGCCCGTGTACTCCCTGACGAAGGCGACGATCTCCTCGATGTCGGGAAGTTGCCTGATGGGGTAGACCTTGACGAAGACGACGACGCCTTCGCCGTTAACGATGACGTTGGCCCTTTCGGAGATGCCGTGAGAATCGCGAAAGAGCCCCAGAGACTGGGCGACGGCGCCGTGGGGCCAGAAGTCGGAGAGGATCTGAAGGCTCTCGAGACCGATGGCCTCGGCCCAGGCCGTCTTGCAGGGCAGGGAGTCGACACTGAAGCCCAGGGGAACGGTGTTCATCGACACGAAAAGATCGAAGTTGAGGTCGAGCTCCTTCATCTGGTCGCGGCAGACCGGCGTCCAGGCCAGGGGGTGAAAGGAGAGGATGACGTTCCTCCCCTTCAGGGAGGCGAGGGAGACCTCGTTGCCGTGCTGATTCTTGAGGGTGAAATCGGGGACGAAGCTCCCCACTTCGATGGGCTTTCTTTCGGACATGATCGTTGCCTCCTTCGGCACTTTACAGGGATTGGATGAGACGGTCGAGCTTCCCGAGATCGACGGAGCGAGCGTAGAGAGGGCGGTCGTCGCCGTCATAGGGAGGGAGGGAGGTCTCGAAAGAGGGGCGCTCTCGGCGGAAGAGGACGCCCAGGGCGAACCGATCGGGTTCGAGGGCCCTCTCCAGGGCCTTCATGCGATCGGCCTCGTCGTGATCCCCGTCGAGATAGTAGACGCGCTCCTTGAACCAGGCGTAGGTGTTGACTTTGTTGAAGGAGACGCAGGGCTGGAGGATGTCGACGAGGGCGTAGCCCTTGAAGGAGAGGGCCTCCTTCATGATCTCCTTCGTCCTGTCGATGTCTCCGGCGAAGGCCCGGGCCACGAAGGACGCCCCCTGGACAAGGGCCAGAGCGACGGGATTGACGGGCGTCGAGAAGACGCCCTCGACCTGGACGGGCGTCTTGAAGCCCACCTGGCTCGTCGGCGAGGCCTGTCCCTTCGTGAGGCCGTAGACCATGTTGTTATGGACGAAGTTGGTGATATCGGGGTTGCGGCGGATCGTGTGGAGAAAGTGATTGCCTCCCTCGCCGTACATGTCGCCGTCTCCGCCGATGGCGATGACCTTCAGCGAGGGATTGGCGGCCTTGATGGCCGTGGCGTTGGAGAGGGCCCGGCCGTGGAGGCCGTTGAAGAAGTGTCCCTTGATGTAGTGAGGCAGTTTGGCCGCCTGGCCGATGCCGGAGACGAAGACGACCCTGTCGGGCGTCAGCTCCAGTTCGGCCAGAGCCCTCTTGAGCGATTCCAGGATGGGGAAATCGCCGCAGCCGGGACACCAGGAGATCTCGATATTTTCCAGATCGAAAACGTTGGCCATCGTCGTGCCTCCCCTCAGCTCAAAAGGCCCTTGAGCCCGTCACGGACCTGCTCGACGGAGAACTGGAGCCCCGAGTAGTTGAGCAGGTGATCCCTCACCTCGATGCCCGTCGTCTGACGGATCAGTCTGGCCAGCTGCGCGGTGGCGTTCCCCTCGACGGAGACGAGACGTCGGGCCCGACTCAGGAGGCCGGCCGTCGAAGGGTGGAGGGGCCAGACCTGGCCGAAGTGAGCCATGGCCAGACCGGGACGCCCCAGCTCGGCCAGGGCCTCTTCGACGATGAGCCGCGTCGATCCCCAGCAGAGGATGAGCGTGTCGTAGTCTTCGGGACCGACAAGCGTGGGCGCCACTGTCTCGGCCAGAAGGGCCTGAAACTTGCGCAGGCGCTTGTCGTTCATGCGCCGGCGAAGGTGGAAATCCTCGTAGACGTGGCCCACCTCATCGTGCTCGTGGCTGTCGGCACCGACGAGGCCGGGGCCGAAGCCGGGAACGGCCCGGGGCGAGATTCCGTCGGGGCTCTCCTCGTAGCGGCGATAACCGGTCCCGGCCGGAACGAGGTGTTTATCGGGCAGACTCTCTCCGACATCGAAGGGAGGAAGGTCGTAGAAGGAATTGACAAAGTACTGGTCGGTGAGGACGATGGCCGGAGACTGGAGACGGGCGGCCAGGTCGAAGGCCCGCCGCGTCAGGGAAAAGGCCTCCTCGATCGTGCCCGGGGCGAAAAGCATGCGGGGAAACTCGCCATGGCCGCCATAGAGGGCCAGCTCGAGATCGGCCTGTTCCGTCCTCGTCGCCATGCCCGTCGCCGGACCGGGACGCTGGGCCAGGTGGATCACGATGGGAGCCTCCATGACTCCGGCCAGGCTGAGTCCCTCCGTCATGAGGGCAAAGCCGCCCCCCGAGGTGGTCACCAGAGGTCTCGCCCCGGCGTAGGCGCCGCCGACGGCCCAATTGACGGCGGCGATCTCGTCCTCGACCTGTTCGACGACGAGACCGAAGTCGCGGGCCCTCTGGGCCATGAAGGAGAGGACACCTGCCGCCGGCGACATGGGATAGGCCGTGACCATGTCGCAACCACCGGCCAGGGCCCCGATGCAGACGGCGTCGTTGCCGTTGACGGCGACGCGTTTCGCGCCTTTCCGGGGCTTGACGTCGATGGAGAAGCGCCCCTCTTTTCGGAGACCGGCGGCGAGGGCCAGCCCTCGGCTCAGGGCCTGACGGTTCTGTTCGACGACGGCGTCGCCCTTGGAACTGAAACGCCTGACGAAGTAGTCCTCGACGGGCTCCGTCGAGACATCGAAAAGGCCAGCCAGAAGACCGGCGGCGACGACGCTGGCATAGACTTTCCCTCCGGCCTGGCGAGCCTCCGCCAGGAGGGGAGCGCTGACGAACTGCTCCTCGTAGCCGCCGAACTCCGAACCCAGCTCCGTTCCGTCACCGATGATGATCGTTTCTCCGTCGATGCGCTCTCGGATATTGGTCCTGACGGCACCGTCGAGGGGAATCAGAAGGTCGATTCGGTCGACGAGGGCCCGCACGGGCCTGGAGGAGACGCGGATTTCCGTCGAGTTGCTGCCGCCTCGGACGCGGGACATGTACTCCCGACTGCCGAAGACATGATACCCTTCACCACGAAGGACATGGACGAGCAGATCCTCCACCGTCTGAATGCCCTGCCCTGCGGCGCCACAGACGACAACGGAGACATCGCCGCCGTCGTTCCTTGGGAATCGGGTCATGGTCAACCTCCTCGATGAAAAAAGTTAAGATCCCTTCCCCCACGGCAGAATCATAGCACAGAGCGGCTGGAGCCGACAGGGCTCGAACCGCAAAAATAAAAATCATACCAGTTTGCGGAGTCCAAAAAGAAAGCTACAATGGGCAAAGGACGCCCCCCTCGCCGAAAGAGGGACCGGTCCTTCAGGGACACAAAAAAGGAGAGAGACTATGGACTTCATCGCCCAGCTCCACCCGACCCTACAGGCCCTTCTGGGCACCCTCTTCACCTGGGCCATGACGGCACTGGGAGCGGCAACGGTCTTTCTGCGCCGCGACCCGAGCCAGAAGCTCCTCGACGTCATGCTGGGCTTCGCCGCCGGCGTCATGATCGCCGCCAGCTACTGGTCCCTTCTGGCTCCGGCCATTGAAATGTCGGAGGAGATGGGCTTCATACCCTGGCTCCCCTCCGCCCTGGGCTTTCTCGCCGGAGGGGCCGCTCTGAGGCTCCTCGATCTCGTCGTCCCCCATCTTCACATCGGCCTGCCCCGCTCGGAGGCCGAAGGCATCCCCACGGACTGGCGGCGTTCGACGCTTCTCGTTTTGGCCATCACCCTCCACAACATCCCGGAAGGCATGGCCGTCGGCGTCGCCTTCGGCGCCGTCGCCTCAGGCATTCCATCGGCCTCTCTGGCCGGGGCGGTGGCCCTGGCCCTGGGCATCGGCATCCAGAACTTCCCCGAGGGAATGGCCGTCTCCATGCCTCTCCGCCGCGACGGACTCAGGGCGGGCAGGAGCTTCTGGTACGGCCAGCTGTCGGGTATCGTCGAACCCCTCGCCGCCGTCATCGGCGCCGCCCTGGTCACCCTCTCCCGTCCCATCCTCCCCTTTGCCCTGGCCTTCGCCGCCGGGGCCATGATCTACGTCGTCGTCGAGGAGGTCATCCCCGAGTCGCAGCAGAAGGGGAACAGCGATCTGGCCACCCTGGGCGTCATGGTGGGCTTCACGATGATGATGATCCTCGACGTCGCCCTGGGCTAGCTCCTCTTCCGGTTTCGCCTGAGGGACCAGGAGAGGTTCCTTTCGGCCCGAAAGAAAAAAGGGGAGCCGGGACGCCCCGGACTCCCCTTTTTCATGGTCTCCCTTCGTCAGATCGGCCCTTCCTTGACGGAGGCGGGATAACCGGCATCGTCGAGGGCGCCGAGAAGGGCGTCGAGGGCCTCCGTCTCGACGTCGACGGTCTTGTCGTCCAGAAGGACCTTGAACGTCGGCAGTCCCTCTTTCTCCAGCGTTTTCGTGATTCGGGCCACGCAGTGATGGCAGGCCATGTCGGGAACGCTCAGAACGTAGCGGCTCAAAGGTCACAACACTCCTTTCGCATCTACCTGGAAATCGCCTTTTTCCCCATTATCGCACAGGCAGGGAGAGAAAGAGTGAAAGGCATTCGGAATGCCGCCGGCGGACAGGCAGAGGAAAGGTCCCTAACGTGGCGAGATCCCCACGGCGAGTCAGCAGCCGGATGGCTCGAAGCGATAGCGCCGGGCCCTTTCGGCGTAGAGGTCAGATCTGACGATGGGGGCGAAGTCGTCGAAGGAGGGGGACGGAACCGTTCCCGTCCGCCCCGTGGCCACGATGGCATCGAGGGCCTCCTTCATCCCCCGGACGGCGCCGTAGAGGGCGCTGAGGGCGAAGACGACATACTTGAAACCCATCTCCTGGGCCTCACTCAGCGAGAGGAGAGGGGTCTTGCCTCCCTCGATGAGGTTCAGCATGAGAGGCGCCCGGATCGCGTCGACGACGCGCTCCATCTCCTCCCTCGTTCTCAGGGCCTCGACGAAGATGACGTCGGCCCCGACGTCGAGGGCGTCGCGGGCCCGGTCGAGGGCGCTGTCCAGCCCCTCGACGGCCAGGGCGTCGGTGCGGAAGATGATGACGAAGTCACGATCCTCTCCGTCGCGGGCGTCGACGGCAGCCCGAAGCTTGCTCCGCATCTCCTCCCGGCTGACGACACGTTTGCCCTCCATGTGGCCGCAGCGTTTGGGCCACTGCTGATCCTCGATGAAGGTCCCCGAAGCCCCCGTCCAGACATATTCCTGGACGGTACGGTAGACGTTGAGGGCATTGCCGTAGCCCGTGTCGGCGTCGCCCAGGACGGGAATGGAGACGGAACGGGCGATGTTTTTGACCTGGCGGCACATCTCGCTGAAATCGACGAGGCCGATGTCGGGAGCGCCGAGAAGGGCCGCCGCCGTTCCGTAACCGGAGTGGTGAACGGCATCGAATCCGGCCAGCTCGGCCATGCGGGCGCTGAGGGCATCGTAGACTCCGGCCGAGAGGATCGCCCCGGGACGGGCAAGCTGACGCCGGAAGAGGGTGCTTTTTCGTTCCATGGCTTGAGGGCCTCCTTTTTCCTATCCTTTCATGGCAGCGGGCAGCCAGAGGCTGAGCTGGGGAAAGGCGACGACGATGACGAGCATGACGACCATGATGAGGAGGAAGGGAAGGACGCCGTTGATGATGTCGGCCATCCGGGCCTCTTTGCTGATGCCGCTGATGACGTAGAGGTTGACGCCGACGGGAGGCGTGATGAGGGCCATCTCCATGTTGACGGTGACGATGACGGCGTACCAGATGGGGTCGATGCCCAGCAGCCCCAGCAGAGGAGCGACGAGGGGCATGGTGAGAAGGATGATGGAGACCGTCTCGAGGACACAGCCCAGGAGGAGCATGACGACGTTCATGGCCAGGATGAAGGCCAGGGGAGAGAGGTTGGCGGCGACGACGGAGTGGGTCAGGGCCTGGGGAATTTCGAGGAGCGTCATCACCTTGCCGAAGAGAAGGGCTCCGGCCATGATCATGGCGATCATGCAGGAGGTGCCCACGGAGCGAAGGCAGACTCCGGGAATATCCCTCAGACGGAGAGTCCTGTAGACGATGAGAGTCACGGCGAGGCTGTAGACGAGCCCCACGGCGGCGGCCTCGGTGGGCGTGAAGGCCCCCGTGTAGATGCCGCCCAGGATCAGCAGAGGAAGGACGATGCCCCAGATATTCTGGCGGGTCACGCGCCACCGTTCCTCCCAGGAGGCCCTCTCCATGGGGCGGAAGCCGCCGCGCCTGCTTTTCCAGACGGCATAGGCCATGAAAAGCCCCGTCAGAACCAGTCCGGGGACGACGCCGGCCATGAAGAGGCGCCCCACCGACTCCTCCGTGACGGCCCCGTAAAGGATCATGGGAATGCTGGGCGGGATGAGGATGCCCAAGGTCCCCCCTGCGG
Organism: Aminirod propionatiphilus; assembly: GCA_018398915.1. Lineage (GTDB taxonomy): Bacteria > Synergistota > Synergistia > Synergistales > Aminithiophilaceae > Aminithiophilus > Aminithiophilus ramosus. Next base: position 1,067,933 of record CP074691.1, on the reverse strand, counting down.
CGATGAGGCCGTAGACGAATCGGCGCTCGTAGCCCCTTTCCAGCAGGGCCGGGAGGGCCACGAGGCCCACCGTCGCCGCCGTCGCCGCGCTCGATCCTGTGATGGCGGCGAAGAAGGCGCAGCTGAGGATGGTGGCGATGGCCAGCCCTCCCGGGAGATGGCGGACCCAGACGTTCATGGCCTCGAAAAGACCGTCGCCGACCTTTCCCTCGAGAAGGATCTGGCTCATGAGAATGAAAAGCGGCACGGCGAGGAGGACGAAACTGTCCAGAGACGAAAAAAGGGTATGGCCGATGATGCCCGCCGGCAGGTCCTGGAGCCAGATAAGCAGGGCCGACGTGGAACCGAGGGAGAAAGCCACGGGCAGGCCGGCGAAGAGAATGGTCAGAAGCAGGGCTCCCACGGCGACGAGACTCAGCATGAGGCTCCCTCCTTCTTCATGCTTTCGACGAAGTGCGCCGTCGTCATGAGGGCGAACTGAACCGTCAGAAGGGCAAAACCCAGCAGAAGAGCCGACAGGGGAATGACGAGGGGAACGCCGAGAGGCGTCGGCGAATGTTTCTTGAAAAGAAGGGCCTTGGCGACCATGTCCCAGGCCTGGAGGACCACGACGGAACAGAAAAGAGTCCCGCCCAGGGAGGTCACAGCGGCCACGAAGGCCCGAAGGCGCCGAGGAAGACGGGTCACGACGAGATCGATGTGGACGTGACGCCCCTCCTGAAGGGCATAGGCCGATCCGGCCAACATGATCCAGATGAACAGGTAGGTGGCCGTCTCTCCCGCCCAGAGCGTCGGGGCGTTGAAGACATAGCGGGCGATGACCTCCCAGAAGAGGATGAATCCCATGAGAAGAATGCCCAGGCCGCTTGCGTAACCGAAGAAGCGATTCACTCCCTCGACCGTTTTTCTGATCGTCTTTATCATTGTCTACCTCCATCAAAGCCCGTCCGGATCCGCCGAAAGAGAACCCCGGAAAACTTCTTCCGGCTTCACCCTCCGCGACCGGCCGGGGCCTTTTTCGGAGCTGCCCCGGAAAGAAGGGCCTCACCTGTCTCAAGAGAGCGTTCTTTGAGATCGGGCCCTTTCGGGGCGGCGGCGTATCTCCATAAAGGCGTCCGCCCCGTCTCGACAGAGCCTGGGGCGGACGCCGCGTCTGAAAGGTACCGGCCCTTACTGGGCCAGGGCGGCCAGTTCCATCAGCCGCCGGCCCAGCTCTCCGCTTTCAGCGATGAAGCCGTCGCGGACCGAAGATGTGGCCTCGACGAAGGCCTGGCGCTGAGCGGCGTCGAGCTCGACGATTTCCACGCCCTTTTCCTTGAGGGCCGTCAGGGCCTCCGCCTCGGAACGGGCCATCTCGGCCCTGATCCAGGAGGCCGCATCCTTGCCGGCACGCTCGAGGACATCGCGCGTCGAGTCGGAAAGCCCCTCCCACCACTTGAGGTTGGACTGAAGGGCGAACTGGGCCGCCGAGTAGTTGCAGACGGTCATATACTTCTGAACCTCGTAGAGCTTGCGCGAGTAGGCGGCGGGAGCGCCCGTCGTCGAGCCGTCGACGGTGCCCCTCTGAAGGGCCATGTACATCTCCGTCGAGCTCAAAGCCGACGGCGTGCCTCCAAGAGCCAGCACGGCATCGGCCGTTCCCGTGCTGAAGGTGCGGATCTTGAGGCCCTTGAAATCGGCAGGGGCAAGGAGGGGGCGCTTGCTGTTGAGGAACTGGACGAAACCGTAATCCATCCAGAAGACGACCTTGCACCCCTTTTCGTTGAAGGCGCCGTCAAGCAGGGTTCCCGCCTCGGAATCGAGGAAGCGCTCGATGGAGGCCAGGTCGGCGAAGACGAAGGGAACGCCGAAGATGTCGGCGGCGGGAATCATGCCCGACCACTGGTTGACGGGGACGAGGCCCATCTCGACCAAGCCCTGCTGAAGGGCCTCGACGATCTCCGTGTCCTTGAAGAGCTGGGCCGAATGGAAGAGTTTGATCTCCACATCACCGCCGGAGTACTCCTTCACCTTGGCGGCGAAGACCTCGGCCGCCTCGGAGAGGAAGTGGGAGGGGGGAAGCTGATTGGAAAGGCGGAAGGACTCGGCCGCCGAGGCGGCGAAAACCGCCGACAGGACCAGGGTCACCGCAAGAAGAAGGACGGAAAGGGCTCTTTTTTCTCTTTTCACGAAAATCATCTCCTCGAAAAAATAAAAAGCAAAAAGCTTATAGATGAGAGGCGACGGCGTCGCCGACGGCCGATGTCGTGCCCCGTCCGCCCATCTCCTCGGGGAGCTCGTCGGGACGTGCTCCGGCCAAAAAGGCTCCCACGGCCGCCTCGACGGAGCGGGCCGCCTCCTTCTCGCCGAGACAATCCAGCATGAGAGCCGCCGAAAGGATGGCCGCCAGGGGATTGGCCCGATTCTGGCGGGCGATGTCGGGGGCCGATCCGTGGACGGGCTCGAACATGCCCAGTCCGGCCCCGATGTTGGCTCCGGCGGCGACGCCCAGGCCGCCGCTGAGGGCCGCCAAAAGATCGCTGACGATGTCGCCGAACATGTTGGGACAGAGGACGACGTTCCACTTCCAGGGCGTGCGCACCAGATGGTAGCAGAGGGCATCGACGTTGATCGTCTCGAAGGTCAGGCCTCGTTTCTCCGTCTCGTCGCGGGCCATCTCCTCCCAGAAGCCGTAGAGCTGAGGCATGGCGTTGGCCTTCGTCGCCAAGGTAAGGCGCTTTTCGCCCCGGCCCAGGGCGCGTTCGCAGGCATCGGCCGTGATGCGCCGCACGGCCCCCTCCGTGGCGAGGCCGACCTGGAAGGCCGACCTCTGCGGCGTGGAAAAACGGACCCGCATCTCGCCCTCCATCGTGTAGAGGCCCCGCTCGAGGCCGAGGTCGACGGGCGATCCGCCGTCGCCGCCAAGGCCCACGTAGAAGTCCTCCGTGTTCTCGCGGACGACGAGAAGGTCCATCTCCCTGCCCTCCGGCAGGGGGACGGGAAGGGGGACGCGGGGGAAGGCCTTGGCCGGCCGGAGGTTGACGAACATGTCGAAGAAGAACCGGAGCTTCAGGAGAATGCCCCGCTCCAGGATGCCCGCCTTGACGCGGGGATCGCCGATGGCCCCGAGAAGAAGGGCCTGGCAGGACTGGAGTTCGTCCAGAACCGATTCGGGCAGAATCTCACCCGTCTTCAGGTAATGCTCGGCACCGAAGGGATAGTCGACCCAGGAGAGGCCGAATCCCTTGGCCGAGGCGACGGCCTCGACGACCTTGCGGGCCTCGGCGACGACTTCGGGACCGATGCCGTCGCCGGCCATCTGGGCGATGCGGTAGGAGCGGCTCATCGTCTGGCCTCCTCTTTCTTCTTCTCCTCCAGACGGCGGCGGACGAAGGGGGCGAGACCTCCCGCCTCGACCAGCTCCTGGAGAGAGGGGGGAAAGGGCGCCACGGAGAAGGTGACGGCCTTCGTTCTGTTCTGCACCGTCCCCGCCCGGGCGTCGACGACGACGACATCTCCTTCCTCGATGGAGGCCGCCGCCTCGGGCGAGACGACGATGGGCAGCCCCACGTTGAGGGCGTTGCGGAAGAAGATGCGGGCGAAGGAGGAGGCGATGACGCAGGAGATCCCCGCCCCCTTGATGGCCAGGGGGGCATGTTCGCGGCTGGAGCCGCAGCCGAAATTCTCGCCTCCGACGATGACGTCGCCTGAGGCGATCTTGTTGACGAAGTCGGCGTCGGCATCTTCCATGCAGTGCTTGCCCAACTCGACGGCGTTGTCGGTGACGAGATAGCGGGCGGGGATGATCACGTCCGTGTCGATGTCATCGCCGAAGCGCCAGGCCCGGCCCTCAATGTTCATCGCCTTCGACCTCCTTCAGTTCCTCTTCGCTCAGGATTTCCCGGGGATCGGTGATGTGCCCCGTAAGGGCCGTCGCCGCCGCCACGAGGGGGCTGGCCAGGTAGAGTTCGCTCCCGGGATGGCCCATGCGTCCCACGAAGTTGCGGTTGCTCGTCGCGAGGCAGCGCTCGCCCGAGGCGAGAATGCCCATATGGCCGCCCAGGCAGGGTCCGCAGGTGGGCGTGCAGACGACGGCGCCCGCTTCGGCGAAGGTCGTCAGGTAACCTCGGCGGAGCGATTCGGACCAGACCTCGTAGGAGGCGGGAATGATGATGCAGCGCAGTCCGTCACGAACCTGACGCCCCCGGAGAAGGCGGGCCGCCAGGGCCATGTCGCGGAGACGGCCGTTGGTGCAGGAGCCGATGAAGACCTGATCGACGTCCACGCCGGAGGCCTCGCCCACGGAGCGGACGTTGGCCGGGGAGTGGGGAAAGGCCACCTGAGGTTCGAGAGAGGTCACGTCGATTTCGACCGTCTCGGCGTAGAAGGCTCCCTCGTCGGGGAAAAGGGCCGTGAAGGGACGCGCGGCCCGGGCCCCGGCATAGGCGAGCGTCTTCGCGTCGGGGACGAAGAGGCCCGCCTTGGCTCCGCCCTCGACGGCCATGTTGGCCACGGTGAAACGGTCGTCCATGGGGAGATCGGCCAGGGCCCCTCCCTCGAACTGGAAGGCCTTGTAGCGGGCTCCCTGAGTCCCGAGACGGCCCAGAAGGGCCAGGATCAGGTCCTTTCCTGTGATCCAGGGACGACGCCTTCCCGAGAAAAGAACGCGGACCGTCGGCGGGACCATGAGCCACGACTCGCCCAGGGCCCAGACGGCGGCCAGATCCGTCGACCCGACTCCCGTCGAGAAGGCCCCCAGGGCACCGCCGGTGCAGGTATGACTGTCGGCGCCGAAGACGAGATCGCCGGGGAGGATGTAGCCCTTTTCGGGAAGAAAGGCATGCTCGACGCCGACGCGCCCCACTTCCCAGTAGAGCATGCCCTGATCCTGAGCGAAGAGGCGGGCCGTCTTGGCCTGCTCGGCGGCGGCGATATCCTTGTTGGGCGTGAAATGATCGGGGAGAATGGCGCAGCGCTCCCTGTCGAAGACCTTCTCGGCACCCATGTCGCGGAAGGCGTTGATGGCCGGGGCGCCGGTGATGTCATTGGTGAAGGCGAAATCGACCTTGACGGAACAGATGGCCCCCACGTCGGCGGGATCGGGGCTATGGGAGGCGATGAGGGCCTCTGCCAGCGTTCTTTTTTTCACTCCATGTCACCTCTTTCACGTTTTTCGACGGAACGGGACGCTCTCGGACTCAGCTCGGCTCGGACGTGACGGGAAGCCCCCCTTTGAGCAAATTCCACGCATGAAGACGAAAAAGGCCGGGGTCCCTCTTCTGGGATCCCGGCCCTCGGACGCCGAAAGGCGCGCGGAGGCACGCCTCAGACAGCCTCGGGGGAGACCCCGAAGCCAATAAGTCGCCGCACGGAAGAGAACACCTTTTGTTGGAACATAACCCGATCTCCCTCCCGTCGAATTAACTGCAAGGCCCCTCAGGAAATTGTGACGTATCCTAACGCCGCAGGTCCAATCTGTCAACCCCGGTTTCGGGCGAGTGTCGCCGGACAATGGTATTGTCACTCGTGAAGAGGACAGGGAAAATGTCACTTATGACGACCAGGAGAGACCTACTCATGAAGACAAAAGAAGCAAGGCGCTTGGGGTTGGTGGAAGAGGCTGTCGCGGGCAACCTGACGGTTCAGGAGGTGGCCGATCGGCTCGGTCTGAGCCGCCGTCAGGTCTTTCGGCTCAAACGACGCTACCGGGAAGAGGGAGCGCAGGGGCTCCTGCACAAGGGACGAGGCAAACCGTCCCGGCGCAGAATCTCTCAGGAGACACGGGATTTCGTCGTCAGTCTGGCCAAGGGTCTTTACAGGGATACGAGCTGTCAGCACATGGCCGAACTCCTTGCCGAAGAGCATGATCTCGTGCTGAGCGCCAAGAGCATCGCCCGTTTCCTTCGCGCGGAGAACCTGTCCCTCGTTCATCGCCACCGGGCCCCGAAGCGGCGTTCCCGCAGGGTCCGACGGTCCCGACGAGGCGATCTGGTCCAGATGGACGCCTCTCCTTTCGATTGGTTCGAGATCGGTGAGCGTTGCACTCTCCACGGCGTGATTGACGATGCCACAGGAGAGGTCCTCGGTCTGTGGATGGCCAGGAATGAGTGCCTCTTCGGCTACTTCCGCGTGCTCCGTCAGATGCTTGATCGCCACGGCGTGCCTCGCGAGCTTTACGCCGACCGCCACACCATCTTCCTTTCTCCCAAGTCGGAAAAACTGACGATCAAGGAGGAGCTGGAGGACTCGGCGCCTGTAACCCAGTTCGGCCGCGCTCTGGAGGCTCTCGGAACTCGCTATGTCCCTGCAGGGTCTCCCCAGGCGAAGGGGCGGATCGAAAGGCTCTGGGGAACTCTTCAGGATCGTCTCGTCGTCGCCTTCCGACGGGCCGGAGTGAAAACGATCGAAGAGGCCAACGTCCTGCTCGCCGCCTACCCGGGAGAGGTCCATAACCCGAGGTTCGCTCGTCCTCCCGCAGAGGGGGCATCTGCCTTTCTCCCTCCGCCGGACGGACCCGCTCTCGATCTCCTCCTGACTCGCCAGACCGACCGGAAGGCCTCGGGAGACTCGACGATTTCCCTCGACGGAAAACAGTACGCCCTGATAGGCCCCCGCAGACGCCCCCTGCTTCTTGCCAGAGGACAGGCGGTCAAGGTCATCGAGAAGCTCGACGGGAAACTCCTGGCTCTTGTCCATGACGGGCTCTACGATCTCGCAGCCGTCGACAAAGAGCCCCCTGCGACTCCCCCGCCTGTCATCGAGACGAAGACAGGCACTCCATGCAAAACGAAGAAGCAGAGGAAGCCGGCGGCAGACCATCCCTGGCGACAGAATCCCGCTCCTCCTGCCGCGGCGGTCGGCTCCGAGCAAGGGACGGGTTCCCCTCCCTAGAAGGACATCCGCCGCGGAGGAAAGCCAAGGCGGGCTGTTGACGGGGGCGATTTCAGCCCCTCGAAAGCGACACTTTCATTGTCCCTCAGACCCTCTTTTTAGATGACATTTTTAGTGTCCCTTGACACCCCGGTTTCGGGCGAGAAAGGCCAGGGCCGAGGCGGCGTAGTAGGCCACGCCGCAGGGAAGGGCCCTTTCGTCGATGTCGAAGCGAGGATGATGATGGGGCCATAGGGCGGCCCCGTCGCTGCCGACGCCCAAGAAGGCAAAGTGAGCCGGGACATGGCCGCCGTAAAAGGCGAAATCCTCGCTGACGGCGACGGGAGCCATGGAGACGATCCGATCGGCGCCGAAAAGGGCCGCGACGACGGAAGAAGCCGCTTCGGCAAGCTCGGCATCGTTCGCCGTCACGGGACAGAGCTCGTCGTAGGTCACCATCGCCTCGGCCCCGAAGGCCGAGGCCGTCGACTGGGCGACACGTTCCACGCGAGCCCGGGTCCCCTTCTGAAGCTCTTCATCGAAGGCGCGCACCGTTCCTTCGATGCGCCCCTCCCCTGCGATGATGTTCCAGAGGGATCCGCAGCGCAGCGTCCCAAGGGAGAGGACAAGGGACTTGAGGGGATCCGTCTCGCGGCTCACGACAGTCTGGAGGTTCATGACGACGGCGGAAGCGGCCACGACGGCGTCGACGGTCTGATGAGGCTTTCCGGCATGACCGCCTCGGCCTCGGATGTCGATGGCGAGGCGATCGCAGGAGGCCATGCGAGGCCCGGCCTCGACGGAAAAGGTTCCCGAGGGGAGATCGATCCAGACATGAAGACCGAAGAGGGCCTCGACACCCTCCAGAGCGCCGCCGTCGACCATCAGGCGGGCTCCGGCCGAGATCTCCTCTCCGGGCTGAAAAAGGAGACGGACCGTGCCCGCAAAGGACCGTCGCCGCGCGAGAATCCCTGCGGCTCCGAGGAGCATGGCCGTATGGGCATCGTGACCGCAGCCATGCATCAGCCCCGGGCGACATGAGGCATAGTCTTTTTCGCTTTCCTCCTGAAGGACGAGGGCGTCCATATCGGCCCTGAGGGCCACGACGGGGCCGTCAGCGTCGCCGACGATGTCGGCGACGACGGCCGTCTCCCCCAGGCGGCGAGGAGCCAGTCCCAGGCGTCGCAACTCCCTCTCGACGGAAGCGGCCGTCTCGAATTCCTTGAGGCTCTCCTCGGGATGACGATGGAAATGGCGCCTCAAAGTCCGAACCTCTTCCTCCATGGACAGGGCCTCAAGAGCGATCTCTTTCATGGTCCTCCTCCTTCCCTGACAGGGGCCTTGAGCCTAGCCCTCCCGCTCCTGCCTGTCAATCGGCGGGATATCCGCCTAGATCGGCAGGCAAAAACAGGATGGAAGTCCATCGGCCCGGCCAGGAGGCGCCTGAAGGGCGGAGTCGACGGCCTCGACCCCGCGCCGGCGAGATGATTGGAACGGACCTTGAATCGGCGGATCCGACGGAGCTCCCCTTGAAGAGCCCGCGGATCCAGGGTGACGCTTTTCGATTGGCTTTCTATTGAGTAGTGGAACGGGAGAGCCTTTTAAGATGCCATCAATATCACCTCGTTGGTGTGGGTTTGGGTGTGGTAACCAAAACTCTATCGCCGCTCTAGCAGCGGTGCCAACGAGGTCTTTCTATGTCTTTAGCCTGCGGATCCAGGGAAACAGGAGAGACTTGACAGAAGGACACAGGGGAGAGTAAGGTGCTTGAGCGCGTCATGCAGCAATATCACCGTTCCGGGGAGGTGTCGACCTTGTCCTGCAGGAAACCGCTTCAGACCTCTCGATTTTATTTTTATTACGTTGTCGCGGGGAGCCTGCCTGGTCTGGTCGGCGTCTGAGATGACGTGGACAAGAAAACCGGCGGGCCCCCTCAGGGGGTCCGCTTTTTTGTTCCCGTCCTTATCGAGTGGAGTTCGAGAAAGGAGAGAGAAGAAAGGTGAACGTACAACTTGTCATTTTGGTGATTTACGCCATCGTTCTGGCCGCCATTTCGGCGGCGGCCTCGAAGTTGAGGCAGAAAAGCAAGGGAGAGGCCCTGGAATATCTCCTGGCCGGGAGAAGGCTGCCGGCCGTCGTCGTCGCCGCCATGCTAGCCGGTCTGGCCATAGGAGGCGTCTCCACCGTAGGCGTCGCGCAGGACGCCTACAACCGGGGCCTTTCGGCCGGCTGGTACAACGCGGCCTGGGGCATCAGCGGCATCGTCGTCGGTCTTTTCGCCGCCTCCTTTTTCCGCCGCAGCGGCGTCACGACCATCCCCGAAATGATGGGACGTCTCTACGGTCGCAAGGCCCGCTTCGTCGGAGCCCTGGCCCAGATCCTGGTCCTCATGGTCATCACCTCCCTGCAGTACGTGGCGGGAGGCGCCATCCTGACGGCCATCCTTCCTGCCGTCTTCACCTTCAAGACGGGCATGATCGCCACGGCCCTCCTCTTCGTCGGCATCGCCTTCATCGGCGGCTACTGGGCCGGAGGGATCAGCAACATCCTCAACGTCGTCGTCATCTATGTGGGCATCATCGCCGCTCTCATCGCCGCGACGGGGCAGTTCGGCGGCTGGGACAACGTCGTCGCCGCCCTTCCTCCCGACAGGCCCTGGTTCGACTGGACGGCCGGAGCGGGAGTGGCCGTCATCGCCGCCTGGATGGTCGTCATGCTCACTCAGGCCTTCTCTCTCCAGGCCGTCTCCCAGATCGCCTTCGCCGCAAAAGACGCCCCGACGGCCCGTCGCGGCTTCATCCTCGGCGGCATCATCATCCTTCCCGCCGGCTTCCTCTGCGCCCTCTTCGGCGTTCTCGCCGCCGCACAGTTCCCCCACCTGGAAAACGCCGCCATGGCCCTGCCCACCTTGGCGACGGCCATCAATCCCCTCATCGGCGGCCTCTTCCTGGCCGGACTCTGGGCTGCCGACATCTCCACCGCCGTGGCCCTCCTCCTGGGCAGTTCGACTCTCGTCGTCGAGGATATCGTCAAATCCCTGCTGCCTGAAAAAAGCTGGAGAGGGCGGGAGATGTTTCTCTCCCGCACCGTGATCCTCGTCGTCAGTCTCGGGACCTTCTTCCTGGCCCTGACGGCGGCCGATATTCTCAGGACGGTGACGACGGCTCTGGCCATAACGGCCTCCTTCACCCTCCTCATCCTCTCTCGCCTTCTCGTCCCCTCTCTATGCCGTCGAGCCAACGGATTCTGGACCATCGCCACCTCCCTTCTCGTCTGGCTCCTCTGGACCTTCGTCCCCTCCTTCCGCATCACGCCCCACATCGTCTACCTCGAATGGCCCCTCTGCCTGACGGCCTTCGTCCTCTCCTCCCTCCTCGGCCGGGAGGGACTGCCCGCGGAGGAGCTCTCTCCGTCGGAACTCACCGTCGCCCCCGCCGCCGAAGGGGAGTAAGATAGCTTCCAAACCCCAAAGGAGATGGTCCCGTGATCACCTACGACACACTGAAGACCCTTGCGTCCCACATCCTTCAAGGTCTCGGCTATGGCGCCGAGGCGGCCGATCTGACGGCCCGCGTCCTCGTCGAGGCCGACGCCAGGGGCGTCGCCTCCCACGGAGTGGCCCGCCTCGCCTTCTACGAGAGCAACCTCAAGGGCGGCGTCGTCGACCTCGAGGCGACGCCGGAGATCGTCCACGAGACCCCCCTCTCCCTCGTCGTCGACGGGCACGGAGCCGTCGGCCCCATCGTCTCCCGCTTCGCCATGGACCGATGCCTCGAAAAGGCCCGGGCAGTGGGAGCGGGCTTCGCCTCGGTGCGCAACTCCAACCACTACGGCATGGCCGGGCTCTGGGCCGAAGAGGCCGCCGCCGAGGGGATGATCGGCCTCTCCTTCACCAACACCCGAAGCTGCGCCATCGTCACCTTCGGCAAGAGAAGCCTCATGGGGACCAACCCCATCGCCGTGGCCATCCCCACGGGCGAGGAGCCTTTCCTCCTCGACATGGCGACGACGACGGTGGCTCACGGCAAGATCGAAGTCTGCGACCGCCGGGACAAGGCCATGCCCCTGGGCTGGGCCGTCGACGAAGAGGGACGGGGAACGACAGACGCCCATCTCGTCGTCGATCACTTCCACAAGGGCGTCCCCTACGGAGGTCAGCTCTATCTCGGAGGCGAGGGGGAGCTCCTCGGCGGCCACAAGGGCTACGGCTTGGCCCTGCTCGTCGAACTCCTCTGCGCCGGCCTCTCCCTGGGGAGCTGGAGCCCGCGCATCTACGGCGAAAGGGGAACGAAAAACGGCATCGCCCACTTCTTCGCCGCCCTTCGCCTCGACCTCTTCGGCGAGAGGGAGGCCATAGAGAGACATGTGGCCGCCATCCTCGACGAGATCCGCCGGAGCGAAAAGGCCGAGGGGGAATCGCGCATCTACATCCACGGCGAGAAGGAGAGAGAAAACCGCCGACGGACCCTCGAAGAGGGCATCGACCTCGACGAGGCCACGAGAGACCTCCTGGCCCGCTACTGTCAGCGTTTTGCTCTCGCCTGCCCCTCCTTCTGAAGGACGAAAAAGAGGCCCCTGTCGAAAGACAGGGACCTCTTCGTGAAGACTTGGTTGCGGGGGCAGGATTTGAACCTGCGACCTTCGGGTTATGAGCCCGACGAGCTGCCAAACTGCTCCACCCCGCGGCGTTGAGGGCTACAGTTAGGCATTATAGCACAGATCGGCAGAAAGACCAGAGGCAATATGAAGAAAATGTCGCCGGACAATGGTATTGTCACTCGTGAAGAGGACAGGGAAAATGTCACTTATGACGACCAGGAGAGACCTACTCATGAAGACAAAAGAAGCAAGGCGCTTGGGGTTGGTGGAAGAGGCTGTCGCGGGCAACCTGACGGTTCAGGAGGTGGCCGATCGGCTCGGTCTGAGCCGCCGTCAGGTCTTTCGGCTCAAACGACGCTACCGGGAAGAGGGAGCGCAGGGGCTCCTGCACAAGGGACGAGGCAAACCGTCCCGGCGCAGAATCTCTCAGGAGACACGGGATTTCGTCGTCAGTCTGGCCAAGGGTCTTTACAGGGATACGAGCTGTCAGCACATGGCCGAACTCCTTGCCGAAGAGCATGATCTCGTGCTGAGCGCCAAGAGCATCGCCCGTTTCCTTCGCGCGGAGAACCTGTCCCTCGTTCATCGCCACCGGGCCCCGAAGCGGCGTTCCCGCAGGGTCCGACGGTCCCGACGAGGCGATCTGGTCCAGATGGACGCCTCTCCTTTCGATTGGTTCGAGATCGGTGAGCGTTGCACTCTCCACGGCGTGATTGACGATGCCACAGGAGAGGTCCTCGGTCTGTGGATGGCCAGGAATGAGTGCCTCTTCGGCTACTTCCGCGTGCTCCGTCAGATGCTTGATCGCCACGGCGTGCCTCGCGAGCTTTACGCCGACCGCCACACCATCTTCCTTTCTCCCAAGTCGGAAAAACTGACGATCAAGGAGGAGCTGGAGGACTCGGCGCCTGTAACCCAGTTCGGCCGCGCTCTGGAGGCTCTCGGAACTCGCTATGTCCCTGCAGGGTCTCCCCAGGCGAAGGGGCGGATCGAAAGGCTCTGGGGAACTCTTCAGGATCGTCTCGTCGTCGCCTTCCGACGGGCCGGAGTGAAAACGATCGAAGAGGCCAACGTCCTGCTCGCCGCCTACCCGGGAGAGGTCCATAACCCGAGGTTCGCTCGTCCTCCCGCAGAGGGGGCATCTGCCTTTCTCCCTCCGCCGGACGGACCCGCTCTCGATCTCCTCCTGACTCGCCAGACCGACCGGAAGGCCTCGGGAGACTCGACGATTTCCCTCGACGGAAAACAGTACGCCCTGATAGGCCCCCGCAGACGCCCCCTGCTTCTTGCCAGAGGACAGGCGGTCAAGGTCATCGAGAAGCTCGACGGGAAACTCCTGGCTCTTGTCCATGACGGGCTCTACGATCTCGCAGCCGTCGACAAAGAGCCCCCTGCGACTCCCCCGCCTGTCATCGAGACGAAGACAGGCACTCCATGCAAAACGAAGAAGCAGAGGAAGCCGGCGGCAGACCATCCCTGGCGACAGAATCCCGCTCCTCCTGCCGCGGCGGTCGGCTCCGAGCAAGGGACGGGTTCCCCTCCCTAGAAGGACCTCCGCCGCGGAGGAAAGCCAAGGCGGGCTGTTGACGGGGGCGATTTCAGCCCCTCGAAAGCGACACTTTCATTGTCCCTCAGACCCTCTTTTTAGATGACATTTTTAGTGTCCCTTGACAGAGGCAATATGAAGAAAATTCCCCTTTCCTGCCTGACGGGTTTCGACTCACAGGAAAGGCAGAAGACCAGGAGGCCTCACATGAAGGATCTTTTCGCCCATCTGCCCGCAGCGGGCACGCTCGTGAACGCCCTGGCCGTCGTCATCGGCAGCACGGCAGGGCTTCTCATCCGATCCAGACTGCCGGAGAATCTCATGAAGGCCATCTTCCAGTCCATCGGCCTCTTCACCCTCTTCCTGGGCGTCCACATGGCCTCTCAGACGGGAAACTTCCTCGTCCTCATCTTCAGCCTCGTCCTGGGCTCCATCCTGGGAGAACGGATCGACCTCGACGGTCTCCTCCAGAAGTTCGGCGAGGTTCTCAAAAAACGCTTCAGCAAGGGCAACGACCGTTTCGTCGAGGGCTTCATCACGGCCTCCCTCCTCTTCTGCACGGGATCGATGGCCATTCTGGGGGCCATCGAAGAGGGGCTGGGCGGCTTTCCCAACCTGCTTTTCGCCAAATCCCTCCTCGACGGCGTCTCCTCTTTGGCTCTGTCGGCCTCCCTGGGACTGGGCGTCCTCTTCGCCGCCCTCCCTCTCGTCCTTTACCAGGGCAGTCTCACCTTCTTCGCCGGAGCGGCCCAGACCTATCTCTCCCAGGCCGTCATCAACGAAATGAGCGCCGTCGGCGGCCTCATTCTCCTCGGACTGGGACTGGTCATCTTGGACATCAAGGCCATCAAGGTGACGAACATGCTGCCAGGTCTGATTCTGGCCGCCCTCATGGCCGCTTTCTTCCTCTAGGCGGGCCGGGGCTGGATTGCGGCTGCCTCTTTCGCTATAATGGGGACGTAAGCTTTTCTATGAGAAAACCTTACGGGAGGTGGCCTAGGTGCGCAAGTTCCGTTGTCTCAGTTGCAGGCATGAATTCGAAGCGGCTCCCAATGTCGTTCCCGCCCACTGCCCCAAGTGCTACAACCGCTACGTCGAACTCGTCGAGGGACCGGCCGTCAAGGGCAAGTCCTGGGGCAGCAAGAGCTACAGCGTGGCCCCGAGGAAGAGTTAGGTTCCAGGAGTGCGCCGCTGAAAGGACAGGGGAGAGACGGCCATGCCGTCCCTCCCCTTTTTTCGGATTTTTCGGTGGAGGCAAGATGATGTACGAATTAATTCAACTGGGTCAACGAAGCTATTACATCAACAGCCCTGTCAAAGTCGGGGTTTACAGGAACAATGAAACCGAAGTCTGTCTCATCGATAGTGGGAACGACAAAGAGGCCGGCAAAAAAATACTCAAAATACTGGAAAGCAACGACTGGAAGCTGGGATGCATCATCAACACCCACTCCAACGCCGATCACATCGGAGGCAACAACTACCTCCAGCAGCACACAGGCTGCACGATATTCTCCAGCGGGATAGAAGTCGCCTTCTCCAAGTTTCCGATCTTAGAACCGTCCTTTTTATATGGGGGGTACCCGTGTAAGGATCTACGGCACAAGTTTCTTCTAGCTGCTGAAAGCAACGTCATTGATCTGACTAGCGAAAATTTTCCCAGGGACTTGCACGTCATTCCTCTTCCCGGCCATTTCTTTCATATGGTAGGAATTCGTACACCAGACGACGTCGTATTCCTTGCAGACAGCGTTAACAGCGAAATGATACTCGAAAAATATCAAATTTCCTTTATTTACGATGTCAGTAAATATCTAGAAACGCTTTCCATGATAAAAACCATTCAAGCTGAAATTTTTGTTCCAGCTCACGCGGAAGTCACCCGTGACATCAGGCCTCTAGCGGAACTAAACTACAAAAAAATAATGGAAATATCGGAAAAAATCCTGGAGATATGTCGGCAACCTCTCTGTTTCGAGGACATCCTGCAAAAAATTTTCGCTGCCTATCAGTTGACAATGACCTTCGAGCAGTATGTCCTTGTAGGAAGCACGGTCCGCTCCTATCTCTCCTGGCTGAAGGACGAGGGCAAATTAAACGTCCAATTCAAGGAGAACAGGCTCCTCTGGCAGGCAAAGTCGGGTTCCTGAAGGGGACCTCGCCGAAAACGGAGACCTCAGCACCCCTTCCACGAGGGGGGACGTCGGGCCAAGAAGGCTTCGACGCCCTCTCGGGCGTCTTCCGTGACGGCCAAAGCGGTGAACTGCTCTCCGGCCACGTCGATGGCCCGTTCCAACATGAGGGCCTCGATGCGGTGCATGCCTCTCTTGCCCGCAGCCAGGGAGAGAGGGCTTTTCGCGGCCAATCTCCGCGCCAGTTCGAGGGTGGCCGCGGCGAGCTCCTCGCGAGGAACGGCGCGACAGACGATTCCCATCCTCTCCGCCTCGGCGACGGGAAGGAAGTCGCCGGAGAGGACATAATGAAGGGCCCGCTTGGGGCCGATCCACCGGGCCAGCTGATAGCCTGGCTCAAGACAGATGAGCCCTACGTTGACAGCCGTCGTTCCCAGCACGGCGTCATCGGAGGCGACGATAAAATCACAGGCCAGAGCCAGCCCGGCGCCGTTGGCCAGGGCATAGCCCTGAATGGAGGCGATGACGGGCTTGGTCATGGAGGCCAGACGGTAGTTGTGGCGATCCATCAGGGCCAGGAAGGGACGCATCTCCCGGCGTTCCTGGGCCAAAAATTCCTTCAGGTCGATCCCCGTCGAGAAGTGCTTCCCCGCCCCCTCGACGACGACGACACGGACGTCGGAGGAGCGCTCCATGGCCTCCAGCGCTTCGTCGAGCTCGAGAGCCAAGGCCCTGTTGAAGGTATTCATGGCCTCGGGACGGTTGAGGGTCACGAAACCGACGGCGCCTTCGACGCGCCTTCTCACGCAAACGGCATCGCTCACAAGAAAATCCCCTTTCGATGATTCCCTTCCAAGATTCCCTTCCAATTATGAGGAGAAATCCTCTCTCCGGCGGGGAAAAGCCACCTCCATTTTAGCTCCCGAGAAAACGGACGTCATGGAAAAAGGGCAAGGGAGCCCTGAGCTCCCTTGCCCTTCGTGACAGTAACAGGCCTTACCTGGGCTTGGCCGCCGTCAGGTCATCCGATTTCAAGGCGCTCCAAGCCTCTTTGACGAGCATGAAGGCCAGGACAAGAAGAACGACGGCCATCCCCGAAAGCAGAGGGTTGTTCAGGTTGGCCTTGATGAGAAGGAAGAGGGCCGCGACCGTCGTGACGAGCATGAAGACCATGGGGATCATGACGAACTTGGCATCCTTCTTGAGACCTTTCGTGATCCAGACGCCGATGGCCAGAAGAGCCAGGGCCGCGACAAGCTGATTCGCCGCGCCGAAGACGGGCCAGATGAGGGCCCAGGCCGGCTTGCCTCCCGTCTTGTAGAACAGGAGGACCATGGCCAGGGCGACGCCGACGATCGTGGCCGTGTAGCGGTCGAGCTTCATCCCCGTCAGCTCCTGGAGCTGGTAGCGGGCCAGGCGCGTCGCCGTGTCGAGCGTGGTGAGGAGGAAGGAGTTGAGGGCCAGAAGGCCCATGGACGTTCCGATGGCGGGGCTGATGCCGATGAGACCGGCGAACTGGCCCAGCCCCTCGGCATAGGTGATGGTGGGGCCGCCCTTGGCGATGGAGCCCGAAATCATCACCGTACCGATGGCGATGACGGCCACCAGTCCTTCGAGAAGCATGCCGCCGTAGCCGATGGGCCGGGCGTCGGTCTCGCGGCGGAGCTGCTTGGCCGTCGTTCCGCTGCCGACGAGGGAATGGAAGCCCGAGATGGCACCGCAGGCGATGACGACGAAGAGCATGGGCCAGATGAACTGGCCGTTGGCCGTCGTCAGTCCCTTGAAGGCAGGAAGGGTCACCTCGTAACGGCTGCCGAAGAGCATGCCGATCGTCCCGATGAAGACGGAGAAATAGAGCATGTAGGAGGCAAGGTAGTCGCGGGGCTGGAGGAGGAGCCAGACGGGGAGGATGGAGGCGGCGAAGATGTAGCCCACGAGCAGGAGTCGCCAGGTGTTGACGTCGAGGGTGAAGAAATCGCGGATCCACCCGGTTCCGGAGGCATAGAAGATGGCGCCGATGACGATGGGAACCATGACGGCGCTGCTCACCCAGAGGGAGACGTTCATGCGGTAGATGAGGACGCCGAAGACGAGGGCCATGGCGATGTAGAGCGTCGCCGAAAAGGCCACGGCGGGATCGGCGGCGAAGCTCTGGGCCGACAGTTCGAGGAAGACGGCGATGACGAGGACGAGGGTCAGCCAGGAGAAGCAGAGGAAGATCGTCTTCCCCCTGTGGCCGATCCAGCGGTCGACGACCTCTCCGATGGAATAGCCCTTGTGGCGGATGGAGGCGACGATGGACCCCATGTCATGGACGCCGCCGAAGAAGATCGAGCCGACGAGGCACCAGAGATAGGCCGGGAGCCAGCCGAAAAGGGCCGCCGCCGTGATGGGACCCACGATGGGACCCGCCCCGGCGATGGAGGCGAAGTGGTGACCCAGAAGGACCTCCGGGTGGGCGGGAACGTAGTCCATGCCGTCGAAGTAGAGCTCGGCCGGCGTCTTGGCCTTGGCGTCCAGCTCGTAGACGCGGTTCTGGAATCTGCCGTAGACGACGTAGGCGACGGAGAAGAGGACGACGGCGATCAGGAACAAAGACATCAACATCGGGATAACACCTCCGTTATCGAGATTGACGTGCCTTCCAATGTCCTGGATTCAGCTTCGAGAAAGGGGATCACCTTCCCCTTCCTCGGCCCGGCGACGGCGGACACATAGAGCAACCTCATCGACGAACCGTGCGAGATCGCGAAACTTACGGTGAGGCTTTTCGCCCGGTCGGTAACGCTGTACATCGACCCACCCTCGAAGGCCGAAGAGGAAAGCCCGCGACCGCCGAGGGACGGTGACCTCGTCGAGAAGAAGGAAGCGGTGAGAGATGACGTCCGGAGCGGAAGGCCATCGGGAGAGAAGGCAATCTTCGTCTGTTTTTCCCCTGTGACTCCAGACGAGATAGTCCTCGGCGAAATAGCGGGCCACCTCGCCGAGAAAGCCTCCTTTTCTGAAGATCATGTGGCGATGGACGCCGACCATACCCTGCCACTCCCAGGGCTCAAAACCGATCTCGGCCCAAAGTCCGGGGTCGAGAGAGGCCAACAAGCTTCTCACTCCGTTACGCATCGGTGACCTCCTTATTATTTGGCATTTTACTACGATTCCGCAAGAGAGGAAATGCCCCTCAGGTCAAAAAAGGGACACTATTTGACGAAAAAGGATCGCCCTCTTCCGGCCGGCCCCCTTCAGGTCAGGTGAGAAGAGAACGCCGATCCAGAAGCCAATCGACGAGAAGAGTGAGGGCGGCGCTCCGGGGCCCTCGGCGATGGATGAGGCAAAACCAGCGGTGGGGACGGAAAGGCGTATCGATCAGGGCCAGATCTCCCGAACGGAGCTCCCTCGAGAGGGCGAAGCGGGAAAGACAACTGACGCCCAGCCCCGCTTCGACAGCCCGCTTGATCGCTTCCGTATGGCCGATGTGGAGGATCCGGTCCGGGAAAAAATCCTCTTCTGCGAAGGCCTTCAGGAGCGTGCTAAGCGTCCCCGCCCCCTCTTCCCGAAAGATCCAGGTCTCCCCGGCAAGACGGGAGAGGGGCACGGATCTGGCAGTCACGAGAGGGTGACGAGGCGAGGCACAGAGAAGGAGCTCATCGCGAAGCCACTTCTCCGTCACGAGTCCCTGATCGGCGCAGTCGCCTTCGACCAGTCCCAGATCCGCCTCTCCTTTGCGAACCTCTTCGGCGATCTCCTCCGTGTTGCCGACATCAAGAGAAAGAGAGAGCCCCCGGTGTGCCTCCAGGAAGGCCTTCATGCAAGACGGGAACAGGTAGTTGGCGATCGTCGTGCTGCAGGCGACGACGAGGTCGCCCGAGAGGCCGCCCTCCCCTCCCGCCCTGTCGGAAAAATCACGGAAGGCAAGAAGAACGGCCTCGGCCGAAGGCAGAAGGGAACGGCCCCGGTCGTTGAGGCACAGACCGCGGCCAACGCGGTGGAAGAGCGGCCCTCCGAGAAGGCGTTCCAGCTCGCCGAGGGACATGCTGGCCGCCGATTGGGAAAGACCCAGCCGGACGGCGGCCGCCGTCAGATTACCTCCTCGGGCGACGTGGACGAAGACTTCGATCTGGCGCAGGGTCACGGAACGATTCATCGACATAGTTGATGAATCGTATCATATCCATTGATTGGACTCAACGAAGGGTGCGCCCTATAGTCTGTCCCGAAGACCCTACGGGGACTCGAAAGGGGAAGATCATGAAGAAGATCCTGAACCACCCTCTCTTCCGCCCGACGGCAGCCGCCACGACGGCCCTCCTCACCGCCTCACCCGCCCTGGGACTCGGCCTTGGGGCCGCCCTGGGCCTGACGGCAGGCAACGCTCCGGGGAAGGCCACATCCAAATTGGGCAAAAACCTCCTCCAGCTTTCCGTCATCTTCCTGGGCTTCGGCCTCCCCCTCGGGACGGTCCTTCACGTGGGTTTCTCCTCCTTGGGACTCACCCTCGTCAGCATCAGCGCCACCCTTCTGGCGGGAATCCTTCTGGGAAAACTCTTTGCCGTGGAGAAGAATCTCTCCTTCCTGCTCAGCGGCGGAACGGCCATTTGCGGCGGAAGCGCCATCGCCGCCATGGCTCCCGCCATCGGCGCCTCGTCGGCCCACACCGCCGTGGCCATGGCCGTCGTCTTCCTCCTCAACGGCGTCGCCCTCGTCCTCTTCCCCCCGCTGGGACATCTGGCCCATCTGACGCAGCAGCAGTTCG
This sequence comes from Aminirod propionatiphilus, assembly GCA_018398915.1. Taxonomy (GTDB): domain Bacteria; phylum Synergistota; class Synergistia; order Synergistales; family Aminithiophilaceae; genus Aminithiophilus; species Aminithiophilus ramosus. Next base: position 1,048,057 of record CP074691.1, on the reverse strand, counting down.
GCCTCTGGGCCGCCCTGGCCATTCACGACACGAGCAGCGTCGTCGGAGCCGGAGCGGCCTACGGCATGGAGGCCTTCGCCCTGGCCACCACGGTCAAACTAACGCGTGCCCTCTGGATTCTTCCCCTCTCCTTCGCCGCCTCCCGCCTCTGTAGAGGCAGAAGCGGAGCCGCCTTTCCCTGGTTTCTGCTGGGTTTTCTCCTCGCCTCGTTGACGCGGAGCCTCGCCCCGGGTCTGACGCCCCTCTGGGGAGCCCTGGCCCTGACGGGCAAAAGGCTCATGGTCGCCACTCTCTTTCTCGTCGGAGCGGCCCTGACGAGGAAGGACCTCGGCGACGTCGGCGGCCGTCCTCTGTTGGAGGCCCTCGCCCTTTGGGTCCTCGTCAGTGTCGCCTCCCTGGCGGCCATCAAGTTCGGCGGCCTCCACATCGATCTCGCCCTTTGACGCTTCCCCGAGGGACGTCGCCTTTGTGCAAAAGCCTTCCCCCAAAAGACTCTGCGCGAAGTTGCGGCATGAAGAGCCTTGTCAAGGGCGACGCCGTCCCCTATAATGGCTCCTGTTCGGGCGACTAGCTCAGCGGCAGAGCACTTCCTTCACACGGAAGGGGTCACAGGTTCGATCCCTGTGTCGCCCACCAACTCACCAAATCAGGCGGATTCACGCCAGACCACAAACCCCGATGAATACGGGGTTTGTGGCTTTTTATATGGTCGAGCCACGTTGCATCAAACCGCATCAAGCCGGACCGATCCCGTATAATGGACCGTATAGCGATGGGCATCGTTATACGGACTGCCCGAGGAGGTGACACGGTGGCCTTGACGGAGTTGATGGCGAAGCAGGCCAAACCCAAAGAAAAAACCTACTCTCTTTCGGATGGGAAGGGGCTCATTCTCGAGGTGCGCCCGAGCGGGAGAAAATACTGGATCGTTCGGTACTGGGTGGGAGGCAAGGAGAAAAGGAAATCTCTGGGACCCTACCCTGGCGTGTCCCTCCGGGCCGCCAGAGAAGCCAACTTCGAGCTGAGGAAGGACATCGCGGCCGGTGAGCTGCCGAACAGGACGGGCGAGCTTTTCAACGATGTCGTCGAAGAGTGGTTGGAGAAACGGGCAAAACCGAAGTTCTCCGACAGCTACCTTCGAACGGTCCTGATCCGATTGAATCGATACGTCCTGCCGGAGTTCGGGCACAGAAATCCCGGCGACATCACATCCGGGACGATCCTCGCCTTGTGTCGCCGCATCGAGGAACAGGGGCTGACTGACACGGCCCACCGCATCAAGCAACTCATGGGGCAGATCTTCCGCTACGGCATCGCCACCGATCGAATCGACACGGACCCGACGTCCGCCCTCAGTGGAGCCCTGCAGCCTCACAAGAAGCGACATTATGCCACTATCGTCGACGCAAAGAGCGTCGGCGAGCTCATGCGGAATATCGAGGCCTATCCCCAGTTGCTTACGCGACTGGCCTTGCGGTTCTCTGCCCTCGTTTTCTGCCGGCCAGGGGAAATCCGTCAGGCCGAGTGGACAGAGATCGACTGGCAGTCGGCAGAGTGGCGCATCCCCGCTGAGAAGATGAAAATGGACCGCCCCCACATCGTCCCCCTGGCGGAACAGGCCGTGGCGACCCTGAGGGACGTCCACAGACACACCGCCAGCGGGAAGTGGGTTTTCCCCTCCGCTCGGCGCGATGGACGCCCCATGAGCGAGAATACCATTCGCGTCGCCCTTCGAACGATGGGCTACGCGAATGATGACATGACTGCCCACGGGTTCCGCGGCATGGCCAGCACTCTTTTGAACGAGAACGGCTGGCCCGTCGACGTTATCGAACGCCAACTCGCCCATGTCGACAAGAATACCGTCCGCGCCGCCTACAACCATGCCGAGTACCTGCCTCAGCGCAGGGACCTCATGCAGTGGTGGGCCGACTGGCTGGCCAGACAGACAAAGGAGTAGAAGATCAGGGGGGCCCCGAAGGGCCCCCCTGAAGATCATGATTCATTTCCCAATCACATAGCCGAGGACAAGCGCGCCAGCGATAAAAAATATCGATTTTCGCCGATCCTTCGCACGCGCTTCCCGTTCATCATTCAGAGACTCCTCGAGGGCCCTCAGCCTCTCCGTCAACCCCACTTGCGACTGGCTGAGCTCTACCCGGATCTCCTCCACCGCCTGCTTCCAGATCTCTTTTTCCGCCCGTTCGGTCCGGATCATGGTCAGGACGGCACGGCCGTCATCCTGGGTACAGAGGTAGGAGGATTCAGTCGCCGTGACCGTCTGCCCCTGGGGGATCAACACAAATTCCGCGGAAGCTGCGAAGCTCATCGTTGAGAGCAATGCAAACACCATCAGGGCTGAGATGCACGACCTCCGCACGTACCTTTTCACGGATCACCACCGCCTTTTTGTCTGCCTGGGCAGACAGGACCTCAACCGTTTCCGAGAGCTTCGAGACCTGGTCCCTCAAGTCTTTCAGGCTCTGATCCACCGCCGTCTCCGCCTGCTCGACCGAAGGGGACGGGCTCAGGAAAGCAACGGCGGCCCCGAGGATCAGAGCCACCGCACCAACGATTATGAGAATCCTTTTGTTTTGCATTTCTGCACCGCCTCCGTTGTACTGGACGCCAGATAGCCTCCGCCGAACGTCGCGATCATCACGGACAAGAGCGACAGCAGCCCATCAGGGAGGGGAGCCCATCGGACCAACGCGACAACCACTACAAGGGCACAAAGCGAAAAGGTATGGAGCGCCAACGTTTTCCGTAACGCCATTTCCCGGATGGTCATTTCAGGTACGCCTTGATTCCCCGGGCAACAGCTCCGGCCATGGCGAGGCGCCCCCGCTCTGTAACGAGGTATCCCTCGTCGGCCCACGCATCATCCGTGCGGTTGGTGATGAAGGCCGTTTCAACTAATACGGCAGGACACCGCGTGCGGCGGAGCACGCAGAAATCGGCCGTCTTGATCCCTCGACCCCGCAACCCTTCCAGCGCGCGCAGCTCTGCGTAGATGGATTGCGCCAAAAGCCCTCCCAATGTCGACCCGGCATAGTGGAAAACCTCTGTGCCACAGGCATCCGTCGACGCTGCGGCGTTGGCATGGATGCTCACGAAGAGGGTTGCGCACGTTGTCGTCGCAAAATCGGCCCGTCGGTAGAGCTCGACGAATTGGTCACTTCGCCGGGTCATGGCAACGGAAAAGCCGAGAGCCTGCAGCAGGCTCTCGGCTTTCAGCGCTATGTCCAGAACGACATCCGATTCGCGCCATCCGTTCCCCACGGCCCCAGGATCGCGCCCCCCGTGCCCGGGATCCAGGCATATTTTCCCCGTCAATTCAGTTCATCCCCCTTTGCCCAGCATGATTCCCGCGACCAACAGACCGACGCCGACGAGAAGCTTCACGACGATACCTGATACCTGCGAGTTCTGCACCGTGGCGTCGTGGTCCGGATTCGGCCTGCCATGGGTTTTGGCGCAATGTTCGCGTATGCTGTTCGTCTCTTTTTCCAGGGCCTTTATGTCGGCCCGGTCGTCCTCGACCATCCTGAACAGCGTTTTGATTTGTTCGGCGCTCCTGACTTGTGCCGCCATCAAATCCACGAGCTGCCGTAGAGTCTCGTTCACCTGGCCAAGGCCTTCCCGTAACCCCTCCACGCCAGCCTCGACCTTGGTCAGCCGTGTTTCCACCTCCATCGCATTACCTCCATTCAGAGGCCCCGGGAGGAGCCCGCGGATGGCAAGCGCCACATGGGATCAGTTCTCTCCCATCCATTCGAAGTCATTTGCCAAGTCTGCGGCATACCACGGATAGGCCCAAAAATGAATCGCAAGGGTCGCGATATATGGCCAGGCACCAAAAAAACAAGTGGATATCACCCTTGAGCACGGAATAGCGCCCGTGCTCCCTCCTGGCCGATCGAAGCATCTGGCACGCCGCGCAGACTGCCGCGTGCGTCCCCTTGCCCGCCCTGCACGCGAAGGAGTTGGCCAACATCTTGCGATCGAAAAAAGGCTGGATCGCCCCGACGACGGCGTGATGGATGATGCGGTCGCGAAACACCGGGGCACGGATCAATCGGCGCTTGGGCTCGAGGATTTCGAACTGCCGCGCGGGGAGGGGCTCCCAGCATTTCCAGATCAATTCGTTCTGCAGGATGATCAGGTTTTCCTCCAACCGCTCGGCGAAGCGCAGCACGTCGGGTTTATAGCGCTTGTTTTTGGACGCCCGCAGAAACGCCTGATAGAGGTTTCCGAAATCGTAGATCAGCGGCCACAGGCCGTTGTGCGTTTTGGGCATGATGATCCCCTCCTTGGCGACGAAGGGTTCCCACGTTCGCTCGTTCGATCGGGCTACTTGCAGGAACCGCAGCTGTTGATCTTCTCTCCGCATGGGAGATGGGGCAGGGCTCCTTTTCTCCTTGCGCAGGCGCCGTAGCCATGGCCACGGCGCATCGGGCTATGGAGGAGAGCGGGGCGGAAGGAGATGTTGCCGTTGGCGTTCGACCGCGGATAGTTCAGGTTCAACGTCGCCAACCCGGCGCTGCCGCGAGAGCTCCAGCGGCCACCGCGGAGCGGGAACCGGGTACCGTAGTTCCGGGTGTAAAAATACCCTTGAGGCGGCGTGTCGTAGGTGCCAGACGCGAGCGATAGGGGGGCAATGCCGGCCAAGACCAGCGACGCGGGCACGGTCATGCCCGATTTTGCCGTGAGAGCGGTCCAGTTCGCCAGAGAGGTGTAGGCGTACATCGCATCGTCACCCTGCGGACCTGCGTATCGCGTGACCGCGTTCGACAGGACAGGATCGCCGATGCTGCCGGTCCCGCTCGACGCGTCGCCCTCTGCGGTTGCGTCGATGCGATAGCCCGAGTCGGGCCAGGATGCCTCGGCCAGGTCGATATTGTTGTCCACGGGCATCAGGATTTTCCCGTCGACCAGCTTGAGCCCGTCGACCCACTCCGCGCAGTTGCCGACGAGGTCCCTCAGCTTCGAGACGTTCGCCTTAATCTTCCCGAGGCTGTTCCACTCCGAAATCTCGTCCATCTGGCTTTTGAGGTATCTGGCATCGGCCACCAGCGTTTCGAGAGACGTTCTGATCTTATCGACGTTCGACATGTGCGTTTCCCTCCTCACACGAAAAGGGAAGCGGGGGAACCGTCGCGCCGTCCCCCCGCTTCCCTACCATCCTTCAAAATGCCGAAGGGTCAGAGGCCTTATTCCCACGGCAGGATACGACTCGGGCGCCAGCAAGACAGAACTATCCGGGACCTCAATCGGCACATATCCAAAATCATGCAAAACAAAATCCTGCTTGTCCCAATTTGCTTCTTTTCCAGCCCACTTCGTGCTTGCCGATGGGAACCAAACCCCTATCCACCACTTCATGGGGATTTTAGGAACATTTTCGGTAATAGTTGTAACAAGCACTCCATCCGAATGAAATTGAATTTCCTCTGGATCAGTAACCCATTTAATTTGCAGATCATGTATTTCGCCGTCGTTTATCGGACCCCCAGGCCAAGGCAACCAAATATCCGTATATTCAGACCAGTAATCCGGATCACCCTCAGCTACATCCCAATTGCGCAGCTCTCCGCGCCAGGAATTGAACCTTCCATTGGCAAATGTGGCGATTTCATGATCCAGGTCGTCCTTCAAAGCCGTCGGTGTTTCAATGTCTATCTCATGATTACGAACAATCCAATGCCCGTCTTCCTCATTCCCAGATCGGCGCAAGTTATCGTGAAGGCACTCCTGCCACAGATTATCCCCAGGATAGGCCTCCTCGTAATGGAAACCCCAAATAGCGGCGCAAACACCTGTCTCGATCGGGAAACGGACTCTGAAATTGAATTCTCCGGGCATGTAGTAGTGCTTTGAGACCAGGCAAGAACCTACCCTGGTTTTTCGCCCTGTCGGGTTGCCCAACCGATCAACACCGTAGGCATCCGGCCCAACATAAAGATCCCCATAGCAACGCATCCGGGCAACCCCTTCGACGGGATCGATCTTCACGAGATGGGCTGAACATCCGCCGTTTGCACCTCCCCAAGCTTTGTGGCAGACATCCCAATTGTTGATCGTCTTGGACACGGACGTGAAATCGTCGCTGAAAGACGAATTGCGGACGAGGCTCGAAAAAGGTCTGATGTTGACCCGCCTCAGTACCGTCGTTTTGCCGCGGTACCTTGCTCTCAGGTGGTAGAAACCGGCGGGAAGATTTGGCGTTTTGATACCGATGTACCCTCGGTCCTCGTACCATTTATAAACAGCCTTGTCCAAGGAATAGAGCTCCCCGGCCAAGGTCCTCGCCTCGATCTTTGGGACGACCTCTACATCCGCAAATGCCTCGATTTCATCGTCCGACGGATAGCCCTTCAGCACCCGCCACAGCCGCATCCGGCCTCGGAACAGCGGCGCATCGTCTCCCTGGACAATCGCTGTCCCCGAAGGCAATCCCGAATACTCTGCGCTGGGCGGCGAGTAACTCCAAGCGCCTGCTGACGGGCGCAGCGTCACCCGGCTGGAGCTGTCGGAACCGATCACAGGCACGACTGGCCCAGGGATCACGTACGGGAGGGTACCATAGAAAACTCCGTCGACGTAAATCGACAGAGTGCGAGCAGATCCGTCGTAGGCCATCCCGATGACGGAGCCAAGCGGGATGGCCGCCTTCCAATTTGTTCCGCCCCCTGTCTGATGATCCCATCGCCTTCCGTTGTGACACGCCACGACCCAGCCAATGAGTGCCGGAGACAACGTGAAATCATTTCCCGGCTCCGCAACCCCGAACCACAGATACGTTCCCTCCGAAAATACAAGTTCCCAGTAGTACTTGCCCCCTTCCGCTAAAACCCCGGTACATCCACAGCTGCCATGACTATAAGTCGCATCGCTGTAAGCCGTAAGAAAATCGGTTGTAAAATTAAACTTCACATGAGAACTATTGGAATCCCACGTAGGCAGAACGTCCACACTCTCGCTGGTCATGCCTCTCCCGAGACAAAACGGCGTCGAGTCACCGGCAGAAGGATCACCTCCGTTGACGGACAGAGCTCCATCTGAACTCAAAAACAATCCATCAATAAAAAAACCAGAAGGATGAATTCCAGACTGATCATGCACGACGTAGACAGAATGCCATGAATCCGGGTCTAACTCACCTGAAACATAGCAAACCGTAGTTTCTCCTGACTTTCTGACGTACTCTATTGTTGCATTGCTTAAAACCCTTATACCAAAGTGATTGACAAAAGATCCGACAAAAAAAATCCAACGAAAAGACCCTGGGCTGGGCAACGTGTCCAAAAGAAAATGAACTCCTATTCCATATTTTGCCTCAGGAGAATTGTCAACTCCATCTACTTTCAAAATCCCTTCCAGGTCAAGACCGGCCGCTCCGGAAGGAGTCCGCATCCAATGTTCCCCATCAAAAAAGAAACTATGAAAGGGATAAGCCACATCTCCATCGGTTCCCATCAATTCCAAGTTGTCGAAGTTCTGGAAGTAATCGGAGCGATCTCTGAAAAGGCTCCAAAGGGCATGCGTCGTCGTGCCTAAATCCATCATGGGTAGCGGTTCCGGGAAGGGGCAGTCCAGGTCGTACTCCCCTTGAGTGAATATCCGGTACAACCCGGCTCGTCCGGTATTGACGATGTCGATGCTGTGGCTCATTCTTCCAACCCGCCCATCACGAAATAAGAGTAGACGGGATCGACTGACTCGAGAAGGATGCTCCCGTATTTCGTCGGGTCACTCCAACTGGTGATCGTATTCTCCAAAATAGCCTCACCCTGAGTCGCGACTGAAAGTGATCCTCCTCCCGAATTCCTGACAAGGCAGTGGAACCCCGAAACAAGCCCGCTTGGAGGCAGGTGGACCACGCAGGGATCGGGGCAGGTGAAAATGATTCGTCGAGCCGCCTCCGTCATCGACAAAACCAAAGCATTCGTTGTGGAAGGCAGCAAAATTGGCTCAAGAAAGATGATGTCCCTGATGATTTGGTCGATATAACTCGGATTCTGAGCCTCTTGGGTCGAATCAACCACCTGCTGTATCATGTCCGCCAACTGTTGAGTCTGCATAACGATCCTATCCAATTGCAGCGTCAAAGTTAACAGAGACGTAAGCCGTTGGGTCCCGTCCACGTCTTGAGAGAAGGGGATTCGACGAGAAAGAGTAAGATGCCATCCAGGAGGCAACGGCGCTCCCTCTGACGGGTACGTGACGGTGCACGCCGAAAGGTCGACGATGTAACCGCTTTGCAGGTCTGTTTTCAACCCGAAAGGATCTGTCACCGTAACCCGGACGTGTTCCTCTTCATCAATCCGTCCGACGGGGAAACCCCAGACCCGCGTGATGCCGTCGCAATCGTAGACGATGCGGATCGGCGAATCGGAAAGCATGGCCTCCCTCCTTTCATGCAGAAGGGGCCCCGAAGGGCCCCTAGTCTCTATGCCGGAACAGGATGTCAGCGATGTCGTAATCGGGCATGTCTCCGGCCAGATACCGCAAAAACTGCCCGATTGTCACCCGGGCCTGGTCCGTGGGCAGCTGCCCCCAGATGCCGATCAGATCCACGGCGGGCCGGATCACGTCGGACCAGTCGTCGCCGCTGGCCAGAGCCTGATAGGCCTGGACAGCGAGATTGACGGCCGACTCGAAGCCCCGGCTGGCCGGAGTCAGGCTGTATCCCCATCGAGGGTTGGCGATGGCACTGGCGACATCCCTCACGCCGACAAGCGCATTGAAGGGAAAGAGCATAATCTGCTTCGCCGCCCAGCCGAGCGGGTCTTCATCGTCATCCGGTCCTCGCCGCGTCAGGAGGGGCCCCAGAACAGCCGGGACGGCCACCATGAAAAGAAAACTCCCGGCCAGTCGCGGCAGGTCGCCGATCCGTTTCGTCGCACCGATGCGGGAGGCGGCCAGGTTGTAAAACACGGACCAGTAGGAATAGAACATTGTGAAGAGCTTCCGCGTCTCGTGGCCCCGCATAACGCTCGCCAGATCCTTCGGGCTGTTCGCCGGCTGGGTCTGGCGCACCACGGAATCGGCGAAATGAATGGCCGTCTCCTCGCTGCCCGTCTCGGCCAGCTTCATCCGGTAGGCCTCCCGCCACGTCGGAACGACCGCCGCAGCGTCCATCATACCCGCCGCCCAGAAGGCCATCTCCAACACCTGGGCCTTCTTGCCCTTGCCGACGCTGCGCGCCAGGGTGTCTCGGACGTCCCTGTCCCAGTTCTGCCGTCGGTTGCGGACCTCCGGGGACCGGTCATAGACGAATTGTGTCTTCTCCCGCCAGGCTGCCGGGTTCCGGTAGAACTCCTGGATGGAATTCATCATGTGCAGGGCGCCGATCCGTTCCGCCGCACCGAAGATCGACATTGCCTGCATGATCGCCGTCGTCGCCTTGGCTCCGAGGGTGGCGATCGTCACGCCCTGCCTCGTATGGGAGAGAAACTTTTCCCAGGCGTTGAGCGGTGTGGCGTCGCGCCCTGCGGCGACGTGTTTCAGCCAGGGCTTAAACTCGCGCCAGTATTCCGCCCCCAGGGCCTCGGTGATCGCCTTCTGCACGCGCCTGTCTTCGAGGATCCGTCCCACGTCGCGGACAGCCTTCCTGTGCGTCAGGTCGTGGACCACTTCCTGGACGTGGCGGGAGATCGTCGACAGGTTCAGGCTCAGAGGAATCTCCGCGTGTCCCGCGCGGGCCTTGGTATGCCCGTGTCGTGTGGCCGCCCGGTAGGACTGGGTCACCATGGCGTCCTGGACGTGCCTCTTCTCTTCGATCTCGAAGGCTTGCGGGCTCTTGCTCGCATCATAGGCGATCGGATAATAGCCGCCGCTCAGCTCGATCTCGGAGCCGTCGGACGCGCGCGCGACGAAGGGCATCCGCTCGATCCGCCTGGGCTCCACTCCGGCCATCTCTTTTTCCAGGGCGACGACCTGCGGCCAGAAGGAATCGAGAAAATCCCAGACTCCCTGGACCCACTCCCACTCCTCCCGGCTCAGATGCTGCAACAGCCCCATCGCCTGGGCCTCGCTCCAGCCGTGCCCGGAAAGGAGCCGGTCCCGATTCCCCTCGTTGCCCATGTTGAGTGCGACGGCAAGCAGGTTTTCCCGCGAGAGCCGCAGGCCGACTTCACGATAGAGCCTCTTGCTTTGAAGGTTCGCCTTGCCCAGCCGCTCGAAAAGAGTCTGAAGCCTCTGAGCCGCCTCCTCGCGGAGGACCGTCTCGGCCCGCTCGGCGTCCACGATGGGACGGAAAATGAGATCCCAGGCCGTGCCCAGATCCCTGTTCCCATCCAGCTTGCGCAGGAGGAACTCCATACGCCGGTGCATGGCATCGGCGGCCCGCAGCGCCGAGGCTGCCTTCTGGTCCAAGGTCTTGTCGGGCGTCAGATCCGTCTTGTAGGGAGCTCCGAGATTCTCGTCCACTGATTTCAGCAGATCCCCCACGGCCGTCTCGAAGTCGCGCCTGCGCCGGTCTGTCAGAAGCCGCGTCTTCGTCCGCCCCAGGTGCTCCAGATTGCGGACGGCGTCATGGATCTCCCGGAGCTCGTCGACGGTCAGCGAATCGAAGCGGAGCCGCCCCATCTTCTCCACGAGCCGATCCGGGACGGCCACGACCTCGCCCAGGGACTCCTGCTCCTTCTTCCATTCGAGGAACCCGGCCAGCTCTCGCTCCGCCTTGCGGCTGCGGGTCTTCTTGAAATCGACCCCTTCGAGCACGGCGTGAATGCGGTCGAGGTAGTCCGCCCCGAGGGTGCCCGGCTTCCTGCGTTTGGCCATCTTGTCCAGGTACGCCCGGATCTTGCCGACTTCCAGCTTCGTCCGCCCCGCCTCGTAGGCCAGGGCGGCGTTGATGATTTCGATGTCCTTCTGCCGAGCCGCCTCGTCGAAATTGTTGTCCTTCAGGGCGCGCTCGACGTTGCGGGCAGCCTCCCGTTCGGCCCGGATAAACTCGCGCGGGCTGACCTCCGAAGCCTTCCGGTTTTCCAACACCTTCCGCGCCGAGGCCCGGGCCGCCTCCGCACGAGCCCTGACCGTGGCCCTCCGCTCAGCCGACCACTCCAGCCTCGCCAGGGCCGCCTCCCTGACCTGCTCCCTCAGGGCCTTCTGCGCCTCCCGCGCCTGCTTCCGAGACTCCCCGACGGCGCTTCTGGCGATTCGTGACGCCAGCGTCCAGGCGTCCCGCATTTTCACGGGGTCGGTCCCCTTCATCTGCTCCGCCAGAACCTCCCTGACGGTCGGCTGACTCCACGTCGCCCGGCCTTCCCGAGGCTGTCCCAGCGTCGCCGGGTCAAAGTCCACCCGGTAGCGCGCGTCGGGATCGATGTCTTTCGCCAGCTCCGTCAGGGCCGCCTCGATGTAGTCCAGCTCTGTCTGGGCGGCCACGCGAGCCTGGCGCGCCTCGTCGGAGCGGTCGGCCTCGAAGGCTTCCGTCGCTTCCATGAGCGCTTTTCGGACTGTGCGCCGGCGCTTGCCCAAATAGTCGCGCGTCTCGTCACGACCCAGCATCCAGACCAGCCAGGGCAGGCTTTCGGCATCGACGGCCACGTCCAAGTCCTGCCTCTGCGGGCCACCTTCTCCAATCAGGATTTCGTAAAGGACCTGCGTGGACTCGACGGGGACGCCGTCGGCCCGGAGCTCGTCCACGAGCTGGTCGAAACCTCTCCCGTCCTTGCGAAACGGGCCGGGCCCGAGCCGCTCCCGAAGGGTCTTGGCCTCGCCCGGCCCCCAGAGGGCCTTGATGGACTCATAGCGGATGCCTCCGCGCTCGCGGATCTCGGCCAGGAGATTCTCCCGCGACAAGGGGTTCTGCTCCTCCGCCTCGACCTCTTCCAGCAACTGGACCCATGCTGGCGCGTCGGCGTCGTTCCTTGGAATGTCCGGTCCGTCGCCGGCCAGGGAATCGTGCTCCAGGATCAGCGCCTCCAGCCGGGCATCGTTGCGCAGCGCCGCTTCGGCGCTCAGCGCTTCCTGCTGCGCCTCCTGCGCCATCACCAGATCGACCTGGGCGGCCAAGGCGTTCTTGAGAGGCGGCAAGGCGAGGACTTCCTCCACCATCTCGTCCGCCGTCAGGTAGCCCAGGCTCAGGGCCAGATCGTCGAGCGCCCAGGTCGACCGCTTCGACGTGATCCCCAGAGGCCAGGCCGATTCCGACCAGGCCATCTCCCCATAGCGTTCGATGAACTCTCCCTCGTTGATCTTGAGACCGCCCTTGTCGGCGCTCCGCTGCATCGCGAAGAGCGCCCGGTAGCCCCGAGACGCCTCGAGCTCCTGGCGGACCCGAGCGGCGACCTCCTTCCGCCTTGCCCTCATCTCCGCCGCAGACCGGATTCGTCCTGCCTCCTCGGCCGCCTGGGCCGTGGCCTCCCGGTGCAGCTCTCGGGACTCGTCCGTCGCCTCGACGGCGGCGAGGAAGGGCGCCAGCGCCTCCGCTTCGGCGATCTCCTCGTCCGTCGCCAGCAGGCGGCTGAAGATGTCCCGGGCCTCGTCGGACAGGGCCACGTCGCGCCCGGCCTGACGGGAGAGCCCCCTCAGGTCGCGGTAGATGTCGATCAGCCAGCCCTTGAACATGCGGAAGGCCCGCTGAAGGGCCGTGCTCGGAGCCTTCCCTTCCATCAGGTAGGCCTCGAAGGCCCGGGCGAACGCCTCATGGGCCTCCGTCCGTTTCTCCGGGGTCAGGGCATCCCAATCATCGACGCCCAGGAAATCCATGACGACGGCCCATTCCGTGGCGGCCGCCTCGCTGCGTTGTGCCATCAGGCCCAGCCCGTTCAGGAACACATGGCCCATCTCATGGAGCAGCGTCGAGCGGTCGGCCGTCTCGAAAAGCGTGACGATCGACTGACCTGAAGGGAACGCGGCCTGGCCGCGTGTCTGCTGGTAGTGCCCAGGCATCGCGGCTTTGAGCTTGACAAGATCGGATTCGGTGGGTATATTCCGATTATGGAAGCTCTGTTTGGCTCCACCTCCGGGCAAGTATAGCCCGGCAGCGTTGAGCCAAGGAGGGCTTTTTTTCGTGTTCATGTAGCGCAGTCGGCCTTCCTTGACCTGATTGCCGAACCACTGGTCGTTTGGTTTCTGGGTATCCTGTTTTTTCCTCCCGTAAACGCTCGAAATCTCATTATAGATCTCGTGCCTGCCTCGTTTTTTGTTAAGCCTCAAAGGCACCACGAGAGTCGCTCCGTCAGGGTCCGTCAATTCCACCATGACAACCAGGCTACCCGGTGTCGTCGCGGAATCGAAAATCATAATAGGATCAGCCAACGCCCCAGGAAGCTGTTTCAGGGTTTCAGCTGGAATTTTATGCTTGACGCGCAGGACCTTCTCCAGGACACCGTAACGCATGGAAACGGGTAGTACCTCCGCTCCCGCCAAGTGCAACGCAAGAGGTGTAGTCATCACGAACAAAGGTTTCGTTCGAGGCAAGCTCCTATCAAGGAATTGATCCACCGTTTCCGACCAGGAGGCGACATCACGAGAGAGCCTGGCCTCCGCGTCGTTCTGGTAGAAGGTCTCCGCCTTCCGCGGTTTGAACCTCCGCGAGGGAGGGACGACGTTGCCCTCCATGTCGCGAACGACGGGACCGGAGAGCTTCCGGTTGTTCCTCGTGTCCCTGTAGACGTAGGACTCCCCGTCGTCATAACCCAGCTCCGCGATGGAGTTGCCGTCCCACCAGAGATCCTTCAGGGGGACCCTCTTCTCGATAATGCGGAACCCGCCACTGATCCCGGCTCCCTCCAGCTCGGCATAGGCCCGGGATGGAGTCACCCAATCGCCGTTTCGGAAGCTGCCTTCCTTGACTCCCTTCGGCACGGCGCGGTAGACGGTCAGCGCCGTCAGTCCGGGAGTCCTCCCCCGGCTCCTTCTCGCCTCGTCCCTTTCGAGAGTGGCCAGAACGGCCCGAAAGGCCTCCTGCTCTTCGCGGCCGCCCTGGTACCACTCGGGATGAGTCCAGAAGTCCCCGGGGACGATGTCGGCTTCCCGGATCCCGGCAAGGCGGTAATCTTCCCTGTTGGGCGCTCGGTGCTGCATCCGGTAATCCTCGCCCGAGCCGTACCCCGCCGCCCTTGCCGCCTCATCGACGACGGCCTGAGCCGCCTCCATGTCTCCGGCTTCGACGGCGGCGAAATAGCGACTATCAAGGACCTTGGTGTCCTCCTGCGAATACCCCTCCCCGGCGGCAACCTCCCGCCCCTGCCGGATCTCCAGCCCCACCATGTCGGAAAACTCTCTGGGCCTGATGCCGAACCGGCGATGGGCCGTCCTGGCGAAAGCCGCCCACACCTCGGCGTCGGCCTGGGCCGTCTCGGCGTCCAACCCGGCGCCCGTCGCCTGGGTCAGAAAATCGGTCCGGACCGATTCCAGCTCCTGATTCAAGACCTCGTCGGCTTTGAACGCCTCTTCGGCGGCCTCCGCCTCGCGGCGCATGAGCTCCGTCAGCTCCCGCTCAGCCACCTGCGCCTCCCGAAGAGTCATCCCGTCGGACTCGAAAGTCAGATCGCCCAGGAGCGCCCGGCCCGCCTCGGTCCCGGCGACCTTGGCCGTCCATTCGCCCGTCGGAACAGCGATGCGCCCCTCCGTCTCCAGCGCCTCGGCCAGGCTCTCGCGGGAAACGCCGAGAGTCTCGGCCACAGCGGCGGGATCGGCCCCCAGCTGCCGGTAGGCCTCCACGAACTGCCGGGCCGCCACATAGGTCGTCTCCACGGGAGACCCGGCCACGATGTCGCTCACCACGGAGGCCCCGTCATCGGGCGATCGTTTGAACCCACGGGACTGCTCGGCCAGCTCGACGAGGGTCAGGAACGTCTTCTGGGCCCGCTTCGCAGCGTTCACCTGGGCGACGTTCCCGGCCACGTTCATCATCCCCGGACCGACGCCGACGCCCAAGAGGAACGACGCCCCCGCCCCGACGGCCTCCTCGCCCAGCCTGGCCGCCCATTCCCCGGCGTCGGCATAGGACACGCGCCCGCCGGACCGCTCGACCATCCACTTGGCGAACTCCTCGCCGCCCGTCGTGACGGCCTGCTCGGCCACCTCCGATCCGACCTCGGCGCCCCAAGTCCTGAAGGCGTTCGTCAGGCCCGTCAGGATCGCTTTCTGAATCGTCGGCTGCAGCAGGACAGACCGCGTCATACCCTTGGCCGGAATGAGGCTCCCGATGCCGGGAACCATCCCGAGGACGGCCTCCAGGCCGACGGACTCCATCGTCGAGGCCGCCAGGCCGATTCCCCGAGCCAGGCGGCTGATCGTCCTTTCCCCCAGAATTTCGGCGTAGGGGACACCCCGATCGTCGGTCATCTGCGACAGGGTGCGATAGGAAAGCTCCGTCGCCAGACCCTGATAATCCATGAAGGACTGGACCCGGTAGCCCGTGGCCCCGATCGCCCCGCCCAGAGCCAGGGCCTTCGCCGCCGGGGTCAGGGCGCCGATGAGCGGGGCCGCCGTGCCGCCCGTCCCCACCAGGGCAGCGGCCCCAGCCGTCGCCAGGGCCAGGGGGACACCCCATCGGGACAGAAAACGGCTCAACGGTCGTCCCTGAAAAACCAGAGAAGATCCGAGCCCCTGCTGGACCTGCTCCCAGAGGGTCGGAGCCTCCTCGGGGACGAGGCGGGACTGAAGGGCGTCCCACTCGGCCCGTTCCTCGCCCGCCAGGCCCGCCGTCCGTTCCTCGGCCGACAGCTCGGCATACCGATGGAGCTCTATCGTGTTGGCGAAGCCCTTCCCGGACTGCCGGAAAAGCTCCGCCACCGGATCGCTTGCGGGCTCGGCGAAGGCCACCGTCGCCCGCCCCATGGGCGTCACCGCCGAGGCTCCCTTGACGGCATCCTCCACGCCCTTCAGCGTCTCGATATCGTCGCGGAAGAGGGTGAAGTTCCTCGGGATGCCCAATACCGACGACGTGCGGGAATAGTCTTCGGGCAGCTCCGTCAGCTTCCTCCCGAGCTCGTTCAGCTCGGCTTCCTTGCGAACCTCCGGGTCGGAGACCATCCACTCCGGCCAGCCGTTGGACCGGGCCAGCTGGAGCCTCCGCGCGTAATCCTCCGGCTGCTCCTCGTAACCCTCGCGGGCCGCCAGGACGAGGCGATCGGCCAGTATCCCCTTCCGTTCCTCCGGTTCCAGGGGGACGAAAGAGCCCGTCGCCCGCTTCGGCTCCGGAGTCTCCACGATCCCCGTCGAGAGAAGGAGCCCGGCCTTCTTCTTGTGCTCCTCCTGCTCCTCGGGAGTGAAGGGGATAAACTGTGCCATGCGCCTACTCCTCTCTGTACCGCCCTATCGGCATGCCGTTGAGATCCCAGACGACGCCGTCCTCGTCGACCCGCACCTGCCGGTTGAACTCCGCGTTGAACTCGTAGCCCGCAGGGATCTTGTAGCCGGGCGTCTTTGGGCCAATCCACCAAGATTTCCGTTCCAAGAGGTGCTTTTTCGTCAGCCCCTCCAGGAGATCCATCTGCTCCGAGGCCGAAAGGGGCCGGCCAAGTCGTCGCTCCTCGTAGGCCAAATGGCTCTGGGCCGACTCGACGAAGCGCACTCGCTCCTTCGGGCTTTTGATCTCCGCGTCATCGAGGAGCTTGTTCATCCCGCTCTGCACGCTGTAAACCACGGCCGGCGGCGTCCCCTTCTCCGCCTCCTGATACATCGCGTTGTACCGGTTCCGCTCCGCGTGGGACAGTTTGTCTCCGAACTCCGCGTAGAACTGCCTCCACGTCGGGTAGGCATTGAAGAGGTCGCGGTTGTCGAGATGGCCCTGAATCTCCATCGCCGCCTCGGGGTCGGTCTTCGGCAGCCTGACCTCGACGCCGAACGTCTCCTCGGCCAGCCGCCGCAGGGTATCCCGGTGCCTCCGCTTCAGCCCCGAGGCCTCGATGGCGGCGACGGCCTCGCCGTAGCTTCCCGCCGAGGCCACCCGGTCGTAGAGGGCGTCATAGGCGTCGGACTCCCTCTGCGACTGGATGCGGCGCTCGTCCACGTACCGGGCCTGCACGGCGGTCATGAGCTTGGATTCCCTGTCTCCCTCGTAGCCTTCCCGGATATGCTTCAGGGCGGCTTCTTCGCCCTTGAGGCCGAACCGCCGCCAAACCGATTCCGACTCCTCCTGCGTCCAGCGCAGCATCTGGGCCTGGTCGATGTCGGCCTTCACGGCGGCCCGCTTGGTGCCGTCGATGGCCTCCTCGTTGGCGTCGAAGATGGTCAGGGCCAGATCGGGGTCGTCGGCCTTGAGGGCCGCATCGATGCGGGCCAGGTGAGCCGACGAGACGAAACGGGCCGTCGCCGTGTCGACGAACTCGCCGCCCATGCCGGGGAACAGGGCCTCGATGGAGCCCCGCACGTCGGCCAGAGCCGCCTCGACGATGGCTCCGTCGCCGTAGTTCGCGGCGATGTCGTCGAGCTTGACGGCCATCGTCTGCTTCGCCGTCTCGGCCATCCACGACTGACGCTGCGCCGCCTCATGGCGGGCCGCCGCATCGAGCTTCGCGTTCATCGAGCCCGAGGCGGAACGGGAGAAGGCCATCCGCTGACGGTCGTTCAGCAGCGTCCCCGTCAGCTCCTTGACCTTTTCCTCGTAGACCTTGGCCGCCTCGTCGTAGAGCCCCACGACATCCATGTTCTTTCGGGAAAAGATCCCCGATTCGGGGTCGTTGAAGAAGCTACGCTCCCACGCGGAGAGTGCGTTCTGGGCCTCGACGACGCGCGTGGCGTCCTCCTCGGCCTGGATCCGCTCGGCCACTTGGCCGAGCTGCCAGCCGGCCTGGCTCAAGGCCTGGCCGAAGCCGGCTCCGAAGGCCTCCGGTCCGGGGGCATTCGGCAGATAGGGCCTCGACGTCAGGCCCACGTCGGGCAGCGCCGTCGGAGCCGCCGTCTGCCGTTTGTAGGTCGGGACCTTCATCTCCCCAGCCTCCGGTCAGGGTGGATCAGGCTCGTCGCCCCGGAGCTGCTTTTCGAGTACCAACTCGAGGCCACCTTGGGCGCGGAGAGTATCGACGACCCGGCCCCGATGGCCCCTCCTAGAAGGCCGAAGAAGCCGCCCTGACGGGCCGCCTTGGCCTGGCTGCGGAAACTCTGGGCCTGCATCGTGTAGCTGTCGGCCTGATTGCCGTAGTTCACGGCCTGGACCTCCTGGCCCCAGGCCTGGCGATTTCCCGAACGGCGGATGACAGCCGCGTCGGCCTCGATCCCGGCGAAGGTGTCCATGAGCAGGCTCGTCCCCGAGCCGTAGTCGCTCGCCACTCCGGAGGCCCCGAGCAGGCTCCTCTGCTGCCCCGCGAACTGATGACCCTCCTGACGGAGCCGGCGCTCCTCGGCTGCGGCGTCCTCTTGGGCGAGCTGCCCAGCCTTGCGGGACATTTCGGCGTTGCTCCTCGCCTGGGCGGCGTTCTGCTCGGCGATCCTGGCGTTCGCTGACATCGCCGCCGACTGGGCCTGAGCCGACTGGTAGGAGGCGAGCCCCTGCACCAGAGCACCGACGGCGGAAAGGGCCGTCGAAAGACCGCCCAGGGCTCCGCCGGCCCCGGCCATGGCACCTATGCACATGTCGCTCCCCCCTTCCTCAGCTCGTAACGGATGAATCGGTCCCCATGCATGCCCGTCATCACATCCCGTTCCTCGTAGCCGCACCATCGGAGCCAGCGCCGGGAAAGGCGGTTGGTCTCGTGGACCCAGTTGAAAAGCAGGCCGTATTCCTCCTGAAGGGCCTCCATGACCTCCTTCGTATGGCGCAGGAAGGGGACCGGATGTTTTTCGATCAGCTCCGTCCCCAAAAGCCAGACGATCCCCGTGCGGAAGACGACTGAGACCGGCACGACGCCGAAGATCGCGGCGGGCCGGTCCCCCTTCCAGATCGTCCGCGGCTTCGGCGTGCGCCCCACCGAGGAGCGCAGGGCTTCCAGCGGCTCCAGCTCATGGGACGCCCAGACCTCGCGGCGGTCGGCCTCTCTCATGCGGGCGGCCACGGACTCCACGTCGCCGGGAACGGTCCGTGAAATCCATTCGTCAAACCCGAAGCGCCACAGCTCAGCCATTGTCGAACTCCGGCAGGAGCGCCAGCAGCGTCAGGGGGTAGGGCTCGTCCTGGCAGACGACCATGACTCCCCGATCGTCGTAGCCGCCGCGCACCACCTGATCGGCGTAGCCCGAGAACAGCTCGGGAGGCTCCGCGTCGATGACCGAGGGCGTCGCCGTCTCCTTCATCAGGGACAGCCGCCCGAGGTCCGGACCGGCCTTGACTCCCAGCGACTCCTGGAGCTTCATGCGGATCTTGTTGATCCTCTTGGGCCGCCCCATCGACGTCCCCTGTCGCCCGGACACCTCCAACTCCACGGTCTGGAGATAGGAGCGGTACGGGAGTCCCACGAGCGCCCCCGTCATGGAGGAGACGCCGGCGCTGTCCACGCTCCCGGCCGTGACGGTCCTGTCCGGGTAGACGTGTCCGCTCGCGAAGACGGTCACTGCCTTGCCCTCGTGGATCGCGTAGGACATGCCCTCTGCATGGCGCAGGGCGCAGTCGAGAAACTGGCCGCCCTCGGCGACGTGAGACGAACCGTTCCAGCGCCGGGCCAGCCGCTCGATGCAGCGATTCGCCCCGCGGCGGACGACGAAAAAGACCTCGTCGAACCGCTCGCCGGGAATGGAACAGACCGACTCGAAACTGCCATCCGTCTCGTGGAGCGCCCAGGCATAGACCTCGTGCTCCTTGAGGTAGGTCAGAGACAGGAGGGCTCCGTCGTCGCGGACGCACCAGACGATCCCCCAGGGCTCGTGCTGGTAGGCCCAATCGACGATCTTGTGTCCTTCCAGCAGATGACGGGCCAGGACAGTCATGTCCGGCCCCTCGTAGGAGTCGACGTCGAGGCTGTAGGTCAGAGCCGTCACGCGCGAGGCCAGCCGCTGGACGTAGAGGACGTTGTTGCCCACGACGAGCGGCGCCAGAGGGGCCGCGCCGAACTCGCCCTGGGGACGGGCCAGCATGGACGACGGACTGATGGCCTTCCCGTCGCCGCCGGGAGCGATCCGCCAGGTGCTCCCTCCGGTGAAAAAAAGGAGGGACTCCAGGGCGACCATCGACTCGATCTCGTTGTTCTGCCGCCCCATCAGGCTGCCCGAGATGGCGTCGTCATCCTCCTGGGGCGTCTCCCAGCCGAAGGCGTAATAGTCTCCGACCTCGCTCATCCAGAACGCCTGGGGATCGCCCGGCGTGTTGGCCAACACCAGCCGGTCCTGATAGAAGGCCCCGCAGGACGGGTAGTTGTTCGGCCCGAAGGCCTGACGGTACCAGGTGACAATCTGCTGCCCGTCTTCAGGCACCACTCCGCGGTTGAAGGCTATGTTCGCCTGCCCCCAATCGGGGTAGACAGCCCAGATCGAGCACAGAGCCCACGCCGACATGTCGTTTTCCTTGATGCTGAACTCAAAGTCACGGGCCGGGTAGCTCCCGAGGACCCGGAGAAAATGGGGATCTTCGTCGCCGGTGAGGGGAGCCTCTCCTGTGATGGTATGGGTCAGACCGTCGTTCATGACCGCATAGTCCCGCCAAGTGCCGCTACTGCCTATGCGGATCTGGAGCGTGTAGGGACCGTGCGAGAACCGCGTCGGATCGTTGACGTCCGAAGCGTCGAGGGGCTCGCCTTGGCTGAACCGGGCCGTCAGCTCCCACGATCCGCGGACCTGCACCACCGCCGACTCGTAGCTCGTCGCCCCATCGGGCTCAATGAGCCGCGCCGTATCGGTGATGACAACGCTGGAACGACGCATAAACTCCAGGCGGATATACGTACCGACGTCGGCATCGGAAAAAACGCCCGACGGATTTTTTGCGATGACCCTGGAGGGCAGGCTGCCCGCGCGGCGGAAAGCCAGCTCATGCTCGATCGGCTCTACCGGGCCCATCGGCGGCGGGTCGAACGACAGCTCACTCAGAGTCCAACTGGCATGGCTCAATCGAGTCAACACCCTAGGCTCTCGGGCAGGGCAAAAGAGGAAAAGCTTGTCGCCGCTCTGGATGAAGGAGACCTCCCAAAGCCTGTCCGCGTCGAAATCCGTCACCACCTCGGCGGGATCGCCGTCGGCCGTCGTCACCATTCCCGCCACGTCGTCGACGACGGCGTAAAAGCGGATATATGCGACGCCGAACTCCAGGACATAGGACTGGTCCTTGGAATAGACGAACGGCACGAGTCGGACCGGCGAACCCTTCACCGTCCCGGAGTAGAACGTTCCCGGCCGATTCGTGACACCGCCCTGAGGCAGCACGAGCATGTTCCGGCATCTGGCCAGGAAGGTGCTGTATTTCTCGATGTCGATGCGGCTGGAAAGCGCCTCCGAGACCTCGCCGCCGGCAAAGGACGGCAGGATCGGATAAAGGGGCATCGTCAGCGCCTCGCTTTCACGTAGCGGTTTCTCCGCCGCCGGGACTCGCGGGTCTCCGAAGCCTCGGCCCCGATGGCGGCGTAGTAGGCCCGCTGGGCGAGCTCCTGGAGATTGCCCAGGCGCGAATCGCTTCCGGTGACGGGCAGACAGACATCGGAGGCAAGACGCGCCGCCAGGGCCTGCTGGAAAAGAGAGCTCCACAGGAGCGGATCCTCGATGCGGTGAATGTAGGTGCATCGGGCATCGGCCAGATTCGTGAGAATCCGCTTGCCGAGCGTGCCCGAGGTGATTTCATAGTTGACGGGGAGCCCCTGTTCCCCTTGCCGTGTCAGGCGGACCTCGTCGGCCAGGAACGCCTGACAGTCCAGTACGTCGACCCGCTCCGGAGCGTAGGCGTTGAAAAGCTCCAGGATGCGCAGACAGAGAGGCGGGTAGGCGTAGGCGTAGCGCCAGACCGGGTGGTCCTCCCCCGCAAGGCGGGCCAGGGCCACGACGCGACGCGCCCAGGGCCAGGGGAACGCGGAAAGGAGGGCGTCCCGAGACGGCGCGTAGTGGCTCCTCAGGATGGCGGCCTCGGTCGAATCCTCGTCGAGCGACGTGATCGGGTTGACCACGCCGAGGCGATAGAGGGCCTGGTTGCAGATATCGACGTCAAGCATCGTTTTCCTCCCTTCCGCGCAAAAACGAAAGAGGAGCGGTCGCCCCCCTACTTGTTTCGTGCCGCCTCGATGGCGGCGATCATGTCAACCCTAGCCATTCTAGTTGACAGATCGAGCCCGTAACGGGTCGCCGCCACATGAATGAGATCGGCCTTGGTCAGCCGGGTCAGATCGATGGCGTCGGCGTCGACGACAGGCCTGTCGTCGGGCAGGGACGGCGAAGGGGCCGCCTTTTCGGCAGCCCCCTCGACCGGCTCCATCCATTTCGTCCTCTCCGCCGGGTCGACGTCAAAGACCTCGCCGGCTCGGCGAAAGGCCTGCCTGCGGTCGAGGCAGTTGACCGTCACCCGGACCAGCATCAGACGTTGGCCTTGTTCGTCTGGGCGGCGGGCACCAGGAACAGGTCGAACTTGCCCGCCGTCAGAGCCGCCGTGCCGACTGTGATGACGCCTTTGCAGTAGCGCTTCATCCCCGTCGGCACGGGCACCGTGATCTCGTAGCCCTTCGCCAGCGATGCCACGGGCACGGCCGCCGAGGCCCAGAGGACCACATAAGCGGAGTTATCGGCCGACGTGGCGAGGCCGAAGGAGACCGTGGCGGAGCCCGACGACGTGGCCGTCGTGTCGACGCGGACCACCGCCGTCAGCGGGTAGGCCGGATCGCCGTAGGCGCCGAAGTCGATGACATTCGTCGTGTCATGGGCGGAAGCGGCCGTTACGGCCTGGCCATCCGCGAGTACCAGCTTGGCATCCATAATCATGGGAATTCCTCCTTCGACTAGGAGAATGAGACCAGGGACTCGGCCGAGGTAATGGCGTCGACGCGCTTGACGGGGATGTCGTCGAAGGCGAGCACGCGCTTGCCGGCCACGGTGTCCCAGGTCAGGTTGACGTTGCTCTTGTCCAGGATCTGGAGCCGCAGGGCCGTGCGGACCTGACGGGAGCAGTAGAAGACGGGCCGCACGCCGGACTTCCCGGCCGGCAGCATCTCCGAGGCCGAGATCATGAGGTGGATCAGATTGGCCGCGCTCGAGCCGCCCAGGTTGGAAACGTCGATGTTGGCGATGCGGACGACGTAGCGCCAGTCCTTAACGGAAAGCCCGCAGTCCCATTCGTAGTGCGTCCGGAGGACCTGGAGCATGGAGCCGTCGGAGAGGGTCTTCGTCTGTTCGCCCAGGTTCTTCATGGAAAGCCCTGCCTTGGTCCCCTCGGGGTAGATGCCGTGAACGGCGCGGGGCCCCCAGCCGACGAGCCAGACCGACGTGTTGTCGTCGCCCGCACCGCCTCCGTTGAGGATGTTGTAGCCGCTCTTCGCGTCGTCCGACGAAGGCGTCGAGAAGCGCGGAACGAGACCGAAGAACCTCTCCGGCGTGAGGCGTGTGTCGCCGTAAAGCAGCGTGCTGACGAACTCCTGATTCATGCCCTCGATCTGCGCCACGTCTTCGGAGAGGCGGAAGGCGTTCTCGTCCTTGGAGAGTCGGGCCAGGCGCACGTCGCACTCGCCGTAGGCCTCGAGCATGCCCGTCGTGTCGCGGACCTGCATGGTTTCGCTCTTCTTGGGCAGGACGCCCTCGTTCAGCTTGCGCCACGTCGGCTCGGGCAGGCCGACGCGGATGGTCGTGATGTGCCCCGTCCCGTCGTTGCATTCGAGCCAGGGCACGTCCTCCAGGATCTCGTTCGTGTCGTTGAGGATCTCGATGACCTGGGCGATCTTGTCCTTCTCGAAGCGCTTCTGGAGATCGGCCAGGGTGAGAAAATCGGTTCCGATTACGGCCATTGGGAAACCCTCCTATTCTGCCGTCTTCACGTCGACGGTGCCGTAGAGCACCTCGGCGGCTGATTTCGGTACGGAGCCCGCCGGAGCGCCTTCCACCAGCGGCTTCTCCGATGTCATCTCCCCGACGCGGGAGAGAAACCTCGCCATCGCCGGATGATCGGCCAGGACGATGCCCGGCAGGTTCCTGTCCCGCCCGTTCAGGAGCTCCAGCAGCGCCTCGTCGCCGAGCTCGGCGCCCTTCGCCGCCAGAGCCGCCTGGCGGTCGAAGGCGTCCCCCCACTCCTTGCGGATCTCGCCCACCCAGGACTCCTTCATCTGGTTCAGGTGAGCCGTCAGCGCCTCCCGCTGGGAACTCTGTTTCTGGGCGTAGACGTCGACGAGCCTCTGGGCCTGTTCCTGAGTCAGGTTCAGCTCTCTCGCGAGGTCGCCGAACTCCTTCGCGGCTCCCTCGTCGTAGGGAACGCCCTCGGGGACCGTGAACGGCCCGTAGCTCTCCGGGGCCCCCGCCGTCTCCTCCATGGCCTCTTCTGGCTCGGGAGACGGGGCCGTCGGCTCCTCTTTCGGTTTCTCTGTCGTCGTTTCCTCGACAACGCCGGATTCAGGGGTGCCCTCTCCGGCCAGGATTTCCTCTGCCACCTACAGCCCCTCCTTTTTCGTGAAGGCGATCCACTCCCGGCGGAACCGTCCGAGAAAGTCGTCATCCACCTCGAGCAGACGCCCGAAGAACGCCTGCCCCACCGCCTGCTTGCCGCAGTTGAAGGGCGTCCACCCGTTGCCCGTCATGGGTGACCGGAAGGTGTAGCAGTCCTCCAGCAGCTTCAGGGCGAACCGCCGGAACTGCGGCAGCTCCATCAAAAAGGCGAGGTCCTCCCGAAGGAGCCTCGCCATCCGTTCGTTCCGTTCCTGCTGCGCCAATTCCTGCGCCCTTCGCCGGGCCGGCCTGATTTCACTCATCGCGGCATGATCGCCTCCAGGGCGCTGTTCGGGCCGACCTTCACGTCGCCCACGTCGCGGGCGATCTTCGCCCCCTGGGCGGCCATCTCCATCGCCTGAGCCTGAGCCATCTGCTCCTGCCGCGCTTTCCGCAGGACTTCGACGGCCTCGTCGGGCCGGGTGATCGTCGACGGCACGCCCAAGGCGTCGGCGTATTCGTCGATCAGCTGGTCGACATCGAGCTTGTCCAGCGCCTCGGGATGCATCTGGGCCACGTTGCCGACGAACCCGGCGAACTGCTCCAGACTCGTCGTCCCGACCATCTTCTGCGCCTGGGCCAGGACGGAAATGTACTCGACGCGGATCTCCTCGTCCTCCATGTCGGGAGGCGGCGGCGGCAGAATCCCCGCCCGCCAGGCGATGGCGAAAGTCCGGTCGATCAGCGGATCCAGGAGCTCCGAGTAGGTCCGCTGGAGCATCGGCCCGAGCATCAGGAGCTTTTCCGTCGACCGCTCGACGATCTCCCGGGCCGTCCGCTGCGTGCCCTCGAGCCCCTGGAACATCAGGAAGAGATCGACGAAAAAGGCCTCCCGCAGATCCTGCTGCGTCGCCTCGATGCCGTGCCAGGCCGCGCTGAGGTCGAGGCCGAGATTGCCGACGGGCCGAATGCCCTCGCCCATGCCGTCGGGAACGTAGTTGATCGCCCCTGACAGCAGCGAAACGCCGGCCCCCTGCATCGATGCCGGAGCGTTCACGGGAGGATGGAGCGCCAAGTCCGACGCCTCGAGCCAGTCCTCCACCTGGGTCTGGAGCATCTTGGCATCGCCGATGCCGACCCATCCGGGCGACTCGACGCCGTAGGGCGACGAGCCCACCGTCTCCCAACGGGGCGCCAGGACGGGGAACTCCTCATAGCCGCCTTCGAGCAGGAACCCCCCTTCCGACTCGCCCTCGAGCCAGTAGAGATTGCGCCAGGGCATCTCCCGCGCCAGCTTCGAGGACGTGTCCCGCCCGTCGTTCGGCTCGACGAGATGGTTCACCCGGAACCAGTCGCCGAACCGCCGCGCGTCGTAGGCCTGACGCACCCGGGACGGAACGGCGTCGTAGCCGAACCTCTCCACGAGCTGGTCGCAGGTCATCCACAGCTTCCGCGCGAACCGGTTCACCCGGCCCGCCGCGTCCTGGGCGAGGGCATACTCCCCGACGGTGAAAGGCCGGCAGCGGATGACCGTGTCGTAATCCTCCTCGACGATCATGGCCGACGTGCCGAAGCCGCCGAACTCGGTGTAGAGGCTCGGCAGGACGTGATAGAGATTCGACCGCGCGAAGATGCGGTAGAGGATCTTCTCGACGTCATCCAGCCAGGCCCGGACCCGTGCGTCCTCCTTTCGGTCCGGGTCGCCGGGCGTCAGCCGCATCCAGGGGCGGGAGGGGTTGGTCACGCCCGAATGGAGGCCGGCGCTGAAGGTCCGCAGGGCCCGGGCCGGCGTCATCTTGTAGATTTCCGCGTCATCCCGACCGCCCCGCTCGTGAGGCTCGGCATCATCGAACCGGCCTCGCTTCGGGGCGAGAAACCGCGCGATCTCCCGCCACGTCGGCTCCCAGGTCTGACGCACCCGGTAGAGGTCGGAATGGACGCGGCGGGCCTTCTCTCCCTTCGTTACACGATCGCCCGGTCGATCGCGGCTCATCGGCCGCTGAGGTATCGAGAGGGACATCCTACTCTCCCAGCCTCTTCTTCCGGCCCTGCCCACCGAGGACGGTGGAACCGCCCGGCGCGGCGATCGTCGGGCTTCTCTGCGCACCCTGCCCGCCGGTCAGAATGGTGGACCGGTAGCCTTCCCGCGAGGCCAGCCGCCTCCGCTTGTTCTCGACGTTGATGGCCTCCGACTCGCCCTCGTCCTGGGCGTGGATCTTCTCCGGCGCGATGGGCTCGACGGGCGTCGGGCTCTCAGGGATTTCCGGAGTGCTCGCAAAACACATGGACCTCACCTCCTGATCGTCCTCTTAGGCATCTTCGCCCTCTGGGTCTCGCCCCGCCCCAGAGGGGCCAGGCCGGGCGCAAAGGTCACCGGATAGGCGAACGTCACGGCCAGGGCGTCGGCCAGATCGGGCGACGCGACGCCGCGCTTCCTCATGTCCTCCTTACGCTCCAGCTGGATCGCCCCGGACGGGAGGAACTGGTACTCCGGCCCCACCAGGTCGTCGCGCAGGTCGTTATCCCGCGGCAGAAAGCCGCCGCTTTTGATCCAGTCCTTCATTCGACACCACATTTCG
This sequence comes from Aminirod propionatiphilus, assembly GCA_018398915.1. Taxonomy (GTDB): domain Bacteria; phylum Synergistota; class Synergistia; order Synergistales; family Aminithiophilaceae; genus Aminithiophilus; species Aminithiophilus ramosus. The sequence continues at coordinate 1,021,043 of CP074691.1, read as the reverse complement.
GCGCGCTTGTTGCGGTACTTCGCCGGCAGTGCCGCGGCGGCGCCGAAATTCACGGCCACCGGAGCCAGGCCCAGCTGCCTCAGCCGGTCGACGACGCCGGCGCCCATGGCCCCCTCGTCGATGAAACAGGCCTGCGCCTTCTGCTCCGTCCAGTGATGGGCGACGAGATCGGCCAGGGCCATCGTGTCCACGCCGCGTCCCGTCCAGAGGATCGACGAGGCGAGACCCTGACGGCGGACGATGACGCTTTTGTCGTCGCCGTACCGCGCCACATCGACGCCGAGCACGACCGGCGCGTGACGGTAGACGGAATCGTCGATGGGTTCCCTGGCCATGGCCTCGTCGACGAGATCGGCGGGGATCAGCTGGGAGACCGACGCCGAGGGGAACTCGCCCAGGACCCGCACCCGGAAGATATCCGACTCCTCACCGTAGGTCTTCGCCATCGTCTCGACATACTCTTTCGAGACCAGCGGCGAGTCGGCCGACGAGAACCTCAGCCGCGTCCATCGGTCGCGGTCTCCGTGGAAGGCCCGCCAGAAATAGCCGCTCGTCTGCGTCGGGTTCGCCGCCATCACGACGCGCGCGCCGGGCGTCGACAACGCCCCCTCTGCGACCTCGAAGATCTGCTCGGGGATGCCCGACGCCTCGTCGATGAGAAAGAGCAGGTTCCTGCCGTGAAACCCCTGGAGCGCCTCGGGGTTTTCTTTGCGCGCCGTGCGCTTGACGGCGAAGGACGGCGCGCCCTTGAGGACTACCTTGTCGGCGTTGACCTCCAGGGCATCTCGGTAGTAGGGATGGAGCTTCCCGTGCCACTTGGCGACCTCCGGCCAGAGGATGTCCTCCAGCTGATGCCCCGTCGGAGCCGTCGCCGGCACCCGGGCATCGGGATGGGTACACAAAAACCAAAGGAGGAGCCAGGCCATCGAGGTCGATTTCCCCGTCCCGTGCCCGGACCTCACCGCCACGTGGGCGCCAGGTTTCGACGCGGCGCGCAGAAGCGCGGCCTGCTGCTCCGTCGGCTCCGCCGTCAGCGCCTCCCGGACGAACAGCACAGGATCGGCTCGGTGGGCGCGCAAGACCTTAATCGTCCGCGCCCTCACTTCCTTCGGGCTCATCGCCGGACACCTCCTCGAGGAGATCGGCCAGGCCGACATTGACGTCGAGGCTCCCTTCGAGCCTCAGCTTGTCGGAGAACATGCCCAGGTGTTTTCCCAGGAGCTCGAGAGCCCGGAGGGCATCCTTGGCGTCGAATTCCCACAGGCCGAGACCCTCCTCGTCCCGAACCTGGTGCCCCTTCATGTCCAGCACCGGGGCCCGCTGCATGCAGCGCTCCTTTATCTCGAGGAGGTCTTTCAGGACCGCATCCTGCGTGATCTCCGTCCGCTCCTCCCGGGCCGCCATGGCCACGGCTAATTCAGCTTGAATTTCAACTTTCGTCAACAGACGCTGACCAATGGACCCAGCCGTTTTCGCTGAGTACCCCGCACGAATCGCCGCCTGGGTGGCGTTCAGGTCCACCAGGTACTCTTCGACAAACGCCTTCTGCTTGGCCGTGAGCTTCTTTTCCATGGTGGACCTCCTTCCATGCGGGCACGATAGAAGCCCCGCATCCGAAGACACGGGGCTCCCGGGAGGGGGGTTGCGGTGGTCGGGCAACGTTTCAATCCACGCTCCCGCGCGGGGAGCGACGCCCGGGCGGGATTTCCCCTCACCGCGGGCCACGATAGAAGCATAGCACCGAATACCCTCTCAAAATTGCAGTATTCCTGCAGTCCTTACGTGTTCCTTCCGTACGCCCCCCAGAGAAGCGGGGCAACATGCTCGATGGCCTCCCGCCTGATGTCGTAGCATCGCCGTTCCGAAAGGTGCAGCGTGGCCTGGATCTCAAGCCAACTCCGGCCACGAAAATACTTCATCTCCACCAGCTGCCAGTGATCCGGCATGGTCTCTTTGAGTAGTCCCATGGCCTCCTCGATAGGGAAGATGCAACCTTCCAGGTCCCTGAGGCGGCGGCTGTCCTGAACCTTCTCGATGGCCTTCTGCAGATCCGGAATCCTCAGCGGACCGCCGCCTACGGGCTCGCTACCGCTTCCCGGGGAATCGCTGCACGTGGTTACATCCTCGATGTATCGCTTTGTCAGCCGGTACTCCCTGACATATGACGGGTACCGATAGAGTTCCGCCTCAGTTGACCTGAATATATGGCGCGGCAATGATCTGACCTCAGCGACAGGTAGAGTCAACGGATCACCTCCCTTCCTCCGGCGTGATCGCTGCCGGTGTCGCCTTCCTCAGCTGCTTGTCGAACGTCTTCCGGTCCCTGAACTCCTCCCTCTTGCCCTTGTTCCACTGCGAGATGGGGGTGAGGAAGCCGACGACGCGGGAATAGATCTGACAGCGCTGGCGAGTCATCCTTCACTCCTCGCTTTCCATTTTCGTGATGTCACGAAAATGGTCGTCAGATGCTCCCCGCTCATCCATCTCCGGATGCGTCCTGGCGTACTCCATCAGGGTCAGACATCCCCACGCCGCATGGGCCAGATGGCTCAGCCCGTCCTCGGGATCGCGCTCCTCTCCTCCCCACCAGGCCCAGAGGTGACGCTGAATGGCGGCGAAGACGCGGCCCCACGCCAGCCCCCTCTCCCAGTTGCGGTCGCCGTATTTTGTGGCCCCCACGGTGTAGACGACGGCGAGATCCTTCAGTGGCCCCGGCGGGATCAGGTCGAACCGGAGCTTTCCTCCGTCGTTCTTGCGGGCCTCGCCCACCGTCATTCGATCGCCTCCTCGATGGCGTCCAAGGCCTGACGCCAATGCATGCCCGAAAAGCCGAGCAGCTTCTTGACCCACTTCATCGTCTCGCGAACGGTCCCCACGGCCAGGCCCAGATTTTGTGCCGTGACCTTCAAGCTCCCGGTAACCCGCAGAGACGCAAGGACCTGTCTCTCCCGTGGGCGCAACCTCTCCAGCCGAATCTTCACAGCAACCGCCCCTGGGCTCGCTCCAATTCTTCGGCCCGCCGCACCAGCTCGGCGTCGATCTGCGCTACCCAGCGCCGGTTGCGTTTTTTCACCGAGCCGAGAGGGGATCTCTCGGCCTCGCGCTCAAGCTCCTCCTTTTTGGCCAGCAGCGCTGATTCCGGTCGTTGCGAGAGTGTCCTCATCGTTCAGACTCGTCCGTTCATGATCATGGCGCCGTAATAGGCAATCAACGCCGCGTCGGCCCGTCCGTCTCGAGGTTTACGGCAACGCGGAGGCGTCAGTTCAATCCCCGGGAAAAGCGTCGCAGCTCTGGCGATACTGCGCGATTTCGTGTCTCCGCTCATGCTGCGCCCCCTGAAAAGCTTCGCCTGCCATCTTCTGGGATTCACAATCGAGCACGGGATGCCGAGTCCCATCACGAGGCCTCGCCAAAACCCATACCACTCGCAGGTTTGCCCCGTAGAGACAACCCCCTGCTTCATTCCGGATCGGCTCATGGCCTGTTGCTGTTCGACGGTGCACATGGCCTGCCCCCCCTCGGCGAGATACTCGAGACGGGCGCGCAGGATACCAAGCATCCCCGCCTCGTCATATATCCTTTTCCCACCCTCGCCGGAGGAGAGCGTCGGGCAATCGCCTATCCAAAGCAGAGCCAAGGTGTCCGCATCAACAAAGGCAACAGCGCCCTCTTTCCCCGGATCGATGCCGATAGAGAGTCGATTTGTCACGCCACTTCCTCCTTTTCCTTCAGCGCCCGCGCCTCAGCCTCTTCCCTGGCTTTGTAGCGACAGATAATCCTTCCAGCCTCCCCCTTGGTCATCCCTGCTGGAATTTCAACCCCGACCTTGCGGAGGTACTGCATTTGTTTGGGAGTCGCAGGCTCCATCTTCCAGACGTCACGCGCGGCTATCTCCTTGTCGATCAACGTGGACGCTTCCCCCCTGGTCATCCCTTGGCGGAAGGCAATTCCGAGTTTATCGAGGAGTCGCAGTTGCCCCTCTGACACCTCGTTCTTCCGCCACTTGGCATTCTTACGAGCCAGGAGCGACCCCCGCTGCCGGACGAAATCCTCAGCCAGACCCTGGGCGTACCCGAGGGGCAAGGCAAGATCGGAGAGCTTGTGGTCCAACGCGCCATTTTTGACCAGCCCCACGACGTAGGAATCAATCCCGACACATTTCAGAAAAAGGTACTCGGCGCCCTCCACAGCAAGGCGGAAATGCCCGCCAGGCACCTCGGTCCAAACAAACGCCGACCGTTCGAAAAGATCGATCTGCGCCGTGTGGACCTTGCCCAGATTGATCGCTCCCCGCTCTTCCTGCTCTCGCTCCAGTTCGGCTCTATCTACAGCCTCACACAGGGTTTCCCCTTGCCTGGGCCTGACGTTTGCATCTCCAACCAAGGTGGACAGGCTGCAAAGGCTGTGTTTGCCCGTATTGCAGGCAAAATCCATCACCAGGCAATCTTCCTTGCCCGGATACAGCCGCAGGCCACGGCCAACCATCTGGCAGTAGAGTCCGGCGCTCTTCGTCGGGCGGGCCAACAACACTGCCGATATAGCGGGATCGTCGAAGCCTTCCGTCAACACCGCGCAATTCGTCAGGACTCTGACATTGCCCAAGTGGAACATATGCAACAAATGCTTCCTTGCGCTGCGATCCATGTCACCCCATATCGGGGCGGCGGGAACGCCTTCCTTACGAAAAGACTCGGCAAGATCTCGGGCATGCTCGACATCGGCGCAGAATGCCACGGCCTTTCGGTCCGCCGAATGGGCCAAATAGCTCTCGGCAATGACCTTATTCCGCTCCGGGATGTTGATGGCATCGGCCAGCTCGTTGGTTACGAAATCTCCCATGCGGCTGTGCACGCCGGAAAGGTCGACATCGGTAGACACGGACAGACCGACAGCGTCGGTGAGATATCCACCGCGGATCATGCTCATGATCGTTCGTTCGAAAACCACTTCCTGGAAAACGTCGCCCAAGGCCTTGCCGTCACCCCTGAAGGCCGTAGCGGTGACGCCGACCAAAAGCTTCGTGGGATCATCGCCGGCGAACCCCAGATCGGCCACGAGCCTCTTGTAACTCTCGGCTGCCGCATGGTGCGCCTCGTCGATGATCATGAGACTGAAGCCACGCCGTCGCAGCTCCGCCAGACGATTGGGCCTCGTCGCCGTCTGGACGGAACAGATGACCACCTGTGCGTCATATTCGTCGCGGTTGCCGCGCACCAGCCCCACCGGGATTTCGGGGCAGACCATCTTCATCTTCTCCCAGGCCTGCTGCAACAGCTCTTCGCGATGGGCGACGATGATCGTTTTTGTGTTCATCTCTCGGATCAACAGCGAGAAAATGATCGTCTTGCCGCTGCCCGTGGGGACGCTCAGAAGCTGGCGGGTGACGCCGTCGTCCCGAGCGTTTTTTACGGCCTGGATAGCCTCTATCTGGTACGGTCGCGGCTGTATCCGCACATCATCAACTCCCCTCCGGCTCTCTCTGGATGGCCTCCCGTTCCTCCGGGTCATCCTCGAAATCCCAAGATTGTTGTGGAATGGGTGGCGCAAGTGGCGCAGGGTGATCGATTTTCAGGAAACTTTCTCGTGTAGGGGGTCTATAGGAAAAGTTCCTGGGAATTGGTATCTCCGCGCCACTCTGCGCCACTTGCGCCGATGGGCACTGGCTTGGGATGCCTACCTCTGCGCCACTCATGGGGGGCACAGCCTCTCTATTGGCTCCATCTGCGCCACTCAATGAATATGAGAATTCCAAGATGTTGTCCTTGTTGTCATCAAAAGCACGTCCCGAGTTATCCAACAGACCGATACCCTTCCAATAGCGTTGTCCTTTTCCCCCTTTGCAAGCCTCAAATCCCCGCTCTTTCAGGCGATTTCCGAGGTTTCGTTGCGTAACGGGTTTCTCCCCGACCTCCTCGCACCATCTGCAGTACTCCACATAGATGGCCTGCGAGAGCGTCCTGGCCGCTTTCTTCACGCAGCAGCAGTCGGACAGAAACCCGCCGAGAATATCCATCTCGCTGCGATAGGCATCCGTAGCCTCCAGGATCTTCTCCGGCACACCGAGGCCGTTGCGCTTCCAGGCCATGCAGCCACGCACGGCCCAGGCGAAAATCCCTGGCAGTTCAGCCAACAGTTTTTGGGGCAGTTCCGTGTCCTTCTCCTCTTCGGAAATCGTCACCGTGAAGGGGATCAGCCTGATGCGCTTCCAGATGGCGTGGTCCGTGCCCCTGATGGAAGGCTTGTGGTTCGTGGCAAGGAAGACTTTGAACTCTGGTCGATACTCGAAATAATTCTCGTAAAGCCGGCGAACGAGGATCGTGTCGCCGCCCGTGAGCTGCTTCATCATGGCCTCGGCCAAGCGCTGGTTCTCCTCCGTCTCGATGGCCGTGACGAACCTGGCGCCCCTGAGGGCTGCCACGTCGTCTCCTGGTCCGCCGCTGTTCTTCTTGGCCATGAACGTGTCTGCGGCCGTCTGGCGCCCGTAATCGGCGAAGAGGGCCTTGACCGTATTCAGGAACGTCGACTTGCCGTTCCGGCCCGTCCCGTAGAGGACGAACAGACAGTGTTCCTCCGTTGACCCCGTCAGGGAGTACCCGATGGTCCGTTGCAGGAACGAGATGAGCTCGTCGTCGCCGTTCATGATCTGCCCCAGAAACGATTCCCACCTGGGACAGATCGCGTCGGGCTCGAAAGGCACGGGTATGAGTTTGGTCAGCAGATTCTCGCGGCGGTGACGATAGACCTTGCCCCGCTGCAGGTCCAAGGTCCCGTTCAGGCAATTGACCAACCATGGGTTGGAGTCCAGCTCTTCGGGGGCCACAGGGATCCCCTCGAGGTCGTGAGCGAGTGCGATCATGGCGTCGAGCCGACCTTTTCGTTCTGACTGCTTCACGTGTTCCAGCATTTCCTTGCGTTCCTTGTCCTCGTAAATGTCGGCTACATCCCGGTACATCCCGCGCACCGTCTCGATGGCCTTTCGCATCACCAGGAACGGGGCGTTCTCGTTCCACCGTTTGCCGTCCCATGTCAGCCAGCGTTTCCAGGCGTGTACGTATCGCACATCCTGGCCATGGAGCCTGACGAACCGCTCGGCGTTGCCGATGTCCGTCAGATGTCGGGCCTGGACGTCGAGATCCTCATCCTCTGGATCCTCTGGACCTTCGCGAAGCTCTTCCACTTGCCGGTCCGGACTGGAGAGCGGATCGGGAGCCGCCAGCGAGAGCAGCTCCTCTTTCGAGTGCCCCTCCTCGAACCAGTCGTAAATGTCTTTTCCGTGTTTTGCGGTTTCCGCGTAGCCCAAATTAACGATTTTGACCAGGCACCCCCGGGCCCGTAGGCTTTGCTGCACCTGCTGGGCGTGCGTGGTCCCAGGCACATCGCTGTCCGGCAAAATCACCACGTTCGTTCCGGCCGGGAACCATTTCGCGTGCAACGGTTTCCATTTCCCGGCGCCTCCGTGGTTGCATGTCGCCGTCAGCCCCACGGAGACGAGGCGACCGACACATTTCTCCCCCTCCGCAACGTAGATCGTTTCCCCTGCCTCAATCGCTCGAAGCAGTTCGGGGAGTCGGTACGGCACCGGTCGAATTCCCTGCATGTTGTTCGCCCAGCCATCGCCATCCGGGCGCCGTTGCCATATCTTTTTCCCGTCCGGCCCGCCGTCGATGCGGACCACCTGAAACACCAATCGGCCGTTCTCGTCCTTGTAGTCGTATCGTGTCTCAGTTGTCCCGCCCCGGCTCGCCCCACGGTCCCGCGAGGGCAGAGGCGACGGTAAACCGAGACGAGACGAGAGTTCCTTTAACCCCCCGCCGCCACATCCCGCGTAACAGATCCATGTCCCCTTGGCCGCATTTATTCCGAACGAGGCGTGCGAGTCCTCGTGGAAAGGGCATCGGCACTTCCCCTCGTCGCCCTGCCATCGGATCGGACCCTGAGACCGGAGGACCTCCTCGAACCATCGCCGCGTCTCGGTCGGATCAATATCAAATCCCAAACCGGCCTCACCTCCTTTCGGTAAGGGGGGGTGGTCATGTCACCCCCCTTACCGTCCTGGGGCCTGCTGCCTCACGACTTCACCCTCGAGTTTTTCTCCGTCGCGGAACCGCCCGAACTCGACATAGTACGGACGATGCTCCATATATGCCTCCTGGGCTTCGGCAGACGTTTCAATACGGCACCAGGCGCGAGGAAGCTTCTTGTCGATCGGGATGCCGAAAACAACCATCTCGAGGCCGGGATTTTCGATGCTGGCAATCCGGGCGTCCTCCAGTGCCTTCCGAACGGACCAGTACCCCAGCGCCTGTTCAAGTACCGCTTCCCAGTTGCCCAGAGATCTAAGTCCATCGGCAAAGGGCTCGAGCGCCTCTTGCCTCGTTTCTTTGATCTTTTCCTTGACGCGCAACAGCTCTCGGGACGCTTCGTCTTTGCCCTTTGCGGCTTCCTTGAATTGCTGGTCTACCTCCCGCAGCCTCCGGGGGAAGTCGGTTTCTGCTCCCAGATATGCTGTCACGGCCTGCTGCCTCACGACACCAGCACCTCCACCCGATCGTCGACTCGCTCGAAGCGGATCTGCTGGGGGAAAGCTCCCTGGGCCTCTTCCACGTGGGTGATAACGAGGACCTTACGGAACCGGTTCGCCACGTTCCTGATCGCCTCGAGGACGAGATCTCGGTGCGCACGGTCCTGGCTTCCGAGCCCCTCGTCGATGACAAGCCATTCGATCCTGCTGCCGGCACGATGGGCCAGGAGTTCAGCCAGCGCGAAACGGATGGCGTAGTCAATCCGGAGTTGCTCTCCCCCGCTGAACGTCTCATAAGGCCGTTCCCCCTGCCAGTCGGAGACGATGATGTCGAGCGTCTCAGCCATCCCGGAACGGCTCTTCAGCTCCCGCTGCGTCTCGAACCTGAGGGAGTGTCTCCCCTGGGACATCTCGCCGAGGATCTCGTTGCTGGTCCGTTCCAGCTCCGGTACCGCGTTTTCGATGATCAGGGCGGGAATGCCGTCCCGGCCGAAGGCCTTCGCAAGGGCCTGGTACTGCGACAGTTCTACGGCCAGGGGTTCGCGTTCGACGTTCAGGGCCGTTCGTTCGGACTCCGCATGAGCGAGCTCCTCCAGGCGGGCCCTTGCGGCCCCTAGGGCGGAGTGCAGTTTTTGCAGATCGTTCCGAAGCCCACTCAGCTCGTGGCGCATTTTCGTCGCCTCTGACTCGATCTCCCGAGGATCTTCGCCCCACAGCTTGAGTTCCTCGATTTTGATTGCCTCCTCGAGGAGGCGAGTCTCTTCCTCCATCCGCATGACCTCCGCGTCCAGCGCCTGGGCCTGCTCCTTGACCCAGGAGAGCCGTTCTTTTTTCGCCGGCAACTGCTCTTTCCTGGGCCTCCATTGCTGGAGCCTTTCGATCTCCGCCTTCAAGTTCGGCAGCTCCTCTAAACGTTTCGACAGCTCTTTTCCCTCTTGACGGATCTCCTCGAGACGTTGCTCGCAACGAGATCCATGACCGCCGGCCGCCTCGATTTGCCCTTCCAGAATCGTGACCATTTCCTGCTTCGACTCGAGCGCTGCCGCCGCTGCGGCCATCGGCTCCAGGGCCTGGATTCGGCGCTTGAGCACCTCTGCCCTATCGGCGTCGTAATGGACGCAACCGATCTCGTCATGGAGCTGGCTGAACTTCTTCTGGAGCACGGTAATCTCCGGATCGGCCAACCCATCGATCTCCGCCGTGAGTCCGGGCAACCTCTCGGCTGCCTCCATGGCAGCTCGCAGGAAGGCGCAGGGGTGGGTTCGAGCGGCCTCGAGGTCGACGCAGTGGGCGTCGGCCAATTTCGCTACCTGGGCCTCGCAGTTTCTGATCTCGAACTCAAGGTGCAGGCGAGACTGATCCAGCGCGTGCACCCTGTCCCGGAGCCGAACGTCCAGACTCTTGGCTTCCGCCTCCAGGGTCAGGACGTCCTCCCGACGGCACGCCTGCTCCTCCAGTTCGGCTTTGAGCGCCGGGAGCTGCTCCGCCGCATCTCTGTACCGGGATGCCATGGAGAGATCCTGGCGAATCGCCGAGAGGCGGACGAGGGCCTCTTCGCTCGCCTTGCGGTGGGTTTTCCGCTCGTGGTCGCAGGAGGCATATTCCTGCCGAAGCGCCTCTCTACGAGCCTCCAGAGGTTCCATGCTCGTGAGAAGGGACTCGGCCTCGACTAATTCCTGCACCTTCGCGGCAATCTCCGCCTCCGCCGCAACGAGCGCCTCGAGGCGCTCGCGCTCGCAGAGAAGACTGTCGCGCGCCTCGGAGGCCGTCGCGATCCGGCAATCCAAGTCCTTGGCACGGACCACAAGAGCTTCGACCCGAGTCTGAGTCTCCTTGGCTTGTATCAGTCGGGTTTCCGCATCCCGGAGAGACGTTTCACAGTCAGCCACGTCCAGGGTTTTGGCCTGAATCTGGGCTTCGGTGGTCTCGAGTTGCGCCTTGAGATCCGACTTTCCGGCGAGGATGCTTCCGATCGCTTCGAGACGTTCCCGGTTGGTTCGCAGCCGGGCGTCGAGTTCCTGGACATGCCTTTTCGCTCCTTCCTGCAACGTTTCGTAGATTCCAAGGCCCAGGATCTGGGCCAAAATCTGCTTCCGCTGCCCGGGTGCCTTGGCGGTGAATTCGTTGGACCGCCCCTGGAGGATCATCGAGGATGACGTGAAGGTCTCCTCGTCCAGGCCCAGGAGGTCGCGGATCTTCTCCTCCGTTTCCCTGATCGTGGTACCGGAGATGGGAGTCCAGGAACCGTCCTCCTGCTTTTGGAGCTCCAGGGAGGACTTACCACGGCCATTCAGTGACCTCGTGCGGAGTACCCGGTAAAATCCCCCATGGTGCTCGAATTCGAGCGTCACAGAGGCGTCAGACGTGCCTAGGCGAACCATGTTGTCGGCGGAACATCCATTCTTCGTCCCGCCGAAGAGGGCCCAGATGGGAGCAATGGTGAACGTGGTGCTCTTGCCGGACCCGTTGGGCCCTACCACCGCCGCGAGGTTCACAGTGGAAAGGTCCACATCGGCCGCATCGATGGCGCCGAAATTGTGGAGTTCGAGCCTCGTCGGGATCATGACCGCACCTCCTCCACCAGCCGAGCCGTCAGGCTCTGCAACACGCCGATCTCGCCCTCCGTCTTTCCGTGGGCAAACCCCCACCGCTCGACCGCCTGGACGGGCCCCAGGGACTCGGTGACTTCGCTGTCCCGGGAACGTTCCGACTTGGCGGCGTCCAAGCGGATCTCGGTCACGAAGAAGGCGCCGGCGGCGTAGAGAGACGCCTCCAGGGCCTTCCGGTCGACCTGCGCGGCCTGTTCCTCGGTGCAGGCCCAGCGGACCCGCACCATGGCGTTTTTCAAGGAAATCGTGCTGTCGAAGAGGTCCCAACCTTCACCGTAGGATGATGTGAACGCCTGGAATATCTGGCTGTCCATGCCATGGATGTCGATGGTCAGGAAGGGCCGCGCCGGAGTCTCGATGAACTCCGACTGTCCCTTTTCCGTGTCGTGGATCCAGAAACCCGGGGTGACGGCCTCGTCGTTGAACGAGTGTCTCTCCGGAGCCCCCGAGTAGTAGGCCATGGAGGCCGATCCGACGGGAACACTTTGGGGCCGGTGAATATGCCCCAGACAGACTAGGGGGAAATGACTCACGGCTTCGTGGGAGAGCACCGGCTCGTGCTCCATCAGGAAGTCATCGAAACCGGTGTCCGAGCCGGCAAGGGTCATATGAGACAGGAGGACGTCCACCCCCTTGGCCTTCAGCCCCCAGCACATGTCCCTGAGCTTCTCGGTCATGATCCGGTGGATCTCGTGGGGCTGCAGAGTCCGAAACTCTTCCCGGGTAACGATCTGAGAGCGGTTGAGCCCCGGAAGACAGGCGACCTTCCAACCACACGCTTCGGCAATCCCGGGCCTGGTCATGATCTGAACGCCGGGGATAGCCATCTCCCGAATCAGCTCGTAGGCTGAAACGGCATCGTGGGAAGGAGTGCCGGAGATGACCACAACGGGGATTCCCGCATTGGACAGCTTGCGGAGCCACTTGACGAACGCCATGATCTCCGGAGTCGCGCGGTCGAGCATGACTTTCGCATCTTTAAAGGCGTCCCCCGCAAAGAGGACAAGCTCGCAGTTCGACTCGATGATCTTCTCGGCAGCCCAGTCCATGACGTTCGTGATGTCTTCGAAACGGGATTCAGGCTTGGGGCCCGGATAACCCAGGCCCCAATGGGCATCGGCGATATGAGCAATCTTCACCGTCCGCCACCCCCCTGCTGCCTGCGAGCCAGATTACCCAGGCACCTGGCACACAGGACCTTCCCGTAGCGTTCAGTGCCAAAGGCGCTGATCCGCCCGATATCCCACATTTCCCCCTTCGAGTCCGTGAAGGGAGCCAGGACGGCGCCGCACTCCTGGCATTCGACGTGCTCGGGTTCCGCCGACGGGAGAGCCTCAGGGCCATCGAACTCGTCAGGCTCGTCAGGAGGGATTTCAATGACCTGCGACGGAAGTGCCTGAGCAGGGGTGCCGCCGAACAGCATGTTTTCCCCCTGCGCGAAGCGCCGCACCATGGCGGCCTTAAGGTCAGCGTCTTCGAAATTCGGGCTGATCACCGGCACTGCGAACGGCTTTGCCAGTTCATCCGCCCTGTAAGTCGATTTGATCATCAGGGCCTCGCGGAGCGCCCGGTTCAGAGCTTTCGACTCGGCGTGCGCCGATCTGAAAGCAAACGCCTGTTTGTACTGCCCGTCCGACGCCTTCGATTTCTCGTCCGCGCAGATGAATTCTCTCGTCGCCGTGACCCGGCGAAAGCCTCCGGAGAGGTCAGGAACCGCGATGGTGACCTGCCACGCGACATCGTTCTTGCAGTCGCATCCGCCGCAGGAACACGGCTTGCCCGTGGCCTTCGCCATGCCAAGGCACCGCTGGCACGACGACGGTGTGACGGACTTCGATTCGATGATCTGGATGTTCGCCGTTGCCATGAGCTTCATAAGTCCCTTTTTCGTGAGGGCGTACTCCCCGTTCTTTCCCTCCTTGTAGGCGTCGCGCTCCCTCTCGTCCGTGCTGATCTGGACCACGTTGATATTCACCCTGTGCAGGGGAGATATCTGTGTGATCGTCTGTACCGGTACCAGTGGGATGAACTTATCCCTCGGGTATTCGGAAAAAATCTGGATTGAGTTTTCCATCCGAATCGCTCCTCTCTATGCGGCCTTCCCGGTTTTCGGGAGCGTCTTCGCGAGGGCGTAAATCTCGCGCAGGTGAAGGAACACATTCCACCCCGTTTCGAGGACCTCCTCGGGGAGCTCGGGTTCCTCGAAGCCTTCCTCTTCGGTGCGACCGAAACGGACGATTTTAGTCCTGCCTACGTCTATCCCGCGCTCAGCCAGGAGATGGCGATACGCGGACATCTGGTATGTGGATTCCGGATACAGCGCCTTGGTAAACTTCAGGTCGATCAGCGTGGGAACCCCGTCCATCGTCCCGAACCAGTCGATGCGGCCTCCGAATTGGTATTGCTCGCTGACGAACGACTCCTCCTCGAAAGCGGTCTGAAATTCGTGTCCCTCCGCCCACTTCGCGAAGCGGTTCATGATCGGCACGGCGAGCGCCAGCTCCGCAACCGCTTGCCTCATTTCGTCCCGTTCTCGGCTCAGCCGAGACTCGAGTGCCGCCAGGATGGCGGGAACGGTCTTTTCGGCTATGGAGGCGCTGATGGCCTCCTCTAGGCTGCTGCCCATTAGGTTCCTCCTTCCTCTCTTCCGCACCCTCGTCGCCGATTCTCGGGCGTCCTGGCCATCGGCTCTTCCCTACGGCTCCGGTGCGTGCCGCCCCCTGTTCGTCGCCTGGGCAGCTCCGGCGTCAGGTTGTCAAGGTGCGATTCGAATCAGGCGAGGGCCTCGGTCAAGATGTCCCTCAGCCTCTGGCAGTGCTCCCGCCTGAGTGGGTCGTCGATCCGGCCGTTGTCCGTCAAGTCGAAAACCGTCTCCAGATCGACCAGAACCGGCGTACTCGCGTCGAGGGCTTCCCGGAACCGCCGGGCCTCCTCCACGTGCGGGTTCAGTTGCCCCCCGGCCCCCGATCGGCCGGGGGGGTCGTAGGGTTTCCGTCGCCCACCAGCTCGTCGATGGTGCAGCCCAGAACGTTTGAGAGACGTCGCAGCATTTCCATGTCAGGAGAACGCTGCCCCTTTTCCCAGCGGGTAATAGTTGCTCTTGTTGTGCCCAAAGCGGAAGCAAGTGCAACTGTAGAAAAACCTCGATCGATGCGGATTTTCTTTAGCTCCTGCACCTTGGTCACCTCCTTTCAATTCCATAATACGCTTCCATATCGGAAGCACAATGGGACTAAAGCCTCATTTTTTCCAAAGTGGAAGCAGCTTGGTTCCAAGGCGGGTTCTTTACTTTTGCTTCCAATGTGGAACAATTGGAGCAAGGCTAAAGGGAGGTGAGGGGAAATGGATAATCTTGGAACTCGGCTTGCCTCCGCCCGAATGTCAGCTGGCCTAAGCCAAGCGAAACTGGCTACGTTACTGGGAGTCACGAGGGGGACTATTACCAGGTGGGAGAATGGGACCAGGGCCCCTAGCGATGAGGATAAACACCGCCTCTCTCGCGCCCTCAACATCTCCATCGCCTACCTCATGGGCGAGACCGACGAGCCGCGGCCTGCCACGCTCGACGCACAAAAAAAGCCGGCCTCCGAAGAGACCGGCGAACTTGCTGAACTCACCTTGCCGTCGGGCCGGATGATCAGAGTCACCCAGGACCAGCTTGACGCCTACCAGGCCTGGGACCGAAAACGAAACCTCGATACCACCGTCGCCATTGCGGCCGCTCTGGGCATCCCCCTTTCCGACCTCGTCCCAGCCGGTCAGGTCGACAAGTGCCCGACCGAGACCCACCGGAACCTCGTCGGACTCCTGAAGGCATTGGCAGCGGCCGATCCACAGAATGTCCGTTTCGCCGCCCGGGGCGGCATCCGCATCGAGGACGTCCCCGAAAACGACGCCAAGCTGATGCTGGAGGCCATCCTCTCCTCGGCCAATCTGGCCGTCGACCTCCTGGCCAAGGGGAAGGGGCAGAGCAGGGACCAGAAGTAAGTTTTACATTACGAGCGAGACAAAGCCTCCCAAGGAGGCCGGAGAGGATCATTCAAAACAGAAGGCCCGTCGCTATTGGTGCGCGGCGAGAAAAGGAGCTGCATGTCCGTGGAGCAAAGAGAGCAAGGCTTGGGCACCAAAGTCCCGGCAACACCAGGCAAGTTCACACCTGAATCCCGGCAAGATAACGTTCACGCGAACTTGACCGCGTGCGCTCGCCATGCTATTCTTTGCTCAGATAATCCCCATGAGGCTCAGTCCTCGTGGCCCCCCGTGGTCAAGGCCACGGGGACTTTTTTTGGAGTTGGCCAACGATGACAAAGAGGGTTATCGCTTTTGTCGACGGGTTCAACCTCTACCATTCCATGGACAATAACGCCGCTCTCCATCGCTATAAATGGCTCAACCTTCACGAGCTGATCTCCCAGTTTTTGCCCTCTACCGAAACCCTCCAGGAAACGCGCTACTTCACGGCCTATGCCACCTGGAACCCCCAGAAAGTCGGTCGCCACAAGCATTACGTGGCGCTCTTGGAGCGCTTCGGCGTTCGCGCCATTTTCGGCCAGTTCATCGAAAAAGACAAGACAAGCCTCGTCCCCTGCACAAACCCGTGCCAACAAGGGAACAAGCCCAACATTTGCGGCAAAACTTACAAGACCCACGAAGAGAAGCTAACCGACGTCAATATTGCCGTCGACATGTTGCGTGTCTGCATCAGAAATGAATGCGAGTCGATCTATCTGATCAGTGGGGATAACGATCTCGTCCCTTCCCTCAAGGCGATCCAGGAGCTCTTCCCCTCCATCGGTATCTGCGTCCTGCTGCCCATCAACTCAAAAGCCAAAAGGCTGATGTCCATCTGCACACAATGCGGCTTCCGTTACGCAAGGATCAAGGAAGAGCACCTGAAGAAGGCTCGGTTTTCAGATCCCACAGAAGTGGACGGCCAGACGTTCAGCTGTCCCCCAAACTGGAGATAGAACGTCACCGATAGTCAGACCATTAACCCCGCCTTCCAGTGTATATTGTTGACTAAAAGAGCGCACTGGAGGCGACGCAATGACAAAAGATCCTCGAAAGCTGGCTGCCGACCTCGTGGCAAGGCTCGGTTTTCGCCACCCGCCGGTGATGGTCCGCAAGGCATGCAGGGCCTTGCGGATTCCGGTGAAGATTCTCCCCCTCGACCGGGACGGCTACTCCGTCGATGTCGGCGGTCACCCTTTCATCTTCCTTTCCTCGCGCCTTTCACGAGAACGCCTTCGCTGGACGGCCGCCCACGAGCTGGGGCATGTCCTTCTCGGCCATGGGCCCATGATGGCCGCCGATGGGACAGGACCCCTGGAACGTCCGGCTCATGTCTTCGCCGAGGAGCTGCTCATGCCGTCGGCGTTCATCGATGAAGCGATCGGACATTTCCGGAGCCGCTGCATGCGTTTCGCCCCGGAGGACCTGGCTCCCCGCTTCGGGGTGTCGCTGGAAGCGATGAGGATCCGGCTGGAGACAAAAAAGAACGACCAACATCGAAAGGAGACAAAAAATGGACAGCAATCGAGATGAAGCTCTAATTTGGTGGGAAAAGACAGTTGAATATCAATTTATAATTGAAATATTGACCAAAATAAACGAAGGAGCTGCCTTTGCCCCTC
The DNA here is from genome assembly GCA_018398915.1 of Aminirod propionatiphilus. GTDB lineage: Bacteria > Synergistota > Synergistia > Synergistales > Aminithiophilaceae > Aminithiophilus > Aminithiophilus ramosus. Next base: position 1,004,280 of record CP074691.1, on the reverse strand, counting down.
TTGACGGAAATCAAGAAAAAGCAGGAGATCTTTTGTTCGCGAACAGTAACTATGATTTTTTAATAATAGAATTCAAAAGAGACAATAGCGAAGATGCAAAGAGGAGAGAAAGAAATAAGTACAATAACTTTGATTGCGCAATTGAAGATTTAAGCGGAAAAAGCAGTGGTCACTACGTTATATTTGGTGAACCCGAAGAAAAAGATCTTGTGTTGAAATATAGTAAATACTGGTTATTCCTATCTAATGAAAATGATAGCCATAAATTAAATGGAAATTGGACGAATATCGAGTATTTCAATAAAGACGAATTTGTTTGTTATGTAAATGAACTTATTAATGCAAAAAAGGAAAAACCTATTCCATCAGGAGGTTCAAACAACACTAAAAATTTAACATCCGCGGAAGATCTAAAATCAGTTGTAATGATTTGTTCAGACGGAAAAATCAAACAAGTTGCCAATTTATATGACATTAAACAAATAATTCTCCAAAGGGAACATGGCAAATCAAAAAGACAAGAAGAACAGAAAAGACAAGAAGAACGAAAAAGACAAGAAGAACGAAAAGAACAAGGAGAGCCAAGTAGATAGCCCAAGTTTTAATCCAAAGACATATCCTAAGACTCATTGGATATCGACGCTTTTTCTCGTATAACAAACCGGATAACAGACATCGATACCATAGCTCTAAACGCCCGCCAAGACTAGCTTCGTCAGATTAATTTAGTGTCTGTGTCGCCCACCAGTAGATGCAAGGGGTTACGGTCCTCCAGCCGTAGCCCTTTTTATTTCTCAATATCCGTAGAGCATCAAGGACACCACCCGTCCCGACTTCGGCGACACAGTCCCCCTCACCCACCTTCCGCACCTCAAGTCTCGTCTGGGGATGATTTTGATCGGATCAATCGATCTTCGCAGTCTCCCTGCCTGTAGAGGCTCCAGTCAAAACTCGGGGCTTCGATGATCGCGTCGGCGTTCTCGCCGACGCGGCTCTGATCGCCCAGACGGATGAGCGCCATTGGGGCTGAAGGGACGTCTTGAGGTGGACGGAGGCCATCTCGGCGGGCTGTTAGAGGAATCGGGAAAGCCCTGCTCGACGGTATTCTGGTTCTTGTCGGCCCTCAGAATCTTCCCCATCTTCTACAGGGCCGGGTTGTTCTCCAGGCGAGGAGCGAGGATGGGCGTCGCTTCCTGGCGACACGTTCTTTCGTGGAGATCTTCTCTGGCCGTTCCGATTCCGACAAGGGCTTTCCAGACGACAGAGATCCCCACCTTGGAGACGAAGATGGTCCCTGTTTTTTTCGAGGAACTTGCCGGCACGGCGAACAGCCTGAGAGTTCCAGCCTTTGTCGGAGAGTACCCGAAAGCACCGTTTCCGACAGGGACATTCCGTCCTGCCGCACGGTCAGGCCTATATTGATCTGCTTCAGGTCGGGGCCACGATCCTTGGAGTGACCGCAGACAAGACGGAAACCCTCTTCCGGCCGATCCGTGCCGGATTCAGGGCGACGGAGCTCCCTCGGGGAAACAGACGTAAGGTCGGGGCATGTCGGGTATCTGTGAGCTCTTCATCACGACCGTATGGGGCAAACGGCGCAGAAAATCATGAGAATCCCTTCGCCCGAATGGAAGGCGCTCTAGGGTCGCAGGAGAGGAACGCAAGTTGCATGTGCCCCTGGCGGGAGGGCTGCCCGGGACGGAAGATCGGCGATTGAAGCCCCTGAAGAGAGGGCGGCCTTAAGGCCGCCCTCTCTTCAGGATTGAGCCGCTATTTCTCGACTATCAGGAAGAGGCTGGACTCGTCGACCTCCTCGACGCGATAGCCGTACCCCGTTCGCTCTCCGAAGCGTTCCAGGTCGCCGCCGTCGAAGGTAACCGCCCTGAAACCGTCCTTGCAGACGATGACGCCGTCTTTCGTCCTCTCCTCGTCGATTTCCCCGAGCAACCCCTTGCCGGCCTGCTCCCGAAACCAGGCCACCCGCCATTCCCAGAACCTGGGGCTATAGGTGCTGAAATAGGCCTTCCCCCCGACGGTGAGAGAGCGCAGACACCTCCGGACGAGATCGAAGGGGTCTCCCTTGATGGCGGACAGTCCGTTCTGAAGGCACAAGACCCTGTCGAACTCCTCTTTGAAGTCGAGGACATTGGCGTCCATGACGTGCAGACGGAGATTCGGGATCTCTTTCGACCATTCCCGCCCGAATCCCACCGACTCCTCGGAGATATCCACTCCGACGAGAGCGCGCGCGTGGGAGGCCAGTTCTTTCAGAATCCGCCCGTATCCCGCCCCAACCTCCAGAACCCTCTCCCGTCCCCGGAGCCCCTTCCGCACGAAGTCGATTTCCGCCTCAAGGTACTGCCGGACCCGGGGGATTTCCGTCTGATACACCTGGTACAGCTTTCCGGAATGCAGCTTTTCTGCGTAATAGTTCTCCTCCACGACGCCTCCCCCTTGCCTATCGTGCCGATGAACGGCGGACCGGGCGTCAGCTCCGGATCGTCGATGACGGCATCGTAGCGGAAATTCCCGTCCTTGACCACCTGGAGATGGAGCGGTTTCACGACCTCACGCCCGGTGGTGAAACTCTTTATGACGCCCGTCATTCCGTCGGAATCCCCCGTTGCGGCGATGGCGTCGCGGATCTTTTGCGGTTCGAGGTCCCCGGCCGTCCGGATAAGGCGTCGTAGGCGGAGGCGCCGACCATACAGGTCTCGACGGTGTATCCCTCCTTATCGGGAGTGGCGGTTTTCTCCTGCCGTTCCATGTCGACAGTCCGTCTTCCGACGAGCTCAACGTCCGCGTCTTCCCCGGGAGCGACACCTCGTCCGGAAGCCCCGCGATTCCTAAAAGGCCGAGACAACAACAGGAAGCGAGGAACGTTTTACTCCCTGCGAAGAAAGGTTGCGGTTTTGTCCGAGCAGCAGAGGCAGAACCGCCCTCGGCTCCATCCCGTCAGAAAGGTTCCCTGAAGAGGCACACTATAGTGGACCCCGAAAACTGGACCACGAGCTAAGTTGCAGTTGAAGTCGGGCTGTATCATAGGGTCCCAGAAAGAGAGGGGACATCATGGCAGCCAAGCGACAGAGGCGTTCAGCGGAGTTCAAAAGCAAAGTAGCCTTCGCTGCCCTGAAAGGGGATAAGACCCTGGCTCAATTGTCGGGTGAGTTCGAGGTTTCCGCCGTCCAGATCGGTCAGTGGAAGAAGCAGCTTCTGCAAGGGGGTCCGGAGATCTTTCAACGCAAAGGCACTCCGATGGATGTCGAGACGTTGATGGCCCCCCTCTACCAGGAGATCGGTCGGCTCAAGATGGAGCTCGACTGGCTCAAAAAAAAATCAGGCGCTGACGCTTGAGGGAAAGCGGACCTCCATCGATCCCGAGCACCCTTCGATCAGTGTTCGTCGGCAATGTGACCTCCTTGATCTTAACCGGTCCAGCTTCTACTACGCGAGCTCTTCCGCGACGGAGACGGCGGAGAACCTTGAAATCATGGAGCTCATCGACGGCCGGTACACCTGCGCCCCCTCTTACGGGAGCCGCCGGATGACGGCCTGGCTGCGTCGACAGGGACAGGACGTGAACCGCAAACGGATCGGACGGCTGATGAGGCTTATGGGGCTCGAAGGGATTGGCCCCAAACCGGGAACCAGCAAGCCTCACCCCGAACATGAGATTTATCCCTACCTGCTCCGGAACGCCGTCATCGTCAGACCGAATCAGGTCTGGAGCACCGATGTCACCTACCTCCCGATGAGTGGCGGTTTCATGTACCTCGCGGCCGTCATCGATTGGCACAGCCGCTTCGTCCTCTCCTGGGAACTTTCCAACACCCTGGACGCAGAGTTCTGCGTCGTCGCCCTCGACAGGGCTCTTCGGCAGGGAACGCCGGAGATCTTCAACACCGACCAGGGCTGTCAGTTCACCAGTAAGGCCTTTCTGTCTCTGCTCAAGGAAAAGGAGATCCGGATCAGCATGGACGGTCGTGGCAGGGCCCTCGACAACATCTTCGTGGAACGCTTCTGGCGGACCCTCAAGTATGAGTGGCTCTACTTGAACGACTATGAGCGGGTCCGCGATCTCCGCTGCGGCCTGCGGGAGTATATGGACTTCTACAACGACGAAAGGCTTCACTCCTCACTGAACTACAGGACACCGCGGGAGGTTCACTTTGCCGACCGGGAGGGACCGATGGCGGTCTGACTTTAACTAACTTCGGGCCTCAAATGGTCTTGACAATGGGGTCCACCATACACCGCTTCTCTCCGTGCCCCAAGAAAGCCCTCTGTTCTGCTGTGGACTCAAATGCCCTCCACGGAGGACAGGAACGAAGAGACCTCGACGAGAGCCTGCAGCGAATGAGAAGGATCCCCACTGGAATTGATGTTATTGCACTTCATGTTCCTTCTGCCGTTCCATAAGGCAGACACGTAAATATCCGAAGACCGTCGCCATAGACAGAAACGGGTAGGATGGATGCGGCCAGGGCAGATCCCCTTCGGGTGGGCACGGAAAAGGACCGCTCTGCCCCGTCGGAATAGACGCTTCGCTCCTCCGCTGACGCAATGCCCCTGAGGCTACAGAAAGCCAACGCCCCTTTCTCGTGCTGAATCAAAAAAACAACGGAAGGCCCCGTTGCACCTAACGCAACGAGCACGGTCCTCATCCTTTCACATGCCCCTGAACTCGATGCAGGCCTCTGGGGCCACCTGAGACCGCTATTGCGTCATGGCCACAATGGAACGGCACCACCCGCGTTCTTGTCCACAATCCGCGCAGCACCTTGCACGAAAGAAAACTTCAATGACGTGATCCTGTGGAGATAAAGTTTCCCAAAAAGAGGGGCAACGTCCTCCTTCCAGGAGGGGAACAAAGAGTTCAGGTTGACGCCTGTCGAGGATTGCCTTATCCTGGCCCGGGAAGTAAGGGTCGGATCCTTTGAGGAATCCGACGATCTTATGGTGAGGGTGTTTTCGGGAAGCCGGTGAGAATCCGGCACAGACCCGCTACGGTAAGGGTGACGAGGCATGCAGGAGGCCACCGATAACGTCGGGAAGGCGCATGCCGAGGATGACCCCAAGTCCGGATACCGAACCCCCTCACGGCAGCATCCTCCCTCGTGGGCCGGGGAGGGGCGTCTCTTTCTGATCGAGTATGTTCGGGGCCCTTTCCGGGGCCCCTTTTTCGTTGGAGCCGTAGCGAACCACACAGCCAAGGGGGCTCGAAGGAATCGCCCCCAGAACGGGAGAAATCGATCACAGCCTGACTTTAACACTTTTTCGAATTTCAAGGGGGTCGATAAGGAAATTTGCCCCCGGAGAACCGTCTGAAGCCAAATAGCAGGCCGTGAGCCCCACAACGGCCACAGTGAACCTCATGGCATCACAAAAAGAAAATTTCACAGGAGGGATCTCACCCTATAGGTGGAGCTTCAGCCAAGAGATCTACCTGTCCTTTTCATAACTCATTTTTGAAGGGAGGTTGCATTCGCTTTTCGGACACAGCTCCAGAAGAGACTACGAACACACGGAGGGTAAACCCATGAAGAAAACACTCCCATTGTTGTTGTCAATGACTTTCATCCTGGCGCTGCTTGTCGGCTGCACCACATCGAATGTAGCTTCCGGTGAGACGCCCAATACCGGACCGTCGGAACCGGCCAAGAGTCATGCCGGCACCTATAAGGGCACGGCCCCCGGATATCACGGCGAACTCGGCGTCACCGTCGTCCTTGACGAGACGGGTAAAATCCTCTCGGTGGCCGTCGATGAAGGGCATGGCGAGACAAAAAACATCGGGACCGTCGCCATCAACAAAATCCCCGATGCCATCGTGGCTGCCCAGTCCCTCAAGGTAGACGCCATATCCGGCGCGACCGTGACGGGCGATGCCATTATTGCCGCTGTCGCCGCCGCCCTCAGAAGCGCGGCACTGAACCCGGCCGATTACAGTTACACGGAAATCGTCGCCGCAGAAGAGGCTTCTTCTACGCTCAACCCCGACGCCATGCCCGCCAAGGCTCCCATCACGGGCACGATGAAGTTGAAGGATGCGAAAGGCCGAGAGGTAACGCTCGATCTTCCCGTTTCCACCTACGCCATCAGCACGATGGACTTGATCGACTACATCATCCCGCTGCTGGGCGAAGAGGCCTTTCACAAACTGGTGGGCTCGGGACAGTCCGGCAGCCATAGCCTTCAGACCTACACCAAATTGTACACCCCCATTGTCGGCAACTACGCCGAGCATGTGGGCCAGATATCGGATCACAACGCGCCCTTCGACCTGGAGATGCTTCTGGCGATGGACCCGGACGTGCTCATCGTCAATTCCGCCATGGGCGCCCACAGATACGCGCTGGAGATCGAGCCGCAGCTGACGGCGGCGGGCATCCCTATCGTACTGGTCGACGTACCGGGCAAAGAGTTCACCACCTCCGCCCAGAGCACGGTCAGGCTGCTCGGCCGGATCTTTGGAAAAGAAGAGCGTGCCGACGAGGTTGCCTCGTTCCTGGATGAACAGTTCGCCCTGATCGCCTCCAAGAACCTCGCCGATCGCGCGGACAAGCCGACGGTCTACTACGAAAAGTCCGGTTACTCCGAGGTATTCGGCTCCACAAGCAGCAGCAGATCCGGCTGGGGGACGGTCATAGCCGCCGCAGGAGGCGAGAACATCGCCGATCCGATCCTGCTCGAATCCACTGCCGGCAAGGGCGGCAGCAATACCCTCGATCCGGAATACGTCCTTCAATCCGATCCGGACTACATCATTCTCAGCGGCTCCGGCCTGGGATGGATGGACAACATGCCAGGCGCGACGCTGCCCCCACCGTCCTTTGACATCGTAAACCGCACGGGCTGGAGCACGCTCAGAGCCGTCAAAGGCAACAACGTGTATGAGCTGGCCCATGCCGCGAGCCGATCCATTTACGGCTTCCACGCCTGCCTGAAGTTGGCGACGGTCTTCTACCCCGAGGCGTTTAAGGACGTCGATCCCGATGCCGTCATGAGCGAGTTCTTCGACCGTTTCATGCTCGTCGACAGCAACGTGACCGTCTGGTGGCACCGCCTCGGCGAGTCAAAATAAATGTCCGAGGAGCGTGCCCTCTACGACGGCATGATCCGCAGGAGGGCCGTTCTGACGGCGGCCCTCCTGCTTCTTGTCCTTTTGCTTTTTCTTCTCAACATCTCCATCGGCTCCTCGTCCATTTCTCTTTCCGAAATCCTCGCCATACTGGCCACAGGAAAGGGACAGGGCCATAACGCCATGATCGTGCGGGAGGTACGCCTGCCCATGGCCCTGATGGCGATGGCCGTCGGCGCCAGTCTGGGCATGGGCGGCTGCGAAATCCAGACGATTCTGCGCAACCCCATCGCCAGCCCCTACACTCTGGGCATTACAAACGCCGCCACCTTCGGCGCGGCGCTGGGCCTCATATTAAACACAAACGTTTTAAACGTCTCCGAGCCATTTGTGGTCACGGCCAACTCCTTCGTCTGCGCGCTTCTTGCCTCGGTTTGCATCTATGCCTTCTCCTGTCGACGAGGGGCCGGGAAAAACTCGATTATCCTTTTTGGAATTGCCTTAAACTTCCTCTTCAGCGCGCTGACCACGGTACTGCAATACCTCTCAGACGATGAGGATCTCAAAAGCCTCGTCTTCTGGAACATGGGCAGCCTTTTAAAATCCACATGGCCGAAATTTCTGATCGTGGCGACTGCGCTGACCTTCTGTTTTCTTGTACTGAGCAGAAACGCATGGAAGCTTACCGCCATGACCCTTGACGACACGAAGGCGCGCAGTCTGGGCGTCAACACCCACAGCGTCCGACGCATGGTCATCATCCTGACCTCTCTGCTCACGTCATTTGCTGTCTGCTTTGTCGGCTCCGTCGGCTTTGTCGGCATCATAGCGCCCCACGTCGCGCGTCAGCTCGTCGGCGAGGAGCAGCGGTTTTTCCTTCCGCTGTCGGGACTGGTGGGCGCTGTCGTCGTCTCGCTGGCCTTTGTGGTCAGCAAGCTCGTCATACCGGGCGTCGTTTTGCCGATCGGGATTGTCACGGCCGTTATCGGTATTCCTGTGTTCCTTGTCATCATCTTTGGAAAAATGAGGACACTGTGATGCTAAAGGTGGAAAATTTCTCGTTTTCATATAATTCCACAAAGGGGATGCACCCCGTCTTTAAGGAGCTTGACATCACTTTCAGCAACGGCCTGAACGCCATGCTCGGGCCTAACGGGGCAGGCAAGTCCACCCTTCTGAAATGCATTTTCGGGCTTTTACGATGCAACGGTTCTGCCTTTTTCGGCGGACGGGACATCACTCGCATGAAAACGAATGATAAAACGAAGCTGATGTCCTATCTGCCTCAGATGGACATTGAAATGTCTTCACTGACGGTGCTTGAGATGGTACTGCTCGGCAGGCTGCCGGAACTTGGCCAGAGAGTGTCGGATGAAGACCTGAAAAACGTTATGGACACACTGAATGCCCTGAATATCGCAGGTCTCGCCTCACGGAGCTTCAGCGAGCTGAGCGGCGGCCAGAAGAAGCTGGTTTTCATAGCCCAAACCCTTGTGCGCGAACCTGAAATCATTTTGCTCGACGAGCCTGTCAATTCCCTCGACTTACAGAAGCAGCTGGAGTTGTGTCTTTTGCTTCGCCACATAGCAGAACACAAAGACATCGAAATTATCGTTGTACTTCATGACATCAATCTTGCCGCCAGGTTTGCCGACCATATCATCGTACTTGACGAAAAAGGCAGGATGTATAGTTCCGGCACACCGCACGAAGTTATATCAAAGAAGATGCTCCGCGAGGTCTACGGCGTGGAAGCCTCACTGAGCCACGATGAGAACGGAATCCCATCCATATCACCGATAAGATCTATTCGGGATTCAAGCGTCATCGCCTAAAAGTAGACGTAGCCTTTTTACTGGCCATAGCACACGGACCAAGGCATTTTTATTTTTAATTAAAACAATCACCTGACAACCCATAATATTTCAAAGCACTTTCATGAGCTTGTCGAAAGCACAAAATATAGTTAATAGAATTTGACCCTATCTGTAGCGTTGAAATTTCATATTTTTATTAATTTTAATTAAAAATTATCGTGATTGTGCTTCGCCAGCCATATTTCAAGCAGCACACCAATATCTTCTGAGAATTCCCTTTCTGTTTGGGCTTTCCCCTTTTTTAATTCCTCTAATATGATAAACGAAAACGATTGTACTCCATATTCGGCCCACTCCGCACGCATTGCCGGTTCCGGGCAGGAATTCGTCGAAACCGCAAAATCAAATCTATTTCTCATACTCTCCATGTCTTCTGTGGATTTTATCCATCGGCGCTGGTTGCCACTGCACTGAATGCAGTAAATTCCCCCTACAGAAGCCTTGTCTTTATAGGCGTTTTTCAGTTCTTTTCTCTTCGACGAATCCACGAGCCGCACCTCTTTTTGTTTTTTATTTGATGCAAACATCGGTTTTTTGATATTTCTGACGCGTCTTGAACTCATTAGAGGCAATCAACATGAGCCGCAGAGGACTCCCTGCGCTATCGTCGCATCCGATCCCGAGCCGACCGATCTCCCGATGAGAGCGGCAAGGCGCCCGTCCCTCTCAGGCGCCGTACCTCCCCCTCTCGGCCAGACGCTGAAGGCCTTCCTGATCGAGGAGGGTCACTTCGCGGCGATCGACGTCGACAAGCCCTCTTTCGGCCATGTCGGAGAAGATCCGCGAGAGGGTCTCGGGCGTCGTCCCCAGCATGGAGGCCAGATGAGCCTTGGACGTGTCCAGAGTGACCGTTCCGGGGCTTTTCCGCTCCTCGGCCAGGTAAAGAAGGTAGGCGGCCAGTCGTCCCGGCACCTCCTTGAGGGCCAGGCTTTCGACCTGAGTCGTCAGCTGCCGGAGGTGGGCGGAGAGGACGGCAAGAAGACTCAGCGCAAGCTGCGGTTCGTGCCCGATGAGGTCGATCATGGCCTGGCGGGGGAAGAAAAGCAGCTCGCAGTCCGTCAGGGTCTCGGCCGAGGCCGGGTAGGCATGACCGGAGAAGACGGCCACCTGGCCGATGTGATCGCCGGGTCCGCAGAGATGGAGAATGACCTCCTTCCCTTCAGGAGAGACCTTGATGACCTTCACGCGCCCTCGGACGATGACGAAAAAACCCGCTCCCCTTTCTCCGTCGGAGAAGAGGAGCTCTTTTTTTTCGTGCTTTTTCACGACGGCGATGGCGAGAATTTTTTCCAGATCTTCCTCCTTCAGGCCGTCGAAACCGGGCAGAGTCGCCAGGATCTTTTTTCCCACCGCACATCCCCCTCGCCAATCGTTTCGGATCGGTCCCTTTCTTGATCTCCGTCAAGGAAAAGTTCCGTCCCTTCTGTCACGATGGAACTCGGAAGAGGGGAACTCCTTTTCCCTTTCCATCATACCCGAGAAACCCTGACCCGGCCGCAAGAGGCACGGGGATCGGAAGGAGGGCTCCGCCATGAAAGTCACGTCTTATGAAGAGGCCGCCCCTCTGCAGACGCCTCACGGCGTCAGCGTCTGCAAGCTCTACGACAACCCCGACGCCCAGGTCATGCATATCACGCTTGAAGCGGGAGAATCCTTGAAACGCCATGTCACGCCCGTCGACGTCTTTTTTTACGTTCTCCAGGGAACGGGAACTGTGGAGATCGGCGACGAAAAACGCTCCGTCGGCCCCGACAGGCTCGTCGAGAGCCCCAAGGACATCCCCCACTGCTGGCGCAACGAGGGCGACGAACCTTTTCGCGTTCTCGTCATGAAGACGCCCCGGCCTGCAGCATCAGCCCGTCCGCTCTGATCCGATCTTCCCTTTCTTCATTTATCTGACGAGGAGGAATGACGATGTTCTGTTTCCAGTGTCAGGAATGCGCCAATAACAAAGGGTGCACCGTCCGCGGCGTCTGCGGCAAGCCGGAGGCGACGGCCAATCTTCAGGATCTGCTCATTCACACACTGAAGGGAATCGCCCTATGGTCGAAAGAGGCCCGCAGCCTGGAGATCGCCCACTCGGAAGGGCTGTTCGTCGCCCAATGTCTTTTCTCGACCATCACCAACGCCAACTGGGACGACGAGCGCTTCGCCTCTCTCATCGGCCAGGCCCTGGAGCGGCGCGAAGTCCTGCGACAGGACGTTCTGGCCGCCTACAAGGCCGAGAGGGGACGCGACTTCGACAAGACTATGGACGACAGTGCCACATGGAGCGGCCCGACCGACTCCTTCGCCGAAAAATCCCGGAGCGTGGGCGTTCTGGCCACGGAAAACGAAGACGTCCGCTCGCTGAGACAGCTCCTCATCATCGGCCTCAAAGGCATCGCCGCCTACGCCGACCACGCCGCCGTCCTGGGGTACGAGGACGAAAATCTTTATGATTTCTTCATGGAGGCTCTGGCGTCGACGACGGAGGACCTCTCCGTCGACGCCATGGTGGCCCTCGTCCTCAAGGCCGGGGAGATTTCCGTCCAGACCATGGCCCTTCTCGACAGGGCCAACACCGAGACTTACGGGAACCCGGAGATCACCCAGGTCAACATCGGCGTCGGCACGCGCCCGGCCATCCTCATCAGCGGCCACGACCTGCGCGATATGGAGGACCTTCTCAGGCAGACCGAGGGGACCGGCGTCGACGTCTACACGCACGGCGAGATGCTGCCTGCCCATTACTACCCGGCCTTCAAGAAATATGACCACTTCGTCGGCAACTACGGAGGATCGTGGTGGAAGCAGAACGACGAGTTCGAGGCCTTCAACGGCCCCATCCTGATGACCACAAACTGCCTCGTCCCTCTCAAGAGGCACAACACCTACGCCGACCGCCTCTTCACGACGGGCATGACGGGCTATCCCGGAGCCGTTCACATTCCCGACAGGCCCGAAGGAGGCGCCAAGGATTTTTCGGCCCTCATCGCCAGGGCCAGGACCTGCAAGGCCCCGACGGAACTCGAGACGGGAACGATCGTCGGCGGTTTCGCCCACCGTCAGGTTCTGGCCCTGGCCGACAAGATCGTCGAGGCCGTCAAGAGCGGAGCCATCAGGCGTTTTGTCGTCATGGCCGGCTGCGACGGGCGCCACAGGAGCCGCGACTACTACAGCGAGGTGGCCCAGGCCCTTCCGAAGGACACGGTCATCCTCACGGCGGGCTGCGCCAAATACCGCTACAACAAGCTCGCTCTGGGCGACATCGGCGGCATTCCCCGCGTCCTCGACGCCGGTCAGTGCAACGATTCCTACTCTCTGGCCGTCATCGCCCTCAAGCTCAAGGAGGTCTTCGGCCTCGCCGACATCAACGAGCTGCCCCTTTCCTACGATATCGCCTGGTACGAGCAGAAGGCCGTCGCCGTCCTCCTGGCCCTCCTCTTTCTGGGCATCAAGGATATCCGCCTCGGCCCTACCCTGCCGGCCTTCCTCTCGCCCAACGTGGCCAAGGTCCTCGTGGAAAACTTCGGCATCAGGGCCATCGACACCGTCGAGTCTGACGTGGCGGCCATGATGGACGGCCGCTAGTTCTCTCGGCCCGGTTCAGGAGACGAGAGGGGCGGGAGTCGATCGACTCCCGCCCCTCTTCTCGTTAGGGCAAACCCCGAAATCCCCTGAGCCGCGTCCGTCCCCTCAAGGCCAACAAGCCCTTTTTCCCTCAGGAGGGAAGGCACCTCCGGGCAGCGGTCTACCCCAGATCGAGGGGCAAGGAGGTCATCATGACGTAGGAATCCTCCCCGTCGTTGTAGTAGCCCCGGGTACGACCCACGACGCGGAAGCCGAAGGCCCGGTAGAGGGACTGGGCATCGGCATTGCCCTCCCGGACGTCGAGGGCGACGGCCTTCATCTCCCAGGTGAGACCGATCTCGCAGAGGGCCAGAAGAAGTTGGGAGGCAATCCCTTTCCGTCTGTAGTCGGGATGGACGGCGAGGTTCATGATGTAGAGTCGCTTTTTTTGTCTTTTGCAGGCACCGAAGCCGATGAGGCATTTTTTCCTCCAGGCCCCGAGGTAGCAGGAGAGGCCGCTTTCCAGGGAGAGGTCCTTCTCGATCCAGGCCCTTTCCCAGGGCGTGGGGTTGCAGAGCCTCTCGATGGCGTAGATCTCGTCGAGAGTGGAAAGATCGCAGAAGTCGATGTCGACGAGAAGCATGGCGCAGTCGTCAGAGTCCGCGAAGGATGGTCTGTTCTCTTTTCGGCCCCACTCCGATGAGGATGACGGGAACGCCCGTCGTCTTTTCGATGTAGGTCACGTAGTCCTGGGCCGCCTGAGGCAGAGAGTCGAAGGTGCGGCAGGCGTCAAGAGACTCGCTCCATCCCGGCAGGGTCTCGTAGATGGGCCGGGCCTCGATGAGCTTGTCGCTGTTGTTGGTGAAGTGGCGCTCTTTCTTGCCGTCGATTTCGTAGGCCGTGCAGACGGAGATCTCACTCAGACCGTCGAGGACATCGAGTTTGGTGAGGGCGATGGCCGTGATGCCGTTGACGCGGACGGCATAGCGGAGGGCGACCATGTCGAGCCAGCCGCAGCGTCGGGGACGCCCCGTCGTGGCGCCGAACTCGCATCCCTTTTCGCGGAGATAGGCCCCCTTCTCTCCCTGATCCTCAGTGGGGAAGGGACCGTCGCCGACGCGGGTGCAGTAGGCCTTGACGATGCCGATGACCCTGTCGATCCGGGTGGGACCGATGCCGACACCCAGGCAGCCGCCTGCGGCGGTGGGATGGGAGCTGGTGACGAAGGGATAGGTGCCGTGGTCTGCGTCGAGAAGCGTTCCCTGGGCCCCTTCGAGGAGGACCGACTTCCCTTCTCCGAGGGCCTCGTCGACGAGGAGGGAGGCGTCGCCCACGTAGGGAGCCAGAGCCTTGCCCCAGGTCAGGGCCTTGTCGTAGAGGTCGTCGAAGGGAAGAGGCGATTCGTCGTAGACGCGGCTGAGAAGGAGATTTTTGATCTCCAGGTTGAACTCCAGCTTTTCCCTCAGGACATGGCCGTCCAGGAGGTCTTCGACGCGGATGCCGACGCGGTTGTACTTGTCGACGTAGCAGGGGCCAATGCCCCTTTTCGTCGTGCCGATCTGCCGGTCCTGACCGCGGAATTTCTCGTCAAGCCCGTCGAGGACCTTGTGGTAGGGCATGACGACATGGGCCGAACCGCTGATGAGCAGTCGGGCCCTGTCTTTGCCCTTCTCCTGAAGCTCTTTCAGCTCAGAAAGGAGCTGGTCGGGATCGACGACGACGCCGTTGCCGATGACGCAGAGGCAGCCCGAGTAGAGCATTCCCGAGGGAAGGAGATGAAAGACGTGCTTCTCGTCGCCGACGATGACGGTATGCCCGGCATTGGCCCCTCCCTGATAACGGACGATGACATCCATCCGTCCGGCAAGGGCATCGACGACGCGTCCCTTGCCTTCGTCTCCCCACTGGGCTCCGATGATGACGTCAACCTGTCCTGCCATCGTTCTGATTCCTCCTCATCTGGGATAGACGGCCTCGAGCAGCTCCGGAAGGGTCACAAAGCGCAGACCCGGCTGAAGACGCCGATCCATCGTCTCGAAAAAGGTGATCGTCAAAGGCCGCACGTGGCCGATGACGACGACCCACCCTCGACTTCGGGCCAGCTTCTGGGCCCGGAGCCACTGGCTCTTCATGAAGTCGAGCGTCGCCTCGTGGTCGAGGAAAATACTGTTGTAGGCCGTCTTCAGCCCCATTCGCCGGGCCGTCCGGAAGGCCACGGAGGTGGAGCTGGTGCGGCTGTCGAGAAAGAGAAGCCCTCTTTCGGCGAGAGGCTTCAGGACGGCCTCCATGACGCGTTCGTCGGCCGTGGCCCGCGAGCCGCGATGGTTATTGACGCCGACGAGAGTCGGCATCTCGTCAAGGAGGGCGGCCACCGTCTCGGAGATGACGTCGTCGCTCATGGCGACGCCGACGAGGAAATCCCCCCTCGTTCCGTCACCCTCGGCCTCCATGGGCAAGTGAAGGATGGCGGGGAAGCCGCGCGCCTCAAGGAGGGCCGCGACGTCAAGGCTGTGCCTCTCTCTGGGCAGAATGGCGAAGGTCATGGGAATCGCCACGTCGACCAGACGGCGCGGACCGTCGACGTTGAAGCCGCAGTCGTCGATGACGAGACAGATCAGCCCCTCTCCGTCAGGCCTTTCGGGCGCGAAAGGATCTTCGTCCGACCGGGAGAGGTCGCCTTCTTTCGAGACGGGTGTCGGCCCAAAGAGAGAACTGGCGTCCTGAGACGGAGGCGCCTCCGTCGTCCCGGGAGCTTCCGGCCCCTCCTCCTCACGGATCTCCCCGACAGACGGGTGAGGCGTGACGGGATGTCCGTCACGTCTCACCGCCGCTCCGATGAGAAGGCCGCCGGAAAAGACCATGATCAGGACAAGGAGCCAGGCCCGGGAGACGCGGCCCCGTCTCCCGACGAAAAGCCCCATCGTCTAAGAGGCCGCCTGTCGCCGCGGCGAAGCGATCCGATCCAGTTCTTCGAGGGCTCGCTTGAGCTGCAGGTCTTCCTCTCTCTCTTTCGTCATCTCGCCGTCGACTTCCACGTCGGGGTCGAGGCCGTTGTGATCGATATTGACCCCATTGGGCGTGTGGTAGCGGGCGATGGTAACGTAGAGGCCGGAGCCGTCGGGAAGATTGAAGAGGGTCTGGACCGATCCCTTTCCGAAGCTCTTCTTGCCGACGAGAGGGACCTCGCTCCGATCCCGGAGGGCACCGGCGACGATTTCCGAGGCGCTGGCGCTCCCCTCGTTGATGAGGACGACGAGAGGGAGAGAGGTGCGGACGCCGGGCCTGGCGTAGAGGGTATCGTTGGAGCGTTCGACTCGTCCCCGCATACCGACGACGAGGCCTCCGTCGAGGAAGAGGTCGGCCACGTCGACGGCCACGTTGAGAAGCCCGCCGGGGTTGTTGCGCACGTCGAGGACGATCCCCTCCACGTCCTGGCTCAGGACGTCGTCCAGGGCGGCCTGAAGCTCCTCCGTCGTCTTCTGGTTGAACTGGATGAGACGGATATAGCCCCAACGCTCCTGGAGGACCTCGTGACGCACGGAGTGGATCTGGATGTTTTCGCGGACCAGATCGAACTGGAGGAGTTCGTCGGCCCCTTCCCGGCGGATCCAGACCGTCACGGCCGTCCCCGGGGCACCGCGGAGTTTCTTGACGACCTCGTTCTGGTCGACGCCGATGATGACTTCGTCATCGACCTTGACGATCTCGTCGAGGGGTTTGAGACCGGCCCGATCGGCCGGCGTCCCCTCTATGGGGCTGATGACCATGGTCCGCCCCTCTTTTTTGCCGATGTAGATCCCCAGGCCGCCGTACTCGCCCTGCATCTCGATCTCTTCCTGTTTCATCTGATCGGGATCGACGTAGCGCGTATAGGGGTCCTCCCAGGCCGAAACCATGCCTCTCAGGGCGCCGTGGACCAGTTTGTTCTCGACGTCCTCCTGCTTGTCGGCATCGACGTGGTACGTCTCCAGGATGGCCCGGGCCTGCTTCATCAGCCAGAGGCCCTGGTTGCCGAAGGGAACGGACCTCAGATCGAAGCCTTCGACGAGGTTCGTGCGAAAGACGAGGACTCCCCCTGCCAGGGTAAGGCCGATCAGGATGCCAGCGATGATGTCTCGACTGCGTTTCCACATAGAAGCGTTCACCTTCTGTTGAGGGGCTTATCGTCCGCCCAGATAGCGCATCGGGTCTTTGGCCTCACCGTTGACGCGCACTTCGAAATGGAGGTGGGGGCCCGTGGCGACGCCCGTGTCGCCCACCAGTCCCACGGTCTGGCCCACTTTGACGCGATCGCCTTCGGCGACGGAGATCCGCGACAGGTGGGCATAGACGGTGGTCAAGTCGCCTCCGTGGTCGACAACGACGATCTGGCCGTAGCCGCGCAGCCATCCCGTGAAGAGGATCTCTCCCGCCTCGGCGGCCCCCACGAGATCGCCTCTGTTGCCGTCGATGTCAATTCCCGTGTGGGTCGTCTTCGTCTTGAAGACGGGATGAACACGCGTGCCGAAGGGGCTCATGACCTTGCCCTGGATGGGCCACTTCAATCTGCCTCCCGGCTTGTAGGCCGCAGGAGGAGGCGAAGGGGGCCGGCGACCGGATTGGGCGGCCGCCGCAGCCGCCGCGGCCCTCCGTGCCTCCTCGGCCAGGCGCTGCTTCTCCTGGAGGAGACGGCGAATCCTCTGTTCCAATTCGGCCTGGGCCTGGGCGAACTCCTTCTCGGCCCTCTCGAAACTGACCTTCTCGCGGCGGATCGTGTCGAGAGCCTTGTTCCGCTGAGCCAAGGATTGATTATACTCTTTTTTCTCCTTTTCCAGAGAGGCCCTCTGCCTCTTCAGCTGCCCTCTCTGGCTCTCCAGCTCGCCCAGGGCCTTCTCCAGGCCCTCTTTCTTGCGGGCCAGGTCGTCGAAGAAGAGACGGTCCTGGTCGGTGATCCGTTTCAGGAGATAGGTCGTCGCCAGGGCCTCCTGAACGTCGCCGGTAGAGAGGAGAAGGTCGAGATCGGCGCCGTTACCGTACTTGTAGAGGGCCAGGAGCCTTTTGCGAAGAAGCTCCTGCACGCCGACCAGATCCTTGCGGGTCGAGGCGATCTCTTTCTCGAGATCTTCGATGCGGCCAGCCACCTTTTTCTGCTGAAGGTCGAGGACAACGATCTTCTGCTGGGTGACGACGGTCTTCTCGTTGATCCGCGACAGCTCGTCGAGGAGGCTTTTTTCCTTCTGGGCAGTCTCGCCCAGCTTCTGGCGATGGGCGGCCACCTGAGCCTCGATCTGGGCCAGCCTGGCCTCCTCCTGCCGCAGGCTCCGGTCCACCTCCTCCCGCGTCAGGGCCTGAGCCGTCAGAGGCGAGAGAAGAAGGACGGCGAGAAGCAGAGCTGCCGAACCTTTCATGGACGTTCCTCCTCTTCCTCGGAGAGTGATCAGAGGGGCCTCACGGCCGAACGGATGAAGCGGACGACGGCGAACCAGCTGGCGATCCAGCCAAGGCTGATCCCCGCCCCGACGAGGACGATGCCGAGGCGGACCAGAAGGGCTCCGTCTCGGACGAAAAGCAGGAAGGGCATCGTCGCCGAGAGAACATCGACGGCCGAGGCATAGGTCCGCAGAAGGGTCAACGAGGCGAGTCCGGCGCCGACCATTCCCAGAATCATCCCCTGGAGGACGAAAGGAAAGGCCACGTAGGCCTGAGTGGCTCCCACCTGGAGCATGACGTGGATCTCGTCGCGGCGGGAATAGACGGCCATGCGCACCGTGTTGAAGAGAACCATGACGGCGGCGGCGACGGCGATGACGAGGGCACCCAGGGAGAGACGTCCGACGAAGGAGGAGAGGCGCTCCAGCTTCTCGGCCAGGCCACCGGCGTAGACGACGTCCTCCACCTCGGCCATGGCCACGAGACGACGCGCCAGAGGGGTAACCTGAGAGGCCCTGTCGACGCGGATCTCCAGGGCCGGAGGCAGGGGGTTCTCTCCCACGAGAGTCACCACCTCGGCCCTGTTGCCCAGGCGTGCCTTGAGACGCTCCAGCGCCTCTTGGGGTGTCACGGCGACGACGTGCGCCGTGTTGCCGAAGCTCTCCACCTTGGCCTTCATGGCCGCCAGGTCGGCGTCGTGCCGGAGGTAGGCCTGGACGGTGAGCTGGCCCTCGACGTTGCCCAGGACGTGGCGGGCATTGAGGCTCAGGAGAGAGCTGACGCCGAGGAGGAAGAAGACGGCCGAGATGGAGAACAGCGTCAGGAGGCTCATGCCCCAGTGGCGGAAGAGGAGTCGGAAGGTGTCGCGCAAGAGGTACCTAAAGGTCGACATCGGCCACATACCTCCCCTGGCTTTCGTCGCGGACGATGCGCCCCCGGTTCAGCTCGACGACACGGTGACGGTAGGCGTCGACGAGATACTGATTGTGCGTCGCCATGAGGATCGTCGTCCCCGAGGCGTTGATCGACGTCAGAAGCTGAACGATCTCGTCTGACGTACGGGGATCGAGGTTGCCCGTGGGTTCGTCGGCCAGGAGGAGGGCCGGAGCGTTGACGATGGCCCTGGCGATGGCCACCCGCTGCTGCTCCCCTCCCGAGAGCTGAGTGGGACGCAGGAAACGGCGGTGCCACATGCCGACCCGCTCGAGGACGAAACCCGACCGGTCACGGACCTCCTTGGGGGGGACACCCATGGCCTCGAGGATGAAGGCCACATTCTCAAGGACCGTCAGGTGGGGCAGAAGACGGAAATCCTGAAAGACGATCCCCAGATCTCTCCTGTAGTAGGCAAGGTCGAGGGACCGCATGCGCCGCAGGTCGAATTCGCCCACCATCACCTGCCCCTTCGTGGGAAGGACTTCGCGGGAAATGACGCGCATGAGCGTCGTCTTGCCCGATCCCGTCGTTCCGACGAGGTAGACAAACTCGCCGGCTCCTACGGTGAGATAAATTCCTTCCAGGGCGACGATATCGCCTTCAAAGACTTTTGTCACCCCTGAGATGCGGATATCCATGGCTTACCTCCTCCGCATCGCCCAAGCCTGGGCGGCCGCTCCGACGATCTCCTTATAGGTGAGACCGTAGTATTCCTGAAGGTTGGCCGTCGTTCCGCTCTGGCCGAAGCGCTCTCCCGCCGTGACGAAGCGGAGAGGGACGGGACAACGCTGAGAGACCCGTTCCGCCACGGCGCCGCAGAGGCCGCCGACGACGCCATGCTCCTCGGCGACGACGCAACACCCCGTGCGGCGCACCGACGAGAGGATGAGGCGTTCCGGAAGGGGTTTGACGCTGTAGCAGTCGATCACCTCGGGGGAAAGCCCCTGTTGGGCGAGAATCTCGGCGGCTCGAAGGGCCTCGTGGACCATGACGCCACAGGCACAGAGCGTCACCTCGTCGCCGCTGCGGAGGAGGCGCCCCTCGCCGAGGGCGAAGTCGGCGTCGTCCTCGCCGTAGAGGGAGGCCCTGGGATGATCGCCCAGGCGGAGGTAGACGGGTCCCTCGCTCCGGCAGGCCTCGACGGCGAGACGGCGTGCAGAAGGGGCGTCGGAGGGCACGACGACGGCCATTCCCGGAAGGGCCCTCATGAGAGCCAGATCCTCCAACATCTGATAAGGGGCTCCCTCGTCGCCTCGGGAAAAGCCGCTGCCGCTGCCGACGAGACAGAGGGGTAACCGGGGCAGGGCGACGAGATTGCGGATTCGGTCGTAGGCACGGCCGACGAGAAAGGAGGCCGTCGAGGCGACGACGACGCGGAATCCGGCCAGGCTGAGACCGGCCGCCGCAACGACGAGATCCTCCTCCGTCGACCCCGTCCGGACGAACTGGTCGGGAAAGGCCTCGGCGAAGGAGAGGAAACCCTCTTCCTGCGCCGAGACGCAGAGGAGAAAATCGGCGCTGTCACCGGCCAGGGAGGCCAGAGCCTCGCCGAACCCTTCCTGGGCGCTTCGACAACCGTGACCGTTCATCGCCCGTCCTCCGCGCCGTCCAGACCGTTCAACTCCCCCAGGGCCCGATCCACGTCATCCCTGCCGGGCGCCACCGTCGAGCGGGGCCAGCGCCCCTCCTCGAAAAAGGTGACGCCTTTCCCGAGACAGGTTCTCACGAAAAGGGCCGCAGGGCCAGACCGTTCGGCCGAAAGACCGCCGAAAACCTCCTCCATGTCGGCGAAACTGTGGCCGTCGACGTGGGCGACGGTCCAGCCGAAGGCCTGAAAGGCCCTCTCTCCGGCCCGAGTCTGGAGACGCTCGCCTTCGGCGACGTTGCAATCGACGAGGGCGACGAGATTGGCCAGGGCGAAGCGCGAGGCCATGGCGATGGAGGCCCAGACCGTGCCCGTCTCCAGTTCCGAATCCCCCAGGAGGCAGAAGACCCGTGAGGCACATCCCTTTTTGACGAGCCCCAGGGCCAGACCTCCGGCCAGCCCCAACCCCAGCCCGGGAGAGCCGCTCGGACCGTCGATGCCGGGCGTGCGACGCCATTCGGGTCGGTGCTGCAAGATGGCGCCGAGGCTCCGGAAGTTCCATAGCTCTTCGCGGGGGAAAAAACCGCCGTGGGCCAGAACGGTATAGAGGGCCGGAGCGCCGTTGCGCTTGCTCAGTATGAAACGATCCCTCTCGGGCCATTGAGGTTCGGCGGCACGAAGACGCAGCTCCCTCTCGTAGAGGTAGACGAGAAGATCGACGAGAGAAAGGGACGAGGCGAGGTGCCCCGACTTGGCCATGCCGACCATGCGGACCACATCCTTGCGCACGTCGACGGCCCGAGCCCGAAGGGCTTTCAACATCTCTCCGTTCAAGAGTCCGAGACCTCCTCCATCCTTCGTCGGGCCCAGGCAAGATCGCCTTCGATCCGTTTCCCGGCGGCCCGGAGATTCGCGTCGCGATCCTCTTCGCCCGCGACGGGGAAAGCGATCCCCCCCCGTCCCTCCCATAGAGGGATGTTCCAGGCCTCGGCAAAAGCCCTCACTTTCGGGTCATAGGGGATGGCGACAGAGGAAACGCCTTCGATGAGGGAGAGGACGTTGAAGTGGAGGCGCATCCCCACAGCGCTCCCTCCGCGGGCCCAGGCGGGCCCCACGTCGAAGAGATTCTTCAGGTGAAGAAGCTCCGTGAGGGGTAGCCGCCCCTCACGGCGGAGGCGATCCATGAGCGCCTCGTCTTCGGAGGCCATGGCCACGCCGACGAGGGGAAGGCCCCTCTCTTCGGCGAGAGCCGTCACCGCCTCGGCGGCCCTGCCGGGAAGATCGCCCCAGGGGCGCAGATTGACCAAAAGAGCCTCGCCTCGCGACGGAAGACGTTGGGGCTCCAGGGCAAGAACGGGATCGGGGGACAGCAGGGCGGCGATCCCCCAACTCTCCAGAAGAGATCGAGACGGCTCGTCTCGAACGACGACAAGGGGGCAGGCCGCCAGGGCATTTCGCGCCACCATGCGCCCCAGGGCGCTCCGCAGGGGACCGACGGACTGACCGAAAGACCAGGGCCGACAGCCCAGGAGGCGGGCCAACGCCACGACGGTTCCATAGAAAAGAGGCGATCGGGAACTCGTGCTGTCCTGGAAGAGACCTCCGCCGCCGAGAAGGAGCGTCCGGCTTCGGCTCAGGGCCGTGACGATGCCTCCGAGGGACCATCGGTCGAAGGAGGCTACGCCTAGTGCGGCCTGACTTCCCGCGGGATCGGCCGAAAGGAGGGCGATCTCCCGGCGGTCGAGGCCCGTTTTGACGAGAAGAGCGACGAGCGACTGAGCCAACAGCTCGTCGCCCAGATTGCCGAAGCCGTAGTAACCGCACAGAAGCACCCGGAAGGGGCGCCTCAGTCGAGAAGAATCCGTCCCCATCTCCGCCAGGCCGGTTCGATAAGGTGCAGGACGATGAAGGCCGCGAGAACCCCGAAAAGGCAGCCCAGGAAGACACCGTTGCCGACGCGCCATAGGGTGAAAATCAGGTGCGTATGGAAGTGACAGAAACTGTTGGCCGCCGAAGCGAAGGCCAGAGTGCTGCCGATCCTCAGCACCTCCCGGTAGGAGGGAAGCCAGTCACGCCGGCGGAAGAGGTACCAGAGGATCAGAGCGGGATAGCCGATGAAGGTCTCTTTCGTCCTCGGTCGGGCTACGAGCCACTGCTCCAGGAAATCGCGAAGGTCGATCTCCCACTGGGGAACGGACTCGACATTGCCGCTTCGGATGGCCACAACGGCGGCCCCGCCCAGAAGGAGAACGAGGAGGAAAATCTCACCCCACAGAGGAGGCCTCCGGAGCAGATCGCCCAACCCCTCGGGGTGCACCTTCCGCTTGAGATCATGAAAGAGGACGAAAAGGGGCGGAAGGAGAAGGGTCAGTTTGACGCCCGAGAAGGCCTTGAGACGCAGCATGAAATAGGGGGTGCCGAAAAAGGCCGCCACGGCCACCCCTCCGACGAGGAGAATGAACAGCCCCTCGAGGAGCCCCTTCCAGGGCGTGCGCCACCCCTCGAGAGCGGCCAGACAGGCCGCCGAAGCGAAAAGGGGCACGGCAAAGGCCCCGACGACTCGGGCGACGAAAGGCACCTTCCAGGTGACGACGCCGAGAGCGACGGCAAAAAAACCCAACAGAAGGGCGGGCAAAACCCCCATGACCTCGCCGTAGCGACCGCCTATCCGCCAGAGGAGAACCATCGCCGAGAAGACGAGGACGAGGGCCAGCGCCACGGCATCGGGCAGACCGGCCTGCCAGAGGGGGATCGGTTCGGGCCAGCCCAGACGGGGCCCGTGACGGCCCATTCCCCGCGAGATGGCGAGCAGATCGGCGCGGAAGGCCTCCATCGTCTGCGGTCCCGAATAGGAGACGGGACGCATGACGAGGAGGCGGAGGGAACGCTCCCTGGCGGCGCGAACCATCCGCTCGACGATCTGACGACCGTCAAGGCCACGGCTCTGGATCTCCTCGGCCGTGACGCTGTGGAGGGGCAGAAGGGAGGGAAAAACGCGCCACTCCAGGGGGATGGCCCCCACCTGGCGGGAGAACTCCACCTTGGCCAGAGGCAACTTCCGTTCCCTCACGACCTCGGCCAGGAGCTCGACATTAGGATAGGCCGTGACGACAGGTCCCGACGGGGCCAGGGCGCGGACCTGGGCGTTCTCGTCGAGGACGGCGCCCAGGGCGGCCATGGCTGCGGAGCCGTCGAGACCGTGAGAGGGGGCGGGACGGAAGAGAATGGGAAGGGCCAGCTCCTTCGAAAGGGCCAACCCCTCGAAATCGGGAAGGACGGCGGCCTCCTCCAGAGCCGAAAGGGAAAGAGGAAGGAGAAAAAGGGCCCCCTCCTCTCCCTCGTAGAAGGGCACGTCGCCGAAGCGGGCGACGACATGACGCCGGACGAGATCCACGTCGAGATCTCCCTGCCGGACCCAGACGACGGCGCCATCGGAATCGCCTTCCAAAGCCCCTGACCAGGTCGACGGAAGGCCGTTTTTGGGGCCGAACCAGAGGGGAAGGGCCCCGTTACTCAGCTCCTTGCCCGTAAGATCGCCCACCATGAGCCCCGTCAGCCCCGCCTCCTGCAGGAGGCCCAGGGCTTCCTCGTCTTCGATCCCCTCCTGATCGGCCAACGCGGCCACATCGCGATAGGCGGCGACGAGACCTACCGTGTGGGTGGCCTCCTCGACGCTCCAGCGCTGGAAGAGACCGGGGAAGGAAAGCAACAGGGCGAGGGAGAGGGCGCCCCAGAAAACCTTGTGCCGATTGCCGTTCATCGTGAACCGAACCTCCATTGCCGTTCCAGAGAGAGCCCCGCCTCGGCCAGGAGAAGACTGAGCCGCGCCAGAGGCAGACCGACGACGTTGAAATAACAGCCGCGAATCGACGTGACGAGAAGAGCGCCCCGGCCCTGTATGGCGTAGGAACCGGCCTTGTCGTCGCCTTCGCCCGTGTCGACGTAGCCCCTCACTTCAGACTCCGAAAGGGGACGAAAGGTGACCTCCGTACGCTCCGACGCCGAAAAGACTTTCCCCCGCCAGGCCAGAGCGACGCCGCTGAAAACGTCGTGCGTCCTTCCGGCAAGGAGGCCGATCATGGCGCGCCCTTCGGCCCTGTCGCGAGGCTTGCCCAGAAGGAGCCCTCCTACGGCGACGACCGTATCGGCGGCGACGACGCAGGACTCGGGCCTCCCGTCGGCCACGGCCGAAGCCTTCAGCCTGGCCAGGCGCTCGACGGCCGAGGCCGCGGGCTCCCCTTCGGGAATCGTCTCGTCGACGCGGGAGGGCTCGACCGAAAAGGACCAGCCCAACTCGGAAAGAAGCTCTCTACGACGAGGGCTGGCCGAGGCCAGGACGAGAGGGGGCGAAGGGAGAGGGACGATCAACGAAGAATCCATAGACTGACGAGACCTCCAAGAAGACTTCCGAGATTGAGCCGGAGATGAAAGGACAGGCCAAACTGCATAAAGACCAGATCGACGTCGCGGAGATCGAAACCGGAGCGGACGACGTCGCGGAAGAAGGGAGCCGTGACGTCGAAGCGCTGGAGGTAGACGCCGAGAAAGGTCCCCAAAAGGACGAGAAGGATGACGAAGGTCCAGCGGGCTCCTCCTCTTGCGGCCATCGCCTCACCCCCTGACGACGGAAAGGGCCAGGGTGCCCAGTCCCAGCAGGAGGCAGTAGAGGGAAAAACCGCGCCACCTGCCCAGTGTAACGACTCGTCGGAGAAGGACAAGGGAGAAATAGCCCGTCGCGAAGGCGGCCATCGCCCCGACGAGCCATCCTGACGGAAGGGCTGCCGTGAAGTCGCCCCAGCTCCCGACGGAACGCAACTCCAGAAAGGTGGCACCGCAGATGGCCGGAACGGAGAGGAGGAAGGAAAAACGAAAGGCCTCCTCGGACTTGAGCCCCGTGGCCAAACCCGTGACGATCGTCGCGCCCGATCGGGAAAGGCCGGGGATGACGGCCAATCCCTGGGCCAGGCCGACGAAAAAGCCCGAGGAGAGGACGACCTGCCCTCCTCGGCGGGGAAGGCGACCTGCCGCGAAAAGCAGCGACGCCGTCAGCACCAGGGCAAGCCCCACGGCCCAGGGGAGATGGATCATCCTCTCCACTAAAGGCTTGAGCCCCAGGGCAGGAAAAGCCGTGACGACCGTACCGGCGGCCACGGCCCAGCCGTAGCGCCATCCCTCGCTCCGGCGGCCTCGGGCAGAGACAAACCCGCCGAGCCACTCCAGGACCAGATCGACGATGTCGCGCCAGAAGTAGAGCACCGTCGCGCCCATCGTCGCCATGTG
Source organism: Aminirod propionatiphilus (assembly GCA_018398915.1). GTDB lineage: Bacteria > Synergistota > Synergistia > Synergistales > Aminithiophilaceae > Aminithiophilus > Aminithiophilus ramosus. The sequence continues at coordinate 978,560 of CP074691.1, read as the reverse complement.
AAGCACGAGATCAAAGGGCAGAGGCGCCTCATCGAAGCCGAGGAGCCACTGGGCCAGGGCGAGGTGCCCCGAGCTGCTGACGGGAAGGAACTCCGTCGCCCCCTGGACGACGCCGAGAAGCAGACTATGAACGGCCATGAGAGATATCCCCCTCTCGGAGACGGACGACATCGGAGACCCCCAGGGCGAGATTGCGCGAATGATCGCCGATCCGTTCGAGGTTGCTCAGGATGTCGATGAAAATGACGCTCGCCGCCGGAGAACAGACACCGGCGTTGAGGCGGCCGATGTGTCGCTTGCGCAGCATCTTCTCGTCGTTGTCGATCTCGTCTTCGATGCGGTCGACTTCGGCCATGTCGGGCAAGGCCTCGAGGCGGATCGCCTCGACGGAGGAGGCGAAGGCCCCTCGCGTCTTGTCGAACATGGAGGTGAACTCGGCCATGGCCGTCGGCGAGAATTCGATGTGCTGGTCCTGCTTCATCTCGAAAAGCTCGATGATGTTCTGGGCGTGATCACCGACGCGATCCACGTCGCCGATGCCGTTGACGTAGAGGGAGAGGACGCTGGCGAGATCGGAGGAGAGGCTGGCCTGGCCCAGCTCGGCGGCGAAACGGGTGATCTCGCGGTTCAGCTCGTTGACGAGCTTCTCGTTCTCGTTGACCATGTCGATCCTTCTTGCGTCGTCGTTGACAAAGGCCTCGCGGACGAAGTCGAGCATCTCCAGGGCCAGCACTCCCATACGGACCATCTCCATGCGGACGGCGTCGACGGCGGCGGCAGGGGCCGCCGCGATGAGGCGCCTGTCGAGAAAACGGGGACCCGTCTCGTGGACGATGCCCTGCGTCGGCACGAGCCGTTCGATGAGCTTGACGAAAGGCGTCGTGAAAGGGAGGAAGAGAAGGGTATTGGAGACGTTGAAGAGGGTATGGGCGTTGGCGAGCTGTCGGGCGATGTCGTCGGAGGTAAGCAGAACGACCTGGGTAAAGACAGGAAGGAGGAGCATGAAGAAAAGGACACCGAAAACGTTGAAAAGCACGTGCGAAGCTGCGGCCTGCTTGGCCTCGCGCCCAGAACCGGCCGAGGCCAGAACGGCCGTGATCGTCGTCCCGATGTTATCGCCGAAAAGGATGGGAATGGCCGCCCCCAGGGGGAGAAACCCCTGGGAGGCCATGGCGATGGTGAGCCCCACCGTGGCCGAGCTGGACTGGACCAGGACCGTCAGCCCCACTCCGGCCAGGACGGCCAGGACGGGATGGTGGGAGAAGGCCAGGAAAAGATCCTGACGCCCGGCCAGGAACTTCATGGCCTCCTCCATCGTCGTCATCCCCAGGAAGAGGAGGCCGAAACCGATGAGGCCGTTCCCCATGTACCTGCGCATCTTCGAGCGTCCGATGAAGGAGAGCGCCACGCCGAGGGCGATGATGGGCAGGGCGAAATCCTTGATCTTGAAGGCGATGAGCTGAGCCGTCACCGTCGTGCCGATATTGGCCCCCATGATGACGCCCACGGCCTGCTTGAGCGTCATCAGCCCGGCGTGGACGAAGCTGACCGTCATGACCGTCGTGCCGCTGCTGCTCTGGATCAGGATGGTCACCAGCGTCCCGACCAGGACGCCCCGGACAGGCGTCTTGGTCAGCGCGGCGATGAGCCGCCTGAGGCGGTCTCCCGCCAGATCCTGAAGGGCCTCGCCCATCAGTCTGATGCCGAAAAGGAAAAGTCCCACGCCGCCCAAAAGCTGCATGAGGGTCATCGTCGACACAAATCGTCACTCCCGACCTTGAAATCTTTCGGAGGGCTAGACCTCCACGAGGGAAATCAACGGCATGATTACCGGGTAGCTGCGCGTGTGGCGGCGGACCAGGTCCTTGACGCGACCTCTGATCTTCTGGGCCAGATCCTCCTCGTCGATGGAACCCTTGCGGGCAGCCGTCTCGACGAGTTTCATCACCGTCTCGCGGACCTCTCGATGGAGCTCCTCGGCCATATCGACATGGAGGAAGCCTCGACTCTCGGTAACGACGGGACGGAGAAGCACTCCGTCGGTGGAGAGGACGACGGAGACGGTGAGAATCCCCTCTTCGGAGAGATCGCGTCGCTCCTGCATGACGCTCCCCTCCAGCTCGCCCATGACCCGGCCGTCGACGAGGATGCTGCCGAAGGGGACGTTCCCTTTGATCTGGGCCTTATCGGCGCTGATCTGGAGGACATCGCCGTTGAGGAGGAGAAAGGTGTTCCGGGCCGGCACTCCCGTGTCCTGGGCCAGCTGATTGTGGCGCACCAGGTGACGGTATTCGCCGTGAACGGGGACGAAGTAGCGGGGCCTGACGATGGAGAGCATCATCTTCAGCTCCTCCTGCGCCGCATGGCCCGAGACGTGAATCTGCCTCTCCCTCTCGTAGACGACGTCGCAGCCGCAGGCGAAGAGACGGTTGACGGTATGGCTCACGAGCTTCTCGTTGCCCGGAATAGGCGTGGCGCTGACGACGACGACATCCTTTTCGGAGAGCTTGATGTGATGGTGCTCCCCCTTGCTCATGAGAACGAGGCCCGAGAAGGGCTCTCCCTGACTCCCCGTCGTGAGGACCACGAGGCGATTGTGGGGGATCTTGTCCACGTCCTGGGGAGCGATCAAAAGGCTCTCGTCGACGCTGACGTAGCCCAGCTCCCGTGCCAGGGCGACGTTGTTGATCATGCTCCGCCCCATGAGAACGACCTTGCGGTTGAAACGGGCCGCCACGTCGAAGACCTGCTGGGCCCGGTGAAGGTTGCTGGCGAAGGTGGCCAAGACGATGCGTCTGTTACGGTGAAGGCGGAAAAGTTCCTCCAAGGTCCGTCCCACGAGGCGCTCCGAGGCGGTAAAGCCGGAACGCTCGACGTTCGTCGAGTCCGACATGAGAAGCAGGACACCCCTTCGCCCCAGCTCGGCGAAGGTGCCGTAATCGGTGACCCGGCCGTCGATGGGCGTGGGATCGAGCTTGAAATCTCCCGTGTGGACCACCGTCCCGAGCGGCGTGTGGAGGGCATAGCCGACGCCGTCGGGAATGGAGTGACAGACGGCGATGAACTCGAAGCTGAAGGCGCCAAGCTCGACGACATCGCCGGCGCGGATCTCGTGAAAGCGGGGCTCGTAGGCGGGGGCCGCCTCCTTGAGCTTGTTGCGGATCATGCCCAGAGTCAGTTTCGTGGCATAAACGGGGACGTCGAGACGGGGAAGGACGAAGGGAAGGGCCCCGATGTGGTCCTCGTGGCCATGGGTGACCACGATGGCCCGGAGATTCTCCCTGCGCTCTTCGACATAACTCACGTCGGGGATGACGTAATCGATGCCCAACATGTCCTCTTCGGGAAACATGAGTCCACAGTCGACCATCACCAGATCGTCTCCGTACTCGAATACCGTGCAGTTCTTGCCTATCTGCCCCAGTCCCCCCAAAGGAATGACGCGCAGATCGGCGGCACCGGAAGCGCTCTTGCCGCTTCGACGCCTTCTTGTCTTTGATTTAGCCAAGGCATCACCTCCCATCAAATAATCATAGTACCACGAGGGCACGAAAAGCGGGGAGGGCTCTGCCCTCCCCGGGCGATAATCCCTCCGGAAGAGGGACTACCGGAAACGGTCCTGCCTAGTCGGAATAATCGTTGCCGTCGCCCCGGCGGCTGTCTGGAGCCGTCTCCGGGGAAAACTCGGAGCGAGAGCGGAGAATCGTGCGCTCCGGCGCGCAGTTGTGGTCGCGCCGGGCGGACATCAGCTCCAGGACGGCATCGGCCGTCCCCTCGGCCCTGAAGGCCCTGATGAAACGCTCGGCCCAGGCCTGCGTCTCGTCGACGATCCGGTCCTGAACGGGTCGGGGCAGGGCCAGGATCTCGTCGCCGAAGGGCCTGTTGGCCTTCTTGTAGTCGCCGCTCTTGCGGGAGTAACCCTTTCCGTCGGCCCAGGCGACAATGCGCTCCCAGAGTTCGGCGGGAACCCCCCTGTCGGCCTCCTTGACGTAGCTTCCCCCTTCAGTGAGGGCGTTGCCCGTCTCGGGATCCATCTTGAGGCCGAAGAGGACGTTCTGAAAGAGCGTCGCCACGTTTCCCTTGTTGATGCCGTAGTGGGAGAAGCGCCCGCACTTGTCCAGAGGCGTTCCCGAAATGCCGTGCTGGGCGATGGAGACGCCGTAGGGGGCGATGGCCTCGGCGATGGCCTTCGTCGCCTCCAGATCGATCCCCTCGACCTGCCCCATCGAGGGATCGTAGGTGCCGTGAAGCGAGCCGTTGGAGATGGCCAGAAGGTCGGGGAAGACGCCCCAGGCGTTGAGACCTCCGACGAAGAAAAGGGCCTCCTCGGGCGTCGAAACCTCGCCGGCCCCCTTGATCTCTCCCACCTCGACTTCGAGACCGATGTAGGGGGGAACATGCATGGCCACGTCACGGGTGAAACAGAGATTCTCCCAGTCTGGACTGTGAGAGGCGTCGATGGCCACCGACGTCCACCCCTTCTCCATGGCCATGCGGATCTGGGAGATCGCCCTGAGAAGATCCTCATCGGACTTCACGGCGTAGTGATCCATGTGAAGGGCGAAGATCACGCCGTGGCCCAGTTCGGCCGAATAGCGGACGGCATACTCGACCATGTTCTCGTAGGTGCTGGCGCAGTAGGTCGACTCCGACTTGGCCAATTCGAGAACGACGGCGGCGTCGAGTTTTTTCGCCGCCCGAAGGACGCCCTTGATCGTCAGAGGGTTGCGGGCGTTGGCAGCCAGCATGATCGCTCCGACCCTCTTGGCGGCGCCGAAGACGTCGCGACCGCTCACCAAGCCAACGGGCTCGCCGCCGTAAGCGGCCTGCACGTTCAGGGGACGCTTGCGCAACATCTCCCCATAGGCCGCACCTTCCACGTTCATAAAACAGCCACCTCCAGAGGATTCTATGATTTCGACCCCGAGGGCCGACTCTTCTCCGGAACCCATTCTACACCATGACGTGGAGGAACCGGGCGAACGACGGAGCTGTGGCCGTCGCCCCTTTCATTGGAACTCGGCTGTGATCTGGCCTGGCCCGACGACACGGACGGCGAGGTTGTTCTGGCGCTTGGCCAGGGAAGAACCCAGCTCCTGGATGTCGCCGCGATAGTCGAGCTCGATCTGTCCCGCTCCGCCCGAATAGCCCGTGGCCTTGGCGGAAGTGACTCCGGCCAAGTGGCGGCAGGTCTCGAGCACTTCGTTGATCTGATTGAAGGAGGTCACCTTGTTGAGGGTGAGGCGGACCGTCGCGGAGGTGGACAGTGCTGCGGACTCCTGGGGAGGGGCACCGACGAGGGAGGCCGCCATGGCCCGGGCGGCCTCGGTCAGGGCCTTTTCCAGTGCCTCTCCGGCGCTGTAGCCGAGCTGTTTTCCCGATGCCGTGCCCGAAAAGACATACTTGCCCGTCGCCGTCGAGTAGGCCTCGACGGCGATATCGGCCGTGGCCGTGAAGAGGCCGAACTCGTTCTGGCGCGGCTGAGGGAGCTTGGCCCGGCCGGAGACGAAAAAGCCGACGCCGTACTGGGAGCCGAGCCTGAGGATGGCGTCGACGTCGCCGTCGAGGGCGGCGCGGGCGGCCTTGCTCCGGCGGATCTCCTCCATTCTCCTGGGGTTGACGACGGAATAGCCGTTTTGAAGGAGGATCTCCAGGACCGTCGCCTCCGCCGTGCCCAGCGTCTGTCCCGATCCGTCCAGACTCGCCGATCCCTCGTGGAGGACGAGGGCGACGGTTCCCTTCTTGGGAAGGGCCGACTGGGCCGCCGAAGGAGAGAAAAGGAACAGCAGCAGCAGACCGGCGAGAAGCCTCCGGGAATAGGCAGCGGTCACGGTTCAGGCCCCCTTAAAGTTTGTACTTGGCCCGGTATTCCAGGGCCGGCTCATAGGCGGGATTGATCTCCAGGGCCTTGTCGAGCCACTGGGTGGCGTCCTTTTTCCGGCCCAGCTTGTGGGCGGCGCGGGCGGCCCAGTAGGCGTCGAGGTAGTTCCCCTCGTAGGCCTCGAAGGCGTTGACGAAGGCCTTGTAGGCCTGAGAGAACTGGTTATTCGAGTAGCTGTAGTAGCCTCCCTTGTGGGAGATGAGGATGGCGTTCTTCGTGGCCCCGTCTATGGGGTAGCCGTCGACGACGTCGGTCTGATCCGAGGTGTTGGCCGTTCCTCCCGTGAGGGGACCTGGGACGGAGCCGGAGCGCTTTCAGGAGCCGGGGCGCTTTCGACGGCCACGGTCTGGGGCACAGGTGCCGGCTGGTAGGGGGCAGCCGGAGCCGCATCGGTCCCGATCCGGCTCAGCTCCTCCAGGGAGCGGCTGCGCAGGGGCTCCTTCTCGACGTCGCCGAAGAAGAACTCGATCTTGTCGCCTCGGCGCAGCTCGCCTCCCTTGCCCTTGGCGACGGAGCACTTGGAGTAGCGTCCCTGGACCTCTTCGGCCTTCAGGAGGGCCACCGTCTCCTTTTCGACGTCGATAAGACTGCCGTCGATGCCGATAACGGGGTTGGTCTCGATATAGACGCGGAAGATCTGCCCCTTCTGGACGCCGTTGGCGCTGCCCACGTCGACGGTTACGGAGGAAGAGGAGGAGGCCAGGACGTTATAGGCCACGGGACTCAGGTCGCGCATGAGCCGCTGGGAGATCTTCTGGACGCAGTCGTAGGTGGCGGCCGAGAGAAGGCCGCCGCTCTCACCCTGGCCGAGGACGACGCCGCCCAGGTAGGCTCCGCTCATGGAGTGATCGGCCAGTCCGGCCTCGCGGATGGAAGTGCGGACCTCGGCCGTCTCGACGTCGATGACGCGGACATCAAGGGAGACCTTGGCCTTCGTCTGGCCCGTGGCGATGCCGACGCCGACGCCGAGAAGAGGGATGGCTCCTCCCGAAGTCGTCGAGGTGAACTCCGTGATGGCTCCGGTGATGATGCACTGAACGCCGACGAGGCGTCCCAAAGAGACAGCCGTTCCGGCGTCAACGAGGCCTGAGACGGCCAGACGCTGTTCCTGGGCGAGGCCTTCCAGCTGGCTTCGTTCGTAGACGGAGAAGGCCCCCGTCCGGACCAGCTCCGTCGTCAGCATGTCCGTGATGCCGCGACGGACGGCATCGTCGACGGCCGAGCCGCCGGTGGCGTTGTTCTGGAACTCGAGGACGGCGATCTTCATCTTCGCCTGAGCCTGAGGAGCGGACAGCAAGAGCAGCGGCAGGGCCAGCAGAATGAGGACGACTCTCTTTTTTCTCAACAATGCATACACCTCCAAAAAGATAAGACCGATCTCATAGCGACTCGGAAAAGGGTATTGAAAAAGAATGCGTTCATTCCCTTATATAGCAAAAAAAGAGTCAAAGGGAAAGACGGATTTCCTGCATTTCCTCTATTAAAGAGCGATTCTCTCGGACACCAAGGCTTCTCCTTTCGAAAAAATTCCGACAGGATCCCTTTTCGCGCTCTCACCTGTCCTGCGGCATCCGAAAGGACGGACGCTCCGACCCTCGTTTTCCCCCATGAAGATCTTTGTGTTTAATGCCGGCGACGGAGAGCTCTCCCTACGTCGCCGGACAGGGAAAAGATCGGCGGGCCCCGTTCAGGTTGAATCCCTGAGACAGGGGATACCTCGAGCATCTGACCGCCGATTTTAATTAAATATGCGCGAAACGACCTTCTCGACTGTCCGTTGATGCCCCCCGTCGGTCACGGACGGGGCGGCGTCTTCCACGACGGTGGCATCGTCACGCAAAGTCCTGCGTGTCCGGTGTCGCAGGTTTCACCTCTCGGGCCTGGCCAGGCGACACCGATCTCGGTGAAATCCGCGGTAGTGCCGGCTCGGCCTCGGCTACCTCCGCGATCGTCGTCAGCCCTTTCCATTGCGCCATCGCCGGATCGTTCTCCAGGCCTATCGCCTGATTTCGGGAAATTCTCTCCGGATGACAAAATGCGACAAACGTTGAAGCTGGAAACTCGAGAGTGCATAGGTCTGAAGGCTCATCTTTTAGGTAATTTTACGGGCTCAGATGCCTATGGACGTGAGGGACAATCCACGATATACTGCCTCCGTCTCAGTGGGGGCGCAGCCCCATGCCAGCTTCGGAAGAGTGAACCGCCTCTGCCGACATGTTGGGGAATGGTGCAACGGCAGCACGCCTGACTCTGGATCAGGTAATCGTGGTTCGAATCCACGTTCCCCAGCCAAGACTCCCATCGTTGCGGTCCTTCGCGGCGTTCGTCATATGAAGAGAATCGGATGAGCTCTCGTGTCGGGGGAGAATCCGGTTCTTTTTTTGTCAAAAAACCCATTCCCCGGCCGAGGAGCCGACGGTCCTGAAAGGAGCCTTCTTTCCGCCGCTCCTATCGTGACGCCCTCCCTGCCGGACGACAGGCTCACGATCCGGACTTGCCCGACCCGTCCATGCCTGTTATAATGCATTTCGCTCCACAAGGTGCGCTTCGGTCCGGTGTGCTCTCCCCGCCGGTAAGCACCTAGAGTGCGACAAGAACGGTCCCTTCGTCCAGTGGCCTAGGATAGCGGGTTCTCAGCCCGTCGACAGGGGTTCGAATCCCCTAGGGACTGCCAGAATTTCATGAAAGAGCCGAGTCTCCTCTCCAGGGAGATCGGCTCCTTTTTCGTTTGCCTCCCCCTTTTCCCCTCAGACCATGAAAATCCCCATTCCGCAGGAAGATTTTTGACGTTTTTTAATTCAATGACATTCCAGCAACATTCCAGACCAATCTCACGCTGCCAGAGCGACAACCAGAGTGTCCTAAATTCCTGTTGTTTTTACCACAAAAATGTTTAGGCATCCAAACTGAGCCTGACGGCTATCCGAAACGCAATTTTTCAGGGTTTGATATATTTCCGTTTTACCACTTGAAGAAACAGAAGTGAATCTCTAGAATAGTACTCAAGATGGTGATTTTGCCCCTTCACTTCTCCATCGACAGGTTTTGCGTCCCTGTGGTCTCCGTGAAGCCTCGGCGAAACACCTTTTGTTTTATCAGAAATTGAAACCAAACTTTTTATTCGCATAATTTAATACACTCCTTTTCGTTTTTTCACGTGAAACGACGTCAGCGCGTCCGGCTCCGCTCCGGCCAGAAAGGTTCAGGTGAGATCATGTCGGAAAGACAGATCGTCGTTTTCAGCCTCGGCAAGGAACATTTCGGCGTCGATATCGCCGGCGTCCGAGAGATCGTCCGCTTCTCGGGATGCAGAAGCCTTCCCGGCGCCCCCTCTTTCGTCCTGGGCCTTATCCAGCTCAGGGGAGAGCTGGTGACCCTCGTCGATCTGGCGGCACGCTTTGCTCTGGCCCCTCCGGAGAGGGATGACGCTCAGCGCAAGGTCATCATCGTCCGTCAGGGGACGAAACAGATCGGCATCGTCGTCGACGGCGTCAGCGAAATTCTCCGCGTCGACGACGACGAAATCCGTCCCGTCGATGAGCTTGCCTTCATGGAGAGCCCCGTCGACACCAGCCAGATCACCGGCGTTGCCGCCATCGACGATCGCCTCGTCGTCCTTCTCGATCTGGCCCGGGTCCTCTCGGAAAGGGAGCGAGAGCGGCTGGAGAGCTCCCTCGACGGCTGATCCCCGCCGAACCCTTCGGTCAGCGGAGACCTTTTCCCTCTGTTCTCCGCCCCTTCACGGGAGGGGCGGGGCACTTTCGTCAGGAGGTGCTGCCATGAACTCGTTGCGTGGAAGACTGATCGTCACCTTTCTCGCCGTCGCCCTCTCCGCCATAACCCTCGTCGGTTTCGTCGCCCTCAATCGCTCCCAGAAGGCCCTGCTCGATCTCGCCTGGAAGGAGGGCGACGCCTTGGCCGTCGCCCTCGCCCAGGAAGTCGACGCCTATCTCCGGGAGAGCGCGATGGTGCTCGAGATTCCCGCCGAGACGGAGATCTTCCGTTCCATGAACTGGGCCGACCAGAAGCCCCTTCTGGCTCCCATCCGCACTCGTTTCGGCTTCAACGACGTCTTCATCGCCAAGCCCGACGGATCGGTCTACTCGGCCGTACGCGACGTCGGCGGCGTCAACATCAAGGACAGGGAGTACTTCATCGAGGCCTTCAAACGAAACGAGACCGTCGTCTCCCACCCCGTCGCCGACCGCACGACGGGAGAAATGAGTATTTTCGTCGCCTCGCCCATCGCGCGCCCCGGAGAAAATCCCGTCGGCCTCGTCGTCGGCGCCCTGACGCTGAAGGCCGTTACCGAAGAGGTCGCGTCCGTCACGTGGGGCCAAAAGGGCTACGGCTATCTCCTCGACAGCCGCGGCGTCGTCACGGCCCACCCCAACGGGGATCTCCTGGGACGGCTCAACGCCACGGAAGAAGGAGAGAAGGTCGCCCCCGAGCTGGCCCGGGCCATGAGGGAAGGCCTTTCGGGGAAGCCGGGCCGAGTCGGCTACTTCTTCCTCGGCGAGGACAGGATGACCACCTACGCCCCCGTTCCCTCCACGGGGTGGCTGGCGGCGGTGACGACGCCCGAAGCCGAGCTGCTTGCCCCCGTCCGGGCCCTGCGCACCCTCATCCTCGTCGTCTCGGCCCTTCTGGCCCTCGTCGTCGTCGTCTCCTTCTTCTTCGCCAACGCCGTCGCCGGTCCCGTCACGGCCATCGAGCGCCGCATGGAGGCCCTGGCCGAGGGCGACCTGGCCAGCCCGCTGGAGGCCCGAAGCTCCATCGCCGAGATCAGGAACCTCTCTTCGGCCATGGAGAAAACCCTTGCGAGCCTTTCCGATTCCTTCTCGGCCGTGGCCGACGTGGCCCACGAGCTGGGATCGGAGGCGGAGACCTTCGCCGCCGTGGCCCAGGAGACCAACGCCAGCGCCGAAGAGGCCCGATCGGGCGTCGAGACGGTGGGAGGCGCCATGGAGGCCCTGGCCGCCATCGGCCAGGAGCTGAACGCCTCCGTCGAGGAGGTGGCCTCCGGAGCCGCCACGGCGGCCACGAGAAGCGGGGAGACTTCGGAGGAGGTCGAAAAGGCGCGCCGTGCCGGAGAGCGGGGGCTCGAAGCCGTCAAGGGAACGGTGACGAACATCAACGGCGTGACCGTCGAAATCGAGGGCTCGGCCCGGGCCGTAGCAGAGCTGGCCGACAAGGCGGCCCAGATCGGGAAGATCGTCGCCGTCATCTCGGGCATCGCCGACCAGACGAACCTGCTGGCCCTCAACGCCGCCATCGAGGCGGCCCGGGCGGGCGAGCACGGCCGGGGCTTCGCCGTCGTCGCCGAGGAGGTGCGCAAGCTGGCCGAGGAGTCCAACGGGGCGGCGCGCAACATCGCCGACCTGGCCGGATCGATCGCCTCCGACCTCTTCTCCGTCAAGGAGGGGGCGGGGCGCAATCAGGAGGGAGCCCGCCAGGTCCTGGACCAGAGCCGCGACGTGGTGGAAAAGATCGAACTCATCCTCGAGACGCTGGATCGGATCGCCGCCTCCACGCAGGACGTGGCCACCGTGAGCCAGGGACAGGCCTCCTCCAGCGAGGAGATCGCCTCGGCCATTCAGGACATGGCGAACAAGGTCAACGACTCCAACGCCATGGCCGGCAATGTCCGGGACCAGATGGCCGAAGTCGTCCAGGCCGCCGAGCGCGTCGCCCTGGGCGGAGAGGGACTGGCCCGCATCAGCGGAGAACTCCGGCGGCGCGTCTCGGCTTTCCGCCTTCGGGAGAGTCAGGCCGGACTCGTCGCCGTGCGAAAACGCTGAAAGAAGGAGAGCCCTTCTCTCCCGCCGCAAAAGGGCGCCGTCGCGGTGAAGACCGCGACGGCGCCCTTTTGCGGACCTATCGTCTCAGGATCGGGGAAAACGCCAGGCCAGAGAGGCCAGAAGGGCGGCCCCTTCGGCGAGGACAGACTCGTCGACCTGAAAACGGGGATGGTGATGGGGCCAGTCGGCCCCGCCGCGGCCTCCCATCCCGAGCAGGAGGAAGGCTCCCGGCACCTTTTCGAGGTAGAAGCTGAAGTCCTCCCCGGCCATGGTCGGCCTGAGACGAGTCAGGCGGCGGGAGCCGAAAAGAGTCTCCGCGACGAAACGGGCATAACCGGCCATGGCCTCGTCGTTGACGACGGGAGGCAGGTTGCGCCGATAGTCGAGGACAGCCCCGCATCGGAAGGCCCGGGCCGTGCCGACGGCAATCCTTTCGATGCGCTCCGGCAGGCCGTCGCGCAGCTCGGGAGAAAGGGTCCGTGCCGTCCCCTCGATGACGACCCTGTCGGGAATGACGTTAAAGGCCTCGCCGGAGCGAAGGCTTCCCACGCTGACGACGATGCTTTCAAGGGGGTCGGTCTGACGGCTGACGACCGTCTGAAGGGCCATGAGGAAGGACCCGGCGGCGACGGTGGGATCGACGGCCTCATGGGGCATGGCTCCGTGGCCGCCTCGACCCTCGATCGTGACGGTCCAGCGGTCCGACGAGGCCATCAGAGCCCCGTCGGACCAGCCGATGAGCCCCGCTTCGAGAGGCTGCCAGACGTGAAGGCCGAAGATGGCCTCCACGTCCTTCAAGGCCCCAGAGGCGATCATCGCCTCGGCGCCGGGCCTCGGAACGGCGGCCTCCTCCGAGGGCTGAAAGATCAGCCGGACCCGATGAGAAAGGGAAGAAGCCCGCAAAGCCAGAATGCGTGCCGCTCCCAGAAGGATCGCCACGTGGGCGTCGTGGCCGCAGGCATGCATCCGTCCCGCCACCTCGGAGGCAAAGGGCAGCCCCGTCTCTTCCGTCACGGGAAGGGCGTCCATGTCGGCCCGCAGGGCCACGAGAGGCCCCTTCCCGCCGATGTCGGCCACCACACCCGTCTCGAACCCCTCGCAGCCGAGGCGGATGTCGGCGATTCCCATCTCCTCCAGCCTTTTCGCGACCCAGAGGCTGGTCTCCCTCTCCTCGTAGGCCAGCTCGGGATGGCGATGGAGATGGCGGCGCCAGGCCACCAGCTGTGCCTCTCCCTCGCGGGCCTCCTCCAGGAAGACTCCGGGGAAGAGGGCGGCGTCTCCTGTCATCTTCAGGCCGGCCCCCAGTTGACGGCCACGGCCAGGGCCAGGAAAGCCCAGCTCACGACGAGGATCTTGAGGACCAGAGGGAAGGCGAAGCGGAACCAGCGGTCGAAGGGCACCCGAGCCAGGGCGATCATGGCAAGCAGGCCCCCCAGAGTGGGCACGAGAAGGTTCATGACACCGTCGCCGACCTGAAAGGCCAGGATGGCCGTCTGGCGCGTCATGCCGATGAGATCGCTCAGGGGAATCATGATGGGAAGAGTCGCCATGGCCTGCCCGCTTCCCGAGGGGATGAAGAAGTTGATGACGCTGTGGACGACGGTCATGAGGATGGCGGAAAGGGTCACGGGAAGCCCCGACAGGGGGGATGCCAGGGCCTGGACGATCGTGTCGCCGATGCGTCCGTCGTCGAGAATGACCTGAATGCCCCTGGCGACTCCGATGATGAGGGCGCCTCCGGCGATGTCGCCCGCCCCGCGGACCATTTTGGCGATGATGGCGTCGGAGGTCATTCCCGCCAGGTAACCGGCGACGACGGCCATGATGATGAAGACGGCCGAAATCTCCGTGATGTACCACTTCCATTGGAAGACGCCGAAGAGGATGATCCCCATTCCCAGGAGGAACGATGCCAGGACGAGGCGGTCCCTACCGTCGAGAGAATATTCCTCCAGGGGGCGCCTGAGAGAGAGCCCTTCCGTGTCGATACCTGCGACGAGGCTGGCCGACCGGTCCTTCTTGATCCTGGCCAGGTAGCGGCAGGTGTGATCGGCCACCAAGGCGAGGCTGGCCAGGCAGAAACCGGTCCGAAGAAGCGCGCCGGAGAAGATGGGCAGATTGGCGATGACATGGCCCACGCCGACGGTGTAGGGATTGATGGGCGACGTGGCGAATCCGACGCCGATGCCGGCCACGGCCATGCCGGCTCCGACCATGAGATCGCCGCCCAAGGCCAGGGCGACGAGAATGGCGATGGGGACGAGGGCGATGTTGTTCTCGAAACCCACCGTGGCCCCCAGGAAACCGAAGACGAAGGTCATGAGCCAGACAAGCCGGGGCCCCTTGTCGACGCCGATGCGCCTCACGGCGAGACCCACGGCATTCTCAAGGGCCCCCGTGGCGTTGAGGAGGCCGAAAAGGGCGCCGGAGATGAGGGTGATGAAGATGATGCTGGCAGCCTTGACCATGCCGATGGGCAAAGCCGTAAAAAGGTCGAAGAGGCCGACGGGAGCCTGGTCGACTCGGTGGTAGGTCCCGGCGACGACGCCCATGCGGCCTCCCACTTCGGCCCTGTCGAACTCTCCTGCGGGAACGATGTAGGTCATGATGCCGGCCATGACGATGATGAGAAAAAGAAGAATGTAGGGATTGGGAATCCTCTCGTACCAACGCTTGCTCTTCAACGGCCTTTCACACCTTTCTCCTCTTGGGGAGGTCACCCTCCTCAGCACCCGTCGCCACTTCGAGCGACGTCGGCCACGGTCCGGGCCGCCCACGCCAGGTGATCCTCATCGCTCCACTCCTGGAGACAGTGACTCCTTCCGCCCCGACTGGAGACGAAAGACACCGCCGTCGGGCACGTCCGGGCAAGATACGTCCTCCCCCGGCCGAATCGGCTCCGAAACCGGCCAGGATAGACAGGTCACTTTCGATGCGCTCCCCGGAAGAGGAGCGCATCGCCATCCGCTTTGCATTCTATCCCATTTAGCGGAATTCCTTTCCCATTTACGCGAGTTTAGCAGATCGACGAAGGCTGTCAATTGACTTTTGAGGCTCTTGGAGCGAAAAACGGTGGGGACGGCCCTGCGCCGTCAGGAAGGAGGCACGCCTTTGACGACGCCTGTCGGTCTGACGACGAAGGTTCTCAGGCTTCTGGAAGCGCTCTTCCACGCCGAGGAGGATCTTGACCTGAAGGAAATAGCCGCCCGAACCGCCATGCCCAAAAGCACCGTCCACCGCATTCTGACCTCGCTCGAGGGGGAGCGGTGGGTCCTCCAGGACAGGGAGACGCGTCACTACCGCATAGGGACACGGATGCTCCTGTTCGCCAACGACTGGCGTCTCCGCCAGGAACTTGTCCGCCAGAGCGACAGCCCCATGCGCGACCTCGTCGGCAGGGCGGGCGAGACGACGGTACTGGCCCTGGCCGACGGGGGGGTGGCCCGGTGCATCCATATCGTCGAGTCACCGAGGGCCATCAAATTTTCCTTTGCCGTCGGAGGAGAGCTGCCCATCTACGCCGGGGCCATGGGGAAGATCCTGCTGGCCTACTGCCCCCAGACGTTTCGGGACTGGGTCCTCTCCCAAAGCCTCCAGCCCTTCACGTCCAACACGCTGACCGACTCCGTCCGCCTCCGCGAGGAGCTGGCCCTCGTCCGCAGCCGGGGCTATTCGGTGAGTATTGAGGAGATCAACCCCGGAGGGACGGCCATCGGCGCCCCCATCCTCTCCCCAGGCGGCGAGTTGGTGGCAGGCCTTATCCTGTCGGGACCCCGCTTCAAGTTCGAGGACAAAACGGAGTCGCTGGCCCTTCTCGTCGTCGAAACGGCCCGAAAAATCGAGAAAAACCTTGCGGGACAGCGTTGAGGAAAGAGCGAAAAGCCGAAGCCATAGACAGGGGGCCCTCCCTCAGGAGGGCCCCCTGTCTATGGCACTATGGCCCCGTCCCCCTCAGCGTCGCCGCCTCGGCCCCTGTTCCTGCCTCATGTAGGACTGAAGGTCGTTGGAGGTATAGGTGAGATGGGAGACGAGCGCTTCGAGGGCAGCGGGCAGATCTCCGGCCTCCACGGCAGCCAGGATCCCTCGATGCTGTCTTTGAGACTCGTCGCGCATGGAGACCAGATGGATGCGGATGTTGCGGTCCGTCTTCTGTCTCAGACGGGCGACGACATCCAGCGTCAGGGGGCGGTCGGCCGGTTCGTAGAGGAGATTGTGGAACATCTGATTCAGGTCGCGCCAGCCGATGCAATCCCGCTCCGTCTCCATCCTGTCCAGAACCCGGGCCGCATCGCCGACGATGCGCAAGGTGATCCGGGGAAAGGCGATGCGCAGCAGATTCGCCTCCAAGGCCGCCACCATCTCGTAAAGCTCCTGAGCCTCCTCGACGGAAAGGGCCGTCACCCTGGCTCCTCTGTAGCCCTGAAAACTGACGAGCCCCTCCGTTTCGAGAAGACGAAGGGCCTCCCTGAGAGGGATGGGGCTCACGCCCAGCCGAAGGGCCAGCTGCGCCTGAGGGAGGGGCCTTCCCTCGGGAAGGATGCCCCTGTAGATGGCCTCCCGCAGAACGGAGGCGATGAAGTGGGGGGCCGTGCTGGAACCGGCCATGCGCGAAGCCAGACTTTCAAGGGTAAGCTCTTCGTCCACAGCATGATCCCTCCCCAGAAGAAACTATAGTTTTTCACCTTAAAGATATAATAAATCCATCGCCATTATACTCCATTGACAGCCTTTCCTCTCCGTCGCCATACTGAGCCGAAAGGTCGAACCCAACGAGGAGGGATCGGACGTGACCCATTCCATGTCCTTTATGGCCCGGGAGATCGAGGCAATGAAAGAGGCGGGGCTTTACGGAACCATCCGGACCCTCGATAGCCCCCAGGGAGCGTGGGTTTCCATCGAGGGAAGAAACGTATTGAACCTCTGCTCCAACAACTATCTGGGACTCTGCAACCACCCCCGTCTGGCGGAAAAGGTGAAAGACGACGTCGACGTCTGGGGGGTGGGGCCCGGTGCCGTGCGGACCATCGCCGGAACGCTCAGGCCCCACGTCGAACTGGAAAGAAGGCTGGCCTCTTTCAAGGGAGCCGAGGCGGCCATCCTGGTCCAGTCGGGCTTCTGCGCCAACCTGGCCGTCATCCCCACCCTGGTCCCCGGCGAGGAGGACCTGATCTACAGCGACGCTCTCAACCACGCCTCCATCATCGACGCCTGCCGCCTTTCCAAGGCCCGGGTCATCCGCTACGAGCACTCCGACATGGACGATCTGAGGCGGAAGCTGGAGGAGACGAGAGGGGCCCGAGGGCGCAAACTGCTCATAACCGACGGCGTCTTCTCCATGGACGGCGATATCGCCCGCCTTCCCGAGATCGTCCGTCTCTGCCGGGACTTCGACGTCATGACCGCCGTCGACGACGCCCACGGGGAGGGCGTCCTGGGGCGGGGAGGACGGGGCATCGTCGATCACTTCGATCTCCACGGCCAGGTCGACGTCGAGATCGGCACCCTGTCCAAGGCCTTCGGCGTCATGGGCGGCGTCGCCGCCGGAAGCGCCACCCTGGTCGACTACCTCCGCCACAAGGCACGGCCCAATCTCTTCAGCAGCGCCCTCACCCTTCCCGACGTGGCGGCCAATCTGGCGGCCCTGGACATTCTCGAGGAGGACGATCGCCTTGTTCGGCGCCTCTGGCAGAACGGGAACAGGCTTAAAGGCGAACTCAAGGAGTTGGGGTTCGATACGGGCCGGAGCGAGACGCCCATAACGCCCCTCATCATCGGCGAGGCCGCCGATGCCAAGCGATTCAGCGCCGAACTCTTCGAGGCGGGCCTTTTCGCCACGGCCATCGCCTTTCCCACCGTTCCCCGCGGAACGGCCCGAATCCGGGCCATGATCTCGGCGGCCCATTCCGACGACGATCTGCGTTTCGCCGTCGAGACCTTCGCCGCCGTGGGGCGAAGGCTGGGGATCATAAGATGAAGCGCGTCGTCGTAACGGGATCGGGAGGTCAGATCGGATCGGAGCT
The DNA here is from genome assembly GCA_018398915.1 of Aminirod propionatiphilus. Taxonomy (GTDB): domain Bacteria; phylum Synergistota; class Synergistia; order Synergistales; family Aminithiophilaceae; genus Aminithiophilus; species Aminithiophilus ramosus. The sequence goes on along the minus strand of CP074691.1, from coordinate 960,858 downwards.
GGTACCCCATCTCCGCCGCCTCTACGGCGCCGAGAAGGTTCTCGCCACCGACCTCCGCCCCGTCTCGGGCCCCCTCGCCGAAGGAGGTCCCTTCGCCTGCCTCGACGTCCGTGACGGCGAGGCCTTCTCCGCTCTGGTCCGCCACTTTCGGGCCGACACGGTGCTTCACCTGGCGGGGCTCCTCTCGGCCAGGGGAGAAAAAGACGTGGCTCTGGCCTGGGACGTCAACGTCAACGGTTCGGCAACGGCCCTGGAAGTGGCCCGGCAGGAGGGTACGGCCTTCTTCTTCCCCAGCTCCATCGCCGCCTTCGGCCCGTCGACGCCGAAAAAGGAGACGCCTCAGGAGACGTTGCAGCGTCCCACGACCATTTACGGCGTGGGAAAGGTGGCCCTCGAACTCCTCTGCGACTACTATCACCTCAAATTCGGCGTCGACACGCGAGGGCTCCGCTTTCCGGGGCTGATCAGCCACGAGACCCAGCCCGGAGGAGGGACGACGGACTACGCCGTCCACATCTACTACGAGGCCGTCAGGAAGGGAAACTACACCAGCTTCATCGCCCCCGGGACCTTCATGGACATGATGTACATGGCCGACGCCCTCGACGCCGTCGTCGGCCTCATGGAGGCCGACCCGGCCCGACTGGTCCACCGCAACGCCTTCAACATATCGGCGATGAGCGTCGATCCCGAGGCCATCGCCTCGGCGATCGGCAAGGTGATCCCCGGCTTCACCATCGCCTACGACGTCGACCCCCTGAGGCAGGCCATCGCCGAGTCCTGGCCCGACTCCCTGGACTGCTCCGCTGCCCGGAAAGAGTGGGATTTCGCTCCCCGCTACGACCTGGAGACCATGACGAGGGAGATGCTGGACCGCATCGCCTCCAAGGGAGGCCGGGCCGCCTAGAAATCTGTCGGACTTCTCCGGGAAAAGGTTGATTTGGCCTGATCTATGGGGCGAAGCGCCTGTCTTTGATAAAAAAGACTTTCTTCCAGTTAACGCGAAAGGGCATCGATCAACGATCGTCAGGTCAAGCCCGACAGGCTCCTCGAGAAATCGTTCCGATCTGCCCGATCCCTCTTTACAACACCCCCCTCGGTGTCGTAGAATTCTCCTCACCGAGCGGTCCCTTCGTCCAGTGGCCTAGGATAGCGGGTTCTCAGCCCGTCGACAGGGGTTCGAATCCCCTAGGGACTGCCAAAAAAAGACCGGAGCCGAGGCTTTCACGCCTCGGCTCTTTTTTGTCTCGACCCTTTCACCTCGAGCGGAAATCGACGTCTTTTAACGGTGACTGGCAACGCCTCACCGAGGAGTTCCCTCCCTCACCCCGCTCGGGGGACTCATGGGCGCTTCCTTTCGAGGGCCGATAGCCCCTTCACAAGCGCCAGTCCGATAAGGAGAGCCCCTCCCAGCCAAAGAGAGCCATCGGGACCGACGTCACCGAAGAACGAGACTTTGCCCAAAGTGCCGACCGCGAAGATCCCCCTCGACATGAAGGGGAAGATTTCCGCGTAGATCATGGCGCCGAAGATCATGCCGATCATGCCCCAGAGAACATCGATGCGCCCTTCGCCGAAGGCTCCGGCAGCCGTTCCGGGACAGTACCCCAGAAGCCCCCAACCGAGACCGAAAAGGAGGCCGCCGATGACGTTCGTGCCCAAAACGGTGGCTTTGATGTCCATCGTCACCAGCCCCATCTGACGGGCAACGACGAGCCCTGTCATTCCCGAGAGGATGGCCGCGACCATGAACTTGACGATGGTAAAGTCACGAAAGAGAAGGGCTCCGACCTGACGGTCGTAGCGTAGCACTTCGCTGCGCTGGAGCAGAATTCCGAAGAGAGCTCCCGTGATCAAGCCCGTGACGAGGGGATTCATGGCCTAGACCTCCCTTCCGAAAAGCACACGGGCAACGATGGCGCCGCCGACAAAGAAACACAGGAGAGAGACGAGACTCCCCGGGGCCAGCGGCATGACCCCGCTCAGGCTGTGGCCGCTGGGACACCCTCCGGCCATGCGGGCGCCGACGATGGACAAAGCACCTCCGAAAAAGGCCGCCAAGGCGCGATTCAGGGGGCTGGACCCGAAACGTCTCTCCCAAAGAGGCGGAACGACACGAAAGCGGAAGGTGCCACTCTGAAGAGAGGCCGCCAAAGAACCGAGGCCGATTCCGATCACGAAAAACATCTGCCAATCGACTTTGAATCCGTCCTTCTTAAAATAGGTCAAAGAGGCGACGTGCTCAGGGGCAACGAATCCCTCGACGAGGGCACCCAGGCGGGCGAAGGTCGTCGAGGCCCCGAAGAACTTCCCCGCGACCACGATGGAAAGGACCATCAGGGCACCTGCGAGAATGCCGCCGAAATAGGGATTCATCGGCCGCTTTTCCACAGCCACCACGCTCTTTTTTCTGAAATTTTTTATCATTTTAAATAACTGGCCGTGGAGTATCGAAAGAGCTCGATGGGGTCGCTCTGCGTTAGAATAAGAAGCACAAGGGAGGTGGCGCCATGTTCGAAAACGCGCTGAAAAAACGGCTCCGCGAGGGGAAAACGGCCTTCGGAGCCTTTTCGGTCATCCCCTCGCCGGAAACCGTCGAGATTCTGGGCATCGCAGGGTTCGATTTCGTCATCCTCGACACGGAACACGGGCCGGCCTCGCACGAGACCCTTCAGGAACTGGTCCGAGCCGCCGAGAGCCGCAGTCTGACGCCCATCGTCCGCGTGGCCGACAGCCGTCCCTCGACGGTGCTCAGGGCACTCGATGTGGGAGCCCAGGGGATTCAGGTGCCTCAGGTGACGAGCCTCGAGGAGGCCCGGTCCGTCGTGGCCGGATCCAAGTACCATCCGCTGGGAAGACGGGGGCTGGCCATTCCCCGGTCGGGCGACTACGGCGCCGTGCCGACGGAGACCTACTTCCGGAAATCCAACGAGGAGACGCTCATCGTCGTCCAGTGCGAGAGTCTCGAAGGGCTCAAGGCCCTCGACGAGGTTCTGACGGAGCCCCAGATCGACGTCGTCTTCTTCGGCCCCTTCGACATGTCCCAGTCCCTGGCCATGCCCGGCCAGGTCCATCACGAGCGCGTCGAAGAGGCCTCCCGTGAAGTCCTCCGTCTGGCCCGCAAACACGGGAAGGCGGCCGGCACCTTTCTTCTCGACGGAGAGGAGGCCCAGCGCAGGGCCGAAGAGGGCTTCCAGTACATCGCCATCAGCCTCGATGCGACGCTTCTCTTCCAGGCCTGCCGCCGCGAACTGGTCCGTGCCAGGGAAAGCCGGTGCCCCGAAGAATGAAGTCCCTATTCGTCTTTCGCGGCGACGACATCCTTCTCGTCCAGGAAGGCTCTCCCCGCCTGCCGGCGCCCGAGGAGATCGTCCCCCTGGAAGGGCAGGTCGTCCGTGGCCGCTTTCCCGACAGGGAAGGGCTCTTCTGGGCGGAGGTTCCGGCGGAGACGGAACCTCCGCGGGGAACGGCCTTCGTCTCCCGGCGATCGCTCTGGGGCATCGTCGACGAAAGGCTGTTTTTCACCGTCGGCAAGGCCTTCCACCTCATGGACTGGCACAGGACCAACCGCTTCTGCGGCCGCTGCGGAGAGTCGCTGACGGACCACCCCGAAGAGAAGGCCCTCCTCTGCCCCAGCTGCGGACAGGTGATCTACCCCGTCATCGCCCCGGCTGTCATCGTCGCCGTCGAGCGCGAGGGGAAACTCCTCCTGGGCCGGAGTCCCGGGTTTCCGCCGGGGCGCTACTCCGTGCTGGCCGGCTTCGTCGAGGCCGGCGAGTCCCTCGAGGAGACCCTCGTCAGGGAGATCAACGAAGAAGTGGGCATCGAGGTGGACCACATCACCTACTTCGGCAGCCAGCCCTGGCCCTTCCCCCGGTCGCTCATGCTGGGATTCAGGGCCCTGTGGAAATCGGGCGAGATCGCCATCGACGGCCGGGAGATCGTCGACGCCCGGTGGTTCGCGCCGGACGAAATGCCCGACTTCCCCCCCTCCTTCAGCATCTCGAGAAAGCTCATCGACGACTTTCTCAGGCGCCATGACAACGGGAGGGGGCTCCCCTGAAAGGAGAGCCCCCTGAAGAGCCTGCCCCGCTTCGGATCAGGGGGCGCTGTAGACGAGGTAGAGGGCTGCGGCGATGACGAGAATCCCACAGACCTGGTTGATTCTCCTCGTTCCTCTCGATCGGGAATCCCATTCGAGGACGCTCTGGACGAAACCGGCGAAAGTACCGCAGAGAACGAGAACGCCCACGTGGCCCAGGGCATAGCCTCCCAGAATCGCCGCCCCTCGCAGAAGATCGGATGCCGCCGCCTTGAGAACGAGGACGAGGATCGGGGCCGAATAGGCCAGAGTGCAGGGACCGAGGGCCATGCCCGAAAGGAGGCCCAGGACAAGGGCACCCTTGAGCCCCTTGCGCTCGCCGTAGGTGCCTGTCTTCATGCCCGGCAGAGAGATGACGTCGAGGAGATGGAGTCCGACGCAGAGGAAGACGACGGCCACGATATAGGTCGTGTACCGGGCAAGGTCGGCCAGGAGGCGCCCCGCCGTGGCCACGGCCAGACCGACGACGACGAGGTTGACGAGAACGCCCAGGCCGAAGCAGAGGGAAAGGGAAAAGGCACGCCTCGTCGAGATAGCCTCCTGAGAATCGACGAAGCCGACGACGAGAGGGATGAAGACGAGGCTGCAGGGGCTTAGAAGGACGCTCATCACTCCCCAGAGCAGGGAGGCCCCGACGACGAGAGCTCCCGATCCCTCGAGGGCGGAGGCCACCGATCCGATCAGATCGAACATGGCGCCTCCTCAGGGACGGCTGATGCCGTGGGATTCGACGAGCGAGACCAGATCCTCCAGGGCCATGAACCCCTCCCGGCGATCGAGGACCTCCCCTTTCTCATCGAGAAGGACCAGCGTCGGCACGTAGCGGACCTTGTACTTCTCCCCCAGCGCCGGGTTCTCCCAGACGTCGACGATGTCCACGACGAGGGTCCCGGCATAGTCGGCCTTGAGCCGTTCGAGGTGGGGCAGTATGGCCTTACAGGCCGGGCAGCTGGACGTCGACAGGTCGATGAGCCGAGGCAGCGCCTCCGTCCCGGACGTTCCGGCAATACCGGGAGAAGAAGGCCGCTGTCCCTTCACGAAGAGGACGCCGCCCAAAGCGGCAACCACGAGAAACACCACAAAAACTTTCATTTTTCCGGTCATGCCCTCACGCTCCTTCCGCGCTGGCCGATTCCGACGGACCTCCCGATCTGCTCCGACTCGGCCGAGGACCATGAAACGGCATCGACGAGGCGCATCGCATCGGACCCCGCTGCGCCTTTCCCCCAGTATAGGGACCCTCTCCCATCTGTCAAGATTACCCTCAGGGGTATGAGAATCGGAGGTGCCTCTCCTGAAACGACAGGCCTTCATCGTCCCAGCGCCGCAGAGGATCTCCCTCGCGGGAAAAAGACGTCTCGCACGGACGTTTCATGCGGCCCTTTTTGCCGCTTTGTTCCTTCTCTGGGCCGCTCTTCCGACAAGCGCCTCGGAGCGGATCATCCTCTTTTCCAGCGTCGTCACCGTCGAAGCGGATGGATCGCTCCTCGTCGAGGAGTCGATCCGCCTCAACGTCGAGGGGAAGGCGATCCGTCGGGGCATTTTCCGCGACTTCCCCACAGGCTATACCGATTCGGAGGGAAAGAGTTATCGCGTCGGCTTCAAGCTTCTGTCCGTCACCCTCGACGGGAGAAAGGAGCCCTACGAGGTCACCAGCAGAAGCAACGGGGTCCGCATCCGCATCGGCAACCCCGACAGGCTCGTCGTCCCGGGCGAACGAGAATATACCCTGACCTACCGCACGACGGGGCAACTCGGTTTTTTCGATGATCACGACGAGCTTTACTGGAACGTGACGGGCAACGGCTGGGAATTCCCCATCGACCGCGCCGAAGCTCAGATTCTTCTTCCCGAGGGCGTCGACGGGCGCAAGGCCCTGCTTTTCACCGGCCCTCAGGGCTCCCGCCAATCGAGGGGAGAATGGCGGCTCGACGGAAATCGGGCTTTCTTCGAGACGACGACCTCCCTGGGAACGGGCGAAGGTCTGACGGTGGTCCTCGCCTTCGATAAAGGTCATGTCACCCCCCCGAGCGAGGCATTCGGTCGGACGCTCCCCCCCTCTCCCTGGCTCGTGAACGCGGCTCCCCTTCTCGTCCTGGCCCTCGTCTCTGCCTACTACCTCCGGGTCTGGCATCGCCACGGCAGGGACCTCAAAGGAGGCCCCATCTTCGCCCGCTTCGTGCCCCCTCAGGACATCTCTCCGGCCTTCGCCTCGCGGCTTCTCCACCGTCGCTTCCGCAACGAGGCCCTGACGGCGACCCTCGTCGACCTCGCCGTCCGGAAACTCCTCGTCATCGAAGAGGTCGAAGGAACCCTGGGACGGGCCGTCCGCAAGCTCTTCGGCAGGAAAACGGCCGGATCGTACCGCCTCCGCCGTCTTGAGGGGGGCAAACCCTCCAAGGAGGACGCTCTCTTTCTGAAGTCCCTTTTCGGGAGGGCCGACCGGCTCGACCTCACGGCCGATTCGGACAAAGAGAGGCTCCGCCTGGCCCGAGAGTCTTTCAGGAAAGGGCTCGACAGAGACGTCGAAGACTGCCTCCGCTCCAACATCGGTCGAAGCGCCCTGGGGCTGGGCCTTTCCGTCCTGGCCTTCTCTTTCCTCCTCGTCGCCGTCGGCCCCACGGTTGAGCGGGTTTTCTCCGTCTTCTGGATGGCTCTGTGGACCTTCTTCCTCTCCTTTCTCCTCCTGACGGGAACGGCCTTTCTCGGCCGAGCCATGAGAACGCGGCGGCCCGGTCCCTTCATGCGAGGCCTACTTCTCCTCTTCGCAGCCGCCCCCGTCTCCTTCCTCGGTCTTCTGGGAGCCATCTACTCCGTCGAGGAGCTCTCGCCCCTTTTCACCCTATCCGTCATCGGCACTTCTTTGATGAACGCCCTATTCATCCGCATCATGGGCAACGTCACAGCCAGGGGGCGAGCCCTTTTGGACGAACTGGAGGGCCTCAAGCTCTATCTCTCCGTCGCCGAGCGGGAACGCATCCGCCGTTTCGCCGACGTCACGCTCCCTCCTGAAACGCCCGAGCAGTTCGAGAGGCTTCTCCCCTGGGCTATCGCTCTGGGCGTCGAGAAGGAATGGGCCGCCCATTTCGAGACGGCCCTCGCCGAGGCCCGCTACGAACCGACCTGGTATGCCGGAACGACAGCCTGGCATGCGACGGGGTTGACGTCGATGGCATCCAGCCTCTCTTCAGGCCTGGGTGGCGCCATCGCCGCCGCCTCTTCCCCGCCGGGATCCGGTTCCGGCTTCGGCAGCGGCGGTTCGTCGGGAGGAGGAGGAGGTGGTGGCGGCGGCGGCGGATGGTAGAGCCACAGGGAGAGACCACAGGCCGATAGCCAACCGATGGCCGCAGGGACATGAAAGACAGAGGAGGAGGTTCCCCTTCCGGGGACCTCCTCCTCTGTGAACAGGGGACCGGAACGGCAAAAAACGCCGTGCCGCTACATTTCCCCCTATAGGGACGGACTCTGGCTGGCACCCGGCTTTTGCGGGGGAAGCGGCGGCTGATCCGGCTTCTGAGGATCACCGGGTTTCTGCGGCTGGTTCGGCTTCTGGGGATCTCCGGGCTGCGGCGGCTGGCCCGGCTTCTGGGGGTCTCCGGGTTTCTGCGGCGGCTGGCCCGGCTTCTGGGGGTCTCCGGGCTGCGGCGGCTGGTTCGGCTTCTGGGGATCTCCGGGCTGAGGCGGCTGACCCGGCTTCTGGGGGTCTCCAGGCTGAGGGTTCTGAGGCGGAATCTGAGGAGGTTGCTGCGAATCGTCAGGCTTGGCCGGAACGTTGAGAGCCGAGATCGTCGACGCCGAGAGGACGCCGTTTCGCACCTCCTCGGCGGAGAGCGGCGCCGTTGCCGTGACCAGACAGGACAACGCCAAAACAGACACGAAGAATTTCTTCACGAGAAACACCTCTCTTTCTGAAAGTCCGGATACATACACTCACCTCGCAGAATAAGCTTCCTCCACTCACGAAAACAACAAAAAAACATGCTAAAAGTTTTGCATTCCAAATACCGCAAAATCATTTCAGTAAGATGCTACATCGTTTATCCCTTGGAATCAATACCATATTTGCGATCTTCATAAAACTTTATGATTCTTGGCATGAAATAAAATTAAATAAAAAGAATAATATTGAAAGCTTCTGTGCCGATCTTCTGCACATTTTTTGTCTGTGGTCAAAATTCTCAGCCTATGTTAAAATTGAAGAAACTGGCCTGCCTTGGAATCTGAAGCTACCTTTTGAAAGGAGAGACATTTATGAAAAAATCATTACTGATCCTTCCCCTCCTCGCTCTGTTTTTAACCATTGCCTCTATCCCCGCCTCGGCCAACACGCCTGAGGAGCGCATCACGGGCTCCGTCAGAATTCTTCAGGAGATGGCCAAACAGCAGGACGTGGGGCACATGGCCCACCTCCTCTCCAACGCACGGGGCGTCGCCATCTTCCCCTCCGTCGTCAAGGCGGGCCTCGTCATCGGCGGGCGCTATGGGGAAGGGCTCCTCCTCAAATACGATCCCAAGGCCAAGCGCTGGTACGGCCCCAACTTCATCACCATCGCCGGAGCCTCCTGGGGACTCCAGATCGGCGTCCAGTCGACGGCCCTCGTCTTGGTCATCACCAATGATCGGGGGATGGATGGCTTCGTCGGCAACAAAGTGACGCTGGGCGGCGATTTCGCCGTCGCCGCCGGCCCCATGGGCCGCAGCGCCCAGGCCGCCACGGACGGCAAGCTTCAGGCCTCCATCTACAGCTACTCCATGAGCAAAGGCCTCTTCGCCGGGCTCTCCCTGGAGGGAGCCGCCGTCAGCGTCGACGAGAACGCCAACTCCGTCTACTGGGGAGGCTCCCTGTCCGCCCGTCAGGCCTTGGACAAGAGAGCCACATCGTCGAAGATCCAGCCCCTCGTGAAGGAGCTCAACGGTCTCCTTTCGAAGGCGAAGTAGTCTTTCCGAGACCGGAGAGAGTCGAAGAGGGAGGGGGCCGCCTGATGCGGCCCCCTCCCTCTTCGACTCTCTCCCCAAGCCCTTTATCCTGCCGACGGAACGGAGATGGAGGGCTTCGGCGGCGACATTCCCCTTTTCTCCCCCTCCTTCGGACCTGAGGAGTCTGTCGTCCTTGGTCTGACTAAAGTGGATCCATGTTCTTTTCTGATATCTAAAAGAAATTCTTTGTCATTGAAGTCATGTTTCAGTCTCCCGGGGCAGGCCAAATCAATCTTTTCCCCGAGACGTCCGCCTGACGTATAGCCCCCCTCTAACGATCGCGCCTCGACAGGAGAAAGGGGACCAGGAGGAGGAGTCCCGCCGGAGCGAACCCCAGGGCACAGCCGCTGCTGCTCCCGCCCGAGGTGGGTTCGTCGCCGCTCGTCGGCTCGGCGATGGCCTTCTCGAAAAGACGGACGTCGGGGCTGGCGGGGTCGACGATGACAAGCTTGCCCGCCCCCACCTCGCTTATGGCCAGTTTCCCGTCGGGGAGAACGGCGGCGACGGGCGCCGAGATGCGCCGGGCCACGGCGACGCCCGTCGCATCGGCGGCGCTTTCGAGGCCCGAGCCGGAACCTCCGTCAAGAGCTGCCAGCTGGGGAACCCTGAGCGTGCCGGCGTCATCGAAAGGCCCATAGCCCGTTTCATTGTTGGCGCCCGGCACTCCCCACGGGAGATCGGCCGCCTCGTACTTCAGGACCCAGCTCCCGAGAGGATCGGAGAGGATGAGGTTGTCCGCTTCGTCGAAGGCCAGGGCGACGGCATGGGCATACCAGGAGAGGTAGAGGCCGGACTGAACTCCCTCTTCGGTGATCCGCATCAGCAGTCCCTGACGTCCGTCGACGAGGGCATGGAGCAGGCCCGTCGAATCGAAGGCGATGGCGTAGATGGAAAGAAGGGGATTTTTCTGTCCCTCCTCCGTTTCCACCTGTTCCATGTGAAGGTTTTCTTTGATCGTCTCCATGGAGCAGAACTCGGTGAACGTCTCCCCTCCCGCCCGAAGCCTTTCGATGGACTGCCCCAGCCAATCGCCGTTGAAGACGGCTGTGACACTTCGAGGCGCCGTGGCGACGTAGACGTCGCCCGTCGAGGGATCGACGGCGATGGAGCTGGGCATCGTCCCCAGCGTATCCCACTCCCCCTGTTTGGTCAGGCCGGCATCGTAGCGGATCACCTTCGACGTGCCGAAATCGGCCACGTAGACGTCGCCGCCGGGAGAGACGGCCATCGCCATGGGCGTATCGAGCCCCGTCGCCGAGGCGGCGCCGAGGGAGGCGGAGTCCCCTCCTGCGGAGAGGTCGCCGACGGAAAGGGCCGTGACGAAGCCCTCGAAGAGATTGGCGATGTAAATCTTTTCGTTTCCCACGGCGAGGCCGCCCGTGGCGTTGAGCGCTCCCGTGACGGAAAGGGCGGCGGAGAGGGGCTCGGAGAACCCCGTTCCGTCATATTCGAGGCGCAGGGAGAGCCGGGCCGGCTCCGAGACGCCGTCAGGCTCCTCCACAGTCCCCTCGTAGGCCGTGCCCAGGGCCGCGGCCGTGGGGATCGTGGGACTCCAGGGATCGTCGTAGCCCTCCACGCCGAGAGGTGATACGGCGATCACGTCGTTCCACTCGCCGAAAAGGGCGGCGGAGAAGGTCACCGTCTCGCCCGGCAGAACTTCATGGAGCACCCGCCCCCAGCTCGTCGCCCCGGGAGACTCGGCCGGAGAATAATGCCAATGGAGGGGCCAGATCAGGTGGCCGAGATCGCCATGGTAGCCGTCACCGCTTCGCTCCTGGATTAACGTTTTATTCAGGGCGGCAGGCCACACGGAATGATCGGAACGGTTGACAACCGTGACGTCGACCACAAAGGCACCCTGTTTAAGCAGACCATCGACCAGCAGGGCGCCCATACGCCCTCCATAAACGATGCCGCAGAAGAGAAAGACGACGAGACAGACGGGCAAGAGCAAATAAAGCGAGAACCGAACTCTCTTATTCACCGCACTCACCTCCATTTTTGAAGTCTAGCATCGCTTCGTTCTCTTAGATATGGGAGCTTTCCTTGCACAACAGTGCATAAATTATTCATTTTTTCCCGTTCCGCCATACACCCCTCAAAAAGAGTTTCCCAAAGGAAGCTCTTCCAGGAAGACATCGAAACGGCGGAGGCGCGGGGTGGCCGCCTCGACGACAGCGATCGTTTCATCGGCGGCGACGACGGGGTAGGCCAGCCTCGTCGTCACCCGTTCAGGAAGGACGCACGGTCCGTCGTCTCCCGGAAGCCCCAAACGGGCCGAGGAGCCGAACCCGCCCTCTTCGGGCGGCCCCCAGGGCAAGGTCCCGGCATCGTAGAGGAGGAGACGACGTCCGACGAGATCCGCCAGAAGGAGGTCGCCTCGAGCAGTGAAGGCGAAGGAGAGGGCTCCTCCGCGAGGGAGCTCCAAACCCGCCTCGACCTTGCCCTCTCCGTCGAGACGGACGACGAAGTAGGTCCGTCCGCCGACGAGGAGATGAAGCCGTCCCCGATCGTCGCAGGCCAGATCGAGAAGGACCATGAAGCGGTCGAGGGAGAGGGCCCGCCGCAGCTCGCCCACGTCAAAAAAAGGAAGGCTCCCTCCTCGGGCCACGTCGACTCTCTCGACGGACTGGCCGAAAAGCTCCCCCTTGGCGAAGGCCACGAGATTCCAGGGGGCCGTCACGACGAAGAGGACGCCGTCGGAGGCGGCCATGGCAGCAGGAAGACGCCCGACGGTCCGGATCTCTCCGAGACGGTGGAGATCGCCGTCGTAACGGACGATTCTTCCCGCGCCCAAATCGGAGACATAGACCTCGCCCGTCGCGGCGTCGGCGGCCACACCCAGAGGCGCGTCCAACCCCTCCGCTCTCTGCGGAGACGATCCGTCCGCGGGAAAGGCGAGAAGGGCTCCCTCCAGGACATCGGCCACGTAGGCCCTGCCGCCTAGGAGGGCCACGTCGCCGAAAACGCGGGGAGGGACCTCCTTGAGGGTCAGGGGGGAAACGACGAGGAAGGCCCTGCCGTCGTAGGCCACCGTGACGGAAAGCCGCGCCGGCTCCGAAGGGGGGACTCCGGGGCTCGTCGCGGGAAGAGAGAGAGAGCTTCCCGCGCTCTCGGCTCTCCCCCCGGCGAGACGGAGAGGGCGAAGGTCGACGGCATCGCCCCACCGTCCATGGACGGCTGCGGGAAAGGTGATCGTCTCGCCGGGTCGGACCTCGTGAAGAAGACGCCAGGGAGAGGGCCTTTCGCTGCCGTCGATCGTCACGACCCAGTGGTGAGGCCACTTGCAGCTCTTCGCCCTCGCCGGGGAAAAGGCCGACTCGGCCAGATCGAGGTAGGTCCGGGCCAGTCGGGCGTTGGAGACGGCCGCCGTCACGGCCCCACCCGAATCGTTGACGACGGTGACGTCGACGACGAAATCGGCCTTGGTTCGGGCGAAACGGATCAGGTAGGCGCGCCTCGGCGTCCCGATTGTAAGGGCAATGACGACGGCGAGGGCGAGAGCCGCGACGGGCAGGACGAAAAAACGGAAGCGCTTCACCGATGCACCTCCTCAAGGAACGGAAAGCCTCGAAAAAGGGAATCCCGATGCGGTCGACCTCATGACCGCCGTGCCGCCCTCCACTGCCGGAAGGCCCAGATCCGCTCGTAGATGGGCGGAACGACAAAAAGGGCCCAGAGTGCCTCCGGCGAAAAGCCCCCCGATGGCCACCATGGCCATGGGAACCCTATAGGCGCCGCCGGCTCCCAGCCCCATGGCGAGGGGGATCATGGCGATGATGGACGTGGCGTCGGCCATGACGATGGGACGGAGTCTGACGCGGCAGGCCTCGACGACGGCGTCGAAGGGGGTACGCCCCCTTTTGCGGACGATTTCGGCGTAGTCGACGACGACGATGGCGTTGTTGACGACGAGGCCGACGAGCATGATCAGACCCAGGGCCCCGTAAAGGGAAATGTTGGTCCGCGTCACGAGAAGGAGAGGGACGACGCCGATGAGGGAGAAGGGAACGGTGACCATGATGACGAGGGCGAAGACGCAGGATTCGAGGATGGCGGCGATCATGAGAAAGGTGATGACGATGGCCATGGCAAAGGCGATGATCATGTAGGTGGAATTCTCCCTCATGTCCTCCACCTCGCCGCCGTAGACCAGACGGTACCCTCGCGGCAGCTTCATGGCGTTCAGCTCGGCGGAGATGTCCCGAAAGGCCTCCCCCACGGAACGTCCCGTCACGTCGGCCTCGACGGTGACGGAGCGGACTCGGTCCTTGCGGAGGATCTGCGTCGGACCGGCGCCGTAGGTCGTCTCGGCGAGGACGTCGAGGGGAGCGAAACCCCGGGGCCCCCTCAGAGGCAGGTCGGGAACGAGGAAGACGTTGTCCACCTTTTCCGGCGCCAGACGGACGAGGATGTCGTACTCCTTTCCCTCGCTGCGGAAGACACCGGCCTTTTTGCCCGTCACGTAGCCGCGGACCGTGTCGGCCAGGTCGGTCACCGTCAGCTCCTGCTGGGCCAGACGCCATCTCACGGGGCGGATCTGAAGTTCCGTACGGCCCAGCCGCCAGTCCGTATCGGCGTCGACGATGCCCTCGGTGCGGCGCACGACGTCGAGAACGGCCGTGGCCAGTTCGTTGAGGAGGATCATGTCATCGCCGACGACGGAAATCTGAAGGGCTTTCCCCGGGGCACCTCCCCCCTCGGCCGCGGCGGTGAGGCTCGCCGTCAGGTCGGGAAAGGCCGCCAGGAAGGGGCGTATCGCGTCGGCCACGGCGAAGGTGCTCGGCCTTCCCGGATCATCGCCGAGAAAAAGTCGGATGCGGCTCCTGTTGACGCCCGAGCTGGAACCGGCACCGCCGACGAGAACCTCGACGGCGTCGAGATGAGGCAAGGAGCGGACATGCTCTTCGATTCGATTCGTCACCTCCGTCGTGTAGGCCAGAGAGGCGACGGTGGGCAGCTCCAGATCGATCTGGACGATGCCCTGGTCGGCCTTGGGAAAAAACTCGAAGCCCAGCCGGGGGACAAGGGCCACGGAACCGCCGAAAAGCAGCAGGGAGAGGCCGATGGAGAGAAGGGGATGGCGCAGGGCCGTCACGACGAGCTCATCGTGGATCTCCTCGAAGCCGCGGTAGAGCCAGCTCCACCACCCAGTCAGGAGACGGCTGAGCCTGCCGGGCTCGTCGTAGCGGACTCGGGCGGCCATCATGGGCGTGAAGGTCATGGCCACCCAGAGAGAGAAAAGCGTCGAAAAGACGACGGCCAGGGCGAAATCGCGCAGAAACTGTCCCACGATGCCCCCCATGAAGGCCACGGGGATGAAGACGCCCAAATTGGTGAACGTCGTCGAGAGGACGGACAGGGCGATCTCCGACGTCCCCCTCTCGGCGGCCTCGACGGGGCCGTAGCCCATTTCTCGGTAGCGGAAGATGTTCTCGATGACGAGGATGGCGTTGTTGACGAGGACGCCGATGGAGATGGCCAACCCCAGGGTGCTCATGATGTTCATGGTGATGTCGGCGCCGTAGAGGAGGATGAAGGTGGCGACGACGGCCGTGGGCATGGCCAGGACAACGACGAGGGTGACGCCGAGGCGTCTCAGGAAGAGGAAGAGGATGAGGGCCGTCAGGGCGATGCCCGACGCCATGTCGCGGAAGACGTTGCCGATGGACTCGGCGATGAAGGTCGAGTCGTCGTTGGTCACCTCGATCGCCATCCCCTCGGGAAGATCGTCGGCGATATCGCCGACGAGACCCTCGATGCGGCGGCTGATCTCGACGATGTTGCTGTTGGGCGTGGCGATACACTCGATGAAAAGGGCCGATCGGTCCCGATAGCGGGCAAAACCTCGGCGTTCCTCCGTCGTGTCGACGATGCGGGCCACGTCGGAGAGGAGGACCGAGGCCCCCTCTCCTCGGGCGATGCGGATCTCGCCGAGGCGTTCCACGTCGTCGATCTCGCCCATGACGCGGATGGAGAGCTCCTGACGCCCCTTCGAGATGTGCCCTGAGGGATCGTTGAACTTGTCGCGCCGGAGGACGGCCACGATCTCCATCAGGGGCAGGCCGTACTGGTTGAGCCGGTTGGGATCGAGGTAGACGTGGATTTCGCGACGGACGTCTCCTCGGATGTCGGCCTTGGCCAGCCCCTCGATCTGAGTGATGCGCCTCTGGATCTTGTCCTCGACGATGTCGTAGGCCTGTTCCGGCGGGAGGTTGGACGTGACGGCCAGGGTCAGAAAGGGCTGGGCGTTGATGTCGTACTTTTCGACGATGGGATCGTCGGCCTCATCGGGCAGGAGCCCCTGGACGGCCTTGACCCGGTTGGAGACATCCAGATTGGCCTCGGAGACGTTGATGCCGTACTCGAACCAGACGACGACGTAGGAGATGCCCTCCAGGGAGTAACTTTCTATCTCCTTCACGCCCTCGACCTGCGAAACGGCATCCTCGACGGGTTTGGTGACGAGCGTTTCGATCTCCTGGGGGCCGGCCCCGTCATAGAGGGTGGCGACGACGACGGGGATGTCGATCTTGGGGAGCAGGGCAATGCCCGTGGAAAAGTAGCTGTAGGCACCGATGACGACGGCGAGGAGGACGAAGACCGTCGTCATGACGGGACGGCGGATGAAGACGGAGAGGAAGGCCATCGATCCCCCTACTCCCGGTCGCTCTCGGGCTTTTCGTTGTCGCCGTCGAGCCAGACCCGGGCGCCGTCATAGAGGCCGTCCATCCCCTCGACGACGACGGCCTCTCCCACATCCAATCCTGCGGGGATCTCGACGAGCCCCTCCTGGGCCGATCCGGCCTGGAAATCGCGCCGGAAGGCCCGGTCGCCGGAGACGACGAAGAGGTAGGTTCGGCCCGACTCGCGGCGGATCGCCTCGTAGGGAACGGCGACGACGTCGGGCCGGTCGTCGACGAGAAAGCGCACCTCCACGTAGGTGCCGGGCCGGAGAAAGCGCTCTCCTTCGAGGGAGACGACGGCCCGATAGAGACCCGTGGCCTCATCCGCTTCGGGATCGACGCGCTTCACGCTCCCCTCGACGGTACGGCCGTCGACGATGATCTCGGCCCTCGTGCCGGACCCGACGGCGAAAAGATCGCCGGGGGCGATCAGGGCCTCCACTTCGAGTGACTCCAGGTCGGCCAGGCGGAGGAGAATCCGCCCGCCTTCGGCCACCTCGCCCACCTCGGCGTCGCGCATGACCACGACGGCCCGCCGCTGAGCCCTGACACGGGTCCGTTCCAGGGTGGAGCGGACTTCGGCCAAGGAGGAGCGAAGCGTTTCAAGAAGAACGGAGGCCGTGTCCAGCTCCTTGCCGGCCATGCCTCCCGCCTCGACAAGGGCCTTTCTGCGCCGATAATCCCTTTCGGCCTCGCCGATTTCGGCGAGACGGGCCTTGAGAGCGGCCGACTGCGTCTGTCGGGAAAGCTCGACGAGGATTTCTCCCGGACGGACCTCCTCGCCCACGTCGACAGGGACATGAACGATCACCTCGCGGAGAAAGGAGGAGATCTCCTGAACCGTCGCCGCCCGGACCTTGCCGTAGGCACTCTTCCATCGCCGCCAGGGAAGGGCCTCGACGGACCAGGTCCTGACGGGAAGGCCCTTCTCCGCCCGCAGCGCGGCCGCACTCCGGGCAGGGGCCTCCCTGTCGTGAGGGACGACGACGCGATAGGTCACGAGGCAAGCCACAGCCAGGAAGAGAAGGCTCCAGAACCCCTTTTGCAGGCGCCGTTCCGTCGCACGCTTCACGGGAAGACCTCCTCCACCCCGTAGACTCCCATGGCCCGCCGCATATCGACGAGGGCCAGACACATCCCCCTGACGGCTTCGAGCTCTTCCGTTCGAGCCCGTTGCTGTTCCGTCTGAGCCTCCATGACGTCAAGCTGGGAGCCGTAGCCTTCCTCGTACATGAGGAGCGTCACACGGAACTCCTCATCCGCCTGGACAACCTGCTTCCGGGCCGAACGCTCCAGAGCCGCCGCCCGCTCCCAGCGGTTCCGGGCCAGGTCCAGCTCCTCTTCGAGAGCTCTCTCCTCGGCACTCAGGGCGCTACGGGCACGCGCCAGAGAGGCCTCGGCCCTGGCCCTCTCGGCGCGGGCCCGTCCTCCGTCGCTCAACGGCAGGGTCAGGTCGAGGCGGAAGACCACCTCTCCCCGATCGGGAAGCGTCGCCCCTTCGGGATCGGCCAGAGCCGTATAGGCCCACGGAACCGTCGAGGACCGGAGCCATACCCCTGGCGGCCAGAGCCCGCTCGACACGGCAAAGTTCCGCCTCTCCCTCGAGGCGGACCAGAGCCGGTCTCTGCCGCCGAGCCCGTTCGCGATCGGCCTCAAGGAAGGACGGGAGGAGAAACGCGCCCTCGTCGGGCTCGACATCGCCGCCTCCGACGAAAGTCGACAGGCGGGAGAGCTCGTCTCTCTCGTCTGCCCGAGCCCGGACGAGAAGGCTCTCCTGCTCCTTCAGCCTTGTCGAGGCCCGGACCACGTCGAGGCGGGGAACCAGACCCTGGCGGAAACGTTCCTCCACGACGCGCAACGTCTCACGCCTCTCGTCGAGGAGCGCCTCCTGGAGCTTCACTCGACGGCGGGCCATGAGGGCGGACCAGTAAACCTCCTCGGCATTGCCGAGGAGGTCGTTGACCGTCTCTTTGTGACCGGCGACGGCGACGGCATAGGTGAGCAGGGCATGCCGTTCCTCGAGGGAGTGCCGGCCGGAAAGGTCGAAAGGCTGGGTCAGGGCCAGCTGCACATAACCATAGCCCTCCCGATCTCCCTCGGAGAGCAGCCACCCCGCCCCCTTGAGGGCGAGAGAAGAACGCTGATGGACCACGGAGAGGGTCGCCGTCTCGCGGCGAGCCTCCAGATCGTGCCGGGATGTTTCCAGTTCCTCGTTTCCCTGCAGCACTCTCTCGAGAAAGAGATCGAGGGAGAGGGGCTCGGCACCGGGAGGAGCGGCCAGCGGCACCGGGAGGAGGGAAAGGAGCAGCAACAGCGGAACGAAGCGGCGTCCAACGATCGTCGGGGTCATCCCATTTCCTCCCGGGGAACTGAAAAATCGGCGGCTACTTCACCGGTGGCTTCGAGCCACCTCGCGGCCTTCCTCTCCCCTTTTTATCGGCGAAACGGGAAAAGGCGAAGGCTCGTTCAGGACGGGAGCCGTCGGAGCGGGGCCGGTCGTCGCGGCGGGGAGCGTCGGAGCGGGGCCGGTCGTCGCGACGGGGAGCGTCGGAGCGGGGCCGGTCGTCGCGGCGGGGAGCGTCGGAGCGGGGCCGGTCGTCGCGACGGGGGCCGTCATAGCGGGGCCGGTCGTCGCGACGGGGGCCGTCGGAGCGGGGCCGGTCGTCGCGACGGGGGCCGTCATAGCGGGGCCGATCGTCGCGACGGGGAGCGTCGGAGCGGGGCCGGTCGTCGCGACGGGGGCCGTCATAGCGGGGCCGATCGTCGCGACGGGGAGCGTCGGAGCGGGGCCGGTCGTCGCGACGGGGGCCGTCGGAGCGGGGCCGGTCGTCGCGGCGGGGAGCGTCGGAGCGGGGCCGGTCGTCGCGGCGGGGAGCGTCGGAGCGGGGCCGGTCGTCGCGGCGGGGAGCGTCGGAGCGGGGCCGGTCGTCGCGGCGGGGAGCGTCGGAGCGGGGCCGGTCGTCGCGACGGGGGCCGTCATAGCGGGGCCGATCGTCGCGACGGGGAGCGTCGGAGCGGGGCCGGTCGTCGCGACGGGGGCCGTCATAGCGGGGCCGGTCGTCGCGACGGGGGCCGTCATAGCGGGGCCGGTCGTCGCGACGGGGGCCGTCATAGCGGGGCCGGTCGTCGCGACGGGGAGCGTCGGAGCGGGGCCGGTCGTCGCGGCGGGGAGCGTCGGAGCGGGGCCGGTCGTCGCGACGGGGGCCGTCGGAGCGGGGCCGGTCGTCGCGGCGGGGAGCGTCGGAGCGGGGCCGGTCGTCGCGGCGGGGACCGTCGGAGCGGGGCCGATCGTCGCGGCGGGGACCGTCGGAGCGGGGCCGGTCGGAGGCGGGGCGCCCCTGATAGGTCTCTCCGGCTTCACGGCGCCTGAGCTGGCCGCAGGCGGCATCGATATCGGAGCCTTTCTCGGCCCGCGTCTCGACCTCGACGCCGAGAGACTGGAGTTCCTCCTTGAAACCCTGAACGCGCGCCCGGGAAGAACGCTTGAAATCGGCCCCTTCGACGGCGTTGAAGGGGATGAGGTTCACGTAGGCCTTCATGCCCGAAAGGAGGGCAGCCAGGTCGCGGGCATGGGAGAGACTGTCGTTGACATCGGCCATGAGGAGATACTCGAAGGAGATGCGGTTGCCCGTCCGCTCCTGGTAATCGCTGAGGGCGGCCATGAGAGCCCCCAGAGGATAACGCTTGTCGACGGGCATGAGACGACTCCGGAGTCCGTCGGTGGGGGCGTGGAGGGAGACGGAGAGCCCCACCCCAGGCGCCTCCTGGGCGAGACGCCTTATGGCCGGAACGATGCCGGCCGTCGAGACGGTGAAGCGGCGGATGCTCATGGCGCGCAGCTTCGTATGATTGAGGATGGCGATGGCCTTGAGAAGGGCATCGACATTGAGGAGCGGCTCTCCCATGCCCATAAAGACGACGTTGGCGATATCCCGTCCGAGGTGGGCCTCCATGGCCAGGAGCTGGCCCACGATCTCTCCTGCCGACAGATCGCGTACGAATCCGCCCTGCCCCGTGGCGCAGAACGTGCAGCTCAGAGGACAGCCGACCTGTGTCGAAAGGCAGGCCGTCTGGCGGTTATCGTGAACGAGGAGGACCGATTCGACCGTCTCCCCGTCGTCGAGGCGCCAGAGGAATTTTTTCGTTCCGTCCCTCTCGGAAGTCACATCCCGGGAGAGACGGGGAGGCGTAAAGTCAATTTCCAGAGCCAACCGCTCCCTCAGGGGAATCGAGAGATCGGTCATTTGCGAAACATCGAAGATGCGCCTGCGGTAGACCCAGGCCCCGACCTGATCCACGCGAAAACGGGGCTCTCCGAGTCGTTCCTCGAAAACAAGGCGCAACTCTTCGTAATCCATATCCAATCCTTTAATGACACTTCCCATTGAAGCACCTCCATGGCCCGATTTTTATCGGCACCGTCGGTTTATTATCCCACGCGCCATGATCGGCAGTCAAAAAAAAAAGACAAAAACCATCCCGCCAATGGCGATTGTTTGGGTCGCAGACGAGGCGGATTTCTCGGTCCGCAGGGTTTTCACCTGTTCTCGTCGCCTTCTCGAAGGCGACGAGAACGCCCCGCCCCGCCGCCCCCTTCGGGGCGAACGCCGCCGATGTGACCGCGCTCCGAGAGAAAAGGGCAGCGGGGCTTTCCTCCCTTCCGCGATGGACTCCGACTCCGCACCGGAAGAGCTCGCCGTCGGGAGAGATTCTTCCTGCCACGAAAAGGGACGGCCCTTGCAGAGAGTCGTCCCTTACCTCCTCCCTCGATTCGGCGATTTTATCGGCTCTCCCTGGCAGGAACGAGACCGCCTTCGGTGCCTCCGATTCGGAAGAAGGCCATTCTCTCTTTCAGTTCCTCGCTCACCTGGGCCAGCCCCTCCGCTCCATGGGCCATACGTTCGGCGGCCTGAGACACCTCGCCGACCTGGCTGCCCACTCTGTGAGCCATGGCATTGGAGTCACCGACCTTGCCCGCCATGTCCTGAACGGCCGAGGCGATCTCCTCGCTGGAGGCGGCCTGCTCCTCGCTGACGGCGGCCACGTCCTGCGTCGACGCGGCAATCTTCTCCAGCGCCCCCAGGATGAGGGTGATCTTCTCGGCGACGTCGCGCACGAGGCGATCGACGTTGCGGGCCCCCTCCTGATTGCGCCCCGCTCCTTCCTTCACGGCGACCAGATCGGAGGCGATCGATCCGGCCAGGTCGGCGATGTTGCGCGCCGCCCCGTTGGACTCCTCGGCCAGCTTGCGCACCTCTTCGGCGACGACGGCGAAGCCCCGGCCGTGCTCGCCCGCCCGGGCCGCCTCGATGGCGGCGTTGAGGGCCAGCAGGTTCGTCTGGTCGGCGATGCCCGAGATGGTCCCGACGATCTTCTGGATCTGAGCCGCCTTGGCGGCCAACTCCACCGTGGCTCTGGCCGAGTCCTCGACCCGTTCGATCTGGCCGGCCACGTCGGCCACCGTCGTCTTGACGACGGCCATTCCGGCCTCTCCGGCCCGGCGGGCCCCTTCGACCTGCTGCGAGACGTCGCCGCTTCGCGCGGCCGCCGTCCCGGCCCCGGCGGCCACCTCTTCGACGCTGGCGTTCAGCTCCTGTCCGATGGCGGCCAAGTTCTCCATGGCATCTTCCAGAGACTCGGCTCCCGATCGGGCCTCCTCGACGCCGGCGTTGGATTGTTCCGCGAGGGCGGCTATTTCCTCGGCCTCGTGGCCGAGCCTGACGGCGACGGATCCGACGGCACCGATGACCTCGCGCAGAGCTGTCCCCATCATCTCAAGCTTGGCGGCGATGTCGGCGACCTCGTCGCGCCCCTCGTCGGAGAAGGAGACCGTCAGATCTCCCCCGGCGAAGCGCTCGACGAGAGCCTCCAGGCGGGCGAGAGGTCTCGTGACGCCCCGCCCGACGGCCCAACCGATGAGGGCGGACAGGAAGAGGGCCGAAAGGGAGGCGATGAGAAGCCGCCTCGAGGCGACGCCATTGGCTGCGAGAACGGACTCCTTCCCGCTTTCGGCGAAAGCCTCCTGGCGCTCGGCGAAGGCGAGGAGGGCGGCCTGATAGGCCTCGCTCAGCGGAGCGACATCCTCAAGAAAGATCTCGTAGGCGATCCGGTTCTGGTTGGCCTGGGCCAGTATGATGACTTCCTGACGGGCGTCGACGAAGGCTTTGCGGGCCTCGCCGACGCGGGCCAGAAGACGGCGATCCTCGTCGTCGAGATCGGCCTCGCCGATACGGGCAAATCCCTCGTCGATGAGACGGGTTCTTTCGTCCATCTCCTTCAGGATGGCCCTGTTGCGTCCCTCGTCGTCGGTGAGCATGAGGTGATAGGTCTCGCGCTCCGTCACCGTGACATGGGTGCAGATGTCCTTGGCGATGAGGGCGGGAACGAGAGCGTTCTCGTAAAGATCGACGAGGTTCTCTCCGGCGTGTTCCGCCGCTCCGTAGCCGATGTAGCCGACGGCGGCGACGGAAAGAGCCGAGACGGCGACGAGGATCAGGATTTTGGCGAACGTTCGCATGCGGCGCAGCAGGGCCATGGCGGTACCTCCTTCTTTCAGCAGAGAAAAGGCCAAAGAATGTCCCAACGACAAGGGAGGATCGACCTGACAGGGCTTCCATTTTATGGACTTCAACCGACAACCTCTCCGGCCCAAAGGCCGCAGCCACCCGGAAAAGCGTTTTCTCCCCAAGGGGCCTCCATCTCCTGCCGGACAGGAACAAATCGGAACATTCCGCCTTGTCGATCTTGATGCCACCTGGCGCCCACTATACCAAAACCGAGAAGGCAACACCATCCGAATTCAGCGGCCGACCAGGCTCCACCGGATCTTTCGTCCCCGTTCCGCCAGGGTCCGATCAGGCCGATGACGTCCGAAGCCCGACCGCCGATGAGGGCGGGAGCCGCCACGACGGAAGGTTCCCGGCGACAGGGGAAGCCCCTTCCCCCTCGCCCACGACCTCCTTCCGACGAATCGAATCGGATCGGGGCCTCTTGACGCATTTTTGACGGCCGGAGACTATCGTTCCTTCAAGGACACAAAGGGAACCTCTCCGGCGAAGAGGCCCTTCGTGAAGAGCATGGGAGGGATGGCACGTGAAAGTCACCATGACCGTCAACGGACGGCTCCGCGAGGCCGACGTCGAGGCCACGCTCCGTCTCGTCGATCTTCTGCGGAACCGCTTCGGGCTGACGAGCGTCAAGGAAGGGTGTTCGGAGGGAGAGTGCGGCGCCTGTACCGTCCTCGTCGACGGCAAGGCCGTCACCTCCTGCACGGTCCTCGCCTTTCAGATGGAGGGCAGGTCGGTGACGACGCTGGAGGGTCTGAGCGACGGCGAGCGTCACCCCCTCCAGCAGGCCTTCATCGATAACGACGCCGTCCAGTGCGGCTTCTGCACGCCCGGCATGATTCTGTCGGCCAAGGCCCTTCTCGACGCCAACCCCTCTCCCACGGAGGAGGAAGTCCGCCGCGCCCTGGAGGGAAACCTCTGCCGCTGCACGGGCTATCTCCCCATCGTCAGGGCCGTTCTCGACGGCGCCGAGAGGCTCCGTTCGCGATGAGGGGCGCCCGTCCCACCGACCTGGGAACCTTGAGGGCCCTGCTGGCCTCCGATGACGGAAAGGGGCGCCTCGTCGCGGGAGGGACCGATCTCGTCGTCCACCTTCACCGACATCCCGAGGAGGAGCCCCATCTGATCGACATCTCCTCCCTCGAAGAGCTGCGGCAGATCGAGAAAGTCGGCGACGCTCTTTCCGTCGGCGCCGCCGTCACCTTTTCCGAGATCGGGGACTCGCCCCTCATCCGAGAGAGGGCCGGCGCCCTCGCCATGGCCGCCGCCGTGATGGGATCGACGCAGATCCGCAACAGGGCCACTCTGGGTGGGAACGTGGCCAACGCCTCGGCCGCCGCGGACGGCACGTCGGCCCTCTGTGCCCTCGACGCTCTGGCCGTCGTCGAGGACAGTCGGGGCAACGAAGAGAGGGTTCCCGTCCGAACCCTCATCACCGCTCCGGGGAAAACCCTCATCGGCCCGGGCCGATTCCTCCGCTCTTTCCTGATTCCTCCTCAGGGAGGGCCTTCGGCCTTTTTCAAGACGGGCAGCCGCCGGACCGTCACCATCTCCAAGCTCAACATCGCCCTGGGCCGCCGTCTCGTTCTTGGCGCCCTGGCCCCCGCTCCTCTCGACGTTCCCGAGGCGAAGACCCTTCTCCGAGGCCGATCGGAGGAGGCCTTTCTCGACGGCCTGACGGCCGCCGTCGAGCGGGCCATCCCGACGCGGAGCTCTCTCGCCTACAAGCGGAGCGCCGTCCGGGGCCTGGGCGACGATCTCTGGAGATTCCTTTTGGAGGCGGGAAGATGACCCTTCGCTACGTCGGCCGCGACGTGCGGCGCAACGACATCGTCGAGAAGGTCTCGGGACACCTCCGCTACCTCGCCGATCTGCCGCCCGGGGGAACGACCCACGGCCGCCTCCTCCTTTCCTCCGTCGCTCACGGCCGGGTCCGCTCCGTCGACGGCACCGAGGCGGCGAAGGTGCCGGGCTTCATCCGCCTTTTCACGGCCGCCGACGGACCGAAACGGCGCTACAACAGCGCCCTTTTTCTTCCCGACCAGACCGATCACCGCGATCAGCAGGTCTTCACCGACTACCCTCTCTTCGTAGGCGACATGATCGGCGCCGTTCTGGCCGAGACGGACGAGGCCGCAAGAAAGGCGGCGTCCCTCGTCAACATCGATTACGAGCCTCTCGAGGCCGTCACCGACCTCATGGAGGCCCTGACGGCACGCTCCTGCCGCAAGGGCTTTCCCCAGGTCATCGAGGGACGCCTCGCCTGCGGCGACGGGGAACCCCGAGGCGAAGGTCTCGTCGAGGTGACGACGACGGTCCGGACGCCCAAAATCCATCACGCCGCCATGGAAAACCACATCTGCAGGAGCCGCCTCGACTACGGCGACGTCCTCGTCGTCGAATCGCCCTGTCAGATGATCTTCACCGTCCGCTTCGTCCTCGCCGAGCTTTTCGACCGCCCCGTCAACCGCGTGCGCGTCGTCAAGGTCCCCATGGGCGGCACCTTCGGCGGCAAACAGGAGGTCATGATCGAGCCGGCCTGCGCCCTCATGACCCTCGCCACGGGCCTCCCGGTCCAGCTCAACCTGGACCGGCGCGAAACGATCATCGCCACCAGGACGCGGGCGGCCTCGTCGGGAACGGTCCGCACCGTCGCCGACGGCCAGGGGCGCTTCCTCTTCCGCGAGACGGACGTCGTCGTCGACGCCGGGGCCTACGCGACGGGAGGCCATCGCGTCGCCATGGCCATGGGGAAGAAACTCTTCCGCCTCTATCGCATCCCCTCCCAGACCTTCCGGGCCCGGACGACCTTCACCCACACGACGCCCTGCGGCGCCTGCCGCGGCTACGGCTCGCCCCAGATCCACGCCATCACCGAGATTCACATCGATTTCCTGGCCCGCAGGCTGGGCCTCGATCCGGCGACCCTGCGTCTGAAGAACCTCGTCGAATCCGGCGATCTCGACCCCACCGGCGCTCCCCCCCTGGGAAACGCCCGCATCAAGGACTGCCTCGTCCGAGGCATGGAGCGTTTCCGCTGGGACGAGCGGGTCCTGGCCGATCCCGGCGAAGGCCGCTACCGGCGGGCCGTGGGGCTCGCCTGTGCCACCCACGGCAACGGCTACTACGGCTCGCCCTTTCCCGACTTCCTTTCCATGTCCATCCGCTTCTGCGAAGACGGAACGGCGCTCGTCAACGCCGGCCTTCACGAACTGGGCAACGGGACGCTGACCATCGTCGGCCAGATCGTCGGCGAGGTGCTCTCCCTCGATCCCTCGCGGATCGTCGTCGTCGAGGGAGACACACAGACGGCCCCCTTCGACGTGGGCTGCGTGGCCAGCCGCGTCACCTACGTCTGCGGCGCCTGCGCCTACGAGGCGGCCCGAAAGCTGAGAGACCTTCTTCTCGATCAGGTTTCTCGGGCGACGGGAACGTCGCCCGAGAAGCTGAACCTCGACGACGGAAAGATCCTCTTTGACGACGGTCGCTCTTTGCCCTACGGAGAGGCCGTCTGCCTCGTGGCGCAGAGACTCCGCGAAGAGGTGGGCATCTACCACCCCTTCAGGCCCCAGGCCAATCCGGCCTCTTTCGGCGTCCACTTCGCCGAGGTGGAGGTGGACCGCCTGACGGGTCTGACTCGGGTCACGGACTTTCTCGCCGTGCACGACGTGGGACGGGCCATCAACCCCCGCCTGCTCCGAGGGCAGATCTACGGCGGCGTCCAGATGGGAATCGGCATGGCCCTTTCCGAGGAGCTGACCTACGACCCTTCGGGACGCCCCCGGAACGACGCCTTCAGCCGCTACCCTCTCGTCAATGCCCCCGACATGCCTCCCGTCGACATCCTTCTCGTCGAGGAGGGCGAACCCGGCGGCCCCTACGGCGCCAAGAGCATCGGAGAGATCTGCACCGTCCCCACGGCGGCGGCCGTCGTCAACGCCGTCAACAGGGCCCTGGGGACGGAGCTTACGGAGCTGCCCCTGACGGCGGAGCGCATCGTCGCCGCCCTGCATTCATAAGGAGGTTTTCAGATGGATCCCCTCGTTCTTGACGGCCGAGGTCTGACCGTCGCCAAGGTCATCGACGTGGCCCGCCGGGGCCGCAAGGTCGCCATCGCCCCCGAGGCCATGGAGGGCGTCGAGCGCTCCTGGGCCCTTCTGCAGAAGATGGCCCTGACGGGCTCGCAGAAAGTCTACGGGATGAACACCGGAGTGGGCGC
This sequence comes from Aminirod propionatiphilus, assembly GCA_018398915.1. Taxonomy (GTDB): domain Bacteria; phylum Synergistota; class Synergistia; order Synergistales; family Aminithiophilaceae; genus Aminithiophilus; species Aminithiophilus ramosus. Next base: position 934,308 of record CP074691.1, on the reverse strand, counting down.
CAACAAGGACCGGGAGATCTCTCCCCGCTACTACGGCGAATACAACCGCAACATGCTTCTGGCCCACTGCGACGGCATCGAGCCCTTCGCCTCGGAGGAACAGGTCCGTGCCGTCCTCGTCGTCCGCCTCAACAGCCTCCTCGCGGGACGAACGGGCATGGCCCCCGATCTGGTCCGCCTTCACAGCGACTTCCTCAACGAGGGGATCCATCCCTGCCTTCCCCTGAGGGGCTCCGTGGGCGAGGCCGACATCACCAACATGTCCTTCATCGGCCTGGCCATGATCGGCGAGGGCGATGTCTCCTTCCGGGGCCGACGCGTCGCCGCCGCCGAAGCCATGAAAGAGAGAGGGCTCGATCCCGTCACCCTGGGCCCCAAGGACGGGCTCTCCCTTGTGAGCTCCAACGCCCTCGGGGCGGGGCTGGCCGTCCTCCTCGTCGACGCCCTGGACAGACTCATCGACACGGCCGATCTGGCCTACGCCCTGACGATGGAGGGATTCAAGGGGAACGTCTCTCCCCTCGACCCGGCCCCCTACCGTTTCCGCCCCTATGACGGCCCACTCCGGAGCCTGAACTTCGTCCGCGCCCTTCTCGAAGGGAGTTATCTGTGGCTCCCCGACGTGACGGAGGCTCTCCAGGACCCTCTGAGCATCCGCTGTTCCTGTCAGGTCCACGGCGCCCTCCGTGACGCCCTGGAGTACGCCCGGAAACAGATCGAGATCCACATCAACAGCTCCGACGACAACCCCTGCATCGTCTATGAAGAGGAGCGCATCGTTCCCTGCGCCAACTTCGAACCTCTCGGCTGGGTCCTGGCCTTCGAAATGATGGGCATCGCCCTCAGCCATCTTTCCAAGACGGCCGTTCACCGGACGCTGCGCATGGCCTCGCCCCGTTTCACCGGCCTGGCCCGATTCCTGACGCCCACCGACGGCAAGGTCCACGCCTTCGGGACCATCCAGAAGCTCTTCTGCTCCCTCGACAGCGAGGTGCGCCACCTCTCCAATCCCGTCTCGGCCGACTACAGCTCCCTCTCGGAGGATATGGAGGACAGGGGGAACAACACGCCTTACGTGATGCTCAAGACGGGGCGCATCGTCGAGGCCGTCGAGGTGATCCTGGCCATCGAGATGATCCACGCCGCCCAGGCCATCGACCTCCGCAGGGCCACCCGCCTCGGCAGAGGAACGGCGGCGGCCCTGGCCGCCCTCCGCGAGGACGTTCCCTTCCTCGACAGGGACCGTAACCTCTCCCTCGACGTGACGGCGGCGACGAGGCTCGTCCGGGAGGGGACGCTCCTGAAGCGGGCTCGGGAGGCCCTCGAAAGATGAGAACCCATCCTTTTGACGTTTTTTTGACGGCTCCGGCCTAGCATCGCCCAAGGACGGCGCGAAGAGGAGGTCCGTCGGCCGACAAAAGGAGTGAAGAGGAAAGCCGTCAAGGAAGGACCCTATTCAGGCAGGAGGGACAGACAGTGGAAAACGAGCAGCAGAAAACGAAGAGAGCGCCCGACGCAATCCGTTCCGATCAGGTCAAGGTCCGCATGGGGGTTTTCCTCCCCATGTCGTTGGCCTTCGTCGTCATCATCGCCCTGGGGCTCCTGGCACCCAAGGCCTTCTACGACGCCGAGAACGCCATCGTCAACTTCGCCTTCCAGGATTTCGGCTGGCTTTTCCAGATTTCGGGCAACATCTTCCTCTTCATCTGTCTTTTTTTCTGTTTTTCCAGATACGGCGACATCCGCTTCGGCGGCAAGGACGCCAAGCCCGAAATGAGCACCTGGAACTGGTTCGCCATCTCCCTCTGCGCCGGCATCGCCACGGGGATCGTCTTCTGGGGCATCGCCGAACCGCTCTACCACTTCATGGATTCGGGCGTCTTCGAGACGCTGGGCATCACGGCCAAAACGGAAGAGGCGGCCATGTTCTCCATGGTGAGCACCTACATCCACTGGACTTTCATCCCCTACGCCATGTACGCCATCTGCGGCCTGGGCATCGCCTACGGAGCCTATAACATGAACCTTCCCTACCGCGTCAGCTCCACCCTCTACCCCCTCGCCGGCAGACACATCGAAGGTCCCGTCGGCACCGTCGTCGACAGCCTCTGCCTCCTGGCCATCGCCGGAGGCGTGGCGGCCGTCCTCGGCGTGGGCACCATGCAGATCTCCAGCGGCATCCAGATCATGACGGGCATCGCGGCGGGCCGGGCCATGTGGGTCGCCGTCGTGGCCGCCATCGTCGCCGTCTACATCATTTCGAGCTACACGGGCCTCAACCGGGGAATCCGCTGGCTTTCGGACAAAAACGCCAAAATTTTCCTGGCCCTTCTCGTCTTCGTCTTCGTCTTCGGCCCCACCCGTTTCATCCTCTCCCTGGGCACGCAGGCGACGGGCCATTTCCTCGACGACTTCTTCGTCCGTACCCACTACCTGAGCCCCGTCGACGGGTCGGCCTGGCCCCGCTGGTGGCCCATCTACTACTGGGCCATCTGGCTCGCCTACGCCCCCCTGATCGGCATGTTCCTGGCCCGCCTCGTCAAGGGACGGACGATCCGGCAGTTCATGTTCATGAACCTCTTCATGCCCGCCTTCTTCGGCTTCCTCTGGTTCTCCGTCTTCGGCGGCGCCGCCATCCACCTCGAGCTCTCGGGGCAGGGGCTCTGGGAGGCCATCCACGAGGGGGGCAAGCTGGCCCTGGAGAAGTCCGTCTTCGAGTTCCTCAAGTTCTATCCTCTGACGAAAGCCATCAGCTGGATCTTCATGGGAACGGTCTTCGTCTCCATCGTCACCATGGCCGACTCGATGACCTCCACCGTGGCCTCCCTCTCGACGACGGCGGCCCACCAGGAAGGGCTCGAGCCTCCCGCCGCCATGAAGATCTTCTGGGGCGTCGTCATGTCCTCGGTGGCCATCATCAACCTCATCAGCGGCAGCGGCGGCGGTGAGATCAGCGGCATCGACGCCACCAAGCAGATCGCCACCGTGGCGGGATTCCCCATCCTCTTCCTCATGATGGTCATGGCCTTCTCCATCTGCTGGATGATCGTCCGCCACGCCAAGGGCGAGAGGGTACTCCTCATCAGGGAGTAGACTCGACGTTTCCTCCTTTCCGCGCCTCCCATCCGACAGGGAAGGGCCCCGAGATCGTTCTCCGGGGCCCTTCCCTGTATGGAAAGATCGAGAACCGATCGGCTCTACCACCCCTGAAGGTGGGTCAGGATCCCGTCGGGGACGCGGCCAGAAGAGGCGTCGTCGAGGGCGCCCTCGAGCCGATCGAGGGCCTCCAGGAAAAGCTCCTCCGAGATGTTCAGCGGCGGGGCCAGGCGGAGGACGTTGCCGTCCCTGCCGAAGGTGATGAGGAGAAGGCCCCTCTCCCAGGCGGCCCAGGAGATCTTCAGTGCCATGGCCTTGTCGGGACTCTTTTTCTCCCTGTCGGAGACGATCTCGACGCCCATGAGGAGCCCCCTCTGGCGGATATCTCCGATGAAGGGAAACCGCTCGGCGCGCCGACGGAACCAGTCGGCCAGACGCCTGCCCTTCTCCTCGGCCTTTTCCGTCAGCTTCTCGTCGCGGATGACGGAGAGGGTGGCCTCGGCCGCCGCACAGCTGACGGCATGGCCCGTATGGGTATAGGCCAGAAGCGGAGAGGGAAGATCGTCGAGGATATCGGCCCTGCCGACGATGGCCGAGATGGGGAGACCGCCGCCGAGGGCTTTGGCCGAAACGATCAGGTCGGGGACGACATCGTCGTGTTCGATGGCCCACCACCTGCCGCTCCGGCCCATGCCCGTCTGGACCTCTTCGTCGATGAAGACGACCCCCTCCCGCTCCGTCACCTCTCTAAGACGCCGCATGAAGGGCCTGGGCGGGAAGATCATCCCCCCGTCGCCCTGAGCCGGTTCGATGAGGAGAGCCGCCACGTCGCCTCTGTGACGGGCGAGGGCCTCCTCTACCTCCTTCATGGCCGCCTCGGTCAGGGCCTCGGGATCGCCGTAGCCGTCGATCCCCCACGAATTCCTGTAGGGATCGGGGTATTCGAGAAAGACCACGTTCCGATCGGGGCAGACCCGCTCGCGGATCTCCCGACCGACGATGGCCGTCACGGAAAGGGAGATCGTCGTCATCCCGTGATAGGCGTTCTTGAAGCAGAGGACCTGCCTGCGTCCCGTGAAGGAGCGGGCCGCTCTGATGGCCCCGTCGACGCCGTCGGAACCGGAGAAGGCGAAGGCCGCCTTCTTCGCGAAGGTTCCCGGCGTCGTCTCGATGAGACGTTCGGCGAGGCGGACCGGCCTATCGTTGTAGAAATAGACGATGGTGTAATTCTGAAGTTTGCCGACCTGCTCCCGAACGGCCTCGACGACGGCGGGATGGCCGTGCCCCACGTTGTAGACGGCCGCGCTGGTCAGGAAATCGATGTAGCGGTTGCCGTCGGCGTCCCAGACGAGAGAACCCCGGCCCCGCTCGATGGCCATGGGAAAATACTTGATGGCCACCGCTTTGGGCAGGACCCTCTCCTCTCTCTCGATGATCTCGCCGCTTCGGGCGATCGGCTTGTCCGTATACGCCGCAAGAGCTTTCCAGTCCATGGCGCTGCCTCCGATTTCCGGTCGACGTCAGCGGGCGTCGACCTTTTTCCTGCCGATCTTGTAGATGCCTATCGTGAACAGGGCCACTCCGTGGAGGATGAAAAAGCCCCAGCTGATCGTTCCGTACCCCTTGGCGATGAGGCCGATGAGGCCGAAGGAGGCGATTCCCAGGCCGACGAGGGCCATGAGCCCGCCCAGCAGCCCTCTGTTGGCCCTGGTGAGTCCCGTACCTTTCCGATCGACGAGCCAGGCGTTGATCCGCTCGTTGACGGCGTGGATGAATCCGGCTCCCGTCTCGATCATGGTTCCGAAGAGAACGACCATGTAGACGGGCAGAAGCCAGGGAGCGATCTTCTCCAGTATGGCGTAGGTGGGAAGCTCCGTCTCGAGAATGGCGGGGTAGAAACCCATGATGACGAGGTAGAGGAAGAAGCCGGGAAGGATCGTGATGACCGACGTCATGATCCCCGAGAGAACGGCTTCCTTTCTGTTTTCGATGTAGTTCAGGGCGAAGAGGATGGCCGGGAAGGTGCCCATGTTGTAGAAGGCGTACTTGAAGCCGCCCAGGGCCCACCCCTCTTTGATCTCGCCCGAGAAGAGATTGGCGCCGATCTGGCCCCCCACCTGGGAGAGACCGACGAGAAGGAAGACGAGGAAGACGGCGTAGAGGAGGTAGGACCACCAGGACATGGCCACTTCGATGACGTAGCTTCCGAAGAAGGTCAGGGTGGCCACGCCGCCGAGAAAGAGGGCCGCGCCGACAAGGGGCGGAAGGCCGAAGGACTGCATGAAGATGCTCCCCGAAGTGGCCCCGACGACGCCGAGGACGATGAGGAGAAGGACGATGTAACAGGCCTCGTAGAGCACCCAGCCGGGACCGAGGAGTTCCTTGAAGAAGCTGCGGTAGTCGTAGACCTTGAAGGTCCGGGCAAACTCGTAGCTGACGGCGAAGACGAGGGACCAGAGAACCGTCGTGACCAAAGCCATGCCCAGAACGCCGCCGAGGCTGCCGTAGTTGACGAAATACTCGACAAGCTCCCGCCCCGTCCCGTATCCCCCGGCGACGACGACGGACTGTGAAATCAGACCGGGAAGGAAGTACTTTTTGTAGGCCGAAGAGGCCATCATTTTGCCGAAGAAGCCCTGCTTGCTCTCTGACGCTGCGCTCATCTTGGCTCACACCTTTCGATTTCAGTTAAGATCTCCCCTGCGCTCTTCAGGGCCTCGAGTTCCTTTTAAAAGCCCTCCTCGGATCCTCCTTTCCGCGACTCATTCAACTCATTCAAAAGAGGAGGCCCCTTGAACCGGGGGCCTCCTCTCTCCTGGACGTTCGAGCGGAACGGTAAGAACCGACCGCGCTAGGAGGGCGCCCCCGAGACGTGACGGTGAAGACCTGCATAAATAAAGCTGTCGATCGTCACGGCTGAGAGACTCACGGAAAGGGCCCCCTTTCGGTCGGTTCCCTTACAAATGGGGCGCAAAAGGCCCCTCTGACAGGTTCGATGCAGAAAGAACGCCACCCCCCTCCGTCGCATCGGCGGGAAAGTCCCGCCTCACGGAAGGTGACTTTCCGGGGAGTCTATACCACCCCGGTGTCCTTGTCAACTTTTCGCAGCGGCACTCCAGCGTTCGAGAAAAGCGTCGAGCTCTTCCGGCGCGGGCACGCGGAGCCTCACGCTTTCGGCGCCCAGTCCCTCGAAACAGGTGCCCGCCTCGGTCCTGATGCCCTGCCTCATGAGACGATCGTAGAGATCGTCCCCCTCGATGCGCGACGAGAGGAGGAGAATGGGAACCTGATCGTGGGTGACGGCGACGGAGAAATGGGGAGTCGCCTCGACGGCCTCCACGATTCGTCTCTTGACGGCCGCCACGGCCGCCCTGGACCGGAGGAGGAAGGCCTCGTCGCCGAGGGCCCGCGAGGCGAGGGACAGGGCGATGGAGTTGACGGAGAAGGGGGGCGTCGTCTTTTTCATGAAACGGCGGGCCTCCCCGTCGCGGATGACGGCATAGCCCGCTCTGATGCCTGCCAGCCCCCTTCCCTTGGAGAAGGATCGGAGGACGACGAGGGAGGGACGGGAGAGATTAAGGGCCGACTCGTCGGGAGGGAGGAAATCGCCGTAGGCCTCGTCGACGATGAGGAGCGTCCCCCTTTCGTCGCAGGCCCGTGCCAGGCCTTCGACCTCCGCCAGGGGGACGGCCTGCCCCGTGGGGTTGTGAGGCCGGTCGAGGTAGAGGAGCGACTCCTCTCCCGTCATGGCCGCCTTCATCGCATCCAGGTCGAGCCGGTAGTCGGGAGGAGAGAGGGGGATGGCCCTGTAGGAGGCACCCGAAAGCTGGAAGTGCATGGGCCCGTCGGGAAACTGGGGAAGAACGCCCAGGACCTGGGCTCCGGGCGCGCAGAAAGTCCTGGCCAGACCGACGAGAAGGCCGATCGATCCCGTGCCGAGAACCACCTCTTCGGGAGAGAAGGCCCCTCTCCACGCGTCGGAGAGGGCCCGCCTCAGGGGAAGGTCGTCGCCTGGGTAGGCGCAGAGATCCCCCACCACCCGCTCCGCCGCCGTCTCGGCGACACATCGGGGCGAGCCGAGGGGATTCGTCCCCAGGGCACAGTCGACGGCCACGGGACGATCTTCCCTGGCGCTCCCGTACTCGGCGAACTCCATCTCCCTGACGGCCCGAGGCATTCTCTTTTTCCAGTGCATAGCTTCACCTTCCTGAATTGCGGTTGGAAGCCATGATACCACGCATCGGAGCTTGCCGCTCGCCGGAGGAAGGGAATCGCCCTCGACGGCGGGGGAAATTCCAAAGGAAGGTCCCTTTCCCGTCTCAGGGGAAAGGGGCCCGACCGGATAGGGCCGTCGATGGCGGTCAGCCCTCTTCGGCCAGAGAAAGGTCGACGGCGGCCAGGGCGTGGAGACGGAGGGAATCGAAAAGGGGCAGCTCCGTATCACCGGCCCCGACCAGCATGGGAATTTCCGTGCAGCCCAGGACGACGGCCTCGGCTCCCCTGGCGGCCAGGTTCTCCATGATCTTCAGGAAAACCTGGCGCGAGGCGTCGAGGACCCTGCCGCGACAGAGCTCACCGAAGATGACCTCGTTGACGGTCTCCCTTTCTTCGGCGTCGGGGACCAGGACGGAGAGCCCCCAGTTCTCTTCCATGCGGCGACGGTAATGATCGGCCTCCATGAGAGCCCTCGTCCCAAGAAGCCCCACCGTCCGGAAGCCCCTCTCGCCGGCCGGGCGTCCGATGGCGTCGACGATATGAAGGAGGGGCAGCCCCGTCCGGGCCTCGACGTCTCCGGCAAAGGCGTGCATCGTGTTGGAGCAGATGAGGAGGAAGTCGGCTCCGGCCCTCTGGAGGCGACAGGCCGAGTCGACGACGAGGCGGCGGCAGATCTCCCACTCTCCGGCGGCCATGGCACGGGCCAGGGGATCGAAATCGAGGGAGGACAGGACGCATGGTGCGGAATGGAGTCCCCCCAGACGGGAATTCACCTCTTCGTTGACGATGCGGTAATAGTCGCGGCTCGACTCCCAGCTCAGGCCGCCGATGAGCCCCATCGTTCTCACGCTCTCTCGCCTCCCGGAAGGTTCATCGTTCCCTCGAGAACGGTGACGGCCGATCCTCCGACGCGAACCCGCGAGGGAAGGGAACCTTCGCGGCAGACGGTGACGAAAACCTGGCCCGGTCTTCCGACCTCGAAGCCAGCCTCGCTTCTCATCTCCATCTCCTCTCCACCCAGAAGACGGTGATGGGCGATAAAGGCGCCGATGCAGCCATTGCCCGTTCCGCAGACGGGATCTTCGTCGATGCCCCCTTCGGGAGTGAAGGCCCTCATGTGAAAGGAGGCATCGGGCGACAGGGTCTCGAGGCAGAAGGGCAGGAGACCGGCCACGCCGTGGCGGGCGCTGAAGCGCCTGATGGCCGCCTGATCGGGGACGAGGTTCTGCAGCCCTTCGAGACGTTTCAGGCCCACGACGAACCACCAGATTCCCGTCGAGATCTTGAGGGGCATCGCATCGAGAAGATCCTTGGCGTCGACGCCAAGAAGACGGGCCGCGTCACCGCCTGTCGCCTCGACCTCCTCGAAGCGGGGGCTGGCCTGGGTCATGGTGAAGACGGGCCGATCCGCGCGGAAGGAGCGCTCCACCTCCAGGACGCCGGCCTTCGTCTCCTGAGTGAAGACGGAACGGGAAGGGTCGAGACGTCCCTCCTCGTGGAGGGCGAAGAAGGCGGCAATCGTCGCGTGGCCGCAGAGATCGACCTCTCTGTGGGGAGTGAAAAAGCGGATTTTGAAATCGGCCCGATCGGAGGGAAAGACGAAGGCCGTCTCGCTCAGATTCATTTCCCGGGCGATAAGCCCCATCGTCTTCCCGTCCAGGCCATCGGCATCGGTGACGACGCCGGCCGGATTGCCGCCGAAAGGGACGTCGGAAAAGGCGTCCACTTGCTTGATCCGAATGCGTTCCATTTTCTTATGAAACCTCCTCGTTCATCAGACGATCCGTTCCCGCCCCTCGGCGGGAACGGAAAGGCACCTGCCATCCACACCTTCCGTCACGACGGAGAAACGAGGCGGTCAGAAACCCCCTCGCATCCCCGCCGCTTCGGTGACGGCCTTCGCCTTGTGGCGGACCGCCATGGCCCGATAAAGAGAAAGGGCGCCTCGGCGATAGGTCTCGGGAGTCTCGGTGAGGGCCTCGTCGAGAAGGCCTCCCCTTCGGACTCCGGCCTTGATGCGCCCTTTGACCTCGAGCTGCAGGGCCAGCCAGAACCGTTTCCCCAGGGCTTCGACGAGGGCGTCACCCCGTCGGAGGGCCGTCAGGGCCCTTTCTTCCTCCCCCTCCCTGGCGGCATCCCAGGCAAGGAGGCTGAAGAGGATCCCGTTCCCCCGCCAGGCCTCGCTCTCCTCCTGCAGGGACCGGGCCGCTTCCAGATGACGCAGAAAGGCCTCATCGTCGCCGAGGTCGAAGGCCACGTGAGCCGCGTTGCTGTGGAAGAGACAGAGACCGCGGAAAAGCCCCTCGTCACGGCACTGGCCGACGCAGGCCCCATAGAGATCCAGAGCCTCGTCGAGCCGCCCCCTGCGATGGGCGCTGTCGGCCAGATAGTTTCGGGCCGCCGCCGTCTGGAGGGTGTAAGGCTCGTCGAGGGCCTCGACGGCGCGGAAACGATCGATGGAGGCCTCCAGAGCCCTTTCGGCTCCGTCATACTCTCCCCGGAAGAGACGGGCCATCCCCAGAAAACGCAGAGCCACGCCCCGGAGGGCCTCGAGGCGGGCCTTCCCCGCCGATTCGAGGAGACTTCGACTATGGCGCTCCAGAAGGGAGGGCTCTTCCGTCTGGATGGCGTAGTAGCAGAGATGCTGGAGGGCCTCGAGCTCCAACGTCCCGTCCCGCCGCCGCCGCGCCTCTTCGAGGGCCTTCGCGACGAGCAGTTTCCCCTGGACGTAGTCGCCCCACCAGAGACGATAGCCGCCGCTGAGGGCGCGGAAAGAGGCCTCGAGACGCTCCAGCCGCGCCGAGGGCGTACCCTCGCGGCGGAGGCGGCGCAGAAGTTCTTCCAGGCCCGCCAGCTGCTCCCGGGTGTCCTTTCTCCCCTCCAGAGGCGCCGAGGCCCCTCGGAGGACATCGTCGCTGAGGAGGGGAAACAATTCGTAGTTGAGATGAATGTGGAGTTTCAGTCGGCGGATGGAATAGTCGAGCTCCTCCGTCGCCAGGGCCGCCCGGCGGCAGTGGCCGATGATGCGGGAACAGAGGAGATCGTTCCAGCGCCTCTCTCCCAGCTCCTCCATCAGGAGGTGGGCCAGCTCTCCGTGGAGGAGGCGTCGTCGCGCCTCGGAGAGGGAACGGTAGATGTGGTCTCTGACGGCGACGTGGCTGAACTCGATGTGAAGCCTCTCCCCCTCGTCGAGGCGCTCGGCCAGGATCGCCCCCGTTCTGAGCCTTTCGACGCGCTCCGTCAGAACCGCCTCGGAAAGCCCCGAAAAGCGGCGGAGAAGCCCCCACTCGGCGCGCGTCGAAAAGACGGAGAGCCGCTCCAAAAGGAAACGGTCCTCGTCGGAGAAATCGGCCAGAAGCCTCTCGTAGGTCTCGGCGAGGCTGGAGGGAGCCTCGTCGAGAGAGCGGCCCGCCGCCAAAAGGCGGATCACCCCCGACAGAAAAAGGGGCAGGCCGTCGGTCTGGCCGTAGAGGCGGTCGAAATCGGCGCCGGCCAGATCCCTTCCGGGAAGACAGAGGCGGCAGAAGGATTCCGTCTCGCCTCGGGAAAAGGGGGCCAGGGCGATCTCCTTCAGCTCACAGCGTCCGACTCGGGCGGCGCTGCGGAAAAGGTCCCGTCCCCGGCAGCTCCGACTGTGGCGGGTCGTGACGAAAAGGAGAAGGGGAGCCCGCCGATGGGCCAGGAAGCTCTCGAGAAGGTCGAGAGAGTCGCCGTCGAACCACTGCAGGTCCTCGAAAACGATGGCGACGGGACAAAAGCGGGCGAGAAGGTCGAAGAGGCGGGCCATGGCGGCGCCGAGACGGAAGGGCCCGGCGGGGTGGCAGGAGGTGGCTGTCGCGGCCAGTGCGGGAAAACTCTCGGCCAGCAGGGAACGGTGGGCCGGGGGAAAGTCGAGGCCGTCGAGATCGATCCGGGCGGCCACGCCCTCGAGCAGATCGTTCCAGGGGAGAAGCGGATGGCGCTCCTCCCCCCGGGCGGCGCCGCAGGTCACGACGAGCGTTCCCGGGGGAGCCTGGCCCAGGGCCCGCGAGACGAAGAGGCTTTTGCCGACGCCGGCCTCTCCGGAGACGAAGATGGCGCGGCAGCGGTCGAAAGGCGGTTCCGTGCAGGCTCTCACCGACTCCAGCTCGACCTGGCGACCGAAAAAACCTCCCCCCTCCGGAGGCAGATCCCTCCCCCCCCCGTCACAGCCCCCTTCTCGGAGGAGGAGATACCCGTAGAGGGCGATCGTCTCCTCCGAGGGCCCCAGATCCAGCTCCGAGGCCAGCCGTTCCGTCAGAAGGCGGTAGGTGCGGATCATCTCGCATCTCCGCCCCGTTCGGGAATAGGCCTCCATCAGAAGACAGCCCGCCTCCTCGTCGACATCGGAGGCGAAGAGGGACTCCAGGCAGGAAAGGGCCCGATCGGGAGTCCCCCTGTCGAGGCAGAGTCGGCCGTAGTCTCTCATGGCCCTGCGGCGGCGGAGCTCGAAAAGAGAACGGCTCTGGCGGAGCCACTCCTCGAAGGGAGGACAGGCCGGGAGGGAAAAGCCCTCCATGAAAGGACGGAGGGAAGAGACCGTCGGAGAGGAGGAGGGGAAGACATCGAGGGCCGAAAGATCGAGACAAAACCCCTCGTCGCCGGCGACGACCCTCTGCCCTCTGTTCCGAATCAACCCCTGAGGCAGGACCTTGCGCAGCTCGTAGAGGGCGTTGCGCAGGTTCCGCGAGGCCGCTTCCCCCTCCTTGTCGCTCCAGAGAAGGTCCATCAAGGTCTCTCTCGAGGCCTGACGCTCCACGAAGAGATAGCAGGCCAGTCCCTCGACCTTGCGGAAGGGGAAGACCAGATCGACGCCATCGAGGGAAAAGCGGGGCGGACCGAGAAGCTGAACGTTCAACGTCATGGGCCATCGTCCTCCGTGGACATTATAGGCCAAAGGGGAGAGGGCGAGGAATTTCCCGTTGACAGTGTCCTGTCTTTTCGGTATCGTTCTGCATGAGAGCATTTACGGGACAACTTGTCCCATTTTTGGAGGAAGCGATGGCCGAAAAACTCGACGCCGTGGGGCGGATCGTCAAAATCATGGAACTGCTCTGTTCGGCCGAGGAGACGATGACCCTCCGCGAGATCGAATCGCGCATCGCCGTCCCCCGCAGCACCCTCCACCGCCTTCTTGCCTCCCTCGAGGAGCGGGAATGGGTCCACCGAGAGGAGGGAACGGAGCAGTTCCGGCCCTCCGTCGGCTTTTTTCTCCTCAACAGCCGCAGCCTCTTCTACGACGAGCTGATCCGCATCGCCTCTCCCGAGATGGAACGTCTCGTGGCCGAGACGGACAAGACGGCCATTCTCTCCGTCCTGGAAGGCCTCGAAGGGCGGTGCATCCACGCCGTCGATCCCGCGATGGCCCTCAAGTTCGTCGCCCACAGGGGGATGGCCGTCCCCGTCTATGCCGGGGCCACAGGGAAGGTCCTCCTGGCCTTCGCCTCCCCCGCCCTTCGGAAGCGGATCTTCGAGGGAGGCCTCCCCGAGGGACTGGACGTCGAGAACCTCCAGGAGGCCCTCGAATCGATCCGGCGCCGGGGCTACGCCTACAGCCGCGAGGAATGGATGGCCCATGCGGGCGACATCAGCGTCCCCCTTTTCGACAGGCGAGGTCTTTTCGTCGCCCAGCTCGGTCTGGCGGGTCTGGCCTCCAGCTTCGACGGCGAAGAGGAAAAGATCGTCGCCTCCCTGAGGGAGGCGACGGCGAAGATCACCGTCCGCCTCTGAGGCGATCCGTCCCGGAAGAGAACGGTTTGACGAAGATGGGGGCCCTCCGGGGCCCGTGGCCCGGAGCGAGACACAACTCCGGATCTGGCGGGAACGTCCGTTCCCGACGAAAACAGGAGGGATCTTCAATGGAAAGCAACGCCACCATCGGTGCAGCCATGACGATCAAACTCGATGCGACCCTGCCCGAGCATCCCCACTTCGCTTCAGGCATACGGCGCGCCCCCGACAGGGGCTGGACGCTGAGCCGCAAGGAGACGGAGCTGGCCCTGAAGAACGCCCTCCGCTATGTCCCCGAGGAACACCACGCCCTTCTGGCTCCGGAGTTCATGGAAGAGCTGCGTACCATGGGCCGGATCTACGCCTACCGCTTTCGTCCCGAGGGACGGATCTGGGGCCGGCCCATCGATGAGTACAAGGGCAAGTGTCTCGCCGGCAAGGCCTTCCAGGTCATGATCGACAACAACCTCGATTTCGACGTGGCACTCTACCCCTACGAGCTGGTGACCTACGGCGAGACGGGACAGGTCTGCCAGAACTGGCTCCAGTACCGGCTCCTCAAGAAATACCTCGAGGAACTGACCGACGACACGACTCTCGTCGTCGAAAGCGGCCATCCTCTGGGGCTCTTTAAGTCTCGGCCCGAGGCCCCCCGAGTGATCGTCACCAACGGGCTTCTCGTCGGCATCTTCGACAACCAGACCGAATGGCACCGGGCCATGCAGCTCGGCGTGACCAACTACGGCCAGATGACGGCCGGCGGCTGGATGTACATCGGCCCCCAGGGCATCGTCCACGGCACCTTCAACACCCTTCTCAACGCCGCGCGCCAGCGCCTCGGCATCGGTCCCAAGGAGAACCTCGCCGGAATCCTCTTCATCTCCTCCGGCCTGGGCGGCATGAGCGGCGCCCAGCCCAAGGCCATCGAGATCGCCGGCGGCGTCGGCATCGTCGCCGAGGTGGACGCCTCGCGGATCGAGACGAGGCGCAGCCAGGGCTGGGTCAGCGCCGTGGCCGAAACCTGCCAGGAGGCCTTCGCCTTGGCCAGGGAGGCCCAGGAGAAGAAGCAGGCCCTCTCCATCGCCTATCACGGCAACATCGTCGATCTGCTCCAGTACGCCGTGGACAAGGGCATCGAGATTCCCCTTCTCTCGGACCAGACCTCCTGCCATGCCCCCTATGACGGCGGCTACTGCCCCGTGGGCCTCTCCTTCGAGGAGCGCACCGCCATGCTCCACGACAATCCGGACGAATACCGCCGCCGCGTCGACGAGACGCTGAGAAGGCACTACGAATTGATCAAGACCCTTGTCGAGCGGGGAACCTACTTCTTCGACTACGGCAACTCCTTCATGCGGGCCGTCTACGACGCCGGCGTCAAGGAGATCTGCAAGAACGGCGAGAACACCTACGACGGGTTCATCTGGCCCTCCTACGTCGAGGACATCATGGGTCCCGTCCTCTTCGACTACGGCTACGGGCCCTTCCGCTGGTGCTGCCTGAGCGGCAAGCCCGAGGACCTGCGCAGGACCGACAGGGCCGCCATGGAGTGCATCGACCCCAACCGGCGAAGCCAGGACTACGACAACTGGATCTGGATCCGCGATGCCGAGAAGAACCGTCTCGTCGTGGGCACCCAGTGCCGCATCCTCTATCAGGATGCCGAGGGGCGGACCAGGATCGCCCTCAAGTTCAACGACATGGTCCGCAAGGGCGAGATCGGCCCCGTCATGCTCGGCCGCGACCACCACGACGTCTCCGGCACCGATTCGCCCTACCGGGAGACGTCCAACATCAAGGACGGCAGCAACATCTGCGCCGACATGGCCACTCAGTGCTTCGCCGGCAACGCCGCCCGAGGCATGACGCTCTGCTCCCTCCACAACGGCGGAGGCGTCGGCATCGGCAAGGTCATCAACGGCGGCTTCGGCATGGTCCTCGACGGATCGGAGCGGACCGACGAGATCATCCGGTCCGCCATGATGTGGGACGTTCTGGGCGGCGTCGCCCGCCGCGCCTGGGGCCGCTGCGACCACGCCGTCGAGGTGGGCGCCGAGGTGAACGCCAAGTACCCCGGCAGCTACCACATCACCCTCCCCTACGTCCCCGCCGAGGAACTCGTCGCCAAGGCCGTGGACAGAGCCTGGGAGAAACGATAGATCCTCTTTCCGGAGCCCGCCGGACCGGTCCCGACGAGGGTTGATCCCCATCCTCACCGTCCGAAGGGAATTCCTTGTTCTTGAAGCCAGGCTTTGAGTCTGGCCGATCGGGCCGAATCAACCCTTTTCCGGAGACGTCCGGCAGACGCCCAGCCTCCCTTCCCGCAGGAAGATCATCGGCCTCTCATAGCCCCAGATCTCCTGCGGGAGGGAAGTCGGGCCTTTGCGACGGGAAGCCTTTGACGGGAGGCCGGAAAGACAGAGGGCCTTTCCGGCCTCCCGAGGCGAAAGAAGGACGCCCTTCCTATCTCGACGGCCCGCTTCTGTCTGTCCTCTTCATTCATCACCCCTTTTTCCCGGCGCAACGGCACACCTCATCTTTTTTTAAGGAGGATCCCCCTTGTCTTCGAACAAAGGCACTTCTCCGACAGTCGGTCCCACCTTGGCTCTGGCTCGTTTTCTGGGCCTGAGTCTCTTTGGTCTTTTCATGTTTTTCTTCCCTCTGACTCTCGGCGGGAACTCGACCATCCCCGTCGATCACATCATCACGGCCATCCGCAACAGCCTGCCCGGAGCATCGGCCCTTTACGCCATAGCCGTCATGGTCGCCGGAGCAGCGGCCCCCTTCCTCCGCAAGACCTGGAACCGGTCGACGACGGACCTCGTCTTCTCCTTCGCAAAAGTCGCCGGAGCCGTCATCGGTCCCATGATCTACTTTGAGGTCGGTCCCGCCTGGCTCCTCGATCCCGGCGTCGGCCCCTTTCTCTTCTCCAAGCTGGCCATTCCCGTCGGGCTCGTCATCCCCATCGGATCTCTTTTCCTGGCCTTCCTCGTCGGCTTCGGCCTGCTGGAATTCACCGGAGTCCTCATGACGCCCGTCATGAGACCCGTCTTCAGGACGCCGGGCCGCTCGGCCATCGACGCCGTCGCCTCTTTCGTCGGCAGCTACTCGGTGGGCCTGATCATCACCAACAACGTCTACCGTCAGGGCAAGTATTCGGCCCGGGAAGCGGCCATCATCGCCACGGGATTCTCCACCGTTTCGGCCACCTTCATGCTCATCGTCGCCAAGACGCTGGGGCTCATGGAAGAGTGGGGCACCTTCTTCTGGGTCTCCATGGCCGTCACTTTCGCCGTCACGGCCGTGACGACGCGCCTCTGGCCCCTGGCCTCCATGGCCGACAGCTACTACACGGGCAGGGCTCCCGAGGAGGAGACGACTCAGGGCTCCCTTTTCGCCCGTGCCTGGAAAGAGGGGCTCGACACGGCGGCCGGCGCCCCCTCCGTGGCCTCCCTCATGGCATCCAACCTCAAGGAGGGGCTGAACATGGCCATGGCCGTCATTCCCTCCATCACCTCCATCGGCCTCCTCGGGCTTCTGGCAGCCAACCACACGCCCATCTTCGACATCCTGGGCTACGCCTTCTACCCCTTCTTCAAGCTCTTCTCCATGCCCGAGGCCCTTCTGGCCGGCAAGGCGGCCGCCGTCTCCCTGGCCGAGATGTTCCTCCCGGCCATTCTCGTCGCCAAGGCCGATGCCCCCATGGTCCTGCGTTTCACCATGGCCGTCCTCTGCATCTCGGAAATTCTCTTTTTCTCGGCCATCATCCCCTGCATCGTCGGCACCGACATTCCCATCAAGATGGGCGACATCCTCGTCATCTGGTTCGAGCGCGTCGTCCTGACGATCCTCATCGCCTCGCCGATCGCCATGCTCCTCTATTGAGTGGCAAACTTTTTTGTCGTTTTATGCTAATATGTCCGGTGTATCGCCAACTCCAACATGCCTAGGAGGTTTAATATGAGCCAGCACCTCTCCGACATCGACATCGCCCAGCAGTGCGTCATGGAGCCCATCGATGCCATCGCAGCCAAACTCGGAATCGGCGACGACGATCTTGAACACTACGGCAAGTACAAGGCCAAGGTCTCTTTCGACCTCTGGGAGAGGATCAGGGGCAACGACGACGGCAAGCTGATCCTTGTCACGGCCATCACGCCGACGCCGGCCGGAGAGGGGAAGACGACGACCTCCGTAGGCCTGGCCCAGGGATTGGCCCGGCTGGGCAAGAAGACCACCCTGGCCCTGAGGGAGCCCTCACTGGGCCCCGTCTTCGGCGTCAAGGGCGGAGCCGCCGGAGGCGGCTACAGCCAGGTCGTCCCCATGGAGGACATCAACATCCACTTCACCGGCGACATCCACGCCATCACGGCGGCCCACAACCTGCTGGCCGCCATGGTCGACAACTCGCTCCAGCAGGGCAACGAGCTCAACATCGACCCCCGCCGCGTCGTCCTGCGCCGCGTCATGGACATGAACGACCGGGCCCTCCGCAACATCGTCATCGGCCTGGGAGGCAAGGCCCAGGGCGTGCCCCGGGAGAACGGCTTCGACATCACCGTCGCCTCCGAGGTCATGGCCATCCTCTGTCTCGCCTCGGGCATCTCCGATCTGAAGGAACGCCTGGCCCGGATCATCGTCGCCTACACCTACGACGACAGGCCCGTCACGGCCGGCGATCTGGGCGCTCCGGGGGCCATGGCCATGCTCCTCAAGGACGCCCTCAAGCCCAACCTCGTCCAGACCCTCGAGGGCGTTCCGGCCTTCATTCACGGCGGCCCCTTCGCCAACATCGCCCACGGCTGCAACAGCGTCATGGCCACCAAGTACGGCCTCAAGCTGGCCGACTATTTCGTCACCGAGGCGGGCTTCGCCGCCGACCTGGGCGCCGAGAAGTTCCTCGACATCAAGTGTCGCCTGGCCGGCCTCAAGCCCGACGCCGTCGTCATCGTCGCCACCGTACGGGCCCTGAAGATGCACGGAGGCATGGCCAAGGAGAGGCTCGGCGAGCTCGACATGGAGGCCCTGGCCGCGGGCATCCCCAACCTGGAGAAGCACATCGAAAACATCAAGGGCTTCGGCCTTCCCGTCGTCGTCGCCGTCAACGCCTTCCCCACGGACCGTCCCGAGGAGCTGGCCCTCGTCGAGGAGAAGTGCCGCGCCCTTGGCGCTCCCGTGGCCCTCTCCGAAGTCTGGGCCAAGGGCGGCGAGGGAGGGCTCGATCTGGCCCGGAAGGTCATCGCCGCCTGCGACGAGCCCAAGGCCTTCCACTTCCTCTACGACGCCGACCTTCCCCCCAAGGAGAAGATGAGGGCCATCGCCACCAAGATCTACGGCGCCGACGACATCGCCTTCACCGACCAGGCCGAGAAGGACCTCAAGACCGTCAGCGCCCTGGGACTGGACGGGCTTCTGGTCTGCATGGCCAAGACCCAGGCCTCTCTCTCCGATGACCCTGCCAAGAAGGGACGGCCCCGGAACTTCACCGTCACCGTCCGCGAGGTCCGCATCGCCGCCGGGGCGGGGTTCCTCGTGGCCGTCACGGGAAGCATCATGACCATGCCGGGCCTGCCCAAAAGACCGGCGGCCCTGGCCATCGACGTCGACGAGAAAGGCCGCGTTTCGGGGCTCTTCTAGAACCACCGGGCCGGAAAGGGGCCCAGACGCAAAAAAGGGGGGGGCGGACTGGGTCCGCCTTCCCCTTTTTTGCGTCTTTTTTCCTCATTTCACAGGGAGACCGCGAAGGCCGCGATCATCCGGGCCATGGCAGGGCTCTCCGTCACGGCCAGGGCATGGCCGCCGTCGGGCAGGATCTCGAAGCGGCTTTCCCTCAGGTGCCGATGAAGGGACCGGACCTCTTCGGGGCGGACCATCCGGTCCTCCCCTCCGGCGACGAGCAGGGCCGGAACGGCGATTTCGCCGAGACGGTCGTCCCTGTCGAAGTCGAGACAGGCCCGGGACTGAGCCAGAAAACCCTCGTCGCTCTGGCCGAAGACATCCCGGTGGGCGAGGAAGAAGGCGATCATGGCCTCCAGCCGGGCGGGATCGGCGAAAAGAGCCGGAGGAAGGGTAGCCCCAAGCTGAATCCGCAGGAGGCTCTCCGGCGAGACGCCCTCCCGGCGCAGACGCCGCCAGGTCTCGATCTGAAAACGTCCCTGCCCCTCCAGGCGCGAGGCGGTGCCGAAAAGGACCATCCCCTCGACGGAGGAAAGGCGACGAAGGGCCATTTCGAGGGCCGCGAAGCCTCCCATGGAGGTGGCGACGAGGAGGGGCCTTTCGACGGAGAGGGCCTCCAGAAGGGCCTCTGCCGTTCGGGCCATGTCCGCCACGGAGAAAGGCTGGCCGGGATCGTCGCTTCCGCCCGAACCGGGCGGATCGAAGCGGATGGCCCTGTAGGTCGGGCCCAGGGCGGAGACGATGCCCTGCCAGCCCGCAAGGGGCATGCCGAGACCGCTGAGAAAGAGAAGGGACCGTCCCTCGCCCTCGACGGCATAGTGAATCTGTCTGCCCTCGAAATTCAGATACAGGGGGGATCACCTCCGGTCCCACAGCGGCAGGGGCAGTCCGGCCTGGGCGTCACGGCGACGCGCCGGGCCTCCCAGCGGGAGAGGTCCAGGACGAGGCGGGCCCCTTCGGTCAGGGGTTTCTCGAAGCCGGTTAGGAAGCGGAGGGCTTCGAGAGCCATGAGGCTGCCGACGATGCCCACCTGAGGGGCGATGACGCCGTGGCGGTAGGGACCGTTGACGGCCGCCACTTCGGGGCGGGAGAAGTCGGGCCGCCAGGGCGGAAGGGAGCAGCGGTAGCAGGCCGTCCTGCCCGGAACGACGAGGGGACCGACGGAAAGGGATGTGGCCGTGACGCCGGCCGTGAAGAGGCCCGCCGTTTTCGCCCTGTAAAGGGCATCGTTGAACCAGAGAAAGACGGCCTCCCGCGGCGAGTCGGCCGTGAGAAGGGCCAGGTCCTGCCCTTCCATCACGGAGGCGAAGGCCTCGACGCCGTCCATGGCCCTATCGACGAAGCGGAAGTCGATGTCGCCGTTCCACCGCGGGAGCTCGCGGCGGAGGACGTCGATCTTGGAGCGCCCTATGTCCTCGGGACGGTAGAGGCACTGGCGGTTCAGGTTGGAGGGCTCGACGTCGTCGAAGTCGACGACGGTCAGATGGCCCACGCCGAAGGCGACGAGGTCCTGGAGGAGGTGAGAACCGCCGCCGCCGACGCCGAAGAGGACGACCCGACAGGTCTCGATCCGCCTCTGGGCCTCGGCGGCGAAGGAGACCCCGTCGGGACGCCAGGCGCCGAAAAACAGGCGTTGCCGGCCGTAGCGGTCATCGTCCTCCGTCACCACCTCCCGGCCCTCCTCGAGGAGGCAGAGGGCATCCAGACGGTCGACGAAGGAGAGAAGGGCCTCGGCGGCGACGTCATAGCCCATGAGGGAGAGAATGGAGAGGAGCTCGCCCAGAGTGCGGCTCCCGTCGAAGAGCTGGACCAGGACGCGCTGCCAGGGCTCGAAGCGGGTCACGAAGGGGGCCGGCAGGAAGGGGAAGAGCACCTGCTCTTCCGGAAGGCCCACGGCCATGATGGTCCGTTTGAATAGGGGCCGCCCCTCCCAGGCCGAGAAACGTCCACCCATCAGGGAGAGCCTCCTTCCAGGCGATCTTTCGGCACCCTTTCCAGGTAATGGCCCAGGGCCTCCCGGGCCTTGGCCTCGGCGAGGCAGACGTCGAGACGGGCCTCGACGAGCTGCGTCTTGGCCTGCTGGTCCTTCTCGAAGGCATCCATGAGGGCCAGGGTGTCCTTCAGGCGCTCCTGGAAAAGGGTCCAGATATCGCTCTGATTTTCGTCGGTGTGCCGCTGCTGCCGTTCGAGGACCTCGACCTTTCGCATGGCCGACGCCCACTCGTCGCAGGCCTGACGGTAGTGCAGACGGATCTCGTCGTCGGCGGCCCTGAGACGGCGAAGGGATTCTTCAACCAGATTGACGTTTTTCCTCACGTCGGCCTTCTCCTTCCCCCCGTCGACGAGGGGGATGTCGACGTAAAGGAGGAGATCCCACTCGTTTTCCTCGACGTCCGAGTAGGGGTAGGTGTAGTCGGTCCAGAGGCGGTAGGTGGCCTGAAGCTGGACCGTGGGCGTTCTGCCTTTGGCGGCCAGGGCCAGGAGCGTACGGGAATAGTCGACGCCGGTCCGGGCCGAGGCGAGTTTGGGATTGTTCCTGAGGGCCTCGTCGAGACTGCCCGGCAGGGAGGGCACGGGATCGGGACCTTCCTGAAGAGGGACGAGTCTCTCGCCTCCGGCGTACCAGGCAAGTTCCTCCAGGGCCTGAATTTCGGAGGCCTTGGCCTCCTCGAGGGCCAGCAGGCCCTCTTCCAGGTTGACGCGGCCTTTGGTGACGTCGATTTTCGTGACGAGCTGCTGCGAGAGCTGGAGCTCGAGAAGATCCAAGGCCTGACGGCGCTCTTCGAGGACCGCTTCGAGAAGGTCCGCCTTCCGCCGGGCGAAAAAAGCCTTCCAGTAGGCCTGTTCTGCCTCGGAGAGGACGGAGTTGATCGTCGCGGCGTAGTCGTGGAGGGCCTGGCGGTAGGCGAAGAGGGCCTTCCGTTCCGTCTCCCTGTAGAGGCCGGACACGTCCACGTTCTGGCGCAGCACCAGGGAGAGGGTCTGGTCGCTCCGGCTGTCGGGATAGTAGGTCCATCTCTCGAAGGATCCGGAGAGAGAGACGTTGGTCTTCTGGTTCGCGACGACGACGCGGGCATCTTCGCGAAGGGCCTGGGCCTTGAAACGGTCGGCCTCGATGGAGGGATTTTTCTTCAAAACGACGAGAAGACAGCTCTCCAGGTCGAGGACGCTCCCCGGAGGAGCGCCCTTTTCCTCGGCGCCACGGCAGGGAGAGGCCCCCAAGAGGGAAAAGAGGAAGACGAGGGTCATCACGCGACGGAACATTGCGGGCGGCACCTCCCTTTTCACGTCATCTGACGGAGACTGAGCTCGTAGAAGAGTCCCCGACGGGCCAGGAGGTCATCGAAGGTCCCCTCTTCGGCCACGCCCCCTCCGGCGACGACGACGATGCGGTCGGCGTTGCGGACCGTCGAGAGGCGATGGGCCACGACGATCCGCGTCGCCTTGAGGCGTTCCAGGCTCCGGGAGACCTCGTCCTGAGTCCGGTTATCGAGGGCCGACGTGGCCTCGTCGAAGAGGAGGATGGCGGGCCTGGCGACGACGGCGCGGGCGATGGCCAGACGCTGCCTCTGTCCTCCCGAAAGGGTGTTGGCCCCTTCGGTGATCATGGTGTGCATCCCCATGGGCATGGCCTTGATGTCCTCTTCGAGACCGGCCACCCGGGCCGCCTCCCAGGCCTGTTCGATGGAGAGGGGACGGGAACAGACGATGTTGGAGAAAAGGTCGCCGGCGATGATGCCTCCCTGCTGGAGAACGACGCCGATCTGGGAGCGGACCTTGCGGAGATCCATGTCCTTGAGCGGCTTGTCGTCGTAGAAGACGTCGCCCACCTCGGGAAACTCGAAGCCCAGCAGGAGGCGGATCAGCGTCGATTTGCCCGCCCCCGAGGGGCCGACGACGGCGACGAACTCCCCAGGCCTTATGGACAGGGAGAAGTTCTGGAAGAGGACGGGAGCGTCTCTGTGGTAGCGGAAGGTCAGGGCCGTCATGTCGATTTTCCCCCTGAGAGGGCCGGGATCGGCCTTGTGGTCGCCCACTTCGGGCTCTTCGTCGAGGATGGGCGACAGGGCCTCGTAGAGGGGCAGGACGGCGAAGAGGGTGGCCACCGTCGAGACGAGGCTGAGGAAAGCGCCCTGCATGGCGCCGTAGGCGGACCAGAAGCTGACGAAACGCCCCAGGTCGTAGGCCTTTCCCATGTCGTCGGGGTAGCCCACGCGGCCATACATGATGACGAGGAAGATGACGACGGCGCACAGGGGGGGGAAGGCCGAGGCGAAACCGCTCAGGATGGCCGCGGCCCGGGCCGACCTGTAGTTGCAGAGGCGTTGGGCGCCGAAGAGGTAGGCCCAGCGGGCGAAGGCCGGTTCCTCGGCGGCGGCGACGCGGATCTTGTTGAGCCCCGTCAGGATCTGGAGGACGAGGCCGCTCAGCCTGTTCTGAAGGGCGACCATTTTCCTCTGAAAACGGATCTGGATGTAGCCCGTGAGGGCCATGGCCGATCCGAGAAGAGAGAGGCAACCCGCGGCGGCGAGGGCGACCTTCCAATCGTAATAGAACATCTGGGCCAGGAAGAGCAGGGTGTAGACGAAGTTGGTCACCACCGTCCTCCCCGACTGACTCATGTACTGGTGGACCGAATTGAGGCCGAAGGCCCTGTTGGCCAGGTCGCCTGCCGAGTAGCGGCGGAAGAAGGTGGCCCGGAGGCGCAGCATGCGATCCCAGAGGGCCATCTCGATGTCGTGGTCCATGCGGCTTTCGACGCGAAAAAGGCTGATCTGCTGAAAAAGGCGGAGAAGGGCCGTCGAGAGCCCCAGGGCGAGGAGGACGACGAAGGCCTCGACGATCTGGCCTCTCTCGGCGGCGGGGATGACGTCCTGAAAGACCTTGCCGTTGATGACGGGGACGAGAAGCCCCAATCCCCCCATGGCGAAGGCGGCGACGACGGCCACGAGAATCTCCCGTCCCGATCGGAAAAGTCCGAAAGAGAAGAGGTCCCTCTTGGTCAGCCTGCCGGGAGGAAAGGGACGGTAGACGGCATAGGCCTCCCGCTCCAGCTCGGCCGCCCTCGTCGCGTCGAGAGGCCTTTTCGAGTCGTCCGACGGGTCGTAGAGACCGTACCTCCCCCTGCCCGGAAGGAGGGCGACGGGCTTTCTCTCCTCGCCCCTGAAGGCGATGAGAGGGAGGCCGTCGTCCTTCCACCAGTCCCTTTCGAGCGTCACCTTGCGGACCCGGAGGCTCAGGGCCCGGCCCAGATCCTCGACGGTGACGATCGATTCAGGGTGGCGCAGCCCCTGGGGGAGACTGAATCCCTGAAGCTCCCCCAGGCGGTAGGCGATCTTCATGAGCGGGCCTGTCGGAGGAGGCCCCTTGTGCTCCTCCTTACGCGAGAGAAGGGAGCCCAGGTCGCCGAGGGCGGAGGCGAACTGTTCCCGCCCCTGGGCGGCCATCGACCTCGAAAGGTTCCACTGGTCGGCCAGGTCGAGTCGACCGTGAAGAAAGGCGAGGCGCCGGTAGAGGGAGAGGGTCCCCTCCAGGGCCGCCTCCATGTCCCGCCCCGACAGGTCACGGGCCGAAAGCCACCGCACGGCCCCCTCCGAGAGTCCTCGGAGCCAGAGGGCGTCGCCGACGAAAAGGGCCGAAGCCCTCTCCACCGTCTCCTCTCCGAGAAGGGCCACGTCGCCCTCCTCGACGAGGGCCCAGCGAGCCTCCGAGGGCGCGGCGAAAAAGGAGTCGGCCGAGCAGGGATGAGGTCCCGGTCCCTCGGCCCGTTCCGGAGCGACCGAGAGGGGCGGGACCGATCGGGCCAGCCAGAGGCCGAACTTGTCGAGGAAGGCCTCCATCCCCTCTTGAAGCGCCTTCTTCAGCGGGAGCTCGGCGGCGTCGAGCTCCTCCCAGGCGAAGACGATCAGACGGACCCGGTCGCGAGCCGTCATCTCCAGAGCGTAGGAGGCATCGTCGGCGACGGCATCCCAGAGGAACTCTCCCGGCTCGAGGGAGAAAAGGGGTTCCCGGGGCCCCCAATCCCGCCCCTTTGACAGGAGGACGCCCCGAACGTCGACGGTGCCGTCGACGACGAGGAGGACTCTTTTTTCCCGCCCCAGGCGCTCGGGAGCGGAGGGGAGAAGGACCCTTTCTCTTCCGGTACCGCCGAGGCGGCCGATCAGTTCGTCCATTGTCTCTCCCTCCCTCAGTTCTCGATGAGGGACCGGTAGCGGCCGCCGAGGGCCATGAGCGTCTCATGATTCCCCCGCTCCACCACCTTGCCCCTCTCGAGGACGATGATTTCGTCGCTGTCCCGGATCGTCGACAGACGGTGGGCGACGATGAGACAGGAACAGCCTCGTCGTCGGAGTCCTCCGTCGACGAGGCGCTCCGTCTGCGTGTCGAGGGCGCTCGTCGCCTCGTCCATGACGAGGAGGGAGGGGCTCATGACGAGGGCCCTGGCGATTTCCAGACGCTGCCTCTGGCCGCCGCTGAAGTTGCGGCCGTTCTCCTCGACGAGGGAGTCGTATCCCTTGGGCCGGGCGACGATTTCGTCATGGATGGCCCCGTCGCGGCAGGCCTGGACGATCCACTCGTCAGGGATGCCGTCGCGCCAGAGAGTCAGGTTCTCCCTTACCGTCCCCTCGTAGAGGACGATATCCTGGTCGACGAAGGAGAAGGAGCGGGCCATCCTGCCCCTGTCCATGGCCGACAGGGGCAGGCCGTCGAAGAGGACCTCGCCCGACCAGGGCTTGAAAAGCCCGCAGACCAGCTTGGCCACCGTCGACTTTCCCGATCCCGACCCGCCGACGAGGGCGATGCGTGCTCCGGGCCGGAGGGTGAGGGAAAAGTTCTCGATGAGGGGCGCCTCGAGGTGGGAGTAACCGAAGGTGAGATTGCGCACCTCGAGGTGTCCCGTCAGGCGGAAGGGCAGGATCAGGTCCGGAGGCGTGCCGGCGGTCTCGTCCGATCCCGGGACCCAGGGCGAGTCGGCCGGGTAGCGGAGCACGTCTTCGAGGCGGTTGAGCGTCCCCTGGACGGTCTGGAAGGTGCCGCTCAGCTCGACGAGCTGCCCCACCGGCGTCAGGAAGTTGGTCATCAGGGTCTGAAGGGCCAGGAGCATGCCCAGAGTCAGAAGGCCATCCATGACCTGAAGGCCTCCCAGGCAGAGGAGGGCGGCGCCGACGACGGCAGAAAGCAGAGAGGGAACGGGCTCGATGAGGGTGTTGAAGAAGCCCATCCGGACCTGGCCGTTTTTGGACTTGGTGAGGTAGCCCGATAGGCGGGCGAAGTGGTCGTCCTCCCCTCCCGTGGCCTTGATGGTCTCGATGAGCTGGAGACCGCTCATGGCGATGCCCGAGAACTTTCCCCTGTCGGCGAGAATCCGCTCGTTGAGGTCGGAGCGGCGGCGACTGACGGAGAGGAGGATGGCCACGTTGGCCAGGGCCGCGGCGACGCCGATGAGGGAAATCGTCGGCGAGTAGCCGATCATGACGGTGAAGAAGAAGACGAGAGTGGAACAGCTCAGAAGCGTCGTGGCCAGCTGGCGCGACAGGGTCGTGGCGATCTGATCGTTGAGGGCCACGCGGTTGCCCACCTCGCCGCTGAAGCGCTGGACGAAGAAGGAATAGGGCAGGCGAAGGACGTGGAGGAAGAAGCGGAGCGACTGGCCGACGGCGAGGGCCATCTCCTGTTTTAGAAGCGTCTGCTGCTGGAGCAGGGTGAGGAGGGCCTGGAGGACGCCCAGACCGACGAGGAAGAGGAGAAGGGGCTTGAAGTAGCCCGGTTGGAAGGAGACGAGGATCTCGTCCATGAAGACCTGGTAGAGTCCGGGCACGAGCAGCCCCGGAACGACGAGCCCCAGGCCGGCGACGACGGCGAAAAGGAGCATGGTCCACACCGAGAGGAGGCGCCGTCCCAGGGCCTTCCAGGGGCGCTTGGGACTGCCCTGGGGGACGAAGTCGCCGCCGGGGACGACGGACAGGGCCACGCCGGTGAACCCCCTGTCGAAGGTCTCCCTGTCGATGACGGTCGGCCCCGAGGCCGGGTCGTTGAGGAAGACCTTCCCTCCCTTCACGCCCTCCAGGACGAGAAAGTGGTTGAACTTCCAGAAGAGGATGAGGGGAAGGGGAAGCTGCGTAAGGTCTTCCACCTCGACGCGGTACCCCTCGGCCTCCATGCCGTAGCGCCGGGCGGCGCGGACGACGTTGCCCGCCTTGCTGCCGTCGCGGGTGATGCCGCACTCCTCGCGGAGGGTTTCGAGGGGGACGAAGCGCCGGTAGTAGCCGAGGACGATGCCCAGGGCGGCGGCGCCGCACTCGGTGGCCTCCATCTGGAGGAGGGTCGGCGTCCTGACCCGTCCCTGACCCGAGGTCCATTTGAGGGGAGAGGGCACCTTGAAAAAGCCCCTCATCGTCCTTCCCCCACGCCGAGAAGGTACTTCTTCAGGAAAGGCAGGACGAGGGACAGAGGCCTCTGGCGGCGCGTCACGATCTCGACGGAGCAGACCGAATTCCTGTCGATGGTGACGGCAGGCCCCTTGCCCGACGTCCAGACGTAGCCGCTTGCCGTCTCGTCCGAGTCGACGAGGTCGATGAAGACCCCCATGGGAGCCCCCTCGCGGGAAAGCTGCTCGACGAGGTCCTCGTTGCCGAGGAAGCGAAGCATGGTCTTCTTCGAGACGGGTGCGTCGGAGACGCTGAGGACGACGCCCCGAATGGAACCGTATTCCTCCCGCTTGACCATCGTCGGCGTGACGAGGGCCTCCATGTCCTTGAGGATTTTCTTGCCCTGAGCGGCTGGGACGTAGACCTGGGCGAAGAGCCCGGCGTCCTTGCCGCTCAGGGCGCGATTGGCCTCTTCGATGACGAAGATGGCCTCGCCGCCGACGACCATTTCCCCGGCGTTCCGGTAGAGGCCGACGATGTAGCCCGAGACGGGGCTGGTCAGGATCCGGTTCTCCTCGAGAGTCGTCTTGAGCTGGCGGACGCGCTCCTCCATCTGGACGATCTGGTAGGCCAGATCTCTTCTTTCCTTCTCCCACTGGGTCTTGGACTGAACGATGGAGACGGGAAGCTTGGCCAGATTCTCCCTGTAGGTGAGAATGTCCTGCAAGGTCTTATCGTACTTGTCTCGGACGTCGTTGTACTCCCCCTCGGTGACGAGCTGACGCTCGAAGAGGTTGCGGTATTTCGCCTCCATCTCCTTGAGCCTTCGGGCCCTCTCCCCGGCCGAGGCGATGGAAGCCTCGAGAGTCCGGCGCTGTTTTTCCGTGTAATCCGTCTCGTAACCGCGCCGGGAGGTCTCGCTCGATTCGGCCTGAATCAGCTGGCCGCGGAGGTCTTCCAGCTCCCTTTCGGCCTCCTCGAGCTTCTGTTCCGTGTCGATCTGGTCGATCTGTCCCAGCACGTCGCCCTTCTCGACATAGCCGTTGAGAGAGCCCGACAGGCTCAGAATCCGGCCTCCTTCGCGCGAGCTGACCTCGACGACGTTGCCCATCCCCAGAAGAATGCCGGAGCCTGTCACCTTCGTCGCCACCGATCCGAAAAAGCCCCAGAAGAGAAGGCCGCCCAGAGAGGCCAGGCAGGCCAGAAGCAGTATCCAAGCCTTGGGACCGACGAAGCGCATCGTCCGGTCCAGCTGCTCCGGAGAGGAGAGGATATCGATGGCCTTCTTCCGAAAGAGCTTTGTCCCTTCCGCCACGGGTCACACACCTCCTTGCCCTTTTTTCGCCCTCTGCCCGTCCCTCTTTCCCCGAAGATCGGGGCGTTCCCCTTCGAAAAAGACTTCGGTGACCGCCTCCGACGACGGGACTTCCCGGCTCGGATCAGGGCCGATCCAGCGGAGGAGCGCTCTCGTCGCCTCTTTCGAGGAAGGAGAAAAAATCGAGATGGGGTGGGGCGTACGACCGTATTCTCTCCCCCACCAGACGGGGAGGGAAGGGCAGAGAGATCTTTCTCCCGGCCAGAAGGAGGGAAGAGGGAGCACCCCCCTCGGCCAGGGCCTGTTCCCTCAGGCGGGCCGAAAACTCCTGGCTCAGGGAGAAGGCCCTCTGGCGGCTCATCCCCGGCGACTCGAAATCGACGGCCGGAGGATTGAGATCGGCGTCGCGGGGATAGAGGATCGCCTCCACTCCGTACCGCTCGGGATGGAGGGCCACGTCCGACCCGGGGGCGAGCTGAAAGGCCGAGTAGAAGACGGAATCGACGAGACCCTCGGAGCGAAGGGCCGCGATCCTCCCGAAGGATTTCCAGGCCGTCTCCTCCCCCTCCGTCGGGAAGCCGACGATCATGTAGACGCCCAGGGGGAGACCGGCCCAGGCCGCGTTGGAGAGGGTCCTCTCGACGAGAGCCTCCGTCGTTCCCTTGCGCATCAGGCCTAACAGGCCGTCGTCGAGACTTTCGACGCCGAGGATGAGACGGCGGCAGCCGGCCCGGCGGAGCAGGCGGCAGAGCTCCATCGAAAGGCCGGGGCCGATGCGGGCGTTGACGCTCCATCCGATCTCGATGCCCTCGTCGAGAAGCCACCGGGCGAAGGCCTCAAGCAGATCGGGATCGGCCTCGTCATCGCCGAAGGCGAAGGAGCGCCGCCCCGAGGCGACGAGGGGACGGAGACGGGCGAACAGCGCCGACCCGCCCCGATCTCGGTGGGAGATGAAGGCCTCCTCGGTGCGGCAGAAGGCGCACTTCGCCCAGGAACAGCCACGGGAGAGGCGGAATCCGGTGAAATCGCCGCCGCTGTCGCGGTAGTAGTCCCTCTCGGGAAACTCGCTCCAGTCGGGACGGACCGTCCGAAGAGGCGTGGGAGAAGCGGGCGGGACGCGATGAACGGTCCCCTCGCGGAAAAAGACGAGTCCCTCGACGGCCGACAGGTCGCCGCCGTCGCCCAGGCGCAGGTAGAGCGATTCCAGGGTTTTTTCGCCGTCGCCTACGGCCATGGCGTCGATCCACCGGAAGAGATCGCCCTTTTCCGTCCTGGCCAGGTGGAGGGAGACGAAGGCCCCTCCCATGACGACGAAAAGGTCGGGGAAGCGGGCCTTGATCTCCCGGGCGAGGCGAAAGGCGGGGATGACCTGCCCTCCGTAGGTGACGGAAAGGGCCACCAGCCTGGGGCGATCTGAGGCCATGTGGGCCTCGACGCAAGAGGCGAAGAAGTCGCCGAAAAGGCCCGGCGACCGGGCTCCGTCGAGAATGGCCTTCGTGCTGTAGGGGCTTCCTCCCTCGAAGAAGAGCCCCTCCCCCACGTTCCAGAGGCTTTCGGGGTAGGCATCGGCCCAGATGAACTTGGAGAGGGATTCGAAAAGCACGCTGCGCAAGGGACCGGGAAGGTCCGCCCCTCCGTCGAGGGCCCGGGCAAGGAGATCTTTTCCTCCCCGTTCGAGGACGAGAGCGGCCTTGACGAGCCCCAGGTACTCCATCATGGCCGAGAAAGGGAGGCTCGGCCTTCCGGTCAGGCTCTCCAGGCGGTCGGCGCCCTTGGCCCACCCCTCCTCGACCTTTTCCTCCGTGAAGAAGGCCTTGA
Source organism: Aminirod propionatiphilus (assembly GCA_018398915.1). Classification (GTDB taxonomy): domain Bacteria; phylum Synergistota; class Synergistia; order Synergistales; family Aminithiophilaceae; genus Aminithiophilus; species Aminithiophilus ramosus. The sequence goes on along the minus strand of CP074691.1, from coordinate 904,071 downwards.
AGAAGGCGGCGTTGACGTCGAGGGCGCGCAAGGGAAGGCCTCGGCCCCGGAGGTGTCCCGCAAGCTGGGGCAGGGCCGCCCCGGGGCGGTGGGGAGAGTCGCAGGGGGGGAAGAGGAGGAGGATGTCGTCCCTCACGACGGCCTCCGCTCCAGAGGGACGAGACCCGCCTCGCCGTTTCTCAGGTATTCGCCGAAGGCGAGGTAGGGTTCGACGTTGGCGCTGATCCGCTCGGCCATTTCGCCCAGGTCGTAGTGAAGGACCACGTCGCGGCCGGCCAGGCGCAGATGGCGAAGGGGCGGTGGCGTCCTCTTGCCCAGAGTCCGCCAGAGGGTCCAGCTGTAGCGCTGCATGAGCGAGAAAGAGTCCCTCCGCGACATGCCCTCGCCTTTGAACCAGACGTTGGGCGGGTCGAGATCGAGCCCCTCCGGCAGATCGAGAGAGGTGATCCCGTAGCGCGCCGGGGCGTGACCGATGGGAGAATCGCTCAGGACCTGATAAGGGGAGTAGAAGACGTAGCTCACGTCGCCCTCTTTGCAGTAGCGGAAGATGCGCTGGAAGGACGTCTCGGCCTCCTCGACGGTCTCCGTTGGGAGGCCGACGATCATGTAGATGCCGGCCCGCAGCCCCGCCCAGGAGGCGTTGGAGAGGACCCTCTCGATGAGGGGAACGGAGATTCCCTTGGCGATGAGCCTCAGAAGGCGATCGTGGAAGCTCTCGAGCCCCATGATCAGGTTGATGCAGCCCGCCTCGCGGAAAAGGCGGCAGCGGTCGAGAGTGAGCCTGCCGTCCATGCGCATGTTGATGGACCATTCGATGGGCAGCTTCTCCTCGATGACGCGCCGCGCGAAGACCTCGACCCGTTCGGGAGAGGCCTCGTCGTCGGTGAAGGGGAAAAAGACGGTTCCGGCCTCTCGGGCATGATCTCTGACCCTCTCGAAGAACCGGTCCGGATCGGCCTCCTGGTAACAGGAGATGAGAGGCGACAGGGTGCGGCAGAAGGCGCACCGCGCCCAGGAGCAGCCCCGGGACATGCGGAAAAAGGCGAAAGGGTCCTTCGCCTGGCGGTAGTAGGCCTCCATGGGGAAATCGCCGTACTCGGGGTAGGAGGCCTCCAGGGGAAGATGGGGCCCTTCGGCGTTGGCCCGCCTTCCGCCGCCGTCGAGATAGATCAGGCCGGGGACGCTCTCCAGGTCGGGCGAGCCGGTCCGGAGCGTCTCGTAGAGGCTCGCCAGGGGGACCTCTCCGTCGCCGACGATCATGTAGTCCATGTAGCGGAAGAAGGCGTCGTGAGGCGCCCGGGACAGATGAAACATGACGAAGGGCCCGCCGAAGACGATCTGCGTCTGCGGCGAGAGGCGGCGGATCGTCCTGGCGATCCTCAGGGCCGGGACGATATGGCCGGGAAAGACGACGGACAGTCCGGCCAGAAGAGGGGGGTCGGATCGGAAAAGAGGCCCGAGGTAGTCTTCGAGGAAGGTCCCGAAGATGCCGTCCTCCTCGGCCGCCTCGAGGAGGTCCGAGCTGGAGTAGGGATTGCCCCTCCCGGCGAACTGCATGTCCTCGTCGTTGTGGCGGATTCCCTCGGGAAAGTGGCCGGCGAGGATCAGCCGGGCGGCGGCGTCGAGGATCCGTCCCTGGAGCTCCTTGGCCATCGGTTCCCGTCTCTCGATGTAGGCGGCGAACGTGTCGACTCCGAAGTGATCGACGATGGCTCCGGCCCGGGCCAGAGAGAGGTATTCGACCATCTCGGCATAGGAGAGGCGCTCCCTCCCGTCGAGGAGGAGAAGCCTCTCCAGGGCATAGGCGAGGCCTTCCGCGAGACGGGATCCGCGGAGGAAGTGATGACAGAAGGCGATATTGGCGTCGAGGGCTCTGACGGGGATCCCCCTCCGGCGCAGGTAGCCGGCAAGCTGAGGCACGCTCGGATAGGGACGGGTCGGAGCGCTGACGGGGGGAATGATCAGAGTGATCCCCTGAAGATCGCGTCGCAAAGGTGCGGACAAGGCAAAACCTCCTTCTGGGCGGCTCCAAATCCTGGCCCCTTCAGGGGCGGAGAGACCGGGAAAATTCGCGGGCAAGTTCGGCGGCCCGTTCGGCCGTCATTCCCGATCCCCGATAGGACCGGGCGGGAGCGATCAGGTCCTCCCGGTCGTCGTAGACGACGTCGAAGAGGCCGTACCGGCCGGGATCTTTCCCGACGGGCGAATCGGGAAAGAGGATGAAGGGGTTGAACTGGACCGCCGCCGAAAGCCCCCGGGAAAGATGGCCTCGGAGGCGCGAAAGGCCCTGACGGGCCTCCTCCTCCGTCTCGGAGGGGAAACCGACGATGACGTAGAGGAAGACATCCATCCCCACCCAGGCCAGGTCCTGGAGGTTCCTGTCGATGAGCTCCGTCGTGATGCCCTTGTCCATCAGGGTCAGGATCCGGTCCGAGAAGGATTCGAGGCCCATGAAGAGACGGCTGCACCCGGCCTCTCTCAGGAGAAGGATCTTCTCCATCGTCAGAGAGGGATGGAAGCGGAAATGGGCGTTCCAGCGGAAGCGGCCGTCGCCTTCAAGCAGGAGACGGGCGAAATCGTAGAGCACGTCCGGCAGCAGACAGGCGTCGGAGAGGATGAAGGACTCCGACTCCGTCCGATCGGCGAGGCGCAGGAGCTGGTCTCTCAGGAAGGAGGCCTCAGCCCTGTCGTAGGCACCGTCATAGCCCCGGCAGAAGGAGCAGCGGTTCCACCAGCAGCCCCGGGAAAAGCGCAGGGGAAGGACGGCCCGACCGCGAGGGAAGAAGTAGCGCCGCGGCGGGAAGTCGCTGAAATCGGGGTCGGGCAGGGCCGAAAGGGGCGGGCCCGAGGAGGCGGGAACGGATCGCCTCCCCCGCGTCAGAAGACCGGCGACGGCCCCCTCTGGCTCTCGTCCTCCCTCTTCCCGGTCCATCAGTTCCTCGAGGGCGCTCTCTCCGTCGCCGACGACGATTCCGTCGACGAGATCGAAAAGGGCATCGTCGGCGAGATCACGAAGGTGGTAGGAGGCGAAGGATCCCCCCAGATAGAGGGGCTTGCGGGGGGCGGCCTCCCTGACGACGGAGGCCGCCCTGAGGGCGGGCCCGAACTGTTCGGCGAAGGATACGGAAAGGCCCACCAGAATGACCTTCTCGTCGACGAGGGGAAGAAGTTCCTCCTCAAAAAAGCCCTCGAGCAGGCCTTTTCGCTCCGCGGCCGCCTCGATGGAGTCCTTCGACGCGTAGGGCGAGCGCGTCGAGAGGACTCCCAGGCTGTTGCTTCCGTGATCGAAGAGGACCCTTTCGTCCTTCCCCAGAGAGGCCAGGGCCAGGACGGCCTCGAGGGCGAGGTTGCGCTCCTGAGGCGATCGGAAGACCTCCGGCGAGGCCAGGCCGTAGAGGCTGTCGCCGAGGCGATCGACGAGACGGGCCGTATCTCCCAGCCAGGACGGTGCCTGAGGGCGACGGGAGAGGACGTCGAGAAGGCGCCTTCCGGCGTCGATTCTCTCGCGCCGGGCGGCCCTGTGGATGAAGGCGTTGTTGCCGTCCCAGCAGAGGACCGATTTGCCCCTCCCGCGGAGGTAGGCGGCGAGGACGGGCAGGGCCAGATGGGGGGGCGTGGGCGGCGCGAAGGGGAGATTGCAAAGGAGGAGCGAGCCCATTTCAGGCCACCCCCAGAAGGGCCAGATCGAGGCGCCTCAGGAGAGGATCGTCGGGGACGACGGCCCGAGCCCTCTCGAGGGCCTCTCGGCCCTCTCCGACGGCCTCTCTCCCGCAGGCCAGAGCCGCAAGACACCAGCCGAGGGCCACGGCTCCGCTTTCGGGACCGTCGGGAAAACGGCGGCACCACGCCGCCAGAAAGGGACGAATCTGCCGGGCCCCATCGATCCCTCCCTCCCGGGCGATTTCGGCGCCCAGGCGGAGCCAGGGACCGCTCTCCTCGCGGGAGATCCAGTCTCCCTCCCTCCCCTTCCAGACCGAGAAAGCCGCCGCTCCATCGCCCTCCTTGAGAAAAAGACGGACGGAGACGAAACGGCGCGCCCTTCCTCCGTCGCCAGGCAGGGCCTCCAGGAGACGGCGCGCCTCGCCGAGGCGTCCTCCCTCGGCCAGGGCCAGGACGGTGCCCAGCCGGGACAGATCGCTCCCCATCCCCTGCGTCGCGGCTCGGAAAAGGACGGAATCGCCCTCGCCCGGCGGAAGGGAAAGGGCGCGACGGGAAGGAAGGGCAGGCTCCCCCTGAGAGAAGAGTCGGACGAGGCCGTCGTGGAGGGCGAAGCCCAGCACGCCCTGGATCCGCTCGGCCTCTCCGTAGAGGGGAGCCTCCTCGCCGGCCATGCGCTTCAGGCGGCGGGCGCACTCGTCGCGGTGAAAGGCGAAGAGGTCCCCCTCCGGCGCCCCAAGGGGAGCCATCGCGTCGAGAGAGCCTCCGGAAGCGACGGCAGGGAGGGCTCTCTCCTCCATGGCCTCGACGAGAAGAGCCCTGTAGGCGGCGCCCACCGACCGGGGCTCGAAGGGGTTCTCCCCGGCAGAAAGGGGGGCTCGACGGGGCAGGGCCAGAAGAGCCTCGAGGCCGTCGGCGACGGCCTCGGCGTCGACGGAGAGGACCCCCTCCTTTTCGTCCCATCGGGGCGGAACGAAAAGGCCTCTGTCGCCGAGCAGCTCGGGAAAGGCGCTCCAGGCCGTCGCCAGGACGGGAAGACCCCGGACGAGGGCCTCGGCGGGAGCCTTCCCGAAGGATTCCTCCAGAGAAAGAGAGAGGTTGCAGAGCCCCAGAGCCTCGTCGAAGGCGGCCTCCCTGGCGACTCCCGTCAGGGGGCCCGGAAAGGAGACAAGCCCCTCCAGGCCGAGACGCCGGGCCCGATGACGGAGGGCCTCGGCGTAGGCCAGGGGGCGTCCGGTCTCCTCGTCGACGAGGGAACCGGCCAGGACCAGACGAGGCCCCTTCCCTCTCCGGCTGAGAAAAAGAGCGTAGCCGTCGAGAAGCTGGTGGAGCCCCTTCTCCTGGCGGAGCCTCCCCAGGAAGAGGAGGGATTGCCCTTCCCCTCTTCTTTTTCCCAAGCTCTCCACCGAGGGGATCGGATGGGAAAGGACACGGACGAAGGGACTCAGACGGGGCTCCATCCAGACGATGACCGAGGCGGCATGACGGCTGGGGGCCACGATCCGGTCGCCGGGGCGAAGGTGCGGCACCATGAGCCGCCAGACCCAGGCCATGCCTCCCGGGGAGTGGGCCACGAAAAGAAGACGGGCCGAAGCTCTCCGTTCGTTGCGGAGGGAGAGAAGCCAGGGAACGAAGGGCTCCAGCTCGTAGTTGGGCGAGAAAAAGGAGACCTCCCGGCCCTGTCGGACGAAAAAATCGGGCCACGACGGCGGCAGGGGAAGGGAAGAGACGTCGACGAAGGGGGCGAGGGCCCCCGTGAAATTCTCCTCGAAGACCCGGGCCGTGAGGGCCCTGTTGGGCCCCAGGAGGCGCAGGACCCGGATCGGGCTCCGCCTCCCCTCTCCGCCCACCTTCAGGCCTCCTCGTCCTCTTTGCCGAGGGACTCGAAGGAACGACGGAGTCCCTCTCGGATCAGGGCATGAGAGAGGGCCCGCCCCGTATCGATGGCCATCTCCTCGCACCAGGCCAGGAAGTTGCGGTCCATCGAGGCCAAAGCATGGGCGGCCACATAAGAGGGGAAGAAATCGTCGCGGCTTCCCAGTTCGGAGGCCTCTTGCCGAATGTCCTTTCTCAGCGTCCGGAAAAGACCGTAGGCCCGGGCCGCCTCGGCGGACACGGCCTCGTAAAGCCCTTCGAGGCGCATCTCGTCGGCCATGGCCTGAACGGGCGTTCCGAAGCGCTGGGCCACGAAGAGCCAATGGCGGAGGCGGCTGAGAGTGGCCTCGTCCCTCATGAGGCGGACGAAGCCCTCATCGTCGAGGTGGTTGGCCTTCATCCAGCCGCGGAAGGCCTCGTCGTCGACGAGGTCCATCCTCCTCCGGAAACGGGTCGACTCGAGCGCCACGTCGTCGTCACCGGCGACGAGTCCCCTCTGGCGGGCCAGTTCCAGGCCCAGGAAGCGGTTCAATCCCCGGCGCGCCAGGTCGAATCCCTCGGGCCGGGCCAGGGCCCCCCAGGCGGCGATGTCGCCGACGGTGAGGATGACGTCGTCGACGACCTCCTGACGCTCCTCCTCGACGATGCGCCGGAAAACGTGCGACTCCTTCCAGTCCGGCGGGAGAGAGACCTGGACCGGCCCTCCCGGGCCCTCCTGAGCCAGATGACGGAGGAGACCTTCGGCGTCCGAGGCAAGCCTGTCGACGCGAAGCGATTCCAGGACCTCTCCGAGAGCCGCGGCCTCCTCCTCGTCGATGTCGCCGTCGGCCCGGAGCCTCTCGAGGACCTTTCCGAGGGAGCGCTCGCGGTAGAAAAGCCCCTCGGCGGCGCCTTTCAGGGCCGCTTCCCTCTCGTCTGAGACAAATCCCCTCTCGCGGGCGCGGACAAAGGTGGCCAGGAGATTGACGAGGGGCTCGGCCAGGCGCCGGTAACGCCCGCCCTCGACGGAGAAGGGGGCCGCCACGGCGTCATCGCCTTCGAGCAGGCCTTCCCGATAGAGGCGATAGACCTCGCCGAAGCCCCTCATTCCGAAGGGAGCCAGCTCGGCGGCCCTGATGGCGCCCAAGGCCCCTGCGCCGAAGACGGGGATGCCCCTGTCGAGGGCACAGAGAATCTCCTTGTGCCAGACGAGAGGTCCCGAGGCGTAGTCGTCTCCGTCGATGAGGGCGATGGCATCGACCTCTTTCTCCCTGACGAGGCGCAGGATGTCGCCCTGACGGGCCGGAGGCAGGTAGCGCCCGTCGAGAATCTCGCGGGCCCTTTCGAGGGGCAGGCTGGGACCGAGGAAGAGGGCGATCGTCACGGCTCTCTCCTCCCCTCGGCAGAGCGTCTGCCCCGAAAGCCCGGGGCGTAGTGGTGCATCCTCCACCCCTCCAGGCCGGGAACGACGATACGGAGGACGGAGACGGAGACGGAGAGGCCGGGGTCCGAAAGGTCCCAGACGAGGACGCGGGAGAGACCGGCCCTCCCGAGCCTGTCCAGGAGGAGATGGACGTCGCCGTGAAAGGTGTCTCTTTCCTCTTCCGGGGGAGGAGCGGGGGCCCTTTCGAGACCGGCGGCCCTCTCTGCGAGGGATTTGCCCGTTCCGAAGGCCACCGTTCCCTGCGTCTCCAGGGAGGCCCCGTCGTGACCGCCCAGAAGGTAGGCCGCCCGCCCCTGGGCCGCCTCGGTGAGGGCCCGGACCATGGCCACCTTCGGGTCCAGATGGGTGCCCCGGCCGTGGTAGAGCCCCCATTGAGGGCAGATCCGGTCCTGGAGATAGCAGACATAGGTGGCGACGTCCGTGTCGGCCCTGCAGTCGAGAAGGAGGACCTCCACGTCGGCCCGGCGGCAGCGCTCCAGGAGGTCGCCGAAAAGACCGTCGTCGACGGCATCGACGTCGACCTTCCTCCCGGGGAAGGCAAGGCCCCGGGAGCGGTTGTAGAGCTCCCAGCAGGTCACGGCGTCCCGTTCGACGCACTCGTAGAGTCCCGAGCAGAGGGCCTCGGCGAAGGTGTTTCCCGCCGACAAACCGTTGGAGGTGCACTGGAAGGATTCGGTCTCGCCGGCAAGGTCGCGGCGGAAGGAGAGGCGCACCAGCTGAAGGGGCGCATAGACCTCCTCCTGGGCGACGATATCCCATCCCTTCGTCCACCTCTCGGGAAGGGAGGGCGAAAAAAGGTGATCGCGCTTGAGGGCCAGCTCCTCCAGGTGGAGTTTCGCCCCCTCCAGACGGTCGTAGGGAAGGCGCACCGAGGGGGGATCGGCCCTCTCTCCGCAGTGACGCTCCAGTGCCTCCATCATGGCCGAGACCTTGGCCTGAAGAAGAGTGGTCCCCTTGCCCCAGGAGTAGACCTGAATGGGGGCGAGGGGGCGGACGGCGGCGGCGACGGGGATGCCGATCCTGTCGACGCCGGTGATATCGGCGACGCGGGTGACGCCGATGGCCTCCATGAGGGGACGGACCGTGCGATAAGTCTCCTCGGGGGAACGGGAACGTCTGGCCCCCGCCGGGGAGACCTTGTCCGACGAGAAGGACCGGCCGCGGAAGAAAATGGGAGAAATCATTTTGTCCATGGGAAACTCCTCTGTTTTTGCGTCCTCTGTTTCGCGAAAGGGGAACATTCCCGAAAAAGCCCCCCGGCAGAGAGGGACATTTCCTTCGGATCTAGGTGTCTAGATGGCGGCGGCGGCGGCGCCGATGGCGCCGGCGGCGGCCGATCCGGTGGCGCTGACCCAGGAGGCGGCTCCGCCTCCCGCGACGGCCTGGAGATCGGCCTCCTCGATTTTCTGGGGGCCGCCGGAGACGCCTGCGGCCTCTTTCAGTTCTTCCTTGGTGAAGTCGAACCCGGCCTCGGCGACGAACGCCTTGCGGGCCTCGTCGTCAGCGGCTTTCTCCAGAGATCCCCGGAAAGCCTCGTCACTTTTTACCTTTTCCAGAAAAGCCTGGGCGCTCTCGACGGACATGGAAACCCTCCCTTACGCATCATCCCGACTCTGTCGCTTCTGAAAAGACGCCGCGAAAGCGGTACTGCAGGGCCATCTGCCGGAGGACTTCAGATCATCGTACTCTTCGTCTGAATTTCATACAAGAACGGACAGGGATGTTTTCCGAGTCCGACGGCCGTTCAAACCCTGCCCCTTCAGCTTTCGTGGCTTTTGAACCGTCGTAGCCTCTCCCGGCGGCGAAGGCCCACGTAGGCAGGGGACGAAGCGACCTCCACCCCCGTCGAGGCAGCCAGGAAAAGAGGCACGAGAAGACATGATCCCCTTCGATCGACAGGCAAAAACGGGATGGAAGCTTCCATCGGCCCGGCCCGGAGACGTCTGGAGGACCGGAGACGGTCGCCTCGGATCCGTATCCGTACCGGCGAGGTGATTTGAACGGACCTTGAATCCGTGGATCCGACGGAACTTGTCGTAACGAGCCTGCGGATTCGGGATGCCCGTCGGCTCTGTCAAGGGACACTAAAAATGTCATCTAAAAAGAGGGTCTGAGGGACAATGAAAGTGTCGCTTTCGAGGGGCTGAAATCGCCCCCGTCAACAGCCCGCCTTGGCTTTCCTCCGCGGCGGAGGTCCTTCTAGGGAGGGGAACCCGTCCCTTGCTCGGAGCCGACCGCCGCGGCAGGAGGAGCGGGATTCTGTCGCCAGGGATGGTCTGCCGCCGGCTTCCTCTGCTTCTTCGTTTTGCATGGAGTGCCTGTCTTCGTCTCGATGACAGGCGGGGGAGTCGCAGGGGGCTCTTTGTCGACGGCTGCGAGATCGTAGAGCCCGTCATGGACAAGAGCCAGGAGTTTCCCGTCGAGCTTCTCGATGACCTTGACCGCCTGTCCTCTGGCAAGAAGCAGGGGGCGTCTGCGGGGGCCTATCAGGGCGTACTGTTTTCCGTCGAGGGAAATCGTCGAGTCTCCCGAGGCCTTCCGGTCGGTCTGGCGAGTCAGGAGGAGATCGAGAGCGGGTCCGTCCGGCGGAGGGAGAAAGGCAGATGCCCCCTCTGCGGGAGGACGAGCGAACCTCGGGTTATGGACCTCTCCCGGGTAGGCGGCGAGCAGGACGTTGGCCTCTTCGATCGTTTTCACTCCGGCCCGTCGGAAGGCGACGACGAGACGATCCTGAAGAGTTCCCCAGAGCCTTTCGATCCGCCCCTTCGCCTGGGGAGACCCTGCAGGGACATAGCGAGTTCCGAGAGCCTCCAGAGCGCGGCCGAACTGGGTTACAGGCGCCGAGTCCTCCAGCTCCTCCTTGATCGTCAGTTTTTCCGACTTGGGAGAAAGGAAGATGGTGTGGCGGTCGGCGTAAAGCTCGCGAGGCACGCCGTGGCGATCAAGCATCTGACGGAGCACGCGGAAGTAGCCGAAGAGGCACTCATTCCTGGCCATCCACAGACCGAGGACCTCTCCTGTGGCATCGTCAATCACGCCGTGGAGAGTGCAACGCTCACCGATCTCGAACCAATCGAAAGGAGAGGCGTCCATCTGGACCAGATCGCCTCGTCGGGACCGTCGGACCCTGCGGGAACGCCGCTTCGGGGCCCGGTGGCGATGAACGAGGGACAGGTTCTCCGCGCGAAGGAAACGGGCGATGCTCTTGGCGCTCAGCACGAGATCATGCTCTTCGGCAAGGAGTTCGGCCATGTGCTGACAGCTCGTATCCCTGTAAAGACCCTTGGCCAGACTGACGACGAAATCCCGTGTCTCCTGAGAGATTCTGCGCCGGGACGGTTTGCCTCGTCCCTTGTGCAGGAGCCCCTGCGCTCCTTCTTCCCGGTAGCGTCGTTTGAGCCGAAAGACCTGACGGCGGCTCAGACCGAGCCGATCGGCCACCTCCTGAACCGTCAGGTTGCCCGCGACAGCCTCTTCCACCAACCCCAAGCGCCTTGCTTCTTTTGTCTTCATGAGTAGGTCTCTCCTGGTCGTCATAAGTGACATTTTCCCTGTCCTCTTCACGAGTGACAATACCATTGTCCGGCGACAAGGATGCCCGTCGGCTCTTGACTTTTTCCCCCGAGATGCCTGAAATGGAGAGATCCCCTCAACTGGACAGGAGGCTTCCCGGCACATGTTCCAATCCCTGGCCGCACCCCTGATCGCCCTGACATGGCAACAATCGGTCATGATCGGCGTCGGACTGGCCCTCATGTACATGGCCATCGCCCGAGATCTCGAGCCCAGCCTGCTCCTTCCCATGGGGTTCGGGACGCTGCTGGTCAACCTCCCCCTCTCGTCGGCCCTCACCCAGGGTCTCACCGAGGGAGCCCTCTCCATGCTCTTTCGCGTCGGCATCGAGACGGAGCTCTTTCCCCTCCTCATCTTCATCGCCGTCGGGGCCATGTGCGACTTCACACCCCTTCTGACGAACCCCCGCATGTTCCTCTTCGGCCTCACGGCCCAGGCGGGCATCTTCTTCACCATGGGACTGGCCCTCTTCCTGGGCTTCGACCTCCACGAGGCGGCCTCCATCGGCATCATCGGCGCCGCCGACGGCCCCACGTCGATCTACGTCTCCAACCGCTTCGCGCCCCACCTTCTGGGCCCCATCTCCGTGGCGGCCTACACCTACATGGCCCTGGTCCCTCTCATACAGCCTCCGGTGATCCGCCTCCTGACGAGCCGTCAAGAGAGGGCCATGAAGATGGCCTACGCCCCCAAACCGGTCTCGAAAAGGGGCCTCATCGCCTTTCCTGTCGTCGTCACCGTCGTCGCCGGACTCGTCGCCCCCGCCTCCGTGGCCCTCCTGGGATTCCTCATGTTCGGCAACCTCCTCCGCGTCAGCGGCTGCACGGAACGCCTCTCGCGGGCGGCCCAGAACGAGCTGGCCAACATCGTCACCATCCTTCTGGGCTTCTCCATCGCCGCCGTCATGACGGGCGAACGCTTCGTCCGCCCCGAGACGCTCCTCATCATCGCCATGGGCCTCGTCGCCTTCGTCCTCGACACGGCCGGAGGGGTTCTCTCGGCCAAGGCTCTCAACTTGCTCCTTCCCGAGGGGAGGAAGATCAACCCCATGATCGGTGCCGCCGGCATCAGCGCCTTCCCCATGTCAAGCCGCGTCATCCAGCGGATGGGGCAGGAGGCCGACAAGGGGAACTTCCTCCTCATGCACGCCGTGGGCGCCAACGTCTCGGGCCAGATCGGCTCCGTCCTGGCCGGAGGGCTCCTCCTGGCCTTCCTGAGCTGAGAGGCCTCATGAAGAGCCGACCTCACGCAAAAGTCAGAAGCTCCCGCCCGGGAACGGTCACCCCTTTCCCACAGGAGCGTGCATCCTGCTGTTCTCTCCGGGGCCTTGTGCGGAGCCTGTCGGGCGCAGCCTGCCGATGGCTGGGCAACGTTCTTCGATAGCCATCCGAAGAGGTTTTTCGATCTCCGTGCCCGGCTTTCAGCCTTACAGGTCAGGCTAAGGGACCTTTTCCCCAAGAGAGAGTTTTTCGCGGGGCCGCTCTGTCTGCCGGAGAAATTTTCCCGACAGGCAGGGCCGACCTCGAAAACGCTGTTACCCTAGGCGCCAAACCATTCGGGGAGGGTTTTCTCGTGAACTGGCTCGTCAATGTCGTCGTCGTTTTCCTCATCGCCCTGCCCGGCTGGGCCCTTCTTGCCGCCCTGAAGATGCCCGCCGCCGCCATGATGGGGGCCATGGTCGCCTCGACCCTTTTCGCCGTCGTCGGCCTCGCCCCGTCGGGCCCTCCCTTCGGTCTCGACCTGGCCCTTCAGGTCATCCTGGGGCTCTTCATCGGCCTTCGCGTCACGAAGGAGGCCGACCGGATCGTCCGCGAGATGGGCCTCGTCTCCCTCCTGGCATCGGCCTGGTGGCTCTCCCTTCCCCTGGGACTGGGCTGGATCCTCTACCGCTTCTTCGGCATGGATCTGGCCACGGCCCTGCTTGGGACCGTCCCGGGCGGTCTGGCCGAGATGAGCCTCATGGCCTTCTCCTTCTCGGCCGATGCCGCCATGGTGGCCATCATGCAGTTCTGCCGCCTCGCCTCGGCCATGGCGACCATCCCCCTCGTGGCGCGCCGTCTCTCGCGCTCGAAGGGAATGGGGCAGGAGGTCGCGGCTCGGCAAGAGAGGAGGAAGAGAAAAAAAGACCTCTCCCTCCCCGCTCTCGGAGCCACCCTCCTTCTCGCCACGACAGGGGGCCTCGTCGGCAAGGGACTCCATATCCCCGCAGGGGCCTTCGTCGGCGCCCTTGCCGCGACGGGGACGGCCTCCTACCTCGGTTTTCGCCTCGCCGCGCCGCCCAAGATCGTCCGCGATCTGGCCCAACTCGGCCTGGGCTCCATCATCGGCCTGTCGGCCACGGCCGAGACGATGCGCCTCCTGGGCCGGATCTTCCTGCCCACCCTGGCCATCACGGCCGTCATGCTCCTCTGGGGACTGGCCCTGGCCCTCATGGTCCGCCGCCTTGCGCGGTGGAATCTCATGACCTGCCTCATCGCGACCTCTCCCGGCGGGATCACCCAGCTGGCGGCCATCTCGGAGGACCTCGGCGCCGATCCGCTGAGAGTGAGCCTCCTCCACCTCGTCCGCCTCTTCACGATCTACCTCATCCTGCCGCCCCTCATCGTCAGGCTGGCCGGATAGAGAAGAGGGCCCGTCGTCTCCCGCGACGGGCCCTCTTCTCCATCCGGCTCTTTATCCTCGGCACAGACGAGAGATAGGGGAAGAACGTCAGCCTTTCCCTCCCGGCAGGGCCACGGCCACGACGGGGGAAAAGGAGAGGTGAAGGCACACCCCCTCGCGGTGCATCGCCCGGCCCGGAAGAAAGGCATCGGAGGAGAGGACGGTCCGTCCCGAGGGCAGGAGAATCTCGTATTCCACACGGCCGCCCAGAAAGGTGGCCGTCCTCACCGTCCCCGGAATCCCCTCCTCCGAGGGCAGAAGGTTTTCGGGCCTGACGACGACGGAGACCTCGTCGGCGACGGAAAAGGTCTCGCCCCTGACGGCCCGGACAGGAAAAACCCTGTCGAAGAGGGAGACGAACAGCCGATCCCCTTCCAGAGAGAGGACCCTGCCGGGAATGACGTTGGCCTGACCGATGAAATCGGCCACGAAAAGAGAGCGGGGATCGCTGTAGATTTCGAGAGGGTACCGATCTGCTCGACACGGCCTCCCCGCATGACCATGATCCGGTCCGAGAGGGTGAGGGCCTCGCTCTGGTCGTGGGTGACATAGAGACAGGTCACGCCGAGATGTCTCTGGATGCGCCGTATCTCGGTGCGCATGTGAACGCGCAGCTTGGCGTCCAGGTTGAAGAGAGGTTCGTCCATGAGCAGCACCTGCGGCTCGAGGACGAGGACCCTCGCCAGGGCCACGCGCCGCTGCTCGCCTCCGGAAAGCTGGTTGGAAAAGCGCCGCTCGGCCCTTTCGAGTCCCACCAGGTCGAGCCCCTCGCGGACGCGGCGCCCGATCATTCCCTCCTCGAGGCCTTTGACCCTCAATCCGTAGGCGACCTTTTCGAAGACGCTCATGTGGGGAAAGAGGGCGTAGTTCTGAAAGACGAAGCCCATATCGCGGCGGTTGACGGGAAGGCCGGTCACGTCGCGGCCGTCGAGGGTTATCTCGCCGCCCGAGGGGCTCTCGAAACCGGCCACCATGCGCAGCGTCGTCGTCTTGCCGCAGCCGGAAGGCCCCAGAAAGGTCACCATCTCTCCCGGGGCGACGGAGAGGGAAACGGCGTCGACGGCCCGGACGGGCTCGCCATCCTTCTCGAATATTTTGGAGACATCTTTCAGTTCAAGACGAACGGCCATCAGGTCGGGCCTCCTTCGCCGGACAGACGTCGCGTCGCCAGGCGAGTGAGCCCCACCATGAGAGCCGTGGCGACGAAGACGAGGAGAATGAGCACGACGGAGAAGGCGCAGGCCTGGGCGAACTGGAGCTCCGTCATGCACTCCAGGATGCGCGTCGTCAGGAGGCTCCACCGCACGGAGACGAGAAAAATGGTGGCGCTGATGGCCGTCATGCAGTGGATGAAGAGGTAGCGCATCCCCATGAGCAGGGCGGGAACGATCAGGGGCAGGGTGACTCGGAAAAAGGTCCGCGCCGCTCCCGCTCCCAGACTGGCCGAGGCCTCCTCCATGGAACGGTCGATCTGGTGGAGGGAGGCCACGACGGAACGGATGCCCGCGGCCTGGTAGCGGAACATGTAGGCCGCCACGAGAATCGTCATGGTTCCCGTCAGGAGGATGGGCCGCTCGTTGAAGGCGATGACATAGGCGATGCCGACGACCGTCCCCGGCAGAGCGTAATTGAGCATGGAGACGAACTCCATGACGCGGTTGCCCCGAAACGTCTTCCTCTGGACGAGAAACCCCACGACGACGGCCATCAGACCGCCCAGAGGCGTGGCCACGGCGGCGATCTTGAGCGTGTCCGTAAGGGCCTTCCTGCCGTGGGTGAAGACGTAGCGGAAGTTCTCCAGCGTCAGACTGTTGTCGACGCCCTAGACCTTCACCAGGGCCCCCCAGAAGATAATCGAGCAGAGGTAGAGAATGAAGGCCGCCAGGGAGAGACAGATAGCGAGGAGAATCCCTTCGGAGAACCGTCCCGTCCTCTTGTAGGACGAACGGCTGCCCGCCTTTCCCGTGATGGTGACATAGCTCTTTTTCCCGACCCAGAAACGCTGAAGAAAGTAGACGGCCATGGCGGGCAGGAGGAGCAGGAAGGAGAGGGCCGCTCCTCCCCTGAGGTCGTAGAGCCCCGTGATCTGGAGATAGGCCTGAGTGGGGAGAACGGGGAAGCTGTGGCCTCCCAGCACGAGAGGCGTGGCGAAATCGGCCAGAGATCCGGCGAAAAGGAGCAGGATCGAGTTGGCGATGCCCGGCGTCGACAGAGGAAGCGTCACGGTCCGAAAGACCCGGCCAGGCGAGGCGCCCATGGAGAGACCGGCGTCTTCGAGATTGGGGTCGATGGCCGAAAGGACCGCCGTCAGGGTGAGGAAGGAAATGGGGAAATAGGTGAGCGTCTCCGAAAGCCAGGTCCCCCAGAAACCGTAGAAGTTGAAGTTGCCCAGCCCCAGGAATTTGAGAAGCATGCCGTTGGGCCCCAGCGAGAGGGTCAGGGCGATGCTGCTGGTGAAGGGGGGCGAAATGAGGGGCAGCGTCGTGACGGCGCCGAACCCTCCCTTGAGCCACGGGGACAGGGGAAGGCGCGTCACCACGAAGGCGCAGACATAGCCGACGAAGGTCCCCGAAAGGGAGACGGTCGTGGCCAGCCAGAGGCTGTTGACGAAGGCCCTCCGGTCGTACCCGTTGGTCAGGACGCTGGAGAGACCGGAAAAGGAGAGACTGCCGTCGGAGACGAAGGTGACCAGAAAAAGCCGGGACAGGGGGTAGAGGACGAAAAGTCCCAGGGAAAGCCAGACGGCGACGAGGGCCGGGAGGAGGGAACGATCTCTCGCCGGAGAGGGAACGGATTTCATCGCCGGGGAAGGAACCCCGAAAGGAAAGGACATGGCATTCGACTCCTTAAGGAACCTCTGAAAAAAAGTCCCGGCGAGCTCCAACAGTACCTCTTGGTGGCTGAATTCGTGCGCTGTGTGCCCTTTCAGCCTGTCGCGTCAGGCAAGTTGCCTATGTGGAGCTATTCCCGGCTCTTTTTTGCCTTATGGTTGCCGTTTTGCCGGCTTTTGAAGACACTACGCCCTATCCATCTCCAATAAAAGCCTTCTCACCATGTACAGGTTGGACAGGGCAAAAATCACGTGGACATGGCTTGTGTTCTTCTTGAGCCCCTTGTAACGCACCTTGGTGAATCCGAAGACCCGCTTCGCTCTTCAAAAGACATGCTCCACCTTTGCCCTCGTTTTGGACAGCATACGATTGTGAGACTGTTCTTCGTCGGTCAGTTTCCTGTTCCGTGACCCTCTTTTGTTGGTGTTGTCGACGGCATCGGGTGCCTTTTCCCGGATCGTCTCCGTCTTGCCTATGTAGGCCGAATCTCCCCGGACTCCCTTTTCCGCTCCGTGGAGAAGGTCTCCGACCATCGGGGAGTCGTGGACATTCGCTGCCGTGGTCGCGAGGCTGTGGACCAGCTTGCTGTCTTTGTCCACCCCGATGTGGACCTTCATGCCGAAGTAGTACGGGTTCCCTTTCTTTACCTGATGCATGTCGGGGTCTCGCTTCTTCTCCCTGTTCTTCGTCGACGAGGGCGCGGCGATGATGGTGGCGTCCATGACGGTTCCCTCGGCAAGACGCAGTCCTTTCGATTGCAGGTGAGCAGACCTCACGGAAGATCCGTTTCCCCAGGTCGTGCGCTTCGAGAAGGTGGGGAAAAGCGCGGAGGGCCGTCTCGTCGGGGACAGGCTCGTTCCCGACGTCGATGCCGACGAAGCGCCTCATCGATTCCATGTCGTAGAGGGCTTCTTCCGCTGCCGGGTCGCTGAGGTTGAACCAGCACTGGAGGTGGATTCGGAGCATCCGCTCCAATCCAACCGGTGGACGACCTCGTTCGGCCTTGGGATAGAAGGGAGCGATGAGCGCGCAGAGATCCTTCCAGGGGACCACAGCCTCCATTTCGACAGAGACACGTCTCTCACCGGGTAGGCTTCCTGTATCTCTCGAAGGTCTGGGCGTCGGCAAGGGTTTTCTGTCGCTCCATTTCGCGTCTCGCACTCCTTGGAAAGGGGATGAGGACCTCGGCGCTACAGCTCTATTCTACCGATTACATCATCGCTGATGCGACTTCATGAAAGGCGCTTTTTTCAGAGGTTCCCTAAGAGAAACGCATGAAGTTCACCTTGATACCCGTCTCGGCCGTGAAGGCCTCGAAAACCTGTGAGGCATACTTCTCGGGCATGATCGCGTAGGCGTTCAGGCTGCCTGCAGCGAAGGCCCCCGTGGAGAAAGAGGCCACCACGAACAGCGACACCAGGAGAATCCGGACTTTGGACAACGACATCTCCCCCTCTGAAAGGAATTGGACTGCGATGGGGCAAGGCCCCGGGTCCTTATCGCCTTCGGGGAGCCCTTTCACAAGGTGCCTGTTGACAGGAAGAGAAGTCGATGAGATCCTTTTGAAGGATTGTTTTCATGGTCGATAATTTGATGCATACTTTTCATGAAGGCGAAAAGGGGGAAGGTCTTTTGGGCGTCATCGACGCCATCAGGGAGAGATGGCCCTCTCTGAGCCGGAAACAGTCCCTCCTGGCCAAGTTCATCGTCGATCACGGGCGGGAGGCGGCCCTCATGAACGCCTCTCAGATCGGGGCCGCCACGGGGACGAGCGAGGCGACGGTGACCCGCTTCGCCTACGCTCTGGGTTACGGCGGGTTCGCCCCTTTTCAGCTCGCCCTGCGCCGCGAGATGCAGGCAGGCCATGCTTGTCCCGCCTTCCGCTTCGAAAAGCGGGAGGGAGAAAGGGGGAGCGTCTGGAGGCGCGTCTTCGACGTCGAAGCCTCCCTCATGGAGGAGACCCTGGCCCTCATCGACGGAGCCATTTTCGAGCGCTTCGTCGACGGTCTCGTCGGCGGGAGCCATCTCTTCCTCGTCGCCTCGTCGCCCGGCGATTTTCTCGCCCTCTACGGCTTCACCTATTTCCGGCTGCTTCGGGACGACGTCCATCTCGTCACCTCCCTCGACCTGCCCTTTCTGGGAAATCTCGAGGGGCTTCGGTCGGCGACGGCCCTCGTCTTCTGCTACCCCCGCTACCCCCGCGAGACGCTGCGCCTGGCCGAAGCGCTGGCCGACGGCGGGGTCCGCCTTCTGGGCCTCACCGACAGCCTTCTCTCCCCCCTCGTTCCCCTCGTCGACGAGGTCCTTCTGACGCCCCACCGCTACGTCACCTTCGTCGATCCCCAGGCGGCGGCCCTTACGCTGGTCCATGCCCTGCTCGTCGCCCTCTTCGAGAGAGACCGCCGTCTCTCGGAAGAACGGCTGGCCCGTTACGAAAAGGCCGCCGACGGAAGCGATTTCTTCGCCATCAGGGGCTTCAGCTTCGCCGAGGCCCTGAGAGGAGGGCCCTCTCGAGAGGGCCGAACGAGGGGGAGCTCCCCCCTGTCTGAAGAGGGAGGGAAAGACGATGAATGAGGCGCTGTGGCTTTCGCAGGAGGACGTGAAGGCGCTGGACATCACCATGAAGGACGTCATGGAGGCCGTCGAGGCGGGGTGGCGCCTCAAGGGGGAGGGCAAAGTGGAGCTTCCGGCCAAGCCCGGCGTCCACCCCCGCAGGGACTGCTACATCCACGCCATGCCCTGCTGGATCGGCGGGGAGATCGATTCGGCGGGACTCAAGTGGGTCGCGGGCTATCCCGATAATCCCTCCCGGAGAGGGCTCCCCTACAACACGGGCCTCTTCATCCTCAACGATTGCGAGACGGGCCTCGTCAGGGCCGTCATGGACGCCAACTGGATGACGACGTGGCGCACCGGCGCCGCCTCCGGCGTCGGCGCCCTCCACCTGGCTCCGACGGGAGCCTCCGTCGTGGCCATCATCGGCCTGGGGACTCAGGGCAGGATCAACCTCCGGGCCATGGCCGAGGCCCTTCCCGATCTCCGGGAGGTCCGCATCCACGACGTCCGAGAGAGTCAGATCGCCTCCTTCCTGGCCGAAATGGAACCCCTTTTTCCCCGTTTCCGCTACGTCGCCTGTCCCACCGTCGAGGCCGTCTGCGCCGGAGCCGACGTGGTCATCACCTGCACGCCCATCCTGGCCGATCCGAGGCGGATCGTCCGTTCGGAATGGCTCAAGGAGGAGGTCCTCTGTCTTGCCGTCGATTACGACTCGGCCTTCGACAGCGACGTCATGACCGGCGGTGAAGGCTTCGTCTGCGACGACCGCAACCAGTACCTCTGGACCCAGAGCCACGGCGTCTACTTTCAGGACGGCTATCCCCGGGAGGATCAGATCTACGCCGACATGGGCGAGATCGTCGCCGGCAGCAAGCCCCCTCTCTCACGAGGACGGAGGAGCGCCCTTTTCATGGGCATCGCCAGCCACGACGTCATGACGGCGCGGCTCATCCACGCCAGGGCGCTGGAGCGATCGATCGGGACGCGGCTGCCTCTTTAGGGCCTTCAGGACCGGAAGGGAATCGGAGCGATCCCGCGTCGGCACGGGAGGGGGACATCGGGGGGGGCTGGAGCCCCCCCTTTTTTCGTCAGAATCCCAGGAGACGGGGCAGGGTCACGGTGAGGGCGGGGAAAAAGATGAGGAGGGAGAGGACGACGAGGGCGACGGCGACGAAGGGCCAGATGGCCCGGAAGAGCTCGCCCAGGGGGACCTTGCCCACGGCGGCGACGATGTAGTTGCAGGCCCCCACGGGAGGGGTGATGAGGGCGATGGTGACGTTGAGGGTCATGACGATGCCGAAGTGGTAGGGGTCGATCCCCGCCCGAGCGGCGAGGGGGGCGAAAAGAGGGGTGAGGAGGGTGAGGACGGCCACCTCCTCCATGAACATGCCGACGGCGAAGACGATGAGGCTGATGACGACGAAGAGGAGGCGGGGCTCGTCGAGGAGACCCAGTCCGACGAGGGCCTCGGCGATGCGGGCCCCGACGCGCTCCCACTTGAGATACCAGCCGACGACGGAGGCCGCTCCCATGATGAGGAAGATGGCGCTCGTCAGGCGGGCCGTCTCGTACAAAGCCGAGGCGGCCCCCTTGAGCGTCAGATCTCCCGTGACGAAAAAGCCCACGGCCAGACAGTAGGCCACGGCCAG
The DNA here is from genome assembly GCA_018398915.1 of Aminirod propionatiphilus. GTDB lineage: Bacteria > Synergistota > Synergistia > Synergistales > Aminithiophilaceae > Aminithiophilus > Aminithiophilus ramosus. The sequence continues at coordinate 883,846 of CP074691.1, read as the reverse complement.
GGCTCCCGATTCGGTGGGCGTCACGATGGCGGCGACGATGCCTCCGATGATGATGAGGGGGGCCGCCAGGGCTGCGACGGCCCGGCGCAGGATCGCCGCCCGGCGCCCTTTCAGTTCCGAGACGTCGGTGCGGGGAACCCCGTGGCGGCGGCAGAAGAGGGCGTTGAGGATCAGGAAGGCCAGGGCCAGGACGAGTCCGGGGAGGATGCCGGCGGCGAAAAGACCGCCGACGGACGTGTTCGTCAGGGCCGAATAGAGGATCATGAAGATGCTGGGCGGGATGATGGGACCGATGAGGGAGCTCCCGGCCGTCAGCCCCGCCGCATAGGCCCGGGGAAAGCCCTCCTTTTCCATGGCCGGAATGAGGAGGGCCCCCAGGGCGGAGGCGTCGGCGGCGGCCGAGCCGTTGACGCCGGCGAGGATGACGCTCCCCAGGACGTTGACGTAGCCCAGCCCTCCCCGGACCGGTCCGACGAGAAGGCGGCTGAAGTCGATGAGACGGTCCGTCAGACCCGAGCGGTTCATCAGGTTTCCGGAAAGGACGAAGAGAGGGATGGCCATGAGGGAGAAGGCGTCCATGCCGCCGAAGAACTGCTGGGGGACGACGCGAAGGAGCTCCCATCCCCCCGTCTGGTAGATGGCCAGGGATCCGGCGGCGAGAAGGGCGGCGTAGAGGGGGACGCCGCCGACCATGAGGAGGAGGAAGAGGGCCGCCGCCAGGAGGGACATCACCGCCCGTCCTCCGTCGCCCGACCGAGGAGAAGCTGGACCAGGAGAAGAGCCATGCCGACGGGAAGGGCCGAGAGGACGACGGCCTTGGGGATGCCCAGGGCCATCGTCTTCATCGTCCACGTCCCGGCCACGTTTTTGGCCCCTAAGACGACGAGAAGGATCAGGACGGTGACCTGAACGGCCAGGACAAGCCCTCGGACCGTCCGGCGCGCCCTCCGGGGAAGACGGGGCCCGAGAAGATCGAGGGCCATGTGGTCCCCCCGGGACTGGGCCCCCGCGGCTCCGGCCATGACGAGCCAGATCAGGGAGTAGCGGGCCACCTCTTCGGTCCAGGCGACGGAGCTGCCGAAAAGGTAGCGGAGGACGACGGCGAAAAGGACGTCGCCGACGTTGATCAGGAGGAGCGAGGAGGCCACGACGGCGCTGAGGGTCTCGACGCCTCCGGCGAGGCGACGGAGAGGAAAGGCGGTCACTCTGTGGCGACCCTCCCGTTGGCCTCGGCGGCGCACTCCAGGGCCAGGTCGAGCCACTCGGCCCCCACCTTGGAGCGGACCCAGTTCCTGTAGGCTCCTGTGCCCCTTTCGCGGAAAAGCTCCCTCTCGGCCCTGTCGGGGACGTAGATCTCCATTCCCTTTCCGCGGAGCGTCTCGACCTGGCGGGCATCGGAGGCCTCCACCTCGGCGCGGTTCAGGACATTGGCCTCCTTGGCGGCCGCGACGACGATCTGGCGGTCGGCCTCGGAGAGGGAGTCGAAGAGGTCGCCGTTGAGGATGAGGAACTGATCCGAATACTGGATGTTGGCCAGGGTCATGTATTTCTGCACCTCGAAGAGACTGCCGATGAGGATGTACATGGCCGGGTTCATCTGGCCGTCGACGAGGCCCGTCCTGAGGGCCATGTAGAGCTCCGTCCAGGCTATGGGCGTTCCTCCGGCCCCGAAGGCCCGGTAGATGGCGATCTGCCCCTCGTCCATGGCCCGGAACTTGAGCCCCTTGAAGTCGTCGGGGCTGCGGAGAGGCCTTTTCGAGTTGGTGAAGGCCAGAAAGCCCCCCTCCTCGACGGCCTCGAGGAGGACGGCCCCTGTCCGGCTTCGGAAGGTCTCCTGGGCCTTCTTCCAGTAGCGGCTCTCGTCGAAGAAGAGATGGGCCGCCTCGTAGGAGTCGAAGAGGAAGGGGACGGAGGAGGCGTAGATCTCGGGAAAGAGGGGGGCCACGCCGGCGAAGGAGGCGACGTTGACCAGGGGCTGATTCATGCCCGACCGGAGGAGAAGCTCCATGCGCTCCTCTTCCGTCCCGAGCTGGCTGTCGGGGTAGAGGTCGAAGGTGATCCGGCCCTCCGTCCCCTCCTCGACGAGCCTCTTGAAGTTGAGGGCGAAGGCGTGGACGGCGTTGTTCGCCTCGTCGGCGGGACCGTTGTAGCAGAGCTTGACCGAAGCCGAGGCCGGTGCGACGGCGACGGCGACAAGGACAAGGGTCAGAAGAAGCCGTGACAGACCTTTCGAGCGAACCATTCTCACCACTCCCCTGTCGATCATCCGATGCTGTCGAAGTCGGCCTTTTTTCTGGCCTCCTTGCACTCGTACATCTTGCGGTCGGCGAGGGTCATGAGCTCGGCCAGAGTCAGGGCATCGCCGGGGCGACTGCAGTGCAGTCCCAGGCTTATGGAGAGGCGGCGCGATGGCCGTGACGCCTCTCCGACGCGGAGTAAGGCGGCCTCGAGACGTCCGGAAATCCCGTCGAGATCGGCCTCCCCGTCGTGGAGCATGAGAACGGCGAACTCATCTCCGCCGAAGCGGCCGATGATGTCGGAGTCGCGGAAGGTCTCTCTCAGGGCCTGGGCCGTCTTCTGAAGGACCCGATCGCCCTCGTCGTGGCCCAGCGTGTCGTTGACGGACTTGAAATCGTCGAGATCGGCGAAGAGGCAGGCGACGGGCACGCCGATGCGCTGGGCCAGCAAGAGCGCTTTCTCCCCCAGGGTCATGAAGCCGCGGCGGTTGTAGAGCCCCGTCAGGGCATCCGTGATGGCCTCGATGGCGAGCCGTTCCCGGAGCTGCACCATTTCGGTGACGTCGTGGATCGTGGCCAGGCGCACGACCTCGCCGTCCCAGTTGGAACTGACGACGTGCATGTCTCCCACGACCCGTCGGCCGTCGGCACGTCCGACGGAGACCTCCCGTTTTCCCTCTTCGCCGACGGGGAAGGGGAAGGTCTTGCCCGTCATCTGGGCGCTCGTCGTCTCGAAAAAGAGTTCCGCCGCGGGGTTGACGTAGCGGACCTTGCCCGCGTCATCGATGACGACGACGGCGTCGCCCGTCGTCTCCATGAGGGTCTGGAAGTTGGCCTGGGCCCTCTTGACGTCGTCGAGGGCGTTGCGGTAGTCGCCGGAGAGCTTCTGGAGCTGGTTGCTCTGGAGGACGGCGGCCTCGAAGGTGGAGAGGAGGAGGTCGATGATCTGGATCCTGTCGGCCGTCAATTTGTGATACTGTCCGGCGAAGAAGACCTCGACGGACATCATGGCCTGGCCCGAGCGGCGCAGCTCCAGGTTGGCCAGGATGTGGTGGAGACGGCGCAGGAGGTGATCGTCGTCGTAGGGTTTGGTGAGGAAGTTGTCGGCGCCGCACTGGAGCCCCTTGATGACGTCGCGGGGATCGGAAAGCGAGGTGAGGAGGACGACGGGAATGTCGCGGAGAGCCTCGTCCTGCTTGATCTGACGGCACATCTCGTAGCCGTCCATCTCGGGCATCATGACATCGGTGATGACCACCGTCGGCTTGATCCGGCGGGCCAGGGCCAGCCCCTGGGCGCCGTTGCGGGCCAGGGAGACCTCGTAGTCGTTGGCCAGAAGAAGCCGCTCCAGCCGCTTGGCCTGGGTGAGGCTGTCCTCGACGACCTGAACGATGGGGACCTGCTGCATGAAACTCACGCGGAACGCCTCCCTTTCGGCGTGGCGATGAAATATGAAATCGTTTCGTGTCATCTTTCCCGACCTTTCCTCATGGTTCCCCTTTCGTCCCTCGTCGTCCGACGAGGTCGACGAGAGCCGAAGCGATGAGAGAGGGGGAAAGGACCTGTCCGGCTCCGTCGAGGCGCACGGCCTCGCCGGGCATGCCCCAGACGATGGAACTCTCCCGGTCCTGGGCGAAGGTGACGGAACCCAGGTCGCGGAGGCGACGCAGCTCGGCGGCTCCGTCGGTTCCCATGCCGGAGAGGAGGACAGCGGCCGACGACGAGGCGCAGACGGAGGCGACGGAGCGGAAGAGTCTCGACGCCGAGGGACGGACGGCATGTTCGGGAGGGGCCTCGGTAAGCCTCAGAGTCGCACAGTCCGTCATCTCAAGATGACGGCCTTCGGGACCGAGGTAGACCGTACCTCCCTCGACCGGCCCCCCTTCGGCTATTTTAACGGAAAGGGAAGTCGCCTTGGAGAGCCAGTCGGCCAGTCCGCCGAGGAAACCGAAGGCGATGTGCTGCACCACCAGGAGGGGAAGGGGAAAATCGCCGGGGAGCCCCGCCAACAGCTCGGCCAAGGCCTGGGGCCCTCCCGTCGAGGCCCCGACGACGACGACCCGCAGCGGCCCCGAGGAGCGCTCCTCCGCTCGCGAAGCCGGAGGGCTCAGAGGGGGCATCGGTCTCCGGCGGCGCTTCGGCGGACCGGCGAGGGCGGCCTCCCGGACGACGCGGCGCAGCTCTCCGCCGTAAAGCTTCGGATCCTCGCCGGCCCCCGGCTTGGGCAGGAGGGCCACCGCCCCGGCGTCGACGGCGAGGAAGGTCTTTTCCACCTCCGAGGGGTCCCAGCGGGAGCTGACGATGACGACGGGACAGGGACGGCTTGCCATGATCCGCCGCGTCGTCTCGAAGCCGTCGAGACCCGAGAGCTCGATGTCCATGGTGACGACGTCGACGGAACGTCTTTCGAGGAAGCGGAGGGCCTCCTCGCCGCTAAAGACGCGACCGACGACGCGGATGTCGGGGTCCTCCGTCAGGAGTCTTTCCAAAAACCGGCGAAGCGTCGTCGAATCGTCGACGATGAGAACTTCGATCATGGGAGGTTCCTCCCCCGTGGAGCGATTCGTCACCGGCCCCCGTGGGGCGTCGCCCCGTGGGCGGATCCGGCACAAAAGGTCAAAGCAGACGTCCCATCACCTCGATCAGGTTGCCCTGGTCGAAATGGCTCTTCACGATGTAGGCGTCGGCCCCGGCGTCGATGCCCCGCTCCCTGTCCCTCGGCGAATCGAGGGAGGTGACGAGGACGACGGGGAGATCGGCCATCGAGGCGTCGCCGCGGATCTTGGCCGTCAGCTCGAAGCCGTTCATCCGGGGCATCTCCACGTCGGAGACGACGATGTCGAAGGAACGATCGGAGAGAAGCTCCCAGGCTTCCTGGCCGTCGACGGCGGCCTCGACGTCGTAGCCGGCCGAGGTCAGGATGTTTCGGATCAACGCCCTCGACGTGATGGAGTCTTCGACGACGAGGACCGAGCGTCGTCTCTCGGCCTCCCCTTCCGAGGGGGAGGGCCTCGCTCCTCCGCCGCGGGAGACCGCTTCGAGGAGTTCCTTCACGTTCAGCACGGGGACGACGCGGCCCGAGCCGAGGACGGTGGCTCCCGCCACGTTGGGGACGTGGCGGAGCTGCCTCCCCAGGGTTTTCAGGAGGACCTCCTGCTCGCCGACGACGCGGTCGACGGCGAAGGCGACGGAGAGGCCCGACGCGGAGAGGACGACGACGGAAAGCTTTTCCTCCCCCTTTCTCCTCTCCGCCGGGGCCAGCCCGAGAAGGGAGCCCAGCCGGACGAGGGCGACGGGCCTGCCGCCGAGGGAGATCAGCTCCCGTCCCTCGACGCGGCGGACCAGAGAGCCGTCGATGCGGGCCACCCGCTCCACCTTCGACGTGGGGACGACGAAGACCTGGTCCCACTCCTCGACGAGAACGCCCCGGAAGGTGGCCAGCGTGAGGGGAAGGGCGATGCGGAAGGTCGTCCCCCTTCCCCGCTCCGACTGAAGGGAGATCTTGCCCCCCAGGGCCTCGACGCCCTCCTGGACGATGGCCATCCCCAGCCCCCTGCCGGAGACGTCAGTGATGAGCGGGCTCGTCGAAAGCCCCGAGCGGAAGATGAGGGACAGAGCCGCCTCGTCGCTCAGGGCCAGGGCCTCCTCCTCGGTCAGGAGAGCCGCCTTGACGGCGCTCCTGCGCAGCCTCTCCCCGTCGATGCCGGCACCGTCGTCGGCGAGGACGATTTCCGCCTGGCCTCCCTCGACGTGGGAGACGGAGAGGGCGAGGCGCCCGACAGAGTCCTTGCCGAGGGCACGTCGCCCCTCGGGCCTCTCGACGCCGTGGTCGACGGCGTTGCGCACCAGGTGGATGAGGGGATCCTTCATCCCCTCGAGGATGCGCTTGTCCATCTCGATCTCCCCGCCGGAGAGGGTCAGCTCCACCTCTTTGCCCAGATCGCGGGCCAGGTCGCGGACCATCTTGGGAAAACCCTGGAGCAGCGTCGAGGCGGGAAGCATGAGGACGCCCTTGGCCCCCTCCAGAAGATTCCGCAGCAGCCCCTCGGCCTGCCGCCGATCGGCCGCCATGGCCTTCTCCAGCCCTCGGAGTCCCTCGTCGAGGGCGATCAGGCGGGCCCGCTCCTCCCCGCCGGATGATGAGGCGACGCTCTTCCCCCGTCCTCTACCCTTGCGGGTTTCGGAAAGGGGAAGAAGGCGCCGCAGATCGGACAGGCGCTCGTCCAGGGCCAGCTTGACGGCGACGAGCTCCTCGGCCTGGAGGAGGAGGGCATCGACTTTGGAGACGCCGATGCGGATCGTCTCCCCCGCCCCCCTCGTCGCCCTCGACGGCGGAGGGACCGAGGCCGCAGGCCCCGCCACAGGCGTCGAAGCCCGAGGCGAGGTGACCTGAGGCGACGGAGCCCGAGAGGGCTCGTTCCGGGGAGGCGAGGCGGGAGGCGGCGCCTCGGGCCCCACCTCCCGAGAGGGAGAAGAAGGTGCCTCTGCGACGCCCTCCTCCTCCGAGGCGAGGCGCAGAAGCTCGTCCAGCGTCGGATAGGGACGGCGGGGTTCGCCCGAGGGACGGCGGGGGGAAGGACCGCCGGAGGAACCGGCCAGCCGGTTCAGCTCGTTGACGAGGGGGGAGGGATTCTCTCCCTCCCCCTCGGAGAGGCCGACGAGTCGGGAAAGGAGGTCGAGGGCGCGCTGAAGAAGGTCGTAGTCGGGCCGCTCCAAAGAGAGAGTACGGTCCTTGAGCCGGGAGAAGACGCTCTCCATGGACTGGCAGAGAGAGGCCACTTCGGGCATCCGGACGGCCTGAGCCGCCCCCTTGAGGCTGTGGGCCGCCCGGTAGACGGCCTCGACGACCGCTTCGGACGGCTCCGGCGCCTTCTCCGCCTCGAGGAGCCCCGAGACGAGCGTCTCGAGGTGCTCTTCGGCCTCGAGAAGGAAGTCGCGGCGGAGCTCCTCGAGGAAAGCCTGATCGGACAGTTTCATGGGCGCTCCCTCCTCCGACCGAGGTCAGACCCGGTACCGGCCGATGAGATCGGTGAGCCTCTGCCCCATCTCCTTCAGGTTCCGGGCACCGCTGTCGACGTCCTTCATGCCCGCCACGTTCTGGGAACCGGCCTCCCGGATGCTCTCCATCGCCTGGGCCACCTGATCGACGCCGGCCAGCAGCTCGTTGTTGGCGGCGGCGATCTGGGCCGCCGACTGGGCCGCGTCGGCGAAGCTGCGGCTGATGGCCTGAATGGACTCCCTGGAGGGGATCGCGTCGCGGCCTCCCGCCTCGACGGCCTTGGAGCCCTGTTCCGTGGCCATGACGGCGGCGTCGGTGGCCTTCTGGATGTCCTTCAGGATGCGCTGGACCTGTCTCGCCGACTGTTTCGACTGTTCGGCCAGACTCTTGATCTCCTGGGCCACGACGGTGAAGCCCTTGCCCTGCTCGCCTGCCTTGGCGGCCTCGACGGCGGCGTTGACGGCCAGCAGATTGGACTGCTCGGCCAGATCCTCGACGGTCTCGGTGATCTCGCCGATCTCCTGGCTCTGCTCGCTGAGGCGGATGATCGTCTCGGCGATGGAGGTCATCTGCTCGCCGATGCGCTGAATCGCGCCCAGAAGGCTCTCCGTGGCCGCCTTGCCCTTCTGGACCGTCTGGAGCCCTCTCTGGGCATGGTCGGCCACGTCGCGGCTCTTCTGATTCGTCGTCTCCGCCGTCGTCCGGAGCTCCTCCATCGTCGCCGTCGTCTCGACGACGGCGGCGGCCGTCTCCTCGGCCCCGGCCGTCACCTCCGAGACGGCCGCCGAGATCTGGTAGGCCGAGGCGCTCAGAGTCGAGACCATTTCCGTCATGGCGCCGACCTGGCTCCGCAGACCCTCCGTCAGGGCCTGGAGGGCCCGGGCCAGTTCGCCGATCTCGTCGCCGCGACGGAGGAGGTTGTCCGGCACGTCCTGGCGCAGATCGCCCTCCTTGAGGCGGACGAGAAGGGCCACCCCCGCGGAAATGGGGCCCGCGACGCTGGCCGTGATGGAGAAGGCCAGGAAGAGGGCGAAAAGGATGCCGCCGATCATGACGAGGAGACCCGTCGAGACCAGTTTTTCCGACGCGATCCGGTCGGAGCGGATGTTGCGGTCGGCCTCCTCGTTGATGTGGGCCGTCAGCTCGTCGAAGATCGCGCCGATGGCGTCGGAGAGGGGAACGAGTGCCTCCAGCTCCATCTGGTAGCGCCGGAAGAGCGATTCCCTCTCCTGGAGATGGGTCGCGCCGATGATGGCGCCCAAGAGGCGATCAAGCTCGGCGTGCGACTTCCTCCAGGCCCCGTACTGCTCCCTGAGGCGCTCCGTCAGGACCTTGCCCTGCTCCGTGTCGTCGACCAGATCGGCCAGATCCCGCCAGACCTCGTCGATCCGACGCCAGAGGCGCTCCCTGTCGGCCTTGATCCGCTGGAGGTCGTCGCCGCGCGTCACCCTGTACTCGGAGAGGGAGACCTCGTAGCTCACGGCGCGGATGGCCATGCGGCTGTAGTTCAGGGCGGACAGGAGGCGCATGGCGGGAATCTCCCTCGTTTCGACGGATTTCAGGCTCTCCGAGAGGCGGGAGAGCCCCCAGAAGGCCCCGGCCCCCAACGACAGGGCGACGGCGATGACGACGCCGAAGCCGAAGGCCAGCTTGGTCCCGATCTTCGCGTTCTCCAATGCCATCCGCTTCACTCTCCTTCTTTAAAGTGCCCTCACGAAAGGAAATCGTTCACGACAAGAGCCGGGGCGTCGAGGAGACGAGCCCCGTCGAGAAGGGCCAGGTCCTCTTCGGCCAGCCCCAGCAGGTAGGCGCCGCGCGGTCCGGTCAGCGTCGGCAGGGGGGGATGGAGAGGCAGCGGGAGAGAGCGGACCTCGAGGGGAGGATCGACGAGGAGCCCCATCTCCGCCGTCTCCGACCGGAGGACGACGACGAAGGAACCCGGCGCCTCCGAAGGGAGGCCGAAGAGGACCTTCAGGTCGACGAGGGGCAGGATCTGCCCCCGCAGGTTGACGATGCCCGCCACGAAGGGAGGAACGCAGGGCAGGGCCGTTACCCCCCTCAGGGGGAAGACCTCTCCGACGTGGAGGGAGCCGACGGCGTAGCGCTCCCGGCCCAGGCCGAAGGTCAGGACCTCGGCGAAGGACCCCTCTCCCCGGACGGGCCCCTTGCGGGCCAGCACGGCCGCCCTCTCCCTCAGGATCCGTTTTTTCCTCTCTTCCGCCATGACCACCCTCCCGCTCCCTTCCTCAGATCGACCCTCTTCATTCTTCGGCGCCCTCTCGAGGACTTCCGCACCCGCCTCCGTCAGAGGCGCGACGCCTCCATCATGGACCTGAACTCCGCCGCCGTCATCCCCCCGCTCTCGGCGACGGGCGCCTCGGGGGCCATCTTCGCCAGGAGGTCGGCGGCGTTGCGGAAATGACGGCGGGCCTCGTCGTGCCTGTCCCGCCGCAGGGCCAGGGCACCGAGGCCGTAATGGCCGGCGACGAAGGAGGGATCGAGATAGAGCACGCGGCGCAGCGCCGATTGGGCCGCCTCGACGTCGCCCCGCTCCTGGTGGATCGTGGCGAGGAGATAGTAGCGGGCCGGATCGCTCCGGTCGTCTCCTGCCAGACAGAGGGCCAGGGCCTCGTCGAGACGCCCTTCGTCGGCCAGGCGCCGGACGGCCTGGAGGCCGTCCGGCGTCCCGTCGGGGCCGCCGCCTCCGCCCTTCTCGCCGGGGCCCTCCCAGAGCGCCAGTCCCTCCGTGAAGGAAGGCTCCGGAGACGCCGCCTCTCCCTCCTCCTCGTCGGCGGGCCTCTCCCAGACATCTCCCCAGAAAGGCTCCTCGGGAGGAAGAGAGAGGGAGGACTCCCCTTCCTTGCAGTAGAGGGTCACGCCGTCGAAGTGGCGGGGGCAGAAACGGGAGGCCAGGAGGGCCGAGACCTCGCAGGGGGCGACGACGAGCCATCCCGCAGGGGAGAGGGCCCGGTGAAAGAGGTCGAGGACCCCCTCACGTGTGGCGGCATCGAAATAGATGAGCACGTTGCGGCAGAAGACGACGTCGACGGTCCCCTCTCCCCAGGGGAAGGGGCCGGGATCGACGAGGTTGAAGAGGCTGAAGGAGACGCCGGAGCGGTAACGGGGACGGACGGAGTAGGGCCCTCCGTCGGGTCCCTCGAAGAAACGCCCCGTGCGCTCTCCGTCGAGGCCTCTGAGAGACCATCGCGTGTAAAGGGCCCGCCGGGCCTTCTCCAGGGCCCGGGCGTTGATGTCGGTGCCGAAAAGGGAGATACCCCGCCCTGCAGGAGCGGCGTCGCCGAGGAGCATGGCAAGCGTGTAGGGTTCCTCGCCGCTGCTGCAGCCGGCACACCAGATGCGCAAAGGTCCCCTCCTCTCACGGCTCAGAAGGGGGACGACCCTGTCGCGGAAGATCTCGAGGCTGCGGCTCTCGCGGAAGAAATAGGTCTCGCCGATGGTCACGTAAGGGGCCAGAAGGTCGACGACGGCCTGACGAGAGGTCGACAGAAGACGGCGAAGCGTCTGGGCTCCTCCCTCGCCGCTCTCCCGGGCCAGCTCGGCGACGACGCGTCTCATCCGCTCCCGTCTCTGGTCGTCGCTCTCGGAGAAGGTGACGCCCGTCCGCTCGGAGACGATCAGGCTCAGACGATCGAGGTCCTCGTCCGAAACCGCAGGGGGACGCGCAGGCGTCACGGGACCCCCTCCGAGAGGACGATCCCGCGGAGAAGGGCCTCGGGAGAGCGGACGAGGACGGCCGAGACCTCGTCGCCCTCGAAAGCCACCGAAACCTGCCGCGACGACCCGTCGCCGGGCAACTCGACGACATCGACGTCGAGTTCGACGACTCCCGCCAGTCCCTCGACGAGAAGGACCACGAGTCGTCCTCCCTCGCGGAGGACGACGAAGCGGTCGCTCAGCTCGAGGTCGGGGAAAAGACCGCCGGGCGCGGGCCGCAGATCGACGACGGGAAGGGCCTCGCCGCCGACGTTGACGAGTCCCCTCACCGCAGGGCAGGGCTCGGCGAGGGGAACGGTCTCCGCGGCGGCGACGATCCTCTCCACGGCCTCCACGGGGAGGGCGAAACGCCGCCGGAGCATGTCGACGAGCAGGAAGGAGGAACTCAAGACCGGGGATCACCTCCGGACGGGATCGATAAGCCAAGGCGAGTCTGATTATACCTTTTCCACGCGGCCCGACCATCTATCGGCGGAAAAAGGGACGATCCGGCCAGAGAAGCGCCGAACCCCCTATCCCTCACCGGACCGGGGCTGACCTCCTCTCCGAGGCGCCAAGAGGGTCGGTCCGGAAAACAAGGAAGAGCAGCGCCCCCGTCCGACCGTCCCCCTTCGGCAGGTATAAGAAAAGGACCCGAATCCGCAGGCTCTTCAAGACAAACTCCGCCGGATCCACCGATTCAAGGCCCGTTCCCATCACCCCGTCGGAGCGGGGGCCGGGGCAACCGTCTCCGCCCCTCAGACGCCTCCCGGCCGGGCGAGGAGAGCTTCCATCCGTTTCTTCCTGCGGATCGAGGAAGGGGACACCCGATTGTGCCCCCTTCGGCCCGCCGCTACAATGAAATCGGACATCAGCCCGCAGCCGAAGAGGAACCGTCATCGTCGGCCGCAAACGCTCGCCTGCGACCGAGGGGAAGGACACCTCGGGGAAAAGGGCGGAAAAAGGACTTTCCTTCCGCCGCTCTTTCCCCGGCGGAAGATCTCGGAGGATCTGACGGGGGAAGGAACGCGAACGATCCCGGTATCGTCGATCCCTGCCCTCTCCCCGCCGGTTCGGCTGCGCGACGGACCTCCGTGCAAAAGCCCGACAGGCCTGACGGGGTCTTCCCCTTCTGCGGAGTCGAGAGGAGGTCGAAAAAGTGGACTCACGGCAGCTCGAATGCTTCATCGCCCTGGCGGAAGAGCTGAACTTCCGGCGCGCGGCCGACCGCTGCCTGCTGACACAGCCCTCCATGAGCCAGCAACTCGTCCGTCTGGAAGAGCAGCTGGAGGCCAAACTGGTGCACCGGACGAAAAGGAAAGTGCAGCTCACGCGAGCCGGACAGGTCTTCCTCGCCGAGGCCCGAAAAATCCACGACGACATGAAACAGGCCAAAAGGCTCGTCCAGATGACCGAGAGGGGCGAGATGGGGCACATCACCGTCGGCGCCACGGTTCCGGCGATCTATATCGTCCTTGCCAGCATCATCGGCAAGTTCCGGGAACTGTTGCCCGGCGTGGGGATCGTCGTTCAGGAAATGGACATGCTCAAACAGGAGGAGGAACTGCGCTCCCACCGCATCGATGTCGGCAGCGTCCACCCGCCCCTGGACGACAAATCTCTCCAATGCGAGACGATCGCGCAGCTGGCCTTCGATGTCGTGATCCACCGGGAGAATCCCCTCGCCGAAAGAGCTTCCCTCACCATGAAGGATCTGGAAAACGAACCGCTGGTGATCTTTTCGAGGAAACTCAGCCCCAAGCTCTACGACAAAATGATCGAGCTCTGCCAGGAATCGGGCTTCACGCCGAAAAACATCATCGAGGCGGCTCCGGCTCAGGCCATCATCGCCCACGTCGCCTCGGGACTGGGTGTCGGCTTCATCGCTTCCGACTTGCAGAAATTCAATCACCCTCAAGTGGTTTACCGCGAACTCTCCAAGGCGAAACCCTATCTCACCCTGGGAATAGCCTATAACGACAGAGAGCTCTCTCCCGTGATCAGGATCTTCAGGGATATCGCCGTGGAGATGGGCAAGACGTTGAAATAAAGCCCTTTTTCGAGCCTCGCGGCTCCGCGCCCCTTTACCGGAGAAAGCCGTGCAGGCTCTTCCTGCAACCGGCCGACCCGTCGAGGGCGATTCCGTCCGAGCGACACCGTCCGCCGACAGGCCCATGAAAAGGCCTTCCCCTGCCTTCCCCTGTCCTCTCCTGCCGCTCCGGTCCACATCGAGCTTGCCACGTCATCAAGAGAAGCCCTCCCTCGGACTTCCCGCGGGGCACGCTCTCCCGATTCCGCGCCGGAACCCCCTGCCTTTTCCTTTCCGGGCACCCTTCATCCTCGACGGAGATCGAATCTCAGCCCGGAACGAATCGCTGGCCCTCTCCCCGGAGCGATCACCCCTCCCCTCCGGCTGATAGGCAAAGGCTATTAATTGATACGAAGGCATCATTGGACAGCGACGTTTCGATCTTCTGACTTGAATGTTACAGACATTCAAGTGTGAAAGGAGAAACATATGCCGCCGACCTCGAAGAACGCATTCGGAAAGGACGTCATCCGGATCACCGGAATACGGACGCTGGTCGTGAACGCCGAGATGAGGAATTGGGTTTTCGTCAAGGTGCTGACCGATCAGGACGGGCTATACGGCTGGGGAGAGGCAAGCCTCAACTGGAAGACGAGGGCCGTCGTCAGCGCCATCGAGGACCTGGAGCCTCTGCTGTCGGCCAAAGACCCGAGAGACATCGAATTCTGCCTCGAGACCCTGAAGAAACAGAGCTACTACAAGCTCGGGATCATCGGCGTCACCGCCATCAGCGGCATCGAACAGGCCCTGTGGGACATCTGCGGCAAAGGGTACGGCGTCCCCGTCTGGAGGCTCCTGGGCGGGAAGACCCGCGACAGGGTCCGGGTCTACACCCATCTCGGCCTGGGCGACATGCGTTCCGTCTACGAGACCTTCGAGACCGGGCGGCTCGTCGGGAAAGCCCTGGAAGTGGAGGCGACGTTGTGGGCCAGGGTCACGCCGGAAAAGCCCTCTCCCGCGGAAGGGACCTGGACGTCTTCGGCCAGGGCCTCGCGGGGATAGAGGGCGAGCCAGGTCCCTTCGAGGGAGAAGAAGACGATGCCCTCTCCGCCGGGAAGGCGGGGAAAGCCCAGCCCCTCCCCCTAGAAGACCGCCGATCTGTCGAGATCGCTCACGCCGAGAGTGACGAGGGTGATTTTCGGTTTCACGTTCATCGGCTCCTTTCGCGTCGCCGGGCGGCAGGTTCGGTCGAGGTGCAAGGGGCCTTTTGCCGTCGACGGGGAATCCCCTCTCGCCCGCAGGTTGCCGTCAGGGGTAGTCCGGGGGATCGACCTTTCCGACGGACGCCATGTAGACGACGAATTCGTCGGTGCCGTCGACGCCGACGAGCCTGTCGGCCGCCTCCTGGTCGTAGGCGGCAATGGCGCAGGTTCCGGCTCCGACGGCCTCGCAGGCCAGATAGAGATTCTGGCAGACATGGCCGGCGTCGAGGGCGATGACCTTGACCGAGGCCTCGCCGTAGCGCCACTCCGTCCGCTCCGGCAGGGCCGTCCAGAGGAAGGTCAGGGCCCCCTTCCCGACGAAGGCCTGCCCCGACGCAGCCTCGACGGTCCGTTGCTCCAGGTTGTCGGGAGAGGCCAGCCAGACCAGCCCCTGCTCCAGAGGGAGGTAGCGATAGAGCCCCCTGGCGAGTCTCTCGACGTCGAAGACGGCCAGGTAAGTCTCGAAGGGATGGCGGCAGCCCGCCGAGGGAACGGTCCGGTAGCCCCTGATCTCGTCGCGCACCTCCCTCATGCCCTGGACGGCCCATAGGAGGAAGGAAAGTTCGGCGAGGGAGAGGGGCGCGTCGCGGAAAGAGCGGTGGGACCGACGACGGGCGATGGCGGCGAAGAGGGAGAGACCGCTCATTTCGGGCCACGCCTCCGGGAGGGGGAGAGGAAGGATCGTCGCCCCCTCGGGAAGGGGCTTCTCCAGCGGCGGAGGCGGATAGCCCAGGTTCTGGGCCGTTCGGGTGAAATCGACGCTCCGGCGAATGGTGTCTTTCAGAAAAAAGCGAAGTTCTTCCTTCACGGTACAGCCTCCCTTCGACGGGCCCTTTTTTCGCAGAAAGGAGGCTCCGTCGTTCCCTCTATGTCCTCACAAGTTAGCAGAAACCTCAGGGTCATTCAACGTTCGCCCCACCCGATGGCTGGAGCTCACGAAGGGCTAAGACCGTCGTTTCAACGACAACACGGCCGGAGCGAAGGACAGGGGCCCCTGGTCGGCGCCGGCAAGGGGCTTCAAGGGACCGCAACGTCCGACATCGAGGAGAGGAGGCGACACACTCCCCGCTATAAAGCGCGAGGTCCCAAGGGGCCTCCTGGGAAAAGGGCCTTTTCAGCCGAGCGGGGGGACGGAGCGGCAGAAGGCGTCGACGTCGAACTTGCGTCTCGCCCCGGCCAGGTTCATGTAGCGCACTTTTCCGAAGAGGGGCCGCTCCGGCCAAGCCCGGTCGTGGACGCCGCCGATGCTCCAGGCGACGCCGGCATAGCCGTTGGGATCGCGACCGTCCAGCTCGTAGCGATCGTTGAGCAAGAGGGCGCGACGGAGGGCCTCCTCGGGCGAGGGGGACCATTCGAAGATCTTCTTGGCCCAGTACATGCGGAGCCAGCCCTGCATCTTGCCGGTAAGGACCATCTGACGCTGGGCGGCGTTCCAGAGGGGATCGCCGGTACGGGCCTCCTCGAGATCGGCCGGACCGTAGAGGAGGGGCCGTTCGTCGGAGCGGTGGGCGTCGAGAGTCCTGCGGGCCCAGTCGGGAAAGCCCTCGAAGCGGTCGTAGGCCTCGTTATAAAAGCAGAAGTTGTCGGCCAGTTCGCGCCGGACGACGAGCTCCTCGAGAAAGGCCTCCTTAGCCTCGTCGGAAGCGACGCTTCGGGCGACTTCCAGGGCGGCGCGCCGGGCCGATATCTGGCCGAAGTGCAGATAGGGGGAGAGTCCCGACTGGGCCTCCTCGTTGGGATCGTTCCGTTTCCCGTCGTAATCGGCCAGACCGGCGGCGAGGAAGGCGTCAAGCCGCCTCCGTCCGGCGGCGCTCCCGGGAGGGCCCGAGGCCGGAAGAGGGGAGGGCAGGTTTTTACGCGCCTCGACGAGACGGTCGAGGAATCGGGAACCTTCGTCCTCCCGGGACCAGGGAAAGGGGTGGTCCTTCAGGGAAGGCATGTCCTCGAGGAACCGGGGGAGAAGGGCCCTGATCTTGGGCCGGAAGGTGTAGGCGGCGTACTCTTGCTTGAACGAGGCCCGGCGGCAGGGAACGACGTTGTGGCCGTCGACTTCGAAGAAGGGAACGGACACCCGAACGGCGATCTCCCGCTGCCAGAGCCGTTTTTCCCGGAGGGGATCGAAATCGCAGAAGAGGGCGGAGGCCCCTCGCGCCCCGATCCAGCGGGGAATCTCGAGGACCGGGTCACCTCGAAGGACGATGAGGGGGATCTTGCGGCGGGCCAGATCGCGAGCCGTCTCGATCAGGCCGTCGAGCATGAAGGCGAAGGCTCCCCCGGGAGCTCCCTTGAACGAGGGCAATAGGCAGAAGAGGACGGCCAGCGGTTCCTTCCGGGCCAGGGCCATCTCCTGGGCGGCAAGGAGGGCCCCGTTGTCCTCGGCCCTCTGGTCGCGGCTCATCCAGCAGACGACGGGCCCCTCCTGACGGGAGCCCTCGTTGAGGGTCCAGATCCGTTCGACCTCGGTCACGGCGTCTCCTCCCGCCGAATCTGGGCCTCCCAATGTTCGGCCTGGGCCTTCAGCCGCGTCATGCGCCGCTCCGTCGGAGGATGGGAGTTGAAGCCGCTGGGCGACGTGACGAGACCGGCCTCGGCCATGCGCCTGATGGCGTTGTAGAGGCCCCAGGGGGAATAGCCGGACCGGGCCAGCGTGGCCACGGCGAAATCGTCGGCCTCCACCTCCTGCTCCCGGCTGTACCCCTGGGAGGCCAGGACGGCTCCGGCGCCGAGGGCGATCTCCGTCGCCTTTCCCCCTCCCAGGAGACGGCTCAGAAGATCGGCGGCGAGAGCGATGCCGGCGTTCTTCTGAGCCCCTTCCTCGATGTGGCCCCTGACGCCGTGACCGATCTCGTGGGCCACGACGCCGGCCAGCTCGTCCTCGCCTTCGAGGAGGGAGAGGAGTCCCCGGAAGACGACGATCTTATACCCCTCACCCTCGCGGGTGATGTAGGCGTTGGCCTCCTCCTTTTCCTCCAGGGCGAGAGCGGCGCTGAAGCCCGTCGTCTCCGACAGGCGGCGCCAGACGGACCGGAGGATGGCCTCCGTCAGCCTCTTCTTCTGCAGGTCCGGAGCGTTCTTCATCCGCCCCTTGTCGCCGAGAGGAACTTCCCTCCCGGCGACGGAAGGAGGCCGATTGACATCGGCCTGGACATCGGCCCGGGCCGGAAAAGAGAAGGCCACCAGGCAGAGGAGGGAGAAAACCAGAGCGAGAGGACTTTTCTTCATCATGAAGGACCTCCTTCCCGAAGAGACCTGCCGCCGGAGCATAAAGGACGGCAAGGGCCCGTGCAGGACTTCCGGACAGAGAAAGGGAACCGCAGGGAAAGGGGAACCCGCTCCGATTATATCTGAAACTCTTCCATTCGCCGACGGCCAGACCGGAAGAGACCTCGCCGCTTCTTCCCCCACCGTCTCCCCGGAGGAGACGAAGGAGCTCCCCTTTTCCCCATCCGCCCCCTTTGACTACAATGGGGCCCGCCCCACAACCCGAAAAGAGAGGAGCCCCTTTCCATGACGCACACCCCCTGCCGCCCTGTCGAGGGACACAGGAGCCCGCGCCTTTCCGTCGTCGCGCCGAACGGAGAGGCCTCCGTCGCCCTTCCTCGCGGCCCCGCTCGGATCATCGCCTCGGGCCTGCCCGAAAGACACCGCCGGAAGACGGAAAAGATCCAAGCCACCCGAAAGGAACGCGACGACGGAGAAAAGGGCCTTCCCGAGCACATCACCTTCCGGGCCGTCAAAGCGAACTGGCGCGTTCTCTATCGCCCTGTCGACTCGGGCGAAATCCGCTGCTCCGAGGAGCGGGAGGAAGTTCTCGTCCTCTCCGGCCCCGTCGGTAAGGCCCTCCCCGTCCGCGCCGCCCTTCAGGCCTGGCTCAAGGAGGAGGCCCGGCGACACCTGACGCCCCTGATCCGAAAGGAGGCCGACCTGTGCGGCATCCCCCTCGGGCGCCTCCAGTTCCGGCTCCAGAAAAGCCGCTGGGCCAGCCGTTCCGCCACGGGAACGATCAGCCTCAACGCCGCCCTTCTCTTTCTCGACGTCGACCTCGTGCGCCACGTCATGATCCACGAACTCTGCCACGTGCTCCACATGAACCACTCGACACAGTTCAAGGCCGCCCTGGCCCGCCACGATCCGCAGTGGATGTCCCACGAGGCCCGGCTCGGGAAGGCCGCCGGTCAGGTCCCCCTCTGGGCCCTCCCCTTCCGCGAATAAGGGGAGGAGGGGACGGCTCCCCCTGAAGGCGAACGAAGGGCGCCTCCCATGGGACGCCCCATCGGATCTACGAGGGAAGGTCGTGCAGGAAGGAGAGCAGGCAACGGGTGGCCCGCAGCGAGGAGCGCCTGTCGTAGCGATCGGAAAAGGGATCGGCGAAACCGTGCCGACCGGCCATCTTTTCGATCCGAAGCCGGTCCCGTCGATGGAGAAGGCCGATGAGGGCATCGACGTCGAAGGACCTCTCCCTCTCGGGGAAAAAGAGCAGGGTGGGGCAGCGGGGGTAAAGGGACGTGTGGTTCCTGATCTGGGAACCGTAAAAGCCGACGACGCCGTCGCAGAGCCCCGTGGCGCCGCAGATCCAGGCGACGGTGGCCCCCGCGCTGTAGCCCAGGACGCAGACCCTGTCGTAACGTCGCCGGAGATCGGTCAGAACGGAGACGGCCCGATCGGCGGCGGCCGGAAAACCGATCCGTTCCGTGAAATGCCGGTAGGCCTCCTCCTCCCGCTCGTAGGGGAAAGGCCCTCTCCCCTCGAGCAGGTCGGGGACGACCGCCTCCCATCGATGCCGCTCCAGACGACGTTTCAGGAAGTCCATGTGCTCGTTGAGACCGTAGATCTCGTGAAGGAGCAGGACCACGGATTGTCCCCGACCGGATTCTCTCATCGCCTCACCCGCCCCCTTCCCGGGGGAACTCCGTCGGCCGGGAGACGTCGACGGTCCGAAGCGGCTTCGGGCGGAAAGACAGCGCCGTCACCCCGCCGGGAGAGACGGAAAAGCCCCAGGGCCCAGCGCCGGTCGTCCCGGCCCAGGCCGTCGCCGTTCTCCCATCGGCCCAGAGAGGCAAAACCCCGCTTCGCGAGCCCCCGCTCCAGGCCCTCCGGCGAAAGGCCGTTGAAAAGCCTTCCGTCGTCGTCTCCCCCCCGGAAGGGGCGCCCCTCTCCGTCGAGGGGCAGGGAGACGAGAAAGGTGCCTCCGTCCCTCAAAACCCGGCGGATTCCGGTAAAAGACCGCTCCAGCTCCCCGTCGGCCAGGTGCATGAGCACGGCCGAGCAGAGGACCCCGTCGAAGGCGCCGTCGCCGATCCCGTCGAGATCGGGCAGGGCCGATTGCCGAATCCGGCCCCGGACCGCCGGGTAGAGGCGTTCGGCCTCGCCGATGAGGGCTCGGCAGGGCTCGGCGCCCCAACCGTCCCAGCCGCCGAGGAGGAGCCGATTCAGATCCCGCCCCGATCCGGCCCCGACGTCGAGGACACGGCCTCCCCGGGGGAAAGCCCTGTCGAACCTTTCGGCGACGCCGCCTCGGGCCCCGTCGTAGCGACAGGCCAGCTCGGCGGCCCTGAGGTCGTAATACTCCCGGGTCCGATGATCCACCGTCGATCCCTCCTCGTCGCCGCGCCTCATTCCGGGCGACATCCGTGATCGTGTCCCTTCCCCGGCCGTCCCTCGGACGACGGCTGCGGGCTTGAAAACCCGGCTCCCGATCCCGCTTTCGGGGCCCATTATACGTTTGCGACGACCGCTGCCAAAATCCGAACGATCATCACCTTTCGATATCCGCAGGCATAGGGCAGCCCCCGAAAACCGGACCACGAGCCACGTTGCCGTTGAAGGAGGTTCCCGCCGTCCAGATCGGTCAGTGGAAGAAGCAGCTTCTGCAGGGGAGCCCGGAGGTCTTTCAGACCCACCCCAGCCTCGGCTGCCTTCAGGAAGCCCCACGGCTCAGCGCGTCATCCCTCGAGGGCCTCACCCATGCCGCCGAGGAAGAACCGGAGCTCTCTGTCGACCTGATCCGCCGGGTCTGCGAGGGACAGACGCTGAAGGAACTGGACGATAAGCTGGATCAGATCGACAGTGCCCGAAAAAGCGGAGCGAGGCCATGCAAGACCTGATCGGAATCATCGGCAACGATGCTTCATGGGCCCTCCTGGAGCGCCTTCAGGACGGACGTGACGAGGGACCCCATCTCCTTCGGGGCTATCGCGGCGAGGCGGACAAAAGGGGATTGGGACCGGACTTTCTCGATGCCTGCCGCATCCTGGACGAAATGCGGCTGATCGGGCTCGCCGCCCTCCCCTTGCCTGGCGGCAACACCTCGTGAGATCGGGAAAAGGCGGAGACTTCCGAGAAGGCCTCGATAACGGTAGGGGACGCGCTCCGCCGAAACGGAGAGGCCCCTTGGGACCGGAAAGGAGCGCACGGCCATGAGTGAAGGTCCTACGGACAAAGGAAAGCCCAAGAGGTCAGGCGATCTCCGCGGAGGATGCCACGGAAGAAGGGTGGGTTCCGGAAAGACGGGCGCGACGGGGAGTGAAACTCCATTCGCTGAATACTCGCTGAACTGGACCACGAGCCAAGTTGCAGAGGAAAAGAGTCGGGCAGGCAGACAGAAGGAGAGGCCCCATGCGGGGGCCTCTCCTTCTGTCTGAAAGGCGAGCCGTCTATCGCAAGACGACTTCCGTCTCGTATTGATCCGCCAGGTTTTTGGCCCGTATCGCCGCCACCGCGACGAGGGCTTTCTGATCTTCCTTCAGGATCGGACGGGTTCTCCTTTTCCCCGAAAGCTCTCGCTCGATGATGGCCATCAGGGGGATGTTTTTTTCATAGGCCTCGTAGTCGACCGTCGTTTCCGTCACGATCTTCATCGCATCGGCCCCTTTTCCGTCTCGTCTTTTATCTCGTCAGCTTCGCTGAAGGCCTTTTCCAGCAGGCCCGAGAGCTCGTTTTCCGTCTCCGCACGACGGCGCAAAGCGTTCCGGTCCAAAGATTCTCCGCCGATCAGGATAAGCGCCTTGGCCCAGACGAAATCCTCGGATTCTCCGGCCCGCCCCTTCGGGGCCCACCATGCGGCGGCGTTCAGACGGTCCAGTACGATGTCTTCCATCATCAACATGTCGACGGAGACGGGATTTCCGTCATGTCCGGACAGGCGCACCGAAAGGAATCCACGAGGCGGATGGCCGCCTATTCTGACCTCACCTTCATCGGAGGTCGAAGTGTATGTCGAGTTCTTCGCTGTAGAGTCCGCGAGACGAGAACGGCCTGAACCCCATCCGTTCGAGGGTATCCCGGACGACCCTTTTGTCCTCGCAGATCAGATCGAAGTCCGTCGTTTTGTAGCTGCTGCGGGTGTAGAATTCCACGACCGCCCCGCCCACCAGTTTCGGGGAGGGAAGTCCCCTTTCCCGCAGCATCTCGCTCAGGTATCCGAGAGCGAGAAGCCCCCTTTTCAGGGAATCGGGTTCCCGGACGAGGAAACTCTTGATTTTTTCCATATCCCGGTTCACGGGAACACCTCCAGCGAGTCGACGGTAGAGAGAGGGTCGCGTCGGAGCGGACGCCCCGCTTCGTCGTCCGAGATCATTGTATCGGATAGCCGCAGCGGTGTCACCCGATCGGGGTTCTCCCCGATCCGCAGGCGAAAACAGGGCGGGAGTCCATCGGTCCGGCCAGGAGGTGTCTGAAAAACGGAGGCGGCTGCCTCGACCCCGCACCGGCGAGGTGATTGGAACAGACCTTGAATCGGTGGATCCGACGAAGTTCCTCCTGAAGAGCCGGCGGATTCGGGTCGCGGCTCTGAGCTTGACAGGATCGGATTCGGTGGGTATCTTCGCCCCAAGAAGCGCCTGAGGCTGAAGCGGCATAATGGGCAATTGGAGCCCGACGCCCCTAGCCCGGCGGGCGCTTTTTTCTATGTTAATATACCTCAGATCCCCCCCTTTAATCTGATCGACAAACCACTCGTTCCGAGGCTTCACCTTCCCGGAAACTTTCTCGTCCTTCCCATAAACGCTGGTCAGAAAGGCCCGTCTCCCGGAATCCGAGGCATTCAAGGCTACGGGAACAACGATGCTGCTACCGTTGGCATCCTTCAACTCCAACAGGGACACGTAGGAGCCGGGAACGGTTGCAGACTGAAAAATCATGATCGGGTCGGCCAAAGCATGAGGAACCTGCTTCAACAGAGAGCTCGTGACTTGAGGGTGCTTAATGTCCAGAGGTGGCGATGAGAGTTGCGAGCCATGCGTCCTCTCTCTCGTGAAGGGCCTCCTGGATTTCAGGTTTTTTCAACGATTCATGCCCGATCGTATGAGCCGTTTTCGGGCTGTACCCAGCGCTCAGAGCGGCCTCCGTGGCATTGCCCGCGTAGGCTTCCACGAAAGCTCTGCGTTTTGCCGTCAGCTTCGCCACGGCGGTCACCTCCTTATGGTTTGCATGAGGCCGTTCTCGTAAGCTTCCCCCTCAGCGCGGTGCACGACGTTCGGCTGCGAGAAGGGGGTGTTTTTATGCGAAAAATTCTGTTCGCGGTGATTTTCGCGACGCTGTTCGTGTTGTCCACGGCCAGGCCTGCGGCGTAGAGGGCACAACGAGGCCCCGGGCCCGGTCAGCCGGGAATCCGAGACCCGACAACAAGCATGACGCGCATAATAATGCGCGTCATGATGTGAACGTCAGGGGGGAGGCCATGAAATCCAGCGAGATAATCAAGATTCTCGAACGAGACGGCTGGTGCTGGATGAAAACGGTCGGAAGCCATCACCATTTCAAGCATCCGACAAAACCAGGGAAGGTCACGGTCGAACACCCCCAAAAAGACGTCCCACCGGAAACCCTCGACAGCATCATGAAACAGGTGGGGCTGAAATAACCCCGCCGCCGGAAAGGAGATGAATGGGGATGAAAAAGGATGTGCGCATATATCCTGCGCTGCTCTCCGAGGAGGGGGCCTATATCTGCGTCCGCTTTCCCGACCTTCCGGGCTGCAATACTTTCGGGAAGGACTACGCCGACACCATCGCCAGCGCCAAGGAGGCCTTGGGCGGGCACTTGCTCTGCATGGAAGAAGACAACGACCCCATCCCGGCCCCTACTCCGCTCAACAAACTGCAGCCGGAAAAAGACGAAATCGCCGTCCCCCTATGCCACAATAGTTGTCGCCTCTCCTGAGTAGGTTATGATTGAACTCCAGAGGAGGTGCGCCCCATGAACCACTACAGTCCCGACGTGAAAGAGCAGCTTGTCAAACGAATGATGCCCCCTGAGAACGCCTCCCTCTCGACTCTGGCGCGTGAGACGGGAATCAGCTTCGAAACGCTCAGGCAGTGGAGGAAGAAGGCCCGTATCGAGACAGGTTCGCCCGTCCCCGGCAACGGCCGTCGCCCTCAGTCCTGGTCCCCCGGCGACAAGCTTCTCGCCGTCCTGGCCACGGCGGGGATGAACGAGACGGAACAGGCCGAATACTGTCGATCGAAGGGTCTTTACGTCGAGGAGATCCGTAGCTGGCGCGAGGCTTGCCTCGACGGCCTCGCCGCCGGCCGGGACAGAGACAACGTCAGGGAGCTGCGCGAGGAACTCACGTCGCACAGGGGACGCCTGAAGGAGCTGGAGCGGGAACTTCGGAGAAAGGAAAAGGCCCTGGCTGAAACGGCGGCCCTGCTCACGCTGCGAAAAAAAGCCCAGGCGATCTGGGGGGACGACGAGGACGGTATCTGAGCCTCCCCGATCGCCAGGCGGCCTGCGACCTCGTCCGAGAAGCCTGCCGCCAGGGAGCCCGCAGGGAAAAGGCCTGCGCCGAGCTGGGCCTCACTCTCCGCACCTTCCAGCGCTGGACCAGGGAGGGACAGGTCGCCGAAGACGGCCGCAGGAAGGCGAATCGCCCCAAGCCCCGCTGGAGCCTCACGGAAGAGGAAATCGAAACGATCCGCTCCGTCGTCGACAGCGAAGAGTTCGCCGACCTGCCCCCGAGTCAGATCGTCCCTATCCTCGCCGATCGGGACATCTACCTCGCCTCGGAATCGACCTTCTACCGCATCCTCCGGTCCACGAATCGACAGAACCGTCGCGGCCGGTCCCGAACCGGCTCGCCCAAGGTACCGACGACACACGAAGCCAAAGGGCCCAACGAAGTCTGGTCCTGGGACATCTCCTGGCTGCCGGGCCCCATCGTCGGGCTCCACTACTACCTCTACCTCATCCTGGATATCTACAGCCGCAAGATCGTCGGCTGGGAGATCTGGGAGAGGGAATCGGAAGACCACGCCTCCGAACTCGTCACCCGCGCAGTCGTTTCGGAAAAGACCTTCACGAAACCGCTGGTCCTCCACTCCGACAACGGCAGCCCCATGAAGGGCTCGACCTTCCAGGCCCGCCTTGCGGCCCTGGGAATCCTCTCCAGCAGAAGCCGCCCGAGAGTGAGCAACGACAACGCCTACTCGGAATCGCTCTTTCGGACCTACAAATACCGCCCCGCCTTCCCGTCGCAGGGATTCGCCGGCCTCGAAGAGGCCCGGAAATGGACGGCCGCCTTCGTCCGCTGGTACAACGAAAAGCATCGCCACAGCGCCATCGGCTTCGTCACCCCCGACGCCCGCCACAGAGGCGACGACGTCGAGATCCTGAAGAAAAGAAAGCTTCGCTACGAAAAGGCCCGATCGGCCCACCCCGAACGGTGGAGAGGCAAAACCCGCCGATGGGAATCCATCGGTCCCGTCTTCCTCAACCCCGACAGATCGGGTAAGGAGGAAAAAGCGGAGAAGGACCCCGGCTGAACGATCGCGAAGGAGATGCCGGAAGAGGAAATGTCAACCTGATGCATGCATGACTCTTGGGCGACAACTATATTGACAAACACCGCCGTCTTGATCGACGTGCGCTTGGATGTTCTCCGCAAAGAAGAAGCCAAGAAATCCGTCAGCAAGAACGTCACCCTTCCGGCGTGGCTCAACGAAATGGCCATGGAACACAAGATCAATTTCTCCAGCACCCTCCAGGAAGCCCTGCGAGAGAAGCTGGGAGTCTGACGCACGGAGAGCTAACGAGGCCCCGGATTCCGACTGTATAGCCGGGCCTGGGGTCTCGCAACGACTGCGACGCTACCATTCTGACACGGATTTCCGCCAAAGCCAGGGCCAAAGCCATAGCCCCCGCCGGGCTCGATCTTCCTGTGCCTTTTGGATGGCCAACGCAACCTGAGTTTTCCGTAGCAGTTGCAATCCGATGGAATCAGCGGTTTTCAGGCTGTACCCCGCCCTGATGCCCGCCTGTGTGGCGTTGAGGTCCACGAGGTACTCCGCCACGAACCAGGCCTGCTTCGGGGTCAGTTTTTGCGTCCTGGACATGGCGGTACCTCCCTTCTGTATGAATCATGGGTACTTGTAAAAGACACTTGACAAGCCCCTGCAAGGAGCATAGAATATGCGCATCAGGAAGGAGGCCGCCGTGATCAACCAGAAAGAGGTCTGCCGAATCCTTGAAAAAGCCGGATGGCGCCCGACAGGACACGGGAAGGGAAGCCACAGGGTCTACGAGAACCCGGAGACGGGGCAAATGACCGCCATCCCTCACGGCGAGATCACCAAAGGAACCCTCGCCGCCATCCGCAGACAAACCGGAATCGATCAGATCCGATAGCCGGGGGAAACCCCGGCTATCGGGAAAGGAGAGATCTTGCATGAAAGAGATTAAAGACCTGACCATCTACCCGGCTATCTTCGAGTACACCCCAGACGGTATCGATATTTCCTTCCCCGACCTTCCCGGGTGTCTTTCCTGCGCCAG
Organism: Aminirod propionatiphilus; assembly: GCA_018398915.1. Lineage (GTDB taxonomy): Bacteria > Synergistota > Synergistia > Synergistales > Aminithiophilaceae > Aminithiophilus > Aminithiophilus ramosus. Next base: position 857,836 of record CP074691.1, on the reverse strand, counting down.
GACGGACGAAGAGGCGTTGTTCATGGCTCGAGATGCCCTTGGTACTTTCCTCGTGGCGTGCGAAGACCTGGGCAAACCGATTCCGAATCCATCCCGGGCGTTTCACGCAGGGGAGAACCAAGTGGTCCACTTGGTGGACGTATGGCTTCCGTTCTTCCGGGACCGGGAGCATTCCGGATCGGTGAAGAAGAACGTCACCGTCCCGGTGTGGCTCAATTCCCTGGCGGAGCAGGCCGGACTCAACTTCTCCCAGGTGCTCCAGGCTGGCATCAAGGCCTCCTTGGGAATTCAAGACAGACACCAAGCCTGACCTCCTCTTGCACACGCAAAAGGCCCCGGGCGACCGGCTTACCGTGCCGGGCCTGAGGCCTCGCAACGACTGCGACGCGACCATTCTGACACGGATTCCCGACAAAGCCAGGGCCAAAGCCATAGACGAAGACACCCACGAAGAGGCATAAGAACTCACGTCACGAGAAAAGCCGGAGCGGTTCGGACTCCGGAGGATGAAGGACCACCAGGCGGGCAATCTCCTCCGGAGTCCGAATCGCTTCCGCTGGACCGTCACACGGCTCACCCCGAAGCGATCCCCGATCCGTTGCACGCTGGAACCTCCGATGTGCGACGCCCCCCGCCGGCCTGGATCCGCAGGCTAAAGACATAGAAAGACCTCGTTGGCACCGCTGCTAGAGCGGTGATAGAGTTTTGGTTACCACACCCAAACCCACACCGACGAGGTGATATTGATGGTATCTCAAAAGGCTCTTCCGTTCCACTACGTAATAGAAAGTCAATCGAAAGGCATCACTGCCTGGGCGGGTCTGCTGGCCATTGAAGGTCTTTTCTACGGCCTGGGTCTTGATCACTCCATCCGGAAACGCATCAGGGGCAGACCCACTCAGGGCTACAGCGATGTTCAGCAGATTCTGTCTCTTGTCCTGCTGAACATCGCGGGAGGAAGCGCCGTGGACGATATCGACGACCTGGAAGGCGACGGGGGGTTGTCGAAACGGCATGCCCTTGCCGCCGCCCGCGATCTTCCCCGGGGGAAAGCCCTTTTCGCAAGATGGAGAGCTGCAACGGAGCGTTCATTGTACTTCGGTGCCTGTGCCGCCTGGTGGTGGATCTCCGTACTGTCCCTGAACATCATGACCATCTTCAGAAGACACGTCCTGCCGGCCCGCTGGTCCCGGAGCCGTCCCCGAACCCTGCGGTTCAAAGTCTTTGCCGTGGCGGGACGACTGGTTCGCCATGGAAGGCAGTGGATCGTGAAAATCAGCGGACACAACCCCGGAGGCAACCTGCTGGAGCAGGCTCAATGGAGCCTGGAGCGTTTTTGCAGACTCCAGCCCTGAACAAATCTTGCGAACCGCCCGTAGGTGGGACCTCCTCTGTCGTGGATAACTCCCGCGGAGGCTCATGGTTTGTGGACATCACGAAGGGCCGACAGGCTCTGACGAGGGTGTAAATCCAAAATCAGGATCGAATCTCACTCAGGCTTCACAAAACAGAATTTCGACGCCCAAGGGAGAAGCAGAACTTTCGGAGCCTGCGGATCCAGGATGACACAGCCCGGTTTCAACGGCAACGTAGCTCGTGATCCCGCTTTCGGGGCCCACACCGGATGATGCCGCTTATCGGTCGACAGGCGAAAAGCAGGGGCCGCCCGGCTTGGTGATGCCTGCCCAGGCGGCCCCTGTTGTCTTCTGGTGGAGGTAGGGGGATTCGAACCCCCGGCCCCTTGCATGCCATGCAAGTGCGCTCCCGCTGCGCCATACCCCCGTTTCGATCAAGCGAGGCCCATTATAATGAGCCTGCGGCAGGCTGTCAACACTGATTTTCCCCCCTATCTCCCCGCCAGAGAAGCCTCGTCCCTCCCGTCTCGCCACTTCCCGGGAGGGACGAGACGGGAGGGGAAAGAGGCGACTTTCCCTTTCACCTTCGTGACTTTCTCCGCCGGTGCTAGAATGAGCGAAATCATTCTCTTTAAGGAGACGGATCGCCCTATGAGACGCCCTACGGGATTTGTCGTCGCCCTGCTTCTCGCTGCGGCCCTTTCGGCCCTTCCTCACGCCGCCTGGGCCGTAACGCGCGGCGAGGTCGTCGAGGCCGTCGTCCAGGCCCTGAAGCTGCCGCCATGGACGGGCTCGGCCCGCTTCGCCGACGTGCCTCCGGGACACCCTCACGCCAAGGCCATCGAGACGGCCGCCGCCCTGGGCGTCCTGCTTCCCACGGACCATTTCCACCCCGACATGGAGGCGGCCCGGGCCGAGGCGCTCTTCCTGGCCCTGCGCGGCATGGGCTGGCGCCACGAGGCGGAGGTCTTCGGCACGTTCTTCCCCGTTCCCGACGCCGACATTCCCCCCTACCTTCTGGGCTATGTGGGCCTGGCCGGGGCCATGAACCTTCCCGCCCCGCGAGAGTTCCTCGACGATCCGAGGGCCGACGTCTCCGTCGACGACCTGGTGCGCCTCACGGCCTGGCTCCGCCAGACGACGACGCAGCTCGTCCTCTGGGAGGGACAGGTCTCCTTCGAGGGGCTGACTCTCGTCGTCCACCGCCAGGGGCTGGGCTCGGCGCCGACGAACTGGGCCGTCCAGGTCGGCGAATACGCCGGAGCCGACGAGGCTTCAGCCGTCCAGGCCCAGCTCAGGAAACTGGGCCTGACGAGCTTTCTCGCCAAAGGGGACGAGGGACAGGCCGTCCTCATCGGTCCCTACGCCCACTACGCCGAGGCCTGGACGAAGATGACCGCCCTCCCCTCCACCTTCTCCGCCGCCGTCGTGCCTCAGGGCGGAACGGGCTCGCGGGCCCTCTTCTGGGCGGCCCTCGTCGTCGAACCCGGCGGCGCCATGCCCCGCATCGCGGCCGCCCCGACGCTGGGGGCACCGCGGCTTCCTCTCTCGCGAACGGCCGCCCTGACGGGGGCCACGGCGGCCGTCAACGGAGGCTTCTTCAGCGGCAACGCCGTCATCGGCAGCCTCGTCGCCGACGACGTTCCCTACAGCCTCCCCCAGGGCAACCGCGGCGCCCTGGCCTGGAGCGAATCGGGCGAGGTGGCCTTCGGGAACGGCAACCTCCAGATCTACGTCGACCTGGCCGGGTCGATCCGGCCCGTCGCCGCCGTCAACGGCCGTCCTCCCCAGCAGGGGGTGGCCCTCTACACAGCCGGGGCCGGGGGATTCGCCCGCGACCTTCTCTTCGGAGCCGTCGAGGCCTCCGTCGTCGACGGCAGAGTCCAGTCCGTCCGCCACTGGAGCGTCTCGAACCATGCCGTCCCCGAAGGGGGCTTCCTCGTGGCGGCCCGGGGCGTCGCCGCCGAGGAGCTGCTCCTCCTCGAGCCGGGCGACGAGGTCAAGATCCTCCGCCGCCTGGCCGATCCGGCCATGGATAAGCCCTGGCTCCTTCAGGCCGGTCCCCGCCTCATCGCCGACGGACGCCCCCTGACGACGAACGAGGGTTTCAACGCCGCCCTGCGCGAGCCGCGTCACCCCCGCACCTTCGTGGGACAGGACGGCCTCCGTCTCTGGTGGGTCGTCGTCGACGGCCGCGACGCCTGGCACAGCAGCGGACTCACCCTCGACGAAACGCGCAACGTCGCCGCAGCGATGGGTCTGAAAGACGTGCTCAACCTCGACGGAGGCGGTTCGTCGGCCCTCTGGTGGCGCGGATCGATCGTCAACAGGCCTTCCGACGGGAAGGAGCGTCCCCTACCCTACGCCGTCATCTTCGGCCCCTTTTCGGCGACACCCTGAGAAAAAAGGCTTGTCTTCTCCCCTCCCGAGTGTTATAAACATCAAACATCGAACAAAAATTTTGGGAGGGAACGATAGCCATGACGATCTGCATTCCCATGCGACAGATGAAAGACGACGAGGCCGGAATCATCCGGTCCGTCAGGGCCGAAGGCGAGCTGGGCCGGAGGATCCGCGACATGGGACTCACGCCGAAGACGCGGATCAGGATCCTCGGCCGGGCTCCCCTTTACGACCCCGTCGCCCTCAGAGTCGGCGACTTCACCCTGACCCTCCGCAACAGCGAGGCCGATCACATCGACGTGGAGGTCGAGCGGTCATGACCGTCGTCGCCCTGGCCGGAAATCCCAACTCGGGTAAGACGACGCTCTTCAACGCCCTCACGGGAGCCCGTCAGCACGTGGGCAACTACCCCGGCGTGACGGTGGAGCACAAGAGGGGAACCTACGTCCACGAGGGCGTCACGGCCCAGCTGGAAGACCTTCCGGGCATCTACTCCCTTTCGGCCTATTCCTCCGAAGAGGTCGTGACCCGCGACTTTCTCCTGAACCAGAGCCCCGATGTCGTCATCGACATCGTCGACGCCTCCAACCTGGAGCGGAACCTCTACCTCACCGTCCAGCTTCTGGAGATGGGCCTTCCCGTCTGCATCGCCCTCAACATGATGGACGAGGCCCAGTCGCGGGGGATGGAGATCGACGCCGACCGCCTGGCCTCCCTCATGGGCGTTCCCGTCGTTCCCATCGTGGCCCGCAGGAGCGAGGGGATCCATGACCTGATGAAGAAAGCCCTGGCGACGGTAGGCGTCGCGCCCCGTCCCCTGCGCATCTCCTACGGCCCCGACGTGGACCCCGTTCTGAAGAGAATGAAAGGGGCCATCGAGAAGGCCCTGGCTCTGCCCGAGGCCCAGCGTCCCTGGTGGGCGGCCCTCAAGTATCTCGAAGGGGACGAGGCCGTCCGGGCCTCCATCGCCGGGAAGGCCCCCGAGCTGGACCGGGAGCTGACGGCCATGGCCGACGAGCTGGACCGCCACCTCCGAACCACTCTGGACACCTACGCCGAGGCCCTCATCGCCGACCAGCGCTACGGCTACATCAAGGCCCTCCTTCAGCGGAACGTGGTCGTCTACAGGAAAGACCGCGACGCGGCCACCCTTTCGGACCGTCTCGACGCCGTGCTGACCCACCGCTTCGTCGGCCCCGTCATCATGGTGGCCGTCCTGGCCGGACTCTACCGCTTCACCTTCGCCTACAGCGAGACGCCCGTGGGCTGGTTCGAGAGCTTCTTCGGATGGCTCGGCGCCGTGGCCGAGACCAACCTTCCCGAAGGTCTCTTCAAGTCGATGATCCTGTCGGGCGTCATCGACGGCGTGGGCGGCGTCATGGGCTTCGTCCCCCTGATCCTCTTCATGTTCCTGGGCATCTCCTTCCTGGAGGACACGGGCTATCTGGCCCGGGTGGCCTTCATGCTCGACCGTCTCTTCCGCTTCTTCGGCCTCCACGGCAGCTCCGTCATGCCCTTCATCATCTCCGGAGGCATCGCCGGAGGCTGTGCCGTGCCGGGCGTCATGGCGGCGAGAACGATCAAGTCGCCCAAGGAGAGGCTGGCGACGCTCCTCACGGCGCCCTTCATGAACTGCGGGGCCAAGCTGCCCGTCTTCGCCCTGCTCGTGGGCGTCTTCTTCACCGAGAACCAGGCCTCGATGATGCTCCTCATCACGGTCCTCTCCTGGATCGGCGCCCTTGTGGCCGCCAAGGTTCTCCGGTCGACGATCCTCAAGGGGGAGACGACGCCCTTCGTCCTGGAGCTGCCCCCCTACCGCTTCCCCACCTTCCGGGGCCTTCTCATCCACACCTGGGAGAGGACCTGGCAGTACATCAGGAAGGCGGGAACGGTCATCCTGGCCATCTCGATCCTCCTCTGGGCCCTCATGACCTTCCCCGAGCCGGGCGAGACCGACCGGCAGCGCTTCGAGACGCGGCGCCAGACCATCCTGACGGAGGCCTCCGAGGAGGTCCGGTCCGAGCTGGAATCCGAGACGGAAGAGCTCTCCCCCGAGGCCCAGGAGATCGCCGACGGCCTGGCCGCCCTCGACGGGGAGGAGGCCCAGGAGGCCCTGCGGAACTCCTACGCCGGACGGATGGGGATCGCCCTCGAAAGGATCACGTCGCCGGCCGGTTTCGACTGGAGGGACAACATCGCCCTCGTCGGCGGTTTCGCCGCCAAGGAGGTCGTCGTCTCCACCCTGGGCACGGCCTACTCCCTGGGCGAAGTCGACCCCGAGGAGAGCGGCGGCCTGGCGGCCACCCTGGCGACCTCGCCCGACTGGTCGCCGCTGAAGGCCCTCTCCCTCATCATCTTCACCATGTTCTACGCCCCCTGTTTCGTCACCGTCGTCTGCATCGTCCGCGAGGCCGGATCGTGGAAGTGGGGCGCCTTCTCCATGGCCTTCAACACTCTCCTCGCCTACGGACTGGCCGTGGCCGTCTACCAGGGCGGTCTCATCCTTCAGGCCATGGGAGGGAACTGACGTCATGGAAAAAATCGCCCTTCTTGTCGTCCTCGTCCTGACGGGCGTCTATCTCGTCCGCCGTTTCCGCTCCGCCGTCCGTGGCGGCGGCTGCTCCTGCGGCTGTTCGGCCTGCGCCTCCGACTGTTCGGGAAAGGGGAAAACCCACAGAGGGGAATCCCGATAACGCCTGAGTTTCATAAGAGGAGAAAGGCCCCCCGACGCTTTCCGGGGGGCCTTTCTCCTCTTTATGCGAGAGCGGTTTTCGCCCGAATCCGCAGGCTCGCCGGGACAGAGGGCGCCGATTCAAGATCCGCGACAGGACTCCCGGCCCTCCAGCCGCCTCATGGCCTAACCCACGCTTCCACTTCATCGTTGCCCGGCGATCGGTCTTTCTACGGACGTCGAGGCCCTCCCCTCAGCGGGAGAGATTGGCCGCGAAATCCTCTTTCATGCGCCGCCGCAGATCGCCGTCGGAAAAGACGCGCAGCGCGGCGCGGGCCAGGGCTCTGGCTCCGGTGACGAGGGCCTCGTGGGCACGAGGGCCCGTGACGGCGGCGGCGAATTCCCTCGTGTGAGCGGCCACGTGACGGCCCGTGAAGTCCATCTCGGGCTGAATGGCCGGGCAGCGGTAGGAGACGTTGCCCACGTCGGACGATCCCAGGGCGCCGGGCGACGGCGAGAGGGGGACGGCCAGGTCGGAGAAGATCTCCTCCATCATGGCCTCGGCGGCGCCGTTGGGGAGGACATCGTCGAAGCTGAACTCGAAGTTGCGCCACTCCACCTCCGTCCCCGTCGCCAGGGCGGCACCTCGGGCGCAGTCGTGGACCTGAGCCAGGATCTGATCGAGATAGGCCCTCTTGGGGGCCCTGAAGTAGAAGCGGGCCTCGGCCGTCTCGGGGACGATGTTGGGGGCCGCGCCGCCCTTCGAGACGATGCCGTGCATGCGGACCTCGGGCCTGACGTGCTGGCGGAGCATGTCGACGGCGTGGAAGAGGAGCTGGACGCCGTTGAGGGCGTTCTTTCCCTCCCAGGGCATGCCGGCGGCGTGAGCCGCCTTGCCTCGGAAGACGAACTCGACGGCGTCCATCGCCAGGGAGCGATAGGGGACGAAGGTCGCCCCTCCGTGACAGTGAATCATGAGGGCCAGATCGAAGCCGTCGAAGGCGCCCCTGTCGGCCATGAGAACCTTGGCGCCGTTCGTCTCCTCGGCGGGAGTGCCGAAGAGGACGAGTTCCCCGTCGATCCTCTCCATGAGGGGGGCCAGGGCCAGACCGGCCAGGACGGACATGGAGCCGTGAAGGTTGTGGCCGCAGGCATGTCCGATCTCGGGAAGGGCATCGTACTCGACGAGGAGGGCCACGCGGGAAGCCCCGTCGGGTTTGCCCCGGACGGCCCGGAAGGCCGTGGGAAGGCCCAGATAGGGGTATTCGACGTCGAAGCCCCCCTTTCGCAGAAGGGCGACGATCTTGCGGCTCGACTCGAACTCCTCGCCGGAGAGCTCGGGATGGGCCGCCAGGTCGTCGCTGAGGGCGGCGACCTCAGGGGCCAGGGAAGCGATGGCGCCGTCGATGGCGTCTTTCGTCGGGAAATCGGTCATGGGAAAACCTCCTCTTTGCATAGGACCTGCCTCGACCCGAACGGCTTCGGCGAAGCCGCCCGGGAGCGATGAGGAAAGCCCCCTTCGGGCCGGCCCCTCGTCGGGACTCCCTCGTGGAGGGGAGGGCTCTCCTCTTTCAGGCCTCTTCCGTAGCCTCTTCGCGGGAAAGGAGCCGTCCGGCCCTGTCGGGAAGGACGCGGTTCCCTTCGACGGCGACTCTGCCGTTGACGATGACCCAGGCGATCCCCTCGGGCGGGAGAAGTTCCTCTTTGAAGGTGGCCCTGTCTCGCAGCCTTTCCCCGTCGAAGACGACGATGTCGGCGACGGCCCCGGCCTCGAGGCGTCCCGCGTCGATCCAGGCCATCCGGGCCGGAAGGGTCGTGGCGTGGTAGAGGGCCTGAGGCCACGAAAGCCCCTCGTCGCGCAGGATCCGCAGCGCCCGGGGAAAGGTCCCCGCCGCCCTCGGGTGTCCCTGTCCCCCCTTGAGGAGCGTGTCGGAGGCGATGGCGCAGCGGGGATGGGCGAGGCAGAGGCGCACCTCCTCTTCGTTCATGACGTGGGCGATGATGAGGGCGTCGGGATCGTCGCGGCGCATCTCCGCGTAGATGGCCCCGTCGAGGAAACGTCCCTTGTACTTGCCGCTGCCCGCCTCCAGGGCCTCGAACCCCTTGCCCCATCGCTCCTCGAATCCGGGGTCGAAGACGGTCGATCCGATGTGGGTGCAGAAGGCATCATAGGGATAGCAGTCGAAGGTGACGTCGACGCCGTCGGTCCGCGCCGCCTCGACGAGGGCCAGGACCTCGGACAGGCGGCCGAAGGCCGTCATGCTCCCCAGATGGGAGAGCTGAAAGCGCAGCCCCGTCTCCCTCGCGTAGTCGAGGACCTCCTGGACGGCCTCGACGCAGCGGGGGCCGTCGTAGCGGATGTGGACGGGAACCCACCGGCGGGGAAAGGCCTTGAGGACCTCCAGGAGGGCTCGGATCTCGTCGGGACTCGTGTTGGGGGCATATTCGAGGCCGAAGGAGAGGCCGAAGGAGCCCGATTCCAGCTCCCGCTCCAGGAGGGAGACCATGCCCTTCGTCTCCTCGGCCGTGGCGGCCCGATAGACGTCGTCGATGCCCACGGCCTGGCGGAGGCAGCGGTGCCCCGTCAGATAGCCCAGATTGAGCCAGGGACGGCTCCGGCTGGGAAGGATGTCCCGCCCCAGGGGGCCGGAGCCGCAGTTGCCGGCGATGGCCGTCGTCACGCCCTGTCTGAGGAGGGCCTGCTCGGCCGTATCGGGGTCGTCGACCTCCTCGTCGTGAATGTGGGTATCGATGAAACCGGGCGAGACGATAAGGCCCTCGGCGTCGAGGACCCTGCGGGCCCGGGAGCCGTCGCCATGGCCGATCCAGGCGATCTTGCCTCCCGCAAGGGCCACGTCGGCCACCTCGTCCACTCCCCTTTCGGGGTGGACGACGCGCCCGCCGCGAATGAGGATATCCAGTTCGTCCAAAGTCGCACCTCCCTTAAAAGGCAAAAGGGGCCGACGACATGGCCGTCGGCCCCGCAACGACCTGTTGTTTCGAGAGTCCCCGTCCCTAGGGAAGGTTGATGGCGACGGCGACGGCCATGAAGATCATCTGAACGGGGAAGAGAAGGAGGAAGAAGGGGACGAAAAAGCGCCACCAGCGGTCGATGGGCACGTGGGCGATGCCGCAGATGACGGGCAGAAGCGTCGTCGGCCAGAGGATGTTGGAGAAGCCGTCGCCGTACTGGAAGGCCAGGACGGCCGTCTGACGGGTGATGCCCAGAAGGTCGGCCAGAGGGGCCATGATGGGCATCGTCGTCGCCGCCTGACCGGAGCCGGAGGGGATGAAGAAGTTGATCAGCGTCTGGACGACGAGCATGCCCTCGGCGGCGACCCAGCGGGGGAAGTTGGCCAGGGGCAGGGAGAGACCGTAGATGACGGTGTCGATGATCTGCCCTTCGCGCATGACGATGAGGATGCCTCGGGAGAGGCCGATGACGAGGGAGCCGAAGACGATGTCACGGGCGCCGTCGACGTAGACCGAGGCCAGCTTGCTGGGGCCCCATCCGGCCAGGAAGCCGCAGGCGAATCCCATGATGAGGAAGAGTCCGGCCAGCTCGTCGAAATACCACCCCTTCTCCATGACGCCCCAGACGAGGAGGGCCACGGAGAGGACGACGACGGCCAGGATCGACTTGTCGCGGCTCGAGAACCTGTGGTTCAGGAGCTCGTCGTGGTCCAGGGCCAGGGCTCCCATGTCGACGCCGTACATGAGGCTCTTCGTGGGGTCCTTCTTGATCTTCAGGGCGTAGCGCATCGTCCAGAGGACGGCCATGGTGACCATGACGAACCAGCTGACGAGGCGGAAGTTGAGGCCCGACAGGAGGGGCAGCTCGGCGAACTTCTGGGCCAGGCCGACGGTGAAGGGGTTGATGAAGGCGGCGGCGAAACCCATGGCGACGCCGAAGGCGACCATGGAGACGCCCACGATGGCGTCATAGCCCATGGCGATGCCCAAACCGACGAAGAGGGGGATGAAACCGAAGGTCTCCTCGTACATGCCGAAGATGGAGCCTCCCAGGGCGAAGGTGTACATGAAGACGGGGATGATGACGATCTCCTTGCCCTTCGTGACGCGCAGGAGCCAGCCGATGAAGGCATGGAGCGCCCCCGTCTGGAGGACGACGAAGAAGGAGGCGTAGACGATGAAGACGAAGAAGACGACGTCGGCGGCGTCGATCATCCCCTTCTGGACGGAGATGAAGAGATCCATGAAGCCCACGGGGGAGGGATCGACGGTATGATAGGAGCCGGGAACGACGACGGTCCGGTGCGTCACGGGGTGCTCCATGCGGTCGAACTGCCCCGCCGGGAGGACGTAGGTCCCGATGGCGGCCAGGAGGATCAGGCCGAAAAGCAGAACGAAGGTATGGGGCACTTTGGATTTTTTCTGAGTCATTTCCTTTCACTTCCTTTTCGTCGGGCGATTTGTGGAGCCTGAGGCCCTTGGCCTCTCTCCCCCCCCCGTACCTCCGGACCGGGATGACTCGAATCATACGCCATTCCTCTTTTCACGAAAAGCCCTGCAAGTCATCAGATGACGTCAATCTCAACTCCCGGGCATTTGGCCCGGAGGAGGGTTTCCAGCGGCTCGCGCTGCTCCCTGTCGAAGAGAAGCCTCCACCCCGTCTCGCCCCTCTCGAAGAAGGCCATCATCTGCCTTCCCTTCAGGGCCAGGGTCACGAAGGCCACCTCCCCCCAGGGGAGGACCTCCCTTCTCGAGGCGAACCAGCTTCCCGACTCTCTGACGATGCCCTCGTCGGCGAGGTACATCCTCTTGCTGTAGCCCGCGGCGTAGGCGCAGCAGACGCCGACGATCAGCTTGTGGAAGGAGAACTGCCTCAGGGCGTCGGCGGCGAGGAGGAGGCCGATGACGAGGGCCAGACGGGCCATCCATTTGGGGAAGGGCGTTCCCGATTTCGAGGAGAGGATCGCGTTCATGGGGGGACCTCCTTGAGCGGCGATGGCACGACGGGGAGCGGCGCCTGCGCCCCTCCCCGTCGTTGACGACAGTCGATGAGCCCGATCGGCTCCGCGCCCTCAGGCCTTGTCGGCCTTGGGGTCCTTGCCCTCCTGCCAGGAGACGGCGATGCCCAGGTAGCTCATGACGATGGCCACGATGGGGTTGAGGTAGTTCAGGAAGGCGAAGGGGGCGTAGGCCAGGGTGGGAACGCCCAACACGCCTGCGTTGTAGGCGCCGCAGGTGTTCCAGGGGATGAGGACCGACGTGAGGGTGCCGCAGTCCTCGAGGGAGCGCGAGAGCATCTTGGGATGGAGCCCCTTCTCGTCGAAGGCGCCCTTGAACATCCGTCCCGGCATGACGATGGACAGGTACTGGTCTCCCAGGAAGAGGTTGGAGACGAAGCAGGAGGCGATGACGGCCGCCACGAGGCCGCCGACGCTGCGGACGCCCTTGAGGATCGTGTGGAGGAGGACTTCGAGGAAGCCGCAGCGCTCCATCATGCCGCCGAAGGAGAGGGCGCAGAGGATGAGGGAGATGGTCCACATCATCGAGTCCAGGCCGCCGCGGGTGAGGAGCTCGTTGAGCATGCCGCCCACCTCCTGGGCCATCTCGGGGGCGACGCCGACGATGCTGTGGTCGGCCATGAGCTGGGATACGGCCTCGAGGGTCTCCGCCCCGGCGATCTCCGAGGCGAGAGCGGCCTCGTAGCCGTAGTGGAGGGCGCCGATGATGTCGCCCATGCCCGTTCCCTGGGCGATGCACATGAGGACGGCGGCGCCGATGCCGGCGGCCAGGCCCGGGAGGGCCGGCAGCTTGGCCACGGCCAGGACGATGACGATGAGGGGCGGGATGAGCCCCATGGGGCTGATGTGGAACTCGGCGGCCATGAGGGCCTGGATGGCGTCGATGCGGCTGGCGTCGAGGGTGCCGCTGCCGTACTTCATGCCGAAGAAGATGGCCAGGGCGGCGACGATGACGTAGGTGACGCCCGTCGTGGCCACCATGGCCCTAATGTGAGTGAAGAGGTCCGTGCCGGCCACGGCGGGGGCCAGGTTGGTCGTGTCCGAAAGGGGCGACATCTTGTCGCCGAAGTAGGCGCCGGAGATGACGAGGCCCGCCGTCAGGGGCGCGGGAATGCCCAGGCCGGCGCCGATGCCCATGAGGGCGATGCCGACGGTGCCCGTCGTGCCCCAGGACGTCCCCGTCGCCAGACCGACGACGGAGCAGATGAGAAGGGAAGCGAGAAGGAAGAAGCCCGGCGAGAGGATATCGAGGCCGTAGTAGATCATGGAGGGGACGCTGCCGCTGAGGATCCAGGAGCCGACGATGAGACCGACGGTCATGAGGATGATGATGGCCTGGAGGGCCATGGTGATTCCCTGAAGCATGCCTTCCTCGATCTCGCTCCAGCGGATGCCCAGGACCCAACGGCCGACGAAGGCCGTCAGAGTGGCCGAGAAGACGATGGGGATGTGGGCGTCGACGCCCAGTTTGAGGACGCCGAAGCTGATCATGGCCGCCGCGGCGACGAGGACGAGGAGGGCCTCGACGAAGGAGGGCTTTCGCCCCTTCTTTTCAACGGACAAATCGGACATTATCTCTGTTTCCCCCTTTCGAAAATGAAGAAAAGTGTTACGAAATAAATAAACCGAAATTCGACTTCGTTACCGACCTCCCCGGAGAACGGGATTCATGACGCTGTTCCCATTATATTCCAATTTGAGCACCTGTAAAGCCGCCGGCGCATTTCGCCCTAATGCCCCCTTAAAGCACATATAAAGATAACGGGAGGGAGCGCGGCCTCGAGGCCGCACTCCCTCCCGAAGAAATCGACTGAACCGGATCGGCTCGGGATTTTAGTAAGCTACTGCGTTATCCGTCCCAATCCTTTCGCCGCCGCCTCGTTGACGACGTACTCCCCCGAGGCGCGGAGCCGTTCGATCTCGGACTTCATGTAGTGCTGCTGGAGGGCCTGGGCGACGAGGGGACGGGCCTCGGCGTAGCTCAGGGTCCGGCCGTCGCGGCGCTCGAGGACCTCCATGACGTGCCAGCCGAAGTCGCTCTTGACGGGCCCGCCGAGGCGACCGGCCTTGAGGGAGAAGGCGGTCTCCTCGAAGGAGGGCACCGTCTGCCCCCGCTCGACCCAGCCCAGATCGCCGCCCTTGCGGGCGCTCCCCTGATCGACGCTCTCCCTGGCGGCCACTTCGGCGAAGTTCTCGCCGCTCATGGCCTTGAGAAGGACGGAACGGGCCTTCTCCTCCGAATCGACGAGGATGTGGCGGACGTGGACGGCCTCGTTCTGGACGAAGTCGGCCTCATGGGCCGCATAGTAGGCCTCCATGGCCTTTTCGGAGAGATCCCAGCCGGCGGCGACCTGGGCCATGTAGGCCTGGGAGAGGGTCTGGATGGCATCCCAGCGGAGACGACGCGCCACGCCCTCGTCGAGCTGATAGCCCTTGCGCTGGGCCGCCTGGGCCAGCAGGAGGGCATCGGTGATCTGGGTGACGAAGTCGAGCTTCTCCTCCTCGGACATCTGGGCCATCATGATCATGGCCATGGCCTCGTTGCCGTTGGCGTGCTGGGAGAGGATGAACCGGAGGTCACCGTCGGTGACGGTCTCCGATCCGACCTGAGAGACCACGGCGGGAGCGGCGTGAAGGGGAAGGGCCGCGAAGGCCAGGGCGAGAGTCGCCGTCAGAACGAGCACTGTTTTCTTCAACGTGAAAACGCCTCCTAAAAGAATTGACCTCCCCCCCCTGGAGGGAGGTCCCCGGGAAATCCCGCTCCGTCGATGCTAACAGAAGGGGCAAGAGATGTCATCCGCCTCCCTGCGGAACCGCCCCTGTCAGGCCGGATTCGCCGTCTCCTCCGCCTCGCGGCTTTCCTCCGGGCGGGCCTCGCTCCTCTCGCGGGCGATGAAGCGCAGCTCCTCTCCGTCGACGTCGATCAGGAAGGAGGAGCCCGGGGCGGCCCCGCCCTCCAGCAGGAGATCGGCCATGCGATCCTCGACGAGGCGCTGGAGGGTGCGCCTCAGGGGACGGGCGCCGAATTTGGCGTCGAAACCCTTCTCCAGCAGGAACAGCCGGGCCCCGTCGGAGAGGGTGATGTCGATCTGCCGTTCGGCCAGGCGCTTGACGATCTCCGACACCATGATGGCGACGATCTGAAGGAGCTGGTCCCGCGAGAGGTGCTGAAAGACGACGGTCTCGTCGACGCGGTTGAGAAACTCGGGGCGGAAGGTTCGCCGCACCGATTCGAGGATCCGCTCCTTCTCCTTCTTCCAGTCGGCCATGGCCCCATCGGTCTCGGAGGCGAATCCCAGGGCCTTCCCCCTGTCCATCCCCTGGGCGCCGACGTTGCTCGTCATCATGACGACGGCGTTGCGGAAGTCGACGGTATGTCCCTGTCCGTCGGTGAGACGGCCGTCCTCCATGACCTGCAGAAGGAGGTTGAAGACGTCGGGGTGGGCCTTCTCGATCTCGTCGAAGAGAACGACGGAGTAGGGACGGCGTCGGATGGCCTCGGTGAGCTTGCCCCCCTCGTCGTAGCCGACGTAGCCCGGAGGGGCTCCGATGAGTTTGGCCACTTCGTGGCGCTCCATGAACTCGCTCATGTCGAGGCGGATCATGGCGTCGTCGCTGCCGAAGAGGAAGGAGGCCAGGGCCCGGGCCAACTCCGTCTTGCCCACGCCCGTCGGCCCCAGACAGAGGAAACTTCCGATGGGGCGGCGAGGGTCCTTCATGCCGCTCCGAGCCCGGCGGATGGCCCGCGAGACGGCGCTGACGGCCTCGTCCTGGCCGATGAGCCGCCGATGGATCTCCTCCTCCATGCGCAGGAGGCGACGGGCCTCCTCCTCGGTGAGCTGGACGACGGGAACGCCCGTCCATTCGGAGACGATGGCGGCGATGTCTTCGGAGCCCAGGACGGGCTCCTCCTGATTGCGCCTGATCTGCCACTCCTTGCGCCTCGCCTCAAGCTCCTCGGCGGCGAGGCGCTCCTGATCGCGGAGGCGGGCCGCCTTTTCGAAGGCCTGAACGGCCACCGTCGACTCCTTCTCCTTGCGGAGGGCCTCGAGGTTCCGCTCCAGCTCCTTCAGCGAGGCCGGGGCCTCCATCGTCTTCAGCCGGGCCCGGGCCGCCGATTCGTCGATGAGGTCGATGGCCTTGTCGGGCAGGTAGCGGTCGGTGATGTAGCGGGCCGAGAGGCGGGAGGCCGCCTCGACGGCCTCGTCGGAGATCTTGACGCGATGGTGGGCCTCGTAGCGATCGCGGAGTCCCTTGAGGATGGAGATGGTGTCCTCCACCGTCGGCTCCCCCACCTTGACGGGCTGGAAGCGCCGCTCCAGGGCGGCGTCCTTTTCGATGTGCTTGCGGTACTCGTCCATGGTCGTGGCGCCGATGACCTGAAACTCCCCCCGGGCCAAACTGGGCTTGAGGATGTTGGCGGCGTCGACGGCCCCCTCGGCCCCGCCGGCACCGACGATGGTGTGGATCTCATCGATGAAGAGCATGACGTCGCGGGCCTCGCGAAGCTCCTTGACGAGCTTGCGCATCCGCTCCTCGAACTCGCCCCTGTACTTGGTCCCCGCCACGAGATTGCCCACGTTGAGCTGAAAGAGCCTCTTGCCCCGCAGGATTTCGGGGATGTCGCCGCTGTGGATCCTCTGGGCCAGCCCCTCGATGATGGCCGTCTTGCCCACGCCGGGGTCGCCGATGAGGACGGGGTTGTTTTTCGTCCGCCGCGAGAGGATCTGGACGACGCGCTGGATCTCCTGGGCTCGACCGATGACGGGGTCGAGTTCGCCCCCTTCGGCCATGGCCGTCAGATCGATGCCGAGCTGTTCCAGCGTCGGCGTCTTCGTCCGCGCCGTCCCCGCCTTGTGCGTTCCCGGCTCTTCGCGTCCCTCGACACCCTCGCCGCCGGAGAGGGCGGCCATCACTTCGGAGCGCACCCGGGGAAGGTCGAAGCCGGAGGAGGCCAGGACCTGCGTCGCCACTCCCTCCCCCTCGGCGACGAGGCCCAGGAGGATGTGCTCCGTTCCGACATAGTTGACGCCCATGGTGCGGGCCTCGCGCATGGCCAGGTCGAGGACGCGCTTGGCCCGCGGGCTCAGAGGGAGATCGACGGGACGCTCCTTGGGCTCGCCTCGGCCCACGATGGCCTCGACGCGGCCGCGGAGGCTTTCGAGATCGAGGCCGAACCCGCCCAGGACGTGGGCCGCCACTCCCTCTCCCTCGGCGACGAGGCCCAGGAGGATATGTTCCGTTCCGATGACGTCGTTGCCGAGTCTGAGGGCCTCTCGATGGGCCAACTGGACGACTTTCTTGCCTCGTTCGGTGAAAAACTGCCACATGGGAGAACCTCCTCGAGCCCGGATTCCCTCCGGGCCGGTTCGTCAGATTTTTCGGGCCAGCCGGGAGCGAATCAGATCGCCCCGCGCCCGGTCCCGTTCGGCCGGGGAGAGATCCCCCCCCGATCGCGCCTCCAGATGGGCCGGCTGAACGGCCAGGACGAGGCCGTTCCACTCCGGCGCCGTCAGGGGAGGAACGACGGAAAGGGCTCCGGCCATGTGAATGAAGGAGAGGTGGGCCAGGGCCTCCTTGAAGGAGAGGGATCGCCCGTAGCGGAGAAGGCCCCAGGCCCGCCAGGCCCGATCCTCGAGCTCGGCGCCTCGGTTGTCGGCCAGGGTCCGCCTGGCGCGAAACTCCTCTTCGGCGATGCGGCGCGTGACGGCCCCGACCTTCTCGGCCAGCTCCTCTTCGGCGAGGCCCAGCGTCACCTGGTTCGATATCTGGTACAGGGCCCCCTGGGCCTCCGTCCCCTCGCCGTAGGTTCCCCGCACGGTGAGACCCAGACGGTTGGCCTCGCGGAGAAGGGCGCCGACCTGGCCCAGCAGTTCCAGGGCGGGGATGTGGATCATGACGGAGGCTCTCATGCCCGTCCCGACGTTGGTGGGACAGGCCGTCAGGAAACCGAGCCTCTCGTCGAAGGCGAAATTCAGGGAGGCCGCCAGCGCCTCATGGACGGCCAGGGCCAGGCGACTCGCCTCGCCCAGCCGGAGTCCCCCCAGGACGACCTGAACCCTCAGATGGTCCTCTTCGTTGATCATGAGGGAGACGACGCCGAGGGGGTCGACGACGACGACCCTCCCCCGGCCTCCGGCGGCGAAGGCCGGGCTGATCAGGCGCCTCTCGACCAGAAGCCGCCGAGAAAGGGAATCGGCGGCGTCGACGACGATCGTCTCGCCCCCGGCCAGGGCCTCCCCCGGGGCCTCGAGAATCTGCCGTACCGTCCCGTCGAGAACCTCTTCCGAGGCGCGACAGGGGAAGGGAAGTCCGGAGAGATTGCGGGCCAACCGGACACGGCTCGAGACGGCCACGGGATAGCCTTCGCCGCCCTCCGTCCACTGGAGGGGGCGCTCGACGAGACGATGGGGGCTCATGAGGGACCTCGCAAGACGTCCCGGAGGGCGCGGATGCGGTCTCTCAGCTCGGCGGCCTGCTCGTAGCGTTCGTCGGCGACGGCCTCCTCGAGCCTCCGCCGCAGCAGAGAGAGGGATTCGCCGCCCCCGTCGACGGCTCCATCGGGGCGGAGTCCCCTGTGGACCGTCGAACCCTGGACCTTGCGCAGCAGGGGCTCGACGGTCTCCCTGAAGGCGCTGTAGCAGAGGGGACAGCCCAACATCCCCGTCCGTTTGAACTCGCCCAGATCCATGGAGCAGGAAGGGCAGAGACGGCGGGGCTCCTCCGACTCCTTCGGAAAAGGAAGGCTCCAGAGGGCGCCCAGCAGGCTCGTCGCAGGGCTTCCGAAGGAGAAATCGGGGATGACCCCCTCGGCGGCGAGTTTGCGGGCACAGTCGTGACAAAGGTGGAACTCCCGGGTCTGCCCTGCCGACGTCTGGCGGATGTGGATCTCGGCCTCCCCGTCGTTGCAGTGTTCGCACTTCATGGCCGACGTCCCTAGGAGAGGGCCAGGCTGCGCAGGAGACGCTTGAGGAGATCGGCCTGGAGCATGTCCCGCTTGTAGGGCGAGAGGTCGAAATAGTTCTCGGCCACCTCGTCCTGAAAGCGGAGGGCCACCTCGAGAAGAAGCCTCTCTCTGTCGGTGAGGATCTCCCTCTCCTGAAGGCTCGTCAACAGGTGGCGCACCTCCTGGGAGGAGATGACGTTGCCGATGATGGCCTCCAGGTGATCGACGCGCTCCTGGGGGCGGCGGAAGGTGATGCGGGCGATGCGGATGAAGCCGTGGCCCCCCCTCTGGCTCTCGACGAGAAAGCCCTTCTCGGGGGTGAAACGGCTTCGGAGGACGTAGTTGATCTGGCTGGGGACGCAGCCGAAATGCTCGGCCAGGTCTTTGCGGCGGAGGGATACGGTTGGGGCCTCCTCCTCTTCGAGGAGGCCGTGGATGTACTCTTCGATGGACCGCGTCAGGCTCGACATGGAACCCCTCCCTTGACCTTTCTTGACTCAAGGGAATTATAGCCATATGGTCAAGAAACGTCAAGAAAAAGGCCTACTTCTTCCCGACTTTGCTCTCCGTTCCGGCCCGGAGGCGGCCGATGTTGGCCCTGTGACGGACGATGGTCAGAAGGGCCAGGGCGACGGCGGCCCCCACATAGGCGCCGGGGGCCTCGAAAAGCGCCAGCAGGAGGGGAACGGCCGAGAGGGAGACCATGGAGGCCAGGGAGACGTAGCGGGAAAGACGCATGACGGCATACCAGAGGGCGCCGCCGATGAGGGCCGAGGGCGGATTGAGGAAGAAGAGGACGCCGAAGGAGGTGGCCACGCCCTTGCCCCCTTTGAAGCGGAGCCAGAAGGGGAAGTTGTGGCCGCAGACGGCGGCGACGCCGACGAGGGCCAGAATCCGGGGATCGTCGACGGCGCAGGCCCGGGCCAGGGCGATGGCCAGACCTCCCTTGATCATGTCGAAGAGGGCCACGGCGACGGCCCAGGGCTTGCCCATGACGCGGCCCACGTTGGTGGCTCCGATGTTGCCCGAGCCGTGGCGGCGGATGTCCTCGCCGCGGACGAGGCGGACGACGACGAAACCCGTCGGCGTCGAGCCGAAAAGGTAGCCCAGGACCAGCCATAGCCAGCTCATTTTTTCTGCCTCCTTACGACGAGAGCGTCGGCGGCAACGACGCCCCTCCCCTCGGGAAGGACGAAGAGGGGGTTGACGTCCAGTTCCAGAAGATCGGGTTCGGCGCAGGCCATGCGGGAGACGGCGGCCACGGCCTCGGCCAGGGCGGCGATGTCGCGTCCCCCCTCGCCCCTGACGCCTCGGAGCAGGGGGTACCCCTTGAGTTCCCCGATCATCTCCCGGGCCATCTCCTCCGTCAAGGGAGCATGGCGCAGGGAGAGGTCCTTGAGGACCTCGACGTAGATTCCTCCCAGGCCGACGGCGATCATGGGGCCGAAGAGCGGATCGCGGCTCATGCCGATCATGCACTCCATCCCTCCCTCGACCATCTCCTGGACGAGGACGCCGACGATCTCGGCCCTTTCGTCGTAGAGGGCCGCCCGCTCAAGGAGCCTGCCGTAGGCGTTCTTGAGCTCCTCCTCGTCCTTGAGGCGCAGGGCGACGATTCGGGCCTCCGTCTTGTGGAGGATGTCGGGAGACATGATCTTGAGGGCCACGGGGTAACCGATCTCCTCGGCGGCGGTCAGGGCCTCCTCTAGGGTCTGGCAGAGGCGCTCCCGCGTGACGGGGACGCCGTGAAGATCCAGGAGGCGTTTGGCGTCGTATTCCGTCAGCCGATCCGGGAAGGCGTCCAGGGCGGGCACGGCGGGAGGAAGGGCGCAGCGGGGCTGGCGGCTCCTCGTGCTCCAGCGATGAAGGGCGCCGAGAGCCCTGGCGCAGCGCTTGGGGCTGCCGAAGAGGGGGATCCGGTGACGGAGATAGTCCAGGAAAGCCCCCCCCTGCTCCTCGTTGATCATCCAGCAGCAGACCAGGGGTTTGCGGGCCCTCTCGGCGGCGCGGGCCAGATCTTCGGCCATTTTTCGACCGGCCTGGCCGGTGATCATGGAGAGAACGACGACGACCATGTCCGCCTCGTCGCTGGAGAGAACGGCGTCGAGACAGGCAGGGAAACCCTCGGGATCGTTGATGACCTGGGCCGTCATGTCGACGGGGTTGCGCGTCGATCCGAAGGCGGGAAGGTAGGGGGCCAGCCGGGCCTGAAGGGCCTCGCTGAAGAGGGGGACGGCCAGCCCCTGGTCGTCGCACTGGTCGGCCATGAGGATGCCGCCGCCGCCCGACGTGGTGAGGACGGCCACGCGGTTTCCCGCGGGGACCGTCCCGAGGGAGAAGACGCGCCCCATGTCGACGATATCGTCGGCGTCGTCGATGGCGATGACGCGATGCTGGGCCATGACGGCCGCCCAGGCCGCCCGGTCGCCGGTGAGGGCCGCCGTGTGGCTCTTGGCCGCCTCACGGGCCGTGGCGCTCCGGCCCGCCTTGAGGATGGCCACGGGGAGATCGCGGCGGCTCGCCTCGTCGAGAAGATCGAAAAAGGCCTCACCCCGATTCAGCCCCTCCAGATAGAGGACGAGAAGGCGCACCTCGGGGTCGGTGACGAAGTGGCGGGCGAAGTCGAGGACGTCGAGGTCGGCCTGATTGCCCGTGGTGACGACGTAGCGAAAGCCCACGCCCTGGTCGGCGGCCATGGCGTAGGAGGCGAAGCCGAAGGCGCCGCTCTGGGAGACGTAGGCCACGGAGCCGTCGCGGAGCGCATCGGTGTCGAGAGAGGCCGAGAAGGAGAGGGGGACGCGGTCCTTCAGGTTCACCAGTCCCTGACAGTTGGGCCCCAGAAGCCTCATGCCCCCGGCGGCGGCCTTTTCGACGAGGCGGCGCTGACTTCCGGGATCGTCCGATTCGGCGAAGCCCGACGAGAAGATGACGGCGAAGAGGACACCCCTCGCGACGCACTGGTCGACGACGGCCTCGACGAGATCGGCCCGGACGCCGACGAGGACCACGTCGGGCGTCTCCGGAAGGGAGGCGACGTCGGGCCAGCAGGGCAGCCCTCCGATCTCGCGGCGGCCGGGATTGACGGGATAGAGGGCCCCCCGGAAGCCGAGGCGGCGCAGGAGCTTGAGGGGACGGCCGGAGATGCTGTCGAGGTTGGACGAAGCGCCCACGATGGCGACGCTCCGGGGAGAGAGCAGACGCGAGAGGTCCAGAACGGGATCCATCGCTCATCCTCCTGGCTCAGGGGAAGTTGGCCTTGCAGACCAACCTTAGCATACTCCTTTCCCTCAGGCCACTTCGGAACCTTCGACCCCCTCGGCGATCTCCGCCTCGACGCGGAAGGGCAGTCCCAGGACGTCGGCGAAATCGTCGCGGTGGCCGTCGAGCTGAAGGATTTCGAGATCGCATTCCCGTCGGGTCCGAAGACGAAGGAGAAGGCTTTTCCCCCTCTCTTTCCTGAGTTCGATGGAGGTGACGGCCTTGGAATGGGAGCGGTCGAGGCTCTCGGCCAGCCGGAGGAAGAGGCTCAGGACGCGCACCGTCCGGCGCGCAGCCTTGTCGAGGCGGGCGAAGAGGGGATGCTTCCTGCCCGGCCCCTTCTTGCGGTGGAAGAAGGCCGCCGTGGCCATGGAGGCCAGCTCTCTCTCGTCGAAGCCCAGCAGTTCGGCGTTTTCGATGATGTAGGCCGTGTGGGCGTGGTGATTGCTGAAAGAGAGAAAGAGTCCCAGATCGTGCATGAGGGCCACATGGCCCAGGAGATCGCGTTCGGCCTCGCCGAAGGGATGAAGGCCCAGGTCACGGGTCCCGTCGAAGAGGGAAAGGGCCAGGAACTGGACGTGGCGGGCGTGAGGCTCGTCGAAGGAGCAGGCCCGGCAGAGCTGAAGGACGCTGCGCTCCCGCACCGAAAGCCCCCGGACCATCTCGGGCCGCGTCCGGTGGAGGTGATCGAGGAGAAGACCGTCCTGAAGCCCCCGAGGACTCGCCTCGAGAGGGGGCAGGGAGAGCGCCTCCATGAGGGTCTCGACGATGGCGGCCCCGGCGATGATGATGTCGGCCCTCTCGGGATTCATCCCCGGAAGGAGACGCCTCTCCCTCAGGTCGAGGGAACAGAGCCGCGCCCGGAGGACCTTCAGGTCGGCCAGAGAGAGATGGGGCGAGCCGGTGAGGCGGGAGGCGATTTCGGTCAAGTTGACGAGAGTCCCCGAGCTGCCGATGGTGCGATTGAAGCGGCGTCCCTCAAGGCGCTGGATCGTCCTCAACCCGGCGTTGCGCACGTACTGGGTCATGAGAGCGTAGCGTCCTTCGGGAACGGGCCCCTCCTCTTCGGGGCGGAAGAAGAGGTTGGAGAGGCGGATGGCCCCCACCTTGAGGGAATCGAGGTAGTCGTAGCTCTCCTGATCGCCGACGATGATTTCCGTGCTCCCGCCGCCGATGTCGACGAAAAAGACCTCCTTCTCCTCGATGAGGGCCCCTCCGGCGACGCCGAGGTAGATGAGGCGGGCCTCCTCCTTGCCCGAGACGACGCGGACGTCGAGCCCCCCCTCGGCGAGACGGGCCAGGAACTCGGAGCGGTTCTCGGCGTCGCGCGTCGCCGACGTGGCGACGGCGCTGACCTCGTCGGCACCGTAGGAGAGGGCCAGGTCGCGGAAGCGGCAGGCGATGACGAGGGCCCGATCCATGGCCTCCTCCTGGAGACGCCCCTCCTGAAAGGCCCCCTCGCCGAGGCGGGCGAAGGCCTTCTCCTTGCGCAGCACCGTGTAGGAGCCGTTGTCGTTGATGCGCACGACAAGGAGGCGGATGGAGTTGGTCCCCAGATCCATGAAGGCCGAAACGGTCCCGTCCCGGCCCATCAGACCCGCTCCCATCGGATCCGGAGCTCCTTTCCGAAGACCTGACGGAAAGGATCGGCCCCTTTCTCCAGAGCCCGTTTGAGGTCCGGCCCCTCCTTCCGCCGCGAGAGGCAGGAAAGGACGACGCGGTCGTCCTTGACGGCAGCCGTCACGTCGTCGACGAGGCCGATGTGGCTGTAGTCGAGGCCGTCGGCGACGCGGAGCAGGGCGGAGAGGACGACGACCTTCCGTCTCTCGTCGGAACCGAGCAGGCACCAGGGAAAATGGCGTTCCCTGGGGAGGGACCTCCTGTGGTAGCGGGCCACGGAGCCGATGAGACAGCGGTCGCGGCAGGAGAAGGGCAGAGCCCGCTCCTGGAGGATCATCGAGAGGGCCCGCGTGTGGTGTTTCTTTCCTCCCCGCGCCCAGCCGATGTCGTGGAGGAGGGCGGCGCACTGAAGGCGCAGGCGATCCCGCTCCCCCAGGCCGTGAAGCCCCCGGAGATCGTCGAAAAGACGCAGGGCCAGGCCCGTCACCTGCTTGAGATGGGCCATTTCGTGGGGTACGAGACGCGTCGCCGTCTCGAGGACGGCTTCGAGGGGATCGCGGCGGGCGTCGTCGGGAGCGGCGCAGGTCGACCGCAGCAGGCGCCACCCCTGACGGAGGAGCGTCTCTTGCCCCCTCTCGTCCCGACGGGCCTCCAGCTCGTCGAGGGAGCGTCCTTCGGCCAGGACGCGGCCCAGGCCTTCGGGGAGTCCGGCGCGGCGCAGGGCCGCGAGGCAGGCCGAAACGTCGTAGGCGACGCGGTGATGGGTCACGTAGACGCGACCGTCGACGATATCGAGAAGGGCGTAGGAGGCACGGGGATCGCCCCCCTCGGGACGGCCCACGCTGCCGGGGTTGACGAACCAGGTGCCGCCCACCCTGCGGGCGAAGGGGCGGTGGGAATGACCGACGACGACGAGATCGGCTTTCGCCTCGGCGGCGATGACCGCAAGCCTCTCGTCGGACGTGTCGGGCCCCAGGGGCTCCGAGGAGGAGAGGGGACTGGCGTGGACGAGAAGGACCCGGAGCCCGGCGGCGTCGAAAGCCAGCTGGCGAGGAAGGGAGGCCAGGTAGGCCCGGTCGGCGTCGTCGAGGGCGTCGTGCGTCCAGATGAAATTACGGGCCTTGAGAGGGTTCTTTTTGCGGTACCAGGCCTCGGACTTGACGGGGGCCTTGAGGACCTTTTCGTCATAATTGCCCCGCACGGCCCTCTTTTCCAGGGGACGGAGGAGGGCCAGCACTTCATGGGGGAAAGGACCGTAGCCCGTGTCGTCGCCTCCGTTCCAGAGAGGTCCCCCCCGACGGGCCCGGGCATGGGCCAGAACGGCCTCCAAAGCCGGCAGATTGCCGTGGACGTCACTGATCAGGGTCACTCTCATGGCGTTCGACCTCCCCCTCTGTGCGATAAGCGCCGATCCGATCGGACCAGAATCCCCGCTCCTCCAACTCCTCCCAACGGTCGAGGAAGGCCTCGTAGGTCCTCGTCCTGTCGGCGGCAACGGCCCTTTCGAGGGCTTCGAGGCCGGGAAGGAGGCGAGGGAAGAGACGGCCGTGGCCGTAGAAGGCCACCGTTCTCCGCCTTTCCTCGTCGATGAAATCGGGCAGGAAGGCGATCCAGACATCATCGTCGTGGATCCGTCCCAGAAGGGCCTGAAGGGACCGGACCTCGTCGAGAAGGGGCTCCCCTCCCTCGCCCAGGTGAGGGAGGAAGATCTCGACGGCGTATCTGAGGCGTTTGGCGGCGATGCGCATGGAATGGAGTCCCTCGACATCCTCGGGGCAACGGGCCGAGCCGGAAAAGCTGAGCAGCCGGGCCAGAAGGGGGAAGAGGGCTTCCGCCACCCTGTCGCCCAGGTCGTCCTCCTTCGGGGCACCGCAGAGAAAATCGCGCTCCAGAAGGCCCCGGAAGGCCTCGGCCATGGCCGAGGGCGTCGGACCGTCGAAGAAGGCATCGAGGGAGGAGACTATCGTCCGCTGGAGCCCTTCCCTTCTCTGTCGCAGCCTGAGGAGGAGCCGTTCCGGCCCGGGGCGGAGTCCCCTATCGCCGCAGTCGGCGATGAAGGTCTCGAGGTATTGGATCTGGACGTCGAGATCGCGACCATCGCCCAAGGCCCGTGCCATGCCGCCCACCTCGCGGCGCCAACGCCGCGTCTCCTTCCCCTCGAAAAGGGATTCGAAAAGCGACAGGGCGCTCCGGAGACGTCTCGAGGCGACGCGCATCCGGTGGAGGCACTCGGGATCCTGGCCCAGGCGGACGCCGCGAGACTCCTTCAACATCCGCTGAAGGCGCTCCAGAAGGGCCTGGCCGGCGAAAGCACGGAGCGTCGGTCCCTTCACCGCTCTCCCCCCTCGTTCTGACGCCACGCGCCTCTGTGGGCGATCATCCAGGAATGGGAGTCGAAAGGGGCCTCGCCGGGAGAGGGAAGGATCCGTTCGTAGCTCCCGTCGGGCAGGAGGCGGCTCAACCCCTTCGTGTCGTCGAGGTGGGCGGCCATGACCGTCTCCATGATGGCCTTCCGCACCGAAGGCGACTCGACGGGGAAGAGAATTTCGACGCGGCGGTCCAGGTTGCGGGGCATGAGATCGGCGCTGCCCATGAAAAGCTCCTCGTCGCCGCCGTTGCGGAAGTAGTAGAGCCGGGAGTGCTCGAGGAAGCGCCCGACGAGGGAGGTGACGCGGATCGTCTCGCTCACCCCGGCGAGACCGGGCCGGAGACAGCAGATGCCCCGGACCTGAAGGTCGATGGGAACCCCGGCCCGTGAGGCCTCGTAGAGGGCCTCGATGCAGGCCCGATCGACGAGCTGGTTCATCTTCATGACGATGCGCCCCCCTCCCTGGAGGCGGTGCTGCTCGGCCTCGCGGGCGATGCGGCTCACGAGGGCCTCGCGCATGTTCCCCGGAGCGACGAGGAGGCGGCGGTACTCCTTCTTGCGGGAATAACCCGTCAGGGCGTTGAAGAGATCGGCCACATCGGCCGCCAGCTCCTCCCGGACGGAGAGGAGGGCGAAGTCGCTGTAGAGCGTCGTCGTCACGTGGTTGTAATTGCCCGTGCCGAGATGGACGTAGGAGCGCAGCCCCTCCTCCTCTCTCCTGATGATGAGGCACATCTTGGCGTGGGTCTTGAGTCCCACGAGGCCGTAGACGACGTGAACGCCCGCCTGCTCCAGGGCTCTGGCCCAGGAGATGTTGTGCTCCTCGTCGAAACGGGCCTTGAGCTCCACCAGAGCCGTCACCTGCTTGCCCATGGTGCGGGCCTCCATGAGGGCCTCGACGAGGGGAGAGCCGGGACCGACGCGGTAGAGGGTCATCTTGATGGCCAGCACGTCGGGATCTTTCGCCGCCCGGCGGATGAGATCGACGACGGGGACGAAGCTGTCGTAGGGATGGTAGAGCAGAATGTCCCCCTCGGCGACGGCCCCGAAAGGATCGTCTCCGCAGAGGGATCGGGCCGGAAGGGGAAGGAAGGGCTCGTCCTTGAGGTCGGGCCTCTCGAGGCGGGCCAGGCGGCTCAGGGAGGCCAGATCGAGATGGTCGGGCGCCCGGTAGATCTGAAATGGCGTCAGCTCCAGGCGGGAGAGGAGAAACTGCAACTCCGCCTCGGGCATGGCCGGCGTGACCTCGAGGCGCACCGAAGGGCCGAAGCGGCGCTGCTCCAGGCCGACCTGGACGGCCGTCAGCAGGTCCGAGCCCTCGTCCTCCTGAAGTTCCATGTCGGCGTTGCGCGTGACCCGGAAGGGATAGGCCCCCTCGATGCGGTGGCCGGGAAAGAGGCTCTGGAGATTGGCCGCCACGATATCCTCGAGCCAGACGAAATCGCCCCGGGCACGTCCCCTCTCGGCCAGGGCCGGCGAGGCCTCGCCCCGGCCGAAGGGGATGGGAAGAAGGCGAGAAATGACGCGGGGAATCTTGAGGCGGACGTAGCGCTTCCCCACGGCCGAATCGTCGAGGACGACGAGGAGGTTGACGCTCAGATTGGAGATGAGGGGGAAGGGACGTCCCGGATCGACGGCCTGAGGCGTCAGGATGGGGAAGATCTCCCGGCGGAAATACCCCTCCAGGAGGCGACGGGCTCCCTCGTCGACATCGGCGTATTCGAGGAGCCGCACCTTCCGGCCGGCCAGGCCCGGAAGAAGGACCTCCCGCCAGCAGCCGTAGGCCCTGTCGAGAAGGGGGACGAGTCGCTGACGCAGAAGGGCCAGCTGACGGACGGGCGTCATGCCGTCGGGAGGCAGGACGAGGGCCCCCATCTCGACCTGGCGGTGCAGGCCCGAAACGCGGATCATGAAAAATTCGTCGAGATTGGCGAAGAAAATGGAGAGGAACTTGACTCTCTCCAAAAGGGGAGTCTCCTCCCTGAGGGCCTCGTCGAGGACTCGGGAGTTGAAGGCGAGCCAACTCAGCTCGCGGTTGAAGAAGAGCGCCCTGTCTCGGAAAAGGGCCTTTTCGACGCCCTTTTCGGGGGATAAGGGCTCTTTCCCCTTGCTTTCCCCCTCAAAGATTTTAGCCATGACCTGGAGAACCTCCCTCCGAGCTCGCAAAAAGCGACTCCGACGCCGTCTAAAACTATCATATTCGACGTTACGGAAAAGTTACAGTTCCGATCGTCCTTGATCCGTCCTCCCTCGTGCTATGATCCCTTCGGAGGTGTATCGCCATGATAGGAAAAGGTTCCACTAAAAAGGGCGACTTTCGGGACTGGTTCGTCTCCTTCGTCGGCTCCTACGAAGAAGAGGGACGACTTCATCCCCTGCTGGAGCTGAAACGGGATCACAGCCTCCGCGTCGCCGCCCTGGCCCGGCAGATCGCCGGAGAGATCGGAACCGACGTCGAGGAGGCCGAGGCCGTGGGGCTCCTCCACGACGCGGGACGCTTCCCCCAGTACCGCGACTACGGGACCTTCTACGACGCCCTCTCCGTCGATCACGGATGTCTGGGCCGGACCGTCATCGAAGGGGCTCTGGACAGGGGAGAGCTCGCCCTCGACGGCAAGCTGCGCCTTCCCCTATTGACGGCCGTCGAACACCACAACGACCTGGCCCTGCCCGAGGGCCTCGACGGAACGGCCCTCGTCCTCGCCTCCCTGGTCCGCGACGCCGACAAGGTCGACATCTTCTCCGTCGTCCGCCACTGGTTCGAGGCCGGACGGGCCGGAGAACTCCTCCCCCGTCTGGAGCCGGAAGGGAACCTCTCTCCGGGGCTGCTGGAGGAGTGGGACCGAGAGGGACGCCTGACCCACCGCCATATCCGGACCCTCTCCGACTTCCTCGTCCTCCAGCTCTCCTGGATCGACGACGTCAACTACGCCCCCGCCCTGGCCCTGCTCGTGGAGCGGGGCAATCTGGACTGGATCGCCGCCCGATTGCCCGACGAGGGACGGACCGTCGCCCTCGGGACCGTCGAGCGGGCCCGATCGCGTATCGCCGGGACCTTCTGAGAGGGGCGGCGACCATGCCTCAGGGCGCTCTTTTCAGCCTCCTCGT
This sequence comes from Aminirod propionatiphilus, assembly GCA_018398915.1. GTDB lineage: Bacteria > Synergistota > Synergistia > Synergistales > Aminithiophilaceae > Aminithiophilus > Aminithiophilus ramosus. The sequence continues at coordinate 829,116 of CP074691.1, read as the reverse complement.
CCTCTTCCTCCTGCTGTTCATCCTCTCGGCCTTTTTCGCCGCCGCCGAGACGGCCTACTCGGGCATCAACAAGATCAGGATGAAGCGCTTCGTCGAAGAGGGGCGTCCCGGCTCCCCGAGGGCCCTGGAGCTGACGCGCGACTTCAACCGCACCCTTTCGACGGTCCTCATCGGCGGCAACATCGTCGACATCGTCATGACGGCCCTGGCCACGGCCATCCTGACCTCTCTCTTCGGGGCCATGGGCGCCGTCTACTCGACGGTCCTCATGACGATCCTCATCATCCTCTTCGGCGAAATCCTCCCCAAGGCCTTCGTCAAGGACCGCTCCGAGGAGTTCGCCCTCTCGGCGGCGACCCCCCTGGGCTGGCTCGTCACCCTCTTCCGCCCCTTCACCTGGTTCACCCTCGAACTCTCGCGCCTCATCCGGCGCTGGACTCCGGGACCGTCCGACAACCTCCCCAGCGTCACCCACGACGAACTCCTCTCCATCGTCGACTCCATGAACGGCGAGGGCGTCCTCCCCAGAGCCGAGAGGGAGCTCATCGAAAACGCCATCAACTTCAACGAGCTGGAGGTCTGGGAGATCCAGACGCCCCGCGTCGACCTCTTCGCCCTCAACGTCCGGGAGCCCCTCGAGAACGTCCGCAACCTCCTCGTCAAGAACCACTACTCCCGCGTCCCCGTCTACGAGGGGACGGTGGACAACATCGTCGGCTTCCTCAACGAAAAGGACTTCCTTTCCCGCTGGGGCCAGGGAGAGGCCTTCGAGCTCAAAGCCATCCTCACCCGCCCCCTCCTCATCGCCGGCAGCGCCAGCCTCATGGACGCCTTCCGCATCCTCCAGAAATCGCGGAGCCACATGGCCGTCGTCCTCGACGAGTACGGCGGAACGTCGGGCATCATCACCATGGAGGACATCCTCGAAGAACTCGTGGGCGACATCTACGACGAACACGACGACATCAAGGAGTACTTCACCCAGGTCGAGGAAAATGTCTTCCTCGTCAACGCCGAGGCCTACCTGGAGGAGCTTTTCGTCAAATTCCTCCATCGCCCCTGCCCCGAAAGCGAATCGAGCACCTTCGGCGGCTGGCTCCTGGAGCAGTTCACCATCCTCCCCGAGGCGGGCGCCTCCGTCCGCTGGGAGGACCTCACCTTCCAGATCGTCAAGGTTGCCGGCCAGAGGATCCAGAAGATCCGCATCATCAGAGAAAGACGGAACGACGGGGGGGAAGAGGCCGGGAGCCCGTCGGAGACGCGCTGACAGGAGGACGACAGGATCGCCCCGAAAGAGACTCAGCGGGGCGGGATCTCCCGATCCCGAGGGTTGACAGGGGATGTCAAATTAGGTATTATGGTTCCGAAATACGTAATAAGGAGGCAAGCCCATGAGTTCCGTCATCGCTTTTTCCGAGGCCGCCTCTCTGGCCCTTCACAGCATGGCCGTCATCGCCCGCGAGAAGGAACTCCCCGTCTCCCTGACGCGCATCACGACGTCGACGGGCGTCTCGTCGACGCACCTGGCCAAGGTTCTCCAACGCCTCGTCAAGGCCGGGCTGCTCCTTTCCACCAGGGGCCCCAAGGGAGGCTTCGAGACCGCCCGCCCCCTCGAGGCCATATCGCTCCTCGATATCTACGAGGCCATCGAGGGACCGATGGAGGTCCGTTCCTGCCTCTTTTCCTCCGGGAGCTGCCCTTTCGGATTCGACAGGTGCCTCTTCGGAAACCTCCTGGACGAGACGAACCGGACCTTCCGCGACTACCTGGCTGCCACGACCCTGGACCGACTGACGAGAGAAGGAGCATGACCATGGAGAAAAGAAAAGAGCAGCGCAAAATCATCGTCATCGACGAGAAGAAGTGCGACGGCTGCGGCCTCTGCGCGACGGCCTGCCACGAGGGGGCCATCGCCGTCATCGACGGCAAGGCCCGGCTGGTGAGCGAGTCCTACTGCGACGGCCTGGGCGACTGCATCGGCGAGTGTCCTCAGGGGGCCATCTCTTTCGAGACCCGCGAGGCGGAAAGCTACGACGAGGAGGCCGTCAGACGCCGCGCCGCCCGCGATCCCCTGCCCTGCGGCTGTCCCGGAACGGCCACCCGGACCCTGGGATGCCCCGGAACGGCCTCCCGCGAACTCGAAAGGGCTCAGGCGGAGGCGACGGGATCGCTGCCCTCCGGTTCTTCGGCCGCCGCCCGACCTTCGAGGCTGCACAACTGGCCCACGCAGCTCAGGCTCGTCCCCCTGAGCGCCCCTTACCTGAAGGGAGCCGACGTCGTTCTGGCCTCGGACTGCTCCCCCTTCGCCTTCGCCTCCTTTCACGAGACCTTTCTCGGCGAGGGAAAAGTCCTTCTCAATGCCTGCCCCAAGCTGGACGACAGCGAGGCCTACCGGGTCAAACTGGCTCAGATGATCGAGACGGCCGGTCTCGCGTCGATCCACGTCGTCCGCATGGAAGTTCCCTGTTGCGGCGGCCTGGCCCGTCTCGTCGAGGCGGCCGTCTCCGAGGCCCGGCGGCCCCTAAAAGTCCGGGTGACGACCCTCTCCGTCGAGGGCGAAATTCTCTCCGACGAGACGGTCCGCCATCACTTCTCCTGAAAGGTCGTGATGCTATAATTACAGATAACTCTTTTTTCAAAAAATAAAACCCTTGGGAACAGGTCGCCGGGGGGCGACCTGTCGGGAGGAACTTCTGTGAAGAGGGAAGGGGATGAAAGAATGTTTTGTTATCAGTGCGAACAGACGGCAAGGGGTACGGGGTGCACCGCTTTCGGCGTCTGCGGCAAGAGTCCCGAGGTGGCCGACCTCCAGGACCTTCTGATCTACGCCGTCAAGGGCATCTCCATGTACGCCCATCGGGCCCGCCTGCTGGGCTCGCGGGATCGGGAAATCGACCTTTTCGTCGTCGAAGCCCTCTTCACGACCGTCACCAACGTCAATTTCGACGAAGACCGCCTCGTCTCCCTCCTCGCCCGGGCCGAGACCGTCCGAAACCGGGCCCGCGATCTCTACGAAGCGGCCTGCCGCGAGGCGGGCCAAGAGGCGGAGGCTCTCGGCGGACCGGCCTCCTTCGCCTTCGCCGCCGCCAAGGAAGCCCTGATCGACCAGGGCGGAAAAGTCACGCCCGAGAGGGGGGCCGAAAGACACGGTGACGTCGTCCAGGGCCTTCACGACCTTGTCCTTCTCAGTCTCAAGGGAAGCGCCGCCTACGCCGACCACGCCCAGGTCCTGGGGCAGGAGGACGACGCCGTCTACGCCTTCTTCCACGAGTTCCTCGACTTCCTGAGCCGCGACGCGCTGTCCGTCGACGACCTCGTCGGCAAGGCCCTCGAGGCGGGCAAGTGGAACATCCGCGTCATGGAGCTTCTCGACGCCGCCAACACGGGAACCTACGGCCATCCCGTCCCCACGCCCGTCCGCGTGACGCCCCTGGCCGGCAAGGCCATCCTCGTCTCGGGCCACGACCTGAAGGACCTGGAGCTTATCCTCAAACAGACCGAGGGCAAGGGAATCAACATCTACACCCACGGAGAGATGCTCCCCTGCCACGGCTACCCTGAACTGAAAAAATACGGCCACCTCGCTGGCAATTACGGCGGAGCCTGGCAGGATCAGCGCGAGGAGTTCGACGCCTTCCCCGGCGCCATCGTGATGACGACGAACTGCATCCAGAAGCCGAAGGATTCCTACAAGGATCGGATCTTCACGACGGGCCTCGTGGCCTGGCCCGGCGTGACCCACATCGGCCCCGACAAGGACTTCTCGCCCGCCGTCGAGGCCGCCCTGGCCGCCCCGGGCTTCGAGAAGGACGAGCCGGAGAAGACGATTCTCGTCGGCTTCGGCCGCAACGCCGTCCTCGGCGCAGCCGACAAGGTCGTCGAGCTCGTCAGGGCCGGCAAGATCCGCCACTTCTTCCTCATCGGCGGCTGCGACGGGGCCAAGAGCGGCCGCAACTACTACACCGACTTCGCCAGGGCCGTCCCCGAGGACTGCGTCATCCTCACCCTGGCCTGCGGCAAGTACCGCTTCAACAAGCTCGATTTCGGCGACATCGAGGGCATTCCCCGCCTTCTCGACGTGGGGCAGTGCAACGACGCCTTTTCGGCCGTCAAGATCGCCATGGCCCTGGCCGACGTCTTCGAGACCGACGTCAACGGCCTGCCCCTTTCGCTCATCCTCTCCTGGTACGAGCAGAAGGCCGTCTGCATTCTCCTTTCCCTCCTCTATCTCGGCGTGAAGGACATCCGCCTCGGTCCCAGTCTGCCCGCCTTCGTCAAGGCCCCCGTCTTCGAGGTCCTTCAGGAGAAGTTCAACCTTCAGCCCATCGGCTCCGTCGAGGACGATCTCAGGGCCATTCTGGGCTGACGGCGGACCGACGCGAGGCGCACCGAACCGGAAGGGAGTGAGACGGCGATGGAAACCGCCTCAGGAAAAGGAACCCTCAAAGGCTATGTCCTCGATCTCGCCGCCATCGCGACGATCCAGCCCCATGCCATCGTGAGCCGCATCCTCCTCGAAGGCGAGCGGGGCAACGTCACCCTTTTCGCCTTCGACGAGGGGGAACGCCTGAGCGAGCACAGCGCCCCCTTCGACGTCCTCGTCCAGATCCTCGACGGGAAGATGGAGGTCCGTCTGAAGGACGTCGTCCACGTCCTCTCGGGGGGCGAGGCCCTCGTCATGCCCGCCGCCATCCCCCACGCCCTGAAGGCGCTGAAGGCGACGAAGATGATCCTCACCATGATCCGCTCCTGAAAAAAACGGCACAGAGCACGAGGAGCGGGGCACCTGACCCCGATCCTCGTGCTCTTCACGTCCTGCGAAAAAGGGGGAACCCTCGCCGGGGTGCGGCACTCAGCGCCTCTCGTACGTCGTGGGACCCGTCGGCCACGAGGTGGTCGAAAGCCAGTCCCGAGGGTAGCCCAGAGGCTGCCCCATCTTCCCCTCCTCGTTGAGGAGGCCGTCGTTGTACTTGACGATGAGGTGATCGGCCAGACCCCACCAGCGGGCCAGGGTATCGGCCGTGTTCCGCCGGGCCAGCTCCGTCAGGTAGGCCCGGGCCTTGGCGGCGTCGACGGCCAGGAGGGCCAGGGCCCGCCGCTCGGCCACGGCCAGATCCTGAAGGAACCCCTTCTCCAGCTCCTCTCGGAGCTCGACGATCTCGGCGTGCATGTAGCTGTACTTCAGGCCGGCGTAGTTGGAGAGGAAATTGAAGGCCCACCAGGCGCTCTCCCGGGAAAACCGGGCCGTGTCGACGACCTCGACGGACTCAGGCAGGCCCGTGAGCCCCGCGTGGTAGGGGATGAAAACCGTATCGGAAGGTTTGTCGAGACCGAGCCACAGGAGACCGCCCACCTCGTCGGGGAGCCAGGACCGGGCCTGGGCGACGAAGGCGTAGCCGCAGTAGGTGACGGAAAGAGGCCGCTCCCAGGCCCCGTCCAGCCTGCGGCTGGGGTCGCCCACGTCGCCCGCCCCGTCGTAGGGCCCGTAGAAACGGTCGGGATAGCCGAAGGGACCGGCGGCGACGCCCCGAGTGAGGTCGAACTCCGTTCCCTCGTAGTGGTCGCGGTGAAGGGCCATGACGTCGCGGACGTCGAGCTTCGCGTCGGGGCGGACCGAGAAGGGATAGGCCGCGGTGAAACCGTCCTCGACCCAGGGGGAGAACCCCTTCGAGGGGGCGATGAGGGAGAAGACGCGCCAGACGCGGCGGAGCGAGTAGTAGGGGTGATTGTATTCGCCGAGGCTGACCGTGCGGAGCCAGTCGAGGGGGCCCTCCTCGGGATTCCACCAGCCATGGCGGCGGGCCACCTCGTGAAGGTTCTTGGAGAACATCACGTCGGGATCGTCGGGATCGATCTGGCGGATCCGGAACTGGTTGGCGGCGACGAAGACCTCGCCGTCGGGGACTTTCTTCGCCACCCAGAGCCCCCCCTCGCCGTCGGGCGAGGGAGCCATCTCCATGACCCATCCCTCTTCCCTGTCGGCCACGGGAAGGGTCTCGCCCGTGCCGTAGAGGCCGTAGCGCTCGATGAGATCGCCCATGAGGGCGATGGCCTCTCGGGCCGTCCGGCACCGCTCCAGGGCGATCCGGGAGAGCTCGGAGGAGTAGAGGATCCTCCTGCCCGGCTCGGGACCGGGCGTCACCTTCGAGCCGTCGGTGCACTCGCCGAACAGAAGCTGGTGTTCGTTCATGATGCCGTAGTTGCCGTCGAAATAGGCGTAGGTGTGAGGCACCTGGGGGATCTGTCCCAGAGGGATGGAGGGCTCTCCCTCTCCGCCATAGGCCGGGGCACGTTCGGGGGCGACCATGCGCCTGTGGCCGTAGCTGTTGTACTCGGGAAAATCGCCCATGGCCACGGCTGAGCAGTAGACGGGCCTCATCGAACCCGGGGCATAGTCTTGGGCCGGGACGTAGACGATCCGCTGATCGGACAGATCGTTGTCGTCGGAGTGAGAGACCATGACGGAGCCGTCTTTCGAGGCCCCTCGGGTGACGATGATCGTCGTACAGGCCTCGGCCAGTCCCGGACCGAGAACCCAGAAAAAGAGCAACAGGACAGCAGGGAACCCTTTTCTCCTCATCACAAAACCCCCTTCAGGCTGAGAACTTCAGGTTCATTATAGTCCTCGGCGCGGCAAGGGTGAGGGGCTCGTGCCGTCAGGGGCCGGAATGCCCGGCAGGGCGGGCTCCATCGATTCGAAGACGGTCGGAAGGGCCCTGTCGCTCCAGATTCGGGGCAGCGGTCCCGACTTTCCGGGCAGTCCGAGAAGGACCGATGGCCGTCCCTCTTTTTCTGCCACAAAGGGCGGCCGAGCCATCCGGACACAAGAGGCCGTCGCGACGAGGATGACGAGGATAAAGAAAACCCGAGAAGGAGGAAGACCGATGACGATCGCATTCCGCCCCCTGACCCTCGAAGACGGACCGGCCCTGAGGGCGGCCCTGGACCTCTGTCCTCAGAAGGCCTCCGACTACACCTTCGTCAACCTCTGGGCCTGGAACGGCCAGAGGCGCTACGACGTCGCCTTCGACGGCGATCTGGCCTGGCTCCGCGCCACCTCTCCGAAAGAGGAGCTCTGGGCACCCCTGGGAGATTGGGAAAAAGCCGACTGGGAGACGCTCCTGAGGCAGAGCTTTCATCGGGGAGCCCTCTTCCGGCGCGTGCCTGAAAAGCTGGCACGCCTCCTCGCCCGGCGCCTGGGACCGTCTGTCTCCATCGAAGAGGAGCGGGACCAGTGGGAGTACCTCTACCTCGTCGACGAGCTCATCGCCCTCGAGGGAAACCGCTTCCACAAGAAGAAGAATCTGGTGAACCAGTTTCTCAAAAGCTACGACTGGCGCTACGTCTCCCTGTCGGCCGACGACGGTCCGATGATCGTCGACCTTCAGCAGGCATGGTGCCGCCGGCGGAACTGCGACGAGACGGAGGGCCTGAAGGAGGAAAACGAGGCCATCGCCCGCGTCCTGCGCGACTGGAGGACCTTCCCGGACCTGATGGGCGGCGCCCTCGTCGTGAACGAGACCCTGGTGGCCTACACCGTCGCCGAAGCCCTCGACGACACCGTCGTCATCCACTTCGAGAAGGGCCTTTCCGACTACAAGGGGGTCTATCAGGCCATCAACAGAATCTTCCTGGAACGCCTTGCCTCCTTCCGCTACGTCAACCGCGAACAGGACCTGGGAGAGGAGGGGCTCAGGAAGGCCAAGATGTCCTACAATCCCGTCGATTTTCTCCGCAAATACGCCGTCGCCTGGCGAACCTGACGGAAAAGAGCCCGCCATCGCCGCATGATCCGTCGCGCCCGCGTCATCTGTCGCAGACGGCCCGGTCCATGATCTCCGTCGTCAGGGACCTCCAGGCCCTGACGAGCTCCCTGCGGAGAACGAACGCCTTTTCCCGCAAGAGACCGGGGGCCCCGGGGAACGGGAAGCGCCGTCTCAGGAAGGGCGGGATCGAAGCCTTCCGTCCCTCTTGCCGGCTGTGACCTTTTGAACATTTGATCGCCCATTTGTTGTATGATAGGCGTGACCTCCCCGATGGCGAGGCCGGAGAACTTTCCTCGACGACTCGAGTGCGCTCCCTACCGTCCCTCCTTCAGGTTCCGAGCAGCCCCCTTCGACACCACTCCCGCAAAGAGAGTTCTCCCACAAGACCGGACGGCCCGAGGACAGGGGCTCTCCCGAAAAGCTTCCGCCGAGGAGGCTCCGTTTGGCTGCCTGTATATGAATTGTTTTTATATAAATAATTCAACGTGTCAAAAGGACACTGCCATTCCTGTTTTCATTTCAACCGGTCCGATCGAGGAAATACAGGCTCTTGCAGGAGGACATGCCATGTCAAACATGAAACGATCCATCAAAACAAAATTAATCAACGAAGGGTTGAGATATATCGAAAAAGACCCCATGGAAAACATCGCGAAATGGATCAAATGGGCTAAAAAAATCATCACGTCAAAAGAACATGCAAAATATTTAGAAATATTCAAAGAAAGCATAGAAAACCCCTACAGCAATTGGCATCAACTGACAAAAAGATTCTTCGAAGAACTATCCATGAATACAAAAAATAAATTCTTGGCAAACTACATCATAAACTCAGGCATAATAGGAATACCCACGAAAAACAAACTTCAGGAAAAATATGATTGCAACATCCCATGGGCCATATTGATTGATCCGACTTCTGCGTGCAATCTAAAATGCATCGGCTGTTGGGCTGCAGAATATGGAAAAACAGATTTCCTAAGCCTTGAAACTCTTGACCGAGTCATTCAAGAGGGCAAAGAACTAGGCATCTATATGTATATATACTCTGGCGGAGAACCACTTATGCGAAAAGATGACCTGATCGACCTTGCCAAAAAGCATGATGACTGTGCTTTCCTGGCATTCACAAACGCCACGCTTGTGGATGAAAATTTTTCCAAAAATTTAGGCCAACTCGGAAATTTCGGATTGGCCATAAGCATCGAAGGAACCGAGCAAGAAACCGACGCCAGAAGAGGAATAGGCGTTTATAAAAAAGCAATAAAAGCAATGGATTTACTAAAAAAGGAAGGAGTTATATTTGGATTCTCCACTTGTTACCACAAACATAATACCTGCTCAGTCGGATCAGAAAGTTACATAGACTATATGGTTGAAAAAGGATGTATGTTTGGATGGTATTTCACCTATATACCCATAGGAAAAACAGCATCGCTTGATTTATTGGCTACACCGGAACAAAGAGAGTACATGTTCCATCAAGTAAGAAATTTTAGGAAAAATAAACCAATATTTTTGTTAGATTTTTGGAATGACGGAGATTATGTCGATGGCTGCATAGCGGGCGGAAAAAACTACTTGCACATCAACGCCAGAGGTGACGTCGAGCCATGTGCGTTCATCCACTACTCAAATATCAATATAAATCATACAACTTTGCTGGAGGCTCTTCATTCTCCTCTATTCAAGCAATACCGAGAGCATCAGCCCTTCAATGAGAACCATCTGAGGCCTTGTCCTCTCTTGGATAACCCAGAAAAACTCGTCCATATGGTCCATCAGGCCAACGCCAGATCGACACAGCCCATCGATGAGGAATCCGTTGAAGCATTGACCTCTAAAACCGAAAGCGCTGCTAAAAAATGGGCTCCTGTAGCAACCAAACTCTGGGAAAACATTAAAGCCAATAGAAATTACTAGGGTTCACCTGCTTCATGCCAGGCAAAGGCAACACTAGGCAACGAAGTTTATATAGTAAATGAGTTTACAGAGAAGAAGGCCTTTCAGCCGACCCTCCTCGGATTACGCTCGGCAGACCCCCGTCGACAAAGGCCTCGGACAAGGCGACAGCAACGTCCTACCGGCACCGTCGCGAGGGGAAACTCGACGATCGAGCCGACGGGAAGGGAGAGCCGACAGGGGACAGGGAGGCAAGATGCCCCTCCTCCCTGTCGCATCGGAAGAGGAGGCGCATCGAGGGAGATTCGACAGGTCTTCGAGAAGGCCTTTCCGAAGACGGTCCGGCACCTGCTTGCGACGCGCCAACCGCAAGGCTCGACCGTCCCGCAAGTTCATCGGCCTTCCCCGCCGGAGGACGTTGCCCGGCCGATCCCGAGGGGGCCCCGCCGTGATCGGCTCCGCCCCACCGCTCATCGCGACAAAAAGGAGAGGTTCCCGCCGAGGGGGCCTCCCCTTTTTGTCGCCGGATGCGGACGTCACCTGTCGAAGACGGTCTGATCGACGATTTCCGTCGTCAGGGCCCGGAGGGCCCTTTCGACGAGCTCCCTGCGGAGGGCGAACTCCTCCTGCGGCGAGAGGTCGGGGTTCCCCAGGGGGTGGGGAATGGCCACGCCGGGAACGATGCGGTTGGCTCCCACCGTGAGGGAGATGGGAACGATGGTGGCGATGTGGACGACGGGAATGCGGGCACGTTCGATCTCTTTGACCATCGCTGCGCCGCAGCGGGTGCAGGTCCCTCAGGTGGAGGTGAGGATGACGGCGTCGACGCCGTCCGATCGGAGCCGTTCGGCGATCTCGGCTCCGAAGCGGGTGCAGTTTTTCACCGGCGTTCCCGTGCCCACCGTGGAAAAGTAGTAGCCGTAGAGGCGGCCGAAGGCCCCTTCCCTCTCGAGGGCCCTCAGGACATCGAGGGGGACGACGCGGTCCGGGTCGTCGTTGACGAAGGTCCTGTCGTAGCCGCCGTGGACCGATTCGAACTCTCTCGCCGTCAGATCCTCGAGGGACTCCAGGGAATAGCGGCCGAAGCGGGAGGCCGAAGAGACTTCGATCCGGTCCGGATTGCCCATGGGAACGACGCCGCCCGAGTTGACGAGGGCCACGGTGGCCTTCGTCAGATCCTTCAGAGCCGGGGCGGGGGGAACGCGGTCGAAAAAAGGCATTTCGAACTCGGTCCGGAAGGGCTCGCCGCGGAACTTGGCCAGGGCCATGTCGACGGCGCGGGCCGCCCCGTTCTTGGAGAAGAAGAAGTTCTTCCGCCTTCCCCGCGAAAGATAGCCCTCCTCCTCGGCCGTCCCCTTCAGCCCCCCGCCGAGAAGCCTGAGGGAGAGACCGCAGAGGGCTTCCAAAGCCCTTTTCATCCCCCGGGCGCTATCGGCGACGGGGACGATGAAGATATCGCGGCCGTAGATTTCGACGGCGGGATTTTCCGCATAGAGGCCGGTAAGAGCCGGAAGGCCGAGTTCCTCCGTGACGGCCTGGCAGACTTCGCCGCAGGCCATGCCGTAGCGGCCGGCGTTGAAGGCCGGACCGGCGATGACGAGATCGGGACGGAGGGCGACGATCCGCTCCAGGACGTCGGCGCGGGTCCTTTCGAGATTTTCTGCGAAGTGGTTGTCGCCGCACCAGACGGTGGCGACGATGGAGGCCTCGTCGCCGAAAAGCGCCTGAAGCTGAAGGCCGGGCCCCAGGGCTCCTTCGACGGTCGTCGCCTTCAGATCGGCCGACGCCTCACCGCCCTGACCTGCAAAAAACTGGTTCAGATAGTGGACAACGCGCTTGGACATGACCCTTCCCCCCCTCAGACCCAGCGGGCGCCGATGGCGCTGAAACCCAATTCGTTGGTGGAGCCGATGATGGCCTGAATCTCCGTCTCGATGGAGCCGTCGGGCCTGAGACTCGCTCCGTTGCCGCCGGAAAGAGTGGCGATCGACTCGGGCCACCCCAGGACGCGATCCATGGGGGGCACGACGACGACGGCGTTGACGTTGCCGGCCGAGACGACGGCCGTCGCCTCGACGGCGGCATCGGCCAGCCCCTGGCTGGCGCCGTCGGCGCCGGCGGCCTCGTCGGTGATGAGGACCGTCCGGATGCCTCGCTTTTCGAGCTTGGCGCAGTTCATGACCAGGTCCGTGTCGGGGTTGCCGTACCCCTCTTCGGTGACGAGGGCCACTTCGGCTCCGATCAGGGCGGCCAGCTTGGCCGTGTAGCTCGACGAGCGTTTCTTGTCGGCGAGGACGACGTTCTCGTTGGTGACGATGACGCCGAGGAAGTCGAGATCGACGCCGTGACGGCTGTAGAGTTCGGCGATGACGGGGTTGTTGAGATGGTGATAGGTCGTGTTCTTGTCGCAGGCCGAGACGCAGTTGCCCGAGGCGATGGCGCCGTCGAGAACCTCGTTGGGGTGAATCAGCGTGGGAAGGATTTTTTTGACGTCGACGCCGTAGAGATAGGTGTCGTGGAGGAGTCCCTGAGACTGAAGCATGTAGACGTAGACGAAGCGGGGAAGGCCGGAACGGCCTTCCGAGAGGGGCGGCAGCTCGTAGCTCTCGACGCGATCGACGGGCGCTCCGACGCAGGCGCGGGCAAGATAGTGGGCCAGCCTCAGCCCGGCCAGGCGGAGGGCGCCCTCGTAGGCATGCTTTTCCAGCCCCTCCTGGGGTTCGGCGACGAGGACGATGTTCTGAGTCCTCGAGAAGGGCGTGTAGGCGGCACCGGGACCGCACATGTCGATAAACCCCTCCTGGAAGCCGACGACGGGGGCGCAGGTGACGACGGCGGCTCCTTCGAGGACAAGCGTCGCTCCCTCTCCGACGGTCTCCACGTCGCCGATGAAACCCGGAAAGACCTCGCCGCCCCCCGAGATCTTGCAGCGGGGTTCGATGACGTCCTTGACGGGGATGATGCGGACCCTTTCGCCGGGCCTGGCCACCTCCAGCTTCGTCCGGATCAGGGGAAGCCCCTCGAGGACTTCGAGGGCCTCCGTGGCGTCGACGGTGAGACACCCGCCTTCCAGTTTCGTCTTCGAACCGAGACGGACTTCCCCGACGGCAGCCCGATGCAGTTCCAGTTTCATCTACCCCACCTCCCCGCCTCTCCACGAAAGAGAGGGCTTTATCTTCCCTTCTCAGGATAGAACGGAGACTGAAGGCGCGCATTGTTTTATCGCACAATAAATGCTACGATTTTCTCGGCATTTTTGTCTTCATGCCCAAAGGAGCGAGGCCCATGCAGGCCGACCTGGCCCAGAAGGTGGCCGACGTGGCCATGGCGACCATCGGTCACCACGTGATCATCACCGACGATCGGGCCCTCGTCATCGGGTCCAGTCTGCCCGACCGGAGAGGCGACCTTCACAGCCCCTCCCTGAAGGCCATGGCCTCCCGGTCGGAGGTCGTCACGACTCCCGACGAGGCCCTGGGACTGGATAGGGTTCGGCCTGGCGTGACCCTTCCCATCGAACTGGCAGGAGAAATCGTCGGATCCGTCGCCATCGCGGGAGAACCCGACGAGGTGGTCCGCTTCAGCCAGCTCGTCCGGCGCGAGGCCGAAGTCTTCCTCAAGGAACGCATGCTCCTCGAGGCCGAACTCCTTCGCGACGGAGCGCGCCAGCACCTCATACAGGAGATCTACGCCTTCGCCGGAGGCGAGATGGATCGGGAGTTTCTCCTGGCCCGGGGAAGGGAGATCGCCATCGATCTCGCCCTTCCTCGGCTCTGCCTCGTCATCGACGTCACGCCCCTCGGTCCCGACAGGAAAAACGCCGAGGGCTCGGAACGAAGGCGCCTGGCAGGGGAGATCGAGGCCCTTTTCAAAAGGGCCCAGGATCTGACGGCCATCTTGGGAAGCGACAAATTCATCGTCCTTCCCGTCCTGTCGGGAAAAGAGCGTCAGACCTTCGTCGACGCCGTCGCCGAAGGCTGCCGTCACCTCCAGGAGAGTTTCCGGCGCCGGGGCAGGGAGGCCTCCTTCGGCATCGGTCCCGTCGCCGACGACCTCGACGCCCTCTCCCTCTCTCTGCGCAGAGCCTGGAGGGCCCTCGTCCTGGGCCGGAGGATTGAAGGGAAACCAGGCGTCTTCTTCTACGAGGATTTCCTTCTCGACGACCTCCTCGCCGGAGCCGACCGCCGTCTCGCCCGGACCTTCATCGCCCGATCGCTGGGCGACCTGAGAGACGCCGACGACTTCGACGACCTGAAGACGACGCTCCGGGCCTGGATGGGCGACCCCTTCCATCCGGGGCAGGTGGCCCGATCGCTGGGCATTCACCGCAACACCCTGACCTACCGCCTGGACAAGATAGGCCGTATGACGGGACAGGATCTGAGAGACTTCCGCAGCCTCTTCTCCCTCGAACTGGCCCTGAGGCTGGCCGACTGTCCGACCCTGGCCGAAAGGGAAAGGGGGGAGATGCGGACATGATCCTCCTCGAATTCGACCTTCCTCTTCCTCGGACCAAGGGACAAGGTCCCTCTGTGGCGGCCCGTCTTCCCTCCCGTTCCGTGCTGGAAGTCAAGGGTCCCTCTGGGGTGGGCAAGTCGACGCTCCTGCGTCTCATCGCCCGCCTGACGCCCCGCCCGGGAGGAACGCTCCGCTTCCGCGGAACCGACGCCTCGGCTCTTGCGGCCCCGATCTGGAGGCGGGAAGTCCAATATCTCCATCAGCAGCCCGTTCTCATCGCCGGAACCGTCGAGGAGAACCTGCTCCTTCCCTGGACCCTGGCCGCCTACGGCCAGAAGCCCCGGCCCGACAGAGGGACTCTCGTCGACACGCTCGGGACGCTGGACCTCGACGCGAAACTCCTCGAACGGGACGGGCGCCTCCTCTCGGGAGGCGAGAAAAGCCGCGTCGCCCTTGCCCGGAGCTTTCTCGCCGACCCGACTCTCCTCCTGCTCGACGAGCCGACGGCCTCCCTCGACGAGGATAACCGCCGCCTTCTCCTCCTCGCTCTCCGCGACTGGCTCGACGGGGCCGACAGGGGCCTCGTTCTCGTCTCGCACCGCGATGACGGGGCCTTTTTCGACCAGGGCATGACCCTCGACATGACAGCCCTCCGGGAGGTTTTTCTTCCATGAGTGGCGCGCCGATCATCGGCAACGGCCAGCTCCTTCTCTCCCTGGCCCTCCTTGTTCTGCCGGGAGCCGTCTCGGCCCTTCTCGGCCTGGGGCTGCTCCGGTCCCTCCTCTGGGGAGCCCTCCGGACTTTTCTTCAACTTTCCCTCATCGGTTACGTCCTGGGCTTTCTTTTCACCCTCGAAAGCCCCCTCGTCGTCGTCGCCGTCGTCACGGCCATGACGGCCATCGCCACGGAGGCGGCGATGGCACGAACCCCCTCGGCCAAACCCTTCCCCTACCTGATCTCCTTCGGCTCCCTCTGGGCCAGCACCTTTCTGGCCGGAACGCTCGTCCTCTTCGCCGTCATCGCCGCCGACCCCTGGTACAGCCCCAGAGTGGCCATTCCCATCTTCGGCATGATCCTCGGCAACGCCATGACGGGCATCTCCCTCGCCCTGGAACGCCTCTTCTCCTCCGTCCGAGAGGGCTGCGATTCCGTCGAGGCCCTTCTGGCCCTGGGAGCGACGCCCTGGGAATCGGTCAGGGACCGGGTGCGCCAGGCCATCGGAGCCGGCATGACGCCGACGATTCATTCCCTCATGGTCGTCGGACTCGTCAGCCTGCCGGGAATGATGACGGGCCAGATTCTGGGAGGCGCCGACCCCCTTCAGGCCGTCCGCTACCAGATCGTCGTCATGTACATGATCTCGGCCGCCGTCGCCGTCGGGTGCCTCCTTCTGACCCTTTCGGGCTACAGGAGGCTCTTCACCGACGACGGAGCCCTCAAGGCCCACCTGAGAGAGAGCGCGAGGCCCTGACTCTCTCGGCAGCGCTTCCCTCTGAGAACCGACTCCGGGGAAAGACTGTCCGAGACGCCTCCTTCCACCTCCTCCGGAGGAAAGAACGGTCCTCTTCTGCCCGAGGGGGCCCAAGCCGAAGAGCCGCCCCTGAGGGGCGGCTCTTCGGCTTCAGGGCATGACGACTCAGCCCAGACGGTATTCCCGCTCCCGGAAGCGGACTCCCTCTTTTTCGAGAAGGGCCAGGGCGGGCTCGTAGACCTCGGGCAGGACCGGAGCCTGAACGCCTCGGGCCGAGACGGCTCCCCTGAGGATCAGAAGGGCGCCGATGGCGGGCGGAATGCCCGTCGTCCTGGCGATGGACGTCTCTCCGTCGGGGATGCCGTAGTCGACCAGGGTCGAGCGGCGCTCGACGGCGGAACCGTCGGGGCAGTCGACGACATAACGGTGCTCCATCACGACGAGATCTCTCTCCCCAGGCGCGAAGACGAGCTTTTCGGCGTAGAGGAAGGAAACGATATCGCGCAGGCAGCCCCTCTCAAGCGGAAGAGGACGTTCGTCGAGAAGCCCCAGCCAGCGAAGCTTCATGAAAACGGCCGAGAAGGGCTTGATCCCCAGGAAGGCCTGGAGGGCTCGCTCAAGGTCCTCGTCGGCGCCGGCTCCGATGAGCTGCCGCGTCAGTCCGGCGAAGGAGAGACCCCGGAAATCGCGCTCGTCGAGATCGAAGAGGTGAAGGTCCTGCATGGCGCAGATCGTCTCCGACCATCCGGGGAAGCGGAGCGTCCCCCGGTAGACGGTCCTGACCTCGGCCATGTCGTAGAGCTCGATGTAGGGGAGAGAGTCGGCGTTGGCGTACTGCTCGAACCAGCCGCACCCCTCGATGTCGATGAGAGAGGCCTTGCGGAAGGTCTCCCCGTCGGGCCAGACGACGACCTGTCCGTCCTGAAGGACGCGGGCCTCCCTCTTGCTGGCGCCGATAAGGCCCGAAGGAGCCCAGGACAGCTTGTAGCCGAAGGGATTGTCGTCGGCCTCCCGTGCCGGCAGAGCGCCGCACCAGGAATGGAAGGACCGGACCCTTCCGCCGGAGCGGTGGATTTCGTGGATCGTCTTCGCGGCCGACATGTGATCGATTCCCGGATCGAGACCGAGCTCGCAGAGGAGAAGGAGGTCCTTCTCGCGGGCCTTTTTGTCGAGGGCCCTCATGTCGTCCTTGATGTAGGAGGGATTGACGTAGTGGATCCCCGCCTCGACGCAGGCCGCGGCGACGGGAGCCATCATGGCCGCGGGAAGGAGGTTGATCAGGACGTCGTGCTTCGTCTCCGCCAGAAGCGAGGGGAGGTCCGACGCCACGTTCCGAACCAGTCCCGTCCCCCGGGGATGACCCCGAAGGACGTGGTCGACGTTGGCCCCGTCAAGATCGGCGACGGTCACCCGGATTTCGGGCTCCCTGAGCAGGTAGTGGACGCAGGGGCCGGCGACGCGTCCGGCTCCCAGTACGAGAACGTGTTTCACTTTCGATACACCTTCCTTTTTGCCGGCGCGAGGTTCCCTCGCGCCGGCGGATCATTGCCGGACCGATCAGGCCCTGGAGGCCCTGTGATCCGTCAGCTTCGCGCCCCAGATCCTGGAGAAGACGACGATCAAAAGCGCGACCAGCGCCAGCGCCAGAGCCAGGACGGCGGGAGAATGGATGAAACCGGCCGCGACATAGGAGACGAGGCTGGCCAGAGCCACCGTCATGGCGTAGGGAAGCTGAGTCTTGACGTGATCGATGTGGTCACAGGCGGCCCCCATGGAGGATAGCACCGTCGTGTCCGAAATGGGAGAGCAGTGATCGCCGAAGAGACCGCCGCTCAGCACGGCGCCGATGGAGGCGTAGAGGGGAGCGCCCAGGGCCTGCGACATGGGAATGGCGAGGGGGACGAGGATGGCGAAGGTTCCCCAGGAAGATCCCGTGGCGAAGGAGATGGCCGCTCCGGTGACGAAGAGGAGGGCCGGCACGGCCCAGGCAGGGACGTTCCCCTGGGCGAGAGCCACGATGTAGTTGGCCGTTCCCAGCGCCTTGCAGACCGAACCCAGGGCCCAGGAGAGGACGAGGATCATGAGGATGAAAACGATCTCCTTCGTTCCGTCCATGTACATCTTGAAGGCCTCGGCGCCCGTCTTGACCTTGTGACGGACCATGAGGAACATGCAGGTCACGGCGCCCATGAAGTAGCCGAAGCAGAGGGCCGAGCGCAGCACGGGACCGGGAGCGGGCTTGAAGGGAAAGCCGTGGGGAATGAGCAGTCCGAAGATGCAGACGAAAAGGACGATGAGGGGAATGATCATCATCGAGGCGTTGGCCCTGTTGTCCCGGTCCTGATTGATCTCCACGGCGGGACGGGCCGGCTTGGCGTCGGGCCAGAGAGGCTGGCCCGTCTCGAGGGTCCGCTTCTCGGCGCGGTACATGGCGCTGAACTCGAAGCCGAGGAGGGCGACGAGGGGGATCATGAAAAGGGTCCCAAGGGCGTAGAACTGGAAGGGAATGACCTTGACGAAGGCGGCGAACTCCGATTCGACGATGCCCAGGGGCTCGAACTCCTTCTTGATGAGGCCCATGATGTAGATGCCCCACCCGATGAAGGGAACGAGGATGCAGACGGGAGAGGCCGTGCTGTCCAGGAGCCAGGCCAGCTTCTCGCGGCTGACGCGGAGCTTGTCCGTGATGGGCTGGAAGGTGGGGCCCAGGATGAGGGGGTTGCCCGAGTCGGAGAAGAAGATGGCCAGACCGCCGAACCAGACGGCCATCTGGGCGCGGCCCCGGGTGTTGATCCAGCCGGCGACCTTGGCGGCGAAGGCGTTGGCCCCGCCCGAATGGGTGATGACGCCGACGAAGCCGCCGATGAAGACCATCATGACGAGAAGACTGGAATTATAGCCGTCGGCGGCCTGCTTGAAGATGTAGTCCTTGATGAAAAGGGTGAGGGCCTCGATGGGATTCCAGCCCGCCAGTGCCAGGGCTCCCAAAAGACCTCCGAAGAAAAGGGCCGTGATGACGTTTTTGTAGCGGATGGCCAAGATGACGGCCACCAGAGGGGGAAGAATGGAAAAAATGCCGTAATGCTCCACCTGTAACGCCTCCCTTTTTCCCTGCATGGCCTGCAGGGGTTCTGCGGCCCGCTTCGGCAGGAACGTCTTCCTCCCCTACCTCCTCTCTCGACGGGAAAACCCTGAGAAACGGGACCTTTCATGCGGCCGAGGGCCGCTCCTTACACGTAGCGGGCCGGCTGGAGCCCCGTCGTGGGAATCAGGGGCATCCGCCGCGTCATGAGAGAGTAGGTCGTCAGGATGTGGGCCTTCATCGTCACCTCGGCCAGGGTGCCATCACCGGCCGAGATGGCCTCGACGATGCGCTCGTGCTCCTGGCAGCTGCGGGACTGGGAGGGGTCCCGGAGGGGTTTTTCGGGCTCCTCGGGAACGTAGAAACGGTCGAAGAAAAAGATATAGAGCTCGGAGCGCCAGAAGGTCTGTCTGGCAAATTTCTCTATGTAGGGATTGCGGGCCATTGAGGCCACGACGAGATGGAAGGCCTTGTTGATCTCCGTATACTCATGGAGGCGCCCCGCCCTGTAGTGCTCCTTCTCCCGCTCCAGAAGATCGCGGACATAATCGACGTCCCTCTCCGTTCGGGCCGTCGCCGCCTCGAGAGCCGCCTTCCCCTCCAGGTAAATACGGGCCTTGAAAATATCCCGCATGTCCTCGGGCGTCAGCCTGGGCACATAACACCCCTTCCCGTCCTGAGCCTCCAGGAGACCCTCGGCCACAAGCTGCCTCATGGCGTTTCGGATCGGCGTGCGGCTGAGGCCGAGCGACTGGGCCAGCTCCGTCTCGACGAGACGGTCTCCCGGAGCATAGGCACGGGAGAGAATCAGCTCGACGATCTTCTGATGGGCCCGCTCTTCCGCTGTCGCCATGTTTATTCATTCCTTTCACTAAGTCGTATCCCGAACTGGATTCGACATTGATACTAAAGGCCACAGCATCGGCTGTCAAGTACACTAGACGGGCTTTTCCCGCCAAGGGCTCCGTCTGTCCCGGGGCTGTTTTTCGTCTTTCAGGCGGTGTATGCTTGGAGTCGATCTCTCGGAGGGAGTTGCATCGCATGGCCGGCTACGGAGCTCTGCTCCTCCGCCTGACGGCAGCCAATTTCGCCGTCAACGGCGTGAGCAACACCTATTATCTTCTCGCGGCCTACCTGACCTGTCTCGGCCTCGACGACCCCAAGGCGGCCGGTCTTGTCCTGAGCAGCTACTACGCCTCGTCGACTCTCTCCCGCCCCCTCGTGGGCTGGCTCGTGGAGCGTCTTCCCTTCCGCTCCAGCTTCCTCCTCGGCGCCACCGTCCTTTTGGCCTGCTCCCTCGGTCTGGCCCTCTCCGGCCCCTCTCTTTCGCGACTTCTCTTCTGGCGATCCCTCATGGGCATCGGGGCCAGCCTTTTCGTCGTCGCCCTCACGACGTACCAGACGCTCTGCGTCCCCGAAAGCCACCGAGGCTCTTCCTTCGCCCTCACCTCGGCGGGGAGCATCGCCCCCCTCGTCACTCTCGTCCCTCTGGCCGAGCTCTTTCTGACGAAGGGGCTGCCCTTCGCCTACGCCCTTCTCCCCGTGGCCGCCTCTCTTTGCTGCCTCTTTCTGGCCTTTCCCTTCCGAGGCGACGAAATGCCCGTCGAGACGGGAGAGCGGCCCGGCAGCTACGGCGAGGTCTTCAGACACCGTCCCGTCCTGACCCTATTCCTCTCCGTGACCCTTTTCTCCCTCACCGACGCGGCCATGCTCTCCGTCACGGGGCTGGCCCACGCCAAGGGCCTCCTGGCCTCGGGCTTCATCTCGGCCAACGCGGCCGTCTCCGTCCTGATTCGCCTCACCGCCTTCCGCCTCATGGATCGCCTTCCTCGGATGAGCCTCGTGGCTCCCTCTCTCGCCCTGACCTCGTCGGGCCTCATCCTGGCCTCTTTCGCCTCCTCGAACGCTCTTTTCACGGCCTGCGGCGCCCTTTTCGGCCTGGGCATGGGCTTCGGCTTCCCCATGCACCTGGCCCTCATCGGCGACGTGGCCCCTCGCCCCCTGCGCGCCAAGACATCGTCGATGGTCTGGTTCTTCATGGCCTGCTGTTTCTCCCTTTCCCCCCTGGCCATCGGCCACATGGCCGCCCTCTCCGGCTACGAGGGAGCCTTCCGCCTTTTCGGCGGGAGTCTCCTCCTGGCCGCTCCCGGCCTCCACTTTCTCCTTTGGCGGCCTCTGGCGGCGGACCGGACGGCGACGGCCCGATGAGAGGCGATCTCGTCCGCTGTCCCTGGGCCGAAGGCGATCCCCTTTACGAGGCCTATCACGACGAGGAATGGGGCGTCCCTCTACGGGATGACCGGAGGCTTTTCGAATTCCTGATCCTGGAGGGCGTCCAGGCCGGGCTGAGCTGGATCACGGTCCTGCGCCGCCGCGAGGCTTACCGGAGAGCCTTCTGGGATTTCGACGCCGAGAAGATGGCCTCCATGGACGACGGCGACGTGGAGCGGCTCCTCGGGGAGAGCGCCCTCATCCGCAACCGGCGCAAGATCGAGAGCGCTCGCTCCAACGCCCGGGCCTTTCTTTCCCTCGTCGAGGCGGAGGGATCCTTCTCGGATTTCCTCTGGAGTTTCGTCGACGGAATCCCCGTCAAAAACCGCCGGATCACGATAAAGGAAATCCCCGCCTCGACGCCTCTTTCGGGGCGTCTCAGCGGGGAGCTGAAGCGACGGAACTTCTCCTTCGTGGGACCGACGATCTGCTACGCCTTTCTCCAGGCCGCAGGTCTCGTCAACGACCACCTCGTCAGCTGTTTCCGCTACGACGAGGTCTGACGGTCAGGACTTTCCCCCCGTCGGAAGCCGATAGACGAGGACGCTGGCGGGACTGTAGCGGACCACCTTGGCCGATACGCTTCCGAGGAGGAACCCTTCGAGGGCACTTCCGACGCCCCTGTCTCCGACGATGACGAGATCGGCCTTCTCCTTCTCGGCCTTGTCGATGATCGTGGCGTGGGAACGTCCCACTTCGACGCGGGAACGACAGAGGGGAAGATCTCCCTCCCTCTCTTTGGAGAGATCGGAGAGGAGGCGATCCATGTTCGCCTCGGCGACGTTGCGGGCGCGGGCGTAGTACTCGGGGCCGACGGTGAAGGACCCCCAGTAGGTGTGAGTCGCCTCGGTGACCTCTTCGACGACGTGGAGGAAAAGCACCTCCTCGGCACCGAGAAGGCGGGCCTGGTCGAGACCGAAGGAGGCCACGGAGCGACTCTCCTCCGTTCCGTCGAGGGCGATCAGGACCTTGCCGACCCGTTCCAGTCCGGGACGGACGACGAGGACGTTGCAGGGAGCATAGGGGACGACCTTGGAGGCGACGCTTCCGAGGAGGAGGCGCTCCCATCCCGAGAGACGGCGATGTCCCAGCAGGATGAGGTCGACGCCCAACTCCCTGGCCCTGCGGACGATGACCTCGTAGGGCCGGCCGGTGATGATCTTGACCGTCCAGGGAAGGGACTCCTCCTCCTCCAGATTGGCCCGGACCATTTCCTCCACTTTGCCCAGGACCTTGGCCTCCACCTCGCCGCGGGGATCGGCGGCCTCGTCGAACTCGGCGGCCAGAACGGGATATTCCACTTTGGAGTCGACGACGTGGAGGATTTCGAGGCTTCCCGATCCCTCTCTCGCGGCCCAGTCCAGGGCCTGGCGTATCACGAGGGGACTGGCTTCGCTTCCGTCGACACAGGCGAGAATCTTGTCGAATTTCATGACATCCCTCCTCTCTCCACTGAACGGGCCCCCCTCAACGATCGAGGAACTCGATGATGGCCCGGCAGAATTGGGGCAGATCGTCAGGCCTGCGGCTGGAGACCATGTGGCGATCGCACACGACGGGCTCGTCGAACCAGAGGGCGCCGGCGTTGACCAGATCGTCTCTGATGCCCGGCGTCGACGTGCAGCGGAACCCCCGGACGATGCCCGCCGAAATCGGGATCCATCCGGCGTGGCAGATATGGGCCACGAGCTTGCCCCTCTCGTGAAAGGCCCGGGTCAACTCCAGGACCTCAGCGATGCGGCGCAGCTTGTCGGGAGCGAAGCCTCCGGCAAGGACCAGCCCGTCGAAATCCCCTTCGGCGACGTCGGTCAGGGCCACGTCACTCCTGGCGGGATAGCCGTTCTTGCCGCGGTAGAGCTTCCCGGCCTCGGGGGCGGCGACGACGACTTCAGCCCCCTCCTCGACGAGCCTGAGCTTGGGATACCACAGTTCCAGGTCCTCGTAGACATCCTCGACGAACATGAGAACCCTCCGACCCTTCAAACGCATCACGGCCTCTCCTCCTTTCCCTCCTCAGCGCAGGAGACGCTCCTCCCGAAAAGGGGAACCTTCTCCAGCAGCTGCTCCAGCCGCCGCTGTCCTCTCAGTCGCCTCCAGCTTTTCCAGATCTGGAGGGAGGCGAAATCGTTATCCAGAATGCCGATCGCGGCGTTGAGGCTGCCGACGGCATCGAAGATCTCCTGGGGAAAGAAGAGGATCCGGTCCGTCTCGCCCGGAGCGGGACGGGAGGGAGCGAAGAGAAGGGCGCCCCTCTCACCGACGAAACGGGTGATGACGAACTCTCGGCAGCCGGAGATGTCGACGAGGGCCGAGAAACGCTCCCGCCGGCTGTAGCCCCTCTCCTGGAGGTGGACCTGACCGTCGAAAGCCCGTTCGTAGGCCAGGCTGTCCAGGTAGGGCCGAAGGCGCATGAGCCCTCTCACCTCGGCGAGAAAGGCCTCCTCCGAGGGAAGGTTGAGCTTGGCCGCTTGCATCCTCCCTCCGGAAGCGTAGTAGGCCTGCCAGAGGGAATCGGAAAGATCGCACTCGACGCCGCTGGACCCGTCACGAAAACCGAGCAGAACCCCGGCAAGAGCGATCATGAGGGGACGCAGCCAACGCTCGGGGTCGATCAGTCCCAGCTCGCGGACGAAAGGCATGGCGGCCATCGATCCCCGTGCCTCCTGGGCCGTCAGCTCCACGGCGGGCCAGGGGCTGTCCCCGGAGAGAAAGCGTTCCAGCAGGGGACGCTCCTTCTCCCCCAGGGGGAAGGTATGTCTCACTTTCGCGTGGATCGCGCCGTGGGGGATGTAGGCCAGCCACAGCGTCTCCCGCTTCGAATCGGGCAAAAGGCGGCAGTCCGACTCCTCGACGACGAAGCGGGTGCGGTGAAGACGGCTCTGCATGACCCGAAAGGCCTGCCAGAAAAGGCTCTGCACGGCGACGGAGGAGAAAAACTGGGACAGAAGGGAACGCAGCGCCCCGTCGACTTCCTCGACGGAGAACTCCCGGCTGGGCCCCCGACCGCCCAGGACGACGGGGCGGGAGGACTCGAACCAGCCGAGACGGACGTTGCGGCGCTTCCGCGATTTGCCGTTGAGGAGGACGATCCAGGGCGTCTTTTCTCCGGCCAAAATCCGCAACGTCAACTCTTCGGCAAGAACAACCTCAGCCAGCACCTTGGCACGCTCCATCGGTCCACCTCCTTTCCGGTCGATCGCTTCCGATCGATCTTTTCGCATAGAATAGGGGGACTCCGCATCGGAAAGGACGTGACCGCTTTTGAAGAGATTCCACCCCGCAGCGCTCGCCCTCATCGCCGTCATCCTGGTCTGCCTCGTCACGGGCTACCATCTTTTCCAGAAGGCGATGGCCCGTTCCGAAGCCATCGTTCTCGTCAAGGAAAAGGCCCTGTCGCCCGAATACCTCCGGGCCTGGGTCAAAGAGGAGGAGGCCCGAGGACCGGTCAAGGTCACGGGATGGGGCGTCGTCGAGGGAGAACAGGCCGGAACCTTCATCGTCAGCTTCACCGTCGATCGCAAAGAGACCGAGAACGGCTCCGGCGGCGAGGAGGGATTCTGGTTCCGCGTCGACAACGCCACGAAGACCGTCCAGGCCGTCGCACCCAAGGGATCGAGCTACTGAAGCGCTCCTTAGGGGGCGGCGCTCCCCCTTCCCTCAAGAAACGGGCCCCGAGGCGCCCGGCCTCCCCACGAGAGGCGTCCGAGCCCCTTTATTATAGCCCACGAGCCCTCGCCTTCCAGCGCAGGAGCGGGGAAAAGGGAAATTTCCACCGGGCCTGTACGGAAGGAGCCTGATCACTCTGAAAACGGGAAGAGACTCACAGGACACCTGGGACCTCATCGTCATCGGAGGCGGGCCGGCCGGCCTTTTCGCCGCAGCCGAGGCCGCCGCAGGGGGGGAGAGGACGCTCCTCGTCGAAGGCAACGGGGAGACGGGCAAAAAGCTCCTCCTGACCGGCAAGGGGCGATGCAATTTCACCAATGCCGGTCTGTCGGCCCAGACGCTTCAGGAACCCTTCGGCCGGAAGGGGCGGTTCCTCCACACCGGGCTGGCCGCCTTCGGCCCCGAGGCCATCTGCCGTTTTTTCGACGAACGGGGGCTGGCCTCCGTCGTCGAACGGGGCAAGCGGGTCTTTCCCGCCTCGGGCGACGCACGGACCGTCCGCGACCTCCTCGTCGAAGAGGCGCGGAGACAGGGCGTCACCATCAGGACAAACCACCTCGTGCGGGAACTCCTGAGAGAGGACCGACGGATCGTCGCCGTCAGGACCTCCAAGGGAGAACTGAGAGCCCGACGGATCATCGTCGCCACGGGCGGCTGCAGTTACGGCCGGACCGGTTCCCGCGGCGACGCCTTCGGCTGGGCCCGAGAACTGGGCATCGACGTCGTCCCTCCCCGACCGGCCATCGTCCCCATCCGCACCGCCGAAAGCGGGGCCCTCAATCTCGACGGGCTGATCCTCCGCAACGTCGCTCTGGCCCTTTTCGTCGGAGGGAAGAAGACCGACAGTCGCTTCGGCGAGATGCAGTTCACTCCCTTCGGCATCAGCGGTCCCATCGCCATGGACCTGGCCCGTAACGTCGGCGAAGCCCTGGAGGGAAACGACGACGTCACCCTCTCCATCGATCTCAAGCCGGCCCTCGACGCCGCAAAAATCGACGCCCGACTGATCCGCGACATCGAAAAGCGAAAGGGCTATCCCTTCTCCTCCCTTCTTGCGGGACTCCTCCCCCGGGAGCTGATCGCCTCCTTCGTCGACCTCGCCGCCGTCGCCGTCGACCGTCCCCTCAACGGCATCACGAAAGAGGAGCGGCAGAGGATCGCCGCTCTCCTCAAAGGCTTTCCCCTGACGCCGACAGGGCTTCTGGGCTTCGATTGGGCTCTCGTCACCTCCGGCGGCATCTCCCTGAAAGAGCTCGATCCCCGGACGATGCGGGCAAAAGCCTGGGAGAACCTCCACTTCGCCGGGGAAGTCATCGATCTCGACGGCCCGACAGGGGGTTACAACCTCCAGGTCTGCTGGAGCACGGCCTTTCTGGCCGGCCGCGGGGGGACACGGTAAAATCAACGCAAAAATCACGAAAAATAGCTCGGGAACACATCCCTCACCTCTTGATCGGCAGAAAGACACCTTCTAAACTGAGGTCCGAAAGCAACTTCATCTGGGGGGGAACGGTGTGGAAGACGCTATCAGCTACGCCTTTGACCTTGAACGGTACACGACACCGGAACGATTCGAAAAGATCAAGGCCTTCGCCGCCGATAAGGAGACGCCCTTCGTCGTCGTCGACATCGACAGGATCTCCGAGAAATATGACGAACTCCGTCGTCTCCTGCCTTACAGCAAGGTCTACTACGCCGTCAAGGCCAACCCCCACGACGAGATCCTCAAGATGCTCATCGGCAAGGGATGCCGATTCGACATCGCCTCCGTCTTCGAGCTGGACCAGATGCTCCGCCTCGGCGCCAGAGCCGACGACATGAGCTACGGCAACACCATCAAGAAGGCCCGCCACATCGCCTACGCCTACGATCGGGGCATCCGCCTCTTCGCCACCGATTCCGAGGAGGATGTCCGCAAGCTGGCCGAAAACGCCCCGGGCTCGCGCGTCTTCTTCCGCATCCTCACCGACGGCAGCGGCGCCGACTGGCCCCTGTCGCGCAAGTTCGGCGCCCACCCCGACACGATCTACCGCCTCATTCTCCTGGCCGCCGAGCTGGGCCTCGACCCCTACGGCATCTCCTTCCACGTCGGCTCCCAGCAGCGCGACATCGGCCAGTGGGACCACGCCATCGCCACCTGCCGCTATCTCTTCGACGCCGCGGCCCAGGAGGGCGTTCGTCTGCGCATGATCAACCTCGGCGGGGGCTTCCCGGCCAGCTACGTGGCGCCGACGCACGACATGGAGCTCTACTGCCGCGAGATCACCCGATTCCTCGAAGAGGACTTCGGCGACCACGCCCCGGAGATCCTCATCGAGCCGGGACGGTCCCTCGTCGGAGACGCCGGGATCATGGTCAGCGAGGTCGTCCTCGTCTCGAAGAAATCCGAGTTCAACCAGTACAGCTGGGTCTATCTCGACGTGGGCAAGTTCGGCGGCCTCATCGAGACCATCGACGAATCGATCAAATACCCCATCTTCGTCGACCGCGAGAGCGCGACGACGAAGCAGATCATTCTGGCCGGCCCCACCTGCGACAGCATGGACATCCTCTACGAGGACACCAAGTACGAGGTCCCCGGCGAAATCACCGAGGGCGACCGCGTCTACATCTTCACCACCGGCGCCTACACGACGAGCTACTGCTCGATCAACTTCAACGGTTTCCCCCCCCTGAAGGCCCACATCTATCGGGGCTAGCAAGAGGACAGAGCTCACGAAGGAGGAGAGGGGCCGTCGGCCCCGCTCCTCCTTCGTGCTTCCCCCTTTTCAGGAGATTCCCAGATACGAGGAGTCTGTCGGACCTCCCTGGAAAAAGTCGATTCAGCCTGATCGATAAAACTAAAGTTCTATTCTCAATAACGAATAACTTCTTTTAGGCGACACGAAAGGGCATCGATCCACGATCGTTAGACCAGGCCAGACAGACTTCTAGAGCTGGACGCCCCGATCCTTGTGGACAACCTTCCCGTCGATGAAGGTCGCGGCGGCCACGGTCCGGTAGTGGAGGGGATCGCCCGTCCAGAGGACCAGATCGGCCCGCTTGCCTTCGTCGAGGCTTCCTAAGGTCTCGGCGAGACCCAGGTGTTCGGCGGCGTTGATCGTCAGGGCGGCCAGGGCGTCGTCGGCATCGAGGCCCGCCCGCACCGCCTCGGAGGCCTGGGCCAGGATGAAGCGGATGGGGATGACGGGATGGTCCGTCGTCAGCGAAAGACGGACGCCGGCAGCCACGAGACGGGCGGCGTCGCCGATTTCCAACTCGGCCAACTCCAGCTTGGGCCGCGACGAAAGGGCCGGACCGTAGGCGACGGGAATCGCCCTCCCGGCCAGGATCGGGGCGATGCGGAGGCCTTCCGTGCCGTGTTCGAGGGTGATGGAGAGGCCGAACTCGTCGGCGATGCGCAGGGCCGTCATCATGTCGTCGGCCCGATGGGCGTGAACCCGCAGCGGCACCTCGCCGGAGAGGACGGAGAGGAGGGCCTCGGATTTGACGTCGAGCT
Source organism: Aminirod propionatiphilus (assembly GCA_018398915.1). Classification (GTDB taxonomy): domain Bacteria; phylum Synergistota; class Synergistia; order Synergistales; family Aminithiophilaceae; genus Aminithiophilus; species Aminithiophilus ramosus. Next base: position 801,001 of record CP074691.1, on the reverse strand, counting down.
CGCCCTCACGTCCCTTCTTCCCCTTGGCCTGGAGGCTTTCGCCGTAGCGACGGGCCTTCAGCAGGGCCTCCCGCAACGTGGCGGCCACGGCCATCCGCGTCGACGGCGCGGCCTTCTGGGCTCGGTAGACGTTCTTGGGGTTCTCGCCGAAGGCGGCCTTCATGGCCGAAGGCGCCCGGCGGATCATGGCGTCGACGACGGTCCCCTCCGTCCGGACGACGGCCCCCTGACCTCCGATGACGTTGGCGCTGCCCGGAAGGATCTGCACCGTCGTCACCCCGGCCCGACGGGCCTCGGAAAAGGCCCTGTCCGCCGGATTGACGGCATCGACGACGCGCAGATGGGGCGTGACGGGACTGGTCATCTCGTTGCCGCTCCCCTCCTCCTCGGGAGCGCCCTCCTCCCAGAGTCCCAGGTGGGTATGGACGTCGATGAGTCCCGCCGTGACCCAGAAGGGGCCGGCATCGATGACGTGACAGCCCCTCTTTTCGGCATCGAGGGCCTCCTCGTCGGAAAGGCGTCCCACCACAAGGCCTCCGTCGAGCAGAAGATGTCCCCGTTCCCTTGTCCTCCGTCGAGGATCGCACAGAAGGCCGTTGCGCAGAAGAATTCCCGTCACGACAAAGCTCCTTTCTCTCCCTTAAACGACAGGCCCCGATCTCCGGCGAACCGGACCGAAGACGCTGCCACAAAGGCCCCACCACAGGCACAGGAGGCTCCTTCCAGGCCCCCGCCATGTCGGCGACAGCCCGAACCCGGACGGAGAGGTCACGCCCGAACCCCGTCACGCCTCAAATGACCTCTTTGACGAAGGCCTCGAGCGACACGAGGCAGGTCTTGAGAAAATCGGCGGCGCGATCGTCCGTCACGCCGCCGGCGAGGTCGAGATCGAGCTCCAGATGGGGGTCTCCGTCATCGTCGATGTAGGCCCTCGAAAAACGTTTGCCCTGATTCCAGGCGTTGACCCGCCGCAAGGTCGCGTCGGTATCGGTCCAGCCGCAGTGAAACTGGAGGGACTCTCCCCCGTCGAGGACGAAAAGCTGGGCACGATAGCCCATGATCTTGAAATGGCAGACCCCGTTCGGCTCGTCCGCCTCGGGCCTGTATCCCTCACGGGCCAGCAGTTCTCTGGCCTGATGAAGCGTCATCTCCCGCCGGATCAGGCTCGAAGCCGATGCCGGAGCCGAAGCAAGGACCAGGGCCAGAACCAACAGAAAAGCGGCGGCAGGGAAAGACACAGGTCGTCTCATCGCAAATCCCTCCTCGATCGTCAGCGGGCCCGAGGCCCGTCGCGGCAAAAACCGGGGGCCCATCTCCTTTTCCAACCGTCGCAGGCCCGATAGGACCGCTGAAGGCTCCGCTTCCGCTGGCCCTCCTCTCTTTCGGTTCCCCCGTTCCAGGAGGACCGTCAGGGTCGAGTCTTCTCCCTCCTCCACTCCTCGCGGAGGAGGGAGAAGACCCACTGGTCCTGATGACGCCCTCGGGCCCATTCATAGGCTCGCAGCGTCCCTTCGAGCGTGAAGCCCATTTTTTTGAGGAACCCCCAGGAAAGGCGATTGCCCACGGTGACGAAGGCCTCGACGCGATTCAGGTCCATCGTCTCGAAACCGTGTTCCAGGGCCGCCGAAACGGCCTCTCCCATGAAACCCTGGCGCCAGTAGAGCGAATCGAGCTCGTAACCGATTTCGGCCCTGTGGTGTTCACGCCTCCAGTTATGAAAGCCGCAGGTGCCCAGGACGGTTCCTCCGTCGCGCAGACAGACGGCCCAGCGGATGCCCAGTCCCGCCCCGTGGAGTCCTCTGAGCGTTTCGATCATCTCGCAGGTCTGCTCCATCTCCGTAAAGGGGTCGAGAACCATGTACTCGATGACGCGGGGATCGGTCCATATCTCGTTAAGGCGTCGGGCCTGGCCGGGATCGAGGGCCTTCATGTCCAGCCGCGCCGTCGAGATCTCGGGGAAAACTCCTTCCAGGGATCGTTGCCTTTCCATCGTTTTCGCCTCCGGGAAAAGTAGAAATGACTCCGGACGGGCCGGGCATGGAGCGACGAAGGAATCAGAGGTTCTGAGTGATCGAGGCCTCAAGTTGGCTGAAGAACTCCTCCAGGGTCAGCACGCCGTTGCCGTCGTAGAAGGCGATGCCCGTCTTGAGAACCAGGAAGGGGCCACTTGCCGCCTCGAGACCGAAGACCTTGGGCTTGAATTCCAGGGCCATCTGCTTCAGTCGCGACGAAAATTTCCGTGCTCCCGCCTGAGGCGTCTCCGGCAGCAGAGCCAGGAGCTCCTGCGGTCCCAGACGGAAGAGCGGCTCGGAATCGCGCAGCGTCAAGGCGACCTCACCCAAGAAGAGGTCGAAGATCTCCTGCCGTTGGGCCTCGCCGAGAGAAAGCTGAAGGGGACCGATCTGGTCGGGGCGGATCAGAACGGCCGAGAGCCATCGCCGGTAGCGACGGGCCCGGGCCAGCTCCTCGGCGGCGCGGAGAAGCCCTCTCTCGCGTCCTTCCACCTTGTGGGGTACGGGCTCGGGATCCCGATCGGCTTCGACTTGAGGCACCGGCGAAGGGAGCTGCTTTTCGACGAGCAGGGCAAGAGCCATCCCCTGGGCGCGGAGAAGATCGTAATCCCGATCGCCCAGGGAGAACCTCCCCTCGGCGAGGATCCTTCCAAAGAATTCCGTCGTCGTCTGCCCCGACGTCGCCGCCAGGGCGAGAGCGGCCTCATTGGCCAGGAAGGTCGTCTCCTCACCCGATCCGACGTCGAAAAAGGCCGGGAGAGGGAGCGTTTCAAGGAACGACGTGACGGGAAGGGCCGGCGGGCCCTCTTTCTTTTCGACGATGGGGGGGCGGAAGGACGGGGCCGAGCGGGAAAGGGACAGGATCAGTCCCGTCGCCAGGAGAGCCAGGCCGATCCAGCTCCATGCCGCTGAGGTGCCCAGGTAGGAGGGAAGAGCCGTCAGGACGATCCCCTGACAGAGACACTGAAGGGCGGAACGGGAGAGAGAGAGGCCCTTCAGGCGGGACAGGAGGTCGCCTACGGCCAGAAAAACATAGGCCACCAGGAAGGCAATCCAGAGAGCCGGCGCCCCTCCGGGCGCCTCGGGTCCCTCCCCCCCGAAGAAGACGAGCAGGACGACGAGAAGGAGGGAGAGGGAGGGAGGCACGGTCAGAAAATCCCAAAGACCGGGCCGCTCAGGAGAGGAAGGCTTCAACCCTCGTTGCCTCCCCGGACCCTACGGCAGCGGCGATTGCCGCGACCGCGACAGATCTTGCCGCAGGGGGCCACATCGACGCTCTCGTCGGAAAGGCAGCGGCGACATTCGGCGCAGACGCCGGCGATCTCGAAGGTCTGAGGCAGAAGGACGAAACCGCTTCCCTCCATCCAGCTCCGGACGAGGGCCTCTTTCTCCGCCTCGTCGGGAAGGTGGACCGTCTTGCCGCAGAAGCGACAGTAGAGATGGACGTGCATCCTCTCGTCGGGAACTTCGTAGCGGCTGAACCCCTCTTCGAGGCTGATGCGGTTCAGCATGCCGAGGCCCACGAGCAGCTCCAGCGTACGGTAGACGGTGGCGAACCCCACCGTGCCGTCCCGTTCCTGGACGAGATCCATGAGTTCCCTGGCGTTGAGATGACGTCCCAGATTGTCGAGAAGGGTTTCGATGATGACCCGCCGCGGCGCCGTGAGACGCAGACCCTCTTCCCGAAGGCGCTCCAGATAGGCGGCCAGCTTGTCGGCTTCCTCCATGACCGTTCAGAGCTCCAGGACCGTTCCGGCGGCGGCCCACCGGACGTCGTGAAGAACCCGTTCCATGGCGCAGAGCGCCTCAAGGCCCGTACAGTGGCAGGGACGCCAGAGGGAGACCTCATAGGCCGCAAGGGCCTCGATCACCCTCTCGACGAAAGGACGATCCTGTCCGGCCATGTGCATCCCGCCGGCGACGGAATAGAAGCGCCTTGTCCCGAAGGTGCGCGCCACCTTTTCGAGGATATTGGCCGCCCCTCCGTGGGCACAGCCGAAAAGGACCGAATACCCCCCGGGTCCTCGGAGCACCAGTGAAAGGTCATCGGCCATGGGGTCCGGCCCCGTTCCCCTTTCGTCGCGCAGAAGGAGCCGGGGCGTCGAAGGGACGAGGGCCCGATCACGCTCCTCGGGGGAGGTCGTCACGGCCCAGAGGCCTTCGACGATTTCGACGACGCCCTCGACGGGGCGGAAATCGACGGCGTGGCGCGAAAGCTGGCAGCCGACGAACGAGCGCTTCCCGCCCCGGTAGGCGATCTTCTCGCCCCAGAGGGCGGGATGTCCGTAGAGGGGGAAAGAGCCGAGAGAGGCCAGCCGGGCAAGTCCGCCCGTGTGGTCGGAATGGCCGTGGCTGGCGACAACGGCGTCGACGGCACCCAGATCGACGCCCAGAGTCGCCGCGTTGGCCAGGAGAGCCCTCCCGGCGCCGCCGTCGAAAAGCAGCGTTCCCCGAGGGGTCTCGATGAGGACCGAAAGGCCGTGTTCGGCCAGAAGGTCGCCACGACCACAGTGATTGTCGACGAGAAAGCGCAGCATCATGGCCGATCCCCTCCGTAGAAGACGATTTCGCCGTCACCGGGATAGGAGAGGCGGTAACGGACGGTGATCTCCGCCGAAGCCCCTCCTTCGAGAGTCAGCTCCCACGAGAGCCGTCCCTCTTCGTCCCGTTCCGTCGGTTCCGTCGAAAACTCGACCGATTCGACCTTGACCTTCTCGTTGGCGCTCACGGGCAGGCGATCCCGTACGGTCACGACCTGGGCCCGTGCCAGGCTGCTCGAAAGGACGAGGCGATAGCCCCTCTCGAGACGCCCCCGTCCCGTCCAGGCGCTCCCCTGGCGGGGAAGGATCTCTTCGCGAAGGACCTTGACCAGCGGTGACTGGCCGAAGGGAAGGTCGAGCTTCTGTCCGGCGCCGCGCTCGGAGATGAAGGTCCTCCCCGTTGGGCTCCCGTCGACGAAAAGTTCGGCCTGCCCGGCAAGAAGGGCCCGGTCGAGTCCGTCCGTCTTCCAGAGAAGCCAGGCCCGGGGCGACAGGTCGCCCCACAGGGTCAGGTCGGTCTTGCCCGCCAGGGAAAAGGTCTCGAGCTCGACGCGGACATCCGTGCCGTCGCCAGGAGCCTCGGTCTCCGCCGTCAGGACGACGTCCGTCACCGATTCGCGCCGCTCCCTTTCGTTCCCGTAGGAATCGAGGAGAACCGAGGGAGCCGAGGAGAGGGCCTCCATCCTCTTCGCCGCCCTAAGGGGCACGGCCACGTCGACGACGAGAGGGGGCAGTTCGGGCAGGTCGAGGTCGTTCCGCGGCGTTCCCGAGTGGAAGGCCACCTCGCCCCGCCAGGGCAGACCCGTCCTCTGGCTCAGGAGCCCGTCGAGACGCCAGTGCGTCTCCCCCGTCGAGGCGGCGAGATCGAGACGGTAAAGGGGACGCCAGGAGGCATGGGAAGACCAGCCCCTGACGACCACCTCTCCCTCGCCCCTCGTCGAGGCCGAAAAGATCAGGACCGATTCCACCTCGGGACGGCGCGAGGCGAGCAGGGCCTCCAGGGCTTCGCATTCGGCGAGGGCCGTCTTCTCCAGATCGGCCGTCTCGAGCAGGCGGAGCTCGAGCCCCTCGCGTTTTCTCTGAGCCCTGTCGACGAAGGCCTCCAGGTCGGCCCCGTCCTTCGCCTCGGGCAGCGCCTTTTCGAGATGGCCCGCGGCCTGCCTCAGGGCCGCCGACCGGGCGCGAAGGAGCTGAACCTGGGCCCGGGCGCGGTCGACTTCGTCGCGCAGGGGTCCCAGCGCGGGGGGCAGCCACCCGGGAGAGGGGCGCTCCTCGACGGTCCAGCGCAGCACCTCGGCGCCTCGGGATGTCACCGTCAGGGAATCCCGATCGAGCGTGGCCGGAAGCTCCAGCACCATCTCCTCCTCGGCCGGGAAGGAACAGGTGATCCAGGCGCCGCCGCCGTAGACATCAGCCCGGTCGACAACGACCTCGCCGGCCAGGGCCGGCGAAAAAGCCCCAAAGAACAGGAGACCCGTCAATAAAAAGGCGATCACAGCAGATCCCTTCCTTTCAAACCCGTCAGGAGAGAGGTTCTCCACCGCTCAGGTCCGTCTCTCCCTCGAAAAGAACGGTCTTCTCGTGGCGATAGCCGGGAGAGCAGATACAGAGAAAACGCAGGCCTTTCTCTCCGGCCGCGATGCGATGGCGACTTTCGGGAGGAATGAGCACGGCCTCGTCGACGGAAAGAGGCCGGGACCATCCCTCCACCTCCATCGTACCCGATCCTTCCAAAACATAATAGATTTCGAAAGTCCCCCGATGAAGGTGAATGATCGTCGTCTCGCCGGGGGCCACCGTCGCCTCGGCCAGGCTGTAGGGAAGGCCGGCGGCGACATCGGGATGAAAGATCTCGACGATGGACGATGCGTCGAGGGTCCGGTAGGCCCTGCCGTCGGCGGGGCTGAAAAAACGGGGTTCCATCTCCAACTCTCCTTTCAGGACAGGGCGATCGCCTCGACCAACCGTCGGACGATCAGATCCCTCTGAAAAAGCAGCACCGATCCGTGGGCGCCCGGCACCCGGTCGAGAGGGGGACGCCCCAGGGCCCGCCAGAGATCGACGCCGCAACGATAGGGAACGACGGGGTCCCAGCGGGTCAGGATCATTCGGACCCTCTCCCTCCCCACGAGAGGAGCGAAGGTCAGGGGATCGACGAGGAAAGCCGCCGAAGAGGGCCGGACGGAACGCCAGCCCCTGAGGGCCACCTGCTCCAGGTAGGCCCCGTAGGAAGCCGCTTCGACGAGGGAGGCGGCACGAAGGGCCGTGCCGCCGACGGGCAGGAAGAACCGCGCCGTGCCATGGCGGACGATGGAGGAAAGACCGCCGCCCGTAACGGCCAGGAGCCCTCCGTCGAGGGCCCCTTCCAGAGCCAGGGCGATGGTCCCCACCATTCCTCCCAGGGAGACGCCCAAAAGGCCCACCTTGCCGTAGCGTTCCCGCCCCCATCGCGCCAGGGAGCGCACTTCGCTGACGGCCCCGTGGGCCACGGACAGAGCCTCGGCGACGGAAAGACGGGACATCCCGCCCAAGGCCGGGCCTCGTACCCGGGGACCGTGGCCGGGAAGGAAGAGCAGGGCGCAGGCGACGCCCCTTTTCTGGAGCCCCCGGACGACACGTCCGTAAAGGCGCCAGAGAAAGCCCTCTACGGCGATGCCGTGAACGAGAACGACGAACGCCTCCCCTTCCGGCCAGAGGGCGGCCGAAGAGGGCAAAAGCGGGATTCCGCCCAGAGAGGGGGCGGGAGCCGTCAGCCACGAGGGGGCCTCGATGCAGGGTCTATCGGGAGCCGGCGCCGGGCGCCAGGCCACTTCGGCCTCGTAGAGACCGATCCAAGAGTCCGAGTCCCAATCCTGGAGCTCCGGAGAACCTCCAAAATCGCCGTCGGACCTCGTCATCGCCCTTCCTCCCGAGCAGATCTGATTCGTTGAAAATAACGGACCGACGGGGAAAAGTCAAAAGGCCCCAACCCCGCACCGCCGGACAGGGAGGGAATCGGCCCGTCCATCCCCCCACCGCCGCTCCATCCGTTAGAATAGGGATGGGGAGGTTCTCCTCTCCGAACCCACTGAAACCATCTTGAGGTGATTTTCATGCTGAGCTGTGGCATCGTCGGTCTGCCCCTCTGCGGCAAATCGACGGTCTTCAACGTCATTACCCGGGCGGGTGCCGAGGTCAAGCCCTACGCGGGAGGCAAGACGGACCCCAACAAGGCCGTCGTCTCCGTCCCCGACGCCCGTTTCGACTGGCTCGTCTCTCTCTTCTCCCCCAAGAAGGAGACACCGGCCTCCGTCGAATTCGTCGACCTCGCCGGCCTCTCCCAGGGAGCCAGCAAGGGGGCGGGACTGGGCAACGCCTTCCTCTCCTTCGTCGAAAACGCCGACGCCCTCGTCCACGTCGTCCGCGCCTTCGCCAACGACGACGTCCCCCATCCCCTGGACAGCCTCGACCCCCTCCGCGACTGGCAGACCGTCGAGATGGAGCTCATCTTCCGCGACCTGGCCGTCATCGAAAACAGACTGGGGCGCCTGGCAGGGAAGAAAAAGCTCCAGCCTGGCGAAGAGCAGGAACTTCCCCTTCTCGAACGATGCCAGGCCCACCTCATGGAAGAGCGTCCCCTGAGAGAGATGGTCCTGACGGCGGAAGAACGGGCTCTCCTGCGGGGATTCGCCTTCGTCACCCTCAAGCCCGAGCTCGTCGTCGTCAACCTCGACGACAGCCAGAGGGAAGAAAACGTGCCGGGCCTGGCCGATCTTCGGCAGCTGGGCAGGGAACGGAACTTCGAGGTCATCGGCGTCTACGGTTCCATGGAGATGGAGATGGCCGACCTCTCCGCCGAGGACCAGGCCGCCTTCATGGCCGATCTGGCCATCGACGAACCCGGCCGGAATCGCCTCATCGCCGGAGCCTACCGCCTGCTGGGACTGATCTCCTTCTTCACCGTAGGTCCCGACGAAGTCCGGGCCTGGACCCTCCACGACGGAGAAAAGGCCGTCGACGCCGCCGGGACGATCCACAGCGATCTGGCCCGGGGCTTCATCCGCGCCGAAATCGCCCACTACGACGACTTCGCCGCCCACGAGGGCTCGAAGGCCAAGATGAGGGAAAAGGGGCTCCTCAAACTGGAGGGGAAGGACTACACCGTCCGCGACGGCGACATCATCGAGATCCGCTTCAACGTCTGATCTCTCCCTGAAGCCCGTCCGATCCCGCACCCCCTCCCTGCGACGGGGGTTCCCTGTGGCCGGGAGGCCGAAAAACGGGATGCACTCGATGGAGCGACGCGATACGGAGCCGGCAATCGCAGTGCCTCCTGGTTCCGCCCCAAAAAGGGCTGCCGCCGTGATTCCGGCGGCAGCCCTTCGAGATCCCTTTCCGGAGAAAAACAAATCAGTAGAGCAAAAGAGCTCCGATCATCGCGAAAAGGATCAGCGGGATGTTGAAATGGAGGAAGGTGGGAACGCAGGTATCCCAGATGTGATCGTGCTGTCCGTCGGCGTTCAGCCCCGACGTGGGACCCAGGGTCGAGTCCGAGGCGGGGGAACCGGCATCGCCCAGAGCGGCGGCGGCGGCGAGGAGGCAGACCGTCGCCCCCGTCGAGAAACCCAGCTTCAGCGCCAGGGGGCAGTAGATGGCGGCGAGAACGGGGATGGTCCCGAAGGAGGTCCCGATGCCCATCGTCACCAGCAGCCCGACGAGAAGCATGAGGAGAGCACCGTAAAACCGGCTGCCGCCCACGAGACCGACGACGCTCTCGACGAGGCCGTCGACGGCCTTCGTCTCCCTGATGACGGACCCGTAACCGGCGGCGACGAGCATGATGACGGCGATCATCCCCATGATGGCCATTCCGCCCGACATGACCTCTTCGAGGCGGCGCCACTTGAGCGTTCCCGTTGCCGTCATGAGGGCCAGGGCGGCCACGGCTCCCAGGGGCAGGGAACTCGTCTTGAGCTGGATCACGAAGGCCACGACGACGGCGGCGAGGGTAAGCCAGTGCCTGCCTTCGAAAGCGTCGGCGGCGGGAACCTTTTCGAGTCCCACGACGGGGCGATCCTCATAGTCCCGCGCCTTGGCGTAGGAGACGAAAATCGCCAGGAGAAGGCCGAGAGCCATCCCGGCGCCGAGGATCCAGGTGAAGGGCCAGACGTCGCCGCGCGTCACGACCATGCCGTTGGCCGTCATCTGGTCGGCGAGGATGCCGTGGAAGATGAGGCCGAAACCGGCGGGAATGGCGATGTAGGGCGCCTTGAGACTGAAGGTGAGGGCGCAGGCCACGGCACGGCGATCTTGGCGGAGCCTGTTGAAAAGGGCCAGCAGGGGGGGAATCAGGATGGGAATGAAAGCGATGTGGATGGGAATCAGGTTCTGAGAGAAACAGCCCAGGCCGGCCAGGAGAAGGAGGAGAAAGGCCTTCCTGTTGCCGACCACCTTGGCGAGACGGACGCTGAGAATCGAGGCCAGCCCCGTCTGGCTGATGGCCACAGCCAGAGCGCCCAAGAGAATGTAACTCAATGCCGTCTCCGAGTTTCCTCCCATGCCTCCGATGAGCGTGCTCATCGTCGCTCCCAGAGGCATGCCCGCAGCCAGACCGGCCACGAGGGCCGAGACGATCAAAGCCAGAATGATGTTGAGGTGGAGAAGACAGAGGACAATCATGACCACCACGGAAAGAACGACGGGGTTCGTCAGAATCACGGGTCCAACCTCCTCGAACGATTTTTGCGGCGTCTTCCGCGCGAGTTTCCCCTGTTCTTCACCTCCTCGCCGAGACTCCCTGGGTCGGGCAGCCTCGTCTGGGAACCCCGCAGGGAACCGCCCTCCGCCGCGATCTCAACGACCAAGCCGAAGACGGTCCACGAAACTTTCAGACAAATCCGGGGACGCCATCGTATATACTAAAGTAAGGGCGGCCTGTTCGTCCAGGGTTTTTTCTACGGTCCCTGCAACGGTCAGCCATTGAACGTTTCGTTCGATCGCCCCCTGACCTCGTCTGAGCCCTTCCGGCTCCCCTGCGGGCTGTCGCCCTTTCCAGCGACTCCCGCCGGACAGAGACCGACGAAAGCGCCGTCACCTTCGGCCTCTGTCGCCGAAGGCTCCTTCGGGACGGGAAGGGCCCTCCTGAAAATCTCTCTTCACGGAAGGCGGGAATTGCAGCGAAATGAGAAAAATCCTCAGAACAACGGCGGCCGGCGCCCTTGGCCCCGTTTCCGTCGAGGCCCTCCTGGGCCACGAAAAGAGCCCCGTCGTCGTCCTCCTCCATGGCGTTCACGGCACGGCCAACCTGACGGAGGAGAACAAATACGGCAAGCTGGCCCGGATGCTGGCCTCCGACGCCGACGTCGTCATCGTCGAGACGAGCCGCCTCTGCCGCGATCCTCAGGCCTTCGGCGACGACCGCGGCGGCTGGGCGAAAGCCGCCTTCATCGGCAAGAGTTACGCCATGGAACTCGGCGATGTCCTTGCCGGCCTGGCCGCAGCGGCCGACTTCGGCCTGAAGGGACGTCCTCTCTGGCTCTGGGGCTTCTCCCTGGGAGGTCTCCACGCCGTCATGATCGCAGGAGGCGAGGCAAAACGCCTTCTCGCCCGAGAGGGCCTCGAAAGCGCTTTCGAGCTGCCGGGCCCCCTCGACGGCCTGGCCCTGTCGGGCAGCGGACTCGAGGGCAGAAAGGAACTCGAGGGAAGCGGCTTTTTCTCTCTCCCCATCCTCGACAGCCTGCCGTCGACGGAAATCCTCGCCAGGGCGGCCCGGTCCGCCCGCGTCCGCCGGGCCCTCTCCTTTTACGGCTCCCGGGACGGCACCTTCTCCGAGGAGGCCTGCCGCGATCTTTTGGGCTCCATCGGGGCGACGGAGAAAGGTTTCCACGTTCTGGAAGGAGCCGACCACGCCTTTCGTACCCTTTACGGCGAGAGCTCCGACGAACCGCTGCGGACCATGATGAGCCTTCTCCTTCCCCTCTGAGAAAGCCCGGAAAGAGCCACGCAGGCCGAGGAATCAACTCCCCCGGCCTGTCCCGCTTCACCGACAGAAACGTTCCGCGCCGCGACGGTTTCGCTGCCCACCCTTTCGACGCGGCGTTTGGCCGCCCGCCGAGAGCCTCTTCGGTGGCCCGCCGTCGTGAAGGTCCGCTTGAAAGGAGGGCCGCCCTGACGGGCGGCCCTCCTTTCAAGCGGACCTTTTAAGCGGAACTCTAGAGGGCGACGGAAAGTCCCCGGGCCGTGGGAAAGGCGACGACGACGGCCGAAGCGGCCGAGAGGTCGAGAAACCAGTCGCCCGATTCGTTCTTGCACCACGAGCCCTGAGAGTTCCCGCAGCAGCCGATCGGTTCCTGTCCCGCCATGAACCAGTTGCCCTTACCGTCTTTCTGCCACATGATGACGCCTCCTCTTTCTTCTCCAAGCACAACCTCTCTTCTTTTTGCCACCGACGGTGAAAAGAACCCCCTCTGGGGCTTCATCTTCGTCGACTGGAAAGGTCTGCCGAGAAACGAGGATTCATCCGTTTCGCCTCCGTAGGTTGAGATTCCCTTTTCGAGATCCTTTATAGCAGGGAGTCCGAGATAAGTCAACCCCGGTTCAACTGTTATTCGCCCAATGAACACAAGCCTTTTTGGGTTTAGTCGCGAGGCAAGAGGAGGGGCGGGGCGAGGCGTATCTCTCCCGGCCTCGATCCCTGGCCTCGGATGAGGTTGAAGAGGAGCCGTCCCGCAAGGACACCGATATCGAAGGCCGGCCAGGGAACGGAAATCCAGTTACAAAAGGCGGCGATCTCCGGTCGGCCGCAGAGGACGGCCCTCGCCGGCAGAGGCGGCCTCGGCAGGAGGCCGTCATAGAGGGGCAGAGCCCTCGCCCTGTCGGGGGGCTCGGGAAGAAGAAGGGGCAGGGTGGGAAAGAGGGGCTCATCGCCCTGAAAGAGGGCGATCCCCTCCTGACCGGCCAGGGCGAGCAGGGATCGGGCCAGGCGAGTCTCGTCGATGACGAGGGCGCTGCCCCGGGAGAGGGAGCGACCGAGAGTGACGAGAGGGAAATCGGGCTCCTCGTCGGGGAGGCCGTCGAGCCAGAGGGCGCCGTCGACGCCCCGCCCCTTGAGAAGGCGCAGCGCCCGAGCCCTCGAGCCCGAGGCGACTCCCGAGGAGAGGACGAGGAGACTGAGCCCCCTCTTGGCCAGAACGCGCTCCAGGCCGGAGAGGAGCTCGCCCGTCCAGGGATGGGCCAGGGCGGGCAGAACGACGCCGACGACATCGGTGCGGCGGCTCGAAAGCCCCTTGGCGACGGCGTTGGGCTCGTAACCGAGACGACGGGCCACGTCCCACACGTTCCGTCGCGTCGTCGGCGAAATCCGGGGGTCCCCTCTGAGGACGCGGCTCACCGTCGCCTTGTTGACGCCGGCCTCGCGGGCCACGTCGGCCATCGTCACCGCCAAGAGAATCCCCCCGCGGAATGGCGTTTTCTACAGATCAAAGCAGCTTCCTCCGATGAACTCCCGGAGAATGGAGTTGTTGGGAACCTCCTGGGAGCGGATGAGGGGCATGAAACGGAGCATGGCCAGGAGACGCTGAGCCTCTCCGTAATAAGGCGAATCGTCGACGACGCAGCGCAGAAGGGGCTCGACGTAGGCCTTGAGGACGGGCAGCTCGTAGGGCAGGGCCGAGTTGAACATGACGTCGGCCCCCTCCTGATAGGGGAAGATGTGCTTCTGCGACCCCCGGATCACGGAAGGCCACTGGGACAGCGTCGCCTCGGGAGACTTGCCCCGAAGCCGATGATCGCGGACGAGGCGTCGCAGGAGGCGGTTGTCGGTCGTGCTCGTCCTGTTGTGGCGATCGAAGTTGACGGCCGTGAGACAGGAGACGTAGATGAGAAACTTTTCCTCGGCCGGGACGGACCGGGTGAGACGGCCGTTCAGGCCGTGGATTCCCTCGATGATGAGAATCTCGCCCGGCGAAAGGCGCAGCCTCGGTCCCGTCACGCGCTTTCCCGCCAGGAAATCGAACCGGGGAAGGATGACCTCCTTCCCGGCCAGGAGGGCCTCGAGATCGCCGTTGATCCTGTCGATGTCGAGAGCCTCGAGGGCCTCGAAGTCGTAGCGCCCCTCCTCGTCGCGAGGCGTATGTTCCCTGTCGACGAAATAGTCGTCGAGGGAGATCGTCACCGGTCTGAGACCGCAGACGCGAAGCTGAACCCTGAGGCGGTTGGCCGACGTCGTCTTGCCCGACCCGGAGGGGCCGGCGATGGATACGAGACGGAGCTCTTTCCTCGCGGCGATCTCGTCGGCCAGGCGGGAGAAACGTTGGGCGTGAAGGGCCTCGGAGATGAGGATCAGCTCCAGACAGGACCCCGAGGCGATGAGGCGGTGAAGGCTCTCTGCCGTGCCGACGCCCAGGACCTCCGTCCACCGGGAGTACTCGCGGAAGACGCCCGTCAGCTTGTGGGGCGGCTGAAAGGGCGGCAACTCCCGCGGAGAGGCGACGGTGGGGAAGCGCAGGACCAGCCCCTGCTCGTAGGAAACGATGTCGAAGACATCGACGAAGGCCGTCGACGGGGCCAGAGGTGCGTAATAGAAGCCGTGAACGCCGTCCATGCGGTAGACCTCGATAGGGTCGATGGCGGCCCAGCGAAGGAGGCTGGCCTTCTCCTCGTTGCCCTGGCTCTCGAAAAGAGAGCGAGCCCGATCGAGAGGGAGGACGACGCGCTCGATCGGGAGATCGGCGGCGACGAGTTCTTCCATGGCCCGCATGATGACCTCGACCGAGGCCCCGTCGATGGGGCCCGAGGCGAACTCGCAGTAATAACCGTCACTGATGGAGTGACGGACGCAAAGACGCTCGTTCAGCACCTGACGACAGACGACGACGAGCATGAACGAGAGCGTTCTCCGGTAGATCTCCATCCCTTCGAAGCTGCTCGTGTCGACGAAAGCCACGTCGGCATCGGCGTCGACGGACCACCGCAACGTCCTCAGGTAATGATTGACGCGCCAGGCGATGACGCGTCCGGGAAAGACCGAAAGGGAACGAGCCAGGACATCGAGGCCCGAAAGGGGTTCCTCGCAGACCAGGGAATCGTCGTCTGCGACACGTACCGTAAAAGTCATCGTTCCATTCCTCCTCGTTCACTGCCCTTCGAAAAAGCCGTCGGTAGCGCGCAGAGGCTCCCGTAACGGGCCATCCGCCGTGTCGCCTCGGAGCGGCGCGTTCCTCCGACGTCCAGGCGGCACGGCAGGCCAGAATCGCAGGGCACGAAAGGTCGATCCCGCCTGCGGCCACGGGGCTCCATCCCGGGAGGGGCAAAATCCGCCGCAGAGGCTGCTCCCTCGGCGGAGGAGGGACTCCGCCTCCCTGCCTCATCATAGCAAAAGACCGACCCGTCGTCTTTAATCCTCCCTCTTCCTCTGGTCCGACCGGCATGGTACACTGGAGCCCTTCTGGTCCGATCCGAAAGGCGAACCGGTCAGACCCAGAAAGTTCGGGATCTGCAAGGAAGCAATTATAGCCGATCCGCCTCATTTCGCAGAATTGACAGACAGATTCGGGCCTTGATTCGCAACGCAAATTGGGCTATAAAGTGTACTGGGTGGCCCAGAGGAGGGAACAGCCTTGGCCGAAAAACGCATGAAACAGACCCGCATCTACGAAAAAGTCGTCGAGGAGCTGAAAAGCCACATCGCCGACGGCGCCCTGAAACCGGGAGATCCCCTTCCCCCGGAGCGGCAGCTCATGGAGGACATGGGCGTCAGCCGCAGTTCCCTCCGGGAGGCCTTCCGCGTCCTCGAGCTCATGGGACTCATCGAGAGCATCCCCGGAAAGGGGCGTTTCGTCCGCCGCCCTCGCGGCGACGGCAAGGAGGGCGACATGCCCCTCGAGGACGAGGCCGTCCTGGAACTGATGGAGGCCCGGCGCATCCTCGACCCGGCCATCGCCTCCGAGGCGGCCCGGCGGGCCCTTCCCTCGGACCTGACGAAGCTGCGGCGCATCCTCTCCCACACGGAGGACTACCTCGATTCCCTCGACCACCGGGCCCAGTTCGATTTCGACTTTCACCTGGCCATGGCCGAGGCGACGCAGAACTTCATCTTCTCCAACGTCGTCAAGCTCATGTTCAACCTCATCATGACGACCCATGACAGGATCTACGGCCTTCTTCACGACAAGGAGGCCTTTCTGAACGAACACCGCGCGCTCTACGAGGCCATTCTGGATCACGACGCCGAACGGGCGCGGAGCGAGGCGTCGCATCATATCGACCGGGTCTACAGGACCCTGCAGGACTCCCTGGCCCTGGAGGCGGGGACGGATTAGGACCGGAAGGGATGGTAGAAATGAAAGATAAGATCCGCGAACTGCTGCCCGAGATCGAATGGATTCACGACAAGGAGCTTCAGGAGAAGGTCGTCGCCACCTACGAAGAGGCCCTCACCATTGGCGGCTGGGAGCCGGAGGACATGAAGTGGATTCCCTTCACCCTCCTCATCCCCAACTGCCCCACCTCTCTTCTCGTGCATAATCGGGGCGTCGTCCGCATCGCCAAGGCGGCCATGGACGAGTACAACGCCCTCTACAGGGACAAGGAGAACGGCGGTTTCCAGCTCGACAACGACGTCCTCGTCGCCGGCGCCCTTCTTCACGACGTGGGCAAGCTCGTCGAGTACGAGAAGAAAGACGGCAAGGCCGTCAAGTCGCCCATGGGCAAGGATCTGCGCCATCCCTTCTCGGGAACGGCCCTGGCCATCAAGAACGGCATCAGCTCCCGCATCGCCCACACCATCGCCGTCCACGCCAAAGAGGGCGACGGCGGCTACCGCAGCCCCGAGGCCGTCGTGATCAACAAGGCCGACTTCATCAACTTCGAGACGATCAAGTCCTTCCTGGGCCTGCTCTAGGCCCCACTCCCTCAAGGAGGTGCACGAGAAGATGGGCAAGACCATGATCCACAAGATCATCGAGCGGTCGGCAGGTCGCGAGGTGAGCGTCGGCGACCGAGTCTGGTGCAAGATCGACCTCTCGACGGCCCGCGATTTCGGCGGCGCCAACTGCGTGCTCCAGTTCCTCGACGTGACCGACAGGAAGGGCAGGGTCTGGGACCCCGCCAAGATCGCCTTCACCTTCGACCTTCAGGCCCCGGCCCACTCGGAGAAGGTGGCCGTGAACCAGAAGATCATCCGTGACTTCGCCAAAGACCAGGGCATCGAGAAGGTCTTCGACGTCAACTGGGGCATCGGCCAGCACGTCCTCCTCGAGCACGGCCTCGTCAAGCCCGGCGACGTCGTCCTCGGAACGGACAGCCACATGAACCTCCTCGGCGCCGTCGGCGCCTTCGCCACGGGCGTGGGCAACACGGACATCGTCGCCTCCTGGTTCGAGGGAACCAACTGGTTCCGCGTTCCCGAGACGATGAAGATCACCGTGACGGGCAAATTCGCCAAGGGCGTCTGCATGCGCGACCTGCTGACGAAGATCGTCGGCGACCTCAGGGCCGACGGCATGTTCTTCAAGGCCGTCGAGTTCGCCGGCGAGACGATCGAGGCCGCCTCCCTGGCCGACCGGATCACCCTCTGCTCCATGGTGACGGAGATGAGCGGCAAGGTGGGGCTCATCGTGCCCAACGGCGACGTCCTGGAGTGGCTCGTGGCCCGCGCAGGGGAAGAGGTCCGCGACCGGATCGAAGCCCTCGCGGCCGATGCCGACGCCGTCTACTCCGACGATCTCCACTTCGACGTGAGCGAACTCGAACCCATGGCCTCCTGCCCCGACGCCCCCGACAACGTCAAGACCGTCCGGGAAGTGGCCGGCAGCCACGTCGATCAGGTCCACATCGGCTCCTGCTCCAACGGCCGCTTCGAGGACATCGAGGCCGCCTACAAGGTCCTCGAGGCCGGCGGCTTCCGGGTTTCGCCCAAGGTCCGGACCATCGTCACGCCCGCCACGCGGGAGGTCATGAGAAAGTGCGCCGCCGCCGGCTACATCGAGAAGTTCCTCGACGCCGGCATCGTCTTCACCAACCCGACCTGCTCGCTCTGCACGGCCGAGCACTACGGCGCGCTCCCCGCAGGCGACGTGGGCGTTTCGACGACGAACCGCAACTTCATCGGCAAGGTGGGCAAGGGGAGTCACACCTACCTGATGAGCCCCATGTCGGCCATGGCCACGGCCGTCCGCGGCGTCATCACCGACCCGCGGGACATTCTGGGCTAAGGCGAGGAGGAAGGCGATCATGGAAAAGACGATCCTGCGCGGCAGGGCCTGGGTCTTCGGCGACGACGTCGACACGGACCTCATCTACCACAACAAGTATCTGGCCGAGACGGACCCCGCGAAGATGCCCCAGTACTCCTTCGAGTACTACCCCGGCAAGGAGAATTTCGCCAAGGAAGTGAAGCCCGGCGACTTCGTCGTGGCCGGCACCAACTTCGGCTGCGGATCGAGTCGCGAGCACGCCGTCTACTGCCTCAAGTACGCCGGCATCCCCGTCGTCCTGGCCGAGAACTACTCGCGCATCTACTACCGCAACGCCATCAACAACGGCTACCCCGTCCTCTTCATCCAGGGCATCTCTCAGGCCATCAAGGACGGAAAGATCGAGGACGGCGACGAGCTCGAAGTCGACCTCGCCAAGGGCGAAGTGAAGAACGTCACCAAGGGCACGGTCTTCCACGGCGACGCCGTGGCCGACCTGGAGAAGGACATCATGGCCGCCGGCGGGCTCATCGAGTACCTCAAGAGCCGCACGGCCCTTTAAGGAGGCGCACGTCATGGGCAAGACCTTCGCCGAAAAGGCCCTGGGACGGGCCGCAGGCTATGACGTCACGGCCGGTGAGATCGTCACCGTCGAGCCCGATTTCTGCATGAGCCACGACAACGCCGCGCCCATCGCCAGGACGTTCAAGAAGATCGGCGTCAAGAATGTCTGGAAGCCCGAACGGATCGTCTTCATCCTCGACCACGCCGTTCCCGCTCCCTCCGACGACCACGCCATCAACCACAAGGAGATCCGCGAGTTCTCGGCCGAACAGGGAATTCCCAACTTCTTCGACGTCACCAGCAGGGGCGGCGTCTGCCACCAGGTCATGTGCGAAGAGGGCTTCGCCCTCCCGGGCCTGATCATGATCGGCAGCGACAGCCACACCTGCACCTACGGGGCCTACGGCGCCTTCTCCACCGGCATCGGCCGCAGCGAGATGGCCGCCGCCTGGGCGACGGGCAAGATCTGGTTCAAGGTCCCCGAGAGCCTCAAGGTCACCGTCAAGGGCTCCTTCAGGCCCGGCGTCGCCGCCAAGGACCTGATCCTGACCCTCATCGGCGACATCAAGGCCGACGGCGCCGACTACATGTCCGTCGAGTTCCACGGACCGGCCATCGAGGCCATGTCCATCGCCGAGCGGATGACCCTCTGCAACATGGGCATCGAGATGGGCGCCAAGAACGCCGTCTGCCCCCCCGACGCCAAGGTCCTCGAGGCGATCAGGGGCAAGGCCAGGACGGATCGCTGGGAGGCCCTCTGGGCCGACGACGACGCCGTCTATGCCAAGGAGCTCGTCTATGACCTGGGCGATCTCGTCCCCTGCGTCGCCAAGCCCCATACCGTCGACAACTACGGTGCCATCGACGACGTGAAGGGCACGCCCATCCATCAGGCCTTCCTGGGCAGCTGCACCAACGCCCGCATCGAGGACCTGCGCGCCGCCGCCGCCATCCTCAGAGGCAAACAGGTGGCCGTGCGGACCATCGTCATTCCCGCCTCCTGGAAGGTCTACCGCCAGTGCTTGGCCGAAGGCCTCATCGAGACCTTCCTCGACGCCGGCTGCGTCATCACCAACCCCGGCTGCGGACCCTGCATGGGCAACCACGAGGGCATCCTCGCTCCCGGCGAGGCCTGCATCTCGACGGCCAACCGCAACTTCAAGGGACGGATGGGCAACAAGGAGAGCTTCATCTATCTGGCCAGTCCGCTGACGGTGGCGGCCTCCGCCCTCAAGGGCGAGATCGCCGACCCCAGGGAGGTGCTCTAGACCATGAAGATCACCGGTAAGGTCTGGAAGTACGGCGACGACGTCAACACCGACGTCATCTTCCCCGGCAAGTACACCTACACCATCAAGGAGCGCTCCGAGATGGCCAAGGTGGCCCTGGAGGACCTGGACCCCGAGTTCACCCAGAAGGCCCAGGCCGGCGACATCATCGTCGGCGGCAAGAACTGGGGCTGCGGCTCCTCGCGGGAACAGGCCGTGAGCTGCCTCAAGGAGCGGGGCATCGGCGCCATCATCGCCAAGAGCTTCGCCCGCATCTACTACCGCAACTGCTTCAACGAGGGGCTTCCCATCATCGTCTCCCCCGCGGCCGTCGAGGCCATCGAGGCCGGGGAAACGGTGACCGTCGATTTCGATTCGGGCAAGGTCCTCACCGCAAGAGGAGAGTTCCCCTTCCCCCCCTACCCCGATTTCGTGAAGGGGCTCATCGAGGACGGCGGCCTGATCCCCCACGTGAAGAAATCGCTGGGACTGAAATAGACCGCCGCACAGACGGACAAGAAGGGGCGGGACGTCCTCGTCCCGCCCACAGACAGGGCCCAGTGGGCCGCCATTACGGGAGGAGAGAGACGCTATGGCCAGCCGCAACGTCATGAAGGTCAAGGAGAAGAAGGATCGCTACCAGGTCTGTTACATGGCGGGCGACGACTCGGGCTTCGACATGATGGAGGGCGCCCTGCTCACCCTCGAAGCCATGGATCTGCCCATCGACTGGATCCGGGCCGACCTGGGCTGGTGCATGTGGGAGAAGTCCATCGCCAAGTTCGGCGAGGGCGATCCCCGGTGCAACACCGTTCCGCCCGAGACGATCGAGGCCATCAAGAAGACCGACGCCACCCTCATGGCCGCCATCACCTCCAAGCCGGGCGTGAAGGGCTTCAAGTCGGCCATCCTCCAGATGCGCCAGCTCTTCGACCTCTACATCAACTTCCGCCCCGCCAAGACCCTCCCCGGCGTCGGCACCCCCCTCAAGGGCGACCCCAAGATCGACGTCGTCATGTTCCGGGAAAACACGGAAGACCTCTACTCGGCCGTCGAGTTCCGCCCCCTTCCCGCCGAGATGTACGAGGTCCACAAGGGAATGGAGCGCTTCAAGACCAAGGGTGAAGTGGCCGTCTCCTGGCGCGTCTACTCCGAAGAGGGCTGCGAGCGGATCATCCGCGCCGCCTTCGAGTACGCCAAGGCCGTGGGCCGCAAGAAGATCACCAACTGCAACAAGGCCAACGTCATCCGCGCCACCGACGGCATGATGAAGGAGATCTTCTTCAAGGTCGCCAAGGACTATCCCGAGATCGAAGCCGTCGAGGAGAACGCCGACGCCACGGCCATGTGGCTCATCAAGAATCCCCAGGACTACGACGTCGTCGTCGCCAGCAACGTCTTCGGCGACATCCTCTCCGACGAGGCCAGCCAGCTCACGGGCGGCCTGGGATTCGCCCCCAGCGGCAACATCGGCGCGACGACGGCCATCTTCGAGCCCAGCAGCGGATCGGTGCCCAAGTACGCCCACCAGTACCGCGTCAATCCCTGCGGCATCCTTCTGACAGCCAAGATGATGCTCGACTATCTGGGCCTCGAAGACCAGGGCGCCCGCCTCGAAAAGGCCATCGGCGAAGTCCTCGTCGAGGGCAAGGTCCTCACCTACGACGTGCTCCGCGACTTCCGCCACGACCCCGACTGGGAGAAGAACGCCGCCTCCACCATCGAGATGGCCGCCGCCGTCGGCCAGAAACTCAACCCCCAGTTCACGGGCAAGCGCCTCGAAGAGGCCAAGGCCAAGGTCAAGGCCATGTGCGACTGGACCAAGACCGTCGGCTACGAGGACTAAGAGGGACCTCGTTCGCGGAGGCCCGCTCACCGCAGCGGGCCTCTTTTCGTTCACACAAGGAGGCATGATCATGAAAACGGCACAGGCTGGGACGCTGGAATCGATGGATTGCGTCGTGAGCCTCACCGAGGGGACGGCCGGAAGCGGCATGACCGTCACCCTCTCCGGGGCGAGCGCCGCCCGATTCGGCAAGACCATGGAAAAGACCGTCCTCGAAACGCTGCGTCAGATGGGAGCCGTCGACGCCGTCGCCAACGTCCAGGACAACGGCGCCCTCGATATCGTTCTGGCGGCCCGAGTCGAGGCGGCCTGGAAACGCCTGACCGGAGGTGACAGGTCATGAAGCTCCGCCGGACCATGCTCTACCTGCCGGGGAACAACCCCAACATGCTTCTGCGGGGCTGGCTCTTCGGATCGGACGGCCTCATTCTCGATCTGGAGGACGCCGTCGCCGTCCACGAAAAGGACTCGGCCCGCATCCTCGTGAGCCGCATCCTCAAAGAAGGCGAGTTCGGCGACTGCGACGTGACGGTCCGCATCAACGGCGTCGATACCGACCTCTGGGAAAAGGACCTCGAAGCCGTCGTGCCCTGCGGCATCGACGGCATCCGCGTCCCCAAGGTGGAAGGACCGGAAACGGTCCGGGCCGTCGACGAGGCCCTGAACCGAATCGAAAAAGAGGCCGGCATCGCAGTGGGAACGACGAAGATCTGCTGCCTCCTCGAAACGGCCCAGGGCATCTGGAACGCCTACGACGTGGCCAAGGCCTCTCCCCGCGTGGACGCCATCTGCCCCGGAGGCGAAGACCTCACGGCCGACCTGAGAACGCAGCGCTCCGTCGAGGGGACCGAACTGGAAGGTCCTCGGCGCCGCGTCGTCCTGGCGGCCCGCGCCGCCGGCATCGACGCCTTCGACACCGTCTTCCCCCGCATCAACGACGACGAAGGCCTCGTCAAAGAGACGACCTTCATCAAACAGCTCGGCTTCGACGGCAAAAGCGTCATCCACCCCCGCCAGATTTCCGTCATCCACTCCGTCTTCATGCCCACGGAAAAGGAGATCGACAGGGCACGGCGCATCGTCGCCGCCGCCAAGGAGGCCTCCGAGCGAGGTCTGGGAGCCGTCTCCGTCGACGGCCGCATGGTCGATGCCCCCGTGGTGAAACGGGCCGTTTTCACCCTCACCCGGGCCGGCCTCTTCGAGGAGGTGCAGTAAGATGGCGCTCAACAGAGCAGGACGGGACGTCCCGAGCCAGATCGACGGCTACGGCCCCGTCATCCCCTTCATGGGGCACGACGCCCGCAAACCCGAGGGCAACCGGGCCGGCGGGAAACTGAAGGCCACCTTCAACGACAGGACGGACAAGACCGTCAAAGACATCAAAGAGGCCATCAGGGCCTCGGGGCTCCGAAGCGGCATGACCGTCTCCTTCCATCACCACCTGCGCAACGGCGACTACGTCGTCAACCAGGTCATCGACGCCTGCGCCGAGATGGGCATCCGGGACCTGACGATCTTCCCCACGGCCCTTTTCGGCGTTCACAAGGCCCTCATCCCCCACATCAAAAGCGGCGTCATCCGCCGCATCATGGGCTCGGTCAACGGCCCCATCGGCCAGCTCGCCTCCGAAGGCGGCCTCCAGTCTCCCGTCGTCCTCCGCAGCCACGGCGGCCGTCCCCGGGCCGTCATCGCCGGCGACGTCAAAATCGACGTGGCCTTCATCGCCGCCCCCTCGGCGGACCGCTACGGCAACCTCTCGGGACGCCTGGGACGTTCGGCCTGCGGCTCTCTGGGCTACGCCGTCACCGACGCCGATGGAGCCGACTGCGTCGTCGCCGTCACCGACAACCTCATCCCCTTCCCCCTGACGCCGGTCTCGATCAACCAGACCAAGGTGGACTTCGTCGTCGTCGTCGACTCCATCGGCGACCCGGCGGGCATCGTCTCGGGGACGACGCAGGTCACCCGCGATCCCATGAGGCTCCTCATCGCCCACCACGCGGCGGCCCTCATCGAATCGAGCCCCTATTTCAAAGAGGGCCTCTCCTTCCAGACCGGAGCGGGCGGCATCTCCCTGGCCGTGGCCGCCTACGTCAGGGAAGTCATGAGAAAGAGGGCGATCAAGGGCAGCTTCGGCCTGGGCGGCATCACGAGCTTCTTCGTCGACATGCTCAACGAGGGCCTTTTCGAGCGTCTCATGGACGTCCAGTCCTTCGACCTCGTCGCCGTCAAATCCATTGCCGAGAACCTCAACCACGTCGAGATATCGGCCGACTGGTACGCCAACCCCTGGAACTCGGGAGCCGTCGTCAACATGCTCGACACGGTCGTGCTGGGAGCCACCGAGGTGGACCGCCACTTCAACGCCAACGTCAACACCGAAGCCGACGGAGCCCTTCTCCACGGCATCGGCGGCCATCAGGACACGGCCTCGGGAGCCAAGCTGACGATCATCACGACGCCCCTGCTGCGGGGCCGCATCCCCTGCGTCGTCGACGACGTCTACACCGTCACCACTCCGGGTTCGGTCGTCGACGCCATCGTCACCGAGTTCGGCGTCGCCATCAACCCTCTGAGGCAGGACCTCATCGACGCCGCCAAAGAGGCCGGAGACGTCCCCCTCGTCACCGTCGACGAACTGGCCGAAAGGGCCCGCAAAACGAGCGGCCCCATGGAGCCCGTGGCGACGAAGGACCGCATCATCGGCGTCGTCGAATGGCGCGACGGAAGCGTCATCGACGTCGTGCGCCAGCTCGACCGCTAGGGACCCCCTTTCGGGACGTCCCGACAAGAGGACAGAGGCGGCGGAGCCGGAAGGCTCCGCCGCCTCTGTCCTTTGCCCGTCCTCCATCGAGCCTAGACCAAACTGGCAGCAGGAGAGCCTTGCCTTGCCGTCCCCTCCCGCCCTCAAACCTCACGCTGCAACCTCGGCGGCAAGGCGGACGGGGAGACTCCCGTCCAGACAGGACAGGCTCCGCCGCGATGAACACGCTCTTTCGGAAAAGATCCGGCGCTACTGCCCCTGAGAGGGTAAAACCTTTCTCAGAACCTCTTCGAGGTCGGCACGAAAAGCGTTGAAACTGGGCATCTTGATCTTCAAGGGATCGACCGTTCCGTCGCGCACCAATTCGACGAGGGCCTCGCGGCCGGGACTCACTCCCAATGCCTCTTCCAATTTCACCTTGGGCGACCGGCAACTCCTGTCGTTGCCTGAAAGCTCTTCCTCCAACCTTCCACAATCCTGATAAGGCTCATTGGAAGCCCCCCTGACGGCACAGAGAATCCAGGCCTCCGACTTGGGCTTGGGAATCATGGCCACTCCCCGAGAAAAGCCTGCGGCGGCAAAACCGTTCAGGACGGACTGACGTTTACTCTCCCACAAACCGGGAGAAGCAGACCTCGTCCCGTCACAGTCGCGGAACAGAACGGCCACGACCTCTGTCTTTTCTTCCCGCTCCTTTTTCAAGGCTATCCGACCGAGAGCGGCGGCATTCTTCCGAAAATAGAGGGCTCCGTCAGAATCGCCTGCACGGCGGAGGAAGGATTTCATCTCCCTCGCCTCCTCGGTGAGCCCTTTTTCGCTGACATAGGACAGGGCCTGATAGTCCTCCGGATCGTAGCCCAGGCAGGACCTTGCGACGAAACTGACGAAAAGAGCCATGGGACCCGGAACGAAAGAGCCATTGAGACGGCAGCAGGACGAACCGTCACTGCAGCTGCCCATATCAGCCGAACCTTCGCCGCTGAGAAGAAAGAGCACGTCCCTTCTCCCTACAGGTCGGCGCGGGAAGCGACGAGAGATTCAAGAGAGCTGTCCAGAAGGACCTCGCCGGGGCCGAGAACGCCCAATTTCGTCGAAACGCCAGGCAGATCGAAGAAACGGACCGCCTTCGTCTCTCCCCAGCCGTCACGGAAGAGAAGAAAGACAGAGCGCTTGGCCGTCTCGTCGTCGAGGTAATTGAGAGCGACGGGGCTGTGAGTCGTCACGACGACCTGCTGACGGGAACGGACGAGCTCGTCGATGAGCTGTTTCATCATCTCGGAGTTGATGCCGTTTTCGATCTCATCTAACAGGAGACAGCGCTCCTCGCCGACAAGATGAGAAAGAATGGCCATCAGGCGCAGGGTCCCGTCGTTGATGTGGCGCGCCTCCGTCTCAAGGTGCACCGACGCCGGAGACGCCGCTCCTCCGTAGCGCTCGTTGAAAAGAAGATTCTTCCAGCCGCTCCGTATCGAACGGGTATGGAAGCCAGTGATCTTAGGGTAAAAGCGACGCAGAAGATTGAGAAGTTCCTCTTTCTCTCTGGGGGAAAGACCATGGATAAAGGCAGAAAGCCCTTCTCCCCCCAATCCGACAGCACGGGCCTCTCGGGCACGCTCCCTCATCTGAAGAGGAGAGAGCAGATCGAGAGAGCGGATTTTCCTCAACTGGGCGCGAAGCTCCTGAAGGGACCGATGCTCTTTCAGCGTCGACTCGTTGAGTCCGGAGAGCAGAGACCCCTGATAATCGAACTCGATTTTCCGGAAAGATCCATCACCTAAGTGATACCGGCCATCCTTAACCTGCAAGAGGAGGTTCTTTTTTGCGTCCATGACCGTTTCCGAGGTGCAGCGCAGATAATTCTTCGCCGGGTTGAACGTTCCTTCCCAGGTCAACTCATCTCTGCCCGATCCAGATTCATTGTTGTCCGTGTCAACACTCACTCGACAAAAAAGAGTGGAACGAGATCTCTTTTCCGGACTCAGACGACTGAGAAGGTCTCCACCTTCCCAATGACGGTACTGGAGCCATCGTTCCATGTCGCCTTCCATCATCTGCCGGATGAAATCCATCGCCTGCAGGACCGTCGACTTCCCCGATCCGTTCAGGCCAATGAGGCAGGTGAATCGCTCCATTTTGAGCTCGAAATCGACAAGACTCTTGAAGTTTTTCAGGGCGACGGAACGGATCATCGAGAAGCCACCTCCGCTGCCATCATACACGATTTTCGCCTCAGAACGCGCCTTTCTTCTTCATCGAGAAGGGCCTGTGCGACGCCAACGGCGCCCGCGACTACCCCCTCTCACCGGAAAGGAATCGACGGAACTCTTTTCTTTGCGGAAACAGAAGCCGACGGGCAGGGACGGACCGCCCGCCCTGTCTCGACTACCCCCGGATCAGGGAGAAGAGGCCGTGGCTCAGGGCCATGACCAAGATTCCGGCCACGACGTTGCCCATGAAGACGGCGGGAAAGGCGAAGCGGAAGCGCATGCCGAAAAGCGCCGCCAGGAGGCTGCCCGTCCAGACGCCCGTCCCCGGCAGGGGAACGGCCACGAAAAGGAGCAGCCCCCAGGCCCCGTACCGCTCCAGTCTCCCTCCGTTTTTCAGCAGAGTCCTCTCCGTCAGCCTGTCGATGCGCGCCTTGAGAAAGGGCGTCCTCTTCAGCCAATTGAAGACGGGCACGACGGCCAAAAGAATGAAAGGCACGGGCATCGTGCTTCCCGCAAGGCTGATCAGCGCCGCTTCGAGAGGGGCCATTCCCAGCGAGATCCCCATGGGGATGGCCCCCCGAAGCTCGATGATCGGCAACGCCGCCGTAAGGAAAACGGCCCATTCCAGGGGGAAAAAACCGAACAGCTCTCTGGCGAAAGACTCCATGCCCTTCCGTTCCTCCATCTTCGATATCCATGATCCTCTTTCCGCGAAAGGCGGAAGAGGTCTCTCCTGCCCAGCCATTGTAGTGGGGCCAGCCCCGTCGAACAAGCCCGCTTGAGGCGGCCCGAAGCCGCACCCGTCCACTCATCGCGTCTTTCGATCCGGAACAACCTTTCGCCTCTCCGGCCACCTCCTGCCGGATCGGCGAGGTTGCCACTCTTTTTGCCCGTGCAGGGGCCCGGCAATACCCCTCCCGACTCGCTATACGCCATACAAGGTTCCTTTTCGCCCCGCCGGGGAAACTTTAACTCTTTTTTCGGTTGTATCGAAAGCTTGTTTGCCGTATGCTTTACACAAAAAAAGACATTTCCGTTCCATAACCTTGAGAATCGTTTCGAGAGAGGGGAAAAACGATGAGCGACAAGGAGATCTGGATCACCACCCGCGGAGGCGACAGGGGCAAGACGAGCCTCGGCGACGGAACCCGCGTCGACAAGGACCATCCGAGAGTGGAGCTCTACGGCACCATCGACGAATGTCAGGCCGCCCTGGGACTGGCTCGGGCCACGGCCTGCGCGCCGGAGCTCGCCGAAAGCATTCTCGAACTGGAGACGGACCTCTACGGCGTCATGGGCTATCTGGCCCTCTACCCCGGGCAGAAGGAACCCGACGCGGAAAAGCTGGACGCCATCGTCCTCAAGGTCAAGGACATCGTCGGCACGCGCTTTCAGTTCGTCCGCCCCGGCGACAGCCCTTCCGGTGCGGCTCTTCACCTGGCCCGCACCGTCGCCCGCCGGGCCGAACGAGCCGCCGTGGCACTCTTCCGGACGGAAGAGCTGGACGAAAGGGCCTACGCCTACATCAACCGCCTCTCCGACGCCATCTACGCCCTATCCCTTTGGACCGATCACGTCTGCCGGACCGTCGGGAACTGACAGAAGGGAAGGAGAAACGACAGAAATGGACAGTCCCCTCTCTCCGGCCCGGAACACCGACCTGAGACAGATCGTCTACGAAAAAATCAAGGAAGCCATCGTCAACGGCATCATCCCGCCGGGACACCGTCTCAGCGAGGTCGAACTGGCCGATCAGCTGGCCGTCTCCCGCACCCCCGTGCGGGAGGCCATCCGTCAGCTCGCCCAGACGGGACTGGTCGTCCTCATCCCCCGCCGCGGAGCCTATGTGGCCCTTCCCACCGTCCAGGACGCCCTCGATCTCTACGAGCTGCGCTCGGGACTGGAACTGATCGCCATGGAACGGGCCTGCAAGAACCCCCCGCTGGAGGAGCTTCAGGCCTGTCTGTCCATCTTCAGGAATGCCACCGACGCCATTCCCGTCGCCGTCTTTCTCGAAGGAGACCGCCGCTTCCACGCCGCCATCAGCGCCGCCTCGCACAACCGATACCTTCAGGAGGTCCTGGAGAACATCTCCGACCAGATCAACCTCTGCCGCCACTACTCCGTCGCGAAACTGCCCCTCGGCACTTCCTCGCTGGAGCACGTGACCATCATCGAGGCCATGATGGCCGGAGACGGCGACAAAGCCCTATCCACACTGAGAGAGCACCTCGCCCGGGCACGGGACGCCCTCGTCGAAGTCCTGCGCCTCCGCGGCAGCGAAAGGACCTGAAGAGGACCGGGGCGCGACGTCGCCGCGACGCCGCGCCCCGACCGAGACCCCACAGAGAAAGGAAAGCCGATGACCTTCTTCCTCTACAAGCTCGCAGGAAGTCTTGCCACCCCTCCCGGTCTCATCGTCGCCCTTCTCCTCCTCTGCGCCCTCACGGCCTGCAGAAAA
Source organism: Aminirod propionatiphilus (assembly GCA_018398915.1). Lineage (GTDB taxonomy): Bacteria > Synergistota > Synergistia > Synergistales > Aminithiophilaceae > Aminithiophilus > Aminithiophilus ramosus. The sequence goes on along the minus strand of CP074691.1, from coordinate 772,167 downwards.
CCGCGGAAACCGCTCCTGGGCTCGTCCCTGCTCCTCCTCGCCGTCTTCCTCTACCTGCTCTCGGCTCCCGCCTCGAGCCGCCGTCTCCTCGCTCCTCTGGAGGACATCGAGCCCACCCTGCCCGAGGCGGGACGCCGCGCCGCCATCGTCGTCCTCGCCGCAGGCGTCCGGGAGGGAGCCGAAGGAGAGCGGGAACTCAAACCCCATACCCTCCAACGCCTCGTCGGAGCCTGGGAGCTGGCTCGAAACCGGAACTGGCCCATCATCCTCTCCGGAGGCTCCCTCCGCGGGGGAGACGAGACCTTGGCCGACGCCATGGCCCGGCGACTGACCCTATGGGGCTTCAAAGGCCCCCTCGTCCTCGAAGGCCGATCTCGGACCACCTGGGAAAACCTGGCCCGATCGGCGCCTCTGCTCGAAGCGGAGGCGATCACCGACGTCGTCGTCGTCACCCATGCCTATCACATGAGGCGGGCTCTTCTCAGCGCCGGGAAAGCCCTTCCCGGCCTGACCCTTCACGCCTGGCCCGTGGGACGCCTGGCCGACGGGAGAACCCCGACAGCCCTCGATTGGCTCCCCGACGCGGGAAACCTCTTTCAGTCCTGCCTCGCCCTTCGGGAATGGCTGGGGCTGATGGCCTACCGGCTTTATCTTTGAAAAGAAGGCTCGCCGAAGGATCGGCCCCTCACTCAGGCGCGACGGCAGGGGAAGGCGACAGATCGGGTGCCGACGGTTTTCCCAGGGTGGGGATCGACAGGCATAAAGGATGAGGGGAGCCCGAGAGCTCCCCTCATCCTTTATGCCTCCGTGACGAGCGCGGGATTACTGCTTCTGAAGCTCTTCGATGCGGGCGGAGATCTCGCGGATCTCCTGCTCGATCTCGGCCAGCTTGGCCTGAAGCTCGCCCTTTTCGCCCGAGAGCTTCTCGACGCGCTTCAGAAGGCGGTCGAGCTCCAGGCGGGCCATGGCCTTGCCCTGGTAAAGGGCCTGAGGGTCGTCCTTGTAGATGTCCCACACGAAGGTGATCTTCCGCCTTCCGTCGGCGGCGGGGATGGCGCCGCCGTCGAGCTCCAGCCGGAGGGTGTTGACGCCCTCGAGCATATCCTTGCCCTTGTCGTCGTAGCGGGGGAAGTAGACATAGCCGTCGAACTTGCCGTTGAGCTTGAAGTTGAAGCGCCTGTCGAAGTCGACGGGCTCGTAGGATTTCTTGCCGATCCAGAGCTTGATCTGCTTGTCGAAGGGAGCCATGCGGAGAGCCGAGCCGCGGTTGTCGAAGGAGAGGTGGATGGCCACCTGCTCCTGGAGATTGAGCGTGCTCAGCAGCTGATAGCGGTAGCGGTCCGTCTCGTCGGCCGTCCAGAGGTTCTTGTCGGCCTCGCTCTGGATGAGGGCCTCGACGTACTGGGCCGAGCAGTAGACGGCCGTGATGTCGGTGAAGTTGCCGTAAGAGGCGTCTGCCACGTTCTGGATCCGTCCCCACTGCTTGACGGCCGCCTCGAAGGGCGTGGCCCCCCAGGCGGGCAGGGCGAAAAGGCAGAGGATGGAAAGAGTCAGGGCTGTCGCGGTTCGTCTCATGGCGTCGTGCCTCCTGTTCGTTCTTGTCAGAGCGTCGCCATTATACCCCAGAGGGGAAGGAGAAAGCCACAAAAAAGGGAGAGCCCGAAGGCTCTCCCTTTTTTGTGCTCTTTGAATCAGCTTAGGATCAGCTTAGAACTTGACGTGGGTGCGGAAGCGAACGACATGGTCGTCGCCCGTCCGGGTGCCGGCGAGGGTGCTGTCGCCCCAGTCCACATCGTCGTAGGAGAGCTCGAACATGACGGCCGGCGTGTGCTGGTAGCGGACGCCGAAGGTCCAGTTCTTGGCGTCGTCGACGCCGGTGGTGTCGTACTCGGCCTGGAGGTAACGCTCGAAGGTGGTCCACTTGTCGTTCCACTTCTGGGTGAGGTAGGCGAAGAGGATATCGGTCTCATCCCAGTTGCGGTTGATGAGCACGGAAGCACCGTAGGCGTCGTAGGCGAACGCGTCGCCGCCGTTGTTGGCGTTCCACACGTTGAAGCCCTCATCGAGCTTGGCGTATTCGAGCCAGAGGCTGGTGAAGCCGAAGGCCTCCTGCTTCACGTCGACGATGGCCTTGAAAGCCTTGGGGCTGTCCTCGTTGGCACGGTAGGCCGTGTCGAGGTCCTCAACGAAGTAGGCACCCTTGAAGGCGATGTTGGGGTTGAAGTTGAAGGCGAAGTCGGCCCAGTAGACGGACTCGTCCTGGTTCAGGCCCAGGCCGTTGGGATCGTCGTAGCTCTTGGCCAGGCCCTGAAGGGCGAAGCGGAACTGCTCGTTGAAGTTGAAGTTGGCCCGCAGACCGTAGAGCATGTAGTCGCCGTCGCCGACGAGGCGGTCGTCGTTGTGACCGACGATGGCCTGGACGTCAGCCATGCCGAAGTCCTTGGCGAACCAGAAGCCCTTGACGGTGATGTCGGTGAACCAGGCATCCTCGTCGACGTAGAGACCGGAGTCGTCTTCCCAGTCGAAGAGCCACTGGCCGGCCGTCATGGTGATGTCGTAGCCGAGCTTCATCTCGACGTAGTAGCGCTGCCAGCTGAGGTTGCCGCTGGAGTTGCCGATACGGGCGACGAACTTGGTGTTGTCGTCGATCTGCTTGCTGATCCACAGACGGTAGCGGTTGAGGTCGAACTCGGTGTCGCCCTTCAGCGTGTACTCGTCATCATACTGACCGGACTCGCCGGCCCACTTGGCGTCGAAGCGGAACTCGCCCCAGAGCTTCCATCCGCCGAGGTTGTCCTCGAGGACGGCGACGCGGCTGTCGAGCTCGTCGACCTTCACGCCGAGGGCATCGAGCTCGTCCTTGAACTCGACGACGAGCTTCTTGAGCATTTCCACATCCTGCTTGCTGGCCTTGTCCATATCGACGACGGCCAGGGCGCGGGCCACGAGGGTGGCGAGCTCGTAGCGGGTCATGGGCTGGTTGCCCTTGAAGGTGCCGTCGGGGTAACCGGTGATGACGCCGTGGGAGGTGAGCTGGCTGACGGCATCATAGGCCCAATGGTTCATGGGAACGTCCATAAACGGATTGGCGGCGAGAGCGGGAGCGGCGAAGGCCACGAGAACGGCCACGGCCACCAGAGCAAAGAACTTTTTCATTCGTGTGCAACCCCCTTGAGTTGTGTTTTTATCTGCGGCCGAAGGGGCCTCGGTCGAGAGGGGGGATGACGGCGAAGTTTCCTCGTTTCCTTTCCGCATCGTCCCATCGCGCCTCGTGCGCCTTTTCGGTCCGTCTTCGCTGCCCGCTACCTCGTACTGGCTGGGGGTTGTCGCACCTCCTTTCCTGCCGTCGGAGATCTTCACGGGCTTGGAAGCCTCGAAAAGCATCGTTGTTTCGGGGTCCTGATTGTCATGATCCGGTAATTCTACTGAGAGCCTATCGCTCCCTGAAGATCCTACCTCATCGGCAGGCCCGAGCCAATGGGACTTCAGGCTCATTTCACCGCCGACAAGGGATGCTCAATCGTCGTCGGGAGAAGAAAGAGGATTCTTTCTGACCGGGAATCGCCCCGATACCGTCGTCTTTACATGAAGGGCTTCGGCCGAAAAGCGTCCCGAAGCTCTCGGAACTCCCCGTCCTGCCTGCGCCAGGAGGGTTTTGACCCGGGACTGCGGACATCCTGGTCGCAGTCGGGACAGGGCACCGTCCCGACTGCGGCCGTGACGTCGACGGCGGGGCCGGGGAACGTGAACCCGACCCTCACGGGGCGGCAGCCCCATCGGGCCGCGCTCCCGGCAAGGGGCAGACCCCTTCGGGGACTTCGCGAAAGGCCTCGCTATCAGGCCTCTTCTCCTTCCGATTCGGCGGAGATACCACGAAAGAGGCCGCGCCGTTCCTCGCGGAAGGAGAAGGGCGCTGCAGCCGAAGGCCAGCCCTTCCGGGGCGCGTCAGAGGAAGAGACTGCACGACATCCAGGCTTTTATGCTAGCATGAGGCCATGTTTTCGGAGGTGATCGCCATCGGAAATGTCCTGACGACGGGAAAAGCCCGTCTTCTTTTCTGCTCCGACGCCCTTCTCGTCGACGGCGTCACGTCCTACATCCTTCACGTGGGGACGGCCCTGGCCCGAGCCGGCCACCAGGTGGCCGTCCTGGGGCGCTGGGCCGGTCAGGGATTTCAGCGCCGCTACCGTGACGAGGGGATGACCGTCTTCTCCTGTCCCTCGCCGACGGTGGGCAACGCCTGGTTCGATGCCAAGGCCAAGGCCTTCGATCCCGACGTCATCCTCACCGATTCGCGCCGATCCTTCCCCCTGGCCACACGGCTCAAGAAGGTGACGGGCAGGCCCGTCGTCACCTACTTCCTCGACCACCTGGAGAAGACGGACCGGCCCGGAAGGGACATCGCCTCCCTCACCCGATGGAGCGACGCCTGGGCCGTGGCCGAGGAGCCGATCAGGCGATCCCTCGTCGAGGCCGCGCCGGGCTTTCCCATCTTCAGACTGCCTCGCCCTCTCGACGTGGCCGTCGCGCCAGCCCCTCTTCCGCGGCGCGATCCCTTTCGCATCGTCTTTTTCGGCCGTCTCAGCGGCTACAAGACGCCGGGCATGTTTCACCTTCTCGATCATATCGAGGATCTCGACCGGGCCATCCCCGGCGTCGAGATCGTCATCGTCGGCGGCGGCGGCTGGCGCCTCCTCCGCTTCCGGGCTCTGGCGGCGAAGATCAACCGCAGTCTGGGCCGCCGCGCCATCGTCGTCGCCGGAACCCAGATCGATCCCCGCCCCTGGCTGGCCAAGGCCTGTCTCATCTGCGGCGGCTCCACGTCGGCCATCGAGGCGGCCCTCTCGAAACGTCCCGTCATCTGCTTCACCGGCTACTGGTTCGGCCAGGTGACAGGCGACAACGTCGACGAGGCTCTGGCCTGCTATTTCGGCGAACGGGGCGGCAGAGGTCATTTCAGCGATCCCGCCATGCTCGACCGTATCGTTCCCGAGATCGTCGGCGTCCACGAAAGGTACGACCAGCTCCCGGCCGATCTGGAGACGATCGCCTCCCGCCTTTCTCCTCATTTCGAATCGACCGAGACGACGCGGTCTTTTTCCGCTCTTATGGACGGCCTCCCCTCCTGAGCCTCTTCCATAGCCGGGAAAGACGGCGACGGGCCAGGTAGGCTGCGACGGAAAACTTCAGTTCGGGAAACTCCCGTGCCCTCTCGCGGTAGTAGTTCTCCAGCAGGAGCCAGTCCCGTTCCCTGAAGGACGACGAATCCTGCCCCCCGTGGACGCGGTACTCCCAGAGGGGCTCGTTGACGTAGGCCAGAGTTCCCCGGCGGGCGAGCTCCGTCAGGAGGACGACGTCGACGAGCTGGCCGAATTCGGCCCGGACCGGCGCGGCGTCGGCGGCGTCGGAGCGGTAGACGACGGAGGGGAAGGCCATGAAGGTCTTCGTGTAAAGGCGCACCATGGACGGCAGGTCGGGGAAGAACTCTCGGGCTTCCCGCCTTTTCGGGTTGTGGAGGAGGCTTCCCAGCCGCCTTCCCTCCCCGTCGATCTCGTAGGCGTTGCAGGCCACGGCGACGACGCGAGGGTTTTCGTCCAGGAAGGCCGTCTGCCGCTCCAGAAAGGCGGGGCAGAGCCGGTCATCGTCGTGCATCACGAAAAGGCAGTCGCTGCCCTCGCCGCCCTGGGAGAAGGCTCGGGCCAGGTTCCAGTGGACGCCTCGGTTCGTCTCCGAGCCCCGCCACAGGACCTGTCCCGATTCGATCCAGGGCCGGATGGCCTCGGCGACCGATTCGTCGCTGCCGTTGTCGAAGACGAGAATGCGCTCCGGAGGCAGGGTCTGGGTGAAAAGGGAATCGACGGCCTCGGCAAGATAGGCGGCACGGTTATAGGAGAGAATGGCGACATTCACGGTCAAAGGCATCTCAGGGCACCTCCTCGGGCTCGTTTCGCGGCGGATCCATCCGGTCCAGCCCCCGGCCGAAGGCCATCTTGGGCCAGGTGGGCGCCTCGGGCGGGACGGAAACCACGAGCAGGGCCGGCCTGTCGGGCCGGCTCCAGAGCCAGGCCAGGGCCTCGTCAAGGCCCGATTCGTCCTTCACCGTCCTCGCGTCGATGCCGTAGGCCAGGGCGACCCGCTCGAAGTCGGGGGCGTCGTAACCCCAGACCGTACCGGGCAGACGGCCTTCGAAGTAGGCCTCCTGAAACTGGCGGACCATGCCGAGGGAACGGTTGTCGAAGATCACGATCTTGAGAGGGAGGCCGTTGCGGACCACCGTCTGGAGCTCCTGAATGTTGCACTGAAAGCCGCCGTCGCCGGCAAGGACGACGAAGGGCGCCCCCGTGGCGACGGCCGCTCCGATCGCCGCCGGCAGAGCGTAGCCCATGGCGCCCATGCCTCCCGAAGAGAGAAAGGCCCGCCCCTCGACGGGCAGCGACTGAGCCGCCCACATCTGGTGGGCCCCGACGTCGGTGACAAATCCCGCCGCCCCGGAACTCGCCGCGCCGATGCGGACCATGAGTCGGTTGGGATGGATCCCCGAGGGCAGGTCAAACTCGGCCGTGTCGGGCCAGAGTTCCCTCAGGCGCCTCAGCCGCTCCCTCCAGGCCCGGCAGGGACGGGGACGGAGAGAAACCAGGGCCGGAATGACGTCGGCCAGATCGGCGACGAGGCTTTCCGTCGGCCTCACCCGTCCGCCGATTTCGCCGCCGTCGATGTCGACCTGAAAGATCGCCCGGTCCCGCCGGAGGGCTTCCGTGTCGACGCCGGTCTGGCGGATGTCGAGACGGCTCCCCAGCACGAGAAGCAGATCCGATTCGACGAGGGCCCGGTTGGCCCAGCGGTTGCCGTAGGTCCCGATCATCCCCAGGGCCAGATCGCCGCAGCCTTCGAGGAGCCCCTTGCCCATGAGGGACCAGACGGCGGGGATTTCCCAGAGCCGGACCAGCTCCGACAGGACTTTGGCCGTCCCCGACCGGGCCACGCCGTTACCCACCAGAAGCAGGGGGCGCTCGGCCCGTTCGAGGGCCTCGCCGAGGGCGGCGGTGAAATCGGCCAGGGCCTGTCCGTCAACGGCCTTTTTCGGCATCGCGCCACAATCGACGTTCTCATCCGCCTCGCCGCGCTGGAAATCCATGGGCAGATCGAGCAGGACAGGACCGGGACGACCGGAAGCGGCCAGATCGAAGGCCCAGCGGAAGAGGTCGGGAATCTCTCCGGCCGACTGGGCCTGGCGGGCCCCCTTCGTCACCGGTGCGGCCATGGAGACGACGTCGGTCTCCTGGAAGCCGAGCTGCCTCATCGACGTCCCGCCGCTGAGTTCGCCCGAATTGACCTGGCCCGTGAGGAAGACGGCAGGGATGGAGTCGAAATAGGCCGTCGCCACGCCGGTCAGGAGGTTCACCGCCCCGGGGCCGCTCGTGGCCAGGGCCACGCCGGGCCGGCCCGTCATCTGGGCCCAGCCGCAGGCGGCCAGGGCGGCGGCCTGTTCGTGGTGCATCGTCACCAGCCGGCTTCTGCCGTGGCGGTAGATGGAATCGACGAGATGGGTCGTCATCCCGCCGATGAGCTCGAAGACGACGTCGACGCCCCTGTCGGCCAGGAAGCGGGCGATCCAGTCGCTTGCTTTCATGAAAGGCTCCCTCCGTTCCAGATCAGCATCCGCCTGACGGACTCCTCGAACGGAACGGTCTGGATCACCGCAAGCTCCTCTTGAGCCCGCTCCGTCGAGGGGACATAGCGCATGGCCCCGTCGGGTCCGCCGAAAAGGGCCACGGCACAGTTGCATTTTTCGGCCACGTGACGGGCCGCCTCGATGAGGGGGACGATCCGGGGCGATCCGACGTTGTAGCTCCGTCCCCCCCTGCCTCGGAGCAGCGCCGCCAAAAGCCAGAGGGCCAGGTCGGCGCCGTCGAGATAGGAGCGCAGCGGCCGTCCCGAGCCCCGGACCCGGACGGGCCCCCCGGCCAGGCCGTCGCGGACGAACTGGCCCAGGGCGAAGCGCCCCTCCAGGGGCAGAAAGGCGCCGGAAAAGGAGAAGGCCCTGGCCACGACGACCTCCAGGCCGGAGCCCTGCGCCCGGGCCAGCGCCAGCGCCTCGGCCCAGCGCTTGGCGTTTCCGTAGAAATCGCCGCCGCAGCTGTCGGGCGCACCGCCGTAGCTCTCTTCGAGGCGCCCCACCCCTTCCGGCTGGGGGCCGTAGACGGCGCCGGAACTGACGAGGATCATCCGCTTCGCCCCCGTCCGGGCCCCGTGAGAGGCGACGCGGCCCACGGCATCGACGAGAACGGCCTCCAGGGCCGACGGCGCGGCCTCGGCCCTCACCTCGCCGGCGGCGTGGACGATCAGGTCGGCCCGGGGCAGGCGGGCCGAGGGGTCGGTCAGGTCGCAGGGGACTTCCTCAAGGGGCGAGAGATCCAGAAGGCCTTCGAGCCTCTCCCTCAGCCGCTTCGGGCGCCGGGCCAGGGCGATCAGGCCCGTCGCCACTCCCCGTTCGGCCAGCCGCAGCAGAAGGGCCGAGACCCAGGTGCCGACGAAGCCCGAGGCACCCGCGACGAGGACCGTCCGGCCCCGGAGCTCCGAAAGAAGGGCCTCCTGGCCGTCGATGACCGGGTCCAGCCAGGACCGGATCAGGTCATAACCGGCCACAGAGCGACTCCAGGGCCTCGACCATCCGCGTCAGCCGGGCCTCGTCAAGGCCGGGATAGACGCCGATCCAGAAGGTGTCTCTCATGATCCGGTCCGTCACGTCCAGCTCCCCCACGACGCGCCATCCCTGGCCCGAGACCCTCAGGGCGTCGAAGCAGGGGTGGCGCGTCAGGTTGCCGGCAAAGAGCATCCGCGTCTGGATGCCCTTCGCCTCCAGATGGGCCACGGCTCCGTCGCGGCCGAAGGGGGCCTGCGGTCGGACGGTGAGAAGGAAGCCGAACCAGCTCGGCTCCGTCCCCTCCGTCGCCTCGGGGAGGAGGAAAAAGTCCTCCAGCGACTCCAGGGCCCGGCGGAGAAAGGCCCAGTTCCGGCGGCGGGCCTCGACGAAGGCGGGGACCTTTCTGAGCTGGGCCACGCCGATGGCCGCCTGAAGGTCCGTGGCCTTCAGGTTGTAGCCGAAGTGGGAGTAGACGTATTTGTGGTCGTAGCCGAAGGGGAGCGTCCCGAACTGCCCCGAGAAGCGACAGCCGCAGCTGTCGTCCACACCGGAAGGGCAGACGCAGTCCCGCCCCCAGTCCCTCAGGGAGAGGACGATGCGGTGCAGCCTCTCGTCGCTGGTGCAGACGGCCCCGCCTTCGCCCATGGTCATGTGGTGGGGCGGGTAGAAGCTCGACGTGGCCAGATCGCCGAAGGTGCCCGTCAGGCGCCTTCCCCCTTCGGCCAGGACCTCCGAGCCCAGGGCGTCGCAGTTGTCCTCGACAAGCCAGAGGCTGTGACGGTCGCAGAAGGCGCGGACGGCCTTCACGTCAAAGGGATTGCCCAGGGTGTGGGCCAGGAAGACGGCTTTCGTCCGCTCCGAAAGGGCCTCGTCCAGGGCGCCCACGTCGACGTTGCCGGTCGGCAGCGTCACGTCGACGAAGACAGGGACGGCGCCGTACTGGACGATGGGAGCCACCGTCGTCGGGAAACCGGCCGCCACGGTGATGACCTCGTCGCCCCGCCTCAGGGCCTGATCCCCCAGAAGAGGCGACGTGAGGGCCATGAAGGCCAGCAGGTTGGCCGACGATCCGGAGTTGACGAGCAGACTGCGCCCCACGCCGAGGTAGGAGGCGAAGCGTTCCTCGAAGGCCGAACTCCACCGGCCCGAGGTGAGCCAGAAATCGAGGCAGGCCTCGGTCAGGGCCTTCATCTCCTCGGCGTCGAAGACCCGCCCCCCGTAGGGGATCCGGTCGCCCTCACGCCAGGGTTTGGGACGATGAACCTCGTCGTAGTAGGCGCCGACGAGGTCGAGAATCCGGGTTTTCAGCTCTTCCCTGCGGCTCATGACCGCGACGCCCCCTCGTAGTCGGCGATCTGCTCCAGACAGAGGGCCTGGAGATCATCGCCCCTCAGATAGGCCCGATGCCAGGCCACGGTCCGCTCCAGGGCCTCGTCGAGGTTCCACTTGGGCCGCCAGCTCAGACGGCTCCGGGCCTTGGAGCAGTCCAGCCTCAGGTAGCCGGCTTCGTGGAGGCCGTCGGACCGGGCCGCCTCGTACCGTCCCCCCCCCCAGAGGGAACAGAGACGCCTCACCAGGTACTCGACGGGCCGGTCATCCTCCTCTGCGGGACCGAAGTTCCAGGCCTCGCCCAGGTCCGGTCCCTCCTCGACGAGGCGCCGGGCCAGCAGGAGGTAGCCCGAAAGCGGTTCGAGCACGTGCTGCCAGGGCCGTATCGAGGCGGGGTTGCGGACCGGAACGGCCCGTCCCTCGGCCAGGGCCTTGAGGCAGTCGGGGACGAGGCGGTCCGACGCCCAGTCGCCGCCGCCGATGACGTTGCCCGCCCGGGCCGTTGCGACGGCGACGCCGTGGTCGCCGTACCGCTCGGGCGGGAAGAAGGAGCGCCGGTAGGCGGCCGTCACCAGTTCGGCACAGGCCTTGCTGCTCGAATAGGGGTCGTGTCCGCCCAGCCTCTCGTCCTCGCGGTAGCCCCAGCACCACTCGCGGTTCTCGTAGCACTTGTCCGTCGTCACGACGACGACGGCACGGAGGGACGGCACCGATCGGGCCGCCTCAAGGGCCCTCGCCGTCCCGAGGACGTTCGTCTCCAAGGTCTCCAGCGGCAGCCGGTAGGAGTCGCGCACGAGAGGCTGGGCGGCCAGGTGGAAGAGGACCGAGGCCTCCGATCGGACCAAAGCCGACCGGAGACGGTCCAGATCGGCGATGTCGCCCGTCGTCGACGAGGCCAGCCGGTCCGCGACGCGGGCCGTCTCGAAGAGGCTGGGCTCCGTCGGCGCCGCCAGGGCATAGCCGTGGACCCGAGCCCCCAGAGAAGCCAGCCAGAGGGAGAGCCAGCTCCCCTTGAACCCCGTATGGCCCGTGACGAAGACGGACCGCCCCGCCCAGAAGGCCCTCGGCTCAAGGCTCACGGCCAGACCTTCCAGGGGGCTCCGCCCTGTTGCCAGAGCTCTTCGAGGCCCATCTTGTCCCGCAGCGTATCCATGGGCCGCCAGAAACCCTCGTGGCGGTAGGCCGCGAGCTGGCCGGCCCGGGCGACCCGTTCGAGCGGCTCTCTTTCGAGAACGGTCCCGTCGCCGTCGAGGGTGTCGAAAAAGGCCGGCTCGAAGACGAAGAAGCCTCCGTTGATCCAACTCCCGTCGCCTTTGGGCTTTTCCCGAAAGCCGCTGACGATTCCCTTGTCGTCCATATCGAGGGCGCCGAAGCGCCCCGCGGGCTGGATGGCCGTCACCGTGGCCATCTTGCCGTGGGAACGGTGGAAGGCGACGAGCCTGTCGATGGGCACGTCGCTCACGCCGTCGCCGTAGGTGAGCATGAAGGGCGCGTCACCCACGTAGGGACGGACCCGCCTCACCCGTCCCCCCGTCATCGTGTCGAGCCCCGTGTCGACGAGGGTCACCCTCCAGGGCTCGGCGGCGTTGGAGTGGACCGTCAGCCTGTTGGCGTCGCGGAAGTCGAAAGTCACGTCCGACGTGTGGAGGTAGTAGTTGGCGAAGAACTCCTTGATCACCTGTCCCTTGTAGCCCAGACAGACGATGAAGTCGTTGAAGCCGTAGTGGGAGTAGATCTTCATGATGTGCCAGAGGATGGGGCGACCGCCGATTTCGATCATCGGCTTCGGCTTCAGATGGGATTCCTCGCTGATCCGGGTCCCGTACCCCCCGGCCAGTATGACGACCTGCATGGCCATTCCCTCCGAACGGAAACAGAATAAGAGGCTTAGGGAATTTCCCTTCCCTCGTCCAGTCCCATCCCCTCCATGAGCGTCCCCGCGAAGACATCGACGTCGAAAAGACGTCCTCGGGGACCGGCGAGAAAGGCCTCGATGGCCCTCAAGTAGCCTTCATACTCGGCCCTTTCCATGGAAGTCAGATAGGCATGAAGATCGCCGCAGTCGGCGAAGTGACGCCTGTCGATGAAGGTCGCTCCGTCGATCCACTCCGTCACATCCTCCCAGCCCAGATAGACGGGAACGACGCCGGCCAGAAAGGAGTCGAAAAGCTTCTCCGTGACATAGCCGGGAATGGACCGGGCGTTTTCATAGCAGATGGAGAAGCGGTAGTTCCTCATCACCGCGCGCTTCGACGGCGCCACGCCGCGGTAGACGCGGCGGAGATCCTCGGCCGACACCAGGGCCCGGCGGTGCCGCGCCAGCCCGAGAGGATCGTGGAGCGTCGCGTAGAGGAGGAACTTGAGGGCCTTGGAGCGGTCCTTCCCCCAGCCGGGGCCGTAGAGGTCGAGGTCACCGGGGCGATGGGCCGCGAACCAGCGGATCGTCCGGGCCCTTTCGGAATAGAGCTCCCGGGGATCGCGCTTGTACTTGTTGCTCGCCATGAGCACGCAGAGCCTCTTCCTGTCGAAGGAACCCCGTTCCCGATCGTCGAGGGGGTTGGGCCAGAAGTAGTGGCGGTACCTCTCCCCCGTCAGGCGGGGCGACCAGGTGAAGACGCGCCGGAACAGGCGGTGCCTCTCGAGATCCCAGTTGTGGCGCTTGATGATCTCGCACTCGAAAAGGACGAGATAGAGGGGCTTTCCCGAAGCGACGGCACGGACCAGGAAGGGGTCGGAAGCCTCGGGCAGATCCAGGAAGAGGAAGCCGTCGAAAATCTCGAAGGACCTCATGTCGGGCGTGTCCAGGTGATGCCCTCTCGATTCCAGCCTCTCCCGGAGACGGCGGAAGGGCGCCCCCAGGTCGTCGCCGATGGCATAGGCCGCAGGGTCGAAGAGGGCGTTGCCCCGGTTGTAGACCTCGTTGACGCTGTAGACGGCGATATCGCTCATCGATCGACCCTCACGATATCGTCCTCCCCCAGGTAGGGACCGTTCTGGACCTCGATGATCTCCAGAGGCAGTTTCCCCGGATTGGAGAGACGGTGGAGCTGGTGCTTGCCGATGAAGGCGCTCTGGCCCTCGTGGATGAAGAATTCCCGATCCTCCTGGACGACTTTGGCCGTCCCCTTGACGACGATCCAGTGCTCGCTCCGGTGGTGGTGGTACTGGAGGCTCAGGCTCTTGCCGGGGAGGACCCGGATGCGCTTGATCTTGACGCCCTCGCCCTCGTAGAGGATGCGGTAGTCGCCCCAGTGGCGGGAGCTCTCCGAGGCCTGCCAGAGCTCGCGGCGCCCCTGGGCCCTGAGGCTCTCGGCGATGTCGCGCACCTTCTGAGAGCTGCCCCGGGGAGCGATGAAGAGGGCGTCGGCCGTGTCGACGACGAGCAGGTCCTCCAGATCGGAGGCGGCGATGAGGCGGCCGTCGCCGCGGATGAGGCAGTTGCGGCAGTCCCGGGCCAGGACGTCGCCGACGAGGAGATTGCCCCTTTCGTCCTTGTCGCCGTGTTCGTAGAGGGCATCCCAGCTCCCCAGGTCGGTCCAGCCCGCGTCGAGGGGGACGACGGCGACGTTGTCGGCCCTCTCCATGACGGCCACGTCGATGGAGAGGGCCGGCAGGTCGGCGAAGGCCGCCAGCAGAGCCTCCCGGCCCCGGCGGATGAGGACGCCCAGGTCGGGCAGGTGGCGGTCGAAGGCCGCCGCCATGTCGCCGAGGCGGAAGAGGAAGATGCCGCCGTTCCAGAGATACTCTCCCGAGTCGACGTAGGATTTTGCCCGCTCGGCGTCGGGCTTCTCGACGAAGGCCGAGACCTCGCGCCACTTGCCCCGCCTTTCCCCCGATCGGATGTAGCCGAATCCCGTCTCGGGCGCGTCGGGGACGATGCCGAAGGTCACGAGACGCCCGTCGCCGCAGGCCTCAAGCCCCGCCTCGACGGCGTCGGCGAAGGCCCTTTCGTCGTCGATGACGTGGTCACTGGGGCAGACGAGAAGGGGCGTCGCCTCATCGAGTCCCTCGTCGAAGGAGGCCGCCAGGGCCAGGGCGATGGCCGGAGCCGTGTTCCGCCCCACCGGCTCGGTGAGAAGAAGCCCCTCGCCGTCGAGCCCCACCTGACGGGCCTGATGGAGGATCTGGGAATCCCAGCGCTCGCCGGCGACGACGCGGATCCGGTCGCCGCAGAGGGGCCTGAGACGCCGGAAGGTCCCCTGAAGGAGGCTCTCCGTCCCGGAGAGGGCGAGAAACTGCTTGGGCACCTCCTCGCGGGAGAGGGGCCAGAGGCGGGTGCCGCCGCCTCCGGCGAGGATGACGGCGTGAAGGGATTCGCTCACAACAGTTCCTCCTTGGCCCAGTTTACGGTTCCCATTCCTTCCTCATCGAGGCCGATTTTTTTGAAAGCGACCCTCCCCAGCTCCCGCAAAAGGGCCTGGCCTTTCTGCCATTCCTCATAGGCTTCCAGATCGGGGCCACCACGTTTCAGGAGGACGGGATTGGGAGAGTTTTCGGCGATTCTGTCCTCGCGACAGGCAGCCATGAAGGTGATCTTCCCCGAAAGCGGGGCCTCGAGGACACCGGAAAGAGCCAGGGCATGAAGCCAGGCACCGTGCCACTGTTCCTTGATCTTCTTCCACTCTTTCGGCTTGACTGTCTTTTTCAGTTCCACGATGCAGAGGTCCCAAGCATCCTCACCGCCGCTGACGAAAAGGATCCCGTCAGCCCGCTTCCTGTTGGCGAAGACAAAATGAATATCATGAGGATATCGGAAGAGAACTCCTTCCCGGTCCAGATTGATTTGCAGCTTCGCCTCGCCCTCCGTTTCCTTTTCTGCCACCGTCAAAGAGCACCCTTGTTCGGCCACGCCGGGCAAGAGGCGATCAATCTTCATGGCCATCGTCAGCAAGCTCTTCCAGGGCGAGGGTTTCCTTCGTCAGGCCCGCAAGGCCCGCATTGAAGGCCGCTCCGGCGATGCCTCCCTCATCGACGGCCAGGGAGATCACCTCGGTGCGCTCCTGGTTGGCCGGAGAAAGAGAACGTCGGAAATGCCAGGCCGCGACCTGCTCGGGAGAAAGTGATTCCTCCGCGTCCATGCTCACCAAGGGGAGTTGTTTTTGCGTCAAGGCCGAAGCCTTGACGAGATTGCTCAACTGCTGGAAGAAACTGTCTCCATGGGTCGTCACCCAGACGGGAAGCCCTGCGTTGACAAGGCGGGCCAGCAGACGGGCCAACTCCATCTGCATCTTCAGATGAAGGTGAGCCTCCGGCTCTTCGATGATGAGGGAGCGGAAATCCTCTCCGCTGCGCAGAAAAAGAAGGAGCGGCGAGAGCTCGGTAACCAGCGAGGAAGTCAACCAGAGAGGAAGGGGCGCACCGTCCTTCTCCCGAGGGCTGTAGTGGTACTCCGGCAGAGGAGATCCGTCGGGACGCACCCGTCCCTGAAAGATCCGCGATTCAAGCAGATCGGCGAAGGGCCCGTAGCGACCGTTCTCTTTGAAGGAGAGATTCAGCAGACGCTGAACAAACCTCCTCGTCGGCAGAGTAAGAGGCAGGGCCTCCTTTCCCAGACTGACCAATGTCGCGGCCAGCACCTTTCGCATGAGCATAAAACCGGTGCGGGCCGCCGGAAGATAGAGGATCTCCCCGCCAGGGACGGATTCCGCTGATAAGCGGGCCGGAAAAAGAGGAGCACTCAGGTCACCCATGAGCAGATTCCAGGTGAGGTACTTTATCATACCGTATCGATCGGAACGGGGAGATTCCTTTCCCAACAAGGGGAAACGGACAAAGGCATCCCTTCTGCTTCCTTTTTTGTTTGTGGAGTACCGACTTCCCTCAAGAGCCTGTCTATCCCATTTCAGGACAAAAGGCTTTCCCCTAGCGTAATCGCTGATTCGCAGTTCCTTGAGCCGGATTTTTTCCTTGCCAAACAGATCATCACAGAGAATTTGCTTTTTTTGATTCAGGTTGTCGCCGAACCAGCGGACGAAGAGATCCATGCTGGCCCCGTCGAGGACAACCTCGTCCACTCCTTCTTGAGCGCGCGCCAAAAGCCACGCCTCGCATTGGCGGTAGGCTTCACTTTCCGGAACGGCTGAAGGGAAAAGATCTCGCCCCAGGGCGATAACTCCCCAGAGAAGGGTCATGGCGTAGCTCTTGCCGGAATTGTTGTCTCCTGTAAAGACCATCAGGGGAGCGATCCGGACCGATCCCTCCTCAATCAGGCCCAATTTCCTGAAGTGCAGGGTCCAGCGCTGATCCATTCCCTACCCTCCTTCCTTGGTCAGACAGCCTTCGAGCAGGCTCAACTGGCTCTCGTCGTAGTCGGGATGGTTGCCGCAGTAGAAGGCGCAGCGGTGAAGAAAGTCGGCCTCGGGCAGGGCCCGGCGGCGGCGGACGTAGCGGACGTAGAAGGGCTGTCTCTGGATGTTGCCGGCGATGAGGGGCCGGATCTCCACTCCGGCAGCCTCGAATCGCGCGGCGTACCGGGCCCGCAGGATCTCGTCGCGGCAGACAAAGGGCATGGCGAAGGCCGAAAGGACCGATAGCCCCTCCCGATCGAGCGGAAGGAAGTCGTCGTTGGCGGCGACAGCCCTCTCGATCCGCTCGATGACGGCCTGGAGGGGCGGCCTCACGACCGTCCCTCCGGGCCTAGGAGACGTTCCCGCTCGGCCCGGTACCAGCGGACCGTATCGGTTATGCCCTCCTCGAGGCCTATCGACGGGGACCAGCCGAGGGAGCGCAGACGGGAGACGTCGAGGAGCTTCCTCGGCGTCCCGTCGGGCTTGGAGCTGTCCCAGAGGATGGCCCCTTCGAAGCCGACGATTTTTGCCACGAGCCGGGCCAGATCGCCGATGGGCAGGTCTTCGCCGCTGCCGATGTTGACGAAGGTGGGACCGATCTCCCTCTCGAAGACGAAGAGGGCCGCGTCGGCCATGTCGTCGACGTGGAGGAACTCCCGCCGGGGACGTCCCGTCCCCCAGAGGGTGACGGAGTCGGCACCGGAGCGCAGGGCGTCGTCGAAGCGGCGGATCAGAGCCGGCAGGACGTGGGAGCTTCTCAGGTCGAAGTTATCGCCCGGGCCGTAGAGGTTCGTGGGCATGACGGAGACGAAGGGGACGCCGTACTGGCGATTGTAGTGCTCGCAGAGCTTGAGGCCGGCGATCTTGGCCACGGCATAGGCCTCGTTCGTCGGCTCCAGAGGTCCCGTCAGGAGGTACTCCTCCTTCAGGGGCTGAGGCGCCATCTTGGGGTAGATGCAGGAGCTGCCCAGGAAAAGCAGTCGTTCCACCCCCGCCGCCCAGGCCTGGTGAATGACGTTGACTTCGATGGCGAGATTCTCGTAAAGGAAGGGCGCCGGGTTCTCGCTGTTGGCGACGATACCGCCCACCTTGGCGGCGGCGAGGAGCACCGTTTTGGGCCTCTCGGCCCGGAAGAAGGCCCGCACCTGGCCCTGATCGGTCAGATCGAGCTCCTTGCGGGTGCGAAGAATCAGGTCGTCGCGGCCGGCGGCGCGGAGTTTGCGCACCAGGGCCGAACCGACGAGCCCCCGATGGCCGGCGACGAAGATCGGGCCCTTCAGCATCGGTCTTCGATGGCGGGCGTCGCATCGAATCCCGCCTTCTTGCAGGCCAGGTCGCGGCGGAAGAGGTCCAGATCGGAACGGACCATCTCGGCGACGAGTTCGTCGAAGGTGACTTTGCGCTCCCAGCCCAGCTTTTCCTTGGCCTTCGTCGGGTCGCCCAGGAGGAGCTCCACTTCGGTGGGGCGGAAATAGCGACGGTCGATTTCGACGAGGATCCGGCCCGAACGGGCGTCACGCCCCTTCTCGTCGATGCCCTCGCCGCTCCAGGAAAGGGCGATCCCGACGGCGGCGAAGGCCTTTTCGGCGAACTCCCGCACCGTGTGGGTCTCTCCCGTGGCGATGACGAAGTCATCGGGCTCTTCCTGCTGGAGCATGAGCCACATGGCCTCCACGTAGTCTCCGGCGTGGCCCCAGTCCCGTTTGGCGTCGAGGTTGCCCAGATAGGTCTTCTCCTGAAGACCCAGGGCGATCCGGGCCGCCGCCCGGGTGATCTTGCGGGTGACGAAGGTCTCGCCGCGCAGAGGCGATTCGTGATTGAAGAGGATGCCGTTGCAGCCGTAGATGCCGTAGGCCTCGCGGTAGTTGACGGTGATCCAGTAGGCGTAGATCTTGGCCGCGGCGTAGGGGCTGCGGGGATAAAAGGGCGTCGTCTCTTTCTGGGGGATCTCACGGACCTTGCCGAAGAGCTCGCTCGTCGAGGCCTGATAGAATCGGGTCTTCTTTTCCAGGCCCAGGATGCGGATGGCCTCGAGAATTCGCAGCGTGCCCAGGCCGTCGCTGTTGGCCGTGTATTCCGGCGTCTCGAAGGAGACCTGGACGTGGCTCTGGGCGGCCAGATTGTAGATCTCGTCGGGCTGAACCTCCTGGAGGATCCGCAGGAGGTTGGTGGCATCCGTCAGATCGCCGTAATGAAGGCGAAATCGAAGATCTTCCTCGTGAGGATCGCGATAGAGGTGGTCGATGCGCCCCGTGTTGAACAGGGAGCTCCGACGCTTGATGCCGTGAACCTCGTACCCCTTGGCCAAAAGCAGCTCGGCCAGGTAGGCCCCGTCCTGGCCCGTGATTCCCGTGATGAGCGCGCGCTTCGTCAATGGTTTGCCTCCCTCAGGGCCTCGCCGAAGAAGAGGCCCGCGTCGTTCCTTCCAAGTATAGTCCGAGAAAACCTTAGTGGAATCCGATCTGCCCGTAAAGACCCGCCACGGACCGGGCCATCTCGGACGCCGTCGTCAGAGACGCCCCGTCGAACCGGCTCCCCGGCCCTCCGTCGAGAACGGCAGCCAGAGCCCCGCGCCAGGCCTCGACGTCGCCGGGGGGGACAAGACCGCCCGACGCGAGGGGGCGCAGCGCCTCCAGATCGGAGGCCACCAGGGGAAGGCCCATGCGGATCGCCTCGAGGGCCACGAGGCCCATCCCTTCGTGATGGGAGGGAAAGACGAGACAGCCGGCCTGGGCCATCCAGGCCTCCACGTCGTCCCGGAAACCGGCGAAAAAGACCCGTTCCGAAACTCCCAAAGAGCGGGCCAGAGCCTCGAGCTCCTCCCGCTGAGGCCCGTCTCCGACCACGTCGAGACTCCAGGGCCGATCCACGAGCCCCGCGAGCGCCTCGAGGACGACATCAAGCCCCTTGAGGCGTGTCAGGCGCCCCACGAAGAGAAAACGGGGATTAACGGGGAATCCCCGCCCTTCCCAGAGACGACACGTCGGCGGCAGGCCGTTGGGAATGATGACGGCCCGATCGGGCAGGCGCCCCTCCAGATGGCGCCGCACGGCCTCGGAGACGCAGATGGCGCCGTCGGCGCGGGAAAAGGGAGCGATCCCGCCGTTGAGGGAGTAGAGGGAGTGGGCCGTCACGACCCAGGGGCGTCCCGAGAGGGACGAGGACCACCAGGCGATCCAGGCCGGAACCCTGGAGTGGGCGTGAAAGAGCTGCCATCCCTCGGAATGGGCCCACCGGGCCAGACGGAAGGCGCAGAAGAATCCGGTCAGGGGATTTTTGCGCTCCACCGGCAGGCGACGCACCTGCACCGAAGGAGGGAGATCCTTCTCCAGCTTCCCTCCGGCCGTCACGAGGAGGATCTCGTGACCGAGAAGGGCCAGTTCGCGAGAAAGCCAGAGAACGTGACGCTCCACACCGCCCTCATCGAATTCGGGAACGATCTGAACAACCTTCACGATTTTCTCTCCTTCCGCAAACAACGTGCTGAACCTCACCGAGGCCTTTCGGGGCGGATCCGGGCCAGCGGATGTCTCTCTCGCGACAGGGCCGAAGAACCTCGGGCCTTCCTGAAGGCACCCGGTCACGACGCGGCGGGAACACCCCCTTGCCCTCGAAACGGAGGCTCGGCAAGGCCGACGTCCCCTCGATGCCCCGGAACCCACCGCATGACGGGGCCTGTCCTTCAGCCCCTCCAGCGTTCGACGATCCAGGCGGCGGCCCGGCGTGCCTCGTCGAGAGGCTCGGCCTTCTGTGACGACGATGCGAGAAAAGTCTCGAGATCGTCCTCGGCCGTCAGATCGACGAGGGAACCGCGCTCGGAGAGGGAGCGAAAAAAACGATCGAAGCGAGGCAACCCCGAGAGAGCGGACGGTGGCAGGAACCCGGAAGAGACAAGGCGCCCCACCCCTTCCTGAAGGGTCGGGACGACCCCGCCCCGACGGCGAGCCCGAAGAAGACCGACACGGAAGCCGGCCGTGGCCGCCTCGGAGATCATGGAGACGGAATCGTCGGTGCAGATCGCGTGAGTGGCAAGGCCCAGCATGGCCGGAACGGGATTGGCCTCGTCTCGCGAGGCCAGAAGGAGCATCCGCAAGGAAGGGCTGTCCGCGAAGAGAGCCTCCAGGGCATCGTCGGTTCCCTTTCCCGTCCGGCGCGACGTCGTCACATAAAGATCGGCGCCGAGACGCTCGGCCTGCGCCCTCACCGGAGCCAGCCTTTCCCGTGCCCAGGCGGCGTCGATCCGATAGTTGCCGTCGCTCCCGCCCAGAAGAAGAGCCACGATCCGCTTCGACCGGGGAGGAAAGGAGCGGGCCAGCGCGGAAGCCGCCTCTTCCAGATCGGGACGATAGATGTGATTCGGCGCCCCCAGCGTGACGAAAAGACGGTCGGACCCGATCGGGCCGTCGTGGGCGGGGACGACGGCAAAGTCGAAAGGAGCCGTGCCGAGAACGGAAGGCGTCATGATCACCGCCGATCGGGAACCCTTCGCCCGCGCCAGGGCCAGGCAATAGGACGCCGCCGAGCTTCCTGCGGCAAGGAAAAGGGTCTCCGGGCCGCCGGCATCGCCGAGAGAGGCGAAAAGCTCCGCGCCTCCCGAGGCGACGAGCCAGGCGTGAGCCTCATCGGGACGGGCCGAAGGCAGACGCCGAGCCGCCATTTTAAGACAGAGGAAACGTCCCAGCCCCTTCAGGCCTGGGACGCCGATCTCCATCACGGAGGCGCCGCACAGGCGCGAGATCCAGAGCGCCACGCCCCGTGCCTGATGGAGATGGCCTCGGATACCGTCGCTGACGACGACGCAGCGGAGGGCGGAATCGGAAAGGTCTTGGCCTGTCATGAGGCTCACCCCTCTCTTCATGAGAATCGTCAGGGAAAGTTTAGCACAACGGTTCTTCCGTGTTTTTGGCAAGGGAGAGACGGAAGGAAAAGACGGGACGCGAGAAGGGGAGGTCCTATTCGGACCTCCCCTTCCGTTGAAGCTAGGTTTTCGGCAGCGACCTACTCTCCCGCGGGTTCCCCCCGGAGTACCATCGGCGCTGAAGGGCTTAACTGCCGGGTTCGACATGGAGCCGGGTGTCTCCCCTTCGCAATGGCCACCGAAAACCCATTCCTTATACCCGCTACATCACACAACCGTCAAAACCAGAAGCTGAACGATGACAAGGCCTCGGTGTATTAGTACCGGTCAGCTCAACGCATCGCTGCGCTTACACCTCCGGCCTATCGATCCCGTCGTCTACGGGACACCTTACCTGCTTGCGCAGAGGGGAATCTCATCTTGAGGTCGGCTTCCCACTTAGATGCCTTCAGCGGTTATCCGATCCGCACTTAGCTACCCGGCTTCTGCAACTGGCGTCACAACCGGTACACCAGCGGTGCGTCCACTCCGGTCCTCTCGTACTAGGAGCAGCTCCTCGCAAATTCCCTACGCCCATGGTGGATAGGGACCGAACTGTCTCACGACGTTCTAAACCCAGCTCACGTACCGCTTTAATGGGCGAACAGACCAACCCTTGGGACCTGCTTCAGCCCCAGGATGCGACGAGCCGACATCGAGGTGCCAAACCTCCCCGTCGATGGGAACTCTCGGGAGAGATCAGCCTGTTATCCCCGGGGTAGCTTTTATCCGATGAGCGACGGCCTTTCCACTCAGCACCGCCGGATCACTAGGACCTGCTTTCGCATCTGTTCGACATGTCTGTCTCACAGTTAAGCCACCTTATACCCTTGCGCTCTTATGGCGATTTCCATTCGCCTTGAGGTGACCTTCGCGCGCCTCCGTTACTCTTTGGGAGGCGACCGCCCCAGTCAAACTGCCCACCTGATAGTGTCCCGTTCCGCGCTTCAGCGGCTTGCGGTTAGAATTCCAACAAGACAAGGGTGGTATCCCAACGACGGCTCCAACACCACTGGCGTGATGTCTTCCTAGCCTCCCACCTATTCTGTACATGCCTTGCCGAAATCCAGTGTCAGGCTACAGTAAAGCTCCACGGGGTCTTTCCGTCCCACCACGGGTAGCTGGCGTCTTTACCAGCACCACAATTTCACCAGGTCTCTCGCCGAGACAGCGCCCAGATCGTTACACCATTCGTGCAGGTCGGAACTTACCCGACAAGGAATTTCGCTACCTTAGGACCGTTATAGTTACGGCCGCCGTTTACTGGGGCTTCGGTTCAAAGCTTCGCCTTGCGACTAACCTCTCCCCTTAACCTTCCAGCACCGGGCAGGTGTCAGACCCTATACGTCGGCTTCACGCCTTCTGCAGAGTCCTGTGTTTTTATTAAACAGTCGCCTGGGCCTGGGTTCTGCGGCCGCTGCCTGCTCCATCAGCTTTGACTTTACCGGCGCGGCACCCCTTTTCCCGAAGTTACGGGGTCAACTTGCAGAGTTCCTTGGCGAGAGTTACCCTGTCCACCTTAGCCTGCTCAGCCAGCCCACCTGTGTCGGTTTGCAGTACGGGCACGCGATTCCTCCCTAGAGGCTTTTCTCGGCAGTCGGGCGTCAATGCCTTCGCTTCCGTGGAAGCTCCCCATCAGATCTCAGGGTTACGAGTCAGTGGATTTGCCTGCCGACTCCCCCTACCTCCTTGGACCGGGTATTCCAGCACCCGGCGCACCTAGCCTCCTGCGTCACCCCTTCGGTATTAGCGTCCTCGCGCGGGGCAGGAGTGTCTACCTGCTGTCCATCGACTACGCCCTTCGGCCTCGCCTTAGGTCCCGCCTAACCCTGGGCGGATCAACCTTCCCCAGGAATCCTTGGGCATCCGGTGAACGCGATTCTCACGCGTTTCTCGCTACTCATGCCGACATTCTCACTTCTCTGCAGTCCACAAGACCTTGCCGGTCTCACTTCTCCCCGCAGAGAACGCTCCCCTACCAATCAGGAGACCTCAGTCTCCCGAGTCCGAAGCTTCGGTTCTGTGCTTAGCCCCCTACATTTGCGGCGCAGAAGTCCTCGACCAGTGAGCTGTTACGCACTCTTTAAAGGGTGGCTGCTTCTAAGCCAACCTCCTGGCTGTCTGGGCACCTCCACATCCTTAACACACTTAGCACAGGCTTTGGGACCTTAGCTGTCGGTCTGGGCTGTTTCCCTTTCGACTACGAACCTTCTCGCCCGCAGTCTCACTCCCGCTTATCCAGTTCCGGTATTCGGAGTTTGGTTGAATTTGGTAGGACCCCAGTCCCCCGCATCCATCCAGTGCTCTACCCCCGGAACTTTCCCTCAGCGAGGCTGCACCTCAATGCATTTCGGGGAGAACCAGCTATCACCGCACTCGATTAGCTTTTCACTCCTATCCACAGCTCATCCGGGTCTTTTTCAACAGACTACGGTTCGGTCCTTCAGTCGGTTTTACCCGACCTTCAACCTGGCCATGGATAGATCGTGCGGCTTCGGGTCTACGCCATGCGACTATTCGCCCTATTCAGACTCGGTTTCCCTACGGCTCCGGACCTCTCAGTCCTTAACCTCGCCACGTAGCGTAACTCGTCGGCTCATTTTTCAATAGGCACGCCGTCACTCCCTCCGAAGAGAAAGCTCCGACTGCTTGTAGGCATACGGGTTCAGGTCTGTTTCACTCCCCGCCAGGGGTGCTTTTCACCTTTCCCTCTCGGTACTGCTTCACTATCGGTCACCGACGGTATTTAGCCTTGGACGGTGGGCCGCCCTGCTTCAACCGGAATTTCACGTGCTCCGGCCTACTCGGGGTATCTTCACAGGAAGGGGCTTCCTTTTCGCCTACGGGGCTCTCACCTTCTGCGGCTCGCTTTCCCAACACGATTCGGCTAAGGATGCCTTTTCTCACTTCCCGAGGTCGCTGCGGCTCCCTCCTGATGATCCCCACAACACCGATGACGCAACGACCGCAGTCTTGACACGTCTTCGGTTTAGGCTTCTCCCCTTTCGCTCACCACTACTCAGGGAATCTCTGTCGATTTCTTTTCCTCCGGCTACTGAGATGTTTCACTTCGCCGGGTGCCTCCCCCTTTACGAGGGTGACCGGATTCCTCCGGCCGGGTTGCCCCATTCGGGTATCTGCGGGTCAAGGGTCGCTTGCGCCTCTCCGCAGCTTTTCGCAGCTTGCTACGCCCTTCTTCGGCCGTCGGTGCCAAGGCATTCACCGTATGCCCTTATTACCTTGTCCTCGTTCAGCTTCTGCTTTCTTCGGTTGTCATGATGCGCGGGCTTTCTATGACCAGACAGGAGCGGCAGAGAGAGGCGCCCGTGGGCGCCGCGTAAGGATCAGCCTTTGGTCCGGGGCTTCCGCCCCGTTCCCGCTCTCCTTAGAAAGGAGGTGATCCAGCCGCACCTTCCGGTACGGCTACCTTGTTACGACTTCACCCTCCTTACCAGACGCACCTTCGACGCCTCCGTCCCTTGCGGGTTCGGCCGGCGGCTTCGGGTGCCCCCAACTCGGATGGTGTGACGGGCGGTGTGTACAAGGCCCGGGAACGTATTCACCGCGGCTTGGCTGATCCGCGATTACTAGCGATTCCGGCTTCATGCAGTCGAGTTGCAGACTGCAATCCGAACTGGGACCGGCTTTAAGGGATCCGCTCTGCCTCGCGACTTCGCTTCCCGTTGTGCCGGCCATTGTAGCACGTGTGTCGCCCTGGACATGAGGGCCATGATGACTTGACGTCGTCCCCACCTTCCTCCGGCTTGTCGCCGGCAGTCCACTGAGAGTCCCCACCTTCACGTGCTGGTAACTCAGCGTAGGGGTTGCGCTCGTTGCGGGACTTAACCCAACATCTCACGACACGAGCTGACGACAGCCATGCAGCACCTGTGCACGCTCGCTACCCGAAGGTAGCGTCCTTCACCTTTCAGATCCGTACCACGTGCATGTCAAACCCAGGTGAGGTTCTCCGGTTTGCATCGAATTAAACCACGTGCTCCACCGCTTGTGCGGGCCCCCGTCAATTCCTTTGAGTTTCAATCTTGCGATCGTACTCCCCAGGCGGAATGCTTAGCGCGTTAACTCCGGCACGGATAGCTCGCACTACCCACACCTAGCATTCATCGTTTACGGCTGGGACTACCGGGGTATCTAATCCCGTTTGCTCCCCCAGCTTTCGCACCTCAGCGTCAGTCTTTGGCCAGGAAGCCGCCTTCGCCACTGGTGTTCCTCCCGATATCTACGCATTTCACCGCTACACCGGGAATTCCACTTCCCTCTCCAAGACTCCAGTCTACCAGTATCGACTGCATTGCACCGGTTGAGCCGATGTCTTTCACAGCCGACTTAGCAAACCGCCTACGTGCGCTTTACGCCCAGTAATTCCGGACAACGCTCGGCCCCTACGTATTACCGCGGCTGCTGGCACGTAGTTTGCCGGGCCTTCCTCGTGCGGTACCGTCACTTCCTTCTTCCCGCACAACAGTGGTTTACGTCCCAAGGGACTTCTTCCCACACGCGGCGTCGCTGGGTCAGGGTTGCCCCCATTGCCCAATATTCCCCACTGCTGCCTCCCGTAGGAGTCTGGACCGTATCTCAGTTCCAGTGTGGCTGGTCGTCCTCTCAAACCAGCTACCCGTCATCGCCTTGGTGAGCCGTTACCTCACCAACTAGCTGATAGGACGCGAGTTCCTCCCTGGGCGGATTGCTCCTTTTCACCTCTCGGCCTATGGGGTTTTAGCGTCCGTTTCCAGACGTTGTCCCCCTCCCAAAGACAGATCCTCACGCGTTACTCACCCGTCCGCCACTGTACCCGATTCTCAGCAAGCTGGTCCTCGGACACCGTCCGACTTGCATGTGTTAAGCACGCCGCCAGCGTTCGTCCTGAGCCAGGATCAAACTCTCCGTTAGATTCCTTTGGAAATCTTTCAGAGCTCGACCTCGACCCTTACTTCTCTCTCTGCCTTTATTCTCCTGTCATGGTGCCTCGTGAACACCGCCGAATGCCTCAGCGGTGCAGGAGCTATGTTACAGGTCTTTTACGGAACTGTCAAACCATACTTTTTGTCGCTTCTGACGTCATTGCCAAAACAAAAAGTATAGTTAGGCTTATTTTAAAATCTTTTTCATGCGTATAGTTCGTCTAATCATGGCAACCAAGGGGAAGAATCCGAATGAATATCCGCCTTATGGGACGATCTTCCAGACGACCTTCGATACCTACCTTTCGCGCCTCGGCAGATCCTGCCCTCCTTTCGTTAGCCCATTCCGCCTTCGTCCTGCCGATCGCTTCTTCCACCACCGGCGGCAACGGAACCGCGATAGGCGAAGGGGGGGGGCTGGAATGCGGCGCACCGGATGCCGGACGGGCCCCTCCCGAGGGAACGTCAAGGCCCGGGGACGAGGCCGGATCGGCCCCGCCCCCGGGGATCCTCGGAAGTTCCGGCGCAGGGGAAGGGACCTTCTGTACCCTTCAGTCCAAAGGGACGGTGCCACTCGTCAGAGGAGGCGTCGCGCTCACCTCTACTTCGCCTCCAGGGCCACCGCGGTGAGCCAGGAGAGGGGTTTGTTGAAATGGGGCAGGAAGAAGAAGTCCACCAGAGCGAACTCGTCCACGGTCATATGCTTCTGGATGGCAAGAGAGAAGGTGTGTATCGCCAAGGTGTAGTCTCCCTTGGAGGAGATCTGGGCACCCAGGAGACGTCGGGTCGCCGCGTCGTAGACCACCTTGACCTTCACCCTGTCGCTGGAGGGCATGAATTCGGGGCGGCTCGCATCCTCCAGGAAACTGCTCTTCACGTCCAGCCCCCGAGCCCTGGCGACCGTCTCGGAGAAGCCCGTGGAGGCCAGATTGTAATCGTAGACCTTTATGGCGTTCGATCCCTGCACCCCCGGGAAGGGGACCTTGGGCTCCGCCACGTTCGCGGCGCAGAGGATTCCCGTGCGCACCGCGTTGGTAGCCAGGGCGATGTAGGCCGGTCCGTCGCAGACGTTGGAGCGGACCGCGACACAGTCACCGCAGGCCAGCACGTCCGCATCGGATGTCCGCATGTAGGCGTCCGTCAGAAGAGCGCCGTTGGGCAGGGTCTCCAGCTTTCCTCGGTAGAGGTCCGAATCGGGACGGAAGCCCACGCAGAGGATCACCAGATCCGCCTCGTATTCCCCCCTGTCGGTGACGACCCGACGAACCCGGCCCCGGCTGTCGCCGAGAAGCTTGAGCACCTTCTCGGCGGTTCGGACCTGAACGCCCCTTTCCCTCAGCCGCGTCTCGAGTTCCTCGGTGAACTCCGGATCGAAGTAGCTGCTCAGGACCCGGTCCGTCGCCTCGATGAGCGTCACCTCACGACCGAGACGCCGGAAGGCCTCCACAAGCTCCACGCCGATGTACCCCGCCCCGACCACGACCACCTTGCGGACCTCCGGAATTCTCAGCCGGTCGACGATGGTCTGGGCGTCCTGATAGAGCTTGGAGAACATGACCCCGTCCAGATCGACTCCCTCTATGGGGGGCATGATGGGCCTGGAGCCGGTGGCCAGGATCAGCTTGTCGTAGCGGTCCGCGAACGCCTCCCCTGTGGCCAGAATCGTACCCCGGACGGTCTTGGCGTCGAAGTCGACGGACGTGACCTCGCAGCCCATGTTGACCTTCACGCCCATCTCCTTCAGCCCCTCCGGCGTGGCGTAGAAAAGCCCCTTCGGATCCCGGATCGTGCCGCCCACCCAGAGGGCGATGCCGCAGGCCAGGAAGGAAATGTTGTCGCTTCGGTCGTAGGAGACCACCTCCGCCTCCGGGTAGAACTTCCGAAGATGGGTGACCGCTGCCGTACCTGCATGGTTGTTGCCGATGACGATGACTTTCATGTCTGAAACGAGCCCCCTTCGTCGCCAAGATGGAATCGTTTTTATTTTACGCCGCTCCTCGGAGAGGGACAATCGGGAAACCGCGCCTTCCGCCGCCGATCGACTCCATCGGGAGAGGACGGGCGCATCGGAAGTGGGCAAGCGCTCTCCCAAAAAGCGGGGCAGGAGGTCAAAAAAACGAAAATGCCCTTTTGCCTGCGCGGCCCCTTCTTTCGCGTCGCAACGCACCGTGCCGTCCCCCCGGCAACGACGTTCCGACCCCCTCCGGGAGGGGCTCCCGTCTCCCTTGCAGCCCCCGCACGCGAAACGGGACCCCTATTTGCAGGGTCCCGTTTCGCGTGCGCCGTTTCTCGTGCGGAACGCTCCCATGCCGGGAGGGACATTGAAGCTCCCCCACCCGGGATGGACGCCACGAGGCGGAAGGGACTCCGCCCCTGTCGGGAGGCCTCAGAGAGTCCCGTCTTCCTCTTCCAGCTCGAGAACGCCCTCCTCGTCGAGGAGGAGTTCCGACGGAGCGTTCGTCCTTTCCTCGTCGTCTCCGGCGGAGAGAGGCTCCTTGGGGAGGATCTCCAGGCCGATGCCCTGGGCCGCCTTGATGCGAACCGCCTCGATCACTTCCGTCATGAGGTCGGGATGTTCCATCAGGTAGGCGGAGACGTTGTCCTTGCCCTGGCCGAGGGTCTCGCCCTTGTAGGCGAGCCAGGAGCCCTTTCTCTTGATGACGTCGAGGTCTATGGCCATATCGAGAACGGCCATCTCCCGAGGGACGCCGCGACCGTAGATGAGAGAGGCATGAGCGGTCCGGAAGGGGGGGGCCTGCTTGTTCTTGACCACCTTGAGCCACAGCTCGTGGCCCTGAACCTCGTCGCCTTTGGTGATGGATTTGCCCCGTTTCACTTCGATGCGGACGGAGGTGTAGAACTTGAGCGCCCTGCCTCCCGTGGTGGTGTCCTGAGGACCGCCGTAACCCATGGTGGAGATTTTGGCCCGGAGCTGGTTGATGAAGATGACGATGGCGTTGCTTCTGGAGATGGCCGACGTGAGGCGGCGAAGGGCGTAGGACATGAGCCGGGCCTGGAGCCCCACCTGGGTATCGCCGATCTTTCCGTCGATCTCGGCCTGGGGCGTGAGGGCGGCGACGGAGTCGACGACGAGGATATCGACGGCACCGCTGCGCACGAGAGTGTCGAGAATGTAGAGGGCCTGTTCGCCGCTGTCGGGCTGGGCCACGTAGAGGGCCTCGACGTCGACGCCGAGGGCGGCGGCGAGACGGGGATCGAGGGCATGTTCGGCGTCGATGAAGGCGGCGACGCCGCCGGCTCTCTGCGCTTCGGCGAGGGCATGGAGGGCGACGGTCGTCTTGCCGCCTCCTTCGGGGCCGAAGATTTCGACGATCCGCCCCCGAGGAAGACCTCCGATGCCGAGGGCGACGTCGAGAGGGAGAATTCCCGTCGAGATGACATCCACCGTGGCCTTCTCCTGGGAGCCGAGGCGCATGATGGCTCCGTCTCCGAACTTGCCCTTGATGTCTTTGAGGGCCTCGTCAAGGATATCCTCACGCGTGAGTTGAACTTTCTTGGCCACCTGGGGCCACCTCCTTCAGGTCGAACACCCTCAGGGGACGGTAAAGCGGCCCCTGAGGCCTCAACGTACTGCTCATCAGGCTCAGGCTTTTCACGGCCCACTCGCCCCAGAAACGGTCGGGCAGAAGGGAGAGAATCTCCTGTCCGTCGCTTTTTTGTCCCTCTCGGAACCGGGCCAGGGTGAGATGGGGTGAGAAGGGACGCCGCTCGGGAGGAAGTCCGGCGGCGACGGCGGCCCCCTCCCCCCTGCGGGCCAGTTCGATCAGGCCGTCCGCGACGGGAGAAAGGCCGATCCATAGGACGCGGGGAGCGCCTCGGGACGGGAAAAGCCCCCGCCCCCGAAGGCGAAGGAAGAAGGGGGAGAGAGGATCACGGCGGAGGCTTTCGCCCAGATAGCCCTCGATCACCGCCCTTTCGCGGGAGGTGATCTCTCCGTAAAAACGCAGCGTGACGTGAAGGGA
Organism: Aminirod propionatiphilus; assembly: GCA_018398915.1. GTDB lineage: Bacteria > Synergistota > Synergistia > Synergistales > Aminithiophilaceae > Aminithiophilus > Aminithiophilus ramosus. Next base: position 742,105 of record CP074691.1, on the reverse strand, counting down.
TTCGACGGCGACGGGACGGAGGGCGCGTGGAAGGACCGCGGCGGCCCTTCCTATTTCCTCTTTGATTTTCTCGTCGATGGCGACGGCGAGGAAGCATCTCCGGCGGTCCTCCAAGGCGTCAACTCCGTTCAAGGGTTCGCCAGAGGGCTTCGAGGCCGACGGCGACGGTGGCGGAACGGATGGTCGCCCGATCAAAGCCGGAAAAGGTCCGCAAGAAGGCGCCGCTCCCCTCGCCCGTCGCCACGCCGAACCAGACGGTGCCGACGGGCTTTTCGGGCGAGCCCCCTCCCGGCCCGGCGACGCCCGTCACGGCGAGGGCCAGAGTGCTGCCGTAGAGGGTCCGGGCGCCCGCAGCCATGGCCCGCGCCGTCTCGGCGCTGACGGCCCCTTTTGCGGAGAGGATCTCATCGGAGACGGAGAGGAGGGCCTTTTTGGCTCCGTCGGCGTAACAGACGGCACTGCCCAGGAAGATATCCGACGAACCGGCCAGGGACGTAAGGGCACCGCCGATGAGGCCGCCCGTACAGGACTCGGCGCAGGCGACGGTCGCCTGCCGACGACGGGCCGAGAGGAGAAGGGCCTCCTCCGCCGAGAGAACGCCTCGCGGGAGGATGTCGCCCCCAAAGAGCCGATCGAGGGCCTCGTCGAGAGACGCGCCTTCGTTTTCGAAGGCGATGCGGATCGGATGGGGCCAGGGCCCCGTCACGAAAGGCTCTCCCCAGGCCGATCCCAGAGCCAGGAGGCGCTGCCGGACGAGGCTTTCCGTCCAGCCCAGGACGAGACGGCCCATCTCAGCCCCCGAAGAAGGCCGCCAAGCCGCCCTGAAGATAGAGCCAGCGCAGCGCAAGCAGAAGGCCGGCCGTCATGAGACCGCCGACGAGGTCGTCGGCCATGATCCCGACCCCTCCGGGCAGCCTCTCGGCCGCGTTGACGGGAAAGGGCTTGAGGATGTCGACGACGCGGAAGAGGAAGAGGGCCGGAAGGGCCATGGCCTGGGGCGTCAGGATCAGCGCCGTCCAGAGTCCGGCCACCTCGTCGATGACGATTTCGCCCGGATCGTCCCGTCCCATGTCCCGGGCACAGCGATGGGCGGCCCATGTCCCGGCGAGAATGACGAGAGGCAGGAGCCGGAGGAGGGGGGGAAAGAGGAGGACGGGGAGGAAGGCGGCCACGGAACCCACCGTGCCGGGCATGGAGGTCAGCCGTCCCAGCCCCCCGAGGGTGGCGATGTGAAAGGCCGTTCTGGAAGGTTCTGTCATGAGGGATTCACCTCTCCGATAAGGTCGTGATCCAAGGCCTCCGTGACGGTGACGGGAACGACGGCCCCGAGGGCAAGCCCTTTCGTCCGGATTTCGACCTCACCGTCCACTTCGGGAGCGTCGCGGAAGGAGCGCCCCCAGGCCAGGCCTTTCTCATCGTCGATCCGCTCGACGAGGACATCGAGAACGCGGCCGACGAAGTTCCGCTGACGCCTGAGGGAGATATCGAGCTGAAGGGCCATGAGGCGGTCGAGGCGCCCCTGGGCGACGGCCTTCGACGGCCTTCGGGGCAACCTGGCCGCCGCCGTTCCCTCTTCGGGCCAGAAAGAGAAGGCTCCGACCCGATCCAGTTCGTGCTCTTCGAGAAAGGCCAGGAGCCGGGAGAAGGCCCTCTCGCCCTCTCCGGGGAAACCGGTGATGAAGGTCGTCCTCAGGGCGAAATCGCTGCGGAGGGATCGGGCGTAGCGGAGGAGAGCTCCCGCCCTCTCTCCCGTCACGTTCCGGTTCATGGCCGCCAGGATGGCGTCGTCGACATGCTGCAGAGGCATGTCCAGATAGGGAAGAAGCTGACGCCCCGAGGCCATGCGCTCCAGAAGGGACTCGTCGACGCCGTGGGGGTGGAGATAGTGAAGGCGAAGCCAGAGATGGCGGGGAAGATCATCCATGAGGGCATCGAGGAGATCGGCCAGCCTCATGGCCCCCAGATCTCGGCCCCATGCCGTGGGATCCTGGGCGATGAGGCAGATCTCTCTCGCTCCCTCGTCGACGAGGCGGTGGGCCTCATCGACGATGTCCCTCAGGGAGCGGCTGCGAAAGGGCCCTCTGATGGAGGGAATGGTGCAGTAGGTGCAACGGTTGTCGCAGCCCTCGGCGATTTTGAGGTAGCGGCTCCAGGGGGCGGAACCGGGAAGAAGGGAGCGCCTCGCCCTCGCCTCGATGCCGAGGGCATGAAGGACCGAGTCCCAATCCTCGGCCGGAGCCCAGATGTCGACTTGGGGAAGCTCGCGACGAAGCTCCTCTCCGTAGCGATTGAAGAGACAGCCCAGAAGTCCGATGCGGCCCACTTCTCCCCGAGCCTTCAGTTCCTCCAGATCGAAACAGGCGGCCAGGCTTTCCTCGACGGCGGGCCGGATGAAACTGCAGCTGTTGATGAGAGCCACATCGGCTCCCTGCGGTTCATCGACGATCTCGGCGCCGGCGGCCCTCAGGCGGCCGACGAGGTTCTCGCTGTCGACCTGGTTTTTGGCGCAGCCCAACGAGAGAAGAAAGACCTTCATGCTCCCCTTCCTTTCATCGCGGCAGGCCTAGATCCGTTTCATGGGCTGGCCGGGCACGACGAGGTAGGTGACGACGTCGGCTCGATTATGGAGGGGGGCGGCCGTCTCCTCTCGCCAGTGGACGTCGACGTTGGCCGCGTTGCCGAAGCGGAGGCGCGTCGCCGCCGTGATCTCGAAGACCTTGATGTCCCCCTTCTGAAGCGTTCCCTGGAAGAGGACCTTTTCTCCCTCGGCGACGCGGATCCAGCAGGCGCCGCGTCCGACGATGCGAAGGGAATCGGAGGGGATGGCTGCGGCCGTCTCGAGAGGGGCAACGTCGACCGAAATTCCCCGGAGCCAGGCGATATCGGCACTCAGATCGGGCCCGGCCGCCGCATCCCGGGAAACGACCTCGCCGGAGACGAGGCCTTGCCCTCCCCCATCGGCATGCAGAGGCGCTTCGGCAGGCGCCGCCGAGGAGGGCTCCGTCGGCTTAGCCTCCTGCTCCTCGGTCGTCGGAGCGGGAGCAGGCGCAGGCGCCTCCGTCGACGGAGGTTCCGTCACCGGAGGAGGCGTTTCATGCTCCCTCTCCGTTTCGGAGGAGGGGGGCATCAGAGGCTGACGGACCTGCCCCCGCTTGTCCCAGACCACATAGAGAGCGGCGAAAAGGGCCAGGAAGAGGAGAAGGTAGACCCATCGCCGGGAAATTTTGCGAAATCCCCGCGCCGGGGGGACGGCGCCCCCCATGACGTTCCCCCATCCCTCCGCGTCCGGCTGGGGCAGAAGGGGCTCGAACTCCTCCCAGAGATGGGAGGCCCCCAGGAAATTCAGATAGGTTCTCAGGAAACCTCGGGCATAGACCAGCCCCGGAAGGGCGTCGAGGCGCCCCTCCTCAAGAGCCTCCAGAAGAGGGACGCGGATGCGCGTCCTGGCCGAGGCCTCCTCAAGCGAGATGGCCCGCTCTTCGCGGAGCCCCCTCAATCGGGAACAGAGTTCCAGAAGCTTCTCCTCACGATCTGCCATGAGAAATCCCTCCCTGAGCCGTTCTCCTCAGATCCCGAAGGGCAAGGAGAGGATCGGCGGCCCCGAAGACGGAGCTGCCGGCGACGAGGATGTCACAGCCCGTTCGGACGACGTCGGCTCCATTGGCCGGCCCCAGACCTCCGTCCATCTCGATCAGAAAGGAGAGACCGTCGACGGCACGCCACTGACAGAGGGTACGGACCTTGGACAGAACCTCGGGCAGAAAGGTCTGGCCGCCGAAGCCGGGGTTGACGGACATGACGAGGACGAGATCGACGAGATGGACGACGGGACGAAGCCATTCGACGGGGGTACCGGGGTTGAGGGTCACGCCGGGACGACAGCCGAGCTCTCGGATATGGCCCAGAAGGCGGTGAAGATGTCTCGTCGCCTCGACGTGGACCGTCAGGTAATCGGCTCCGGCCGCGGCGAAGGCCTCGATGCCGCGCTCCGGCTCATCGACCATGAGATGGACGTCGAGAACCGCCTCCGCGTAACGGTCCCGCAGGGCACGAACCAGGCCGGGCCCGTAGGAGATGTTGGGAACGTAGCGGCCGTCCATGACATCGACATGAAGAGCATCGGCCTCTCCGCCCAGTCTGTCAATGGACGCGGCCATGCACAGAGGGTCGGCGGCCAGAAGAGAGGGTGCCAGTAGGGGGCGTCCCCTCTCTAGCGATAGCGATCTTGCCATACGAACATCCCTCCCAGGTAGATCGTGACGGCGGCACTTTCGCGGTAGGGGACGTCAAGCGAGACGTATTCGCCGCCTTTGGCTTCGCGATTGAGAATTTCCCGCGTCCCCGCCGCATCGACGATTTCGATCTTGAGCTCCATGGGACGCGTCAGGGGCGGCACCTGGTAGCGGATTTTGGCCGTTTTGGTCGGCGCGGCGGGTGCGGAGGTCGGGCCGGAGGGGGCCGTCGAGGGGGGCTGAAGGGGCGCCGGAGCCGTTCCCGAAGGCGGCGTCGCCGTGGAGACCGTCGCCGGTCCTGGAGGTGGCGTCGTCTGAACCGACGACGGCGCCTGAGAGGGCAGACCGGGAACTTTCGGCGCCTCGGCGGCGGGCGGCTTCTGCAGCGTCGCCACCGTCACCGTGACGCCCGAACCGGAGGGGACCTTGCTTCCAGGAGCGGGCTCGAGGCGCATGACGAGTCCTTCCGGCGAGGCCTGTGAGTAGACGGACTTCACGGCCTTTACCGTCAGCCCCACCTCGCGGAGAAGCTTTCGCGTGATCGTCTCCGAGCGGCCGACGGCATCGGGCACGACGACCATGCCTTCGCTGCTTTCGGGCCCCAGACTGACGAGCAGGTCGATGGCCCGCCCGGGAGACATCACCGTCGGAGCGGCCGGGCTCTGGGCCATGACGATGCCTGCCGCTCGTCCCTCATCGTGAATGCGGAGCACGTCTCCGGTCTTGAAGCCGTCCTCCTCGAGGCGACTCGTGGCCTGGGTGAACTCCATGCCGCGAACGTCGGGAAGGGGAAGGCGCGTTCCTCCCTGGCTGACTTTGAGCACGAGAATCTTGCCCGGCTTGACCTGCTCCCCGGCTGCAGGCCACTGGGAGAGGATCGTCCCTGAAGGCTGAAGCGATTCGACCTGATCGACCCGGACGAGAAGTCCCAAGGACTGCGTCCTGTCGACGGCGTCGATGACGGAAAGGCCCTCCAGGGAGGGAACGGCGACGGAACGCCCTCCCAGGAAGACGGTGTAGACGGCCATGATGCCCGACCCCACGATCACCAGCAACACGATGAGCATTGATAGGCGGAACAGACTGCGCATCTCGCTTTCCTCCTCAGCTGCGCCGCACGAGAACGGCGACGAAGGTTCCATCGGCCCAGGGGCTCTCGGGAAGGACATAATACCCCCAAGGACGGCCCCGGCGGGCCAGATCTCGAGGCAAGTCGACGGCCCACTCGACGGAATCCCGCCGAGCGGCCAGGACACGGGCGACGACCTGCTCGTTTTCTTCTTTGAAGAGACTCCTCGTCCGATAGATGGCGACTCCTCCGGGAAGAAGGTGATCGAGAGCCGTCGACAGGAACTCCTCCTGCTCCCTGGCCAACTCGACCAGGCGATTTCGGCGAAAGGCCCACTTCCGCTCGGGCAGACGGGCCCAACAGCCGCTCTCCGAACAGGAGGGCTCGACGAAAATCCAGGGAAGAGGCTCGGTGGGAAGAGAGGCCTTTCGAAAGCCTCGGGGAATCGCCCCCTCGTCGCCGCTCCAAAGGGGCAGGACCTGCCCTCTGGGCGACAGGAGGCGTCCCTCCTCCTGGGGCTTGCCGAAACAGAATCCCTCCCGACCGGAGAGGCGCTCCTGGAGATAGGGCAGCAGGCGCGCCGACGACTCGGACTGAGGGACATAAGACGAGGGCAGCCCGTCGGGAAGGAGGGCGCTGCTCCTCCAGAGCCCCTTCACGTGAGGGGAGGGCCAGAGGCGAAGCTGAGAGACGGAGGGATCGCCCGTTACCCGAAAGGAAAGAGAGGGCCTCATGGCCAGCAGCTTCATGAGGCGACGGGCCTCGTGAACGCCCCAGGAATCGCGCAGGGCCGACAGCCCCTCGTCGGGAAAGCCGCAGAGGAGAGCCTGATCGCGAAGATCGCCGCTCTCGCGCAGCTTCGACAGGTGGCCGATTCCCTCTTCGTGACAGCGGCGGAGAAGACCGTTGACGAGACGAGCCCCTCCCGCCTCTCCCTGAAGGGAGAGGCGCTGGACGAAGGCGTTGACGAGGCTTCTCGGCGTCATCAGAGGCATCTCCACCACTCCGGCCAACCCTATGATGAGGGCGTCGCCCGTCGAGGGAGAAAGCTCCCTGATTCCCCGTCGGGAAAGGCGGGAGGTGAGAAAGAGCCAAAGGGCACGGCGACGCAGGGCGCGGAAGAGAAGCGATTCGGCCAGAGGGCGCTCGCACGATTCCAGATCGGGAGCCTCGGCCCGCAGGGCCTGCCCCCAGGTGCGGTGACGTCCCAGAGCCCGCCAGGCAAGGAGAGAGGCCTCGACGGCGCGCATCAGCGCACCACCTGAGCCGTCAGGGCCTGTCCGGCCTGACGGGTGGCCACGAAAAGCCGCGAGGGGAAGGAAAAGGAGACGCCCAAGGCCTGGGAATGGCCTGACCGGACCTCGACTCCCAGAATCTCCATTCCCGCCACGGAGGCATCCGTCGTCAGGTGGCGCTGCACGAAGGGACTGAGAAGGGGACCGATGCCGTTGGCCACCAGAAGAGCGACGACGACGGACAGAAAGGAGATCCGCCCCGTCACCCCCAAGAGGAGAAGAAAGGCCGCCGAGGCGAGGAGGTTGACGACGATCACCGTCGTGCCGCAGCGACGATGCAAGGCCAGAGAGACCTCACCGCCCTGAAGACGGGCCAGGGCCTCCCGGGCGGCGGCGAGAACCATGGGAGGAGAGAAGGGACCGTCGACGAAGAAACCCTCCTCGACGGCATAGCCCGAAAGGGGAAGGGGTCTTCCCAGACTCTCCTCGAGGACGTGGGCCGTGGCGTGTTCCAGGGCATGATTGCGCCGGACGTTCCCGTTGGAGAAAACGCTCAGGAGCCGGCTGGGACCGGCGAAGAGCCAGAAGAGGGAGCGCAGGGCGAAGCCGAAGGGAACCATGACCAGGACCAGGAGGACCAAGGGGAGGAGCAGAATCAACCCCAGCCAGGGAGCGAGAAAAAGGGCCAAAAGGAGCAGAAACAGAAACGGCATCGGGGGAAATCTCTCCTTCCCGTCATCGGGACTCCCAAAAAAGGGGCGGCCTCTGCGGCCACCCCCTAGTCTAACCTACCTTGGACCGACGATAAAGGTCGTCCTTCAGTCGTTTCTTCCGCCGACCATGCCTCGAAGCAGGACGAGGCGGAGGAGCTGGGCCACGGCCATGACCGAAGCCGCAACGTAGGTGAGAGCCGCGGCGTTGAGAACCGACCGGGCCCCGCCGATCTCGTCCCCTCCCAGGATCTGCGTGTCCGACAGAAGACGCAGCGCCCGGGCGCTGGCGTCGAACTCCGTCGGCAAGGTGACGAGGTGGAAGACGATGACGCCGAGGAAGAAGAGGATCCCCAGATCCATGAGCATCGGCGTCCTCATGAGAAGGCCGATGAAAAAGAGGGGGAAGGCCAGCCCGGAGCCGATGTTGACGACGGGAACGATGGCGTTGCGGATCTTCAGCGGCGCATAGGACTGGAGATGCTGCACGGCATGGCCCACTTCGTGGGCGGCGACGCCGATGGCGGCGATGCTGGTGCTGGCGTAGACGGAATCGGAAAGGTGAAGCGTCCGGTCTCTGGGATCGTAGTGATCGGAGAGATTGCCGGCGACGCGCCGGACGGGCACGTCGGAAAGGCCCTGGCGGTCGAGAAGGGCCCGGGCCGCCTCGGCGCCGGTGACGCCGCGACGGGAGGCAACGCGGCTGAAACGGGCGAAGGAACTCTTCACCTTCATCTGGGCCCAGAAGGCCAGAAGCATGGCCGGAATGAGCAGCATGAACGTCGGATCAAAGAAAAAGGGGTACATCATGGCCCCTCACCTCCTCGAAAGATGGCGATGCTCTCAAACGAGATTACCGATGGCATCAGATCCTGCCATCGGTAATTCTACACGAATCGGGCGCAAAGAGCAAGAATGGTCAGGACTGACGGGATCGGTAGAAACGCCCCACCGCCTCGACGACGCGCTCCTGCTCGACTCCCGTCAGCTCGGGGAAGACGGGAAGGGCCAGGACCTCGGACGAGAGGGCCTCGGCCGCGGGGAAATCTCCTTCGCCGTAACCGAGGAAGGAGAAACAGCGCTGCAGGTGAAGACAGAGGGGATAGTAGACGCGGGAGGCGATCCCCTCCGTCTCGAGGAAGGCCTGCAGGGCATCCCGCTCACGGCAACGGATGACGTACTGGTGGTAGATGTGGCCGTTGCCCTCCAGGGCCGCAGGGGGCGTCACGTCGCCGAGGAGCCCCGCCTCGGAAAAGAGCAGGGCGTAGCGATCGGCCACGAGACGCCGCTCCTCGTTCCACTCGTCGAGATGGCGCAGTTTGACGCGGAGGATGGCGGCCTGGAGGGCGTCGAGGCGGCTGTTGAGCCCCACTTCGTCATGGTAGTAAATCTTGCCCGAACCGTGGACGCGCAGGCTCCGCAGATGGGACGCGTACCCGTCGTCGCCGCAGGTCACCATGCCTCCGTCGCCGCAGCCGCCGAGATTTTTCGTCGGGAAGAAGGAAAAACAGCCGAGATCGCCCCAGGACCCGGCCCGGCGGGGCGTCCCGTCGACGAAGCGCCAGCTGCCGAAGGCCTGGGCCGCATCTTCGATGAGGACGACGCCTCGGGACCGGAGCTCCTCCTCGATCGTCTCCAGCGGCACCATCTGGCCGAAAAGATGGACGGCGACGACGGCCCGAGTCCGGTCGGTCAGCCTCTCCAGGACCTGATCGGTCCTCATGTTGTAGGTATGGGGATCGACATCGACGAAGACGGCCTTCGCCCCCAGGCGCGTGATGGCGCTGACGGTGGCGAAGAAGGTGAAAGGCGTCGTGATGACCTCGTCTCCGGGCTTCAGGTCGAGAAGCATCAGGGCCAGAAGAAGGGCGTCGCTGCCGGAGGCACAGCCGATGGCGTGGGGGACGGGCAGATAGGTCGCGACGTCGGCCTCGAAGGCCGACAGGGCCGGTCCCAGGATGAAGGCCTGTTCCTCCAGGACCTCATCGACCGCCCTGCGAATTTCTTCCTTCACTCTACGGTAATTGCGCTTCAGGTCCAGCGTGGGCAGGTAATCGGGTTTCATCGTCGAGCCTCCTCGGGCTTGGGATCTCTCCCTCAAGATCATCGTTCCCTCAAGGGAAGTATCCCTCCCGGGACGGCTTCTGTGGCCTCTATTCCTCGGGCTGTTCCAGTCCCTGGCTGGAAAGGGTGAGGTGGCGGCACATGATCTCGACGGCCAGGTCCCCGTTGCGGTCCCGAAGGGCGTCGATGAGGACACGGTGCCCCTTCAGGCTGGGGTGATCTTTGGGCAGAGTCTGGCCGGACCGGTGCCCGAGGAAGGGATCGTAGAAAACCATGTAGACGTTGGTCCGAGCCAGGATGTTCTCGACATAGTCGGCGAGGACCTTGTTGCCGCTGGCCTCGGCGATGATGCGGTGAAAGGTCTCGTTCACCTCGAGGTAGAGCTCCAGGTTCTGCTCTTCGAAGGAACGCTCCTCGTCCAGGAGCGTCTCCTCGAGGCGCCTCAGGTGGCGTTCGCTGATCCGGCCCGCGGCAAGGCGAACGGCGAGACACTCGAGCTGCTCGCGGACGACGAAGGTGTCCTCCATCTCGCGCTTCGTCGGCGAGGCGAGACGGGCGCCGCTGTTGGGGATGATCACCACGAGCCCCTCGCTGGCGAGACGGCGCAGAGCCTCCCGGACAGGAGTGCGGCTCACGCCCATCTGCACGGCGATATTGACCTCGGGCAGACGCTGTCCCGGCTTGAGCTGCTTTGTTATGATCTTATGGCGCAACTCCTGATAGACGTAATCGGCAGAAGTCGTGTAAAGTCTCGGTTCACGAGTCAAAGCCATGCCCTCCTTGGGTTAGATAAACCCTCACTGCACAAATATCAAAATGCTATACGTTCAGACTAGTCTATCATGGGATACAACGAATGACAATCGTCGCAGCGGCTTCCGCCGCATACAGCACAAAAGGGGGGCTCTCCCGGAGACCCCCTCAGTAGGTATAGCCGCAGAGACGACAAAAGCAGGGGCATTGTACCACAAATTGCGCCCCACGCAAGACGGACGAAGCGAAATGTGTCGCCGGACAATGGTATTGTCACTCGTGAAGAGGACAGGGAAAATGTCACTTATGACGACCAGGAGAGACCTACTCATGAAGACAAAAGAAGCAAGGCGCTTGGGGTTGGTGGAAGAGGCTGTCGCGGGCAACCTGACGGTTCAGGAGGTGGCCGATCGGCTCGGTCTGAGCCGCCGTCAGGTCTTTCGGCTCAAACGACGCTACCGGGAAGAAGGAGCGCAGGGGCTCCTGCACAAGGGACGAGGCAAACCGTCCCGGCGCAGAATCTCTCAGGAGACACGGGATTTCGTCGTCAGTCTGGCCAAGGGTCTTTACAGGGATACGAGCTGTCAGCACATGGCCGAACTCCTTGCCGAAGAGCATGATCTCGTGCTGAGCGCCAAGAGCATCGCCCGTTTCCTTCGCGCGGAGAACCTGTCCCTCGTTCATCGCCACCGGGCCCCGAAGCGGCGTTCCCGCAGGGTCCGACGGTCCCGACGAGGCGATCTGGTCCAGATGGACGCCTCTCCTTTCGATTGGTTCGAGATCGGTGAGCGTTGCACTCTCCACGGCGTGATTGACGATGCCACAGGAGAGGTCCTCGGTCTGTGGATGGCCAGGAATGAGTGCCTCTTCGGCTACTTCCGCGTGCTCCGTCAGATGCTTGATCGCCACGGCGTGCCTCGCGAGCTTTACGCCGACCGCCACACCATCTTCCTTTCTCCCAAGTCGGAAAAACTGACGATCAAGGAGGAGCTGGAGGACTCGGCGCCTGTAACCCAGTTCGGCCGCGCTCTGGAGGCTCTCGGAACTCGCTATGTCCCTGCAGGGTCTCCCCAGGCGAAGGGGCGGATCGAAAGGCTCTGGGGAACTCTTCAGGATCGTCTCGTCGTCGCCTTCCGACGGGCCGGAGTGAAAACGATCGAAGAGGCCAACGTCCTGCTCGCCGCCTACCCGGGAGAGGTCCATAACCCGAGGTTCGCTCGTCCTCCCGCAGAGGGGGCATCTGCCTTTCTCCCTCCGCCGGACGGACCCGCTCTCGATCTCCTCCTGACTCGCCAGACCGACCGGAAGGCCTCGGGAGACTCGACGATTTCCCTCGACGGAAAACAGTACGCCCTGATAGGCCCCCGCAGACGCCCCCTGCTTCTTGCCAGAGGACAGGCGGTCAAGGTCATCGAGAAGCTCGACGGGAAACTCCTGGCTCTTGTCCATGACGGGCTCTACGATCTCGCAGCCGTCGACAAAGAGCCCCCTGCGACTCCCCCGCCTGTCATCGAGACGAAGACAGGCACTCCATGCAAAACGAAGAAGCAGAGGAAGCCGGCGGCAGACCATCCCTGGCGACAGAATCCCGCTCCTCCTGCCGCGGCGGTCGGCTCCGAGCAAGGGACGGGTTCCCCTCCCTAGAAGGACCTCCGCCGCGGAGGAAAGCCAAGGCGGGCTGTTGACGGGGGCGATTTCAGCCCCTCGAAAGCGACACTTTCATTGTCCCTCAGACCCTCTTTTTAGATGACATTTTTAGTGTCCCTTGACAGACGGACGAAGCGAAAAAAAGAACAAAAAAACGAAGAGACGCCCCCTCCGTCAGCCCTTCGGGGAACCTTCCCCAGAAAAGAGGTCCTCGTCCTTGCGAATCGTCGTCCTCATCCTGTCCATCGCCTCCGTCTTCCTCTTCGGCCGAGCCCTGGGAGGGCTGGGAGGCTATCTCATCGGCATCCCCCGGCCGGACCTTATCGTTCAAGGCCTCGTCGGCGGCGTCGTCACGGCCTGTCTGGCCCTTCTCCTCTGGCACCGCCGTCTCCGAAAGGGAGACGGCGACGACAGCCCGATCTGAACGTTTCCAGGTCGCCGAGAGCCCTCTCGAAAAGCAGCAGAAAGGCCTCTCGCAACGCGGCAAGGGGATGACGGGCCTGACGGGCGCAGACTTTCGAGGGAAGATCGCAGAGAAGACAGCTCCTGGGAGGGCGGCCCAGAAGCTGTCGGCTCAGGGAGCCGGCCTCGGTGAGCACGTCGATGTCCAAGATCCGCCCCCAGGGAGGCCCCTCCTCCAGCGAAAGGGCTTCCTCCTTGAGCCTCAGAGGATCGACACCCCGAAAGGCCAGAAGCAGAGCGGCCCCGGCCCCGTTGACGAGGAGAAGCCGCTCCGAGGGGACGACCAGGCAGGCCTCGAGGCGGGAGCCCAGGGCTTCGAGGAGCGAAACGTCCCCCTCGACGGCCTTGGGAAGCCCCGGCACGTTCAGCGCCGCCTGCAGGACCACGTCGGACGAGGCCAGGAGCCGGCGCTGCCTCAGCCCTCGTTCCTCCCGCCCGGCGAGGAGCCTCTCGAGATCGTCGCATCTCACCATGGCCCGTTCTCCTTCAGGATCCGTACGGCCCCCGACAGGGCCGCCCCGTCGAGACGGCTCACGGAAAAGCGCAGGCCGCATACGGCGCGATTCGGCCAGGCGAAGGGGGCCCCGGCCATGAGGGCGACGCCTCGAGAGCGGGCGACGTCGGCGACGGCCCGACCGTCCGTCGATCCCGTGTCGGCCCAGAGATAGATCCCCCCCTGAGGTTTGGTCGTCTCCCACTGAGGGAACTCCCTCCGCAGAGCCTCGACGAGAGTCTCCATCCTCCGGCTCAGAATCGCCCGAAGCCGCACCAGCCCCCGATCCAGCCCGCCTCCTGAGATGAAGCCCAGGGCCACTCGCTGCGTCAATGTCGAGACCGGCCCCTGGCGTCGCGACTTGACGGCCAGAAAGGATTCCCTCAACGAGGGGGGAAGGAGGGCGTAGCCGACGCGAAGGCCCGGCAGGAGAAGCTGGCTGAAGGAGCCGATGTAGAGGACGCGGTCGGCGCCGTCGAGGGATTTGAGGGCCGGGACGGACGAGAGGCCGTAGCGGAACTCGCCGTAGGTGTCGTCTTCGATGATCCAGAAACCGCGCCGCTCTCCTTCCGCCAGGAGGGCCCGACGGGCCTCGAAGGAGAGGGTCCTGCCCGTGGGGTTGTGAAAGCTGGGAATGAGGTAGACCACCTCGCCGGCCCCGACGGTTCCCAGGCACCCGACAAGGGCCTCTTCGTCGAGGGGCAGACTGCCCACGTCCAACCCCTCCGAGCGGGCCATGGCGACAAAGTCAGGAAAGGTCAATTCCTCGACCCACACTTTTTTCGTTCCCAATTCCTTGAGGGCTCCGAGAGCCGTGGAAAGGCCCTCCAGCCCCCCGCCGGTGACGACAAGATGCGCGCTTCGGGCGGGAATGCCCCGAAGAGCGCCGTGGGCGACGAGGGCCGACCGGAGGTCGTCGCGCCCCTCTACGGGAGAGGAGGCGAAGAGATCCCCTCCCTCTGCCAGGAGGGAACGGATCAGGCCCCGGACCGACGAAGACGGGAGCAGGCCCGGCGAGGGGTTCTCCGAGGCGAGATCCCAGAGGGGCTCGACGAAGGCGGCCGCGACGGTCGGCGGGGCGGAAGGACGAGGCGCCACGTAGCTGCCGCTCCGTCCTCTCTCGACGATGTAGCCTTCGGAGACGAGCAGTCCGTAGGCCTCCGTCGTCGTCGTACGGCTCACCGACAGAGCCTGAGCCAGCTCCCGCGTTCCCGGAAGGCGAAGTCCGGCGGCGAGGGTCCCTCTGTCGATCATCGTCTTCAGGTGCCGGGCGATCTGTCGGTAGAGAGGGCAGGACGTTCCCCGCTGAAGAGGTATTTCCAGCATGACCTACCTCCTTTGCCTTTCCTTCGGCGATTGCCTAAAATGCGTAGATGGTCCTCTGCTGCCGTTCCACTTCAAGGGGAGGTGATGGCATGATCTTCAGTCACGACGCCCTGATCTTCGACGTCGACGGCGTGCTCATCGACACCGACGACTCCTATTTTACCCTCGTCGGACAGGCGATCCGCTGGGCTTGGGGATTCAGCCCCCGCCGTCGCACCGACGAGGCGTCCTTCACCGGGGAGCACTACAGGATCTGCAAGCGCCACAGGGCCTTCAACGACGATTACGACATCGCCTGGGCCTTCCTCTGCGCGGCGGCGGCGACGGGCGAAAGGCTCCTCTCCCGGGCCCTGCCCACCGCGGAGGGATGGGCCCGAAAACTCGCGGCCTTCGAGGGAGCCAACGTCGTCTCCTGGGTCAGACGCTCTTTCGGCGAGACGTTCCCCCGCCAGGAGGTCCGCAATCTCTGCGAGGAGCTCTATTTCGGAGGGGAGGAGCTCTGGGAGAAGCGCGGGCGACGGGCCCGTCTTTCCGAGACGGCGGGCCTCTGGCAGAGGGAAGTCCCCCTGCTTCGCTCCTCCTGGAAAGCCCTCGGCCTTCCCGTGGGAATCTATACGGGAAGACCGAGGGCCGAGCTGGAGCTCGGGCTGCGCCTTCTGGGGTGGAGCGACCTGCCCCGGGAAAGGGCGATCACGCCCGACGAGGGAATCAGCAAACCCTCGCCGGAAGGGCTCTCCCTCCTCTGCCGACGCATGGCCGCCTCGAGCCCGCTTTTTTTCGGCGACACCGAAAGCGACCGTCAGGCCTGGAAAAGCTTCGGCCGAGGCCGTTTCGTCGCCATCGGACCGATCGTCGAGGACGACCTCCACTTCGCGACGGTCGCGGAAGCTCTCGCCTCTCTCCTGGGCCCTCCATCCGAGGCTCAGTGACGGCTTTCGCTCCGGCGCACCCGCTCCAGGACGGCCTCGGCCCGGGAGGAGCGGAGGTAATCGTAGGTCACGTCGGGGACGAGGGCTCTGATGGCCTCCCAGTCATCGCCGCGGATCGCCTCTCGGACGGACGAGGCCGAGACGGCCACGCCCGGCAGCCTTTCCAGGCGGGGGATCTCGACGACCTCGATGCCCCTGGGGGGAAGAACGGCCTTCATGGCCTCGTTATAGCGCCGCGTCACGGGACAATAGGGCTCCGTCCCGACGAAACGCCGCGACAGCCCCAGGGCGGGGACGAAAAGTTCGGCGAAAAGGGTCACGTCGAGGCGGGTCTGCAGAAGGGCCCGCTCGTCGTCGCCCGTACCGCGAAGGAAGTAGGAGGGGAAGGTGGCCCGAGAGACGGCGTAGTCTCCGCTTCGAAGGACGACGACGCCGTCGAGATCGGCCGCACCCCTGCGGACCAGATCGAATCGGTGCTCGAAGGGGAAAAGGGAGAGGTCGGTCTCGACGACGATGACGTAGAGACGATCGCATCGCCTCCGGGCCTCTTCGAGAAGGAATCGATGGCCTCTGGTGAAGGGATTGGCGTTGACGACGACGGCTCCCGACTCCCCTTCGCCTTCGACGCGCTCCGAGGCGAGATAGGACCGGAAAGAGGCGACGCCGGGCTCGCCCATCTCGAGAAGGACCACCGAGGGCTCGACGCGGGCCAGCTCGACGAAGCCCAGGGAGCGGAAGCGCGAGGCCGCTTCGAGCTTGGTGTAGACGAAAAGGTGGGTCCGCCCCTCCTCTCGGGCCACCTGAAGGAGCCGGGAGAGGATGGCCGCCGAGAGGCCCCCCTCCTGGCGACCGGGATCGACGGCGACCATCTTGATGACCTTGCCGTCGAGACTGCCCGTGGCGACGACCTGCCCGTCGCCGTCTTCGGCGACGACGGTGACGTCGGGCTCGCCCTCGAAGGCGAGCCCCTGAGCGTCGAGAAAGGCCTCGACGGAACGTCTCGACGCGGCGGAGGGGCGGCGGAGGATGTGGAACTCGAGGTCAAGCATCGTTCTCTCTCCTTACGTAAAAGGGTCGTTCCCCGCAAGGGTCACGGAAGGGGCCGCCCATCGCGCCGGAGGCCTACATGGTCAGGGCCAGGAAGGCCTGCCACGCCGCCGCCAGGGGAAGGACAGCCTCGGGAACGTCGTTTTTGGGGTGGTTGACGTCGTAGGTCTCTCCCGTTCCGATGAACATGAAGACGGAAGGGGCCTGATCTCCGTAGAAGGCGAAGTCCTCCCCGGAGAGGACGGGGCGCTCCATGACTTCGACGGCCTCGTCGCCGAAAAAGAGGCGGGCCCGCTCCATCAGCTCCGCCGTCCTCTCCGGATCGTTCTCGACGGAGGGGTAGTTTTTCGCGTACTCGACGTGGGCATTGGCCCGGTAGGCCCGGGCGATGAGAGGGACGAGGGACTCGAGCCGCTCCTTGACGAGGTCGCGGACCTCCCCGTCGAAAGCCCGCAGCGTCCCCCAGAGATGAACTTCTTTGGGGATCGCGTTGTAGGCGTCGCCGGCCTCCACCTGACCGAAGGAGATGACGGCCGTCTCCTGGGGATCGACCTCTCGGCTGACGACGTTCTGAATGGCCAGCAGGAGATGGGCGCCGATGGTGACGGTATCGATGGCCCGGTGCGGCGAGGCGGCGTGGCCGCCCGTCCCCTGGATCTCGATGTGGATGCGATCGGAAAGGGCCGTCATCGTTCCCGGCCTAAGGGCGAGGACGCCGAAGGGAAGGCGGGGACGGAAGTAGATCCCCAGGACGAGATCGATGGAGAAACGCTCGAAAAGGCCGGCGCCGATGAGGGCCTTGGCCCCCGCACGCCCCTCTTCGGCAGGCTGAAAGAGGAAAACGACGGGACGGGACAGATCGTGAAGGCGCCCCGACAGAATCGTGGCGACGCCGAGGAGCGTCGCCATGTGAGCGTCGTGGCCGCAGGCATGCATCAGCCCCGGAATGCACGAGGCGAAGGGCAGCCCCGTCTCCTCGTCGAGGGCCAGGGCATCCATGCCGCAACGGAGCAGAAGGGCGGGGCCGGGAAGATCCTCGCCGAGAAGGGCGACGACGGCCGTCGCGACGCCGAAGGAACGATGGACCTTCATTCCCGGCAGGGCTTCCAGGATCTGGGCGACGCGCGAGGCCGTGATGTTCTCTTCAAAGGCCAACTCGGGAAATTGGTGAAATTCCCGTCGCCACGTCACGATCCTGTCGGAGATATCCTCCGCTTCGGCGAGCAGCTGGGCTCCCAGAAGACGCTGGTCCTCTCTCGTTCCCGTCATGACAGTCCACTCCCTTTCGATCTTCCGCAAGATAGCCGCTCAGGAAAGCCAACGGCGGAAGACCGCAGGCTGGCTCCAAAACTCAAAGACGAGAGGCGTCACGACGGAGGGACCCGAAGACCACCCCCCGCAGCGGGGCTGTGGGCTTCCCTTGTCGTCGAAAAGGCTCCAGACGTCATCGGCGATGTCGAAGGCATCCTGAATCTGGAAGCCCTTGGGAAGCCAGCCTCGCAGCCTTTCCCTGCCGCGGAGGAAGGCGTCGCCCGTCTCGGAAGGAATCCCCGCCTCGAAAAGGCCCTCCACTCCCTGCGCTCCCTCGAGCAGCGTCTCGAAGGGGAAGAAATCGAGGCCGCGCACGGAATTTCCTCCCAGGATAATCCGTCTGCCCAGGGGGGGCAGGGCCGTGCCCATGACCAGAAGGGGACGTCGGCCGAGGAGGGAGAGGGAGAGCTGGGAGCGAAGGGTGCCGTTGGAGGCCAGAGCGAGGAGGATCCTCGTGGCCGCGCCGGGCAGGACGATGACGGCGTCGGCCCTGTCGGCAAGGCGCCCTTCCGTCAGGGAGGCTTCGACGAGGCGGCAGTCCAGTCCCTCCAGAAAAAGTCGGATGTTGTTGCCGGCCACATCGACGCCCTGAGGGCGGAGCAGGGAGACGAGGGGGCGGGCCGGAAGGGGATCGAGGGGGAAGGGAGAGGGCTCCCATGAACGGTAGAAGGCGGCAAGAGCCGCGAAGAAAGGCCATCCGATCTGGCCGCTGAGGGACTCGAGCTGAGCCGCCGCCACCCTGAGGGAAAGGGTCGCCTGCCGCCAGAGCTCGTCGTCGAGAAGTTCCTCCATCGGGGGCAGGGAGCGCTCCAGATGACGGGGAACGAAACCGAGCCCCAGCGACGGCATTCGCCGACCCATTTCCAGCTCCAGAAGCTGATATTCCCGGAGATTGGGAAGAGAGGAAAAGACCAGGGCCGCCGGCTCGCCCATATCGAGCCGCTTCATCTCGCGGAGGACATCCTGAGCCAGGTGGGCCGTCACCATCGACGAGCCGTCGCCGTAGATCAGCGGGATCAGGGCTCCGCCGATCTGTCGGGCCACCTCGACCGTCGAGGGATGAATACGGACCTTTCCCTCTTCGAGCCTCCCCGGAGCCAGGGGGGCCAGGATCAGGTTGAGGGCGCTCTCGTCCGAGGCCGCCTGAAAAAGGGCCCGCAGATTCTTCGTCGTACCGCAGAGCCAGGGATCGAGAAGGGTCACTTCCTGCTCGCAGAGACGCTGGAGCAAAACGGACAGATGAGGATCGGTGCCGACCAGGAAGAGGCGCAGGCGGTAGCCCTTCTGATGCAGCGCCGCGGCGACGAGAAACGACGAAGGGACGCGACCCTCCGCCTGCTCACCGGTCAACAGGAGACGTCTTCGCTCCATGGTCCTCTCCCCTCCTTCGACGGATCTTCCCATGCCGTGTATTGTACCATTCCCGAGGCGAGGACGAGGAGGCGGCCCCGATCGGGGCCGCCTCCTCGTCCGTCTACCCGATAAGGGCGGTCGTGGCCTGAAGCCGGGCGTTCCAGAGGATGCCCTTCATATCGACGACGACCTTATTGTTGCGGAAATCCAGTTCCTTCGGGACCCAGACGACATAGTCCTCGACAGTCAGGGACTCGTAGTCATCGGCAACGGCAGGCTTCCCGCCCTCGACGAGGGCGGCCGGGACGCGGCATCAGCCGCTTCCCAGCATGACGACGCGCACATATCCCTCTTTGCCGAAGGCGTCGAGCTTCTCCCTGGCCTTCTCCGTCACTTCCAACGTCAATCGACGCATTTCCTTCATCTCCCCCTACGTTGAAGTTTGCGTCCATTATACCCCCTACAGGTAATTCCTCCAACCCCTGAGGCGGATCACTTCGGCCATATCTTCCGGGAAAGGGGCACGGAAGGTCCGTCCCGTCAGATAGGCCAGGGGCGCCTCCATCTCCCGGAAGGTGAGACTCCGGGCATGGAGCAGGGGGCGGTCGAGACCTCGACGGCGCCAGAGGCGATTGGCCTCTTCGGAGCCGTATTTGACGTCGCCCAAAACGGGAAAGCCCTGAGCCGCCAGATGGACCCGGGCCTGATGGGGACGGCCCGTGACGAGCTCCACCTCGACGAGGGAGAGATCGCCGTCGCCGTCGAGGCGCCGGAAACGGGTCAGAGACTCCTGCCCCTCTTCGGAGACGACGACGCGGTTGCCCGTCTTCTTGAGAAGGGGCAGCTCGATTTCGCCGTGGAGGGGAATGTCGCCGACGACGACGGCCACGTAGACCTTGAGAACGGCCCGATCTCTCCAGGCCTGATGAAGCTCTCTCAGGGCCGGTCCGTTGAGGGCCACGAGCAGCGTCCCCGACGTGTTGCGGTCCAGACGGTGGACCGGCGTGGGGCGGAAGAACCCCTCTCCGGCAACGGACAGGGCGAGAAGGCGGGAGGCGACGCTGTCGTCTCCCCGCGCCGCCGGCTGAGTCAACAGCCCCCAGGGCTTGTCGACGACGAGGATGTTGTCGTCGCCGAAGATCAGGGGAAGGGAGGCCTCCCCTCCCCTCGCTCCGGCGGGACGTTCCGCCCGCGTCGGGACCTCGAAGGGAACGTCGACGATCTGTCCCCCCGAGAGATGGTCGGAACAGCTCGCCTTCTTGCCGTCGACGCGGATGAGCCCCTTGCGGAAGGCGCGCATCAGCCCTCCCAGGGGAAGATCGGGATAGAGGGCCCTGACGATTCTGTCGGCTCGTCGTCCCTCGTCGTGAGGGCTGACCTGAAACTGATGGCTCACGATGTCACCTCCTGAGCGAAGGGGCTCCGCTTCCAGAAGCGGCGTTGGGTGGAGCGGTGGAAATCGCTGATTTCCCTTCCCTCGTCGAGGTCGGAGACGGCCTCCCTCCAGCAGAAGAGGCGAAAGTCCAACTCGTCGGCGGCGGCGACGATGAGGGCCTCCGGCGAGGCGGGAAGGACGGGCGACCCATACTCCTTCTGACCGTGGTGGCTCAGGATGATGTGTCCCAAAAGCGTCCGCTCCTCCCCTTCGAGGCCGAATTCGTCGGCCAGACGGGAAAAGAGGGCGAATCCCAGCGGGATATGGTCGAGAAAGGTCCCCTCGACGGTGACCTCCGGAGTGGGGTTGAGGACGTAGGACTCGATCTTGCCCAGGTCGTGGATCAGGGCACCGGCCACGGTCAGGGCCACGTCGACGGCGAGCCCCCGGTCCCTGTTGGAACGGGCCAGGGCGAAGGCGTTCTCGGCCACGGATACGGTATGCTCCAGCAGGCCGTGGACGTAGGCGTGATGATGGCTGACGGCGGCCGGCACCACGCGGAAAGAGGCTCCTCTCTCGCCGGAGAAGACGAAGTCGAGAAAGGCGCCGACGGAACCCGCGCAGAGGGCGCGCAGGGCCTCGAAACGACGTTGGAGCTCCTCCTCGGGAACGGGGGAACGCTGGACGAAGTCGTGAGGCGGATGGCTCTTCTGGTCCAGGAGGAAGAGGGCCGTGAAGTTGACCTGCGGTCGGCCGTTGAAGGTGACCTTCTTGCCCCGGAGGCCGACGGTCTGACCGTCGAGGCCGTCCCGGCCGATCCGATCCTCGTTGTCGATCCGGAGGGGCTCGGCTCCGTCGGGGAAGTCGAACCAGACGGCGTCGGACCAGACCTTCCCCTCGACCGTCCCTGTCCGGTCCATGACATGGAGATCCCAGAAGGGGCGATCGTTTTTATCTTTGCGTCGAGAGATCTTCTGCACGACGAAGGAACCTTTGAAGGCCTGTCCGTCGGCGAGATTGCGGATTTCGGAGATCGTGCAGCGCTGAACGGTTTCCGTCAAGTCGGTATCCCTCCTGGCGTCATCAGGCGCCGTATTTCATCAGTCTCAAGGCGTGGGCCAACATGAGTCCCATGAGCTTCGAGGCTTCGATTTTTCCCAGCCCCCCTCGGGCGCAGACGCGTTCGCCGAAGGAGACGGCATCGTCGGGGCGGCCGTAGGGGCTGAAAAAAAGAAGGGGCACGGGGTGCCAGGAGTGCCCCTTCAGAAGACTGGGCGTGCTGTGGTCGCCGGTGACGACGAAGACCGTCGGCTGAAGGTCGGTCAGGAGGTTCAGCTCCTCGTCCAGCGCCTCGAGGGCGCGGACCTTGCCGACGAAATCCCCGTCCTCGCCGGCGAGATGGGGCGCCTTGACGTGAACGTAGAAGAAATCGTAGTCATCCCAGTAGGCCTGAACGGCGTGGAAAAGATCGCCGTACCGGGGACCGCTTTCGAGAATGTTCATCCCGACGAGGCGGGCCAGCCCCCTGTACATGGGATAGTCGGCGAGGGCGGCGGACCGGATCCGGTAGAGCGACTTCAGGTCGGGCAGAAGGGGGACGCCGGAAAATCCGCGAAGGAGACAGGACGAAACCTGGGGATCGCCCTCGAGGACTTCGGCGACGCGGCGGATGAAGGCATTGGCCGTCCGGGCCGTGAACTCGGCCTCGGGGGCCCGGGCCGTGGCCCACCTCATGGGCCTGTCCTCCTTCTGGGGATCGGCATCGGTCACTCTTTCGTCAAGCCCCGCTCCGGAGAAGACGACGACGAAGCGATGTTCCTGCGAGGGGTAGCAGGTGACGCGAACGCCGTCGATCTCGGGAATCTCGCGGCCCAGCCTCTCCAGGATCTGGCGGCTCCGTTCCGTCGGAAGGCGGCCGGCCCGCCTGTCGACGACGATCTCCCGCTCGCCCCAGCGACAGAAATTGCCCCGGGCGCAGATGTCGCCGGGGCCGACGGCGGCGCCGACGCCCAGGGCCTCCAGGATGCCCCTGCCGACGGAAAACTCCAGAGGATCGTAGCCGAAAAGGGCCAAATGCCCCGGCCCGCTGCCGACCGTGATCCCCAGATCGACCATCTCGAGCAGGCCCGTCTCGCCTCTGGCGGCCAGCTCGTCGAGGTGAGGCGTCCGGGCCGACTCCAGCTCCGTCAGCCCACGGGGCCCCGGCAGTCCCCCGAGGCCATCGACGACGAGCAGGACCATCTTAGTCTGATTTTCCACGGCGAGACGGCTGAGCAACTCCATCCGCGACGTCACGGCGACCACCTCCTCGAAATGGGACCCTGACGTCGGAGGGACTCGCCCCTCCTCCGACGGGGAGGAAGAAGTCCCACCGCCCCGTCAGGGCAAGACCATTCTACTATGAGAGACTTCCCCGTGGGGTCGCGACGGGAACCGGTCTCAGAGGCCTTTCTGCAGAGGTCGGAAATAGGGATCGCCCAGGTGGCACGTATCGCCCAGAAGAGGGACGGACCAGCCCCGCGCCGTCGGCTCCAGAAGGGTCACGCTGCCGTTTCCCACCTGAAAGCGCCAGAAGCAGCGCAGCGGCATCTCCAGACAGGCGCAGAGAAGGACCTTGATGACGGCGTCATGGGCGGCGACGAGGACATTCTCTCCGCCGGCGGCGACGACGCGGTCGAGGGCCTCGACGGAGCGCCTCTGGACGTCGAGGAGAGACTCCCCGCCGGGCATGGCCAGGAGATGGGGCGTCCCGTGCCAGCGGGCCAGATCGCCGGGCCAGCGTCGCTCCACTTCGGCCCCGTCGAGTCCCTCCCACTCGCCGTGGGAGATCTCCGTCAGCCCCTCGTCGATCTCGACGGACTTGCCCTGCAGGAGGGCGACGGCCCGCGCCGTCTCGAGGGCCCGAGAGAGGGGACTGCTCCAGAGGCGGTCGAAGGGGACCTTCTCCAGAGCCCCGGCCAGACGTCGGGCCTGCTCGAGCCCCCTGTCGTTGAGGGCGATGTCGTTGCGTCCCTGAAAGCGTCCCGTCACGTTCCAGTCCGTCTCGCCGTGGCGCACGATGAAAAGGCGCATCGTCAGATCCCCTCGGCGAAGACGACCGTCTCGGCCCAGAGCACGTCGGGATCGGCGCGGAAGCGCTCCAGCACGTCGACGGGAACGTCGTGATCGATCTGAAGGGCCCCCAGGGCAAGGCCGCTGCCGTTGCGGCGGCCCAGGGCGAAGTTGGCGATGTTGACGCGGGCCTCGCCGAGCATGGTCCCCACCTTGCCGATCACGCCGGGCCGATCGTGGTTGCTGAAGAGAAAAAGCCTCCCCTCGGGCACGAGATCGATCCAGTAGCCGTTGAGGCCGACGACGCGCTGTTTGCCCTCTTCCGTCACGGTGGCGCTCATGGAGACATCCCCGTCGCCGTCGCTGACGCGGACCTCGATGAGATTGTTGTAGGTCGTCGCCTCTCCCTTGGCCTCGTCGACGGAAAGCCCCCGGTCCTCGGCCAGCAGAGGCGCCGACATGTAGTTCACCTCCGGCCCCTGATGGACCTCGAAAAAGCCCTTGAGGAAACTCACCGTATAAGGAGAATAGCGATAGGGCAGTTCGAAGCGGACCCGCTCGTCCTCGTCCGAAAAAAGAGAGCCTCTGAGAGTGACCGTCACCTGCCGCGGCGCCCCCGAGAGGAGATTGGCGGCCAGAATGCCCAGCTTGCGGGCCAGCGAGAGATAACGCCTCTTGCGGCCCGTCAGAAGGCTTTCCATGAAAGGAAGGTTGACGGCGTGCTCGTAGGGCTCACCTCGGAGGGCGGCCAGGACATTCGTCGCGGCGATCTCGGCCACGGCCGACTGAGCCTCCTGGGTGTTGGCGCCGATGTGGGGCGTGAGAACGACCCTGTCGCGAAGATCGGGGGCCAGAAGGGGATGATCGGCCGTCGGCGGTTCGACGCTGAAGGCGTCGAAGGCGGCGCCGGCCAGGCGTCCCTCGCGGAGAAGGGCGGCCAGGGCCTCCTCGTCGACGAGGCCGCCTCGGGCGCAGTTG
Source organism: Aminirod propionatiphilus (assembly GCA_018398915.1). Lineage (GTDB taxonomy): Bacteria > Synergistota > Synergistia > Synergistales > Aminithiophilaceae > Aminithiophilus > Aminithiophilus ramosus. Next base: position 718,070 of record CP074691.1, on the reverse strand, counting down.
ATGAAATAGGCTCCGGCCTTCATCGACTTGAGCTCCCGGAGGCCGATCATGCCCCGCGTCTCGTCCGTAAGAGGGACGTGAATCGTCACGACATCGGCCAGGGAGAGGGCTCCCTGAAGATCGTCGAGAAGGGCGACGCCCAGCTTTTCCGCCCGAGCCGGAGCGATGTAGGGATCATAGGCCGAGACGTCCATGCCGAAGGCCCGGGCACGGATGGACACCTGAGATCCGATGCGGCCCAGGCCCACGACAAGCAGCTTTTTGCCGTGAAGCTGGCGCCCCATGAAGTCCTTGCGCCGCCACTGGCCCGCCGTCAGCGAGGCGTGGGCCTGAGGCAGACGGCGCACGAGGGCGAGCATGAGGGCCAGGGTCTGTTCCGTCGCCGCCAGGGTGTTGCCCGTCGGGGCGTTGATGACGACGACGCCCCGACGGCTGGCCTCGGCGAGGTCGATGTTGTCGACGCCCACGCCGGCCCGCCCCACGACGCGCAGGGACCGGGCATGGTCGAGGATCTCCCCGTCGAGAGGCGTCCCGCTGCGGGTGACGAGGGCATCGACGTCGGCGACGGCCTCGAGGAGTTCGGCCCGGCTCAGCCCCACCTTCTGTTCCAGCTTCACGTCCGGGGCGGCGGAGAAGAGGGCCACCCCCGCCTCGTGAATGTTTTCCGTTACCAGGACCTTGAACATCAGACTCGCTCCTCCCAGGCCTCGAAAGCCCTCTCCACAAAGGCCGATCCGCAGGCAAGGCCGACCTCTCTCATGGCGCCGTAGAGAGCGCCCAGGACGAGAGCCAGCTCGGGCCATCCCTCGTCGCCGTAATGGGCCACCCGAACGAGAAGTCCCTTCATGTCCTTCTGCCCCCCCGCCACCTCGACGGCCAGCCCCCGAAGGGCCCTCTGGAGTTCGACGGCCCGATTTCCGGGAACGACCAGGGCCGTCACGCCCGCAGAGCGGGCCCTCTCGTCGGCCACGAAAGGCACAAGCCCCAGAGCCGAGGCCCCGGCGACAAGGGCCGAGGCGAAGCGGCGGCGCGACGCGAAGCGACGGACGAAGCCCTCCTCGACCATCCGGGCGAGAGCCTCGTCGAGAGAAAAGAGAAGACTCACCGGAGGCGTGTAGGGGTTTTCGGGCTCCTCCTTCTCCAGGAAACGGCGGTGAAGTCCGGCGTCGAAGAAATAACTCGGCGAGGCGACGGCCGACGCCCTCTCCCAGGCCCGGGGCGAAAGCCAGGCCAGGGCCAGGCCGGGAGGGGTCACGAGCCCCTTCTGGCTCGCCGAGGCCAGGCCGTCGACGGCCCACCTCTGGGGATGACAGGCCATGGCTCCCAGGGAACTGACGGCGTCGACGAGGACCAGGGGTCGTCCCTCTTCGGGCAAAGAGGCGACGAGAGCCCCGATGTCGTTGGTGACGGCCGTCGACGTCTCGTTGTGGGTCAGGAGAAGGACCGTCGTCTCCGGATGCTCGGCCAGGGCCCGACGCAGCCCCTCGACGGTGACGGCCCGACCCGGCTCGACATCGACGGCGGCCATCGTCGCGCCGCGGCGGGCGACGATCTCGCGGAAACGCTCGCCGAAGACGCCGCAGGAGAGGGAGAGGACACGGTCCTCAGGCGTCACGAGATTCATGGACAGAAGCTCCAGCGCTCCCGTTCCCGATCCGGGCAGAAGCAGGACGGGACCGTCCACGTCGAGAAGATCTCTGAGGCGGTTCTGAAGACGCCTCAGAAGTGCCGAGAAACGAGGCCCTCTGTGGCTCATCATGGGCCTGGCTCCGGCCAGAAGCACTTCAGGTGACGTCGTGACGGGGCCGGGCGTAAAAAGATACTCTGCCATCATGGAACCTCCTTCCGGGGATAAAAAAGACGGGCCCTCGTTTCGGCCCGTCTGCGTTCCGTCGTTTTCGAAAAAGGGGTTGGCGGCTTACCGCTCTCCCGACGATCAGGCTTCCGGCCGGTCTATAGGCGAAGCGCGCTCATCCCGAAAAGAGATGAACGGCAGGCCGAGCCGGACCAACAGGAGAGGAGGAAACCACGCGCCACGAGAAAAACCCCTTTCGTCGATTGCGGCTTTTATAGCACCTGAAAAGAGGGCCGTCAAGGGCCGGGGAAGAGAATGTCGCCGGGGAAGAGAAAAGACTTCTCCCGGGCTCCGACGGTGTCGGAGCCCGGCCTCGTTCCCGCACGAAGGGTCCCGCCGTTCCGTCGGCCCTTTCAGGCCGGAGAAAGGCCGATCAGGAACCCAGGCGATCGACGAGCCCCCGCACGAGATGGGGAAGGACGTCGAGGGCGTAGCCCAGGTGAATCCGCTCCGAGAGCTTGTGGGCGTCGCGACCGATGGGGCCGAGATTGACGATGGCCATGTCGAGAGAGGCCATCTCCGCCAGAGGCAACCGGTAGAGCCTGCCGTAGCCCGGAACGTTGGCCTCGAAGGGGGCCATGGCCTCAAGGCCTTCCGGAAGGCCGCAGTAGCTCAGGTCACAGACGCCCTCGTAAAGGGAGCGTATCTGGAGCTCGACGCCGAAACGCTCCCTGGCCTCGACGACGAGGGAGCGGACGGCCGAGGCCATGGCCCGGTCGCCGTCGCTTCGTTCCCGATTGGACCTGTGGGGGTAGCAGGGCATGAGGTAGCCCACGACGGCCAGGGGTCCCCTCTCGCCCGAAAGGGACAGGAGGCCGTCGACGAGGGCCATGGCCCTGTCCCGCTCGTCTCCCGAGCTCCCCAGGAGGCTTTCCGTCGCGGCGCGGAGGGCCTCTTCGCCGATGCGGTTCCGGAGACGCTCTTTGAGCTCGTCGTAGGTGAGGACGGCCATCGTCCACGACGGGAGGGCCGCCTCGGGCTTGCCGAGACGGAAAAAGCCCTCGGCCGAGCGCCGATGGCAGTCGATGGCACGGCGCCCCGCCTCGGCGGCCAGGGCCCGGACCTGCTCCAGCAGCTCGCCGGGCCCCTTCGTGGCCGTGAAGTAGCTGTAGTAGGACCAGGAGCGGTCCGAGACGGAACAGCAGTACTGTTCGCGGCCGTCGCGATGACGGAGGGAGGCGAAGGGGGTGAAGGCCTCGCCGTCGAGACGGTCGGCCAGGTCGGGGTTGCCCTCGACGAGGACGTCGAAGTGGGCCGTCATGAAATTGGCGTTGAGACCCTCGTAGTATTCGCCCAGGTGGGTCTCGCGGCCGAGGAAGTAGACGAAGGGATTGATCTTCCCCACGGCGCCGAGATGGATCGAGGCCCTGTTGCCGTCTCCCGTGCCGATGGAGGGCTCGCCGTCGACGCAGGCGACGAAACGCAGCCCCTCGTCGTCGCCGAAACGTTTCAGCCAGGGGAGGGCCCCCAACATGCCGCCCGAGTTGCACTCCTCGTCGGGAAGGGCCAGAAGGGCCACGTTGACGCCCATCGCGTCGCGACGGGCGGCCAGGTCGGCCAGGACGGAGGCGAAGACGGCGACGCCCGTCTTCATGTCCGCCACGCCGCGACCGAAAAGCCACTGGCCCGAATCGAGATCGGCCCGGACCTCGTCGGACAGGGAGGCGCGGCCCACGGCGGCCGTGTAGGCCTCGGCGTCGAAGGCCAGAGGAGCCAGAGGGCCGCAGACCTCGACGCCGACGACGTCGAGATGGCCCATGAGGAGGACCGTCCTGTCCGTCTTCCGGCCGGCCCGGACGAGAGCGAAAAGAAGGTTGCGCCCCAGCCGGTCGCCCTCTAGAGGGAGAAGGCGCAGATCGCCTCCGTGAGTCCTGAAATAGGGCAGCTCGCCGAGGCGACCGGCGAGACGGTCCACGACGGCCCTCTCGCTCTCGCCGCAGGGCGAGACGGAGGGGACGGCGACGAGGTCGAGGATGAGGCGGTAGAGGCTTTCCCTGTCGGCTCCGAACATGGTCTTCCATCCTTTCCCGCAAGACACACCGGGCCCCCTCGCCGCGCCGAAAGCGCGCCGACAAGGGCTCTTCCGTACCCCCATCGGGCCGGGCCCAAGGGAGACTCTCCTCCGATCGACGGGGAAGAACCGTCCCGCCGATCGGACAGACCCCCTACCGACGGGGGACCTCCGGGCGGGAGATCTCGGCGGCAGGAGCTCGACGAAAAGAGGGGGCGAAACAGAAACCCTTTCAAGAACGCCTCCTCCGAGGCGAAATCCTATCGCGAAGGGAGGAGGAAGGCGTTCTCCTCCCCGTCGAGAAGGTGGATCTCCCCCCTGCCGCCCAGCCTTTCGACGCCCTCGGCCAGGGCCAGCAGGGCGGCGCCGAAGGCATCGTCCCGGCCGGGATCGAGGTTCTCCATGACGAGGAGGGCCCTCTTCGTCGATGGCGAAAGGCAGGTCCTCCGGGCCTCGCGCCAATTCCAGCAGCGGCAGAGGACCCCCTCGTCGTCGCGGTAGATCACCTCGCCCTGGCGGGGAGGGTCGCTCTCGTCCGCTCCGAGGGGGACGAAGGACTCCCCTCCGGCGGCAAGGACGAGGCGGACGTCGCCGACGACGGCGTCGAGATCCTCCCCTCCGGCGGGGAAGAGAAATTCCAGAGAGAGGGCGTTGTAGAGATCGACGAGGGGGTTGATGGTGGGAATCCCCTTCCCCGAGGCCACACGCCGCACGAGGGCCTCGACGGAACTTCGATGCCCCTTGGGGGCGCCGAAGACCTTGTAGGCCCTGCGCCAGCAGGCCAGATCGGGATGGTCCGCCAAGGGCGTCTGCCCCAGGCCCTCCAGGGCCTTCGCTCCGGCCCGTTCGAGGCGGGCCTTCCCCTCGGAGACGCCTCCGTTGTCGATGTCGCAGGCCACGACGACGCCGATCCGAGCCGAGGGAAAGAGAGCGCGGAAATCGGATCCGATGAAAAAACGCTTTTCCGACACGATAAAGACCTCCTTGAACGTCCTTCTGCGACCTCAGTCTAACACGGAGCCGGCCCGGCAGAGAGGGCAAGGAGCGGCCGACGACGGCCTCTCTGCTTCGGCCTTGGCCGTCGCCGACCCCTTCCGAAAAGGACGGGGCGAAGGGGCAGGATCGTCAACCCCGGGTCGCTCTACCGCTTCGTCGGCATCGTTTCGAGACAGGTCCATCGAGCCCGCGCGCTTCGCGACCGTACCGACGGAATCTCCGCCCTTCTTTGCCCGCCGATCTCGAAATGCCCCGAGAGCCTCCGATCGGCACGACGCGACGCGCTCCCGGAACGCCGCAAACGGTTCCCCCCTCCCCCGTTCGAGAAACGCCCCCCTTACGGCTCCAGGCCTGCAAGATCGTGCACTATTAAAAATTTTTCCCCAGATTGAACTATAAATATTTTAATTTTTTAACGACAGGATCAACGAAATAGGGTATTCTTCAAACTACAGCCCGTCGCAAAGATAAGTTTGCGGATTCAAACAGATATTTCTCGACGTTGGTGGCATTTCCCATTTTTACGTTAAATATAATGGATAATGTATTTTTCCATTTATACCGTCAATTCTGTTCAACTTCGACCCTACGGCGGGTTTGGTCCGATAAAACCCAAAAACAGCAGACCGATGGGGTCGTCTTATTTTATGTTTGCCAAAAGAGGCTGAATGGGTTTTCTCCCTTCGCCCTGAAGGTCTTTTGCCGGGAAACGAGGAGGTGTTTGACGCAACTCGCGCGCCGGGCCCTCGGAGGCCCCGGCCGCAAAATCCGAAACGAAAGCCGGAAAAGGAAAGAAAAGGGCAAAACCCCATCCACTCTTTTCCCCGAGAGGAGCATGATGCCTTTATGAGAGGAATGCGCAGCGTCTCCATCCGATTCCGCCTGCTGGCCCTGACGGGCCTTCTCTGCCTTTTCACGGCCCTTGTCGCCTTCATAGGCTACAGGGGCGAGTCGCAGGTCGTCGCCGACATGGACGGCCTCTACAACGAATGTCTCCTTCCCGTCTACTGGCTCACCGATGCCCGCGTCCAGGCCCAGGCCGTCAGGGCCAACATCCTCGCCCTCCTGCTGACGACGGACGAGAACGAAAACAGGGCCCTCATGGCCGACATCGAGCGGCGCCAGGCCATCGCCGACGCCGATCTGTCCAACTACGGCAAGACCCGTCTCGACTCCTTCGAGAAGGAACAGTTCGCGGCGGCGCGGCAGTACATCGGAGAGGCCCGCGCGAGCCAGGAGAGGACGATCGAACTGGCCATGGCCAACCGCAACGCCGAGGCCTACGCCCTCTTCCGCGACGAGACGCTGCCCATCCTGGAACACTACCAGCAGAGGCTGTCGGCTCTCTCGGCCCACTCCGCGGAGACGGCGGAAAAGGTCAACATCGCCAACAGGGCGGATGCGGCGGCCTCCATCAGGCTCCTCGTCACCCTGGCCCTGGGCTCCCTCGCTTTGAGCGCCCTTTCGGGCCTTCTGCTGGCCTCGTCGGTGACGCGCCCTCTGAGTCGCCTTCAGGGTCTCGTGACCCGCTTCGCCGAGGGGGACCTGACGGTCTCCTTTGCCGACGAGGGCCGCGACGAGGTGGCCGCCATCGCCTCGGCCCTGGAAAAGATGGGGCGGAGCCTGAGCGAGGTCATCGCCGCCGTGGCCGACATCGCCGCACGCCTGAGTCACGAGGCCCAGGAGTTCGCCTCTTTGGCCGAAGAATCCAACGCCGGAGTCGAAGAGGCCCGCAGCGGCGTCGAGACCGTGGGAGGCGCCATGGAGAACCTGGCCGCCATAGGACAAGAGCTCAACGCCTCCGTCGAGGAGGTGGCCGCCGGGGCCACGACGACGGCCAACCGCAGCGGCGACGTCTCGGCCGAAGTGGAAGAGGCCCGCAGGGCCGGGGAGTCGGGCATGGAGGCCGTGACGCGGACCGTCGTCACCATGACGGAGGTGACGAAGGAGGCCGAGGCCTCGTCGAAGGCCGCCGTGGCCCTGGCCGAGAAGGCGGCCCAGATCCAGAAGATCGTCGCCGTCATCTCGGGCATCGCCGACCAGACGAACCTGCTGGCCCTCAACGCCGCCATCGAGGCGGCCCGGGCGGGCGAGCACGGCCGGGGCTTCGCCGTCGTCGCCGAGGAGGTGCGCAAGCTGGCCGAGGAGTCCAACGGGGCGGCCCGTAACATCGCCGACCTGGCCGGGTCCATCGCCGCCGACCTGGCCTCGGTCCGCGCCGGGGCGGACCGGAACCGCGAGGGGGCCCGCAACGCCGACGGCCTCGTCCGAGAGGCCTCGGCGAAGATCGGCCTCATCCTGAAGGGGCTGGAGAACATCGCCGGATCGGCCCAGGACCTGGCCGCCGTCAGCGAGGAGCAGGCCGCCTCGAGCGGGGAGATCGCCTCGGCCGTCCAGGACATGGCCGGCAAGGTGAGCGACTCCAACGCCATGGCGCGCAACGTCCGCGACCAGGTGGTCGAGGTGGCGACGGCGGCCGAGCGCGTCGCCAAGGGCGCCGAGGGACTGGCCCGCATCGGCGAGGACCTTCAGCGGCGGGTGGCCTTCTTCCGCACCGACGCCTCCGCACCCTCGGGGCTTCTGCCCGCCCGAAGAAGCTGAACGACCGCTCCGAGCCGGCTCGAGGTCGAAGGGAAAAGGCCCCGGACAGATCCGGGGCCTTTTCCCTTCGACCCCTGCCTCTATCGCCGCCAGGCCTTCCCGGAGCGGCCGACGGCGATTCCCCTCCTTGCACAGGTCACCCCCTCCCGGAGAGGCACGCATCGGGAGGCCTTGGGGTACAATAGCGCAGAGGGCCCTCCGGCCCCATCTGAGCGACAGAGGAGCCTTACATGGACAGCTATTCCTTCTACCCCTGGCAGATCGAGGCCTTCCGCCGCCTCGAAGGCAAGAGCGCCGTCCTCTCGGCGCCGACGGGCAGCGGCAAGACCTGGGTCGCCTACCTCTGGGCGGGCCTCGTCGACGTCGAGGGAAGACGGCACCTCCCCTCGCGCCCCATCCTCTTCACGGCGCCCATCAAGGCCCTGAGCAACGAGCGCTACATGGATCTGCGCCGCATGGGCTTCGACGTCGGCATCGAGACGGGCGACTTCAAGAAGAACTCCGAGGCGCCCATCATCTGCTGCACCCAGGAAATCTACACGATGAAGTACGCCCGGCGACGCGGCATCGGCCTCGTCATCGACGAGTTCCACTACATCTTCGACGACCCCGACCGGGCCCGGGCCTACATCGACGGAATCCGCCTCACCCACCCCGAGAGCCCCATCCTCGTCATGTCGGCCACTTTCGGCGGCGCCGACAAGGTGGGACGGTACCTGACCGACCTGGCCGAACGGCCCTTCGAGCTTTTCGAGAGCCACGAACGGGCGACGAAGCTCCTCTACAAGCCCCGCCACCCCCTCTCGACGGCGCGCATCCACGACGCCCTCGTCTTCGTCTTCTCCCAACGGGGAGCGGCCGAGCTGGCCGACCTCATCGCCGAAAACCGTCCCCCCGTCTCCGACGAGGGACAGGCCCGTCTGGAAGACCTGGCGGCCATCCTCGACGTCCCCTCCATCGACGCCCCCCTCCGGCGCGGCGTCGGCATCTACCACGGGGGCATGCTCCCGAAGGAGAAGCTCCTCGTCGAGTCGGCCTTCCGCGAGCGGATCCTCGACGTCGTCGTCGGCACCAACGCCCTGGCCCTGGGCGTCAACCTGCCGGCAGAGAGCGTCGTCTTCGGCCAGCTCGTCCGTTACCACGACCGGCGGCCCATATCGAAGAACGAATTCCTCCAGATGGCGGGCCGGGCCGGCCGCAAGGGGCTTTTCGACAGGGGCTACGTGACGTGGCTCAAGAACTCTCCCTGCGAAAGCCGGGGGACGGAGACGGGCGCCGTCTTCCGCCGCCTCCTCCAGGCCGCTCCCGAGCGGGCCTCCGTCACGCTCCGTCCCGAGTTCGGCAAGCTTCTCCGAGAGGAGATCTCCGTCGCCGACGAGGCCCGCTACATCTCCCGCTACTCCCTCCCCCAGGCCGACACCCGTCTCATCGAAGAGGAGCTCCGCGACGGCCTGCGGCGCATCGCCAAAGCCGTCCGCCGCCTCGTTCCGGCCTCGCAGCGCCAGCGCTTCCGCGACGTTCTGGCCGACATCTGGTACGGGGAGATGGATATCGACGAAAATCTCGAGATGGCCATCCTCTTCCATCTCAAAGAACGTCCTCAGGCCATGACGGCCGCCGACGTCCTCGAACCCTTCGAGCGCAACTACCTCCAGGCCCTGCTCAAGGTGAAGCGCTTCGCCAACCGTCTCCCCCAGGGCTACGGCTTCGAGGGGCTGGCCGAGCTGAACGAGACCGTCGACGCCATCGATCCCACCATCTACGGCTTCGAGGAGAGGCTCGACGAGATCGAAGGCGACGGGGCCGAGAGCGCAGAGCCCGTCGAGGAGGCCTGACGATGGCCAAGACCTTTTTCTCGGCCTGCCCCCACGACTGCCCCGACGCCTGCGCCTTCAAAGTCGACGTCGACGGCGGAAAGGTCCGGATCGAGGCCAACGGACGCCTGCCCTGGACGACCTTCATCTGCCCCAAGGGGAAACGCTGGGCGAAGCGGGTCTTCGACGCCCGACGCCTGACATCGCCCCTGCTCCGACGGGGAGAGACCTTCCTGCCCCTTCCCGTCGACGACGCCTTGGACATCTGGGCCGAAGAGCTGGGCCGGACCGTCGAAAGAGACGGCCCCCTTTCGGTCTTCCTCTACCAGGGAGCGGGCTCCCTCTACTTCTCGAAACAGCTCCTGGCCCACCCTCTGGCCGAGCTGGGCGGCTACAGGACGACGCGGGGGAGTCTCTGCGGCTCGGCGGGAAACGCCGGGCTCCGCGAGACCTTCGGCGTCGTCCCCGTCCAATCCGTCGAAACCCTCGTCGCCTCGGCCCGGGCCCTCCTCTTCTGGGGACGGAACGTGGCCGAGACGAGCCTTCATCTTCTCCCCCTGCTCAAGAAAATCCGCGCTCGAGGAGGTCGCCTGGGAGCCATCGAGATCCGTCCCACGGCGACGACGGCCCTCGTCGACCGCTGGTGGCGGATCCGCCCCGGGAGCGACGCCTTTCTCGCCGCCTGGCTCTGCCGCGCCCTCCTCGTCCGGGGACTGGCCTCTCCGAATTGGAGAAGCCGCGTCGACGACGGGCAGGCCTTCGAGGCCTTTCTCTCGGGACTGAACGACGACGCCCTCCTGGAAAGGACGGGCCTCCCCTCGGACGAGGCCCGGGACCTTCTCGACTGGCTCCTCCTCGACGGCCCCCTGACCCACTACGGCGGCTACGGCCTCCAGCGCTATCTCCACGGCAAGGAGAGCTACCACTGGATCTCCGCCCTGGCCGTCCTCACGGGCGCCTTCGACGCCCCGGGAGGAGCCGTCCTCATGGGCAAGGACGAGATGGCCCGGTTCCCCGCCTCCCTCCTCCCCCGGCCCGCCGAGACGGAACGCCTTCCCGTGGCGACCTGGCACGAGAAGCTGGAACGTCTCACGCCCCCGATCGGCCATCTCATCGTCACCAACGCCAATCCCCTTCAGCAGGCGCCCGACGAAAAGGGCCTCCGACGGGCCTTCGACGCCATTCCCTTCAAGGTCTGCCTCGACATCACCCTGACGGAAACGGCCCGGGCCTGCGACCTCGTCCTTCCCGTGGCGACCTTCCTCGAAGAGGGCCCCGACTGGCGGGGCTCCTACTGGCACCGCTACCTCCTGAGATCTCAGGCCGTCCTCGACCCGCCGCCTTCGGTCCGGCCCGAGACGGCCCTCTTCGGCGGCCTGGCCCGCCGCCTGGGACTGAAAAGGGACCCGGAGAGGCTGATGAAGGAGATGGACGACCTCCTCCTGGCCGACGAGAGCCTCGAAGACCTCGGCGACGGCGTCTACGCCTGGGAGGAGCCCCAGTTCTGGAGCGACCCCGAGGCCCGGGCCGCCCTCCCCCTCTCGTTGCCCGAGCCCCTTTCCCCCTGCGGCGGGCTCCGTCTCGTGACGGTCCACGTCGCCTCCTACATCAACGGCCAGAGCTGGGACGCCCCCGAGGCCGACGATCCCCTTTCGGCCCGGCTGTCCCCGGCGGAGATGGATCGAAGGGGGCTGGCCGACGGCGATCGGGTCCGCCTCACGGCACGGAACGGGCAGGGCCTGGACGTGGAGGTGCGGACCCAGGAGGGAGTGGGCGAGGGAGTCGTCCTCCTTCCCCAGGGACGACCCGGCCTCAACGCCCTCACGCCTCCCCTCTCGAGCCCCGGCTTCGGCGCCCCCTATCACGAAACCTTCGTCTCCATCGAGGCCCGGACGGAGCGAAAGAGCCCGACGGAGGCAGAGGATCGGACCGGACGGTCCGGACCTTAATCGATGCCCACTCGGGAAGACTTTCACGGCCGAATATGCTATACATGGGGCGTCGCCTCTGCGCCGCTGGGCGAACCACGAGACTTTCAGGAGGGATACAAGCCGTGAGCAGAATCGATTGGAAAGAACTCTATTCGACGGTCGGAGCGGGCCTGAAGCCGTCGCCCATCCGGGAGCTTATGAAGTACACCCGCCAGCCGGGCATGATCTCCTTCGCCGGAGGCAACCCCGACCCGGCCATCTTCCCCGTCGCCGAGTTCGGTCGGGCCTCGACGATCCTTACCGAAAGGGGCAGGGAAGTCCTCCAGTACGGGGCCACCGACGGCTTCGCCCCCCTGAAGGAGTACATCGCCCAGTGGATGGCCCCCCGCATGGGCCGCGTCACCACCTCCGAGGAGATGCTCATCTCCACGGGCTCCCAGCAGGTCATGGACCTGCTCTGCTCGGCCCTCGTCGACGCCGGCGACTACGTCATCGTCGAAGAGCCCACCTACCCCGGCTCGATCCACACCATGCGCAACCACCGCGTCTCCTTCCTGACCTGCCCCTGCGACGAGGAGGGCATGGTCGTCGACGCCATCCCCGCGCTGGTCGAGAGGGCCCGCAAAGAGGGCAAAAAGGTCAAGTTCATCTACACCATCGTCAACTTCCACAACCCCGCCGGCGTGACCCTCTCCGTGGAGCGCCGCAGGAAGCTCCTCGAGATCGCCTCCAAAGAGGGCATCCTCATCTTCGAGGACGACCCCTACGGCCACCTCCGCTACGACGGCGACCATCTGCCGACGATCTTCTCCATGGACAACGAAGGGCTCGTCCTCTTCGCCTGCTCCTTCTCGAAGATCCTCGCCCCCGGAACGCGCGTCGCCTGGTCCGTCGGCGACAGGGAGCTGATACGGAGTCTCGTCATGGTCAAACAGGGCGTCGACCTCTGCACCAGCGTCGTCGCCCAGGCCCTCGTCTACGAGTACTGCCGCCAGGGTAACCTGGAGGGATTCCTCCCCAAGATCGTCGCCCACTACGGCCGCAAGCGCGACGCCATGGCGGCTGCCTTCGCGAAATACCTTCCCGCCGACGTGCGCTTCGTCAAGCCCGAGGGAGGTTTCTTCTTCTGGCTCACCCTGCCCGGCGTCGACACGAAGGAACTTTTCTTCAAGGCCATCGAGAGAAACGTGGCCTTCGTCACCGGCACCTCCTTCTTCCCCAGCGGAAAGGGGGGCGAGGAGAACCTGAGAAGCTGCTTCACCTTCGCCTCGACGGAGGAGATCGACGAGGGAGCCCGGCGCCTCGCCCAGGCCATCGCCGACCTGAAGGGATAAACCCGAAAGAGGAACGGACCGAAGGGGCCCCTTCTGCTATAATCCGGATACAACCCGACGAGGAGGCGATGCAGAGTGAGCCAGTTCTGGGAGGCTCTATTCAGTCAGGCGGCGGGGGCCATCAAGCCCTCTCCGATCCGGGAGATGCTCCATCTGATCCGCCAGCCGGGAATGATCTCCTTCGCCGGCGGCATGCCCGACCCGGCCATCTTTCCCGTGGAACAGTTCAACGAGGCCTCGTCCATTCTCCGCAGCTCCGGCCGCGACGTCCTCCAGTACGGCACGACGGAGGGCTACGGCCCCCTGAAGGAATTCCTCGCCGCCTGGACGGCGCCCCGCATGGGACGGGTCCTCAAGCCCGAAGAACTCCTCATCACCTCGGGCTCGACGCAGGTCGTCGACCTGCTCAACTGGGCCGTCGTCGACAGAGGCGACGTGGTCCTCGTCGAAGAGCCCTCCTTCATGGGCTCGACGCTGAACATGCACAACCACGGCGCCCGGTTCGAGACCCTGGACTGCGACGAAGAGGGCATGATCGTCGAGGCCCTGCCCGCCAAGATCGAGGCCCTCAGGGCCCGGGGCGAGACGATCAAGTACATCTACACCATCACCAACTTCCACAACCCCCTGGGCTGCACCCTCTCTCTGGAGCGCCGTCGGGCCCTTCTCGACGTGGCCTACCGCTACGGGATCCCCATCCTCGAAGACGACCCCTACGGCTACGTCCGCTTCGACGGCGACCATCTGCCGACGCTCTTCTCCCTCGACGACAGGGGCATGGTCCTCTACGCCGCCTCCTTCTCCAAGATCCTCGCCCCGGGAACGCGCATCGGCTGGTGCGCCGGCCCGGCCGAACTGATCCGCAAGATGTCCATCTTCAAACAGGGCGTCGACGTCTGCACCAGCGTCGTCGCCCAGGCCCTCGTCTACGAGTACTGCCGCCTGGGCCATCTCGACGCCTTCCTCCCCAAGATCATCGCCCACTACACGAAGAAGCGGAACGCCATGGAAGAGGCCTTCCGGCGCCATCTGCCCCTCGACGAGGTCCGCTGGGTCACGCCTCAGGGCGGATTCTTCTACTGGATCGAGACGCCGAACATCGCCGCGACGGACCTCTTCGACGCCTGCATCGAAAAAAAGGTCGCCTTCGTCCCCGGCCCCCCTTTCTACGTCGGCCAGGGCGGCGTTCACAACGGCCGCTTCTGCTTCACCTTCGCCTCTCCCGAAGAAATCGATGAGGGCGTGAGGCGCCTCGGCCAGGCCATGAGGGAACGTCTCCGCTAACCTCTTCCCGCAACGGAGGCGCCCGACTCCCCTCGGGCGCCTCCCCTTTCGGACCGCGATCGAAGGTGAATCCTTGCAGAACGAGACCATCGCCGCCCTCTCCACCGCCCTGGGCGAGTCGGCCATCGCCATCGTCCGCCTCTCGGGCCCCCAGTCGCGACGGTGGGCCGACTGTCTCTTCCGGGGCCGTCGGCCCCTGGCCGAGACGGAGCCGCGCTTCATGAGTCACGGCCGTCTCGTCGACGAGGCGGGCGAGCCCTTCGACGAGGTCCTGGCCGTCTGGTTCGCCCCGGGCCGCAGCTACACGGGCGAGGAGATGGCCGAGATCCACTGCCACGGCGGCAACATGGCCGCCCGGCTCTGTCTGGAAGGGCTCTACGCCCTCGGAGCCCGCCCGGCCCGAGCCGGCGAATTCACCCAGAGGGCCTTCCTGTCGGGCCGCATCGATCTGGCCCAGGCCGAGGCCGTCCTGGCCACCATCAGGGCCCGGAGCGAGGCGGGGTTGAAGGCGGCCCAGAAAAGCCTCGCGGGACACCTGTCGCTTCTGGCGACATCCCTCCGCGAAAAGATTCTCGACCTGTCGGCTCTCGTCGAGGCCGGCCTCGACTACCCCGACGAGGAGCTTCCGCCCCTGACCGGCCCGGAGCTCGCCGAGGCACTCCGCTCTCTGAGCGGCGAGGCCCATCTCCTCTTCGACCGATGCCGCACGGGGCTCCTCCTCAGCCAGGGCATCGCCATCGCCCTCGTGGGCAAGCCCAACGTGGGCAAGTCGTCCCTTCTCAACGCCCTCCTCGCCCGCCCCAGAGCCCTCGTCACCGCCGTGGCGGGGACGACGCGCGACGTCCTGGAAGAGCCCCTCTCCCACCGGGGCGTCCCCCTCCACCTCCTCGACACGGCGGGACTCCGGGTTCCCCTCGACGAGGTGGAGGCCCTCGGCATCGACAGGACGCTGGAGGCCCTGGAAAGGGCCGACCTGGCCCTTCTGGTCCTCGACGGCAGCGCCCCTCTCGACGACGACGACAGGCGGGCCGCCTCGCGCCTCGTCGGCAGGCCCCACCTGACCCTCGTCAACAAGGCCGACCTCTCCCAGCTCGTCGGCGACGACGAGGCCCGGGCCCTTTCCCCCTCCCTGGGACTTCTGCGCCTCTCGGCCCGACAAGGAGAGGGCATCGACGCGCTCAAGGAGGCCGTCGTCGACGCCGTCGTCGGCTCGGGCCTCCTCGACGAGGCCCTCAACGCCTCGGCATCGCAGCTCGAAGAGCTCCGCCTGGTCCGATCGGCCCTGGACGAGGCCCGTCGCCTCGTCCGGGAAGGACTGGGCGAAGACGTGGCCGCCGCCAACCTGGCCGAGGCCCGATCGGCTCTGGATCGCCTCCTCTTCCTCGACGGGGACGACGCGCTGGCGGAACGGATCTTCAGCCGCTTCTGCGTCGGCAAATAGCCAGCAAAGGACGAAGAGGCGCCCCGTCGGGGCGCCTCTTCGTCCTTTGCCCTTTTTCTCGGCCGCCGGGAAAGCCTATTTGAAGCCCATGAGGACGGCGCCGACGACGACAAGGGAGCTGACGGCGAAAAGAAGGCCCTGGAACTTGATCTGGAACCTGGCCCAGGTGGCCCAGTCGAGGCGTGCCGCGCCGAGGCAGGCCATGAGGACGCCCGAGGTGGGGACGATGAGGTTCGTCAGACCGTCGCCGAGCTGGAAGGCCAGAACGGCCACCTGACGGGACACGCCGGCGATGTCGGCCAGAGGGGCCATGAGGGGCATGGTGAGGGCCGCCTGGCCCGATCCGGAGACGACGAAGAAATTGAAGACGGACTGGAAGACGTACATGATCCAGGCCGAGACGGCCGAATGGAGGCCCGAAATCATGTTGCCCACGGAGTGGAGAACGGTGTTCATCACCGTCGCCGCCGTCGGCGAATCGCCGCCGAGGACGAGGATGATCCCCTTGGCCATCCCGACGACCATGGCGGCGCCGACGAGATCCTTCGCCCCGTCGCGGAAGCTCTCGGCGATGGTGTTCCAGGTCATCCCGCCCAGCTTGAAGAGGACGCCGATGACGCCGCAGATCAGGCCGATGACGAAAAACTGCGTGGCGATCTCGGGGATGTAGTACTCGTGCTTGACGACGCCCCAGATGACCCAGCCCATGCCCGCCGTCAGCGTCAGCAGGACCAGACTGTGGCCCAGCCCGAACTCGGCCTGGACCTCCTTGTTCTTGGCCAGATCGTCGCGGAAGAAGGCGTCCGAGGCATAGGCCAGGGAGCTTTCGGGGTTGGCCTTGACCTTTCGGGCATAGATCCAGGTGAAGACGATGCCCAGCAGGGTGAAGCCGACCCAGAGGGCGATGCGGAAGGCCGCTCCGGAGAGGACGGGGATCTGGGAAATCCCCTGGGCGATGGCGACGCTGAAGGGATTCATCCAGGACGTGGCGAAGCCGATCTGGGTGGCGCCGTAGGAGATGAGCAGGGCCGTGATGGAGTCGTAACCCAGGGCGACGCAGGCCGGGACGAGGATCATGACGAAGGGGATGGCCTCCTCGCCCATGCCGAAGACGGCCCCCCCCAGGGAGAAGAGGACGAACATGACGGGGATGATGGCCGCCTCGGCCCCCTTCGTCTTGGCCAGCATCTTGTAGAGACCGGCCTCGACGGCTCCCGTCCTGAGGATGATGCCGAAGGCGCCGCCGATGACGAGGATGAAGGCCATGACGCCCACGGCCGATCCCCACTTGCTGCCGGAGACGAAACCCTCGAAGACGTAGTTGAGGACGCCCACCTCGCCGAAGGGCTCGAAGAGCCTGATCCCCTTCTTGACGGGCTGGCCCGCCTCGTCGGTGACGATCTTGAAGGTCTCGGGGATGAGGACCGTCCTCGTCTTGGTGCTCTCTCCCATCTGGTAGGAGATCTCGTGGGTCTCGAAGGTCCCCACGGGGATGAGATAGGTCAACAAAGCCGCGCAAAGGACGACGAAGAAGATGATGATGTACGTATCGGGCACCCGCGTCGCCTTGGGCGCGACGGGAGTCTCTTTCCGGTTTGCCATCGCCTGTTCCCTCCTCAAAAATCATTTTCGCCTATCGGGACGTGAACGGTACCGCTCTTTGAAGCGCCTTCGAACCACCTTTCCGTCGATCGAAACACCTCCCTCCTTTTTCCGGCCCACAGCTTCTCTCCGAGAAGGGCTCCTCCTCCGGACGCGAGGCGGGACCTCCGTTTGCGACTTGACAGAAAAGACAGAGCCTTTACACTACGGGTACATAATAGCACAATGGACCCATTAATGGGAAAGGGGGTACAAAAATTGCCAAGGCCGTCTTCCGACGGACGTCCCCTTCAGGCCTACGAGGTGGTCTTCTGGCACGTTCTGGACCAGATGGCCCAGGAAAGGCTTCTGCCCGGAGACATCCTCTTCGAGACGACATTGGGGGCCGAGCTGGATCTCTCCCGGACGCCGGTGCGCAACGCCCTCGCCCGGCTCGTGGCCGAAGGCGTCCTCGAAAGCCCTCCGGGCAAGAGGGGGTACCGGGTTCCCGACCTCTCGCCGGGAGACATGAGAGAGGTCTTCCAGATGCGCGAAATTCTCGAGTCGAAGGCGGCCTTTCTGGCCGCCGAAGAGGCCCGCAAGGAGGACGTCGACAGCCTGAGGGCTCTCAACGAGAAGGAGCGCCTCTTCTCCCGGGAGGAGCGCAAGCACGACTACTACGACATCAACGTCGCGTTCCACTTCGCCATCGTCCGCATCGCCGCCAACCGCTATCTGGAACGGGCCTTCCGCCCCGTCTTCTGGCGGTCGCAGCTCTACGTCAACTACCTGGCCGAGTTCCACCCCCTCACGGCGGAGGAGGAAGCCCGCACGAGGGGGCAGAACACGCCCGACGAACACGGACGTCTCGTCGAGGCCATCGCCCGCCGAGACCCCCTGGGCGCGGCCGCCGCGGCCCGCGATCACCTGGCCGCGACGCGGGCCTACCGGATCTCCCTCGTCACGGAAAGGGCCGAGGTCATCTTTCGCGGCCGGAGTCACTGATACCCATCGGAACGGAGAACGCCCAAGGAGGGAATCATGTTTCTGCTCATCGAAAACGCCGAAGTCTACGCCCCTCGACCTCTGGGAAGGCAGGACATCCTCATCGCCGGAGAAAAGATCGCCTGGATGGGCCGCGACTTTCCGGCCCGGGCGACTCTGCCCGACCTGGAGATCGTCGACGGCCGGGGCCATCTCATCCTCCCCGGATTCGTCGACAACCACGTCCACATCATCGGCGGCGGCGGCGAGGGCAGTTTCCGGACCCGCACGCCCGAGATCGTCCTGACGGACCTCACCCTGGCGGGCGTCACCTCCGTCATCGGCGTCCTGGGGACCGACTGCGTGACGCGCCACACGGCCAGCCTCATCGCCAAGGCCCGGGCCCTGGAGGAAGAGGGGCTCAGCGCCTGGGCCCTCCTGGGCTCCTACCAGCTTCCCCTCCGCCCCTTCACGGGCCACGTCCAGGACGATATCGTCCTCATCGACAAGCTCATCGGCGTCGGCGAGGTGGCCCTTTCGGACCACCGCTCCTCCCAGCCCCAGAAGGAGGAGCTCCTCCGCATCGCCGCGGCCTCCCGCGTGGCGGCCATGCTCTCCGGCAAGGGGGGCATCGTCAACGTCCACCTCGGCGACGGGCCGGGCAAGCTGGACATGCTCTTCGACATCGCCGACACGAGCGAGATCGCCCTGCCCCAGTTCCTGCCGACCCACCTGAACCGCAACCCCGACCTTTTCGAGGCCTCCATCGGCTACGCCCTGGCCGGAGGCCACGTCGACATGACGACGAGCACGACGCCCCTCTTCCTGGCCGAGGGAGAGGTCAAGTGCAGCGTGGCCCTCAGGCGGCTTCTCGACGCCGGAGTCCCGTCGGAACGGATCTCCTTCAGCTCCGACGGACAGGGAAGCCTGCCCGACTTCGACGAGAGGGGCCGCTTCAAAGGCCTTTCCATCGGCCGGTCCAACTCCATCTGGCCCGAGGTGCGCGACGCCGTCGTCGACGAGAAGATCCCCCTCGAGACGGCCCTGGCCGTCATCACCTCCTCCCCGGCGGACCAGCACAAGCTGCCGGGCCGGAAAGGCCACGTGGAGACGGGGGCCGACGCCGACCTGGTCCTCGTCGACGACAGCTCTCTTTCGATCCGCACCGTCGTCGCCCGGGGACGCCTCATGGTCCGCGACGGAGAGCCCCTTCTTTTCGGAACCTTCGAGAAGGCCTGAGGAAAAACGACTGGCAGAAGAACGCGGTCCGGCCCCCAGGGGCCGGACCGGAGACGACCCCGTTGCCCGGCGTCGAGGGCCCCGAAGCCGGGAGACACATCCGAAACTCTCATGGAGGTATCGTCATGCGCAGACGGAACGCCCTGATCCCGATCCTGCTGGGGATCGCCCTGTATCTCCTCCCGGGAACGGCCCTGGAGGCGGGAACGCTCGTCGTCATCGGAGGAAGACAGGAGACGCAGAACGAAAAGGTCTACAAGGCCATGCTCGACGCCGTGGGAGGGGCCGAAAAGGCCCGGATCGCCATCATCCCCGCGGCGAGCGCCACGCCCACGGAGAGCGGCAACCTCTACATCGGCGACTTTCTCCTCTACGGCGTCACGGCGGAACAGTGCCGCCTCTACCCCGTGGCCGTCGTCGACGACGACGGGACGGACGACATCGACGAATCGACGTGGCGCGACGGCGCCTGGGACGAGACCCTGGCCGAGGACGCCAAAGAGCGGAATCTCTTTTTCTTCACCGGCGGCGATCAGGCCCGCATCATGACCTGTCTCGTCGCCGACGACGGCACGGAGAGCCCCCTTCTGCGGAACATCCGCTCCGCCCTGGCCGCCTCCGACGACGTCGTCGTCGCCGGGACCAGCGCCGGAGCGGCGATCATGAGCGATCCCATGCTCACCGGCGGCGACCCCATCCTCTGGATCTCCAAGGGTCCCGACTACCTGGCATCGCAGGACGAGGGAGGGCTGGCCCAGGGACTGGGCTTCATGGAGGAAACCATCTCCGATCAGCACCTCCTGGCCCGGGGCCGCCTGGCCCGGCTCATCGTCGCCTGCCTGGAGAACGAGGCGGGCCACGACAGGGGCATCGGCGTCGACGAAAACACGGCCTTCATCGTGAAGGGCGACGACCTCTCCGTCGTGGGCGAGACGGGCGCCTTCATCGTCGACACCTCCCGAGCCCGATGGAAGAGGGAGGGAGACTACATGGGCGTCGTCGGCGTCCGCGTCCACTACCTCGACGACGGCGACGGCTTCAACCTGGCCACGGGAGAGGCCCGACCCGCTCCGGGGAAGAGCCTCATCGAGGAACCGGCCTACGGCGAGCGGCCCCTCGAGACGGACCTCTTCTCGGCCTACACCTTCCTGGACATGGTCACGAAGGGCCTCGTCGACAGCAGCGCCGACAGCTGCAAAGGCATCTCCTTCTCCGTCGCCATCGAAGAGGGCAGGCCCCAGGCCGGATCGGGCATCCGCTGGACCTTCCGCAAAGGCGCCGACACCGTGGGCTACAAGGGAACGGAGCGAAGCGACTTTCCCCTCTCCCCCGGCGGGAAACACCCCCATCTCGACAGCTATTGTCCCTACACGGCGCTGAACGTGATCGTCGATATCGTGCCCTTTGCGGTATCGGTCCAGTAAAGGAGGGAAGGACATGAACGGAAAGACTCTTTCCCGGATCCTCCTGGGATTGCTGGGAGCGGCACTGCTTGCATCGGCGGCCTTCGCCGCCAGCGACAAGGTCCTCATCGCGGGAGGCGAGGCCTTCGGGAGCGGCGGCGACGAAGTGGTCGGCACCTTCCTCGACGCCCTCTCTCCCGACCTGGGCGACGATCTCCTCCTCGTCGTCCCCTCGGCGCGACGGAGCGACGGGGACATCGTCACCCTGGCCGCCCTCATGACCGCCCACGGGGCCGATCCGGCGATCGTCGACACCGAGAACCTGCGGGCCTCCGATCTGAACGGCAAGGCCGCCGTCTGGATCGCCGGCGGCGAAGAGCGTCTCCTTGCCGCCCTCTTCGACACCCTCTCGGGCGATCTGGCCGATCTCGGCCGATCGGTCCTCCTCGCCGCGACGGGAGAGGCCGCCTCCTTCCTCGGAGGGCTGCGCGTCGAGCCCGTCGCCGGCAACGCTCCCCTCCTCCATCCGGAAAAGCTCGTCTTTTCGGCGGGAGCCGATCTCCTCCCCTCGGACTACCTACGCGGAGCCCTCGTCGTGCCCGAGGCCCGCGCCAAGGGGTACGGCGGCCTCCTCATGGCCGCCTCGGCGGCGGCCAACCGCATGGCCCTCGGCCCCGACGGAGAGGGCGCCCTCTTCATCGAAGGCGAATCGATCCGGGCCCTGGGCAACGGGGGGACCTACATCGTCGACGCCAGGGCGGCCGAGCCCCTCGCCGCGGGTCCGCTGGACCGGTCGGACATGGTCCTCTCCTACATGAGCTTCGGCGACGGCCTCGACGGAAGAACGGGGCGCTTCACGGCCCCCGAGGACAAAGACGACGTCATCGCCGTCTCCTACTACTGGGTCTCGGAACAGCGTCCCGGCAACGCCCTCTTCGACGGCGACGAACTCTACCGCACCGTCACGGAAGACCTCGTCGACAACGACGCCGACGGAGCGTACGGCTTCTCCCTCTCGGAGATCACCGAAGCGGGCGCCGAGGGCGTCTTCGCCTTCTTCTCCGAAGAGGAGAACACGGAAGGCTACTGGATCCGCGACAGAGCCCGGGGCTTCGACATCTACTCCTTCTTCAACGTCGCCGCCGACGTCGCCCCCGTCACTCTGACCTTCAAGGACGTCGATCTGGGCCTGGCCGCCGACGGCGGCAGCTCGTCGTCGGGAGGTTGCTCCCTGGGCACGCCCCTCTCGGCGGCGCTCCTTCTCCTGCCTCTGGCCCTGACGGCCCTGCGCCGGCGCTGAAGAGCGGCTTCCCCCGCCGCGGACGAAAAGAGGCGCCCCTCCAAGGGAGGGGCGCCTCTTGCGGACTTCATGGTGGGCCGGAGTGGATTCGAACCACTGACCTCACGGTTATCAGCCGTGTGCTCTAACCAACTGAGCTACCGGCCCGCAGAGACGATTCTACATCGTACCGGGGAAAAAGTCATCACCGGCGGGACGACTCGCCTCCTCTTCACTCGGCAAAACGGGCCCTGACGATGCGGTCGAGGCGGAAATGGCGCAGCCCCTTTCGAAGACAGCAGAAGGCCTCGAGCTGAGGGACGGGCCATCCGGCGAGTCCCTCGGGCCGGACCCGGCGCTCCGTCAGACGTCCCCAGGCATCGCGGTAGGCGATGACAAGATCGCGCCCCTCGCGAAGGGCCTCCTCGACGAGGCCCCGGATCGAGCCGTCGACGGCCCTCTCGGCGGCGGCGAAATCGAAGGCCGCCAGGTCCAGAAGATCTTCGGCCGTCGCCGCCGATTCTCCCAGGACGTCGAGGGAGCGCTCGAAGAGCTGACGGGCGCCGTCGGCGTCGGCCAGGGCCCGATGACTCGCCGAGACGTCCAGACCGAGAGTTTCGACGAGATGGGCCAGGCCGTAACGCCTTTCCTCGGGAAAGGCCCGGCGCGCCAGGACGCAGCTGTCGACGACGCCGGGACGCCAGGGAACCCAGGAGGGATCGGCCGTGGCCAGGAAGGAGAGGTCGAAGGCGGCGTTGTGGATCACCAGAAGGGCCTCGCCCAGAAACTCGCGGAGACGGGGCAGAGTCTCCGTCACGTCGGGAGCTCCGGCCACCATGGCATCGGTGATGCCGTGAACGGCGATGACCTCTTCCGACATGGCCCGTCCGGGATCGACGAAGGTCTGGAAGCGTCCGACGACGCGGCCGCGGCGGAAGGTGACGGCGCCGATCTCGACGATGCGGTCCTTCGAGGCGTAGAGTCCCGTCGTCTCCAGGTCGAGGGCGGCGAAAAGGCAGGTATCGAGGGGCCTCATCGCCGACCCTCCGGACGATCGGCCGGGATAGGCCCTCTTTTTCCTCCGGCCCGCGCCTGCCTCATCGCCCCCGTCCCTCCGGGGACGGACGTCTCAGAAGGAGAAGGCTTTCGGCCGAATAGAGGGCGATGGCGACCCAGATGAGGGCGAAGGTGACGAGGCGGGCCCACTCCAGAGGCTCGTGGTAGAGGAAAAAGCCCAGGAGGAAGGAGATCGTCGGCGAAAGGTACTGGAGAAAGCCGATCGTCGTCAGACGGAGGCGCCCCGTCCCGAAGGCGAAGGCCACGAGGGGGATGGACGTCACCACGCCCGTGCCGACAAGGAGGAGATCGCGCGCCGCCGGGCCGGCGCCGAAGGCGGCCGTTCCCCGGCCCTGGAGGAAGAGAAGATAGGCCAGAGCCGGAAGGGCCAGGACGAGGGTCTCGGCGAAAAGCCCCGTCAGGCCGTCGATCCTGATGATCTTGCGGAGCAGGCCGTAGGTCCCGAAGGTCAGGGCCAGACTCAGGGCCACGACGGGAAGGCGGCCGAGAAGCATCAGCTGGAGGGCCACGCCGGCCAGAGCCAGGAGGAGGGCCAGAAACTGGAGCCGCCGGGGCCGCTCGCGGAAGAAGAGGGCGCCGAAGAGGACATTGACCAGAGGCGTGATGAAATATCCCAGGCTTGACTCGAGGACATGGCCCGTATTGACGGCGGCGATGTAGATGAGCCAGTTGGCGCCGAGGACGAGGCCGCTGCAGGCGAGGAGCCCCATCTTCCTCGGCTCCTTCAGAAGGGCCCGGGAATGGCCCCAGCCCCGCCCGACGGTCAGGGCCAGACCGACGAAGACGAGGGACCAGAGGATGCGGTGGCAGAGGATCTCCAGGGGCGGCACGTCCTGAAGCTGCTTCCAGTAGACGGGCAGAAGACCCCAGGCCGTGAAGGCGAAAAAGCCGGCGGCGACACCGCGAAGGTCGTCGCCTCGGCCGGCAGAAAACGGGGACGCGGACATGGGGAGCCTCCTTTTCTCATCGGCGCCGCGAAGATCGGTCCCCGGGCCCCATGGGCACGAGGAGAAAGGGACGGCCAGGGACCTTTCGGACCGGCACCGTCCAAAACCGCCAGCCTATTCCATACACCTCCCGGGCGGAAAAAGCAAGGCGCCCCGGGAGGGGCCTACCGCGAGGGCCTGCGGAAATCGATCTCCCTCCGGAAGGGGCCCAGGTCGAGGGAGCGCACCGCCGGACGGGTCCGAAGGGCCACGGCGCCGCGGCGCACCACGTAGAGACATTCGGGCAGGAGGCGGAGCGCCTCGAACTCGTCGACGGCGTCGAAGACGACGAAATTGGCGGGCCTGCCCGCCTCGATGCCGTAGAGGGACTCCACCTGGAGCGTCCGGGCCGAATTGACGGTGATCATGTCGAAGAGGGAGAAGATCTGCTCGTAGCCGCTCATGTGGGCCGTGTGGAGCAGAAGATGGGCCGCCTGAAGCATGGAGCCCTTCCCCAGGGGGTACCAGGGATCCATGATGGAATCGTGGCCGATGGAGACGTTGATCCCCCGGGCCACCATCTCGTCCACCCGCGTGTGCCCCCTCCGGCGCGGGTAGCCGTCGGTGCGGTTCTGAAGCACCGAATTGTCGAAGGGGTTGGTGATGAAGTTCATCTTAGCCCTCTCGGCGATCCCCAGGAGCTTGAAGGCATAGTCGTTGTTGTAGTTGTGCATGGCCGTCGTATGGCTGGCCGTCACCTTCTCTCCCATGGCGGTGACGAGGGCGAGTCGTGCCATGACCTCGACGAAGCGGGACTGGTCGTCTCCCGTCTCGTCGCAGTGGATATCGATGAGGGCGTCGTATTTCCGGGCCAGCTCGAAGGCCAGCTCCACATCGCGGATGCCGTCCTCGCGGGTCAGCTCGTTGTGGGGAATGCCTCCCACCACGTCGGCTCCCATCTCCATGGCGCGGACCATGAGGGCCTCTCCCTCGGGAAAGGTGTAGACGCCGTCCTGAGGGAAGGCCACGATCTGGATGTCGACCAGATCCTTGACCCGATCCTTCACCTCCAGAAGGGCCTCGAGGGTGAGCAGGGTGGGATCGGTCACGTCGGCATGGGTGCGGATGAACTGGACGCCTCCGGCGAACTCCCAGAGGACGGCCTCGACGGCGTTCTCGACGAGCTCCTGCCGGGTGAGGCGGGGCTTGCGCTCGCCCCAGATGGCGATCCCCTCCAGAAGCGTGCCGGAACGGTTGAAACGGGGATCCCCCACGGAAAGGACCCCGTCCAGATGCAGATGGGGGTCGCACAGAGGCGGCGTCGTGAGACGGCCTTCGGCGTCGATCTCCTGCCGTCCCCGCTCCTCCAGGGAGGGACCCACTTTCCTGATGATTCCGCCGTCGACGGCGATATCGACCTCTTCACCGCCGCGAAGGCGGGCGTTGCGCAAAACCAGATCGATCATGGCTTTCGGCCTCCCTCTTTTTCGGATCGGCTTTCCGGCCCCCCGGCCGGGCAGGAGAGGTGACGGCAGAGGAACCCGTCGGCCCCCGCATAGACCAGGGCCGCCGTCACGATGGCGTTCAGGGGGGCGACGCACAGAAGCCCCTCCTCGGGAGAGACCTTGGAGACGGCCACGGCCAGGACCCAGGCGAGCATGGCCGACCAACGGACCGGACAGTCGGCGTCCGTGGTCTGAAAGGAACGGCTCCCGCGCCCCTTGAGAAAGAAATCTCCGATGAGAATGCCTCCGATGGGTGGCAGAAAGACGCTCAAAAAGACGAGCCAGCCCACGAAATGATTGTAGAGAAAATGGGCCAGCACCGTGCCCGCCGCGCCGGCCGCGACGGTGAGGCTTTTGCGTCTCAGGCCCGTCATGTTGGCGAGGCCCAGCCCCGAGGCGTAGAGAGCGTTGTCGTTGGTGGTCCAGATGTTGAGGGCCAGAAGGGCGATGCCGCCTCCAAGGAGCCCCTGGGCCGCCAGCATCTCCGACGTGTCGGCCATCCCCGTCGCCATGGCCCCCAGGGCGCCGAAGAAAAACATGAGGCTGTTGCCGAAGGTAAAACCCACCACCGTGGCGCCCACGCCCGTCCGCCGATCTCGGGCGAAGCGGACGAAATCGGGCGTCAGCGTGGCGCCGCTGATGAAAGACCCCACGCCCAGGGCCAGCCCCCGCGAAAAGGGAAGGGGCGACGCGGGCTCGACGGCCATGAGAGCCGAAAGCCCCCCGGCGTCGCCGAAGGCGCGGATCACGGACCCGAAGCCGAGAACGAGGATCGCCGGAACGGCGATCCAGCTGATCCACTCGATGGCCCGGAAACCGATGACGACCGTTCCGGTCATGAGAAGGCCCCCTGCGACGATGAGAGGCGCCACGGGAATTCCCAGAAGCCTGTTGACGGGATAGGCGAACATGGCCACGCCCACGCCGAACCAGCCGATCTGGGTGAGGGCCAGCAGGAGAGAGGGCAGCTTGGAGCCCCGGACGCCGAAGGCCCGCCGGGCCAGGACGTGAGTCGAGAGATTGGTCGAAGAGGCGGCATAACCCAGAAAGGCCCCGTAGACGCCCAGGATCAGGTTCCCCGCCAGGACCGTTCCCACCAGATCGGGCCAGAGGCGGAACCCCATGCCGAGAGTCCCTCCGGTCCACATGCTGGCGGCGAAAAAGGTGAAGCCCAGCATCACCATGGACATGGAAAGAAACCCCCGCCGCTCCGACTCCGGCACGGGCGTCAGAGCGAAATCGTCGCCCCCGCCCCTTTCGGACTCCCGATCGGACATGACCCACCACTCCCTTTGAAAAATGTCCCCTCCCGGTGACGGGACAAGAGACCCCGGGATCGGACCGGGCCCGTCGTCCCTCCGAAGAGCCTTCGCCTCCCTTTCGGAAGCGAAGGGCGGACCGAGCCCGCAGCAGCAGGAGTATATACCGTCAGGCCCCGATGGGCGACCCCCGGGAGGGGCCTGACGAAGAGGGGAGAAGGGGCGAGGCCGGGAGGGCTCTCCGGGACAGGCAAACACCCTGACAGGTCCCGGCAAGACCTGGCCTGTTTTCGGCCCCGATCGACGGTGCCCCATGCCCCCCATCAGGAACAGCCTGTCGCAGGCGCCTCTGGCTGCACCCTGAAGCGGGCCTTTGCGGTTTTATCTGGATGAATCCATTTGACAAGCAGTCTCCGGCGAAATATATTAGAAGAACATTTAGAACAGAAAGAACGTCCCATCATTCCCCGTTGGCCTTTTCAGCGCGTCAAGAAGAGCTATCGCTCGAGAGGAGCTGGAGAAATGGCCGAGATGGAAGACCGTTGGCTATCGGTAGGCGAGATCGCCAAGCACCTTGGCGTCAGCAGCGACACCGTTTACCGCCGAATCACCCAACACGCCATGCCCGCCCATCGCATGGGCCGTCTTTGGAAGTTCAAGAAAGACGAGGTCGACGCATGGGTAAAGACCGGAGGCGCCGCCAAGAGCGACAACCGGGACTCGGACCGATGAAGATCATCGACAACATCAACGCCTTGCTCGGCGACGATCTGAAGGCGACTCTTCGCCCGAAAAGCAGGCTGAAGATAGCGGCCTCCTGCTTTTCGATCTATGCGTACGAAGCTCTCAAGTCGGAACTTGCCAAAGTGGAGTCGCTGGAGTTCATTTTTACGGCGCCTACCTTTGTCGCAGACGAAGTCACGGACAAGCTCCGAAAGGAAGGCAGAGAATTTTTCATTCCCAAGGCGGATCGGGAACGAAGCCTTTACGGTTCGGAATTTGAGATCCGCCTCAGGAACAGGCTCACGCAGCGAGCCATAGCACGTGAGTGTGCCGAATGGATGCGACGCAAGGCGACCTTCCGTTCCAACAAGACAAAGGCGCCGATGCAGCAGTTTGCCTGTATCCGGCATGAGCGGGACGAAACGGCCTATATGCCGCTTCAGGGGTTCACGACGGTCGATCTTGGCTATCAGCGCGGCGATGCCCTTTCCAATATCGTCAACAAATTTGACGAGCCCACGTTCACCGCCACCTATCTCGGGCTCTTTGAACAGATCTGGAAAGACCCGGAGAAGTTGGAGGACGTCACGGAAGCCATTTGCGACCACATCGCATCGGTCTACCGGGAGAACTCTCCCGAACGCATCTACTTCCTGATGCTCTACAACATCTTCAGCGAGTTCCTCGGCGAGATCGACGAGGACGTGCTGCCCAACGACCGGACGGGATACCAGCACACTCTGGTCTGGAACAAGCTCTTCAACTACCAGAAAGATGCCGCCATCGGAATCATCAACAAGCTCGAAACCTATGACGGCTGCATTCTTGCCGACAGCGTCGGCTTGGGTAAAACCTTCACGGCTCTGGCCGTCATCAAATATTACGAGCTGAGAAACCGTTCAGCGCTGGTCCTCTGCCCGAAGAAGATCGCTGAAAACTGGCTGAATTACAACAGCAACCTGAAGACGAATATCTTTGCCAAGGACCGCTTCAATTACGACGTTCTTTGCCACACAGACCTCTCAAGAACATCGGGCGAATCCTTCGGCATACCGCTCAACCGGGTCAACTGGGGCAACTACGATCTGATCGTCATCGACGAATCCCATAATTTCCGGAACAACGACGCCTATAAGGACAGAGAGACACGCTACCGGAAGCTGATGAATCAGGTCATCCGGGACGGGGTGAAAACCAAGGTACTGATGCTCTCGGCCACGCCGGTCAACAACCGGTTCAGCGATCTGCGCAATCAGCTCGCTCTGGCCTATGAAGGGGATTCCGAGAAGCTCAGCAGAAAACTGTCCGGCCGGCGAAGTGTGGAAGAGATCTTCCGCCGGGCTCAGGGCGCCTTCAATCAGTGGGCCAAACTTCCGCCCGACAAGCGGACGGCGAAGGCCATCCTGGACGCGTTGGACTTCGACTTTTTCAAGCTGCTCGACAGCGTGACGATCGCCCGATCCCGAAGGCACATTCAAACCTTTTATGACACCCGGGATATCGGACCCTTTCCGGAGCGCCTCAAACCTCTGTCGTTCCGCTGCCCCCTTACCGGACGGACTGACGTGCCGGACTTCAACGGCATCTTCGCTGAGCTGTCCCTGCTCAGGCTCGCTGTTTATGCCCCCGTCAGCTACGTCCTTCCCAGTCGTCTTCGCAAGTACGAGGAGCTTTACGATACCCTGGTCGAAGGCGGCAAGGGAAAGCTGAGGCAGGCCGACCGGGAACGGAGTCTGCAGGCCCTGATGACCACCAACCTCCTGAAGCGCCTTGAAAGCTCCGTCGAGGCCTTCAGGCTGACCCTCGGCAGCCTGAAGGAAAATCATGTCCAGATGCTGTCTCGGATCCGGGCATTCAGGCAATCGGGCGAAGGCACCGTCACGGACTGGACCGAGGGGCTGGAAACCCTCGAAGCCGAAGACGACGACATCCCGAGCCTCGACTTCAATGCGATCGGAGGCAAGGTGAAGATCAGCCTTGCCGACATGGATCTGCCGTCCTGGGAAAACGCTCTCTCCGCAGATTTTGCGATCATCGATGCCCTGCTGTCCGTGATGAACAGGATCAAACCCGAAGACGATGCCAAGCTGCAGCACCTCCAGAAGCTCATCCTCGAAAAAATCAAAAACCCCATCAACGGCGAGAACAAAAAAATCCTTCTCTTCACCGCCTTCGCCGATACCGCCACGTATCTCTATGACAATCTGGCCGAGCTTCTCAAGTCTGAGGGGCTGCACACGGGCAAGGTGACCGGCGGAGACACGCCCCAGTCCACGCTGGGAAAGGGGTACGACTTCCAGTCCCTGCTGACGCTGTTCTCTCCCCTCGCCAAAGAAAAAGCCCTGGTCCTGCCCGACGAGCCGGGCGAGATCGATCTGCTCATCGGGACCGACTGCATTTCCGAGGGGCAGAACCTTCAGGATTGCGATTACCTCATCAATTACGATATCCACTGGAACCCGGTGCGGATCATTCAGCGTTTCGGGCGGATCGACCGCATAGGTTCCCGGAACAAGGTGATCCAGCTCGTCAATTTCTGGCCCGACATGAGCCTCGACGAATACATCAACCTCAAGGAACGCGTCGAAAACCGCATGATGATCGCCGACGTCACGGCAACGGGCGACGACAACGTTCTCACCGCCCGGAGCAGCGAGGTCAGCTATCGCAGGGAGCAGCTCCGCCGCCTTCAGGATGAAGTCATCGAGATGGAGGACCTGAAGACCGGCGTTTCCATCACGGACCTGGGGCTGAATGACTTCCGCATGGATCTCCTCAACTACGTCAAGGCACAGGGCGACCTTGCCCTTGCTCCCAAGGGAATGCACGCCGTCGTCCCGGCCCGGCCGGAGCTTGGTCTCAGGCCGGGGGTCCTTTTCGCGCTGCGCAACGGCAACGACAGTGTCAACGTCAACCGGCACAACCGCCTTCATCCCTACTACCTGGTCTATGTCGCCCGCGATGGTGAGATCGTCGCCAACCACAGGGAGGCCAAGAAGCTGCTCGACCTGGTGCGCGCGAGCTGCAAGGGGCAGAATGAACCCATCGCCCAGGTCTGTCGTCTCTTCAACCTTCAGACCGATGAAGGCCGCGACATGAGCGCCTATTCCGATCTGCTCGGCGCGGCTATCCGCTCCATGATCGACGTCAAAGAGGAAAGGGATATCGACAGCCTCTTTACGGGCGGCAGAACGACGGCGCTGACGGACACGATAAAAGGTCTCGACGACTTCGAGCTCGTCGCCTTCCTCGTGGTGCAGGAGGAAGGCGATGACAGCCGTGCTCTTTGACTATCCAAAGAACGCCGCCTTCGGGCGCGTGCTGCCCAAGAACAAAATTTACGAGAATGGAAGCCCAAGTGCTGCCGTCAAGCAGTTAATTGTCCGCCAGGTGGACCAGATCGTCTGGCAGTACAAGCTCGCCCCGGAAACCATCAACATCAGAGGCACGGCCTCCGTCCCGGAGATAGAGATCTTCGGCATTGCCCTTAAGGACGGAGAACTCAAGACGGAGGTGCTCCGCTGCATCGACCAGGCCATTCCCTTCCCGATCCTCTTTGAACTTAAGCATGACGGCAGAGTGAAGCCTGTCGCCGCCTTCAAGCGTCCGAGCGAAGCCGACCCTTCCAAGTGGGTCGTCAGCGGCTATCTCGCAGGAGACTGGGTGAGCGCCGATAGACCGCGCAAGCCCCTGCCCCTGGTCTTCGACCTGGAGGCGCTCTACGGCCGCATGCTGGCGGACCTCATGGCCTACCCGGGACGGCCGGGAGAAAATCTGCAGGCCCAGGTGGAACGGATGGAGCTCATCCGTCTCAGACAGGGGGAGCTGGAGCGCTGCGAGATCCGGCTCCGGAAAGAGAAGCAGTTTAACCGCAAGGTCGAGATCAACGCCGAGCTGCGCAACCTGAAAAAGGAACTGGAGGCACTGACCCGATGAAACCCGATGCGATTCAACAGATGAAGAACGGCTTTGATGCCCTTAGCCAATCCATCCCCGGCGAAAATGTGGAGTTCTGGTTCGCCCGCGATCTCATGGAACCGCTTGGCTATGCCCGTTGGGAGAACTTCCTGACGGCCATTAAACGGGCTATTGAGTCTTGCTCAACAACGGGATATGACCCGGACAACCATTTTCGTGGCGTCACGAAAATGGTCAAGCTGGGCAGCGGGGCCGAACGGGCCATTGATGACTTCATGCTCACCCGATACGCCTGCTACCTGATCGCACAGAACGGCGATCCGCGCAAGGAACCCATCGCTTTTGCCCAAAGCTACTTTGCCTGCCAGACCCGTAGGCAGGAATTGATCGAGGACCGGATACGCCTGCAGGCCCGACTGGACGCCCGGGAAAGGCTTCGTGAGTCGGAGAAGACACTGTCTCAGAATATCTATGAACGGGGCGTGGACGACGCCGGATTCGGTCGCATTCGCTCCAAGGGGGATGCCGCTCTCTTCGGCGGCCACGCCACCCAGGCCATGAAAGACCTCTATGGGATCACAAAAACACGCCCGTTGGCCGACTTCCTGCCGACCCTGACCATAGCCGCGAAAAACCTGGCAACCGAGATGACCAACCATAATGTCCACCAGGAGGACTTGCGGGGCGAACATGCAATAACCCGCGAGCATGTGCAGAACAACGTGAGTGTGCGCGACATGCTCGGCCAACGCGGCATCAGGCCTGAAAAGCTTCCGCCCGAAGAGGACATCAGGAAGCTGGAGCGCCGGGTCAGGGGCGAGGAAAAGAAGATCGAAAAACAATCCGGCAAACTGCCCGGACCGAAGGAAGAACGCTGACATGAAAAAGATGAAAATGCACTCCCCGAACGTGACCCAGGAGAACATCGCCCGCATCGCCGAGATCTTTCCCGGCTGCGTGACCGAGGCCCGGGGCGAAGAGGGCAAGCTGAGGCTTGCTGTGGATTTCGACCAGTTGCGACAGGAGCTTTCCGAATCCATCGTGGAAGGCCCCCAGGAACGCTACCACCTCAACTGGCCAGGGAAACGGGAGGCGCTGCTTGCCGCCAACGCGCCCATCGCCAGGACCCTGCGTCCCTGCCGGGAAGAGAGCGTCGATTTCGACACCACGAAGAACCTGTTCATCGAAGGCGACAACCTGGAGGCCCTGAAGCTGCTCCAGGAGACCTACCTCGGCAAGGTCAAGGTGATCTACATCGACCCGCCCTACAACACGGGGAACGATTTCATCTACGAGGACGACTTTGCCGAGAACGCCGACGAATTCCTGAAGCGGTCGAATCAGGTCGACGAGGAAGGCCACCGGCTGGTGGCGAACACGGAGGCCAACGGGAGATTCCACTCCGACTGGCTCTCCATGATCTACCCCCGGCTGAAGCTGGCGAGAAATCTCCTGCGCGATGACGGAGTGGTATTCATCTCCATCGATGACAATGAGTTTCAAAGTCTGCGTCAGATCTGTTCGGAGGTGTTTGGGGAGCAAAATTTCGTTGCGACGGTCATTTGGCAGAAGGTCTTCGCGCCGAAAAACAGCGCTCGCTGGTTTTCGGAGGACCATGACTACGTGCTTATTTTCGCAAAAAACAAACTCCTTTGGGCTCCAAATCTTTTGCCTCAAACGGAAGAGATGATCGCTCGGTATAAAAACCCAGACAATGATCCAAGGGGAGCATGGCAATCTGATAACTTGACGGCCAGGAACAAATATGATGCCGGATTATATCCTGTAACTTGTCCATCCGGCCGAGTTATTGAGGGACCACCTCGGGGCAGGTACTGGGCTCTTAGTCAAGAGAGTTTCAAGAAGCTTGATGCAGACAACAGAATATGGTGGGGAGAAGACGGGGACAACATGCCTCGTCTGAAACGATTTCTTGCTGAAGTAAAGCAAGGGCGTACCCCGCAAACTATCTGGTTTTACAAAGACGTCGGCCATACCCAGGACGCAAAGAAGGCCCTGCTCAAGTACGTGCCCTTCGAGAACACCGAAAACGTGCTGAACTCCGTCAAGCCGGTGGAACTTCTGCAAAGGATCCTCCAGCTGTCAGGTCGCCCCGGTGACGGGGACATCGTGCTGGATTTCTTCAGCGGCAGCGCGACGACCGCTCACGCCGTACTCAAGCAGAACGCGGAAGACGGCGGGAACCGGCGTTTCATCGGCATACAGGTTTCCGAGCCGCTGCCAACGCCCGAGCCGGGAATGGAGTCCATCTTCGAGATGGGCCTGACGCGCGTCCGCAACGTCGCCGCGGAGCTGCGCTCTCCTTTGGCGGGCCTTCAGGGCGACCTGGGCTTCCGCGTCCTCAAAATCGATTCCTCCAACATGGCCGACGTCTACTACAGGCCCGACGCCATCGAGCAAGGTCAGCTGAAGATCTTCACCGACAACATCAGGCCGGACCGCACGCCTGAAGACCTGCTCTTTCAGGTGCTGCTGGACTGGGGCGTCGATCTCGCCCTGCCGATCCGGCAAGAGACCATCCAGGGCAAGACCGTCTTTTTCGTCAATGAGCCGCCCTACGATCTTGTCGCCTGCTTCGATGGCGGCGTGAATGAGGACCTGGTCAAGGAGCTGGCCCGGTTCAAGCCGCTGCGGGTCGTGTTCCGCGACACCGGATTCGTCTCCGACGCCGTCAAGATCAACGTGGAGCAGGTCTTCAGGCAGATGTCGCCTCGTACGGAGGTGCGCTCGCTATGAGCCGCGAAACAGGCCAAAGGGGCAAAGAGGACAATCTGGACCTTCCCGCGGATTATGCGGGGCTGCTGACGGATATCAAGCAGCGGATTGGACAGGCTCAGACAAGGGCGATGCTGGCGGTCAACGCCGAGCTTGTCCGGCTCTATTGGGAAATTGGCGCCATGATCGATCGCCGTCAGCAACAGGAAGGCTGGGGGGCTGGCGTGATTCCCCGCCTTGCCCGCGATCTGCACAACGAGCTGCCTGAGGAAAAGGGTTTTTCCGAGCGCAACATCAAGCGAATGCTGGCCTTTTATCGTGAATATCCGCACCTGGAGTTTGTGCCACAGCCTGTGGCACAAATCGAATCCGGCTCAAAAGTGCCACCGGCCGTGGCCCTTTTCCCGGCTGATCTGATCCAGTCGATACCCTGGGGCCACCACGCCGAGCTGATCGCCAAGGTCAAGGACCTGGCCACACGCCAGTGGTACATGAAGGCCAGCCTTGCCAATGGCTGGAGCCGCAATGTTCTGGTCATGCAGATCGAGGCTGCTGCCCATGGGCGACAGGGACGGGCCACCACCAACTTCACCCGACATCTCCCTTCGCCCGATTCCGATCTGGTGCAGCAATCCCTGAAAGACCCCTACCTGTTCGACTTCCTGACTCTGGAATCAGGCTTTCATGAACGCGAGCTGGCAACCGGCCTCGTCGCCCATCTGGAAAAATTCCTCTTGGAATTGGGACGGGGATTTGCCTTCGTCGGACGCCAGTACCACATCGACATCGGCGATAGGGACTTCTACATCGATCTGCTGTTTTACCATCTCATGCTTCGCCGCTATGTGGTGATCGATCTCAAACGGGGTGACTTTAAGCCGGAGTATGCCGGAAAGATGAATTTTTACTGCAGCGTGGTGGACGACACGTTGCGGCACGAAACCGACAACCCCACCATTGGCCTCATACTGTGCCAGAAGCCCAATCGCGTCATAGCCGAATATACGCTGCGGGGTGTGGATAAACCGATTGGCGTTTCCGGCTATGAACTGACCCGCGCACTGCCCGAGTCGTTGCAAAGCGGCCTCCCCACCATCGAGCAGATTGAACTGGAACTGGAGAAGAGTGAATCATGAAACTGAAATTCAAGATTCAACCCTACCAGACCAACGCCGTCGAATCCGTGGTCGACTGCTTTGCCGGGCAGGGGAATACCTCAGGTCCTGCCTACCGGATCGACCCGGGCGTGAACAGAAAACTGCTGACACAGGGACCGGCTTTGCCGGGAATGGATCTCGAACAGAGCGGCTTCAGGAACGCCGATCTCCGGCTGATCGATGACCAGCTGCTTGCCAATATCCACGCCGTGCAGCGGAGGCAGAATCTGCCCTTGTCGGACAAGCTGGCGTCCAGCGCCGGATGCAGGGTCAACCTCGACGTGGAGATGGAAACGGGCACCGGCAAGACCTACTGCTACATCAAGACCGTCTTCGAGATGAACAAGCGCTACGGCTGGACCAAGTTCATCGTCGTGGTGCCCAGCATCGCCATTCGTGAGGGCGTGCTCAAGTCGCTGGAGATCACCGCCGAGCATTTCACCGAGAGTTACGGCAAGAAGGCCCGCTTCTTCGCCTACAATTCCAGGCAGCTGCACCATCTGGAAAGCTTCTCCTCCGATGGGGGCATCAACGTCATGGTCATCAACATCCAGGCCTTCAACGCCACCGGCAAGGATAACCGCCGCATCTATGACGAGCTGGACGACTTCCAGTCGCGCCGGCCCATCGATGTGATCAGCGGCAACCACCCCATCCTGATTCTGGATGAACCTCAGAAGATGGAGGGGACAAAGACGCTCTCGGCTCTGGCCAAGTTCAGGCCGCTGATGATCCTGCGCTACTCGGCCACCCACCGCACCACGCACAACAAGATCCACCGTCTCGACGCCCTGGACGCCTATAACCAGAAGCTGGTGAAGAAGATCGCGGTACGCGGCATCTCCGTCAAAGGCCTGGCCGGCGATGGCGCCTATCTCTACCTGGAGTCCATCGAGATTTCCAAGAAGGCGCCGGTTGTCCGAATCGAGATGGAAGTGCGCCAGGGTGGAGGCATCAAGCGGATCGTCAAGCGACTGGAGCGAGGCAGGGATCTGTTCGTTGAATCGAACCAGCTGGACCAGTATCGCGGCTTCGTCATCGCCCAGATCGATGCCGTCAAGGACACCATCGAGTTCACCAATGGCGTTGAAATGAGCGCGGGCGAGGCAAGGGGCGACATCACGGAAAGGACCATCCGGCGGATTCAGATCCGGGAGGCGATCAGGGCTCATCTTGAGAAGGAGCAGGTTCTCTTTGCCCAGGGCATCAAGGTGCTGTCCCTTTTCTTCATCGACGAGGTGGTCAAATACCGGGACTACAGCCAGGCCGACGAAAAGGGGGAGTACGCCAGGATATTCGAGGAGGAATACGAGCGGCTCAAAGACGAATATCTGAGCCGTCTTCCCTTGGATGGCGGGTTGTATCAGGCATATCTGAAGGGGATTCAGGTCGGCCGCACCCACAACGGTTACTTCTCCATCGACAAGAAGACCCAAAAGCTCACCGATTCGAGCATCAGGACCCGTGGCGAAGAAGCCGGGCTTTCCGATGATGTCGATGCCTATGATCTGATCCTGAAGGACAAGGAACGGCTGCTCTCCTTCGAGGAGCCGGTCCGGTTCATTTTTTCCCACTCGGCCCTGCGGGAAGGCTGGGACAACCCCAACGTCTTTGTCATGTGCATGCTCAAGCACAGCGACAACACGATCTCGCGCCGCCAGGAAGTGGGCCGGGGGTTGCGGATCAGCGTCAACCAACAGGGCGACCGGATGGACAACCCGACGACGGTCCATGACGTGAATATCCTGACCGTTGTCGCCAGCGAGAGCTACAGGGACTTCGTCGGCAATCTTCAGCGTGAGATCAGCGACTCCCTCTCGGCGCGCCCCCGCAAGGCGGACGAGGCCTACTTCACCGGCAAGGTCATCACCACCGAAGCTGGGACGGTGGAAATCACTACCGACCAGGCGCGAGACATTGAATTTTATCTCATTCAAAACGGATATGTGGATCGCAACCGACAGATTGTCGAGAAATACCACGAGGCAAAAGCCCACGGGACCCTGGCACCGCTTCCGCCCGAGCTCGTCCCTCATGGGGACCAGATTTTCGGCCTGATCGACAGCGTTTTCAGCGAGTCCCAGCTGCCCGACGTGGGGGATGACCGCAAGCCGAAGACCAATCCGCTGAACGCCAACTTCGGGAAAAAAGAGTTCCAGGCGCTCTGGAGCCGGATCAATCGGAAGGCGGTCTACCGTGTCGAGTTCGATTCCGATGAACTCATCCGAAACAGCATCGGAGCTCTGGACAAAGAGCTTCGGGTGACGCCGCTGCAGTACACCATTCAAAGCGGCATTCAGAACGAACAGATCACCGACGTCCAGCTCCGGGTCGGCACGGGGTTTTCTCTGACCAAAACGTCGGTCCAGACCCACCAGGCCTCAATCCATTCCGGGGTTGCCTATGACCTTCTCGGGAAAATCGCCGAAAGGACCCAACTGACACGAAAGACCGTCGCTGAAATATTGAGCGGCATTCAGCCGGCGGTTTTCGGGCAATTCCAACAGAACCCGGAGCATTTCATCGCCGAATGCTCTAGGCTCATCAATGAGCAGAAGGCCACGATCATCATCGAAAGACTGAGCTACGACAGCATCGCCGAGAATTACGATACCGATATTTTCACCGCAAGCCAGAGCAAACAGGACTTCAGCAAAGCCAGCGGGAAGCTGAAGAACCACATCTACGATTACGTGATCACCGACTCGCAGGTCGAGCGGAATTTTGTGAAAGAGCTCGACACCAGCGCCGATGTGGTCGTCTACGCCAAGCTTCCCCGGGGGTTTCTGATTCCCACTCCCGTCGGCGACTACAACCCGGACTGGGCCATCGCCTTCAGGGAAGGCGCGGTCAGGCACATCTATTTCGTCGCCGAGACCAAGGGCTCCATGTCCAGCATGGAACTTCGTGCCATAGAACAGACCAAGATCGACTGTGCCCGCAAGTTCTTCGCGAAGATCAACAGCGGGATCGATGCCGAACAGGTGAGGTACGACGTGGTGACCGACTACGGAAAGCTGATGGAGATCGTCTGCCGGTGACCAGAACGGGTCTTGGCGGGGATGAACGAGACGGAACAGGCCGCCACTCGAAAGGGTTTTACGTCGAGGAGATCCGTAGCCGGCGCGAGATCTGCCTCGACGGCCCGGAGGCAAGGCGCGGGAAGTCCTCTCATGCTCACCATAGCCGGGGAGTTCCGCAGGCCGCCCGGGAAAAGACCGAGGACGCCGTCGCAAAGCTCGAGGTCATGAGACTCCAGAAGGCCGCAACGATCGTTAAGGAGGGTTGCGGAGAAACGCCGAGCTACTTCCGCTTCCCTTCGGCACAGGGGAGAACTTTCGGACCCACAACGCGCGGAAGCGTCTCAACAGGGAGGTTCGACGCAGGACAAAGGCCATGGGGAACTTCCAAAGGAGGGGAATCGGCCCTGATGCTCGTCTCGGCCCGAGTCAGGCACGTCGCCTCCACCCAGTGGAGCAAGCGAGCCTTCATGGAGATGGAATGCTTGCGGGGACAGAACCGGGAACAACGGAAGGAAACTGCTGCGATCTCAAGAAAACCAGCCATAGCCCTTCATGGGCCTGCTGCCTCGAAAACGAGAGTGCGAAAGATACTGGACAGAACCCAACGGCAGGAATCCGCTGTGATCTCAAGAAAACGGTGTTTGTCAATATAGTTGTCGCCCAAGAGTCATGCATGCATCAGGTTGACATTTCCTCTTCCGGCATCTCCTTCGCGATCGTTCAGCCGGGGTCCTTCTCCGCTTTTTCCTCCTTACCCGATCTGTCGGGGTTGAGGAAGACGGGACCGATGGATTCCCATCGGCGGGTTTTGCCTCTCCACCGTTCGGGGTGGGCCGATCGGGCCTTTTCGTAGCGAAGCTTTCTTTTCTTCAGGATCTCGACGTCGTCGCCTCTGTGGCGGGCGTCGGGGGTGACGAAGCCGATGGCGCTGTGGCGATGCTTTTCGTTGTACCAGCGGACGAAGGCGGCCGTCCATTTCCGGGCCTCTTCGAGGCCGGCGAATCCCTGCGACGGGAAGGCGGGGCGGTATTTGTAGGTCCGAAAGAGCGATTCCGAGTAGGCGTTGTCGTTGCTCACTCTCGGGCGGCTTCTGCTGGAGAGGATTCCCAGGGCCGCAAGGCGGGCCTGGAAGGTCGAGCCCTTCATGGGGCTGCCGTTGTCGGAGTGGAGGACCAGCGGTTTCGTGAAGGTCTTTTCCGAAACGACTGCGCGGGTGACGAGTTCGGAGGCGTGGTCTTCCGATTCCCTCTCCCAGATCTCCCAGCCGACGATCTTGCGGCTGTAGATATCCAGGATGAGGTAGAGGTAGTAGTGGAGCCCGACGATGGGGCCCGGCAGCCAGGAGATGTCCCAGGACCAGACTTCGTTGGGCCCTTTGGCTTCGTGTGTCGTCGGTACCTTGGGCGAGCCGGTTCGGGACCGGCCGCGACGGTTCTGTCGATTCGTGGACCGGAGGATGCGGTAGAAGGTCGATTCCGAGGCGAGGTAGATGTCCCGATCGGCGAGGATAGGGACGATCTGACTCGGGGGCAGGTCGGCGAACTCTTCGCTGTCGACGACGGAGCGGATCGTTTCGATTTCCTCTTCCGTGAGGCTCCAGCGGGGCTTGGGGCGATTCGCCTTCCTGCGGCCGTCTTCGGCGACCTGTCCCTCCCTGGTCCAGCGCTGGAAGGTGCGGAGAGTGAGGCCCAGCTCGGCGCAGGCCTTTTCCCTGCGGGCTCCCTGGCGGCAGGCTTCTCGGACGAGGTCGCAGGCCGCCTGGCGATCGGGGAGGCTCAGATACCGTCCTCGTCGTCCCCCCAGATCGCCTGGGCTTTTTTTCGCAGCGTGAGCAGGGCCGCCGTTTCAGCCAGGGCCTTTTCCTTTCTCCGAAGTTCCCGCTCCAGCTCCTTCAGGCGTCCCCTGTGCGACGTGAGTTCCTCGCGCAGCTCCCTGACGTTGTCTCTGTCCCGGCCGGCGGCGAGGCCGTCGAGGCAAGCCTCGCGCCAGCTACGGATCTCCTCGACGTAAAGACCCTTCGATCGACAGTATTCGGCCTGTTCCGTCTCGTTCATCCCCGCCGTGGCCAGGACGGCGAGAAGCTTGTCGCCGGGGGACCAGGACTGAGGGCGACGGCCGTTGCCGGGGACGGGCGAACCTGTCTCGATACGGGCCTTCTTCCTCCACTGCCTGAGCGTTTCGAAGCTGATTCCCGTCTCACGCGCCAGAGTCGAGAGGGAGGCGTTCTCAGGGGGCATCATTCGTTTGACAAGCTGCTCTTTCACGTCGGGACTGTAGTGGTTCATGGGGCGCACCTCCTCTGGAGTTCAATCATAACCTACTCAGGAGAGGCGACAACTATTGTGGCATAGGGGGGATTTGATCCAGTCAATACCCTGGGGCCACCTCGCGGAGCTTCACTATCTTCCAGCCGGGTTTCAGGAAATCAGGACGAGAATTATCACTCACGAGGCGCACCTTCCGAATTGATATTGATAGCGAATTCCAGGATGGAAATACCCCTTTCCTCCTCTCCATCTTCCCCGTAGTTACTATCAGGCACGCTTGGTGGACCGTCCATGCCAGTGATATCCGGGGCGCAGAGTTCCAAGTGCGAAAAGCGGGAGAAGGATGGCATCCCCTCGTGCGGAAGGAGAGCGAACATCAACTCCCCTCGTTTTCGTGACACTCTACCTGACGCACGTTCCATGAATACAGAATTTCGCTTTGCCGTTATTTTTGTCAAATCTTCAATGACCTTGTCCCAGCCGTTGACACGATGGTGGAATTCCTCATTGTAGGTCTTGCCCGAAGCTCCAAAGATGAAATCGAGCAAATCCATGGCAAAGCAGCGGTGATGTGAGAGGCACGGCTCCGTGGGGTGCGCGGTCAATGCTGGACAGTGTCCAAAGCAATGATGACGTAAGCAATAATGACGTAAAAAGGGAGCAGAACCGCAACAACAAGGGGAGAACAAAAGAGGCCCATTAGCTATTAGCAAAA
The DNA here is from genome assembly GCA_018398915.1 of Aminirod propionatiphilus. Lineage (GTDB taxonomy): Bacteria > Synergistota > Synergistia > Synergistales > Aminithiophilaceae > Aminithiophilus > Aminithiophilus ramosus. The sequence continues at coordinate 677,011 of CP074691.1, read as the reverse complement.
ACTTTGTGGCGTCATATACATCCAAGCCTTTAATGTGCCGCTTCTGTCCTTTCAAACGCGGTGTTGATTGGACATATTCAAATATCGGCCAATGCGCATACAGGTAGTGCTGATTTTCGTTATATAGCCTTGCTGACAAATTTGCCGTCTTCTTGGCTTGCAAGAGCATAGCTCGTCGATCAATGAGCGTTTCAGCTTGGTATGCCGTCCGCAACAGCAGGAGATCACCTATTTCTACAGATTCCGGTTTAGTTTTAGGAAAGCTGTCTGCCCTCACAAACGGCTGCGCGTGCACAAAAACGCCGCCAGTTTTCAAGGAATTCCCTTTAGAAGAGAGCGTGATACTATTCAACTGTTTTGGCAGGTGCCACACCAGATTGGCTACAAGCTGCGGCTCATGTTGCGCTGTGTTTTCGAACGCGTCCTCGAACGCCAAGTGGATTGCATCCATCAAGGCGAATTGGTCCTGAAGCGGCAAATTCCATCGCATTGCATCCCCCTACTCCCTTTGTCATGCTTGATCTACCCTCCAAAAACTGTCTCGTTTTCTGGGCCCATCATACAAGTGCGAAAAATACTGGACAGAACCATTCATGAGGCACACCATGGTGGCCCCCATTGTCAAGACCAATTGAGGCCCGAAGTTCGTTAAAGTCAGACTTCCATCGGTCCCTCCCGGTCGGCAAAGGGAACCTCCCGTGGTATCCTGTAGTTCAGGGATGCCTGAAGCCTCTCGTCGTTGTAGAAGTCTCTCATTGGTTGCAACTTAGCCGAATATTCTGAATAGAACGACGATTAGAGCTCGTGCCCGACATGCCTGTCAATATGGAATCATCCCTTGCATCGCCCAGGAAGAAGGATCCCATGCGAACGCCGAGTCTTGGAAGCTATGAAAATCCTTTGGCCCAGGAGATGGGGCAGAGGCTCTCGGAGCTCTTTCCGCGCCGGTGGATTCTCGAGCAGGCCAAGGCATCGGGCTTCGTCGAACGGGTCCGCACTCTCGATCCGATGGTCTTTTTTTTGCATCTGGTTCTCGCTTTTGGCTCTTCGAGCCGCCTGTGTCTTCTCCAGCTCCATCGGAGCCATCAGAAAGTCGCACCGGACCGGATGACTTGGCCCGCCTTCTACGATCGCTTCACGCCGGAACGGCTCGAATTCCTCAAAAGAGGCCTGGAGCGCGCCATGGCTCGCGTCGTCTTCGAGGCGCTCCCCGCGAGGGCGACGGAGTCGCTCGAGGCCTGCGACATCAGGGAGATCATCGCCATCGACAGCACCCTGATTCCTCTTCATCCCGATCTGGCCGAGAGCTTTCCCGACGCCAGGAGCACGACCTGTCCCGCGGCGGCGAAGCTGAACGTTCAACTCGGGCTTCTCAATCGCGCTCCCAGGGTCTTTTCCGTACCTCTCGGGCAAGACGGCCGAAAGCCCCCTCCTGCCGACGGAGGCGTGGATGGAAGGGCACCTGCTCCTTTTCGACCTGGGGTATTTCAAGATCGAACGCTTCAGGGAAATCGACGATAGCGGAGGCTTTTTCATCAGTCACCTGAAGACGAACAGTAATCCCCTTCTGCTTCGGAGCCTGAGGGAAGGGCCGGGAAACCGCATCGACCTCCGTCACTGGCGTCTCCGGGAAGTGGAACCCTACCTGCGCCGCCAGGTCCTCGACGCCGAAGGACTTTTTGCTCCCCGTAACATCACGGACAAGAAGGTGCGGGAGATCGAGGAAGCCCCTGCCTTCCGTCCCCTTCGTTTCGTCGGCGTCAAAAACGAGAAGACCGGCGAATATCATCTCTACGTCACCCATCTGCCGGCGGACAAGGTCTCTCCCGAGGAGATCGCTGATCTTTACCGGGCCCGGTGGGCCGTGGAGATCTTTTTCAAGGAGCTTAAAAGCTACTTCGGTCTCTCGTCGATCGGTTCGGGGAAAAAGCACATCGTCGAAATCGTCATCTGCGTGGCCCTGCTGACGGTCATCGTCTCGGGCCAGGTGCGCAGGGAACCGGAGAAGGAGCCGCGAAGCGACGTCAAGGAGATGGGACCTCTCCTCTACGCCGAGCACTTTCACCACACACGGGGCTCCTCCAAGCCGTCCTCTATCACGAAGGCTTCCTCTTCGACCCGGCCTCGCTCCGGATCGGCGCCGTCAGGGCCGATCCCTTGCCCGAGCACTACCGGAGAGGACGGCTGGAGGATGTCTATCGCCAGAGAGAACCTAAGGTTATCCTGCGAAATCCCACATTACAATTGTAAAGCCTTTCGGCACGCCAACAATACGGCTAACGATACGGACATCGATCCGGCAAGCGATACGGTTATCGTCAACAGCTTTTTTCTCCAAAGGAAAACTACGGGAGGCATCGCGATACACGCAACCAAGAATAAACCCACCGAGAATATTTTTTAGTTTTATTAATCTTTTTAGATTTCGAATTCGCCTCGTTTTTTAAGAAAAACAAAAAAATCAAGCACATACATCTGATGAACCATTTTCATGATTTGCCATGTATTGCGAATAGAAAGGCTTGTCAACCCATAAAGCAAAGCTCTGAATATTATAGACACCTTTTCTGCATATTCATATGATCCCAACTTAAGCCCCAAAGAACTAAAAAAACCAATCCCGGCAAGCCCCCAAAAACAAATAGTCATAATAGAAATAAACAACGCAAGTAAATAGCAAAAAGAATATTCAAACACTCCACCAGCTTTAAATCTTTCGATATGTTGAATATTTTCCGAACTGATCATAGCCTGTATAGTTCCTGACCAAGCACAGGAAACCCCTATCAATATTCCAGATAGCGGAAATAAAATCTTTTCCGCAGCTTCACGACTTGAAATCGGAACTATCCATGCAATAAACATACCAAAAATAAAATGCATAAATAAAAATTTATTTAATATTCTTCTGTAGCCAGGAGTAAGTTCGCTTATCCCATGAAAGAACCACTTCCAAAGGAACCTCTGAAAAAAGCGCCTTTCATGAAGTCGCATCAGCGATGATGTAATTGGTAGAATAGAGCTGTAGCGCCGATGTCCTCATCCCCTTTTCAAGGAGTGCGAGACGAAATGGAGCGACAGAAAACCCTTGCCGACGCCCAGACCTTCGAGAGATACAGGAAGCCTACCCGGCGGGAGAAGTTCCTCTCCGAAATGGAGGCTGTGGTCCCCTGGAAGGATCTCTGCGCGCTCATCGCTCCCTTCTATCCCAAGGCCGAACGAGGTCGTCCACCGGTTGGATTGGAGCGGATGCTCCGAATCCACTTTCTCCAGTGCTGGTTCAACCTCAGCGACCCGGCAGCGGAAGAAGCCCTCTACGACATGGAATCGATGAGGCGCTTCGTCGGCATCGACGTCGGGAACGAGCCTGTCCCCGACGAGACGACCATCTGCAAGTTTCGCCACCTTCTCGAAGCGCACGACCTGGGGAAACGGATCTTCCGTGAGGTCTGCTCACCTGCAATCGAAAGGACTGCGTCTTGCCGAGGGAACCATCATGGACGCCACCATCATCGCCGCGCCCTCGTCGACGAAGGACAAGGAGAAGAAGCGAGACCCCGACATGCATCAGGTAAAGAAAGGGAACCCGTACTACTTCGGCATGAAGGTCCACATCGGGGTGGACAAAGACAGCAAGCTGGTCCACAGCCTCGCGACCACGGCAGCGAATGTCCACGACTCCCCGATGGTCGGAGACCTTCTCCACGGAGCGGAAAAGGGAGTCCGGGGAGATTCGGCCTACATAGGCAAGACGGAGACGATCCGGGAAAAGGCACCCGATGCCGTCGACAACACCAACAAAAGAGGGTCACGGAACAGGAAACTGACCGACGAAGAACAGTCTCACAATCGTATGCTGTCCAAAACGAGGGCAAAGGTGGAGCATGTCTTTTGAAGAGCGAAGCGGGTCTTCGGATTCACCAAGGTGCGTTACAAGGGGCTCAAGAAGAACACAAGCCATGTCCACGTGATTTTTGCCCTGTCCAACCTGTACATGGTGAGAAGGCTTTTATTGGAGATGGATAGGGCGTAGTGTCTTCAAAAGCCGGCAGAACGGCAACCATAAGGCAAAAAAGAGCCGGGAATGGCTCCACATAGGCAACTTGCCTGACGCGACAGGCTGAAATGGCACACAGCGCACGAATTCAGCCACCAAGAGGTACTGTTGGAGCTTGCCGGATCTTTTTTTCAGAGGTTCCCTAATTATATAGATGGACACCTTCTTGAATATTTGGCTAAGTTGCAACCAATGCGGGACTTCTACAACGACGAGAGGCTTCACTCATCGCTGAACTACAGGACACCGCGGGAGGTTCACTTTGCCGACAGTGAGGGACCGATGGCAATCTGACTTTAACTAACTTCGGGCCTCAAATGGTCTTGACAATGGGGTCCACCATATTTTGTTCAATTATGCAAATTGCATCATCGCAATAATTAAGAACATATTGCGGAACAATCTCGTACTGCCTTGGGTTAAGTTGGAATAAATAATCGTTTTGCACATGGAATGTTTCATCTACATATTTTTTCATTGCGCTGCCCCGTCTCATATCGCCATCTTTTAACATCCTATATATTTGAACCTTTTCATAGCCACTTGCAGAGTTGCGATACAGTGCTACCATATCTGGAATATTTTTGGTACGCGCATATGCATTTGGGTAATTAAAATCATTAATCTTTTGTTGTATGATACTAGTAGCTAATTCAATTTCTTCAGAAGTCATATCTCTTAGACTTCCATCTTTATCTTTGATTTGGGGAATATCTCTATTTTTGTGAAATACGTTAGAAAGCAAATCCCAAACTATATTTTTTTGGTCGTTAATCTCAACAAGCCGCCTATAATGAATTAACTTGTGGATTATATCGGCAGAATTAGCAATATTACTTTCACACACCGAAACACATGATTTGACATCTGCATTTGTGATTAAACTTTCATTTAATTTTCCATTAATATTTGAAATAAAGTGTGCTTTTGCTGGCGGTGAGAAAATATCGCGCAAGGTACAAACAATATCAATGATTGGCTCAAAATCATGTGTTAACATCAATACAGTTTTTCCTTGAAGAGAGTTTGTCCCTCTAAAAAGCGTAGACATAATAGCAAACTTTTTATTATTATCAAAAGATGAAATAGGATCATCGAGAACTATAAAATCAGCATTTTCTTTAATAGTTTGATACATAAATAACACCAAAGCAAAAGCATTTCGCTCACCATAACTTAAATGTTCTTTTACATTTCCGATACTCTCGTTATGCTCTGTATAAGTTAAGATTAATCGGTAGTTTTCCCCTCCAGGCTGCACGATTGAAACTTTGTATTGATAACCTGCTGATTCAAGAAAACCATTAATGTCGTTGCTGTGGTTTTCTATAGTCCTTCTTATTTCTTCTTTTTGCTGAGCAACTTGTCCTTGTAGCTGTCCCGCAGCAGTAATTACTTCATTCAACGAATCATTAATTCTATTAATTTTAGATTTTGTATAATCGCTTTCTAGCTGACGGTAAAAGGCTAAGTCAATAATTTTGTCGCGTAATGCATCAGCTACTCGGTCTACATTGCTCAATGAAGCAAAACCTAAAGATTTTAAACCAGTTAACTTATCGCGTAAAGTAGTTATCTCATCTTTTAGTCGTTTAAGAAAATCAATTTGATCTTTTGTTATGCCAGTGGCATTTTTTGAAATTATTTGTATAGTTAATTTTGTATTTTCTGAAAAATAAGCTTCTAAAGAGGTAAATACATCTAGCATTTTGATTAATGAAGAAAGGTATTTAATATCATATTCTTGACCTATTTTTAAAATTGTTTCTTTAGGCGTAGAGATAGAAGAAACACAGTACGGACACTTGTCGGTTATTTCCAAATAATCTTTCCCTTCGGTTTGCCATTTTAACCATCTTAAATTGATTCCGGCGGCTCTCAAATATGGGGCATATGCAACAAGTTCAGATGGAACATTTTCAATTTTATTTCCTTTGCCAATTGTTTTTCCCAGATCACCCGCTTTTGAATAACCACTTTGTGTTTTTCCAAAACTTTCAATAAAAGTTGTTAAATCATTAACAAGGGCATCTAGATCTGGATCGTCACGGAAAGCATTTTGTATACTAGAAATCGATTCGGAAATTTTACGCATATGTTCTTCGTATTTTAGAGTCTTAACAAATATCTCAAAGCTATTTGCTACTAACTCATCTTTCTTATAAGCATATTTTTCAATAAACTTTTCATCAAAGATAGCAACCTTTTGAATTACATCAGACATCATGACACTTGGGTTATGGGCTTCGTCTTCATCATTCGAATACTTAAATGGACGTAAATCTTTTAGTGCCTCACCTGAAACATGTAAGGATATAGCTTGGGTAATTGTTGATTTTCCAGTGCCATTTATAGCATATTTAATATTTAATCTTCCATTTTCAATATGTATGTCGCCGGAGTCAATATTATTGCAGTTGTGAATAGAAATGTCCATTTTTGCTCCTTTCCAAAAAGATAAAGTTACTGTTTGCGTTCTTCATATAAGTAAATTAACATTAAATTGTAAAATGTAATTCGCACATAGCTTTTAAATTTTATTTTTTATTCAAAAACACAATTTTCCCTGTGGATTCAAGCCAAATGTAGCTAACTTCGGGCTAACTTGGCTCAAAGTCCCAGGACAAGATCGGTGCGGCCTCGTAAGTTGCCCCCCATTGTCAAGGCCATCTGAGGCCCGAAGTTCGTTCAAGTCAAACTGCCATCGGTCCCTCACGGTCGGCAAAGGGAACCTCCCGCGGTGTCCTGTAGTTCAGTGACGCCTGAAGCCTCTTGTCGTTGCAGAAGTCCCTATACTCCCGCAGGCCGCAGCGGAGATCGCGGACCCGCTCATAGTCGTTCAGGTAGAGCCACTCATACTTGAGGGTCCGCCAGAAGCATTCCACGAAGATGTTGTCGAGGGCCCTGCCACGACCGTCCATGCCGATCGGGATCTCCTTTTCCCTGAGCAGAGTCGGAAAGACCTTACGGGTGAAGGGCCATACCCGGTCGGTGTTGAAGCTCTCCGCCGTTCCCTGCCGAAGAGCCCTGTCGAGGGCGACGACGCAGAACTCTGCGTCCAGAGTGTTGGAGAGTTTCCAAGAGAGGACGAAGCGGCTGTGCCCATCGATGACGGCCGCGAGGTACATGAAACCGCCGCTCATCGGGAGGCAGGTGACATCGGTGCTCCAGACCTGATTCGGTCTGACGATGACGGCGTTCCGGAGCAGGTAGGGATAAATCTCCTGTTCGGGGTGAGGCTTGCCGGTTCCCGGTTGCGGGGCCGATCCCTTCGATCCCCGTAAGCCCCATGAGCCGTCCGATCCGTTTGCGGTTCACGTCCTGTCCCTGCCGACGCAGCCAGGCCGTCATCCGGTGGCTCCCGTAAGAGGGGGTGCAGGTGTACTGGCCGTCGATGAGCTCCATGATTTCAAGGTTCTCCGCCGTCTCCGTCGCGGAAGAGTTCGCGTAGTAGAAGCTGGACCGGTTCAGATCAAGGAGGTCACATGGCCGACGAACACTGATCGAGGGGGGCTCGGGATTGATGGAGGCCCGCTTTCCCTCAAGCGTCAGCGCCTGATTTTTTTTGAGCCCGTCGAGCTCCATCTTGAGCCAACCGATCTCCTGGTAGAGGGGGGCCATCAACGTCTCGACATCCGGCGGAGTGCCTTTGCGTTGAAAGATCTCCGGACCCTCTTGCAGAAGCTGCTTCTTCCACTGACCGATCTGGACGGCGGAAACCTCGAACTCGCACCCACCATCGAGCCGGGGTCTTATCCCCTTTCAGGGCGGCGAAGGCCACTTTGCTTTTGAACTCCGCTGAACGCCTCTGTCGCTTGGCTGCCATGATGTCCCCGTTCTTTTTCGGGACCCTATGATACAGCCCGACTTCAACGGCAACTTAGCTCGTGGTCCGGTTTTCGGGGTCCACTATAGAGACCCGTAGTCGGCGCGAGGCCTGTTCCCACAACCGCGTCTCTATAGTGGACCTCATTGTCAAGACCAACCGAGGCCCGACGTCAGTTACAGTCAAACTGCTATCGGTCCCTCCCGGCCCGAGAAGCAAACCTCCTGCGGCCGTGCTGCAGTCGGGTACAGCGATGCGTAAAGCCTCTCGTCATCGCAGAAAACCCTCTGCTCCCGCAGGCCGGAGCGAAGGTAATGATGGCCCTTATCAATACAGGGAACGCTCTCAGAGCACACTTAAACAAACACCGTCATTTCGCCATACCCCTAGCCTGGCAAACAGCTTGTCGATATACCCATCCCGATCGTCGGTCATGAACAGCACGTGCCTCTCCTCGAGCTCATCCTGAGAGTCGTTCCATTTCAGTTGGGGGTACTTCGTCCAGGAAAGAATGAAGCTGTTGAGGATCACGGTTGGGTCGTTCAATCGCTGCTCGACATCCTTGATCCGTTTGTGGAACTGGATCTTCTCGCTGCCGGGGCCCTCATGCAGAAGGCCGTGGGGCTCGATAAAGGTGACATACTGTTTCCCGCCAATCAGCATCCACAGAATGAAATCGGGGTGGAAGTTTCCCGCCTCGAAGAATCCCACACCTTTGCCCCGGCTCATGTTCCTGAGCAGGAAAAGTTCCATTCCATCCTTTTCCATAGCAGCCTTATGGCCGTCGCACCAGGTTTTCAGATCGGTGACAAACTGATATTCGCTCTCGCCCAGGGCGACAGGCAAGATGGTGATTTTCCCACCGCGCAGAACGTGAAAGAGCGGCTGGAAAAGGTGCTTGCCGAAATTGCAGACCTTCGGGTCACCAACCTTCGGCAGATTATCCCCATCCTGTTCCAGATCCCTCTTGATCTGCCGGATTCCCTGGATGACCTGAGCCTCATCGCCGTCCACGATGAGCTGGTAGAGCTCCTCCTGCGGGATGTTGTCATCATCCCGCGTCAGGTCGCGTAGCTCCAGCCGCGGCTCGATGTACTCCCGTTTGCGATAGTTGTAGTAGTGATCGCAGTACCGCTTCAGAAGCTCGGAAGCCACCTGCTGAAGCAAGAGCACGTCAGCGAAGCTTGTCGGGTTCAGGCGGGTTTCGGGCAGGTAGAGGGTGTACCAGTTCGGGTCCCTCAACAGGCGCTTGATGCCATCCTTGGTGATGTTCAAGTTGTACCAGCTCCGTTCTCGCTTGAACTGCTCCAGCTCGAAAAAGAGCCGGTCATAGTCCAGCAGAGCCAGATGCTGTTCGCGCAGGCGGACCTTGTCCTTCTGGGTTGCCTGGGCTGTCCCACGAGAGCTTATGGCGGCGATGCGCGGATACCAGTCGGCGACAACCGTGTTGTGCGTCATGTAGTCCGGGATATCCCCAACTGTTGGCACCGCTGCGTCTTTCTTGAAGTCGTATTCCCTGCCGTCCGAGGCCTTTCTCTTCGGGCGGAGAATTTTGAGCCTCTTGCCGAAATCATAGGTGACATTGAGCGGGATGGTGATGATCGTGCGGCGCTCATTGCCGGGAAGGCCTTCCTCCTTGAGGAACTCGCGGAACTTCTCCATGAAGTCGGCTTCGATGCCGAACACGTTGAGGGTTTCCAACTCCTCAATGAAGGGCGGACAGACCGGCGCATGGGAATGGCCGCTCCGTTTGAGGCTCCACGCGTAACCCTTCAAGCGGACACCGCGGCCGAAGAGCTGAATGATCTGCGCCCCTTCCGAGCGTCCGACATGCATCAGGCCCATGGTGCTGACGCGCCAGCAGTCCCAGCCTTCAACGAATTTCTTGGAGCCGATCAGCAGGTTGACCGGAGAGGTGGAATCCTTCACGGAGGGAAACATGGCCTCGGTAAAGTCACTGTCTTGAACTGTCAGTCGTGTGCCGTTCTGCTTGGCCACTTCGGCCACGTGATCGCAGAGGCTTTTGGCATCGCCGACGTTGATCAGTCCGAAGGGAATCTCGCTCGTGCCCACACGCAGGGCCACTTCACCGGATTCCCCTTTGATGCGGTCCAGCGACAAGCAGCCACCTGCGGCATGGTTGAAGAGCCTGCCGAGAATGTCCCGGTAAAGGGCGAGGGCGGTTTCACCGCCGTTCATGGCTTCGGCCAGATAGGAGAAGGCCCCGGCAAAGATGTCGTTTCCCTCCTTGTCCAGCAGGCCCGTATCCCGGCCGTTGCCGGTCAGCAAGGTGTTGATCGTCTCTTGGCTTTTGGCGGGGTTTTCTAGAAACCCTGCAATAAAACAGATGATCTGGGCCACATCGGCAGCAACAATTTTCTCGTCATTCGTGCCGCCTTTTGCCTTAGAAACCGTGCTGCCGACAAAGACCCACAGCGGTTTTTCCAAATTGAAGGGCGCGAAATTTCTGGCCTTTTCCTCGTAGATGCGAAGCTGCTGATAGAACTTCAGCAGACAGGCCGTCATGTAGAGGACTCGCATCTCCTCGAAGGACTGGGGCAGGTTCAGGATCTGATAATCCTTGCCGAAACCGTCCTCATAGAACCATCGATAGGAGTAATCAAAAACGATCGTCTTGGCGTAACTGTTGTCGAAGTCCGCATTGCCCGATGCCTGAACGGCCTGCTCGAAGGTGGCCGAATACTCGAAGGTGAACCCCTTGGCGCAGAGATCGGATCGCCGGGAGAACCAGGCACCTTCCTCTTTGCCGCTCATGCCGCGATGCCCTTCGTCAACCAGAAGCAGATTCTGATCGCCAAGGCTGCGCGTGGCAATGGTGTTCGGACCTTCCTGGTCGGCCAGCTTGGTAATCTCCAGCACATCGACGTACTCAAGCCCGCAGGCAAGGCCGAACAGGCCACCACGGGATTGCAGGTAACTGCCTGCAGAAATATCGCTCTCCCGGAATTCGGTGATGTGTTGTTCTGAGAGACGTTCGTTGGGCGTCAGCAGGATGACCCGGGAGAGTTCTTTATCCTTCCCATGCTTTGCGGCGTAGTGCCGATATTGCAGCAGGTTGACGTGCATCAGCAGCGTCTTGCCGCTGCCGGTGGCGTTCTGCAGACAGAGCTTATTCAGGTCATCCTCGCTGTAGGGCGGCACATCGGCATAGTCGGTCCAATGTCCGTTGAAACGTTCAACAAATCCATTGAGGTCGTTCAGCAACCCCTTGCGGCTGCCAAAGAAGCGATCCAGATAGATCTCGACGAAAAGCAGCGTCAGCCACTGGTAGTATTTCCACACCACCGGCCGGTGACGCTTTTCATTGATTGCCTGGGTATGGCGAACGATATTCTGCTCGTAGGTCAAGAGCATATCCCGGCTGATACGAAAGCCCGGGAAATCAGCCGTTGGATCGGCATAGCTGAAGAGCGGGCTATCGCCGAGGTAGTGGTAGAAGAAGTGCAGATTATCCTTGTCCAACCCTTCCAGACGCGGATCACGGATGGGTTCGGCCAATTTGTGAAAGGGGCGAACCACCTTGCCATTGACTTTGTGTTCCGCAAGTGGGTCAATGCCGAACAGGCTGATAAGCCACTGGTTCAGCAGCAGCTTATTGCGGAAACCATGTTGTTTTCGGCCTTTGGCTTTAGGCTTTGCCATGTCCGCCTCCTGTCCGCCTGGAGGTCTCAAGCCGCTTCAGCGTTTTCTCCGCTTCAACGAAGTGCCTTTCGACATCGCTTGGCTGCTCCGACTGCTGCAATCTGAACTTTTCATACTCGTCATGAGCCTTGCGCAAGGCGGCATCGTGGCTGATTTTCCCGGCGTGGGTCAAAATATCCCGTCCGGAAATCCTGAGGAAATCATCCAATTTTGCAATCCAGTCGCGCATGGTCATGGCCTTGCGCTGAATAGCCTGCAATTCGGCGAAATCCAAATATAACGTAACAATTCGATTCAGAATATCCAGTTCGTCGGCGGTCAGATAATTTTTTGCTACCTCGATCTCGCTTTTGGTGATACGGGAACCAACCCAGTTGGTCATGCCGATGTTGGGCTGCGCTGCATTGGCACGTTTATAAATGATCTCTGCGGCGGTTTGCCCGTGTGCCGCCCAGTGCATTTTATTCTGGATGATTTTGAAAAACTCGCGGGACACATCGGATTTCGGGTCGTAATCGATGCTTGTGGAATAAATATCCAGCACCTTACGCCAGAAAACCTTTTCCGAGGAACGAATATCGCGGATGCGGGCCAACAGTTCATCGAAATAGCCGCCTCCGCCTAACTGTTTGAACCTCTCATCGTCCAGAGTAAACCCCTTGATCAGATGCTCTTTGATTCGTTCTGTCGCCCAGATACGGAATTGCGTCCCACGAAGGCTGTTCACCCGATAACCGACCGAAATGATCGCGTCCAGGTTGTAGTGTACGACTTGGTACGTCTTGCCGTCAGCGGCAGTTGTTGCAAATTCCGCAACAACTGAGTGCTTCTCCAACTCACCGCTTTCGAAGATATTCTTGAGATGACGGCTGACTCCGGACTTGTCCACACAAAACAGTTCGGACATCTGGTTCAGGCTCAACCAAATGGTTTCGTTCTGCAGGCGGGTTTCGACGCGTATCCGTCCATCCTGGGTTTGATAGAGCAGAAACTGCCCCATAGCCTGTTCGATCTCTCGGCTTTCATGGGCTCCATGCACGCTCATTTGTCCGCCTCCCACATGCGTTTCATGAACTCTTCCTCGATGAGGCGGACCTTCCAGTTCTCGTCATCCCGCTTCAGATTGGGCAGGTTGTTGCTGCCGTTGACATAGATGGTGTCGAACTCGAAATCGCGGGTGCTGATGCGGTTCTTCTGGAACCATTCATCCAGCATCAGATTGTCCTGCTCGATGTCGTCGGTGAGCTTGCGCCAGACGATCAAAACCTTTTCCTGCTGGCCGTTGCCAGGAAGGCCGGGGTCCTTGGGCACCCAGCCCTCGACCTTGCGGAACCACCACGGGCCGCCTTCGTCCTGGCGGATGCGGCCATCCACCACCAGCTTGGTGTGCTGGTCTTCGGGCAGTTCCGGGTCCGGAACGCGCTTGAAGGTCGCCTGGAAGGTCTGCGGCACGGACGAATGCAGCACGCGCAGACCGATCAGATAGTTGAAGGTCTCGATCAGATCGACGGCACGAGTGGCGTACTCGTCCGTACCCGGCTTTTTGACCTCCAGGGTGTAGGCGGTCGGATCGGCAAAGGCGTCGATGTTGAGCAGCGACTGACTGCCCCGGGTCTCCACATCGAGCAGATAGCGGAGCATGTAGTCTTCCTTGAGCGAAGGGTTGGCTGCTAAGGTCTTCTCGCGCTGGGGATCCTCGTCAAAGCGCAGGTTATTGAGCGTGTCCTCGTAGGATTCGAGGCGGATGTATTTGAAGCAGTGGGAAATGCCGGCATGACGGGCCGTGGGTTTGCCGTCTTTCCAGCTTTCGGAATAAATTACCTTGGCAATTCGGGGTTTCAGCATGGTGTCGAAATAGTTCCCCATTTCGCACAAGAGATACTTTCGCGCTTCTGTATTTGTAAAGTGGATAGCTGCATGCCCCGTGGAACCAGAACCAGCAAAGTAATCTAAGACCAGCTCACCTGGACTGGTTATCCAGCCAATGATTCTCTGTAGCAACGCCAGACTTTTTTCATGAGGGAAGTCTGTAAAGGTCCCTGACGATGGGATATCTAGCCAGTTATCACTTACGAGCTTGAACGTCTGGGGAGGGACATAGTATTGAACTGTTCCTTCGTTATTTTTTCTAACAAAGTCAAGATCAACGCCTGCTTGAAGATTTTCCGCGTACCATTCATCAAGGGGCTTAGTTTCTGATTTATTTTGGAGAAAGAGCTCATAGTTTTGACTGGCTTTTTTTGCTCTGTTCTTTTCCCATCTCCATTGCCCCGTTTCCGGATGTTGTCCGAGCAGTTCGTATCTCATCGTTGGCCTATCAGTGCCGCGCCAGAATGTGTCCCACTTCCCCGATTTTCCATTTTCGAGCAATTGATGAAGATGGGGAATACGAACCCCACGCTTCTTAGAAAAAATATGAATTAAGTCGTGGCCAAGACTAAGCCTGCTTATATCTTCAAATTGAGCTTGTACGTTCTTTATCCCGCGACGAGCTACGACGGAGTTTTTTCGTTCGGCGAAGATTTCTTCCAACATCAATCTGGAACGTGCGGCTTCATCGTCACCGATTTGCTGAAAAAAAAGTCCCTCTCCTGACATTAGAGCCGATGCAGCGCTCGCACGATCAAGCATCATGGAAAACCAGCTCGACGCCTGATAACCGTCCTTGTATGGAAACTCGTCGTTCTCCGTGTTATACGGCGGGTCGATATAGACGCATTTCACCTGCTCCCGATACCGCTCCTGCAACAGGTTCAAGGCCTGGAAGTTCTCCGAGTGAATCAGCAGGCCATCGCACTGCTCATCGAAGTTCTCAATCGACGCCACCAGCCGGGCCTTGAAACTGTCATCGAAGAAGCGTGTATCCAGCACCAGCTTGTCGTTGGCCTTGAGGAAGTCGACCGTCAAGGGCCGCGAGAATCCCGGGCTGAGCAGATCGCCCTGGATCTCATCGATGGAAAACAGCCTGATCCACTCTTCACACTGTGCCTCGTTGGCGGCAACGATCGCGTAGAGCTCCTCGGGAATCCGATCGAGGGTGATGCCGTAGTTGGTTTCAGTGATGAACTTCTTCTTGAGCCAGAGCTTTTTCTGAAAATCCTCGAGGCTTGCCAGAAAGTCGATCAGCTTGCCGGCAATCCTGCGCAGCACCTTGATCTTGGAAAGATAGCTTTCGACGGCCGGGGCTTCAGCGTTTTCGATGTCGTCAAGCCGCATGACCTCGTTCTTGATGTAGAAGTCCAGCTCCCGGCGCAGGAAGCCGCCCAGGTCCTTATGGATGAAATAGTCCATGGTGTTGCGGGCGGTGTACTTGTTCACGTACTTGGCCAGTAGGGGACGTTTCTTGTCGCTGTCGGTCGGAGCGGGGATCTTGAGCAGATGGAGATATTCCGCGACCTGTGTTGCCTCTTCGCCACCGGCGGCAGCCAGGATCTGGAGGCGCTCCAGAATGGTCTCCACCGATTCGGCGTTGCGCTTGTCCCGCCAGGTGCCTTCCTGGCCGGTCTTTTCCGGGTCCGGTCGGTATTCGAAGTTGACGACGAGCTCGCCGGTTTCGGTCAGGGCGACGGGATTTTCGGCATGGAGGATAAAGAAGCGCCTGCTGTCTTCGGAGGCCTTGACGTTGCCATGCTCGCCCTCGGTGGCCTCGACGACGCGGAAATGGACCTTGAGCGGAGAATCATCCTCGACACCGAGCAGGAGGCCGATCTGATTCTGCTGCCGCAGGGTGCGGATCTCTGGGGCCTGCCGCAGATCGAAGGTGAAGTTGGAAAAATACTCGCTTGTTTTGATGTAATACTGGTCGGCGTTGGCCCAGTGCAGCTTCACTTCCTCGCCGTTGTAGGGCACGGCAAAGGGCGCAGCCTTGCCGGAGGTCTCCCGGGTGTAATAGCGGCGGGAGATGAAGTCGCCGTCGTCGTAGTAGCGTTCAAAGAAGCGATACAGATGGTCATAGACGTCGGCCTCGGCGCTGGCCGTATCCTTGACCGCATCAAGCGCGGCTTGGGCCTTTTTGACCGGTTCGGTCTCTTCCGGATTGGGAGCGCCGAAATCCCTGGCGGTCTGAATGGCCTTCGCATAGGCAGCCTGCAGCTCGGCCTCGCGGGCCCTGTCCTCGTCGCCGAAGGCATCGGCCACGATTTTCAGCAGGTCCTTACCGATGAAGTCCTGGACTTCCCGCGCCTTGGCGTGCATGATGCGGTAAAAACCGAAGTCGAGATCGGGCTGGTCAAGCTGAAACAGCTCGGAAAGTTTCTTCAAAAGGCGGCTGCGAAGTTGTTCGGCTGATGGCATGGTAACCTCCTGGTTCTTTAAATCACGCTCCACCGGATGGTAAACAGCGGCGTGACCGTTGTTTTCTGTTGCATACGCTTCTCCAATGCCTCTACAAGGCAGTCGCGCTTTTCGGCAATTTTATCTTCCACGTCAAAAACCTGCTCTCGCAAGGTGCGCTTTTTCCGTTCGAGCTTAGCGATTTCTTCCTGCAGGCTGTGCTGCTCCTCGATGGTGGGAGCCTGGCGGCTGCGCCGCTGCAGGTCACGGATCTGGCACTTGGTGTCGTCCAGTTCTTTTTGCACCGCCATTTCCATGTCCTCGGCCCACTTGTCGAGTTGGTCCCGGGCCTCGGAGAAGTGGCGGCTGTTTTCCTCCAGGTTTTTGGCCAGGGTCGCCTGAGTGTAGCGCTCCTGATTCCGTCTGAGCCACTCTTTCACGAAGTCGGGGATGGCCTGAATGGAACGGGCCTGACCGCAGCAGTTGAAGAGCTTTTCGCAGGTTTCCTGGTCGACATTATTGCCCCTATCGTCCATTCCCGAAAAAAGCAGATATTCCTCAGAACCGAAGGATTCGACAAGCAGATGTTGCAGGCTCAGCCACCCCGATTGTCCCCGGAGCCGTTCCACGACAGCGATACGGGTGGAATGGCCGGTGATGTCAAAAACCACCTCGGCAAGGGAACAAGGCTTCTTTAGGGCCTCTTGAAGAACGTGTTCCCCTAGCGGATGACTCAGGCGATAGAGATATTCGCCGGAGACGTTCTCCTGAGTTTTGGAAATCAGGTGATAATGCCCGTGTGAGACACGGGCGACCGGGCTGTTTTGGAGGGTGAAAGAGAAGCTCTGATCGTCGAATACCGCATGATTTTGCAATACGTGCCGGGTGACGGCCCAGAAGAGGCGGCCAATCCGATCCAGCCGTTTTTGTGCACCCACCAGATTCACCTTCAGCCGATCGTGCACGTCTTCGTCGAAATGCTCCAGCAGCAGTTTACGCGTGTCGCGCATTTTGGTCTGGATCTGCTCGTCCAGCTCTGCCTGCAGCTTCTCGAAGGCCGCCTGTATTTCTTCCTCACTCCGGCATCCCTGATAAATTTCCAGGATGCGGCGCTCGAAATCAACACCGCCTGCCATCGAACCGAGGACATCATCGCTGGCACCGAAAATGCCCGTGAAGAGATTGAACTTCTGTTCCAACAGCTCGTAAACGCGCCTGTCGGCAGCGTTACGCTCGTTGAGAAAGTTGATGACGACCACGTCGTGTTTCTGGCCATAACGGTGACATCGGCCAATCCGCTGCTCGATGCGCTGAGGATTCCAAGGCAGATCAAAGTTGACGATGGCCGAGCAGAACTGAAGGTTCAGGCCTTCGGCACCGGCCTCTGTGGCGATCAAAACAGTTGCCCCGTCGCGGAAACGGTCAATGATCGCCGTTCTGAGGTCCACCTGACGAGAGCCGGTCACCCGACCTGACTTCTCGTTGGCGGCAAGCCATTCCTGATAAATCTGGCCGGAGGCGTCATCCTTGTTGGTGCCATTGAAGGTCAGCACCTGCCCGGCATAGCCGTTCCCTTCAAGAAAAGCCTTCAGCCAGCTCTGGGTTCGTCGGGATTCGGTAAAGATGACGACCTTTTTGGCTGCGCCCATTTCCTCCATGGCGCTGAAGCCAATATTCAGGGCTTTCAATAGCGCTCTGGTTTTTGTGTCGATCCCAAGGCTTCTGGCCCAGCGGATATAGTCCGTCAGCTCGTCGATTTCGGCATCGAGCTTTTGCAGGTCTATCTTCTTGGCCTGCGGCTCAGGCTCTTTTTCTGGTTTAGGTTTTTCATCGCCTGGAGATGCATCCTCCTGGTCATCCAGAATCTCATCGAGAAGGTCGTCGTCAATCTCTTCTCCTGAAATCAGAAGGTCGAGAGCACTCGCGTTCTGCTTGGCTTCATCTCTCAGTTTTCGCAACCGGTCACGCATGATCTCAAGCGTTCCGGCAACGGCGTAGGGAGAGGACGCAAGAACTTTACGGACAATAAGGACGAGCAGGTGTTTTTGCCCCGATGGGAGCGCATAGGTCTCATCGCGCATGAGATAACCGGAAACAGCCTCGTACAGTTTGTGCTCCTGTTCCGTCGGCTTGAACGGTCGAGTAATGAGTTTGCGCTCGGTGTAGCGCACAAATTCGATGACCTGGCTACGGAGCGAACGCCAGCAGAAGGCGCCCAGGCGCTCCCGCAGGCCGGAAATATCACCGCCATAGCTGATGTACTGCGTTCTGAAAGATGCCAAGTCACCAAACAATCGCTCATCGATCAGGGTCGAAAGACCATAGAGTTCGAGCAGGGAGTTTTGTAGCGGAGTGGCCGTCAGAAGGAGCTTTTTTCGATCCTCCGTTGCCCAGCGGATACGTTGGCCCAGCCAGTTGCTTTCTCGGTAAGCATTGCGGAGCTTGTGGGCTTCATCGATAACGATGAGATCCCAGGCAATATCCTTGATTTCTTCCGCCCGGCTGGCGGCATAGTGCATGGAGCAAATGATGATTTGCCTGTCCCTGAACGGGTTCGGAACCCCAAGCTTTTGCCGCTCTTTGTAGATTGTTGCATCCAGAATGACGGAGGGCATGTTGAATTTTTCGGAAAGCTCCAGCGCCCACTGCTTGCGGAGCGAGGCCGGGGTGACGACCAGTATGCTCCGCTTACGTTCGGCCCAGTACTGACAAACAACGAGGCCTGCCTCGATCGTCTTGCCAAGGCCAACCTCATCGGCGAGCAGCACGCCTTTTGAAAGGGGTGAGCGCAATGCGAAAAGAGCCGCCTCAATCTGGTGGGGATTCAGGTCTACGCATGCATCAAACAACGCACGGCCAAGTCTGTCTGCTCCGGTGCCGCCGACCCGGTTCAACTCATGGGCGTAATATTTTGCATGGTAGTCCGTAATCACTCTCACGAAGCCTCCTTATGGTGCTACCGTAGCACCACGATCCCACGGCGAGCTCCCTTGCAAAACATGTCGAGGCCCGAAGTTCGTTCAAGTCAGACTGCCATCGGTCCCTCCCGGTCGGAAAAGTAAACCTCTCGCGGTGTCCTGTAGTTCAGTGATGCCTGAAGTCTCTCGTCGTTGTAGAAGTCTCTATACTTCCGCAGGCCGGAGTGGAAATCGCGGACCCGCTCGTAGCCGTTCAGGTAGAACCCCTCCTGCTTGAGGGGCCGCCGGGAGCGTTCCACGAAGACGTTGTCCATGGCCCTGCCCCGACCCATGCCGATCGGGATCTCCTTTTCCCTGAGCGGAGCGAGAAAGGCCTTACGGGTGAACTGACAGCCCTGGTCGGTGTTGAAGCTCTCCGCCGTTCCCTGCCGAAGAGCCCTGTCGAGGGCGACGACGCAGAAGTCTGCGTCCAGGGTGAGAGTTCCCGGGAGATGACGAAGGGGCTGTGCCCATCGATGACGGCCGCGAGGTACATGAAACCGCCGCTCATCGGGAGGTAGGTGACATCGGTGCTCCAGACCTGATTCGGTCTGACGATGACGGCGTCCCGGAGCAGGTAGGGATCAATCTCCCGTTCGGGGTGAGGCTTGCTGGTTTCCGGTCTGGGGCCGATCCCTTCGAGCCCCACGAGCCCCATCAGCCGTCCGATCCGTTTGTGCGGTTCACGTCCTGTCCCTGCCGACGCAGCCAAGCCGTCATCCGGCAGCTCCCGTAAGAGGGGGCGCAGGTGTACCGGCCGTCGATGAGCTCCATGATTTCAAGGTTCTCCGCCGTCTCCGTCGCAAAAGAGCTCGCGTAGTGGAAGCTGGACCGGTTCCGATC
Organism: Aminirod propionatiphilus; assembly: GCA_018398915.1. Classification (GTDB taxonomy): domain Bacteria; phylum Synergistota; class Synergistia; order Synergistales; family Aminithiophilaceae; genus Aminithiophilus; species Aminithiophilus ramosus. Next base: position 657,393 of record CP074691.1, on the reverse strand, counting down.
AAGGAGGTCACATCGCCGACGAACGCGGATCGAGGGGGGCTCAGGATCGATGGAGGCCCGCTTTTCCTTTCGGAAAGACCGGCACTCCGGGGTCCAGTCCCCGAAGAGGCGATCGAAGCGCCTGTTCCTGAAAGGCCGCCGATCCTCTTTTTGCCCTTCCTCCAGCCACGCACAAACGATCTCTGCCACGGAGGCAGCACCGATCAAAAACCTTTTTTCTAAATTTTCTTCTAATATAAAAACAAGTCAGCTGATTGTCAACAGTTTCACCCGCTTCGCGCGTCTCGTCGCGAGGGGTGCCATGGCGGGCTTTTTTCAGAGGGGAAGGGAGATCCTGCGAGGGGTTTCGCAGAGGAGCCGGTCGCGGAGAAGCCGGCCACGAGCCTCCCGCATTCCGGCGCAAAAAACCGGAGAAGGCGCCTCTCGGGCGGCCCCGGCCGAGGAGGTTCTCTGGCGGTGAGCGGATGAGGCGTCGCCGGCGGCGCTGCGATGTTCGGCGGTCCGGCCGCCGGCCTCGCCGAGCTTGACGGCTGCCTTACCTCTTAGCCCGGGCCCCGCGCGACAGGGCCTTCTGGTCAATCCGATCAGCGCATAGCGGGCACAGGGACGGCAGCGCGTCCGGCCTTCATCGGGGTTGCAGGATCAGGTCGCGAATCCGCTCGGCGGTTTCATTCGGCGTCCGGCCCGTCGTGTCGACGAGCTCCGTCCCCAGATGCGCATACAACGGCAGCCGGGCGAGGCTGCGCTTCATGTCCTCTTCGCTTCGATGGTCGGACTTCATCCGCCGGAGAAGTTCCTCCTCGGAGCAGATCAGGCTGAAACGACGGGTCTCCCGATCACAGGGGATCAGCCCGGCCTCGACTTCGTCGATGATCGCCCTTTCGTGCAGGACCCAGTCGAAAAGCACGATTTCGAATTCGTCGTTGCGAAGGAAGTTGTTCAGCAGAAAGACGATGTTCTCCATGACCATCTGCCGGTTCCTCCCCGAGAAGGATCAGGGGTGCATGGTCCAGCACCAGTCGCCGTCGAGCCAAAGGGATCGGTCGAACATCCGGTACAGCTCCCGGCAGGTCGTCGTTTTTCCGACTCCCATGGTGCCGCCGATCAGGATCAGCGTCTTCGGGGCCATCGGGTCGGGTCGCATGACGGATCCGGGTTGCGTCGACAGGCCACCGGGCAGATTTCCCCCTTGCTTTCCCCGCTTTTTCACAACCTCCGGCTCCTTTCCGTCGCCTGGCCCAGGCAGACGTTCTCGTTGCGCCCTGTCAGGAATTCTCCTGAAGGTCGGTAATCGCAGGCCTTAGGCGCCACTTGCATCGTTTTTCCGTGAAGGTCTATGGAGGGGTTTCGTCCGGCAAGGCCGCCGGGGAAGGTCGCCGCCGCGCCGCCCTGGGCCTGGAGCGGCGTTCCGTCGCCCGGAGCCGTCGGGCCGGAAAACGCAAAAGCGGATGCCGGCCGCCTTCGTGGAAAGGCCTGCCGGCATCCGATGTCTTTTGGCTCCTCGGGCAGGACTCGAACCTGCAACCTAGTGGTTAACAGCCACCCGCTCTGCCTATTGAGCTACCGAGGAATGAAGGTGAAAAGGAAACGAAGGTTTGGAGGCGGCACCCGGATTCGAACCGGGGATGAAGGATTTGCAGTCCTCTGCCTTACCACTTGGCTATGCCGCCCCAAAATGCAACCGGTAAGGCTACTTTTTTGCGATTTTCCTGCGTCTTTTCGCGCCGCAGGACTCATTCTAGATGGCCATCCCCCCTAAGTCAAGCCCCTTTTTGCCCTCTGTGTCGCCGGACAATGGTATTGTCACTCGTGAAGAGGACAGGGAAAATGTCACTTATGACGACCAGGAGAGACCTACTCATGAAGACAAAAGAAGCAAGGCGCTTGGGGTTGGTGGAAGAGGCTGTCGCGGGCAACCTGACGGTTCAGGAGGTGGCCGATCGGCTCGGGCTGAGCCGCCGTCAGGTCTTTCGGCTCAAACGACGCTACCGGGAAGAAGGAGCGCAGGGGCTCCTGCACAAGGGACGAGGCAAACCGTCCCGGCGCAGAATCTGTCAGGAGACACGGGATTTCGTCGTCAGTCTGGCCAAGGGTCTTTACAGGGATACGAGCTGTCAGCACATGGCCGAACTCCTTGCCGAAGAGCATGATCTCGTGCTGAGCGCCAAGAGCATCGCCCGTTTCCTTCGCGCGGAGAACCTGTCCCTCGTTCATCGCCACCGGGCCCCGAAGCGGCGTTCCCGCAGGGTCCGACGGTCCCGACGAGGCGATCTGGTCCAGATGGACGCCTCTCCTTTCGATTGGTTCGAGATCGGTGAGCGTTGCACTCTCCACGGCGTGATTGACGATGCCACAGGAGAGGTCCTCGGTCTGTGGATGGCCAGGAATGAGTGCCTCTTCGGCTACTTCCGCGTGCTCCGTCAGATGCTTGATCGCCACGGCGTGCCTCGCGAGCTTTACGCCGACCGCCACACCATCTTCCTTTCTCCCAAGTCGGAAAAACTGACGATCAAGGAGGAGCTGGAGGACTCGGCGCCTGTAACCCAGTTCGGCCGCGCTCTGGAGGCTCTCGGAACTCGCTATGTCCCTGCAGGGTCTCCCCAGGCGAAGGGGCGGATCGAAAGGCTCTGGGGAACTCTTCAGGATCGTCTCGTCGTCGCCTTCCGACGGGCCGGAGTGAAAACGATCGAAGAGGCCAACGTCCTGCTCGCCGCCTACCCGGGAGAGGTCCATAACCCGAGGTTCGCTCGTCCTCCCGCAGAGGGGGCATCTGCCTTTCTCCCTCCGCCGGACGGACCCGCTCTCGATCTCCTCCTGACTCGCCAGACCGACCGGAAGGCCTCGGGAGACTCGACGATTTCCCTCGACGGAAAACAGTACGCCCTGATAGGCCCCCGCAGACGCCCCCTGCTTCTTGCCAGAGGACAGGCGGTCAAGGTCATCGAGAAGCTCGACGGGAAACTCCTGGCTCTTGTCCATGACGGGCTCTACGATCTCGCAGCCGTCGACAAAGAGCCCCCTGCGACTCCCCCGCCTGTCATCGAGACGAAGACAGGCACTCCATGCAAAACGAAGAAGCAGAGGAAGCCGGCGGCAGACCATCCCTGGCGACAGAATCCCGCTCCTCCTGCCGCGGCGGTCGGCTCCGAGCAAGGGACGGGTTCCCCTCCCTAGAAGGACCTCCGCCGCGGAGGAAAGCCAAGGCGGGCTGTTGACGGGGGCGATTTCAGCCCCTCGAAAGCGACACTTTCATTGTCCCTCAGACCCTCTTTTTAGATGACATTTTTAGTGTCCCTTGACAGCCCCTTTTTGCCCTCGCGATTGACGCCTCTTTCGGAAGCGGCTATCCTGATTCAGATCACTGAATATTATTTTGCTTATCGAAGGAGAGAATAACCATCGCCTCTCAGGCCATCGGCATCGATATCGGCTCCGTGGGGACCAAGGGCGTGCTTTTCGACGGCTCCATCGCCGCCGTCTCCCTCGTTCCCACGGGATGGGACGTGAAGGAGACGGCCCGCTCCGTCGTCACCTCCCTGGCGGGAGAGGAGGGACGCTCTCTGCCTCTCGTCGCCACGGGCTACGGCCGGAAGGCCGTGAGCGGCGCGCGGCGGACCGTGACGGAGATAACCTGTCATGCCAGGGGGGTCCGTTTCCTCGATGTCCGGGCCCGGACCGTCCTCGACATCGGCGGGCAGGACAGCAAGGTGATCCGCCTCGACGAAACGGGCAACGTGATCGATTTCGCCATGAACGATCGGTGCGCCGCAGGGACGGGGCGCTTTCTGCAGATGATGGCCCACTCTCTGGGCTACGGGCTCGATGAGGTCCGGTCTCTTCCCCCCGACGGCGAGGTTCAACCCCTGTCGAGCATGTGCGCCGTCTTCGCCGAGACGGAGGTGGTGGCCCACATCGCCCGCGGCGTCGCCCGGGAGGCCCTGCTCCGCGGCATCCTGCAGGCCATCGCCTCCCGGTCGGCGGCCATGGTGTCCAAAACGGGGCTGACGGAGCCGCTCTTCTTCTCGGGAGGACTCTCGCGCGTCACCGGACTGGCCGCCCTCATAGGCAGGGAGCTGAGAACGGACGTGATCGTCCATGACCGGGCCCCCCTGGCCGGCGCCCTCGGGGCGGCTCTCATCGCCTGGGAGGCGGCCTGATGGACCCCGTGGCGGCCATCGTCGACGAGGTCCGCCGACGCGGCGACGACGGCATTCTGGAGATCAAGGAGGCCCACGAGAGGGGGCGCGTCGTCGTCGGCACCTACTGCGGCTACATGCCCTGGGAGATCGTCGACGCGGCGGGGGCCCTCTCGGTCAGTCTCTGCGCCCGCAGCGACGAGGCCATTCCGGCGGCGGAGGAGCACCTCCCCCGCAATCTCTGTCCCCTCGTGAAGGCCAGTTACGGCCACGCCCTTCGGGGAAGCTGCCCCTACTTCTACTTCTGCGATTTCGTCATCGCCGAGACGACCTGCGACGGCAAGAAGAAGATGTACGAGCTCATGGATGCCGTCAAGCCCGTCCACCTCGTCCAGATCCCCCAGAGGCCCGACAGGCCCGAGGACGGCGCCCTTCTGAGGGCCGAGTTCGCCAAGGTGCGGGCCCGGATGGAAGAGGCGACGGGAAGGCCCGTCACGGACGGGGCCATCGCCGCCTCCATCGCCCTGCGCAACCGGGAGAGGAGGGCCCTGACGGCCTTCTGGGAGCTGTCTCTCCGTCCCGATCCTCCCCTGACGGGGCTCGAGATGCAGCAGATCACCGATTACGTCCAGAATCGTTTCGATAAGGAATCGGCCATCGCCTGGCTGGAATCGGCCACGGCAAGACTTGCCGGGGCCCGGCCCGAGAGGGATCTTTCGACCCGGCCCAGGCTTCTCGTCACAGGCTGCCCCCTGGGCGGCGTCATGAAGACTATCGAGACCCTGGAGGGCGCGGGCGGCCTCGTCGTCTGCTACGAAAACTGCGGCGGCCAGAAGGAGACGATCCGCCCCGTCGAGGAAGGCGCCGACGTGATGGACGTCCTGGCCGAGAAGTACCTGGCCATCGGCTGTTCCGTCATGAGCCCCAACCCTCACCGCATGGAGGCCTTGAAGTTCCTCGTCGATCGCTATAGAGTCGACGGGGTGGTCGAGGTCCTTCTCACGGCCTGCCACACCTACGCCGTCGAGAGTCATTCCGTCCGCAGGCTTGTCCATTCCCTCGGCAAGGGCTATCTCGCCGTCGAGACCGACTACTCTCCCGGCGACAGGGAGCAGTTGGCCACCCGCATGGGCGCCTTCGTCGAGATGCTCTGACGTCCCATCGGCACTTACCTTTCTTAGAGGAGAGAGATCACCATGATGAAGAAAGTGGCGGGAATGATCGCACTCGTGGCTCTGACGGCGGGGATGGCCTTCGCCGACGTGGAACCCAGCGGCAAGGGGATGAAGGTCTGGTTCGACGGCGGCGGCTCCCCCGGCGAGCCCTACACGACGATCGTCGTCAACGGGGCCAAGCAGGCCGCCGCCGATCTCGGCGTCGACCTCACCCTCGTCTATTCCGACTGGAACGCCGAGAAGATGCTGGAGAACTTCAAGAACGGTCTCGCCGCCGCTCCCACCGGTTTCGTCGTCATGGGCCACCCCGGCGACGACGCCTTCGAGCCCCTCGTCGACGAGGCCTTTTCCAAGGGGATGATCGTCACGGCCGTCGATACGGAACTGCCCCGCCTCCAGGGCAAATACCAGTCCCGCGGCTTCGGCTACGTCGGTCCCGACGGGTGGAAGCAGGGCGAGGACATGGCCCGCGAGATCCTGCGCCGCAAGGCCTTCAAGCCGGGCGACAAGGCCTTCGTCTGGGGTCTCAAGCGCCTCGAGAGCCGGGGACGGCGGGCCCGGGCCATGCTTGCGGTCTTCGAGGAGGCCGGCCTCAAGGTGGACTACCTGGAGATCTCCGACGAGATCAACAAGGATGTATCCCTGGGCGCCCCCGTCCTGACGGGCTACCTGGCCGCCAACCCCGACTGCAGGCTCATCGTCATCGATCACGGCGGCCTCACGGGCCAGATGGAGAATTTCCTCCGCGCCGCGGGCCTCAAGCCCGGCGACATCTACGCCACGGGCTTCAGCCTCAACCCGGCCACGGCGGCGGCCATCGAGAGCGGCTATCTCAATCTCGTCTCCGAGGCCCAGCCCTACCTCATGGGCTATTTCGGCGTCCTCCAGATCGTCCAGACGGCCAAGTACGGCTTCGGCGGCCTCTCCATCGACACGGGCGGCGGCTATGTCTCGGCCGAGAACATCGCCTCCGTGGCCCCTCTGGCCAAGGAGGGCATCCGCTGAGGCTACCGGCCCCTTCCCTCTATGCCGTATAGTTGAGGCGGGAAGGCTCTCCTTCCCGCCTCTTCTGTCGTCTTCAGGAAGGGCTCCGGCCTTTTATCGCGCCATGGGGGAGGAAACTATGGAACCGATCGTTTCCATGAGAGGCATCACCAAATCCTTCGGGCCCGTCAGGGCCCTCGAGGGCGTCGATCTCGACCTCCGCCGAGGCGAGGTCCTGGCCCTGTTGGGCGACAACGGCGCCGGAAAGTCGACGCTGATCAAGATTCTCTCGGGCCTTCACGTCGCCGATTCGGGGACGATGGAGATCGCCGGAAACCCCGTCGACTGGAAGGGCTACGACGTGGCCGCCGCCCGCCGTCTCGGCGTCGAGACCGTCTACCAGGAGCGCTCCCTGGGCGAGAAGCAGCCCCTGTGGCGCAACGTCTTCGTCGGACGGCACCTGAAGACGAAGCTGGGACTGATCGACGCGAAACGGGAGAAGGAGGAGACGCGCAAGCTTCTGGCCGACGTGCTGGGCCTCAAGGGCGCCGGCCTGCACCCCGAGGCCCGCGTGGCGACCCTTTCGGGAGGCGAGCGCCAGGGCCTGGCCATCGCCCGGGCCATGTACTTCGACGCGACCATCATCGTCCTCGACGAGCCGACGACGGCTCTGGGCGTCGGCGAGGCCGGGAAGGTCCTCTCCTTCGTCGAACGCCTCCGCGACGAGGGGCGCTCCTGCCTTTTCGTCAGCCACGAGCTGCACCACGTCCACCGCATCGCCGACCGCATGGCCCTCATGGAGCAGGGGCGGATCGCCTCCATCTTCGAACGGTCGGAGATCGGCCTCAAGGAGCTGGCCGAAAGGCTCCTTTTGGGCCACGAGGGGCGGCGATGAGGGCCTTTCTCGTCCGCCGCAGGCGGCAGGTTCTCGTCACCCTGGCCCTCCTCTCCGTCTGGGGCCTTTTCCTCCTGGCCAGCCCCACGGCCTTCTCCAAGGCCCCGATCTACCGCTCCTTCATGTCGACCATCCCCGTGACGCTCGTGCTCACCCTGGGCATGACGCTGCTCGTCGTCCTGGGCGAGATGGACCTGAGCTTTCCCTCCGTCTCGGCGGCGGCAGCCTACCTTTTCTCCTTCCTCTACGCCAAGGCGGGCTGGGCCCCTCCGGCGGCCTTCGGAGCCGCCCTCCTTTCGGGAGCGGCCATGGGCCTCGTCAACGGCTTTCTCGTCGTCAGAGTCGGCGTCCCCTCCATCATCGCCACCATCGGCACCCAGTTCTTCTGGCGGGGGCTCATTCTTCTTTTGGCCGACGGCCTGGCCATCTCCCTCTCGTCGATCCGGGGCGACTGGCTCCAGACGCTTTTCGTCGGCCGTCTCTGCCTCTGGGAGATCCCCGCCCAGGCCCTCTGGGGACTGGCCGTGGCCCTTCTGCTTGCCCTTCTCCTCAACCGCCACCCCTTCGGCGACGCCCTGCTTTTCATCGGCGACAACGGCAAGACGGCCGAGATGATGGGCCTGCCCGTCGCCAGGATCCGCATCGGCGCCTTCGTGATCATGGGGCTTCTTTCGGCCTTCGCCGGTCTTCTGGCGACGCTGGAGCTCAACAACTGGTGGCCCACTCAGGGCGAGGGCTACATGCTTCTCGTCTTCGCCGCCGTCTTCGTCGGCGGCACCTCGGCCTACGGCGGAGAGGGGACGATATACGGCTCTTTCGTCGGGGCCGTCCTCATCGGCATCATCGAGGCCGGCCTGGTCAGCTCGGGGTTCGTCGGCTTCTGGACGCGCCTCGTCCACGGGCTGGTCATCATCCTCTCCGTCTCGGCCTACGCCCTGATGGCGAAAAGGCGGGGAGGCTGAGCCTCCCCGCCTTCGTTCGGACGTCGTCGCCTTCGGCCCTCTTGCGTCGCGTCGCCTGGCAGAGGGACGCAACGACCAAAGGCCCAGAGGAAAATCCTCTGGGCCTTCGGAAACACTGGAGCGGAAAACGGGATTCGAACCCGCGACCCCAACCTTGGCAAGGTTGTGCTCTACCACTGAGCTATTTCCGCGCGATTCGAGAGGTGGAATGGTGGCGAGACCCAGAATTGAACTGGGGACACGGGGATTTTCAGTCCCCTGCTCTACCAACTGAGCTATCTCGCCGTTCGTTCTCTCTCAAAAGAATGGCGGAGCCAACGAGACTCGAACTCGCGACCTCCGGCGTGACAGGCCGGCGCTCTAACCGACTGAGCTATGGCTCCAACCGAAACTTGGCTTGTTTTCTGGTGGGCGGAGCAGGGATCGAACCTACGACCACCTGCTTGTAAGGCAGGCGCTCTACCGCTGAGCTATCCGCCCTTCACACCCCGCACTCTCGCCGAGCGCAGGGTGTAGTATATCGAGGCTCCACTTTCTTGTCAACACCTCCGAGGGGACGAGAGGGGACAAGTTTTCCTCTCCAGGCCGCTTTCCCCCATGAGACGGGACCGCTATGCTAGGGGGGAAAGGGATGGAACTCTCCGCCTGCGGAGAAGACGGAAAGGAGAGAAGCCCATGGAGCTCGACCACGCCCTCTGGCGTCTTTTCCAGGGCTACGAGGAGGACGCCTTCGCCCGTCTCGGGCCTCATCGGCGCGGCGACGGTTACGTCGTCTCCGTCCTCTGGCCCGGCGCAAGCGCCGTCGTCCTCGTCGACGACAGGGGGGAGATCGAAGGCCGGCGCCTCTATCGGGGCGGGATTTTCGAGATCGTCCTCGACGCGGAGCGCTTCGATCCCCGCTACCGCCTCAGGATAGAGGGCCCCTGTCGCTGGGAGGGACGGGACCCCTACAGCTTCTGGCCCCAGCTGGGAGAGCTGGACCGCCATCTTTTCGCCGAGGGGCAGCACCGTCGCCTGGACGAGGTTTTCGGGGCCCAGGTCCGCGACGTCGACGGCTGCAGGGGGACGCTTTTCTCCCTCTGGGCCCCCAACGCCCGCCGCGTCGCCGTCGTCGGCGATTTCAACGGCTGGGACGAACGGCGTCATCCCCTGCGCTTTCACCCCGGATGCGGGCTCTGGGAGATTTTCCTTCCCGGCGTCGCCGAGGGGGCGCTCTACAAGTTTTCCCTCACGGAACAGGACGGGAGCCGGAGGCTCAGGACCGATCCGCTGGGGCGCTTCTTCGAGCAGCCGCCGGGCAACGCCGCCATCGTCGTCGGCCCCCCGTCCTACGTCTGGGGCGACGGCGACTGGATGGACCGGCGCCGGAAAAGCGACGCCGCCTCCCGCCCCCTGGCGATCTACGAGATCCACCTGGGCAGCTGGAAGCGCCATTTCGACGGCCGCCTCTACAGCTACGGCGACCTGGCCCGGACCCTCGTCCCCTACGTGAGGGAGATGGGCTTCACCCACGTCGAGTTCCTCCCCCCGGCGGAACACCCCTTCTACGGCTCCTGGGGCTATCTCACGACGGGTTATTTCGCCCCCACGTCGCGCTACGGCGACCCCGACGGGTTCAAGGAACTCGTCGACGCCTTCCATCGGGCCGGGATCGGCGTCCTCGTCGATTGGGTCCCGGCTCACTTTCCCAAGGACGACTGGGGACTGGCCCGTTTCGACGGGACGGCCCTCTACGAGCACGACGATCCCCGCCGGGGAGAACAGCCCCAATGGGGGACGAAGATCTTCAACTACGGCCGCAACGAGGTGCGCAACTTCCTTGTCGCCTCGGCCCTCTGCTGGTGCCGCCACTACCACGTCGACGGTTTCCGCGTCGACGCCGTCGCCTCCATGCTCTACCTCGACTACTCCCGCGAAATGGGGCAGTGGACGCCCAACCGCTACGGCGGCCGGGAAAATCTCGAGGCCGTCGATTTTCTGCGTCACTTCCACGATGTCCTGAGCGAGGAGTTCCCCGACGTCTTCACCGTCGCCGAGGAGAGCACGGCCTGGCCCGGCGTCAGCCGCCCCACGTCGCTGGGGGGACTCGGGTTCACCTTCAAGTGGAACATGGGCTGGATGCACGACGTCTTGACCTACTTCGGCCTCGACCCGCTCTACCGGTCCTACCGTCACGAGAACCTGACTTTCGGCCTCCTCTACGCCTTCAGCGAGCGCTACGTCCTCCCCCTCTCCCACGACGAGGTGGTTCACCTGAAGGGCTCCCTCTGGAGACGCATGGCCGGCGACGGCTGGCGCAAGGCGGCCCAGATGAGGCTTCTTCTGGCCTTCATGACGGCCTATCCGGGCAAGAAGCTTCTCTTCATGGGCGGCGAGTTCGGCCAGGAGGGGGAATGGAACCACGACGGCGAGCTCGATTGGCCGTCGCTGCAGAATCCTCTCCACGAGGGGATCCGCCTCTGCTGCCGCGACCTTCTGAGCCTTTACGGAGAGGAGAAGGCCCTCTGGGAGCAGGACCACGTCTGGGCCGGGTTCTCCTGGATCGACTGCGAGGACCGCTCCCAGAGCGTCCTCTCCTGGGTCCGCAGCGACGGGGAGGGTCATCCCGTCGTCTTCGTCGGCAACTTCACGCCCGAAATCCGCCGCGGCTACCGCATGGGCCTCCCGACGGGAGGCCCATGGAAGGAGCGCTTCAACAGCGACGCCGCCTGGTACGGAGGGAGTTCCGTCGGCAATCTGGGCCGCGTCGAGGCCGAGGATCGCCCCTTTCACGGCCGAAGCGCCTCGGCCGTCCTGACTCTGCCTCCTCTGGGCGGACTGATCCTAACGCCCGAGAGTCCCGAGTAGCCTCTCTCCGTTTTCTCCCTCCAGGGCCCGGCGCTGCCCCTCGTCGAGCCCCGCGAGTTCGAGAAGGGCATCGTAACGGGAACGGCCGAGGATGGGGAAGTCCGTCCCGAGCAGCAGTTTCTCCCCCACTTCGGCGGCGAAGGCGGCCCGGAAGACGGAGGGGCCGTAGAGGAAGGGCGTCGCCGCCACGTCATACCAGGCGTTGCGCAGGACGCGCCTCATCTCGGCCATCTGCTCGTAGAGCCAGAGACCGCCTCCCCAGTGGGCCAGGATGACCGTCGCCTCGGGGTGGTTGGTGCAGAAGAGGGCGGCCTCCTTCGGCCCCACGCTCCCCTTGCCGGGGTAGTCGTGGCCCACCGGTTCCGCCGTGTGGAGGAGGAGGAAGAGCCCCGCCTCGTGACAGGCCCCGACGAGGCGCCAGGTCTGACGGATGTCGGTGATGTCCAGCCCCTGTCCCTGGGGGAAGAGCTCGCCGACGCCGACGAGTCCGGCCTCGCGGCAGCGGAGGATCTCCTCCTCAGCCCCCGGAGCGAGGGGCGGAACGACGGCCATCCCCCGGAGCCGTCCCCCGGAGCGGCGGATCGACTCGATGACGTAGTCGTTCTGGGCCCGACAGAGGCCCATGTCGGAGAAGGCGAAGCCGCAGATCCACGATTCGTCGACGCCGTCATGATCCATGGCGTCCAGGACGTCCTCGGCCCGAGCCCAGCGATGGACCTTGCCCGAGGCCAGGTTTCCGAAATAGGGTTCCTCTTCGGCCACCTCCTTCCAGGTCCGGATCAGCTCGGGCGAGTAGACATGCACATGGGTATCAAGACGTCGCGTCACGATCGTCCTCCTTCCAGACGGCCCGCCGGGCCGTCACGAGCTCGTGGGCCCGGCGGGTCGGCTCGGGCAGACGATAACGGCCGCAGCAGGCCAGGACGAGGCGGGGAGCGCTCGCCAGGCTCACCTTGTGGCCGGGACTGATGAAAAGGGGCCTGACGCCATCGCGGGTCCTGAGAACGGTCCCGACCGTCTCCCCTCCTTCGAGGAGGGGACTGGAGGCACCCCGTTCGGGGCCGGGCTCGTCATAGACGCCGCAGAGGCGGCTCTTGGCGACGCCGATCGAGGGCAGGCCGGTCACGACGCCGAGGTGGGAGGCCAGGCCGAAACGTCGGGGATGGGCGATGCCGGCGCCGTCGACGAAGGCCAGATCGACGGGCTCCTTGAGTCCCTCGAGGGCCTCGAGGAGGAGGGGCAGCTCGCGGAAGGAGAGCAGGCCCGGAACGTAGGGAAAGGGAATCTCTCCCTCGGCGACGGAACTGTCGATCCTCTCCCAGGTCCGAAAGCGCAGGACGACGGCGCCGGCGATCATCCGGCCTCGTCGTCCTCTCCCCGAGTAGGAGCAGTCGAGGCCGCAGACCGTCTCGATCCTGCCGGGAAAAGCGTCGTCCAAAAGGACCTCGCGCGCCAGCTCGCGCTGAAGGGTCCGTGCCTGTTCCGTCGAGATCGGCTCCATGGCCTCGCCTCCTCTCCAGACTATACAGGAATAAAGCAAAAGCGGCACCCCGCAGGGTGCCGCTTTTCAATCGCGATTTCGGAGCTACTTCATCTCGACGTCGGCGCCGGCCTCTTCGAGCTTCTTCTTGACATCCTCGGCCTCGGCCTTCTCGACGCCTTCCTTGACGGCCTTGGGGGCGTTGTCGACGAGGTCCTTGGCATCCTTGAGGCCCAGGCCCGTCAGCTCGCGGACGACCTTGATGACGCCGATCTTGTTGGCGCCGGCGGCCTTGAGGATGACGTCGAACTCGGTCTGCTCCTCCACCTCGGCGGCGGGGGCGGCGGCCATCATCATGGGCATGGCGGCCATGGGAGCGGCGGCGGAGACGCCGAAGCGCTCCTCGAGCTCCTTGACGAGCTCGGAGAGCTCGAGAACGGACATTTCTTCGATAGCCTTGATGAGATCTTCGCGGGTCATGGCAGTTCCTCCTTGGAGATTCTTTTGGGATTCAGGAGGCCCTCAGGCACTCCTCGACAAGGGAGCTAAGCGGCTTCCTTTTTCTCTTTGAGCTGGCTGAGACAGGTGACGAGTCCCCGTGCGGGGCCGGAAAGAACGGTGACGAGACCGCGAAGCGGCGCGGCGATCGTTCCGACGACCTGGGCGAGAAGGACCTCGCGAGGAGGAAGGTCGGCCAGGGCCGTGACCCCGGCGGCATCGAGAACGGTCTGTCCCAGGACGCCGCCCTTGACGACGAGCTTCTCGTTGCCCTTCTCCTTGGAGAACTCGCTGAGGACCTTGGCGACGGCCGGAGCGTTTTCGAAGGCGAAGGAGTAGATGTTGGGACCGGCCATGAGCGCCTCGGGAACGGGGAGACCGGCCTCGGTGAGGGCGATGGCCATGAGCGTGTTTCGGGAGACCTTCATCTCGCCTCCGGCCTTGCGGACCTTGGCGCGGATCGACGTGAGCTGGGCCACGGAGAGGCCGCGGTACTCGCAGACGAAGACCGCCTCGGAACGCTGGAGCTTCTCCAGGTGATCGGCGACTTGCTGTTTTCTGAACTCTGTCGGCATGAATTCACCCCCTTCAAAAAAATGTCTCCCGGGCAGATTACCCAGGAGACATCGTACCGACGAAAACCCTCGGAAGGGTCGAAGCGGTCAGACGTTCCTGGACCTCGGCGGGATCATTAAGCGCACGAAGCGCACCCGCTGTCTCAAGCCCCGGAAGCGAAACGCGATGAGAATTGCGCCGGAAGGAGAGAGGCTAGGCGATGTCCTTCTGGGCCTGAGGGGCGTCGACGCGGATGCCCGCTCCCATGGAGGTGGAGACGGTCAGGCTCTTGATGTAGGTCCCCTTGACGGCCGCGGGACGGGCCTTGACGATGGCGCCGAGGAGCGACTTGACGTTCTCGAAGAGCTGGGCCCCTTCGAAGGAGGCCTTGCCGATGGAGTTGTGAATGATGCCGAACTTGTCGACGCGGAACTCGACGCGGCCGGCCTTGATCTCCTTGACGGCACCGGCCACATCGTCGGTGACGGTGTTGGCCTTGGCGCTGGGCATCATGCCCCGGGGACCGAGGATCTTGCCGAGACGACCGACGACGCGCATCATATCGGGCGTGGCGATGACGGCGTCGAAATCGAGCCATCCCCCCTGGATCTTCTGGACCATATCCTCGCCGCCGACGAAATCGGCCCCGGCCTCTTCGGCCTCCCTGAGCTTCTCCCCGTCGGTGATGACGAGGACGCGCTTGACGACGCCCGTGCCGTGAGGCAGGGCGACGGTGCTGCGGACCTGCTGATCGGCATGGCGGGGATCGACGCCGAGGCGGACGTGGAGCTCGACGCTCTCGTTGAACTTGGCCGTCGCCGTCTCCTTGGCGAGGTCAAGGGCCTCCTGAAGGCCGTAGAGCTTATTCTTGTCGACCTTCTTGGACAGTTCCTGGTAGCGCTTGCTTTTCTTGGACATATGAATGACCTCCTGTGGTCCGAGCGGAGCCCCAAAGGACCCCTTCCACGGTCTGGGATCTGGTTCGTCGAGGGGCTAGCCCTCGACGGCGATTCCCATGGAACGGGCCGTTCCCTTGATCATCATCATGGCGGCGTCGATGTCGTTGGCGTTGAGATCTTCCATCTTGAGCTGGGCGATCTCGCGGACCTGATCTTCGCTCACCTTGGCGACTTTGACCTTGTTGGGCTCGGCCGAGGCCCTCTCGATGCCGGCGGCCTTCTTGAGAAGGACACTGGCCGGAGGGGTCTTCATGATGAAGGTGAAACTCCGGTCGGCGTAGACGGTGATGATGACGGGAATGACCATTCCCGGCTGATCGGCCGTCTTGGCGTTGAACTGCTTGCAGAACTCCATGATGTTGACGCCGTGCTGACCGAGAGCCGGTCCCACGGGGGGAGCCGGCGTCGCCTTGCCCGCCGGCAGCTGCAGTTTGATCTGACCTACCACTTTCTTTGCCATTCGCTGGGGTCCCTCCTAAAGAACACAGGGCGCGGACTGAGGCCGCGCTGAAGCGATGTATGGGATTTAGAGCTTTTCCAGCTCCGCATAGTCTGTTTCGACGACGGTCTCTCGGCCGAAGACGGTGACGGAGAACTTGACCTTGCCCTTGTCGTGAAGGACTTCCACCACGGGGCCGACCTGCCCTTCGAAGGGACCGGACTTGACGCGGACCGTATCGCCGGGACGGACGTCGATTTCGATCTTGGGCTTGGCCTGCTCCTGCTGGACCTTGCCCAGGATCTCGTTGACCTCTCGCTCCGAAAGGGGAATGGGGTGGTTGCCAGCGCCGACAAAACCCGTCACGCCAGGAGTATGACGGACGACGTACCAGGACTGGTCGTCGAGGATCATCTCCACAAGAACATAACTGGGAAAGACCTTGCGCTTCGTGCGCTTCGTCTTCCCCTCCTTGACGGAGACCTTTTCCTCTACGGGGACGAGGACATTGAAGATGCGGTCTTCCATGCCCATCGTGGCGATGCGCTGCTCCAGATTGGCCATGACCTTATTCTCGTAGCCGGAATAGGTCTGAATGATGTACCAGCGCCGATCCAACGAATTCACGCCCGCCTTCTGAAGGACCATCGGGTCCCCTCACCTCCCCCGCCGACCTTAGTCTGACATAAAAAAAGCGGCCTTGCCGGCCGCCGGATCACCGAACCAGGCTCGAAAAAACTGCGGTGAGCAGGACGTCAACGACTCCCAGATAGGCGGCCACCATGAAGGTGACGGCGATGACGACGAGCGTTGAGTACCACACCTGCTGCCGGCCGGGCCATGTGACTTTTTTGAGTTCTGCCTTCGCCTCGCGGACGAAGTCGAGGATCTTGTTCACAACCTCGGCCCCCCGTCTTTTCTCTGTGCAGCGCCGCCATATAAAATGGCAGGCCCGGCAGGATTCGAACCTGCAACCCTCGCATTTGGAGTGCGATGCTCTAGCCAGTTAGAGCTACGGACCTGCGCGCAGAGGATATTCTACCCTATTTGGTCTCCTTGTGCAAGGTGCGTTTGCCACACCACTTACAGAACTTGTTCTTCTCGAGCTTCTTCTGCTGCTTCTTCTTGTTGACGGTGGTGACGTAGTTGCGGCGCTTGCACTCCGTGCACTGGAGTCCGACGGTATCAGCCATTCATTTCGCTCCGTTCCCTGTTTTTACTTGTCGAGGATTTCGGTGACGACACCGGCTCCGACGGTGCGGCCCCCTTCGCGAACGGCGAAGCGCAGGCCCGGCTCCAGAGCTACGGGAACGATCAACTTCACCTCGAACGTCGCATTATCTCCAGGCATGACCATTTCCACGCCCTCGGCCAGCTTGATCTCCCCCGTCACGTCCGTCGTCCGGAAGTAGAACTGGGGCTTGTATCCCGAGAAGAAGGGCGTGTGGCGGCCTCCCTCTTCCTTCTTCAGGACGTAGACCTCGGCGTAGAAGTGCTTGTGCGGCAGGATCGAGCCCGGCTTGGCGATGACCTGACCGCGCTCCACGTCTTCCTTGCCGATTCCCCGCAGAAGAAGACCCACGTTGTCTCCGGCGATCGCCTCGTCGAGGATCTTGCGGAACATCTCGATGGACGTGCAGACCGTCTTGCGCGTGTCCCGCATGCCCACCACTTCCACTTCCATCCCCGACTTCAGAATGCCCCGCTCGATACGGCCCGTCACGACCGTGCCGCGCCCGGTGATGGTGAAGACGTCTTCAACGGGCATGATGAAGGGCTTCTCCGTGTCGCGGATCGGCTCCGGAATGGCATTGTCGCAGGCGTCCATCAGTTCCCAGATGCAGTCCGCCCACTTGTCCCCCTTCGTGCCGGGACCTTCGAGGGCCTTCAGCGCCGATCCGCGCACGACCGGAAGGTCGTCCCCGGGGAACTCGTACTTGCCCAGGAGATCGCGCACTTCCATCTCCACCAGGTCCAGAAGCTCGTCGTCGTCGACCATGTCCACCTTGTTCATGAACACGACCAGCGCCGGCACGTTGACCTGACGGGCCAGCAGAACGTGCTCCCGCGTCTGCGGCATGGGACCGTCGGCCGCCGAGACGACCAGGATTCCCCCGTCCATCTGCGCCGCGCCGGTGATCATGTTCTTGATGTAGTCGGCGTGACCGGGGCAGTCGATGTGCGCGTAGTGCCGCTTCTCCGACTGGTACTCCACGTGGGCGATGTTGATCGTGATCCCGCGCTCACGCTCCTCGGGCGCCTTGTCGATGTTCTCGAAGGCCGTGAAGTCGGCGAATCCCGCCTTGGAGAGCACGTAGGTGATGGCCGCCGTCAGCGTCGTCTTGCCGTGGTCGATGTGGCCGATCGTTCCGATGTTCAGGTGAGGCTTGTTTCTTGCAAAATGCTCCTTTGCCATCTCAGGGGAGACCTCCTCGCATTGGTTTCGATAAAGGGCAGATGCAGCATTAATAAGAAGCCTTTCGGCCTCGATCTTCCGCAGGTGATTGTACCATAGCCCCAGAGACGGAAGAAGGCCCCTCGCCGAACCGGGAAAAACGGAGAGGACCTCCCTGCACCGGACCGGAAAGATCGGGCGATCTTCCCGCTTCCATCCGCTATGGCCTCCCCGACGCGACGACTCGTCTGCGAGAGAAAGGAGAGGGCAGGACAACGGCTCAAAGCCGCGACAGGATCCTGTCCCGGGAGTCAACAATACGCCACGGAGGTCGAGACCGTCAAGAGGGCCCCTCGCACACCCCTTCAGGAAGGGGACGGCGAAAGGAAGAGAAGGAGTTGCGCCTCGACAAGAGCCAGAAAGGGCTCGAGAGCCGGCCGGGAGTAACAGGGGCTCTGGAAGGCCACGGAGAGGGTCAGCTCGTCGTCGTAGGTCGAGGCCACCAGGAGAAAATCGGGAGGAGCCAGGGCGGGCCCCAGGAGAAAGGCGCTCCGCGCCGCCACGTCGCCGAAGCGCAGGACCGCCCCTCTAGGGGTCGTCACGTCGCCCAGGTTGGACAGAAGGGGCGGCGCGGCGCCTTCATCGCCCGATCGGCCCCTTCCCTCGAGCCAGGATCGGGCCGCCGTCACTCCCAACCGGGGAAGGATCTCGAACAAAAGGGCCGTCGCCAGGCCGGGTCCCCGGCCTTTGAGGGTCTCCATGACCGCGGCGACGCGCGCGAGCGTGGCCTCGAAGGATTCGGCGGCGATGCGGGGAAGGGAGGCAAAGGCGACGCCCGTTCTGTTGGCGACGGCGCCCGAAGGCTCGTCGAGGTAGCGCCTCAGATCGACGGTCACCCCGAGAGCCATGGGGCACCCCTCTTCGGGGACGAGGACATCGAAAAGGGCCCGGTAGTAGGCCGTCAGCAGCAGGTCGTTGACGGTGCAGCCCCGCCTCTGCCCGCAAGCCCGAAGGCGGCGGAAGGTGTCGCGCTCGACGACGCGCAGGACGAAATCGGGCCCTTCCGGAGGAAGGTCCCGGAAGGGAAAGCCCCAGGGCGGAGAGGGAGGGGAATCCCCTTCAGGAAGAGCCTCCAGAAAGGTCTCCTTCGAGAGGGCCTGAAGGACGGGAAGAAGACCGCGGCGGGCGAAATCCCGTCCGGGAGAGAGGGGAGAGAGAACGCAGAGGGGATCGGCATAGAGCGAGGCCAGAAGGGCGAGGCAGCGCAGGAGCCCACGACCGTCGCAGCAGACATGATCGATCTTGAAGACGAGCCGGTCCCCACTCCGGGGAGAGCGGAAAAGGGCCAGACGGAAACGAAAGGGGGACTGGGGCGGAAGGGGTTCCTTGACGAACCGCACGGAATCCCCTTCCGGGTCGGCCGTGAGAACGAGGGAAAAAGGAGAGAAGGGGCCGATGTCGGAAGGCTCCCAGAAGAACCGATCTTCCTCCTCGACGAGGCGGCAGCCCAGGACGGGGACGACTCGGACGAGGCGAAAGGCCGCGCGTCGAAGGCGATTTTCGTCGAGCAGGCCGTCGAACCGCAGGACCATGTGGATCAGGTACTGGCCGGGACGGGCGATAACGTGCTGCATCACGTCCGACAGGGGAGCGGGGAAGCGCGTCGGATAAAAAGGGAAGGCCACGGAAACCCCTCCTCGGTCCGTCTCCCCCTTCGAAGCCGCCCGACAGAGGGGCGGACAGACGGGAGGACACGGGAGAAATCGTACCCATCCTATCCCATCGGGACGAGCAAGACCGACGGAAGAATTGACCGATCGGGCGGCATTTTATACCGGAAAACGTCCCTCCCGCATCGGCGGCTCCTCCTCGGAACTTCCGACGGCGACACCTCGCCTCCGTCCCTTTCAGGAAACCCCCTCCGGGGCAAAACCGTCGCCTCAGCCGAGATGTCTGTCGATCACCGCCTGATTCTTTCTCCTCTCGATCTCGTCGGCCACGGCCTGGGGGACGCAGACCTTGTTGACGGGATTGAAATAGGTGCCGATGGACTTGGCGACGACGAGGGCCACGGGAATCCCGACGAGGGACAGAAGAAGTCCCACGACCTGAACGAGGGCCATCAGGCTCAGCAGCACGCCGAGGGGGAGGTAGAGAATCATGATCAGCGTCGAATAGGCCTGCCAAAGGCCGTTCTGATCGGTCTTCAGGTCCGATCGGCTCACCATGGCCCGGCTGTAGGGAGCGAAGAGAAACTTGCCGAATTCCATCAGGCCCAGGCCGATGGGAGCCGCCACGACGGTCACCGTCAGAATCAGGCCGCAGATGTAGACGACGATGGCGTTCACGAACCCCAGAAAGGGGAAATGCCACAGGATATTTCCCAACGTTCTCACGATGAAACGACCTCCTCCATATGCACCGGGGCCGGGCAGAACCCGCCGAAGCGCCCGCCGCAGGGCGGAGCGCGACAGAGACAACCGTCGCCGTCAGCCCCGGACCTCGTCAATGATCTCATCTATTCCGAAAGGCTTCAACGAATCTTTTTCGGGAACGTCCGGGAAAGAGGACAACGACGAAGGGAGTACGGAGGGAGTACGGAGGGTGAGTGCAAGAAAAGGCCCGGACGGAAACCGCCCGGACCCTCGCAGACACTGGAGCCGACTTCCGGACTCGAACCGGAGACCCCATCCTTACCATGGATGTGCTCTACCTACTGAGCTAAGTCGGCCTATAGTCACAGAAATGGTGGTGGGAGTAGGATTTGAACCTACGTAGGCGCTAGCCGGCAGATTTACAGTCTGCTGCCTTTGACCACTCGGCCATCCCACCACATTGATCCCTGCACGAAAAAGAGACAGAAGCCCCTCTTCACCGGACCTGAGGTATCTTACCCCAGACTTTCAGGCCTGTCAACAAGGGCGGAGCGTCTCCTCCCTGCCTTTTCGACGGAGCTAGACAAAAGCGCCGCCGAGAAAAGCTAGGACACCTCCGGAACCTGAATGGAGCCGGCGGCCGGACTTGAACCGGCGACCTGCTGATTACAAGTCAGCTGCTCTACCAGCTGAGCTACACCGGCTCGACGCCTCCGTATTATAGCCCAAGATGAGGGGCCGTCAAAGAGCGCAGGTCCCTCCAGCCGCTCCGCCCCTCGAAAAGCGGTCAGAGCCTCTCCTCCAGGGGCTGGACGAAGGCCCTGATTCCGGCCCGATGAATCTCGTCCCGTCCCTTGAAGAGCTTGAGCCTTTCCACAAGGCCGGCGATGAGGGAATCCTCTTCGGCGACGAAGAAGGCCCAGTTCCTGCCGGGGAAGACGGCGTCGTTCCAGCGGGTCTTGCAGCCGCGGTGACAGCCCAGGACGGCGGGCCAGGCCGTGTAGCCCTCGACGCCGCCCTCTTCGAAAAGAGCGATCACCTCTTCGGAGATGCTTTCGTTACAGAAGATCCACAGTCCCTTCAAGGCGCTTCGCCTCCTTCAGCTCCTGAAAACGGGGCCTTCTGCGGATTTTTTCTTCGACGAGGTCGTAGAGGACGGGGATGAGGACGAGAGTGACCAAGGTGGAGAAGAGAAGCCCTCCCATGACGGAGAGGGCCAGAGCCCGCCAGACTTCGGCTCCCTCTCCCCTGCTGACGGCCATGGGAAGCATGCCGAAAAAGGTCGTCAGCGTCGTCATCAGAACGGGCCGGAGACGTCTCTCTCCGGCCTCGAAAAGGGCCTCTCTCAGGGAAGTTCCCCGGGCCCGGAGAAGGTTGACGTAGTCGACGAGGACGATGGCGTTGTTGACGACGATGCCGATGAGCATGATGATCCCCAGAAAGCCCTGGATGGAGAGGTTGACCTGCGTCAGGAGAAAGGCGAAGACGACGCCCGTCAGGGCGAAAGGGATGCTGAAGAGGATGACGAGGGGGTCGAGGTAGGCCTCGTACTGGCCGGCCATGACCATGTAGACGAGAAGGACGCCGAGAAGGGCCATGAGGGAGAGCTGGGCGAAGGCGTCGGCCTGTTCCTTCACTTCGCCGCCGAAGCGGATCGAGACCGATGGAGGCAGGTCGAGTTTTTTCAGCGAGGCCCTCACGTCGGCCGTGACCTGCCCCAGGGAGCGGCCGTGGACGTTGGCCTCGACGGAGATGACGCGGCGGCGGTTCTTGCGGTCGATCTCGGGCGCTCCCTGAGCCGGTTTCACCTCGGCCAGCGAGGAGAGGCGTCGAAAACCACCCGAAGCGGAGGGAACGGAAAGCCGCCGAAGGACATCCATGTCGTTGCGGTCGGCCTCGTTGAGGCGGACCCGGATGGGGTAGTCGTTTTCGCCTTCCCAGTAGCTCTCTTCGAGTTCGTGGCCGTGGAAGTAGCCCCGGAGGGAGGCGGCGACGGAGGCCGTCGAGACGCCAAGAAGGGCGGCTTTCTCCCTGTCGACGCCGACATGGATCTCGGGCCGGTTCGGCTTCTGGCTCAGCGTGACGTCGACGGCCCCCGGGACGGCCCGAACCCTTTCGCCGAGGAGCCGGGCGACGGCCAGAACCTCCTTCAGGTCATCGCCGTAGACTTCGATCTTGAGGGGTTTGGAGCCCAGGAACATGGCCTTGACGGGCGACGAGACGTAGACGGTCATGCGCTCGATTCCCGGCCGGGCGGCAAGCCAGGTCCGGATCTGCTGGGCCACGTCGAAGGCCGAACGGTCCCTGTCGGCCTTGTCGACGAGCTTGAGGCCCACGGTGCCCACGTTGGGCCCCTCTTCCTGTCCCGTGGCGATGCCGTAGCCCTCTTCGGTCTGTCCGTCCCAGCCGAAGACCCACCGGGCCTCGGCCACGTTGGCCTCGCAGTAGGCGACGATGTCGCGGACCAGTCTGTCGGTGACTTCGTTTTTCGTCCCCTCGGGAAGGCGGAAGGAGATGGATATTTCGCCCGTGTCGGGATCGGCCGTCAGTTCCGTTCCGACGCGGCGGAAGCCGACGACGGTGAGGGAAAAAAGGATCAGGGCCACGGCGAGGATTTTTTTCCCGTTGTCGACGGCCCATCGCAGGAACTCGCCGTACCCTCTTTCCAGGAGGCGAAGGAAGGTTTCGGCCCCTCGCTGAAGGGTGGAGAGGGGCGCCTCCTTCTGGAAAAACCGCGAGGCGAGGACGGGGACGAGGGTTAGGGCCACGACGAGGGAGGCGACGACGGCCAGGACCATGACGAGGGCCAGGGCCGAGAAGAAGACGCCGACGAGTCCGCTGACGAAGGCCATGGGAAGGAGGACGACGACCGTCGTCAGAGTCGAGGCGACGAGGGCCGATCCCACCTCTTCGGCGCCCAGGACGGCGGCGACGGGGCTCCGCTCGCCCCGTTCCAGGTGATGGATGATCTGGTCCGTGGCGACGATGGCGTTGTCGACGACCATGCCGCTGGCCACGGCCAGAGCCGACAGGGTCATGATGTTGAGGGTGAAATCGAGCTGTCTCATGGCCATGAAGGTCGCGATAAGCGAGAGGGGGATGGCCGTGCAGACGACGAGAGAAGCCGAAAGGCGTTGAAGGAAGGCCCAGGTGACGAAGAAGACGAGGAGAATGCCGAGGCCGAGGGAGGTCGTCAGATTCCGGAGGGACATCATGATGTAGTCGGCCGTGTTGAAGACGACGGAGTAGGTCAGGTCCGAGGGAAAACGCCTTTTCATCTCCGCCATGCGGGCCTCGACGGCGCGCGTGACCTCGACGGTGTTGGCGTCGCTGTTCTTGAGGACGACGAGGACGACGGAAGGGTGCTCGCCCATCCAGCCGTTGACGTCGACGTCCTTGTAGCCGTCGACGACGGAGGCCACGTCGCCGAGGTGCAGGGGACGGCCGTCGACGACGGCCACGACGACTGAGCCGATTTCGGCGACGGAGGAGAATCGGCCCGGGACGCGGATGGGGTATTCGAGCCCCCCCTCTTTGAGCGTGCCTGCGGGAAGGTTGAGGTTTTCTCTGTCCAGGGCCGCCGCCAGGGCCGCCAGGGAGAGGCCGTAGGCCTCGAGACGTTCCAGATCGACGTTGATGGCGATTTCGCGCGCCCGCCCCCCGTAGAGGAGGACCTGGCCCACGCCCTGGACCTGTTTGAGGTTTTCGACGATGACCTTGTCGGCGAAGTGGCGAAGGGCGGGGAAGGAGCGCTCGGCCGTGAGGGCCATCTGGACGACGGGGACCGTTCCGGAGGAGACGCGGAGGATGATGGGCTCTTCGGCATCGGCGGGAAGTTCTCGTTTGGCGAAGGTGACGGCGTCGCGGACGTCGCCGAGTTTGACGTCGAGGTCGACGTCCCAGGTGAATCTGACGGAGACGACGGAGAGGTTGTCGACCGATTTGGACTGGATCTCGTCGACGCCCTCGATGAGGGCCATCTGGTCCTCCATCTCCTTCGAGATGCGCTGCTCCACGTCTTCGGCCGAGGCGCCGGGCCAGGTCGTGAGGAGGGTGACGACGGGCGGCTCGATCTTGGGGAGCATGTCCAGCTTGAGGCCCCTGAGGGCCACCAGGCCCAGGAGGAGGACGGCGACGAAGGCCACCGTCGTCGTCACCGACCGCCTGACGGCCAGTCCGGGCAGCTTCAACGTCGGGACACCTCCAGCAGGGTTCCGTCGCGCAGGCTTCCCGATCGGGTCATGACGACGGCCTCTTCCCTTGAGAGCCCCCCGACGATCTCGACCCAGTCGCCCTCTTCCAGTCCCGTTTCGACGAGGCGCAGGCGGGCCCTCCCCCCGTCGGCGACGTAGCAGGCCCTTTCGCCCGTTCCTTCGAGGCGGAAGAGGGCCTCGCGGGGAAGGGCCTCGCCCCGGCGTTCTCCCAGGAAGAGACGGACGCGGGCGAAGAGACCGGGGCGGAGCCTGCCGCCGCCGTCGTCGAGGACGATCTCCACCTCTCCCGTCCGCGTGGCGCCTTCCAGGGCGGGAGAAAGACGACTCACGACGCCCTCGAAGACCGCCTCTCCCAGGGCATCGACGGAGAGCGTCGCCCTCTGGCCTCTGGCGATGCGGACGAAGGCCTTCTCGTCGACGGCGCCTCGGACTTTGACCTCGTGCTGCCTGTTGATGACAAAGGCCGGACCGGAGAGGTTCGAACTGTCTCCGGGATCGATGTCGCGTCGGGCCACGACGCCGTCGATGGGCGATTCGATGCGGTGGTAGCCCATCTGAGTCCGCAGCTCCTCCAGCGCCGCCCGGGCTCGGGCCTGAGCCTTCTCGGCCTCCTCCCGCATAGCCGCAGAGGCCTCGTAATCCCCTTTGGCGTGGTCGTAGCGCTGACGGCTGATGACCTCTTCCTCCAGGAGACGGGCGAATCTCTCGAAGTCGAGGCGGGCCCGCTCCTCCTGGACCGATGCCCGCCGGAGGGCGGCCGAGGCCTGAGCCAGAGTCGCCTCGGCCTGGGCGAGGCCCGAGGCGAGAAGGCTGTCGTCGAGCGTGGCCAGGAGATCGCCCCGACGGACGACGTCGCCGACGTCGACGGCGACGGAAAGGACCGTCCGTCCCGGCAGCTTGGCCACGACGGCGGCCCTCTCCGTCGCCTCGATATCGGCCACGAAGGAGACGATCTCCCTGAAAAGCCGCTCCTCGACCTTCGTCACGTCGACGGGGAGGGGGCTCTCCTCCGGTTCACCGGCGAGACGGCGCTCCTGAAGGCCTCGGAAGAGGATGAGGCCGACGAAGAGGGCCACGAAGGCCAGGAGAACCAGCAGGCGTTTCATTCCACGGGGGCATCTCCCTCCATGGGAGCAAGGGGCTCGTCGCCGATGGCATAGGTCAGGTCGGCATCGGCCTGAAAGGCGTCATAGACGGCCAGGACGAGCTGGGTCCGCGAGTTGGTCAGGGCCACCTGGGCGTCGAGAACGTCGAGGTTGGTGCCGACCTGGGCCTTGTAGCGCTTGAGGGCCATGCGGTGATCCTCCTCGGCCAGGGCCACCTGGTCCGTGGCGACGCGGAGACGTTGCAGGGCCGAATCGAGGTCGAGGCGGGCCGTCGAGACTTCGAGGGAGATCTGATGGCGCAGGTCGTCCATGCGGGCAAGGACCTCGGCGGCGGCGCTGCGGGCCTTGTCGACGTTGGCGCGGACCTCGCCCGAGTCGAAGAGGCGCCACTGGGCGGCCAGAGTCACCTTCCACTGATCCTGCACGTCGGGGTAGAAGCTGTCGCCGACGTCACTGGCCTCGACCTCGAGGGCGACCTGGGGCTTGGCCTGTCCGGCCGCGGCCCGTGCCAGAAATTCGGCCGCTCCCCTGGAGGATTCGAGGGCTTTCAGCTCGGGCCGAAAGACGAGGGCCTTCTTTTCGGCCTCGACAAGCTCGGGAAGGGCGAACTCGGGAAGATCGACGAGGGGCTCGGGAAAGACCGTCGCGGGCTCGAAGGCGACGCCGACGGTCCGCTCCAGGGCCTTCCGGGCCGTATTGACGGCGTTGGCGGCACGGATGCGGTCCAGCTCGGCGTCGGAAAGGGCCACCTGGGCACGGAGAAGCTCGTTCTTGGCGACGAGGCCGTTATTGAAAAGCGATTCGGCGTCTTTTTTGTGCTCGGCGGCGAGGGCGATGGCCTCCTCGGCCACGACGAGCGTCGCCCGGGCCTGCTGGAATCCGAAATAGGCGCTGCAGACGGCGTTGCGGACGGACTGAACGGTGCGCAGCTCCTGCGACCGAAGGCCTTCAGCCTCGAGACGGGAGGCCTGGAGGTTGGCCTGAAGGGTGCCGCCACTGTAGAGGATCTGCGTGAGGGTCAGGGCGGCCTTCCAGGTCTCCTTGAAGGAATCCTGGATATAGCCCCCTCCGCCGCCGACGACGGCCTTGCGAGGCTCCTCGTTGTAGCGGATGACGGCGACGGAGGCATCGAGCTTGGGCCCCATCTTGGAGGCCGCGCCCCGAGAGACGGCCTCGGCCTGGCGGACCTGTTCCCGGGCGGCGACGATCTGTCCGTTGTGGGCCTCGGCCAGGGCAAGGGCCTTCTCAAGGGTCAGGACCTCGTCGGCCCAGACCCGTCGGCCCAAAGCAAGGGTGACGAGGCAGAGCAGAAATAGCAACAACAGCGGACGCAGGCGTCCTCTTGGACGTTCGAGCATGAATTCTCCTCCTTCAGTGGTTCTTTTGGCGACAGCGCGCCCGAGCCGTTTTGTTTCGTCGATGCAGAGAAAGACGTCCCCTGCAGGGCGAGCCCCGACCCCGCCCGGACGGGATTCTCCCCCGGAGACGCTTTCCTCGGGTACTTGAATCCTACCGCGTACCCATCGGTCTGCCAAGCATAGAAGGGGCAAAAGGGGCCGCCTCGAGGTGGCCCCTTTTGCCCCTTGCCTTTTCAGAGAAATTCCAGTTGACTCTTCGACCGTCAGGCTCTGGCCCTGCGCTCCTTCAGAGCCGAAGAAATGAAGGGCCAGGCGATGGAGACGATGGCCAGGACGAAGAGGGTCCAGCAGATGCCGTTGCGGAAGAAGACGGAGAACCGCCCGTCGGAGAGCATGAGGGCCATGCGGAAGTTCTGCTCCATCGAGGAGCCGACGACGACGGCGAGGATGAGGGGCGCTGTCGGGATCTTGTACTTTTTCATGGCATAGCCGACAAGGCCGAAGATGATGAGGAGGACGAACTCGACGACGCTGAAGTTGATGGTGTAGACGCCGACGAAGGCGAGGGCGACGATGACGGGATAGAGGATTTTGGGGGGAACGGCCAGAACCCGCACGAGCAGTCCCGCCAGGGGGATGTTGACGACGGCGCAGACGACGTTGCCCAGGAACATGCTGACGATGACGGCCCAGGCCACGTCGGCGTGCTGCTGGAAGAGCAGGGGCCCGGGCTGGAGGCCCAGGATCATGAGGGCGCCGAGCATGACGGCCGTCGTCCCCGACCCGGGAACGCCCAGGGTCATCATGGGGATGAGGGCACCCACGGAGCAGGCGTTGTTGGCCGCCTCGGGGGCGGCCAGACCCTCGATGGCCCCTTTGCCGAAGCGTTCGGGCTCCTTGGAGAGCTGCTTTTCGTTGTTGTAGGCCATGAGGGCGGCGATGGTCGCCCCCGCCCCGGGGAGGACGCCGACGATGAATCCCAGAGGGGTCTGGCGCAGGATGGGACCGATGCAGCGCTTCCAGTCGTCCATCGTGATCCAGATGCGACCAAATTTCTTCTGGATCGCCTGAAGACCGCCGCCGGAGGCGATGTTTTCCAGGTTCTTGAAGACCTCGCCCAGCCCGTAGATGCCGATGATGACGACGACGAAGTCGATGCCCGTCTGGAGTTCCATGACGCCGAAGGTGAAGCGCAGGACGCCCGTCTGGTAGTCGATGCCGACGGTGGAGATCATGAGCCCCAAAAGGAGCGACACGAAGCCCTTGAAGAGGGCCTCTTTCGAGATGGCCGCCGTGGCCGAGAGGGCGAAGACCATGAGCATGAAGTACTCGGGAGGGCCGAAGCGAAGGGCGAAACGGGCCACGGGGATGGCGACGAGGACGAAGGCCACGGTGGCGATGAGGCCGCCGATGAAGGAGGCGATGGCCGACATGGCCAGGGCCGCCTCGGCCCTTCCCTGCTGGGCCATGGGGTAGCCGTCGAAGCAGGAGGCGACGGCGGCGCCGTCACCGGGAACGTTGAGGAGGATGGAGCTCCGCGAGCCGCCGAACATGGCGCCGTAGTAGACGGCGCACATGGTGATGAGGGCCGTCTCGGGCCTCATGGTGAAGGTCAGGGGGAGAAGAAGGGCGATGCCCGTCGTCGGACCGAGGCCGGGCAGCATGCCGAGAACCGTTCCCAGAACGGAGCCTGCCACCATCCAGAGCAGGTTGAGGGGCGTGAGGACCACGGAAAGACCGAGGAGAAGATTCTGTACCAGTTCCATCGACGATCACCTCAATCCTAGGGAAGATTCATGTAGAAGATCTTTTCGAAGACGTACCAGACTCCCAGGGAAAAGGTAACGGCGATGACGCTGTTGACCTTCCAGGCCCGGGCTCCGTTGATGACGAAAAGAAGGCCGCCGAGGAAGAGAATCGTCGAAAGGATGAAGCCCAGATGTTCGAAGAGGGCCGAGTAGACCAGACAGATCAGGACCGTGACGACGATGAGGCGTTTGGAGCCCTTCTTTTTCGCCTCCGCCTTGGCCTGGCGCAGCCCCTGGAGAAGGACGACGGCCCCGACGGCCATGAGGAGGACGCCCAGAGTCAGGGGAAAGAACAGGGGGGCCCAGGGATTGCCGACCATGGCCTTTGGAAGATGGAGGGTCTGAACGGTGTAGGCCATCCCGAAAAGAAGGGAGACGATGCCGACGATGGAATCGGAGCGCATGGAACCACCTCCTCGACGAAAGAGGCCGGAAGGGGAGACCTCCCCTTCCGGCCCGGGTTGACTGGGGAGCTACTGGGCCTTGTAGAGACCGATCTCGGTCAGGAGGTCCTTGTACTCGCCCTCTGTCTTGGCCAGGAAGGCGGCGAAGTCGTCGGAGCCCATGAAGGCCTTGGTCCAGCCGTTCTTGGCGCAGACATCGTCCCACTCGGCCGTCTCGGTCATCTTCTGCATGGCCTCGACCAGGTGGGCCTTTTCCGCCTCGCCCAGGCCGGGAGCGCCGAAAAAGCCGCGCCAGTTGATGAAGACCGTGTCGATGCCCGATTCCTTCAGGGTCGGCACCTGGCCAAGGACGCCGGCGTCGACGCGCTCGGACGAGGTCAGGGCGAGGACGCGGATCTCACCGGCCTCGAGAGGGCCGACGGTCTCGGCCATGCCCGTCGAGAGGAGATCGATATGGCCGCCCATGAGGGCCGCCATGGGGCCTTCCTGGAAGGCGATGTAGGGGATGTCCTTGATGTTTTCCACGCCGGCGGCCTTGGCGGCCTGGAGGAACTGGATGTGGTCCATGCTGCCGAAGGAGGAATTGCCGCCCGTCTTGACCGATTTGGGATCTTTCTTCAGGGCCTCCATGACGTCGCCGATGGTCTGATAGGGGGAGTTCTTGGGCACGGCGAAGGCGCCGAAGTCGTTGATGAGCATGGCCAGGGGCGTGACGTCGCGGAAGCTGAGCTTCGTCTGACCCGTGAGGTTGATGAGGAGAAGGGGGGGAGAGTAGACGATGAGGGTGTAGGGATCGCCCTTTTTCTTCTGCATGTAGGCGAGGCCCACACCGCCGCCGCCGCCGGGCTTGTTGATGACGGGCATGGGCTGGGTGATGAGCCCCGTTTCTCCGAGGACTTTGGCCGTGAGACGGGCCGTCGTGTCCCAGCCGCCTCCCGCTCCGCCGGGGGCGATGACCTCGAAGGGACGCGAGGGGAAATCGGCGGCGAGGGCCGAAGCGGCCAAAACCACAATGAAGAGAGCCGCAAGGAGACCGACGGGCAAGGATGAAAGACACTTTCTTTTCATGTGCTGTTCCCTCCCTCTCTTTCCGGACCAAGCCGGCAAGAATCTTTTTTCTATTGTCCATCGGGAAGGGAAGGGATGCAAGGAATTAGAAATTAAAAAAAAGTTTTGTAAGGTTTTGGTCATTCCGTAAGGTGATAGCGGTGAAGAGGACGCCCCACGTCGCCGTAGCTCCGTTCCACCAGAGCCTGGCCCGAGGCGACGAGATGCTCGAGATAGCGCCGGGCCGTGACGCGCGAAACGCTCAGGGCCTCGGCCGTCTCGTCGGCCGAAAGCGGCCGGTCCGTCGCCCGGAGATGGGCGATGACCCTGCCCAGCGTCCCTTCGTTGAGCCCCTTGGGAAGGGTCATGAGGTTTTTCTTGTTCCGAAGACGCAGGAGACCGTCGACGTCGGCCTGAGTCAGGGCATCGCAACGTTCGAGGCGACACCGCATCTGCCGGTAGGCATCGAGAGCCGCGCCGAGGCGTTCGAAGCTGAAGGGTTTGACGATGTAATCGAAGGCGCCTCCCTGGATGGCCGAGGTCAGAGTCAGCGCGTCATGGGCCGCCGAGACGACGATGACATCCAGGCTGCGCCCGCTCCCGCGAAGGGCCTGAAGCGTCGCCAGGCCATCGAGATCGGGCATGAAGATATCGAGGATCATGAGGTCGACGGAGACCTCTTCGAGGGCGCTGAGGGCCCTTTTCCCGTCGGAGACGGCGGCGACGACGCGGAAGCCGTCGAGAGAATGGATGTAGCGCCGGTAGATTTCGGTGACCATGGGATCGTCTTCGGCGACGATCACGTCAATGACGCGCAGAGCCATCGACCTCCTCCTGAGTCTGGGGCAAGTTGACGATCCACTCCGTCCCCCCGCCGACGACGGAGTGGTAGCTGATCTCTCCCCGACAGGCTTCGACGAGATTTTTCACGTTGTAGAGTCCGTATCCCCTGGCCAGGGGTCCGCTTTTGGTGGAGTATCCCTTTTCGAAAAGACGCCCTTCCGCTTCGGGAGCGATGCCCTCTCCCCTGTCGGAGACGGCGATGAGAATGCGCTTCGATTCATCGAAGATGGCAAAGCGGACCTGGCGACGCTCGGACGGCAGAGAGGCCACGGCCTCTATGGCGTTTTCCAGGAGGTTGCCGATGATGACGACCAGGGCCTGGCTGTCCAGGCTCTTCGTGTCCCGGCAGTAGCTCTCCTCGTCGATCTCGAGCGTCACGGCCAATTCCCTGCAGCGCCCCAGCTTGCCCAGGAGGATGCCTCCCACGGCAGGGTTTCGGATCCTGCGGGTCACGGCGGCGTCGGGGGAGGAGGCGGGCGAGAAGGTCTCGGCGATGAAATCCAGGGCCCTCGCCGCCTCGCCCAGCTGGATGAGGCCGGAGATGGCCTGAAGTTTGTTGCGGAACTCGTGGTTCTGGACGCGCAGGGCCTCCAGGTAGAGACGGACGCCGGTGATCTCTCCGGCGAGACGCCTCATTTCCGTCATATCGCGGAAGCTGGCGATGGCGCCGACGACGTGCCCGCGATGAAGCAGGGGGATGCGGTTCGTCATGAGCCTCGCCCCCAGGACGTTCTGCTCCTGATCCAGCTCGGCCAGGCCGCTTTTCAGGACGGAGGGCAGCCGCGTATTGGGTATGAAGGCGTCGACGGGCTCGCCCAGGGCCCCTTCCTTGACGCCCAGAAGCCGGCGGGCCGCCCCGTTGATGAGGGTGAGACGTCCCTCGCCGTCGACGGCGATGATCCCTTCTTTGATGGAATCGAGCATGCTCTCCCTTTCCCGAAGCAGGCGGGCGATTTCGTGAGGCTCGAGCCCCCAGGTGCTGCGCTTGATGTTCCAGGCCAGGAAGGCCGACCCGGCCAGAGAGACGGCCAGCCCGGGCAGAAGCATCGCCAGAAGGCTCAGGACGAGCCGGTCCAGGGCCTCGTCGATGTCGTTCAGGAGGATGCCGACCGAGACGCCCCCGACCTGGCGCCCTTCGTGAACGATGGGGACGATGGCCCGCATGGAGGGCCCCATGGAGCCGATGGCTCTGGATATGTAGGCCTCACCCCGCTCCAGCACGGGACCGTGATCGCCGCCGACGGCCTGCAGCCCGATTCTCTCCGGGAGGGGGTGAGAGTAGCGACGGTCTGACATGTCGAAGACGACGATGAACTCGACGCCCGTCTCCTCGCGAATGGCTTCGGCGATGGGCTGAACCACGTCGGAGCCTCCGGGACGTCCCACGTGACGTTGGACATCGGGGATCTGAGCGACGGAGCGGGCGATGGCCATGGCCGTCCTGGCCATCCGCGCCTCGAGCTGGTCCTCGATG
Organism: Aminirod propionatiphilus; assembly: GCA_018398915.1. Taxonomy (GTDB): domain Bacteria; phylum Synergistota; class Synergistia; order Synergistales; family Aminithiophilaceae; genus Aminithiophilus; species Aminithiophilus ramosus. Next base: position 625,439 of record CP074691.1, on the reverse strand, counting down.
AGCTTCCAGGAGGCGAGGCTGACGAGAAGAAGTCCGGCGACCGAGATCAGCGCCGTCAGAAGGAAGAACTGCGTCCTGATTTTGAGGGGTCTCTTGCGGCCGAAGAAAGCCACGGCGCCTCTCAGGAAAGGGACAGGAATCGGCGGGCCACTTCGAAATAGACGACGAGCCCCGCCACGTCGACGGCCTCCTGGGAGGCGAGAAGAGTTTTGAGGGCGCCGTAATCCCTGCCGTCCAGAAGCTCGACAAGCCGCGCATAGACCCTGTCCACACGCTGATCCAAGGCCATCACCTCCAGAGGAATCTGTTTTTCTCTCGACGTCGAGAGCGAAGGGGCTTTTCTTTCTTATCTTAAAGGAGGAGGCAGAAAAAAAGAAGAAAAAAAGCGAGGGGGCTCTGCCCCCTCGCTTTCGGTGCGATGCAAACAAATACTAACGCTTGGAGAACTGCCTCCGTCCGCGGGCGCCTTTGAGACCGTATTTCTTGCGCTCCACCATGCGGGAATCACGGGAGAGGAAACCTCCCCGCTTCAGGACGGGGCGAAGATCGGGGTTCAATTTGATGAGGGCGCGGGCGACACCGAGGCGAACCGCTCCGGCCTGCCCGGTGAGACCGCCCCCCTCCGCCTTGACGAGGACATCGAGTTTGCCCTCCATGCCGCTGGCGCGGAGAGGCTCGAGGGCACTCTTGGACCAGATGAGGCGGGGGAAGTAATTCTCCACTTCGCGACCGTTGACGAGAACCTTGCCCTCGCCGGAACGGACCCGAACTCGGGCAACGGCAGTCTTCCGCCGACCGGTACCCCAGAAGAAGTCAATCGTTTGCATTCACAGGACCTCCTTCCGTGCTATGTCGACGGACCTAGAATTCCAGCGGTTCAGGCTGCTGAGCCGCATGGGGATGGCTGGGACCGGCGTAGACCTTGAGCTTGCGCTCGAAATGGAGCTTGCTCTTGGGGAGCATGCCGCGGATGACCTTCTCGACGAGACGATCGGGAAACTTGGCCATCATCTCGCCGTAGGTGCGGCTGCGGAAACCTCCGGGATGTCCCGAATGGCGGTAGACCCGCTCTTTTTCCAGCTTGTTGCCCGTGATGCGGACCTTGTCGGCGTTGATGACGATGACGAAATCGCCCGTGTCGACGTGAGGGGTATAGACGGGCTTATGCTTGCCCATCAGGACCCGGGCGACCTGCGCGGCCATGCGACCGAGGACCATGTCGGCGGCGTCGACGACATACCAATTCCGCTCGACGGTCTCGTTCTTGGCCATGAAGGTGCAGCTTTCCTTCATAAGACCTTCACTCCTTCACCAATTCTGTATCTAGCGTAAAAGGCACGAGTATCTATCTCGCCGCCCTGACTTCGAAGGCGACGTCAATTCTATAGGAGGCCTCGGCGGGTGTCAAGAAAAGGCACCTCGGGCCGGTGTGTTGGGGGGCCGGCCCCGCGAGCGACTCCCATAGAAGAATATGGCAGGAGACGAAAAGGGGTTCAGCCTCTGAGAAGGACCAGTCTTTCGTTGGCGATCCGCCCCGGAATGCGACCTCTTTTGGCGACGGGGCGTCCGTCGATCACCTTGAGATCCATCGTCATGTCCCGAGGCGTGGCATGGGCGATGTAGCTTCCCACGCCGAACCCGTCGGCGCCGACCTGGGAGAGGAGGGCGATGCGGTCGGGGTCGAGGCCACCGGAGACGAAGATGGCCACGTCGGGAAATCCCTCCAGATCGAGACGGGCCCTTATTTCCTCGACCAGGGAGGGCGTGACGCCGCCTCGCTCTCCCGGCGTATCGAGGCGGATCCCCGCCAGGCGCCCCTTGAGAGACCGGGCGACGCGAAGGGCCTCCTCCGCCTCGTCCTTGAAGGTATCGACGAGGATGGTCCTCGCCTCGCCCTCGGGAAGGTAGTCGTCATAGAGACGGGCCAGCTCCACGGTGTCGCCGACGATGAGGATCGCCGCGTGAGGAATCGTTCCCTGAGGCTGGCGACCGGCCATGCGCGCCCCCAGGATGCAGCTCGCCCCGCTGCAACCGGCGATGAGAGCCGCTCGCTCCATGACGGGAGCGACGGCCGGATGGACATGACGGGCTCCGAAACAGAGGACGGGCTTGCCCCGGGCGGCCTCGACGCAGAGGGACGCCGCCGTCGCCCAACCGGAAGAGGAGGCCAACATGCCGAGGATGACGGTCTCGTACATGCCGAAGGCCTCGTAGGAGCCCTCGATGCGGACCAGTACCTCCTTGGGTCTGAAGGGACTGCCCTCGGGCAGGGCCTCGACGCGCAGAGGCGCGTCTCCCAGGAGGCGGAGAAGGTCGGGCGTACCGGCGAAGACGCCCTCCCTGCGACAGAAGATCTCCGCTACGACGGGAGTGGAGGCCCGCCCCGAAGCACGAAGGAGCTCCAGGGTTTTGACGAAGTAGATATCTGTCGTATGACCGGCGAGAATTTCCTCATGGTCGGCCGAGAGAAGCCTCGCCGAAGGGACGTCGAGATTCCTGGCCTCGGAGAGATTTTCGAGCCTTTTGAGAGCCATATCCTCTCACCCGGTCAGAAAACGACGAGGACCAGCGACGAAACCATGAAGAGAGTCGTCAGGACGACGGTGATCTTGGTGAGGGCCGTGAAGCGCTGCCACTGCCCTCCGCCGTCGGCCTGAGTTCCGCCGCCGAAGATTCCGGCGAAGCCGCCGGTCTTGCGCTGCTGGAGAAGGATAACGGCCATCAGAGCGATGGCGAGAACGACGTGGATGATGCTAAGGAACACCTTCATGGTCAGAACCCCCTAGCGACGTTTCTATAGCAATCGAGAAGGTATTGTATCACGAAAGGATCGCTGAGCCTACCGACAAGAAGACGGGATGCGATGCCCCTGTGGGAGTAACCCCCCTTTTCTTCCTCTTTCATCTCGGCGAAGGTTCTCGTCTGCCCCTCGGGGACGAAGAGGGGATCGTAACCGAATCCTCCCTCACCTCGAGGCGCCTCCGCAAGAGTCCCCCGGCAGTAACCCGTCGCCGTCCAGCACCTATCTCCGGCCACCAGGGCGAGGGCGGCGACGAAGCGGGCCCTGCGATGCCGCTGCTCCCTCATCCGATCGAGGAGCCAGGCGATGCGGCTCCCGTCGTCGGGAGCGACGCGGGCCGAGAGAATACCGGGCGCTCCTCCCAAAGCCTCGACTTCGAGGCCACTGTCGTCGGCCAAGGCGGGCAGGCCCGTCAGGACATGCCAGGCTCTGGCCTTGAGAAGAGCGTTGCCGATGAAGCTGTCGGCCGTCTCATCGACATCGAGGGAGGCCAGCGTCGGCCCCGCGACGAGATCCAAAGACAGAGGCGCCAGAAGGGGTCTGAGCTCCCTAAGCTTGTCCCTGCTGGTACTGGCCAAAACGACGATGGCCTTCGGCAATGGCCTCCTCCTCCTCCGGCGACAGATCAAGGCTAGCCTTCTGAAGCTGCCTGATCCGGTCAAGGCCAAGGGAGGCGAGATGGAGAAAACCCTCGAGTTCCTTGCGGCTGAAGGTGCTTCTCTCTCCCGTGGCCTGAACTTCGATGAAATCCTCCTGCTCGTCGCCGACGAGATTGGCGTCCACCTCGGCCCGGCTGTCCTCTTCATAGCAAAGGTCAAGGAGGGGAACGCCGCCGACTTTGCCCACGCTGACGGCCGAGATGAGGGAGCGGAGGGGGATGCAGGGAAGACGTTCCTCTCTCCACAGGTAACGCAGGGCATCGACGAGAGCGAGCGTGGCGCCGGAAATGGCCGCCGTTCGCGTTCCTCCGTCGGCCTGGAGGACATCGCAATCGATCCAGATCGTCCTCTCGCCCAGAAGGGGCAGGAAGAGGGCCGACCGAAGGGAACGGCCGACGAGGCGCTGGATTTCCTGACTGCGGCCGCCGACACGGCCGCGGACGGATTCGCGGACGGTGCGGCTCTGCGTGGCCCTTGGGAGCATGGAATACTCGGCCGTGACCCAGCCCTGGCCCGTTCCGCGCAGAAAAGGAGGGACCTTTTCCTCGACGGAGGCCGTACAGAGAAGTTGCGTTTCGCCCCAGAAGACGAGGACCGATCCCTCGGCGTAACGATTGACCCCCCTCCGGAAGGACAGAGGACGGAGCTCGTCAGGTCGACGGCCATCTCCCCGAAGGATGACGGTCATGGGTTGGTCCCCAAAGCCCAGGCGACGGTGAGATCGAGGGGCGTCGTCTCCATGGCCTCCCGTCCGTTCACGAGGAACCGGACGCGCGTCAGGGGAGAGAAGTTCTCCGTCAGGGTACGGACGATGCCTGTCACCAGAAGCAGCGCCTTTTCGGGGCCGACGGCCTCGAGAGAGGCCACGAAAGAGTCGTTGACATCGAGAAAGGCCGTCTCCCCGCTCCGGAAAAGGTGAAGGACCTGGACGTCTTCCTTGAGGGCGCTCTGGCTCTTGAGACGGGCGAAAAGCTCGCCGAGAGCTCTCTTGGCGTCGTCCTCGAAGACTCCGGGGACGACTTCCAGGGCCTGAACCTTGAAGGCCTCTCCTTCGGGGACGAAGAGACGTATGGCGACGCGCTGGACGGAACCGCCGCTTCCCGCCCCGCTTTCGGCGAGGAGACGGGCGGCGTCGCTGCCGCTGGCGACGACATCCTTTTCCGTCGTGACGCCTCGCTTGTCCAGGTAGCGCAAAACGAGAGAGGTCGTTCCGTAACCCACGGCAAAGCAGAGAGCGATCACGGAGACCCAGGCGATGATGCGGTAAGGCAGCTTGGCCTTCGTCGGCTCCTCCCGGCTTCGCCGGGGCAGGACCGCATCGTTTTCCTGCTGGTTGATCGATTCCTTCATTGTCACCCGCCCTTTCAAAAAGAGAGCCTCAAGGCGTTCCCTTCACGTAATCCATGATGCCCGGCGCCAAAGAGGCGACAAGACGCTGCTGATAGGTCGGATCGGCGAGAAGGCGCGCCTCGGAACGTTCCGTGATGAAACCCATTTCCAGAAGGACCGCCGGCATGGCCGCTCCGCGCAGGACGTAGAAAGGGGCCTGAGCAACGCGACGCATGGGCAGCTTGCCCTGCTGTCCCCGCCGGAACATGGCCTCGGCCAGGACCGTGCTTTCGTTGATCTTGGCGTTCTGCTGCATGTCGCCAAGGATCTGAAGGAGCAGGCGCGTTCTCTTGTCCGAGCCGCCAGAAGCGTCTCCATTGGAGTCGAGCTCCTTGTTTTCGATGAGGGCAAGCTGCATGGCGTCTTTGTCGCTGGGCAGGGCCATGAGGTAGATTTCGGCCCCCGTGGCATGACGGCCGGCAGGCAGGGCGTTGATGTGAACGCTGACGAAGACGTCGGCTTCCCACCGGTTGGCCAGCTCCGTCCGCTCCGAGAGTTTGAGGTAACGGTCGTCGCGACGGGTCATGCGCACATCGGCGCCGAGACGCTTCAGTTCCGCCTCCATTTTGAGGGCGATCTGAAGGACCAGGTCCTTCTCCTTGAGTCCAAAGGCCGTGGCTCCCGGATCTTTGCCTCCGTGGCCCGGGTCGAGAACGACGAGAGGAACTTTACCCGACCTCCCGTCCGTTCTCTCTCGGGGAACGGGAGAGGGGACCGAAGGAGAAGCGGGTTCGCCGGCGGAGGGTTTCATATCGAAAAAGTCGACGACATAGCGCGACGGGGAGGGAAGCGAGAAGTGCCTCATCTCACAGGCGGAGTGCTCGAAGGTGAAGGTCACGGAATCCCCCTGATCGGTGACGGACAAGGCCATTCCCGCCACGGGGCAGTCGTCGAGCTCCTTCGGAGCTCCGCCCTTGAAGACGAGAACCGTCCTGTCCTGTTTGGAAAAGACCTTGGGCTCCTGATCTCCGTCGAGATCGAAGACGACGCGGACGATTTCGCCCTGATCGCCCCACCGGAGGCTTTTCACCCCTTTAGGCTCCACGCCGTCACCGCCTGTGGCATCGGGAAGCCCCGGCACCTTCGGCGCCACGGAAGCCGTCAGCTTCTCGAAGCGACTCTCGACGTCCTCTGTCGGAGGCGACGTTCCCGGAGGGGACGGCTCGGCCCCTCCGGCGACGGAAGTGGGAGAAAGGGGGACGGAGGGCGTCCCCTCCCCCGCCCATCGGAACCCTCTCGCGGGAGGAAGCCCCTCGAGAAGATTGAGGAGGCGGAGGGCCGTGCCCGTTTCTATCCACCAGAGCCCCCCTTCGGCCTCGACAGGCGAAGCCAAGGGGATGATCTGAGCCCTCATTCGGGCGACGGGAGCGTTTTTTATGAGCTCCAACTCGCCTTTGGCGCCGACAAGGAAGAGACTCTCCTCTGCCTCGCGGAAAGAGAGGCCGACCGCTCCGGCCACGCCCCCCAGAGAGACGAGGCGCAGCGCGCCCTTTTCCCGGATCTCGACGGCACCGACGAGGTCGTTCCCTCGCCAGAGGTTCCAGCCGACCCCGTAGGCCTCCCGCTGAAGGACAAGCAGGAGAAGGACGATCCAAAGGCCTTTAGAGGCCCGCAAGGGCCACATCGCGAATGACAAGGGTCAGGCCTCCGCTGCTTCCGAAAAACCGCAGATCGTCGCCCAGGGACTCGACCTGGGCCAGGAGGTCGAGAAGCGTTCCGGCGACGGTCACCCCCGCGACGGGTTCGGAGGGGAGACCGTCGCGAAGGACGGCCCCCTTGATGCCCAGAGAGAACTCGCCACTGACCGTGTCGAGGGTGTGAAGGCCCAGGAGCTCCGTGACGTAAATCCCTCCCTCGGCGCCACGATGGAGATCGCCGGCTTTCATCGTCCCGGGGAGCAGGAAGAGGTTGTTCGTCCCCACGTCGGGAAGGGTCCCGACGCCTCGGGCGGCATTGCCTGTCGACGCCCGGCCCTCCAGACGGGCATGGCGCAGATCGTAGAGGAAGGAGACGACCCGTCCCCCGTCGAGGAGCGTCGTCCGCCCCGTAGGCACGCCCTCTCCGTCGACGAGGGAACTTCCCATCCTGCCGGGGAGGCGACCGTCGTCGACAAGCGTGAGATGGGAGGAGCCGATGACCTCGCCAAGGCGCCCCCTGAGAAGGGAACTGTTTCTTCTGATGTTGGAGGCCAGGAACAGCTCGCCCAGGGCATCGACGATGTCGGCCGTCACCTCGGGATCGAGGACGAGAGTGTATCGCCCCGTGGGCAGGGGCCTGCCGCCGAGGACAAGAGCCGTCTTCTGAACGGCCTCCAGGGCATAGGCCGCAGGAGAGAGCTGGCTCAGGCTCCGGGCCTCTCCCCCGCTGCCCCCCATCTCCGTGGCGTCCCCGTCGGCGAGAACGACGGCGACGCCACAGGCGGCGAAAGTCGCCCGGTGCCACGAGGCGAAACCCTCACTGGAGGCGTAAAACCCCTCGCCCCAGCCGTCGTCCCAGGAAGAGCTGCGAACGGAGACGATTCTTCCATCGGCCTCGCAGGCCGCCTCGCTCATAAGACGGCAGAACTGGAGGCGATCTCGGGGAGAAAGCCCGTAGAGAGCGGGATCTTCCAGCTCGAGGTCGACGTCGGCCGCGGACTCGCCGCGGTAGAGCCCCAATCCCTCGAGCACCTCGGACTGGTGGCAGTTATGAAGGCTCCAATCGAGGAGATGGCTTAACCGATCCCTGTCCAGGCTGTTGACGAAGGCGACGCCCTGCCGGCCGGCTCCGTCAAGCGTGCGCAGCCCCAGCCCGCAGCTCGAGCCGACGCGATCCTCCTCGGGTTCCCCGTCGCAGAGGGAAAAGACGTTCCGGACGCCCCAGCTCCAGAGAAAATCGGCCTCTGCGGCGCCCCTTCTGCGGGCCTCGTCGAGAAGCCAGGCGGCGGCCCCTTCGATATCGGCCCGTCGGAACCCATCGATCAAAGCGCTCTCACCGCCTTGACGAGGCTCCGGGCGACGTCGTCGACAGCTTCCTCGGGCAGATCGAGGTGAGTGACGAGGCGGACGAGATCCCGAGCGGGAAAACCGACGAGAACGCCCTCGTTCCGACAGAGATCGACGAAGCGATGCGGTTCGGTCCCCCGGGGGAGCCGGAAATAAATCATGTTGGTGGCATCGGGAATATCGAGGAGATCCAGCCCTTCGCGACGGAGCAGAAGACTCAGCCGTCGGGCCTTCTCGTGATCCTCGGCCAGCCTGTCGATCCGGGAACGGAGGGCGACGAGGCCGGCCGCGGCGAGAACGCCGGCCTGCCTCATGCCGCCGCCCAGCCGCTTGCGCCATTTGCGCGCCTCCCGGACAAAGGTCCCGTCCCCGCAGAGAAGGGATCCCACAGGGGCACCCAGCCCCTTGGAAAGGCAGATCTGTACGGAATCGACGAGAGCGCCGTAACGGCACGCATCGACGCCGAGAGCCACGGCGGCATTGAAGACGCGGGCTCCGTCGAGATGGACGGAGAGGCCTTTCTCTCGGGCGAGGGCGCACAGGGGCTCCATCGCCTCGGGAGAAGCGGCTCGTCCCCCGCTGGCGTTGTGCGTGTTTTCCAGACAGAGAAGGCGAGCCTCGACGAAGTGGACGTTCGAGGCGTCACGGCAAGCGCCGAGCAGGTCCTCCGTCGAGGGCAGTCCCGTCCCGTCGTCGACGACGAGGGGCATGACGCCGCCCAGGGCGGCCATGCCGCCGCCCTCGTAATTGTAGATGTGGGAACGGGCACCGACGACGGCTCCCTGCCCTCGGCCGCAGTGGGTCAACAGGGCGATGAGATTGCCCATCGTGCCCGACGCGACGAAGAGAGCCGCCTCCTTGCCGAGCAGGCGGGCTCCCAGAGCCTCCAGTTCCCGTACTGTCGGATCTTCCTCATAGACGTCGTCGCCGACGACGGCCTCCGCCATGGCCCTCCGCATTTCGTCGCAGGGCTTCGTTACCGTATCGCTTCTGAGATCCCAAACGGACACGTCCCATCCCTCCATAACGCACACCGTCAACGGCCCCTCCCGGAAGGGGCGAGAGATTCCCCCGCCCGCCGGGAGGCCAGACGCACAAGAAAGTCGAAAGGAAACAGCGCCTCGTCGACGACCACGCCAAAGTCGATTCCCGGACGATTGTCTCCATGAAAATCGGAACCGGCCGTCGGGGCCAGACCCAACCGGAAGGCCATGGACAGCAGGCGAAGGCGCTCTTCCGCGCCGTGATGGCCGGAATAACACTCCAGCCCCCAGAGTCCGGCCTCCTTGAGGCGAAAGAGAAGCGCGATGAGGCCTTCGTCGTCGAGGCCCGTCTGGACGGGGTGAGCCAGCACGGCCACGCCACCGGCATCGACGATGGCCTGAATGCAGGACTCGGCGCTCAAGCGGCACCGCGGCACATAGGCCGCCCCTTCCCGTCCCAGAAAGAGCCGGAAGGCACTGGGCATATCGTGGACATAGCCTCGACGGACCATGGCTCGGGCGATGTGGGGACGTGCGACGACCTCGCCGCCGGACTCCTTCTCGATCTCATCCGGCGAAAGGGGGAACCCCAGACCGGCCAAGCGGAGGCGAATCGCCTCGTTCCTCTCCCGCCGTCGCTCGCGAAGGCGAAAAAGGTGGTCCTCCAGGGCAGGACAACCGACGCCGATGCCGTAGCCCAAAAGATGGAGCGTAAAGGGAGCCTCGGCGGAGAGCTCGATCCCCGCCAAAGCAGGAAGGGCACGGTCACGACAGCCTTCGAGAAACTCTGGAAGCCCTGCCGTCGTATCGTGATCGGTCAGGGCGACGAGGTCAAGCTCGGCCTCCGAAGCCTTGAGGGCGAGACGACCGGGGGACATCGTCCCGTCGGAGGCACTGCTGTGCAGGTGCAGATCGACGTGCCTCAAAAGCCTGCGCCCCGAGCCCCCTCTATCGCTCCTCCTCACCTTCGATGATCTCCCGTATGTCCAGGAGACGGGGAAGGTTGAGGAGACAGATCAGGCGGCCATCGTCGATCTTGGCCACGCCTCCCAGATATTCGGCCTCCACGTTGGTCTCGACGCGATCGGCGCCCTCGATCTCCGTTTCGTAAATCGTCCTGACCTCCCGCACGGCGTCGACGATCACGCCCAGGTTGAGATCTTCAAACTCGGCGACGACGATGCGGGAATCGGCACTGCCCTCCGATGATTCCCGCCCCATCTTGATCGACATATCGAGGACGGGAATGACGGTGCCTCTCAAATTGATGACGCCGCGGATATAGGAAGGGGCATTGGGAACGCGGGTAATCCGCCCGGGAACGCGAACGATCTCCCGGACAAGATTGACGTCAAGACCGTAAAACTCGTCGTTGAGGTCAAAGACCAGAATGATCCGTTCTTCACCTCTCGCCTCCGCGTCGAGGGAGAGTCGGTCTTTCGCCGATGTCTCATACATGGGCATGGGGACACCTCCTGTAGACATGCATATCCGTTTTCATTGTAACGAGAGGGAGGCCTGCGGACCATCCGGCAAAAAAATCCACCGTGACAGAATCTTATCACGTTCCGAGGGCCTTGCCGATGGAAAGACCTCTCTATCCGCCTTCCTCTCTACGGGAAAGCCATTCACTGACCGATAACTCGAATGAAATGGCGATCCATGCTATGCTAGGGAGGGGAAAATTGGAGGTCATCGACATGCTTGAGAAGGATTCGCTTCAGACCTATCTGGATACATGCCGCCTCGTGACGGCCCGACTGGTCGAGAGCATTATACGCAACAACCAATGGGCTCTATCGACGACGCCGGAAATGGAGGAACTTTTCGGGCAGTGGAGAGACATCATGGCCCATCAGATCCTCGATCACTGCCCCGATGGCACCCTCGACCCCGAAGCCGTCGCCGAGGCGATCGGGGTGACGTCGTCGACGGTGCTGTCGCTTCTGCTGTCTCTCCATCGTTCGGGCGAGATAACCCTTCGATCCATCCGATTTGACAGGGGACCGGGCACCAACAGAGAGATCTGCGACTGTCTGAGAGATGCTTCTAAGTGATCTGAGTGGGGGAGGGACCGGCGATGACAGATGTTGAACTGCTGGCTCAGCGGGCACGCAGGAAGGCCGCCCTGGCCGAGGCAGGCTTGCTCTCTCGGCCGAAAGCGACGGAACTCCATCCCATCATCGACCACACGCTCCTGCGATCTTCGGCGCGTGAGGGAGATATCGTTCGCCTCTGCCAGGAGGCACTGGAATGGGGAGTCGCCTCGGTCTGCGTTCCCTCGGCCTGGGTCCCCGTAGCGGCGAGGGAGCTTTCCGGCGGCCAGGTCAAAGTCGGAACCGTCGCCGGCTTTCCTCTGGGAGCTCTGCCCCTGGAGATCAAAGTCGCTGAAATCCTCTGGGCCCTGGAGCACGGGACACAGGAGGTCGATGTCGTCCTCCATCTGGGCAAGCTTCTTGACGGGAAGAAGGACGAAGTCCTCTCCGAAATGATCGCGCTGCGAGAGGCGGCCCGGGGAATCTGCCTCAAGGTGATCGTCGAAACGCCTTTTCTCAACGACGAGCAGAAAGTCACCCTCGCGAGACTGGCCTCCCAGGCCAAGGTGGACTTCCTCAAAACCTGCACGGGCTTTGCCGGCTCGGCGTCGCTCTACGACGTAGCCCTTCTCAAATCGGCGGCAGGCGAGGAGACGAAGGTGAAGGCTTCCGGGGGCATCCGAACGGAAGCGCAGGCACTGGCCATGATGGCCGTCGGAGCCGATCGGATCGGGACATCGAACACCCTCGCCATTTTGGGCTCCGCCGCCAGTCGCACGGAGACGCCGACGCCCCTTTTCTGAAAAGGAGACCCCGCCCAAACTCCCCGGCAGAACCGTCGAAACGACGCGCCGAGATTCAGGCCCCCGCCGACACCTGTTGACGCGATGGAAGCAGGTCCCGGCGGGGTTTGGCACGTCCTCTCCTGGGGCCTGGAGCCTCCCCGAAGAGAATTCCGCCCTTGCCTGCACCCCTCCTCGGGCCGAGCTCCCGGAGAAAGGGCCGATGTCAATGCCGCCCTTTCCGCTCGGGGCGCGGACATGGACGGACGTCCTCTGGGCTCCGAGCTCGCCGCCCCGTCGCTTCCTCTGGAGCTCTGGACGCTCAGCCTGGAGGCTCTCGCCGCGGTTCAAAGCCCCGACGAGTACCATTGGGATCTCTTCGCCCGCACGGCCCATGGCCTGAGTCGAGCAGGAGGCTGAAAGGGGGGGCGGTCCCGGCCGTTCCGAGTCCCGCCGGGAGCGGAGAAGAGGCGCGGGAAAAGACGCAGGCGAGGGAGAGACGGAAGGAAAAGACGGGACGCGAGAAGGGGAGGTCCGAATAGGACCTCCCCTTCCGTTGAAGCTAGGTTTTCGGCAGCGACCTACTCTCCCGCGGGTTCCCCCCGGAGTACCATCGGCGCTGAAGGGCTTAACTGCCGGGTTCGACATGGAGCCGGGTGTCTCCCCTTCGCAATGGCCACCGAAAACCCATTCCTTATACCCGCTACATCACACAACCGTCAAAACCAGAAGCTGAACGATGACAAGGCCTCGGTGTATTAGTACCGGTCAGCTCAACGCATCGCTGCGCTTACACCTCCGGCCTATCGATCCCGTCGTCTACGGGACACCTTACCTGCTTGCGCAGAGGGGAATCTCATCTTGAGGTCGGCTTCCCACTTAGATGCCTTCAGCGGTTATCCGATCCGCACTTAGCTACCCGGCTTCTGCAACTGGCGTCACAACCGGTACACCAGCGGTGCGTCCACTCCGGTCCTCTCGTACTAGGAGCAGCTCCTCGCAAATTCCCTACGCCCATGGTGGATAGGGACCGAACTGTCTCACGACGTTCTAAACCCAGCTCACGTACCGCTTTAATGGGCGAACAGACCAACCCTTGGGACCTGCTTCAGCCCCAGGATGCGACGAGCCGACATCGAGGTGCCAAACCTCCCCGTCGATGGGAACTCTCGGGAGAGATCAGCCTGTTATCCCCGGGGTAGCTTTTATCCGATGAGCGACGGCCTTTCCACTCAGCACCGCCGGATCACTAGGACCTGCTTTCGCATCTGTTCGACATGTCTGTCTCACAGTTAAGCCACCTTATACCCTTGCGCTCTTATGGCGATTTCCATTCGCCTTGAGGTGACCTTCGCGCGCCTCCGTTACTCTTTGGGAGGCGACCGCCCCAGTCAAACTGCCCACCTGATAGTGTCCCGTTCCGCGCTTCAGCGGCTTGCGGTTAGAATTCCAACAAGACAAGGGTGGTATCCCAACGACGGCTCCAACACCACTGGCGTGATGTCTTCCTAGCCTCCCACCTATTCTGTACATGCCTTGCCGAAATCCAGTGTCAGGCTACAGTAAAGCTCCACGGGGTCTTTCCGTCCCACCACGGGTAGCTGGCGTCTTTACCAGCACCACAATTTCACCAGGTCTCTCGCCGAGACAGCGCCCAGATCGTTACACCATTCGTGCAGGTCGGAACTTACCCGACAAGGAATTTCGCTACCTTAGGACCGTTATAGTTACGGCCGCCGTTTACTGGGGCTTCGGTTCAAAGCTTCGCCTTGCGACTAACCTCTCCCCTTAACCTTCCAGCACCGGGCAGGTGTCAGACCCTATACGTCGGCTTCACGCCTTCTGCAGAGTCCTGTGTTTTTATTAAACAGTCGCCTGGGCCTGGGTTCTGCGGCCGCTGCCTGCTCCATCAGCTTTGACTTTACCGGCGCGGCACCCCTTTTCCCGAAGTTACGGGGTCAACTTGCAGAGTTCCTTGGCGAGAGTTACCCTGTCCACCTTAGCCTGCTCAGCCAGCCCACCTGTGTCGGTTTGCAGTACGGGCACGCGATTCCTCCCTAGAGGCTTTTCTCGGCAGTCGGGCGTCAATGCCTTCGCTTCCGTGGAAGCTCCCCATCAGATCTCAGGGTTACGAGTCAGTGGATTTGCCTGCCGACTCCCCCTACCTCCTTGGACCGGGTATTCCAGCACCCGGCGCACCTAGCCTCCTGCGTCACCCCTTCGGTATTAGCGTCCTCGCGCGGGGCAGGAGTGTCTACCTGCTGTCCATCGACTACGCCCTTCGGCCTCGCCTTAGGTCCCGCCTAACCCTGGGCGGATCAACCTTCCCCAGGAATCCTTGGGCATCCGGTGAACGCGATTCTCACGCGTTTCTCGCTACTCATGCCGACATTCTCACTTCTCTGCAGTCCACAAGACCTTGCCGGTCTCACTTCTCCCCGCAGAGAACGCTCCCCTACCAATCAGGAGACCTCAGTCTCCCGAGTCCGAAGCTTCGGTTCTGTGCTTAGCCCCCTACATTTGCGGCGCAGAAGTCCTCGACCAGTGAGCTGTTACGCACTCTTTAAAGGGTGGCTGCTTCTAAGCCAACCTCCTGGCTGTCTGGGCACCTCCACATCCTTAACACACTTAGCACAGGCTTTGGGACCTTAGCTGTCGGTCTGGGCTGTTTCCCTTTCGACTACGAACCTTCTCGCCCGCAGTCTCACTCCCGCTTATCCAGTTCCGGTATTCGGAGTTTGGTTGAATTTGGTAGGACCCCAGTCCCCCGCATCCATCCAGTGCTCTACCCCCGGAACTTTCCCTCAGCGAGGCTGCACCTCAATGCATTTCGGGGAGAACCAGCTATCACCGCACTCGATTAGCTTTTCACTCCTATCCACAGCTCATCCGGGTCTTTTTCAACAGACTACGGTTCGGTCCTTCAGTCGGTTTTACCCGACCTTCAACCTGGCCATGGATAGATCGTGCGGCTTCGGGTCTACGCCATGCGACTATTCGCCCTATTCAGACTCGGTTTCCCTACGGCTCCGGACCTCTCAGTCCTTAACCTCGCCACGTAGCGTAACTCGTCGGCTCATTTTTCAATAGGCACGCCGTCACTCCCTCCGAAGAGAAAGCTCCGACTGCTTGTAGGCATACGGGTTCAGGTCTGTTTCACTCCCCGCCAGGGGTGCTTTTCACCTTTCCCTCTCGGTACTGCTTCACTATCGGTCACCGACGGTATTTAGCCTTGGACGGTGGGCCGCCCTGCTTCAACCGGAATTTCACGTGCTCCGGCCTACTCGGGGTATCTTCACAGGAAGGGGCTTCCTTTTCGCCTACGGGGCTCTCACCTTCTGCGGCTCGCTTTCCCAACACGATTCGGCTAAGGATGCCTTTTCTCACTTCCCGAGGTCGCTGCGGCTCCCTCCTGATGATCCCCACAACACCGATGACGCAACGACCGCAGTCTTGACACGTCTTCGGTTTAGGCTTCTCCCCTTTCGCTCACCACTACTCAGGGAATCTCTGTCGATTTCTTTTCCTCCGGCTACTGAGATGTTTCACTTCGCCGGGTGCCTCCCCCTTTACGAGGGTGACCGGATTCCTCCGGCCGGGTTGCCCCATTCGGGTATCTGCGGGTCAAGGGTCGCTTGCGCCTCTCCGCAGCTTTTCGCAGCTTGCTACGCCCTTCTTCGGCCGTCGGTGCCAAGGCATTCACCGTATGCCCTTATTACCTTGTCCTCGTTCAGCTTCTGCTTTCTTCGGTTGTCATGATGCGCGGGCTTTCTATGACCAGACAGGAGCGGCAGAGAGAGGCGCCCGTGGGCGCCGCGTAAGGATCAGCCTTTGGTCCGGGGCTTCCGCCCCGTTCCCGCTCTCCTTAGAAAGGAGGTGATCCAGCCGCACCTTCCGGTACGGCTACCTTGTTACGACTTCACCCTCCTTACCAGACGCACCTTCGACGCCTCCGTCCCTTGCGGGTTCGGCCGGCGGCTTCGGGTGCCCCCAACTCGGATGGTGTGACGGGCGGTGTGTACAAGGCCCGGGAACGTATTCACCGCGGCTTGGCTGATCCGCGATTACTAGCGATTCCGGCTTCATGCAGTCGAGTTGCAGACTGCAATCCGAACTGGGACCGGCTTTAAGGGATCCGCTCTGCCTCGCGACTTCGCTTCCCGTTGTGCCGGCCATTGTAGCACGTGTGTCGCCCTGGACATGAGGGCCATGATGACTTGACGTCGTCCCCACCTTCCTCCGGCTTGTCGCCGGCAGTCCACTGAGAGTCCCCACCTTCACGTGCTGGTAACTCAGCGTAGGGGTTGCGCTCGTTGCGGGACTTAACCCAACATCTCACGACACGAGCTGACGACAGCCATGCAGCACCTGTGCACGCTCGCTACCCGAAGGTAGCGTCCTTCACCTTTCAGATCCGTACCACGTGCATGTCAAACCCAGGTGAGGTTCTCCGGTTTGCATCGAATTAAACCACGTGCTCCACCGCTTGTGCGGGCCCCCGTCAATTCCTTTGAGTTTCAATCTTGCGATCGTACTCCCCAGGCGGAATGCTTAGCGCGTTAACTCCGGCACGGATAGCTCGCACTACCCACACCTAGCATTCATCGTTTACGGCTGGGACTACCGGGGTATCTAATCCCGTTTGCTCCCCCAGCTTTCGCACCTCAGCGTCAGTCTTTGGCCAGGAAGCCGCCTTCGCCACTGGTGTTCCTCCCGATATCTACGCATTTCACCGCTACACCGGGAATTCCACTTCCCTCTCCAAGACTCCAGTCTACCAGTATCGACTGCATTGCACCGGTTGAGCCGATGTCTTTCACAGCCGACTTAGCAAACCGCCTACGTGCGCTTTACGCCCAGTAATTCCGGACAACGCTCGGCCCCTACGTATTACCGCGGCTGCTGGCACGTAGTTTGCCGGGCCTTCCTCGTGCGGTACCGTCACTTCCTTCTTCCCGCACAACAGTGGTTTACGTCCCAAGGGACTTCTTCCCACACGCGGCGTCGCTGGGTCAGGGTTGCCCCCATTGCCCAATATTCCCCACTGCTGCCTCCCGTAGGAGTCTGGACCGTATCTCAGTTCCAGTGTGGCTGGTCGTCCTCTCAAACCAGCTACCCGTCATCGCCTTGGTGAGCCGTTACCTCACCAACTAGCTGATAGGACGCGAGTTCCTCCCTGGGCGGATTGCTCCTTTTCACCTCTCGGCCTATGGGGTTTTAGCGTCCGTTTCCAGACGTTGTCCCCCTCCCAAAGACAGATCCTCACGCGTTACTCACCCGTCCGCCACTGTACCCGATTCTCAGCAAGCTGGTCCTCGGACACCGTCCGACTTGCATGTGTTAAGCACGCCGCCAGCGTTCGTCCTGAGCCAGGATCAAACTCTCCGTTAGATTCCTTTGGAAATCTTTCAGAGCTCGACCTCGACCCTTACTTCTCTCTCTGCCTTTATTCTCCTGTCATGGTGCCTCGTGAACACCGCCGTTCCGGCAGCGCAAGGAGCATCTTACAGCCCTTCCTCCTTTACGTCAATGCCCCCTTTCGGATACTTCTTCGCACCCACGGTCAGGGGGAAAACGCCCCCCGCCTTCTCCTTCAGTCCACACCCGACCCTACGCGAAGACCTCCTCTTCGACGAGAAGACTCGAACCAACCCCCTCCTTCACAAGAAGGTCACTGGCGGTCAGCGGGGGAATCGGGGAGATAGATAAAAATCGAAGGGCAGACGGGAAGGCCGTCGCGACGACAGACGCGCTGCGAGTCCGTCGAACGTCCCTGGGGAAAGGCCAATTCAGCCCGATCCGTGAGACGAGGAGCTTGGCTTCAAGAACAAACAATTCCTTCCAGATAGCCAGCAAAGGGTATTAACCAATTATCGCAGGCCACGCCCGACAGATCCTAGCCGAGGACCTCCCGGATCTTCTCCAGGGCCGCGTCGATCTCCTCTTTGGTGATGATCAGGGGGGGAGCGAAGCGGATGATCCAGCTGTGG
This sequence comes from Aminirod propionatiphilus, assembly GCA_018398915.1. Taxonomy (GTDB): domain Bacteria; phylum Synergistota; class Synergistia; order Synergistales; family Aminithiophilaceae; genus Aminithiophilus; species Aminithiophilus ramosus. The sequence continues at coordinate 607,816 of CP074691.1, read as the reverse complement.
GTCTCCTTGCAGAGGAGCCCCTTTTCCTTGAGAGCCGTCGTGTAGATCCGGGCCTTGCCGGCCGACTCATGAAGGACGACGCCGATGAGAAGACCCTTGCCGCGGACCTCCTTGATCTTGGGGGAATGGATCGCCCGAAGGCCGTCCATGAAATAGGTTCCCAGCTCGGCGGCCCGATCGGCCAGCTTTTCGTCCACCAGGACATCGATGGCCGCCGTAGCCACGGCGCAGGCCAGCGGGTTGCCGCCGAAGGTCGAACCGTGCGTGCCGGGCTTGAAGACACCGAGGATGTTCTCATTGGCCGCCACGGCCGAGACGGGAAGGACGCCGCCGCCGAGAGCCTTGCCCATGATGATGATGTCGGGATCGATGCCCTCATGCTGGAAGGCGAAGGTCTTTCCCGTGCGGCAGAAACCTGTCTGAACTTCGTCGACGGCGAGAAGGACCCGGTTCTTTCTGGCGATGGCCTCCAGCCCCTTCAGGAAGCCCTCGCTGGGAACGGCCACTCCGGCCTCCCCCTGGATGGGCTCGACGAGGATTCCGACGGTGTTGCCGTTGACGGCACGCTCGACGGCGTCGAGATCGTCATAGGGGACGACGACGAAGCCGGGCGTGAAGGGGCCGTAGTTCTCCTTCGCGTCGGGATCGACGGAGAAGGAGACGATGGTGACGGTGCGACCGTGGAAATTCTCGGCGAAAACGATGATTTCGGCCCTGTCCTTCTCGACGCCCTTGACCATGTACCCCCACTTGCGCATGGTCTTGATGGCCGTCTCGACGGCTTCGGCTCCGGTGTTCATGGGAAGGATCATGTCCTTGCCGGTGAATTCGGCGAGCTTCTTGGCGAAAAGAGGCCACCGATCGTTATAGAAGGCACGAGAGGTCAGCGTGACGACATCGGCCTGATCCTTCAGAGCCTTGATGATTTTGGGGTGGCGATGCCCCTGATTGACGGCCGAGTAGGCCGACAGCATGTCCATGTAGCGACGTCCCTCGGGATCTTCGACCCAGATCCCCTCGGCCTTGGAGATGACGACTTCCAGAGGGTGGTAGTTGTGCGCCCCGTAGCGATGCTCCATTTCCATCAGTTCCGAAGACGTGCAGCGAGCCATCGTTCCACCTCTTTCTTTACTTATGGCCTTTGGCCAGTTCATTTAAGTCCCTCAAAAACACTAAAGTTTATTATATGCAAATATGGTTTCCTTGAGGCAATAGTAGCCTTTTTCCCCTAGTTCGTCAACTCTTCCTGCTTATCTCCTGAAAACCCCCCCAGAAAGACATTGTTTTTCTGAAGTACTTCCTTTTAGATGGTCCATCTGCCGTGAGATGCCTTGGCTTGAGTAAGGACACAACAGTCTCGCAAGGAAACTCTATACCTATTTAAGTTTATTTTTCTTCCCGCCTCCGAGGTCTCCCCTCGAAGACGGGCTGGCGGCGGCCGCGACGGACACAGAGATAACGGGGGCGGCCGTCAGGCCGCCCCCGTTATCTCTGTGTCCGTCCTTTTGGCAATCAGGCTCAGATGGAGGTGTCCTCGGCGATGGCCTTGAGGGCCTCGAGGATCTCCTGGGCCCCCTCTCCATCGGCGCGGAGGCGAATCTCCTGGCCCGGCTCGATGCCAAGGCTCATGACGCTGAGAATGCTTTTGGCGTCGACTTCCCTGTCTTCTTTGACCAGGAGGACGGGACCGCCGAAAGAGGCGGCTTTCTGGACGAAAAGGGCCGCAGGCCGGGCGTGGAGTCCGTGGGGATTTTTGACTTCGACGGTAAGCTCTTTCATGCTTGCTCCTCCTCGGCTTTCAGATCACGCGTGGCGATGATATCGACGCCGCTGCCGTCGGCATCGGCGATGATGACCTGGCCGATGGAGATCGGAGCGGAAACGACGAGACGGGCGACGTCTCGGGAGATGTCGAAAAGACGGCTCTTCGGGACAGCCTGACGGCTCCGGACGGGGCAGACGGGCAATTTCCCGCCCCTCACACGAACGGTCGTTGCGAAGACGCGCGTCGGATTGGCCACTTCCGCCCGGGCGAAGTCGAGTCCCCTAGGACAGGTATGGCCTTCGACGCCTAAAACCTCTTTACCCCTCACCTGCACCTTGAGGTCGCAGCCGACGGGACAGCCGACGCAGATCATGTTCAAGACGCGCTCTTCCATGACGATCAGACCTCCTCGGCGTCGATGGTGATGGTGGTGACGGATTCGGGCAGGGCCCGAAGAGCCGCCCCCTTGAGGTGGATTTCGTTCATCTCGCCGGGACGGACGTACCGGTGCTTCTGTTCGAAAAGGCCATGGTCGGCGAAGACGCGGCAACGCCTCTCGATGGGACGAAGGACGCGGAAGTAGACGGTGACGTCGTCACTGCCCGAAAGATGCTGAGGAGAGAAGAGACGGACGTTCCGCCCCCCCTGCACGGAGAAATGTCTTTTCGGCTTTTCGAGGATTCCCCCGGCATAGAGGGCCGCGTTCCTGCCTGCGGCGAAGCCCTCCTGGCTGACCCAGTCGGCCAGATCATAGACGATGACGACGTTGCCGGCGGCGAAGACGGAGGGACAGCTCGTCTGGTAGTACTCGTTGAGGACGGGGCCACCCGTGACGGGATGGATTTCGACGCCGGCCATGCGGGAGAGTTCGTTCTCCGGTATGAGCCCCACGGCGAGAAGAAGGGTATCGCAGGCGACGAAGCGCTCCGTTCCCGCCAGGGGATTGCGGTTTTCATCGACTTTGACGACGGTGATGCCCTCGAGACGATCCTTGCCGTGGACCTGAACGACGGAGTGCTCGAGGTAGAAGGGGATGTCGTAGTCGTTGAGGCACTGGGCGATGTTGCGCCGCAGGCCGCCCGCCCAAGGCATGAGTTCGAAGACCCCCTCGACGCGGGCTCCCTCCCAGACGAGGCGACGGGCCATGATGAGGCCGATGTCGCCCGAGCCGAGAACGACGGCCCGGTGGCCGGGCATGTACCCTTCCATGTTGACGAAACGCTGGGCCGTTCCGGCCGTGTAGATGCCGGCAGGACGGCTTCCCGGCACATTGATGGCCCCCAGGGGACGCTCGCGGCAGCCCATGGCCAGAACGGTCGCCTTGGCGATGACGCGGAAGACCCCTCTTTCGGGATTCATGACCCAGAGGCTTCCGTCGGCTTCCATCTTGAAGACCATGGAGTTGGTGAGGAAGGTCACTCCCGCCTCGTGGGCCCGCTCGATCCAGCGGTGCATGTATTCGGGACCGGTCAGCTCCTCCTTGAAGGTGTGGAGGCCGAATCCGGGATGGATGCACTGTTGAAGGATGCCGCCGAGATCCCAGTCCCGCTCGAGGACGATAACGTTCTCCGCCCCGGCCTCTTTCGCTCCGATGCCTGCGGCGACACCGGCAGGACCGGCGCCGATGATCGCCACGTCGACATGCATGTCGGCCATCACTTTTCCCCCCTGAACCAGTAATCTTTGGTCTTGCCGACGAGGTAGCGGGAGTGCCCGCCGTGGCGCGTGATCTCCTCGGGAGAGCAGCCCAGCTCACGGGCGAGGATCTGAATGACGCGGGGGCCGCAGAATCCCCCCTGACAGCGTCCCGCACCGGCCCGGGTCCAGATCTTGACGCCCGCCACGGTACGGGCGCCTCGGGCGATGGCCTCGACGATCTGCCCCTCCGTCACCATCTCGCAGCGGCAGACGATCTGAGCGTAGCGAGGGTCGGAGTCGGCCAGCCGGATCTTTTCCTCCGTGGGGAGGCTTTCGAAGCGGGGGATGTGGCGTCTTTCCGGGACGAAGGTCGGATCGGGGACGAAGGAGACCCTATCGGAAAGCCTCTCTTTCATCAGCTCCACGAGGTGACAGGCGATGGCGGGCGCGCTGGTGAAGCCCGGCGATTTGATGCCGGCGGCGTTGACGAAGCCTCTGGGAGTAGCGGCGACGTCGATGATGAAATCTTTCGTGTTCGCGTTGGCCCGGACCCCCGAAAAGGCCGTGATGGCCATGTTCAGGGGGATTCGGGGAATGAGGCGGCGGGCCCCATCGATGACCTCCTGAAGTCCCATGACCGTCGTCGACGTGTCGTCGCGGCTCGTCTGGACCGTCGAGGTGGGACCGATGAGAAGGTTGTTTTCCGCGGTGGGGGCGACGGTGATCCCCTTCCCCTTGGCGGTGGGGCAGGCGAAGAAGAAGCCTCTCGCCAGACTCCCGACGCGCTTGTCCATGATGTAATACTCGCCCCTGGTGGGGCGGATGAAAAAGCTTTCGTCGCCGGCCATCCGAGCGATAAGGTCGGAGTTGACGCCAGCGGCGTTGACCACGACGGGAGCGAAGAAGCGCCCCCTGTTCGTCACGACGCCGACGATCTCGCTGCCATCGTCGGCGAGCAGAAGATCGCGGACCTCCGTCTCCAGGAAAAGTTCCACGCCGTTCTGTTGGGCGTTGTCCATGAAGGCCAGCACGGCCTCGAAATTGTTGATGATCGATCCCGTGGGAGCCCACAGGGCATGGGCGATTTCTGCGCTGGCCTCCGGCTCTTTTGCCCTCAGCTCGTCGCCGGAAAGGATCTCGAGGCCCGGAACGCCGTTGCGCCTCCCCTGGTCGAGAAGCTTCTCGAGATGTTTCAGATCCTGGCTGTCGAAACCGCAGACATAGGAGCCGCATTCTCTGAGGGTGAAGTCGAGAGGATCGGCCAGCTCGCGATAAAGCCTGTTGCCCCTGGGGCAGAAGTCAGCCTTGATCGTGCCCGGCTGATCGTCGTAGCCGGCATGGATCATGGCGCTGTTGGCACGACTGGCCCCGGAAGGGATATCGGCCGCCTTGTCGACGACGGCGACTCTCAGGGCATAGGCCGAGAGCTCGCGGGCCAGAGTGGCCCCGACGATTCCCGCACCGACGATAAGGATGTCATAGGTTTTGTCCGTCAACTCCAGAACACCTCCATCATGCGTGGATAGATGCGGCATCGCTCCTCCGGCTCTGGAGACGAGAAAAGGGAGGGAGGCGCACGCTAAAGACAGCGCACGACCTCTCTCCCTCTGTCGCACTACACGATTTGTTTCAATATACCAGATACTAGACGAAAAGAAGAACCTCCGTCAAGGGGGCCTTCCTAGTCGATCCAGCCCTTGGACTTCTCGATGGCCTTCTTCCAGCCAGAATAGAGCTCCTCGCGTTTCTCGGCGACCATGAGGGGATCGAACTCGCGATCGACCTTCCAATGCTTGCGCAGTTCGTCGAGGCTCTTCCAGAGTCCCGTGGCAAGCCCGGCGGCGTAGGCGGCGCCGAGGGCCGTCGTCTCGCTGACGACGGGGCGGACGACGGGAACGCCCAGGACGTCGGCCTGCATCTGCATGAGGAGGCTGTTTTTGACGGCGCCTCCGTCGACCTTGAGGGCCTTGAGGGGGACGCCCGAGTCGGCGTCCATGGCGGCCTGGACGTCACGGGTCTGGTAGCAGATGCTCTCCAGGGTGGCACGGATGATGTGCTCCTTGGTGATGTAGCGGGTGAGACCGACGATGGCGCCGCGGGCGCTCATGTCCCAGTAGGGGGCGTAGAGGCCGGAGAAGGCGGGGACGAAGTAGATGCCGCCGCTGTCGGCGACCTTCTTGGCGAACCACTCCGAGTCGGGGGCATCGTCGAAGAGGCGCAGGTTGTCGCGGAGCCACTGGATGGCCGCTCCTGTGATGGCGATGGAGCCCTCCAGGGCGTAGGTGGCCTTGCCCTCCTCGAGGCCGTAGGCGACGGTCGTCAGAAGGCCGTTCTTGGAGCGGACGGGCTTGTCTCCGATGTTGAGGAGCATGAAGCAGCCCGTGCCGTAGGTGTTCTTGGCCTCGCCCTTATCGTAGCAGGTCTGGCCGAAGAGGGCCGCCTGCTGGTCGCCCAGGTCGCCGGCGACGGGAATCTCGGCGCCGAAGGGACCGCTCTTGACCGTGTGTCCATAGACGAAGCTGCTGGGCTTGATGGCCGGCAGCATGGCCTCGGGGACATCGAGGAATTCCATCATTTCCTTGTCCCACTTGAGGGTCTCGATGTTCATGAGCAGCGTGCGGGAGGCGTTGGTGACGTCCGTGACGTGGACGCCGCCGTTGGGACCGCCTGTGAGGTTCCAGATGACCCAGGTGTCGATGTTGCCGAAGAGGATCTCGCCCTTGGCGGCACGGTCGCGGGCTCCGGGAACGTGGTCGAGGATCCACTTGATCTTCGTGCCCGAGAAATAGGGGCTGATGACGAGGCCCGTGAGATCGTTGACCTTCTTCTCCCAGCCCTCCATCTTCTGCCATTTGGCGCAGAAATCCTGAGTCCTCATGCACTGCCAGACGATGGCGTTGTAGATCGGCTTGCCCGTCGCCTTTTCCCAGACGACGGTCGTCTCGCGCTGGTTCGTGATGCCGACGGCACCGATGGCGTCGGCCTTGACGCCGTTGGTGCTGATGGCCTCGCGGACGACGTCCTGCGTACGAGACCAGATCTCCATGGGATTGTGCTCGACCCAGCCCGGCTGCGGGTAGATCTGTTCGTGCTCCATCTGATGGGAGCTGACGGGCGTGCCCTCAAGATCGAAGACGATGGCGCGGCTGCTGGTCGTTCCCTGGTCAATGGCCACAACGTACTTCTTCTCGGACATGGCGATCCCTCCTGATTCAAGTCCGCTGAGGTCCCTGCGACCTCAGTCCTGAAGTTTCTTCAAGTTTCTCGCTTCGCCGACGACGGCGGCGACCCGATCGAGGGAGGCGCCGACGCTGGCCTCGACGGAGGCCATGAGCGTCCCCTCCAGGACGGGGCCGTCGGCGATGAGGACCCGGTCGGCTCCCTCTCCCAGAAATTCCCTGGCCGTGCGGGCCGCGAGGACGGCACTGCCCAGGTCGGGAACGACGACGACGCCTTCCGAACGGGCCAGAAGCCCCTCCAGAGCCGCGAGGATGGCCGGCACGGAGGTGCCCAGGGCCCCCTCGTCCGTGCCGCCGCAGGCCTCGATAAGCACCTGCCCCCCCGCCATCTGTCCGGCGATGGAGCCGATGCCCCGGGCGGCCTCGGCGCTGTGGGAGACGACGAGGAGAGAGATCATCTAGGCCGTTCCCTTCAGGGAGCCGAGAAGCGTCGAGAGGATGAGAAAGGTCGACGTCGCTCCCGGATCCTGGTGTCCCGCCGACCGCTCCCCCAAGTAGCTGGCCCGCCCCTTGCGGGCCACCAGGGGAATGGTCGCCTCCATGCCCGACTGGGCTGCGGCGACGGCCGACTCGAGAGCGACGCAGAGATCGGCGCCGTCGTCGGAGGCCTTCTTCATGGCCTCGACGGCGGGCGTCAGCGCGTCGACCATCGTCTTGTCCTGCAGCTGGGCCTTGCCGAGGGCGACGATGCCCCTCAGCCCTTCCTCCAACGCTTCGGCCAGGGAGGAGACATCGGCCTCCTGCCGACCGGCAAGTTTCATCGACATGCGCATGAAGAGCGTTCCGTAGAGAGGCCCCGAGGCTCCGCCGACGCTGGACATGAGGGTCATGCCGACGTCTTTGAAAACGGCCCCGAGATCGCCGTAGGTTCCGGAGGCAAGCTTCTCTCGAACCTTGCCGAAACCTCGGCTCATGTTGATCCCGTGATCGGCGTCGCCGATGGCCGAATCAAGCTCGGTAAGGTGGTCCTTGTGGGCCGCCAATGTCTCGCCGATGGCATCGAAAGCCTTGAGCATTCCCTGGACGTCAAGGATCATCGCGTCTGTTCCTACCTCCCCCAACGCAGTCCGGCCGTCTCGACGGGAGCGTCCCAGAGGGCCTTGAGCTCGTCGTCGAGTTTGAGGAGGGTGATGGAGAAGCCCTGCATCTCCAGGCTGGTGATGTAGTTGCCCACGAGGGAGCGTCCGATGACGATCCCCTTTTCCTTCAGGTAGTTGGCCAGGTCGTTGAAGACGAGGTAGAGCTCCATCTGAGGCGTCCCGCCCATGCCGTTGACGAAGGCCAGGACTTCGTCGCCGGCCTGGAAGGGGAGATCGTCGACGATGGCCTTGGCCATCATCTCGACGATCTCCTTGGCGGGCTTGAGCTTCATCCTCTCCCTGCCCGGCTCGCCGTGGATGCCGATGCCGATCTCCATCTCATCGTCGGCGAGGTCGAAAGTCGGCTTGCCGGCGGCGGGAACGGCGCAGGAGGTGAGGGCCATCCCCATGGAGCGGACCTGGCCGTTGACCTTCTCGCAGAGGGCCTTGACCTCGTCGAGGCTCCCGCCCGCCTCGGCCTTGGCGCCGACGATCTTCTCGATGAGGACCGTGCCGCCGACGCCGCGACGGCCGGCCGTGTAGAGCGAATCCTGAACGGCCACGTCGTCGTCGACGACGACCTGGGCCACGGGAATGCCCTCAGCGGCCAGGAGATCGGCGGCCATCTGGAAGTTCATGACGTCGCCGGTGTAGTTCTTGACGATGAAGAGGGCGCCTTTATCTCCGCTGACGGCCTTGGCCGCCTCGTACATCTGGTCCGGCGTGGGCGACGTGAAGACCTCGCCGGGACAGGCGGCGTCGAGCATGCCGACGCCGACGTAGCCGCCGTGCAGGGGCTCGTGGCCGCTTCCCCCGCCGGAGATGACGGCGACCTTGTCCTTGGGGGCATCGGCCCTCAGAACGGCCTTGACGGAGGGATGAAGTTTGACCAGGCAGGGATGGGCGGCGGCCAGACCGGCCAGAGACTCGACGACGATGTCGTCGACCTTGTTCATGATCTTTTTCACTGACGAGCGCCTCCTTTCGAGAGTCCTGTCTCTTGCGTGAAGGCGGCGGGGGAGGATCTCCCCCGCCGCAGAAGCGTCAGCGAGGGGCTACATCACGCCGAGGGCGCGGGCGATGAAGAAGGCGACGGCGGCACCGGCGTAGGGGCCAAAGACGGGGACCCAGCTGTAGCCCCAGTCGGAGTCGCCCTTGCCGGCGATGGGCAGGACGGCGTGGGCGATGCGGGGACCGAGGTCGCGGGCGGGGTTGAGGGAGTAGCCCGTGGGGCCGCCGAGGGCCATGCCGATGACCATGACGAGCCAGCCGACGAGGAAGGGACCGAAGCCGGGGGCGAGACCGCCGACGTTCTTGGAGAAGATGAACATGATGGGGACGACGAGGAAGACCGTGGCGATGGCCTCTGTGATGAAGTTATGAGTGTAATTGCGGATGGCGGGGCCCGTCGAGAAGACGGCAAGCTTCAGGCCGGGATCGGCCGTCTCCTCCCAGTGGCCCAGATAGGCGAGCCAGACGAGAACGCCGGCGCAGAAGCCTCCGGCGACCTGGGCGACCATGGTCATGAGGGCATGGGGAAGCGTGTAGGTACCGGCCAGCATCTTGGCCAGGGTGACGGCGGGATTGATGTCGGCCTGAGGGGCTCCGCAGGCGATGGAGGCAAAGACGCCCATGACGACGGCGGCACCCCACCCCACGGTGATGTGGATCCAGCCCGCGTTCTGTCCCTTCGACTTGTTCAGAAGGGCGTTGGCGACGAGACCGTCGCCGAAGGTCACCAGCACCAAGGTTCCGATGAATTCACCCAGAAGATTCGTCATTGCCTTTCAGACCTCCTTCGAGAAGATGATAAGAGATGACACCACGAAGAGCCGTCATTGTTCGACGCCAGCTATCGCCTCCCTCTTCAGGTTCCTGAGAACCGCAAGGCAGATACGTCAACAGCACCGCAGGACGGACGCCTCCGGTACCTCTCTCTCGATCTCTAGGGGCCGGGTATAGGGGGAAAACAGATTGACGCTAGTGCGTGGCGGGCATCACCAGAGGGACGTGTCGCTTGTCGATACGGCGGTGACTCCCTTTCGAAGGATGGAGTGGACGTGGCTGAGTTCGGTGATGAGCCCCCCGGCGATGAGAGGCACGGAGAAATCCCGCAAAAGCCGCTCATCGACGGCCGTCAAAGCGACTCCGGGGAGAAGCTCCACGAAGTCGGGCCTCACGGAGAGGACGAGCTGCCTTCCCTTGCGGACCGCCTCTGAATCGAGGACGAAAATCCGGAGGATACGCAGCAGGCCGGCCTTCTTGGCAAGGTCGATGACGGTCTTGTGCGTGCTGATGATCCCTTCCGGGGGGGCCGTGGCGAGGAGAAAGTCAAGAGCCGCTCCGTCGGAGCGAAGCCCTTCGATGAGATCGAAATGGATGAAGACGGCATGGCCGACCTCCTGAAGAGCCTGGATCTTTCCGGCGAAATCGAGGACGGTCGAGCCGAGGAGGAAGACGACGCGAGGGGCGAGCTTGAGGGCCCTGTCAACGTCCTTCGCCGTCCTGAGGGCGGGAACGACGGGATAGGCCCTGAAGAGATCTCGAACCGCCTGGACGCTCTTTGTCTGAGTCATGTCTCCTCCTTGAGGGGATTAAGAAAGACGCAAAAGAACCGCCGCAGGGGAACCCGTTAAACCGCTAGAACATCCCAACTCTGCCCATCTTACAGCATGTGCAGTATTTATACAACATCCGGAAGAAGATGAACTCCTTCAGAGCGTTTCGTGGCGATCGGGACCGATGGCCGCGGCGAGGCCTCTCCTCTGCCAGGGCGAGCGGTAGGGACGGAAGAAGGCCTCCGCCTCCTGGGCCTCAAGGTAGCCTCGAGCGGCCCAGAGCGATTCGACGAGCGTCAGCCCGTCACGACGGCGCAGGTTTTCCCACAGAGGGACGGGAAAGAAGGCCCACAGGCGCATCTCGATGCCCTCATCCGAGGGGGCGAACAGACGCTGTTTGAGGAGAATGCCCCACTGGGAGCGATGGATCGAGGGGTTATCGGGAGAGCGAAAATCGCTCGTCTGCTCCCGGCCGAAGCCGAGGGAAAGGAGCATCTCCAGGGCAGGCGCCACGGGGACATCGGAGGGAGACGTCCACACCAGGGGCACGCCCTGGACGTCCCCGAAGGAATGGCGGGCACGGCGAAGCCAGAGCGACTGCCGTTCGACGGCCTCCTCGTCTCGGCGGAAGAGGCCGAGGCGAACGCCCCAGTACCCCCGCTGAAGGGCCCCATCGCCGACGAGGAGGTCTTCTACGGGCAGAGACCTCGCGACACCGGACAGGGAGCGCGCCTCCACCGTCAGAAGAGGCATCAGAACCTTCAGCGTCTCTCTGTGGCTGCCCGGAGGCGGGACGTCGGCCAAAAGCAGACCGCGAAGGCGCGTCACCGCCCCTCCCGGCAGAAGGATGGCACCGAGCCCCTCGGCAGACAGCTTTTGGGGGGATTCATCGTAAAGGGAGATCTCACGCCAAGGAAAGCGACCGAGCTTGCCGAAACGCCAACGCTCGTAGCCGCAGAACAGATCCCCCACCAGCGCTCTGCCGTAGGGGAGAAGGACGACAAGGATCTCACCCGCCCCCGAAGGCAATCCCGATAACTCCATGGTCTCGGGAAGAGGGACAAGCCTCCCGGAGGAGAGGAATTCAAGAATCATGACCTCACCCCCTCTTCTCAAAACCAGTCTAAATCCTTACTCTGGGAAAGACAAGAAGCGTCTCGCCGACCGAACAGCGAAAGGAGGGATTTGCCATGCCCATTCTTCAGGTTCACCTTCTGAAGGGAAGGACCGCGGATCAGAAAAGGCAGCTCGTCAGAGAAGTCACCGAGGCCGTTTCCCGCTCTCTGGACGTCAGGCCCGATCAGGTCCGGATCATCCTCTCGGAAATGGATCGGGAGGACTACGCCATCGCCGGCACTCTCGTCGCCGACCGCTCCTGAAGACGAAGAGGGACCCTCAGTGTCCCTCTTCTACCCTCCACCGCCGATGAAGCCAGAGCCACTGCTCCGGGTGAAGGCGTATGAGCGATTCGAGAATCGCGTTGGCGCGGCGGGTCAGGGCCTCCACCTTTTCTTTTCGATCTCCCTCGGGGGGGACAAGGGGCGGAAGGATCCGGACCTCGTGGAGAAAGGGAGCCTTGCGGAAGGAGACGACGGGAACGACGGGGGCTCCCGAAAGGAGGGAAAAGGCGGCCGGGCCGGAAAAGGTCATCGCCTGACGTCCCATGAAATCGGCCAGGCAATCGCCGCCGTGCTGATCGGCGAGAAGGGCGACGACGGCCCCCTCTTTGAGGGCCCGCAGGGAGGCCTTCATGCCGAAGGATTTGGGAAGCGTTCTGAGACCGATCCTCCTGCGGCTCGCCTCGATGAGGGCTTCCGTCTCGGCGTCTTCGTTGCGCTGGACGACGGCATACATGGGGTAACCCTTCCGGCAGAGCCAGGCGCCGAGCAGCTCCCAGTTTCCGATGTGGCCCGTGAGCATGACGACGCCGCGCCCGAGGGAGAGAGCCCGCTCGAAGTGCTCCAGCCCCGAGACTTCGTCAAACCAGGAAAGGACCCGATCGGGATCTTTCTGGACGACGAGGAACTCGACGAGGGAGAGGGCGAGATGACCGTAGACCTCGCCAAGGAGATCGCGCCGCCAGTTCTCGTCGCTGTGGGGAAAGGCCAGGGAGAGGTTCCGAAGGGCCACGGCCTTCCTGGGAGCGGCCAGGCGGGCGATGGACGCGATGAGTGCCGCCGCGCCGCGCCCCCTCCATCCCTCGGAAAGGAGGGCCTTGACGCAGCCCAGCAGGGGTGCCTTGACCCTCAAGAGGGAACCTCGACGAGGCGCCCGTAAAGCCCCAGGAGGCCGTCGACGGCACTCTCCATGGAGTAGCGGTCTTCGAGGCGGCGGCGGGCGGCGGCGGCGACGGGCGGCGGACCGTCGCGAAAGGAGGCCGTGGCCCTCTTCCAGCTCTCCCCGTCGTCACCACGGACGGGAACATACCCCTCGGAGCCGAGAAGCTCGTCGAGGGCCGCGCCGGGACGAGCCAGGGTGGGGACGCCGACGAGGGCCCCCTGAGCGGCGATCCAGGCCAGATCGGGCGTCACCCAGGGCAGGAGAAGGACGCCTCCCCGCTCCCGCCAAAGGGGGAGAAGCTCCTCCTCGCGCAGCCCCCCTCCCAGGAGAACCGGCGAGGGCGCGAGGGACTCCGCCCAGGAGGGGGCGGGGCGCCCTTTCGGCAGAGCCAGCACCTGGAGGGGCGTTCCCTCGGAGGGGCGGAGCGTCGTCTCCCCCAGCCAAAGGGAGCGGGCACGGAAAAAAGGAGAAAGACGGACGCCGGCTCCGTCGCAGCAACAGGGGACAATCGTCGAGATCAGGCCTCGCCAGGGCCCAAGATCGCGCCATTGGGTATGGACCAGGCCGGCTCGGAAGGCAACGGCCCTGGCCCAGGGCGGAGCCTGTCCCCAGAAGTGCCAGAGCCGTCCCTCGACGAGAAGGGTCTTCGCGCGGCTGAGGAAATCGCGATCCCGCCAGGAGAGAAGGGGAAAGCCCCCCTCCCAGCCGGCGACGTCGGGGGAGAAGATCTTCAGCGAGCCGACACGGGGAACGAGGGCCTCGGCAAGATCGAGGAGAAGGCGCTTCTCCCAGGGCTTCATGCCCGACGAGACGAACCAGACCACTTTCAACGTCACGGGACAACCTCCTCTACAAGGAGCTCCTTGACACCTCCGCCCCAGGAAGGGGGCAAAGACCAGCGGGACAACTCGCGCCACCGACGCATCAGGCGAACCGATCGGGTCCCTTGCTGCGTCCAGAGGGGAAGATCGCCGGGGGAGATGCCCTGCTCGAGAATCCGGACGACATACCTACCGGCGGCAAGCCCCACGTCTTCGGGGGCCACATCGGGCGCCACAGTCCCCCCCCAGCGATGCTGGATCCAGGGCGATGTGACGTAGACGGGAAAGGCAAGATCTTCCGCCTTCATGATCGAGGCCAGGGCGGGGAGGGCGCGATAGACCGCAGGAAGAGCCGGCACGACCAGAACGGGCCGTCGGCCCCGGCTCCGGGCGTCGGCCACGGCATCGGCCAGAGATCGGGCCGTGGCCTCGGGAGAGAGCGAGGCCTTCAGATCCAGAAGGGCCGCCTCCAGCCCGTCGCCGATCATCCCGTCGCGGAGGCGATCGGCCTCGTTCCCCGTCGGAGACGAGGGACGGGGAAGGACGAAGAGGGCATCGGCGCCGAAGAGACTCCGGAGAAAGCGGACCTGTTCTTTGGCGGGCAAAAGGTCACTGCTCCCCGTGACGGAGGGGACACGGGAGACAAGGGCTTCCCCGGCGACATCGAGAGTGCCCGCGAAAACGACGGGGACCTTCGAAGGGAGGGAAAGGACCGCCCCCGTGGTGACGGAGCCCACGGATACGAGCAGATCGGCCTTTGCCTCCACTCGGGCCAGAAGCGAGGCTCGATCGTCCGAATCCCCCTCGGCGGCGACCATGAAAAGGTCGTAGTTGTTTCGGCTCTGTCGGAGGGCACGGACGAGCCCTTCGAGAAAGGGGCGGCAGCTTCGCGTCGCCGCCGAGACGACCCCGATGGGGCGGTAGATTTTCCCCTCGGGATCGTTCTCGATCCGCAGCGAGGGAAGGAGGAGGCCGTCTTCGCCGTACCAGGCCCTGCCGCTGGCAGAGCGCCAGACGCCGGCCGCCTCGGCCATCATGAGAGGAGGCACGCCGATCCCCGCCCGCCTGGCACCGGCCAAATTGACGGCAAGACGAGCCTCGCGACAGAAAACGTAGGGAACGGCGGAGGCCTTCGCCCCCTTGAGGATGGAGGAGACGAGACGGGCCGTCTCCCGACCGAGACGGCGACGATCGACGAAGAGGCCCGCGACGGCGCCGGAGGCCACACCCTCCTCGGAGAGGGCGTAGACCGGGCGCTCCTCGTCGCGAAGCAGAAGCGAAAGAGCCTGTTCCATGGGTCCCCTTCCCCTTCCGACGAGGACGGCGTCGAGCCCCTCGACGTGGCGGAGGAAATCCTCTCCCATCGTCAGCCGATCATCGACGGCGACGGGACGGATCGAAAGGTTCAGGGCCGCTCCGATCCGATCCAGGTCGAACACCTCGGCCAAGGCGGCGCCGGAAGATCTCTTTTCGAAAAGAAAACCGACGGACGAGGCTGCCGGTGAGAGGTATCGGAGCAGGTCGAAGCTCTCCCGCAGAGGTAACGCGTCGACGACGCCCGTCATCTCCGGCCCGTCGGCGCTCTGTCTCTCGAGGCCGAGGGAACGGGGATCGTCGATGGCCGCGGCGACGATGGGGAAATGACGCCACCACCGGCCTTCATGGGCCTTCCGTGCGGCCAGGTTTCCCACGACGACGACGCAGGCGACCTTTCTGCGACGGAATTCCTCCATATGAGCCAGGAAGCGATCATCCGAAAGGACGCTGTCCCTTCGCAGAAGGACGGCGCTCCCCTGGAGATCTCCGAGCCTCTCGACGAGCCCCTCGATGGTTCTTTCCTCCATCGGGTCGAAACTCCACGTCACAAGTCCGACCTCGACGACAGCCTCGGCCGCGGCCGCTGCAAAACCCAGGAAAACTCCCCATGCCACCAGAAGGACGGCAGGCCATCGACAGGGCAGATCGATCGTCCCCTTCTCGCTCCACCGGGAAGCCCCGCAGGAGGGGGCCTCCCCCGTCGCCGGTGCGGGATCTCCCTCCGACGACGATCACCCATGAGCTTACACAATAAGAGGCGATCGATAAAGATCTCCGGCGCAAGTCCGGAGATCTTTATCGATCGCCTTCTCGGAGTTCCTCTCCAGAGGAACTCCGAAGGGGGGAGAACCTCCGTCGTCCCCCCTTCGGCCTCTCTCCGGACAGGGCAGGCCTCTCGGGTCGGACGCCCCGGATCAGCCGACCTGTCGGCAGAACCTTTTCAGCGCGTCAGCTCGTAGGGCCAGCCGATGACGCCCCCCTCGAGGACGGAAATGCGCTCGAAGCCGTGCCCCTGGAGGATGCTGACGGCGTCCCAGCCCCTGAGGGAAATCTTGCAGAAGGCGATGATTTCCCGATCGCGCGGCAGTTCGCCGGCCCTTTCCCAGAGAGCCCCAAGGGGGATGTTGACCTGACTCTCGAAGGGCAGTTTGCCCTGAACGCCGATCTCAGAGGCCATTCTCACGTCGAGGAGAAGGTAGGGCTCGCCCGACTGGGCCCGGCGAACGAACTCGCCGGGCGAATAGCTCTCCATCAGGCCCTCCATCTTGTTTCTCAGGGCGTTGGCCGCCTGAGTCAGAGGATCGAGAGCCGTGGCGTAGGGCGGTGCGTAGGCCAGGTCGGTATCGGCCAGGTCGTCGACGGTCTGACCTCCCGTGATGGCCGAGACGAGGGCGTCAAGACGTTTGTCGACGACGCCGGGACCGAAGAACTGGCCTCCCAAGAGGCGTCCCGTCTTCCTGTCGGCGACGAGCTTGATGACCATCCAGGCCGCACCGGGCATGAAGTGAGGAATGTCGGCGGCCGTCACCGTCATCGTGACGGGGTCGAAGCCCTTCGCTCGGGCCGCGTCCTCGTTGAGCCCCGTCCGCCCGACGGTGTAATCGAAGAAGCGCATGATGGCCGTTCCCAGGACGCCGCCGAAGGTGGACGACCTGCCTGCGATGTTATCGGCGATGACCCGGCCCTCGCGATTGGCCGACGAGCCCATGGGCTGGCGGACCTTCTCGCCCGTGAGGTGGTGACGGACTTCGACGCAGTCCCCTCCGGCGAAGATGGCCGGATCGCTGGTGCGCATGGCCTCGTCGACGACGATCCCCTTCGAGGGACCGATCTCGAGACCGGCGTCGACGGCGAGCTGCGTGTTGGCCCGGACGCCGACGGCGAGGAGGACCATGTCGGCGGGGAGTTCTCTCCGGTCCGTCCTGACGGCCTTGATCCTCGACCCTTCGCCGGCGATCTCCAGGACCTTCTCCCCCCCGTAGAAGGTGACGCCCTTCTGGGCCATGATCTTGACGAGACGGGACCCGAACTCCTCGTCGATCATGTTGGGCAGGGGCCGGTCGAGAAGATCGACAACGTCGACGGCGATGCCACGGGAGACGAGGGCCTCGACGACTTCGATGCCGATGAGACCGCCTCCGACGATGACGGCACGCTTCACCGAACCGCCGTCGACGGCGGCTCTCATGGCCAGGGCATCGTCGAGAGTCCAGAGCGTGAAGACCTTGTCGAGATCGATGCCGGGAAGAGGCGGACGGATGGGCGACGAACCGGTGGCGATGACGAGATTGTCGTAGGGAAAGGTCTTCTCCTGCTGGGTCTCCAGGTCGAGAGCCGTCACGGTCCGGGTCTGGCGGTCGATGGAGGTGGCCATGTGACGCGTCAGGACATCGACCTTCTTCACCTTGCGGAAGAAATTGGCGTCGCGGACCACGCCGGCGGGCGTGCACATCAGATCGCGATACTCCTCGACGACGCCGCCGACGTAGTAGGGCAGACCGCACCCGGCATAGCTCAGGTAGGGTCCTTTTTCAAGGACGAGAATCTCCGCCTCGGGATCAAGTCTCCGCAGACGGGCGGCGGCCTTGCCTCCGCAGGCCACTCCGCCGATGACGACCACTTTTTTGCCCATTGTCTTACCTCCCGGTTTTTTGAATTGATAGTCATACCCCTATATGTATAGTAGGCGCTTCTTTCCTCTCTGTCCAGCCTTTTGAGGACGATTCCCACGGGGAAAAAACAAAAGACAGACGCCGAGGAAAGATCGGCGTCTGTACAGGGAAAATCAGGAGGAAGGGGCGGTCAGGAAAGGCGCAGGAGATGGAAGCGGCGCTTGCCCAGCCGGAGGAGAAGATAGCCCTCGGAGAGGAGATCGGAGCCCTTCAGGGACGCCGATTCGTCGTCGACCTTCGTCCCGTTGACGGTGACGCCGCCGCCGCGGAGGAGACGTTTGGCCTCGCCCCGGCTTGCACAGGCACCGCAGTCGACGAGCAGTTCGGCCAGGAGGTAGCCCGGACGCAGGGTCAACTGCCCGAAGGGGACCTCGCCGGCGAGGAGACGGAACATGTCGCCGTCGAGTTCGGCCGCGTCGAAGGCTCCGCCGAAGAGGATCTCGCTGGCCCTTTCGCTTCGTTTCGCCGCCCCTTCTCCGTGGACCGTCGTCGTGATCTGGCGGGCCAGGATCCTCTGGGCCTCGCGCCTTTCGGGATGCTCGGCGTGGGCGGCCATGATGGAGGCGATCTCCTCAAGAGGGAGGAAGGTGTAGAGCTTGAGGAGTTTTTCGACCTGGCTGTCCTCGCTGTTGATCCAGAACTGGAAGAAACGGTAGGGAGAGGTCCGCTCCGCCGAGAGCCAGACGGCCCCTCCCGCCGTCTTGCCGAACTTGTTGCCCGCCGAGTCGAGGAGGAGGGGGTAGGTGATGCCGAAGGCCTCGGCCCCCGACGTCTTGCGGATGAGGTCGATGCCGGAGATGATGTTGCCCTGCTGATCGTTGCCTCCCATCTGGAGCTTGCAGCCGTAGGTTTCCATGAGGTGCTGGAAGTCTCGGGCCTGAAGGAGGGAGTAGGAAAACTCCGTGAAGGAGATCGATTTTTCCGGGTCCTCGAGGCGGCTGCGGACATATTCGCGGCCGAGGAGGTAGTTGACGGTGAAGTGTTTGCCCGTCTCCCTCAGGAAGTCGATGAGGCCGATCGCGCCGAGCCAGTCGTAGTTGTTGACCAGAAGAGCCCCGTTCTCACTGGCCTCGAAGTCGAGGAAATGGGCCAGCTGGAGCTTGACGGCCTCGACGTTTTCCCGGACCTTCTCCACCGTCAGCAGCATCCTTTCGGCCGTCTTGCCCGAGGGGTCGCCGATCATCCCCGTGCCGCCGCCGGCGAGGGCGATGGGGCGATGGCCGAGGCGCTGAAGCCAGGCCAGGCCCATGATGGGGATGAGATGGCCCACGTGAAGGCTGTCGGCCGTGGGGTCAAAACCGATATAGGCCGAGACGCGCTCTTTTTTGAAAAGATCGCCCAAGGATTCGGGATGGCTGCACCACTCGATGAAGCCCCTCTTCCGCAAAACGTCCAAAGCGTCGTGAAACATCAACAGAGAGCCTCCTTGTCGCCGCTATTCGGTGGTCGTCGGCCGGGTCCAGGTGACCCAGCCGCTATCGAGTCTGGGAATCATGAGTACGAGTCGCCCCAGGGGAGAGAGTTCCCTCAGAGTCTGAGTCAGGCGAAGGGGCAAAGGGAGACGGCCGAAATGGGAGAGCAGCCGCCCCACCGCCTCGGGAGCCTGAAGGCGCTCGCAGAGGCGGGGAAGGTCGGCGACGAGCCAGAAACGTTCCTCTCCGGCCAGGCCCGGAAGGAAGTCGGCCAGAGGGCGACGGGGCGGCAGGTCTCTGCCGTCGACGATGCCGAAGAGGGCCCCGTCGCCGCCGGCGACAGCCGTCAGGGTCAGGGGGAAGAAGGTCGCGCCTCCCGAGGGGAAACCCTCGACGGGAGAGGGAGAGAGGCCGACCTCTCCCAGACGGTCGCGCCAGAAGGCGTCGACGTCCGCGACGGCCCCCTCTCCGGTCCCCTCGACGAAGGCACCGGGAAGAGGAAGCCCCAGGAGACGGGCCGGAGCGCCGAAAACGGCCAGGGCCGGCCCACTGAAGGAGTCGAGGTCGGGGAAGGGGAACACCCCCTCCTCTCCCTTTTCCGGAAGATCCCTCAGGAAACGGATCTCGTCGGGGGAAAGGCGCCACCCGGCGACGAGGTCGGGAAGGAGGGGGAGATGAAAGGTTCCGGCGCTCCAGGGCGCCGTCCGAGGTCCTTCAAGGCGGGGAAAAGGCTCGACGCGCCAGACCAGTTCGTTGGGCATTCCGTCGGCCTTCCAGGCCAGGGAAAGCCGAAAGGCTCCCTCGCCGCCGAAATTCAGGCGCAGATGGGTCGGCCACTGGGGACGGAGGTCCCAGCGAAGGTCCTCTCTGCCCTCCTTCGCCGCAAGGGCCCCGTCGAAGCGAGACAGGGACGAGGGACCCGAGGAAAGAAGGACCAGATCGGACTCGAGACGCCCCTGAAGGGGCCCCGATCGGGGAGACTGGAGGACGAAGGAGCGGGCCCTCCCCCCGTCGCGGAAGGTGAAACCCGCCTCGTCCCAGCCCGGAGGAAGTTTCCCTCCCTGCAGGGCCCGGAGGGAAAGAGGCGGAAGGCGAAGGACGACGAACGAGGAGGGCCCCTCGGCCTCGACGGCCAGGAGGAACTCCTCGCCGAGGCGCAAGAGGGGCAGGAGACCGTCGACGACGGTGCCCAGGGGGGAAGGGCCCTGGACGAGAAGGGAGGGCAGCCTTTCGGGCAGATCGGCGGGGCGCCCCTGGAGGATCAGCCTCTGTCCCTCGGCGTTCAGGCGGGGGAGACAGCGGGCCAGGTCACCTGACGAGGCCGGCTCTCCCAGGACCCAGAGTCCTCCGGCTACAAGGGACACCGAAAGGAGTATGGCGAACCAGAAGGCGAGACCTTTTTTCATGATGACCTCCTCCTCAGCACACTAAAATTCGACGGAAGCCCGACACAGCAGAGCCGAAACGCTCGGGACGACCCCTACAGGGTAGCCCATGAGGACGGAGAAGGGAACCGGCTCAGACGTTTTTTCCCGCCCCTTCGCGGGAGGGGGCGAGACGTCCCGCCGCCTCCAGAAGGGTCTTGGCCGACTGGACGAGGGGCAGCACGGAGGCAAGATCCTCGGGCAGATCGTCTCCCATGGCGACGGCCAGAGAGGCCACTTCGGAAAGAAGCCCCCTGACCCGATCTCCCTCGGAGAAGCCGTAGGCGGGAACGATCAGGGCCGGCTCGAACTCTCCGGCGGGCACGAGCCGGAATTCCTCTCCGACGCGGGGCACGACGGCCCGGTACCCCTTTTCCTCCAGGGCCGAGGCAAGGGCCAGCGAGGAACGGGGCTCCCCGTGAGTGACGAGGAACATGGGGCCGTTGGCGAAGTTTCCGGCCCAGGTGAGCAGGTCCGTCCTGTCGGCATGGGCCGAAAAACCGTTGACGGTGTGAAGCTGGGCTCTGACGGAGACCTCCTCGCCGGCGATTTTGAGGAGCTTCTCCCCCTCGACGAGGCGACGCCCCAGAGTGCCCCGGGCCTGATAACCCACGAAGACGACGTGGCTCTTCTCGTTCCAGATGTTGTGCTTCAGGTGATGGACGATGCGGCCGCCGTTGGCCATGCCGCTGCCGGCGAGGACGACGGCGTGACGGACCTCGTTGATGGCCTGCGACTCCTCGACGCCGTCGACGAAGTTGAGCATATGGGGAGCGAAGGGATCGTTGCCCCGTTTGATCTGCTTCTGGATCTCCGCCGACAGAAGGGGAAGGTGGCGACGGTAGATCTCCGTGGCCCGGACGCCCATGGGAGAGTCGAAGTAGATGGGGACGTTGTCCTTGAGGACGCCCTCCTGCTGGAGAAGCATGAGTTCGTAGAGGACTCTCTGGGCTCTGTCGACGACGAAGGTGGGGATCATGACCTTGGCCCGGTCCCTCAGAGCCTGTTCCATGATCTGACGGAACTCGAGGCGCGTCTCGTCGTTGGACCGATGTTCCCTGTCTCCGTAGGTCGACTCGATGAGGACGTAGTCGGCCTCTTCGATGAAGGCGGGGTTGCGCTCCATGACGGTCTGCTGGGGTCCCAGGTCGCCGGAGAAGACGACCTTGACCTGACGGCCGTCCTCCTTGATCCAGAGCTCGATGATGGCGCTTCCCAGGATGTGACCGGCGTCGCGGAAACGGACCTTCACGCCGGGGGCGACGTCGAAGATGTCGTCGTAACTGGCCGGTTCGAGGAACTCCAGGGCCCGCTGGAGGTCCTCCTCGCCGAAGAGGGGCTCGACGGGCGGGAGGCCCCTGCGGGCATTCTTGCGGCTCCTCCACTCGGCCTCCTCTTTCATGATCTTGACCGAGTCGCTCCAGAGGACGTCGACGAGGCTCACCGTGGGCGCCGTGGCCCAGATTTTCCCCCTGAATCCCTGGCGGACCAGAAGGGGGACCCGCCCCGTGTGGTCCAGATGGGCATGGGTCAGGACGACGGCGCTGATCGAAGCGGCCTCGAAAGGCAAGGGCTCGCGGTTGCGGCTCTCGTCGTCCTTTCCCTGATGAAGGCCGACGTCGATGAGAACGCGGCTGTCGCCGACCTCGACGAGGTAGTTCGAACCCGTTACCTCTCCTGCGGCTCCAAGCACTCTCAAAAGCATGGCGGCGCCCCTGAAGGGCTTCCCTCCTCGATCGGATTTGTGTTGGTCTCTTTCTCGGACCATTCTAATGATTCGAAAAGCCTTTGTATAGAAAACGGAAGGCCTTCGCCGCAGAGACGTCGCGACGAAGGCCTTCGAGCGTCCCGGACGGGACTCTTTCGGAGGCCGGCCCGCGACGGGCCGACCTCCGCAGGCCTTCGAAACTCAGGCGGCCCGAAAGGCTCTCTCCCCGGAGCTTTTTCACGGCCTCTCCGACGGCAGAGGGAAAAGGACGACGATCTTCGTCCCCTCGCCACGGGCCGATCGGACCTCCAGGGATCCTCCCACGAGACGGGCCCGCTCCTCCATATTGGCCAGGCCGCGATGACCGGCCAGGCGAAGGCGGACCAGGTCCTCCGGGGGCTCGAAGCCGTGCCCGTCGTCGACGATGAGGGCTTTCCCGAGCCCCTTCCCCTCGGCGGAGAGACGGAGGACGAGCTTTCGCGCGCCTCCGTGGCGCAGGGCGTTGTTGAAGGCCTCCTGGATGATGCGGAAGAGGGAGAGAACCGTCTCCGGAGGGAGGGGATCGAGGGCGGGATCGGTCTCGCAGTCGATCTCCACGTCGAAGTGGCGGCCGAAGCGCTCCGTCAGCTCCGTCAGGGCCTGAGAGAGCCCCAGGTCGAGCCAGGGCGGGGCCAGTTCGTCGCAGAGGGCCCGCAACTCCCTCACGGCCAGGGAGGCTCCCTCTTCGGCCAGGTCGAAGTGACGGCACCGGGCCTCCTCCGTCGCGGCGCCGCGGGCGAGACGGAGCCGCTGGACGAGAGCCGTCACGTCCTGGACGGGGCCGTCATGGATCTCGCGGGCCAGGGCGGAACGCTCCCGCTCCTGGACGGCGACGAGGTCCGAGACGTAACGGCGCGTCAGTTCGGCGCGGTCGACGGCCGCCCTGGCCAGTTCGTGAAGAACTTCGCGCAGTCGGCGGACCTGATAGACGGCGACGGGGTCATCTCGATGGGGAAGATCCCGTCCCCATTGAAGGATCGAGACCTCCTCCTCGAGACGGCGGAGGGGACGGACGAGCCATCGCCAGAGGGGGATGACGGCCAGAAGGCCGGCCAAACCCAAAGCACCGACGAGAAAGGCCCAGACGTGGGAGAAGCGGACCATGGGCCCCAGAAGCTGGTTCCAGGAGACGGCGGCAACGACGAAAAAGCCCCGTTCCACGGGGTAGGCGGCGACGGTGTAGGTGTCCGATCCGGGGCGACGGATTTCAAAGGCCCGCCCGAGGGGATATTCGGGGCGCCAGATCTTGGAGAGGATCTCCACGCCGGGAGAGGCGGAGAGAACGACCCCCTCGCCGTTGACGACGGCGACCCAACCCGGCATGGAGAGGCCGGAGGTGAAGAGGCGAAGCCCCATGAGGCGCATCGTCGGCGAGAGGTACCCTCCCCCCTTGAGGCCGTCTTCCAGTCGAGAGGCCACGGTCTGGGCCAGGTCCTCCACGTAGGACCGGGCCACCTGTTCCATGGCCCGGTCGTGGTGGGAAAGGCTCACGCCGGCGACGACGAGGACGGCCAGGGAGGGAAGGAGGGTCGTGACGACGAGAAGGGCCAGCAGGTGACGTCTCACGCCTCGAGGAGCTCCTCGAGGGTGACGAGTCCGTACTTGAGGGCAAAGAGCATGGCCTCCGTCTTGTTGCGGGCACCCAGTTTGTCGTAGATCGAGGCCAGATGGGTCTGGACGGTCCGTTCGCTGATGAAGAGTCTCTCGGCCACTTCCTTGCTCGAAAGACCCCGGGCGGCGAGTTCCAGGACCTCGCGCTCCCTGGCCGAGAGGCTCTCGGGAAAGAAGTCCTGGTCGCCGCCGACGGCCGTGGCCACTTCGCTGTCGAGGTAGAGACCTCCGGCGGCGACGACTCGGATGGCCTGGGCCAGCTCCTCGGGCGTCGTCGTCTTCAGGATGTAGCCTCGGGCCCCGGCGCGAAGGGAGGCGACGACGTACTGTTTCGAATCGTAGGAGGTGAGCATGAGGGACGACGTGGCAAGCCCCTCGGCCTTGATCCGACGGGCGACGGAGACGCCGTCCGCTCCGGGCATGCGGATGTCGAGAAGGGCCACGTCGGGTCGGAGCGTCTCGACGAGGCGCCAGGCCTCGTCGCCGTCGACGGCCTGGCCGACGAGATCGATGTCGCCCTCCTCCTCCAGGTAGGCCGCCAGACCGGCCCGCGTCATGGGATGATCATCGGCAAGAATCACGCGTATCGTCATCGTCGCTCCTTTCCGGCGCCTGGCGCCCTTTCTCTTCCCTATCCTATCGCGAAAGGCTCTCCTTTCCATCGGCCGCTTTACCGATGGCCTCCTATCGCTCACCGCGCCGAGCGATAGGAGGCGCCGGAAGCGCCTCGGGGAAAGTGGGCCAGGAGTCGACAGAGCCCCTTGGCCGCCTCGTCGGCAGCCAAGAGGAGGAGAGGTTCCATGAGGCGCTCCGTCGGGAACTGGCCGGCCAGGGCCGAGACGGCCCCCTCCTCGTCCGATGTCGTCTCGAACTCGACGACGGTCCCTCCCGAATCGGGACGGTAATATCCCCGGGAGAGGACAAGCCCCAGTTCCGTCGAGGCCCTGTCCAGACGGGCACGCAGATCGCCGTCGAGGAATCCCTGCCCGCCTCGGGGCGTCCGCACCCGTCGGCAGGACTCGCCGAGGAAGGCGCAGAGCCGATCCCGGCTGATCCAGTGGCCCGGCGGAAGGAGGTGGGAGAGAAGAGCCCTGTCGCCGAGGGGCTCCTTCAGATCAAGGCGGCGGGCCAGGAGCGTCCCCGACGTGAGTTTGGGCAGGGCGATGAGGGGAAGTCTCGCGGAGACGAGCTCCTCCAGGGCCTCTATCCAGGCCGGAAGGAGCTCGTCGAGGAGGCCCCTCCAGACCCGTCCCTCCTCGCTTCCCAGGACCTCCAGGGCCTGGGAGACGGCGACGAGACCGCTGCTGAAGGAGCCGTCGAGGAGGACCCAGCCCGACGAGACGCAACGTCGCGCCGTCAGGAGCTCCAGGACGGTCATGCGGGCCCTCAGGACGACCTCGGCACCGCCGTCGTGGGAGATGCGAAGCACTTCGGCCAGGGCCCGGGGCTTCTCCTCGGCGGCGACGGCCGCCACGGAGAGCAGGGCAAGCGTGTCCCCGAGACGACGCTCCCGGGCCAGTCCTCCGTCGACGCCCCAGAGGGCCCTCTCTCCCCTCCTGACGGGAAGGAAGCAGGCCGCTCCCAGGCGCCCCAGCTCGTCGAGGCGGGGCGCGAGAGCCGCCTCCTCGTCGCGTTCCTGACGGGCGAGGCGGGACTGGTCGGCCAACAGACCGGCGACGGCCTCGTCGAAGGGTAAAAGGGTCGGCTCTCTCACGGACGGATCAGGCCGTTGGCGTCGAGAAAGGCCTCGGGAGAGGCGAAGGCCGAGAGGAAGAGGGGCTGTCCCGAGAAGGCAAGGGGCGAGAGGGGGCCGAGGAGCATGTAGTTGAAGCTGCGGTAGGTATCGGAGGGAGCGCTTTGGGGGTCGGGAAAGCGCTGGTAGAGGGTCAGGGCCTCCCCGTCTCCTCCGGCCAGGTCGCGCAGCCCCGCCAGCTCGTTGCCGCCGGTGAGACCGAAACCGACGAAAAGGGCCCGAAGCTGGCCCACCACCTCGGGGTGGAGACTGGCGAGAGTCTGGCTGACGAAGAGCCAGCCCAGGCCGTACTTGCGCGTCTCTCTGGCCGCGGAGACGAGGAGATCCCGCAC
This sequence comes from Aminirod propionatiphilus, assembly GCA_018398915.1. Taxonomy (GTDB): domain Bacteria; phylum Synergistota; class Synergistia; order Synergistales; family Aminithiophilaceae; genus Aminithiophilus; species Aminithiophilus ramosus. The sequence continues at coordinate 582,168 of CP074691.1, read as the reverse complement.
CTTGCCCTGAGTGCCTTCGAGGGCGCCTCGGGGGACGAAGCGATGGGCCTCGTCGAGGACAACGAGGACGTTGAGCCTCTTTCCGTCCAGATAGGCCTCTTCTCCGCGGCGGCGCAGGGCCTCGAGGAGACGCCAGACGACGAGGCCCTGGATCTCCTCGTCCCAGACCATGTCGGAGGCTCCGGCGGCGAGGGAGAGCCCCCTGTCGAGGCCCTCGCGGGAGAGGTTGACGACGACGATCCGATCGCCTCGGGCCAGTTCCTCGACGAGGCGCGTCACCGAGACGGTCCCCCTGCGGCGATCGTCGAAGAGAATCGTCATGCCCCGCCAGAGGCTGCGGAGCTGTTCTCTCTGCGAGGGATCGCTCCAGTGGTCGCGGGCTTTGCGGAGGTGGCGCTCCACCGATTCGTCCGTCATGTAGACCCGTTTGACGAAGCCTTCGTCGCCGACGATTTCGCCGACGGCGGCGAAGGCCTCGTCGCCGCTGAGATCGTTGAGATTCATGTGACGACGGCGCAGCTCGCAGCCGAGCTGTTCGGCGGCCAGATCGCGCTTTTCCCCCCGGGGGTAGCCCAGCCACTGGAAGACGAGGGCCTTGCCGACGACGTCCTCGAAGAGTTCCCAACTGTCGAGGACGAGGTTGCGCAGGGGCACGGCCTGGACCTTCTTGCCGAAGCGCTCCTCGGCGACGCGCCCCCAGTCGAGGGAGAATCCCTCCTCTCCCGAAGGCCCTCCCAGGTCGCGGCTGAACTCGCCCTGGGGGTCGAAGACGAAGAGGGAGGTCCCCTTATGGCGGGCGAAGCCGATCAGGACCATTTTGGCCAGAACCGACTTGCCCGAGCCCGTGCGGCCGAAGATCCCCATGTGGTAGGTGTCTCCGGCTCCTCCGGGCCCCTTGCGGAAGTGGCGAATCCAGGTGGGGAGCAGGAGGGATCGGCCCGTCGAGCCGTAGGCCGTCCCCAGGTAGAAGAGGTCGGGACTGTTCCTGCTCAGGAGGCCGCCGAGGAAGGCATCGCTGACGAGGTAGGCGCCGCTTCCCGAGGGAGGGACGGTCCCCATGAGGGAGGGGACGACGCGCTCCTCGGGACCTCTCAGGGCGAAGACGGCGCTCATCGAGAGCTCGGCCCTGTAGAGATCCTGGGAGGCCGAGGGAGGAAGAGAGCCGAGGGAGGAGACGACGGCCCGGGCCGTGGCCCCCTCGAAGAGGTCGTTTTCCATGGTCACGCCCTTGACCTGCCCCACGGCAAAGGTCCGTTCCCCGTCCTGAAGGAAGGGGACGACGACCCAGCGCCCCAGAAGGGCCAGGCTGCGGGAGGCGGCCAGGACGTCGACGACGAGGCGTTCCGTCGTACTGGGCGAGGCGACGACGGCGAAAAGGGGGGCCTCTCCGTCGAAGGGAAGGCGGGAGAGCTCTTCGACCGTCGGCTCTCCCTCGACGCCGGCCATGACGGGCTCTCCCGAGAAGGCCTCCCAATCGAGGATGTCGAAGGAATCACTCATGCGGGACCTCCTCTTCTACGAGACGTCCCCCGTCCAGGCGCCACTGGCGGGGGAAGGCCGCGGCCACATCGGGGTCATGGGTGATGACGGCCACGAAAGCCTCGCGGCCCAACGTGCCCAGAAGATCGATGATCCGCTCCAGATGGCCGTCGTCAAGCATGGACAATCCCTCGTCGATGAAAAGAAGCCGCTGGAAACCGACCTGGGCGGCGAGGCGACGAAGCATCAGGAGGGAGATGAAGGCCCTCTCTCCGCCGGAGAGGCTCGAGGCGGGACGGACGCCCTCTCCCTCGACGACTTCGATGACGCCCTTTCGGGCCCTGAGGCGCCACGTACCCTCGGGCAGGGCCTCGTTGACGGCCCCGAGGAGTCCTTCCATGAGGTGATCGCTGACGAAACGGGGAAAGCTCCTTCCCTCGGTGAGGCGGAAGAGACGGCGCGCCCCGTCGAAGGCCGGCAGGAGATCTCCCGCAAGCCTCTCCAGGAGGGCCCGTCGCTCCAGAAGCCGTCGGCATTCGGCCTGAGTCTCCTCCAGACGGGTCCTCGTCGTCCAGGCGCGCCGCAGATGCCCTTCGGCCTCGGCCACCAGGGAGGCCAGCGCCTCCGCCGAGGGAGGTTCGGAGGGGAGAGAGGCGCGGAAACGGTCGCGGCTCCCTCGGGCCGACTCGAAGGCCCTCCGGGCCGCCTCCTCCCGTGCCCGGGCCGCCTCGAGCAGGCCGGGGGAGAGGTCGCGCCGCCCCAGGGCGAGGGCCTCGCGAAGCTCGTCGGCGTTCCACTGCCGGCGGGCGCAGGTCCGGCGCCAGGCCTCGACGGTCTGAAGGAGGAGACGACGCTCCTCGTCGAGGGCCTCTTCGGCCCTTTCGGCCTGCACGTCGAGACGGGTCGCCTCGACGCTCAGAAGTTCCGTCTCGTCCCGCAGCGATTCGCCCCGTTTTCGGAGGGCCTCCTTTTCGGCGAGAAGCTCCTCCCGTCGCCGCCTGGCCTCGAAAAAGCCTTCCAGCGTCCTCTCGTCGGGGAAGCCCAGGCCTTCTTCGAGGCTCCGGCTCGTCCCGGCGAGAGCCTCGCGGCGTCGCCGACGCTCGTCCATCGCTCCGGCAAGCCGCTCTTCCTGGCGTTCCAGGCGGACCCGCTCCTCCTCGACGGACTCTACGGAACCTTCTGGCGGAGGAAGGCCCTCGGAGGGGGGGAGTTTTTTCAGCTCCTCCCGGAGACGGGCTCCTTCATGCAGAAGGCGCAGGCAGTCCTGGCGGCTCCTTCCCTGGCGGTCGAGGCGCTCCTGGAGACCGGCCCTGCGCAGAGACTGGGCGAAGGCGAGGACCTGGGCGCCGCGGAAGCGCTGAGGCCGCACCACCCCGTCTCCGTCGGCCAGGGAGAGGAGCCAGGCCAGCAGAACCTGGGAGAGCTCCCCGATCAGGGAGGCCAGACGGGCCGCCTCCTGGCGATGGGACTCGACGGTCCCATCGAGACGCTCCTTCAAACGGCGCCGCAGAAGAGCGGCCTTCATCGCCTCCAGCTCGGTCCGGCGCGACCGGAGATGGAGGCGCTCGCTCTCCCCCTTTTCGAGGGAATCTTCGATACGGGAGATCTCTCGGCGGGCCTCGGCCAGGAGCCGTCCCTTCTCGGCCTTGTGGGCCAGGGCCTCGACGTCGGAAAGGAGAGACTCCTTCTCCTTCCACTCCCGGCGAAGGGCCTGAAGCAGGGCCTTTTTCTCCTCGAGGCGGATGGCGGCCTCGGCGCCTTGTCCTCGCAGCGCCTCGGCCCGGCGGCGGATGGCGGCAAGGGAGCGGGCCCTCTCTTTGAGAAGGGCCAGCCCCTCGGCGGCCTCTCCCAGGCGATCGAGACGGAGAGCCTCTTCCAGGCGCGATCGGGCGCCCCGGGCCTCGAGCTCGGCGGCGAGCAGGGCCCCGTCAAGGCGATCGAGCTCCCTCCTGGCGTCGAAAGCCCGGCGAAAGGCCTCGAGGGTCTTCTCCCGCCGGGCGATCTCCTTCCCGGCCTCTTCGAGGCCCGAGGCCAGATCGGCCTCGCCGGGGAGGAGAAAGAGACGATCGTCGAGAGCCTTCATCTCGCCGCCGAGACGCTCCTCTTCGGCCTGGGCCAGATCGAGAACGGTCCGGGCCCTCGCACGGAGCCGATCTTCGTCGTCCAGGCCCAGAACGGCCGACAGGAGAGCCCACCGTTCGGCCGGGGCCGCGTCGACAAGACGCGTCACCTGCCCCTGCGAGACGAAGACGGAGGCCAGGAAGGAGTCGCGAAGGCGCCCCAGATCAGGCTCCGCAAAGGGACGGGGTGCCAACAGACGGGTCAGCTCCGCGGCCAGAGCCTGAACCGTCGAGGCCGTCGTCTCCCACCGTCCCTCCCTGTAGCGTTCGAGGCGGGCCTCCTGGGCACGATTGGGCCGGAAACGCCGCGTCACCCGGAAAAGCCCCTCGTCAACGGAAAAGGAGAGGGAGATCTCTCCCCAGTCGGCGCCGAGACGGACGAGATGGGACTGACGAAGGGGACGGACCGGAGAGGGCTCGCCGAAAAGGGCCACGACGAGGGCATCGAGGAGGGAACTCTTTCCGGCCCCGTTGGGGCCGACGATGGCCACGAGGCCGGGATCGAAGGAAACCTGGGCCCTGTCGATGCCGAGGAAGTGCGTGACGGAGAGATCGAGGAGTCTCACGGAAGCCCCTCCGATCGTCCCTTGAGGAGATGCCAGACCTCTTCCGGATCCTTTCCGGCCAGAAGGGCCGCCCCGGCCCGGGTCAGAAGCTCCCGGGTCGGAAGGTCCGCCTCCTCCGTCTCGACGAAGCGACGCCAGAGAGCGTCGACATCGAACTCCAGCGGCGGAGACTGGCCCTCCTCTCTGACGACGGTCTGGAGTCGGAGCTGGACGATCCGCTCTCCTCCCCGAAGGGCACGGAAACGCTCCAGCAGGAGGGCCCTCGAAAGAGAGCTCCTTTCGAGGGCGACGCGCACCCAGCTCTCCTCGTGCCCCCTCAGATCCTCTTCGAGGCCCGTCCGGGCCGTCTCCTCATCGTCATAGCGCAGGGTGACCAGCTCCCGGGCATGAAGAGGCAGGGTGCGGATCACTCCGTCGTCGACGTCGAAAAGGCCCACCTCGCCCCCTTCCTGTGAGAAATCGACACGGTAGGGGGAGCCGGTGTAGAAGGCACGGCTCCCCTCGGCGACGGCCCCGTGGCGATGGATGTGGCCGCAGAAAAGGGCATCGAAAGGGCCCCCCTCGACGAGGGAGAGGGGCAGAGTCACCTCTCTCAGGCCGGGCACCGTCCCTTCCACGGCCATATGGGCCAGGAGGAAGGACCAGCAACCCCTCCCGCCGGGCGCCGCGAGGGGGACCACGATCTCCTCGAGACCGCCGGGCGGGATCTGATGGGGCCGGAGGTAGGGAAGGCAGGCGAAGCGCGCGCCGGCCACGTCGAGACCGACCGGCTCGTCGACGACGTGGAGGCGTCCCTCGCCGCTGAGAATCTCCCAGATCTTGACGCCCGACCAGTCGTGATTGCCCCGAAGGGCGATGACGTGGGGGCGACCCGGCAGATCGAGAAGACGGCGCACCGTCGAGGCGACGAGACGGACGGGACCGTCTCCGGGGTAGCGGAAACGGTCGAAGAGGTCGCCCAGGAGAGCCACCACATCGGGCCTCGTCCGCTCGGCCCGGTCCACGATCTGGTCCAGCGCCGACCGGATCTCCTCGCTCCTGTCGACGCCCCACGTCGCGGCGCCGACGTGCCAGTCGCCGCTGAGCAGAAGCCGCACGGCGCTCAGACGGTCTCGCCGAGACCGATCTCCCTCTCGACGGGCCTAAGGGCGACGAGGGTCTCTTCTATGATCCAGTCCAGGGGCTTGTCGAGCATGGCCGCCCCACGGGCGACGACATCTCTGTCGACGCCGCGGGCGAAGGCCTTGTCCTTCCACTTCTTCTTCACCGACTTGAGCTCCAGATCCTGCAGCGACCGGCTGGGGCGGACGAGGGCCACGGCCGTGACGAAACCCGTCATCTCGTCGACGGTGAAAAGGACCTTCTCCAGGTCCGTCTCGGGTCTGACACCGCTCATGTCGGCGGCATGGGCCATGACGGCCCGGCAGAGCCAGGCCGGAGCCCCTTCGGCCTCGAGCAGAGAGGCGCCCACCGTTCCGTGGGAGGCCACGTCGGATTCGGTCTGTTCCCAGTCGAGATCGTGAAGGAGACCGGCCATGGCCCAGTCGTCCCTGTCGCCGCCGTAGAGGGAGGCGAAATGGGCCATGGCGGCCTCGACGGCCAGGCCGTGGCGGATGTGGCTTTCGTCGTTGTTGTGCCTTTGCAGAAGTTCCAGGGCTTTCTCTCGCGTCAGGGTCATCGGGCAAAAAACCTCCTCGTTCAGTCAGGGCCTGGCAGAAAGCGAGCCCAGATCGGAAAGGACGGCCGGCGGGAGCTGGAGGACGGCGATGGCGGCCTCGGCCCTCAGTCTGCGGGCCAGCTCGTCGGGATAGGGGTGGATGTAGACGATCTTGTCGACGGCGGCGTTGATGAGAGCCTTGGTGCAGAAGACGCAGGGCTCGTGGGTGCAGTAGAGCGTCGCCCCCGCCGTGGCGACGCCGACGGCGGCGGCCTGGGCGATGGCGTTGATCTCGGCGTGGGAGCCGCGGCAGATCTCGTGGCGCTCTCCCGAGGGGATGGCCAGGCTCTCCCTGAGGCAACCCACTTCGTCGCAGTGAGGCGTTCGCCGGGGGGCGCCGTTGTAGCCCGTGCTCAGGATCTGTCTCTCCCGGACGAGGACGGCGCCGACGTGACGGCGCAGACAGGTGCTCCGGGTGGCCACGACGGCGGCGATGGTGAGGAAATAGCTGTCCCAATCGGGCCTGGAGGTCATGACGGCCACCATCTCCCTTCAAGACTGATAAAATGGGTGAGCCTCCAGTCGGAGAGGAGCCCTGACCCGCAGGCTCTTCAAGGCAAACTCCGTCGGATCCACGGATGAGAGGCAACGGTCTCCGCCTTCCAGACGCCTCCGGGCCGGACCGATGAGGCTTCCATCCTGTTTCCGCCTGTGGATCGGAGAGGAGTGAAAGGGCTTGACACGGGAAAATTTCTGGACGGAAGAGGGTCTCTCCGTCGACGCCTTCTACCGCCTCTGCGATGCCCGCCTTCTGGCCTGTTACCGGGCCATGGAGGCCCTCTTCCTGGAGACGCCGGGACTCGACGGGAATCTGCCCCTTCTGCGGAGGGGACTGGCCCTCCGCTGCTACTGCGAGGCCGCCTGTCTCGACTGCCAGCCTCTTCTTCCCCTTCTCGACATCGCCTGCCGACGTGGCCCGACGCCTCTGACACTCCACTGCCACAAGAAGTGGGCCCGCCACCTGGCCCGTCTGAGTCCCGACAGGACCTTCCCGACGTTGCCGACGCTCCTCGTCGTCGACGAGACGGGCAAGCCCCTCCGCTCCCTCTTCGGAAGGCCGGGGGGGCTCGACGTGGTGACCTGGAGGACGGGCAGGGGCTGGCGGGAGCTCTTCGACTTCCTCCGGTCGGCCTCCCCCCAGACCTTATGACATGAGGGGGGGGAAGGAGAGTTCCGGCGCGGGGCCGACGATGCGCCGCGTCTCGTCGAGTTCGAAGTCGAAAAGGGTCTGGGCGATGCGCAGGTCCGTCACGTCATCGGTGTCGTAGGCGATGGCGAAGCGACGGTAGCCGAAGCGCTCGGCGAAATAGGCCACGTTCGACGTCCCCTCGCAGGCCTTCTCCAGGGCCTCGCCGAAAAGGGCGAAGAAGGTCTCCTCGTCGAAAAGGGGATTCTCGCTGGCCAGAGCGATGACCTTGCTCTCGTCGACGAGGATGGACCGATCCCAGAAACCGCAGAGGGTCAACCCCGCCCGAAGCCCCCTCGAGGCCTCGGCGACGAGATGGGCCAAGGCCTCCATGGCCTTGGAGTAGCCGAAGACCATGAGGAACCCCAGGTCGACTCCGGCCCGCTCCGGGTCGAGAAGGCCGCCCCGCATGAGGGGACCGATCTGGCCGCTCTTGAGACTCCGCAGACAGAGAAACTCGCTGTCGAGCTGAAAGGCCCTCGTGGCGATGCGGTGAAGGATCTCGCTGTGAAGGGCATTGACGGAGACGGGAAAGAAATCGACTCCGTAGGGCGCCCAGGAATCCATGTCGATGTCGACATGACGGTCCCAGTAGGGGAGGAACGTCACCGACTTTCAACCGTCCTGGAGCCGGCCAGGAGGAGACAGACTTCGTCGACGAGGGAGGCGATCTCGGGCTTGGTGATCTGAAGATCGGCCCCGACGCTGGCAGCCTTGCGACGGATGTCCTCGGCCATGATGGACGAGTAGACGATGATCTTCATGGGGGCGAAGCGCTCGTCCTCCCGAAGACGGCGGGTCAGAGTGAGGCCGTCCATCTTGGGCATCTCGATGTCGGTGATGAGAAGGTCGAAGTGCTCGTCGGGCTCGATGAGCCGGTCCCAGGCCGCCTTGCCGTGACTGACGAGCTCGACGTTGTGGAAGCCGCCGGCATCGAGAGCGTCCTGAATGAGCCTGCGGATCAGCGGCGAATCCTCGGCGACGAGGATCTTGTAGGAGCCCGGATCGCCCAGAGAAGAGGGGACGGCCTGCCGCTTCCTCTTGGGATCGAGGTGGTAGGCCTCGGCGATCTTGGGGTTGACGACCTGGACGATGCGCTCGTAGTCGAGGAGGAGGATGTTGCGCCCCTCGCGTTTGATGACGTAGAGGGCGTCGTCGCCCAGGAAGGTCCCCGAAAGGGTCGAGTCGAGCTCCTCGGAGCTGATGCGGTAGATCCTCTCGACGCCGTCGACGACGAAGCCCAGCTTCATCTTGTTGAACTCGGCGACGATGACCTTGTCCAGCTCCCGATCCCTATCGGAAGCGATGGCCAGATAGTTCCTCAAATCGATAAGGGGAATCACCTCGCCTCGGACCGTCGTGATCCCCAGCATGGCCGGGTGACTCTGCGGAACGGGACGGACACCGGTCCAACGAAGAATCTCCCGCGTCTTGTCGACGTTGATGGCGAAGGCCTGTTCGCCCAGCAGAAAAACGACGACCTGCCACTCGTTCGTTCCCACTTCGGTGAGAATCTTATCGTCTTTCATCCCGATCCCTCCAAATCAGAGTCCTGTTTTGGCTTCTCCCCAACTATAGGGCAAAGCGGGGTGAGTCTCAACGTGTTTCAGCGCCGCCACGTCTCGGGGAAAAAAAGAAGGAGGACGGTAAAGAGTTCCAGCCGTCCCAAAAGCATGCAAAAGGAAAGAACCCACTTCCCCGCCGAGGGGACGAATGCGTAGTTGTGCGAGGGGCCGACGCCGCCCAGCCCGGGCCCGATGTTTCCCAACGTGGCCGCCACGGAGGAAAGGGCCGTCGTCACGTCGAGCCCCAGCCCGGCCATGACGAGGGAGAAGAGGGCGAAAAGCCCCAGATAGGCGATGACGAAGGCCGAAACGGCGGCGACGACGTCGCGGTTCACGACGGACCCGCCGACGCGCAGGGGGATGACGGCCTGGGGGTGAAGGAGACGGCGACACTCGCCGTAAACCTGGCGAAGGACGATCATGATGCGGACGTTCTTCATCCCCCCTCCCGTCGACCCTCCGCAACCGCCGACGAACATGAGGAAAAAGAGAGCGACCTGGGCGTAGACGGGCCAGAGCTCGTAGTCGGCCGTGACGAAGCCCGTCGTCGTGACGATGCTGACGACCTGAAAGGAGGCGTAGCGGAGAGCCTCGACCGGCGAGGCGTAATTCCGGCGCCACAGGAGGAAGAGGGTGATCGTCGCCGTCGCGACCAGCGTCAGCCCCAGGTAGAAGCGGAACTCGCCGTCGCGCCACCAGGCCTTCAGATCGCCCCGGAGAAGCCGATAGTGGAGGACGAAATTGGCCCCTGCCAAAAACATGAAGAAGGTGACGACGCCGTCGATATAGGCGCTTCCGTACTGGCCGACGCTGCCGTTGAGGGTGGAGAACCCCCCCGTGGCCATGGTGGCGAAGGTGTGGGTCAGGGCCTCGAAGAGATCGAGGCCGCCCAGCATGAGAGCGATCATCTCCAGAAAGGAGAAGAGGAGATAGACGCCCCAGAGCAGGAGGGCCGTCTGCTGGACTCGCGGCGTGAGCTTCTCCTGGATGGGGCCGGGAACCTCGGCCCGGTAGAGCTCCATCCCGCCGACGCCGAGAAAGGGGAGGACGGCGAGGCTGAGGACGATGATCCCCATCCCCCCCAGCCAGTGAGTGAGCCCCCGCCAGAAGAGGATTCCCCGGGGATGGACCTCGATGTCGGTGAGGACCGAGGCACCCGTCGTGGAGAAGCCCGACATGGCCTCGAAAAAGGCGTCGGTGAAGTTCGGAACCGTCCCCGCCAGGAGAAAGGGGAGCCCGCCGACGACGGAGGCGACGATCCAGGAAAAGGTGACGACGGCGAAGGCCTCCCGTGTCCCCAGTTCCCGGACGGAGCTCCCGCCTCCGGCCATGAAGAGCCCCGCCGAGAGGAGCAGACCGGCGGCGATGGAGAGGAGAAAGGGGCGACGATCGGGCGTCCCGTCGCAGAGGGCCCAGATCAGGGGCCAGATCATGGACAAAGAGACGACGGCGCCGACCAGGGCCAGGACCTTGGCGACGATGGCAAGACGCATCGTCAGTGGACTCCCAGCCCGTCCACGGCCCGCCTCAGGCGTTCCGGCGTCGAGAAGAGAAGGACCCTGTCGGCGCCCTGAAGAACCGTGTCGCCTCGGGGGACGAAGACATCGTGCCCCCTGATGACGAGGGCCATGAGCGTCCCGGGCTCCCAGCCCAGATCCATGACCCGACGCCCCCGGGCCGGGCTGTCCTCGGCCAGTTCCACCTCGAGCGTCTCGGCCCCGATCTTGTCGAAGAGGGAGAGGGCCCCCTCCACGCCGGGATAGCGGACGTAGCGGAGGATGACCGACGTGAGGGCCTCCGTGGGATCGATCATGGCGTCGACGGAGACGTAGCGGTCGAGGCTGCGGAAGGTCTTGCGGCGGACAAGGGCGACGCTCTTCTTGGCCCCCATGGCCTTGGCCAAGACGGCCAAGAGGATATTCACCTCGTCCGAGGCCGTCGTGGCGACGAACCCGTCGGCCAGATCGATTCCCTCGGAGCGGAGAAGGGCCTGATCGGCGGCGTCGCCGTGGAGAACGAGCGTCCGCTCCAGCTCCTGCGAAAGGCGCTCGCACTTCTCCCCGTCGAGCTCGATGAGGCGCACGTCGACGCCGCGGCTCTCCAGGAGCCTGGCCACCTGGAAGCCCGACTTGCCCCCTCCGGCGAGGAGAACGCGATGAAGGGAGCGGCTCTTGCGCAGCTGAAAAAGCTCCTCCAGCTGCCAGACCTGCTCCCGAAGGGCGACGACGTAGCAGATGTCGCCGGCGAGGAGCCGATCGTTCCCCGCGGGGATGAGGCCCTCCCCTCCCCGCTTGACGTAGACGATCATGGCCTTCATCCGGGGGTGCGTCGCCGTCAGGTCGCGAAGACGCATTCCGGCCAGGGAGGAGTGGTCGGCGATGGAGAAGGCGTAGATGCCCGCCCGCCCTCCGGCCAGCTCGGCCGCCTCGAGGGCGCTCGAGACGGAGAGCAGCTCTTCGATCTGACGGGCCACGGAGCGCTCCGGAGAGATCATGGCCTGGATGCCCAGGTCCCGGGCCCAGGCCTTGGTGTCGGTGAACTCCATGCTCCTGGCCCGGGAGATGACCGAGCCCACGCCGGCCCGACGGGCGATCCAGCAGGCCAAGATGTTGACCTCGTCCCTATCGGTGCAGGCGATGAGGAAATCGATCCTGTCGCGGCCCACGCCGGCCTTTTCCAGGACCTGGGGCCGGGCCCCGTTGCCGAGGACGGCCATGACGTCCAGCTCGTTTTCGATGCGGGCGATCTTCTCCTCGTCCTGTTCGACGACGACGATGTCATGTCCATCCTCGACGAGACTGGCGGCGAGGCTGGTCCCGACCTCTCCCGCCCCGATAATGACGATGCGCATGACCCGACCTCCCCGCTCTTTCTTCGGATCCGAATTCCGACTGGCTCCCATTATGGCCCGAGTGGTAGACTGAATCAATCTTGGGAGGTGAAGCCGCGATGCCGCAACGAGACAAGATCGCCCTCGTCGCCGCCGGGGGTTCGATGGGCATGATCTTCAGCGAGCGACAGGAAGGACATGCGCCGGGCCTGAGCGCCGAGGATATCGCCCGGTGGCTTCCGGAGGAGATCCGACGGGACATCCTCGTCGTCGATTGGAGCCACCAGCCGAGCAGCCATTTTTCGATCCGCATGACGACGGACCTCGTCGAGGTACTCAAGAAGCTGGTCGTCGACGGCGTCCAGGGCATCGTCGTCACCTGCGGCACCGACGTCCTCGAGGAGATGGCCTATCTGACCGATCTCCTCTGGACCTACCCTCAACCGGTCATCTTCACCGGCGCCATGCGCCCCTCGGACCTCGTCGGCTCCGACGCCATGATTAACCTGCATCAATCCCTTCTGGCCGTCCGCTGCGAGGCCGTCTGGGGCCTGGGCGTCCTCGCCTGCTTCCAGGATCAGCTCTTCGCCGCCTCGGAAATCACCGAGGAGATCCCCCACCGTCGCGATCCCTTCGCCGCTCCGGGCCTGGGCCCCGTGGGGGAGATCCGCTACGACCGCATCGTCCTCGTGCGGCGTCCCAAGCGCCCCACCTCCTTCGGCAGCGCCGTGACGCCTGCCCGGGAGGTGGAGCTCGTGACGGCCGCCCTGGGGGGCGGCGAACGCCTCATCGCCGCCCTGGCCCAGGGAGCTCCCCTCGACGGCCTTGTCCTGGCCGGATTCGGGCTGGGCAATGTCCCTCCGGCCTGGCTTCCCCACATCAAAACGCTCCTGAAAAACAACGTTCCCCTCGTCGTCACGTCGCGCTGTCCCCAGGGGACGGTCGACACCCTCTACGGCTTCGAGGGAAGCGCCCGGCGACTCCTCGAATTCGGCGTTTTCAGCGGGGGCAGCAGGCGCCCCGTCCAGGCCCGCCTGCGCCTCTCCGTCGGCCTGGGAGCGGGCCTCCAGGGCGACGATCTCCGCAAGTACCTCCTCGAAACCTAGGAGTCTGTCGGGCTTGGCCTGACGGTCGTGGATCGATGCCCTTTGATGTTACCTGAAAGGAATTCCTTGTCCTCGAACCAGGCGCTCCGCCTCATAGAGCAGGCCCCATCGACCTTTTTCCGGAGAAGTCCGACTGACTCCTAGGGGCTTCGAAAGAGCGTGAAGACAACGGAAGGGGCGGGATCGCGCGATCCCGCCCCTTCCGTTGTCTGTGGCCAAGGGCTCCTCTTTGTCCTACAATAGAGACGAGTCCACAACAAGGAGGCGACGACCATGCGTTACGCGTTCTCGGAAGAAATGGCGGCCCTGCGGCTCTCCGACGGAGAGGAGCTCCACTCCTCCCTCTCTCTGCTCTGCGAAGAGTGCTCCATCGACTCGGCCGTCCTCGTCGGAGCCGTCGGCATGGCACGGGAGATCACCTTCGGCTGGTACACCGGCAGCGAATACCTCACGGAGACGTTTCGGGAGACCTTCGAACTCCTGGCCCTCAGCGGGAATATCAGCTACAAGGGACAGAAGCTTTATCCCCACCTCCACGGCGTCTTCGGGCGAGGCGACCACACCACGGCCGGAGGCCATCTCCTCCGCGTCGTCGTCGACCACAACATGGAGGTCTTCTTTCGCCCCCTGCGCTCCATTCTGCTGAGCCGCGATTTCGACGGCTGGTTCGAGGCTCTCGTGCCCGTCCGGAGGGAGTAGCCCCTATTGGCGGATGTCGGCCACCTCTCCCCCCGTGAGACGCTGCAGCTCGACCGGCGCGACGGGGAAGAAGGCGTGGTCCGTCCCCGCCGCGGCCCAGACCGTATCGTGGAGGAAGAGATCCTCGTCGAGAAGGGCCGGAAGTTCCTGCGGATAGCCTACGGGAGCGACGCCGCCGATGCGGAAGCCCGAGAGCCCGTAGACGACCTCCGGCGAGGCCATGCTCACTTTTCTGGCCCCCAGAAGTCGCTTCACCTTGCCCGTGTGGATCCGGTTCGGCCCTCTCATGAGGGCCAGAAGGGGCTTGCCGTCGGCGACGAGGACGATGGTCTTGAGAATCTCCTCGGGACGGGCGCCGATGGCGCGAGCTGCATCGTCGACGGTAAAGATCGTGGCCTCGCTGCGGAGGACCGTTCCCGCGTAGCCCCGCTCGCGGAGGGCCTTTTCGACGCGGGCCACAGGATCGCTCCCCTCCCAGGGAGAAATGGCGTCTTGCATCATCGTTTCCGATCCCTCCAAGGTCAGTTCTCGGCGTAGAGGCTCCGGTAAAGGGCCAGATTGGCCAGGACGCGGCGGGCGTAGTCCGAGGTCTCATCGAAGCCGATCTCCTCGATCCACCGCTCCTGCGGAGCCTCTTCGTTCCCCTTGAGCCAGCGGTTGACGTTGCCCGACCCGCCGTTGTAGGCGGCGACAGCCCAGTCGAGACGGTGATGACGCCGCAACAGACGGGCCAGGTGGCCCGTCCCGAGCGTGATGTTGACGCCGACGTCGTAGAAGCGGTCCGACTCCACGCCGAGGAGCCGGGCCTCTTCTTTTGCCGTCGCCGGCATGAGCTGCATGAGCCCCATGGCGCCGACCCAGCTGGTCGCCTCGGGATCGAAAGCGCTCTCCTGGCGCATGACGGACCAGACCAGGAAGGGATCGACGCCGTAGCGCGACGCGGCCTCGCGGACCTGCTTCCCGTAGGGGCGGGGATAGAGGAGCCGGAGCAGGGGCGCGGGAAGAGGGCCCTCGCCGACCAGGAAGCGCTGAAGGCCGACGGCGACGACATAGGCGCCCCGATCATCGCCGAGCCAGGACGAGAGCAGCGCCGCCCGGTACTGGCCGAGATCCGTCCCGGAGCGGAGATGGCGGAGCCGGGCGTAGTGGACGAAGCCCCAGCGCTCCAGGTCATCGGCCCCGGCGGACAGCTCGGGAGGCAGCTCCTCGCTCAGAGGGCGGCTCTCTCCCGAAAAGGCCTGAAGCGTGTAGACCGACAGAGGATGGAGACGGGCCAGCTCGTCGTGCCGGAGGAGGACCTCCTCCTCGCGACCGGCCTCGTGATGGCAGCGGGCCGTCCAGTAGAGAAGCCTTGCCCTGCTGCGCTCCTCCGTGGCTCCGTCCAGGGCCTTCTGCCAGAGGGGGAGGGCCTCTCCGTGCCGTCCCTCTTTCCAGAGGGTCCAGCCCCGATCCCAGAGGACCTGAACGGCCTCGGGCGACGCCGGATGGCTTTCCACGAGGCGGTCCCGAAAGACCTCGCCCTCCTCCCCCCCCGTCAGGGCAGCCAGGCGGAGCAGGGCCGCCGCCGCCAGGGAGGTCTCCTTCGCGGCGGCCTCGCCCAGAAGAGCCAGGGCCTTCGCCCTCTCCGATCGCGAGGCCGTGACGGCGACACGGCGCAGAGCCGATCGGGCATAACTCCCCTCCTTCAGCAGCAGAGGATGCCAGACATCGAGGGCCTCTCCGTCCCGTTTGAGCCGGTACAGGCTGTAGCCGCGGTAGAAACGGGCCCGATCTCCCTTTTCCGAGGCGTCGGGAACGCGGCTCAGCCAGTCGACGGCCGTCTCGTATTTTCCGCGAAGGTAGGCGGCATAGCCCAGGGCGAAGGCTCCGGCGTCGGGCAAGGGAGCGGGGGCCTCGGACAGGATCTTCAGGGCCGCGGCGTTGCGGGGCTCCAGTTCGACGAGGCGAAGGGCCTCGTCGACGGTCGCCCCGGGCAGGGCCACGAGTTCCTTCAGCGCCGACCGGAGTTGGGCCTTCTCCAAGGCGCCGTCGGCCATGCGCAGGTAGTTCTCGTGGCGTGCCGCGGGATCGGGCTCCAGACGGGCCAGGGCGTAGGCCACGTAGTAGCGGAGATCGTCGGGAACCTCTCCCCAGAGGGCACGGGCTCTCTCCAGCGCCTCGGCCTTCCGGTCCGTCCGCTCCAGTCCGAGGACGTTCAACATCTCCCGATAGGGGCGGAGACCGGCCGGAAGGGCTTCACCGAGGCCGTTGAGGCGAGACAGGCTCTCCGCCCATCTCCCCTGAAACCAGAGGCCGTTGGCGACGAGGCTGACCTCTCGGGGGGAGAGATCGCCCGAGGCCTCTTTCGCCTCGAGGGCCGACCAGTTCCGGTCCCAGAAAAGGGCGTCAAAGGCCCCGTCGGCGTCAAGGGCCAGGGCCGGAACGGCGAGAAACAGACAAAGGGACAGGAGAACCGGAGGCAAGACCGACCTTCTTTTCCATTTCAGCGATCCGAACAGGGAAACCCCTCCTTTGCCTCAAGAAGATCGTCGACGAGGGCCTGAGCCGCCCGGGAAAGGCTCTGGCCATGGGCCACGAAAAAGGGACGGGTCAGGGGCGGATCGAAGGGGAGGAAATCGATGGTCTCGCCGACGACGGCCCACCGGGAGACGACGGCAAAGACCGATCCCCCCCGCAGAGCGCGGAGAAGGGCACCCGTCCCCTTGAACCGCAGCCGCGGATCGGGAGGGACGAGGCCCTTCCGCCGCAGGGCGGCCTCCCAGATCGCCTGCGAGGCCGACCCGTCGAGACGTCCCAAGAGGGGCAGGTCCCGAGCCGCCTCGAGAGAGATCGATGCCCTCTCGGAGAAAGGCCTCCCCGAGCCGCAGGCCAGAACGAGTTCGTCGACGACGAAGGGACGGACGACGTAGCCGGCCGGAAGGCGATCTTCGCCGAGGCAGGCCACGTCGACGCGACGGCCGACGAGAGCCTCCAGGGCCCGACGGGAATCGAGATCCTCGAGGACGATGGCAAG
Source organism: Aminirod propionatiphilus (assembly GCA_018398915.1). Taxonomy (GTDB): domain Bacteria; phylum Synergistota; class Synergistia; order Synergistales; family Aminithiophilaceae; genus Aminithiophilus; species Aminithiophilus ramosus. Next base: position 565,887 of record CP074691.1, on the reverse strand, counting down.
GCCCCGATGGCGCTCGTGAAAGCGACGGAGGAGGGGCGGCAGGATGAACTCTCCCGGGATCGACCCCGCGGCGACGGTCACCGTGCCCGAGAGGGCCTCGCCCGACTGTCGGATCTCATCGGCGGCTCCCTGCAGCTCCGCAAGGATCTTCCGCCCCCGGAGGAGAAGGATCTCCCCTTCGACGGTCGGAACGGAACGCGTCCTCCCTCGCAGAAGGAGCTCGACGCCCAGCTCGTCCTCGAGATGGGCCAGGTGTTTGCTGACAGCCGGCTGAGAGAGCCCCAGGGAGGCGGCGGCACGGGAAACGGAGCCGCTCTCGACGATGGCGATGAAACTCTCCAGCTCCCTCAGCTCCACGAAGAAGGGACCTCTAGCCTTCGAACCCGCAGGAGGCGAGGGCCTCGTCGATGGCGTCCCTGTCGAAGCCGACGATGACATGCTCCTCAAGAACCGTCACGGGAACGCCCATCTGCCCCGAAATGCGGCGGACCTCCTCGATCTTGTCGGCTCCGGAACCGACATCGATCGCCTCGTAGGAGACCCCCCTGCGGGTGAGGTAATCCTGAAGGCGGTGACACCAGGGGCAGGTCGACGTGACATAGACGACAGCTTTGACGGTCATGGCAGACCCTCCTTTCACGCTTCTACTGGGCCGTATTTTATCACGACCGACGGGCAAGACCTTTCCCTGGAAGAACAAAAGCCTTAAGATTGATCGACGGACAGTATGCTTTCCCTCGGGAGAGACGTCAAGGGAGGCCTCACCATGAACGACGCCGAACTCCTGGGCACCGCAGCGACATGGGCCCTCCTGTGGGAGGTCTGTGCGACGCCCAAGCCCGGTCTCGTCGACCGAGGCGGCAGCGGGGCCCACGACGACATGACCTTCGGGACCTTCCTGCGAAGCGCCTCGGCCCTGGCGCCTCACTGGTCCCTTCAGGCACGCATCGGCATCGACGTCGAAGACCCGGGGAAGGCCATGCCCCTCCTGAGGGAACGGGGGAGGGTCATGGAAGGGGCCATGTTGGAGGCCACCGGGGGAGTCAACACCCACAAGGGACTCATCTTCGCCCTCTCCCTTCTCCTCTGGGGGACGGGACGTCTTCTGGCCCGAAAGGAGAGCCTCCGAGGGAGAGCCATCGCCCGGGAGGCCTCGCGCCTCGTCTCCGGCTGCGTCCGCGCCGAACTGGAGACGCTCCGGGAAACCCCTCCGGCAAGACCTCTCAGCCACGGGGAACGGCTCTACCTCCGCCACGGGGTGACGGGCATCCGAGGCGAGGCCGAAAGAGGCTTTCCCTCCCTCGTCGAGCAGGGCCTTCCGACCCTGAACCGGAGCCTCTACGATGGGGCCACCCTCGAAGAGGCGGCGTTGGATGCCCTCCTGGCCCTCATGGAAAGCTGCGAGGACAGCAACGTCATCCACCGCGGCGGCTTCGCGTTCTGGAAGGAGCGCTACCTGCCCCTCGTTCGCGCCCTCCGCCGGACCCATCTCCGCTGGGACGACGCGAAACGGCGCGCCCTCGAGGAGCTGAACGAACGCTTCAAAGAGACACGCGTCAGCCCCGGAGGCGCCGCCGATCTGCTTGCCTGCGTCCTTTTTCTGCACGAAGTGGAGCAGATCGCCCTTCAGACATCTTGGCAACAATAAATTTATAGTATATATTTATAGACATCCTTAGCAGGAGGTGGTCCTTACGATGAGTCTCGGCATGCGAATTAAAGTTCTCCGCAAGGCCTCGGGAAAGACGCAGCAAGTCCTGGCGGAAGAGGTCGGCGTCAGCCGGATCTACGTCCAGGCTCTCGAAAGCAATCGTCGCTTGCCGTCGATGAAGCTCCTCCACCGGTTGGCCCTTGCCCTGCAGGTCGACCCCGGCGACCTGGTCCAGAACCTCCCTCAGGGCAAGGGGTCTCGGTTCCAGATCGAAGAGCTCTTCTCCCGGGAGGCCGACGTCGAGATCTGGTACCGCAGCAAGAAGCTCTCGACCAAAGACCTCCGTCTCGTGGGGAAGCTGATCGACGCGGCCCTCTCCGAGTGGGAGCAGGAAGAGGCCCAAGAGGAGTGTAACTGAACTGGAACGGAACGACGCCTTCGACTTTCCCCCTCCCCCCGAGAACCTGCCCTCCTGGGCTCTGGAGGAGGGGCGTTCCTGGCGTGACCTCAGCTCCTTCGACATTCTCGTACGGGCCGAGACGCTGACGGGCAAGGTCATCGACCTTCGCCACGAACCCCTTCCCCCTCATCTCTGGGGACTTCACATCGTGAAGGGGGGACGGGCACGACTGATCATCAACCGCACCCTTCCCCCCTTCTGGCGCCGCTTCGCCCTCTTTCACGAACTCTACCATCTCCTGTCGCACCGCCGGGGAGAGGCCTTCTGGGCCAGGACGGCGACGCCGCTGTCCAGCTTCGAGGTCCAGGCCGACCTCTTCGCCTGGGCCGTCATCTGGCCCGAATATGCCGAGCTGGACGAGTGAGAAGGGGCTTCCTCAGCTTTCCTCCCTGCCGGAAAACCTGAAACGCTGGCTGAACCAGCGGAAGGCTTCGCCGGGCAGAACCCGATATCCCCGGACCTCCCGCGTCATCCACGTCTGATAGTCCTCGCAGAAACTCTCCTGGAGAGCGGAAATGCTCTTGCCCTTGTTGAGCTTGAGAAGGCCGTAGCTGTCCTTCAACTCCCTGTCGTCGTCGGCATCCCAGCGGAAAAGGGCCATGCCCCAGGCGAGGGAGACGTCGACGCCCTTGGGCGGGTAGAGAGGAACGAGGAGGGAGTGATCCTCCCAGTCGTAGACGGCGTTGCCCATTCCGGGAAAGGTCACGATCCGGGGCAGCCCGTGGATTCGGACGCGGAACGTCTCGACGACGCCTCCGTCATGGCCGAGGAGGAAAGCGAGAGCCGAGGAGATCTCGGACCAGCGGGCCAGGCCGCGAGGCCCGCGGAAAAGGGCCGATCGCTCCACCTTCGCCCTCTTGGCCGCCATGGACAGGAACTCCCTCTTCCGCCTCAGGGCGTCGCCCAGGAAAAGCCTTCTTGCCGTCGAATCGGCGAAAGGATGTTTCTCCTGCAGACGGTCCCTGCGGTAGAGGCGGCGGCGCTCCTCCTCCCTGAGATGGACGAGGAGGTCCGCGGCCCGATCCTCATCGGCATCGATCTCGCGGAGAGAGCGCACGAGGCGGATCATGTCGTCGACGGTCGACCCCTCCCAGCGGTCGAGGGAGCTCAGCCAGGCCCCCCGGCTTTCGTCCCAGCGGCGGCGGATCTCGTCGAGGCTGGCTTCCTCGCGGGCCTCGGCGAAGCGGACGCGGTAGGTCCGCCTGCGAAGCTCGATCCGGTCGAGAAGGTGTTCCTCCATGTAGGAGAGGGATTCCCCCACGTCGCGGACGGATCGCTCCGCGCCCGCCTTGGAGAGGAGATTCAGGACGAAACGACGCTGGCGCCTCTTGGCCAGCAGTTCGCCCTGAAGGAGGTCGATCTGCTCGGTCAACCCCGAGCCCCCCTTCGGAGAGGGAAAGGGCGCCTTCCCGGTGAGCACCCACTCTTCGGCCAGGTAGTCGCTGAACCGACCGTAACGGAAGCCATCGAGGGGATGGGCCTCGGAATAGAATTCGCCGAGCATCCCCACGGGGCAGGCCGTCAGGCTGTCGTCGACGACGCCGAAATCGAAGAGGGCCAGCTCCTCCATGGAGGGCTCGTAGGGGCCGTCTACGGAGAGGCGCAGACGATACTGAAGGAGGTTCTCCAGGACGGACCAGTAGGCCTGGTAGAGCCGGTCGCCGAGAAGGCGACGCTCCTTGCGGCTTTCGCTGTCCTCCTCCTTCGCGTCGAGCGAAACCAGCGTCGACAGAAGCGCCCTCAGCTGATCGAGGGACTCCACCTCCCTGTCGTCGACGCAACGACGAAGATCGCGCAGGGGATTGATCAGACAACCGGCGTCCTCCAATCCCTCCAGTGTGGTTTTCATTCCGCCCCCCGCCCAGGGACCGGGAAGCTCCGTGGAAAGGCCTGCCAAGGTCATTCCTCCCTCTGAAGGAGCCGAACCCGCCCGAGAAGAGGGCGGTGCCCCTCGCGTTTAAGTGTGTCTGCCGGGCGGGGACAGGAGGCCTCAGCCCTCTGTCCGTGAAGAGCGACCCGCCAGAGCCGTCATGTCGGCGAGAAAGGGACCACTCCCCTCGACCTTTTCCCAGGAATCGAAACGCCATCCCCAGTTGCCCGTCGTCGTCCCGGGATGATTCATCCGGGCCTCCCCTCCCGCTCGGAGAAGATCCTGAAGGGGAAGGACGCACCAGCGGGCCACGGAAGCCAGAGCCATCCGCACCAGACAGGTCGCCACCGACTCGCCCGAGGCGAGATCGCCCTCCAGGCCGAGGTAGCCCGTCAGATTCCGCCGCTCCTTTTCCGTCGCCTCCCCCTCCCACCAGCCGCGGGCCGTGTTGTTATCGTGCGTGCCGGTGTAGACGACGCTGCAGCGGTCGTGGTTGTGAGGGGCATAGGGGTTGGCCCCGACGGAGTCGAAGGCAAAGAGCAGGACGGCCATTCCGGGAAGATTGAAACGCCTCATGGCCTCCGTGACATCGTCGGTGATGACGCCCAGGTTTTCCGCGACGAAGGGCATGGAGGGAAAGGCACGTTCAAGAGCCGCGAGAAGTCTCTCTCCCGGCCCCGCCTCCCAGCGTCCCTCCGCAGCCCCCTTCGCTCCGGCGGGGATGGCCCAGTATCCCAGGATACCCCGAAAGTGGTCGATGCGCACCCGGTCGAAAAGCGCAAGGAGCCGACGGATCCGACGGATCCACCAGGCAAAACGCTCCTCCTCGTGCCTTTCCCAGCGATAGAGAGGATTCCCCCAGAGCTGCCCCGTCTCGCTGAAGTAGTCGGGAGGGACTCCGGCCAGGGCAAGAGGATGTCCTTCTCCGTCGAGGAGGAAGAGATCGGGGCGGCTCCAGACGTCGACGCTGTCCAGGCTGGGATAGATGGGAAGGTCGCCCCAGAGGGAAAGGCCTCGCTCGGCCCCGTAACCCTTGAGGCGCTCCCACTGGCGGAAGAGAAGGAACTGGCCGAAGGCGCGGCGGGAAAGGGATCGCTCCCGCTCGGAGGAAAGGGCCGCGAGAGCCTCGTCGTGGCGATCCCGATAGGGGATGGGCCACTGAGACCAGGGCAGGCCATCGAAGCGCTCCTTCAGCTCGCAGAAGAGACAGTGCTCATCGAGCCACCAGGCCTCGCTGCGACGGAAAGCCTCAAAGGGCAAGGCGTCGCCGCGACGGACAAACGTCTCGAAGGCCTCGTCGAGAAGGGCCGATTCGAGGTTTCGGGCCCCGTCGTAATCGACGGAGTCGCCCCGGCCCGGCGACGGAGGAGGAAGAGTTTTGATCCATCCCTCCTCGAACAGATCGTCCGGCGATAGGAGAAGCGTGTTTCCGGCCATGGCGGAGGGACTGCTGTAGGGGGAATCGCCCAGGGCCCCGTCCGTCGGAGAAAGAGGAAGGATCTGCCAGATCGTCTGCCCCGAACAGACGAGGAAGTCGACGAAACGCCGGGCGGAAGGCCCCAGGTCACCGATCGCCCAGGGACCGGGGAAAGAGGTGGGATGAAGGAGGAGGCCGGAGCGGCGCCGTTCCCTCATCGTTCGGCAAGGCCTCCGACGACGGAGACAAAGACGCCCTCGTGGTGGGCCTCGTCTGTATTCGGACATGATTTCACGGGCAACGCCCCTCTTTCGGCGGAACGGATCTTTTCCACATCAATTTCCCCGGACGACGCGGACGACGCCCAAACTCGACAGCCACGCTTCCGCCCGCTCCATCTGATCACCCTGAAGCACCACCCTATCCTCTTCCAGACGGGAACCGCACCCCAAGGCCCGGGCCATCTTTTTTGCCAGATCTGCCCTGGCGGAACGGGAAAGTCCCGGGAGCTCCACGAGAGTCACCGTGTGCCCTCCCCGCCCCTTACGGCTCCGCCTGATCAGAGCCCGAGCGGGAAGAGCTCCTCCCTCCGGGGCGGGAGACGGCCCCGACGGCCGTTCGGAGGCGACCGCCTCCGGGGGGAGTACCGGAGGGAAGAAAACGTCCATGACCTCCCCCAGAGAGGGGAGGGCGCCCTCCGTGACACTTCTGTCTTTTCTTTTTTTCGCCGCGGCCAGAGAAGATCTCTCCTTTCGAGGCCGACAAAAGGCCTCTTCCCATTGTAACGGGAAGAGGCCTTTTGTTAAACGGCAGAAAAGGCGGAATCGTCTACCGGTCCTCCCGTCTCTCTGCGGTGACGGAGCTGACCCGCTCCCGCGCCGAAATCACCTTGGCCTCTTCCTTGAGGGCCGCCGCCCTCTCGGCCAGGCCCCCGGCCCCATCGGAACGGTCGCTTTCCACTGCGGCGAGACTGAGCGTCACCAGGGGGACGGGACCTCGTTCCCCGCTCCGATTCTTGGCCTCATAACTTCCCCGCCGCCGCTCTTCTTCCGAGAAAAAGATCCCTTTTCGGTCGTCGAAGGAGCGACAGAGCGATTCGAGGGCCTCCAGGGAGACCTCGCCGGGGGCGACGAGGACGAAATCGTCGCCCCCCACATGTCCGATCTTCGTTCCCGAGGGGAGCCCCTCCAGCCCCTCCTGCAGAAGGTCGGCCGTGAGGCGGAGGAGGCGATCTCCCTGAAGGAATCCGTATCGGTCGTTGAACTCCTTGAAGCGGTCCAGATCGGCGTAGACGACCGTGAAGGGAGAGCCCCTGCGTCGGGCCTCCTCGATCCACTCCTCGACGTTCCGATTGCCCGGCAGGCCGCTCAGCGGGTTGCAGTTGCGGGCCTCGTCGACCTCGAAGCGCACGGAGTGGGAGATGATCTGTTTCATCGTCACCGACCCGACGAAACGCCCCTCCTCGACGACGAGGACCGGATCGTAGAGCGATTCGGGATCGCGCTCCATGGCCGATTTGGCCACGGTACAGACGGACATGTCGCCGGGAACGACGAGGAAATCCCTCTTCGAGAGCGTCTCCGCCGCCTGCTCCCGATAGAGGTGATAGCCGAAGGCGCCTCCCATTTTCTGGAAGAAAGACTGTCGCGTGATCAGGCCGCAGGGCTCCTCTCCGTCGAGGACGACGAGGTGATCCAGACGGCACTCCCGCCGGAAGAGGGCATCCACGTCACGTCCCCTGGAGAGCCCCTTCTCCACGACCTTTCCCCTGATCGCCAGACGGGCCACCCCTTCCGGGCGGGAGGAGAAGGGGCCTCTCCTCCTCTCGTCTGGGCAGGATCGGCCGACGCGCTCCATGACCGACGGAGAGGGAGACAGCGGCTCCCGTTGCGGAGGCCCGAAAAGGAACCCCTGGACCAGAGGGACGCCGAGGCGAGCCAGGACATCGAACTCCTCCCAGCTTTCGACGCCTTCGGCGATGATGCGGGAGCCGATCTGGGCCGCGAAATCGAGGAGGAAACGGACGAGATGCTGGCAGTTGGGCTCGTCCTGGATCTTGCGGACGAGACTCATGTCGAGCTTGATGTAATCGGGCAGACAGGCCATGAGGGTCCTCAACCCGGAATGGCCGGCGCCCATGTCGTCGAGGGCGATACGGAAACCCTGACGGCGGAGGCGATCGACGACATGGCCGAACAGATCGAGATCGGCGATGGATTCTCTTTCGGTGATTTCGACGACGAGGCGCTCCGGAGAGAGGCCGAAGGCCGCGACGACCTCTCCGTTGAAGGCATGGGCAAACTCGGGAGAGAGGAGAACGGGAGGGCTGACGTTGAGGAAGAACCGATTGAGAAGAAGGAAGGGCCCTTCGGCGACGGTCTGGAGGGCCTTCCTGAGACAGGCTATCTCCACGTCACCGAGGCGGCCGCTCTCGCGTGCGGCCGCAAAAAGCGCCTGAGCCGACTCTAAAGGGACGTCCCCTCGGGAGAGGATCTCGTACCCCCAGACCGACCGGCTGCGGAGATCCAGAATGGGCTGAAAGACCGAAAGAAGACCGTCCCGGCGCAAGATGCCTCCGAGGGCCTCGCCGGGAACGTCGCAGACAAGATCCATCGACGAGCTCAAACGCTCTCCCCCCTCCGGAAGCCCCAACAGGCCCTATCCTAGCCGAAAAAGGACACGGTTCCGTCACGGGGACCGCCCTTTTTCGTCACGAAGGACCGTCTCTCCCTCTTCACGGCTGAGACACCGTTCTGTCCCTTCCGGGAAGGGCCAGGGAAGGAACGGGCCGTTCCGGGATCGGTTCTTCCGGAACGATATCGGGCGAAAGAGCGCCTTCGACGGGAGCCGTCGTCGCACCTCCTGCGGGGGACTCCCCACCGGATCCCTCTTCCGTCGGTTCTTCCTGCCCCGGTTCCTGTTTCTCGATCTCCTGTTTCTCGATCTCCTGTTTCTCGATTTCCTGTTTCTCGATTTCCTGTTCCTTGATCTCCTGCTTTTTCGGCTCCTGCTCCTTTCGCTCCGGTCCCTTCTGTCCCTGTTCTTTTTTGTCCGGCCTCCTCTCCACCACCGGCCCGCCGGAATCCGTCCGGCCCAGGCGCAGGTAGGCCTCACCGAGAAGACGCCATCCCTCCTCGTCGTCGGGCCTCAGGCGAAGATACTCTTTCAGCTGGATCAGGGCCCGATCGGGATCTTTCAGGTCCAGATAGACCCGGCCGAGGAGGAGGAGAGTCTCTCCCTCTTCGGGAGCGAGGCTCAGGGCCTCGAGGAGGAAGGGCAGGGCTCTGTCGGGATGCCGAAGGGAGAGAGCGGAACGTCCGAGGCCGAGAAGGGGCGCAAGGGCACCCGGCTGAAGACGACGAGCCCGGTCGTAGGCCTCGGCGGCCTCGGCGAAGGCGCCCTGTCCTTCGAGGATCCGGGCCAGCAGGAGGGCTCCCTCGACGGGAAGAGGCTCTTCCGTCTTTTTCCGCAGAAGCTCCCGGGCCTCCACATCGCGCCCCGAGGCCGCCAACGCCTCGGCGAGGTGGATTCGATAGGTCCGTTCCGTCTTCTCCCCGGCGTCCGCCTTTTCCAGGGCCTCCACGGCCTCGGGGAAGCGCCTCTGGGCCATGAGGGAAAGGCCCAGCTCATCCCACCAGTCCCGACGGGCCCCGTCGATCTCCAGAGCCCGGCGGAAGGCTCCCTCCGCCTCGCGGAAGCGCCCCGATTCCTTCCAGGCCCGTCCCAGGTTCTCCCACAGAAGGGCGTCGCCCGAACGAAGAGCCGACGCACGATAGAGGGCCTCGGCGGCCTCTTGCGCCCTGCCGGCCTGAAGAAGCGCCACGCCCAGATCGCGCCAGCCCTCTCCCTCTTCCGGAACCGCCTGGGTCTGCCTGCGGAAGGCCTCTGCGGCCTCGGAGGGACGCCGCAGGCGGAGAAACGCCCGGCCCAGGGCGGCCCAATCAGAACCCAGAGGCTCGAGTTCGACGACGTTTCGGCGCGCCTCGAGAAGGCCGTCGTCATCGCCTTTCCGTTCGAGCAGGGCCGCCAGGTTTCGCCACCCCTCGGCCGTCGGGGCCCTTTCGACGAGCTGTCGCCGAAGACGGATCGCCTCGTCGAGGTTGCTCTTCCTCTCGGACGCGGAGGCAAGTCCCTCGAGGGCCTCGGGCTGATCGGGATCGAGGGCCAGGACCTTGCGCCAGGCCTCGTCGGCCCTGTCGAAACGTCCTGCGGCGAGAGCGCTGCGGGCCGTCCTAAGCCAAAGGGAGGGATCATCCCCTGTGAGCTGAGCCGCCTCCCGGAAAAAGGCCAGGGCCTTCTCCTTTTCGTCGAGGAGCCGATAGGCCTCCCCGGCCAGCAGAAGGCCCTCCGGAGGGAGAGATCCCAGACTCTCGACGCGGGCCAGGGAGGCCAGTCCCTCCCGGGCTTTCCCGGCGGAGATCTGAGCCTGCGCCACAAGCAGGAAGAGCTCCCGCTGAGGCCCTTCCGAACGGGCCAGAGCCCGCTCCAGAAGGGGCAGGGCACCCTTAGGGTCGCCGGCGGCAAGGCGGACCCGCCCTCTCTCTTCGAGGCGTTGCGGGCTCAGGCCGTTCCATCCCCACCAGCCGCCCAAGGCTAGGGCGACGAAGAGGAGAAAGGCCGCGCCGAAAACACCTCCGCCCCTTTCGCGGCGCCCTCCCGATTTGGCCCCTTCGTCGGCTTCGACGAGAGCCCGCTGAAAGGCCTCCACGTCGGGATAACGGTCCTGAGGAGCTTCGGCGAGGGCCTTGAGAAGGACGGCTTCCTGGGAGGAGGAAAGGGGAACGCCCAGTTCGGACGGCGTCTTGAGCGCCTTTCCGGCGACTCTTTCGGGCCCCGTCGGAGGGAGCAACCCCGTGAGGGAGCGATACAGAGATGCGGCCAGACCATAGACATCCGTCCAAGGGCCCTGGTCGCCCCCCTCCTCGTACTGTTCGGCTGGAGCATAGCCGGGTTTGACGACGACGGTAAAGCCCCTGTCGGCGCCGTCGAGGACCAGGGCAGAGCCGAAATCGAGGAGTTTGACCTGCCCTTCCGTGGTCAGGAAGATGTTTTCGGGACTGACGTCGCGATGGATGACGCCGGCTTTGTGGACGGCCCGCAGGGAGTCCATGACGGGCATGAAAAGGGAGAGGGCCCTATCGAACGGGATCTTTCCGCCCTGCTCACGCAGAAACTGCTTCAGAGTAAGCCCCTCGAGGTAGCCCGTGATGATGTAGACCGTCCCACGCTCCTCGAAGACGTCCCTGACGGGGACAATGCCGGGGTGCCCCTCGAAACGAGCCAGGATGCGCGCCTCATGGAGGAAGCGCGTCCGCCCCTCGTTAAACGCCTCGGCTCCGTCCGGATCTTTGATCCGGACGGAGCCGTCATCCTGACGAAGGGCCAGATTGGCCGGAAAGTACTCCTTCACGCAAAGGCGGATCTCCAGGCTCTGGTCCAAAGCAAGATAGGTCAGGGCGAAACCGCCCTGACCCAGGACCTTCCCCGTCCGGTAACGCCCGGCCAAAACCGTCCCCGGCCTGAGAGCCTGAGGCAGGCTCCGAAGGACGTCGCCGGGCCAGTGACAGTGAGGACACTCCCCTTCCGCAGGCTTGGGACGAAGGCAGAGAGGACAGAGGGACTGCCGGGGCGCGTCATCCATCGCTCTTGTCCTCAGCTTTTTTCCGGAAGAAAGACGCGAAGTTCCGTGCCGCCCATCAGGAGCAGATCTCCGTCCTTGAGACGATAGGCCCCGTCAAGGGCCACCCCGTTGAGGAAGGTTCCGTTCGTCGAGTGAAGGTCCTCGACGTACAGGACGCCGTCGCGATCGAAGATCTTCAGATGGGCTCCCGAAATGCCCAGGTCGCCCTCGAGAACCAGTCCCGCACGGCTCGGGGAGCGGCCGACGACGACGGGCTCGTCGACGTCGAGATCGAAGACCCGCGAGGGCTGGGCTCCCCGGACCACCGTCAGCCTCAGACGACGGCCCCTCGAAGTGAGGACCTGCGGTTTGTCGCCCCTCTCCCCCTCCCCTTTCGACGCGACCGAGGTGACGCGACGACGCCTCAAGACAAAGGCGACGACCAGGAGAAGGCCTCCGGCGATGACGAGGAGGAAGGCCGAGGATCGCTTCGCCGGTTCCGAAGAAGCCGCGGCAGAGGCCTCCGAGGCAGGAGAGGCGGGGGGGACCTCCGAGGGAAGAGCGGAGACGGAGGCAAGCCGAAGGTCCGTGGCGTCGCTGAGAAGACGCGTTCCGCTCCGGAGAAAGAGTTCAAGGCGGGCCTTCTCACCGAAGGAGACGTCCTTGAGGGCAAACCGGGCGACCCAACTCCGTTCGATGCGCTCCCGGAGCTTTCGGTAACCCTGGGCGAAATCCTTGGCCCCTTCGACGACGACGATATCGCCGCCGGAGGAACGGGCCATTTCCCCGAGGTGGGTCAGCCCCTCCTTCTTCTTGTCCGTGAGGGGAAGGGCCGTGTATCCCAAGGCGTAGACGGGAATGGAGGCCTCTTTGAAACGGAGGAGAAGCTCCTCTCTTGAGGCACCTCCGAGAGAATCCTCGATGCCGTCGGAAATGACGACGAGCATCCGCCGCGGCGGCAAGTCCTCGTCGAGGCGGCGGCCGATCTCGAGGCCCCGCAAAAGGGCCAGGTTGAGCTGCGTCCAATTGTCCGTCGGCGTCAGCGTCGGCAGGGCCGCGAGAAAACCCTTTCTGTCCGAGCCCAGCTCCGTCAGGACCTGGACCGATTCGCCGAAGGCGATGAGGCCGAAGCGATCGTCGTCGTCCATGGCGGAAATCCAGTCGGCGAGCCCCTTGCGGAGGGCGTCGAACTGATCCTTTTTGAGGGATTTGGAGATGTCGACGAGGAAAAGATAGGTGGCCCTCTCGCCGACGGAATCGAAACGACCGACGGCGTTCAAGGAGAGAGGATGGCCGTTCAAGGTGGCGCTGACACCCTCCGAGGCGATCTCGGCCAGGGCGTTATCGGCTCCGTCACGGATGTCGGCGACGACGACGAGCTCCCCGCCCTGACGATGGGCCTGCTCCAGGACGAGACGGGTCGGCTCGGCCCGGGCCGCTCCGGCCAGGACGGACAGGACGACGACAGCCGCCGCCAGGAGACGCGAAACAGGCGAGAAGCGATCGCCTACCATCGGAAGGCCTCCCCGCAGAGGGGCACGAAAAGGAGCTTCGTCTGTCCCAGTTCGATGACGTCGTAGGCCTTGAGGGATTCCGAGAAGGGGACTTCCTCCCCGTTCTTGTAGACCAGTCCCCGTCCCTCGCCGGCCCGAACGCTGAAGGAGGCTTTTCGCGGGTCGAAGACGACGAAGCCGTGATTCTCCCTGGAAACGGTCTCATCTGCCAGGGAAACGTCGTTGGTCGCCAGGCGGCCGATGCTGTTTTTCTCGCTTCGGAGACGGAAATCCCGCCCTCTGTCAGGTCCCTCGATGCAGACAAGCCATCCCGTCACGGGATCCATTCCCGTCTTGGCCCTGACGTAGGCCACCGTCTCGCCCTCGCCGGTTCCGCCCAGTGCCCGAAGCCCTCCGTCGTCAAGGCGGACGGTCTTATCCTCGGCGATCTCGGAGCGATCCTCGTCGTGCAGAGCCGTCACCTGCCCGGCCAGATCCTGAACGCCACAGTAGGGGCATAGACTGTGGCGTTCATCATCGTAGTAATGCCCTTTATCGCAGCGAACCCATGCCATGTCTGCTCGACCTCCTCCATCGGGAAAGGGGACTCGCACCGTCCCCTCATCATAAAGCTCATGCCTGCCGCTGAAGGGCCAGAAGACGGCGGGCTCCGGCGGCGACGCTCGACAGAAGGCCGCCTCCGTCGGGCACGGAAGCCCTCTCGACGGAGACGACAAGGGCCGTCACGTTGTCCTGTCGAGGCCGTTTTTTGGCCAGAGCCTCAGCGACGAGGCTCTCTCCGGCCAGTCTTGGGTTCCCCGCGAGAACCGCCGCCATCTCCTCGTCGGAGAGGCTGCGGTAGAGCCCGTCGCTGCAAAGAAGGACACGATCACCCTCCTCCAGCGGCAAGGGGGTCTCGGAAAGCCCCAGAAGGGGAATCTCGGCGAGACCGAAAAAACTCGTCAGGGCCTCCCTGTCGGGATGACGGGCCACCTCGCGAGGAGAGCGCCCCTCCTGACGGAGACGGCAGGCCAGGTTGTGATCTTGGGTGAGAGGGTGGAGACAGCCCTGCCGCAGAAGGTAGACCCGGCTGTCACCCGCCCAGGCCCAATAGAGGTTCTCCTCGAAAAGGACGGCCGCAACGGCCGTCGTGCCCACCGATCCCGCCAGCCCCACCTCGCTGGCCAGATCGGAGACGGCCCTGTTGGCCCTGACGAAGGCCCGCCGCAGCGCCTCTCCGACGGTCTCGCCGGGCCCTTTGACGGCATAGGCCTCGAGGATGGTCTCGACGGCGACGGAGCTGGCCTCGCGCCCCATCGCCATTCCTCCCATGCCGTCGGCCAGGACGGCCAGGAAACCGGCCCGCTCGACGAAGGCCCTGTCCGAGAGGTCGGAACAGGCGAAACTGTCTTCCTGGCGAAGGCGGGTCCCCCGTCCCTGGCCGTTGCCGACGACCCATCTCATGCCGGAGCGTTCTCCCTGCCGATGCGCCTCAGGCGCACCGTCGTCCGCCCCAGGAGAAGCTCATCGCCGGCGGCGACGGGAACGGCGTCAGCGGAAAGACGCCGCCCGTTCAGGTAGGTCCCGTTCGTGGAGTGAAGGTCCCGGACGTAGAGGCGTCCCTGGCTGAGGAAAAGCTCGCAATGGAGACCCGAAAGGGCGGGATCTCCCTTGATGCAGATCCCGCTGTCGTCGGATCGCCCCAGGGTGGCCTTGTCCGCCAGGGAGAGGGAAAAGACGTCCTCCAGATGCCCCTCTCTGTTGATCTCGATGATCAGCTCGCGTGGCCCCGTCCGGTCGCAAGGAGAGGCCTTGAAGGAACCCCGCCTCCGCAGCGAAAAGAGGAGGACAAGGGCCACGAGCAGAAGGAGAGGCAGGAGGAAAAAGGGCCAACGAGGGGTGGAAGCGGCCCTCTCCGATTCCCCCTCCATCTCGGATTGCGGCGCCGAAGAGGGCTCCGTGACCTTTCCCGGCGAAGAGGAGGAAGGCCAGAGCCTGAGGCGGATTCTGTCCGTCAGGACCTCCCCACGCCAAGCCAGCCGGGCCTCCACCTCGACCTCTCTGCCGTCGAAGGGGAGGGAGGAGAGATCCACATCGGCGTGCCAGACGAGGCCGAGTCGGCGCTGAAGCTCCTTGAGGATGTCGCCCAAGGGAGTCCCGTTCGGCGGGAAATACTCGCCGCCCGAGACTTCGGCGAATCGTCGGAGCCACTCCAGATGGGGGCGCATCGGCTCCAGGGGCGGAGCGTAAAAGCCGAGGGCGAAAAGGGGGATTCCGTCGCGACGGAGACTATCGAGGACCTCCTCGCGCGTCTCTCCGCCGACGGCCTCGTTCTTGCCGTCGGAGAGAACGATGGCCACCCGGCGGCGGGGCAATCCCTCATCGAGACGGCGCGCCAGTTCCTGGGTCCGAACCAGCCCGCGGTGGAGGTTGGTCGTCATATCGGAAAGACGCAGCGCGTCGATCTCCCGAAGGAGCCTCTGCCGGTCGGCCGTGAAATCGGCAAGAAGGCGCACCTCGTCGCCGAAGGAGAGGAGGGCCCCCCAATCGGCAGGTCCCATCTTCTCGACGAAGCGGGAGAGGGCCTCCCGCATGAGCCTCATCTGGGGCTCTCGCAGGGACTTGGAGATGTCGACGAGAAAGATGAAGGCCGTCCCTTCGCCGCTGCCCTCGAGGGGAGACGAGGCCAGAAGGGGAAGGGGTCGTCCCTCGCAGAAAAACCGCAGATGGTCGCCGTCGACCGGGGCAGGAGGCGTCTCCGCTCCGTCGAAGACTTCCAGGAAAAAGGTCGCCTTCGGCGGCTCTCCCAAAAGGGCCTGGTGGATGCGGAACCGCCCCTGACCCGTCGCCGGAAAGGCCAGGGCAAGGGCCGCGACGACGGCGCAGGCGAAGACAAGGGGATATCGGCATCTCCCGGGGCCGTACATGAGACGTCCCTCCTCAATGATTCAGGCTTAGACCCACTCTAGCACATCGGCTCGTCATTCACCCGGGCTCGGCCACGTCGAAACGCCTCAGGAACTTCACGACGGCCGTGGCCGCCGTGGCGAATTCCGTGACGGCCTGCTCCGACACGACACCGGAGGCGTCGGCGCAAAAAGAGGCGAAGACGGCGCCCACGGCCGAGGCCGGGTCGGAGGAGGGCAAGGCCAGCCTTTCCTCGTAGACCGAAGATCGCCTCCGATATTCCCCGAAGGAGGGGGCCTCGTCCTCCCCGACTCGACGGCGCAGGACCTTCCAGAAGGCCTCCATGACGGCCCGCCGCGGAGAAGGGCCCAACGACATCGTGACGGCGTAGTCGACGGCGAAGATCTCAAGGAAAAAAAGCTCGTCCAGGACCCGCTCCGTCGGCACTCCCTTCCCGCTCCACGGCTCGACGTGATCGCGATGGTGACGGAAGGGACGGACCACGTAGTCCGTCAGGTAGGCACCGACCTCAACGGGCCGGGCCTTTTTGCGGAAGAGCCCGAGAAAGGCCAAGGGAGGCTCAGCTCCTTTGCGGCGGAAGAGGCGGGACCCCCTCGGCGGGAAGGCGACAGAAGGCGAGAAGGGACTCCATATCCAGGTCGGATCGGATTCCGAAGCGGGTCAGGGCGAAATCGTAGCGCGCCGGATCGTCGGGGCGGACCAGGGCAAAGGCCTCGGTCATCTCCAAAGCCGTCCGGATATCGGCCTGCCCCCGTTCCGTCAGGCCCAGGGCGAGGCCGATGCGATGCATGTGCGTGTCGACGGGAACGACGAGGGCCGAGGGAGCCAGGACGGACCACCCGCCGGGATCGACGACATCGACGCGCACCATCCACTTGAGGAAAAGGTGAAGGCGCTTGCAGGCGCTCCCCCGATCGGGGTCGGCCAAAAGGCTGGAGGAAGGGCGGGCCATCTTCGAGCGCAGAAGGCCCACGAAGGAGGCCAGGGGACGAGGGCTTCTCTCTCCCCGCCGCAGGCCCTCGCCGAAGGCCGCCTCCAGGCCTTCCCTCTCGCGGAGAACCGAGCCCAGAGCGGCCAGAAGATCGGCCAGTTCCGCCCCGTCGGTGAAGCGGTGTCGGAAACCGGAGAAACGCTCCCTCAGAAAAGAGGCCCCCACCTCTTTCAGGAAGGAGGCCGGAGAGTCGCCCAACACGGCGAGAACCTCCGTCAGGCTTTTCTGGATCAGAGTCGCACGACCGTAAGCCAGAGAGGCTGCGACGAAGGCGACGATCTCCCGTTCACGCAGAGACCGATAGCGGCGGACGATCTCGACGGGGTCGGGATGGAGGAACTCGGGAACGTTATAGGCGCGGTAAAGACACTCCAGCGCCGGGGCATAGGCTCTCATCCGCTCCGCAAGAGCCGTCATTTGACCTCGTTGAAGATGAACGTCGGCGCCGTCTTGGGCGATTTGCCCTTCTTGATGAGGTGGTAGTTGGCATAGGTCAGAGGGATACCCTCTTTGAGGGCCTCGGCGGCGACTATCTTGCCGATGAAAAGGATGTGGGTGAAGACATCGACGGAGCGCACCACCTCGGCCTCGATCACGGACAGGGTCCAGTCGAGGACAAGAGGGGCTCCCGTCGCTCCCTTACGGAAGGAGACCTTCTCGAACTTGTCCAGATTGCGGCCGCACTTGAAACCGAAGTTGCCGATAAAGGTCATGGGAACGGCCTCTTCGAGGACGGCGACGGAAAAGACGCCGCTCTCCTCCACGCAGGCCGTCGTGAGATTCTCCTTGTGGAGACAGACGGCCAGACAGGGCGGCTCACCCGTGACCTGCATCACCGCGTTGGCGATCTGACCGTTACAGCCCGAAGGGCAGCCCTTCTCGTAGGGGGCTGAAACGACGTAAACACCGTAGCTCAGCGAAAAAAGGGCCTTGGGATCCAGTCGATTTTCCATAAAAGGCGTTCCCTCCTTTAGCGTCGGTCCTCCCTGAAGGGCCTGGAATCACTTCCCCATTTTCGTATCTGAGGCAAAAAAGAGCAACTGTATTTTCATGGACTCTCCCGACAGGAAAGAACAAAAAAAGGGGGGGTTCCCCCCCCCACAGGCGCTTCGTCCAGATTGCCTAGTCGCCGCCGCGCTCGCCCAACTCTCTGTCGATCATGAAAAGACCGTGTTTGGTCTCCCCGACGAGACGCAATTTCCGGACGATGCCATCGGCTGCGGCCTCCTCCTCGACCTGCTCGTCGACGAACCAGGTGAGGAAACTGGCCGTGGCGTAATCCTTCTCGGCCTGAGCCAGTTCGACGAGGCTGTGAATTCTCCCCGAGACATACTGCTCGTGCCGAAAGGCCTCCTCGAAGGCGGCCAGGGGACTCTCCCACTCGGCCTGCGGCCTGTCCACGGCGGCGAGGATGACGCGGCCTCGCCGCTCGTTGACGAAGCGGAAGAATTTCATGGCATGCTCCACTTCCTCCTGGGCCTGATGGCGCATCCAGGAGGAGGCGCCGGGGAGGTTCTGATCCTCGAAATAGGCGGCCATGGCCAGGTAGATGTAGGCCGAGTACAGTTCGGCGTTGATCTGATCGTTCAGAGCCTTCGTCATTCTGTCACTCAACATAGCCCTAGCACCTCCCCGAAAGCACCCCCCGAACTCAATCCTTCTTTTCGAGGGAACGGTAGCAGAACCACCAGTCGAAACCGTCGAGAGGCTGATCGCAGCACTTGCGGGCCTCGTTCCTCTCCTGAGCCGTCTTGACATCCGAGGCGGGCGGCACGATGACCTTGTCGCCGATGAGCTCGTTCTGGGGCCAGTTGGCCGGAATGGCCACGCCGTTCGCATCGGCCACCTGAAGGCCTCGGACCATGCGCAGGACCTCGTCCATGTTGCGGCCCAACTCCTGGGGGTAGTAGAGAATGGCCCGGATCGTCCCCTTGGGATCGAGGATGAAGACGGCTCTCACCGTATTGCTCCCCTTGTCGGGATGGATCATGCCCAGCCGCCTGCCGACGGAGCCGTCGTCGGCGACGATGGGGAACTCGATGATCGTCTCCGTGTTCTCGGCGATCCACTCCGTCCACTTGATGTGGGAGAAGACCTGATCGACGCTGAGGCCGATGAGATCGCATCCCAGCTTCTGAAAGGCGTCGAAACGCTTCTGAAAGGCGACGAACTCCGTCGTGCAGACAGGGGTGAAATCGGCGGGGTGGCTGAAAAGGACAACCCACCGGCCCGCAATGTCCTCAGGCAGGCGCATCAGGCCATGGGTGGTCGTCACTTCCATCGAGGGAAAGGTCTCACCGATGAGGGGCATACGCGTCTGTTCCATGAAGAAAAACCTCCTCTGTTTTGTTTGAATTTGTTTCAATTTGCTGGGCGGTTTTAGTTATACAACAGATGCGATTCCCCGTCAAGGCTTTTCTGGCATTGATCAAAAAATCGGACGAAACGACTTCACCTTCCCTGATCTTACCGGGAGAGGGCCTTCCCGATGCCCTGAGCGGCGACGATCCCGCTGGCCGAGGCCTGAATGACGCCCCGGGTGACGCCGCCCCCGTCTCCGGCGACGAAGAGCCCCTTGACGGAGGACTGGAGCTCTTCCGACAGAGCCAGACGGAGACTGTAGAACTTGACCTCGACGCCGTAAAGGAGCGTATGGGGACCGTCGATGCCGGGCATGATGGCGTTGAGCGCCGTGATCATCTCCATGATGTCCTTCAGGTGGCGGTAGGGGAGGACGAAGGAGAGATCGCCCGGCTCGGCCGTCGCCAAGGTCGGGCGGACAAGTCCCCTTTCGATCCTGGAGGCCGTCGATCGCCGGCCCGACTTCAGATCGCCCAGACGCTGCACGAGGACCGTGCCGCCCAGCATGTTGGCCAGTCGGGCGATGTGGCTTCCGTAGCCGTTGGGATCGTGGAAGGGCTCGGTGAACTCGGTGCTGACGAGAAGGGCGAAGTTGGTGTTTTCCGTCTTGACATCGTGGTTGCTGTGACCGTTTACGGTGACGATCTCCTTCTCGCTCTGGTACTCGGTGACCACTTCGCCTCCGGGGCACATGCAGAAGGTCCGGACCTTGTCGTCGAAGGTGGGGGCGTTGAAAAGGGCTTTGACCTCGTAGAACTGATCCGTCACCTCTCGGGCCCAATCGGCGGGGATCTCGACGCGGACGCCGATGTCGACGGGGAGGGAATCGATGGTGAGGTGAAGTTCACGGGCCACGCGCTCCATCCAGGGAGCACCCTCCCTGCCCGGAGTCAGGAGAACGACCCGGCCGGCGATCTCCCGGCCGTCGGAGAGCCGTACGGCTCGGACCTCTCCCCCGTCGACGAGGACGCGCTCCACTTCCGTCTTGACGAGGATGTCGCACCGCCCGACGAGGTCCTCGTAGACGGAGGCCAGGACCGCTTTGGAGCGATCCGTCCCCATGTGGCGAATGCTGGCCGGTATGATGCGAAGCCCCGTCGTACGCCCCCTTCGGGCGATCTCGCGGGCGAAATCCCCGTCGGGAGAGTAGACGGGCATATCCGCTCCGTAGCCGACATAGACGGCATCGACGGCGTCGATGAGTTTCAGGAGCTTATCCCGCCCGACGTAGCGCTCCAGGTTGCCGCCGAATTCCGGCGTCAACGTCAGCTTGCCGTCGCTGAAGGCCCCCGCCCCCCCCCAGCCGCAGATGACGTTGCAGGGGCGACAGTGAATGCACCGGGAGACCTTTCCCTCCTTGAGCGGGCAGTGCCGCTCCTCAAGCGGCTTGCCCTTGTCGACGAGCAAGACATCCCGCCCTGCGGCGATGAGTTCTCTTGCCGCGAAAAGGCCTGCCGGTCCCGTTCCGACGATGATCACATCGTAGTCGTTTTTCATGAAAGCCCAGCTCCTTTCGTTCTGCGACGGAGATACCCCTCTCCTCCAGTGTAGGACCTGGCAGGAGACAACAAAAGGGCGGAGGTCGCCCTCCGCCCTTTTGTTGTCCTGAAAGATGAAGCTTCCCTTTTTTCCTGTTCGAGCCTATTCGAGGCCCCGCTCTTTCCTCGTCCCGGGAATGAGCGAGTCCCAGAAGGCGGCGCAGATGCCGGCGACGGCCATGGGGGTTTTGAGGATGGCCCAGAGGACCTGACCGACGAGGCCGAGGCCGAAGAAGAGATCCTTCTGTCCCTCGACCCAGCCCGGCAGCCCCAGGGCCATGAGGAAGGCGAAACCGACGATGAGGACGTTTCTCTGGCTTCCCATGTCGGCCCTCATGAGGATCTGGATGCCCAGGGCACCGATGATGCCGAAGAGGGCGATGTAGGCGCCGCCGATGACGGGAGAGGGGATGGTGGCGATGAGGGCTCCAAGCTTGCCGATCATGCTCATGATGATGAGGACGACGGCGCCGGTCCGAACGACCCAGCGGGAGGCCACGCCGGTGAGACCGATGAGGCCGATGTTCTCCGTGTAGGACGTGGTGCCCACGGCTCCGAAGAGGCCGGCCATGGCGCAGTTGAGGCCTTCGGCGCCGATGCCGCGGCTGATCGTGGCCCCGTCGGGATCGGGAAGGCCGGCGGCATAGGAGCAGGAGTGGTAGTCGCCGATGGATTCGATCATGACGGCGAAGAAGCCGGCCATCATGGCGCCGATGGCGACGACGTTGAACTTGGGCGCCCCCCAGGGCATGAGACCGGTGAAGCGGAACCAGGGCGCCTCGCCGATGCTGGCCAGGTTGACATAGGCCGCATGTCCCTCGGCGAAAAAGCCCGTCAGGGAGCCGGCGAGACAGAGGAGATAGGCCAGAGTGATCGACATGAGGATGGCGAAGATCTTGACGTACTTTTGGTGAATGACGAGGCTGAAGGCGAAGACGCAGCCCACGACGAGGAGGGAGACGGGCCAGTAGTTGGCGGCGTTGAACTGGACGGCCGTGGGAGCGAGGGAGAAGCCGATGGCCATGATGGTGGGACCGATGACGACGGGCGTGATGACTTTGCGGATCACACCTACGAGGCGGGAATAGCCGATAAGAGAAAGGACCAGTCCGCCGACGATGAGACCGCCCGCCACGTTCTGCATGATCACCGAAGGCCCGCCGGCCTCGAAGGCGGCGATGACGGTCATGATGGAGGGGATGAAGCTGAAACTCGAGCCCTGGACGATGGGAAGTCCCGAGCCGAGCCGGGGATGGGTCTGAACGAGGGTGGCGACACCCATGGCGAAGTAGACGCAGGAGATGAAAAAGCCGATCTCGGCCGTCGACATGCCCATGGCGGGCCCGAAGATGAGGGGGACAAGGGTTGTGGCGCCGAAAAGAGTCAGAACGTGCTGAAACCCTGCCAGGACCATAATGGGAAAGGGCGGTTTGTCATCTACGCCGTAGACCAGGTTTTTCATGGCCATGAGGCACCTCCGGTTTTCCGCGCAGGGCGGGAATGGGGCCTGGAGCCCGAGCTATTGTAGCATCCCGTGTAACCGGTTGCATAAAATAAAAATGAAAAACAAGATCGCCCTCTCTCTCCACCTTTCGTCCCAAAGGCGGTAAAATCATTTCGGAGGTGAACCTCGTGGAAAAGACCGAGACACAAGCCAAAACCTGCGCCTCCTGGATCGAGAAGGCCTCCAGGATCGTCCTGCTCAGCGGCGCGGGACTCTCCACCGCGGCAGGAATCCCCGACTTCCGGGGCCCGGAAGGGCTCTATCGGCGGGCCGGCGTCGACAATCCCGAAGCTCTTTTCGACATCGAGCGCTTCGACAGAGATCCCTCCCTGTTCTACCGCTTCCACCGGGAATTTCTCCGGCTTTTCGAGCGGATCACCCCGACGTTCACCCATCGGTTTTTCGCGGCCCTCGAGGCGAGGGGAGCGATGGAGGCCGTCGTCACTCAGAACATCGACGGCCTCCATCAGGCCGCCGGGCCGAAGAAGGTCCTCGAGATTCACGGCGGCATCGGGAGCAATCACTGCCGCCGATGCGGAGCCTCCTTCACTCTCGACTCCCTCCGAACCCTCATGGCTGCGGAAGAGATCCCACACTGCCGTTGCGGCGGCGTCATCAAACCCGATGTCGTCTTCTTCGGCGAGGCCGTCCGGGAGCTCGAAGCCTGTCAGAGGGCGACCGCCGAGGCCGATCTCCTTGTCGTCGCCGGCTCCTCCCTCGTCGTCACGCCGGCCGCCTTCCTCCCCTCTCTCTGTCAAGGGAAGATCGTCGTCGTCAACCGCGGGGATTTTTCCGAACGCTATCTTCCTCGCAGACGAATCGACCTTTTTGCCGAAGAGGACATCGACGCCTTTTTCCATCGCGTCGACGACGGGCTGAACCTCGTCGCCCCCCTTCACTGAGGCCCGCCGATGAGACGCCAAGCCGACCATCTCCCGAATAGCGGAAAGGGAAGGCGCCGTCCCGCGGCGTTCGTTCTGGCCCTCCTTTTCGCGGCGCTCCTCCAGGGCCCCGCCTGGGGGCGCTCCGTCCGACAGATCGTCCTCCTGCCCACGGTCAACCTCACCGACTTCCAGGTCTGGGAGAGCAAGTACTACCCCTTCGACGTCCTCGGCAGACGCATGACCGACCGCCTCGCCGCGACCCTCCGCCAGGATCCCTTCACCGACGTGCTCGTCCTCGACGAGGCCCGTACCTGGTTCGCCGACCCCCGCAGGCCGGGAGATATGGCCGTTCAGATGGAGCTTTCCTCCGTCCTGAGCAAGGAGCGGGAAGCTCTGGGAACGTGGGAGCAGGGCCATGTCGTCCTCAGAGTCCGCCTCTACGACGGCGCCAGCGGAGAGATGATCTCCTCGGCCATGGCCTCGGGACAGGACAGGCGCTACACCTTCGACCCCGGCGACGATCGCCTTTTCTTCTGGGTCGCCCGCGATTTCCCCCTCTTCGATATCCTTCACAAGGACGGCCTCGACCTCCTGCGGCTCACGCCGGGCGACAGGGGGGAAAAGATGAGCCGCCTCACCTGGCGACAGTTTTCCACGACATCGACGTGGCAATCGTTCATGAACGCCATCGCCAAGGCGGCCGATCGCATCGCGGACCTCGAAAGCGGCGATTTCCTCCTCATCGGCAGAATCCTGGCGCCAAAGGCCGACGCCACGCCGAAGCGGCGGACCTACATCGTCTCGCTGGGACGGAGAGATTCTCTCGCCGCAGGGGACATCCTTCAGGTCACCCGGAGCGACACCTACGTCACGGCCGATCCGGAAAACGCCGTCGTCCTGCTCCCCAAGGTCGTCGGCAACGTCAAGGTCCTCGAGACCTTCGAGTCGGAATCGATCGTCCTCCTCGTCAACGAAAAGAAAGAGGATCCCGTGGCGCTCAACGATCTCGTGACGGCCCCCCTCTACGGCCCGAGAAAGGCGGTGTCTCTCCGTTGACGACGGACGGAAGGGACTCTCCCCCGGGGCGGATCGGACTGCTGGCGGCCTGCCTGTTCGCCTGTCTTTTCGTCGCAGGGCTCCCTCGGGAGGCCCGCGGCGAGGCGAAAGACCTCAAGGCCTTCTTCTCCACCGTCGATTCCCAAACCCTCCAGAGGGAATACCGGCTCCTGGAAGACGCAAACGACCTCCTCCAGCGCCGTTTTTTCGTCAAAGCGACGGAGCTCCTTGAGTTGTGCGTCATCATCGAACCCGACAATCCCCATGGCTGGTACCGCCTCGGCCAGGCCTACCAGGCCAGAGGCCTTCTCGCCAAGGCTCAGAAAGCCTATCGGAAAACGCTCGAAATCGATCCCGGCTACCCGCCCTTTTCCAGGGAGATCGCCTACCCCTCTTCGGAGGGACGCCGTCCCCTCTGGGACCCCGTGAAACCGGCGCGAATCGAGACGATCGACCGGACAGGCCACGAACGGCTCGGCCCCGGGACGAAGGCCGGCGCGACCCGGCCCCTCCCGGAGGGTTCGGTCCCGACGACGGCCGGACCGCTCCACGGCCCTTCTTCTTCCGCCGAGCGAACCACGGCGGACGGAGATCCCCTGTCCGGAGATCTTCCTCCCGCCGGAGCCTCCGCCAGCCCCGAAGGGCCTCTCTATTTCCCGCCGCCGCCTCCGGGCTCATGACCGAACCGGGTGGGAAGGGGCCTTCCTCGCCCTTCCCACCGGACAGGAGCCCCCCGGCTTTCAGGGCCTAAAAAAGAGAGGATGGTTTTCGTGAGAAGACAGATCCGGATCGCCGCCGCCGCCCTTCTCCTTTTCCTGCTGTCGGCGCGATCCGCCCTCCCCGTCACCTACGTCGTCGAACCTCTTCTCGTCGCTCAACCCGCCTACGAAACCATGACGTTCCATCTCTTCCGTCCCTACAACACTCCTCCGGGCTGGTACGTCACCTTCGACGGCTATCCCGTCACTCAGACTTCGAACGGCGTCTGGGTCTACGGCTCCTACGACGGGAACAAGCTGACGCCGACAAACTACATCGTCGGGTCCATCGTCCCCCAGACGCTCTCCCTCGCCCCCTACGTCACTCTCGCCGAGATATCGGGTCTTCAGATCCTGCCGATCAAACCCCTGCGGGGAACGGGCAGCGCCCTCCCGCTCCCCGCCCCGTCCCCGACAGGGGAAACGGCGCCGTCGGAACGATCCGCGGCTCCCCGCTTCCCCTGGACGACCGATGACCATTTTCTCTCCATCGCCTCCTGGCAATCCCTCGTCGATCGCATGGGCCTCCTCGACAGGCCTCACGTCCCCGTCGCCTGGAAGGGAGACACCCCCTCGATCCTCTTCGTCTGGACCGGAAGGAGCTGGTATAAGATCCCCGCTCCTTCGGAAGACCTGCGCCTCACTCCGGACCGGCTGCTGCGGCGACACCTCTACACCGTGACGTGTCTTGTCCACGAGAACGACAGTGCCTGGTTTGAATGGGACGAAACGCTTTTGGCCGATCAGGCGACCCGTTGGGGCTACCTGTGGATGGGAAAGATCGTCCCGATACGATGATCCCCTGCGATGAGGAGAGATCGCCGGCAGAGAGGGGAACCGCCTTACGAAGGCTCCGTCCGGCTCCGTAGGGACGGGCCGTCTCCGGGACGGCCCGTAAACCGGCAAAAAACGACGGGTCGGATTCCGCAAAACACGGTGGGAGATGAAGGGGGAAATTCTCGTGGACCAGGAATCGCTGCTTCTCCTTTTCGATCGGAGGCACCCCTGCTGGAGTCCGGACCTGCTTCTGTCGGTGGGCGAATCCGAAGAGGATCTGAAGACGCTGCTCCGCCTGGGGCTGCTGGAAGAGGAAGGATCCTGCTGCTTTTTGACCGAAACCGGAGCCTCGCTTTTCCGGGAACGGGCCAAAGGCGCCTTCCTGGAGGCCGATCCGGGCTGGCCTGTCGTCGCCCCCCGCCTCTGGCTGCAACGAAATCGCCTCGAGCGACACCTCGATCGGGCCTTTCTGGGAAAGTGGGGCGAAAAGACCTTCCGCGCCGGTACCGCCCTCCCCTACCTGCCGGATATGAAAGACCGACCGCTCTGGAGGATCGAAAACCGACGTCTCCATTGGGCCTACCGCGACGACGAGGCCTGGCTCCGGTTCAACCGCCTATGCCCTCCCGACCCGTCCGACGAAGACGAGCCCGGAGCCTTTCGGCGGAGGAAAACCGCCCTGGACCGGGCGGGTCTCACCGAGGCGTCCTTTACCGTCGACCTCCTGTTGCTCCACCGCTACGATCTGGCTCTTTACCAGCACCTGCCCCGCCCCGAGGGAGACGACCTCGAGCTGTTCC
The DNA here is from genome assembly GCA_018398915.1 of Aminirod propionatiphilus. Classification (GTDB taxonomy): domain Bacteria; phylum Synergistota; class Synergistia; order Synergistales; family Aminithiophilaceae; genus Aminithiophilus; species Aminithiophilus ramosus. The sequence continues at coordinate 539,779 of CP074691.1, read as the reverse complement.
AGACCGATCGGTTCCTCTTCCGGCTGGCTCCGGAAGGCGGTCCCTCCCTGGAGGAAGTGGCCGATGACATGGCACGGCTTCATCTCTTTCTGGGCAGTCAAAGGGCCCTCTTTCTTCCCCGCCGATTCGACCGCGACAGCGACGGGTTCGACGACGTCACCTGGTGGTTCTGGATCACCGAGAGGGAAGAGGAGGCGACCTCTCTGGCCGAAAGGCTGGGTCCTCTGGGCTCCGAGCTCGCCGCCCCGTCGCTTCCTCTGGAGCTCTGGACGCTCAGCCTGGAGGCTCTCGCCGCGGTTCAAAGCCCCGACGAGTACCATTGGGATCTCTTCGCCCGCACGGCCCATGGCCTGAGTCGAGCAGGAGGCTGAAGGGGGGGGCGGTCCCGGCCGTTCCGAGTCCCGCCGGGAGCGGAGAAGAGGCGCGGGAAAAGACGCAGGCGAGGGAGAGACGGAAGGAAAAGACGGGACGCGAGAAGGGGAGGTCCTATTCGGACCTCCCCTTCCGTCGAAGCTAGGTTTTCGGCAGCGACCTACTCTCCCGCGGGTTCCCCCCGGAGTACCATCGGCGCTGAAGGGCTTAACTGCCGGGTTCGACATGGAGCCGGGTGTCTCCCCTTCGCAATGGCCACCGAAAACCTATTCCTTATACCCGCTACATCACACAACCGTCAAAACCAGAAGCTGAACGATGACAAGGCCTCGGTGTATTAGTACCGGTCAGCTCAACGCATCGCTGCGCTTACACCTCCGGCCTATCGATCCCGTCGTCTACGGGACACCTTACCTGCTTGCGCAGAGGGGAATCTCATCTTGAGGTCGGCTTCCCACTTAGATGCCTTCAGCGGTTATCCGATCCGCACTTAGCTACCCGGCTTCTGCAACTGGCGTCACAACCGGTACACCAGCGGTGCGTCCACTCCGGTCCTCTCGTACTAGGAGCAGCTCCTCGCAAATTCCCTACGCCCATGGTGGATAGGGACCGAACTGTCTCACGACGTTCTAAACCCAGCTCACGTACCGCTTTAATGGGCGAACAGACCAACCCTTGGGACCTGCTTCAGCCCCAGGATGCGACGAGCCGACATCGAGGTGCCAAACCTCCCCGTCGATGGGAACTCTCGGGAGAGATCAGCCTGTTATCCCCGGGGTAGCTTTTATCCGATGAGCGACGGCCTTTCCACTCAGCACCGCCGGATCACTAGGACCTGCTTTCGCATCTGTTCGACATGTCTGTCTCACAGTTAAGCCACCTTATACCCTTGCGCTCTTATGGCGATTTCCATTCGCCTTGAGGTGACCTTCGCGCGCCTCCGTTACTCTTTGGGAGGCGACCGCCCCAGTCAAACTGCCCACCTGATAGTGTCCCGTTCCGCGCTTCAGCGGCTTGCGGTTAGAATTCCAACAAGACAAGGGTGGTATCCCAACGACGGCTCCAACACCACTGGCGTGATGTCTTCCTAGCCTCCCACCTATTCTGTACATGCCTTGCCGAAATCCAGTGTCAGGCTACAGTAAAGCTCCACGGGGTCTTTCCGTCCCACCACGGGTAGCTGGCGTCTTTACCAGCACCACAATTTCACCAGGTCTCTCGCCGAGACAGCGCCCAGATCGTTACACCATTCGTGCAGGTCGGAACTTACCCGACAAGGAATTTCGCTACCTTAGGACCGTTATAGTTACGGCCGCCGTTTACTGGGGCTTCGGTTCAAAGCTTCGCCTTGCGACTAACCTCTCCCCTTAACCTTCCAGCACCGGGCAGGTGTCAGACCCTATACGTCGGCTTCACGCCTTCTGCAGAGTCCTGTGTTTTTATTAAACAGTCGCCTGGGCCTGGGTTCTGCGGCCGCTGCCTGCTCCATCAGCTTTGACTTTACCGGCGCGGCACCCCTTTTCCCGAAGTTACGGGGTCAACTTGCAGAGTTCCTTGGCGAGAGTTACCCTGTCCACCTTAGCCTGCTCAGCCAGCCCACCTGTGTCGGTTTGCAGTACGGGCACGCGATTCCTCCCTAGAGGCTTTTCTCGGCAGTCGGGCGTCAATGCCTTCGCTTCCGTGGAAGCTCCCCATCAGATCTCAGGGTTACGAGTCAGTGGATTTGCCTGCCGACTCCCCCTACCTCCTTGGACCGGGTATTCCAGCACCCGGCGCACCTAGCCTCCTGCGTCACCCCTTCGGTATTAGCGTCCTCGCGCGGGGCAGGAGTGTCTACCTGCTGTCCATCGACTACGCCCTTCGGCCTCGCCTTAGGTCCCGCCTAACCCTGGGCGGATCAACCTTCCCCAGGAATCCTTGGGCATCCGGTGAACGCGATTCTCACGCGTTTCTCGCTACTCATGCCGACATTCTCACTTCTCTGCAGTCCACAAGACCTTGCCGGTCTCACTTCTCCCCGCAGAGAACGCTCCCCTACCAATCAGGAGACCTCAGTCTCCCGAGTCCGAAGCTTCGGTTCTGTGCTTAGCCCCCTACATTTGCGGCGCAGAAGTCCTCGACCAGTGAGCTGTTACGCACTCTTTAAAGGGTGGCTGCTTCTAAGCCAACCTCCTGGCTGTCTGGGCACCTCCACATCCTTAACACACTTAGCACAGGCTTTGGGACCTTAGCTGTCGGTCTGGGCTGTTTCCCTTTCGACTACGAACCTTCTCGCCCGCAGTCTCACTCCCGCTTATCCAGTTCCGGTATTCGGAGTTTGGTTGAATTTGGTAGGACCCCAGTCCCCCGCATCCATCCAGTGCTCTACCCCCGGAACTTTCCCTCAGCGAGGCTGCACCTCAATGCATTTCGGGGAGAACCAGCTATCACCGCACTCGATTAGCTTTTCACTCCTATCCACAGCTCATCCGGGTCTTTTTCAACAGACTACGGTTCGGTCCTTCAGTCGGTTTTACCCGACCTTCAACCTGGCCATGGATAGATCGTGCGGCTTCGGGTCTACGCCATGCGACTATTCGCCCTATTCAGACTCGGTTTCCCTACGGCTCCGGACCTCTCAGTCCTTAACCTCGCCACGTAGCGTAACTCGTCGGCTCATTTTTCAATAGGCACGCCGTCACTCCCTCCGAAGAGAAAGCTCCGACTGCTTGTAGGCATACGGGTTCAGGTCTGTTTCACTCCCCGCCAGGGGTGCTTTTCACCTTTCCCTCTCGGTACTGCTTCACTATCGGTCACCGACGGTATTTAGCCTTGGACGGTGGGCCGCCCTGCTTCAACCGGAATTTCACGTGCTCCGGCCTACTCGGGGTATCTTCACAGGAAGGGGCTTCCTTTTCGCCTACGGGGCTCTCACCTTCTGCGGCTCGCTTTCCCAACACGATTCGGCTAAGGATGCCTTTTCTCACTTCCCGAGGTCGCTGCGGCTCCCTCCTGATGATCCCCACAACACCGATGACGCAACGACCGCAGTCTTGACACGTCTTCGGTTTAGGCTTCTCCCCTTTCGCTCACCACTACTCAGGGAATCTCTGTCGATTTCTTTTCCTCCGGCTACTGAGATGTTTCACTTCGCCGGGTGCCTCCCCCTTTACGAGGGTGACCGGATTCCTCCGGCCGGGTTGCCCCATTCGGGTATCTGCGGGTCAAGGGTCGCTTGCGCCTCTCCGCAGCTTTTCGCAGCTTGCTACGCCCTTCTTCGGCCGTCGGTGCCAAGGCATTCACCGTATGCCCTTATTACCTTGTCCTCGTTCAGCTTCTGCTTTCTTCGGTTGTCATGATGCGCGGGCTTTCTATGACCAGACAGGAGCGGCAGAGAGAGGCGCCCGTGGGCGCCGCGTAAGGATCAGCCTTTGGTCCGGGGCTTCCGCCCCGTTCCCGCTCTCCTTAGAAAGGAGGTGATCCAGCCGCACCTTCCGGTACGGCTACCTTGTTACGACTTCACCCTCCTTACCAGACGCACCTTCGACGCCTCCGTCCCTTGCGGGTTCGGCCGGCGGCTTCGGGTGCCCCCAACTCGGATGGTGTGACGGGCGGTGTGTACAAGGCCCGGGAACGTATTCACCGCGGCTTGGCTGATCCGCGATTACTAGCGATTCCGGCTTCATGCAGTCGAGTTGCAGACTGCAATCCGAACTGGGACCGGCTTTAAGGGATCCGCTCTGCCTCGCGACTTCGCTTCCCGTTGTGCCGGCCATTGTAGCACGTGTGTCGCCCTGGACATGAGGGCCATGATGACTTGACGTCGTCCCCACCTTCCTCCGGCTTGTCGCCGGCAGTCCACTGAGAGTCCCCACCTTCACGTGCTGGTAACTCAGCGTAGGGGTTGCGCTCGTTGCGGGACTTAACCCAACATCTCACGACACGAGCTGACGACAGCCATGCAGCACCTGTGCACGCTCGCTACCCGAAGGTAGCGTCCTTCACCTTTCAGATCCGTACCACGTGCATGTCAAACCCAGGTGAGGTTCTCCGGTTTGCATCGAATTAAACCACGTGCTCCACCGCTTGTGCGGGCCCCCGTCAATTCCTTTGAGTTTCAATCTTGCGATCGTACTCCCCAGGCGGAATGCTTAGCGCGTTAACTCCGGCACGGATAGCTCGCACTACCCACACCTAGCATTCATCGTTTACGGCTGGGACTACCGGGGTATCTAATCCCGTTTGCTCCCCCAGCTTTCGCACCTCAGCGTCAGTCTTTGGCCAGGAAGCCGCCTTCGCCACTGGTGTTCCTCCCGATATCTACGCATTTCACCGCTACACCGGGAATTCCACTTCCCTCTCCAAGACTCCAGTCTACCAGTATCGACTGCATTGCACCGGTTGAGCCGATGTCTTTCACAGCCGACTTAGCAAACCGCCTACGTGCGCTTTACGCCCAGTAATTCCGGACAACGCTCGGCCCCTACGTATTACCGCGGCTGCTGGCACGTAGTTTGCCGGGCCTTCCTCGTGCGGTACCGTCACTTCCTTCTTCCCGCACAACAGTGGTTTACGTCCCAAGGGACTTCTTCCCACACGCGGCGTCGCTGGGTCAGGGTTGCCCCCATTGCCCAATATTCCCCACTGCTGCCTCCCGTAGGAGTCTGGACCGTATCTCAGTTCCAGTGTGGCTGGTCGTCCTCTCAAACCAGCTACCCGTCATCGCCTTGGTGAGCCGTTACCTCACCAACTAGCTGATAGGACGCGAGTTCCTCCCTGGGCGGATTGCTCCTTTTCACCTCTCGGCCTATGGGGTTTTAGCGTCCGTTTCCAGACGTTGTCCCCCTCCCAAAGACAGATCCTCACGCGTTACTCACCCGTCCGCCACTGTACCCGATTCTCAGCAAGCTGGTCCTCGGACACCGTCCGACTTGCATGTGTTAAGCACGCCGCCAGCGTTCGTCCTGAGCCAGGATCAAACTCTCCGTTAGATTCCTTTGGAAATCTTTCAGAGCTCGACCTCGACCCTTACTTCTCTCTCTGCCTTTATTCTCCTGTCATGGTGCCTCGTGAACACCGCCGTTCCGGCAGCGCAAGGAGCATCTTACAGCCCTTCCTCCTTTACGTCAATGCCCCCTTTCGGATACTTCTTCGCACCCACGGTCAGGGGGAAAACGCCCCCCGCCTTCTCCTTCAGTCCACACCCGACCCTACGCGAAGACCTCCTCTTCGACGAGAAGACTCGAACCAACCCCCTCCTTCACAAGAAGGTCTCAGGGACAAGACGCCCCTCGACGAGGGAGCGTCGAGGGGCGTCGGAAGGTCCATGGCGCTCCCTCCCCGCGGCGGGGAGGGGAGCCGGTCAGTAGGCCCGCGCGAAGACGGCCCGCCTGGCGTCCTTTTTGCCGGTGAAGAAACAGGTCCCCCGGCTGTCGTCATCGAGGGGGAAGCAGCGGACCGTGGCCATGGTGGCCTCTTTGATGGCCTTTTCCTCGGCCTTGCCCCCGCCGAAGAAGGCCTCGACGAAACCGCCCTCTTTCTCGAGAATCGCCTTGAGTTCCTCGAACGTTTCCGCCCGTCGCGTCCGGTCCTGACGAAAGGCACGGGCCTTCGTCAGGAGCTCGCCCTGCATCGTCTCCAGAAGGGCGGCGACGGTCTCTTCCATCCCCTCCCAGGGGATATCGGCCTTCTCCGCCGTATCGCGCCTGACAGAGCGCAGCGTCTGCGAGGCCAGCTCCCTCTCCCCCAGTTCCAGGCGGAGGGGGATGCCCCGTTGGAGGTGGTGAAAAAAGCGATCGGCAGGACGAAGGTGGAACTGGCTGTCGACGGTGACGGCCCTCGCGCCGAGAGCGGCGTTAAGGCGAGAGGCCAGCTCCCGGGCTTTGGGCAGAAGGGTCTCCTCGATAAGGACCCCGTCGGTCGAGATGGGGACGATGACAGCCTTTACAGGGGCGATGCGGGGAGGAAGGACGAGACCGTCGTCGTCGGAATGGGTCATGAGGATGGCGCCGATGAGACGGGTCGAGACGCCCCAGCTCGTCGTCCATGCGTATTCCTGCGTTCCCTCCTGGCTCTGGAAGGAGATGTCGAAGGCCTTGGCGAAATTCTGGCCCAGGAAATGGCTCGTTCCGGCCTGAAGGGCCTTGCCGTCGCTCATCATCGTCTCGCAGGTATAGGTGTTGTCGGCGCCGGGGAAGCGCTCCCCCTCCGACTTCTCCCCGGGAATGACGGGCAGGGCCAGATGGTCGACCATGATGCGGCGGTAGACGTCGAGCATCCGAAGCGTCTCCTCGACGGCCTCTTCGCGCGTGGCGTGGGCCGTGTGCCCCTCCTGCCAGAGGAACTCCGACGTGCGGAGGAAGAGGCGGGGACGCTTTTCCCAGCGCATGACGTTGCACCACTGGTTGATGAGAATGGGCAGGTCGCGCCAGGACTGGACCCACTTGCTGTACATGTGACCGATGACCGTCTCCGACGTGGGACGGATGATGAGGGGCTCTTCCAGCTCATCCCCGCCGGCATGGGTGACGACGGCGCACTCGGGAGCGAAACCCTCGACGTGTTCGGCCTCCTTTTCGAGGAACGAGGTGGGGATGAGGAGGGGAAAGTAGGCGTTGACATGGCCCGTCTCCTTGAAGGCCTCGTCGAAGGCCTTCTGAATATTCTCCCAGAGGGCGTAGCCCGTCGGTCGAATGACCATGCAGCCTCGCACGGGAGCGTAATCGGCGAGCTCCGAGGCCTTGATGACGTCAAGGTACCATTGAGAGTAGTCCTTATCCCTGGGAACGATATTTCTGGCCATGGCACACTCCTTCTTCCCGTTGATCGGGGGAAATCGCTGGATTCGGTTCAGACCGATCTCGTCAAGGCACTAGACTAAAGCATCGTCGCCGTCGGCGCAACGGTGATCAGGGGAGAGGCCCCGTCGCGTCGAGAGGCGTGCCGAGGGTGAAGCCGAAGGTGATCTCGCTGTCGTCGTCATAGGTCACCAGAAGCCGGGCGTTCATGAGCTTCCCCGGCACGTAGAGGGCGAGGCCGACTTCCCAGGCCTCGTCGAGGGAGCTCCAACCCCCGTCGTAGACGGCTCCCCAGCCGGCGAAGGCCTCCGTGTTGAGGCTCCCCCACCAGTTCCGTCCCCAGGAGCGTCGCAGCCCCGCGCGGGCCCAGAGGGCCCCCTCTCCCGCGAGGGGGTGACGCCCCCGGCTGTAGAGCTCGTCCTCCCCGCCGAGGTAGGCGGCATGAGCCGGATCGTCGCCCACTCCTTTTTCCAGACCCGCATTCGTGAAAAAGCGGAGGTTGGGGCCCGCCAGGAAGGTCCCTTCGTAGGTCACCCTGCCGAGAAGCTCCTCGGCATCCATCCACCAGAGCCTCCCCTTGAGGACATGGCCCCGCGTCGGCTCCAGCGGATCGTCACGGCTGTCCCACGAGAAGAGCAGCGACGGCCCCCAGAAATCCCGATCCCCGCCCAGCCCGTCGATGTGCTGTCCCAGCAGGGACCAGCCCCAGCGGAAACCCTGCCCGGGGTACTGCCGTCCCATCTCGAGGGCATAACTCCGCCACTCGCTGCCTGTCGCCCCGACAGGCTCGACGCGCTCCTTGCGCGCCCGCAGAGAGATATCCCAGGGGAAAAGACCATCGCCCTGTTCCGTCCGGTAGCGCAGGCTGCCCCCCCACAATTCGTCGAAAAGAAGCGTGGCCTGGAGCGAGTCCCCTTCCTCCAGGAGATCCTGGCGCCGCGCCCCGAAAAGCAGCCCCCGCTCCTGACGGAGATTGCTCGCGTAGCCGTCGAAGGTCAGCTCATAGGGTTCCCGCCTCGCCAGGGAGAGGACCAGGGCAAGCCCCTCCGCCTCCTGTTCGAGACGGTAATCGGCAACTTGGACGTCGTCGCGGTGGCCGAGCTCCTCGCAGAGGTCCAGGAGGGCGTCGGTGACGGGAGGCCTGCCGATCCAGGAGGCCGTCCTCTCCCTCGTTCGCGCCTCGAGCTTCGGAGGAAATCCCTCCAGCCTGATGCGGACGAGCGTCTTCGCCCGGGGCCGATGGAGGCGGACGGACGACGGCGCCCGGGCCGCCAGGGCGAGAAGGGCCTTCATCTGTTTGTTCGCCGCCTCCTCCCCCTTGAGGGAGATGGCCCCGACGTCGGAGGCCTCGAGGAGCGGAAGCCCTCCCACGTCGGGCGTGATGACGAGATCGGCCAGGGCGAGGGAACGGACGACGTTCTGCCGCGTCAGGATGGTGATCGTCTGGTCGAGGACTTCCGTCATGGAGCGGATCTGATCCTGGTTCCTGCGGCTGCTCGTCACGTTGACGGCCACGACGGGAAATCCCGGAAAAAGCTCGCGGGCGATCTCGACGGGGGCGTTGGCCACGAGACCTCCGTCGACGAGGAGGCGCCCCTGGTAGTCCCAGGGCTCGAAAAGCCCGGGAATGGACATGGAGGCCCTGATGGCCGAGGCCAGATTGCCCTGCCGGAGCAGGACGGCCTCTCCCGTCTCCAGATCGGTGGCGACGGCGACGAAGGGAATGGGAAGGTCGTCGAAGTCGGCCACCGAAACTCGGGCCGTGAGGAGGGAGAGCTTGCGGAGGAGCCGCGTCCCGGCGAGCCCTCCGCGCGGTCCTGCCCTCCGCCCCTTTTCGTCGAGAAAGACCTGGGCTATGGGGCGGGAACTCGCCTCGTCCCAGCCGGGAGGGGCCGGAGCGGGTGGAGTCGCGTCGGCCAGAAGGGAGGGAATATCGATCTCCGCGATCACTCTCTCCAGGGCTTCGGCATCGTAGCCCGAGGCGTAGAGGCCGCCCATGATGGCGCCCATGCTCGTGCCGACGATGGCGACGACGGGCACCTTTTCGCGCTCCAGGGCCTTCAGAACGCCGATGTGGGCCAGCCCCTTCGTCCCTCCGCCGGAAAGGACGAGGACGACACCGCCCCCTCCGGCGAAGGCGGGGAAGGCGATGAGACCGACGAAAAGGAGGGCGACAATGCCTTTTCTGACGTCGATGGCGGACCGCTCCTCTCAAAGGGAAGTGCCCTCCCCGGGAAAAGGCGGGAGGGGAAGGGCCGAGATCTCTTCAGCGCAGGAACAGGAGCAGAAGCAGGACGATAAGGACAAGGGCCCCGACGACGACGGGAGAGGGCTGAACGAGGGGGGGCAAGGGCCCCTCCCGGCTGACGGCGACCTTGATGTCTCCCGGAGCGACGGATCGGAAGAAAGTCCCCTCCTCCTCGGCCAGGGCGCCATGGACCTCGATCTGGCCGCTCTTGAGGAGGCGAATCATGTAGGCCTTGCCGACGACGGGAGAGGTCCCCTCGCCGTCGAGAAGGACCGGCGTCCCCGGCCGGAGCTCCGAAAGAGGCACGCCCAGGACGGGATCGATATGGAGGGAAAAGTCCTTCAGGCCCTGACGCGCCGGCATCTCATGCTCGGGGACGTCCTCTTTCGCGGAACTCTCCAGGCCGACGGTCTCCTCGACGAAGGAGTCGAGACTGCGCTGGAGGGAAAGGATCTGGCCGGCCGCGTCGCGCAGATCGGGAAGGGCCACTTCCTCGAGGAAAAGGGCCTGGCCGGGAAGGTTTTTGCCCGTGCTGTCCCTCAGGGCCCGCTCGAGATCGAAGGGCAGATCTCGCAGGAAATCGCGGCCGCCCTGAAAGGAGGGCACTCCTGCCTCCCGGCGCCCCTCGACGGCCACCAGCATATCGTGGGCATGGTTGGACCAGACGAGACGGAGGTGGCGGGTCATCTGACCGGCCACCCAGAGGTCGCTCTCCGAAACTTTGGGCTGCGACGAGGTCACGATGCCGCCGACCAGAGGCAGGATGCGACGCCACGAAGTGAGCGTGGCACTCGAGGCCCCGTAGGGAAGGGCCGAGACGTCCTGCCAGAGAAGCCGCTCTTCCGGTCCGAAAAGGGAGACGGCGGCGAGAGAGATCTGGTCCGTGAAGGAGAAGAGGATCCAGAGGACCCGATAACGTCTCCCCTGCGCGGAAAGATAGCGGAAGAGGGTCCCCACCTCCCTCTCTCCTCCCTGATCGAGGTAGGTCCGGGCCAGATCGCCGATTTCCCCGGCATCGATGCCCAGCATGAAAGCCAGAAGATCTCTCAGATACCACTCCTCGTCGCCGGACCGCCCTGCCACAGTCGTCCCCCCTCGATTCTCCCTTTTCTAAAAATACCGCCATTGCGGGGGCGGGGCAAGAGAGGGGACCGGTCCCGAATCCGCAGGTTCGTCGGAGGGCCCCCGTCGGGTCTTCCTGCTCGGGAGGTCCGCTCCGATCTCCGCGCCGGAGGTTCCGCCCTTTTCCGCCGACCGATCCGGGCCGGTCAGCGGGAAGGGCGCTTCGTCCGCAAGATCAGCCTTTTTCCGTAGTACCAGAGGCGGACGAGGAGAAGATCGCTCGTCCGCCTCCGCAGAGAGCTCTCGTCGACGGGACAGGCCTTGTCGACGAGGAGGATCTTCGATTTGGGCCGGGCCAGGATCTGGCTGGGGTAGACACTGCGGTGGCCGCTGATGACGAAGGCCACGATGCAAGCCAGGGCGGCGAAGGGGGCCAGACGGGCCCCGAAGAGCTCCATGGCCATGATCGTCGCCGCCACGGGCGTATTGGCCGCTCCGGCCAGGACGGCCGGAAGCCCCACGGCGGCGCAGAAAAGGGGGTCGAGACCGGAAAGGGAGGAGAAGAAAGATCCCGCGGCGGCACCGACGAAAAGCGTCGGCGTCACGATGCCGCCGCTCCCGCCGCAGCTGAGGGTAATCCCCGTCAGAAGCGACTTGAGGGCGAAGGCCCCGTGAGGCACGGCCTCCCCTCTCAGGGCGCTTTCGATCGTCTCCGTCCCCAACCCCAGGTAACGAGGGCCGAAAAGGGCCGTGGCGCCCAGGAGGAGGGCGCCGCCCAGCAGGGGCTTCTGCCAGCCGCGAAGGCGCAGCCTCTCGAAAAAGCGCTCCGTCAGGCCCAGGATTTCGATGTGGGCCAGGGCGACGAGGCCGAAAAAGCAGCCGGCGGCCAACCCCCACAGGAGATATCCCCCGGAAAGGTCGGGGACGGCGCGGAGCAGCTCGTCGGGATAGGTGATGCCCAGAAGGGTGGCGGTATGGTAGGCCGCGATGCCGCTGACGAAGGAGGGGAGCATGACGTCGTAGAACATCTGGCCGATGAACAGGACCTCGATGCCGAAGATGGCCCCCGCCACGGGCGTGCCGAAGATGGCGGCGAAGCCCGCCGAGATGCCGCAGATGACCAGTTTTTTCCGGTCCTCGTCGCCGAAGCGGAGAAGGGAGGCCAGGGCGGAGGTGATGCCCGCCCCGATCTGGGCGCAGGGCCCCTCCTTGCCCGCCGAACCGCCGACGGAAAGGGTTATGAGAGTGGCGACGAGCTTGACGGGGATGACCGACAGAGCGATCCGCCCCGACCGCTTGTGGACGGCCTCGATGACCTTCTCCGTGCCGTGTCCCTTGGCCTCGGGCGCCAGCTTGGCGACGAGGAGAGCGCTGGCCCAGAGGCCGAGGGGCAGAAGGAGATAACGCAACGTCGAGGGGCGGGCCAGGACTTCGCGGCGCCCCGACTCGAGAAGCTTGAGGAACAGGGCGGCCGTCGCTCCGACGAGAACGCCGGCGACGAGGGCCAGGGCAAACCATTTGACAACGCTATAGATGAGGGAGAGCACTTCACCCACCTTCTGGGCGGGACTGTTCATCGACCAGACCTCCTTGGGCTAAAAGAAAAAAGCGGCCGGCTGATGCCGCGCCGCTTTCCAGCAGGGAGAGAAGACGCGAGGGACCGCCTCAGCCGTGAACCGTCAGGACCAGGAAGACGCGCCCTCCGCTGACGTGGAAGGGAAGGGTGAAGTTGCGCACGCCCTGGCTGGTGCTGGGGACGCTCTTGATGTTCTCGCCGGTGATGATCTGAGGGGGCGTGATGTCCAGCCCCTGGACGTTGAGTTTCATGATGGCCTGGCCGCTGACCATATTGGTCAGCTCGCCGAGGACGCTGAGCGCCACGGGATCGTCCATGTCTGGAGCGAGCAGCCCCCCCGACATGGACGTCACGAAGGCCCCGAAGCCCGCCTCGTCGATCATGATGGCCACCGTCCCCTGGAGACCGGCGCCGACGAACCCGATGAGGGCGGCGGCTCGGCTTCCAGGGGCGTTGACGCCGGGTCCGATGGCTCCCTTGTCGAGCCTGACCGAAAGCCCGACGCTCTGACCGACGGAAAGAAGAGCGGCGCCGAAACTGTTGACGAGTTTGGAGATATTCTGCGCTTCCATCAAAATTACCTCGCTTTCGATTCCGTGACGCCGGAAGGGGCCAACGCCGGAGGCGGTCTCTCCGCAGCGGAGAGGAATCGCTCTCTACTCTCGGGATGTGCCGTCAGACAGAAGAAGACTCCACGCCGCAAGGTCATCGACATCTCGGGGCGGAAGGCGGAGACCGCTGGGAAGGAGGCGGAGGAGGCCGCGAGGCGGATGGAGACGCCAGTAGAGCTCGCGCGCCCTCAGGGTGGAAAAGGACTCGTCGACTTCCTCGAAGGAGATGTGCCGGAGGAGGAGACGGCGAGCCAGCAAATCGCTTCCCGTACCCGTTCCAAGTATGACGCGCCCGGGCCCGATCTGCCAGGGGCGAGGGACAAGTTCTTCCCGTAACCAGCGATCGGCCAGGAGTTCGCCTCCGAAAAAGGCGTCCAGGAAGAGATCGAGCTCTCCGACGGCCACGATACCCGAGGCGACGAGTCGTCCTCCCTCCCGTGCCAGAGCCCATCCCACCTTGTTCCGGCCGGGATCGAAAGCCAGGGTCGGGCTATCGCCGGTCAAGGGTGGACATCCATCGCGGGTAGAGCCAGAGCCAATGGTCGGGGTATTCGGCGATCCACCGGCTCAGCACCTCGTTGCAGAGGGCCAGATCGGCCTCGAGATCCTCGCCGAAGGGACCGTCCCTCCCCTCCAGTTCGGGGAGGAGATGGAGATCGTGGCCCGTTCCGTCGGGACGACGGACGATGAAAAGGGGGACGACGGCCGCACCCAGTCTGTGGGCGAGCTTGACGGGACCGTAGGGCGTACTGGCCGGAAGGCCCAGGAAGGGGACGACCATGCCCTTCTCTCGCGGATCCTGGTCGAGAAGGACGCCCAGGATCTGTCCCTCTCTGAGGCAGCGGAGAGCCGCCTTGAGATCGAAACCCTTGCCTATGGTCGTCACGCCCGCCGAAGCCCGGAGGCTGGCGATCTTCTCCGTCACCCTCTCGTCGCGCTGCTCGGCGCCGATGGCGTTCATGGGGAAGCCCCTGCGGGCCACGGTCGCCGCCGCCAGTTCCCAGCTGCCGAAATGGGCCGTCAGAAGGATGACGCCCCGCCCCCGCTCATGGGCACGGCGCAGATGCTCCTCGCCGTGGACCGTGACGAGACGGTCCCACCCGTCGGAAAGGAGCGGAAGGCGGTAGAATTCCATGACGGACCGCCCCAGGTTACGGTAGGAGCGGGCCACGATCTCCCGGGCCGTCGTGACGCCCACGCCCAAGGCGCGGACGCAGCGGGCCTCGGCGGCATCGACCTTTTTGCGGGAGACGAAATGGACCACTCCCCCCAAAAAGGCCCCGAGGGCCACGGCACTCCGTCGCGGAAGGAGCCGGGCCAAGCGCTCGATGCAGGAGAGAGCGCACCAGGTCTTCTGTTGTCGTCTCGGAGGCAAAGCCTTCCCTCCCTCCTCTCGAACGATTCGTTGCCATTATAGAACAGCCCCGTCCCGATGAGGCTATACTGGTACAAAAGATCCAGCCGAACAGAGGAGGTGTCCGCCATGTGGAGAAAGACGCTCTTTCACCATGACCTTTCCGAGGAAGCGACGTCGCTCGTGGACTGGGCCGCCGGCAGGCTTTTCGCCGGGGAGACGACGCTGCTGCTGGCTCACATCGTCAACCCCGTCCTTGGCCCGGAGACGCCCCAGAGCGTCCGCCTCGCCCAGGAGGAGTTGGAGCGCCTCGCCGCCGACCTGCCCCCCGGAGTCCGGACCGAGATTTTCGTCGCGGCGGGAGACCCCCTGGAGGAACTGCCCCGGCTGGCCCGGGAAAGGGGATGCACGTCGGCCCTCCTCCTTCTCGACGACGCCGACGAGGCCGCCCTGGTCGTGCCCCGACTGGCCCTCCCCCAGCTCCTTCTCTGGAAAGGGCGGCAACACGACGAGGAGCTCTTCCGCTCCGTCGCCGTGGCCCTCGACCTCTCGCCCGACAGGACGGAGCCGCTCCTGGCGGCCCTCGCCGAAGGACTGGGAGGAAGGACGGACGATCTCGAACTCCTTCACTCCCTCTCTCCCTCCGGCCCCGAGGCGGCTCCCGATCTGCTCCTCTCGGCCGACGCGGCCCTTCAGGAGATCGGCACGGAGCTGAGCGGCACCTTCGGCTCCGTGCGGACGGCCCTCCTCACCGGTGATCCCGAGGAGACCGTGCCGGACCATCTCGATCGGACCCGCCCCTCTCTGCTCGTCCTGGGCCTCTCGCGCCACGGCGATCTCTGGGAGCTCTTCCTGGGCGGGACGGCCCAGCGACTCCTCCGCCGCGTCACCGTGCCCGTCCTGCTCCTGCCCGTCGACGCCGCCGATCCGATCTAGCGACAGACCCCCTCGGCCCGGGCCTGATCGGCCACGGCCCGGGCCACGGCGGGAACGACGCGATCGTCCAGGGCCGAGGGGAGAATCCGCTCGGCGCCCAACGCCTCGTCGTCGATGAGAGCGGCCAGGGCATCGGCGGCGGCCAGCTTCATCCCCTCCGTGATCCGCTTCGCCCCGGCGTCGAGAGCGCCTCGGAAAATGGCGGGAAAACCCAGGCAGTTGTTGACCTGGTTGGGGAAGTCGCTCCTCCCCGTGGCGACGACGGCGGCCCCGGCCGAGCGGGCCTCGGCGGGAAAGATCTCCGGCGTCGGGTTGGCCATGGCGAAGAGGACGGCGCCGTCGGCCATGGCCCGGACCATGTCGGCTGAGACCAGACCGGGCCGGGAGACGCCGACGAAGACATCGGCGCCGACGAGGGCATCCCCCAGGGAACCGGCTCGCCCCTCGGGATTGGTCCCGGCCGCCAGCTCTCTTTGCGGGAGCGTCAGTCGCTCGTCGTCGGGCGAGAGGACGCCGAAACGGTCGCAACAGACGACGTTGCGGGCGCCGCGAGCCGCCAGAATGCGCACGATGGCCGTCCCCGCCGCGCCGATGCCGTTGACGACGATTCGCGCCGAATGAAGGCTCTTGCCGACGAAACGGAGGGCGTTCATGAGCCCGGCCAGGACGATGACGGCCGTGCCGTGCTGGTCGTCGTGAAAGACGGGGATGGAGAGGCGTTCCTGCAGTCTCCTCTCGATCTCGAAACAGCGGGGGGCGGCGATATCCTCCAGGTTGATGCCGCCGAAGGAGGGGGCCAGGGCCGCCACGACGGCGACGACGGCGTCGACATCCCGCTCGTCGAGAACGAGAGGGTAGGCGTCGATGGAGGCAAAGCGTTTGAAGAGATTGCACTTGCCCTCCATGACGGGAAGGCCTGCCTCGGGACCGATGTCGCCCAGCCCCAGGACGGCCGATCCGTCGCTGACGACGGCCACCGTATTGCCCCGGTTGGTCAGGGACCAGACCTGGTCGCGATCTTCGGCGATCCTCCGACAGGGCTCGGCCACGCCGGGCGTGTAGGCCAGGGCCAGGTCGTGGGCCGTCTCCAGAGGAACGCGGCAACCTACCTCGATTTTCCCGCGGAACAGGCGATGAAGCTCGAGCGCCTCCCGGTAAATGCGATCGTTCTCGCTCATTTCACGCAACCTCCTCGCGCCGCTTCAGCGGCCTTCAGAAAAGCTCCATCCCCTGTCGACCGAGAAGAAAGGCCTCGGGGCCATCGCGGTAAAGGTCGCCTCCCCAGGCGTCGGCGACGACGACGAGAGGCATGTCGACGACTTCGAGGCGACGGATCGCCTCGGGCCCCAGGTCGCCGTAGGCGACGACGTCGCAGCGCCGGACGGAGCGGGCCAGGAGGGCCGCCGCGCCCCCCGTGGCGCCGAAATAGACGGCCCCCCGGTCTGCCAGTGCCCGGAGGACCTGGGGCGAGCGGCCCCCTTTGCCGATCATGCCCCTCAGCCCCTTTTCCAGAAGGGTGACCGTGTAGGGATCCATCCTTCCGCTCGTCGTCGGGCCGACGGGACCGATGATCTTGCCCGGGCCGGCCGGGGCAGGACCGGCGTAGTAGATCACCTGGTCGGCCAGGTCCAGGGGAGCCTCGCCCCGCGACAGGGCCTCGACGAGGCGCTTGTGGGCCGCGTCGCGGGCCGTGAAGAGAATGCCCGACAGGAGCACCCTCTCTCCACTGCGAAGCGACCGTGCCAGATCCTCCCCGAAGGGAGCTTGAACCTTCCGGACCTGTGTCATCCCTTGCGGACCTCCCTTTTTACAGAACGACCTCGCCGTGACGGCAGGCGTGGCAGCAGATGTTGACGGCCACGGGCATGCCGGCGATGTGGGTGGGCGCGAACTCGATCTGGACGGCCAGGGCCGTCGTCGTCCCTCCGTAGCCCGCGGGACCGATCCCGAGGCCGTTGACGGCCCTGAGGATCTCCTCCTCGAGGTCGGCGTAGCGCCCGTCGCCGTTGCGCGACCCCAGAGACCTCAGAAGGGCCTTCTTGGCGAGCAGAGGGGCCCTCTCGAAATTGCCGCCGATCCCGACGCCGACGACGACGGGGGGGCAGGGGTTGGAACCGCCGCGGCGGACGGTGTCGACGACGAAGTCGCGGACTCCCTCGGGGCCGTCGGCGGCCTTCATCATGGCGATGGCGCTCATGTTCTCGCTCCCCATGCCCTTCGCCGTCGCCCGGAGGCGGAGGCGGCCGCCGTCGACGATTTCGACGTGGACGATGGCCGGCGTGTTGTCGCCGCTGTTTTTCCTGTCGAAAAGGGGATCGGCGACGACGGACTTGCGGAGGTAGCCCTCGGAATAGGCGCGACGGACGCCCCTCTGGAGCGCCTCGCTCAGCGAGCCTCCGACGAAGGCGATCTCCTGGCCCACCTCCAGGAAGAGGATGGCCATGCCGCAATCCTGGCAGAGGGGCACCCTCTCGTCAGAGGCGATGGCGGCGTTTTCCAGCAAATCGTCGAGGACGGAGCGGCCCAGCTCGGAGGCCTCCCTCGCCCGGGCGCTCCGAAGGGCCGCCTCGACGTCGGGAACGATCTGGACGTTCATCTCCATGAAGAGCGACCGGACGGCCTCTTCGACGACATCGACGTTGATCTCTCGCATGATCGTCCCTCCCCAAAGCCACGAAAAAAAGAAAGAAGGAGGGACACAGAGCGAAGCGCCCCGTGTCCCTCGCTTTGGCGCTTGCCGTCCCTTCTAGCTCATGAGCAGCGTGAGCATGGTGCCGGCGGCGACGGCCGTCCCGATGACGCCGGCCACGTTGGGGCCCATGGCGTGCATGAGGAGGAAGTTGCCGGGGTTCTCCTGCTGGCTCACTCTCTGGACGACGCGGGCCGCCATGGGGACGGCCGAGACGCCCGCCGCTCCGATCATGGGGTTGATCTTGCCGCCCGAGAAGATTTTCAGGGCCTGGCCGAAGAGGACGCCTCCGGCCGTGCTGAAGACGAAGGCCACCAGGCCCAGGACGATGATCTTCAGCGTCGCCGCCGTCAGGAAGGTCTCGGCCTCCATCGTCGCGCCCACCGTCAGGCCCAGGAAGATCGTCGTGGCGTTGAGAATCTCGTTCTGGGCCGCCAGGCTCAGGCGCTCCGTGACGCCGCACTCCCGCAGGAGGTTGCCGAACATGAGGATGCCGATGAGGGGCACCGACGCCGGCAGGATGAGGCCCGAGGCGATGGTGCAGACGATGGGGAAGAGGACCCGCTCCGTCTTGCTCACCGGACGGAGGTTGTCCATGCGGATGGCCCGGTCCGCCTTCGTCGTCAGGGCCTTGATGACCGGCGGCTGGATGAGCGGCACCAGAGACATGTAGCTGTAGGCCGCCACGGCAACCGCCCCCAGGATCTGCGGCGCCAGTTTCATCGTCAGGTAGATGCTCGTCGGGCCGTCGGCCCCTCCGATGATGGCGATGCTGGCCGCCTCTTTCACCGAGAAGCCCATCATCATGGCGCCGAAGAGGGCGATGAAGACGCCCAGCTGGGCCGCCGCCCCCAGGAGGAAGGTGATGGGGTTGGCCAGCAGGGGCGCGAAGTCCGTCAGGGCTCCGATCCCCATGAAGATGATGACGGGGTAGATTTCGTGCTGGGTCCCGAAGAAGACGTAGTAGAGAAAGCCCCCTTCGTCCATGATGCCCGACAGGGGCAGGTTGACGAGGACGCAGCCGAAGGCGATGGGCACCAGCAGGAGGGGCTCGAAGCCCTTGCCGATGGCCAGGTAGAGCAGGACGAGGCCGACGACGAGCATGACGAGATTGCCCGTCGTGAGGCCGGCGAATCCCGATTGGGCGAGGACGCTCGACAGTGATTCGATGTAGATTCCCATGGTCGTTCCTCCTTTGAGGCCCGAGGCCTAGCCGAGGACGACGAGGATGTCTCCGGAGTTGACGGAGCCGCCTTCTTTGACTCGGATTTCCTGGACGGTGCCCGCCGCGGAGGCGAGGATTTCGTTTTCCATTTTCATGGCTTCCAGGACGAGGAGCAGGTCTCCGGCGGCGACGACGGCTCCCGGAGCGACGGCGATTTTGAGGATTTTGCCCGGCATGGGCGCCGTGACGGTGGCGGCGCCGGCAGGGGCGGGGGCCGCCACAGGAGCGGCGACGGGGGCAGGGGCCGCCACGGGGGCGGCGGCGGGAGCGGCGGCTCTGGCAGGGGTCGGCGCGGCGGCGCCGCCCAGTTCTTCCACTTGGACGTCGTAGGCGGTTCCGTTGACGGTGATGCGGTAGTTGCGGGCCATTTCAGGTCCTCCCTTTGGCGTGTCGGTTTTTGCGGGGGGCGTTCCCCCGTTCGCTGCAGGCTCCTGTTCCTTTTCCGAGGCGGGCGTCACGGTCCCGGACGGGACGGGACGTTCGCCTTTTCCGTCTTTCCCATCGGCCGTCTTCGGCGGCGGGCCCGACAGGGCTCGGGCTCCCCGCCCGCCTATTCCCAGCCTTCGAGGTTGTCCAGGCGCGAGAGGCGTTTCCAGCCCGACGTGAGGCTGTCGGCCACGGCTACGGCGGGGCGGACGGAGCTGATGCGGAAGTTCTCGAGGCCGCCGGCGGCGATGGCCGCCGTGAGGACGGCGATGAGTTGGTCTCCCGCTTCCTGGGCCCTGACGACGGCCCTGGGCGCTTCCTTCGGCGACGACGACGTTTTCGACGCCTTCACCGCCTGAGCCTGGGCCTCTTTGGCCGCCTTGACGGCGTCGATCAGCCCGGCCAGGTGCTTGACTCCGATGAGCAGGAGCATGAGCGACATCAGGACGAGGAAGACGACGCTGAAGGCGATGAGGGAGAGGACGACGGCCCCAAGCGGACCCTGAAAGTGATCGGAGAGATGTCCCATTTTCGGTCCCCTCTTTCCTAGTGGGGCATGATGGCGTGCTTGCGCTTCGGCCTCAGTTCACGCTTGCTTTCGCTTACGGTGAGGGCACGATGCAGTTCGAGGCGCGTCTCTTCCGGCAGGATGACCCGGTCGACGAAGCCCCGCGAGGCCGCCTGGTAGGGGTTGGCGAAGGCCTCTTTGTAGCTTTCGATTTTCTCCGCCCGCGTCGCGGCCGGGTCGCCCGATTCTTTGATTTCCCGGGCGAAGATGATGTTGGCCGCCCCTTCGGCTCCCATGACGGCGATTTCCGCCTGGGGCCAGGCCAGGACGACGTCCGCTCCGAGGTCTTTGCTGCACATGCCCAGGTAGCTCCCGCCGTAGGCTTTCCTGAGGACGAGGGTGATTTTGGGGACCGTGGCCTCGCTGTAGGCGTAGAGGAGTTTCGCCCCGTGGCGGATGATGCCTCCCGTTTCCTGCGCCAGGCCCGGCAGGTAGCCCGGAACGTCTTCGAAGGTGACGATGGGGATGTTGTAGGCGTCGCAGATGCGGATGTGGCGGCTCGCCTTGTCCGAGGCGTCGATGTCGAGGCATCCCGCCATGTGTTTGGCCTGGTTGGCGATGATGCCGATGACTTTGCCCCCGACGCGGCCGAAGCCGGTGACGATGTTCTGCGCCCAGTAGGGCTGGATCTCGAAGAAGTCCCCGTCGTCGACGACTTTGACGATGACGTCCCGCACGTCGTAGCCCCTGTTGGGGTTGGTCGGCACGGCTCCTCTCAGCTCCGGGACGGTGCGGTAGACGTCGTCTTCCGTCTCTTTGTGGGGCGCCTCTTCCATGTTGTTGCTCGGCAGGTAGGAGAGCAGTTTGCGGACCTGGGCCCAGCATTCCCCTTCGTCGGCGGCGAAGAGTTGGGCCACTCCCGAGACGCGGTTGTGCGTCATGGCCCCGCCGATCTGTTCGCTCGTCACTTCTTCTCCCGTCACCGATTTGATGACGGCAGGGCCCGTGATGTGCATGATGCCGATCTTGTCCACCATGAGGGTGAAGTCCGTCAGAGCCGGGCTGTAGACGGCACCGCCCGCGCAGGGACCGGCGATGACCGAGATCTGCGGCACGACCCCGCTGGCTTTGACGTTGCGGAAGAAGATGTTGCCGTAGCCCGAGAGGGCGTCGACGGCCTCCTGGATGCGCGCTCCGCCCGAGTCGTTGATTCCCACGACGGGCACTCCGTTCTGCAGCGCCATGTCCATGACTTTGCAGATTTTCTTGGCGTGCATCTCGCCCAGAGATCCGCCCAGGACGGTGAAGTCCTGGCTGTAGACGTAGACGAGGCGGCCCTCTATGGTCCCGTGGCCCGTCACCACTCCGTCTCCTTCGTAGAGCTTCTTCTCCAGACCGAAGTTGACGCAGCGGTGCGTCACGAATTCGTCGATCTCGACGAAACTCCCCTCGTCCAGCAGCGACGCGATACGCTCTCGGGCCGTCATCTTTCCCTTTTCCTTCTGCTTCTCGACGGCCTTCGCTCCGCCTCCCTGGGCGGCCTTCTCCCTGCGCGACAACAGCGCCTCGCAGAGCTGGTCGATCGTCTTTTCCGACATGCTTCCTTACCTCCTCGGGGAAGTCAGAGCGCCCCGCAGGGGAAAGGCAATCCCCGCGGGGCGCTGCAAGGTCAGCCGCGCTCGCTCAGCTCGAGAAGAATGCCACCCGTCGACTTGGGATGGACAAAGGCGATCTTGGCGCCGCCGGCGCCGTAGCGGGGAGTCTCGTCGATGAGACGGACGCCCTTGGCCTTCAGCTCCGCCAGGGCCGCCTCGAGATCGTCGACGCGGATGGCGATGTGGTGAATGCCCTCGCCCTTCTTCTCGATGAACTTCGCCACGGGACTCTCGTCGCTCGTGGGCTCGAGAAGCTCCACTTCCGTGTCCTTCACGGGGAGAAAGGCCGTGATGACCTTCTGCTCGGCCACTTCCTCCCTCGCGGTGCACCTGATGCCCAGCCCCTCCTCCCAGAACTTGAGGGCCTCGTCGATGCTCCTGACTGCAATTCCGATGTGATCGATGACCGTCGGTTTCACCCTGACCCCTCCTCGTTTCGTTCAACGGAGGCAGGTCCGAAAGAGAGACCTGCCTCCCCACGTCGCGACTCGGCGAACCGGAGCCGCGAGGCCGCGACGCTTTTTGGCGAATGAGAACTACTCCTTCGATCGTTTCTCCTCGACGGCCTTTTCAAGCCATTCGATGCACTGGGACGTCGCCGTGCCGGGACCGAAGATGGCACCGGCGCCCACCTCCATGAGGGTGGGCACGTCACCGTCGGGGATGACGCCGCCGCCGAAGACGATGATGTCCTCCGAGCCCTTCTCCTTCAGGAGGGTGACGATGGCCCGGAAATAGTGCTCGTGGGCGCCGGAGAGGATGCTGATGCCGATGGCGTCGGCATCCTCCTGAATGGCCGTATCGACGATCTGCTCGGGCGTCTGGCGAAGCCCCGTGTAGATGACCTCCATGCCCGCGTCCCGGAAGGCCCGGGCGATGACCTTGGCGCCCCTGTCGTGGCCGTCCAGTCCCGGCTTGGCCACAACGACTCGAATCTTGCGATCGCTCATCCTGACCGTCTCCTTTCCGCCTAAAGCACGATGTTCTCGCGGTACTCGCCGAACTCCTCACGCAGGACGCCGCAGATCTCGCCTTCCGTGGCGTAGGCCTTGACGGCCTCGACGATGCGGGGCATGAGGTTGACGGATTCGTCCTTGGCGGCCTGACGGACATCGTCGAGGACGGTCTGGACGCGGAGATTGTCGCGCTTCTCCCTCAGCTCGCGGAGCTTGCGGCACTGGTCCTCGCCGACGCTGGGGTCGACGCGGAGCAGCTCGCGGCCCGAGTTGTCCTCTTCGACCTGGTACTTGTTGACGCCGACGACGACGCGCTCGCCGCTCTCGACGGACTTCTGATACTCGTAGGCGGCGTCCTGGATCTGCGACTGGACATAGCCCTTTTCGATGGCCGTCAGCATGCCGCCGAGCTCGTCGATCTTGGCGATGTAATCCTCGGCCTGGCGCTGGATCTCGTCGGTGAGGGCCTCGATGTAGTAGCTGCCGCCGAGGGGATCGGAGGTATCGGCGGCGCCGGACTCGTGGGCGATGATCTGCTGCGTCTTGAGGGCGACGCGGACGCTCTTTTCCGTCGGCAGGGCCAGGGCCTCGTCCATGCTGTTCGTGTGGAGCGACTGGGTCCCGCCCATGACGGCGGCCAGGGCCTGGATGGCGACGCGGACGATGTTGTTCTCCGGCTGCTGGGCCGTGAGGGTCGACCCGGCCGTCTGGGTGTGGAAGCGGAGCATCTGGGCCTTCTTGTCGGCGACGCCGAAGCGCTCTTTCATGATCTTGCCCCAGAGACGGCGGGCGGCGCGGAACTTGGCCACCTCTTCGGCGAAGTCGTTATGGGCGTTGAAGAAGAAGGAAAGGCGCTGGCCGAAGACGTTGGGATCGAGTCCGACCTTGATGGCGGCGTCGACGTAGGCGATGCCGTCGGCAAGGGTGAAGGCCACTTCCTGGGCGGCCGTGGAACCGGCCTCGCGGATGTGGTAGCCCGAAATGGAGATGGTGTTCCAGTTGGGCACGTTCTTGGAACAGAAGTCGAAGATGTCGGTGATGAGACGCAGCGACGGCTTGGGGGGGAAGATGTACGTTCCCCGGGCGATGTACTCCTTGAGGATGTCGTTCTGGATCGTGCCCGAGATCTTGTCGGCGGGCGTTCCCTGCTTCTCGGCGACGGCGATGTACATGGCCAGAAGGACCGAGGCGGGGGCGTTGATCGTCATCGACGTCGAGACCTTGTCGAGAGGGATGCCGCCGAAGAGGATCTCCATGTCGGCCAGGCTGTCGATGGCGACGCCGACCTTGCCCACCTCGCCCTGGGCCATGGGATGATCCGAGTCGTAGCCGATCTGCGTCGGCAGGTCGAAGGCGACGGAAAGGCCGCTGCCGCCCTGTCCGAGCAGGTAGCGGTAGCGCTTGTTCGACTCCTCCGCCGTCGAGAAACCGGCGTACATCCGCATCGTCCAGAACCGGCCGCGGTACATCGTCGGCTGGACGCCGCGGGTAAAGGGATACTGGCCGGGATAGCCCAGATCCCTGTCGTAGTCGAGGTCCTTCACGTCCAGGGGCGTGTAGAGCCTGTTGACGGGCAGCCCGCCGCCGGAGACGAAACGCTTCCGCCTCTCGGGAAACTTGGCCAGAGCCTTCTCGACAGAGGCGTCATACTTGGCCTTGCCCTCTGCGATTTTCTGGAGCTTGTCTTCCTGAAACACTCCTCCCACCTCCAACGTAACGTTTATCTCCCCACATGCGACGCCCCCGACAGGCTCTCCCTGCTTGTCCCCTCGGGAACGACGCAAGCCCCCTTAGTATTTATCACTCTTTTACAGAAATCAACCTCTTGACCTGAATTTCCAGAAAAGGCGGTTTATTGCGCAAAAGCGGCGTTCGCCTCACAGAGAGAATACACTGTTTCGCATTATACCTCCTAGCCGCCCGAAAGCGCCACCGCCCTCAGGCCGAGATGGAGCAGGGAGGTAAAAAGGACCATGCCCACGATGGCCACGGGGTAGGCCGCGCCGTAGCCGGCGGCGCACTCCTCCGAGCCCGTGGCGTCGATGGCCGCGCCCAGTCCCGGCGTGCTCGTCATGGCGCCGCAGATGGCGCCGGAGAGGAGAATCCAGTTCATTTTCCACAGGCGACGTCCCATGAAGTATCCTACGGCTTCGGCGAAAAGGGCCGAGACGAGCCCCATGGCGATGAGAAGCAGGCCGTGCTCGCTGAGGGCCGCCACGATCTGGGGACCGGCCATCAGCCCCGAGGCGGCCAGGAAGAAGGCCAGGGAGAGGGAACGGAAGGCCCCCAGGATCGACGGGTCCATGCGGAAGGCCAGAGGACCGACCCGTCCCAGCGTTCCGGCGGCGAGGGCGACGAGGAGAGCCCCTCCCGTCGCTCCCAGGGAGAGGGAGCCCAGGCCGGGAAGGGGGACCTTGACGGCGCCGACGAGACTGCCCAGAGCCATGGAGAGGGCGAAGGCGACGAGGGAAAAGCCCACGGAACCCTCAGAGGGCACCTGAAGACCTTTCGACCGGCGGAGCGAGGCCAGGGACCGGCGCTCCTCCTCCACGTCGATGGCGAAAACGATCGGAGCCAGCTGGACGAAGAGGACGACGGCGACGACGCCGAAAGGGTAGGCCACCGTATAGCCGACGACGACGAGGGGATTGCCCCCCGTCGCCTCCAAGGCGGCGCCGAGGCCGGGAGAACTCGTCAGGGCCCCCGTGTAGGTCCCGACGACGAGGAAGGGATCGACGGCTCGGCCGAAGAAAAGAGCGGAAAAGAAGAGGACCAGGGCTCCGGAAAAGGTCACGGCGAGACTGAGAAGGGGGAAACGCCAGCCGTAGAGCCTGACGGCCCCGACGATATCCTCCGAGGCCAGGAGACCGACGGCGACGACGAAGACGAGGAGATTCCAGGAAAAGTACTCCCGGGGAACGCTCCCTCCGGCCATGCCGAAGAGGAGCCCCGTGAAGAGGGCACCGGAAAGTCCCAGGCTGATCCGCCCGAAACGAAGGCGTCCCAAGGCATAGCCCGAGACGACGGCCAGGGACAGCAGCAACAGGGGATCGCCGAGAAGCTCTTTCACGGGAATCACGCCCTTTCTCTGGAGGAGACGACAGGGAAGACTATACGCAAAGGGGCAAGATGTGAAAAGGGCCGATTCTTTCGAATCGGCCCTTTTTCTTTCTTCAGGTCCCGTCGCCTCAGCGGGCGCCGCGAGGGCGGGGACGACTTCCGGAGGCGGCGAAATTGCGGGAGCGATCGCCCCTGTACTCGCTTCGGCGATTGCTGCTGCGGGGATCGGGACGACGGCCCCGATCGCGGTTGGCCCGGTCCTGTTCGGCCTCCAGCTCTGCCTTGAGGGAATAGCCTCGAGGCCCTTCGAAGGCCAGTCGAGCCAACAGGCCGGCCGTCACCTCGACGGCGTCGTCCCGCTCGAGGATGGCCCGTGCCAGCTCGCCATAGTCCTTCCCGTCGGGAAGAGCGGCAAGCTTGTCCAGCTCCTCGTTGAGGCGAAGATGCTCCAGCTTCTCCAGGTCGCCCCTGTCGGGAACGGGAAACCAGTTGATCTGGACGGAGAAGCTGCGGACGAGGCCCTTCATGCGGCGGGCCTCGACGGGCGACAGCAGCGTCACGCTGATGCCGCTGTGGCCGGCCCGGCCCGTCCGCCCGCTGCGGTGGACGTAGGCCTCGATGTTGGAGGGGAGACCGAGCTGAATGACGTGGGTCACACCCGTCACGTCCAGGCCGCGGGCGGCCACGTCGGTGGCGACGAGGATGCCCGTCGTGCTGCTCCGGAACATCTCCAGCGCGTGATTGCGCTCCCTCTGCCCCATGTCGCCATGGATGGGATGGGCGCCGAAACCGGCCTGGGCCAGGCGAAGGGCCACATCGGCCGTCTCCACCTTGGTGGCGCAGAAGACGATGGCCCGCTCGGGACGCTCCCAGAGGAGGACGTTGACGAGGGCCTCGTAGCGTCTCCGCGAGGGACAGACGAAGGCCTTGTGGGAGATGTCGTCGTTGACCGTCTCGTCGACGGAAAGGGTCAGCTTGCGCGGATCCTTGAGGTAGCGTCTGACGAGGTAGCGGACCGAGTCGGGAATGGTGGCCGAGAAGAGCCAGGTCCTTTTGATGGCGGTCATCCGCTTCAGGATGGACTCGAGCTCGTCGCGGAAACCCAGGTCGAGCATGTGGTCCCCTTCGTCGAGGATAAGGCTTTCGATCGTGGCGGCGTTGAGGGTTCCCCGCTCGAGGTGGTCGATGACCCGCCCCGGCGTCCCGACGACGAGAGAGGCGCCGCGGCGGAGCTGGGAAATCTGGGGGCCGATGGGAACGCCTCCGACGAGGACGGCCACGGACATGCCCAGAGGACGGCCGAGCCACTCCATCTCTCCCGCCGTCTGCTGGGCCAGTTCCCGCGTCGGCGCCAGAACGAGGATGCGGGGAACGCCTCCGGCGACGAGGTCGTTGATGAGGGGAAGGGAAAAGGCGAGGGTCTTGCCCGAGCCCGTCTTGGCCTGAACGACGAGATCCGTCGACAGGACGTCGGGAAGGCCTAAGACAGCCTCCTGAACGGGCGTGGGCGTCTCGAAGCCGTGCTGGGCGATGGCCTCTTGAATGCTGGGTTTCAGATCAAAATCGGAAAAACGAACGGTGTTGATGGACAAACTATCTCCTCCTGAACGACGAGGCCAGGGGAGCAAAAAATGGGGGCGCCCTTTTCTACGGGCAGCCCCGGCATCCCTACAGCCTCAAGCTACCCCCATTGTCCCTGATAACGACGATCTGTCAAGGCCTTTCGCATCGCCCTGTCGCCGGACAATGGTATTGTCACTCGTGAAGAGGACAGGGAAAATGTCACTTATGACGACCAGGAGAGACCTACTCATGAAGACAAAAGAAGCAAGGCGCTTGGGGTTGGTGGAAGAGGCTGTCGCGGGCAACCTGACGGTTCAGGAGGTGGCCGATCGGCTCGGTCTGAGCCGCCGTCAGGTCTTTCGGCTCAAACGACGCTACCGGGAAGAAGGAGCGCAGGGGCTCCTGCACAAGGGACGAGGCAAACCGTCCCGGCGCAGAATCTCTCAGGAGACACGGGATTTCGTCGTCAGTCTGGCCAAGGGTCTTTACAGGGATACGAGCTGTCAGCACATGGCCGAACTCCTTGCCGAAGAGCATGATCTCGTGCTGAGCGCCAAGAGCATCGCCCGTTTCCTTCGCGCGGAGAACCTGTCCCTCGTTCATCGCCACCGGGCCCCGAAGCGGCGTTCCCGCAGGGTCCGACGGTCCCGACGAGGCGATCTGGTCCAGATGGACGCCTCTCCTTTCGATTGGTTCGAGATCGGTGAGCGTTGCACTCTCCACGGCGTGATTGACGATGCCACAGGAGAGGTCCTCGGTCTGTGGATGGCCAGGAATGAGTGCCTCTTCGGCTACTTCCGCGTGCTCCGTCAGATGCTTGATCGCCACGGCGTGCCTCGCGAGCTTTACGCCGACCGCCACACCATCTTCCTTTCTCCCAAGTCGGAAAAACTGACGATCAAGGAGGAGCTGGAGGACTCGGCGCCTGTAACCCAGTTCGGCCGCGCTCTGGAGGCTCTCGGAACTCGCTATGTCCCTGCAGGGTCTCCCCAGGCGAAGGGGCGGATCGAAAGGCTCTGGGGAACTCTTCAGGATCGTCTCGTCGTCGCCTTCCGACGGGCCGGAGTGAAAACGATCGAAGAGGCCAACGTCCTGCTCGCCGCCTACCCGGGAGAGGTCCATAACCCGAGGTTCGCTCGTCCTCCCGCAGAGGGGGCATCTGCCTTTCTCCCTCCGCCGGACGGACCCGCTCTCGATCTCCTCCTGACTCGCCAGACCGACCGGAAGGCCTCGGGAGACTCGACGATTTCCCTCGACGGAAAACAGTACGCCCTGATAGGCCCCCGCAGACGCCCCCTGCTTCTTGCCAGAGGACAGGCGGTCAAGGTCATCGAGAAGCTCGACGGGAAACTCCTGGCTCTTGTCCATGACGGGCTCTACGATCTCGCAGCCGTCGACAAAGAGCCCCCTGCGACTCCCCCGCCTGTCATCGAGACGAAGACAGGCACTCCATGCAAAACGAAGAAGCAGAGGAAGCCGGCGGCAGACCATCCCTGGCGACAGAATCCCGCTCCTCCTGCCGCGGCGGTCGGCTCCGAGCAAGGGACGGGTTCCCCTCCCTAGAAGGACCTCCGCCGCGGAGGAAAGCCAAGGCGGGCTGTTGACGGGGGCGATTTCAGCCCCTCGAAAGCGACACTTTCATTGTCCCTCAGACCCTCTTTTTAGATGACATTTTTAGTGTCCCTTGACAGGCCTTTCGCATCGCCCGATCTCGGAGGGGCACAGCCCCTCCTCTTTTCTTCTCCGGCCCGAACCGTCATACTGCTCTATGAGGAGGTGATCTGCCTTGAACATGGTGACCTGCGATCGCTGTTCCAAGCTCTTCGGCTCTCCGGGACCGCGGATCTGCCCCACCTGCAGCAAGGAACTGGACAGAATCTACTCCCGGGCCCGGGAGTACCTGCGCGACCATCCCCAGGAGAGGCTCAACGTCCACGACCTCGCCGAGGCTCTCGGAGAGGAGTCCTCCGACATCGACATCCTCGTGTCCACAGGCCGCATCCGCCTCTGGGGCGAGGACGGACGCGTCGACGACGCCGACGACCGGGCCCGTCTCCTGAAGGCCTTCCAGAAAAACCTCTCCAAGGGGAACTCCCAGGGAGGAACGGTCTTCCACACCGCCGATCGATTCCGAAAAAAAACATGACGAAAAAGGCCGCCCCCCTCACGAAGGGGACGGCCTTCCGCGTCGGAGCCTCTGGCTTCAGGCCCGGCCGTCACAGGCCTTGAGGCGGCCGGCCATGTTCTTGCCCAGGAGGGAGCAGGCCTCCAGGACGGCCCTGTTGGGAGCCGACTTCATCTCCACCTGGGGATCGACGAGCTCCCAGCCGCCGGAGTGGGCGAACTCGAGAAGGGATTTGAGAGCGACGCTCTGGGCCCAGGTGTAGGAGCCGCAGAGGCCGACAAGACGATCTTTGAGCATCTTGTTCCGCAGATGTTCGAGAAGCGTCGCCAGAGGCGGGAAAAGGGTCATGTTGTAGGTGCAGCTGGCCAGGACGAGGCCGCGGAAGCGCCAGATGTCCTTGACGACGTAGGAGACGTGGCTCCTCGAAACGTCGTGGACGATGATCCGCTCGATCCCCTCTTCGGCCATGGCCCGAGCCACGGCCTCGGCCATTCGCTGCGTGTGACCGTACATGGAGCCGTAGACCACGACGGCGCCGCACTCCGAAACGTGGCGGCTCCAGCGGTCGTAGAGGGCGACGATCTTGGCGGGATTCCTGCGATGGACGGGACCGTGAGAGGGGGCGATGACGGCGATCTCCAGCCCCTTGAGCTTTTCGATGGCCTTCTGGACCTGGGGACTGTAGCGGCCGACGATGTTGGAGAAGTAGCGGAGGATCTCGTCCTCGTAGAAGCCCATGTCCACTTCGTCGTCGAAGATGCCGCCGTCGAGGGTCCCGAACCCGCCGAAGGCGTCGCAGGTGAAAAGGACCTTCGACTCCAGGTCATAGGCGACCATCGTCTCCGGCCAGTGGACCATGGGGATCATGTGGAAGCGGAGCTGGTGGCCACCCAGATCGAGGACATCGCCCTCCTTGACGACGACGATGTCGTCGGTGAGGGCGTAGAAGCTCTCGAACATCCCCTTCGTCTGGGCGTTTCCGACGATCTTCAGCTCGGGATAGATGGCCTTGAGGACCTTCATCGATCCCGAATGATCGGGCTCCATGTGGTTGACGACGAGATAGTCGAGGGGGCGTTTGCCGATGACGGCCTCGATCTTGTCGATGAGAACGTTCATTGAAGAACTTTTGACGGTGTCGATGAGGGCCGTCTTCTCCCCCACGACGAGATAGGCGTTATAGGAGACGCCCCGGGGAAGGGGCCAGAGGGACTCGAAAAGGTCCGTCTCGTGGTCGTTGGCTCCGACCCAGAAGATGTCTTTCTTGACTGGAATGGCCTCGTACATGCTTTTCCCTCCTCCTTGCGGCCTCGGCTGGCCGCCGATGAGAAAACCCGATTCCCGTCTAGAGTAGTTCCACCCTCACGTCCTGTCAAAAACCTCCGATCCCTCTTTG
Organism: Aminirod propionatiphilus; assembly: GCA_018398915.1. GTDB lineage: Bacteria > Synergistota > Synergistia > Synergistales > Aminithiophilaceae > Aminithiophilus > Aminithiophilus ramosus. The sequence goes on along the minus strand of CP074691.1, from coordinate 509,241 downwards.
ACAAGAGGCTCACGCAGCGGTATAAAAGCCCTGCAAGAGAGCACCGGGGGAGCCGCTTGGCGGCTGAGAGGGGGCCTTCGCCCCGACTCCTGGGACCTGACCAGGTCATGCTGGACGGGGAGGTGCCCTTATCTTCCGAGGCCCGTCTCCCTCCAGCGCGTCGCTGGGGGTTTTTTGTGCTCTCCTCCGGCTCGCGGAGAAGAAAGGACGGATCGGAAACGATGAGACTCAGTACCCGCACCCTCGTCGAAGGGGCACTGGCGACCGCTCTCGCCGTGGCTCTTTCCTACCTCAAGATCTGGAACATGCCTCAGGGAGGCTCCATCACCCTCGAAAACGTCCCCCTCATCGTCTTCGCCCTTCGGCGGGGATGGAGGGGAGGTCTCGTCGCGGGAAGCGCCGCAGGCCTGATCCAGCTCCTTCTCGGAGGCTACGTCGTCCACCCCGCCCAGGCCCTTCTCGACTACCCCCTGGCCTTCGCCTCCCTCGGCCTGGCCGCCCTGGCACCGCGCCCCCTCTGGGCCGGGGCCTTCCTTGGAAGCCTGGCCCGCTTCGGCTGTCACGTCCTCTCGGGCGCCCTCTTTTTCGGCAGCTACGCCCCGGAGGGAACCAACGTCTGGCTCTACTCCATCGGCTACAACGGTTCCTTCATGGTCCCCAACCTGCTTCTGACCGTCGTCGCCTGTTACCTCCTCGTCCCCCGCCTGGAAAGGCTCCGCCGGGAATGAGTCCCTCGGCCCCCCTCCCGTGACGAGGGGGGCCGGAAGGGTTCCCCCTTCGGCGCGCGAAAAGAGCCGCCTGCCTTGAGGCAGGCGGCTCTTTTCGCGTCAATCCCCTTCGACGGGCTCGGGGACGAGAGAGAGCCAGTCGGCCCAGTCGAAGCGGAGGAAACCGCTGGCGAGATAGACGGAGATGGCTGCCAGCGGCGCGGCGCCGCGGAGAAGGACGAAGAGGGAGAAGACGAATCCGAAGAGAAAGATCGCCTTGTAGTGGTTCACGTTCCCCTTGCGCAGCTTCTTGAGGTTGCCGAAAGGCACGCTGGAGACCATGAGAAGCCCCACGGACAGGGCAACGGGAGCGGCCAGAGAGGCGGGGAGGCGCCAGCCGGCCATGACGACGGAGGCGAGGAAGAGGCCCGCCGCAGGGATGGGGAATCCCTGGAAGGCGCCGTCGACGTGGTGGACGTTGAAACGGGCCAGCCGCAGGGCGCCGCAGAGGGCGAAGAAGGCCGCGACGAGAGCGCCGGTGACGCCCTTCCAGCCCTGGAGATAGGCCGAGTAGAAGATGAGGGCCGGGGCGACGCCGAAGCTGACGACGTCGGCGAGGCTGTCCAGTTCGACGCCGAAGGCGCTGCTGCCTCCGATGCTGCGGGCCACCTTGCCGTCCATGAAGTCGAAGAAGACGGCCATGAAGACGAGCCAGGCGGCGTGACTGACCTTGCCGTGGAAGACCAGGACGAGGGCGAGCATGCCGCAGAGGATGTTGCCGCTGGTGATCATGTTGGGAATGATCTGCCTGAACGAAAGAGTCCTGCGCTTCGATTTTTTCACTTTTCAACAACTCCGATCACGGTCTCCCCGGCTCTCACTCTCTGTCCCACGACGACGACGGGACGGACGGAGGCCGGAAGGTAGACATCGACTTTCGAGCCGAGCTTAATCATCCCGTATCGCTCGCCTCCTGTCAAAGGGTCTCCACGGCGGAGGCGGCAGACGATGCGTCGAGCCAGGAAGCCGGCGACCTGGACGAGGAGCAGAGGCCCCTCTTCGGTCCTCAGGCCGACGTAGAAGCGTTCGTTCTCCTCCGAGGCCTTTTCGTTGAAGGCCATGAGCTTCCTGCCCGGCACGTAATCGAGAAACTCGACGACTCCCGCCGCAGGGGCCCTGTTGACGTGGACGTCGAGAGGCGACATGAAGATCCCCACCTTGAGGGCCTTCCCCACGTAGGGATGTCGGGCCTCGAAGATCTCGACGACCTTGCCGTCGGCGGGGCTGACCCATCGCCTGTCGTCCTCCGGGGCCTTCCTGTCGGGATCCCGGTAGAACCAGAGGAGGCCGAGGGTTGCCAGCGACGTGGCCCAGGCGAGGGGGGGAAAAAGAGGAACGGCAAGGAGGGTGACCAGGAAGGCGACGGCCACGCTCCTCTTCCCGTCGGGAGCGATCTTCATGGAGAGCTAGTCCTCTTCGGGATCGCAGCGGAAGACGCTGACGTCGGCAACGGCGTCGTCGTCGTCGAGACGGACCAGGATCGATCCGCGGGCGATGCGGCTCAGGCTGGGGATATCGTCGACGGAGAAGCGGATGACCCGTCCCCGGCCGGAGATGACGAGGAGCTCGTCGCCGTCGCGGACGCCCCAGCTTCCGACGAGGGGACCCGTCCGATCGCCCAGATTCATGACCTTCACGCCCGAACCGCCTCGATGATGGAGGGCGAACTGGTCATAGGCCGTCTTCTTGCCCAGGCCGAACTGGGAGATGCAGAGCATCTGCTGATCCTGGCGGACGACGTCGCAGCCGACGACGCAGTCGCTCTCGCCGAGGCGGATGGCCCGGACGCCGCGGGCCTGACGTCCCAGGGGGCGGAACTCGTCTTCGGCAACGCGCAGGGCCTGTCCCTGGGCCGTCGTGAGGATGAGTTCGTCGCCTCCCGAGGTGAGATGGACCCTGGCGATCTCGTCTCCCTCGGCCAGACCCAGAATGCGCCGTCCCGCCCGGGTCAGGTTGGAGAGCTCGCCGACTTCGATCCTCTTGGCGATGCCCTGAACGGTGAGGAAGAAGACGAACTTGGCCCCGTCGAGATGGCTGTCGCGGAGCGCCACGACGCGCTCTCCCTCTTCGAGGGGGATGAAGGTGCCCACGTGCTTTCCCTTGCCCGTCTTGGGCTCGGGAACGACGTAGCCCTTGATGGCGAAGACGCGGCCCCTGGTCGTGAAGAGGAAGAGGTCGCGGTGCGTCGTCGTCACCGAGAGGAGGCTGATCTCGTCCTCCCCCTTGGGCTGAGCGCCCTTGACGCCCTTGCCCCCCTTGAGCTGGCAGCGGTAATCCTGAAGCTGCATCCGCCGGAGGAAGTTATCCCGAGAGAGGACGACGACGATTTCCGACTCGGGGATGAGATCTTCGGCCAACGTCTCGTCGACGTCGTCGGCGATGCGCGTCCGCCGGCCGTCGCCGAAGCGCTTTTTGAGCTCCAGGAGCTCCTCCTTGACGACGCCGTCGAGGAGGGCCTCGTTGCCCAGGATGGCCCGGAACCGCTCGATCTCGGCCAGAAGGCCCGCGAGCTCTTCCTCCAGCTTGCGCCGCTCGAGCCCCGTGAGGCGCTGGAGCCTCATGTCGAGGATGGCCTGAGCCTGAGCCTCGGAGAAGGCCAGCTCCTCCACCAGCCCCGCCCGGGCCGCGTTCGGGTCGGAGGCGCCCCTGATGAGGGCGATGACCCGATCGATGAGGTCGAGAGCCTTGACGAGGCCTTCGACGATGTGAGCCCTCTCCTGGGCCCTGCGGAGGCGGTACTCCGTCCGCCTGCGCACGACGGACCGCCGATGGTCGAGGAAGATGCGAAGCATCTCCCTCACGGGAAGGACGCGCGGCTCGTTGTTGACCAGGGCCAGGTTGATGACGCCGAAGGTGGACTGAAGCTGGGTCCGGCTGTAGAGCTGACGGAGGGTCACCTCGGGATCGGCGTCGCGGGAGACCTCGAGGACGATGCGCAGCCCCTTGCGGTCCGATTCGTCGCGGATATCGGTGACGCCGTTGATGGTCTTGTTCTGGGCGCACTTGGCGATGGTCTCGATGAGGTTGGTCTTGTTGACCATGTAGGGGATCTCGGTGATGAGAATCCGCCCTTTTCCGCGCTTGCCGCTCTCCACCTCCGCCTTGCCCCGGACGACGACGCGCCCGCGCCCCGTCCTGTAGGCGTCGACGATTCCGTCCCGGCCCAGGATGACGCCCCCCGTGGGAAAATCGGGACCGGGAAGGACGGAGAGGATCTCGCCCAGCTCCGTCTCGTCGTTGTCCAGGACGAGGCAGAGGGCGTCGACGACTTCGCTCAGGTTATGAGGCGGGATGTTGGTCGCCATGCCGACGGCGATGCCCGAACTTCCGTTGACGAGGAGGTTCGGGATCAGCGAGGGGAGGACGCGAGGTTCCTTGAGGGACTCGTCGAAGTTGGGCCCCCAGTCGACGGTCTCCTCGTCGATGTCGGTGAGCATCTCCTCGCCCGTCGACGTGAGCCGGGCCTCGGTATAGCGCATGGCGGCGGGGGGATCGCCGTCGATGGAACCGAAGTTCCCCTGGCCGTCGACGAGGGGATAGCGCATGCTGAAATCCTGGGCCATGCGGGCCATGGTGTCGTAGATGGCCGCGTCACCGTGGGGGTGGTACTTGCCCATCGTCTCGCCCACGACGCGGGCCGACTTCTTGTAGGCCTGGTTGTGGCGCAGCCCCAGCTCGAGCATGGCGTAGAGGATCCGCCTCTGCACGGGTTTGAGGCCGTCCTTGGCGTCGGGGAGGGCGCGACCGACGATGACGCTCATGGCGTAATCGAGGTAGCTGTGCTTGATCTCCTCCTCCAGAGAGAGGGGGAGAACGGTGCCGAAATCCAATCGTTCGCTATCTTTGGTCATCTGAAAGGGCAACCTCCTGGCGGCTCGGAAAAAGGCGGCCGTAAGGGCCGCCGGAGCCTCGGGATCTATTTTATCACGTCACGCTCAGACGGGCAGGACGACGCGCTCCATGCAGGGCTCCAGTTGGGCGAGCCCTCCGCCCCGGGTCAGGAGACGGCCCAATTTTTCTCCGTCGGTGACGCGGCGCCCCACGAGCCACTTGACGGGCGTTCCCTCGAAAAGAGGGGGAACGAGAGGGCAGCAGGGACCGGCGATCCAGGCCGAACGGGCCCGCGCCAGCAGGGAGGTCCAGCTGCCGTTGATGATGGTGTTGGCGGCCAGGATGACGAGGTCGGCCTCGGCCAGGCGCCGACCGGCCATGTCCAGGGGAAGGCTGTTCTTGTCGTTTTCGTCGAAAACCCGCAGGCGATGGCCCTTTTCCTTCAGTTCCCGGACCAGCCCCCCCACATTGCCGACGACGACGATCTCCGTCTCGTTCTTCAGCGGAGGCAGCTCCTCCCGTGAGGGAGGATCCTCGGCCTGAAGAAGGGCGTTGGCCGTGGCCAGGGCGATCGATCTGTCCCCGAGATGGGGCGATCGGGCCAGGAGAAGGAGCTCGGCCGTCTCCAGCGGAAGGTGGAGCAGCAGGGGCTGCGACCATTCCTCCCCCTCGCCTCGGGCGACGAAGGTGCAGGCCACGCCTACGGCGCCGTTGCCCAGAAAAACGGCCGTGAAATGGACGCCGCGGACCACCTCGACGACGATGCTGTCGCCTGCGGCCGCCTGAGCCGCGGCCCAGAGCTTCTCTTCGATCATGGCAGAAGAACCTCCTAACGTAAACCGCGCCGGGCTCGCCGCGACGACGGCCCCCGAGACCCTCTACTCTTGCAGGTTGGGAGCCTCCTCGGCGAGAGCCTTGCGCAGAGATCGTCCCGTCGGCGTCGCCGCCAGCCCTCCCCGGGCCGTCTCGCGGAAGATGTCGGGCATGGCCCGTCCGACGGCGGCCATGGCGTCGACGACTTCGTCGGGGGGGATGACGGAACGGATTCCGGCAAGGGCCATATCGGCCGCCAGAACGGTCAGTCCCGTCAGCAGGCCGTTGCGCTTGATGCAGGGAACTTCGACGAGACCGGCCACGGGATCGCAGACCAGCCCCAGAACGGACTTGAGGAGCAGGGCGGCGCCGTGAGCCGAGGCCTCGGGACGGCCTCCCCGGAGGAAGACCAGAGCGGCGGCGCCCATGGCGCCGGCGGCACCGCATTCGGCCTGGCAACCCCCTTCGGCTCCGGCCAGGGTCGCCCTCCGGGCGATGACCTCGCCGACGCCGGCGGCGACGACGAGGGCTCCGACGAGACGCTCCCGAGGGGGACCGAAGATCTCGTCATAGGCGAAGAGAAGTCCGGGCAGGATGCCGCAGCTCCCCGCCGTCGGGGCGGCGACGATACGTCCCATGGAGGCGTTGTAGGCCGCCACGGAGAGGGCGATCTGGCAGGCCCGGAGGGTAAAGGGCCCCGACAGCCCTCCCTCGTAGCCCCTCATCGTCAGGGCGTCGTCGGCGACGAAGCGGGCCCGGCAGGGAGCCGACCCGGCCTCGCGGACGGACCGGGCCATGGCGTCGAGACGGGAGGTCATGGCGTCGAGAAGCTGCCGCCGGGCGACGCCGGAACTCTCCTCCTCCAGCAGCAGAACCGTCTCGTCCAGGCCCAGCTCCCCGGATCTGGCGAGCATTTCGGCGAAAGATCTCATGACCGCCCTCCCGAGGCCGGAATGAGGAAAACCCGCTCCAGTCCGGCGTGGACGGAGCGGATGTCGTCGACGATGGGCTCGTCGATCGTCTCGTCCAATTCGATGACCATGGCCGCCCTTCCCCCCCGCCCGCCCCGATGGAGGCTCATGGCGGCGATGTTGACGCCCAGCCGGGCCAGCTCGCCAGCCACGGAGGCGACGACGCCGGGCAGATCGCGATGGAAGGTGACGAGGCAGTCCAGCTCTCCCGAAAGTTCGAGGTGGAAGCCGTCTATGGCCTGAATCTGGACGGCACCGCCGCCGAGAGAGGCGCCGACGACCTCCATGGACCGCCCCGAACCGGAGAAGAGGAAGCGCACCGAATTGGGATGGGCACCGTCGACCTCCTCGGCCCGAAAACGCAGGGAGACCCCTTCGTCACGGGCCCGGTCGAGAGCCCGCGGAATGGAGGGGTCATCGGGAGACAGGCCGAGGAGACCGGCGGCCAAGGCCCGATCGGTGCCGTGGCCCCAGTAGGTGGCGGCGAAACTGCCGCGAAGGAAGAGATCGACGGCCCGGGGCGTCTCGCCCCAGCACTGGCGGGCCAGCCATGCGAGACGGACGGCCCCGGCCGTGTGGCTCGAAGAAGGACCGACCATCACCGGTCCGATAACCTCCAAAAGGGACATCTCACCCCTCCTCTCCCTTGTCGCGAAGGAAGTATCCATACTTATCCGAAGCTATCATAGCACGATGAAATCGACCGGCGCGACGGGCGGAAGGCCCCCGGGGAAGGGCGATCAGGGACAAAGGTCAGGAGCTCAGGAGGGTGGAGCCTTTCCCCAGCTCCTGCCGAGGGAGATCGAAACGGGCGTGGGAACCTCTTTCATCCAGCCCGTCCCGGCTTTTTCCATGACGGCGCCGATCTTGGCGACGATCTCCTCGGCTCGGGAGAGGGCTCCCTCGACGAGGATTTCGTCGTGAACGGAACCGACGATGACGGCGCCCGTCCCCTCCAGGGCAGGGGGCAGTTCCGCCAGGGCCTTTTTGAGGATGTCGGCCGCCGTTCCCTGGACGATGGCGTTGCATCGCTCCGTCAGGCGCGGCCGCTCCCGGAAGCGTCTGAGACGGCCGCAGAGGGTCCGCGTCTCCAGGGAGTCGTCGAAGCGGAAGGATTCGTGCCATCGGGCGACGGCGCCGTAGTGGCGGAAGAAACGCTCCCGAAAGAGGCGGGCCTCCTCCTCGGAGAGAGCCACGCCGAAGGTCTGACCGGCATATTCGGCCAGACGGGCGGCCCCCATGGCGAAGACGAGGCCGAAGTTGACGGCTTTGGCGGCCTGGCGGTCCTGAGGGGAGACCTCCGAGAGATCCCGTCCCGTCATGAGCGAGGCCGTCAGACGGTGGAGGTCCCATCCCCGGCGGAAGGCCCCCGTCATCGTCGCGTCCCGCGTCACCTGGGCGACGACGCGAAGTTCGATCTGGGAGTAGTCGGCGCTGAAAAGAAGGCGGCCGGGAGGCGCCGTGAAGCAGCGACGGAACCGCTCGTCCCTGGGGATCTGCTGCAGATTGGGGTTGCGGCAGGCGAAACGTCCCGTCGCCGCGCCGATCTGACGGTAGTCGGGATGGACTCTTTCCGTCCGGGGATGGAGATAGCGGAGGAGAGAGCTTCCGAAGGCCTGAACCAGTTTGGCCTGCCGTCTGTAATCCAGCAGGGCCGCCACGGCCGGATCGGCCGCAAGGGGCAAAAGATCGCGCCGTGACGTCCCCGACAGAGGCAGACCCCGGCGGCGCAGGGCCTCCAGGACCTGCTTCTGACTGTCCAGATTGGTCCTGTCGCAGACGCCGTCGAACAGACAGAGCTGGGCCCCGTCGCCGAGGAGGGAGAGAAGGCGCAGCTCCTCGACCTCCATGGCCTTTCGGGCCGAGGCCTCCAGCTCGGCCCAGGCCGTGCGGTCGAGGCCCATCCCCGCGTACTCCATTTCGGCCACGGCGGGCAGGCAGTCGAATTCCACCTTCGCCGCCTCGACGAGCCCCTCCCGAATCAGGAGGGGGATAAGGGCCCGGCGGAGACGGAAGGTCACATCGGCGTCTCGGGCCGCGTACTCCAGCTGGCGCCGCGAGAGAGGCCCGCTCCAATCGGAGAGTTGGAGTTCCTTGTCCAACTCCAGTCCCAGGTGATCGCGGGCCAGGGCCTCCAGGGAGTGACGGCGCTCGCCCAGCCCTCCGTCGAGAAGCTGAGAGGCCAGCATCGTATCGAAAAAGGGGCCTCTCGGCTTGAGGCCCAGAGAGAGGAGGAACTTGAGGTCGAACTTGCCGTTGTGAAAGGCCTTGACGGCCGTTCCCGTCAGGAGCTCGTTCAGAGAGCGCCTCCCGCCGGCCCCCAGGGCCTGAAGGTCGCAAACCGCGACGGGCCCTCTTCCGTCGGCGATCTGGAGCAGTCTCGGCCGGTGAAGATGGGGGTCGAGGCCCGTCGTCTCCAGGTCGAGGGCCAGGACGGGGGAGAGGCGAAGTTCGTCCAGCACCAGGCTCAGCGTCTCTACGTCGGCGACATGGCGAAAAGGCCTCACGGCAATCCCCCCTCAAGAAGGCGCTTCCCGCGCCCCGTCACGGACCGCGAGCCGACCGCCCCCGACGCCGTCACCTCGGGGACAGGGCCGATTCTCTGGGCGGCGCAAGGGGCGAGGCCGCTCACTCGTAGCGCAGAGCCTCGATGGGGCTCAGCCGGGAGGCCTTCCAGGCGGGATAGAAGCCGAAGAAGACGCCGATGAAGGCCGAAAAACCGAAGGCCAGCCCGACGGAGAAGGAGGAGATGACCGTCACCCAGCCTGCGAAGCGCGAGATCAGGAAGGCCCCGCCGCCGCCCAGGGCGATCCCCATCGCCCCACCCAGAAGGGACATGATGAGGGCCTCCATGAGGAACTGGACGAGGACATCGGCCGTCCTGGCGCCGAGGGCCATGCGGATGCCGATCTCCCGCGTCCGTTCCGTGACGGAGACGAGCATGATGTTCATGATCCCGATGCCCCCCACGAGGAGGGAGACGGAGGCGATGGAGGCCAGCAGGAGGGACATGACCTGCGTCGATTCCCGGGCGGCGTCCATGATCTCCGAGAGATTGCGGACGGAAAAATCGTTCTCCTGGCCGGGGCGGATGCGGCGGCGCTGGGCCAGAAGGGCCGTCACCTCCCGTTCGGCCGAGACGAGGGCCTCGGCCGAAGAGGCCTGAACGAAAATGGACTGGACCCGTCCCGGCGTGGAGCTCCCGAAGAGACGCTTCTGGGCCGTCGTCACGGGAACGAAGACCGTGTCGTCCTGATCGCTGCCCTGGGCCGAACTTCCCTTGGTGGCCAGGAGACCGACGACCCGCATGGGGACCTTATTGATGCGAATCACCTGGTCGATGGGGTCGAGACCGCCGAAAAGCTGGCGGGCCACCGTCTGCCCCAGAAGGCAGACCTTGGCCGAGCTGCGCAGGTCCGATTCCGTCAGGTTCCGTCCCCGCTCCAGATCCCAGGCCCGGATGGAGAGCATTTCCGGCGACGTCCCCTGCACGGAGGTGGACCAGTTGGCGTTGCCGAAGACGAGTTGGGCCACTCCGTTGAGACGGGGTGCCACGGCGGCGACGGAGGGGAGCTCGGCCGCGATGGCCCGGGCGTCGTCGAGGGTGAGGGGAGAGGCCGTTCCGGAGCCGAAGGAGCGGCCGCTGCTGGTGACGGCTCCGGGAAAGACGAGGAGAAGATGGCTCCCCATGGCGGCGATGCGCTCTTCGATCTGGCGATTGGCGCCATTGCCGACGGCGAACATGGCGATGACGGCGGCGACGCCGATGACGATGCCCAACATGGTCAGGGCCGAACGCAACTTATTGGCCCTCAGTGCCCTGAGGGCGATGCGCAGGATCTCCACGAACGGTACCATCGAATCCTCCTTGAGGGCCTGTTCGCCCGGAAAGGGTCGGGACTTCCCGTCAACAGTAACACAATAGGGGGACAGATCGCTTCCCGCCATCGGCGAAATGGCCGAGAAAGGGCCGACGACGGCCAGGAGCTCAATCCAATGGCCAGACAACGGCGCTCTAATTAAGCTTTTCTCCCCAGGTTGTACTATAGAGTCGCACAACGTCGGAGCTTCTTTGATGATCTTCTCCAGAACGGCTCTATTCTGTTGCGGAGGGAACCCATGACGACGATCACCGTTTTCGGCGGCGGCAGTTGGGGCACGGCGCTGGCTCATCTTCTCGCATCGGAGGGACGGGACGTGCTCCTCTGGTGTCGCTCGGCCGAACAGGCCCGGGCCATCACCCTTACGGGACGCAATCCGAAACACCTCAAAACCGTCGATCTCGCCCCGAAACTTCTTTCGACGGCCAATCTGAGCGACGCCGCAGACTTTTCCCCCAACTGGATCTCGGCCGTTCCCGCCCAGGCCTTCCGCTCCCTGATGGAGCGGCTGGCCCCCTTCCGCCAGGAGGGACTTCGGATCTGCAACGTCGCCAAGGGCATCGAGATCGCCTCGGGGTTCCGCCTCAGCGAGGTGGCGGCCCAGGTCATCCCCGACGGCGACTATGCCCTTCTTTCCGGGCCCAGCCATGCCGAGGAGGTCGCCGCCGGCCAGCCGGCCGCCGTCGTCGTCGCCGCCGTCGACGAGGCGACGGCGCGCCATTGGCAGGAGCTCGTCATGACGCCGGCCTTTCGGGTCTACACGTCGACGGACGTCGTCGGCGTCGAGATCGGCGGCGCCGTCAAGAACGTCATCGCCGTCGGGGCCGGAATCGCCCGGGCCATGGGCCTGGGCGACAACGCCACGGCCGCCCTCGTGACGCGGGGGCTGGCCGAGATCATGCGTCTCGGCGCCCGGCTCGGCGCCAACCCCCTCACCCTGGCGGGCCTGACGGGAGCGGGCGATCTCATGGTGACCTGTTTCAGCGGTCTCTCCCGCAACTACCGCCTCGGTCTCGAGATCGGACGGGGCAAAAGCCTCCAGGAGGCCTCCGACGCCCTCGGGGAGGTGGCCGAGGGAGCCTTCACCGTACGGGCCCTCGTCGAGCACGCCCTCAAGCTCGACGTCGATATCCCCCTCTCCATGGCCGTCTACGGCGCCCTCTACAGGGGGACCCCCCCGGCGGAACTTCTCGAGGCTCTCCTCGTCCGCTCTCCCAAGCCGGAGATGCCCCCCCTCTTCTGGCGGGAGTGAACCTCGCCTAACACGCGACCCATGGTTGTCTTACTGGCGATCTCTGGTTTAGAATGGATCCCAGCATCAGGAGGCTCCCGCGAGGAGCCCCCCAACTTCGGGTCGGGAGGGATTTTCTATGTCTAAAGCCGTTGTCGATAAGGATAGCTGCGTCGGTTGCGAAGCGTGCGTGGGAAGCTGCCCTGTCAGCGCCATCTCCATGGATGAGGGCAAGGCCCACGTCGACGCCGACAGCTGCGTCGAGTGCGGTGCTTGCGTTTCCGTCTGCCCCGTCAGCGCCATCAGCCAGGATTAAGGCGCTTTTTCGAACCGCAGGAAGAGGGGGCCGGGATTTTTCCCGCCCCCTTTTCCATTCCCCGAAGGGGGTGAAACGGATGGACGACGTCATCCCCTCCGCTTTGGACCTGGCCCGCCATCTCGAAGGAGAACTGGGACCGACGGTCCTCGTCGGAGGGGCCCCGAGAGACCTCCTTCTGGGCCGCTCCTGTCGTGACGTCGACCTGGCCGTGAGCGCCCCCCTCCAGGCCCTCGTCGAGGCGCGGCCCGGCACGCGTCTCGTGGGGCGGCCTCCCCGCCAGTCGGCCCTTCTCCCCTGGAGGGGACGGCGCTTCGAGATCGTCAGCCTTCAGGGCCTTTCCCTCGAAGAGGAGCTCGCCCGGAGGGACCTGACCGTCAACGCCCTGGCCCTGACGACGGGGGGGCGTTTCGTCGATGTCTGCGGCGGCGGACAGGACCTCGCCCTGGGACGTCTCCGCTTCAACGGTTCGGCCCGGGAGCGACTCTCCGAAGATCCCCTCCGGGCTCTGAGGATCTTCCGCTTCGCCGCCACGCTGCCGGCCTTTTCCGTCGACAGAGCCTCTTTCGAGGCCGCCTCGGCGGTTGATCTCGCCTCGACGGCTCCCGACCGGCTCGGCGGAGAGCTCCTCCGGGCCGCTTCGGGAGACCTCCCCCTCTTCCTCGAACACCTCGGCCGGAGCGGCCTGCTGGAGCGGGCCTACCCCGTCCTCTCCCCCCTCGCGGGGGACATCGGGGAAAAGACGATTCGGCGCCTGAAGCGGCTCGGCCCTCTTTCGAGCGATGTCGCCTTCCGCCTTGCCGCTCTCCTTCTGGACATCCCTCGCGACAGAGCCCTCGCCGAGGCCCTGGTCTCCTGGCGATGGCCCCGCGAAATCGCGGCGACGGTCCGGAGGCTGCTGGCCGACGGAGCCCCGAGGCCAGGCGAGCCCCTCTTCGCCGGGCGCCATCTCCGATGGCGTCCGAGGGAACGGCAGGGGCTCTTCCTTCTGGCCCGGGCCGGCCTCGACGGCGACGCCGAGGGGCGACGATGGTTCGAGGAACGGAAGAGGGCCCTCGCGGCGGAGCTGAGCGACGGCGGGAAAAGGCTCTTCGACGGCCTCGACGTCATGGCGGTTCTGGCCCTCCCTCCGGGAAGAGCCGTCGGTCAGGTCCTCGACGACCTGGACGACGCCCGGGCCGGAGGCGCCATCGCCACACGAGCCGAGGCTCTCGCCTGGCTCGAGGCGAGGAAGAGAAGGGGAGACGTTCCGTGAGACGAGACAGGGCAGAAAACCGTCCGGCAAAAGGCGTCCTTCCCATCATCGGCGGCGTCACCTTCATCTCCGTTTTGGGCATCGCCAGCGTGACGCCGGCCTTTCCCGAGGCGGCCCGGGCCCTCTCCGTCTCGGCCCGCGAGATCGCCCTCCTCATTTCGGCCTTCACCCTGCCGGGCATCCTCTTCACGCCCCTGACGGGCATCCTGGCCGACAGGATCGGCCGTCGCGAGATACTCGTCCCCAGCCTCCTTCTTTTCGGCCTGGCCGGAACGGGGTGCGCCTTCGTCTCCGATTTCCGCCTCCTCGTCCTCCTGCGCTTCCTCCAGGGCCTGGGGGCCTCGAGCCTCAGCTCCCTCAACATGGTCCTCATCGGCGATCTCTACCGGGGTCCGGAGCGGGAGAGGGCCACAGGCTACAACTCGAGCGTCATCAGCCTCGGCACAGCCCTGTTCCCCGTCCTGGGCGGCGCCCTGGCCCTTCTGGGCTGGCGCTGGCCCTTTCTCCTCCCCCTCATGGCCTTTCCCGTGGCCTTCGCCGTCCGATTCCGCCTCGAGGTTCCCTTCGAGCGCAAGAGCGAGACGCTGGGAAGCTACTTCCGCGCCCTGGGTCAGGGTCTGAGGCGGCGGGAGGTCCTGGCCATCCTCACGGCGACGACGGGCACCTTCATCGTCCTCTTCGGCTCCGTGACGGCTTTCCTTCCCTTCCTCCTGGCCGATCGATTCGGCGCCTCCTCCTTCGAGATCGGCCTCGTCTTCCTCTCTCAGTCTCTGGCCACGGCCCTGGCCGCCTCCCAGTCGGGCACTCTGGCCAGGCGATTCTCTCCCCGGTCGCGCCTCGTCCTCGCCTTTTTTCTCTTCTCCCTGGCCCTCTTCCTCTACCCCCAGGCCCGAAGCCTGCCCCCCGTCTTCCTCGCCGCCGTCGCCTTCGGCCTCGGCCAGGGAATGAACATGCCTGTCCTGCTGAGCCTCCTCGTCTCCTTCGCCTGCCCCGAATACCGGGGAGGCCTTATGGCCATCAACACCATGGCCCTCAAGCTGGGCCAGACCGTGGCCCCCCTCCTGACGGGATGGGTCCTGACCCGCTGGGGGCTGGAAAGCGTCTTCTACGCCTCGGCCCTGACGGCCCTGGCCACACTGACGGCCACCCTGATCGGCTTCGGCCGCTCCTCCCTGAGCGGCCGCTGCTGATCGGACAGGCCGCAACGAGCCATCTTTCACCATCGGAAGAGGAGGGAGATCCATGAGCCACCTTATCGCCGCAACCTTCCGCTTCGGTACCGCCGCCACTCGAGGCTGGCTCGAATCCGACGACGACGGCCTCATCGTCGCCCTCGGATCGGGCGAGCCGCCGCGCAGACCCGACGCGGACTTCGACGACGGCCTCCTCTTCGAGGCCGGCGACTTCAACGCCCACAGCCACCCCGAGCAGTCCCTCTACACGGACCTCGTCGACAGGCGGTGGGACCTGGCCACCTGGTGCCGCCACACCATCTACCGCTTCAGCCCCCACCTGGGCCCCGACGAGATCGGCCTCGGCTGTCTTCGGGCCTTCTCTCGCATGCTCGCTCAGGGCGTCACCTCCGTCGCCGTCTCCTACTACCTTCACGGCAGGCGGGGCAACGAGCTCGACCGGGCCGTCATCGCCGCCGCCAGGAAAAGCGGCATCCGCCTCCTCTTCGGCCGCATGAACTACGACCGGACCTCGCCCGGGGCCTACCCGGCCAAGGCCGCCTCGCAGGCCGCCTACTTCGAAAGCCCTCAGGAGGCCCGCAGGGCCTACGAGGAGCTCAAAGACGAGGAATCGGACACAATCACCGTCGCCCCCAGCCTCCACAGTCTTCACGGATCGTCGAAGGAGGCCATCGTCGAAGGGCTCCGGCTGGCCTGGCGCGACGGGCGGCCCCTCCAGTTCCACCTCTCCGAGGACAGCCAGGACGTGGACATCGCCCTGAAGGAACAGGGACTGCGTCCCCTGGCCTTTTTCGACAGCCTCCTCCGGTCCGGCCAGGTTCCCTCTCTGGAGCCTTTATTCCTTTCCGACTGCTGCTGGATCGACGACGACGAGAGGGCGATCATCGCGAAGAGGGGAATGAAGGTCGTCCTCGACGGCCGCATGAACGACCGCGTCCGGACGGGCGAGGCCGACCTTCCGGCCCTTCTGGCCCGGGGAATCCTCCCCTGGCTGGGAACGGACGGGGAGGCGAGCAACGACGACCTCTCCGTCACGGGCGAAAGGCGTCACCTGGCCCGGCGGTGGCAGCTGGACGAAGGCTTCGTCGAGGCCATGAGCCGCCGCCCCTTCCCCATGGGGAAGGGTACCGTGGGCCCCCTGGCCGTCGGCGCCTTCGCCGACGTCGTCGGCCGCAGGAAAGGCCTCGTCGAAGAGGTCCTCGTCGGCGGCCGCCCCGTCCTCTCCCGAGGCCGTCACCTCTCCCTCGACGTGGAAAGGGAGATCGAAGGCCCCCTCAAGGAGGCCATGGAGCGGCTGGACGGAACCGTACCCCGGGCCTGAAGGCCTTCGACGGACGGCGAGCCCCCTGCCGTTCACGCGTCGCCCCGCCGGAGGGCAGACCCGGCGGGGCGACGCGGTTCACGACAGCTTCCGATCCCTCCCGGGGGGGAGAGGCGACTCCCGGAGTCTGTCGGGTTGGATCTGACGGCGGTTGATCCCTACCCTTTCGTGCCGCCGAGAAGCAAGGACTCGTTCTCGAAGAGCCCCTTCGCCCTATCGATCAGGCCCCATCGGCCCTTTCCCCGAGAAGCCCGCCAGATCCCTAGCTCATGGAGAAGGGAACGAACTCGCCCTCGCAGGGGGGACCGGCACAGATGTGAACGGTTCTCTCGTCGAAATCGACGATCATGGCGGCGACGGTCATCCCCCTCTGGGGCAGGGGAATCGACAGGTCCGAGGGATGGCGGCAGATCGCCTTGGGATAGTTCTCGTGATCGCCCAGGCACTTCTTGACGTCATCGACAGTGAGGGAACCCCTCTTGGGCATGAGAAGCTCGCGGAGCCGCTCGTCCCTGGGACTTCTCTCCAGGGCGTTGAGTTCGTCGCGGACGACGAAATGATTGGCATGCGTCACGATGCCCTCGCTGGGCCCGATGAGGTCGCAGCCTCCGGGATGGGCCTCGATGTCGACGGCCCGGCCCGGGGCGGCGAGGAGCATGTTGTTGGACACGGCCCGCCTGGCCCCCACCAGAAGGTCTCTGGCCTCGTCGAAGGTCCGGCAGGAGAGGACCCTCCGGCGGAGGAAGGTGACGGGAACGCCCTGGCCCGGCGCGTCGAGGAGGGACTGGAGGGAGTTGTTGCAGAGCCCCACTCCGTGGGAGTTGAACCCCTCGCGGATGAGCTGCCCCGCCTCGCTGAGACCGATCATCTCCGTGCCGTCGGGCTCCTCGATGCGGAGGATGACGATGTTGTCGACGATGCCGGCCCGGTAGTCCCAGTTTTTGACCAGCAGCGTCTTCCCTCCCGCCGCCGCCTCGGGAAGGATGGCGCAGGTGGTGCACTCGTCGTAGTGGGGAAACTTGGTGATCTCGTAGCGACAGTTGAGGACCATCAGATCTCCCAGGGAGATACCGGCCCCGTCGGCGATCCCCCGGGCCTCGTCGAGAAGATCGGCCATGGAAGACTCCAGGAGCGGAAGACAGGAGAGAGCCCGGGCGACGATCCGATCCCAGCCGGGTCCTCCCGTCCGGGCGAAAAGGGCCCTGTACCCCTCGATCCCGGCCCTGATTTTTTCCTTAGCCTGTTCTCCGTAGCAGAGGCCTCTCGCTCGGGGCGTCGCCCCTTCGACGGAGACAAACTGGAAAGTCCTCATCGGCAGTCCCCTTTCTCTTTTCCCTTGCGCCCGCGTTTCCCCGCGGCGCCTTGTCTGTCGCGAGACAGCACGCAACCTTCGGCCACCTCGCGAAAAGATGTCCTTCCGGCAAGAGCTTATGGTCTGAAAAACCTTTGTCAGAGACGGGGAATCAGCTCGACGGCGACGAACTCGCCCTCGCAGGGGGGGCCGGCGCAGACATGGGCCAGCCCCCCCTCGAAGTCGTAGATGACGGAGGCCACGGTGAGGCTGCGCCGCCCCGGCCTGACGGAGACGTCCGACGGGTGGCGGCAGATCGCCCTGGGATAGTTCTCGTGGTCACAGAGCGAGGCCATGATATGGGGCACGTCGACGGAGCCCCACCGCCGGAGGAGAAGCTCCCGGAGACGCTCGTCCCGGGGACTCCTTGCGAGGGCGTCCCTCTCGGGACGGCAGACGAAGTGATTGGCGTGGGTCAGAATCCCCCCGACGGGTTCGAGACGATCGGCCCCGCCGGGATGGGCCTCGAGATCGACGACCCGCCCCTCGGAGGAGGCGATCATGAAGTTGCACGAGACGGCCCGCCCGGCCTCGGCGACCTGCCGGACGGCCTCGTCGAAGGAAGGACAGGAGAGGACCTTTCTCCTGAGGAAGGTCACGGGAAGGGCCGCCTCGGGGCCGTCGTCGACGGACTGGAGATTGTTGGCGCAAAGGCCGATCCCCCGGCTGTTGAATCCGTTGCGGATCACCTGCCCCGCCTCGGCGAGACCCACGATCCGCGTCCCGTCAGGTTCCTCGACGCGAAGGATCACCACCTGATCGACGATCCCCGCCCGGTAGTCCCAGTTCTGCCCCACGAAGGTCCTCCCCCCCGAGGCCTCGGGAAGGACGGCGAAGGAGGTGCACTCCCTGGGACGGGGGAATTTGGTGATCTCGTAACGGCAGTTGAGGACCATGATCGCGTCGAGGGAGACGCGGGCCCCGTCGGCGATGCCCCGGGCCTCGTCCATCAGCTCGGGGAAAAGGCCCTCGACGACGGGGACATAGGCCAGGGCCCTCTCCCTTATGGACTCCCAGTCCCCGTCGGCCGTCTCGGCGAAGAGACGGCGGTAGTCGTCCAGGCCGGCCCGAATCTTCGCCTCCGCCTGTCGACCGTACTGAAGGCCCCCCTCGTAGGGCGTCGCGGCCTTGATGTCGATCAGCTGGAACTGTCTCATTCCCTCTCTCCCTTCATCTTTGCCTCTCACGGGCTTTTTCCGGGCGAGCCGACGGTCCCCGACGGCTCGCGTCCCCCCGTCCTGCCTCTTCGTTTCTCATTCGTAGAGGAAACAGGAGACGAAATGGCCCGGGCCGATCTCCCTCAGCTCCGGCGAGAGCCTCAGACAATCGGCCGTCGCCCGGGGACAGCGGGGGGCGAAACGGCAGCCCGGCCTCGGGTTGATGGGACTCGAGACCTCCCCCTTGATGACCTGAAGTTCCTTGCGGTGGCGCAGGCTGGCGACGGGAATGGCATCGAGCAGGGCCCGCGTGTAGGGATGGCTGGGACTGGCGAAGAGTTCGTCCGTATCGGCCCGCTCGACGCACTGGCCGAGGTACATGACGGCGATCTGATCGCTGATGTGCTTGACGACACTCAGATCGTGGGTGATGAACAGATAGGTCAGTCCCAGGCGATCCTGGAGATCCATCATCAAGTTGAGGATCTGGGCCTGGATGGAGACGTCGAGGGCCGAGACGGGCTCGTCGCAGACGATGAAATCGGGATTCAGGGCCAGGGCCCTGGCGATGCCGATGCGCTGGCGCCGCCCGCCGTCCAGCTCGTGGGGATAGGTGTTGACGAAACGCTCGGCCAGACCGACGGTCCCCATGAGCTCGAAGACGCGCTCCAGGATGGCGTTCCGCCCCGAAAGGGCCCCCGTCACCTTGATGGGCTCGGCGATGATCTCGCTCACCGTCATCCTCGGGTTGAGAGAGGAGAAGGGGTCCTGGAAGATGATCTGCATCCGTTTGCGGAGTTCTTTCACCTTCCTCCGGTCGTAAGTCAGGATGTTCTCGCCCCCGAAGAGGACCTCCCCTCCCGTCGGCTCGATGAGACGCAGCAGGAGACGTCCCAGCGTCGATTTGCCGCAGCCCGACTCCCCCACCATGCCCAGGGTCTCCCCTCCGGCGATGGCGATGTCGACGTCGTCGACGGCGTGGAGAAGCCCACGGGCCGTGTCGAAGTACTTCTTCAGATGGCGCGTCTCGATCAGCGGCGTCATCGGCCCTTTCCCCCTCCCGTCTCCCCCGCGACGGAGCCATCGGCCCCGAACAGGGAGGAGAACAGATGACACTTGACCCGGTGAGTCCCCGCCCCGACGACGGCGGGAGCCACCTCGGCGCAGCAGGCCAGGCGGCGCGGACAGCGGTCGACGAAGCGGCAACCGGGCGGCAGAGCCGTCGGGTCGGGCATGAGCCCCTCGATGGGACTGAGTCGATCGGTCTTTTTCGTCATGTCGGGAATGGAGCCGAAAAGGCCGACCGTGTAGGGATGATGATCCCGCCCCTCGAAGATGTCCTCGACGGTGCCGATCTCGATGATCTCCCCGGCGTACATGATGGCCACCCAGTCGCAGATCTGCGCCACGACGCCCAGGTCGTGGGTGATGAGGATCATGGCCGTGTTGAACTTTTTCTTCAGCTCGCCCATCATCCTCAGGACCTGAGCCTGGATGGTCACGTCGAGAGCCGTCGTCGGCTCGTCGGCCAGAAGGAGTTTGGGGTTGCAGGCCAGGGCGATGGCGATGACGATGCGCTGCTTCATGCCTCCGGAGAACTGATGGGGGTAATCGCCCTTGCGCTCCGCCGGAATGCCCACCGTCTCCATCATCTCCTCCACACGGGCCTCGACTTCGGGGCCTCGGAAATCGGGATGGTGAAGCCTGACGACCTCCCCGATCTGGTCGCCCACGGTGTGGATGGGGTTGAGGCTCGTCATGGGATCCTGGAAGATGACGGAGACGTCGTTGCCCCGGAGGAGGCGCATATCGGCCTCGGTGAGGGAGAAGAGGTTCCGCCCCTCCAGAAAGATCTCCCCCCTGTCGACGAAGCCGACGCGATCGGGCAGGAGCCTCATGATGGAGAGGGCCGTCGTCGTCTTGCCGGCGCCCGTCTCCCCGACGAGACCGAGCGTCTGCCCCGCCTCCACCGTCAGATTGACGCCGTTGAGGGCATAGATCTCGTCGTCGTCGGTCCTGTAGCGGACGTGGAGATCCTTTATCTCGAGCAGCTTTTCCGCCATGGCACTTGCCTCCTGCAGGTCAATTCTTCAGCCTCGGGTCGAGGGCGTCGCGCAGGCCGTCGCCGAGAAGGGTGAGGGACATGACGGCCATGACGATGGCCACGCCGGGGGCGACGGCGAGGTAGGGATGATAGCGCAGCTGGCTCTTCGCCTCGGAAAGCATCGATCCCCACTCGGGCGTGGGCTCCGAAATGCCCAGCCCGATGAAACTGAGAGAGGCGATGGTGATGACCGACCGGGCCACGGTCTGCGTCACCTGAACCAGGATGGGGCCCATGGCGTTGGGCAGGATATGGCGGAAGATGATCCGGCCATCGCCGGTTCCGCAGGCTCGGGCCGCCTCGATGTATTCCTGGCCGATGATGGAGAGGACGGAAGAGCGGACGATCCGCGACATGCGGGGAATCTGGGAGAGGCCCATGGCCAGGATCAGATTGACGAGACTCGTGCCGAGAGCCGCCACGAGGGTGATGGCCATGAGCGTGTTCGGTATGGCCAGGAAGACGTCCATGATCCGCATGAGGATGTCGTCGGTCTTGCCCCCGTAGTAGGCCGCCGTGGCCCCGATGAGGGACCCCGCCGTCAGGGAGATGCAGATCGTCGCCAGGCCGACGAAAAGGGAGATCCGGCCCCCGTAGATCACCCGGGCCAGCAGATCGCGGCCGTACTGGTCCGTCCCCAGAAGGTGATCCTTCGACGGGGCCTGGAAGCGAATGGAGAGATTCTGGGCGATGGCCTCCTCCTCGTAGTCCATGTAGAGATCGGCGCTGAGGACCAGGGCCATCATGGCCGAGAAGAGGACGAAGCCGAACATGGCCATGCGGTTTTTCTTCAGCCGGAGCCAGACCGTCCGTATCTGGCTCTTCTTCCTGTAGAGGTGGATTTTCTCCGCGGCCACGGCCACGGAGAGTCCTTCGTCGGTCATGACGGGACCCTCCGGGGCCTGATCGAGACGTATTTCGACTTCAGGCGAGGATCGATGTAGGCGTAGACGATGTCGACGATGAGATTGACGACGCTGGCGATGATGGCGGCAAAAAGGACGGCGGCGATGACCATGGGCGTATCCTTGGCCCGGATGGCGTTGACCATGAGCTGGCCCAGGCCCGGAATGGCGAAGACCTGTTCGACGACGATCGTCCCTCCCAGGGCGATGCCGAAGTTGACGCCGATGATGGTCACGACGGGCAACAGGGCGTTTCTCAGGGCATGTCCGAAGATGACGCGGCTCTCCCTGGCCCCCTTGGCCCGGGCCGTCCTGATGTAGTCCTGGCGGATGACCTCCAGCATGGTCGAACGGGTCATGCGCAGCAGCGACGCCATCGTGTTCGACGACGTGGCGATGGCCGGAAGGATGAGATGGCGCCAGGAGTCGATGCCCAGCGAGGGAAGCAGCCTCAGCTTGAGAGAGAACAGCAGGATGAGCATCATGGCGAACCAGAAGGCCGGCATCGACGTCAGGAGAAGGGAGACGCCGAGAGCGGCGTTGTCGGCAAGGGTGTACTGTTTCACCGCCGACAGGACCCCTATGGGCAGGCCCAGAACGATGGCGATGAGCGTGCTCGTCACGGCCAGGTTCAGCGTGTAGGGCAGACGGCTGGCGATCTCCTGGAAGACGGGGATGTTCGTCCTGTAGGACTTGCCGAAATCGCCCTGGACGGCGTCGGCGACGTAGCGGAAATAACGGAGGAAGAAGGGATCGTTGAGGCCCATCTCCTCCCTCAGGGCCGCGTACTCCTCGGGCCTCGCCCCTTCACCGAGGATCATCATGGCCGGATCGCCGGGAGTGAGATTCATGATCAAAAAGATGATGAACGAGACGCCGAGGATGACGGGGATGATCATCAGAAGCCTTTTGACGACGTACCGGAACATGGCTGCCTCCCTTCTGACCGATTCAGGCGGCGCGAAGGGCTCCTCACGCCGCCTGTCGTCACAGAAACGTCGTTCCGCTTACTTCTGGAAGTACATGTCGTGAACGGCGTAGCGGTAGACGGGATGGGCGTAGACGTTTTTCAAGTCGGCGTTGAAGAAGAGCAGGACCGTGTCGGTGTAGATCGGGATCAGAGGCACGTCCTCGCGGAGAATCTCGTAGATCTTCCGGTAGAGAGCGAGCCTTCCCTCCCTATCGGAAACGGTCCGGGCCCGTTCGATAAGAGCGTCCACTTCGGGATTGGAGTAGCCCGAGTAGTTGTTGCCTCCGCCGAGCATGGAGCTGTGGAAACGCCGGGTGAGGACGCTGTCGGCGTCGCGCACCGTGGCGTTGATCATGCGCAGGCTGGCGGCGAAGTTCCTCTTGTTGCCCACATCCTCCAGATAGGCGGCGCGCTCCATCTTGTCGAAGGTGACGTTGATGCCGATCTTGCGGAGCTGATCCTGGACGACCTCGGCGGGCTTCATGTACGTCGGCGACCCCTGCATGCTGAAGACGACGTCGAAGCCGTCGGGATAGCCCGCCTCGGCCAGAAGGGCCTTGGCCTTCTCCAGATCCTGGCCGTACCACTGGAAATCGTCGAGGTAGCCGAAGACGGAGGTGGGAGCGAGGCAGTTGGCGACGACGGCATAGCCCTCGGCGCCGCCGAGGACGACGTCATCGCGGTTGAGGACGTAGGCCACGGCCTGGCGGACCCGTTTGTCGGCGAAGACGCCCTGGGTCACGTTGAAGGTGATGTGGTGGAGGCCGACGCCGGGACACTCGACATAGGCGATGTGATCGAGCCCCTTGAGGTAGTTGTAGTCCGTGGCCGCCACGAGATAGTAGCAGTCGAGCGTGCCGTCCTCGAGGGCGATGGCGCCCGATGCGGCGTCGGGAACGAGCTTGTAGGTGAGGTTCTTGATCGCCGCCGGCCCGCCGTAATAGTCGTCGAAGCGCTCCAGGACGAGGACATCGCCGCTCTTCCAGGTCACCATCCGGTAGGCGCCGGTGCCGCAGGGATTGCGGGCGAAGTCGACGCCCGAGGCCTGAGCCTCTTCGACGGCCCGTTTGCTGGCGATGGCGAAGGTCATGTTGCTCAGGACGTCGAGAATGGGGCTGTAGGGATACTTGAGGACACAGGCCACCGTCCCGTCGTCGACTTTCTCGAAGTGGTCGATGGCGCCGCTGATGCCGCTGGAGTAGCTCGATTCGAGGGAACGCTGGAGGGAGAAGAGGACGTCATCGGCCGTCATCGTGTCGCCGTTGTGGAACTTGACGCCCTTGCGGAGATGGAACGTGACCGTTTTGTTGTCGTCGCTGAACTCCCAGCTCTCGGCCAGGCCGGGGACGAGGCGATTGTAGTCGCCGGGAGCCTCCTTCACGAGGGCGTCGTAAATCTGGTACATCATCATGTGCGTCACCGTATCCTTGCTCGTCGCCGGATCGAGCGAGGAGGCCTCGGCGTTGACGCCCCACAGCAGGGACTCCTTGTAGCTCGTCTCGGCGGCCGACGCCGAGGCTCCGGTCAGGACCGGGAAGAACAGGGACAGGACGAACAGCGCGGAGCAGATGGCTCTTTTCAATGTTTCCCCCTCCTTGCGTATGTGGAATCGAGCCCGACGCCGTGGAACTCCACGACGGAACCGCCGCCGGGCCCGGGAAAACCCTGGGCTCCCTCCAGACGCGCGGGATCTGGAGGCATGGCTCCCCTTCCGCCGATCGGACCGAAAACTTTCCCGAGGACAGGGGAGGAGGAATGAGGTTCTCGGGACGGCCACATCCGACGGGGGCTCGCTCTTCCCCTGGGAAAGAGGACGGAAGCCGTCCCGTCCGAAAAAAGGCGGGGGAAGCCCTCCATCTCACGACATTTACCTCCGCAGAGGGGAGATCTCACGCCTGCTTTGCGATATTATAGAGTTCGCCAGACCCAAAAGTGAAATTTGTTTACACAATACCCCCCATAAGCCCCTGCAATGATCTGCGCTGGAGGACCCACGCCGGAGGAGGAACACCGATGCAGCTGCGCAACATCGAATACGTTCTCGGCATCGCCGAAACCGGAAGCTTTTCCCAGGCGGCGAAAAGGCTCTACATCAGCCAGCCGGCCCTGAGCCAGGCCATCCAACGCCTCGAGGACGAACTGGGAGCCAAGCTCTTCATCAGGAAAAACAAGGAGACCTCTCTCACCAGGGCCGGAGAACTTTTCGTCGAGGACGCGAAAAAAATCCTGATGCTGAGCGAGCAGATCAGGAAAAAAATGGACGACATCAGGAACGTCAAGGAAGGCGAAATATCGGTCGGCATATCACAATACAACGGACAGATTTACTTTTCAAATATTCTTATAAAATATAAAAAACTCTATCCAAATATCAAAATAACCATTTTAGAGGATTTCTCCAGCGTTCTCGAGCGAAAGCTGGCGATGGGGGAGCTCGATTTCGCCCTTTTCACCGCGCCCGTCGGGGCGGGGGATTTCCTCTGCGACCACCTTTTCTTCGAGGAGATCCTCCTGGCCACGCCCCGGGATCACCCCGTCGCAGACGCCCTGGCGCCTTCCCCGGGACGCTTCGGCTCCGTCAGGCTCTCCTGGTTCAGGGACGACGCCTTCGTCCTGATGAAGCCGGGCCACCGCTTCCGCGCCGTCACGGACGCCCTCTTCCGCCAGGCGGGCATCGCCCCTCCCGTCGTCTTCGAGAGCCGCAGCAGCAACACGATCCAATCCTTCATCACGGGAGGGATCGGCATCGGCTTCATCACGACGACGGGCCAGCGCAACACGCCGCCGCAATGGCAGTCGGCCTACTACCACCTCGAAGACGTGGACGCCCGAAGGGAACACGTCATCGCCCACAACCGCGACGGCTACCTCTCTCACGCCGCCCGGGCCTTCATCGGCCTGGCCAAGGAGATCTGCGCCGACCAGTTCGCCTACTCCGGAGATGAGACGTCCCCTTCCTGACGGGCTGTCAAGGCTTCGGCTGCGGCCGACCGCCGGAGTCGCACAAAGGCCTCCGTCCCGATCGGGACGGAGGCCTTGTGCGGGAGGGAGCTCACTTGGAGCAAGGAGAAAGGGGCCTCAGTCGGACCGCCTCGTCGCCTCGCGGAGCTCGATGGCCGGAAGAGGGGCCGGGATGCGGACGAGAGCCATGGGGTGGGTCAGGGCCTGACTGACCATGGCCCCGGGAGGAGGCCCCTGGACGGCCCAGAGGACGAGGACTTTCGATCCGTCGCAGCGCACGTCGGTCACGGCGATGCGGTAGCCGCCGGTGGAGCGCATTCCCGCCGAGAGGAAGAGAAGGGTCTCCCTGGGCTCCAGGGACCGGAGGGCCTCCTGGGCCTTGAGGCGCAACGTGGGGGGCACGAGGGGAAGGTCTCCCTCGTCGGCCAGGATCCAGGCCCCCCTGGCCGGCCCCGGCTCGTAATGGGAGGAGGCGACGCCGTACCAGGCCAGAGGCACCGGTTCGGAGGCGAAAAGAGGGGTAGCGGAGGCGAAGAGGAGGCAGAAGAGGGCGGCAGCGCGAAAAAGGCTCACGGGCGATCCCACCTTTCCTTTCCGTTGTTGAGACCATTGTACCTCAGGCGGAAGAGGAAGAAACCGGCAGAAGGCGCCGATCGGAAGACCTCCGGAGGCGCAAAGAGGGACGAGGCGGAGGATCGTCCCTAAGGGGAGCCTCTGCCTCGTCAGGGGCCGTCGGCCTCGGCGGCCCTTTTTCCGTCCCCTCGAGGGAGGGGACCTCGTCTCAGCCCGTGAGGGCCTCCCGATGAAGACGGTAGGCGACGATGTCCTCGACGGAGAGGACCGTCATGGCCCTCTGGCGGGCGAAGTCGACGATCTGAGGCAGCCGGGCCATCGTCCCGTCGGCGTTGGTCACCTCGCAGAGGACGCCGCAGGGAGCCAGTCCGGCGAGGCTCATCAGATCCACCGTCGCCTCCGTATGGCCTCGGCGTTCAAGGACGCCGCCCGGACGGGCACGGAGGGGGAAGACATGGCCCGGCCTGTGGACCGACTGGGGACCTGCGTCGGAAGCGATGGCGGCCTTCACGGTCCGGACCCTGTCGGCGGCCGAGACGCCCGTCGTGACGCCACAGGCAGCCTCGATGGAGACGGTAAAGGCCGTCTGATAACGGCTGCTGTTCTCCCTCACCATGAGAGGAAGGCCGAGGCGGTCCACCTGTTCGCCACTGAGACAGAGACAGACGATGCCGCTGCACTCGCGGATGAGAAGGGCCATCTGGGACTCCGTCAGGCTTTCGGCGGAGAAGATCAGATCGCCCTCGTTCTCTCTGTCCTCGTCGTCGACGACAAGGACGCCCTCGCCGCGCCGGAGGGCCTCCAGGGCCTTCTCCACCCGCTGCAAGGGCGTGCCGAAAGAACACAACAGATCCTTCACGCTATTGCCTCCTCTCTTCCATCCGGACTGTAACCGTCGGCCCCGGCTTCGCACCGGATCGGCGCCCCCCTTGGAGGCGCTTGCGGGCTCCCCGGGAAAAAACCGGGACACCGCCGGTGGGGACTTTCACCCCGCCCCGAGAATCGGATAGGTGAAAGGTACACCTCGAAGGGGAAGTCGTCAACGACGGAAGAGAAGGGAGAGGAAAAACCCCGTCCCGGCGACGGCGATGACGGCGGCGCCGGAGGTGACGTTGAAGCGAAAGGCCAGGAGAAGGCCGACGAGGGTGAAAAAGAGGCTCAGGACCGTGGCCCGGACCATCATGCCCAGCAGGGACCGGGAGAACTTCTCGGCGATGTAGGGCGGAATGGACAGAAGGGCGATGACGAGGATGAGGCCGACGACGCTGATGACGAGGACGACGGAGAGGGCCACGAGGGCCAGGAGAAGGACGTAGAGAGCCGTCACGGGAAGGCCTCGCGTCCGGGCATAGTCCCTGTCGTAGGAGAGGGCCTCGAGGGGACGGTAGAAGAGGGCGACGGCCAGGAGGACGAAGGCCGCGGCGGCCGTCATGAGGGCCAGGTCTTCGGAGGGGACGGCCACGAGGCTCCCGAAGAGGTAGCTCATCAGGTCGGGGTGGTAGCCCGGCGTCAGATCGAGGAGGAGAATGCCGAAGGCCATGCCGACGGCCCAGAGGACGCCGACGACGGCGTCGGCCCTGCGACTGTCCCTGAGGGTCACCCCGGCGACGACCGTCGAAAGGGCCACGGAAAAGAGGGCCGCCCCTGCCAGGGGGGGATAGCCCAGGTAGTAGGCCAGGCCGATGCCGCCGTAGGCGCCGTGGGCCAGGCCTCCGGCGAGGAAGACGACGCCGTTGACGACGACGAGGGTTCCGATGACGCCGCAGAGCAGACTGGCCAGAAGACCGGCGTAGAGGGCGTTGCGGAGGAACTCCTGCTGGAAAAGCTCAGTCATGGCGATCCTCCTCGTGATCGTGGACGCCGAGGACGCGATGGGGGACGCCGTGGGCGATGAGTTCCACGGGACAACGGCCCCAGGTGGCGCGGAAGGTGGCGTCGCTGATCGTCCCCGAAGGGTGGTAATGGACCTTCCTGTTGACGCAGGCCACGGCGCCGACGTGGCCGCTGACGGCCGTCAGGTCGTGGCTGACGACGACGATCGTCGCCTCGCCGTTGAGCTCCTTCAGGACCTCGTAGAGGGCACTCTGGGCCGAGGGATCGACGCTGGCCGTCGGCTCGTCGAGAAGGAGGAGCTCCGGCGCCGTGGCCAGAGCCCGGGCGATGAGAACGCGCTGCCGCTGTCCCTGGGACAGCTCGCCGAGACGGCGGCGGGCCAGATCGGCCAGGCCGACCCTTTCCAGGGCTTTCGCGGCGGCGCGGCGCTCCTTTGCGTCGGCCCGCCCGAACCAGCGTCCCCGGCCGAGGCGGCCCATGAGAACGACCTCTTCGACGGTTACGGGAAAATCCTTGTTGACGTTCGTGTCCTGAGGAACGTAGCCGACGCGGGAAAGGGCCTCTTCGAGGGGGCTCCCCAGAAGGCGGATCGTCCCTGCGGCCGGCCGGAGAAGGCCCACGAGGAGCTTGAGAAGGGTCGTCTTCCCTCCCCCGTTGGGCCCCAGGAGGGCCAGGAACTCGCCGCGGGGAACGGAGAAGGTGACGTCGTCGAGAATCGTCTCGCCGTTGTAGGCGAAACGGAGCCCCTCGACCTCGACGGCCCAGTTCATGAATCGCGGCAGGAGGGGCAGAGCCCCCGGACGATGAGGGAAACCTCTTCGACGAGGAAACCTCCCCCGCCGGGAAGGGAGACGTCGAGAGGAGCCGACGGGAGACAGAAGACGGAGCCGCACTTCCGGCAGAGGAAATGGGGGTGGACGGGGTTGTGGACGCAGGCCTTCTCGAAAAACTGCTCCCCCTGAGGGCCGCGAAGGGCCCTTGCGATGCCCCTCGCGACGAGGAGGTTGAGGAAGCGGTAGACGGTGGCCAGATCGACGCCCTCCGTCGCGCGGTGGAGCTCGGCGGCGGAGAAGGCGCCGTCACGGCGGAAGACCTCTTCGAGAAGGGCCTTTCTCCCGGCCGTGACGCGGATCTTATGATCTTTCAGAACCTGAAGGGCCTCGCATCGTTCCATGGCTTCATCCTAGCCTTTATGCGAGAGACTTGCAAGTGTCTGCCCCGATCCCCAGGGAAAGGCCCCCTTCGCCGTCCCCCGGGAAGAACGCCACCTCCCTCCGAAACCACCCATCGCGACCTCGTCGCTTCGGCGGAGACAGAAACAGGGCAGCGACGAGGTCGGAAAACCCTGCCTTCGACGCGAAGAGCTTGGAAAGAGCTCCTTTTTATAGTAAGGTATGCAATGGACAGATCGGGAGCTGGCCCATGCCGCCCCTCTTCATCGGCTTCTCGTCGCCCCTTCCGGGACTGACGAGGATCCGTGCCCTGGCCGCCTCGACATCCCGACCGCTCTCTGCTGGAACAGACCCTCTTTGAAGAGGGCAAGGAGGTAGACGACCATGGACAAGAAGATCCTGCTGGGCCTGGCCCTGGGCATTCTGGGCGTATCGACGGGCTCTCTTTTCGCCCGCCTCGCCGAGGCGCCGCCTCTGGTCATCGCAGCCTACCGCATCGGGGCGGCGACGCTTTTTCTGGCCCCCTTCGCCCTGTCCCGATGCCGCGACGAGTACCGAGCCCTGAGTCGGGGAGATCTTTTACAGGTCCTTCTGGCCGGGGCCTTTCTGGCCCTCCATTTCGCCACCTGGATCACATCGCTTTTTTTCACCACCGTGGCCAGCAGCGTCGTTCTCGTCAACACCATCCCCATCTGGGTCGGCCTCTTCGGCCCCGTCATGACGGGAGACAGGGTGGGACGGAAGACGGCGCTGGCCATGGGCCTCGTCATGATCGGCGGAGCCATCGTCGGAGCCGGCGATTTCGCCCTCAGCGGGAGGGCCCTCGTCGGCGACGGTCTGGCTCTGGCGGGAGGCCTCTCGGCGGCCCTCTACTTCCTCATGGGGCGCCGCGTCAGGGACAGGCTCTCCCTGCTGGGCTACATTTTCCTCTGCTACGGATCGGCGGCCCTCGTCCTCGGGGCCCTCGTCCTTGCCCTGGGGCTGCCCGTCTCCGGTTTTTCTTCCCAGACATGGCTCCTTTTCGCCGCCATGGGGCTCATTCCCCAGATCCTGGGCCACTCGGCCTACAACTGGGCCCTTCGCTGGGTCTCGCCGGGACTTGTCGCCGTGGCCCTTCTGGGCGAACCCCTGACGGGAACCCTCCTGGCCTGGATCTTTCTCGACGAGGGCCTGACGACGGCCAAGCTGGCAGGCGGAGCCGTCATCCTCGTCGGCATCGTCCTGGCCTCTCTCGGCGAGAGCCGGAAGGGCTCCTCCGAGGCCTAGTCGCCGAGAAGCCTTTCCGTGGACAGGGCCAGGAACCTCTCCGCGAAGGCTCCGTCACGGGGATCGCCGTCGAAGCCGAAAAGGGGACCGTCGCCGAAAAGGGGGCAGGGCCTGCCTCCCAGAGCCTCCAGCATCGCGACGAGGGCGTCGTCGAACCTGCCCGACCCCCTCAGGGCCATGGCTGCGACGAAGGCGGTCTTTTCGCGCAGGCCGTCGACGGGACTCCGGAGAGTTTTTCTCCGCCGACGGTGGCTTTCCATTCGGGCCGTCATCTCCCTCTCGGCCGATCCCACGTAGAGGTAAAAACCCCTGTCGAAAGGCAGCGTCCCGCTGCCGTCGGAGAGGAAGAAGGGACCGTCTGCCCTGAGAAGCAGAAGGTAGTTCCCTCCGTCGCGGGCTTCGGCCTCGATGCGTTCCCAGGGGATGGGAAGAGGCCGCACGTCGCGGCTCAGGGAGAGGTCCTCCTGCCAGGAGACGGCCAGGGCCATGATCTCGACGCGATCGCGCACTTCGAGAAGGGTCCGGGCAAAGAGAAGGTCCCTGTGGTACTCGGGCGAGAAGAGGCGGGGACGGTCGGAATGGACGACGAAAAGGAGAGCCGACCGTCGCCCCTCCTCGGCCAGACGGGCTAGGTGGCGCAGATGGCGGCTTCCCCTCTCCGTGACGGCATCGGGGAAAAGAGCCGCCGATTCGGTGAAGAGGGTGCAGGATTTGACCTCCATGACGAGAGGGCCTGAGGCCGTGTCGAGGAGGAAGTCGAAGCGGCTCGATCCCTCCGTCACCTCCCGCCTCAGGATCTGGGCCTCTTCGAGGCCCGGAACGAGGCCCTTTTCGACGAGAGCCTGGGCCACGTCGTTGTTCCAGTGAGTGTGGACCAGGACGGGACGGCCGAACCGCTCGGCGGCGACGACGGTCCACTCCGTGGCCCCGCCGGGAGCGGCGACGAGGCGCAGAGGAGCGCCGGGATGGAGAAGCTCGTCGAGGCGGCCCGGATTGGGAAGATAGGCCCGCACCGACTGCCCCTCCATGTCGACGTCGACGACGAAGCGATTGGGCCTGGCGATGAAAAGCCCCTCGCGCAGGGGACCTCGAGGGCGGTAGAGAGGGGCGGAGACGGTCATGGACGACATCCCTTCCTTTTTCGTGGAGCTTCCGTGAAGTTTTTCCACATTATAGTCCGGGGGGGTAAAAGCTGATAGGATAGCCCGAAAGATCGCAAACAGAAACGGAGGCATCGTCATGGATCTGCGCCGCACCCTCTCGACGGGCTTCAGGAAGGGACTGGACACGACCTGGACCCTTCTGAGGATCACCCTGCCCGTCTATTTCGTCGTCCGCCTTCTCGAGGCCACTCCCCTTCTGGGATGGCTCTCCCGCCTTTTCGAGCCTCTCATGGGCCTCTTCGGCCTTCCCGGCGAGGCCTCGCTGGTTCTCGTCATCGGCAACGTCCTGAGCCTCTACGCCGCCATCGGCGCCCTGGGAGCCATGTCCTTCGACTCCGTCCAGGTCACGGTTCTGGCTCTCATGCTCTCCTTCTCCCACTCCCTGCCCGTCGAGTCGGCCCTGGCCCATCGTCTGGGCCTGAGCGTGCCCCTCGTCGTCGCCTTCCGCCTGGGCCTGGCGGTCCTCACGGGGATGGCGGCCCACCTCACCCTGGCGGTCGCCTGATGGACCTTCTCCTCGACGCCTTCGCGGGGGGGCTCTCCCAGGCCTGGCTCATCGCCCGCGTCGTCATCCCCCTCATGGTCCTCCTCCAGCTCGCCCGGGATCTGAATCTCCTCGACGGCCTGGCCCGGCTCCTCCGTCCCCTCACCCGCCTTTTCGGCATGTCGGCCAAGTCGGCCTTCCCCCTCCTCGTGGGACTCATCTTCGGCCTCTCCTACGGGGCGGGCGTCATCTTCGACAGCGCCCGCGAGGACGGCCTGACGAAACGGGATCTCTTTCTCCTCGTCCTCTTCCTCGTGGGCTGCCACGCCATCATCGAGGACACCCTCGTCTTCGTCGTCGTCGGCGCCGACGGGCGCCTGCTCCTGGCGACCCGCGTCGGCGTGGCCCTCGTCGTCACCTGGCTCGTCTCCCTCTTCCTGAGCCCGACGGCGACGACGGCCCTTCCCGCCCTGCTGAACAAGCGCTCCGGGCCCCGCCCGTGACATCGAGACGCCCTTTCGGCCTGCCAAGGAGGGAACTGCAATGAAAACAACGGTCCTCGTCCTCCTCTTTTCCCTGTTCCTGGCCCTGCCCGCCCCGGGTGCCGTCGACGTCGCCGATCTGCGAGGTCCCAAGATCGACGAGCTCTACTTCGTCCTCGTCCGCGACGCCGATTCCCAGCTTCTGGCCCTGGAACGGGGCGAGACGCACCTCCTGGCCGACCTGGCCCGGCCCGTCGACATCGAGCGACTCTCGCGGCGCGACGACATCGAACTCTCCCTGACTCAGGCCTTCCACATGATGGAGATGGGCTTCAACCTTCGCCGCCACCCCTGGGACGACCTGGCCCTCCGTCAGGCCATCGCCTCCGTCATCCCCCGCGACGAGATCGTCCGCAACCTCTTCGGCGGCTATTCCGCGGCCCTCGAGACCTTTCTCCCTCCCGTCTCGCCCTATTTCGAGCCCGACGTCACGCGATGGCCCCATGACCCGGAGCGGGCCCGATCCCTCCTGAGCGAGGCCGGATGGAGCTGGGACGGCTCGGGGTCCCTCGTCACCCCCGACGGAAAGAGTCTGCCCCCTGCGCGCCTTCTCTCCCCCCTGGCCCAGGTCTCGCCGACGACGGCCGATCTGGCCCAGAGACTGGCCCGGGCCCTGAACTCCCTGGGACTGACTGTCACCGTCGAAAATCTCGACTTCTCCGTCCTCGTCGAGCGCCTCAACCGTCACGATTTCGATCTCTTCCTCCTGGCCTGGTCCCTGACGCGCGATCCCGACAGCCTCTACGCCTTCTTCCACTCCTCCATGGACGTGAAGGACGGCTACAACATGGCCGGACTTCACGACGCGGACCTCGACGTCCTCCTCGAAGGCCTGCGCCAGGCTCCCGACGAGGCCTCAGCCCGCCGTTTCGCCTCCGAGGTCCAGAGGGAGCTGGCCCGCCTGCTGCCCGCGATCCCCCTCTACTCCCGCTACGCCGTGACGGCCCACAGGAAGGAGTGGACGGGATTCATCGCCTCCGACAGGGCGACGCCCGACAACCTCTGGAGCCTTCTCAACATCGCCCCCGCCTCGGGAGAGCTGGCGCCCTTCCGCTGGACCCTCACGGACGAGCCGAGAAATCTCAACCCCCTGGCGACGGCGACGGCCACCGATTGGACCGTTCTGGGTCTCATCTACGAGTCGCTCCTCTCCATCGACCCCTACGACCTCTCCGATCGGCCGGGACTGGCCGAGAGCTGGGACGTCTCCGTCATCGACGTCGGCGGAAAGGCGGCGACGCGCCTCACCTTCCGCCTCGGCCCCGACCTCGTCTGGCACGACGGACGTCCCCTGACGGCCTCCGACGTGGCCTTCACCCTGGGCCACCTCAAGGCCCTGGCCGTCCCCCGCTTTTTCGACAACGTCAAAGACGTGGCCGACGTCTCCGTCGCCGACGAAAGGACCGTCGTCGTCACCATGGACGGCGTCAGCTTCTGGCATCTCCACAACATCGGCGGGCTGCCCGTCTTCCCCGCCCATATCGTCGGCGACGTCGAGGCCTGGCGAACCTGGCAGCCGACGACGGAGTCGCACGGAGACCTGACGGGCCTCATCGGATCGGGACCTTTCGTCTTCCGCGAATACCGGCCCGGCCAGTACGTCCGCCTCAGCCGTTTCGACGGCTACCGAAGGCTGAAAGGGCAACCATGACCTACTGGATCCGCCGAATTCTGGGAGCTCTGGCCGTCGTCTTTCTCGTCCTGACGCTCAACTTCGTCTTCTTCCGCCTCATGCCCGGCGACCCCCTGTCGAGCCTCATCGACCCCCGCTTTTCGCCCGAGGCGAAAGAGGCGCTGCGTCAGGCCTACGGTCTCGACCGCCCCATGGCGGAGCAGTTTTTTCTCTACCTCCGGCAGACGGCCTCCTTCGACTTCGGCCTCTCCTTCATCTCGGGACGGCCCGTCTGGGACGAGCTCCGTCAGCGCCTCCCCCACACCCTGGCCCTTTCGGGAAGCGCCCTCTTCCTCTCGGCCCTTCTGGGAACGGCCCTCGGCGCAACCGCCGCCCTCAGGCGGGGCGGCCTGACGGAACGGGCCGTCCTCGGGTTCGGCGCCCTTTCCTTCTCCTTTCCCTCTTTTTTCCTCCAGCTCGTCCTGCTCCTCCTCTTCGCCGTCATCTGGCCTGTCTTTCCCCTGAGAGGTTCTTTCTCCGTACCGGCCCCCCAGGGGACGGCCTTTTTCGTCGACGCCATCCGCCACCTGACTCTGCCCGTGCTCTCCCTCGTCCTCCTCAGCTTCGGCTCCTGGGCCCTCTACATCCGCAACCTCCTCGTCAAGATCCTCGCGTCGGAACCGATCTTCCTGGCCCGAGCCAAGGGGCTGCCCCCGTCGGTCATCGTCCTCCGCCACGGCCTGAGGACGGCCCTGCCGCCGCTGCTGACGCTCCTTCTCCTCTCCCTGCCGGGCCTTCTCTCGGGAGCGGTCATCACCGAAACGGTCTTTTCCCTCCACGGAGTCGGACGGTTCCTCCTCGAATCGATCCAGGGCCGGGATTACCCCGCCGCCGGAGGGGCCTTCTACCTTCTGGCCCTCGTGACGGTGGCGAGCAATCTCCTGGCCGACTTGGCCTACGGCCTGGCCGATCCCCGGATCCGCTTCGAAAGAAGAGCATGACGATGAGCCTCCTGCGCCGCTGGAGCCCCTGGGTCCTCCTCCTTCTCGCCCTGGCCGGCCTATCGGGCCCGACCCTGACGGGTCCGGCCGAAGAAAGCGTCGCCCCGCCCTTCTCCCGCCCGCTCTGGCTCGATCGGACCTCGCCGCCCACGGTCCGCCTCCGGTTGGACGGCCACGACCGACAGGTCGCCCTCGACTGGCAATGGGGCCCGCCGGCGGGATTTTCCCTTCATGTCTCCTGGAGCCTTCCCGAGGGAGGCCGGGGACGCCTTCTCTGGGAGGGAGCGGGACAGACGCTCCTCCTGGCCGAGCTGAAAGGCCCCGGGGGGACCGTCTCCCTCGACGGCCGCGACATGGCCTTCCGCCTCGGCCTGGGACTGACGCCCTTTCAGTCCGCCATGGAGAGACTTCTTCCCGGACCCGGCGCCTACGCGCTCCGCTACGAGGGCGACCGGCCCCTCTCTCTCGACGTCGCCGCCGCCTTTCCCGGCGGACGCTGGGGCCTCCTCGGGACGGACCAGAGGGGACGAGACGTCTTCCGCCTCTTTCTGGCCGGCATCAACATCTCCCTCCTCATCGGCCTGTCGGCGACGTTCCTGGCCACTCTGGCAGGGACGACGGCGGGCCTTCTGAGCGGCTATCTGGGAGGGATCGTCGACAGCCTTCTCATGCGGCTGGCCGACCTTCTCCTGGCCCTGCCCGTGCTGCCCATCCTCATGGTTCTGGCCGGCCTCTGGGGGCGGGGCCTCTGGCAGCTCGTTTTCATCCTCAGCCTTTTCTCCTGGATGGGAACGGCCCGAACCGTGCGGGCCCTCACCCTCTCTCTGCGCGAGGCGCCCTTCGTCGAAAACCTCCGCGCCCTGGGAGCTCCCACCGCCTACATCCTGGGCCGTCACCTCCTTCCCGAGGCCCTTCCCGTCCTCCTGGCGACGGTGACTCTCGGCGTCCCGGGGGCGATCCTCTCCGAGGCGGGTCTGGCCTTCCTGGGCCTCTCGGACCCCAACCTCCTCTCCTGGGGGCGGATGCTCCACGAGGCCCACGGCTTCGGAGCCTTCACGGCCGGAGCCTGGTGGATCATCGTCCCCCCTGGCCTGGGCATCGTCGTCGTCTGCCTCTCCTTTCTCGATCTGGGGCGCTTTCTGGAGGAAAAGGCCGATCCCCGCCTCCGCGAGAGATCATGATCGTCGTCGAAGGGCTCCGGCTGACTTACGGGGGATCACGCGACATTCCGGCCCTCGACGGCATCGACGTCGTCTTCCGGCCCTCCTCGACGACGGCCGTCGTCGGCGAATCGGGCAGCGGCAAAAGCAGCCTCGTCGCGGCCCTCATGGGGATCCTTCCTCCCGGGGCCTCCCTCGCGGGAACAATCACCGTCGACGGCCGCGACGTGACGGCCCTCGGCGAAAAGGAGAAGGCCTCCTCCTACCGGTGGACGACGGTCTCCCTCGTCCTGCAGGGGGCCATGAACGCCTTCACGCCCGTCCTCACCCTGGGGCGTCAGATCGGCGAAGTCCTCGAGATTCACCGGGGCCTTCGCCGATCTGACGCCCTGGAGCGGGCCGGAACGCTCCTCGAAGAGACGGGCCTGCCCCGGTCCTGGACCGGCCGCTACCCTCACGAGCTTTCGGGAGGCCAGAAACAGAGGGCCGCCATCGCCATGGCCCTCGCCTGCGACGCCCCCTATCTTCTGGCCGACGAACCGACGACGGCCCTCGACGTCATCACCCAGGCCGAGATCATCACCCTCCTCGGAGAGCTGACGCGAAGCCGCGGTCTGGGACTCGTCCTCGTCACCCACGACCTGGCCCTGGCTTCGTCCGTGGCCGACGACCTCGTCGTCCTCCAGGCGGGCCGCGTCGTCGAAGAGGGCCCGACGGGCCACGTTCTCGCCGCGCCCCGCCACCGCCACACCATCGACCTTCTGGAGGCCCTGAAGGAGCTGGAAGCCCATGAATCCTGAAATCGTCTCCCTCGTCGACGTGGGGCACACCTTCGGAGGAAGAAGGGGAGGGACGCCCTTCCGCGCCCTCCACCCTCTGACCGTTTCTTTCGGAGAAGGCCAGTCCCTGGCCCTCGTCGGCGAATCGGGAAGTGGCAAGACGACGCTCCTCCGCCTCCTCCTCGGCCTGACCCGACCGACGGAAGGGCGTCTTCGCCTCTTCGGCGTCGACCCCGCCGCCGGAGGGGAGCGGGCGACGGCGGCCCGGAGACGCTGCGGCTACATCCCTCAGGATCCCTTCGGCGCCCTCCCTCCCACTCTCACCGTCATCGACGCCGTCGCCGAACCCCTCCGGCTGGGCCCTTCTCCCCTTCCGCGCGAGGCGGCCCGCGAAAGGGCCCGTACCCTGCTCAAGCTCTGCCTCCTCGAAGAATCTCTCTGGGACGTCCGGGCCGGAACGAGCCTCTCCGGAGGCCAGCGACAGCGCGTCTCCTTCGCCCGGGCCCTGATCGCCGACCCCGATCTCCTTTTGGCCGACGAACCGACGAGCATGCAGGACAGCGGCACCCGGCGTCTCCTCGTCGCGAGGATCGCCGAGAGGTCCTCCCGGGGCAAGGGGCTCCTCTTCGTCACCCACGACCTCGTCCTGGCCCGGGCCGTGACGGAGCGGGCCCTCGTCCTCCTCAGGGGACAGGTCGTGGAGGAAGGCCCGACGGGAGCCCTCCTCCACGACCCCCTCCATCCCTACACGAAGGCCCTGGTCGCAGCCCTTCCCCGGCTGGGCAAGGCCCTGACGGGACCGCCTCCCTCGGTGGGAACGGCGCCTCCCGGCGGCTGTCCCTTCCTTCACCGCTGCCCATCGAGCCTTGCCCTCTGCGCCTCCTCTCCGCCCCTCACGGCTCTTGCCGGGGGGAGAAAGGTCGCCTGCCACCTCTTCCGGGAGAGGGCTCCGTCGACTTCCGATCTTTCCCGATAGATCTCCGACGACGCCCCTATCGGCAGGAAACATTCGAGATTTTCCAGGAGGCCACGGATATGAACCGTCTTTTCCCCTACATGAGGGGCACGCCCTCTTCGGGGTTCCATCGCATCGTCAAAACTCTGGGCTCGCGCAACTACCGCCTCTTCTTCACAGGCCAGAGCGTCTCCCTCACGGGCTTCTGGATGCAGCGCGTCGCCATGGGCTGGCTCGTCTACCGCCTCACCGGCTCTCCCCTCTATCTGGGCATGGTCGAATTCGCCGGTCAGATGCCCACCTTTCTCCTGAGCCCTCTGGCCGGAGTCTGGCTCGACCGGTGGGATCTGCGCAGGACCATCTTCGTCTGCCAGGTTCTGAGCATGGCCCAGGCCTTTCTCCTGGCCGTCCTGACCCTTACGGGGATGGTCCGTTTCGGCCACGTCCTGGCCGTCGCCGTCTTCCTCGGCATCGTCAACGGCTTCGAACTCCCTGCCCGACAGTCCTTCGTCGTCCGCCTCGTCGAAGACAGGGAGAACCTGCCTGGCGCCATCGCCCTCAACTCGGTCCTCTTCAACGGCGCCCGCCTCATCGGCCCCTCCCTGGGCGGCCTCGTCATCGTCGCCATCGGCGAGGGGCTCTGCTTCACCGTCAACGGCTTCTGCTACCTGGCCACCCTCGTCGCCCTGGCCCTGATGAAGCTGGGACGGACCATCACGGAGAGCGGCGAGCGGCGGTCGGCCCTGACCGAGCTGCGCGAGGGGCTGGCCTACGCTTGGTCCTTCGTCCCCCTGCGCAACCTCCTCCTCCTCGTCACGGCCCTGAGCTTCTTCGGCCTTCCCTATCTGGCCCTTCTTCCGGCCTTCGCCGAGGAAAACCTCGCCGGCGGAGCCCAGACACTGGGATTCCTCATGACCGCCACGGGGCTGGGCTCCCTCGTCAGCGCCGTCACCCTCGCCGGTCGGGCCTCCGTCAGGGGACTCGACAAGGCCGTCACCGTCGGATCGGGACTCTTCGGCGTCGCTCTGGCCCTCTTCTCCATGACGCACCGTTTCCCCCTCTCCTTCGGCCTCATGATCTTCGTCGGCCTGGGAATGAACCTCTCCTACATCACGGCCAACACGCTCATCCAGTCCCTCGTCGACGACGACAAGCGCAACCGCGTCATGGGCCTCTACGTCATGATCCTCAGCGGCATGGCCCCCCTGGGCAGCTTCGCCACGGGCCTCGCCGCCGACGGCATGGGGACGGGGAGAACCTTCCTCTACGGCGGACTCGTCTGCGTCGTCGCCTGCCTCCTCTTCTGGCGGGGCCTGCCCGCACTGAGGGCGGCGACGGCCTCCCTCGCGGCTTCCGCGGAGGAAAACGCCTGACGGCGAAGGACGGAGACGACGCGACCGTTCCCCCTCCGAAACCGCCGCCGGCCCCGGGGAGAAGAATCGTTGTCGTCGCCCCCGAAGGGGCGTATAATCCCCGAAAAGGGAGGGATTCCCTTCCCAACACAACTAAAAAGGTCGGGGTAATGGCTCAGAGCTTTTACCGCACAGCAGGCTCCTTCTCGGCAGGGTAGACACAGAACCCGTCCGGGTAGGGCCTTTTTTTGCTTTTTCCCCGCCCTGTCCGACCGGAGGGCGGACCCCCCTTCCGGAGGGGCAGGACCTCGCCGGAAGGACCAAAACTCACCTTGGGGGCGAGACGAATGATGGAGGAGACGAACCAGGACGTTCCACTGGTGCCGCTGAAAATCGGCATCGTCTATAACGGAAGGCGGGAGGCGGAACCGGAGGAACCCGACGATCTCTACGAGGAATACGACTGCGAGAAAACCATTGAGGCTCTGGCCGCGGAAATCGCCCGACAGGGGCATTTCGTCGTCGCCATGGAACAGGACGACGATCTGAGCCGACGCCTCCGGGAGGCCGATCCCGATCTGGTCTTCAACCTCGCCGAGGGACTGGGCAACGGGCGGGGGCGGGAATCACAGGTCGCCTGCCTTCTCGAATCGATGGATATTCCCTTCACGGGATCCGACTCGGTCTCTCTCTCCCTGACCCTGGACAAGGTTCTCACCCACACCCTTCTCGGCAACGCCTCCCTTCCGACACCGGAATTCCACCTCTTCCGCGACGAAAGCGACCTGAAGACGAAAGCGCCTCTTTTCGGCGAGGGCGCGACGTGGATCGTCAAGCCCCGCTGGGAGGGCTCGTCGAAGGGGATTTTTCCCGACTCCCTCGTCGGCGACGTCACCGCCCTCGAGGATCGGGTGCGGCGCATCTGGAGCCGCTACCGCCAGCCGGCTCTCGTCGAACGTTTTCTCCCCGGCGAAGAGATGACCGTGGGCATCGTCGGCACGCCGCCGCGCCTGGCGGGCATGATGCGCATCGTCGCCGCCGACGACGACGGCAAACCCTTCCTCTACTCCCTGGAACAGAAGCGGGACTGGGTGAAACAGGTCCGCTACAGGGGTCCCGAAACCATTGCCCCCGACCTGCGCTCCCTGCTGGCCGACAGGGCCCTCAGGGCCTTCCGGGCCCTGGAGCTGCGCGACGTGGCTCGAATCGACTTCCGCCTCGACGGGAAGGGCGCCCCCCACATCATCGACGTCAACCCCCTGCCGGGGATGTCTCCCTTCTACAGCGACCTTCCCATCCTCGTCCGGCTCAGCGGAGGAAGCTACGCCGGGCTCGTCCGGGCCGTCATCGACGCCGCCTCGCTGCGCCACAGGCTCGGCGACGTCGTCCCCGCCAGACGATGAAGGCCCGGAAGATCCTCGTCGCCTCGGCCGTCGAGGCGACGTCGCGTCCCGATGTCGTCGACGTCCTGCGCTGCCGCCTCTCCGTCATGGAAAGCCTGAACCGCCTCGGCTTCCCCTGCCTCCCCTTCGACATCGCCCGTTCGGAGGCGACCGACGGCGCCTCGCTGAACCTCCGCCTCGAAGAGGCCGACCCTCTCTGCCTCTTCAACCTCTTCGAGGGCTTCAGCGATGCCCCCGCCCAGGAGAGCGCCTTCGCCGCCCTCCTGGAAGAGCGGGCCCTCCCCTTCACCGGCAACGGCTCGGAGACGCTCGCCCTCTGTCTCGACAAGGAGCGGACGCGACGGCGTCTGGCCGACAGGGGCCTTCCCGTCCCGCAGGGGCGGTCCGTCGAGATCGACGATCTCTCGACCCTGCCCTCTCTTCTGACCTTCGACGCTCCCTTCTTCCTCAAGCCCCGCTGCGAAGACGGCAGCGTGGGAATCGACGGCACCTCGCTGGTGACGGAGGGAAAGGCCCTGGCCGGCGCTCTGGCGGCCAAATTGAAACGCTTCCCCGAGGGAGTCGTCGTCGAGGAGTTCCTTCCCGGCCGGGAGTTCGCCGTCGCCTTCCTCGGCAACGACCCCTACGACAGCCTGCCCCCCTCCGTCATCGACTACGGCCGCTACGGCCATCTTCCTCCCTACCTGGCCTATGAGGCCAAGTGGGACGAAGAGGCTCCAGACTACGCCATCATGCCCGAGTCCTGCCGCGACGACGACAGCCAGCTTCCGGCGGCCCTGGCCCTGGCTCGGGAGGCGGGTCGCGCCCTGGGCTGCCGCGGCTTCTTCCGCGTCGACCTCCGAGAGGGACGGGACGGAAGGCTCCGCATCATCGACGTCAACCCCAATCCCGACCTCAACGTCGACAGCGGCTTCGCCCGCCAGGCCGGCCGGGCGGGACTGACTTACGACGATATCATCGCCCGGCTGGTCTTTCTGGCCCTGGAGGGAAAGGAGGTCCGCACCCTTGAAGAGCCATGCCCTCTACGACTATCTGGCGCTCGCTGAGAGAAGCGGCGCCTTTTCGCCGGCGGAGATGGAGATCCTCGGCGAAGTCCTGGCCGACTGGGCCGAAGACCCCCAGTCAGGCTATTTCGTCCTCGAAGAAAATCTCGAAGGGAGAAGGGCGGGCTTCCTCGTCTACGGCCCGACGCCGATGACGGATTTCGCCTACGACCTATACTGGATCGCCGTCGATCCTCCTTTTCAGAGACGCGGCGTGGGGCTCCGCCTTTTGCGGCGCCTCGACGGGGCCCTCGACGAACGAGGCGCCCGGGCCGTCATCCGCGTCGAGACGTCGGGCAAGGCCAGTTACGAGGGGCAACGGCGTTTCTACGAGGCCGGCGGCTACAGGGAGTGCGGGCGTCTCGCCGATTTCTACGGAGAGGGAGACGATCTCGTCCTCTACGGCCGATCCCTGGAGGCGAAAGAGGCGAGGTGAAGGCCTCCCCTGTCCCTCCCTCCGAAGGGGGACGGCGAGGGGCGACCGACGGGAGATGAAACGTCGGGCCCATCGCCCCCGAAAGGGCTGGGCCCGACGTTTTTTGTGCTATCTTTGTCGAGATCTCCCGACGCAGCGAAGACGGGTCGGGGAAAGGCGGCGACCTCCTTTGAAAGACAACCGTTCCGGACAGGGCGACAGCGCCACCGCGACGGCCCCAACGACGACAGGGCTCCCCTTTCTCCGGGCCTTCCGCTCCGTCAACTACCGCCTTTTCTTCGGCGGCCAGCTCATCTCCCTGACGGGCCTCTGGATGCAGCGCGTGGCCATGGGCTGGCTCGTCTACCGCCTCACCGACTCGGCCGTCGCCCTGGGGACGGTCGAATTCATGGGGCAGATTCCCATCTTCCTTCTGGGCCTCTTCGCCGGCCCTCTCCTGGACCGCTGGGAATTGAAGCGGGTCATCTCCCTCTGCCAATTCCTCGCCATGGGACAGGCCCTCTTCCTGGCCTTCGGCGCCATGAGGGGAACCATCACCTACGTCCAGATCGTGGCGGCCGCCACCTTTCTGGGCGCCGTCAACGCCTTCGAAATGCCCGCCCGCCACTCCTTCGTCATCCACATGATCGAGCGCCGCGACGACCTGGCACCGGCCATCGCCATGAACTCCGTCCTCTTCAACTCGGCCCGCATCTTCGGCCCCTCCATGGGCGGCCTCCTCATCGCCTCCATCGGCGAGGGGACCTGTTTCCTCATCAACGCCCTGACGTACCTCTCCATCATCGTCGCTTTGGCCCTGATGAAGACGACGCCGACCCACAAGGGGCCGGGGAAGACAGGCTATCTGGCCGACCTGGCCGCAGGGCTGGGCCATGCATGGGCCTTCCTCCCCCTGAGGCGCCTTCTGGGACTCCTCGTCGTCATAAGCTTCGCCGGATTTCCCTACATCACTCTTCTGCCCATCTTCGCCCGCGACATCCTGGGCGGCGACGCCACCACCCTGGGCTTCCTCCTCGGCGCCCTGGGCCTGGGAGCCCTCGTCAGCGCCCTCACTCTGGCCATGCGCACCGGCCTGGAGGGCCTGGCCAAACGGACGGCCCTGTCCATCATCGCCTTCGGCCTGGCCCTTCCCGCCTTCGCCCTTTCACGCCACCTCCCCCTCTCGCTCCTTTTGATGGGCACAGCCGGCTATCTCTCCATCGCCGTCACCGTGGCCTGCAACACCCTCATCCAATCCCTCGTCGACGATGACAAGAGAAGCCGCATCATGTCCCTCTATTCCATGGCCCTCCTGGGCCTGGCCCCCTTCGGGAGCCTGACGGCGGGCTTCGCCGCCAGGACCTTCGGCGCCCCCAGAACCCTCTTCATCGGCGGCTTCCTCTGCCTTCTGGGAGGACTGGCCTTCTTCCGCGGCCTCGACTCCTTCCGGGAAACGGCCGGGCCCGTCCTCGCGGAGCGGGGACTGCTGTAGGGGAAATCCCGCTTTTTCGGGAACCTCTGAAAAAAAGATCCGGCGAGCTCCAACAGTACCTCTTGGTGGCTGAACACGTACGTTGCGTGCCCTTTCAGCCTGTCGTGTCAGGCAAGTTGCCTATGTAGAGCCATTCCCGGCTATTTTTTGTCTTATGGTTGCCGTTTGCCGGATTTTGAAGACACTACGCCCTATCCATCTCCAATAAAAGCCTTCTCGCCATGTACGGGTTGGACAGGGCAAAGATCACGTGGACATGGCTCGTGTTCTTCTTGAGCCCCTTGTAACGCACCTTGGTGAATCTGAAGACCCGCTTCGCTCTTCAAAAGACATGCTCCACCTTTGCCCTCGTTTTGGACAGCATACGATTGTGAGACCGTTCTTCGTCGGTCGGTTTCCTGTTCCGTGACCCTCTTTTGTCGGCCTTGTCGACGGCATCGGGTGCCTTTTCCCGGATCGTCTCCGTCTTGCCTATGTAGGCCGAATCGCCCCAGACTCCCTTTTTTCGCTCCATTCCCTCCGACGAGCTGGCCGG
Organism: Aminirod propionatiphilus; assembly: GCA_018398915.1. Classification (GTDB taxonomy): domain Bacteria; phylum Synergistota; class Synergistia; order Synergistales; family Aminithiophilaceae; genus Aminithiophilus; species Aminithiophilus ramosus. The sequence continues at coordinate 465,434 of CP074691.1, read as the reverse complement.
CTTCTACCGCGCCGCCGACGTGGCCGTCGTCACGCCCCTCCGCGACGGCATGAACCTCGTCGCGAAGGAATACTGCGCCTGCAACACCGACGGAGACGGCGTCCTCGTCCTGAGCGAGTTCGCCGGAGCGGCCGGTCAGCTGGCAAAAGGAGCGCTCCTCGTCAACCCTCACGACGTGGAGGGGCTGGCCCGGACTCTCGTCGCGGCCTGCGACATGGCCCGGGAGGAACGGGAGAAACGCATGATCCGGCTTCGCCGGGCCGTTCGAAGGCAAGACATCTTCTGGTGGGTCGACAACTTTCTCCGGGCCGCGGCGGGGAGGGCCCTCCGGGATTTCCCGCCCGACGACCTGGCACCCCTTCTTCCCCGCCCCCGGGAACGCCCTCTGGCCTGACCGCCCCCCGGAAAAAGCGGACGGAAAAAGAGGAGAGCCCTCGGGGCTCTCCTCTTTTTCCGTCCGCAAGGGGGAAAGGATCTAGCGCATGAAGATCCTCACGAGGCCCATGCTCAGGGAGGGGACGAAGGCGAAAAGGAGAAGACAGCCCAGGAGGGCGGCGAAGAAGGGGACCATGTTGCGCGAGATCTTCTCCATCTTCACGCCCGAGACGGCCGAGGCGACGAAGAGATTGGCGCCGTAGGGAGGGGTGATGAATCCCGTGGCGAGGGCCACCGTCATGACGAGACCGAAGCGGACGGGCTCCATCCCCAGCTTCTGGACGACGGGAAGAAGGATGGGCGTGAGGATGATCATGGAGGAGATGTTGTCGACGAAGCAGCCCACGACGAGGAGAAGGGCCAGGATGAGGAGGATGATGACGACGTAGTTGGAGGAGAGCCCCAACAGGGCCGTGGCGATCTTGATGGGGATCTGCTCCATCGTTCCCGTCCTGACCGTCATCGACGCCCTCGTCGTCGAAGTGGGCCATCACTACCGCGACAGGGCCACCAAGAAGTTGCGCACCCTGGAGCGGCTCCTGGCGGAAAAGAAGATCACCCTCTAGCCCCGTCCTTTCGACAGGACAAAAGGAGCCCGCACCCTCCCCCGCAAGGGGAGGGCGAGCGGACTTCTTTTGTCCTGTAATCTTGTGGGCTGTCCCGTTTAATGGATTGCCCTCTTGAATTCCTTTCAGAGAGGTGGTTTCATGAAAACTACCTGTTCAAACAAGTGGTTTAATGCAGCACAAGGAGGAGAGAAGAGTGAAAATTCGCATGAAGCTCCAGGGAAAGATCACGGCCCTGGTGCTCGCCGTGGTTCTCGTCATCTTCGTGGCCATCGTGGGCACCATCAGCGTTCTCAACAGGCGGGCCAGTCTCAGGGAGGCCCAGGAGCTGGCTCTGAGCCGCTCCCGGGAGCTGGCGAGCGTGATGCGCCTCGAGTTCGAGCGGGCCATCGCCGTGGCCCGCTCCCTCTCCTACGTCCTTGAGGGACTGGGAGCCAACTCCAACTTCGACCGGGGCCAGGTCAACGAGATGCTCGCCCAGACCTTGAGGCGCAATCCCCACTTCTTCGGCGTCTGGACCTGTTGGGAGCCCAATGCCTTCGACGGCCGCGACGCCGATTTCGCCGGCCTCGACGGCCATGACAAAACGGGGCGCTTCATCCCCCGCTGGTACCGCGACGGCGACCGGGTGGCCCTGGAGCCCCTTGCGGGCTATGACGTTCCCGGCGACGGCGACTACTACCTCAAGGCCATGGAGCGGGGGACGGAGACGATCCTGGAGCCCTTCCTCTACGAGGTGGGGGGCCGGCAGGTGATGATGACGACTCTCACCGTCCCCGTCGAGATCCGGGGGAAGAGGGTCGGCGCCGTCGGCGTCGACATCGCCCTTGACGTCATCCACGAGCTGACGGCGTCGATGAGGCTCTACGAGACGGGCTTCGGCCGCCTCCTCTCTCATAAGGGCATCGTCGCCAGCCACCCCGACAAAAGCCGCATCGGCGATATCGCCGGCGAGACCCAGGGACCGGGTGGCGACGAGGCGCTCCGGCGCATCGCCGCAGGCGACAGCTGGTTTGAAGAGGCCTGGTCGGTGGCGGTGGGGCAGATGACCTACAAGGCCTTCGCCCCCGTCGAGATCGGAGAGACGGGAACGCCCTGGAGTTTCAGCGCCGTCGTTAAGGCAAGGGAGGTCCTGGCCGTGGCGAACCGGACCCTCTACGTGTCTTTGGCCCTGGCGGGGGCCGGCCTGCTGGTCATCGTCATCGCCGTCTGGCTCATCGCCGGCCGGATCGTGAGGCCCCTCAGGACGGTGGCCGAGCTGGCCGGACGAGCCCGCGAGGGGGACCTGACGATGACCCGTGACGACTTCGCCATCCGTTCCGCCGACGAGCTGGGCCTCATGGCCGACGCCCTGGCGGCGATGGTCCGCTCCCAGGCCGACATCGTCTTCCAGATCGGCCAGACTGCCGAGGCCATCTCGGAGACGTCGGCCTCCCTGGCCGCTCTCTCGGAGGAGACGAACGCCTCCATGGAGGAGGTCCGAAGCAGCCTCGACCAGGCCTCGGAACTCTCCGAATCGAACAGCGCCTCCATCGAGGAGACGTCGGCGTCGATCCAGGAGATGGCCGGCGGGGCCCAGACGATGGCCAAGGCCGCCGTCGAAGGTTCGTCGGCGGGAGAAAGGGCGGGCAAAACGGCGTCGGCCTCGGTCGAGAAGGTCCAGTCCGTCGTCGACGACCTCCACGGCGTGGGCGCCAAGGCTGAGGAGAGCGTCGAGGCCATGCATCACCTGGCCGGATCGGTGAAGGAGATCGCTGGCTTCGTCGGCGTCATCGGCTCCATCGCCGACCAGACGAACCTGCTGGCTTTGAACGCCGCCATCGAGGCCGCCCGGGCCGGCGAGGCGGGCCGGGGCTTTGCCGTCGTCGCCGAAGAGGTGCGCAAGCTGGCCGAAGAGTCGAACCGGGCCGCCTCGGAGGTCTCCAAGCTGATCGGCGACCTGGAAGGAAGGGCCGGCCAGTCCATCGCCGTCACCGAGGAGACGGGGAGGGTCATGAAGGACGTCGCCGCCCGGGCCAACGAGGCGGGCCGGGATCTCGCCGTCGCCCTGAAGGAGATCAACCGCGTCATCGAGGCCATCGGCACCGTAGCCTCCACGGCGGAAGAACAGGCCGCCTCGAGCGAGGAGATGGCCTCGACCATGGACCAGATCACGGCGGGGACGACGCAGATCGCCGAACTGGTCCGCTCCATCGGAAACGCCTCGGAGGAGACGTCCCGGGCCGCCGAAGGGGTGGCCCAGCAGGCCCAGGAGATGAGTCTCCGCGGCCAGGAGCTTCTCTCCCAGATCGCCCGCTTCCGCGTCACCGACAGAGGGCCGTCAGGGCTGACGGCCCTGCCCCAAAAGGGGCGCTGAGGCAGGAGCCAGATGTAAAGAGGGGAGGCCCCCAGGGGCCTCCCCTCTTTACATCTGGCTAGGCCTCGCCCTTTTGGGTCTTGAGGAAGACCACGAAGGCCCGGGCCCATTGGGGGTCGAACTGGCTTCCCGAACAGCGTGCGATCTCGTCGATCGCCTCCTGGTGGGTGAGGGGTGCCCTGTAGGTCCGATGGGTCATCGATTCGTAGGCGTCGAGGAGGCTCATGAGGCGGCTTTCGAGGGGGATGGCCTCTCCGGCCAGCGGGTTTTTCCGGAGAGGGTAGCCCTGGCCGTCCCAGCGCTGGTGGTGGTGGAGGATGACCTCGGCCAGGTCGGCCAGGTGAAGGATGGCGGAGGCGATGCGGGAGCCCGCCTCGGGGTGGACCTGAACGGCACGCCACGGGTCGGCATCGAGAGGCCCCTCTTTGGAGAGGATCACCCCATCGACGGCGATGAGGCCGATGTCGTGAAGGGAGGCGAGGCGTGCCATACGGCGACGGAAGGGTTTGAACAGTTCGCTTGCAATATCTCTATAACTGCTTTATTTTTGTTTCTTTATGGATAGATTAGTTGGGATAGGCGAAGCGGCCAAAGTGCTGGGTGTGTCGATCACGACGCTGCGGCGTTGGGAGGCGTCTGGCAAGTTGGCCGCTGAACACACGGTGGGCGGGCATCGTCGTTATGATCTGGCCAAGCTGCGCCCGGATCTGTTTCGCGTTGAGGCCGATGGGACCCGGCGCACCATCGCCTACGCCCGCGTCTCCAGCCATGACCGGAAAGCCGACCTGGAACGCCAGAAACAGGTGCTCGAACTCTAGCTCGCCAAGGCTGGACCTTCGAGATCATCGCCGACCTGGGTTCGGGGATGAACTATCACAAGAAGGGACTCAAGCGTCTGCTCGACGAGGTAATTGAAGGGCACATTGGGCGGCTGGTCCTCACCCGCAAGGATCGACTCTTGCGCTTCGGTGCGGAGCTGGTGTTTGCCATCTGCGAGGCCAAGCACGTCGAGGTGATTATTCTCGGGAACCTCTGAAAAAAAGATCCGGCAAGCTCCAACAGTACCTCTTGGTGGCTGAATTCGTGCGCTGTGTGCCATTTCAGCCTGTCGTGTCAGGCAAGTTGCCAATGTGGAGCTATCCCCGGCTCTTTTTTGCCTTATGGTTGCCGTTCTGCCGGCTTTTGAAGACACTACGCCCTATCCATCTCCAATAAAAGCCTTCTCACCATGTACAGGTTGGACAGGGCAAAGATCACGTGGACATGGCTCGTGTTCTTCTTGAGCCCCTTGTAACGCACCTTGGTGAATCCGAAGACCCGCTTCGCTCTTCAAAAGACATGCTCCACCTTGGCCCTCGTTTTGGACAGCATACGATTGTGAGACCGTTCTTCGTCGGTCAGCTTCCTGTTCCGTGACCCTCTTTTGTCGGCCTTGTCGACGGCATCGGGTGCCTTTTCCCGGATCGTCTCCGTCTTGCCTATGTAGGCCGAATCGCCCCGGACTCCCTTTTTTCGCTCCGTGGAGAAGGTCTCCGACCATCGGGGAGTCGTGGACATTCGCCGCCGTGGTCGCGAGGCTGTGGACCGGCTTGCCGTCTTTGGCCACCCCGATGCGGACTTTCATGCCGAAGTGGTACTGGTTCCCTTTCTTTACCTGATGCATGTCGGGGTCTCGCTTCTTCTCCTTGTTCTTCGTCGACGAGGGCGCGGCGATGATGGTGGCGTCCATGATGGTTCCCTCGGCAAGGCGCAGTCCTTTCGATTGCAGGTGAGCAGACCTCACGGAAGATCCGTTTCCCCAGGTCGTGCGCTTCGAGAAGGTGGCGAAACTTGCAGATGGTCGTCTCGTCGGGGACAGGCTCGTTCCCGACGTCGATGCCGACGAAGCGCCTCATCGATTCCATGTCGTAGAGGGCTTCTTCCGCTGCCGGGTCGCTGAGGTTGAACCAGCACTGGAGAAAGTGGATTCGGAGCATCCGCTCCAATCCAACCGGTGGACGACCTCGTTCGGCCTTGGGATAGAAGGGAGCGATGAGCGCGCAGAGATCCTTCCAGGGGACCACAGCCTCCATTTCGACAGAGGAACTTCTCCCGCCGGGTAGGCTTCCTGTATCTCTCGAAGGTCTGGGCGTCGGCAAGGGTTTTCTGTCGCTGATCTCGCGTCTCGCACTCCTTGGAAAGGGGATGATGACCTCGGCGCTACAGCTCTATTCTACCGATTACATCATCGCTGATGCGACTTCATGAAAGGCGCTTTTTTCAGAGGTTCCTTAGATTTGTCGCGCCCTCACGGGCGCGTGAGTTGAAATATCTGAGCGCCAGCCGTCCCTGCTCGTGACGGCTGTCGCGCCCTCACGGGCGCGTGAGTTGAAATGGTGGTGATGTTCCCCCAAACAGGGTCACGTCCTCGACTCATGGAAGCCCGAAGCGATGAGATATACTTGACCCGCGTCGGGCGGAGAAAATAACATCGGTTCAGGGGACTTCGCGACGCGAAGGAAGGGAAGGCGGAACGACAGAAACCACCGGGGCCCGGAAAAGGCAGGGACAACGGAAAAGACGGGAGGAATCACGACCGATGGAGAGACGTCCGTGCCCTATCGGACTTTTTCTGGCATGCCTCGGACTTTTGCTCGCCCTCGGCCCGGCCTGGGGCGCCGTCGGCCGTCCGGGGGCGAACGATCCCTACGAGGGGACGACGACGCTTCTGCGCCACGACTCCATTCTGGCCCTGGCCGAGGAGGCCGGTTCCGGCCCGGCCTTTCGCTTCTCTCTCATCGCCCCCGACGAGGTCCTTTCGGACGACAGGCCTCTGAAGGCTGAGGGAACGGCCCGGCTCTACGGCGGCGATCTCCCCCTGAAATACGGCATCGCCGCGGCACGGGACGAGGAAAACGCTCCCTACCTGATCGAAAGCCTTTCGCGGCTCGAGGAGCGCAGCGGCGGCTTCGACGGGAAAGTCGTCATCCGGGTCCGCCCCGTCGACAGGGAGGCCTCGTCGCTTCTGGGCGGCGCCGAAGACCTGGAATTCTCCTTTCCCGACGTCGTCGACGCCGTCGACGGCCGCGTCGTCCTGACGAACGACTGGGACAGGGACGGATCGGACGACGCCATCGTCCTCGCCGTCCCTCCTAAGGCCGACTACACCGGTCCCATTTCGGTTCTGGCCGTGCGCAACGTGGCGTCGGAGAAAGAGAGGACCTCGCCTCCCGTCGGGACCCTCGGCGACGACGTCCTCTATCGGGCCGATATCCTCACGGGGCTGCGGGCGGCCCAGGGCGACGTCGACGGCGACGGGACGAAGGAGATCGTCCTCTTTTACGTCAGCGGAGACTTCGTCAGCGGCCACCTGCGCCTGGCCCTCCTGAAGGTGGAGCCCGAAGAGACCGAATCCGGCGCCTGGAGCCGTCCCGTCCGGGTGACGGGAACGGTGGCCCTCCCCCTCGCCGGAGGCCGAAACGTCTTCACCGACAGCAAGACCCAGGTCCTCGACGTGGCCATGGGCGACGTCGACGGCGACGGGCAGGACGAGATTTTCTGGTCCGCCTACAGCCACGACGACGGCGACGGTCTCTACGGTCTCCGCTGGGGACTCTACCGGATCGTGAACGGAGCCTTCTCCAGGATGGACGCGGGGGAAAAGCCTCTTTACGGCACGGGAAGCATCTTCGAGTCCAACGCGGACGTCGCCCACCGGTGCCTGACGGCCGACATCGACGGCGATGGAAAAGAAGAGCTTTTCCTGCTCTACACCGACTTCGAGGGGGCTCTCCGTCTCGCCTCGGCATCGTACAGAGAGAAAGGCACCTCCGTGACAACGATGAAGCTCCGCGACGGAGGGATCGGGCAGATCGACCTCGCCACGGGCAATCTGACCGGCGAGATCCGGCCCGGGGCGATCGACGACAACGGGGCTCATCTGGCCGCCTCCTGGGTCGAGGGGGGCAACCAGGTGATCCGGACCTTTTTCTGGGACAGGGACAAGGGGCTTCTGCAGGACGGCAGAGGGACCGAAATCGCCGGGGGCGGCGCAGCGGCGCTTCTCGTCGGCGACTTCACCCGCTCGGGGCTGGTCCTGGGCGAGCCGGTCCATATCGTCGTCGAGGATCACGTCACGCCCGTCGTGGTGATGCAGGAACCTCCCAAGCATCTCGACTACACCCTCACGACGGGACCCTCGACCTACGGGGCGCTCAACCTGAGCCGTCTGGCCGCCTTCCGCACCGATTTCTACTCGGGCCAGTCGTCGGAAAAGGGACTGACGGCCTCGCAGTCGACGCAGGTTTCGACGGCCCTGAGCGCCGGGGCCACCGTCTCCCAGGGGTACAAGCTCAAGGGACCGACGGGATTCGACGTCTCCCTTCAGGTCGAGGGGAAGATCCAAAAGAGCTGGGCGACGAAGGACGAGAGCTACGGCGCCTCGTACCGCTCCACGTCGGACCGCGTCGCCGCCTCGACGAACAGGGACGATTACGTGGCCTACCGCCTGCGCACCCTCGACATCTGGCGTTACCCTCTGCTGGGGCAGAAAGGGCAGGTCAACGGCGAGCAGGTCTGGATCTCGGCCATGATTCCCGCCCCGTCCAGGATCGTCAATTTCGCCGGGGCCGGCCTCCCCTGGTTCCAGCCTCCCTGGTGCAACGGGAACCTTCTGTCCTACCCGCGCGAGGCCTCCCAGCTGGAAGATTACGCCGCCGAAGAGCGCATCGGCGAGGGGCAGGATTTCCTCGTCGGCCCCAACGCCACGCAGTGGACGGTCAGCTGGAACGACAAGATCCGCCGCGAGAGGACCCACACCGAGACGGTGACGCACAGGAAAGAGGTGGCGTCGTCGCTTCAGGGCAAATACTCCTATTTCGGCTACAAGGGAGGGGTGAAGGTCGAAGGCCGGGCGGCCTGGGACGACGCGGGGATGAGCGCGTCGTCGGAGTCGAGCTCTTTCGGCACCGAGACGGGCTTTTCCATGCTCGCTCCCGCCTCCTTTCCCCAGGTGAACAACAGCAACGCCTATTTCGTCTCGCCCTTCGTCTACCTCACGCCTGCGAAGGCCATGAAGGTCAGCTACACGGCCGACATTCCCGAGGGCAACCGGCAGTGGTGGTACGACCGCTACGGCCGATGGCCCGATCCCGCCCTCAACCTCCCGAACCTGTGGGTCGCCTCGGGCACGGACGGCTGGGTCTGGGACGAAAGCGACACGAGCAATCCCAACGCCCGACGGATCCGCGGCCTTTTCGTCTACGACGGCGACGGCAACCCGGCGGGCATGGCCCTCTCCGAAAGTCGTCCCGTCACGCTGCGCTGTCGCGTCCACAATTTCGCCATGAGCGTTCCCGGCGGAAGGGACACGACGGCTCGCGACGTCATCGTCCGGTTCGAACAGGCCCGCTTCCATCCCGACCGACACGAGGAGGATCCCCGGGAGCTCATCGGCGAGGTGACTCTCCCGGCCATCGCCGCCTGGAACGACGGCCGGAACTGGGCCTGGGCCGACATGGCCTGGGACGTGACGGCCCTCGAAGCGGGGACCTACAGGATCCACGTCACCGTCGATCCCTACGGGACCGTCACGGAGCTGCCCCATCACGGGCTGGGCGAGACCGGCGACAACAACCGCGGCTGGTTCCAGCTTTTCGTCGCCGAGACCCCGTCGCAGCTTCAGGCGGAACGTTCGGAGGAGGCGGAAAAGAAGGTGGAGCTCCACGAGCTGGACGGGCGTCTGGAGATCGTCCGAGCAGGGAGGGACCGTTGGCGCATCGGAGCCGACATCGCCAACGGAGGGAACCGGTCGGCGACGGACGTCTTCGTCAGCTTTTTCGAGGGGACCGACACGGAGGGGGTACCCTTCGACCAGAGGTACATCGAGGGCATTCTTCCCGGCCGTCATGTGCCTCTCGAGGTGGAGTATTCCGGCGACGGAGGAGAGGCGGGGCAGGTGACCCTCCTGATCCACTACAAGCTCGACGAGACGGAGAGCGCCGACAACGTGATCGCCGCCGCGCTCGAATCTTCCGACGGCGGCTGCTCCTTTGGCCCGGGCCGCATCGGATCGGTTCTGCTTCTGGCGCCGCTTTTCCTCGCCTGCCGATGCCTCGTGACAGCCTCCCGGCCCTGACCGGAAAGGCGGGGGAAACGCTCGCCGACGAGGGGCGCCGCAGCGCTCCTCGTCGGCCCTTCTTTGTGGTACAGTTAGAAAAGTCGGTAATGGAATCTTTATTTGGGAAGGCAGGCGAGCCTTTTGACGGGGAACATGTTTGAACTCGCCCGATCTCCGGAGGAGGAGGCTCTGGACGAGCTGGGGGAAAAACTCCGCAGCCGAGGCCCTCTCCTGGGCGATCAGGCCGAGATCATGGACGGGCTGACGCCCTTCGAACCTCTGCGTGAGCGGCCGTCACTCAACGGTCTGGCGGCCTTCACCGGTTTTATCAGACGCTATGAAATGGTTCCCGGCCCTTTAGGCTTCATCCGCTACGACAAAAGGCTCACCGAGTTCCGTCCCCTTCGCTGTTTCTCCGGTCCCAGACTTCTTCTCAACGCCCGTCCCCTAGGAGGACGTCTCGCCTGCGCCTTCACCGACGAGACTCAGGCCACGAGCTCCGAAATCCTGACCGTCCTCCCCCGGGAACGCGATTTTCACCCCACGCTGCTTCTGGGCTTCCTCAACAGCCGCATCGCCGCCGCGACGGCAAGAAAGGTCCTCCCCGAGGAACACCTCTCGGCCGAAGAGGCCCTCGACCTGCCGCTGCCCGTCTTCAACGTCATGAACCGCCGCGATCGGGGCCTTCAGGGCGAAATCATCTCGGCCATCTACCGTCTGAGCCACCTCTGCCGGGAGCGCAAGTCGGGAAAGCCCGAGTGGGCCAATCGCGTCGTCGACCGCCAGATTCAAGAGGCCGACCGCGTCGTCGACCGCCTTTTCGCCAAGGCCTTCGGGCTCGACGACCGGGAGAGGGCTCTCCTGGGCATCGACGCCTCCTGACCGTCTCGTTCGTCCGATCGCCCCCCGTGAGGAGCGCGTTCCGGCTCCTCACGGGGGGATGACTTTTTCAGCCGCGAAGGGCCGGCGTCTCCTCCTTCCGTGCCCTTTCGACGACCTCGCCGCCGACGCGGAAGCGGGAGAGAGCCTCCGTCAGCCGGTCAGCCAGGGCCTCCATCTCCTGGCTCGCCAGGCCCAGGCTCTGAGCCCCTTTGGCCTGCTCCTCCATCGACTCGACGATGCTCCGCATCTGACGGGCCACCTCTTCGACGTGGGAGGAGGCCTGGGTCATCGAACCGGCGATCTCCTCGGCCGAGGCCCCCTGTTCCTCCGCTATGGCCGCCGTAGCCTCGACGCGGGCCGTCATGGCCTCGACGCTCTGAAGGATCTTCTGCAAAGACGCCGTGGCGTCGTCGCTTTCGGTCCGGGCCGCCTGGACGACGGCGACGACGCGGTGCGATTCGGCGTCGGCCTCGTCGGCTCCGCTGCGGATTCTGCCCAGGATGGAGGCGATGGTGTCCGTCGAGCGTTTGCTCTCCTCGGCCAGTTTTCGGACCTCTTCGGCGACGACGGCGAAACCCCGTCCCGCCTCTCCGGCCCGGGCCGCCTCGATGGCGGCGTTGAGGGCCAGCAGGTTCGTCTGGTCGGCGATGGAGGTGATGGTCTGGACCACTTCCCCGATGTTGCGGGCCTCACCGGCGAGGGCGGCGATCGACGCGGCCGTCGCCTCCGTCCTCTCGACGGCGCCGTCGACGGTCTCGCGGATCTTTCCGACGGCGAGGCTCCCCTTGCGGGCCGCCTCGTTGACGGCGACCGTCTCACGGGCCAGCTCCTGAGAGGACTGGGCCGTCTCCCGGGCCGAGGAGGCCACTTCGTTGACGCCCGAACTGGTCGCCTCGATCGTCTCCGCGAGGCGGTCCATGAGGCCTCGGATCTGGATCCCCTCGGAGGTGACCTCCTCCGTCGTCGCCAAGGTCTGCTGGGCGACGGCGGAGAGCTGGCCCGCCGCGTCGTCGAGGCGACGGGCCTCGGAGCCGATGTCGACGACCATGGACTTCAGGTTCGCCGCTGCCCCCACCATCGTCTCGGCCATCTGAGCCACCTCGTCTCGCCCCCTGGCGGGGAAGGAGACGGTCAGGTCACCCTCGCCGAAGCGGGTGATGGCCGCCGCCACCGTCTTGACCGATCGGGCGATGGAATTGCCCAGGAAGTAGGCCACGAGAAAGAAAAGAAGGACCGTGGCGGCCACGGCGAAAAGAAGGGTCTTCACCATGGATCGGAGCCCCGCCTCGAGCTGGACGACCGGGACGGAGAGGGCCAAAGACCAGCCGGCCGTGCCCGGAACGGGCGTGAAGAAGACCAGCTCCCGCTCGCCGTCGGGCTTGACGATCGTCCCCTCGCCCGTCTCGCCGCCGGTCATGCGTCCTTCAAGCCCGCTCAGCCCCTGAAAGCCCTCCTTGGCGCTGTCGGCGAGGCTGAAGGACATCACCTTCTCTCTGTCGGGGTGGTAGAGCACGTTCCCCTGGCCGTCGATGAGCCAGGCGTACCCGGCCTTGCCGATGTGGACGGAGCCGACCTGATCGGCAAGGGCATCGAGCAGAACGGTGGCGCCGAAGAGGCCCTGGATGGCGTGCTCGTCTCCGAAGGAAGAGTACACCTCGGTGGCGATGACGACGACGGGCCTGCCCGAGCCGCGGGAGATCATGGCGTTGCTGATGAAGTGCCCCTTTTTCTCCTTGACGATGGCCTGGAAGTAATCCCTGTCGGTCACGTCCCCCTCCTGGCCCAGGGTGTTCCAGAAGTGGCCGTCGGGCTTGGCGATGAAAAGGGCCTCGTAGCGCCCCTCCGAATCGGCCATCTTGACCTCGAGGCGACGGCGCATCAGGTTCCAGAACATGGAGCGGACCGCCTCCTCTTCCGAGACGGATTTGAGATCCTGGAGGTTGGCGTGAAGCATCATCGACAGGACCTGGGCCTGCGCCGTCAGGACCTCTTCGGACATTTCCCGGGCCAGGGGGAGAAGGGTGCCCTTCATGTCGCGATGGAGCACCAGCCCCAACAGGATGAGGACGACAAGAGAGGAGAGGGTGAACCCGACAAGAATCTTGGAGCGGATGGAGCGCATGAAAAGACCTCCTCGTCCGGATCAGATATAATGCATCGCATTATACATTCTCTCGAAGGAGAGAGCCATCGCGTTCTAACGCAGCTTCCCCTCGGCCCCTTTCCCGTCGCCGAACTGTTCATTTTAAATTAAAAATTTCCCGGCCAGTCGCGACGACAGCGCCGACGACGCGAATCATCGGGCCTTTGATATAATAGATCAGTTGCGAAGGCCACGAAGAGGTGAAGACCCCATGCTGATTCCCCTCGAGGGAGACCGATTGATTCTCACCCGTCGCCTCGTCGCCCTCGTCCGCCGCGACGGACGGACGGACGTCATCGTCCGCGACGGACCGACGGACGCGACGGGGCTGACGCCGAAAACGCTGAGGGAACGGCAAAGACGGCTCTGGGACCGAGGCCGGACCGAAGCGATGAATCTGCTTCAAGGAGGACAAGAACGATGAACGCACCGGCCCAGTACAGCGCCAGCGATATCCAGATCCTCGAGGGACTGGAGGCCGTCCGCCGGAGACCGAGCATGTACATCGGCGACACGGGCTCACGAGGTCTGCACCATCTCGTCTACGAGGTGGTGGACAACTCCATCGATGAGGCCATGGCCGGTTACTGCACCCACATCGAAATCACCCTTCACGCCGACGACAGCGTCACCGTCGTCGACAACGGACGGGGCATCCCCGTCGATCCCCACCCCGCCACGGGACGGCCCGCGGCCGAGGTGGTCCTCACCAAGCTCCACGCCGGCGGCAAGTTCGACAAAAAGGCCTACCAGGTCTCGGGGGGGCTCCACGGCGTGGGCATCTCCGTCGTCAACGCCCTCTCGGACCGGCTCGTCCTGACGATCTGCCGCGACGGGAAGCTCTGGCGACAGCGCTACGAGAAGGGAGACCCCGTGACGGACCTCGTCGACGAAGAGACGACGGAGCGGCGGGGAACGACGATCCGCTTCAAGCCGGACGGAACGATCTTCAGCGAGACGACCTTCTCCTGGGATGTCCTGGCCAGCCGCATGCGGGAACTGGCCTTCCTCAACCCGAACCTGGCCATCACCCTCCGCGACGAGCGGAACGAGGGGAAGGAAAAGGTCTTCAACTACGCCGGCGGCATCGGCAGCTTCGTCGAGTATCTCAACAGGGGAAAGACGACCCTCTTTCAGCCGCCCGTCGTCGTCGAGGGAGAGAAGGACGGCGTCGTCGTCGCCGTCTCCCTGCAGTACAACGACACCTATCAGGAACGGGTCTTCGCCTACGCCAACCTGATCCACACCGTCGAGGGAGGCACGCACGTCTCGGGTTTCCGGACGGCCCTGACGCGGGCCGTCAACGAGATGGCCCGGCGCCAGAAGATCTTCAAGGACAAAGACCCGAACCTGGGAGGCGACGACCTCAAGGAAGGGCTGACGGCCGTCATCTCCGTCAAGCTCCCCGAGCCTCAGTTCGAGGGACAGACGAAGACGAAACTCGGGAACGGTGAGATCAAGGGCATCGTCGACTCCTTCCTCTACGAGGGACTTCTGGCCTTCATGGAGGAACGCCCCGAGATCCTGCGCCCCATCGTCGACAACGCCGTCAGGGCCCTCCAGGCCCGCGAGGCGGCCAAGAAGGCCCGCGAGCTGGTGCGGCGCAAGTCGGCCATGACGGGCCTCGACCTTCCGGGCAAGCTGGCCGACTGTTCGAGTCGGAAGCCGGAAGAGTGCGAAGTCTACATCGTCGAGGGGAACTCGGCAGGAGGCAGCGCCAAACAGGGGCGGGACCGCCACTTCCAGGCCATCCTCCCCCTGCGGGGCAAGATCCTCAACGTCGAGAAGGCCCGCCTCGACAAGGCCCTCTCCAACAACGAGATCCGGACCATCATTCAGGCCCTGGGCTGCGGCATCGGCGACGATTTCGACGTGACCAAACTCCGCTACCACCGCGTCCTGATCATGACCGACGCCGACGTCGACGGGGCCCACATCAGGACGCTCCTTCTGACCTTTTTCTACCGCTTCATGCCCGATATCGTCGAGAAGGGGCACCTCTACGTGGCCCAGCCGCCCCTTTTCCGCGTTCAGGCCGGCAAGGACGTCTCCTACTGCTACTCCGAAAAGGAACTCAAGGAGCTGACGAACGGCTTCGGCCCCAACAGGAAATACGGCGTCCAGCGCTACAAGGGACTGGGAGAGATGAACCCCCAACAGCTCTGGGAGACGACGATGGATCCGGCCCGGCGCGTGCTCAAGCGCGTCGAGGTCGAGGACGCCGTCTCGGCCGACGAGTATTTCACCATCCTCATGGGCGACAAGGTCGAACCGAGACGGGACTTCATCGAAGCCCACGCGCAAGAGGTGCGCAACCTCGACATATAACCCCACCTCTGACGGGGTCGACTCGTCCCGGCGATCGGCCGGAAACGGCTCCGTCTTCGAGAAACTACGTAAAGGGGGGAGGCTCACGCCTCCCCCCTTTACGTAGTTCGACGGAGAACCGCTTAGGCCTTCTCCCCCTGCAAAAGGGCGAGGACAGGCCTCATACTGGGGATACACCACGAAGGAGGTGCCTCACATGAATAAAATGAGAACGGCAATGATGGTCGCTGTGGCGGCTCTGCTCGTCAGCTCCGTCGCCTTCGCCTACGGCCCCGGTCCCAAGGGAGACGGCGGCTTCGGAATGGAATGGATGGCCATGGACTGCGACGACGGCGGGCCCAGGATGGGACGGAACGATCAGGACGGTTACGGCCGGGGGAACCCCCGGAACAGGCAGATGACGGCCGAGGAACGGAGCCGCATGGACGAATTCCGCAGGGCCCGGCTCGAGCTTCAGACCGCCCTGGCCGAGCGCCCCGTCGACGGGAAGAAAGTCGCCGATCTCCAGGACAAGATCCGCGACCTGCGCTGGAAAGACGCCTCCATTCCCGATGCGATCCGGGATAAGATGACGGAGCTGCACAAGTCGGCGCTGGAGCTGAAGCTGGCCCTGACGGAGAAACCCGTCGACGCGAAGAAGGCCACCTCCCTCCATGAGAGGGTATTGGAACTGCGAGGCGAAATCGCCCGATGGCGTCTGAACGAGGAGATCAAAACCCGATCGGCCGACTGATCGGACACCGCCTCGGGCCCGCCGGAAACCGGACCGCGAATACCCCCTATACGTATAAAGGGAGCGCCCCACGGCGCTCCCTTTATACGTATAGGGGGTATTAAGAAGAGGGAGATGGGTGTAAACTGGGTCTCGGTTCCAGAGATCAAACAACGCGAGGAGGTTGTCCCATGGCAGAAAGCAGAGATCCATCGAAGCTGAAGCGTCGCATCGGCGTCACGGGAATGACCTGCGCCACCTGCGCCCGCATGGTGGAGCGGTCGCTGAAAAGGGTGGAAGGGGTGACCTTCGCCGCCGTCAATCTGGCCACAGAGACCGTCTTCGTCGTCGTCGACGACGAAGACTTCCCCCAGTCCCGGCTGGAAGAGGCCATCGTCGACTCCGGCTACGGCTTCTCCTACGACGCTCCCGAGGAGATGGAGAGCCGACGCTACGCCGAGGCCCGGCACAATCTTTTCGTCAGCTGGGCCGTCACCGCCCCTCTCATGGGCCTCATGGCCCTCCATATGGCGGGGGTTCATCTTCCGGTCTACACGCTCCTGGAGCTCGCCGGCGGCCTCGTCGTCTTCCTCGGCGCCGGGAGGGGAACCTTCAAGGGCGCCTGGATCGCCCTCTCTCACCGCCATGCCAACATGGACGTGCTCGTCGTCTTCGGCGCCGTCGCGGCCTGGGCCACGGCCCTCCTCCACCTGGCGGGCCTTCCCCTGGCCTCCTTCGGGGCACTGGGCCCCATGATTCTGGCCCTCCACATCACGGGGCGCTACATCGAGTCCCGCCTGAGGGACCGGGCCTCCAAGGAGATCCGGGGCCTCCTGGCCCTGCAGGCCCGAGAGGCCCGCATCGTCGACGACGACGGGACGGAGCTTCTGGTCCCCATCGAGGCCGTCAAGGAGGGCCATCGCGTCGCCGTCCGGCCGGGCGAACGCTTTCCGGCCGACGGACGGATCTCGGCGGGACGGACCTCCGTCGACGAGTCGATGATCACGGGCGAATCCCTCCCCGTGGGGCGGGAAGAGGGAGCCACCGTGACGGGAGGTTCCCTGAACCTCACCGGCTCCGTCGTCGTCGAGGTGACGGGCATCGGCGACGGAAGCTTCCTGGCCCAGATGATCGCCCTCATTCAGGAGGCACAGGGGGCCAAGATCCCCATCCAGGCCTTCGCCGACAGGGTGACGAACGTCTTCGTCCCCGTCATCGTCGGGCTGGCCCTCGTCGCCGGAACGACCTGGTTTTTCGCCGCCCCCGCCCTTTCTCCCTTCCTTGACGGCGCCGGACGCCTGCTTCCCTGGGTGACCTCCGTCCGCGACCCCCTCTCTCTGGCCCTCTTCGCCTTCATCACCACCGTCGTCATCGCCTGCCCCTGCGCCCTGGGGCTGGCGACGCCCATGGCCCTCATCGCCGCCACGGCCCGGGCCTCCCGACATGGCATGGTGATCCGCAACGCCGAGGCGATCCAGACCGCCCGGGAGGTCTCCATCGTCGTCATGGACAAGACGGGGACCATCACCGAAGGGCGGCCCGCCGTCGTGGATCACGACCTCTCGCCCGACGATCTGGCGGCGGCAGCGGCCGTCGAACGCCAGTCGAGCCACCCTCTGGCCAAGGCCATCGCCGAGGCGGTCCCGGCCCATCGCCAGGCGACGGACGTCGTCGAAGAGGTGGGACAGGGCGTCGCAGGCCGCGTCGACGGCATCCTCTACTCGGTGGGACGGCCCGACGACGCCGAGAGGTATCGCGACCAGCTCGACCGGGGAAGGACCGTCGTCGAGGTCCGCCGCGAGGGACAGAGCCTCGGCTTCATCGCCGTCGAGGACCCCCTGCGCGACGACGCCGCCGAGGCCGTCCGACGCCTGAAGGCTCTCGGGATCCGTCCCGTCATGGCCACGGGCGACAACGGGCACACGGCCCGGGCCGTGGCGGGACGGGCCGGCATCGACGAGGTCCACGCCTCGGTCCGCCCCGAGGGCAAGCTCGATCTCGTCCGCGACTTTCAGGCCCGGGGGGCCAAAGTGCTCATGGTCGGCGACGGCATGAACGACGCCGCCGCCCTGAAGGGGGCCGACGTGGGGCTGGCCATCGGCAGCGGAACCGATCTGGCCATCGACAGCGCCGACATCGTCCTCGTCCGCGGCGGGCTGTCGGCCGTCGCCGAGGCCGTTACCCTCTCGCGCAAGACCTTTTCCGTCATCGGCCAGAACCTCTTCTGGGCCTTCGGCTACAACGTCATCGCCGTTCCGCTGGCCATGGCGGCCCTTCTCCACCCCCTCATCGCCGAGACGGCCATGGCCTTCAGCTCCATCTCCGTCCTGCTCAACTCCCAGAGGATCAACCGGGAGTGAGCCTGAAGGCGTCGGTGCTCAGATACTTGTCCCCCCGGTCGCAGGCGATGGTGACGACGACCTCGTCGTCGCCGAAACTCTCGGCGATCTGTCGAGCCGCCCAGATGTTGGCCCCCGAGGAGATGCCGACGAAAAGGCCCGTCTCTCGGGCCAGCTCGCCCGTCTCCGCCAGGGCCGCCTCGCCGGCGACGGCGACGACGCGGTTCAGAAGGGACCGGTCGAGATTGGCCGGGACGAAACCGGCGCCGATGCCCTGGATGGGGTGGGGCCCGGCGGGACCGCCGCTGAGGACGGCACTGGCCGCGGGTTCGACGGCGACGATCTGGGCCTCGGGATAGGCGGCCCGAAGGACCCTCGCCGCGCCGGAAAGCGTCCCTCCCGTTCCCACTCCGGCGACGAAGGCGGCCAGAGGACGCCCCGCGAGGTCGGCGACGATCTCGGGGCCCGTCGTAACCTGATGGGCCCAGGGATTGCCGGGATTGGAAAACTGATCGGCCATCCAGCCTCCGGGAAGCTCGGCCTCGATCTCGCGGGCCCGGGCTATGGCTCCCGTCATGCCCCGCGCCGCCGGGGTGAGTTCCAGCTCGGCTCCGTAGGCGGCCAGGACCGCCCGACGCTCGACGGACATCGATTCGGGCATGGTCAGAATGACCCGAAGCCCCAGAGCCCGGCCCAGGAGGGCCAGAGCGATGCCCGTATTGCCCGAGGTCGGTTCGACGATGACCGTTCCGTCCCCGAGACGTCCGTCGATCTCGGCCCTGCGGAGCATGCCCCAGGCGGCCCGGTCCTTGACCGATCCGCCTATGTTCTGCCCCTCCAGTTTGACCAGGACCGTCGCCCCGCGGCGACGGGGCAGAGGGAAGAGGGGAGTCCCGCCGATGAAGGCCCTCAGGGCCAGGGAGTCGGTTTTAAGCACTGCAGCTCATCTCCTTTTTTTCCGATTCCAGAAGGGCCAGTCGCCCGTGAAGGCCTCTGATCTCGTCCTTCTCCGCCTCCAGGACGGCCAGACGGGCGTGAAGGACGTGGAGCTCCTCCTCCAGCCGGTGGAGACGGAGGCGCAGCGGGTCGGGAAGCTGACCGTGAGCCAGGCTTTGCGAGGGGGAGCAGCTCGTTCCCTGACGGCATCTGACGATGGTTCCGGGGACGCCGACGACGGTGGCACCGGCCGGAACATCCTTGACGACGACGCTGCCGGCGCCGATGCGGGCATCCTTCCCGACGGTTATGTTGCCCAGCACCTTGGCGCCGCCGCCGATGAGGGCCCCCTCCTCGACCGTGGGATGACGCTTTCCCTTCTCCTTGCCCGTTCCGCCCAGGGTCACGCCCTGATAGAGGGTCACGTTGTCGCCGACGACGGCCGTCTCGCCGATGACGACGCCCATGCCGTGGTCGATGAAGACGCCGCGGCCGATCCGGGCGCCGGGATGGATTTCGATTCCCGTCCACCAACGGACGAGCTGGGCCAGAAAGCGGGGCAGAACGGGGACGTGGAGTTTGGCGTGAAGAAAATGGATCAGCCGATGGGCGCTGAGGGCCTGAAAGCCGGGGTAGCATAGCAGGATCTCCAGCGTTCCTCTGAAGCCGGGAGCCAGGGCCGGGTCTCGGTCGCGAACGGCCTGGAAGGCCTCGAAAAGGCGGTTTCGTTTCGTGCGATTCTCCATGATGCGTTCCTCCTCTGTGGGCGTCGATAGAAAAAAGGACGTACCGCGACGGCACGCCCCTTCGGAATCTGACTGTTTTTTGCTGCGGGTAAGACCTTTTCGGCCGAAGCGGGCCTATGCCGCCGCAGCCCAAGGGCCACGGTGGATCAGAAGAGGATCCACCGACAACAACAGATGAACGATAAAGTTTTCTCCATTGCCGCCACCCGCCTTCGCAACGATGCATCTGATGAGACTAAGAATAGCAGAAGGGATCGACCTGTCAACGGCCGAAACGGCGATAGGGGAAGAAGGCCGACATTCCGCCTCTTCCCCTATCGGGCGATGGATGAGCTCCGTCGACGGGCTGTTTCCGAACAGGTACAGGTGGATCTTTCCATTTGTCACCCACTTGCCGCGTTGTACCTTGTGGTGCCAGGTCACGCCTTGCTTTCGGTACGTGTTGCTCTGGTCCTGCCGTTGCCTGTTGCCGGGTCTGGTTCCGCTCCACTCGCTGCTTTGGTGCAAATGTCTGCGTTGCGGTGCCGCCTTGCCTCCGTCGACCATCCCCCCGGGCCGGGGCTTTCGGTACGGGCTCTCCATCACTTCCCGGTGAGGTCATTATAGCCGGTCTTGAGATGTCGCGCAAGCCCTTCTTGAGAGAAATTTTAAATAATTTTTTTATAATAACCTTTCGCCAAAAGGTTCAGACCTCGGGGGGAACTCCCTTGCGGATCGTCCGTCGCGTCTCGTCGGCCAGAACGAGCGCTTTTTCCGTCGCCGCCTTGACAGCGTTCATGAAGGCCGTTCGGATCTGTCCCTCTTCGAGGGCGAAGATGCCCTCGATGGTGACGCCCCCGGGCGTGAGAACCTGGTCGCGCAGGACGGCCAGATGCTCTCCCGAGGCGAGAAGCAGTTGGGAGGCTCCGATGGCCGTGTGGGCCGCCGCCCGAAGGGTCAGGTCGCGGGGAAGGCCGACGCGCAGGCCTCCGTAGATGAGGGCCTCCAGCATGGTGTAGATGTAGGCCGGTCCCGATCCGGCCATGGCCGTCAGGGCGTCCATGTAACCGTCCTCGACTTCCTCGTAGCTCCCGAGGAGGCCGAAGACGGCCTCGACGATGGCCCGGTCCTCTTCCGTCGTCTCCGGCGACGGGGCGAACATGGTGAAGGCCTCGCGGACCGGGATGGCCGTGTTGCTCATGGCCCTGATCCAGCGGACGTCGGGAAGGGCCTGGCGGAGGAGGTCGAGGTCGAGGGCGGCGGCGAGGGAGACGACGGGCTTGCCGTCGAGAGCGTCACCGACGGCCTTCAGGACGGGGACGACTTTGTGGGGTTTGAGAACGACGAAGACGATGTCGGCGCCGGAGACGGCCTCGACGTTGTCGCTGGTGAGGTAGACGCCGAGCTCTTCCAGGGCCCGGACCTTGTCGAGGCGGCGACGCGTCGCCCGGACGTCACAGCCGGCCAGAGCCAGCTCTCGGGCAAGGGCGCTGCCGATCGTTCCGGCGCCGATGACGGCGACTTTGAGCGTTTCCAGAGCTACCATGAGGGTTGCCTCCTTCCAGATACATCGGACGTGCCGATGGCGCGGTACAAAAAAAGCGCCGTCGGAGATCTTCTGCGATCGTCCCGACGGCACTCGAATCGGATGGGGCCTGCGGCGTCTATTCCAGCCAGCGATCGAGATTATCGAGGAGCAATCGGTGAAGGCGCTTCGTCACAGGGCCCGGTCGGCCCTCGCCGATAGGGCGGGATCCGACGCGGACGACGGGAGTGACCTCCTTGACGGTGCCGGTGATGAAGGCCTCCCGGGCGCGGGCCAGCTCCTCGACGCGCAGGGGACGTTCCTCGACGGGAAGGGAGACCTCGCGGGCCAGCTGAAGGATGAGGCCCCGCGTCACTCCCTCCAGGACATCCTCGACGGGAGCCGTCACGAGGCCGCCATCGAGGACGACGAAGAAGTTGCCCGCCGTCGATTCCGTCACGGCCCCGTCGGGACAGTAGAGGCACTCGAAGTCGCCGCCGCCGGCCCGGAGGCGGGAGATGTAGGGGACCATGTAGTCGGCGCTCTTCATAGAGGGATAGGCGCGGGTGAAGGGGATGGGCAGCAGGGAGACGCCCTCTTCGTAGCGCTCCCTCGGCGCCGCCTGAGTCCTTTCGAAGAGGACGAAGAGGTCCGGCTCGGGGAAACGGCAGTTTTCGATGACCCTGCCTCCCGTCACGTAGGGGCGGACGGTGACATCGCCGCCCATGCGGGCGATGCCGCCGCGGATGACGCCCTCCAGGGCCTCGATGGAAAGGGGCAGCTCCATGGCCGCCTCCCGGGCCGAACGTTCCAGGCGGCGCAGATGCTCCCTGAGGGCGAAGGGGCGACCGCCGTAGGTCCGGATGGAGTCGAAGACGCCTATTCCGCGCTGGACGAGGAGATCCGTCACGGGGAGCGTGACCTCGTCGACGGGAAGATAGACGCCGTTGCGATAGCAGAGATTCATGTGATTCACCTTCTCCGATAGGAATCGTCGAGCCCTCGACCCAGAGAGTATAAGGCAGATGGCCCCAAGAATCACGGAGGAAAGCAAAAATGTTCTCCTGCTCTCCTTCTCCGGACACGGGTCCCGTGGCTATAATGGAAAGGTCGCAAAAGGTTCAAAAGGTTGCCAAGACTGAGCAGGGGAGAGATGACGATGGAGCTGAAGGCCCTCCTTGCCGTGAATCCCGGCAGCACGGGGACCAAAATCGCCTGGTTTCTGGGAGATCGGGAGTTGTGGCGCGAGAATCTCCTCCACGGCCCCGACGAGCTTGCCCCTTTCGCCTCCGTAACCGATCAGTTTTCCTTCCGTCTCGAGGCCGTCGAGGCCGCCGTCCGAAGACGGGGCTCCTCCCTGGAGGAGCTGGCCGCCGTCGTCGGCCGAGGCGGCATCGTCGAGGCCATCCCCGGCGGGACCTACATCGTCGACGATCTCCTCATCGAGCACCTCCGGAGGGGACGCCCCTGGGAGCACGCCTCCAACCTGGGGGGACTCATCGCCCGCTGTCTGGGCGACCGCCTCTCCGTTCCCGCCTTCATCGTCGATCCCGTCTCCGTCGACGAGTTCGAGCCCGAGGTGCGCGTCACGGGGCTGCCCGAGCTTCCCAAACACTCTCTCGTCCACGCCCTCAACGTGAGGGCCACGGCCAAGCGTGCCGGAAGAGAGCTGGGACTGGACTGGCGAGGCGTCAATTTCGTCATCGCCCATCTGGGCGGCGGCATCTCCGTGGCGGCCATGAAACGGGGCAGGATCATCGACGTCAACAACGCCAACGAATTCGGCCCCTTTTCGCCCAACCGGGCCGGAACGGTTCCCGCCGGAGACCTGGTCCGCCTCTGTTTTTCCGGACGGTACAGCGAGAAGGACATGATCGACTCCCTGATCAGAAGAGGGGGACTCCTGGCCTACTGCGGCTCCGACGACCTGCGCGAGCTCCGTCGCCGCGCCGCCGACGGCGACGAGGCGACGGAGCTGGTCCTGCGCGCCCTGGCCTTTCAGATCGCCAAGGAGGCGGGATCGATGGCGGCCGCCCTCGGAGGGGACGTCGAGGCCGTCATACTCACGGGAGGCATGGCCCATGACAGCCACCTCCGGTCGGATCTGACGGCGCGCCTTCAGTGGATCGCCCCCGTCCTGGCCTACCCCGGAGAAGACGAGATGGCGGCCCTCGCCGAAGGGGCCCGGGCCGTCCTCGAAGGGGAGGAAGAGGCCCGAAGCTACAGGGAAGCCGTTGAAAGGAGCCGACGCCTTGGCCTTTGAAAATCTCGATTTTCTCCTGGAACGCTGCCGGGGACGGTCGGCGTCGCCCGTGGCCGTCGCCGCCGCCCACGACGCCGACGTGCTCACGGCCCTCGACAGCGCCCGCCGCGAGGGCATCGTCGAGCCCATCCTCATCGGCTCGGCCGGCCGCATCGCCGCCATGTGCCACGATCTCGGCCTCGATCTGACGTCGTGTCCGATCGTCGACGTGGCCGATGACGAGACCGCTTCGAGACGGGCCGTCGCCCTCGTCGCCTCCGGCGAGGCACGGATGGTCATGAAAGGACAGGTCAAGACGGCGACGCTTCTCAAGGCCGTCCTCGACAAGAAGGAGGGGCTGAGGACGGGCAGCGTCCTCAGCCACCTCTTCCTCCTCGAGATCCCCCGCCTCGGACGGGTCTGCGCCATCACCGACGGCGGACTCAACACCTACCCCACCTTGCAGGAGAAAGTCCACCTCATCGAGAACGCCGTCGCCTGCTACCGCCGCCTCGGCGTCGACTGCCCCCGCGTGGCCGTCCTGGCCGCCGTCGAGACGGTCAATCCCGCCATGGCCTGCACCCTCGACGCCGCAGCCCTGACGCAGATGAACCGCCGGGGCCAGATCAGGAACTGCCTCGTCGACGGTCCTCTGGCCCTGGACAACGCCGTCAGCCTCTCCTCGGCCCACCTCAAGGGGATCGACTCCGACGTGGCCGGCAGAGCCGACATCCTCCTCATGCCCCATATCGAAGCGGGCAATCTGGTGGGCAAGGTGGCACTGAGCCTTCTCGGCTCCCGGGGGGCGGGGGCCGTCCTGGGGGCCAAGGCTCCCGTCATCCTCACGAGCCGCACCGACAGCGCCGAGACGAAACTCCTCTCCATCGCCCTCGGCGTCCTTCTGTCATAGGGTATAATTCTCTGGGCCCCCGGGCCTTGCGGTTTTCGACACGTTCCGTTTCTGACCTTACATAAGGAGGAGATTGTTTTGGAACAGATCCGCTCCCTCTCTCAGCTTCTGACCTACGCCCAGTCCGTCGGCCCCCGCACGGTGGCCGTCGCCGCCGCCGAAGACGCCGAAGTCCTCGAGGCCGTCGAGAGCGCCCGGTCGCAGGGCATCGCCAATGCCATCCTCGTCGGCGACGCCGACAAGATCGCCGCGGCGGCCAAGCCTCTGGGGATCGACCTGGCCAGGTACGAAGTCGTCGACGTCAAGGGAGGCCACGAGAAGGCCGCCCTCGAGGCCGTCAAGCTCGTCTCGTCGGGCAAGGCCGACATCCTCATGAAGGGCATGCTCCACACGGCCGACTTCCTCCGGGCCGTCCTCAACAAGGAAGTGGGACTGAGGAGCAAGTCCCTCATCTCCCATGTCTACATTCACGAAGTCGAGGGCTACGACCGCATCTTCTTCATCGCCGACCCGGCCTTCAACATGTACCCCGAGCTGCCTGACAAGGTGAAGATCCTCACCAACACCGTCGAGCTGGGACAGGCCTTCGGCGTCGCCAAGCCCAAGGTGGCCGTCCTCGCCGCCGTCGAGGTGGTCAACCCCGCCATGCCCTGCACCCTCGACGCCGCCGCCATCGCCCAGATGGGACGGCGCGGCCAGATCAAGGGCTGCGACGTCGACGGTCCCTTCGCCCTCGATAACGCCATCAGCGAGGAGTCGGCCCGCCACAAGGGCATCGATTCCCCCGTCGCCGGCAAGGCCGACGTCCTTCTCGTCCCCGACATCGAGGCGGGCAACATGCTCGCCAAGGCCATCGTCTACTTCGCCAAGAACCGCACGGCGGGGCTGGTGCTGGGCGCCGCCGCTCCCATCGTCCTCACGAGCCGGGCCGATTCGGCCGAGACGAAGCTCCTCTCCATCGCCTCCGCCGTCGCCCTCGCCGCCCACCGCGCCCGCTGATTTCTTCACGAAAGACGGTCTGAAGGGGGGAGACCCGATGAAGGCTTTCCGCATCCTCGCCATCAACCCCGGATCGACGAGCACCAAGATCGCCCTCTACGAAGACGACCGGATCCTGGGAAGTCAGAGCCAGCGCTACGATCTGGAAACGCTCAAGGCCTTTCCCAACGTCCTCGACCAGAGGGCCATGCGTCTCGAGGTGATCCACCAGGTTCTTAAGGAGCGGGGGCGCCCCCTGGCGGAAATCGACGCCTTCGTCGGCCGAGGCGGGCTCACGGCCCCTCTCGACGGCGGCACCTACGTCGTCGACGACGTCATGACCGCCGATCTCCTCTCGGGCCGCTGGGGCGTCCACGCCGCCAATCTGGGGGGGCTTCTGGCCCGCGACCTGGCCGAAGAGGCCGGGGGAAAAAAGGCCTTCATCGTCGACCCCGTCGTCGTCGACGAGCTGCTGCCGGAGGCGCGCCTGTCGGGCCATCCGGCCATCGAGCGGCGCTCCGTTTTCCATGCCCTCAATCAGAAGGCCATCGCCCGGAGGGCCGCGGCCGACATGGGAACGACCTACGACGCGACCCATCTCATCGTGGCTCACCTGGGCGGAGGCATCTCCGTTGGGGCCCACGAGCTGGGGCGGGTCGTCGACGTCAACAACGCCCTCGACGGAGAGGGCCCCTTCTCTCCCGAGCGTGCCGGATCGCTTCCGGCGGGCGGCCTCGTCCGCCTGGCCTACAGCGGCGGATTGACCCTCGACGAGCTTCTCCGAAAGGTGACGGGATCGGGGGGACTCGTGGCCCATCTGGGAACGAACGATCTGCGGGAGGTGGAGCGCCGCATCGACGAGGGCGACGGGAAGGCGGCCCTCGTCTTTCGGGCCATGGCCTACCAGGTGGCCCGGCAGATCGGCGCCGAGGCGGCCGTTCTCTCCGGCCGGGTCGACGCCATCGTCCTCACCGGAGGTCTGGCCCACAGCGACCGCTTCGTCGAGGCCATCCGAAACCGCGTCGATTTCATCGCTCCCGTCCTGGTCTACCCCGGCGAGGACGAGCTGAAGGCCCTCGCCGAGGGGACCCTCCGCGTCCTCCGGGGCGAGGAGGAGGCGAAGCTCTATCGCCCCCATGGCGATTAGACCCGTCGATCTTTTCACCGTCGTCCCCTCTCCCGAGGAGGAGCGTTTCGATACCCTTCTTTCGGGGAAGGGCCCCTGGCGTCTGGAACGCATCGTCTCGGCGGGGCAGAGTTCCCCTCGATCCTTCTGGTACGACCAGGACGAGGACGAGTGGGTGACCCTCCTTTCGGGAAGAGCCACCCTTCTTTTCGCCGACGACGACGGGTCGACGGAATCGGTGGACCTCCTTCCGGGGCAGGCTCTCCTGATCCCCGCCCATCGGCGCCATCGCGTCACCTCCACCTCGGCGGAGCCTCCCTGCCTCTGGCTGGCTCTTCACGGAAAGTCCACGTAACCGCAGGCCGACAGAAGAGGAGGGGCGCCCCGATGGGGCGCCCCTCCTCTTCTGTCGGCCTGCGGAAACTCAGCCTTTTTTCGGCAGAGCCAGAAGGCCCGGCGCCGACGCCTCCTCGAAGACGAACCGCTCCATGAGGTCCTTGAGACGCCGGGCCCCCTCGGCCGTCTCCTGGGCCGTCTGGGCCACGTTCTCCGAGGCGTTGGCCGTCTCGGCCGCGGCCTTGTGAATGGCCTGGAGGGTCTCGGCCGTCCGGGTCGTTCCCTGGGCCGCGTGACCGACGGTGCGGGCGGCCTCCTGGACGGAGGCCGCCTGTTCCTGGGCCGCGGCGGCCATATCGACGATGACGTCGCGGACGCGCTCGATCTCCGTCAGAGCCTCGTTCAGAGCACGCTCCATCTCCTGGGCCTCACCGGCCACCTCTCGGGCGATCCGGCCCGACGTCTCCGTCACGCCAAGAGAGGCCCGGGCCTGCTGCTGGAGCTCCTCGATGCGGCTGCCCACCTGGCGGGCCGCCTCGTTGCTCTCTTCGGCCAGTTTGCGCACCTCTTCGGCGACGACGGCGAAGCCTCGCCCCGCCTCACCGGCCCGGGCGGCCTCGATGGCCGCATTCAGGGCCAGCAGGTTCGTCTGATCGGCGATGCGGGTGATCGTCTCGACGAAGCCCGTGATGGCCTCGACGGACCCGGCGAGCTGACGGATGTTCGTCATGCTCTCTTCGGCGTGGCCGCCCACCTTGACGATGGACTCGGCCACCTTGCGCGCCTGGGCGACGGCGCCGTGGGAGATCTTGGCCGTCTTCTCCGAGGCCTCGGAACCGCGGTTGGAGGCGCCGGCCATCGTGGCGGCGCTGGAGGCGATCTCCTCGATTCCGGCGTTGGCCTCCTCCAGGGCGGCGGCATTCTCCTGGGAGAGTCCCGTCGAGGTGGCCAGCGAGGACTGAACCTCCTCCATGGAGGCCACCGTCTCCTGGGCCAGGGCCGCCAGCGATTCGGAGCGCCCCGACGAGGCCTCGGCCTCGTCCGAAACGGACCGGAGCGTCTCCCTCAGGGAGAGGGCCATCTCTTCCAGAGCATGAGCCATGCGGGCCACCTCGTCTTGCCCCTTAGCGGGGAAGCGGACCGTCAGATCGCCCTTGCCGAAGACGTCGACGCGGCGGGCCAGTTCCGCCACGGGCTTGGCGATGGAGCCGCCGATGAAGGCCACCAGAAGGGCCGCGACGAGAAGGGCGGCGGCGAAGAGGAGGGCCATGGTTCGCGTCATCGCCGAAACTCCGCCCAGGACCTGGGCTCTGGGCACGATGACGCCGAAGCTCCATCCCCTCGAGTTGGGGATGGGGGTGAAGAAGGTGTAGAGCTCCCTTCCGTCGGGATGGGTCACGACGGCATGGCCTGTCTCACCGGCGGCGACGCGGGACGCCACCTCCTCAAAGCCCCGGTACCCCCTGTCGGAAGCCCGAAAGAGGTTGAAGTCCATGATGAAGTCCTTGTTGGGGTGGGCCAGAGTGAGGCCGTTGCCGTCGACGATGAAGCCGAAACCGCCTTCGCCGACCTGGACGCCGCCCACCACTTTCGCCAGGCTCTCGAGGGCGATGACGCCGGCGAAGACGCCGGAGGTCTTGTTGCTGTAGTTCTTGACGGCCTGGGCAAGGACGACGGCGGGCTTGTTCGTGTTCCGCGTGATGAGGGCATCGCTGATGAAATGCCCCTCCCTTCCCTCCATGATGGCCTTGAAGTAGTCCCTGTCAGAGATGTCGCCCTTTCCGCCGTCGGAGCCCCAGAACTCCCCTTTGGCGTTGGCCACGATGAAGCTGTCGTAGAGATCGGAGCGGGCCTTGGCCTGGGCCGTGACGGTGTCGCGCATGAGATTCCAGTTGAGCCCTCTGACGAGATTGCTTTCCGACAGGGCGAAGATCTCCTCCCGACGGGCCTGAAGCCACTCGCCGACGGCGGTCGCCCCCCCATGGGCGATCTGGGCGCTCAAATCTTCGACGAGCGCCGTCGTCGTCCCCCGGACCTGACTGACCATGACGCCGCCGACGGCGACGAAGAGGAGAAGCAGAGCCGGAAGGAGAAGGACGAGGATGCGACCACGAATGCTTTTCATGCTCTAACCTCCTTGAAAAAGTGACCCCCGCGAGGGGGAACCTTTTCGACGGGCCCCCTCGCGCGACGTCTCCACGGCGCCTCGACGGAGCGGAGCGAGACCAGGCGGCCTGCGAAAAGACAGAAAGGGAGAAGGCCTTGCGGCCAAAACAGGTATAATGACCTCCAAGCTTCACTATACCGGAATGCCCCTTGCCGGGGAAGGATTCAGGAGGGATGTCCCGTGTGGAAAATCGGTCTCGTCGGCTGCGGAAACGTCGGATTGGGTCTGCTTCGCATTCTGGAGGCAAAAAGAGGCGATCTCGAGAATCGCTACGGGTTCACCTACGCCGTGACGGGCGTCGTCGACCCCTTCCGGGGCTCGGTGGGTGACGAGCGGGGGCTCGACGTGGCCGCCCTTCTCGCCGCCGCCGACGGGGGAAAATCCTTCCGGGGCCTGGGAGACCCCATCGATCTCGACTGGCTCCTGGAGGGAAGGGCCAACGTCATCGCCGAGGCGACGCCGACGAACCTCGTCGACGCCATGCCCGGCCTCGACCACATCCGCCGCGCCCTCGCCGCCGGCTGTCACGTCGTGAGCACCAACAAGGGTCCCGTCTCCCTGGCCCTGCCCGAGCTGCAGGCCCTGGCCCGCGAGAGAGGCGTCCAGTACCGCATCGAAGGCGTCCTCCTCAGCGGCACGCCGGCCATCAACCTCGCCGGAGAGGCCCTGGCCGGTTGCGACATCCTCTCCGTCCAGGGCATCGTCAACGGCACGACCAACTTCATCCTGACCCGCATGGAAGAGGGAGCCGATTACGGCGCGGCCCTCGCCGAGGCCCAGGCCCTGGGCTATGCCGAGACGGACCCGACGGCCGACGTCGAGGGCTGGGACGCCGCCGTCAAGGCCCAGGTCATGGCCAACGTCTTCCTCGGACAGTCCCTGGCCGTGGACGACGTGGAGCGTCTCGGCATCAGCCATCTCACCGGGGCCGACATCGACGCCGCCAGGGCGAAGGGCTGCCGCCTCAAACTCATCGCCGAGGTGGAGCGAAGCGGCGAGGGCGTCAGGGCCACCGTGGCCCCCCGCGAGCTCCCCCTCTCCCATCCCCTGGCCGGCGTCTCGGGGGCCATCAACGCCCTCACCTTCAGAACGGACCATCTGGGCGACGTGACCATCGTCGGCCCCGGAGCGGGCCGCGTCGAGACGGGACAGGCCCTTCTGGTCGACCTGCTGGCCCTGAACCGCTGAGACGGCGCGACGCAGGAGGGGGGAGCGCCCGGACCGGGAGCTCCCCCCTCCTCGTGACGCGCCGCCCTCAGCGGACGACGCGAAGGGCCTTGCCTCCGTTGCGCTCCAGCGTCCCCGGAGGAAGGATCTCGACGGAGACCCGGATCGTCGTCACCGTCTGAATGGCCCTGACGGCCCTCTTGGCCATGCGGGAGGCCTCGTCGTCCCCGACGGGCCTTTCGGCCTCGCAGAGCACCTTCAGCTCCTTCATGGCCCCGTCCGTCAGAACGTGGAGCTGGTAGTGAAGGGATAGCCCCTCGACGCGGCTCAGGGCCACCTCGACCTGCGAGGGGAAAACGTTGACGCCGCGGATGATGAGCATGTCGTCGCAGCGTCCCTTGATCCGCGCCAGCCTCGGCTCGCCGCAGCCGCAGGGGCAGTCGGCGGGAAGGAGCCGGGAGAGGTCGCGGGTGCGGTAGCGGATGACGGGAAGGGCCTCCTTCGTGAGGGTCGTGATGACCACTTCGCCCTCGCTCCCGGCGGGCAGGGGCTCGCCCGTGTCGGGATCGACGATCTCGACGAGGAAGTGATCGGGGTCGAAGTGAAGTCCCGACCGCTCGGGGCACTCCATGGCGACGCCGGGACCGATGACCTCCGAGAGACCGTAGGAGTCGAGGGCGACGATGGAAAGCCCCTCTTCGATGCGGAGGCGCATCTCCTCCGTCCAGGCCTCGGCGCCGAAGATGCCCACCCGCAGCGCGAGTCGGTCGCGGATGCCTGCGGCCCCGATCACCTCGGCCAGGTGAAGGGCGTAGGAGGGAGTGCTGGTGAAGGCCGTCGTGGCCAGGTCCTCCATGAGGAGAAGCTGGCGTTCCGTGAAGCCGCCTCCCGCGGGAACGACCATGGCGCCGAGACGCTCGGCCCCCCAGTGGAACCCCAGGGCCCCCGTGAAGAGGCCGTAGCCGAGAATGACCTGAAAGACGTCTTTGTCGGTCAGGCCCGCCACGGCCAGGCGATGGGCCATGATGTCGCTCCAGAGGGCGACGTCTCCTTCGCTGTAGGCGACGACGGTGGGCTTTCCCGTCGTTCCCGACGAGGCGTGGACGCGGACGGCCTTCCTGCGGTCGCAGGCCAGCAGCCCCAGGGGATAGTTCTCGCGCAGATCGGCCTTGGTCGTGAAGGGCAGTTTCCGAAGATCGTCGAGGCTCCCGATGGATTCGGGCGAGATTCCGAGCTCCTCCATCTTCCTCCTGTAGGGAGCCACGCGCTCCCAGACTCGGCCGACGAGGCTCTGAAGCCTTTCCAGGCGAAGCGCCTCTCCCGCGCCCGTCGCCACCGTGCAGGTCGTTGCTTTCATGAGAATCTTCCCCTTTCGCGAATCGGACATTCGTCGTCTCCAGAAGGCACAAAAAAAGGTTCCCGCTCATCTTCGAGCGGGAACCCCCGGAAGGCCGTCACGGACGCCTAGGCGCCGGATCGATCCCCTGGGGACCCCGCGCTGCCGTAGACGTAATAATAGCCGTTGGTGAAAAGCGATCGCGTCATGGCCGACCTCCGCCTATCTTACTCGATAAGGCAGTATACCAAGGCTCCGTCTCACGGTCAAGAGCCCCCTTTGTCGCTGTCGCCGGACAATGGTATTGTCACTCGTGAAGAGGACAGGGAAAATGTCACTTATGACGACCAGGAGAGACCTACTCATGAAGACAAAAGAAGCAAGGCGCTTGGGGTTGGTGGAAGAGGCTGGGGCGACCTGACGGTTCAGGAGGTGGCCGATCGGCTCGGTCTGAGCCGCCGTCAGGTCTTTCGGATCAGACCGACGCTGCCGGGAAGAGGGAGCGCAGGGGCTTCTCTCAAGGGCGTCGCCGGACAAGGGCAGGGTCACCTCTCAGGAGGACAGGGAAACGGGCACGGGAGACGGCCCATAGAGATCGACTCATGAAGGAAAAAGGGACCAGGCGCCTGGATAGGGCCCGACAGGACCTCGACGGGAAGCCGGGGGAGGAGAAAAAACCCTCCCCTTTTTCAGCTGCCCACGAAGCGATAGAGCGATCGGGGACGGCCGGGCTTTCCCTCGGGATCTTCCTGCACGCGCCGGACCTGCCCCTTTTCGACGAGAAACTCCAGGTAGCGGTGCGCCGTGGGATAGGCCAGCCCCAAAGAGGCGGCGACGGCCCGGACGTCGAGGGAGAGGCCCTCGCCCCTCAGGAGGTCCAGGACGCGCCGCGACGTCTCCTCGGCGATGCCCTTCCTGGGCAGATCGCGGCGGCTCTCGCGGCGGTAGCGGACCAGCTCGCCGTGAAGGCGGATGCGGGAGGAAAAATCGGCCAGACGGAGGGGCTTGCTGACGAAATCGTCGGCTCCCGCCAGGGAGAGATCGCGGGCCACCTCGGGCGATTCCTCGACGGTAAGGGCCAGCAGGACGACGGAGGAGGAGAGCTCCCGGGCCCGCCGGATCGCCTCGATGCCGCTCATGAGGGGCATGTGGTAGTCGACGAGCAGGATGTCGACCTCGTCGGAGCGGACCCAGTCGAGAGCCGTCAGGGGGTCGGCGGTGACTTTCATCTCCCAGCTCAGGGAAAGGGCCATGGCCTCCAGGGTGTAGAGGATGGACAGATCGTCGTCGAGGGCGCCGAGACGAAGGCTCATGGGATCTTTTCTCCTTTCTGAAGGGGCAGGGAGATCGTGACGGAGGCTCCCCGAAGGCGACGGCTTCTGCCGTACTCGAGGCGGCCTCCGTGTTCGCGGACGACCTCTTCGACGAAGGGGAGACCGAGCCCCGTCGAGCCCCAGCCCGAACGGTGAGGGCGGGGAAGGTGCTCCATGCCCGGCCCGTCGTCATCGACGGCCAGGACCAGCTCCCCTCCCCGGCGAAAGGCCGAGAGGAGGAGGGCGGCCGGCTCTCCCGCGGCCCGATGGCCGTTGTCGAGGAGATTCACGAGGGCTCGGGAGAGGCGGACGACGTTGACGAAGACGATCAGGCCGCAGGCCCTCTCATCGACGTCGACGGCGATCGATTCTCCCCAGGGAAGGGGGCGGAGCTGGCTGACGGCGTAGTCGACGAGGGTCCCCGCCGGGACGGGACGACGGGCCTGAGGGCTGAGAATCTCGGAAATCATCTGGTCCATCGTCGCCGCCGCGTCGAGGATCATGGCCGCGTGGCGGCGCGATCCTTCCCGGGGAAGTGTGGCCGCCAGGACGTCGGCCAGTCCCGTCACCGTCGTCAGAGGGCGCTTGAGGTCGTGGACGAGGCGCTGGATTTCTCCCGTGACCCGTCCGGCGAGCTGCCTCTCTCTCAACTCCGAGAGCTCCCTCTCCTGACGGCGCAGCCGTCTGAGCTGGGCCAGCTGCTTCTCGTAGCTGATGAAGAGTTCCGTCGTGACGAGGGCCGCCGCGAAGAGCCCCAGGAAGGAGACGAGGCCGGCCATGTTGAGGATCGACTCCGTCTCCATGAGGGAGGCCGTCGTCTTGACGGCCATGGAGAGCTCGCCCCAGCCGAAGCCGTAGGCCGTGAAGAGGGGAATGACGTCGAGCCACTGGAGGGAGAGGAGGAGGATTCCCAGGACGAGGGCCTGCCTTCCCCAGCGGGAGACGTCGCGCGTCAGATACTGGATGAGGACGACGCCGGAAAGGCCCAGGACGGCGGGCATGCCGAAATGGGGGATGCTGGGAAGGTCGAGCCAGGTCACGATCTGATAGCAGAGGGGCACGGCCACGAGGGGGACGACGCGCTCGAGGCGGGGACAGCCGAAAAGGGAGGCGACGGAACTGCCCACCAGGAGCCACCCCTCATAGAGGAAGAGGGCCTTGACGGCGTTGACGGCGACGAGAAGGGCCATGGCCGCCAGAAGGTAGCCGCTGTCGCTCCTTTCGACGGCCAGATCGATGAAGCGGAAGACGCCGAAGACGGGTCTCTCGCTGTTCTGAGAGAGGATCCAGAGGAAAAGCAGGGCCAGCCCCAGGGGGCCGGGAGAAAGACCTCTCTTTTCGACGGGGCCCATCAGTCGCTCAGCTCCCAGCGGCGGTAGCGGACCAGAAGGAGAAGGAAAAGGCCCCCTCCGGCCAGGGCCCGGAGACGACGGAAGGGGGCGGGACCGCGGCGGACGGGCCGTCCGTCGAAGGGGATCCCCTCGCGGCGGGCCACTTCGGCCAGGTTGAGCAGGTGGAGGACGGGCCATCCCTCCTGCAGGGCCGACGCGATCAGTCCATTGCCGCCTCTGTCGGCGAAAGAGGCATCGAGAAGGCCCGGCGGCAGGGAGAGGACGACCTCGTCGTCGCCGAGATTGGCCCGTCCGCCGCCGATCTGGACGACGAGGCGGGGGGAGAAGGCCCGGAGGGCCTCTTTCTTGGCCTCGACGACGGAGCCGAGGCCGAAGACGAGAGGGACGCCCTCGGCCTCGGCGCTCTCTTTCAGGATCGCCGCCCCCTCGTCGGGAAAGCCGCCGCCCCTCTCGTCATCGCCTCCCAGTGAGTAGAAGGCCGCCTTCGTCGACAGATACCCGCCGAGGCGCAGCTCGCTCAGGATGACGGGCAGGGGGAAGGAGACCTCGTTGGCCCCCCACGTCGAGGCGCCCAGGGAGGCGATGAGGAGGACGTCGAGACCGCGCTCCTCGGCGGCGGCCAACCCCGAAAGGAGCAGCCCCGGGAAGGAGGCCGACGAAAGGAAGGCGACGCGGTCTCCCGATTTCAGGCCCAACCGGTCGAACCAGCGCAGGAAGAGGACGGCCCAGACGGGGTTCGTCGAGGCCTGCTTCGACGGCAGCGAGCCCAGCGTCGTCGTCAGAGGACTCCACTCGACGCCGATGAGCCCCGTCGAGAAGGGATCCTCGGCCGAGGGCCCCATCCCCCTCGCAGCCCGGCAGGAGGCCAGGTGGTCCTGGGCCGCCCGGACTCTCTCCCAGGCCCTTTCTTCCTCATTGGAGAGAGGGCCCGACGGGGCGAGGCAGAGGAGAGCCGCCAGGGCCGCACACAGCAGGAGGAGGGCGACGTTGCGCCTCTTGAGCGGCGCCGGAGGACCGAAGAGGAGCTGGACGAGACCGTCGGCAAGGGCACGGCCCCTCACGGCAGGAGGCCTCCCAGCAGAAGGGTCGAGGCCGTGAGAAGGATCAGGGCGGCCACGGTGGGAACGATGCCCTGGCGTTCCATATCGGCGGCGACGAGACCGGGGACGACCCATCCCACCCAGACCGGAACGCCGCTTCCCGGAGGCAGGAGGAAGGGGAGAAACCCTCGCAGGGCAAGGGCGGCCAGGAGGGCGAAGGCCAGGCGCTGCCGTCCGTAGAGCCCCAGAAGGCGGACGGCCCCCTCGATGAGGGGCAGAAGGAGAAGGGCGGCGGCCACTGTGGCGATCAGAGGACGGGAGGAAGCGCCCTGGAGGGCCAACAGCCCCGGAGAGAGGATGCCCCCTCCGGAAAGGCCCGTCCTGCCGTAGAAGGCCATGCCGAGGGCGACGGAAAGGGCGACGAGAAGAGAGGACGTCATCGCAGGGGGACCTCCTCGCAGGCGTCGAGGGCCTCCAGAGGCAGACCGGAGGCGTTGCCGCAGCCGAAAAGGCGCCTTCGCGACGCGGCGAGGTCCTTCAGTTCCTCGAAGGAGGATAGGGGCGTCCAGGCCATGCCGTGGAATCGCCAGGGGTGGTCGCCGCAGAGGAGGCGCTCTCTCCAGGCCCTGGAGGCGATCCAGGGGCGGAAGGCCCGAAGGCGGCCCGGCCTGTCCCGGCGATGGTTGTAAAGAAGGGTCGTCTCCTCGGCCGACCACCCCGTCCGGCGCCAGAGGAATTCGGTGCTCTCCGGCTCGTTGGCCGCAAAGGCACAGGCGAGCAGGCCCGATCCGACCCGGACGAGGCGGAAGCGGCCCCGATCGTCGGCGAGATGGGAGTCGAAATCGACGCCGGAGGGGTCGAGGCCGAAAAAGGCCAGGGCCGCCAGGGCCAGGCGACGGTTGCCCGCCTCGTAGCCCCCTTCGCCCGGCGGAAGGGTGTGGACGGAAGAGGCACGGGCCTCGAGGGCGGAACGGAGGGGCGCGTCACCGGAAGCCTCCTCGCCGAGAAGGACGGGAACGGAGGGGGAGATGCCCGCCAGGAGGGCACGGCGGGCTCCCTCTCTGCCGGGCCCCCAGACCTCCTCGTGATCGGCCCGGACATTGGTGACGATCAGAAGGCGGGGCCGGAGCCAGCGCGAGGCCAGGAGCTGCAGGTCGGGCGATACGGCGCTGTTTTCGACGACGACGGCCTCCGTCGGCGGCAGCTGGCGGAGCCACCAGCGGAGCTCCTCGATGTGGCCGCCCTGGGAACGGAGGAGGGTGCGCGTCCCCTCGGGGGAGATCTCCGTGGGCACGACGCCGGTGAAACGGGCCCGGCAGGAGATCCCCAGAGAGAGAAAGGCGGCCGCCAGAAGGCGGACGACGCTGCTCTTGCCCCGCGTGCCCGTGACGATGACGGAATAGACAGGTCGAATCAGTCCCGTTCCCTCCTCTTTTCCCCACGAAGGGGGGCGACCCGAGGGCCGCCCCCTTAGACTACTCCATCGGAGATCGTCGATCCAGAAGGGGAGAAAGAGCCTGTCGCCCCTCCCCCGCCCTCGCCTAGTAGCCTACGGGAACGCCGAGACGGCGGCTGTCGGCCCCGCCGTGCATGACGCCGTCGACGAAGAGGATGCCCTGAGCTGTTCCGTAATAGCCGCCGCGGGGCTGGACTTCGACGTTGTGGCCGCGCCACTCGAGAAGGGCCGCCACATCGGGATCGATGGCGTCCTCCATGCGCAGAGGACCGCGCTTGCCGCCCGAGGCGTAGGTGAAGATCCGGGGCTGCTCGATGGCCTCATCCATGGTCATGCCGAAATCGACGACGTTCATGATGATCTGGCTCACGGCGGTGATGATCCTCCAGGCCCCGGCGGCGCCGATGGTCATGAAGGGACGGCCCTGGGGATCGAGGACGACGGAAGGCGACATGGACGAAAGGGGACGTTTGCCCGGCTCGGGGGCATTGACGCTCTGGGGGTCGGAGGAGAAGTCGTCCATCTGGTTGTTGAGAACGAAGCCGTACTCGGGGACGACGACGCCGGAGCCGAAGAAATAGTTGACGGTGTTCGTCGAGGCGACGATGTTGCCCTTGGCGTCGACGACGGAGAAGTGGCTCGTCGAAATGTGCTGGTCATCGGTGCCGCCCACATAGGCCATGGCCTTCTGGTTGTCGTAGGTCCAGGGATAATCGGCCTCGACGTCGACCATGACGGCATCGCTTTTGATCTTGCCGGCCAGCTTGGCGGCGTACTCCTTGCTGGTCAGGCCCCTGAGGGGGACGTTGACGAAGGCCGTGTCGGCCATGTACTTGCCCCGATCGGCGAATACGAGTTTCATCGCCTCGGCCAGGGTGTGGAGATGCTGGGGCTGGTTGTGCCTCCAGCTCGAGACGGGGAAGGTCTCCATGATGTTGAGAAGCTGGATGATGTGGGTGCCGCCGCTGGAGGCGGGAGGCGTCGAGAAGATCTGGTAGCCCCTGTAGCTGCCCTGGACGGGTTCGCCCACCTTGACGGCGTAGCCCTGGAGATCCTTCATCGTCATGGCGCCGCCCGAGGCGTTGACGGAGGCGACGACGGCCTCGCCGAGGGGGCCCCGATAGAAGGCGTCGGGCCCCTGCTCGGCCAGGAGGCGGAAGGATTTGGCCAGTCCGGGCTGACGGAGGGTCTTGCCGGCCTCGATGGGAAGGCCTCCCTCGAAGAAGGCCGACCGATCGAGGTCGTTGTAGGCGGCCATCTTCTCGAAGTTGTCGGCGATGATGCCCGTCTGCATGGGATGGACCTCGAAGCCCTCCTCGGCGAGGCGGATGGCCGGCTCGGCCACCTGGGCGAAGGAGAGGGTGCCGTACTTCTCGAGGGCCGTGAACATGCCCAGGACCTGTCCCGGGACGCCGACGGACCTGCCGCCCAGGATGGACCACTTCTCGGCCTTGGCCTGTTCGGAGGCGAAGAGATCCTTCGTCGCCGAGGCGGGGGCCGTCTCGCGGTAATCGAGGAAGACCACTTCCCCCGTGGCGGCGAAGCGGACGACCATGAAGCCGCCGCCGCCGATGCCCGAGGCGTTGGGCTCGACGACGTTGAGGGCCAGCATGGTGGCCACGGCGGCGTCGATAGCGTTGCCGCCCTTCTGGAGGATCTCCACTCCGGCCCTGGAGGCCAGCTCGTGGGCCGACGAGACCATGCCGTGACGGGCCGTCACGTCCTGGAAATCGACGGCCCAGGCCGCACCGGTCAGGACGATGCAGAGCGCCGCCAGGAGACAGATAACTCTCTTTTTCATGAAACCACTCCTCCCTTCGAATCGGTCCCCGAGGGAACCGTCATGAAAAGGCCGCCCCCCTGAGGGAAGGAGACCGTTCCGCCTAGCTCCGGGGCAGCGGGGCCAGGAAGGCGCCCAGACCCCGTTCCACGATCTCCCCGTAGGAGGGAACGCCGTCGACGGCGATCTCCGCCTCGGGCTTCACCATCCCCAGCATTTCCACGAAGCTCATGATGGCCGTCACATGACGGGCCACGCGCAGATCGATGGGCTGATCCCTCTCGTAGGGGATGAAAAGCCGCCCCAGCTCGGAGGCCTTGGCGTAGAACTTGTCCTCTCCGGTGAGGACGAGGGCCTCGTCGGTCCGGCCCCGGAGGCGGCCCTGGCTGGGATTGCCCGTCTCCATCAGGATGGGCATGACGTCGCTGTTGTCGCCCCATTCGCGGTGCGTCAGCCCCCTGAGGTTCGTCGGCGAGGGCTCGAGGCGCATGGGAATCCCCGCCGCCTCGAGCTCCATCGTCACCATGGCGGCCAGCTCCATGCTTTTCTCGTGGGCCACGATGGCGTTGACGACGGGGTACTCGGGCGAGGCCTCGTGGAGGTCGAAGGCCAAGTCGACCTTCTCCTTCCGGATCATCTCCAGCAGGGCGTAAGCCAGGCGCTGGGTGAGATTGCCGTCGGGCAGCCCCGGATGGGCCCGGTTGAGGTTGCTGCTCTCGCTGCCGGCCAGATTCTGTCCCGAAGGCTCGTGAATGTAGATGTCGGGCGCGGGCCACTGGTAGATGGCGTTCGTCGCCCTGGAGCCGTAGCGGAAGACCCGTCTCGATCCGTCGGGAAGGGCGAAATGGAAGGACTGAGGGTGCCCCTCCTGGGGCGAATTGTGGTTGAAGGCCATCATGTTGGCGAAGGGGACGACGATGAGGCGTCCCGCCGTGACGTGAGCCCTTTCGAGGAGCAGGACGGCGGCCATGGAGGCTGCCGGCTCGTTGGGGTGGGTGCCGCCCATGACGAAGACGGTCCCCCCGGGAAGGCCGCTGTCCTGGATGTAGACGGCCGTGTCGGCCGGGGTGCCGGCGATGCCGTCGAACCACTCCGAGAGGCGATGCTCGACGAAGCCGGGAGCGGGGACGACGACGTCGGCCTCGTGCATGGCGAGGAAGGAGTGTCCCGTCCAGCCCATCACGGCCAGGGCCAGGGCCAGGAGGAAGAGGGCCGTTTTCTTGCTGCCTTTCAGGCTGAAATTCACGGTCTTCCTCCTCACTTCACAAGAAGGATGCGCATGACGAGAGGGACGATGACCATCGTCGCCGTCACCTGCTTCCAGAAGTCCTTCTCCCGGAAGAGGCAGCGCAGGATCAGGGCCAGGACGAAAAGGGCGATGCCACGGTAGATGAACGTCATCTAGGCCACCTCCTAGTAGAGAATGCCGGCGATCGTCTTGGCGCCGAGAATGACGGCGATGCCCCAGGCAGCCGTCAGAAGGCCGGGGACGACGCAGTACCGAAGGACCCTGAAGTAGTTCTCCTCGCCGACGACCTGGGCGGCGAAGATGCCCGCCAGGGCCGTGGGCGGCATGAGATCGCCCAGGCCGGCGATGAGGCTCAGGGCCGATCCGACGATGATCTCGTTCCGTCCCAGCAGGGCCAACAGGAAGGGGACGCCCAGAACGGACGCCGAGCCGAAGGCCGATACGGCGCCGAAAAGGGGCATGGAGGTGGCGATGCCCACATAGAGAAGCCAGGCGGGCAGGGCCAGGGCCGAGACGACGACGAAGCCCCGGACGCCGATGAGGGTCATGATCTGGATGAACATCCCCACGCCCATGAGGATGCCCATGACGGGTAGGGCGTCGTTGATGGCCGCCGTGACCGTCTCGAGAGGGTTCCACTTGACGCCGACGAAGAGGGCCACGGCCGAGGCGAGGAGGAAGTCGAGGGGCATGCCCAGGGGAGGCCAGACCGCGGGGAAGAGACGCTCTCCGCCGAGAAGGACGGTGAGAACGACGATGGGAGCGAAAAGACGCAGCGACAGGGGGGTGCGAGCCATCCGGGCCAGCTCCCGCTCCAGCGTCGGATCTTCGTCCTTTTTGCGCAGATCGGGATAGATGAGATGGAAGGCCGTGAAGACGGCCAGAGGAACGGTGCAGACCAGGAGAGGAAGGCCGAAGCCGACGTAGGGCATGTCGATGCCGCCGCCGATGATCATGGCCGGCAGGTTGATGGGCGGGGCGATCATGCCGTAGATGGCGCCCATGGCGATGGCCGCCGCCGTCTTGACGGCCGGAACGCCGAGGCGGATCAGGACGGGAGCGACGAGGGCACCCGTCGTGAGGACCGCCGCCGTCGACGAGCCGGTGATCATGCCGGGCACCATGATGAGGGCCATGATGCCCAGGGAGAGGAGGGCCGGCGCCCGGCGGAAGCGGCGGATCATCCAGGCCGCCACCGACTCGAGAAGGCCGATGCTCTCGACGGTCTTCATGAAGATCATGGCCGTGGCGATGATGAGGATCGTGTCGAGGTAGCCGAAGGTCCCCTCGACGAGATGGCGCAGGGGAAAGCCGGCCCCTCCGACGAGGGCCCCGACGACGGCGGCCCCTCCCATGGCGACGGCGATGGGGAGCTTGAGGGCGAAGGCCCCGAAGGCGAAGCCCCCGATCATGACGAGGGTGTAGAACCCCTCGGGCCAGAACCAGTCCATGGCCGGAGACTAGAGGACGCCCCAGAGGGCGAGAAGGGCCTTGAGGGGCTCGTCGGTGGCGCGGACCGTCGCCGCCGTGTCGACGGCGATTCCCTTGCCCTCGACGAGGCGCGTGAAGAGGCCGTCCTTGTCGGCTCCCTCGACGACGATGAGGTGATCGGCCAGGGGGACGACGGCCTCGATGAAGAGGTCCGACAGGGTTCCCCTCCGCCCCTCGCCGCCGACGTGCATGACGAGGACCTTGATCCCCTTCGTCTTCGCCGCCTCGATGAGGGCGATGGCCCGGGCCTTTTCCTGATCCTGGTCGATTCCGGCCGCGCCGAGCCCCTTCGAGCTGCCTCCGACGACGGCGACGAGGACCTTCTGTCCGGCCAGGGCCTCGGGTTTCATGAGGGCGTCGTAATCGACGTCGACGGCCAGCTTGCGGAAGACGACGCGGGCCATGACGGCGTCGGGACTCTGACCGACGGAGGTGAGGGCCACGTCGGCGGCGTGGGCCGCGCCGACGGAGGCGACGGAAAGGACGAAAGCGAGCAGGAATAGCGAGAGCTGTTTCTTCATGTCTGAAGACCTCCTTGGCTCGAAGCCGGGTAATTGCCTGACGATTCTTTTGTCTATTTTCGCCCCCTTCCGCCTGACGATCCAGATTTTTTATCTTATTTATCTTTTCGCGCAGAACCGAGCCCCGCCGTCGCGGGCCGCTCCCTCTCTCCGGCGCCTCGAGCCTCCGGACGCCTCCTCCACGGCCGGGAAGAACGCCCCTGCCGCCGTCGATCGACGGCGGCAGGGGCGTTCTTCGTCCCGCTCCCGCCCGCAGGTCGACAGCTGTGCGACGGAGGGGCTCGCCTTTCCGGCGCCGACGGCGCCGGCCGGAGTCAGAGACATCCCTGCCTTCACCCGACACCCGGCTACGGTTCGACGCGGCAGCTCCCCCAGTCTCGCCATTCGCCCTCTTCGTCACGACTCTCCACGCGGACCTCATCGCCTTTGACCCACCAGACCAGCCGCGCCTCGTCGCTGTAGCGAGCCCCCGAGGCGGACAAAAGCTGAGGCAGCGTGTACTCGCCGCCGGGGAAGGAAAGCCTGACGAAGTGCAGGCTCCCGTCGGCGAGGCCGTAATAGCGGGCCACGACCCTGTCGCCGTTGTCGCAGCGGTAGGCGACGGGATCTCCTCCCGTGACGGTCGGAGGTGCCTCGCCGCCGACCGTCACCCGAAAGAGAGCCAGACCGATAAGAGCCA
Organism: Aminirod propionatiphilus; assembly: GCA_018398915.1. Lineage (GTDB taxonomy): Bacteria > Synergistota > Synergistia > Synergistales > Aminithiophilaceae > Aminithiophilus > Aminithiophilus ramosus. Next base: position 423,247 of record CP074691.1, on the reverse strand, counting down.
GAATCAGGACAAGACCGATCTTCTTCACCTTCAAATGCGTCCCCTCCCTATTTCTCTGCGCGCAAAGAGACCCCGGACACCGGCCGGCAAGGACCACGCTGACGCGATAAACGGCTCCCCTCATGATACTCCCTGCCGTGACGCGTTCGAGAGGGCGAGGACCGAAAAACGGCGCAGGGGGAGGTCCGAGGACCTCCCCCTGCGCCGCCTGAACGTGACGGATCGTCGCTTCAGTGGACCGCGACCTGGGCCTTCTTTTCAAGGACGCGATCGAAGGTACGGCGATCGCGAAATTCCTCTTTTTTCCCCTTGTTCCACTGCGAGACAGGGGTGAGAAAACCGACGACGCGGGAGTAGATCTCACAGCGAGTTCTCTTGTCCTTTTCCATTTGGAGCAGCTCTCCTTTCGCGGATCGAACGGGACCCTTCAGGGTCGTATGTCGACGACGAGGCCCTGTGCCTCGAGGATTTTCCGAAACCCCTCCAGCCGCGACGGCGGGAAGGGAGCTCTCGCTCCGTAGGAGGGATCGAGGGTTTTGCCGGGACGGAAGTTCTGGATGACGAAACGCCTCCCCCCCCGGCAGAGCTTCGCGATGGCCTCCATATCGGTCTCGTCGTGGAGGCCGGGGACGACGGTGGTGCGAAAAAGGACGTCGACGGCACCTTCAAGGAGGAGCGAGAGGCTCTTCCCGACGGCCTCGATCCGGTACGGAGAGGCCCCCAGCTCGCCGTACCGCTCCAGAGGCAACTTGACGTCGAGGGCGACGCGATCGACGAGACGGCGACCCAGCAGCTCCTCGAGCACGCCGGGCCTCGTGCCGTTCGTGTCCAGCTTGACCCGGAAGCCCCGCACCCGGGCCTCGGCCAGGACCTCGGCCAAATCGGGCTGGAGCGTCGGCTCCCCTCCCGTGAAGGCGACGCCGTCGAGCCGACCTCGACGGGCCTCGAGATGATCCCAGAGCCTCTCCAGCGGGAACCCCTCCCCATCGACAGCCCCTTCGACCAGATCGCCGTTGTGGCAGTAGGGACAGCGCAGGTCGCAGCCGGAGGTGAAGGCGACGCAGCAGATGTAGCCCGGGTCGTCGAGAAGGCTCGTCCTGATCAGGCCCGCGAGCTTCATGAGATCTTCTCTTCCTCGACGTAGCCCCTTTCGGCGTCGCAGTAGGGGCAGAACTCGTGGGCCCCCGGGATGTAGCCGTGGACGGGACAGACGCTGAAGGTGGGCGTGATGGTGTAATAGGGAATGCGGTAGTGATCGGCGATGCGGCGGACCAGGGCCTTGACGCTGTCCACGTCGGGAAGGTTCTCGCCCAGGAAGCCGTGGAAGACCGTGCCGCCCGTATAGAGGGTCTGAAGCTCGTCCTGGAGGTCGAGGGCCTCGAAGATGTCGTCGGTGAACCCCACGGGGAGTTGAGAGGAGTTGGTGTAGTAGGGCTCGGCGCCGTGGAGCCAATTTTCCTGGTTGGCGCAGGCGATGCGGGCCCCGAAGAGCTCCTTGTCCTTGCGGGCGAACCGGTAGGTGACCCCCTCGGCGGGCGTCGCCTCCAGGTTGTAGAGGTTCCCCGTCGCCTCCTGATAGTCGGCCAGGCGGTCGCGCATGCGGCGCATCACCTTGGCGGCGAAATCGATGCCCTCCTGTCGGGTGAGGTCATGACCGTGGAAGTTGAGAAGGGCCTCGTTCATGCCGTTGACGCCGATGGTGTTGAAGTGGTTGTTCCAGTAGTTTCCCGAGGCCCTCTTGATCTCCCTGAGGTAGAAGCGCGAGTAGGGATAGAGCCCCGCCTCGGTGAGCTTCTCCAGGGCCTTGCGCTTGATCTCCAGGCTCTCCCTGGCCAGGTCCATGAGGTGGAGGAGGCGGTCGAAGAACTCCTCCTCCGTCCGGGCCAGAAAACCGATGCGGGCCATGTTGATGGTGACGACGCCGATCGATCCCGTCATGGGGTTGGAGCCGAAGAGACCTCCGCCGCGCTTGCGCAGCTCCCTGTTGTCGAGGCGGAGGCGGCAGCACATGCTCCGGGCGTCGTCGGGGCTCATGTCGGAATGGATGAAGTTGGCGAAGTAGGGAATGCCGTACTTGGCCGTCATCTCCCAGACGGGGTCGAGGACGGGATTGTCCCAGTCGAAGTCCTCGGTGATGTTGTAGGTGGGAATGGGAAAGCCGAAGACCTTGCCGTTGGCGTCGCCCTCGAGCATGACTTCGGCGAAGGCCCGATTGAGCATGTCCATCTCGGCCTGAAACTCGCCCAGGGTCCGGTCCATGAAGCGGCCGCCGACGATGGCCGGAGTGCCCGCCATTCCGGCGGGGACCGTCAGGTCGAGGGTGATGTTGGTGAAGGGCGTCTGGAAACCGACCCGTGTGGGGACGTTGAGGTTGAAGACGAACTCCTGGAGGGACTGCTTCACCTCCCGATAGCTCAGCCCGTCGTAGTGGATGAAGGGAGCCAGGCAGGTGTCGAAATTGGCAAAGGCCTGGGCTCCGGCCGATTCGCCCTGGAGGGTGTAGAAGAAGTTGACGATCTGGCCCAGGGCCGTGCGGAAATGCCTCGGCGGCAGGCTTCCCGTCTTGGTCGCCACGCCGGTGAAGCCCGACCGGAGGAGATCCTGGATGTCCCAGCCGCAGCAGTAGACGGAGAGGTTGCTCAGGTCGTGGATGTGGAGATCGGCGGCGACGTGGGCATCGCGCACGGCCGGGGGATAGATCTCCTGGAGCCAGTACTGGGCGGTGATCTCCGAGGCGATGTAGTTGTTGAGCCCCTGGAGGGAGTAGCTCATGTTGCTGTTCTCGTTGACCTTCCAGTCGATGCGCTCCAGGTACTGGTTGACCATGTCGACGGCGCCTCCGACGAGGCGCTGCGTGTCGCGCATGCGGGCATGCTGCTCCCGGTAGAGGATGTAGGCCTTTCCCACGTCGGCATAGCCCTTTTCGAGGAGGATCTTCTCGACCAGGTCCTGGACCTGCTCGACGGCGGGAATGCCCTCGCGGGAGAAGAAGATCTGAAGGTAGGACGTGACGCCGCGGGCCACGTCACGGCCGATCTGTTCCGGCTCGTCGCGGCCTACGGCGCGAGCGGCCTTTTCGACGGCCCTCTCGACTTTGCGGACGTCGAAATCGACTTCCTGCCCGTCCCGTTTGCGGATGAAGCGAATGACCATGAAGATCCCCTTTCAGACGACAAGGGCCGCGACGGGAACGATATCCCGAGGCGGCAGAAGACGGACCGACTCCGGCCTTGCGGCGCGGAGCGCTGCGGGAAGAGGGAGGAAAAGAGGAGGAGGAGGCGATCGGAGCACTAGATACGGGGCATCTGAGGGGAGAATACCACATATCTAGTGTGCCGACTACCGCAAAAGACGGTACTTTTGGACTCTCTTTACGGGGCCAAGATGTGCCTCGAGGACTATTGACCCGACATGAAGGGGCCCCCTCGAACGAAGAGGCCTTTCGTGAATTTTCAGCTAAAAATCCACTAACGCCGCTCCCGCGCCGCGTCGAGGTGCCTGCACCGGCCTCGACGGCGAAAGGCGGGACAGCTGCAGGAATCGTGGGCGACGTCGACGGCGTAGGTCTCCTCTCCCCGGGCGAGGAAGATGGCTCCCTCGACGGGTTCCAGGATCACCGTCTCCTCCGGCGCGGAGAGGACCTTCGCCGGGCCGTCGAGAGCCTCGTTGGAGAGGGCGTCGGCCCGCTCGTTCCGCTCCCGCGGGACCCATTGGTAGGTGACGTCGACGGCGCCCGCACCGTTTCGGGCCCGGCCGGCCAGTTCGGCCAGGCGGGGCTCGCGGATCTTCCACTCCCCCTTCATCTGGCGGACGACGAGCTGACTGTCGCCGCGGACGATGAGGCTCTTCAGCTCCCGCCGGTCCGCCTCGGCCAGGAGAAGGATGAGGGCCTCGTACTCGGCCTCGTTGTTGGTCCGATTCCCCAGGGCACGGGCGGCGCTCCAGATCTCCCGCCCCGACGGATCGTACAGGACGGCCCCCGCCCCGGCCGGGCCGGGATTGCCCCGCGAGGCGCCGTCGAAATGCCCGATAAAGGTCATGGTGGTCCTCCTTCTTGTCCTTTTGTCCTTTTGGATCATCGTCCTATTCTAGCTCTTTCCGCTCCGGAGCGGCTCGAGCCGCGCGGTGGAGGAAGTCGCATCCCCGAGGTTCGGACACCGAGAAGCCCCCCGGCCCCGGCGGACGGGGTACCCTCCCGCTCACCGCGTCGGGGCGGGTTCGGGGAGAAGATCCACCCCGACTGCCGAGGGGAAGCCCTCTCCTTGGCGTTGCAACGGGGCGGCCCCGCTGCTATTGTGAGGCCGTTCGAAGGGCCGATCCGAGCCCTCTCCATCCGGGGCTGGGCTTGTGGACAAAGGCCGTCAGGATCTCTCCGTGCAAAGCCTCGGGACGGAGACACGGTCCCTTTTTCCGCTCGCGGCCCTCGCTCCACCGCCGACATGCCCCTGGGATTTCACCCCGGGGCTCGTCGGGAACCCTCCTCGCCCCCGCCCGAAAGGGGGAGAGAACCGAAAAAAGGAGTGACCTCGATGACTTCGTCCATGAAACGTTTCCGCCAAAAAGTGATCGCTCTCGTCGAAGAAAGGGAACTGGACCGGAACGAGACCGTCGAAATCCGTCCCCTGGGCGTGGCCGAGGCCATCGGCGATCCCGCCCCCTGGCACGACTACCCCCTCATGGAGGGAAAGGAGAAACTCATCGAAGCCCGGTACGGCGACGGCAGAGGGCAGGCCTTCACGTCGACCCCGGCGGGGTGGCAGGGGACTCTGGGAGACCTGCTCGACATCGAGCCGACGAGCGACCGCAACAGGGCGCTCTTCGTCGCCGCGGCCAACGCCATCGGGAGAAGGCTGGGACGGGTCCGATCGACGATCCACTGTCACGACGCCGCCACGGGACGCTGTGCCGAGGCCATGGCCGAAGAGGCGGCCCGCCGCCTCTCCCCCGGGGGGAAGGTGGCCCTCGTCGGCTACCAGCCGGGATTCGTCCACGCCCTCTCGGAGCGCCTCGGCCCGGAAAAGCTCCTCGTCGTCGACCTCGATCCCGAGAGGATCGGCAAGGTCGAGGCCGGCGTGACGATCCTCGACGGGCGGACGGAGCTGAACCGTCTCGCCGCCGAGGGCGAGTGGGGGCTCGCCACGGGATCGACGCTCGTCAACGACTCCCTCGACGGAACCATCGCCGCCTTCGCCGCCCGGGGAAAACCCGTCGTCTTTTTCGGCACGACCATCGCCTTCGCCGCCTGCCTGCTCCATCTGGAGAGACTCTGTTTCGAGGCCGAATAGGAGTCTGTCGGACTTCTACGGGGAAAAAGTTGCTTTGGCCTGACCCATAAGACCAAGGACTTGCCTGCAAGAACAAAAATTCCTTTCAGATAACACAAAAGGGCGTCGATCAACTATCGTCAAGCCAAGCCCGGCAGATTCACCGGCACGAATAAACCCTATCCGCCTCCCGTAGATTTGCAACTTTGTTGCAAAATCTATTTTCGTCGCAAAAGCTTTTGTTCACTTTTGTTTCTTGCTTCCGGCTCCTCGGGATGTTACGGTAATATTCAATCAAATAGAGCCTCCGAGCCTTCAGTGCCTAAAGCCTTCGACTGCTTCTCCGAAAGGCCAGGGACCGTCGGCCGATGGGTGTCCCGCGGAAACGGGGACGCCTCCCGCGTTCGGAAAGGAGGAACGACCGAAAAGTCTTTCGGCTGTTCTTGGCTGCTTCCTGTGCGGGGAGCGGCCTTTTTTGCGCCTCTCTCCGAGAGTTTCGCTATTTCAGGGGGGCTCCCCTCAGGGGAGCGAGGAACCGTCCCGCAGGGGACGAAAGAGGCACGAGGAGGGACGATATGAAACAGTACTTCCGCAAGAGCATCATGGTCAACGGCTGTCCCCATTCGGTCGTCGCCGATCCCGAGACGACGCTGGCCGACGTGATCCGCAGGCAGCTCGGCCTGACGGGCACCAAGGTCGGCTGCGGCGTGGGCCAGTGCGGCGCCTGCAACGTCCTCATGGACGGCAAGCTGGTCCGCTCCTGCATCGTCAAGTGGTCCAAGGTTTCCGAGGGAGCCTCGATCCTCACCATCGAGGGGATGGGCGCTCCCGGCCGTCTCCACGCCCTCCAGTGGGCCTTCATCAAGACCGGCGCCATTCAGTGCGGCTTCTGCACGCCGGGCTTCATCGTCAGCGCCAAAGGCCTCCTCGACGAAAACCACAACCCCACCCGGGAAGACGTCCGCGACTGGTTCCAGAAACACCGCAACGCCTGTCGCTGCACGGGCTACGTCCAGATCGTCGACGCCGTCATGCTCGCCGCCAAGGTCCTGCGCGGCGAGGAGGAGATGACCGACTTCTCGGAGATGCTCGGCAAGGACGGAGCCGTCTGGGGAACCTACTACCCCCGCCCCAGCGCCGTCTACAAGGCCACGGGCACCTGGGACTTCGGCGACGACGTGGCCCTCAAGCTTCCCGAGGGGACCCTCTTCGCCGCCTGCGTCTGCCCCGAGACGCACCACGCCCGGGTCAAGAAGATCGATTTCTCCGAGGCGGAGAAAATGCCCGGCGTCGTCAAGATCGTCACCGCCGCCGACATCTTCGCCAACAAGGGAACGAACCGCATCCGCGGCCAGGTCGGTTCCGGAACGGCCACGACGGACGGATGGGAGCGGCGCATCCTCGTCCCCGAAGGCGACAAGATCCGCCAGTGGGGCGAGTCCGTGGCCATCGTCTGCGCCGACACGGAGACTCTGGCCCGAGAGGCGGCCAAGGCCGTCAAAGTCGAGCTGGAGGAGCTGACGCCCCTCCTGCACGTGAAGGACGCCATGGCCCCCGGAGCGATCAAGGTCTACGACGAGATCGCTGACATCGACGGCATTCCCAACGCCTTCAACAAGCGCCCCATCATCAAGGGCGACGATCCCAAGGCCGCCCTCGACAGGGCCCCCTTCGTCGTCGACGAGGAGTTCTACAGCTCCCGTCAACCTCACCTCACCATCGAGACGGACTGCGGCTTCGGCTACTACGACGAAGAGGGGCGACTCACGCTCCAGACGAAGAGCATCTGCGTCTACCGCCACCAGCTCATGATCGCCCGGGGTCTCGGCGTGGCCCCCTCCAAGATCCGCGTCATCCAGAACAACATGGGCGCCTCCTTCGGCTACAAGGTGGCCCCCACCAACGAGCCTCTCCTCGGCGCCTGCGTCATCGCCACGGGGCGGCCCGTCTACATGCGCCTCGACATGAAGGAGCACATCGTCCGGACGCCCAAGCGCTCTCCCTTCCTCATGAAGGTCCGCGTCGGCGCCGACGAGAAGGGCAAGATCGTCGGCCTGGAAAACCACTGGTACGTCGACCACGGCCCCTACTCCGAGTCGAGCCAGGACCTGACCAACAAGGGCGGCCAGTTCATGCTGGCCCCCTACCACGTCGACGACATCCGCGGCTGCGGCTACACCCTCTTCACCAACCACCGCTGGTCGGCGGCCTTCCGCGCCTACGGCGCCCCTCAGACCTACCACGCCGGCGAGATCGCCGTCGACATGCTGGCCGAGAAGGCCGGGATCGATCCCCTCGAGTTCCGCGAGAGGAATCTGCTCCGCGTCGGCGACACCCTGCCCAGCGGCCAGAAGGCCGAGGTCTACCCCCTCCAGGCCATGGTCAACCGCATGCGCCCCTACTACGAGGAGGCCAAGACCAGGGCCGAGGCCCTCTCGACGGATACGGTGAAGCGGGGCGTGGGCATCTCCATCGGCATCTACAACTCCAACGACGACGGAGCCGACGACGCCAACAGCCACATCGAGCTGACCCGCGACGGCGTGACCCTCTACAACACCTGGGAGGACCACGGCCAGGGAGCCGACATGGGCTGCGTCGGAACGGCCCATGAGGCCCTCCGTCCTCTGGGACTGAAACCGGAGCAGATCAAGCTCGTCCTCAGCGACACGGCCAAGGCCCCCAACAGCGGCGCCGCCGCCGCCAGCCGCTGCCAGGTCATGGTGGGCATGGCCATCGTCGACAGCTGCCAGAAGCTCCTCAACGCCATGCGCCGCCCCGACGGGACCTACAGGACCTACGACGAGATGATCGCCGAGAACATCCCCGTCTACCACGAGGGCTACTATAAGGCCACGCTGCGCAACGTCGACGGCGAGATCCAGACCTGCACCGGCATGGATGACGCCACGGGACAGGGCTACCCCTTCGCCAACCACATGTTCGGCATCTTCCTGGCCGAAGTCGCCGTCGAGCTGGCCACGGGCAAGACGACCGTCGAACGCTTCACCCTCGTCAGCGACGTGGGCAAGATCAACAACTTCGCCGTCGTCGAGGGACAGCAGTACGGCGGCATCGCCCAGGGCATCGGCCTGGCCCTCTCGGAGGACTTCGTCGACATGCACAAGCACAACAACCTCATCGGCTGCGGCCTGCCCTTCATCAAGGACGTGCCCGACACGATCCGTCTCATCCACCTCGAGTCGCCTCGCGAGTTCGGCCCCTTCGGCGCCTCCGGAACGGGCGAGATGCCCCTTTCGGCGCCCCATCCGGCCATCCTCAACGCCATCAACAACGCCTGCGGCGTGCGGCTCACCACCATTCCGGCCACGCCGGAGCGGGTCCTCGAGGGCCTCAAGGCGAAAAAAGCCTGATCTGACGGAGTGGGTTTTCCGCTCCGCACGACGGAGCGTCTCCCCCTCGAGGGGGAGACGCTCCCTGCACAAGGAGGGACGACCATGACGGAAGCTCTGCAGGAAAACCTGGCCGGCAAGCTGGACGACCTGCCCCTCATCAGCGCCGCCTCTCTCGGCGAAGGGGTGCTGAAGCGGATCGTCTTCGGCCCCGGACGCTTTTTCGACGACTACTCGGTGCGCCTCTTCACCCTGCCGGCCCGGAAGATCATACCCGTCCACGAGCACGACTGGCCCCACTACCTCATCACCCTCGACGGCCACGGACAGGTCGTCATCGACGGCGTCCTTCACGATCTGCCTCAGGGCTCATGGGCCCACGTCCCCGCCGACGTGCCCCACTCCTACGGCAACAGCGGCGACGACCCCTTCACCTTCCTCTGCATCGTCCCCTGGCGGGGCGACCCTCAGGGAAGGCGGATCGGAATGAAGCAGCGGCGCATCGAGGAAAAAGAACAGGAGAACTGACGCGATCCCATTCCGTCCTGCCACGGCAAACCGAAATGCCTCCTCTGTTGCCAAAAGCATCAAGGTGGTACGTTTTGTCGTGATCAAAACCAATAGAGCCATCACATCGTTTTATTAGATGATTTGACGTTATTTACTTCGGTTTTCCGCCTTGACTGACGGGAACGAGGGGTGTATGGTCTTCATAAAATGCAACAAGATTGCAAGACCGGCATTCCCCAATCCGAAGGAGGTTCGAATCATGAAGTGGCAACGATCGCTCCGCTCTCTGCTGGTGGTCTCTCTTATCTTCTTCGTCCCTCTTGCCGCCTCGGCCGATACCGTCGCCGTCGCCGGAAGCATGGGCGACTGCATGGCCGACATGGCGGCCGCCTTCAGCTCTTCCGGCCGGGGAGAGGCGCCCCAGTTCGTCGCGGGAGCCTCGGGCAAGCTGGCGGCCCAGATCAAGGCGGGAGCCCCCTTCGGCCTTTTCCTCTCGGCAAGCCCCCAGTGGACGAAACACCTCGACGAGGAGGGGCTGCTCGAAGAGGTGGCCCCCATGGCGACGAGCCCTCTGGCCCTCTGGTGGCCCAAGGCGGAATCTCCCTCCGTCGACCGTCTCCCCTCGGGCGAGCTGAAGATCGCCATCGCCGATCCCGAGACGGCTCCCTTCGGCAAGGCGGCCAAGGACTATCTCCAGTCGCTGGGCGTCTATGACGCCTTCCTCGCCGAGGGGAAGGTCGTCATCGGAGGCGTCATCCAGACGGCGGCCATCATCCCCGCCCAGGGCGGCGCCGACGTGGGCATCGTCTCCCTCTCGGTGGCCCTCAAAATGGAGGGCGGCAGCTACACCCTCCTTCCCATCAAACCTCTGGGCAACTCGGGCGGCCTCGTCAAGGGAAAGGCCACCGATAACCTGAGGGCCTTCTGGTCCTTCATCCGGTCGGCCGAGGCCGCTCCGATCTGGAAAAAGTGGGGCTTCGAACCGGCAGCCCGTTGACGGCACCTGTCTGAACCGAGAGACCGAGGCGATACCGGCCCTCTTCTCCAGCCGATATCGCCCCGGCCGCGAGGTTATCAGGCCTCGACTCTCCGAAAACCGCAGGAGGTCCCGTCGGAGTCGGCCGACAAAATGTCGCCGTGCAGGAAGGAGACCGTGCCGTGAACGCCTTTAAAGTCCGCCATCGCTGCGAGTCCTTTGTCGTCTTTGTCGTCCTTGTTCTCCTCGTCCTTTTCTCCCCCTCCGTCGCCCGGGCCGAGGTCGTCGCCGTCGCCGCCGGAATCGCACCCGCCGTGGAGGAGGTCCTGGCCGCCCATGTGAAGGGAGGCGGCGCCTCGCTGGAGATCGTCACCGGATCCTGCGGGACCCTGGCCAAGCAGATCGCCGCCGAAGCCCCCTACCAGATGCTCCTGCTCTCCGAGCCCCGCTGGCCGAAGTGGCTCGAACAGAAGGGGCTGCTCAACGAATCGGCCGTCTTCGCCCTGGGAAAACTGGCCCTCTGGTGGCCCAAGCCGGACAGGATCGTCGACCTGGCCGATCTCCCGTCGCCCCTGGCCCTTCCCGACCCTGAGACCACGGCCTACGGTTTCCTCGGCAAAGAATACCTCCAGGAGCGGGGGCTATGGGAGAAGATGAACGGCTCCGGGAGCATCCTGATCGTCGGCAACGCCCCCGGAGGCGTTCTGGCCGTCAAGAGCGGAGCCGCCGCCGCGGCCTTCGTTCCCGTCGGCACGGAGATCAAGGCGGGAGGTTCGATCGCCGTCATCGCCGGAAAAACGACGGAGATGATCGGCGGTCTTCTCGCCGCGGCGGGATCCGACAGCCGCTCCTTCTGGGCCTTCTGCCTCTCCGCCGAGGCCGCCTCCATCTGGGAGAGGTGGGGCTTCGAGGCGATGCGGCCGTGACGTCGGCCCTCTGGGTCAGCCTCAAGGTCCTGGCCGTCGACATCCCCCTTCTGCTGATCCTGGGCACGGCCCTGGGCTGGCTGCTGGCCAAGAGGCGCTTCCGCGGGCGGGAGCTGCTCCATCTCCTGATTCTCCTGCCCGTCGTCCTGCCCCCCTCCGTCCTGGGCCTCTATCTCCTCATGCTCTTCGGCCGCGTCCCCTTTCTCCACGACCTGGGGCTGCTTTTTTCCTTTCCCGCCGCCGCCGTGGCGCCCCTCCTACCGGCCCTGCCCATCATGGTCCAGTCGGCCCGATCGGGCTTCGCCTCCGTCGACGAGCGCCTCGAAGACGCGGCCCGGACCTTGGGCGACGGCGAGGGGGCCGTCTTCCGACGGATCACTCTCCCCCTGGCGCGGCGCTTCCTCCTGGCCGGGCTGGCCCTCTCGTCGGCGCGGGCCCTGGGCGACTTCGGCGTCACCCTCATGATCGCCGGCAACATCCCCGGAAGGACGCAGACCCTGCCCCTGTACATCTACGGCCGCGTCGAGTCCCTCGATTTCGCCCTGGCCCACGTGGCGGCTCTCCTTCTGACGGCCGTCGGCGTCGGCTGCCTTCTCCTCGTCCGTACCATGGAGGACCGCCGTGAGCTGGCTTGAGAGCTCCTTCCGCCACGATCTGGGCTCTTTCCGCCTCGACGTCTCCCTCTCCATGGAAAGGGAGATCGCCGTCCTCTTCGGCCCCAGCGGGGCGGGCAAGAGTCAGACCCTCCGTCTCCTGGCGGGACTGTCCCGGCCGGCGCAAGGGACGTTCCTCCTCGACGGCCGGGACCTCTCTGCCCTGCCGCCGGGGAAACGCCGCATCGGCCTCGTCTTTCAGGATCCGGCCCTCTTTCCCCACCTTTCCGTCATCGAGAACGCCGCCTACGGCCTCAAGGGCGACGGACGCCTCGAGCAGGCCCGCCGATGGCTCGCCATGGTCGGCCTCGACGGCTTCGGAGAGCGGCTCCCCCATCAGCTTTCGGGGGGACAGAGACAGAGGGTGGCCCTGGCCCGGGCCCTGGCTCCCGAGCCCGACCTGCTCCTTCTCGACGAGCCCTTCAGCGCCCTCGACGGCCCTCTGCGACGCACGCTGAGGCGGGAGCTGAAGAAACTCCATGCCGCAACGGGCACTCCCCTTCTCTACGTCACCCATCAGATCGAGGACGTCTGCGCCCTTGGCGACCGGGTCTTTTTCATGAACGACGGCTCCGTGGCGGCCTCCCTTCCGGTGGCCAAGCTCTGGGAAAACCACGCCGTCGAGGCCGCCTGGCGCTCCATGGGATGGGGCACACTCCTGACCGGCGACGTCCGCGACTTTCAGGGCGGCATCGAGCTGGTCTGGGAGAGGGGACGGCTCCTCCTGCCGCCGTCGACGAAGGAGCGAGGACAGGCCAGGGCCTTCATCGCTCCCCATGAGGTCAAGATCCTCTACCCCCACCTTCCCGTCGACCCGCAGCTGGCCGAAAATGTCCTGACCGGGACCGTCGTCGAGACGATCCAGATGGGGTCGACGACGCGCGTCGACCTCGCCGCCTGCGGCCTGACCTGGCAGGCCGAATTTTCGAGGGAGGCCTACGCCTCCCTGAGCCTCAGGGAGGGAGAGACGGTCCGTTTCGCCGTCAGGCCCCGATCGGTCTCCCTTCTCAAACCCCGCCCCAAGGAGGTCGTCTGCTGCGATGAAATTCACCGTTCTCGCCCTTGAAGAGGCCCTGGGCCTGCCCCTGGCCCACGACCTGACCCAGATCGACGTCGAAAAAGGCTACAAGGGAGCCCGCTTCCGCCGAGGCCATATCGTCACCGAGGCCGACCTGGAGACGCTGCGCTCCATGGGACGGGAACACCTGACGCTGATGGAGCTCGGACCGGACGAGGTCCACGAGGATGACGCGGCCCTGCGCCTCGCCCCCGTCGTCAGGGGCAGGGGCGTCGAGACCCGAGGTCCCCGCGAGGGGAAGTGCGTCCTCGTCGCCACCGGCGACGGCCTGCTCGAATATGACGAGAAGGCCGTCGAGTCCCTCAACGGCCAGGGGCAGTGGATCTTCGCCACCCTTCCCCGTCACAGCCCCGTCCGCCGAGGCGAGCAGGTGGCCGCCTTCCGCATCCTCCCCCTCTGCGTCGCCGACGAGGAGGTCCGTCGGGCGGAAAAAACGGGGCGCCCCATCGACGTTCTCCCCTTCCGCCCCCTCGAGGTGGGCCTCGTCACGACGGGCCGAGAGATCGCCCAGGGGCGGATCAAGGACGCCTTCGGCCCCAAGCTGGAACGGAAGGTGACGGCCTTGGGCGGCCGCCTTCGGGGACAGCGCATCGTCGGCGACGACAGGGAGGCCATCGCCGAGGCCATCGGAGCCTTCCTCGACGAGGGGGCCGATCTCGTCGTCTGCACGGGCGGCATGAGCGTCGACGCCGACGACCTGACGCCTGAGGCCATCCGATCCGTCGCCGACGAGGTTCTCTTCCGGGGCGTTCCGGCTCTGCCGGGATCGATGCTGATGCTGGCGACGAAGGGCATGGCCTTCGTCGTCGGTGCCCCAGCCTGCGTCGTCCACGACGAACGGACGACCCTAGATCCCCTTCTCCAGCTCCTTTTCGCCGGGGTCCGCCCGACGGAGAGGGAGATCCGCCTCTGGGGAGTCGGGGGACTCTGCCGCCACTGTCCCGTCTGCGTCTATCCCGACTGTTCTTTCGCGGCGAGGCCATGACGGAGCGGACCATCCTGGAGGAGGCAGGGCTCCGGGCCACCGAGACCCGCCTCCGCGTCCTCCAGATCCTCTTCGAGGCGGGACGTCCCCTGGCCCACGGAGACGTCCTGGAACGTCTCGGCGGCGAGGCCGATCGGGTCACCCTCTACCGGACCCTGACATCGCTGGAGCGGGCCGGTCTGGTCCATCGCGTCCAGGGGACGGACGGCGCCTGGCGCTTCTGCGCCCATCGGCCCGACATGCCGGGCTGTCCCGGCAACCACCCTCACTTCCTCTGCCTCGGCTGCGGCCTCATGGTCTGCCTTCTCGGCCAGCGCCTTCCCCGCGTCGACGTCCCCAAAGGCTGTTCCGTATCGGGCAAACAGCTCGTCGTCTACGGCCTCTGTCCGGCCTGCCAAGCCGGGGAGAGCGAAAAAAAGGCCTCCGGCCAGGAGAGGCCGGAGGCGGACTGAAGCGGAAGGCGGGCGGTAGGTCAGACCTTGCCGTGACTCCGCAGCCCCTTCACGTCGGCCCCCCGGTCGACGGCGACGATCTCGGCCATGACGGAGAGGGCGATCTCCTCGGGCGTCTCGGCGTTGATGGGAAGGCCGATGGGAGAGAAGATGGAATCGAGATAGGCACTCCCCACTCCTTCGGCGAGAAGGGCCTTTTTGAGGGCCGACGCCTTCTTGCGGGAGCCGATCATCCCCCGGTAGGCCGCCTTCTTGCCCTCCAGGAGGCGGGCCACGTCGCCGTCGAGGACATGGCCCCGGGTGACGATGACGACGAAGGTCGCCTCGTCGAAGGCGATGCGGCCGTCGAAGGCCCCTTCGAGAGGGCAGCAGTGGACGACGGCTCCGGGGAAACGCTCGGCGTTGGCGAATTCGTCGCGCTCGTCCCAGACGACGGCGCCGAAGCCGGAGGCGACGGCCACGAGGGCCAGGGCCCGTCCCACATGGCCTCCTCCGAAGATGACCACCTTTTTCTGCTGGCCGATATACTCCATGAAGACGCCCGCCGCACCGCCGCAGATGGCCTCGTCGCCGAAGGCGGGGTCTCCCTCGAGGGACTCCTTGAAGTAGGAGACCTCCTCCCGGGAGGCGATCATCTCCAGGGCCCTGGCGATGACGCGGTGCTCCAGGACGCCTCCGCCGACGGTCCCCACGATGGAGCCGTCGGGACGGACCCACATGCGGGCCCCCCGGGAACGGGGCGTCGACCCCGCCTCCTCGACGAGGGTGCAGAGAACGCCCTGATCGCCCGCCTGCAGGGCCTCGTGAATGGCCTCGAAAACATTGTTGTAAGCTTTATACATCCCATTTGACCTCCTTCTCTCATCGAGTAAGCTCATCTTGACATCAAGTGCCTGCAAAAACAAGATGTTTTGCGAGCAAAAGGCCTAAAGGAGACTCATCTATGCAAGAACAAAAAAAAGCAAAAGTCCTCCCGCCTTTATCGGAAAAAATCGGGGCAAGACGAGTTTCGCCCAAAGCGCTCCTTCTTTCCGCCGGATTCGCCTCCCGCATGGGGAGATGCAAGGCCCTCCTGGACCTGGGAGGGAGTTCGGCCCTGGAGAGGGCCGTCCGATCCCTCCGATCGGGCGGCGTCGAGGAGATCGTCGTCGTCTCGGGACACTACCGCGACGCCGTCGAGGCCGAGGCTCGGCGTCTGAACTGCGCCACGGCCTTCAACGAGGACTACGGAAAGGGGATGTTCTCCTCGGTCCAGTGCGGCCTGAAGGCCCTCGGCGATGCCGAGGCCTTTCTCCTCCTTCCCGTCGACGTTCCTCTCGTCTCGCCCGCCACGATCGGAGCTCTCCTGAAGGCCCACGACGAGGGGGCCTCCCTGGCCTACCCGACCTTTTCGGGCCGGAGGGGACACCCACCTCTGGTGGGACGATCCTTTTTCGGCGCCATCGCCGAAGACGACGGATCGCGGGGAGGGCTGCGGGCCCTCCTGGCCGAGAAAGAGACGGAGGCCCGCGACGTGGCCGTCGCCGACGAGGCCATCCTCCTCGACATGGACTCGCCCGAGGACTATGACCGCCTCCGGGAGAGGGCCCTGCGGCATGGCATCCCCTCCGAGGCCGAATGCGAGGTCCTCTGGGATCTGGCCGGGACGCCCCAGGGAGTCCGGCGTCACGGCGAAACCGTCGCCGCCGTGGCCGACCGTTTCGCCCGAGCCCTGGAAGGGGCCCTCTCGCTGGACCGCGCCAAACTCCGCAGCGCCGCCCTCGTCCACGACCTGGCCAGAGGAAGCGAAGACCACGCCGAAGAGGGAGCCCGGATCCTGATCCGCTGGGGCTTCGGCACCATCGCTCCCCTCGTGGCCTCTCACATGGTCGGCCCCGACGACGACGCCCTCGACGAGGCCTCTCTCCTCTTCGCCGCCGACAAGATCGTCGAGGGGACGACCGTCGTCTCCCTCGCCATCCGACGGGAAAGGATGGCCCGCCGCTTCGCCGACCGCCCCTCCTCCCTCAGGGGCGCCATGGAGCGGTTGGACAGGGCAGAGTCCCTCATCGGGGCCATCGAAAGAGCTGCGGGGCAACCTCTTCTCCACATCCTGGGAGACCTGACGTGAGCCGCCTCTTTCTCGTCCGCCACGGCGAGCCGGAACTCACCGAAGAGGGGCTCTTCCTGGGACAGAGCGACGTCCTCCTCTCGGCCAGAGGCCGAGAGGAGGCAAAAGAACTGGGTGAGTCGCTGAGGGCCTTCTCCTTCGGCGCCGTCTACAGCAGCGACCTGATCCGGGCCGCCGAGACGGCCCGGATCGTCGTCGGCTCCAGGCCTCTTTCCGTCATCGCCGCCCCGGCGCTGCGGGAGGTCGCACTGGGAGACTGGGAGCTCCGCCGCCGCCGCGACGTGGAAAAGGAGGACCCTCGGGCCTACAGGGACCGGGGACGGGATCTGTTGGGCTTTCGCCCCCCTCGGGGCGAAAGCTTTCGGGACCTCGCCGAACGTGCCCTTCCCCTCCTGAGGGGTATAATGGGACAAAACAGCGGAGACAGCCTCGTCGTCACCCACGCCGGAGTCCTGCGCCTCCTCTTCGCCGACCTCCTCGGCCTTGAGCCGGAACGCCTCTTCCGCCTCTCCTTCGACTACGCCTCCCTCTCCCTCCTGAGGCAGAGGAACGGGAAAAAAGAGATCCTCTGCCTCAACTGGCGCCCCCGCCCCGCCCTCCCCTGAGATCGGACCGACCCTTTTTGACGCGGTCCTGACGCGCGAGGGAGAGAATGGACCCGGTCGCGAGGGGAAACCCCTTCATGAATACA
Organism: Aminirod propionatiphilus; assembly: GCA_018398915.1. Taxonomy (GTDB): domain Bacteria; phylum Synergistota; class Synergistia; order Synergistales; family Aminithiophilaceae; genus Aminithiophilus; species Aminithiophilus ramosus. The sequence continues at coordinate 406,249 of CP074691.1, read as the reverse complement.
CAAAAGCACTTGAGAAAACCGTGGCATTTGATACTATGAGCTCAAATCGGATCGAAAGGGGCCCTCGAGGCCCTCATATCTGGGAGGGAACGATCGTGGCGAAACGTCTCATCGAATGTGTCCCCAATTTCAGCGAAGGCAGAAGGAAGGACGTCATCGAATCCATCGTGGCGCCCTTCAAGGCGACGAAGGGCTGCTACCTCTTCGACTACCGGGCCGACGAGGATCACAACCGCCTCGTCGTCAGCCTCGTCGGCGAGCCCGAGGCGATCGGCGACGCCCTCGTCGAGGCGGCCCTGACGGCCCGCGACGCCATCGACATGAACGCCCATCAGGGCGGCCATCCCCGCATCGGAGCCGTCGACGTCATCCCCTTCACGCCCATCAGCAACATCACCATGGAGGAGTGCGTCACCCTCTCCCACGACTTCGGCAGGCGCTACCAGGCCGAGACGGCCATCCCCGTCTACTTCTACGAGGAGGCGGCCCTCCGTCCCGAGCGTCAGAGGCTGGAGGTGATCCGCAAGGGACAGTACGAGGTGCTCAAGGACGAGGCCCGGACGAACCCCGACCGCCACCCCGACCTGGGAGGCCCCGGCCTGCACCCCACGGCGGGGGCGACGGTCATCGGCGCCCGCAAGTTCCTCGTCGCCTTCAACGTCAACCTGGCGACGAAGGACGTCAACGTGGCCAAGGAGATCGCCAACGCCGTCCGGGCCTCCAAGGGCGGCTTCTGTCACGTCAAGGGAATCGGCCTGGCCCTCGAGGAGCGGGGCCTCGTCCAGGTCTCGATGAACATCGTCGACTACGAGAAGAACGCCCTCTACCGCGTCCTCGAGACGATCCGCATGGAGGCGGCCCGCTGGGGCGTTTCCGTCGTCGAGACGGAAATCTACGGCATGGTCCCCGCCGCCGCCGTCCTCGACAGCGCCGCCTACTACATGCAGGTCGCCGGTTTCGACCCCAAACAGGTCATCGAACTCAAGCTTCTGGAGATGATGGGAGACGACGACCGATGACGGTCAAGCTCTTCCGCAACGCCGCCATCCACACCCCCGTCGACAGGGGAAGACCTGCCGCCGGGTCGGCTCAGGGAGAGATCGCCGTCTTCGCGAAGGGAACCCTTCTCACCGAAGGGGGTCGGATCGTCGCCGTCGGCGCCGAAGAGAGCGTGACGGCGCGGCTCAACCGCCGCCCCGACATGGAAATCGACTGCGGCGGAGCCTGTCTGATCCCCGGCTTCGTCGATCCCCACACCCACATCTGCTTCGCCGAGCGCCGCGAGAGGGAGTTCGAGCTGCGTCGGGCCGGAACGCCCTACCTGGAGATCCTCCGCCAGGGCGGGGGCATCCTCTCCTCCGTCCGGGCCGTCCGGGCCGCCTCGGAGGAGGAGCTTTTCGAGACGACGGCCGAGAACGTCCTCTCGGCCCTCTCCCTGGGAACGACGACGATGGAGATCAAAAGCGGCTACGGCCTCGACACGGAGAGCGAACTCAAGATGCTCCGCGTCATCGACCGCATCCGCCGCGAGACGCCCCTGGACGTGACGGCCACCTTCATGGGGGCCCATGCCGTTCCCGAGGAGTTCCGAGGCAACGCCGACGGCTTCGTCGACCTCATCGTCGACGAGATGATCCCCGCCGTCGTCGGCCAGGCCATCGCCGATTCCTGCGACATCTTCTGCGAGGAGGGGATCTTCTCCGTCGCCCAGAGCCGCCGCCTCCTCGAGGCGGCCCGAAAGGCGGGGCTGAAGCTCCGGGCCCACGTCGACGAAGTCCACGACACGGGAGGCGCCGCCCTGGCCGGAGAGCTGGCCGTCCTCTCGGCCGAGCACCTCCTGGCCGCCAACGACGAGGGGCTCAAGGCCATGGCCGCCGCGGGCGTCATCGCCGACCTCCTTCCCGCCACGGCCTACAGCCTCCGCAAGCCCTACGCCCGGGCCCGGCGCATGATCGAGCTCGGCCTTCCCGTGGCCTGCGCCACCGACTGCAACCCCGGCTCCTGTTTCTGCGAGTCCATGCCCTTCATCTTCGGCCTGGCCGTGATGAACATGGACATGACGCCCGAAGAGGCTCTTACGGCGACGACGCTCAACAGCGCCTACTCGGCGGGCCTGGCCGGTCGCGTGGGGAGCCTCGACGAGGGGAAATCGGCCGATTTCCTCCTCCTCGATGCCGAAACGCCGGCGGGGATCGCCTACCATGCCGGCGTCTCGCCCGTTCTGGCCGTCTACAAGCGCGGCGAACACGTCGCCTGAAGGACCACGACAACGAGAGTACAGAGAGGAGAGACACGATGGAACTGTCCAGGATGACTCTGAAGGAGTTCGCCAAGGAACTTGCCTCCGACTCGCCCGCCCCCGGCGGCGGCAGCGTCGCCGCCCTCTGCGGCGCCCTGGGAGCGGCCCTCTCCGTCATGGTGACGAACCTCACCATCGGCAAGGAGAAATACCGCGACGTCTGGGACGAGATGGGCAAGGTCCAGCGAGAGGCCAAGGAACTCCAGACGCGGTTCCTCTCCCTCATGGAACAGGACAGCGAGGCCTTCAACACCTTCTTCGCCGCCATGAAGATGCCCAAGGAGACGGAGGAGGAGAAAACCCTCCGAACGGCCAAGATGCAGGAGGGCCTCAAGGAGGCCGCCCTCGTCCCCCTCGAAACCCTGACGGCCTGCCAGCTTCTGGCCGAACTGGCCGAGAAGACGGCGCGGCGCGGCAACGGCAACGCCGTCACCGACGCGGGCACGGCGGCCCTTCTGGCCCGCGCGGCCGCCATGGCGGCCGCCTACAACGTCCGGATCAACCTGGGCGGCATCAAAGACGAGGCCTTCGTCACGACGACGAGAGGGGAAATCGAAGGGGCCCTCTCGCGCATCGAGAAGACCGTCTCCGACGTGGAACGACACATCGAGTCCCTCCTGTAAGACGGGACCCGCCCCTCTGTAGGTCTATTGGGAAGGGGAGCCTCCGCCCGGAGTTCGGGCGGAGGCTCCCCTTCCTTCGTCTCGGCCTTTCGGACATCCCGCGGCGGCAAGGGAAAACGCCTCGGCCATCCGGGCAGAGCCCTCTATTTTCGGCGCAGCGCGAAAGGCAGGGCCAGAAGCAACAGGAACGCGCCGCCGGCGCCGACATTGCAGCCGCCGCTGCCCCCTCCCGCCGCCGTCTGGCGGAGGGAACCGTCGATGTCGTAGATATCGGGGCCCAGGTTCGACTCCCAGGCCGTGCCGGCGAACATCGTTTCGCTCCCGTTTTCGTAGACTTTCTTCATGAGATTGAAGCCGTCGATATCGTAGCGCGCCAATTCCTCTCTCGTGTTGACGGGCCCCCAGGTGCCGTTGAAGGTCCCGTCCGTCGACTCCCGCATCGTGCCGTGCCAGATGTCCGAGAGCGTGGCGAAATATTCTTCGAAGTTGGAGCCGGCATAGGAGTTGCCCCACAGCCCCTTCCCGCCGACGACGGCCTCGTAGGTGTCCCCCTCTTCCTCGTACAGTTCGGGGCAGTAGACCTCCATGCCGCTCAAGTGGATGGTGTGCCCGAATTCGTGTCCCAAGATGAACTCGTTGTCATACCGCGTGAAGACCTTGTCCCTGAGGACATTGCTCTCCGACGTCTGGGCGATTCCGCCGCCGAACCCTTCCACGTAGAGGTACTGGTGGCTGTTCGCGCCGTAGACGTCCCTCATGCCCGGCTGCATGTAGGCGTGATGGCCGTAGGCGATGATCGCCAGACCGGCGTGGAGTTTGGTGATCCCGTCGGCGATCTTCTGTCCGTAAGTCTCGTTCGCCAGGATCTCATCGATGTACCGGGCCGCCAGCTCGACCGAGGACTTCTCGACGGCCCTGTCGGCGTAGACATAGACGCCGACTCGAGGAGTCCGCATCACGTGCCCCAGCCAGGGTTTGATCACGGCATCGTATTTTCTCCCCGCCACCCTGTTGCCCGCCCAGTCCGTTATGTTCCCGACGATCCGCACCGAGAGGTTGCCGTCGAGAACGGCGGCCATGTGATCGATATCGACATACTGGCCCTTCTCCAGGGCGTTTTCGTTCACCTGAACCTCTTCGTCGGTCTTGAGATAGTCCCCGCCTTCGTCCAGATCCTTCTGCGTGAACCCCCAGTATTCCGTCCCGATGGCGCCGTCGTAGAGGTCATCGACGACATCGCCGCGCAGGGTCAGCAACGGTCTTCCACACATTGCTTTGGGCACAACACATCGCCCCGTCGATCGGGTCTCCTGACGAAACTTAATATAACTAAATTTTAATTTTTATTCCCCTTTGTCCCGGAAGATCGACGATCTCCAGACGAGGGCTTTCGTCGTCTCAGACCCGCGAAAAGGCGAGGAGGGCCTCCGTCAGAGGCCCTCCTCGCCTTCGTTCTTTCGTCCGTCTCTTTCGGGACCCGCCGTTTCCCCGGCGACAGAAGCGCCTGCGGGGCCATCGGGCAGCGATTACGGCTTTTCCCGCACCTCCGAGGCGGGCCTCCGACCGGCGAAGTCGGCGGCGATGCGGGCCAACAGGGCCGCCCCCATAGGCAGGGCCGCCTCGTCGATGTCGAAAAGGTCGGAATGGAGAGGGTGACAGGTCTCCTTTTCCCCGTCGCCCGTGCCGAGCATGACGAGGACGCCGGGGCGGTTTTCGACGAAATAGGCGAAATCGTCGACGCCCATCGTGGGCTTCTCCATGATCCGGACGGCGCCGTCGCCGAGGAGGTCGGAGGCGACGGTCTCGACATAGCGGGCCAGCTCGCCGTCGTTGACGAGACAGGGATAGCCCTCGGTGAAGCGCAGTTCGGCCCGGGCGCCGAGGGCGGAGGCGACGCCTTCGGCGACCTCCCTCACCTTCTGCCGCGCCCAGACGCGCCTTGCGGCGTCGACGGTCCGTATGATGCCCGTCATCTCGGCCCGACCGGCGATGATGTTTCTCCTCGTCCCTCCATGAAAGGTGCCGACGGTGACGACGATCGGATCGAGGGGATCGGTCTGGCGGCTCACGATCTGCTGGAGGGCCGAGAGGACCTGGGCCCCCACGGCGAGCGCGTCGATACCGAGATGGGGCTTGGCTCCGTGACTGGTCCTTCCCGACAGGACCAGGTCGAAAAGATCGGAGGCGGCGTGCAGCTTCCCCCGGGAGAGGCCGATCGTGCCCGGAGCGAATTCGGGAGCGACGTGGAGGCCGAAGACGGCGTCCACGTCGGGATCCGTCAGGGCCCCTTCCCCGATCATGGGAAGGGCCCCTCCGTCCCCCTCTTCGGCGGGCTGAAAGAGGAAACGGACCTCCCCTGCCAGGAGGTGGCGCCTCCGAGCGAGGAGGCGTGCCGCGCCGAGGAGCATGGCCGTGTGGGCGTCGTGACCGCAGGCATGCATTCTGCCGGGAAAGGCCGAGGCGTAGGGGACGGCCTTTCTGTCGTCCAGTTCGAGGCCGTCCATGTCGGCCCGCAGGGCCACGACGGGCCCCGGCCGGTCCCCCCGGAGGCGCCCGACGACGCCCGTGACGGCGGCCCGCCGCGTCTCGATCCCGAGCCGCTGGAGCTCTCTCTCGACGAGGGCCGCCGTCCGCTCCAGGTCGAAACCGAGCTCGGGGTGGCGGTGGATATCTCTTCGCGTCGTCACGATCCATTCCCTATCGGCCCGAGCGTCTCGAAGAAAATCAGCGACCATGATCTATCCTCTCCTTCTGCTGTCGCAACGGGAACCCGCGGCCTGTCATGACCGACGGGAACGCAAGGGACGAGGACTCGCGCGACGGAGGAAGGCTTCAGCTCCCGCCGACGTCGCCACCCCCGTCGTCGAGGCCGGGGAGAAGGGGGACGAAGCGGCAGTACTCCTTCCAGTCGTCGAGGAACCCCTCCTCGCGGCGTTCCCGGATGAAAAGGCGTTCCAGTCCCGGAGACAGGGTAAGGGGAACGACGAGGCGGCCGCCCCGATCGAGCTGATCGGACCAGGCCTGATAGAGCCGGGGAGAGCCGGCCGTGACGATAATCCCCCTGTAGGGGGCCGATTCGGGTCTTCCCTCGCGGCCGTCGCCGACGACGACGGTCACATCGAGACCCAGCCGGCTCAGGAGGGCCTCGGCACGCCGGGCCAGGGAGACGATCCTCTCGACGGAGGTGACGGCACAGCCCAAGGCGGCCAGGAGGGCGGCCTGATAGCCCGATCCGGTGCCGATTTCGAGGACGGCATCCCCGGAGCCGACGCCGAGATAGTCCGTCATGAGGGCCACCATGTAGGGCTGGGAGATCGTCTGATCCCGTCCGATGAGAAGGGGACCGTCGTCCCAGGCCTGATGACGCCGTTCCGGCGGGACGAAGAGGTGACGGGGCAGAGATCTCATGGCCTCCGTCAGAGGACCTTCGGCCATCCCGCGGGCCAGGATCTGAGTCCGAACCATCCGCTCCGCCTCTTTTTCCCAGGCCATCGCCATAGGGCGGACCTCCTTTTTCTCCCTGTCTCCGCCGAAGGGCACGGCTCCATCGAGGCCGGAGGCGGCAAGGCCTTCAGGGCAAAAGCGCCGGGCGGAATGCGCCAGAGAAGGACCACGCCTTCGGCGACGGCCCGCTCGCCCCGGCGGGGACGGGCGAGGCCCGAGAGGACCTCCCGGTAGGCCCGGCCCTCCATCCGGTTCCCCTCCGCGACGAGGAGAACCCCTTCCGCCACGGGGGCGAAACGTACGGACTGGAGGGCCGGGGTCTTTCCCGCCCATGGGCCGGGATCGGCGACGAACCAGGTCTCTCCGTCGTAGCCGGCCAGGGCGACCCAGTGCCCCGACCTCCGCCGCCACTGCCCCCTCTCCTCGACGTACCATCCCACCTGGAGCACGGCGCCGCCTCCGGAAGCGAGGGCCAGGGCGATGTCGTTCCAGCAGGGCGATGTCACGAAACCGTGACGCCACTCCCGGGAGGGCCACCCCTGATACTCGAGGACGACGCCTGAGAGGGCCCTTTCGTCGAGAAAGGCATCGAGGCCGGAGAGAAAGCGCCAGGGCGACGTCCCTCCCGAGAGGAAGCGGGTATCCATGAAGGGGCGGCTCCCCAGGAGGCGCGCCGTCTCCGCCCCGTCGTCGACGAGATTCAAGGACAGGAGGATATCGGCGGCGGCCACGGGGCCGCAGTGAACCCAACCTCCCAGAGGAAGCCCCAGGGAACGGTCCGTCTGGGTCAGATCGGGGAAATCCGGCCGAGGGAGATGGGAGGACGGAGGGGCCGCGAAGGCGACGGGGCCCAGAGGAAGCAGGAAGGCCCCGCGGCGGGCCAGAGGGCCGACGATGGCGAAGGAGCCGCCCTCTTCGAGGGAAACGAGGGCGACGACGGGAGCCGACGTCGCCAGGAGGGACAGGTCCTGTGTCGAAATCGGCATCTGGCGGGAGCTCTCCCGCGGAGGGGGGGACATCGACGCCGCGGGGCCAAAGGAGACGGTCTCCGACCATAAAAAAGAAACGCCGGGGGCAAGGAGCCGCGGCACCGGCCTTTTTTCGGAAAAGGGGGAGACCTCTTGGGCAAAGGCGCCGAGGGGAAGAAGCAGAAGCACCGCCAGGATTGCGAAAGGCCTCAATCCTCTCACCTCTTTATGACAAAGCCGCCGCACCCTCGGGCGCGGCGGCGGCGACGGCAGGGCTAAAGGAGCGGGTAGCGCTCGACGGAGGCGTCGGAGCGCATGAGGATCCGGACGTACTGGGCCCTCTCCCAGGCATGGGGATCGTCGGAGTGGCGCTTGTCGAGCCTTCCTCGGAATTCCTCGACGGAGGCGTAGCCGTGACGATCCATCCAGGAGGCGAACTCGGCCAGGACCTTCTGGCCGTAGTCGATGCCGTTGCGGTAGAAGGCCGTCACCATCTGGACGGCCCTGGCCCCGGCCAGGATCATCTTGGCCACGTCGCCCGCCGTCAGAACGGCCGTCGAGGCGACGAGATCGGCCTTGACCCGGCCGTTGGCCAGAGCGGTGAAGCGCAGGGGAAGGCGGCTCTCCTCGGCCTCGCTGAGGTCGAAGACGAAACTCGGCCTCTCCGTCTCGGCGTCGATGTCGGGCTGAAAGAAACGGTTGAAGAGGACGAAGCCCTTCGCTCCCGCCTCGGCCATGCGCCTCATGACATGGAGGGGATTGGCATAGAAGGGGCTCAGCTTGACCGAGACGGGGATGGAGAGAGCCCGGCAGACGGCGGCCACGGCCTCGACCTGTTCGTCTTCGATGGAGGCCCCGGCCTTGGACGAGTCGACGGGGGTGGAATAGAAATTCAGCTCCAGGGCGTCGATGCCCGTATCGGCCAGACGGCGGGCCCATTCGACCCAGGTCTCGGCCGTGACGGCGTTGAGGCTCGCGATAACGGGGATGGAAAGGGCCTTCCTGGCCTTGGCGACCCAGTCGAGGTGCTCCTCCGGCCCGGCGTAGGCCATGCCGGGGAAGAGGGAGATCTCCGACTGCTCGCGGGAATCGAAGCCCATGAGAAGATCTTCCAGCTTGTCGTGACCGAGGCGGATCTGCTCCTCGAAGAGGGACGCGATGACGACGGCCCCCACTCCGGAGGCCTCCAGTCCCCTGAGGGTCTCCATGTCTGCCGTGAGACGGCTGGCACCGGCGATGACGGGATTTTTGAGCTCCAGTCCGAGGTAGGTCGTTCTCAAATCGGCCATGAATCATCCTCCTCCTTTTTCGGAAAGGCACCTCTTCCGACGTCCCTTGAACGCTTGACTCCGCCATTAGGATAGCCGAAGACCCCCTTTTTGTCCACAGAAAAGACTACTTTACAAAAGTCAATTTACCGGCCTTCCGGACCGGCCCGAGAGAGTCGAGCCCCCTTCGTGAATGCGACGCCGACGTTCCGCCGAGAATCGCAGGGGTCCGTTTTTTCGACGGCGCGGGCCTCTGCCCCTATAATGAGAAGGCCATGCAGGCCGCCAGGCGGCCTGACGGAAGGGAGCTGATCTTTTTTGAGAGAGCACTTTTTCCCGGCGCCGGAAGGCGCCGGAGCGGTAACGGGCCAGGTGAGGGAGCGCTCGGCCATCGAGGAACGCCACACCTGGCGCCTCGAGGACCTTTTCGAGACCGACGAGGCCTGGGAGGCGAGCGCCTCCGGAGTGACGGACGACCTCCCCCGCCTCGAGGCCTTCAAGGGCCGCCTCGGCGAGAGCGCCGACGCCCTCCTCGAGGCCCTGACCCTACGGGACTCGGTAAGCTGCCGCGTCGGCGCCCTCCTGGCCTACGCCTTCATGAGACGGGACGAACAGACGAGCCGCACCGAGGCCCAGGCCCTGGCCGATCGGGCCACGGCCCTTTACGTCCGGACGGGAGGCGCCCTCTCCTGGATGGCTCCCGAGCTTCTGGCCCTCGACGAGGAGAGGGTCCGGACCTTTCTCGACGAGAAGAGCGATCTGGCCCTCTACCGCTTCTCCCTCGAGGAGATCTTCCGCGCCCGGCCCCACGTCCTCTCGGCCCCCGAGGAGGCCCTCATGGCCGGAATGGGCGAGATGGCCCAGACGGCCGACAACGTCTTCTCCATGCTCACCAACGCCGACATGCGCTTCCCCGTCATCAAAGACGAAAAGGGCATCGAGGTGGAACTCAGCGAGGAGCGCTACTCCCGCTTCCTGCGCTCCCAGGACCGCCGCGTCCGCCGCGAGGCCTTCGAGGGCATCCTGGGCACTTACAGAAACTTCCGCAACACCCTGGCCGCCTCCTACGGCGGCTCGGTGAAGCACGATCTTTTCGTCTCACGAGCCAGGGGCTACGGCTCCTGCCTCGAGGCCGCCCTGGACGGAAACGCCATCCCCCTCTCCGTCTACCACAGCACGGTCGAAACGGTACGGCGCCGCCTCGACGCCCTCCACCGCTACGTGGCCCTCCGCAAGGAGGTCCTGGCCGTCGACGAGCTCCACATGTACGATCTCTACGTCCCCCTCGTGGCCGACGTGGACAAGACGTACGACTACGAGGAGGCCCTCGACCTGGTCCGCCGGGGACTGAGACCCCTCGGCGACGACTACGGTGCCCTTCTCGACGAGGGCTTCCGCAACCGCTGGATCGACGTCTACGAGAACCGGGGCAAGCGCAGCGGCGCCTATTCCTGGGGGAACTACGGCGTCCACCCCTACGTGCTTCTCAACTACGGCGGGACGATCCGCGACGTCTTCACCATCGCCCACGAGATGGGCCACGCCCTTCACCGCTTCTATTCCGACCGGGACCAGCCCTACGTCTATTCGAGCCACACCATCTTCCTCGCCGAGGTGGCGTCGACGACGAACGAGGCCCTGCTGCTGCGCCACCTTCTCGACGAGGCCAAAGACGGCAGGGAACGCCTCTACCTGCTCAACTACTCTCTGGAGCAGATCAGGACGACGCTTTTCCGCCAGACCCTCTTCGCCGAGTTCGAGCTCGAAGTCCACGGCCGCGCCGAGGCGGGAGAGCCGCTGACGCCCGAATCGCTGGAGACGCTCTGGATGGAGCTGAACCGGGCCTACTACGGACCGGCCGTCGTCGATGATCTTCTGGCCGGCGAGTGGTCCCGCATTCCCCACTTCTACAACGCCTTCTACGTCTACCAGTACGCCACGGGTTACGCCTCGGCCCTCTATCTTTCGAAGAAGATCGTCGAGGAGGGCCTTCCGGCCCTCGATCGCTACCGCCGCTTCCTGAGCCGGGGCTCGTCGGCCCCTTCCATCGAGATCCTCCGCGACGCCGGCGTCGACATGACCCTATCGGCCCCCATGGAGGCAGCCATCGATATCTTCGAGGACCACCTGACGGAGATGGAAAAGCTCGTCGCCGCCGGCGAACATCGGAAAAGGGAGGGGAATGGCCGATGAAAAAGGCCTGCAAGGGAGATCGCGTCCGCGTCCATTACCGAGGCACCCTCGTCGACGGACGGGAGTTCGACAACTCCTGGGAGAGGGAGGAGCCCATCGAGTTCGTCGTCGGCGACGGCCGGATGATCGCCGGCTTCGACGGCGCCGTCGAGGGCCTCGCCGAAGGGGAGCGAAAGGGCTTCGCCCTGAGCTGCAAAGAGGCCTACGGCCCCCGCCACGACGAGATGCTCTTCTCCATTCCCCGGGAAAACTTCCCCCAGGAGCCGACGCCCGAAATCGGCCAGAATCTCCAGATGCGCTTCCCCGACGGCCAGACCGTCGAGGCCCGCATCACCTCCGTAGGCGACGCGACGATCGTCCTCGACGGCAACCATCCCCTGGCCGGAGAAGACCTCCACTTCGAGGTCGAACTGGTCGAGATCGTCCAGTAAAAAAGGGAGGGGGCGGCCGCGGCCGTCCCCTCTTCGTCGGCGCCCCCTCAGGCCTTCGGCCCGGGACCGTAGTCGCCGAAACGCTCCAGGGCGGCCGTCATCTGCTTCTCCGAGAGAAGGGGAACATCCCCCAGTGTCCGGGCCCGCCAGTAGAGCTCGGCGACGAACTCGATCTCCTCGGCGACGTTGAAGGCGCGATCCAGGCCGGCTCCGACGGCCAGCAGGCCGTGGTGGGCCATGAGGACCGCTCCGCTTCCGCCCAGGACCTCTGCCGTGAGACGGGCCAGCTCGGCCGTGCCGAAGGTGGCGTAGGGAGCGACGGCGACCTTCCTTCCGGCAAAGCCGACGAGATAGTGAACGGGGGGAATCTCGAGGCCGAGGCAGGCCAGCACGGTGGCGAAGGGGGAATGGGTGTGGACGACGGCGGCCACGTCGGGCCTCCGCCGGTAGACCTCGAGATGAAGCTCCCATTCGCTGGAGGGCCGCCCCGTCCCTTCGACGACGCGGCCCTCTTCGTCGAGAACGACGACATCGGCGGCCTCGACGGCGTAATAATCCAGCCCGCTGGGACTGATGGCCCAGAGTCTTTCGCGGCGGTCCCAGAGGCTCAGATTGCCTCCCGTCCCCCGAGTCAGCCCCGAGTCGATGAGTTTCCGCCCGTAGGCGACGATGGCTTTTCGCGCTTCTTCGAGAATCATGGCCTTTGCCCTCCCCCATTGCGGCCTCGCAGAGGCGTTCCCTCCGGAAACGAGGCGATCGCTTCGTCTTTCATGGAGCGGGCCGGCGGCGCCTTTTTCGGACCGATCGGCCCGGCCCGCCGTCGGCGACCTGGCCGGGGCTCTCCGGCCGTCCTCGTCCTGACGGTTCCTACCAGGGCCAGCCGGCGGACCACCCCCAGTACCCCAGAATAGAGGGTCCCCACAGGAGGGCCAAAAGGGCTCCGACGGCCAGGAAAGGCCCCAGCGGCAGGGCCGTCTTGCGCCCCACCTTCTTCATGGCCAGCAGGCCCAGGGCCGAGAAGCCACCGACCATGAACCCCAGGTAGAGGGCCAGAGCCGTCAGACGCCAGCCCAGGCCGACGCCGCAGCCGGCCATGAGAAAGGCGTCCCCCCACCCCATGCCGCCGCGGCTGACGACGATGATGGCGGCGATGACGAAAAAGCCCAGGAGTCCGCCCAAGGCCCCGTCGAAAAGGGAGGAAAGGCCTCCGGGACTCCTGAGGAGGACGAAGGGAAGAACGGGGAGAAGGGCGGCCAGATCGTAGATGTAGCCGCTGTGGAGGTCCGTCAGGGAATTGAGGGCCAGGGAGAGGAAGAGGGCCAGACTCAGCAGCCCCGCCCAGCCCACCCCCCAGCGCCAGGCCAGAAGCCCCGCGCCCAGGGCACAGGCCGCCTCGGCGCAGAGACAGAGCCTGGGTATCGCCTCGCCGCAGCTCCTGCACCTCCCCCCCTGGAGGAGGAAGGAGACGACAGGAATCAGCTCCGGCGGCTCGAGGGCCCTCCCGCAGGAGGCGCAGCGGGAGCGCTCCCGCCCCCACCAGGAGCGTCCCTGGGCGCCTCTTTCGGCGACGACGTTGAAAAACGATCCCATCACGGCCCCCAGGACGGCAGAAAAGAGCGTGAAAAACAACGCGGGCAACCTGCGAACCTCCTTCGCCGTCGGCCTCTCATTGCCGACAATTGGCAAAATGGTACAATAAGGGCATCGGATTTCGTCCGCTTCCCGTCCGAAAGACCAGGAAAGGAGGGCAAGACAATGACCACAAAGCTCCTCGTCGCCGTCGATCTCAGCAGGCTTTCGGAAAAATTGGTGACCTACACCCGCGACCTGGCCCGCCGACTCGGGGCCGAGGTCACTTTCATCCACGTTCTGCCCCACACCTATCTCTGGAAGGGCTACGAGCCCTGGATCCCTCAGGAGCTCGACGAAGAGGTCCGTCAGATAGCCCGCAAAAAAATCGCCTACTACCTGCGCAAGGCCGAGGAAACCGACCCGCCCCTCGAAGGGGAGGCCCCCGCCCACATCGTCGTCGAAGAGGGCAACCCCGCCGACTTCGTCGTCAGAAAGGCCCGCGAGGAGGGCTTCGACCTCATCGTCGTCGCCTACCGGGGCCATTCGACGCTGGAGCGTCTCGTCGTGGGGTCGACGGCGTCGAACATCGCCCGCTACGCCCACTGCTCCGTCCTCATCTACCGCCCGAAAGGAGAGTAATCGCGCCGATCGGCCCCTTCCTTCTGGCCCAAAGAGGGATAAGGCGTTATCATCGGGTCTACTCTTACCTGAGGAGGCCCCTTTCGTCGATGAAGCACCCGCTCCTTAATCGTCTCGCCCTGCCGTCCCTCATCCTGTCTCTGTCTCTGTCGCTCTCCCTCCCGGCCTGGGGCGCCGTCTTCTCGCGCATCCCCACGGCCGATCCCCTCGTGGCCCTCACCTTCGACGACGGCCCCCATCCCGGCGTCACCGAAAGGATCCTCGACCTTCTCCGGGAAAAGGAGGTCAAGGCCACCTTCTTCGTCGTCGGCCGCATGGCCGTCAAGAGTCCCGACCTGGTTAAACGCATGGCCGACGAGGGACATACGGTGGCCAACCACACCTTTTACCATAACAACCTGACGACGCTGCCCCCGGAGAACATGGAGCTGGAGTGGAAACTCTGCAACGACGCCATCGAGGGGATCACCGGTCGCCGCCCCCGCTTCGGCCGTCCCCCGGGCGGCCAGTATAACGGAGAGGTGCTCAGGGCGACGAAAAGAAGCGGCCTGACGACGGCTCTCTGGACGATCAACACGGCCGACTACACGGGAAAGACGCCGCAGCAGATCCTCCGTCGCATCGAGAGAAACCTGCGGTGCGGCGCCGTCATCCTCCTCCACGACGGTCCCGTCGAGACCGTAGAGGCCCTGCCGGAAATCATCGACTTCATCCGCCGCAAAGGCTACCGTCTCGTCTCCCTCGACGAGGTCATTCCGCCGGAAGCGTCCTGACCCTTTCCTTCGCGACGCCATTATAGCGCAGGAAGGCTCCCGGCTGAGCCGAAGGACCACCTCCGTCGCCATGGTCCTCCGACTCGGCCGCCCAGAAAGGAGCGATCGCACCGTGCCCCACCTGAAAATCCCCGAAATAACGCCGCGCCGCCTCGTCGTCGCCGCCCTTGTGGCTTCTCTTTACGCCGTCCTCTGTCTCGCCTTCGCCCCTCTCTCCTACGGCGCCGTCCAGGTCCGCGTCGCCGAGGCCCTGACGCTTCTCCCCTTCCTCCTGCCCGAGGCCGTGGCGGGCCTCTTCGTCGGCTGTCTTCTCGCCAACCTCTTCGGCGGCATGGGCCTCGTCGACGTCGTCTTCGGCAGCCTGGCGACCCTGGCCGCCGCCCTGCTCACCTGGAAGATGCCCAACAAGTTTTTGGCGGCCCTTCCTCCCGTCGTCATCAACGGCCTCGTCGTCGGCGGCTACCTCTCCGTCCTCCTCGATCTCCCCTTCGTCTCGACGGCCCTCTACGTCGCCTTCGGTCAGGCCGTGGCCTGCTTCGGCCTCGGCCTTCCCCTCGTCCATCTTCTGGAAAGACGCCTCAGCAAAGGACTCGAAGGAGGGACCCAACCATGAAACGTTTCATCTGGAACCCCAACCGCGGCGACTGGGCACCTCAGGAGGGAGAGAACCGCCCCGGGAGGAAGGCCCTTCACGGCCTCTCCCTGGCCGCCCTCGTCATCTCGGCCTTTCTCCTTTTCGCGGGAGGACCGACTCTCGTCACCTTCCTGACGGAGCTCCTCTGGTACCACGAGGTGGGAGCCTCTCAGGCCTTCTGGATCCGCATCTGGCCCCAGGCCCTTCTCTTCCTCGTCGCCTCGGTCTTCTCCTTTCTCGCCCTCTATCTCAACTGGCGCCCCGCCCTGACCCGAACGGCCCTCCCCGACGAAATGGTCCTCTCGTCGAAGACGCAGCGGCGTCTGCTCTTCCTCGCGGCCCTGGCCTTCGCCCTCTTCCAGGGAGCGGGAGCGCGCGGCCACTGGGAGGAGGCTCTCCTCTTCCTCAACGGGACCTCCTTCTCCGTCGACGACCCCCTCTTCGGGAAAGACCTGAGCTTCTACATCTTCCGTCTTCCCTTCATCGCCTTCCTGCGCCAGTGGCTCCAGGGACTTCTGGTACTGGCCTTCGGCGGCGTCGCCCTTCTTTCCGCTCTGGGAGGAGCTTCCCGCGGGCTCCAGCTCCCCTTCCCCCTTTCCAGGACCGAAAAAAGGCACCTCTCCCTCCTCGGGGCGGCCATCGCCCTCCTCTGGGCCCTGGGCTTTCTTCTCGCCCGCTACGACCTCCTCTACTCGCCTCGGGGCGTCACCTTCGGCGCCAGCTACACCGACGTCTTCGCCGAACTGCCGGCCCTCAACATCCTGACGGGACTCACCGTCGCCCTGGCTCTGCTCATCCTCGTCGGCCTCTCCCGGAAGACGTGGAAATACGCCGGCATCGTCCTCGGCCTCTGGGCCCTGGCCAACATCGCCCTCAGAGGGGCCTATCCCGGCGTGATCCAGAAGTATGTCGTCGAACCCAACGAGTTCCAGAGGGAACGTCCCTTCATCGAGCACAACATAAAGGCCACTCTGACGGCCTACGATCTCCACGACCTCACGTCGACGGCCTTCGAGCCCAGCCTCACCGTAACGGCCCAATCCCTCGACGCCAATCCCGACACGGTCCGCAACATCCGTCTCTGGGACGAGGACACCCTCCTTCGCAGCTACCGCCAACTTCAGGAGATCCGCTCCTACTACGACTTCGGCGGCGTCGACATCGACCGCTACGACTTCGACGGCGACTACCGCCAGGTCATGCTGGCCGCCCGCGAACTCGATCTGACGCAGCTCCAGAATCCGACCTGGGTCAACCGCCATCTCGAATTCACCCACGGCTACGGCCTCGTCATGAACCCCGTCAACGAAGTGACGACGACGGGGCAGCCCGTTCTCTGGGTCCGTGACCTGCCTCCGCGCTTTTCCGTCCCCCTGACCCTCGAGAGGCCCCAGATCTACTACGGGGAGAAGGCCTCCTCCTACGCCCTGGTCCGCACGACGGTCCACGAGTTCGACTACCCCATGGGCGAGGGCAACGCCCGCACGACCTACGAGGGAAAGGGCGGCATTCCCGTCGGCTCCCTCTGGCGGCGGATTCTCTTCTCCCTCCGTCTGGGCGACTCGGAGCTCTTCTTCTCCGACGCCCTCACCAAGGACAGCCGCATTCTCATCTACCGCAACGTCCTCGAGCGGGTCCAGCGCATCGTCCCCTTCCTCATCGTCGACGGAGACCCCTACATGGCCGTCGTCGACGGCCGCCTCCTCTGGATCGTCGACGCCTACACGGCGACGGGGCGCTACCCCTATTCGGAACCCGTCAACGTCCGCATCGGTCGCTCGGCACGCTCCATCAACTACATCCGCAACAGCGTCAAAGTCACCGTCGATGCCTATGACGGCACCGTCTCCTTCTACGCCGTCGACGAGAAGGACCCCCTTCTGAGGGCCTGGAGAAAGATCTTCCCCGGCCTCATTCAGCCCGCGGAGGCCATCGGCGACGATCTCCGCGCCCATCTGCGCTATCCACGGGACCTCTTCCGCATCCAGGGCGAAATCTTCAGGACCTACCACATGGGAGACCCCAACACCTTCTACAACAAGGAGGACGTCTGGACCCCGGCCCAGGACCGTCAGGGCAAGGCCGTCGACCCCTACTACCTGATGATGCGCCTCGAGGAAACGTCGGAGTTCGCCCTCATCTCCCCCTTCCTCCCCGTGGGGCGGAACAACATGATCTCCTGGCTCGCCGCCCGATCGGATGGAGCCAACTACGGTGAACTGCTCCTCTACCGTTTCCCCAAGCAGACTCTCGTCTATGGCCCGGCCCAGATCGAGGCCCTCATCGACCAGAACCCGGAGATCTCGGCCCAACTCTCCCTCTGGAGCCAGAGGGGATCGGACGTGATCCGAGGCAACGTCCTCGTCATCCCCATCGACAGAGCCATCCTCTACGTCCAGCCCCTCTACCTCAAGTCGGAAAACAGCGATCTGCCCGAACTGAAACGGGTCATCGTCGCCTCGGGCAACGGCATCGCCTGGGCGGAGACGCTCGAGGGGGCCCTGACGGCTCTCGTCGGGAAAGGCGCGGCACCGGAAACCCCCGTGGCCTCGTCAGAAAAGGTCCTTCCTCAGGCCCCGTCCCTCTCCGGCGAGGCCTCCGCCCTGGCCCGTCAGGCCCAGGAGGCCTGGGAGGCCTCGCAGAGGGCCCTCCGGGAGGCCGACTGGGAGGGGTACGGCCGGACGATGACACGCCTCGAGGCCCTCCTTCGTAGCCTCGTGGAAGCCACGGCGGAGGAACCGGTGCAGGCGCCGGCCGCGGCCGAGCCGGAGCTCTGACGGGACCGAACCGTCACCGTCGGGACCCGCGCACCCTCCTCGACGGAAGGGGCGGTCGAATCCGGAGGCGTCTACGTCGGCCCCGCCTGAGGCCGCACCGCCGTGGTCAAGAGGCGCCACAGCCGCTGACAGGTCTGAATCGCCCCTTCTCGAAGGGCCCCCGGGTTCGGGGGCCCTTCGCATGTCTTTTTCCTTGCTCTTTCGATGGATCGGCACTTACTTAATATTTGACAAAGCTGTATCCTTATGATATTTCATAACCGTGCTCTCTCTCTGAAATATCTTATATCTGAATGCAAAAGGAGCTGGGGCTATGGAGAGGACAGACCGTCTCGCACGTCGCCTGAAAAAGAGGGCCCTTCCTGAGGGGGAAGGGCTTTTCATCTTCCGCCCGACCAATCTCCGCTATCTCTCCGGTTTCACCGGAGGCGATTCCTACGGGCTGATCACGGCGACAAAGGCCTTTCTCGTCACCGATTCGCGCTACACCGAACAGGCCTCCAGGGAATGTCCCCACTTCGAGGTGGTTCGCTGGCGCGACCCCTTTCCGCCTCTGGGAGCGACGGTGGCCTCGCTGGCCAAGCGCGAGGGGCTTCATCGCATCGCCTTCGAGGCCGATTGCCTGACCTACTCGCTCTACCGGGAGATCTCCGAGGCCCTGGGCGATCTGCCCTTCGTCCCCGCCACGGAAGGCGTCGAGGCCCTGCGCTACGTCAAGGACGACGAGGAGATCGCCGCCATAGGGAAGGCCGCCCGGATCGCCGACGGGGCCTTCGCCGCCCTCCTGCCGAAAATCGTCCCCGGCGTGACGGAGCGCGACCTGGAGCGCGAACTGGCCTATGAAATGGCCTGCCTCGGCGCCGAGGATCGGGCCTTCGATTTCATCGTCGCCTCCGGCCCCAACAGCTCCATGCCCCATGCCGTCCCCTCCGATCGGCGACTGGAGCGGGGCGATCTGATCACCTTCGATTTCGGCGCCCGCTACGACGGCTACCGTTCGGACATGACGCGGACCGTCGTCCTGGGCCGGGCCACGGCGAGACAGAAGGAGATCTACCGGATCGTCCTGGAGGCCCAGCTGGCGGGGATAGGGGCCATTCGCTCCGGCGTCGCGGCCAGAGACGTCGACAGGGCGGCCCGGCAGGTCATCGTCTCGGCAGGGCTGGGCGAGGCCTTCTCTCACGGTCTGGGGCACGGCGTCGGCCTCGACATTCACGAGGAGCCCTTCATGAGCGCCCGCTGCGACAGGACCTTGCAAAAAGGCTGCGTCGTCACCGTCGAGCCCGGCGTCTACCTGGCGGGATGGGGAGGCGTGCGGATCGAGGACACCCTCCTGGTCCGGGACGAGGGGGTGGACATCCTCACGGGAACGCCCAAAGAGCTTCTGGAACTCGCCTGAACGCATTCCCCCGTCTTCCGCCCCTTCAGACCCTTCGAGAGGGAATAACGAAAGGAGTGCCGCCAGTGAGGACTGTCTCGAGAAAGATCTTCGTCGCCCTTGTCGCCATGATCGCCCTCGCCTCCGTCGCCTCCGTCGCCCCGGCCCGGGACAGGGAATTCGCTTTTTCCGTCAAAAGCGAAGTCCCCGGAATGGATCCGCAGAAGGCCAACGCCCTCCCCTCCATGGTCATCGGCGTCCACGTCCTGGAGGGACTCGTCCGCGTCCACGACGGTAAAATCCTCCCCGCCATGGCCGAAAGCTGGGACATCTCGCCCGACGGGCTCGTCTACACCTTTCACCTCCGCGACGCCCGCTGGAGCGACGGCAAGGCCGTGACGGCCCGCGACTTCGAATACAGCTTCCGCCGCCTTCTCGATCCGGCCACGGCGGCCGAATACGCCTTCGCCGCCTACGGCATCGTCAACGGCAAGGCCTTCAACAAGGGCGACATCGCCGATCCCGGCCAGATCGGCGTCAGGGCCGTCGACGACAGGACCTTCGAGGTTCGCCTCGAAGAGCCCATGGACTATTTCCTGAGCTACCTTCAGCTCATGTGCTTCCTTCCCTCCCGTCAGGATATCGTCGAGAGGGAGAAGGAAGGCTTCGCCACGGCCGCCGACCGCATGGTCTACAACGGCCCTTTCCTGATCGGGGAGTGGAAGCACGAGCAGGTCATGGTCCTGGAGAAGAACCCCCACTATTGGAACGGCGACGCCGTCGGGCTCGATCGCGTCACCATCCATCAGATCTACGAGCAGAACACGGCCTTGAGCCTCTTCGAAAGCGGAGAACTGGACATGGTCGACATCCCGGCCAACCTCTACGGCGGGTACGCCGCGTCGGGCAAGGCCCAGGTCTCCCTGACGGGAGCCAACGACTGGATCAAGGTCAACGTCCGCCCCAATCCTGAACGCCCCTGGCTGGCCGACAGGGATTTCCGCAAGGCTCTGGCCTGGGCCATCAATCGCGACGAATACGTCAAGATCGCCACGAGAGATCTCTATCTCCCCAACCTCCGCTACGTTCTGCCCATCGTGGCCGGGGCGGAGAAGCCCTACGCCGAGGAATACCCTCTCGAGTACTACAGCAGAACGGGCGACGGGGATAGGGCCCGGGCCCACCTGAAAAAGGCCATGGAGCGTCTCGGCATCGACGATCCGAGCAAGATCTCCGTCACCTACCTGATTCAGGACGAGGAGGAGTGCCGCCGCATGGCCGAGACCCTTCAGGACCAGATCCAGAGGACCTTGGGAATCACCTTCAACGTCCAGATCGTGACGCGCAAACAGCGTTACCTCATGGAGGGGCAGGCCGACTACGACCTGGTCTATTCGGGCTGGGCGCCGGACTTCGACGATCCCCTGACCTACCTCGAGATCTGGGGCAGCGACATCAGCCACAACAACAGCGGATGGGGGAACCGGGCCTTCGACGACCTCATCGCCGCCTCGCGCCGCGAGACCGACCATCGCAGACGCCTCGACCTGCTCTTCGAGGCCGAAAAAATCCTCCTCGACGAGGCTCCCCTGATCCCCCTCCAGCTCCGCCGTCGGGCCTGGCTGACCCGTCCCGGCATCAAGGGGATCTCCCGTCCCTTCGTCGGCGCCGACCTGGACTTCCTATTCGCCACCGTCGAGGACTGACGGAGCCGGAACGGGAAACCGCCCGCGTGCCCTTCGCCCCTTCCTCGGAGGCGAAGGGCACCTCTCCAGATGAAGGGAGGGTATCTCCTTTGTCCCGCTATATCCTCAACCGGCTCCTCATCTCGTTCGTCACCGTCTGGATCCTCCTTTCCGTCGTCTTCGTCCTCGTCCGTCTTTTGCCCGGAGATCCCTTCGCCAGCGACAAGCTAACGCCCGAAATCCGGGCCAACCTCGAGGCCTACTACGGATTCGATCAGCCCCTTCACGTCCAGTACCTCCGCTATATCGCCAACCTGCTTCGAGGGGATCTGGGCTTTTCGATCAAGTACCAGAACATGCCCGTCAGCGGCATCATCGCCAATTCCTTCCCCTATTCGGCTGACCTGGGGATCCGGGCCATCCTCTTCGCCTCTCTCGTCGGGATCGCCTTGGGCGTCGTCGCCGGCCTCAACAGGGGACGCCCCCTCGAGTACATCTGCATCTTCATCGCCATCGCGGGGATCTCCCTGCCCGACTTCATCACCGGATCGCTGCTCCAGTACTTTTTCGGCCTCAAGCTGGGCTGGTTTCCCGTGGCTTTATGGCGAAGCTTCCGTCATACCGTCCTCCCCACGCTGGCCCTGAGCTTCTACACCCTGGCCCTGGTCTCGCGCATCATGAGAACGAGCATGCTCGAAGTCACGGGACAGGACTATATCCGCACGGCCCGGGCCAAGGGGCTTTCGACGTTCAAAATCGTCTGGCGCCATCAGATCCGCAACGCCATCCTTCCCGTCGTCACCGTTCTGGGACCGGTGACGGCGGCCATCCTGACGGGCACCTTCGTCATCGAGTCGATCTACGCCATTCCGGGGATGGGCAAATTTTACGTTCTGGGCGTCCAGAATCTCGACTACACCGTGATCCTGGGCCTGACGGCCTTTTACGGCGTCTTTCTCATCGCCGCCAACTTCATCGTCGATATCCTCTACGGCTTCATCGACCCCCGGATCGCCCTCGCCGAAAGGAGACGCTGACTACGATGAACTCCGAATGCCAACGGCTCTCGCCCGACCTTTTCGAGCCCGCCTCGGCCCCACCGGACGAGCGGGAGGCCATCAGCCGCCCGAGCCTGACCTTCTGGCAGGACGCCTGGCGGAAGCTGCGCAAGAACCGCGTCGCCACGGCATCGATGGCCGTCATCGTCGCCTGCATCCTGCTGGCCGCCGTCGGCCCCCTCCTCGTCCCCTACAGCTATTCCGCCACCGACGCCTCGGCCATCGACGCGCCGCCCGACGGGAGTCACTGGTTCGGCACCGATCCCCTGGGAAGGGACCTCTGGGCCCGCACCTGGATGGGCGCCCGCGTCTCCCTGCTGATCGGCTTCGCCGCGGCTCTCATCAACACCTGCATCGGCGTCGTCATCGGCGGCATCGCCGGTTACGTCGGAGGCAAGGTCGACATGATCGTCATGCGGATCATCGACGTCCTCTACGCCATCCCCTACATGATCGTCGCCATTCTCCTCATGGTCGTCCTCAAGCCGGGCATGACCTCCATCGTCGTGGCCATGGTCCTCATCGGGTGGATCAAGTCGGCCCGTCTCGTCAGGGGGCAGGTCCTCTCCCTGAAGAGTCAGGAGTACGTCCTGGCGGCCCGCAAGCTGGGCGCCTCCGATTTCCGGATCATCTTCCGCCACATGATCCCCAACACGCTGGGGCTGATCATCACGGACCTCACCATGGCCGTTCCCTACGCCATCTTCGCCGAGGCCTTCCTGAGCTACATCGGCCTGGGCATCCAGCCGCCCCAGTCGAGTTGGGGACTGCTGGCCCGCTACGGCGCCCAGAACTTCCGCGTCGCTCCTTTCCAGCTCTTCATCCCCGCCGTCGTCATCAGCGTCACCATGCTCTCCCTCAACCTCTTCGGCGACGGCCTGCGCGACGCCCTGGACCCGAAACTCCGGTGACGGCCGTGACTCCCTCCAGTACAGACAAGGCGACGGGGCGGCATCTTCTGGAAGTCCGCAACCTCCGCGTCTCCTTCGATACCTACGGCGGCACCGTCCAGGCCGTCCGCGACGTTTCCTTCCACCTCGACGAGGGCGAATGTCTGGCCATCGTCGGCGAGTCGGGCTGCGGCAAAAGCGTGACGGCCATGGCCCTGCTGAAGCTGATCGCCACGCCGCCGGGAAAGATGACGGGGTCGATCCTCTTCAGAGGCGACGAGCTCGTCGGCCGCTCCGAGAAGGCCATGAACCGCATCAGGGGACGGGAGATCGGCATGATCTTTCAGGACCCCATGACCTCTCTCAACCCGACGATGTCCATCGGAAGACAGATCGAGGAGGTCATCGCAGAGCACGACGCCCTTCCCCGCGGGGAGCGCCGCAGGCGCGCCCTCGACGTACTCGGCCTCGTCGGCATCCCCGAGGCCGAGCGCCGCTACGGCCAGTACCCCCACGCCTTCTCGGGCGGGATGCGCCAGCGCGTCCTCATCGCCATGGCCATCGCCTGTCGCCCGGCCCTCCTCATCGCCGACGAGCCGACGACGGCCCTCGACGTGACCATTCAGGCCCAGATTCTCGACATCATCGGCGCCCTTCAGAAAGAGCTCGCCATGACGCTCCTCCTCATCACCCACGATCTCGGCGTCGTCGCAAAAATGGCCGACAGGATCGCCGTCTTCTACGCCGGACAGATCGTCGAAAGGGGGAGCTCCGAGGCCCTCTTCCGCCGCCCGGCCCACCCCTACACGCAAGCCCTGCTCGCCTCGATCCCGCGGATCGACGCTACCCGGGCCGATCGGCTCTCCTCCATCGAGGGGACGCCGCCCGATCTCTTCCGGCCCCCTATCGGCTGCGCCTTTTTCCCGCGCTGCACCCGGGCCATGAAGGTCTGTGCCACCATGCCTCCTCCTTCCTTCTCCGTCGGAGAGGGCCAGCAGGCCTCCTGCTGGCTTCACGCCATGGTCGGGGGAAACGTCGGAGCCGCAGAGAGGGTGACGGGACGATGAAGGAAATTCTTCTTCAGGCGCAGGAACTGCGAAAGCATTTTTCCCTCCCCGGCCTGGGAACGCTCAAAGCCGTCGACGGCATCGACGTGAGCCTGAGACGCGGGGAGACGCTCGGCCTCGTCGGCGAGTCGGGCTGCGGCAAGTCAACGGCGGGAAGGACCCTCGTAGGGCTCTACGAGCCCACGTCGGGAACGGTCCGCTTCCGGGGAGAAGACACGGCGACCCTGTCGGGAGCCGACCGGAAGGCCTTCATCCGCTCGGCCCAGATGATCTTCCAGGACCCCTACGCCTCTCTCGATCCTCGGATGACCGTCGGCGATATCGTCGCCGAGGGACTCGACATCCACGGACTCTGCCGGGGCAAAGCCCGGACGGAGCGCGTCTACGACCTCCTCGCCCTGGTGGGGTTGGGCAAGAGCCACGCCGACCGCTACGCCCACGAGTTTTCCGGAGGCCAACGCCAGCGCATCGGAATCGCCCGGGCGCTGGCCGTCGACCCCGCCCTCCTCGTCTGCGACGAGCCGATCTCGGCGCTGGACGTCTCCATTCAGGCTCAGGTCATCAATCTTCTCGTCGACCTTCAGGAACGTCTCGACCTGGCCTACCTTTTCATCTCCCACGATCTCGGCATGGTGCGCTACATCTCAGACCGCGTCGCCGTCATGTACCTGGGCAAAATCGTCGAGACAGGGCCCAGCGAATCCCTCTACGCCGAGCCCCTTCATCCCTACACACAGGCTCTTCTCTCGGCGATTCCCCTGCCCGACCCCGACAGGGAGCGCCATCGCCGCCGCATCATCCTCGAGGGCGACGTGCCGAGCCCCATCGACCCTCCCGCCGGATGCCCCTTCTTCGGCCGCTGCCCCCGCGCCTCCGGCGACTGCGCCTCGGAGTGCCCTCCTCTGAGCGACACGGGAGGAGGGCACTCCGTCGCCTGCCATCGCGTCTGAACGCGAGTCCGATGGGGAAGTAGGCCATTTGCCGGAGGCCGAAGGGGAAGTTTGCGGCTACAATGGATTCGATCGAGGCGATGCGTCGAAGCATCCAGATTCTCTTCGAGGCTACAAAGGAGGTACTGCCTTTGAATCGACGGATCCTGCTCTTTCTCACCCTTCTTGCCCTGACACTGGCCGATCCCACTTCGGCCGCCCTGGCCGCGAAGGCAAGCGGCGCCCTGGCGGAAGAAAAGACCTTCGGCGCCGGCAGCGACGACGAACGGCCCCTTCTGCGCGATCTTTCCCGCGAGGAAGAGGGACTGATGGCCGCCACCGTGGAGGCCGACGACTTCGGAGACGACCTGACGCGCGACTGGTCACCCCAGTCTCGCGAGATGCGCCGCAAGGCTCTGGAGCTTCGCCGCGTCGAGAACCGGATCAAGGGCGCCCTCAGCCAGGGCCCTCTCGCCGGCGCCTCGAGCATCAGGCAGCTTGTGGAACGCAAAAGCGCCGTCGAGGCGGTCCTTTCCGCCGAAGTTCGACGCCGCTCCTGAGAGAAGTCCCTCCGGGGGAAGGACCCTCTGGGTCCTTCCCCCCTTTTGTGTCTATAATGGCCTGCGGGTAACGACACTCGGCAGACGGGAAAGACGCGCCTGTCGACTCGGAGGGAGGCCTTTTTTTTGGACGAAATGCTCGCCGCCATCGTCGCGAACGCCCGGCCCCGCCACAGCGAAGGCAGGGTCGCGACCTACATCCCCGAACTGGGCAAGGCCCGGCCGGACGCCCTGGGCGTCGCCAGCGTCACCGTCGAGGGCGAAGTCTACGGCGCCGGAGACAGGGACTACCCCTTCTCCATCCAGTCCATCTCCAAGTTGATCTCCCTCGCCCTGGCCCTGACCGAGCTGGGCGAGGAGACCGTCTTCTCCCGCGTCGGCGTCGACCCCACGCCCGACCCCTTCAACTCCATCATGCGCCTCGAGATGGACCGCGTGCACCGTCCCTACAACCCCCTCGTCAACGCCGGCGCCATCGCCGTCATCTCCCTCCTCCCCTACGGGCGGAGCGAGGAGCGGACGGCCGCCATCCTCGACCTGGCCCGGAGGCTGACGGGCAACGACGCGCTCTCCGTCAACGAAGAGATCTACCGCTCGGAGCGGACCACCAGCGACCGCAACCGCGCCTTGGCCTACTTCATGCGCAGCACCGACGTCCTGAGCGGCGACGTCGAGGACGTCCTCGACAGCTACTTCCGCCAGTGCAGCATCGAGGCCAACGTCGGCGACCTCGCCGTCATGGGCGCCACCCTGGCTGCGGGAGGGATCAATCCCGCATCGGGAGAGCGGGTCCTCACGAGCCGGGTCTGCCGCGTCGTCCGGGCCCTCATGGCCACCTGCGGCATGTACGACGGCTCGGGCGAGTTCGCCATCCGCGTCGGCATCCCCGCCAAAAGCGGCGTCGGCGGCGGCATCCTGGCCGTCGTCCCCCGAAGGATGGGCATCGCCGTCTGCGGCCCCGCCCTCGACGGAAAAGGCAACTCCATCTGCGGCATGCAGGTCCTGGAGGAACTCTCGAGAGAACTGCGCCTGAGAGTCCTCTGACCCGAAGCGGAGAAAGGGAGAGGGTGAGGCCTCGAGGCCTCACCCTCTCCCTTTCTCCGCTTTCCGGCCTCTCCGCCGCTCGCGCTCAGAGGTCGGGCAAACGGAAGTTTTTTTCGCGGAAAAGCAGAAGACAGGCATCGACGACATTCTCGTCGAAGAGCGATCCCCGATGGTCTTCGATCTCCCTCTACGCCGCCTCGATGCCCCAGGCGGGACGATAGGGACGGTGGGAGGCCATGGCCTCGACGACGTCGGCGACGGCGATGATCCGTGCCGCCGGGAGGATGGCCTCGCCCCGAAGTCCCTGGGGATAGCCCGACCCGTCGAGGCGTTCGTGGTGCTGGCCGACGATCTCGGCCGGCGGCCAGGGGATATCGATCCCCTGGAGGAGGTCATAGCCGGCCCTGGAGTGCTCCTGGACCAGGAGCCTCTCCCGACTCGTGAGGGAACCCGGCTTGCCGAGGTAGTCGGAGGGGACGGCGATCTTGCCGATGTCGTGGACCAACCCGGCGAGATAGACGGCCTTCACCTCCTCCTCGGACCAGCCCATCCCGCGGGCCACAGCCGCGGCCAGAGCGGCCACGCGGCGCTGATGGCCGACCTCGTAGGGATCGCGCAGTTCCGACATGGCCGCCATGGCCTTGATCGTCTGCTCCCAGGCTCCCTCCAGCACCTTGAGCGAACGCTCCAGCTCACGGCTTTTCTCGACGAGGGCCTCTTCGGCCCGAAGCTTTTCCGTGACGTCGAAGATGATGGAATGGATGAGGGTCCGCCCCCCGATGGGGATGGGCCCCGCGTAGGCGTGGACCATGCGCACCTCTCCCGAGGCGAGGAGGTGGGGAAAGAGGAAGAAGGTCTGGGCCTTCTCCCTGGACCGGTCGAGGGCGTCCCTAACGGGGCCGGAACCGAGCTGATTGATCTGGGAGATCTTCATCTGCCGAAAGACCTCCCGGGAATAGCCGTAGAATTCCAGCGCGGCGTCATTGCCGTCGACGATGGAGCCGTCATCGGGGTCGATGAGGAGCATGACGACCTGGCTCTTCTCGAAGATGGCCCGGTAGCGTGCCTCTTCCGCCTCCAGCTTCATGCGGAGGCGGACCTGTTCCGTCACGTCCAGCAGGGTGCCCAGAATGCGGAGAATCTTTCCGCCTTCTTCCCGTTCGATGCGGGTACGGACCTGGAAGTGTCGCGTCCTGCCGTCGGCACAGAGGAAACGGGCCTCGTAGCTGTAGCCGTCTCCCTCGGCCAGGGCCCGTTCCTTGATCGCGATGACGCGGCTCCGATCGTCGCGGTGAAGACAATCGGCATAGCGGGCATAACTGATCCGTTCGGCCCTATCGAAGCCGAAAAGCTCGCGGAGACTGTCGGAGTAGCGGAAGCGCCCCGAGGGCAGGTCGAGGAGACAACTTCCCAGACGGGCCGCCCTCTGAGCCTCTTCCAGAAGGTCCAGGCTCGCCGACCGGAAGGGCTGACCGGCCTCGTCCCAAAGGAGCCGCCCTTCGGCGGACCTGTCGATGAAAAAAAGAGGATCAAACATCATCGCAATCACCTCCAGGCCCCCAGAAAGGAGGACAACGGCATCGATAAAAATCATTTCTTATTTGCAAGAATGACAGGTAGAGACGTCAAAAGCAACCGATCCGCGGAAAAGCCGTTGCGGGCTTGAATGTCTTTCCTGGTCCTATTAAGATGGAATTGACAAAATAGCATGCATGGGTGGCGTCATCGGCAGGACACTTCAGAACTGGGGGGATCCAATATGGGTGGTTCTTTCGGAACGGCTCTGATGGTCGACGTGACGGAAAGAACGGCAGAGGCATCCCAGCTGCCGGGAGAGTGGTACCGCGACTACCTGGGCGGCGAGGGCATCGGCGC
This sequence comes from Aminirod propionatiphilus, assembly GCA_018398915.1. Classification (GTDB taxonomy): domain Bacteria; phylum Synergistota; class Synergistia; order Synergistales; family Aminithiophilaceae; genus Aminithiophilus; species Aminithiophilus ramosus. The sequence goes on along the minus strand of CP074691.1, from coordinate 378,142 downwards.
GCGCCTGCTCTACGACCTCGTCGACCCCGACGAGGAGCCTCTTTCGCCGCTCCAGCCTCTCATTTTCACGGCAGGTCCGCTGACGGGGACGGCAGCCCCGGCAAGCGGTCGCTGTGTCCTTGTCTTCCGTTCCCCTTTGACGGGAACGTTGGGGGCGGCCAACGCGGGCGGCCATTTCGCCCCGGCTCTCAAGCGGGCCGGCTACGACGTCCTTGTCGTCTCCGGCAGATCGGAAGTCCCTCTCGTCCTCGTCGTCGACGGCGAAGGCGTCGATTTCATCGAAGTTCCCGACATCTGGGGCAAGGGCGTCGTCGAAACGGAGACACTCATCCGGTCTAGGCTGGAAGGGACGGGATGGCAGATCGCCTCCATCGGTCCGGCCGGAGAGAAGGGCGTCCTTTTCTCCTCGATCATGACGGACCGCCATCGCGCCTTCGGACGCGGCGGGGCGGGAGCCCTCATGGGGAGCAAGAACCTCAAGGCCATCGCCGTCAGAGGCGCCGAGGAGATGCCTCTGGCCGATCCCGATGGCCTGAGGGAGGGAGCACGAAAGGCCCGGGAGGAACTTTTCAACGAGGCTTTCGTCCGCGACGAGATGAAACCTTTCGGCACGCCCTCCTTCTACGACGCCATGAGCGGCCTGGGCATTCTGCCCACGAAGAACTGGCAGCGCGACAGTTATCCCGAGTCGATCGGAACCCTGGGGTACAGGGCTTACCACGAGACGCTTGAGGTCCGGCCCTACGCCTGTTTCGGCTGCCCCATCGCCTGCGGCCGCCACACGACGATCAAAAGCGGTCCCTGGGCCGGCATGGAGGGCGGCGGTCCCGAGTACGAGACGGTGGCGGCCTTCGGCAGCAAATGCCTCGTGACGGACCTCGAAGCCGTCGCCGCCGCCAACCACATCGCCAACGACCTGGGCCTCGACGTCATCTCCACGGGACAGGTCATCGCGACGGCCATGGAGTGGGTCGACCGGTCCATCCTCTCCGAGGAACGGCTCCAAGGCCTTCCTCTGGCCTTCGGCAACGGAGAGGCCGTCGTCCGTCTCGTCGGGATGATCGGCCGTCGCGAGGGGCTGGGCGACCTCCTCGCCCAGGGAAGCCTGCGGGCCGCTCGGGAACTGGGCCCCGAGGCCCTCGACGCCGTCATGACCGTCAAGGGGATGGAAATGGCGGCCGACGGCGTTCGCGCCAGCAAAGGCGAGGTCCTGAGCCACGTCATCTCCCCTCGCGGCGCCGACCATCTCCGCCCCTACGCCCCGACCATCGATGCCTTCGGCTACAGGGAAAACGAGTTGGACATCACCACCGACGCCGTCATCTCCTTCGGGGAAGACGGCAACAAGGGGTGGGTCAGGCCCCTCATGGCGAACGCCATGATCCCCAACCTTCTCGGCGTCTGCCTCTTCACCAACATCACCCTCGCCGTCAGGCCCTCGACCTGGGCCGAACTCTTCTCCTGCGCTCTGGGACGCCCCGTCGACAAGGACGAACTCCTTCTGGCCGCCGAACGGGTCATCAATCTGGAGCGGCTTCTCAACGCCTCTTTCGGCTTCGGCCGGGCCGACGACCGGCTCCCCGACCGATTCCTCAAGGAACCCGGCGTCGACGGTCCCGGCGCGGGACAGGTCGTCGATCTCGACGCCGCCCTGGACAGCTTCTACGAGGCCATGGGCTGGGATCTCGACGAGGGATTGCCGACCAAGGAGACGCTGATCCGCCTGGGGCTGGACTGGACCCTTTAGGAGCCCGTCGGATCTTTCCGGAAAAAACGATCGAGCCCGACCGACAGAACTAAAAGGCTGGCTTCAAGATCCAAAAACTTCTTTCGGATGGCGCGAAAGGACCGGGATCAGCCGTTGCCAGGCCGAGTCGGACGGAGTCCGGGGACTGGACTGACACGACGCGCCATGAGGGAGGAGGGGGCTACCCCTCCTCCCTCATGGCGCAGGCGAATCTCAGAAGACAGGCGTCACGGCCCCTCCGTAGACCAGGGTCATGAAGTCCCGGGCCTTCGCGCTTCGGAGGGCCGAGACGAGAAGGGCGATCTCCCGTCTGCCGGCATCGTCGCGACGGACGACGACGACGTTGTGAAACAAGGGTTCGACACGCTCCTCGAAAAGGCTCTCTCGGGCCGGATCGAGTCCCGCCTCCAGGGCGTAGTTGCAGTTGGCCACGACCAAGGCCGCGTCGGCGAGACGTCCCATCACCCGATCGGCCGCGACGGCCTGAAAACGGAGCTTGCGGGGGTTATCGGCCACATCGAAGGGACCGGCCTCAAGGCTCACGTTGGGCAGAAGGCGGATCAGCCCCGCATCCTCGAGCAGATGAAAAGCCCGTCCCCGGTTGACGCTGTCGGAGGGGTGGACGACGAGGGCGCCGGCGGGAAGCTCGCCGAGGCTCCTGTACCTGGAGGAATAAAGCCCCATCCGCTCGAAATGGACGGACCCGACGGGCACAAGGTCGGTCCCGTAGTCGCGGTTGTAGCCGTCCAGGTAGAGCCTGTTCTGAAAGTAGTTGGCGTCGAGACGTCCCTGGACGAGGTCCCTGTTGGGGCCGACGTAGTCCTCGTAGAGGACGATCTCGACATCGATTCCCTGCGAGGCCAGGTCGGGGGCCACGAACTTCAGCAGCTCCCCGTGGGGAACGGGGCTGACCCCCACCCGGAGGACGAGAGCCTCGGCGGCGGGGGCGAAAAGCAAAAGCACCAACAAGGCAAAAAAGGACCTTCCTGTCACGGCCATCACCGCTTTCCCTGTCCCCTCGGGCAAAAGCCCTCCGAGATGCCCCTGAAGACATACGACACCTCAAGTGTATCCACTTTTCCCGACCTCGACAAGGGCAACGTCCCCCGGCTCTTGACAGACGATGGCGATCGGGGTAGGATGTGCCAAATTTGCACATTTGGGAGCGCTTTCCGTGAGCCGAGCCGAGAGAGGTACGCAGAACAGAATCGATCAGCAGGGCCGGTGGTGGTGGTTTAGGGACCGCCGCTAGGGTTCTGCTTCATGCAGGCCCCGGCGGTGGGACGTCCACGCCGGGGCCCTTTCATCCCCTCAAGGGGGAGAGGCCCGCAGCCTCTCCCCCTTCTTTTGTCGAGCCGAGCCGAGGAGGAAAAACGATGACCACAGGACTTTTGGAGCACCTCGCGACGGGAACCCCCTCTCTCCTGAATCGCCTGCACCGAAGCCTCAACCAGGCGATGCGAAGCCCGGCCTACCGGGAAAAGCTGGGACTGAGCCGCGCCGATGAGGTGACGAACCTCGACCGCTTCGCCGAACTTCCCTTCCTGACCAAGGAGGACCTGCGCCGCCACAGCCCCTTCGGCCTCTGCTGCGCCGACGAGCAGGAAATCGTCCGCGTCCACAGCACATCGGGAACGACGGGAGATCCCGTCGTCATCCCCTACACGGCCCGCGACGTGGAGACCTTCGCCGCGCTTATGGCCCGGGCCCTGTCCATGGCCGGCATGACGGACGGAGACAGGGCGATGGTGACGCCAGGCTACGGCCTCTGGACGGCCGGCATCGGCTTCCAGACCGGGGTGGAGCGCCTCGGTGCCTGCGCCATCCCCACGGGCCCCATCGCCATGGAGATGCAGATGGCCTTCCTCAGGAAGATGAACCCCTCCTACCTGATCGGAACGGCCTCCATGGCCCTCCTTCTGGGCGAGACGATCCGCCGCGAGGGGCTGACGCCGTCGCTGAAGGGAGCCATCCTCGGCGCCGAGCAGTGGGGCGACGGACGGAGAGCCGTCATCGAGCGCCTTCTCGGAGCCAAGACCTTCGACATCTACGGCATGACCGAGACCTACGGACCGGGCATCGCCATCGAGTGTGCCTGCCAGGAGGGACTCCACTACTGGGACGACCTTTTCTACTTCGAGGTGATCGATCCCGCCACGGGAACGGTCCTTCCCGAGGGAGAGACGGGCGAGCTGGTCATAACGACGCTCGTCAAGGAGGGCCTTCCCCTCATCCGCTACAGGACCCGAGATCTGGCCGCCATCCTGCCCGGGACGTGCCGTTGCGGCTCACCCTACCCGCGAATCTCCCGGATCCTGGGCCGGTCCGACGACATGATCACCTACAGAGGCGTCAACCTCTTCCCCTCGTCCGTGGAAAAGCTCGTCGCCGAGACGCCGGGCCTGGGCAGCGAGTTCCGCATCGTCCTCACCACCGAAGAGGGCAAGGACTGCCTCGACCTGGAGGTGGAACGTTCCTGCGACGGCGGCGACGAACCGGCGAAGGATCTGGCCCGCAAGATGAAGATGACTCTCTCGGCCCTGCCCCGCGTCCGCCTTCTGCCGCCGGGCGGCCTGGGAAGGGAGATGAAAAAGACGCGCCGCGTCTTCGACAACCGCAGCCGATAGGGGAAGGCCCCTCGGCTCCGACTTCCGTCTCGGAAAAGATCTTTCCCATCCCGAACGAAAGGCCTCTCGTGGAGATCCCCTTCCCGTCGGACCTCTCGCAGGACCTTTTTTCCGAAACCGGATTCCGCCCGAGAGGGACGCCCCTCCCCGGCAGAGGGCGCGAAGCGCCCTGTCCCGCTCCAAGGTCACGACGTTCTCTCTTTCGGGCCTCGAGAGCGCCGGAGCCGATTGGGACAGCGGAACTTCCCGCAGCGGCCGGCCCCCCTCGGATCTCGCGACGGCAGGCCCGTCCGCCTCGGCCGCGATCGGCCTTGCAGCAGAGACCTACAGCTCCCATCTGGACCGAAGAAGGAGAATCCCTCAATGACTGAAGAATGCAGAACGGCACCGAAGGGCTACGGCTACCGCTGGATCGTCTGGGCCATCATGCTCGCCTCCTACATGGTCGTCTTCTTCCACCGTCTCGCCGCCGCCGTCGTCCGCCAGAATCTCGTCGACGACTTCGGCCTCAGCGGCTCGGCCTTCGGGTCTCTGGCATCGATGTACTTCTACGCCTATATGGTCATGCAGATCCCCGTGGGCTACCTGGCCGATTCGCTGGGAGCGCGGGCCACCGTCACCTTCGGCATGACCCTGGCCGGGGCGGGCTCGCTTCTTTTCGGCATGGCCCAGGGAACGACCCTTCTTTTCGCCGGCCGCTTCCTCGTCGGCATCGGCGTCTCGACGGTCTTCATCGCCACCCTCAAGGTCCTCTCCATGTGGTTCCGCGAGCGCGACTTCGGCACCCTCTCGGGCGTGACCAACCTCGTCGGAAGTCTGGGCGGCGTCCTGGCCCAGGCCCCTCTGGCCTGGGCCGTGGCGGCCTTCACCTGGAGGACGACCTTCGTCGCCATCGGCGCCCTCTCGCTCCTCCTCGGAGGCCTCTGCTGGCTTCTGATCCGCAACGCCCCCGCCGACATGGGGCTGGCCCCTCTCAACGCCGCCCCGCCGACGCGGGGGAAACCCTCCCTCGCCGAGGGATTCCGGGCCATCCTCTCCAACTGGCGCATCTGGCCGGCGGCCCTTTTCTACGCCTCCATCATGGGGATCTACCTGGCCTTCTCCGGCGCCTGGGGAATCTCCTACATCGAGAAGGTCTACGGCCTGGCCCGCCCGGCGGCGGCGGCCATCGCCTCCTACATCGTCTTCGGCGCCATGGCCGGAGGCATCATGACGGGCGGCCTCTCGGACCGCATCGGCCGCCGCAAGCCCGTCATCCTCACCATGACGGCCCTCTTCTGTCTCTGTCTCACGCCTCTGGTCTTCTGGAACGGCGGCATGCCCCCCCAGGCCCTCCTCAGGCCCCTTTTCTTCGTCATGGGCGTCACCTCGACGGCCTTCATCCTCACCTGGGCCGTGGCCAAGGAGATCAACGTCCCCCGCTACACGGGCATGGCCGTGGCCCTCGTCAACACCGTCGCCTTCGGCGGAGCGGCCCTCATCACGACGGCCATGGGCGTGATCCTCGACAGAATGCCCGACGCCGCCCCCCTCGTCCAGTACCGGGCCCTCTTCTCCTTCGCCCTGGCCTGCTCCCTCTTCGGAATCGCCTGCGCCCTCCTCATCCCCGAGACGCGGTGCCGCAACATCACCGTCGCCGCGGCGGAAAAGGGCTGAAGGCCTTAAACAGGAGGGCGCGAACCGTCAAAAACGGTCCGCGCCCTCCTGTTATCCTCCCACCGAGGCCCGAGAGCCTCTCGCCACCCGGCCAGACGCTTGAAAGAGACCGCCTCGCCTGGCAAGGTAGACGATGCCTTTCAGTTTATCCTACCTCTTTTTTCCCCACCAGTAGGCTCCGACCTGACGTTCCTTTGGGATGAAACCGACCGACTCATAAATGGCCAAGGCATGGTAGTCTTTATCGGCGACCATCACCAACGTCTCGACTTTCATTGTGTCCAGGACGAAAAGGCTGGCCTGATGGACGAGAGCACCGCATATGCCCCTGCGGCGATAGTCCGGATGAGTCCCCACGTTCTGGAAGCGTCCCAAACTCCCCGTCGAGAAAATCCCCAGATCCGCCACGAGCTTCTCCTCCAGGAAGGCGCCGAACCAGAAACCCAAGCCTGAAGCCGCCATTTTCCTGTACCGAGCCATCTGCCCGTCTTTAAAGATCTTGTAGTTTTCGGGATCGAAGCAGGGGTCGGAACAGGCGATCTGGTTTCGTGTCGCCTCTTCCCACTCGTCATCGCCCTCGATGGGTCTCACGACGACGGACCGATCGTACTTCCGGGGGATCGTGACACGGTCGGCGGCGAGGACGACGGAGCGATTGAGGCTGAATCCCTCCGCATCGAAGGGCCCGATCTCGCCCATCTCCCCATCGACCCCGTCCCATCCGAAGGCGTAATGGTCGACATCCAGCCTCGAGCGGACCTCCTCGTCGAAGACGCCCTTCCACCTTTTCAGATCGCCCGCGCCGGGAGGACCCGGAAAAAGGACGAAGTTCCCCCAGAAGAAGGAGGGATTCTGAGGCGTCAGGGCCACCAGATAGCCGCCGCGATCGAAGATCTCCCCATCGAAGCGGGGAAAGATGAGGTCCGTGCGGTAGCCCAGCGATCGAATATCCATCCTGTCGCTCTCCTCTGTCGTGGCCGGAATCGCACAAGTCTCCCCTCGATCTCGCCGGCCCGGGGAAAACGGTCCTCTCGTCGCCGACGATGGGGGGACCGCAAAGAGCATAGGACAAAGGCGCCTTTCGTCAAAGGGGCGGAAGGGGAAAAGAGGAGGTCTCGACGGAGGGGCTCTGCCGAGTCTGTCCTTCGAGCCCCTCTCCGGTGACGCCGGCGCGATCGACCGGCCGGCGCGGGTCCGAAGCTCCCGCAGGACCTGTCGCGAATCGACCGGGTCCTGCGGGGGTTCCGCTTTCCCTCCGAGACGTCAGTTCCTTCCGTCGCGACGGAGCCTTCGGGCCAGGAGGTCGCCCAGCCCCTGGCAGAGGTGGACGAGGGCGATGAGGACGACGACGGTCAGGAACATGACGTCGAGGCGGAAGCGCTGATAGCCGTAGCGGATGGCCAGGTCGCCCAGGCCGCCGCCGCCGATGGCCCCGGCCATGGCCGAGTAGCCGATGAGGTTGATCACCGAAAGGGTGAGACCGACGACGATGGCCGGAAGGGCCTCGGGCAGGAGGACCTTGACGATGATCTGCCAGGGCGAGGCCCCCATGGAGAGCGCCGCCTCGACGACGCCACCGTCCACTTCCCTCAGAGCCCCCTCGATGACGCGGCCCACGAAAGGCGTGGCCGCGATGGCCAGAGGGACGATGGCGGCGTTAGTGCCGATGGAGGTCCCCACGATGGCCCGCGTCACGGGGATGAGGAGGACCATGAGGATGATGAAGGGCGTCGATCGGGCCGCGTTGACGACGGAGCCCAGAAGACGGTTGATGACGGCACTTTCGAGAAGCTGCCCCTTCTCCGTCACGAGAAGGACGACACCCAGGGGCAGGCCGAAGAGGAAGGCGATGAGACTCGATACGCCCACCATGTAGAGCGTGTCGGCCAGGGAGCTAAACAGCAGCGCCAAGAGCTTTGCCGACATGGCCGACCACCTCCACTTTGAGATCGAGGGACTCGAGATGTTTCAGCGCCGCCCGGCGCTGCCCCTCGTCGCCGGAGAGGCCGACGACGAGCGTTCCGTAGGGGACGTTGCGGATGTGATCGATGTGGGCCGTCAGGATGTTGACGTCGACGTCGAAACGCCGCACCAGATCGGACATGACGGGCTCGGCGGCGACGTTGCCGAAGAAGCGAAGCTGAACGACCACGTCGCCGCCCTCGATGGTCTCGCGGGAGAAGTCGAGCCCCCCGAAGCTGTCGGGGAGATCGACGCCGATGATCTCGCCCAGAAGGTCGCGCGTCGCCGTCTCGCGGGGATCGGTGAAGACGTCGAGGACGGGCCCCTGTTCGACGATGCGCCCCTCGTCGATGACGGCCACGTTGTGGCAGACGGCCTTGATGACGTTCATCTCGTGGGTGATGAGGAGAATCGTCAGCCCCAGTCTCTCGTTGATGTCGCGAAGGAGTTCCAGGATGGACTGCGTCGTCTTCGGGTCGAGGGCCGACGTGGCCTCGTCGGAAAGGAGCACGTCGGGGCCGTTGGCCAGGGCGCGGGCGATGCCCACCCTCTGTTTCTGCCCTCCCGAAAGCTGGGAAGGGTAGTGATTCCGCCGATCGGCCAGGCCCACCAGATCGAGGAGTTCGTCGACGCGGGGACCGATCTTCTCCTTCGACCAGCCGGCCAGCTCCAGGGGAAGGGCCACGTTGCCGAAGACGGTCCGCCGCGCCAGGAGGTTGAAGGACTGGAAGATCATGCCCACCTTCTTGCGCGCCTCGCGGAGGTCGGCCTCGGCCAGGGCCGTGAAATCGACGCCGCCGACGATGACCGTCCCCGCCGTGGGGCGCTCGAGCAGGTTGACGCAGCGGATGAGGGTGCTCTTGCCGGCCCCGCTGGAGCCGATGATGCCGAAGATCGACCCGTCGGGGACGTCGAGATCGATGGCGTCAAGAGCCTTGAGAGCCGTCGCTCCCGTGCCGTAAACTTTCGTCAATCCCCTGAGGGAAATGGCCATTGGAATGAACTCCTTTCGGGCTGCGATTCCCGTTGCGCCGTCTACCACGCCGGTACGAAGGCCCCCTTGAAGCGTTCGAGCATGAAGGTCTTGACGGCATCGGTCTGGTAGGCCTCGACGAGTTTCCGAAGGGCGGGGCGATCCTTGTCGGCCTCGCGGACGACGAGGATGTTGGCGAAAGGCGACGTCGCCGCGTCTTCGATGAGAAGGGCATCCTCAAGGGGAGAGAGACCGGCATCGACGGCGTAGTTGACGTTGACGGCGCCCAGATCGACGTCATCGAGGGAGCGGGGAAGCTGAGGTGCCTCGATCTCGATGAGCTTCAGCTTCTTGGGGTTCTCGACGACGTCGAGGACGGAAGCCCTGTAGCCAACGCCTTCAGCGAGCTTGATGAATCCCTTCTGCTCCAGCAGGACGAGGGCACGCCCGACGTTGGCCGGATCGTTGGGGACGGCCACGGTGGCACCGTCGGCCAGCTCGTCGATGCTCTTGAGCTTCTTGGAATAGAAGCCCATGGGGCAGACGGCCGTCTTGGCTATGGAGACGAGGTGGTAGCCCCGGTCCTTGTTCTGCGTGTCCAGGAAGAACTGATGCTGGTAGGAGTTGGCGTCGAGATCGCCCTGATCGAGGGCCGCGTTGGGGGCGATGTAGTCGCTGAACTCGACGACTTCGATATCGAGGCCCAGGTCTCGGGCTCCCTCCTTGACGAACTCCAGGATCTCCGCGTGAGGGCCCGCCGTGGCCCCCACCTTCAATTTCTCCGGCTCCGCCGAGGCGGGAAGGGCGACAAGGGCATACAGAGCGAGCAGCGCAAGGACGACAAAGGTCTTCTTCACAGGTAAAACCTCCTCATGGATAGGAAAAGGGCCGAGATCCCCTGGGGATCCCGGCCCATTCGAGACAGCGACAGGTCAACAGTCGCCGATCCTTCCTGGAGGAGATCCGCCGCCGTCGCACATCATCATGCTGCACATCATCATGTCGATACGACGCGTCATGGCGACTCCTCCTTTCCCTTCATCTTTCGGATCGGTCGAGGCAAGAAGCGGACAAAGGTCCCTTCTTTCCCCACTTGTTCGGGGATTATAGAGACTTCCATTCCCCTTGTCAACTGAAATTTCTCCCCTTGTCGCCGGACAATGGTATTGTCACTCGTGAAGAGGACAGGGAAAATGTCACCCCGGCGCGTCGGACGACAGTCCGTCTCTTGAAGGTCACCGCCCCGACCTGGAAAGGCCCTTCCTTGATCGGAGAGGGGCGGGAGGCGTATTCTCGACGGGAGGAGAAGGGGCTCGAAAAGAAGGCCCCCCTCATGGAAGGGGAGAAACCATCGTGATCGTGACGACGACGCACGCCGTCGAGGGGAAGAAGATCGGCCGCTATCTGGGCATCGCCTTCGGCGAAGTGATCGTGGGAGCCAATTTTTTCAAGGATTTCAAGGCTGGGCTGACGAATTTCTTCGGCGGCCGCTCGGGAGCCTACGAGGAAGAGCTCCAGAGAGCCCGCGACAAGGCTCTGGCCGAGATGGAGGCGAGGGCCTCGGCGTTGGGAGCTGACGCCGTCGTCGGCATGCTCGTCAACTACGAGGTCATCGGCAGCAACGGCCAGAACATGCTGATGGTCACCGTCTGCGGAACGGCCGTCAGGCTGGAGACGCTCTGAGGGAGGGCCTCCTCGAACCGTGCCGCGGAAGAGTCTCACCGAGTCAGAGGCCGAAAGGGACGCCAGGCGTCCCCTTCGGCCTCTGACGTTCGACGTGGGAAACGATGACCCTCCGTAAAGCGGGCGCGACCGATGACGGTTCTCCCGTCGCCGCAAGGAGAAAGGACTTGCAGAAAAACGGTCTCTGATTTTATGATGCGAATCGGCAGAGGAGAAGACCTCGGCCAGGCAGGCCTCCGGCGGGCCTGGCCGACAGGCCCCTTATACGGAAGGAGGTGAAAAGGCAGAGCCCGGCGGGAGGGAAAGGCTGAGCCGACGAGGCCCCGAACACCGCCAAGGAGGACGAAGAGACCTTTTATCGACAATACCTGAGGAGGCAGGAGAATGACTGAGACCCGCAACAGCCTGTGGAAGACCTACCGCTTTCCGATTATCCTCGCCGGCCGCCATCGTCGGCGGTTCCCTTCTGGGGCTCGCCATGGGCAAGGAGGCCCTCGTCTTCAAACCCCTGGGAGACCTCTTTCTGAACGCCCTGTTCATGATCGTCGTCCCCCTCGTCTTCACCACCATCTGCAGCGCCGTGGCCAACATGGCCTCCATGAGCCGTCTCGGCCGCGTCATGGGCGCCCTCGTCGCGGTCTTTCTCGTCACCGGCGCCATCGCCGCCCTCCTCATGCTCGTCACCGTCAAGCTCTATCCTCCCGCAGCGGGAACGGCGTTGGCCCTGACGGCCCCCGAGGAGTTCCAGCCCCTCAGCACGGCCGACCAAATCGTCAAGGCCTTCACCGTCAGCGACTTCCAGGACCTCCTCTCGCGGCGTCACATGCTGCCGCTGATCCTCTTCTCCCTTCTTTTCGGCGTCAGCCTCCAGATGCTGGGAGAGCGGGCCCGCCCCCTCTCGCGGGCCATTGCCGTCGCCGCCGACGCCATGCTCAATCTCGTCAGAATCGTCATGTACTACGCTCCCATAGGCTTGGCGGCCTACTTCGCCGCCCTCGTCGGCGACTTCGGCCCCAATCTCCTCGGCGCCTACATGCGCTCCATGGTCGTCTACCACGTCGTCACCTTCGGCTACTTTTTCATCGCCTTCACCCTCTACGCCTGGATCGCCACCGAGGGCAAAGGTCTTGCCCTTTTCTGGAAGAACATCATCCCCCCCGCCGTAACGGCCCTGGGGACTCAGAGCAGCACGGCCACGCTGCCCGTCAACCTCGCGGCGGCGGCCCGCATGGGCATTCCCGCCGACATCCGCGAGATGGTCCTTCCCATCGGGGCCACGGCCCACATGGAAGGTTCCTGCCTGAGCGGGATCCTCAAGATCGCCTTCCTTTTCGGCATCTTCAACATGCCCTTTGCCGGCGTCGGCACCTACGCCAGCGCCGTGGCCGTCGCCGTCCTGAGCGGCGTCGTCCTCTCAGGAATTCCCGGCGGCGGACTGGTCGGCGAAATGCTCATCGTCAGCCTCTACGGCTTCCCCCCCGAGGCCTTCCCCATCGTGGCCACCATCGGCTTTCTCGTCGATCCCGCGGCCACGATGGTCAATGCCACGGGCGACACCTGCTCCTCCCTGCTCATCTCGCGGATCGTCGAGGGCAAGGGGTGGTTTCTCCGGGGACAGAGAGCCCTCGGAGGCGGCGAAAGGGACTGACGAACCGGAGCCGGACGGAATCCGCGCGCCCGGCGCCGACGGAAAACGAAAGCGGACGGGAGCCGGACGGGACCTCGGCTTGATGAACGTCGCGCCTCGCTCCCTCGACTTCTCCTAGGAGGACAACGGCCCATGGAGAGCGGCGGCCGATCGGGCCCGGAGGGCGTCCTTCCCTCCGAAGCGGTCCTCGCCGGGATCCTTCTGTGAGATAATTCTCCCGGCGGACTCGTGGCACCCCCATTCCGGGCCGCAAGGAAGGAGATCGCCCCATGAAGGAAAGAGGCCGATTTCTGCGGCGCCTGCCGCTGCTTCTCATCGTCTCTCTCGTCCCTCTTTTCGGCTGCTCCTCGTCGGATCGGGCTCTTACGGCCGAAGAGGCCCGCTCCCTGGCCAGGGAGGCCTACATCTTCGCCTTCCCCATGATGGAGAACTACAAGACCATGCAGGCCCAGGCCCTTCTCCCCGGGAGATTCAACGTCTTCACTCACTCCACCCGTCTTCAGGACCCGAGCTACACCGACATCGTCCGTCCCAACAACGACACCCTCTACTCGACGCTCTGGCTCGACCTTCGGGCCGAGCCGATGGTGATCAGCGCACCGGCCGTCGAGGACCGCTACGTCTCCTTCCAGCTCGTCGACATGTACACCTACAACTTCGGCTACGTCGGGACGCGGACGACGGGTAGGGGAGCCCGTACCTTCTTGGTCGCGGGACCGAACTGGCAGGGAGAGAAACCGAACGGCGTCGACGATCTCTTCCGCAGCGAGGGCGATTTCGTCCTCTGCCTGGGCCGAACACTCGTCGACGGGACCGTCGAGGGAGACCTCGAAACGGTCCTCGCCCTTCAGCGGAACTACGTCGCCCGCCCCCTCTCCGCCTTCCTGGACCAGGCCGCTCCCGAGGCTCCTTCCGGAGACATCTTCCCTCTCTACGTGAAAGACCTGGCCGAGTCGGCCTCGTTCATCGGCTACTTCAACTTCCTCCTGGCCAACCTCGTCGTCGATCCCTCGGAGGAGGAGCTCATCGAGAGCTTCGGAGCCATCGGCATCGCTCCCGGTCTCCTTTTCGACGAGAGGAACTACGACGAGGCGATTCTGGCGGCCGTCGAGGAGGGCATCGCCCAGGCGCTCGACGAGATCGCCCACTCGGCCGCCTCTTTGAGCGAGAGCCGGAACGGCTGGAATCTGGCCAAACGCATCTTCGGCAGCCGGGAGCAACTGCAGGGAGAGTATCTCGTCCGGGCCGGAGCGGCCTATGTGGGCCTTTACGGAAACGACCTCGAGGAGGCCTACTATCCCAGCGCCAACACGGCTATCGACGGAGAACCTCTTGACGCCTCGGCGAACGCCTACGAGATCTCCTTCGGCGCCGACGAGCTCCCTCCCGTCGGCGAAGGCGGCTTCTGGTCCCTCACCCTCTACGACCTCCCCGACCAGTTCCTCGTGGCGAACGCCATCGGCCGCTACTCCATCGGCGACAGGACGCCGGGCCTCGTCTTCGGCCCCGACGGCTCTCTGACGCTCTACATCCAGAAGGACACTCCCGGCGCCGGGAGGGAATCGAACTGGCTTCCCGCTCCCGACGGCCCCTTCTCCCTCACGCTGCGCATCTACCTTCCCGACGAGGAGGCCCTCGACCCCCTCTACGCCCCTCCGGGGCTGACCGGCAGGACTGCACCTTAGGAACGCCTTTCGGTCTCTCTCCAGCCAGAAGCCTGTCGGCCTTGATCCGGCAATCGTCGACCAATAGCCCCTTGAGCTATCCAAAAGAGATTCTTCGCTCTCAAAGTCAAGCTCTTAGTGCCATAGGTCAGGCAAAACACCTTTGTCCAGAGACGTCCGACAGGCTCCCAGGAGACGCCGCATGCAGGGGACATCGCAGGAGAGGCTTTCGATGCGCCACCCTCCGGCCCTGCCCCCACGGTGAGGCGGTTTCGCCCCGAAGGGCTCGGAAACCGCCGGAGGAGGTTCGACATGGAGAGACTGTCCATCGGTGAAATGGCCGCGATCAACGGCGTCTCGATCCAGACGCTGCGGCTCTATGACCGGCTGGGCCTGCTCAAGCCCCAATCCGTCGACGCCAACCGCTACAGATACTACGACATCAAACAGTCCGCCCGACTCGACATGATCCAGAACCTCCAGCTCCTCGGGATGTCCCTCCGGCAGATCAAGGCCCAGCTCGACAGGCAGGACGTGTCGGTCATCCAGGAACTCCTCGAACTGCAGAAAAAACGGCTCGACGAAGAGATCGACCGGCTCCGTGCCACAAGGAAATCGGTGGAACGGACTCTCGTCAACTACAGGCGCTACCACTCCGCCCCCCGGGACGGCACGATCTTCACCGAATTCATGCCCGAGAGGAAGATCTACCTCTACGACAGCGGCATCAACTTCTACGACTTCGGCCTCGACACCTACGAATACATCCTGCGCGAGTTGAAGACGCACATCGCCCTCAACAGGCTCCCCATGGCCTATTTCTGCAACGTCGGCACCCTGATGCGGCAGAATCGGCTCGCCGAAGGGGATTTCGTCTCCACCGAGGTCTTCATCTTCGTCGACGACGACTTCCAGTGCAGCTCCAACGTGAAAACGCTTCCCTCTCAGATCTACCTCTGCATCTCCTGCGACAATTTCCACAAGGAAAAGCGCTACGCCGGACGCCTTCTCGCCCACGCCTCCGAGAAGGGCTACCTCTTCGCCGGCGACTACCTCTGCGAGGTCATAACGGACCTCCCCGTTTTCGTCGACAACGAGCGGGCCATGTCCATCAAACTCCAGATCCCGATAAAGTTTTAACAAGCCTCTTGACTCTATACCAGGGATAGCCCCTACAGTGATTGAAGGACGACCTTCGAATGTCCTGATCGATCACATTCAGGAGGTGTGTTGTATGTCACGTAAGCTTCGTGTCGCTCAGTTCGGTTGCGGAAAGATGTCCGCCTACACCATGCGGTACGTCTACGAGAAGGGCGCCGAAATCGTCGCCGCCTTCGATCAGAATCCGGCCGTCATCGGCAGGGATATCGGCGAGATCCTCGGGACGGAGAAGAAGGGCGTCATCGTCCTCGATGCCTCCGAGGCAGACCGGACCTTCGCCTCCCTCAAGCCCGACGCCTGCATCATCACCACCATGAGCCTCATGAGCGACCTCCGGTCGGCCTTCCTCGCCTGCGCGAGAAACGGCGTCAACGCCATCAGCACCTGCGAAGAGGCCTTTTTCCCCTGGAACTCCTCCGCAGCCATCACGAAAGAACTCGACGACCTCGCGAAAAAGAACGGTTGTACCCTCTGCGGATCGGGATACCAGGATGTCTTCTGGGGAAACCTCATCGCCGTCCTCGCCGGGGCGACGCACCGGATCCACAGGATCCGGGGCAAGTCCAGCTACAACGTCGAGGATTACGGGATCGCCCTCGCCCAGGTCCACGGAGCCGGCCTGGATCTGGACGCCTTCGCCCGGGAGATCGCCGCCTCCGACGACATCTCTCCCGCCGAGCGCCAGGCCCTCATCGACAGGGGGCAGTTCCTTCCCTCCTACATGTGGAACGTCAACGGATGGCTCTGCGGCCGCCTCGGTCTGACGGTCACGTCCCAGACCCAGAAGTGCATCCCCCAGACCCACGACACCGATCTCCACTCGGAAACCCTGGGCATCACCATCCCCGCCGGACATGCGACGGGCATGGCGGCCGTGGTCACCACCGAGACGGAGGAGGGCATCACCATCGAGACGGAGTGCATCGGCAAGGTTTACGCCCCCGACGAGTTCGACCGAAACGACTGGACCCTGACGGGCGAGCCCGACACGCAGGTGATCATCAACCGGCCGGCCACGGTCGAGCTGACCTGCGCCACCATCGTCAACCGCCTGCCCGACATCGTCAACGCCGCTCCGGGATACGTCACGACGGACAAGATGGGCTCCAACGCGTACCGGGCGAAACCCCTCGACGCTTACGTGACCCGCTGAACCCGCGGGAAGGGGCCGCCCCGTTCCGGGCCCCTGCGGCGAACACAGGCCGATGACAGAGGGTGCGGGAGGGGTCCCGCACCCTCTGTCATCGGCGCGTGTTTGCCCATCGCCTCAGGCGCAGGCCGCTCCCGTCCCTGCCGAGCGCTCGACGGGGAAACACCTTACCGAAACAAAGGAAAACGCAAAAAACATGTCGCCGCAAAAATTCAAATCATCACAAAATAAATTTATTTTTATTTAATTGATAATTGCAAACTTTTCTTTGGTTGGCAACGGAAGAGGTCTTATAATACGGACAGGGTTTCCGGGATCGTCTCCGGCCTTCTCGACTCTCTCCCGCCCCTTTTTCGGCGAGCCCTCGTCGCCTCCTTCATGCCTCTTTCCCTCTCCCGGGCCCTCGTCGGCCTCCCTCGTGCGGACCTGTCCCTGTCGGCGGGCACCGCCTCTCGGGGCGATGGAGCGCGGAGAAAAAGGCTGGAAGGGGGACGTGAAGAATGAACCGAAAGACTCTCATGATCGTCGTACAAGAGGCCCTTCAGGCCGAGGAACTGGCCCGTCAGGCCCACGCCCTGGGCTGGACCGTGACGGGGATAACCACCGAGGGCTCGGCGGCCAAAGAGCTTTTCCGGCAGACGGCGCCGAAACTGATCCTCCTGGACATCGACCTCGACGGCGACGGGGTCGTCCTGGCCCGGGAAATCCGCGACCTGGGCGAAGCCGCCTTTATTTTCCTTCTCTCCGAAGGCGACGGGGCCGGGCTGGAGCGGGCCACCTCCGTCGACCCTCTCGGTTTCATCGTAAGCCCTCTGGGTCCTCTCTCCCTTCAGGCCGTCCTCCTCCCGGCATGGCGCCACTACCGCGCCCTCCTGCGCTTCCGCCTCCTCCACCGCTACGCGCCCAGCGGCGTCCTCCTCTTCCGCCACGTCGCCGACGAGGGGACCTACCGGCTGATACACCGTAACGGCGCCGCCGAGGTCCTCGACGGTCCCCTTCCCTCGGAAACGCCCACCTTCGAGGAGTACTTCCGCGATATCGACCACAGGGAGCTGCGCCAGCTCTTCGACGATGTGCTCCTTAGAGGGGAGAACCGAAGCTGCACGGTCATCCTCCGGCGGCGCAGCCACCTCTTCTGCTGGAGGCACTACTCTCTTCTGCTCTTTCCCGAAGGGGAGATCACGGCCGTCTTCCGCGACGATACGGCCGCCCAGAGACAGAAAGAGGAGGCACAACGACGGATCCACGACCTGACGGCGGCGATAGGGCGCCAGGAGGCCCTCGCCTCGGCGGCGACGGTTCTCCTCGACGGGAAAACGCCTCTGGAGAAACGCCTCCGGCTCTGTCTCGAAGGGCTCCTGGCCGTTCTGCGCCGGGAGAGGCCCGAGGCCGGCTTCCTTCTCCGCTGGACGGGAGGCGATCTCGCCGTCGGCGAGACGGCGAAGACGGTGGCCCTCCCCTTCCATTTCAGGACCCCCAATTCCTCCGCAGCGGAACTGATCGCCTTCTGCTCCCCCCAGGGCGACGAAGACCCGTCGTGCTGCACCCTCTCCTACGACCAGACCGAATTCATCCGGCGCGGCATGGCCCTCATCGCCGGGACGCTCCGCCACGAGGAGGAACAGCGGCGGGCATCGGACGCCATCGCCCTCCTCGAGTCCGCCCTGAACGACCTGGCGCTCCCCATCGTTCTGGCCGACCGAGAGGGGATGATCTGCTACGTCAACGACTCCTTCGAAGTCTGCACGGGCCTGTTCAAGGAGGAACTCCACCTCCTCCCCCTACAGGCCCTGGCCCAGCGGATGAGCCCGTCGGCAACGACCGAAAGGCCCCTCGGTCGGCCGGAGAACCCCCTCGGCCATCGCCTGGAGATCACCGACGACGGGGAAAGGGGGGCTCCCTCGTGAAGGAAGAGCGACACGTCGATCTGATCCTGGAAAACCTGCTCCGCGACGTCACGTCCCTGAAGGACTTCGACGAGGAGAAGGAGCCGCTTGCCCCCCCCCTGTCCGTCGACGGCTCCTTCCGCTTCTACGTCACGGAAGACGGAATGAGCCTCTTCGTCGACCTTTCCCCCTCCGCGGGAGACGGGCGCCCCCTCGACCTCCTCGACATCAAGTACGACCTGGCCCGCGCCGGCATCCGGGCCCTCCTCGAAGAGGAGTTGGTTCGGGCCATCGAAAGCTGCGAGGCGGAGAAAAAGCCCCTCCGGCGCATTCTGGCCGCCCAGGGCACGCCTCCCATCCCTCCCCGCGAGGGGAGGGTGGAGATTCTCGTCCCCCTCCAGACGTCGCTGGCGACCGATTCCGACGACGACGAGGCCATCGACTACAGGGAAAAGGGCGAGATTCCCTCCGTCAGCCCCGGAGAGCTCCTGGCCATCCTCCACCCCCCCATTCCCGGCGAGGCCGGAAGGGACATCTACGGCCGGGAGATCGCCCCGGTGAGGCCCAGGTCGGCCGTTCTCACCGCCGGATCGGGCGTCCTCTCCGACGACGGCATCCACTTCGTCGCCGAGACCTGGGGACAGCCCCATTTGGAGGGGACGGCCCTCTCCGTCCGCCCCGTGCTGACGATTCAGGGCGACGTCGACTATTCGACGGGCAACATCCGCTTCGACGGCAGCGTCACCGTGACGGGCAACGTCCGCGAAGGCTTCCTCGTCCAGGCCGCCTTCGACATCGCCATCGGGGGCTACGTCGAATCGGCCACCCTTCACGCCGGACGGGACGTCCGCATCCGCGGCGGGCTCCTGGGAGAGAAGACGCGCGTCGACGCCGGGGGCTCCCTCCGCGTTCGTTTCGTCGAAGGAGCCACCCTCTACGTCGACGGATCGATCCTCGTCGAATCCCACATCCTCCACGGCACGGTCCGCAGCTGCGACTCCATCCGCGTCAAGGGACGCAAGGGAATCCTGGCCGGAGATGTCTCGGCCCTGCGACGCATCGACGCCCAATCGGCGGGGTCGCCCATGAGCAGCCGGACGCGACTCCAGGTGGGAGAGAACTTCCGCCTCCGCAGTCAGGTCGACGCGCTCGACGGAGAGATCCGGTCCCTGGAAAAAAACCTCGAAAAGGTGACGAAGACCATTCACGACATCAGCACGAAAATCTTCTCCAAAGGAGGTCCGCTCCTCCCCGTCGCCTTCACCCAGAAACTCCGGTCCATCCTCGATCAGTATGCCCTGCAGAAAAAACGCCTCAATATCATGAAGGAGAAAAAGGCCTCCATGGAGAGCCTCCTCCTCCAGGAGACCCGCAAGGGCATCATCGCCATCCGTCATGTCCTCCGCCCCGGCGTCATCATCGAGATTCAGCGGACCTTCATCGAAATCACCCAGGAGGAGCGCTTCGTCTCCTTTGCTCTCAATCCCGACGATCTGACGATCAGTCGGAGCTCCTACGCCTGATCCCGAGGCCGTCCTGCACAGGCCCCGGCCTCGGCTCCGTCCCGGAAAAAGGGCAGGTCCGCTCCTCCCGTCGGTTCACGAAGAGGGGGGGGGACAGCGCCGGGAAAAGACCGCACCTCGGCCGAAGGCCAAGGGAGATCGGCTCAGGGGCCCCCGCCGAGACGAAAATCTTTCAAGAGGAGGCCCGAAGCGGAAATCCGCCTCGGGCCTCCTCTTGGTCTGTCTCTTGTCGCCTGCCCTTCTCTTTCGGGCCTAGAAGGCCGGGACGATGCCCTTGGGAACGAGCTTTTCCTCGATGAACGCCTTGACCTCCGGCGAGGTGGCGGCCTTGACCAGGGCCCGGACGGCGGGCGTCTCGACGCTTTCGGCCCTTACGGCGACGACGTTGGCATAGGGCGAATCGCCGCTTTCGATGAGAAGGGCGTCCTTCGAGGGGATCAGCCCCGCCTCGGAGGCGAAGTTGGTGTTGATGACGGCGGCCGTGACGTCCTTCAGGGTGCGGGGAAGCTGGGCGGCGTCGAGTTCGATGAACTTGAGGTTTTTGGGATTCTCCACGACGTCCAAGGCCGTGACGAGTTCCCCTTCTTTGACCTTGATGAGGCCGTTGGCCTCGAGAAGCCGAAGGGCCCGGGCGCAGTTGGTGCCGTCATTGGGAATGGCGATGGAGTCGCCCTTCTTCAGATCCCGATAGTCTTTGATCTTTTCGGAGTAGAGGCCCAGGGGTTCGATGTGGATCTTGGCCACCCAGACGAGATCGAAGCCCTTTTCGGCGCAGGTGTTCTCCAGGTAGGGGACATGCTGGAAGAAGTTGGCGTCCAGGCTCCCCTCGGCCAGGGCGCTGTTGGGCGTCACGTAATCGCTGAATTCCCTGATGACCAGCTCGTAGCCCTCCTTCGCCAGAAGACCTTTGACGACCTCCATGATCTCCCCGTGAGGGAAGGGCGTGACGCCGATGGTGATCTTCTCGGGCGCCGCCGCGAGGGCCGTCGTGGAAAGCAGCAGGGTGACGCACAGGGCGGACAGGAATCGTCTCATTTCCATCGCTCCTCCTGGATGTCGTTTCTCTTTCGGCCGCGAGACCCCGTAAGCCCCTCGGCACATCGGAGGGGGAACCACCTCCCCCGTGATGGCAATTCGTCGCCTCTTTTTCCCTACCGATCGACCAGCCCCTTCCTCTTTCCCTCACGGCGCCCTTTGTCCCCGGAAGAGGGGCACAAAAAAGGGCCGGACCCCCAAAAAGGGTCCGGCCCGGCATGGCTGCGGGATGCCTCAGGCACCCACCATTCCAGGAGAGGACCCTCGCGGCATCATGCACATCATCATGGCCTTGTCGGCGCCGTTCGTGACGTTACAGATCATCGTGAGGTCCTCCTTCCCGGCTGTCTTTCGGCCCAGAGGCCGAATCGTTCGCCACATGTTATACGTTCTCCGTCGGTCCTGTCAAGGATCGACGCGCCCGAATCGCCAGGCCCGAGCAGGGCGGAACCCGTCGGGACCACCGAGTCGGGGACCCTCATGACCCCATCGGTGCGGATTCGAGACAATTTTTTCATCCCTCAAAGCGTCTCCTTGTCGGGCCGATGACGTTTCTTCTTTTTCGTCCGCGGAACGGCGCCTCCCGGACTCAACGGAGCGGGACGCCCGCCTCGCCCACGGCCACGACGGGGAGCGGGGCCATCCCGTCTGAGGCTTCGATCACGGTCGGGATGGCCACGCGCCCTGTCGCGACCGCCATCCCCCGTCGGCCTGACGACGCGATATCCGCCGAGTCGAGGGGCATCTCTCGAATCGGCGCGAACTCGGCCCCCTCTACAAGGGAACCGATCGAGGCGCTCGCGGTTTTCGAAATTGCGCGACTAAGGCCTATTGACAAATGGATTGCGCAACTGTATACTCAATCTGTTCCTCTTGCAAAAACATGGTTCTGCCCATCAGAACAACCATAGAAGGTGATCGCGTGCCGACGGGCCGGAAGTCGAAAGAATCGGAAAAGCAACTCGAAACGCTGACAAAGGGTCTTCAGGTTCTGGACTGTCTGCAGGGCAGACCGGAAATGACGCTGACGGAGATCGCGTCCGAGCTGGGGCTATACAAGTCGCGCGTCATGCGGCTTTGCGGCACGCTCGCCCACATGGGCTACCTGATTTTCGACGATCACAGGCGCGTCTACCGGCTGGGGCCGCGCGTTCTCTCGCTTGGCAGGGTCTACGAGAACACGAACCCCTTCATCCCGATGATCCGCCCCTCGATGGAATACTTATACAATCGATTAAACCGCACGGTCTCGTTCGCCATCCTGCACGGGATGAAGCAGCTCTGCGCCTATCGCATCAGCGAGCACCAGAGCTTTGTCGAGCCGTCCGCCTATCAGGAAACGGCGCTTTACGTGGGTGCCTCGAGCAGGATACTCCTCGCGTTCGCCTCGAATAACTTCCGCGAGGCCTTTTTCTCCGGCGAAGAGGGCTATCCCGCCTTGACGCCGAACACGATAACGAGCCGGGAGGAACTCCTCAAGGCCGTGATGCAGGCCCAGCGGGACGGTTACGCCATCACGGCCGACGAGCGCGTCATGGGCTCGGTCGGCATCGCGGCACCGGTCCTGCAGTATTCCGGCATCCTCGTCGGCAGCATGTCCATCTCCGGGAACAAAGACGGTTTCAGCGACGATTTTATCCGTGAGTGTCTGAACAGCCTGCTGCACGAAACGAGTGAACTATCCAAAAAATTCGGATACACGGGCTGAGGCTTTCCCGTGCCCTCATTCGGAGGTGTGTTGATGGAGTTGAACGACGCAAAGGCCGCGATCGAAGCCCATATCGATAGCCTCGCGCCCTGCCTGGCGAAAATGAGCGATGCGCTCTTCGACCATCCGGAGCTCGGCTTCCGGGAATTTTATGCCTGCAAGCTCCTCACGGACGCCTTGCGGTCGCGGGGCTTCGAGGTCGAAACGCCGTATGCCGGGCTCGAGACGGCATTTCGCGCCGTATGGCGCAACGGAACGGGAGGCCCCAACATAGGCCTTCTCTGCGAGTACGACGCGCTGCCGATGGGACACGGCTGCTCGCACCACCTGCAGGGGCCGAGCTGCATCGGCGCCGCGGTCGCGCTCAAGGAGAGGCTGATCGATGTCCCCTATACCGTAGAGGTAATCGGCACCCCGGCGGAGGAGATCGAAGACGGCGGCAAGACCTCCATGCTCGCGAACGGGGCCTTCCGTCACCACGACATCGTTCTGATGATGCACGGCGGCAATGCCTGCACGACCGACATCAAGTCGATGGCCCTTTCCGACTTCCGCGTCACCTACAGCGGCGTCTCCTCCCACTCCGCCATCGCGCCGGACAAGGGGCGCAGTGCCCTGGAAGCGCTGATGCTCGCCTCGAACGGCATCGCCTACCTGCGGGGACACGTGCTCGACGACACGAGAATGGCGATGATCGTGGAGGAAGGGGGAAGCGCGGTCAACGCCATCGTGGACCGCGCGGTCGCCCGCATCGAGTTGCGCTCGTACAACCGGGACTACCTGGACCAGGTCATCGCGCGCGTGGAAAACATTCTCCAGGGCGCGGCCCTGATGACGGAGACGACCTTCGACATCGTCAAGATCGGCGAGATGCACAGCAAGATTCCCGTCCTCTCGCTCAACGACATGCTCATGAAAAACGCGCGGCACATCGGTGCACGACAGATCGGTGAACCGCGCAGAAAGACCGGGGCGACGGATTTCGCCTCCGTCATGCGGCTCGTTCCCGGGTCGTGCATCCGTACGGCCTTTGTCCCGAAAGGAACACCCTCTCACAGCCAGGCCTATCTCGATGCGGGCAAAAGCGCGGACGCCCATCGGGCGCTCGCGGAGGCGGCGAAAATCCTCTCACTGACCGGCGTGGACCTGATCTGCGAGCCCGAGAACCTGCGGACGGTCAAGGCGGACTTCGCCGATGCCATGGAGCGCGAGAGGACCGGCCGGGAGGACTGACGAGGAGCGATGTGAGATGAACGTTCCGACGAAACGCGCGTACAGGGGGTACCGATCCTTCGACTATCTCGGCGACGCAAAACCGACGAAGATCCGTCTGTCGCAGGAGACGGAACGGGTCCCGTGGAACCTCGTCCCGCTGACGGACGAGCAGGAAGCCCGCCTGGAACACCTTCTCGAAAACAGCCCGGTCATCAGCCTGCATGACCATCTGCGCGTGTTGCCCGCGGATATCTCAGGACTGAGCGAGTACTACGCATCGGGCAGGATCGCGACCGGTTACGACGGTGTCGCACACTCGCCGCTCGACGCCCTCTTCGGCAACCAGGTCTTCAGGGGCGCCTCCTGGGAGGAGACCGTCGCGGAACTCGGCATGAGAAGCTGCGACGCGATGCATTCGGCGTTCCTCGTCAAGGCGAGCGACGTCGGCGATATCGATCGCGCCAAGGAGAGGGGGCAGGTCGCCTGGTTTCCGATGATCGAGCACGTGAGCTGTATCGGCGACGATCTGGACCGTCTCGATATCCTCTACGGCCTCGGCGTGCGGATGGCGGGGCTCGTGTTCAGCCAGTCGAACGCCGTCGGCGGAGGCCTCTCGGAGAAAAGCGACGGCGGCCTGACGGCCTTCGGCGAGCGGGTCGTTCACCGGATGAACGACCTCGGCCTGCCGATCGATCTCTCGCACGCGGGAGACGTCACGACCAAGGAGGCGATAGAGCTGAGCAGAAAGCCCGTCACGATCGGGCACTCGGGTGCCCGTGCCCTGTGGAGAACGAAGCGGATGAAACCTGACGACGTGATCAAGGCCTGCGCCGACAAGGGCGGCCTTTTCGGCATCGAGACGGCACCGCACACGACGATGTCCCACTCCCATCCGGAGCACGACCTGGACGCCGTCATGGAGCATTTCGAATACATCAAGGATCTCGTCGGCATCGATCATGTCACGTTCGGCCCCGACACGATGTTCGGTGATCACGTCGGGCTGCACCGTTTCTGCGCCGACGCCTACGGCGATGATGGCGGAGAGACGTTCGTCGAGAGCGCCTACGTTTCGGGGTGCGAGAACCCGGCGGAGGTCTGGTGGAACATTCCGCGATGGCTTGTCGCGCACGGCTACTCCGACGCGGACATCGCGAAGGTGATCGGCGGCAACGCCCTACGGTTCCTGAAAGAGACGTTCTGACATGTGGCGATACATCCTCAAACGCTGCCTCATGACCCTGCCTGTGTTGGTCGGTGCGACATTCATGGTTTTCACGATCATGCACTTCGCCCCCGGAGACCCGGCGCGAATCATCCTCGGCGCCGACGCGACCGAGGCGGCCCTCGAGTCGCTGCGCGACGAACTGGGCATCAACGATTCCTTTCTCGTCCGCTACGGCAAGTACATGGCGAATCTCGTCCGCGGCGACATGGGAACGTCCTACCGCAACGGACAGCCCGTGACCGCGCTGATCATGGGGCGTCTCGACAACACGATCTCGCTGGCGGTGGCGGGCATCCTCTTCGCGGTCATCGTCGGGATCCCCGTCGGCATCCTGTCGGCGATCAAGCAGTACTCGGCCCTCGACAACGTGACGATGTTCATCACGCTGTTCCTGACGGCGATGCCGACGTTCTGGCTCGCGCTGATCTTGGTCATCGTCTTCTCCGTCAACTTCGGCTGGTTCCCGGCCTCAGGCATGGGGCGTACGTTCGGGGCCTTCTGGATGAGCCTCGTCCTGCCGACGCTGACTCTGGGCTCGGGATTCGCCGCCCTCATCGCGCGCACGACGCGCGCGTCGGTACTCGACGTCGTGCGCCAGGACTACATCGACATGGCGCGAGCCAAAGGGCTGTCGGAAAACACCGTCATCTGGCGACACATGCTGAAAAACGCTCTCATCCCCATCGTCACGGTCATAGGGCTCAACTTCGGCGTGCTGCTCGGAGGGTCGGTCCTCACCGAGTCGATCTTCTCCTGGCCCGGCGTCGGTCGTTTCGTCGTCGAGTCCATTTCCTTCAAGGACACGCCCGCGGTACTCGGGTGCGTCGTGACGCTCGCGATCTTGTTTACCCTCGTCAACCTCATCGTCGATCTCCTCTACGCCTTCCTCGACCCGAGGATCAAATCGCAGTACCGGAGCGCCTGGGCCAGGGGAGGTGCATCGAAATGAGCTTGAAGACGCCTCCTGCCGCAAGCCGGGCCCGGACGCCTTTCGAACAGTCGCTCAGGCAGTTTCTGAAAAACAGAATGGCCGTCGCCGGTCTCGTCACGGTGCTCCTGCTCTTCGGCGTGGCGGTCGCCACCATCGCGATCGACGTCGCGACCGGCAAGGCCTTCTACAACGAACACATCATCGAGCAGGATCTGATGAATCGCCTGGCGAAGCCGAGCATGAAGCATCTCTTCGGCTGTGACGAGTTCGGCCGCGACCTCTTGCTGCGCATCCTCTGGGGGACGAAATACTCGCTTTTCATCGGTATCGGAGCGATCGTCCTGTCCCTCCTTCTGGGCGCGCCCTTCGGCATGATCGCAGGCTATTACGGCGGGCGGATCGACAATCTCATCATGCGTTTCATGGACGTCATCCTCGCCGTGCCGTTCATGCTGCTCGCCATGGCGATCGTGGCCGCGCTCGGGACGAGCACCCTGAATCTGCTCGTAGCCCTCTCCGTCTCCGGCATCGCCCGTTTCGCCCGCATCGCCCGAGCCTCCGTCATGACCGTCAAGGACAGCGAGTTCGTCGAGGCGGCGCGTGCCATCGGCGCGGGGGACGCCGAGATCCTCGTCCGATACATTCTTCCGAACGCCCTTTCGCCGAACCTCGTGCAGGTGTCGCTCGGCGTCGGCAACTCCATCCTGATGGTGGCTGGCCTTTCCTACCTCGGCCTCGGCGTGCAGCCGCCTCACCCCGAGTGGGGGACGATCCTCACGTCGGCGAAGATCTATATGCGCGACGCGTGGCACATCTCGGTCTTCCCCGGCGCGTTCCTCGTGATCGCCGTCATCGCGTTCAACCTCTTCGGCGACGGTCTGCGCGACGCACTCGACCCGAAGCTGAAGAAGTAGGGGGCACAGAGATGGACAACCTTCTCGAAATCAAGGGTCTACGGGTCGCCTTCCACACGGACGACGGCACGGTGCACGCCCTGAACGACGTCGACCTGGAGCTGGGCGACGGAGAGACGCTGGGTCTCGTCGGCGAGACGGGCGCCGGGAAGACGACGCTCGCAAGAAGCATCATGCGCCTCATCCCCTCGCCGCCGGGCGTCATCGAAGCGGGGGAAATCTTCTTCGAGGGTCGAGACCTCGTCGGCGCCGATATCTCGGAAATGCTGGGCATCCGGGGAAACCGCATTTCGATGATCTTCCAGGACCCGATGTCGGCCCTGAATCCCGTCATCACGATCGGCGACCAGATCGCGGAGGTCATCGGCGTGCACCAGAAGGTCTCGCACAAAGAGGCGTGGGAGCGCGCGCTCCTGATGCTCGGCACGGTCGGCATCTCCGCCGACAGGGCTGGAGACTACCCTCATCAGTTCTCCGGCGGGATGAAACAGCGCGTCGTCATAGCCATCGCGCTCGCCTGCAACCCGACACTCCTCATCGCCGACGAGCCGACGACCGCGCTCGACGTGACCATCCAGGCACAGGTGCTGGAGATGATGGCGGACCTCAAGAAGAAATTGGGCACCGCGACGATTCTCATCACCCACGATCTCGGGATCGTGGCGCAGATGTGCGAGAACGTCGCCATCCTCTACGCCGGAGAGATCGTCGAGGCCGGAACGGTGCACGACATTTTCAAGAGAACGCTCCATCCCTACACGGAGGGGTTGCTCGCCGCGATCCCGAAGATCAACGAGAACGTGACGCGCCTTCGGCCGATCGACGGGCTCATGCCCGACCCGATGGCGCTGCCGGAGGGATGCGCCTTCCGCGAACGCTGCACGTACGCAACCGACCTCTGTCGGACGGCGCGTCCGGCGCTTTCGGTGACGGAGGGCCGCCACAAGGTCCGCTGTTTTCACCCGATCCTGAAGGGGGGCGCCTCGTATGGGCAATAACCTCATCGAAAAAAACGGCGTCCTCCTCGAGGTCCGCAACCTCAAGAAATATTTCGACACCCCCCGAGGTCCGCTCCAGGCCGTCGACGATGTGTCCTTTTCCATCGAACGGGGACAGACACTGGGCATCGTCGGCGAGTCCGGCTGCGGCAAGTCGACGCTCGGCCGCACGATCCTGCGCCTGCACGAGGCGACAAGCGGCGAAATCCTCTTCGAGGGAGAGAGCATCCTCGGCTACGACGCGAAGCGCCTCAAAAAACTCCGCACCGAGATGCAGATTATTTTCCAGGACCCGTACTCGTCCCTGAACCCGAGGATGACGGTGAGCCAGGCGATCGCCGCTCCCCTGATCCTGCAGGGACTGTACAGAAGGGACGACAGGACGGGCATAGAGACGCGCGTCGAGGAACTGATGGACCTCGTCGGCCTCGCCAAGCGCCTCGTCAACTCCTATCCCCACGAGCTCGACGGCGGACGACGCCAGCGGATCGGCATCGCCCGCGCGCTGTCACTCAAGCCGAAGTTCATCGTCTGCGACGAGCCGGTCTCCGCGCTCGACGTCTCGATCCAGGCACAGGTACTGAACCTCATGCAGGACCTGCAGGCCGATCTGGGCCTGACCTACATGTTCATCACCCACGACCTCTCGGTCATCAAGCATATCTCGGACAACATCGTCGTCATGTACCTCGGACAGGTCGTCGAACGCGCGCGCCCGAACGTCCTCTTCGAGCGCCCCCTGCATCCCTACACGAAGGCCCTGCTCTCCGCCATTCCGATCCCGGACCCGGACGTGAAGCAGGAAAAACTCATCCTGAAGGGCGAGATCAGCTCTCCCGTCAACATGGGGACGGCATGCCGATTCGTCAGGCGCTGTCCGAGCTGCACGGAGGCATGCCGCACCTGGGACTACCGCGAGATCGAAACCGAACCCGGCCATTTCGTGTCCTGCCGGCTCTATGGGGCTCAATAGCCTCGAATCATCACAGATAGGGGAGGAGTATTCGCATGAAGAAGTACCTGCTGTCATTCGTCACCGTCGTCGCCCTGTTCGGGGTCACGTGCGCGGGCGCCGCCGCCGCGTACAAAGACGAGATCGTCTACTGTCAGGGGAACGACCTGACGACCATGGACATCTCCATCGGCATCCAGGAGCGCGCCTGCGCGTTGACCAACAACATGTTCGACTCGCTCTTCACCTTCGACGAGGACATGAACGTCATCTGCGACCTCGCCGAGAGCTACCGGTGGCTCGACGACACGTCGCTCGAGGTGAAGATCAAAAAAGGCATCACGTTCCACAACGGCGCCGCAATGACGCCGGAGGACGTCGCCTTCTCCATGGACCACATCAACGAGCGCGGCTCCCTCTTCGCAGGCAATTACGTCGGAACGGACATCGTCGACGACGCGACCGTCGTCATCCGTCTGAAGGCTCCGAACCCTCCGCTCGTCAACCTGCTCGCCGTCCCTTACGCCGCCGTGCTGCCGAAGGACGTCTACACGGCGGACCCGAAGGCCTTCGCGCAGAAGCCGGTCGGCACCGGCCCCTACAAACTGAAGGAGTTCAAAGAGGGCGACTACTACACGCTTGAACGCTTCGACGATTACCGCGGCACGCCCGCCAAGACAAAACTCCTGACGCTCCGAATCGTGCCGGAAGCCGCACAGCGCCTCATCCTTCTCGAGACGGGCGAGGTCGACGTGGCGTACGAGATCCCCGCGAGCAGCGTTTCCCGCATCGAAGGGGACAGAAACCTCAAAATCATCACGAGCGACTCGATGAAGATCGTCACGCTGAACCTGAACAGCGGCTCCAGCGGCCCGCTCGGCAACAGGCTCGTCCGCAAGGCCATCCAGAGCGCGATCGACAAGCAGATCATCATCGACGCCTTCCTCTACGGCTACGGCAAGGCCGTGAACTCGACCATCCCCGAAAGCGCCAAGGAGTACGCCGTACAGGAGGACTACCGATACGACCCGGAGGCAGCCAAAAAGCTCCTCGCCGAGGCCGGCTATCCCGACGGTTTCAAGATGACGATCTGGACGGATTCGAACCAGACGAACACGGAGATTTCGCAGGTCCTGCAGAACCAGCTCTCAAAGGTCGGCATCGATCTCTCGATCGTCGTGCAAGATCCGAACACGACCTTTTCGCGCCTCAAGGCCGGCGACGATTTCGACATGATCCTGGACTTCTTCAACCTCGTCTCGGCCCACGCGGATCAGGTGTACAAGAGGCTGCTCTATTCGACGTCGAGCAGCAACTGGTCGAACTACAAAAACCCGGAGTACGATGCGGCCTATGACCTGTACGCCGGCACGCCCGAGGGCGAACGGCGCGACGAGCGCCGCGCCGCGGTGAACGACTTCTTCATCAAGGACGTCCCGATCATCGCTCTCTACAACGAGACGAAGATCATCGGCGCCGCCAAGACCCTCGAGGGCTTCCGCACGAGCCGTATCGGCTCGCACGAATATCACGAGGCAACGATCGAGAAGTAGACAGGGCATCGATAACGATTCGGTCCGTACGTCTATGGCCCGGCCTTTCGGCCGGGCCATAGATGTACGGATTCGGCTACGGGCAGATCCTAGGCTTTTGAATTTCGATCGGTTGCTTTTCGAGAAACAATCATCGCAGAACATATCATGTCGTTTTCGATGACGTTATATTCTTCTTTTTGTTTTTTAATATAATTCTCAAACATATTTCGTTTCTCAGGATGCAACTCAATTAATTCGTTGCATCTTTTCTCGATAAATTGATATTCTTTCTCGTGCTTTAGTGAATAATCTTTTTGATTCCAAATATATTCTCTCTTTATTTCCATCCCTGAATCATCTATGTCTCCCATTATATCACTTCTTCTTTTCATAAATCCATTATCACACTCACAATTATCTTTTATATATCCATCATCGAGCACAATTATTCCTTCCGTTGCCAATACAGGCTTTAACTTCTCCATGGTTTCAACATGATTTCCAAATACTGATCCGATAGATCCTAGAATTATGACATCATATTCAGACAAACAAGCTACTTCTTCTCTGATATCCCCCACAACAAAGACGCATTTGCTTAAATTCTTTTCCGTAGCAAGATTTCTTGCATATTGAATAAATTCAGGAACCCCATCAATTCCTACGCACTCACAACGAAGCTCTTCTGAGAGTTTACAGAGCACGGAACCCTTTCCGCAGCCAAGATCAAGAATTTTTAATTCATCATGACACTTAATATTTTCAACTACTATTTTCAGAATATCTTCAGCGGATGAACCCATTTCTACGAAATCTTGCAAAATATAAGGCAAATAGTAAACCAATTCCAGATTATCACAATCCATAGCCCTGGCAATGCTTTCATTAAGGGTTTTATTATCCATTTGTCCTCCATCTGATGTTATAAATTATTTCTTATCCGATGAATACAATAGCGTAGAAATCGCCTGACATAAAACATTAAAAAATTTAAATCCAAGTTTCTATTTTAATAATTTTTCCATAAATTTAGTCCCTATTATTGGATTTTCTGTGTATTGTTCTATTTCATAAAAACCAAAATTTTTATATAGTTCTTGGGCAGTTTTCATTTTCGGCAATGTATCTAGTCTTATTTTAATATAATTCATATTTTTTGCTTTCATTATTATTTTCTCTACTAATGCCTTGCCGATCCCTTTTCCCTTATATTCATTGCTTACATATAACCTCTTCATTTCACACGTGTCATTATCTATTTTCCTCAATCCAACACATCCAATTGCCATATTATCCACTTTTGCCACTAAAAAGGCTCTATTAGGTTTTATGTATTTGCCAGGGAAATTATCTAGCTCGTAATCAATGCCTTGAAACGACAAGTCAATGTTTATCCACTTTATATATTGCTATATAAGATTTTTGACAAAAAATATGTCCGATTCGTCAAGATCGTCTATCACAAAGCTATTTATGCTTTTCATTTTTACACATCCTTTCGGAATAAAAAATCTACACATCATAGACATTAACTATAAAATAGAATCAGAGGTAGCCATATATCGCGCCACCCAAGACATAAAACATTCATTAACATTTATGCACATAATATGCATAAAAATTCTGTAAACTTGGCGCGATTGCTATATTAAATTATTTTGCAAGCTTAACCAGTTCTTCCCTTAACAAACCATAGCTTATCGAGTCATAATATTCACCATTTACGATTCTAGCTTTTCTATATACCGCTTCTCTAGTCATGCCTATTTTTTCTGCTAATTTTATCATGCCGAAATTCCCAGACCATGTTGACAAGCCTATTCTTATTATTTCAGGGTGCTCATCAAATACCATATCTATCCATTTTTTCAATATATTAATTCCATATCCTTTTCCCCAATTGAACTTATCAAATATAACTATTCCAATTTCCATCCAATATGTTTCTCTTGACTTCCAATACCAATTCACTTCTCCAACTAGTTTGTCACTGTCCTTGAACACAATTACCCTTTTATCATCCATTGGACTCGTGATGCCATTTTTTAGTTTTTTACGAATATTCTCAATATTAATTCTCAAATCTTCGTCATTATCTCTCTTGTAATATGGACCATTCAATTCATTGTGTTCATGACATGATTTTTTCCAATAAAAATACGAATCTAAATCTCTAATTTCAATATTACGAATATCGAAAATATCCATCGTCAATTTACCTCGCAAAATAGTTTTTATGATTAATAAAATATCATTGAAGTGGACGCTCAACTCGACGCCAAGGACATCCCTCCACAAAGACCGGCACTTGTGCCCAAGAAGCAGAGTCAGCGCACCGGCTGGAGAAGGCCGATGATCCTCTTGCCCAGACGCCAGAGGAGGAGGGCATTGAGGCTCGCCTCGGCCGCCCTGGCGCTGAGGGCCTTGCCCAGGGTGCCCGTGAGGGCACCGAGCCCTTCGTCGGCCGCCTCGGCAGAGCCGAGGAAGGTGTCGGCCGCCTTTTCCGTCGCCTCTCCGGCCAGGCCGCTCAGGTAGGTGTGAACGATGCTGCGGCCCAGGACGAGGGCCGTCTGCCCGGCGGCGGGACGCAGGTTGTAGAGGACGAAGAGGTCTTTGGCCATGGCCGTGCAGCCGAAGAGGACGACGGCCTGATCGACGATGCCGACGGGAGAGGCCGCCGTGCCGACGGCCACCCGCCTGGCGTGGCTTTTGACGCGGGCCTCGGCGGCCTCGTCGAGGAGCTTCTGAAAACCTCGCATGAAGTCGTCGATCCAGTCGGCGGCCTTGAGGGGGCGGCTCTCGTCGAGAAGGCGACGTCGCTGCTCCTCGAGACGGGACAAAACCGACTCGGGAAGGCCCGCCGCCAGGAGCCGCCTTCGCCCCCTCCCTTCCAGGGGAAAGGTCTTCAGGTAGGCCCGGAGCTTCCTGCGGGCCTCTTCTTCCCTGTGACGGGCTACCTGCCGGAGATCGCGCCGTTCGGCAAGGGCGCGGAGGGCCTGAAGACGTATGCGAGGGGCCCGGTGCAGGCGGAAGAGGGTCCGAAGAAGGGCGACGAAGGCGACGACGAGGACGAAGCCGAAAAGAAGGGCAAAAGCGACGGCCGGATAGAGGTAGGCACGGGGCAGAGCGGCCAGGTCGGCCAGAAAACGGACGGCCTGGGTGGTCACGAAGAGGCCCAGCAGGGCCTCGACGACAACGAGAATCCCCATGGCCAGGTTCCTCAGCGAACGGGGCAGGAGCCAGCCTTCGTCCTCTTCGAGGTCGGCCAGGATCTCTTCGGCCTCCCGGGCCGCCTCGTCGTCGCGGGCCCTTCCGTGGGCCTCCGTCTCTTCGGTCGAAAGCGTCCGGGCGTGGAGCGCCTCGAATTCGGGGACGCCCAGCCCCGAGTCTCCCTCGCGACGGACGAAGGCCTTGCCCTCCCGCACCGGTCCGGCCAGGGGATCTCCGAGATGATCGTGCCCCGCGTCTTGGGTCATGGCTTTTCTTCCTTTCGCGGCCCCTGGGGGCCTTTCGGTATCACTGGAACAGAAAGTGGACGATCCGGTCCAGTCCCAGGTGAGGCGGCGGGTTCTGAAGGTTGCGCGCCACGTCGGGAGACAGGGCCTGAAAGGGGTAGGCACCGGCCGGCCAGTCGTCGGGCCAGGTCTCGGGAAGGGAGGGAACGTCGAACTCCTTTTCCAGCCCCTCGGGGTTGCCGTAGGCAGGGCGCCCGACGAGACACCCCGGCGCACCGCGGCGGGTGGAGCGGACGGCGCTGGCGGCGAACCATCCGAAGCGGACCTCGGGCAACATCGCCCGGATTCGGGCCGTCATCTGGCGCAGGAGGGATTCGAGACGTCCCGAGGCGATGTCGTCGGGATCGACGAGGTCGGCCTTGGAGGCGACGAAGGCCACCTTCTTCAGCCTTCCCCGCCCCAGGGTGAGAAGCCTTCGTATCCGGGCCCCCAGAGAGGAATCGGGGCGGAGGACGTCGAATAGGTCGAGGACGATTTGCCTGGTGTCGTTGTAGCGGCCCACGCCGCCGGCCAGGATGGAGGGGATGTCGACGAGGACGATCAGGACCTCGGAGGTGCCGATCTCGCGGAAGAGGGGAAGGACCCGTTCCGTCCGGTAGGCCCCGTAGCGGACGGCCATGAGGTCCGCCCCGGCCAGGCTCGCGCGGATCTGAGCCGGCAGGGGGGCGAAGGGCGCCCCATCGAGGCCGCAGAGTCGCGTCCGGGCCAGCTCCTCGACGGGGACCTTGGGGGCTCTCCTCCCCCTCTCGTCGAGGAGGAAGATCGACGGCGCGATGAGGGGGCGGTACCCGTGGATGAGCCGGGCCAGCGTTTCCCTGTAGGTCAGGGCGACCCGCCCGAGCGGCTCGGGCCCTCCGTCACCCCGCTCCAGCTCCCGGAGGAGGCTGAAATAGGGGGCCACGGCCTCGGCATAATCGGAGTGGCTGCAAAAGTGGTCGAGCATGTGATCGGACCACCGACCGTAGTCGTCGAAGGAGGCGATGGCTCCGTCGGCGATCCGCTCGCCGGGAAAATCGAAGAAGTCGAGACGACGCCGTGAAAGGGCGAGGCCTCGTTTCAGCCGGTCCAGCAGAGTCCCGGAACCTTCGAGGTCGATCTCGCAGCTGTAGCGATGACAGTCGACGGTCTTTTCCGGCCAGATCCCCCGCCGAGCCAGGGCGTCGCGGTGCCGGTCCAGGGGGAAGGGCGCACAGTCCCTGCCGCGAACGGGCCTTTCTCGAAAGCGGACGCCCCCCTCCCGGACGGGAAAAAGCTGCCCCGACTCGATTTCCATCAGGTGCCAGAGAAGGGAGGTGAGGAAAACCGTCTTCCCTCCTCCGGCGACGCCCGTAAGGCTGATCTTCATTTCTCTTCAGCTCGATTCTGCCGGGTCGTCATCGTTGACGACGGCACGATTTCCGCCCTCTTTCTTGGCCCGATAGAGGCCTTCGTCGGCCCGTCTGACGGCGTCGGCGAAGCTGTCGTCATCGGCCCGAAAACAGGCGATGCCCATGGAGACGGTAACCGACAGGGAAGCGCCCCCGACGGGGCGACGGACCGCGGCCAGGGACCGGAGAAGCTCCCGTGCCAGGGATGGGACGTTCTCCGGACGGAGCCCCCTGCAGAGAAGGAGAAACTCGTCGCCGCCCCAACGGTAGACGGAATCGGTCTGCCTCAAGGTTCCGCGGAGGGTCTCGACGATGCCCCGGAGAACGATGTCGCCGCCGTCGTGACCGTAGCCGTCGTTGACCGCCTTGAAGCGATCCACGTCGAAGAGCATCACGGCCGGGGCGCCGGCTCCCCTCCGAAAGGCCTCGAACTCCCCTGCCAGATCCCGCTCGGCGGCCCGGCGGGAGCAGGCCCCGGTGAGGGCGTCTTCGTTGACTTCCGCTTCCAGGAGCCGACGGTCCTTCCGGTGGAACCGCCGTTCCCCGAGGAGGAGCAGGGCCTGACTCGAGACAAGAAGGCCCACGAGGAGGGAGAGAAAAAGCAGGCCGAGACGGGCGGCGACGTGACGGCTCTCCTCCGTCGTCTGTTTGGTGAAAGCCTCCATGTCGTCGAGGTGGATGCCGAAGGCGACGATCCAGTTGTAGGGGCGATAGAGCTTGGCGTAGGCGAGCTTCTCCGAGATTGTATCGCTGTTTTTCTTTTTGAAGAAATAGGAGAAGAAAAGCTCGCCCTTCTCCCGCACCCCTTCGAGCTCGGCCAGATAGGGAAGATTGCCCCGGACGTCCTCCATGGACGTCGAGAGGAGCATTCCCTCCGTCTCGGGCAGGTTGGGATGGATTCTCCTGACGGCGTAGCCGTCGCCGCCCCCGTAGTCGAGCACCTCGTTCACCCAGAGATAGGAGTCGAAGGGAAACGTCGACCGATGGATCTCGTCGGCGATGAAGGCCTGCACCCTCCCGTCGAGGGCCTCAGCGGTGACGCCGAAGAAGGCCTCGTAAGGGCCGAAACGTTGCCTTCGCCCGACGGCGAAGGCGCCCTCATCGCCCTCCCCGAAAGGCTCGTCGGAAAAGACGCCGGCCCGGAAGAGGACCCTCCCCGTCTCGACCTCGCGGAGAACCGCCGTCCAGAGATCGCCGTGAAAGAGGCCTTTGAAGATGGCGAGAGCCCGTTCCTCGTCCAGGTCGGACCAGGCCGAGAGCGCCGCAGCAGCCTGGTCGGCCCTGCGGTTCCAGCGGGCGCGCTCCTCCATCCGGCAGGTCTCGATCCGGTCGATCTGGTTTTCCACGGTGGCCTTAAGAAATCGGTTCTGCAGATGCACAACGGCCTCGCGGGCGTTGCGACCGTGGACCGCACCGACTCTGGCGTTGAAACTGAGGAAGAAAAGGACCAGAAGGCCACAGTTGACGGCGATCACGACAGGGCCCATGAGGCGGAGATTGCTTTTCATCGTCGGCTCCTTGCGACAAAAAAGTCGGCCCTCCCATGCCGGAAAAGCACGGAGCAGCCTTTGCGGTTTTTGAAACGGGTCCATTATAACATCGGCCACGTTCTTCTCTTCAGGCCGTCTCGAGCGCTGGACATAGAGGGCAAATTTAGGTTATAATTAACTTGAAAGTTCATCGTGTCCTATTTTTTAATCATATGTCGGATTGAAGAAAAGGAGGAAGATCACCATGACAGAAACGAGGAAAAAGGTACCCCTGATCTGGAAAATCACTGTCGGCTTTATCCTGGGCGTCCTGGCCGGAGCCCTTTTGGGCCCCAAAGTCGCCGTCGTGGAACCGATTGGGAAAATCTTCATCACCCTTCTGCAGATGCTCATCGTGCCTCTCGTCTTTTCCAGCCTCGTCGTCGGCGTCGCCTCCCTGGGAGACCCCAAGGCCCTGGGGCGGATCGGCGTGAAGACGGTGCTGCTTTACATGGTGACGACGGCCCTGGCCATCGTCATCGGCCTTGCCATGGGCCACCTCATCCAGCCCGGCGCGGGCATGGCCATTGAGGGCGCCATAGCCGCCGAGGGGAAGTCCGCCCCGGCGCTGAAAGACGTCGTCATCGGCATGTTTCCCTCCAATCCCATCCAATCCCTGGCCCAGGGACACATGCTGCAGATCATCGTCTTCGCCCTCTTCTTCGGCATCGCCGCCGTCCTGGCCGGAGAGAAGGGCAAGCCCGTCCTGGCCGTGATGGACGCCATCGCCGAGACGATGTACAAGGTCACGGCCCTCGTCATGGCCTTCGCCCCCTACGGCGTCTTCGCCCTCATCGCCGTCACCGTCTCGCGCTACGGTCTTTCCGTCATGGCCCCCTTCGCCAAGGTCATCGGCGCCGTCTACCTCGGCTGCCTCCTCCACGCCGTGGTCGTCTATTCGGGCCTCGTCTCCCTGATGACGCGCAAAACGCCCGTCTGGTTCTTCCGGGGCATCCAGGAGGCGAGCCTGACGGCCTTCGTCACCCGTTCCAGCTCGGCCACCCTGCCCGTGACGATGCGCTGCAGCCAGGACAACCTGGGCGTCTCGGAGAAGATCACCTCCTTCGTCCTGCCCCTGGGCGCGACGATCAACATGGACGGCACGGCCCTCTACCAGGGCGTCTGCGCCCTCTTCATCGCCCAGGCCTTCGGCATCGACCTCTCTCTGGGAGCCCAGGCGGGCATCATCGTCACCGCCACCCTGGCCTCGGTGGGCACGGCCGGAGTCCCCGGAGCGGGCCTGATCATGCTCACTCTCGTCGTCACCCAGGCGGGCCTGCCCATGGAGGGCGTGGCCCTTCTAGCAGGCATCGACGCCGTCCTCGACATGGCCCGGACGGCCCTGAACATCACCGGCGACGCCTGCGTGGCCACCGTCGTGGCCCGCACCGAGGGGGAGCTGAACCACGGAGCTTGAGTTCCCTTCGAACTGTCAGTCGGATAGGCAGGGGGAATTCCCCAAGGGCGGCGCAAGGGCATCAGAGGTTAACCCGCCAGGGAACGGATCCCGAAGTAAAACGAGATGGCCGTGATGAGGGCCGAAAGGCCGTCGGCGAAGGGGGCGGCGTAGAGGATGCCGTCGATGCCCCATTGCCGTGAGAAAAGAAGGATCGCCGGAACGAGAAGAAAGCCCTGCCTCGCGAGAGTCAGCACGATGGCCGATCCGGGTCGGCCTATGGCCTGGAAGAAGTTCGCCCCCAGGACCTGAAACCCGACGACGGGCAGACACCAGAACCACACCCTGATCGCCGTGACTCCGAAACGCACGAGATCGGGCTCCCGATTGAAGATGGAGATGATCTGGACGGGAAACAGTCGCGTCAAGACCCATCCGATCAGGGCGTAGAGGGTCGCTGCCGTAATGGCCAACCTTTCCGTCTCCCTGATCCGGTCATGCCGCCTCGCCCCGAAATTGAAGCTGACGATGGTCCGTACGCCCTGATCGAGCCCGATGATCGGCATGAGAATGAGGGTCTGGACGCTGTTGATGACGCCCATGACGGAGACGGCGATGTCGCCGCCATGGAGAAGCAGGCTCCTGTTCACGACGACGCCGAGGATGCTGTTGCTGATCTGCAGGGCGAACGAGGGAAGGCCGAGGAGCAGGATGTTCTGAACCATGGCGGGACGGAGCCTCATGTATTTCCATCGGATTCGGCTCTGGCTGCGCCGATTCAGAAAATAGAAGAGGATCCAGGTCATGGAGGCGCCTTGAGCCAGGATGGTGGCAAGGGCCGCTCCGGTTATGCCCATTTTCAGTCCGTAGATGAAGAGCGCGTCCAGCACGATGTTGGTCCCTGCTCCCATGAACATGGTGATCATGGCGAGTTTGGGCTGCCCGTCGGCGCGCAGGAAGTTGTTCAGCCCCATGCTGGTCACCTGGAAGATGGCCCCGAAGAAGATGACCCTCATGTAGGCGGCCGAATAGGGGAGGATGACGTCGCTGGCGCCGAAGAGCTGCAGGAGGGGAAAGAGAAAGACCTGTCCAAGAAGCAGGAAGATCGTGCCGCCCACCAGAAGGAGCGAAAAACCATTTCCCAGAACCTCGAGGGCCTGCTCGTTTTTCCCCTCCCCCAACTTGATGGAAAAGAGCGTCGCCCCCCCGACGCCGATCATCAGGGCGATGGACTGAAGGGCGATCATGATCGGAAAGCCGATGGTGATACCGGCCAACCCGTGAGCTCCGAGGCCGGGCGCGTTGCCGATGAAGACCCGGTCCACCACGTTGTATAAGGCGTTGACGACCATTCCCACGATGGCGGGGAACGAAAACCTCACCAGCAGAGCCGACACCCTGTCCGTTCCCAGGCTATCCGTTTTTCTCATCATCCACCTTGTCCAATTCCCGCAGATCGGCGGTCGACGCCTTGCGGGCCATCTCTTCGAGGAGGCGGAACAGGACCGTCAGGGACTCCTCACCGAAGTCCTCGGTCAGGAAACGGGTCCACCGTTGCAGCACTTCTCCGATTTCCTCTTTCTGGCGCAGGGCCCGGGCCGTCAGAAGGATCCGGTTTGCCCGTCGGTCCGACGGATCCTTCTCCTTCGTGAGAAATCCCTTGTCGACCAGCGATTGAACGGTTCTGGCCGTGGAAGCCTTGTCGATGGACAGGAAACAGGAGAGATCTTCCTGAGAGACGCCGTCATTCCCGAAGAGACAGGACAGGACGGGCAGCTCCGAAGCGGTGAGCCCGAAGGGTTTGAGGGCCCCGTTCAAATAGACCTGCTGCTTCCGGTACAGGATCGAAACCAGACGACCGACGCTTCCGTTCATACCGTTCCCTCCCGCAAATTGTTGACGTGACAACCATTCTAGCCCTCAATAGTTGTCACGTCAACTTTTTGCGACCCGTTGCCTCCTTTCGGCATGGGAGGAACGCGCACCCGGAAGAGAGACACGGGCCTCGCCTCCGAGATGGGAAGAGGGCCCCTTCCGGGGGGACGCGAGAATCGCCCCCCCGGAAGGACCTCCCCTCTGCCTCACCCCCTCGAACGGAACCGTCCTTGACGGCGCGGGGACGGCATGGGACCGTCAAGAGGTGCCAAGAAAAATTAGACGTCCCTGAAAAATCATTTGACCTTCCCTCCGACCAGGCTGTATCATTGTGTGTCTTTTCTCGATTTGTCGGGAATAATTCATTCAAACAGAGCGGAGGGAATGCCATGTATTCGGATTTTGAAACGATTTCCACCTATTACGATGATCTCTACGTCAACGACGAGGAATATGCGCCGGAGGCGGCCAAGGTGAAGGAGCTGCTGACCCGCCATGGCCTTCCCCCGCGGGGCGATCTCCTTCTCCTGGCCTGCGGAACGGGGGGACATGTTCCCTATTTCAGGGACGAGTACCGCGTTTTTGGGCTGGATCTCAGCGAGGACATGCTCGCACGGGCCAGGGCGAAGTTCCCCGGCCTCGCCTTCTACGGGGGCAACCTGATCGACTTCGAGCTGGAGAGGGATTTCGACGCCGTCATCTGCCTCTACGGATCGATCGGTTTCGTCAGGACCGTGGAGAATCTGCGCGCCTCGATGAGACGCATCGCCGCCCACCTGCGGCCCGGCGGGCTGACCTTGATCACCCCCTGGAGCACGGAGGAGGACTTTTCCGAAATGATCGTCGTCGACGCCGCCGACAAGCCGGAGCTCAAGATCGCCCGCATGGAACAGGTGCGGCTCAAGGAGCCGAAGGTGATCGAGGTGATCTTCCACCACCTGATCGGGAAGGACAACGACGTGACCTATCACAAACAGGCCATGGAAATCGGCCTTTTTTCGAGGGAAGAGTACCGATCGTCCATGATCGATGCGGGATTGGACGTCGTCGAAGAGTACAGAGGAGCGGACGTGCGCGGTGGCGCCTATATCGGGAAACGCATAAGCGTCTGAGGGGAAGGGCCGGACCGGAAGCGGCGCGATCCCCGAGACGGGAAAGGCTTTCCTCCGCACCGGTCCCCTCTCTTTCCCACGAGGCTCCCCGTCGGATCAGCCGGGGGAATCGGGAAGGGACGACGGAGCGGACCCCCTCTTTGACGAAATCCGGCGAGGACGACAATGAGAGACAAACTTCTGGACGAAACGGGCTGGCACATCCTGGAAGAGCTGCAAAAGGACGCCAGGCTCTCCTACAAGGAGCTGGGCCGTCGGGTGGGTCTGTCCACTCCGGCCGTCATCGAGCGGGTCCGGCGGATGGAGGAGGCAGGCATCATCGAAGGGTACCGGGCGACCGTCAATCCCCGGAAGGTGGGCTACGCCTTCCGGGTCATCCTGGCCTTCGCCACGACCTACAACAACCCGGACGGCGTCATCGCCAGGACCCTGGAGGACATCCCCGAGGTGATCCGGAGCTGGAGCGTGACGGGAAGCAACGACTACTACATGGAGGTCCTCATCCCCTCCATGGAGTTCCTCGAAGATCTGCTGGTCCACCTCTCGGCCCATGGCCGCATCGTCACCTCCATCGTCCTGCCCCACATGGCGGGAAGCGAGACGATCGCCCGTCCCAGAGATCGGCTGGATCCCTGACGGATCAGAGCGGCCAGAAGCGAGGGCCCTTCCGGCACTGCCGGAAGGGCCCTCGCTTCGATCGCGGCGGAATCAGAAGCGCAGGGAGAGGCAGGAAAGACCGCCGTCCAGCTTGCGATACTCCGACGTGTCGACGGTGAGCACGGAATAGCCGGCCTGACGAACCTTTGCCTCCAGGCGGGGGTAGCCCTCGGGAACGATGACCCTGTCGTTGACCCAGATGCAGTTGGCGGCATAGGCCTCCTCTTCGGGAACGACGATCCTGCGGAAGGAGGCGAAATCGGCCCTGTCGACGAATTCGCCCGAGACGAGCATCGTCTCCCGTTCGATGTAGTTGATTCCCGTCTTGAGATGGAGGACGTGCTCCAGCGGCACTTCCGATCCCGAGAGCCCCATCCCCTCCAGGATGGCGAGGAACTGGGCGATGCCCTCCCGGTTCGTCCGGGCCGAACGCCCCACATAGAAGTGATCGCCCACCATCATGACGTCGCCGCCCTCGAGGGTTCCCGGGGCACCGATGGAAAAGATCCGCTCCTCGGGGAAGAAGCCTCTGATGACGGGAAGCATCTCGGCGGCCTCGCCTCTGCGGCTGGGAGCTCCGGGGTTGGTGATGATGGCCCCCTTGCGGGTGATGACCGCCGTGTCCTCGACGAAACAGGAGTCGGGATAGGCCTCGAGGGGCTCCAGGACGGTGACGGCGACGCCGCACCGGCGAAGGGCCTCGCAATAGGCCTCGTGCTGCTTCAGGGCCAGGGTGTAGTCGGGCCTTCCCAGTTCGGGAGCCGAGGTGATGCCCTCCACCATGGATCGGGCGGGCCTGCGGACGATGACGTTTTCGAACATGATCTTTCCTCCTCGATAGGGTATGGAAATGTTTTTTCGCCGCCCCCTCTCAGCGCGGGCTCCCGTCCGGGGACGATGCCCCGTCGGGTTCGCTCTCGTAGAAGGGGCGGAAGGCGGGGTCGATGGTGCCCTGCCCCAGGAAGCGTGCCCGGTAGTCGCGGAGCAGCTCGACGAAGCGGGGCGTCAGGACCAGAAGGGCGACGACGTTGGCGAAGATGGGCAGAGCCGTCGAAGCATCGGAGAAGACCCAGAGCATCGTTCCCGGAAGGCCGAAGCGAACGGCCACGTAGACCATGGCCAGGCTGGGAAGAGGGTAGGTCCATTTGTAGAACGAGAGGATCCGTTCCTTCAGGGGGGATTGGCCGACGAGGTAGCGGACGACGACTTCGATCTGGGCGTAGACGCCGCTGGACGTCGTCAGGCCGAAGAGGAAGACCCCCAGGGCCAGGATGATCCGCCCGAAGCGACCGATGCCGTATTCGAAGGCCGCCAGAGTCAGGGTGGCCCCGTCGAGGCCGCTGGACCACTGGCCGGTGACGAGGATGACGAGACAGGTGATGGAACAGATGACGAAGGTGTCGATGAAGACTTCGAAGATTCCCATGAGTCCCTGTTTGACGGGGTGATCGACGCGGGCCGAGGCGTGGATCATGGGAGCCGATCCCCATCCGGCCTCGTTGCTGAAGACGGACCGGGAGAGGCCGATCTTGATGGCCTGCGTCACGGAAGCCCCCATGAAGCCGCCGAAAGCCGCCGTTCCGGTGAAGGCGCTCCCGAAGATGAGGGAGAAGGCGCCGGGAAGGGCCGCCGTGTGCTTGGCGATGATGAAAAGCCCTCCGAGAAGGTAGAAAAGGCACATGAGGGGAACCAGCCTGGCGGCGATGCGCCCCAATCCACGGAAGCCACCGCTGATCATGACGTAGAGCAGGAGGGTGTAGACGACGCCCACCGCCAGGAGCCCGACGCCGAAGGTGTTCCCCACGGCCTCGGAGACGGTGTAGGTCTGGATGTTGATGAAATAGCCCGTACAGAAGCCGAAGGCGAAAAGACCGCTGAGGAACTTGAAGAGTCCCTTCATCCTCCGCTCGATGCCGATGCCCTTCTTCATGTAGTAATTGGGGCCGCCGTAGGTCTCGCCCCTCTCGTCGCGGGAACGGTAGTGAACGGCCAGGGTCACCTCGGCCATTTTGATGATCATTCCCACCAGGGCGGCGAGCCACATCCAGAAGACCGCTCCGGGGCCGCCGACGGCGATGGCCGTGGCCACTCCGCCGATGTTGCCCACGCCGATCGTCGTCCCCAGGGCCATGCTCATGGCCTCCACGGGGGAGAGAATCCCCTCCCTCTTCCCCTGCTCCTCCTTCCCCATGACGCTGCGCCAGGCATGTCTCATGGCGACGGCGAATCCGGTGAACTGGAAGAAACCGCTGCGGCAGGTCAGGTAGAAGCCCGTCCCCAAGATGACGATCACCAGGGGCATCCCCCACATGTAATCCCAGACGACGGTGCAGACCAGATCCTCAAAGGACATCGTCTCTCCTCCTTTCCCTCCCGGGAGCCGGAGAGCGCTCCCCGCCCAGGACCGTTTCGATCGCCCGAAGAAGGAGGCGCGGCGTGCGATCGACGAGGTCCTCCCTGAAGACCCGCTCCGTCATCTTGTGGAAATCTTTCCCCCAGGGACCGATGTTGATGCAGGCCATGGAGAGCCGAGAGAGCGCCTCCAGGGGAAGATCGTAGACCGACGGGAAAAGGGGCATCGTCGCCGACAGGACCTGGGCGACGGCCTTTCCGTCGGCGATGCCGCTGTAGCTCATGTCGGAGATGCCCGTGTAGTAGGCCTCGACGTCGTAGGGCTGGTCCCACGACTCCCTCGCGAAGAGGGCCAGGTTCTCGCCGAGCCCGGCAAGAGGCTCTTCCCGATGGGGAAGGAGGCCATTGGACCGGTGGGGATAGTAGGGGGGAAGGAGGCCGTAGACGACATGGGGCCGACCGTCGTCGACGGCCTCCGAAAGACC
Source organism: Aminirod propionatiphilus (assembly GCA_018398915.1). Classification (GTDB taxonomy): domain Bacteria; phylum Synergistota; class Synergistia; order Synergistales; family Aminithiophilaceae; genus Aminithiophilus; species Aminithiophilus ramosus. The sequence continues at coordinate 333,658 of CP074691.1, read as the reverse complement.
TTCGATCAGGACACGGTTGCCCTCGGCCAGGGAGAGACGGCCCGAAAGCATCTCCCTCTTCAGGTCCTCTTCCCGGGCCGCACGGCTTCTTTCGAAGGATTCGCCTCCCCCTGCGGCGCGCCTCGTCGAGAAGCTCTCCGAAGCTCATCACGCGGGGTCTCCAGGGCAGAGACGACGGGGAACGCCCCGTCGTCCGGCAGAAATGATCCCAGCTTCCCTGCAGATCGGAGAGGACGTCGCCGAAGGCCTCCAGGCAGACCTGACGGACCTGTTCGAGGACCTCGGCGGGCTCCTTTCCGAGGGTGAGAACGCTGAAGTAGCCGTAGGCCGAAAGGGGCATGGAGACGTCGTAGCGCTCCTTGCCGTCTTTGAGGTGGAGCCAGGTCGGAGGGGGCGAGGCCTCTCCGTCCCGGCAGTCGATGAAGGCGGGAGAGCCCTCCGTCTTTCTGACGACGGCGCAGAGGAGGTTCAGGGGATTGAAACCCTCGAAGACCTTGCCGGCGTGGGAGAGGGAACCCCGGACGTAGACGAAGGGCATGAGCTTGCCGACGGAACCGACGGAGAGAAGCCCCCGTTCGGGGTCCTTCCTCTGGTGGGGCTCGGAGTCGACCATGAGACGGTAGTCCAGGCCCCATTTTTCCTGGAGATCGAGAAGGAGCCTGAGGGCCGCCCGCATCCCCGCCGAAAGGTTTTCCTCGTCGGGAAGGGCCAAAAGGAGAAGGTTGCCCTCCCTTTCGGCGAGGCTCCAGCGGCGAAGGAGAGCCATCTGGATGGCTCCTCCTCCTTTCATGTCGCAGCTCCCCCGCCCGAAGAGGAATCGGCCGCTCTCCAGGTCGCGCCGCGCCTCATCCGGAAGGTCCTCCCTCAGAAAAAGGAGCGCCCGCTCCAGGTCGGCGGGAGAGAAGGCCTCTTCCCTGCAGCGGCGGAAATCTTCGACGCCGACGACATCGCTGTGATGAATGAGGACGACCGTCTCCCTTCCCCGCCCTTTCGCGAGGGCCCAGCCCACGGACCGAGCCAGGGGATCGCCGGGAAGGGGGTAGGCGCCGCAATGATCTCGGTGGGCTCGGAAATAGGGGACGGTCGAAAAGAAGTCCAGGAAGAATCGGGTGGCCTCCCGCTCGCCGTCGGTGCCGGTCACGCTGGGGACGGCCACGTAGGCTCGAAGAATCTCCTCGATTTCCCCGCCGATGGCGTCGAAAAAGGACTCTCTCTCATTCATGGCCGAAAGGCCCCTTTCAGATCCGCAAGAGGGGATGGGTCAGGCAGGTGGGACCGCCCGTCCCGGCAAGGGAGATCTGCTTGCCCTCGTAGGCGACGACGCGGCAGCCCTGAGCCTCCAGCTCGGCCCGGATGCGGGGATTTCCCTCCAGGACCAGGCAGACCCGCGGAGCCAGGGCCAGGACATTGGACCCCAGGGAGGCGTACTCCTCGTCGTCGACTTCCAGAAGGGTGAGCCCCCGATCCAGAAGCATCCGGCGGAAAAAGACGGGAAGATAGCGCGAATAGACCACGGCCAGGTCTCTGTCGACGAGGCTCACGAGGCTCATCAGGTGAAGACAGGCCGCCTCTCCCTCTCCGTGGGGCAGGGGAACGACGACGGTCTCCCGGACGAAGCCGTCCGTCAGCGCCCGGAACTGCTCGATGGCCGCGTCGTTGGTCCTGTAGCCCCGTCCGATGGCGACCGTCTCGCGATCGAGCCAGACCACGTCGCCGCCTTCCATCGTCCCCGGCTCCTCGATGACGCCCAGGGTGGGAATGCCCAGAGATTCGAGAACGTCCCGGGCCGCCCGCCCTTCGCCGCGGCGAAGGGCCTTGCCCGTGTTGAAGTAGATGGCGCCTCTTTCCGTCACCTTCAGGCCGTCGTGAGCGTAGAGGGAATCCAGCCCCGTCCGGTCGTCCCGGGGAAGGGAGACGACATGGGGCACTTCGTCGCGAAGAAGCCTCTCGAAGGCCCCGTACTCCCTCAGGGCCTCCTCGTAATCGGGACAGGACAGGAAACCGAAAGCCTCCCATTTCTCCCCGAGATGTTCCTGGCTGATGAAGGCCTCGGCAGGCCCTTTGATCAGGACGGCCTCGATCTTCCCCGTCATGGACTGACAACCGTAACGCACGTCTCTCACCCCTTCCTCGGACGTTCGCCCCGCCTCCTTCCGCCACCGAGAAGAGGCCGGCGCCTTCCGGAAACATCGGACAGGCACAAGATAACAAAGAACAAACGAAACATGAATGATGATCTTCAACTCTTTGCTCATTTTTCCGAATAAAATACTTCAATGGCCCCGAAAAGTTGCCGAACGTCAGGCCCTCTCGAAAAGGGGGGTCGATCGCCCCCCTCTCCCTGGAAGGGGGAACAAAAAAAGAGGCCCGAAGGCCTCTTGCAGCGGAGGAACAGGTGGCGGACGCTTCTTCACGGCGGGCGTCGGAATCGAAGACCGAGGCCGACGCGGGGGGAGACACCCTTCTAAAGAAGCTCCTCGAAGAAACGTCGGACCAGGTTGGCCGTGATGGCCTTGCGGTAGTCGGGACTCCTGCGGGGGTTGATCTCGGAGCGAGCCGTCTCGGCGGCGAGGGCGGCCGTTTCGGCCGTGAGAGGGCGGCCCGTGACGATCCGCTCCGTCTCGACCATCCTCAGGGGGACGGGCGACATGCTCCCGGCGGCGAGGCGGAAGGTCCTGATGACCTCTCCCTCTTTTTCGAGGAAGAAGGCCAGGCTGACCCGCGACAGGGTGAGGGCCTTGCGGGAACCCCTTTTGATCCATTTCTGCACCGAGCCCCGAGGCGGAAGGGGGACGACGATTTCCCTGATGAGTTCGCCTTTCTCGCAGGCGTTTTTCCTGTAGGAGACGACGAAATCCTTCAGCGGCAGGACCCGCTCTCCCCGGACGGAGGCGACGACGACGGAGGCGTCCAGGGCCAGGAGCATGACGAGATGGTCCGCCGCGCCCGAGGCGTTGGCCACGTTGCCGCCGAGGGTGGCCCTGTTCTGGATGGCCGGGGCGCCGCTCTGGCGGGCCGTATCGACCAGGGCCGGCAGACAGTCGACGAGAAGGGGGCTTCGAATGATTTCGCCGTTGGTGACGCAGGCGCCGATGCGGACGGCGCCGCCGTCGAGACGCAGGGTGCGCAGCTCGCCGACGCCGAGAAGATCCATGGCCTTTCGGGGGGCGGCCCGGCCCTTCTTCATGTCGGGAAGGATGTCCGTCGTCCCGGCCAGGAGGGTGACGTCGTCCTCTTCGTCGAGGATCTTCAGGGCCTCGTCGAGGCTTTCGGGGAGGAAGAAGCGCCCCTCCTCGTCGGGCGAAAAGAGGGGACCGGCGCCTCGCCCCTCTTTCCGGGGCAGGGGCTTTGCGGGATAGCCCTCGCGGGCGGCGCGGGCCACGGCGGCGAAGATCGTTCCGTAGCCCGTGCAGCGGCAGAGGTTGCCCGAAAGGGCGACGCCGATCTCCTCTTCCGTCGGGATGGGGTTTTCCTCCAGCAGGGCCCGTGAGGCCATGATCATGCCCGGCGTGCAGAAGCCGCAGTGGACGGCTCCCTCTTCGACGAAGGCTCTCTGGAGGGCGTCGGGCTCGCGGGAGCCCTCTTTGTCCTCGCCCAGCCCCTCGATGGTGACGACGGACCGCCCCGCCGCCTGGAGGGCCGGAACGCAGCAGGCGTTGACGAGGCGTCCGTCGAGGAGGATGGCGCAGGCGCCGCACTCGCCGTCGCCGCATCCTTCTTTGGTCCCCGTGAGGACCAGCCCGTCACGGATGACGTCGAGGAGGCGGGCCATGGGAGCGACGTCGACGGTCCGTTCCCTGCCGTTGACGGTGAGAGTCATCTTCATCGGTTCGTCCCTCCCGAAGTCTCCATGAGGCGGAAGAGCCTTTCCCCCGTCAGGGGAATTTCCGTCGCGAAAACGCCCGTGGCGTTTTCGACGGCCGAGACCAGCGCCGGAGCGGCGCCGTTCATGGGCAGCTCGCCCAGTCCCTTGGCGCCGAAGGCGCCCACGTCGCAGGGCTCCTCCATGAAAGAGATCTCCCATCGGGGCCTGTCGAGCGTCGTCGGGATGAGGTAGCCGTTGAGCTGGTCGGCCGAGAAGCGCCCCTCGGGCGTGACGGTGAGATCTTCGATGTGGGACCAGCCCAGGGCCTGAAGAAAGCCTCCGGCGATCTGGCCCTCGACGAGGACGGGATGGATGGCCCGGCCTATTTCGGCGACGACGGTGGCCTCGACGGGCTGAATCTCGTAGGTGTCGACATCGACGTCCACTTCGACGGCCTGGGCGATCCAGGCATAGGCCTTGTAGGCCTCGCCCTCGAATTTTTCCAGATCGAAGACGGCGGCGGCCTCGGTGGGAAGGCGTCCCTCCACGGAAAAGGCCCCGCTCGATTCGTAGCGGGCCCGGGCGGCCTGGGCGACGGTCCAGCTCCTCGTCCGGCAGTGGAGGGCGCCCCGGGCGAAGGCAATGGCCCCGGGAGAGACCTTCTCGCGCTCGGCCAGGAAGGATCTCAGCTCGTCGATGAGGGAAGAACAGGCCTCGGTGACGACGCGTCCCACGTACATCGTCGTCCGAGAGGCCACGGTGGGGCCGCTGTTGGGCCCCACGGCCGAGTCGGGGCCGGGGGCTCTTATTTCTTCCGGCCTCAGTCCGAGGGCCTCGGCGGCGATCATGGGGAGAACCGTCAGAGCTCCCTGGCCCATGTCGGTGCTGCTCACGTGGAGCGAGAAGGTCCCGTCATAGTCGATGCGGACCACCGTGCCCATCGTGGCCTCGCCGGCCCCGGTGAAGCCGCCTCCGTGGAAGGCGACGGAGAGGCCGATGCCCCGCCTGACGGGCCCCTCGCCGGATCGGGCGTAGAGGGCCCGCTTGCGGCGGTAGTCGGACCGCTCGACGACGCGCTCCAGCACCTGGCGGGCGAAGACGCCCTTGAGCTTCTGGCCGCAGGGGAAGCGATCGCCTTCGGCGACGATGTTTTTCAGGCGCAGATCGAGGGGATCCATGGCAAGCGCGTCGGCGATGCGGTCCATATGGCGCTCGATGGCGAAAAGCCCCTGAGGCGCCCCGAAGCCGCGGTAGGCGCCGGAGGGCACCATGTTCGTCGCCACGGTGAGGGAGTGGATGGCCACGTTGGGGATGTTGTAGGCGCCTTGGCAGTGGAGCATCCCCCGCTGCTGGACGACGCGGCTCAGCGTCGTGAAGGCGCCGCCGTTGAAGCGGAGCTCGATTTCGAGGCCCGTGACGGTGCCGTCGCGCCTGACGGCCGTCCGGATATGGGTCGTCGAGGGGTGTCGCTTGGGCGTCGACTGAAGGTCCTCGCCCCTCTCGAAGAGGATCCTGACGGGATGCCCCGATCGGAGGGCCAGGACGGCGGCCCAGAGGGCCATCACCGAGGGGTAGTCCTCCTTGCCGCCGAAGCCGCCGCCGAGATGGCCCGCCCGGACGCGGACCTTTTCGGGCGCCATCTCCAGGGCCTGGACGAGGGCTCCCTGGACGTAGTAGGGACACTGCATGGAGCCCAGGATCTCCAGCGAACCGTCGTCGTGCGGAATGGCGGCCATGCCCTGATTTTCCAGGTAGAGCTGCTCGTGGAGCCCCGTGGCGTAGTTCCCTTCGACGACGAGATCGGCCTCGGCGAAGGCCCTGGCCACGTCGCCCCTGTCGATGCGGTATTCGTCGATGACGTTGTCCTCTCCCCAGACGAGGACCTCTTTTTTCAGGGCCTCGTCGACGGTGAAAACGGCCTCGAGCGGTTCGATGTCGAGGCGGATGTGGCGGAGGGCCTCGTCGACGGTGGCCCTGTCGGGACCGGCGACGAGGGCCACGGCCTGGGTGGCGAAGGTGACCTTCTCCCCGGCCAGGATGGGAAGGTCGTCGCGGACCATGTGGACGAAGTTGCGGCAGGGAAGGGAGGCGGCATCGACGAAGACGACGCGGCTCCAGTCGAAATCGGGATCGCGGACGATGGCCCTGATGCGGCCGTGGGCCACGGGCGACGGAAGGGGAGCGCCGACCCAGCAGCCGGGAATGGCCCTGTCGGCGATGAACTGCGCCTCGCCTGTGACCTTCTCCCGGCCGTCGAGCCGGGCCGGGGACGTTCCGATGACGTTGAATTCCGGCAAAAGGGGCACCTCCTTCAGATCTTCCTGCTGTAGGGCGTCTCTTTCAGGGGCAGCTCGGTCCGCTCCTTCCCGTCGAAGCGGCGGTAGGCCAGGGCGATGGCCGGGGCGGGGGGGACGAGGGCGATTTCGCCCACGCCCTTGGCGCCGAAGACGACGTCGCCGTCCGACTCGGGCTCGACGAGGAGCACCTCGATGGGAGGGACCTCCGTGGCCCGCCAGAGGCCCAGCGTTCCGTAACGGGCCCGGGGAAAACCCCCCTCCAGGGGAAAGGTCTCCGTCAGGGCATAGCCCAGGCCCATGACGACGCCTCCCTCGATCTGTCCCTCGACGGAAAGGGGATTGATGGGCCTCCCCGAGTCGTGACAGGCGACGACGCGACAGACCTTGCCGCTCTCGTCGAGGATGAAGACCTGCGTGGCGAAGGCATAGGCGATGTGGCTCACGGGATGGGCCTTATCGGAGCCCATGGGATCGCTTTCGAAGGAGAACTCCCTGTAGTAGGTCCTCCCCTCCAGCGCCTCCAGATCCCCGGCCGAGGCCAGATCGGACCGCAGCTCTTCGGCGCAACGCCGCGTCGCCTCGCCGGTGAAGACGGTCTGGCGCGAGGCCGTCGACGTGCCCGCGTCGGGCGTGAGGGCCGTGTCCGCCCCGGAGTGGACGATCTTCGAGAGGGAAAGACCGGTCACGTGAGAGACGATCTGACTCGTCATGGTGGCGATCCCCTGGCCCATGCAGGCGGCGCTGGTGCAGACCGTGACCTGACCGCCGCGGACTTCGAGCCGGACCCGGGAGACGTCGGGAACGCCGACGCCCAGGCCGCTGTTTTTCATGCCGCAGGCGATGCCGGCGTAGGGACTCGACTCGTAGGCCTCTTTCGCCGCCAGAAGGGTCTCCAGCATCATCGTGTCGGGACCGGCGATCTGGCCGTTGCCCAGCACGTCGCCGGGGACGACGACGTTGCGGCGACGGATCTCCCAGTAGGAGATCCCCAGGGCCTCGGCCAGGAGGTTGAGCTGACTTTCGAGGGCGAAGGCCGACTGGGTGACGCCGAAGCCGCGGAAGGCCCCGCAGGGGACGTTGTTGGTGTAGACGCCCCGTCCCTCGATGTCGACGTTGGCCGTCCTGTAGGGCCCCGTCGCATGGGTGCAGGCCCGCTGGAGGACGGGCCCGCCCAGGGAGGCATAGGCCCCGGTGTCGCTGGTGATGCGGATCTTCTGGGCCGTGATGTGGCCCTCGCCGTCGCAGCCCGTCGTGTATTCCATCGTCATGGGATGGCGCTTGGGGTGGACGCGGAGACTCTCGTCGCGGCTCAGGGTGAGCTTGACGGGCTGTCCCGTGGTCCAGGCCATGAGGGCGGCGTGGTGCTGGACGGAGAGGTCCTCCTTGCCGCCGAAACCGCCTCCGACGAGGGCCGTGACGATGCGGACCCTTTCGGGGGCGAGTCCGAGCATGGCCGCGATGCCCCGGCGGTCGTCATAGACGCCCTGGCCGCCGGTGATGACCGTCAGGCCTCCCTCGACGGGCTCGGCCAGGGCGCTTTCGGGTTCGAGAAAGGCATGTTCCACTCTCTGGGTCCTGTAGGTGCGGGTCACGACGTGGGCCGCCTCGGCCAGGGCCTTCTCGACGTCGCCCCGGACGACGCGGGTCTGGACGTCGACGAGGTTCCCTCCGGGGTGGATCTGGGGCGCGCCGGGAGCCAGGGCCTCTTCGGGCGAGAGAAGGGGTTCGAGGACCTCGTAGTCGAGGCGGACGGCCTCGAGGGCCTGCCGGGCCGCTCGGTCCGTCTCGGCGGCGACGAGGGCCAGGGCGTCGCCCACATAGTGCGTCTCCTCCCCCTCGGCGACGAGGACGGGCCAGTCCTGGACGAGATGGCCGAGATGGCGCCGGCCCGGAACGTCCTTCCAGGTGAGGACGGCCACGACGCCTGGGAGGGCTCGGGCGGCGGAAACGTCGATGGAACGGATGAGCGCGCGAGGGACGGGAGAGCGGAGGACGGCGCCGTGAAGCATGGAGGGCAGGCTGAAATCGTCGGCGAATCGGGCCGCGCCGAGAACTTTCGGCGCCGCGTCGACGCGGGGCATGGGCTCGCCGATTCTCCAGGCCCGAGAGGCCTCGTCGGGGACGAGCCCCTCGCGGAAGGCTCTGGCGGCGAAGAGGACGGCCTCCTCGATCTTGACGTAACCCGTGCAGCGGCAGATGTTGCCCTTCAGGGCCTCTTTCACCTCAGGCCGCGTCGGATCCGGTCTCCGGTCCAGAAGGGCCTTGGCGCTGAGGACCATGCCGGGCGTGCAGAAGCCGCACTGGACGGCGCCTGTGCGGCCAAAGGCCCAGGCATAGACGGCCTTCTCCCTCTCCGACAGGCCCTCGACGGTGAGAACGGCCTTGCCAGCGAGGCCATCGAGGGAGACGACACAGGCCCTCATGGCCCGGCCGTCGACGAGGACCATGCAGGTGCCGCAGGCCCCTTCGCCGCAGCCCCTTTTGGCCGAGGTGATCTTCAGTTCGTCGCGGAGGAAGTCGAGCAGGACGCCCTCCCCGGCCTCGACGCGTCGGCCGTTGACGGTGAAAACGGACATGGACACTCCCCCTCACTTCGGAAAGGGGCGACGGCGCAGGTAGAGTCCCTGCGGGGTCCCGTCGAGAAGAGATCCTCCCTCGACGACCTGTCGGCCCCGGAGATAGACCGATTCGACGCGGCCTCTGACGTCGAGCCCCTCGTAGGGCGTGCTGTCGACTTTCTGGCGCTGCTTCGAGGCCCTGATCGTCCACTCCTGACGGGGGTCGAAGACGACGACGTCGCCGTCGCTTCCCGGAGCGAGAAGGCCCTTGCGGGGATAGAGGCCGAAGAGGCGGGCCGGGGCGGTGCAGCAGCTCTCGACGAAGCGCTCCGCCGAGAGGCGGCCTCTGACCACGCCTTCGCTGTAGAGCAGGCTCAGACGGTGTTCCACGCCGGGAAGGCCGTTGGGGATGAGGCGGAAGTCGTCGAGGCCGACGGCCTTCTGCGCCAGGGTGAAGGAGCAGTGATCGGTCGCGACGACGTCGATGTCGCCGCGGGCCAGATGGCCCCAGAGAAGAGGGCCGTTCCCGACGGGCCTCAGAGGCGGCGAGAGGACGAAGGCCGCTCCCTCGATGCCTCCCTTCTCGTAGCGGCTCTCGTCGAGAAGGAGGTACTGGGGACAGGTCTCGGCGAAGAGGCTCTGCCCGGCCCTCCGAGCCGCCACGATGGCCTCCATGGCCCCGGCCGTGCTGACGTGGACCACGTAGAGAGGGCAGCCGGCCAGCTCGGCGATGGCGATCATGCGCCTCACGGCCTCGATCTCGACGAGGGGAGGACGGGAGCGGCCATGCCCCTCGGGACCGGTCAGACCTGAGGCGACGAGATCGGCCGCCCTCTCGGCGACGAGATCGCCGTTCTCGCAGTGGACGCAGAGGAGGCCGCCCAGCTCGCCGATGCGCCGGGCCGCCCGGTAGAGGGTTCCGTCGTCGACTTGGAGGCTCCCCTTGTAGGCCATGTAGAGCTTGAAGGAGCTGATCCCTCCGGAAACGACGTCGGCCAGCTCGGCGGAGACGGCCTCGCTCCACTCCGTCAGGGCCAGGTGGAAGCCGTAGTCGCAGAAGGCCCTGCCACGGGCCCGCTCGTGCCAGGCCTCGATCCCCCGGGAAGGACTCTCGCCCCGGAAGGCCGTGGCATAGTCGACGACGGTCGTCGTCCCCCCCACAAGGGCCGCCGCCGTCCCCGAGGCGAAATCGTCGGCCGACGACATCGTCGCCAGGGGAAGATCGAAATGGGTGTGGACGTCGACGCCGCCGGGGAAGAGAAGGCGCCCCTCGAGATCGACGACGTCATCGCCGGGCCGGGCGAGACCGAAGCCGACGGCGTCGATCGTCTCCCCGTCCATACGGAGATCGGCCCGGAAGGAGCCGGAAGAGCCGCAGATCGTCGCACCGGCGAGGACCGTTCCCATGAGGGATCTCTAGTGAAGCCCGAAGGCCCGGGCGGCGACGAAGAGGACCGCCAGACCGATCATGACGGCGTTGAGATCCTTCGCCCTGCCCGTCAGGAGTTTGAGGGCCACGAAGGAGATGATCCCCGCCTCGATGCCGACGGCGATGCTGTAGGAGAAGGGCATCATGAAGAAGGCCAGCATGGCCGGAACCATCTCGGTCCAGTCGTCCATCCTCATCTCCCTCAGGCCCATCATCATGTAGATGCCGACGAGGATCAGGGCCGGGGCGGTGGCGCAGGCGGGGACAACGGAGACGAGGGGGCTGAAGAACATGGCCAGAATGAAGAGGACGGCGACGACGAGGGCCGTCAGGCCCGTCCGGCCGCCCTGCTCGACGCCGCTGGCGCTTTCGACGTAGGACGTCACCGTCGACGTCCCCAGAAGGGCCCCCGCCGTGGTGCCGATGGCGTCGGCCATGAGGGCCTGGCGGGCCCGGGGGAGCCGGCCCTCTCCGTCGAGGAGGCCGCCGCGGCTGGCCACGCCGACGAGGGTTCCCACGGTGTCGAAGAAATCGACGAAGAAGAAGGTGAAGACGACGACCCAGAAGCCGGCCGTGGCGATGTGGCTGAAGTCGAGCTGGAAGAGGACGGGCGCGATGGAGGGCGGCATGGAGACGATCCCCTTGGGCATCTCGGCGATTCCCAGGGGGATGGAGACGACGGTGAGGGCCAGGATGCCGATGAGGATGCCGCCCTTGACGCGGAAGTGCTCCAGAGTGACCATGACGACGAGTCCCGCCAGGGCGAGGACGGCGGGGAGGTTGGCCCGGAAATCGGTGAGCCCCACGAGGACGGCGTCGTTCTTGACGATGATGCCCGCCCCCTGGAGGCCGATGAAGGCGATGAAAAGGCCGATGCCCGCCGAGATGCCCAGCTTGAGCGTCTTGGGAATGGTGTTGACGATGATCTCGCGGAGCTTCGTCAGCGTCAGCAGGATGAAGAGGATCCCCTCGACGAAGACGGCCGCCAGGGCCACCTGCCAGCTGACGCCCATGCCGAGGACGACGGAGAAGGCGAAGAAGGCGTTGAGTCCCATGCCCGAGGCCAGGGCGATGGGGTAGTTGGCCATGAAGGCCATGAGGGCCGAGGCGAAGGCCGCGGCGAGACAGGTCGCGACGAGGACCGGTCCGAAAGGCATGCCGGCGTTGGAAAGAATGCCGGGATTGACGAAGATGATGTAGGCCATGGTCATGAACGTCGTCATGCCGGCCAGGACTTCCGTCCTGACGTCCGTCCCCGCCTCTTTGAGGTGAAACTGTCTTTCAAGCCATTCCATGAAAAAACCTCCTCAGTTTTGCGGTCAGGGGGGCAAGGTTCCACCCTCACAGAGACCTTCTTTTGACGAAAAGCTTCATTCAGCTCGGGCCAGGTGTCTCTTGCCCTTCTTGGAGCGCTCCAGCTTTCCTTCGCCCATCAGCAAGCCGATGACACTGTAGGAAAGAGAATCTTTCGAGCCTCCGCCATAATGGCTGCGAAGGCCAAGGACACTGGCCGCGTCTGCGTTGGTGATCCCTTCGGGATTGGCCTTGGCCAGCTCAAGGACAGCCTCCTTGAGCAGAGCAAGGCCTATCTGGGCTTTCTCCTTCACCCCCGACGGCAGGGTGACGCGGCGACGCACCTTCGTCGAAAGTCCTGACGGCAGGACCTTGTTGGTCAGAATGCCTCCCGTTTCAAGCGTCCCGAAGGCAGATATCAATTCCGCCTCAATCCGTATGGCTTCCGACTCGCTCAGTCCGTCCACAAGACGACACTCCAGGACCATCGCTCCTGCCTCTCGGATTTCTCTGATTTTCTGCCCCTTGGGCGTCTCGTCCGGATTGACGAGGTGATCATGAGGGCGCGTACCTGTTGCCCTTGCCGATATAAAAGGGCAAGACAGGCGTTCCGCGTGGGTCTTTAAGGGCATAAACGCAGTAGGACCTGTCTTCCATGAAAGAGCTAACCCTCGCCCAGGTCGACGGGGAGTTCGCGGTAGAGCTCCTTGATGCGGGCGATGCGCTCCTCGATTTTTTCCTGTTCGTCCAGATCGGCCAGGACCTCGCGGAGGCTCCGGAGGTTGAAGTAGGCGTTCCGGCCGTTGGGCGTCGTCGTGCCGAAGAGGGATTCGAGCATCTTCAGGTCGTCGGCCATGTGAAAATCCTGGGCCGTCTCGCTGTAGTCGAAGAGGTACCAGACCTCGCGAAAACCGGACCAGGCCAGGGCCGAGAGGCACATGGAGCAGGGCTCGTGCGTGGCCAGGAAGACCGTCTCCTCCGCCTTGGGCCTGTGGGGCATCTCGAAAAAGCGCATGATCGTGTCGATCTCGCCGTGAAAGACGGGATTTTCGCCGCGGCGATTGCTCCCCACGACGAGCGTCCTCAGGGTGACGGCGTCGAGAACGGCGCCGCCGAAGAGGTTGTGCCCCTGGCGGACGAGGACCTCCGTCAGGGGAAGAATCTCCTCTTCGATGACGTCGAGCATGATGTTCACTTCGCGCGCCGTAAGGGTCCGGATCTTTTCCGTCTCCATCGGATCAGACCTCCTTGCGAAAAGGGCCGACGGGAGGCTTTCGGAACGAGAGGACCGAAGATCTCCCGCAAGGGGCGGCCGAAGCCCTTCGAAAAGCGCCTTCGACCGCCGGGGGGCCTACCGTCCTCCCATGAGGAGGGTCATGACGGCCTTGGCCGTGTGGATGCGGTTTTCGGCCTCGTCGTAGACGATGGAGTGAGGCCCGTCGATGACGGCGTCTTCCACCTCGTTGTTCCGGTCCGCCGGGAGGGCGTGCATGTAGACGACGTCGCGGTCGGCCGTGGCCATCTTCGCCTCGGTGCACTTCCAGGAACGGTGGGCCCGAAGTTTGTCGTCGACGACCTTGACGGCCCCCGAGGCCTGGAGCCCCGTCTGGTCCGTCACCCAGTTGCCCCAGTTCTTGGGGATGACGATGTGGGCGCCGCGGTAGGCCTCGGCCTCGTTGTCGGTGACGGTGACGGTGCCGCCGTATTTCTCGGCGTTGGCCTTGGCCTTGGCGATGACCCAGTCGGGCAGCTCCCATCCCTTGGGGTGGGCGAGGACGACGTCCATGCCCCACCGGGGGAAGAGGAGGATCTGGGAGACGGGAACGGAAATGGGCTTTTTGTGGCTCTCGGCATAGGCCCAGATGATGGAGACCTTGAGGCGCTTGAGGGAGTCGAACTTCTCCTTCATCGTCATCAGGTCGGCCAGGGCCTGCATGGGGTGGTAGAGGTCGCACTGGAGGTTCATGACGGGCACCCGGGACCAGCGGGCCATCTCGTTGAGGTAGGCGTTGCCGTAGCCCCAGTTGCAGTAGCGGCAGGCGATGGCGTGGCCGTAGCCCGACAGGATGATGGCCGTGTCCTTGGGGCTCTCTCCGTGGGAGACCTGCATGCTCGACGTGTCGAGGAACCCGGCATGGCCTCCGAGCTGGGCGAATCCGGCCTCCATGGAGTTGCGGGTCCGCGTCGACTGCTCGAAGAACATGAGGAACAGGGTCTTGCCCGTCAGGTAGGGCGTGGCGATGCCCATGGCGAACTTGCGCTTCAGGTCGAAGGAGACGTCCAGTAAGGTCTCCACCTCTTCCCTGCTGTACGCTTCGAGGTCGATGAAGTGGCGTCCGCGGAAATAGCTCTGCATGATCTACTTTTCCTCCCTGCCCCCGAGGGCGGTTCGTTCGAGATAGAGCGTCGGAAAAACGGCATAGACGGCGGCGCAGTCGACGAGCTCGCTCTTCCAGGTCCTCTCGTCCGGCGCGTGGGCCTGGTCCTCGTGGCCGGGGCCGAGGCCGACGCAGGGGATGGCGTAACGTCCCATGATGGAGACGCCGTTGGTGGAGAAGGTCCACTTGTCGATGACCGGCTCCCTTCCGAGGACGGAGCGGAAGGCGCCGGCCATGGCCCGGACGGCCTCGTGCTCCTCGGGGACGACCCAGGCGGGGAAGTAGCACTCCGTGGGGTAGACGAGGCCTCTGTAGGAGGGGCGGTCGTAGCGGTAGAGGGAGACCTCGGCCCCGGAGGCGACGACGGCGGGGAGATTGCCGATCTCCGTCAGGGCCGAATCGGCCGTCTCCCCCGCCGTGAGGCGACGGTCGACGGAGATCCGGCAGCCGTCGGCGACGGCGCAGCGCGACGGCGACGAGTGAAAGATCTCCGAGACGGCGAGACTCCCCCTGCCCAGGAAGGGGTCGTCCCTGAGATTGGCGTGAAGGGCCCGCAGCTCGGTGAGGATGGGCGCCATCTTGTAGATGGCGTTGTCGCCCCGCTCCGGAGCCGATCCGTGACAGCTCACGCCCCGGGTGCGGACGGCGATCTCCATGCGCCCCCTCTGGCCCCGGTGGATCCTCCCGTCCGTGGGCTCCGTGAGGACGACCACCTCGGGCCTCAGCCCCACCTCGTTGTGGAGGTACTGCCAGCAGAGGCCGTCGCAGTCCTCCTCCTGGACGGAGCCGACGAAGACGACGGTGAGCCCCTCGAGAAGCCCCAGCTCCTTCATGATCTTGGCTCCGTAGACCATGGAGGCCATGCCGCCCTCCTGGTCGCTCGTTCCCCGGCCCCCGATGGTATGCTCGTCCTCATAGCCCTCATAGGGGTCGAAGGTCCAGTTGGCCCGCTCGCCGACGCCGACGGTGTCGACGTGGGCGTCGAAGGCGACGAGGCGGGGTCCCGAGCCCATCGTTCCCCTGATGTTGCCCATGGCGTCGATTTCGACGGCGTCGAATCCGACGCGCTCCATCTCCTGCCCGATGCGGGCGATGACGGCCGCCTCGTCGCAGCTCTCGCTGGGAAGGGCCACCATGTCGCGAAGGAAACGGGTCATGGCGGGCTCGTACTCTGCCGCAAGATCTCTGACGCGCTCGAAATCCAAGGCGATCACGCTCCTTGAGTGAGGGCACTCCGTCTATTGTACGTCACGGGCCGCGAGGAGGAAGGGAGCGCTCCGGCGCAGTCCCTCGTCGACGCGGGCCATCGAGGCCGCCCGGGCCAGGGAGAGGGGGCCTTCGAAGATCCTTTTCACCCTTCCCCCGACGAGGCGAAAGGCGCCGTCGACGACGATCTCGACGCGGTCGTCGTCGTAGCGGTACCCCTCGGCGAGGCGCTCCAGCCGGACCGTGCGCCCCTTCTCGCGCCAGAAGAGGGCCCTTTCGTCGAGGAAAAGGGCGTTCTCCTCCTCGGCCTCGAAGGCGCTCCGGCCGAGGAAGAGGCGGGGCTTGGCCTCGTAGGGCCGGCCTTGATGGACGCAGAAGGTGGCGCAGTTGCCGCATCCGTTGCAGAGTTCCTCGACGTGGACGATCTGGCCCGGCTGGCGGATCGTCACCGTCTCGGCCCCGACGGCGACGAGGCGCCCCTCCCGCTCCTCGACGACGGGGGCCGTCACGGCGGCCGTCGTGATCGAATAGGCCACGTTGGCCCTGTTGGGACAGACCTCGACGCACTTGTCGCAGAGATCGGCGCACTGGAGACAGCGCCGGGCCTCGGCGCGAGCTCCCTCTTCGTCGAAAAGGCCCTCGACGGAGGCGAAAGCCCCCCTTTCGCCGAGAGGACTCCGGGACGGCCGACAGGGAGCCTCCTTGCGGGCCCGGGCTCTCTTGGCCCGATCGAGCTCGCCGACCGTCGGAAGGGGCGGTAGGGGCGGCTCCTCGGCGGGGATGCCCAGAGACCGGGCGATGCTTTCGGCGGCGCGGAGGCCGTCGGCACAGGCGGCGATGACCGTATCGGGACCGCGCGCCAGGTCGCCGCCGCCGTAGATTCCGGCGACGGCGCTGCGCCCCGAAAGGGCCAGGGGCAGCCTCCCCTTTTCCAGCGCGAGACGGCTCTTGCGGAAGAGGGGGGACTCCTGAAGCTGGCCGACGGCGGCGATGACGCTGTCGGCCTTCAGGGTGAAACAGACGCCCGTCGCGAGAGGACGGCGTCGCCCCGAGGCGTCGGCCTCGCCCAGACGGTTGCGCTCGCACTCGATGGCCCTGAGGCGCCCCCCCTCGAAGAGGAGCTCCACCGGCGAGGCCAGTTCGACGAGGACGTTCCCCTCCTCCAGCAGGAGCTCCACCTCTTCCGGCGCGGCGGGCATCTCCTGCCGGGTCCGGCGGTAGAGGAGGGTGACGGGGCGGCCGCAGAGGCGCGCGGCCGTCCGGGCGGCGTCGACGGCCGTGTTGCCGCCGCCGACGACGACGACGGAGGAGCCCAGCTCGGGCCGTTCCCCCGAGGCGACGGCCTCGAGGAGCCTCAGGGCGCCCCAGACGGCGGGCGACCTCTCCCCCTCCAGGCCGAGAGGGACGTCACAGGGGAAGCCCGTGGCGACGTAGACGGCGTCGAAGGCGTCGAGGAGGCTCTCCGGCGGGCCCTCGACGACGGCATTCAGGCGCAGGTCGACGCCGAGATCGACGATGCGGCTCACGTCCCTGTCGAGGACCTCCGGCGGAAGCCGGAAGGCCGGGGCGATAGCCATCATCCCTCCGGCCCTCCTTCGGGCCTCGAAGAGGGTGACGGCGACGCCCTCGAGGGCCAGACGGGCCGATGCGGCCAGTCCCGACGGACCGGCCCCGACGACGGCGACGCGATGCCCCGAGGGGGGACGGCAGAGCCCTAAGGAAGCCTCGCCGGAGGCGGCGAAGCCCTTCAGGGCCCGGATGGACAGGGGCTCGTCGTAATCGACGCGGGTGCACCGTTCCCGACAGGCCTGGGTGCAGACGAAACCCGTCAGCCCCGGCAGGGGGTTGCGGCGGAGGACGGTGGCCAGGGCCTCGTCGCGGCGCCCCTCGGCGAGGAGGCGGGCGTAGAGGGGAATGTCCTGATGGACGGGGCAGGCGGCGGAGCAGGGCGCCTCGACGCAGTCGAAAAAGCCCAGAGGCGAGGCGACCTTGGCCTCCTTCCGGCTGCGGTCCTTCCTGTAACGCCCGTCGGAGAGGGACCTTGCGGCCAGATCGGCCAGCTTCTCGCGGCGCCTCGCGGCGAAAGAGGCCAGATTGGAAGCGGAGGCCGCCGCCATGGCCGCCTCGAGATTCTCCAGCCCCTGAAGGATGCGGGCCGTCCCTCCGGGCTTGAGGAGATCGGAGGCCATCGTCACCGTCCGGACGCCGCAGGCGAAAAGGTCGGCCACGTTCAGGGCATCGGCTCCGGCCGAGAAGGAGACGTCGAGATCGCCGTCGAAATCCTCGACGAGGCGATGGAAGAGATGGACGGCCAGGGGGAAGAGAGGGCGGCCCGAAAGGTACATCTCGTCGCCTTCGAGGAGACCTCGGTGATTGGCCGCGGCCAGGGTGTTGGTCAGCTTGACGGAGAAGGTGACGCCCCGCCGGGCCGCCCTTTCCTTCAGGCCGGCAATGATCTCCCGAGCCTTGGGATAGGCCAGGTCCTTGGCGAAGACCGAATCGGGGACGACGACCTCGTCGAAGCCGAGACGGCCGTGAAGGAGGGACAGGAGGGTTTCCCTGCCCAGCAGGGTCGGGTTGAGCTTGACCGTCAGGTGAAGGCCCCTCTCCTCGATGAGGTAAGTCCCGATGCGCTCGATCTCGTCGGGAGGGCAGCCGTGCATCGTCGAAAGGGTACAGCTCGTGACGATCCGACCCGGAAGATCCACGTCGGCCGCCGGGGGGAAGAGCCGTCCCAGCGTCGCCTTCAGCTCGGCGAGGCGCTCCGAGGCGTCGGCGAGGCGATCCATGAAGGCCTGCATGGGCGCCGAGAGAATCCCCGCCAGGTCGTAGCCGACGCTCATGTTGAAGATCGTCCCCCCGCCGCCCCGGGGCCAGCCCAGAAGAGCGGGAAGGAGATGGACCCAGAGCCAGGCCTGAATGTACTGATCGGCCGACGCCTCGAGCCTCAGCTCCTGGGACCATTCGACGTTGTACCCCTCGTCGGCCATGTCGATGCAGGGCCGGGGGATCTCCAGTTCGTCGGCGGCCTGGACGGTCTTGAGCTCGATGAAGCGGGCCCCCGACAGCCAGGAGGCGACGATGTTGCGGGCCATCTGGGTATGGGGACCGGCGGCGGGACCGACGGGCGCGGCCAGTTCGCGATCGAAGAGCCTCGACGCGTAGGGAGCCTGTCGGGGCACCCAGAAGAGCGACTGGGGAACGGAGAAGATGGAGCGGCGATGCTCCCACTCCGCCAATGCCCAGCGCAGCTCCCTCTCGAAGGAAAGGGGTCGCATCTCGTGACGCATCGTTCCTCCCCCTTTCAGAACCGGTCGTGGACGGCCCGGGCCAGCTCGCGGCAGCGGGCGGCGATGCGCTCCTCGTCGAGGCCCGTCAGGCGGCGATCTTTCATGACGATCCGGCCCGAGGCGACGACGGAGGTGACGCAGGCCGAGCCGGGGCCGAAGAGAAGATGGCCGTCGACGTTGGAGGCCGAGAGGGCCGTCGGCGGGCGGTAGTCGATGACGATGACGTCGCCGACGCAGCCGGGGGCGAGCCGTCCCCGGGGAAGGGCGAAATAGCGGTCGGCCAGGGAGGCGTTGTTCTCGAAGAGCATCCGGGGCACCTCGGTCCAGCCCGCGTCGGGATCGGCCAGGCCGTGCCTCTGGAGGGCACCGGCCATGGCCAGGGCGCGGAACATGTCGCTCACGTAGCCGTCGGTGCCGAGCCCCACGAGGATGCCTCGTCGCATGAGGTCCAGGGCCGGGGCCAACCCGACGGCGTTGCCCATGTTCGACTCGGCGTTGTGGGCCACGGCCGTCTTCGTCTCGGCCAGAAGATCCTTCTCGTCGTCGTCGATATGGATGCAGTGAACGGCCAGCGAGCGGGGCCCCAGAATGCCGAAACGGCCGAAGCGCTCGACGACGGAAAGGCCGTGGCGCTCCCGGCAGAGGCGCTCGTCTTCGGGCCCTTCGGCGACGTGGACGTGAAAGCCCGAGCCCTCCCCGGCCTCGGCGCAGCGCTCCAGAGTGGCGTCGTCGAGGGTCATCGAGGCATGGAGGCCGAAGGTGGCCGCCAGGCGGGCATCTCCCGACCGGCTCACATGATCGATGAAGGCCTTGTTTTCGGCGATCCCCTCATCGGCGACGGCCGGGCCGTCCCGATCGGAGACCTCGTAGCAGAGGCAGGCCGAAAGGCCGCCGTCGACGACGGCCCGGGCCACCTCGAAAAGGCTGCCCCTCACGGCATGGGGCGAGGCGTGGTGATCGATGAGCGTCGTGCAGCCGCACCGGATGGCCTCGACGACGGCATAGAGGGCGCTGTAGTGACAGTCTTCGAGGGTCAGAGCCTTGTCGAGACGCCACCAGAGCCGTTCGAGGAGCTCCGTGAACGTCCGGGCGCTCCCCCCCTTGCCGCCGAAACCGCGGGCGAAGGTGCTGTAGAAATGCATGTGACCGTTGATGAGACCGGGGTGAATGAGACCGCCTGCCGCGTCGAGGAAGGAGCCCTCGTAGCGGGACCGGATCTCGGCCGTGGGCCCCACGTCGACGATGAGACCGCCGTCGATGGCGACGGCGCCGTCGTCCAGAAAGGGAAGGGCCCCGTGGCGGGTGACGACGGAACCGTTGCCGACGATCAGCATGGGTTCATCGCCCCTCCAGACTCAGGCCGACGGTGGGGAACTCGCCGTCCCAGACGATGGAACGGTACCGGTCGGGATCGGTGTCGCCTTCGGTGCTGAAAAGGAGCACCGAAGACCGGGCCCCAAGCCCCAGAAAATCGCGGAGGGGCCTCTGCCTCGGGTCGGCCATGAGAAAGGACAGAAGGCCTGCCGTGACGGCGCCCGACTCGCCTGAGACGATGGGAGCGTCCCCTCTCAGGGGATTGCCCAGAAGGCGCATGCCCCGGGCCGAGACGGGATCGGGACAGGAGAGGAAGGCGGCGGCGTAGTCGCGGAGGATGTCGAAGGCGATGACGTTGGCCTCGCCGCAGGCCAGACCGGCCATGACCGTGTCGAGATCGCCCGTCACGGCCAGGGGAACGTCGTTGCCGGCCAGGGCCGACTTGTAGAAACAGGCCGCCTTGTCGGCCTCGACGACGATCACCTGCGGCGCCGCCTCGCCCAGCCGGGCGACGAGAACGGCCTGAACGGCCGCCGCCAGGGAGCCCACGCCGGCCTGGATGAAGACGTGCGTCGGCAGGGCGTCGCCTCGGGCCTCGATCTGGTCGAGGGCCTCGGCCACCATGGTTCCGTAGCCCTCCATGATCCAGAGGGGGATGTCGCGATAGCCCTCCCAGGCCGTGTCCTGAACGACGACCCACCCCTCCCGCTCGGCCTCGGCGGCCGTGAAGCGGACGCAGTCATCGTAGTTCCTGTCGAGAATCTCGGCCCGGGCCCCCTCGGCCCGGATCCTCTCGAGGCGGAAGGGAGCCGTCCCCTTGGGCATGTAGACGACGGCCCTCTGGCCCAGCACGCGGGCCGTCCAGGCCACGCCGCGGCCGTGGTTGCCGTCGGTGGTGGTGGCGAAGACCATGGGCCCCAGCTCGGCCCGGACGGACTCGCTCGTCAGCACCGGGTAGGGAAGCGTCGACAGATCCCGGCCGAGACGGCAGGCGAGGAGGCGGGCGATGGCATAGGAGCCGCCCAGGACCTTGAAGGCGTTGAGGCCGAACCGGCGGGACTCGTCCTTGACGTGCAACGAGGCGAGCCCCAAGGAGGCGGCCAGAGCGGGAAGGCCGACGAGAGGCGTCGGCTCGTAGCCGGGAATGGTGGCGTGAAAGGCCCGGACCGAATCGATGACATCGGGAGCGAAGGCCTCGACTCCCGCCTTGGGACCACGCTGAAGACATCTTGCGTTCTGAACCCAGAGAATCTCGCTCACGGTCCGCACCTCCAATAGAGTCGCCACCCCGCCAGCCGGTGGTCCCGAAAAACGAACAATATTCATCTTTAGTAAACCCTACAGCGAAGAGCGCCTCGCCGTCAAGCTCGAAGAAGGGAAAGACCGGACGGGAGTCCGAGTCGCGGGCTCCCCGTCGGGATCGGTCGCCCGACGCGGATCGCCAGACGCGCCGGGACAGGCTCCGTCGGACCGGCTTATTCGAAACCCGCCCAAGGCACAGGGCCGGTGCGGGTCCGAGGCGGACGCCTCCGCCTTCCGGCCGCCCCGGGGCCGGGCCGATGGGGCTGCCGTCCCTCCCGGCCCGCGGATTCGGACTTGACAAGCGCTCCTGCCCTTGTATGATGTTAATATAAGTTAATTAATATCGTTCAACAGGTGCCTGACCCCGGCCATTCCGTGCGGGCGGCAGGGAAAACCAGGGGCCACAGAGAGGAGAGGAATATGGCCACGGCAGGCACTCCGTGATGTCTGTCTTTCAATCTCATTTGCGGAGGAGGTCGGCGATGGATCTCACCGAGGAGATGGCGTTGCTCTACTGGGGGAAGACCGGCGAAGGCTCATGGCACCCGCTGATTTACCACGGCCTGGACACCGTCGCCGTGGGGCAAAGATGGCTGGGAAAAAGCCCCGCCCTACGGAGGGCACTCGGGGCCGATCGGCTTGTTTCCTGGGTCCTTTTCTTCCTCTTCCTCCACGATCTCGGCAAGGCCGACGTCCGCTTTCAGGCCAAGGCCCCCGATCTTCTCCGAAAAATCCACCCGGCCGAGGAGCTCAGCAACCTCAAGAAAATTCAGAGCCGGGACTACCGCCACGGTCCGGCAGGGCTCCAGTGGTTCGACAGAGACCGGGGAATGATCTATTCCGATACTCCTCATCTTTGGATGAGGGCCGTCGCCGCCCATCACGGCTCCCTGCAAATCGGCTCCCATCGAAACCTTTCTCGTCCTTACGCTCCTCTCCTCTGGCAAGAAAGAGACCGGAAGACCCGGCAGGCCCTGATCACCTTGGCGCGCGGACTCTTCTTGCCCGACACAGACGAGGATTGGCCCGACGAAGAGCCCCCCGACGGCCTCTACGGTTTCTGTTCGGTCTGCGACTGGATCGCCTCGAACGAGACATGGTTTCCCCACTGCCCGGCCACCCTTTCTCCCCAGGACTATCTGCCAAGCCGCCTTGAAGCCGCCGACCGGGCCCTGACCGAATG
The DNA here is from genome assembly GCA_018398915.1 of Aminirod propionatiphilus. Lineage (GTDB taxonomy): Bacteria > Synergistota > Synergistia > Synergistales > Aminithiophilaceae > Aminithiophilus > Aminithiophilus ramosus. The sequence goes on along the minus strand of CP074691.1, from coordinate 311,603 downwards.
CGGACTCGTCCGCAGCCGGTCGGGCCTTCACGGAATGAGCGGCCTTTTCCCTTCCCGATCGCCCCGGGGAATCCAGAAAATCGCCTCTTCTGACCCCGGCATCGCCGCTCCTCTTCTGGCCGTCATGGAAGCCCCGACAGGGTCGGGAAAAACGGAAGCGGCCCTCTCCCTCGCCTCGCAGTGGCTGGCCGAAGACCGGGCCGACTCGGTCCTTTTCGCTCTCCCCACTCAGGCCACGGCCAACGCCATGTTCGATCGCCTGCAGAAGGTCGCCCCTCTTCTCTTCCCGGAATCGGCCAACGTCGTCCTGGCTCACGGGAAATCACGATTCAACAGGGGGTTTCAATCCCTCGTCGAAGGGGGTTCTTCAGCCCCGGCCGAGGACGGCGCGGCCCAGTGTTCCAAGTGGCTGACGGCCGGCAAGAAGCGAGCCCTCCTGGGCCAGATCGGCGTCTGCACCTTGGATCAGATCCTCCTGAGCGCCCTGCCCGTCCGGCACGGTTTCGTTCGGTCCTTCGCCATCTCCCGCAGCGTCCTTATCGTCGATGAAGTCCACGCCTACGACAGCTACATGAACGGCCTCATGGACGATGTCCTCGAGCAACACCGCAAGGCCGGAGGCTGCGCCATTCTCCTCTCGGCCACGCTCCAGGCCCGGAGATTGCAGGAACTGCTGCGGAACTGGAACGGGAAAGAGGTCTCTCCCGGCGATCCCGCTCCCTACCCTCTCCTCTCTCTCTCCACGACTGAAGAAAGCCGTTTCCTCGTTCCCGATGATCCGACGCCGGAACGAACCGTCCACATCGCTATTCTCCGAAGCCCGGAAGCCCTCCCCGACGAAAGCGCCTACGACGGCATCATAGCCGAGGCCGCCCAAGGACAGGCCGTGGCCGTCATCTGCAACCTCGTGGATCACGCCCAGGCGGTTGCGGAAAAACTGCGAGAAAGGGCCAAAGTCCCCGTCGACCTCTTCCACGCCCGGTACACCTTCGAAGACCGCTCCCGCATCGAGGAATCGGTCGTGAAAAACTACGGCCCCGATCGGACGGCGGGACAGGGGCGCGTCCTGGTCGCCACCCAGGTCGCGGAACAGAGCCTCGATCTGGATTTCGACTTCATGGTCTCCCAGCTCTGCCCCGTCGACATCCTCTTTCAGCGGCTGGGTCGTCTCCATCGCCACAGCGCTCTCCACGTGGACGGCCTTCCGAGGGCTCTCGTCCTGGCCCCTCCGGAAGACGACTTCGGCCTTCATTGTCTCATCTACGACAATGCGGCCCTGCTCTGGCGCACCCGCCGCCTCCTGGAAGGGACTGCGTCGATCCTCTTTCCCCGAGCCTACCGGGAATGGATCGAGATCGTCTACGGCGAGTCCCCCTGCGACGGAGAGCCGCCAAGCGTCTCGGCGGCCCACGAGGACTGGCAGAACAGACAGCAGGGCAGGAATTTCGCCGCCCACATCCTGTCCGGCTCTGCCCTCGATCTTGCCGATACGGACGAAAACACCGCAGGCCTTACCCGCGACGGAGAGACGAGCCTGACCCTTCTCCCCTACGACGGCCGGTCCCAAAACCTCCTCGATGACGCGGAGACGGCCCTCGACGCGATCCGCCCCGATCCTTCCTCCCACGAGGTGGTCCATCTCCAGTCCATCGCGGTCCCCGCAAGCTGGAAGAAGTATCTGGCGAAACTGGAAAACATCGACGGATTCCATCTTCTTCCCGTCACCACAGAAGGCGAGGGGTGGTCCGCCTCAGCTCCCTTAGCCCTCCGCTATTCCCCCGAAAGGGGCCTGGAAAGGGTGAGACGCCAAGAATGAACCTCCTCGAAGACCCTTGGATTCCCGTAACCGCCGGAGATGAGCGACGGCAGATCACGCTCGAGGACCTGCTGTGCAGCGACGTCTTTCATGCCCTCTCCCACAGAAGAGACGACATGGAGATGGCCGCGCTGCAGCTCCTCGTCTGCCTCGTTCAGGCCATCCTCACACCAAAAGACGACAGGGAGCTCCTGCTGCACTTGAGGCACCCCCTCGACCGGGACCGTTACCGCCGTGCCGCCGAGGCGAAGAAATCATGGTTCGACCTGGATCATGAAACGACGCCCTTCATGCAGGACCGAGACGCGAAGGACCAAAACGTCACGGGCATCCAGAAACTCCTTCCGGGCCTGCCCGAGGGGGACGAAACGGCCTGCCTCTTCAACAACAAAGATGACATTCAGTGCCTCTGCCCCTCCTGTGCCGCCATCGCGCTTTTCAACCAGGCAACGGGAGCACCCTCTTTCGGAGGAGGGTTTAAGGACCCTCTCAGAAAGGCCAATCCCATCACGACGCTTGTCTTCGACGCCGATCTCCGCCGCATGATCTGGCAAAACATTCTGCCCAGCGATTTCATCCAAAAAAAACTTGCCTCCCCCGACGGCCCGAAGCGCGACGAGCCCAACTGGGTCGACAAAATAACCGCGGGGACGAGGCTGAGCGCCGCTCGGATCGGACTCGTCCGAGGCCTTTTCTGGCAGCCGGCGAGCCTCCTGCTTTCCTGGGAAAGGGAGCGCGACATCTGCAGCGGCTGCGGAGCCGAGACGGAGACGAGGGTTCGCCTCTTTGGAAAAAGAAAATTTGGCTACGACCAACCCCTTTGGCCCCACCCTCACAGCCCGAGGGTTCTGGTTTTGGCGAAGGGAGAATGGTTCCCCGTGACCTACAGCGACGACATCCCTCCCTGGGCCAGGTTCTCCGACATCATGATCGACAGCGACGAAAAGGAGCCTGCCCTGGTCCTGCAGCACTACCGCGCGATCGCCCCTCACAGCCCCCTCGCTCTCAGCGTCGGCGGCTATTCCAACAAACAGGCCCTCATCACCCGTCGCCATCATGACATGATCACCGTCGGCGCCGGATGGCCCGAGCATATCGACGACATCCACGGCCGGGTGCGACTCGCTCTGGCCTACGGGGAAGCGTTGGAGAAGAAACTCTACGGGTTCGGGGAGAACTGCTCGAAAAACGGAAAAGGCTTTAAAGCCAAAGCAAGAGATCTCTTCTTCCAGGGGACGGAAGCCCTCATGCACCGGTCCCTGCAACAAACCGAATGGGATGAGGAGAAGGCCTTTCGCCTCGCTCTCGCCAAGAAGCTGGAACGGATCTGCCGCGACATCTTCGAGGAAATGGCCGCACCCTATCTGGACCAGCCCAAGGGAATCTCGGCTTACGCCATTACCCAGAAGACGCTCGGGAAGGCCCTGAACGATTTGCGCAAGCCCTTGGAGGAAGAGGCGTAGACATCAACCGAGAGGAGACGAGCTTCGTCATGGAATCAGGATTTGATTTCGTTCGACTGAAAACCACCTACGAGGCGATGAAAAACGGTCCCAAGGCCGATATTCGAAGAGCGTCCCTTCCACAGGATCTGGTCCTCCATGGGGCCTTCTACCGACTTCTGCCCGACGGGACAGCCCCGACGCCCCAATGGCAGCGCGTCATCTTCATGCTCCCCTGGGCGGGACATCATCCCAAGGCTTTCTCCCTGGGCCAGCGCCTGGCCCAGGGAGAAAAGAAGGTTTCGGAGCAACGGCTCTTCCAGCTTCTGCGCTCCGAATTTCCCCAAGATCTTCTCCATTTGCGTCGTTTGCTTCAATTCACAAAGCCAACCCTAAACTGGCAATCTTTCGGAGAAACACTTTTCTATTGGGGCGAACAAAAAAAGATAGATGTAGCCAAAGATTATTTCATGTCATTAAAATCACAAAAAGACACCGACTAAGGAGGGCATCTCAATGGACAGGCACTTCCTGAACCTGCACGTCCTCATTTCCCACAGCTCTTCGTGTTTGAATCGAGACGACATGAACATGCAGAAATCGGCCTACTTCGGAGGCGTGAGAAGGATCCGAGTCTCAAGCCAATGCCTGAAAAGATCCATACGCATGAGCGAAAGGTACAAAGAGCTCTTTGGGGCTCCTTCCACTCGAACCAGACAAGACGCGGATCTCTTCGATCACTTCAGAAATCAGGAAAGATTCAAGCCTTATTCAGATGCCCTTCTGGAATACATAATAAGGGAATCAAAAATGGACAACAAGGTCGTGACTCCGTGGATAGACGATGAGATGGAAAAATTGGTTGCAATATCCACGGAATACCTAAGAGAAGAAGCAATAAGCCATGACGAGTTTATGGCTTTGATCGAAAAAACTGAGAAAGAAGCAATAGACGCAACAGAAAACAGCGACAAGAAGAAAAAAGGCAGAACCAAAAAGGAACCCAAAAATAATAGACTAGAAGGATTGACAAAGGCTCTTGAAAAAGGCTCCAAGGAGTATCTCGCCGCGGGCATCTCCTGCACCGATATCGCCCTGTCCGGACGGATGTGCGCGTCAGGCGTTCTTCAAAACGTGGGGGGGGCCCTCTCGATGGCTCACTCCATCACGACCCACGCCATGGAGGCCGAGATCGACTGGTTCACCGCCATGGACGACCTCAAAGAAGAGGCCGCCGAAGAGACCGGTGCGGGCCACCTCAATACCCAGGAGTTCGGATCCGGCGTCTTCTACCGCTATGCCTCGATCGACATGCGACTTCTGACGGAAAATCTCGGCGGCGACAGCGCCAGGGCACGGGAGACGGCCAAAGGCTTCGCCGAGCTTTTCGCCACCGTCGTGCCCACGGGCAAGCAACGGAGCTTCGCCTCCTACAGCCTGGCCGATCTGGTCTTCGCCGTCCGCTCCCCTATGCCCATCGCCCTCCACAACGCCTTCGAGAAACCCGTGCGCGCCACGAAGACAGGGGGACTGATGCAGCCTTCCATAAGCGCACTGGCCGAGTATTGGGAGAAAATTCATCTCGGATACGGCCTCGACGAGGAGAGTGCTCTTTTCTCCCTCCACGATAGCGCCCTCGAAGGGCGAATGGCCCCTTTCTCCAAGCTCCTGGACTGGATCGGCAGGTAAGATCGTGGCACGCTACCTGATCCTCAAGCTCCAGGGGCTCTTCCAGGCCTGGGGTGGTCATACCTTCGAGACCTACAGGCCGACGGAACTCTTCCCCACCCGATCGGGGGTCACGGGACTTCTCGGTGCCTGCCTCGGCCTGAGGCGTCACGAAAAGGAGGCCCTCGCAGACCTGGACCGCTCCTACTCCTATGCCGTCCGACGCGACCAATCTCCTTACCCGGCGACGCGGATGGTGGATTTCCACACCGTCCAGAACGTTCGTACCGTAAAGAGCGATCCCAAGGAAACGGAGATTACCCGCCGGGAATACCTTGAAGACGCTTCCTTCACCCTCGCCCTCTCGCAGAGCGAAAAGGCCGCCTATGATCTGGATCGCCTCGGAGAGGCTCTCCGCCGCCCCGAACTGACGCCCTACCTGGGCAGAAGAAGCTGCCCCCTGGGGCGCCCCCTCTTCGAGGCCGACCTCCTCGCCTCCTCCTTCGACGAGGCCCTACGCGCCGTCGTTCCCGGCTCGGGAACCGTTTACAGCGAGGAGAAGCCCGCACGGGATGCGGTCGCCATGCGCATCCGCGACCTGCCCGTCGCCGGCAGCCGCCATTTCGAGACCCGACGCCTTTTCGTCTACGCCGCCGAGGAGGATGCGGGCCATGTTCATCAGTAAATGGCAGTTCCCGTCATCTCTGGGCAAAAACCCCTACGCCCTTCACCGTCTCCTCTGGAAGGCCTTTCCCGGAGAGGAGGTAAAACGCCGCCCCTTCCTTTTCCGCTCAGAAAGCGACGGCAAGGCCCTCTCCGTCATCATGCTTTCCGACAGCGAACCCCTTGAGACGGAAGGAAACGCTCTCCTTCGGGCGAGCCCTTTCGACATCCGCCTCACCTCTTCGCCCTACGCCTTCTCTTTGAGGGCCAACCCGATCAAACGGCTCTCTCAGGCCCGATGCCGCGTCCCTCTCGTCGGGGAGGAAAGCCTCCTCGACTGGCTGACCCGCAAAATGGAGGGCATCTGCACTTTGGAAAAGGTGACGATACGCCACCGGGAAGAAATGCACTTCAGGAAAGAGGGAATCCCGGGTAAAATCGTCAGTGTCGACTACGAAGGTCTGCTCTTTCCCCGAGATCCGGAGGCTCTGCTCCTTCTCATGAAGCAGGGAATCGGTCCGGCCAAGGCCTTCGGCTGCGGCCTCCTTCTTCTGGGAAGGCCATGATACAGCGGCAGCCTCTGCCCAAACTCTCCCCGATCCCCATCAAGGACCGGGCCAGCCTGGCCTTCGTCGAGCGCGGGCTGATCGACGTTCTGGACGGCACCTTTGTCGTCGTCGACGAGAAGGGCATCCGTACCCATATCCCCGTCGGAGGGATCTGCTGCATCATGCTCGAACCCGGATCGCGAATCTCCCATGCCGCCGTCGCCTTGGCCGCGCGCGTCGGGACCCTGCTGCTGTGGGTCGGAGAGGCCGGCGTCCGCCTCTACGGCGCGGGCCAGCCCGGAGGAGCCCGGTCCGATCGCCTGCTTTATCAGGCCTCTCTGGCCCTGGAGAACGACGCCCGCCTGAAAGTGGCCAGGAAGATGTATGAACTCCGCTTCGGACGGCCCTGCAATCCCAACCATTCCATCGAGCAGCTGCGCGGAATCGAGGGAGCCCGGGTCAAAACCCTCTACCAGCAGCTGGCCAAGCGTTACGGCGTTCGTTGGGACGGTCGGCGCTACGACCCCCGTAACGCCTCGGCGGCGGACGAGACGAACCGCTGTCTCAGTTCGGCCACAGCCTGTCTCTACGGCGTTTGCGAGGCTGCCGTCCTGGCGGCGGGCTATTCGCCCGCCATCGGCTTCGTCCACACCGGCAAACCGAGATCGTTCGTCTTCGACATCGCCGACATCTTCAAATTCGAGTCCGTCGTTCCCGTCGCCTTTCAGATCGCCGCCAAACGCCCCCAAGACCCGGAAGGCGACGTGCGAAGGGCCTGCCGGGACGCCTTCCGGCAGACGAAACTTCTCAAGAAGGTCATACCGACCATCGAAGAGATTCTGGCCGCGGGGGGGCTCCCCGTGCCGGAGGCCCCCGAAGACGCACTGGAACCCGCCTTCATGGAGGACGAGGGAATTGGCGACATTGGTCATCGTTGCTGAGAACATTCCCGATCGCCTTCGGGGCCGATTGGCCATCTGGCTTCTGGAGATCCGAACGGGCGTCTACGTGGGCGATTACTCAAGACGCATCAGGGAATTCATATGGGAGAACGTCTCTTCCGGGCTGGGAGGAGGCAACGTTGTCATGGTCTGGAGCGCTCCGACGGAAAGCGGTTTCGAGTTCCTTTCTTTAGGGACGAATCGTCGGGAACCTGTCGATTGCTGCGGTCTCCTGCTGAGCCGCTACACCCCGAAAGAACCCTCGACCGCCGAAACAGACGACCCGCGTTGACGATACCCCTTTACTCAGGGAAAGAGAGTGTTCCCCACGCACGTGGGGATGAACCTGCCCTGCTGTCTGTTCTGCCAGTCCTCGTGGGGTGTTCCCCACGCACGTGGGGATGAACCGGAACGGGTCGATGCTCATCATGAGAACCTGGTGTGTTCCCCACGCACGTGGGGATGAACCAGGCGACGTCGCCCCGGAAGGGGGCACCGCAGCGGTGTTCCCCACGCACGTGGGGATGAACCTGGACCCATTGCACAACTGCCCCATGGGGCATATGTGTTCCCCACGCACGTGGGGATGAACCGCATGGGCATAGGCCATGGCGTCAGGGGTAGGAGTGTTCCCCACGCACGTGGGGATGAACCGTGAGGCGGCGACGGAAAGAACGTTATCTGTCAGTGTTCCCCACGCACGTGGGGATGAACCGCGGGCGGCGTCCGTCAGGACCTTGTCCTTGGGGTGTTCCCCACGCACGTGGGGATGAACCGGAGAAGGAGAAGGAGAAGGAGAAGGAGAAGGAGTGTTCCCCACGCACGTGGGGATGAACCGAAAAAACTCGAGGAGGAAGGGTTTTTCGTCGAGTGTTCCCCACGCACGTGGGGATGAACCGCGTAATGTACGCCGAATCCATCGACGGTGTTTGTCAATATAGTTGTCGCTCAAGAGTCATGCATGCATCCGGTTGACTTTCCCTCTTCCGGCATCTCCTTCGCGATCGTTCAGCCGGGGTCCTTCTCCGCTTTTTCCTCCTTACCCGATCTGTCGGGGTTGAGGAAGACGGGACCGATGGGTTCCCATCGGCGGGTTTTGCCTCTCCACCGTTCGGGGTGGGCCGATCGGGCCTTTTCGTAGCGAAGCTTTCTTCTCTTCAGGATCTCGACGTCGTCGCCTCTGTGGCGGGCGTCGGGGGTGACGAAGCCGATGGCGCTGTGGCGATGCTTTTCGTTGTACCAGCGGACGAAGGCGGCCGTCCATTTCCGGGCCTCTTCGAGGCCGGCGAATCCCTGCGACGGGAAGGCGGGGCGGTATTTGTAGGTCCGAAAGAGCGATTCCGAGTAGGCGTTGTCGTTGCTCACTCTCGGGCGGCTTCTGCTGGAGAGGATTCCCAGGGCCGCAAGGCGGGCCTGGAAGGTCGAGCCCTTCATGGGGCTGCCGTTGTCGGAGTGGAGGACCAGCGGTTTCGTGAAGGTCTTTTCCGAAACGACTGCGCGGGTGACGAGTTCGGAGGCGTGGTCTTCCGATTCCCTCTCCCAGATCTCCCAGCCGACGATCTTGCGGCTGTAGATATCCAGGATGAGGTAGAGGTAGTAGTGGAGCCCGACGATGGGGCCCGGCAGCCAGGAGATGTCCCAGGACCAGACTTCGTTGGGCCCTTTGGCTTCGTGTGTCGTCGGTACCTTGGGCGAGCCGGTTCGGGACCGGCCGCGACGGTTCTGTCGATTCGTGGACCGGAGGATGCGGTAGAAGGTCGATTCCGAGGCGAGGTAGATGTCCCGATCGGCGAGGATAGGGACGATCTGACTCGGGGGCAGGTCGGCGAACTCTTCGCTGTCGACGACGGAGCGGATCGTTTCGATTTCCTCTTCCGTGAGGCTCCAGCGGGGCTTGGGGCGATTCGCCTTCCTGCGGCCGTCTTCGGCGACCTGTCCCTCCCTGGTCCAGCGCTGGAAGGTGCGGAGAGTGAGGCCCAGCTCGGCGCAGGCCTTTTCCCTGCGGGCTCCCTGGCGGCAGGCTTCTCGGACGAGGTCGCAGGCCGCCTGGCGATCGGGGAGGCTCAGATACCGTCCTCGTCGTCCCCCCAGATCGCCTGGGCTTTTTTTCGCAGCGTGAGCAGGGCCGCCGTTTCAGCCAGGGCCTTTTCCTTTCTCCGAAGTTCCCGCTCCAGCTCCTTCAGGCGTCCCCTGTGCGACGTGAGTTCCTCGCGCAGCTCCCTGACGTTGTCTCTGTCCCGGCCGGCGGCGAGGCCGTCGAGGCAAGCCTCGCGCCAGCTACGGATCTCCTCGACGTAAAGACCCTTCGATCGACAGTATTCGGCCTGTTCCGTCTCGTTCATCCCCGCCGTGGCCAGGACGGCGAGAAGCTTGTCGCCGGGGGACCAGGACTGAGGGCGACGGCCGTTGCCGGGGACGGGCGAACCTGTCTCGATACGGGCCTTCTTCCTCCACTGCCTGAGCGTTTCGAAGCTGATTCCCGTCTCACGCGCCAGAGTCGAGAGGGAGGCGTTCTCAGGGGGCATCATTCGTTTGACAAGCTGCTCTTTCACGTCGGGACTGTAGTGGTTCATGGGGCGCACCTCCTCTGGAGTTCAATCATAACCTACTCAGGAGAGGCGACAACTATTGTGGCATAGGGGGAAACTGCCGGGAGAGGGGATATTGCAACTGCCGTGTTCCCCACGCACGCGGGGATGAACCTTCAAGCCATTAACCATCAATCCCGAGGACGCGGTGTTCCCCACGCACGTGGGGATGAACCGTAGGCAGGCTCGGAAACTACCTGCTTGAAACGGTGTTCCCCACGCACGTGGGGATGAACCGCTTGACTCCCTGCGGCGCAATCCCGCATTTAAGTGTTCCCCACGCACGTGGGGATGAACCGCGTCGTTGAGGAACTACGTAGACAGCAGCGGAGCCACTGTCCCGCAGCTCCGCTACCTGGACACAGAAAAAATCTCCCGTTGGGGTAGCGCAGTCGGCGAATCGCGAGCCGTGGGCCACCTGATCAGGAGATTTGGCTCAAGAGTACCAACGCAAAGAGATCTTGTCAATATCCGAAGCGAGAATCCAGGTTTCTACTAGGGGGGAACCCGTGGGCAAGCGGATCTTGCGGAAGGACAAACGATCATCAAGCTCTTCGAGAAGGCCGACCGGTCGACGTTCGCGCATGAGACGGCTCACGTCTTTCTGGACGATCTTGCCTCCTCGGCGCAGGGGAATGACAGGGCCAAAGGGGATTTGGCGTCCCTTTCCGAGTGGCTCAAGCTCCCCGATTGGGGCCAGGCCGGGGAAAGCGAGCGAGCAATTCGCCGAAGGGTTCGAAGCGTATCTCCGGGAGGGGAAGGCTCCGTCTGAAGTGTTCCCCACGCACGTGGGGATGAACCCGCGAAAGGGGCGCCCTGCGGAAGTATGGTGGCCCCAGAAAACGAGACAGTTTTTCGGGGGGGAGATCAAGCATGACGAAGAGGGCCGGGAAGAGCTATTCGCCGGGATTCAAGGCCAAGCCGCTCCGGGCCCGCTCCCCTATCGGGCCGACGACGGGGCCCCTCCTTCGGCGATAAGGAGCGTCGCCCTGTCGTCGCCGAGGACCTGACGATAGAGGGCCGGGAGGGGCTGGTCGGCCCCGGAGGCGGGAGCCTCGTAGCCGGCGAAGAGGAAGGCCTCGCCGCCGGGGAGCCAGGCCGGATGGGCGGCCCAGAGGTCGCCGCCGAGGCGGCGCGTCGTCCCCTCGGCGGGGACGTGAAGGAACAGGGCCGACAGGAGGCCGTCGTGGCTTTTGAAGCGACGGCCCGAATCCTCCACGTCGCCGTCGAAGAGCCATTTTGTCCCGTCGGGAGAGACGGTGACGTGAAGGGCGCTGGAGGCCATGGCCTCTCCCAGGACGGCGGCGAGGTCGAGCGTTTCGACGACGCGCCCCTCTCCGACGTCGATCCGGCAGAGCTTCTCCAGGTCCTGGCCGTAGACGGACTTCCCGTCGGCGGACCAGAAGGAGGAGTAGAGCCCCTTGCACTCGGGGCCCAAGAGGCGGAACGTTCCCTCGTCGAGCAGGAGGAGGGCCAGGAACCATTCGGATTCCTTTTCGTCCCAGTGGCTGAACAGGAGCGCCCGTCCGTCGGGCGACCAGCGGGGTCCATAGCTGTTTTTGCCGGGAACGGAGGGGAAGAGCCTCCGCTCCTTCGATGTTGCGTCGACGACGGCGATCTGCCGGTCCCCCTGTTCGCTGTAGAGGGTAAAGGCGACGAGACGACCGTCGGGCGAGATCTCCGGGTCGTAGCCGCGTGCCACGAGGCGGGGATTCTCCCCCTCGGCTCCGACAAAGAAGATGGCGTCTCCCCGGGCAAAGGCCAGGGGAAAGGCGAAGGCCGCTCCCGCCGCCAGGAGGGAAAAAAGGGCTCCGATCGCGACGGAGATCCGGGAAGGGCCTGACGGAAACGTTGCTGCCGACATGGACTTCAGCCTCCTTCTGACGTCGAGGCCCCTCAGGGGGCCCGAAAAAAGCCGCAAAAAAATCGGGGCGCGAGCCCCGATCCGTTGGTTATCCGGTGAAGGCGGCGCCGCCCCTATCGGAGCGATACGCCGTTGTCCTTGAGTCGGAGTCCCGGCTCGACGATGCGGCCGTTGCGGACTTCGGCTTCGCGGAAGGCCCCGCCGGGAAGTCTCCAGTAAGGAGCGCCTCCGACGTAGACGAGTTTGATGGAGTACTCAGCCATGACAATACCTCTTTTGCTAAAATTTGAAGCTGAGATAGATCATACCTCGGATTTCCCCTTTTGTCAAAAATTCCTTGCCCATCTCCTCCTCGCCAGTTATAATTTCCTGTTCCAGGGTCCTGGCGCCTTTCGTCAGACGTGACCTCGAGGCGACGGGAAGGGACCGAGAAAGGAGCGAGCCATGACCGTCAACGAAAGGAACGGCACGAGACGGATCTTCGAGGACGTCGTCGACTACGTCCAGAATCTCGTCCTCGACGGGTGGCTCCGCGGCGGCGACAAGCTTCCCACGGAAAGGGAGCTGGCCCGCAGCCTCGACGTGAGCCGCGCCTCCATCAGGGAGGCCATGCGCTCCCTCGAGATCGTCGGCCTCGTCGAGTCCCGACAGGGCGGGGGGAACTACATCCGCGGCCATCTGGGCAAAAGCCTCCTGGAGCCGTTGTCCCTTCTCTTTCAGATCAACGGCGGCAGACTCGAAGATGTCCTGGAACTGCGGCGCATCGTCGAAGTGGCAGCGGCGGCCATCGCCGCCACTCGCCTCTCCGACGACGATCGGCGGGAACTGGAAGGCCTCCTGGCCGAGCTGGACGGGACGGACGACGAGGAGCGCAAGGCCCTTCTGGACAAACAGATGCACGTCAAGATCGTCTCCCTTTCGGGCAACCCCCTCCTCATCGGCCTCTACGACTCCATCTCGGCCCTTCTGGACCGCTTCTTCCTCCTCGCCCGACGGAGGATTTCCCTCTGGAAGGAGAGTTACGACGAGCTCTTTCTCCAGCACCGGGCCATCTGCGGGGCTCTCTTCGACGGAGACGCCTCGCGGGCCGCGTCGGAGATGCGAAACCACCTCGATCACGTCGCCGAAACATTGAAGCGAAGTTCTTGATTTTACACAATAACCGCCCTATAATGGCCTCGAATTGGTCAGACCAATTCGAGGCCATTCCTCTCCGCCTTCCCCCCTCGCCTCCGCCGAAAGCCCTGTCTCCTTCTCTGCAAAGGAGGAATCCGATGAAGATCGCCATTCCCTACGGCCGAAGTTCGATGGAGATCGACGTTCCCGACGACAGGCTCCTGGCCGTTCTGAGGCCCACGGAGCCCGACGGAGCCCCGGAGGATTTCGTCCTTCAGCGGGCGATCGTCGAGAGAGCCCTGGCGAACCCCGTCGCCAGTCCGCCCCTGCGCCGCCTCGCGTCGGGCCGCAGCCGAGCCACGGTCATCACCAGCGACCACACTCGCCCCGTTCCCAGCAGGATCACCCTCCCGCCCCTGCTTGAGGAGATGCGGGCCGATAACGCCTCTCTGGAGGTCACGCTTCTCGTCGCCACGGGCATGCACCGGCCCACGACGGCCGACGAGCTCGGAGAACGTCTGGGGCCTTCCATCCTCTCCCGGGAGCGCGTCGTCGTCCACGACGCCCGATGCGACGACGATCTCCGTTTCCTGGGGAAACTCCCCTCGGGAGGCGATCTTTGGGTGAATCGTTTCGCCGTCGAGACCGATCTGCTCGTCGCCGAGGGCTTCATCGAACCCCACTTCTTCGCCGGCTTTTCCGGCGGACGAAAGAGCGTCCTACCCGGCGTGGCCGGCTACCGGACGGTGCTGGCCAATCACTGCGCCTCCTTCATCGCCTCACCCCGGGCCCGGGCGGGCTCTCTCGACGGCAATCCCATCCACGCCGACATGCTTTTCGCCGCCGAGGCCGCCCGTCTGGCCTTCATCCTCAACGTCGCCCTCGACGGGAAGAAGCGCATCCGGGCGGCCTGGGCCGGACATTTCGACGAGGCCCACCGCCGAGGCTGCGCCGACGTGGCCCGGAGCGCCGCCGTCGACGGGAGGCGGAAGGCCCCCATCGTCGTCACCTCCAACGGCGGCTACCCGCTGGACCAGAACGTCTACCAGGCCGTGAAGGGGATGACGGCCGCCGAGGCCCTCTGTTCCGACGGCGGCGTCATCATCGCCGTCGCCGCCTGCGAGGACGGCCACGGCGGCCAGGCCTTCTTCGACGCCCTGGCCGGAGCCGCGTCGCCCCGGGAGCTTCTCGACAGGATCGGGGGACGTCCCATGGAGGAGACGGAGCCCGATCAGTGGGAGTACCAGATTCTGGCCCGCATCCTGAACCGGGTGGAGGTCATCGTCGTCAGCGACCGCTGTCCGCCGGAACTTTTCGAGGCCATCCACCTCCGATGGGCGCCCACTTTCGAGAGGGCTCTGGCCATGGCCGAGGAGAGAACGGGACCGGACGCGGACATTCTCGTCGTCCCCGACGGCGTCGCCGTCGTCGTCGAGACCGCCAGGGAGGCCTCACGATGAAGATCGTCGTGCTCATCAAGCAGGTTCCGGAGACGAACAACGTGAAGATGGACGCCGAGACGGGAACGATGATCCGCGACGGCGTGGAGACCATCGTCAATCCTCTCGATCTCTACGCCGTCGAGACGGCCCTCCAGCTCCGCCAGAGTCGGGGAGGCACGGTGACGGCCCTCACCATGGGCCCCCCCAAGAGCGAAAAGGCCCTGAGGGAAGTGGTGGCCATGGGCTGCGACGACGCCCTCCAGCTCAGCGACAGGGCCTTCGCCGGTTCCGACACCTGGGCCACGTCTTACATCCTGGCCGAGGCGATCCGCAGCCGGCTCGAGGGTTTCGACCTCATCCTCTGCGGCGAGCGCGCCACCGACGGCGACACGGGACAGGTCGGCCCCGCCGTGGCCTCCTTCCTCGATCTGCCCCTGGCCACCTACGTGAGTGCCATCACCGACGTCGGTGACGGCATCGGCGTGAGGCGCCTCGTCGAGGGGGGCTACGAGAAGCTCCGCCTCCCCCTCCCGGCCCTGCTGACGGTGGTCAAGGAGATCAGCTTCCCCCGCCTTCCCACCTTGAGCGGCAAGCGCCGGGCCCGGCAGATGGCCGTCGAGCGCCTGGGCCGGGAGGAGCTGGACCTGGCCGAGGAGGACATCGGCCTCGGCGGGTCGCCGACGCGGGTGAGCCGGATCTTCACGCCCCAAGTGGCCCGCAGGGGACGAAAGGTGATCGTCAAGGACGAAGGCGACCTGGATCGGGCCCTGAAGGAGCTCTTGGCCTTTCTGGACGAGAGGCACCTCCTTCCGGTGCCGGAAAGGAAGGGACGATGACCGAAAACCGTGGCCGCCACAGCGGCGTCTGGATCGTCGCCGAGCAGCGGGAGGGGAAGGTCCGCTCCGTCTCCTACGAACTGCTCAACTGGGGGCGGGGACTGGCCGACGGCAGGAAGGCGCCTCTTTCGGCCCTTCTTTTCGGCCGCGACCTCGACGAGGAAGAGGTCCTCTCCCTCATCCGCCGCGGCGCCGACAGGGTCTACCTCGTCGACGACCCCGCTTTCGAGCATTTTCTGGCCGAGCCCTACGGCAGGGCCCTGACGTGGCTCATCGAACGGTTCCGCCCCGAGATCGTCCTCGCCGCGGCGACGACGACGGGGAGAACGATCATGCCGCTGGCTGCGGCCCGCCTCCGCGCCGGTCTGACGGCCGACTGCACCGAGCTGGCTCTCGACGGCGAGAGCGGCGACCTTCTCCAGACCCGGCCCGCCATCGGCGGCAACATCCTGGCCACGATCCGCACACCCCGGGCCCGCCCCCAGATGGCGACGGTCCGGCCCCGCTCCAGGGCCCAGGCGTCGGAGGACGAAAGCCGACAGGGCACGGTCGTCCGAGTCGACCTTCCCGAGGCCTGCCGCCTCTCGCCGGTCCGCTTCGAGGGCTTCGTCCCCGACCGATCTCAGGAGAGGCCGCTCGAAGACGCCGACATCATCGTCGCCGGAGGACGGGGACTGAAGAAGGGCGACAACTTTTCCCTCGTCCGCGACGTGGCCCGGGCCCTGGGCGGCGAAGTGGGCGCCTCGCGGGACGCCGTCGATCAGGGGTGGATCGACTACCCCCACCAGATCGGCCTCAGCGGCAAGACCGTCGCGCCCCGTCTCTACATGGCCTGCGGCATTTCGGGCTCCATCCAGCACCTGGCAGGCATGCAGACGGCGGAGGTCATCGTCGCCGTCAACAGAGACCCGGAGGCCCCCATCTTCAACGTCGCCGATTTCGCCATCGTCGGCGACCTTTTCGACGTCCTCCCCGCCCTGAGGGAGAGGCTGGAGACGAGGAGGCGACGGCCGTGAACCCTTCCGAGAGCTACAGGCCCGTGACGGAGTCCGTCGTCGCCGAGCTGCGGGAGATCTGCGGATCGAAAAACGTCCTTTTCGGACAGCAGGAGGCCATGGAGGCCTACAGCCACGACGAGGTGGCCGACGGCGGCTATGCCGTCATGCCCGAGGCCGTCGTCAAACCGGCATCGGCCCGGGAGATCTCGGCCATCATGAAGCTGGCCGACAGGGAGCGGATCCCCGTCACGCCCAGAGGGGCGGGAAGCGGTCTCTCCTGCGGAGCCGTCCCCCTCTACGGCGGCATCGTCCTCTCCGTCGAGCGGATGAACCGCATCGTCGAGATCGACGTCCGGAACATGACGATCACCGTCGAGGCCGGCGTCGTGACGAACCACATCAACGAGGTCCTCGAGGAGTACGGCCTCTTCTACGCCGGCTATCCCATGAGCCTCGAGACCTGCTTCATCGGCGGGAACGTGGCCGAAAACGCCGGAGGCGGCAAGGCCGTCAAATACGGCGTCACGGGCCGCTACGTCCAGGGGCTGGAGGCCGTCCTCCCCGACGGCGCCATCGTCCGCATCGGCGGCAAGCGCGTCAAGGACGTGACGGGCTACAACCTTCTGGGGCTCCTCGTCGGTTCCGAAGGGACGCTGGCCGTCTTCACCGAAGTGACGCTGAAGCTGACGGCTCTGCCCAAGCACAAGGTGACCCTCCTGGTGCTCTTCCCCACCGTCGACGAGGCCATCGACGCCGTGCCGGCCCTGATGACGGAGACGGGCGTCGTCCCGACGGCCATCGAGTTCATGGACCGCCTCTCGGTCCAAACGGCCTGCCGCTACCTGAACGAGCACTTCCCCTACGAGGAGGCCGGCGCCATGCTGATCATCGAAATCGACGGCAGCGGCGAGGAGGAGGTGGAGGCCCAGTACGACGCCGTCGGCCAGGTCTGTCTCGACCGGGGGGCCCTGGAGGTCTACGTGGCCGACAATTTCACCACCTCCGAGCGGGTCTGGCGGGTCCGGCGCAACATCGCCGAGGCCTTCAAGGTCTCGAACCCCGTCCAGAGTCTGGAGGATATCGTCGTCCCCTTCGCCCAGATCCCCCAGCTCATCAGGGTCATCGAAGATCTTTCGCGGCGCCACGGCCTCCTCATCCCCAGCTACGGCCACGCCGGCGACGGCAATCTCCACGCCACGCCCGTCAAACCCGCCGGGATGTCCCTCGAGGAGTGGGAGGCCCTGCTGCCCCGGCTGCTGAGGGAACTTTACGCCGCCACGGCCGAACTGGGCGGCACGATCAGCGGCGAACACGGCATCGGCTCCAAGCGCAAGGCCTACATGCCCCTCGTCCTGTCGCCCGAGCTCCTCTCCCTCATGAAACGGGTCAAGGACGCCTTCGACCCTCACCACATCCTCAACCCGGGCAAGATCTTCCCCTGAGGGGAAAACCGGAAGACAACCGAATAAGGCCTTCGATCCGCGCCGCCTCACGGAGGGGACACGGACAAGGGGTGGGGGGAGCGATCCCTCCGCCTGCCGCAACTGCACAGAAGGAGAGGCCCGAGGCCTCTCCTTCTGTCGTCAAGGACCTCGCCCCGTCCGGGACGCTTCGCCCGGCGGGGGACAGACGGACAGGGAGGTGTCTCGATCATGGCAGGTTGGTGGAAACGGCAGCTGCGGGTGAATCTGACGGAAAAGAGTTGGAAGGCCGAGGCGATCGCCGAGAAGGACCTCAAGGACCTTCTGGGCGGATCCGCCCTGGGAGCCAAGATCCTCCTCGAAGAGGTTCCGCCCCGGACGGACCCGCTGGCCCCGGAGAACAGGCTCATCTTCGCCGTGGGCCCCCTTCAGGGCGTCAACGTTCCGGGCAACGCCAAATGGAGCGTCATCACCAGAGGTCCTCTGACGGGCTCCTTTCTCGACTCGGCCGGGACAGGCCACTGGGCGCCGGCCTTCAAGAAGACGGGCTACGATCTCCTCGTCATCGAGGGACGCGCCTCCGACCCCACCTGGCTTTTCATCGATGACGACGGCGTCCGTTTCCTCGACGGCGCCGCGCTCTGGGGGCTCGACACCGTCGAGACGGGCGAGAAGATCAAAGAGATCCTGGGCGACAGACGCATCAACGCCCTCAACATCGGGCCGGCGGGAGAGAGAGGGAACCCCATCGCCTGTATCTCCTGCGACGGCCACTCCTTCGCCGGTCGAGGCGGCTCGGGCGCCGTCATGGGCTCGAAAAACCTCAAGGCCATCGCCGCCTGGGGGACGAAGGAGGTCCCCGTCGCCGACGGGCAGAAGGCCGCGGCCCTTTCCAAAGAGCTCTTCCAGCTCCTCCACAAGCAGGGCGAGGGATTCCGCCAGCACGGCACGCCCGTCGTCATGGTCCCCCTCCAGGAGATGGGCGACGTCCCCATCAAATACTGGCGCGGCGACGTCTGGGACAGGGGGGCGGCCCTTCTGGGGGCACCCCGCTACACCGACTATCTCAAGGTCAAGCCCCTCCCCTGCGCCAACTGCCCCATCGGCTGTCACCGCCACATTCATTTCGAGTACCCCGACGGGCGGGTCCTGGAGGGGAACGGCCCCGAATACGAGACGCTCGGCATGATGGGGGCGAACCTTCTCGTCGATGATCTGGGCGCCGTCTGCCGGGCCAACGACAGAGCCAATCGGATGGGCATCGACACCGTCTCCTGCGGCGCCTATATCGGCTTCCTCATGGAGTGTTTCGAGGCCGGATGGATCACGACGGCCGACAACGACGGCAAGGCCATACGCTGGGGCGACGGGGAGGCCCTCGTCGATCTGACGGACAAGATCGCCCGCCTCGAGGGAATCGGCAGGCTCTTCGAGAAGGGCATTCTCGGGGCGGCCGCCGCCATCGGCCACGATTCGGAGAAGATCACCGTCCAGGTCAAGAATCTCGACTTCCCCGCCCACGATCCCCGGGCCGTCTTCGGCCTCGGCGTGAACTACGCCACGGGGACGCGCGGCGCCTGCCACGAACGGGGCGACTGCCAGGCCGGAGCGACGGGGCTCATGTACCCCGAGCTGGGCCAGGAGAGCCCTCCGGACCGCTTCTCCGTCGAGGAGGCCGCCTACAGCGCCTACATCTACCAGACGACGAGCGTCCTCTACAACAGCCTGACCCTCTGCAAGTTCATGATCAAGGGGGCCGGGATGACGCTCAGCGACGTCAGCGCCCTCATGAAGGAGATCACCGGCGAGGAGCACCCGCCCAAAGAGATGTTCCGCTGCGCCGAGCGGGGCTTCACCCTCCAGCGGCTCATCAACGTCCGCGACGGCATGAGCCGCAAAGACGACACGCTGCCGCCCAAGATGGGCCTGGCCGCCATTGTCGGCGGCCGGGCCGGCAAGACCCCGACGCCTCACGACAGGATCCTCGACGACTATTACCGGCTCCGGGGCTGGGACGAAGAGGGGATCCCCAAGGCGGAAACCCTCGAGGAGCTGGGCCTGGGCGAGTACGTCGCCTACCTCCCGGGGAAATAGGACACATCGAGCCGGAGCCCCAAGGGACTCCGGCTCCTTTTTAAAAAAGGAGAGGAGGAGCGCCGATGACCTTTCGGCTGATCTATCTGGGGCTTCTGAAACGATACGCCTCCGGGACAGACGGAATCGAGGAGAGGTCCCCTTCGGGCGAGAGCCTCGACGCGATCCTTCGTGGAAGCCCTCTCGAGGCCTCGGGGCTGGGCTACACCTTCATCGTCGCGGGCAGCCGGGCAAAGGGGGACTACGTCCCCGCCGACGGAGACGAGGTACGGATCATGCCGCTCTTCTGCGGCGGCTGAGCGCCTCCGGCCTCAGAACTTGCTCTTGCGCGTCGTCCACCAGGGGGCCATGGACGTGTCCTCGTGGCCCCGGCCCAAAAGCTCCCATAAGGTGGCGAAGGCGTTGTTGATGCGACCGGCGAAGGCGAAAAGAGGGGTCAGGACGATCCAGGGCAGGAGGGAAAAGTCCTCGCGGGGACGCTCCGAGAGGAGGACGACGAAGGGAACGTAGAGCAGGAAGGTCATGACGAGGTAGAAGAGGTAGATGAGGGCCAGGACGGAGAGGACGAAGAGGGGCGGGTAGACGGCGAGGAGGTAGACCGTGTAGAGGATGATGACCAGAGGCATGACGATCTGGAAGAGCAGCCCCGTCCAGATCATGAGGAAGAAGTTCTTCCAGCCCACGAGGTGGGGAGAGAAGGAGCGCCAGTGCTTGCGGAAGTAGAGGTAGGAGAGGTCTCCGTCCCAGCGTAGGCGCTGGAGGAAGAAGCCCCGGAAGGTCTCGGGCACGTCGGTGAACCCCAGGGCCTCGGGGTCGAAGACGATGCGGAAATTGCCGCCCTGACGGGCGAAGTAGTTTTTGATCCGCAGCGTCATGTCCAGATCCTCGGCCGTTCCCGCGTCCCATCCCCGCACGGCGTCGAGGACGGTCCGCCGGAAGACGCCGAAGGCGCCGGAGATGTTGTTGACGACGTTGAAGGCGCTCAGGCCCGTCTTGCTGGCCTGGATCGAGAGGAAGTACTCGATGGCCTGGAGGCGGGTGGCCAGGCTGGCGCGGACATTGCGGACGCGCAGGCAGCCCGAGACGGCGACGACGCGCCGATCCTCGAAGTGGCGCGTGGCCCGCTCGACCATGTCGTTGTCGAAGGAGGTGTCGCCGTCGAGGGCCATGACGATTTCGCCGTCGGCGAAGTTACGTGCCGTATTGAGGGCCGAGACCCGTCCCCCCCTCTGCCACTTGGGGATGACCTGGAGGGTCCGGTTTTTCATGGCCGCCACGACGGGCTCCATGGCCCTGGCGGCACGATAGGTCCCGCCGTTTCGGGCCGCCCCATCGATGACGGGAAGGATCTGGATCGGGCCGGGGTAGATCTGTTCGGCCAGGGATCGGATCGTCTGCGCCACGGCCTCGCCCTCGCTGTAGCAGGTGACGATGCAGGAGACGGAGGGGTAGTACCCGCTCCGCCAGGGAAGCTCGTTCATCCGCGCCAGGCCGTGGCGGAGGACGCCGAGGATGACGAGGAGATAGAGGGGCAGCTCGAAGAAGAGGACGAAGGGGACGAAGCGGAAGGCGATCTCCCAGGCCCGTGACAGGAGAGGATCGCCGGCGAAAAGGCAAAAAAGGCGCGAAAACACCGCGGCCAGATCCCTCACGCCTCGAGCTCTCCGGCCATCCGGGCCAGGATCCTCCCGGCGTCGTCGCCTTCGGCGACGTCGTCGGGGGAGGAAAAGGCGCGGACGCGGAAGTCGAGAAGGGCCTCGGAGCCCTCGGCGGCGAGCCTCTCCAGCTCCTTGATCCTGCCTGCCAGAATCGCCGCTCCGGCGGCGTCGGTCCTGGGGAGGAACAGCCAGAGCGTCGACAGGGCCGTCCGCGTCGTCACGTCGGTGCTGCGGACCATCTGGCGCAGGCGACCGGCCAGGGCGTCGACGAGCTGCGTCGCCTTCTGGCGGCCCAACCTCTCCGAAAGCTCGGGCAGATTGGCCAGACGCATGGCGATGAGGGAGAAGCTCTCGTCGCTGTAGCGCCGGTTGAGGAGGAGGGACCAGTTCAGCAGCTGGTTGAAGTAGGCCGGGACGACGTAGTTGAGGCTGTCGAGAAGGGCATAGACATCCTCCAGGCTCCCCACTCGGGCCGATGTCTTTCCCGCCTCGCTGATGCGGTAGCCGCAGACGGTTTTGACGACGAGCTCGTCGGGACGGGACCGGGTGCGGCAGCAGAAACAGTCGGCGACGACGTCGGCCTCGACGAAGCGATGACCGCAGTCGTTGCAGCGATAACTCTCCAGGGGGTGGTCGTAATCCGATCCCAGATGGCGCAGCCGGGTGCTGCAGAAGGGGCAGCGCATCTGATTTTCCTGGATGAAATCCTCTGTGGGACCGACGCGGCCGCAGGTGAAGCAGTGGATGAATTCCTTGCGGGTGATGTCGATGCTGCCGCAGTTGGGACAGACGTCGATGTAGTTCAGGTGGGAACAGTCGCAGCGGGGACAGAGGCGGATCCGGTCCGTCAGCGTCCCCCTGGCCAGAAGGCCCCGTTCCTTCAGAGACTGAAGCCAGAAGAAGGTATCGCCGTCGTCTCCGGCCAGGATCTCGGCGACGGGATAGCCGTAAACGCGGGGCGTGAAGGGGTAGCGATGGGGTTCCAGTTCGCCGTCCATGCGCGCGAAGAGGTAGGCCAGAAGGCGGAAGTCCTTGGACTCCCGAAGGGCCGGGCCGTTGACCTGGGCGAGGCGGTCTCGCATCTCCCTCCCCCGGCGCAGCGCGTCGTCGAGGGACTCGACGACGCCGTCGGCGAAAAGGTCCTCCTCCTCGCCGAGGGAGGTGGGCAGGAAGAGAGGCTTGGCGCAGCTCTCGGGGTGGGAACGGCATCGGCGCAGGAAGGCGCGGCCGTCGGCCAGGGGACCCTCTCCGTCGACGAGGAAGAGGTCTGCATCGGCGGCGACGGCTTCCAGCTCGTCCAGGGAGGCGATGTCCCGGATAAAGGGGCGGTCAGGGAAAAAGGTCTCGCCTCGAAGACGGAATCGGACGACGTTGAGCGGCTCCATTCCCTACTCCTCCTTCTCCGGCAGGCGTCCGTGCCAGGGCCTGCGCTGTCCCCAGTAGACCGTCACGGGAAGGCCCTCGACGCGGTAGGCCCCCTTCAGCGGCTCTCCGGGAAGGAGGCGTACCTTGAGGGCCGGCCCGGCATCGGCCAGAGGTCCGGCCAGGGAGAGGGGCGTCGGCTCGGCCAGGAGGGGGGAACCGTCGACGGAGGCCGCCATCAGGGTTCCGTCGGGGAAGCGGACCCGGACGTCCCTGCCGGGCTCGACGAAACGCATGTCCTTGGCGGCGACGAAGGTGATCAGGCAGACGCGCTCCGGGTCGGCGATGAGGGCCAGAGGCGTCCCCTGGCCGACGGCCTCGCCGGGCCCGACGAAAAGCTCCAGGATCTGCCCCGAGATGGGGCTCCTGACCTCGAGGGGGCCCTTCCCTTCGGTCAGCGACTTCAGTTCCGCCTCGATCTGGGCGAGCCGGACGGGGACGTTGGGGTCGACAAAAATCCGTTGGGCCTCTTCGAGATCGGCTCCGGAGCGGATCTGATCGGCCCTGGCCCGCTGGACCCTCCCTGCGGCCTCGTCCACTTCCGCCCTCGTGGCCGCCCCTTTGCGGAAAAGTTCCTCGATGATCCCAAGGCGGCGGGCCTCGTAGTCCGTCACCTCCTGCGCCAGAACCAGGGCGCGGCGCTGGGCCGAGACGGGATTGGACTGGGGGCTCTGGAGGAGCAGGGCCCGACGCTCGGCCTCGAGAGGGGCGCGAAGCAGTTCCAGCGAGGCGTCGGAGAGGCGGAGGAGCGGTTTTCCGGCCTCGACGAAGTCGCCCCGCCCGAAGGAAAGGTTTTCGATGACGGCGGGCCGGGGGCTGTTGACGGAAAGACGCTCCATGTAGACGACGCCGGGGGAGCTGGCCATGAGCCAGCCGATGGCCACTTTGGAGAGGAAAAACAGGAGGGGACTGGTCACGAGGAGGACGACGAGGTACCAGCGCCAGCGGGGAAAGGCCCGTTTGGCCGGAGCGTAGGGGACGCGGACACCCGCCCGGACGTCGGCGGCCTTGCCCTCGGGAGTGTTGAAGCGGATCTTCACGGCCTCATCTCCTCATAGTCCTTCCAGGCCTGGACGACGATGGCGGCCGCTCCCTCTCGGCCGAGGCGCTCGGCGAGGTAGGCCGCTCGGGCGCGGAAGGCCTCCCTTCCGTAGGCCCCGTAGCTCTCCTGAGGGGAGAGGAGGGACTCGACGCTCTGAGCCAGGGCCAGATTCAGTCCCGGATGTTTTCGGCGAAGCCTCTCGAATCGCTCCAGAACGGCCTCGACGCGGGTCGAGTAGATCATGACGGCCACCTCCTCTACGGGGATCCTCTCCAGCCCGGGCCCGACGACATCGCCCAGCTCCCCCTCAAGCTCGCGGGGATGGACGGAAAGGGCCAGGGGGCGATCCGTCTGGGTCCGGACGATCTCCAGCGTCCTGACCAGCTCGGCGGCGAGCTCCAGACGTTTTTCCGCGGCGCCGGGAAGGGAATCGGGCTCGAGGTCGAGATGGAGTCCGCGGAAGGGGAAGGGCTCCAGCTCGCGGACGAGGCGGACCAGCCCCTGACGGTGTTCGGGCAGGATCCAGGCCGGATCGCCCAGGAGGAGGTCGACGGTCAGCCCCTGCGATCGGGCGGCGGAGAGGAAGGCCTCCAGGCTTCTGCGTCCCCCTTCGGTGCGGAACGAGGCGATCTGCGCGGCATCGAAGGAAAGCAGCATCCGGGAGAAGCCCTCGTTCCGGAACCGCTCCAGCGCCGCGGCGCGGCAGGCGCTGTCGAGGAAGGAAGAGGCGTCCCAGACGTAGGCCGTCAGCCCCGTGTCCAGGGGCTCCTTGCGGCCGGGGCTCGCCGAGGCGGCCCGGGGGGGCAGGGGCTCCGGACGTCCCTCCGCGACAGCGGGCGAAGGCTCCGGACGGGAAGGTCCTCCTCCGGAAAGGGCGGGCGGCGGAAGAGAGGGGCTCGCCGCGACGGAAGGGACCGTCCCGGGAGACGGCGGAGCGAGGGAGGGTCCCTCGGCCCGAGAAAGGGGGCTGTCGGGGAAAGGGCTCCCCGCGAGCCAGGAGGGATCGAGAAGGGGCCGTGACAGGGTCAGGGACCGAGGAAGAAGCCGGCTTTGCGGCGGAGGCCCTCCTTCGGGGAAGGCGAAGCGGACGAGCTCGGCCTCGGTCTGGAGGAGAAGCGACTGGGCCGAGAGGAGATCGAGGGCGACGCGGAAGTAGCCGTAACGGCTCTGCTGAAGTTTTTCCAAGGTCTCCCCGGCCAGAGCCCCGTGCCGCAGCGTGTCGACGCGCAGGGCCTCCCAGGCCGCATCGAGTCGACGCTCTCCGGCCTCGATCGAGGCCAGGGCGTATTCGCGCAGGACGAGGGCTTCCATCAGTTCCCCCTCGACGCGGATCCGGGCCACGACGGCCGAACGGCGCTCCCGCTCGAGGTCGGCGCTGGCGGCGAGGCGGGCCTCGTCCTCACGGGCCCCGAGGGTCCCGAAGGGCTCCCTCAAAGAGAAGGAGAGGTAGAGCCCCGTCCCCGTCGAGCCGGGGAAGTCCCGGCCGGCCGTCACGCCGATGTCGACGGTTCCCTCTCGATCGATGCGACCCGTCGTCTCGAAGAGGCGCCGCCTCAGCTCCAGGAAGTCCCGGCGGTAGCGCAGATCGGCCAGATCGGCGACGTGGTCCAGCAGGGTCTCGCCGTCTTCGATGGGTCCCGGAAGGTAGGGCGGCGAGGCGGGGATGCCCTCCCAGGAGCGCCCCGTGGCGAGGCGCAGGGCCTGGAGGGCCTGAGTGCGTCGGAGCTTCGACTCGACGAGATCCCTTCTGGCGATGTCGAAGGCCGAGAGGAATTCCAGACGGTCCCGCTCGAGCAGGAAGCCCCGGCTGACCCGCTCGGCCAGAAGGCGCTCCGTCTCGGCCTCGTCGGCGAGGAAGGCCTCGATCATCTCGCCCCGGCGCCCCTCGATCCAGAGGAGGGCATAGGCCTTGCGGAGGGCCGTCAGATTCCGCTCCGCCGTCGCCTCGGCCAGGGCCCGTCCGCCGAGAAGGTTCAGCTCGGCCAGGAGGACCTCGATCTTCTCCCGGCTCCACGTTCCCAGGAGAGGGAAGGAGACGCCGGCCCGAGCCGAGACGTTGCCGTAGGAGAGGCTCTCCTCCGAGGTGGCGTTGACGGGCTCGTCGCTGTAGCCGTAGGCCAGGGCGCCGAAGGCCTTGGGTCCCTGGCGCTGACTCTGGAGGTTCCGGAGATGTTCGTCCCGTTCCATAGCGGCCAGGGCCTCCAGGAGCTCCGGCCCCTCTCCCACGAGAGGTTCGAGGGCCTCCAGCGACGGGAAGGCGACGGGCTCGGCGGCAAGGGGACCGGCAAAGACCGAGAGCAGAGATCCCAGGACGAGAACGGTCAACAGCGCCTTCTTTGCCTGCCTCATCCCACACCGTCCTCTCTCGGAATCGTCGGCGACGAGGTCCTGCAACCGCCTTCACGAAGGGAAGAGGGGGGACGCCGAGGGCCCCCTTCTTCCGGCCTTCCCTGCCGACATCCCCCCTCGCGCTTCAGGAGGAAACTTCTTTCATTGTGCCATCGCAGGCCCTCTCTGTCCATCGGCGTGGAGGCTTGACGGGAAAGGGGGTTAACCTTAAATTGCACATCGGGAGAATCGGCTTTTGTCTCTGCAGAAGGCCCTCAGCCGCGCTACGGAGGGACCGGAAACGGGCAAGGCCCCGGACAGCGGAGGTGAGCGATGACACTTCATCTGAAGGGCTACAGAACCCTCGACGATCTGGCTTCCCTCCTTCGAGGCGAAGAGGAGGAGACCCTCTTCATCCTGCCCTCCATGGCCGAAAGACGGGGACTGGAGACGTTCGTCAAGACGACGCCCTGGAGCTGGCGCCGCCTCTGCGACGAGATCTTCAGGGCGGCGGACCGGCCCGAAAGAACCATCGTCGACGCCATCGACCGCTGGCTTCTGCTTCGCGGTCTCGAAGAGGCCGACGGCCTTTCCGGAGCCTTCCTCGTCCCCCTCGGCGACGACATCCGGGAGCTGATTCGCCAGGAGGTCTCGCCGGAACGGTTCGCCCGTGCCCTGGGCTGCCGGGAGAGCTGCGGGGCCTGCACCAGGAGCGACAGCGAGGGGCGGCTCTGCCGCCTCTACGGGAGCTACGGGAGGACCCTGAGGGAGCGTGCCCTCATCGACGGGGCGGCCCTGGAGGCGGAGGCGGCCTCCGTCCTGGCCCGGTCGGGAAGGGCCTTTCTGGAGCGCTGGGGCCGGAAGACCTTCTCCTTCGTCGGCTTCCTGAGCCTGACTCACGGCCAGCTTTCCCTCCTCCGCCGCCTTCAGGCCCTGGACGTGACGATCGAGCTCTTCCACCCCCTGACGGGTCTCGAGGGCTATCCCGACGCGGCCGGCCAGCTCGCCGACCTTCGATCGTCGGGGACGGAGGCCGACGGGCCCCCCTCCCGAGTCCACCGTCTCCTCGGCGGCGACGACCGCCTCGAGGCCACGCTCCTCTGCCGAGAGCTGGCCCTCTGGAGCTCCGGAGAGGGGGCCTTCGCCGACCGCCCCTTCCCCGGCTGGGGGGGCATAACCGTCGTCTCCGGGACGGCGACCGTCGAGGAGGCCCTGCGGCGCTACCGCATCCCCTACGTGAGCCGCCGTCGTCGGGCCATGGCCGAAGGGACGATCTGGAAGATCCTGCGAGACCTTCTGGAAAGGGGCCGCGACGGCTGGCCCTTCGACGAGACCCTCCTCCTCCTGTCCAGTCCCCTCCTCGCCGGAGACCTCCCCTCGGCGGTCGACATCCGCCGCCCCCAGGGACTCGAGGCCTGGTGCGAGAGCCTCGGCGACGGAAGCCGCGGACGGCTCTGCCTCGAGGCGGCGGCCTCTCTGGCCGAATCGGTCGGGAGGGGAACGACGGCGACGGCCCTTCTGGCCGAAACGGTCCGCTTCCTCGGCGAGACCCTGGCCGCGCCGGAGCGGATGGCCCGTCTTGTCGGCGACGACATCGAGCTCGACGAGGAGGCTCGGTCCGTCAACGGCACGCTGAAGGAGCTGACGCGACGCCTCGATCTCGTCCGATCGGGCGACGATCGGCCCGAGTGGTCCCGGATGGAGCTCTCCGGCGAGAACGGCCGGACCTTTCTGGACCTCGTGGCCCAGGAGTCCTCCCTGCTGCCCCCTCTGCCGCTGCGCGAAGCCCTTTCCCTTTACGACGACAACCTTCCCGTTCTCGAAAGGGCCGAAGTGGTGGTCCTCCTCGGAACCGATCACCGCCGCTGGCCCGGGAAGAGCGGCGAAGGCCCCTTTCTCTCCGACCGTCTCCGATCGACCCTCCACGACGAGGGAGATCTGGGACCTCTCCACCTGCCGACGGCATCGGACCGACGTCTGGCCCGGGAGGGACTTTTTCGGCGCCTTCTCGCCTCGGCTCCCGACGTGTTCCTCTGCCGGGCCCTCCAGGACGACTCGGGGCGCCCTCTGGAGGAGACGCCCCTTCTGGCCCCCGCCCTGGACTCGGGGTGGGCCGTCGAGGGAGCGACGGCGGAGCTGCCTCTGTCGCGGCTCGTTCTCTCGGTCCGGGAGCCTTACGTCGAGGCCGTCGAGATCCTGGACGAGCCCTGGTCACGGCCGAGGGAGGGCCCCGTCGCCTGCCTGTCCGCCCCTCCTTCGGTCCCCCTCAGCGGCCTCGACCGCTTCCGCCGCTGCCCCTTCCTCTACGCCCGACAGGACCTCGCCTCCGCCGACGGAGATCTCTTCGACTCCGCCCAGATCGGCTCTTTCCTCCACGGCCTCTGGCAGAGGGCGTGGGAGGTAGAGGGGCCTCTGGAGCGGTCGACGGCGGCCCTCTTCGACGAGGTTCTCGCCGCGGGAGGCGAACTGGCCTCCCGCCTGACCGATTTCCCCCGCATGAGGGGCCAGCTGGCCGAACGTTTGCGGGCCCTGGCCCGGCGCCTCGACGGGGAAGAGGGCTCCCTGGCGACGCGACGGCGCTCGATGGAGCGGGAGTGGACGCTCCCCCCCCTGAATATCGGAGGCGTCACCTTCCGCGGGCGTTGCGACAGGGCGGACAGCCTCGACGACGGGGCTCTGCTGCTGTTCGACTACAAGCTGGGAAGTTCCTCCGGCTACGAAAAGGCCCTTCAGCTCGCCGCTTACGGCCTTGCCCTGCGCGAGGCGGGCCGGTCCGTCGCCGGCTACGTCTACGCCTGTCACGGAGACGGCAGGCTCGTCGGAGCCCTGGCCGAGGGACACAGGGGAACGGTCCGGCTCGACAGGGGGATCAGGAAAGATCTCGACAGCGCCCTCGAAGAGGCCCGGTCGGCTCTGGGGGCTCTGGCCGAGGCCGTTCTCGCGGGGCGTTTCCCCCCCGACTACGACAGCAAGGCCTGTCCGGGCTGCCCCTACGGCTCCCTGTGCCGCCGCGACGAACTGAGACGGGAGGGAAAAGACGATGACGACTGAGGCCCCTCTCTTTCTCCTCGACGGCCTGCGCGAGAATCAGCGCCGAGCCGTCCTCTCCCGGGAACCGTTCGTCGTCGTCGGAGCCGGTGCGGGAACGGGAAAGACGCGCACCCTGGCGGCACGCTTCGCCTGGCTCGTCGTCCAGGGACTGGCCGCGTCGGAAATTCTGACCCTCACCTTCACCGAAAAAGCGGCCCAGGAGATGGCCGACCGCATCGGCGCCACACTGGACCAGTGGGCCCGCGAGCTGCGGGCAAGGGGCGACGCCGGAGCCGACCGGCTCGACGACGAGAGAGGCCGCATCGGCGAGGCCCCCATCTCGACGATCCACGCCTTCGCCTACGACGTGGTGCGCCGCAACGCCCTTCACCTGGGCCTTCCTCCGGGAACGGGCCTGCCGACGGCTCCCGACGAGGAGGCCTTCTGGCGCTCCGCCGCCGAGGCCCTGGAACGCCTCGACCGACCCTGGTTCGACGTCCGTCTTCCCCGCCAGAGGACCCATCTGGCCCTCTGCCTCGACGACGAAAAGACGAGATCCCTTCTGGAGAGCCAGTCCGTAGACGACGTCATCTCCCTGGCCCGCTCGACGGCGGCCCTCTTCGGCAGCCGCGACGGCAGCCCCGACTCCCTGCCCCTCTCCGCCGAGGCGGTGGCGGCCCTCGACGAGGAGGCCCGCTCCCTCTACGCGACCCGACGCCGTGCCTTCTGGCGCGACGCCTGCGCCTGGTGGGGCGCCGTGCTGGAAGCCATCGAACCCGACGAGAGGGCGAAGGCCAAGGCGGAGCCGCTCTTCGCCGCCATGAAGGCCCGATGGGCGGCCCCCGACGAGGAGACCCTCGCCGAGGCCGTCGTTTCCCTCGTCCGCTTCTTTCAGGAGATCGCCGCCACGAAAGGACATGGAGCCGCGATCTACAAGGCGGCCCAGGCCGAGCTGGAGCGTCGCTCGGGAGGACGTTTCGTCCGCCTCGTCGACTTCCGCGACGCCCTCATCGACCGCGGGGCGCTCCAGGCCTGGATGGATCTCGGCGAATCCGACGGCGACAGGGAGCGACGGGCCCGCTTTCTCGGCCTGGCGGCCCTTCTCTGGGCCCTCTGGGAGGAGGAGAAGCGCCGCCGGGGCTTCTTCGACTTCGACGACATGATCCGTCTCGGCCGCGACCTCCTGCGGGACCATCCCCAGGGGATCACCCCTTTCCGGGCCATTCTCGTCGACGAGTTCCAGGACACCGACGTCGTCCAGGACGAGCTCATCGCCGCCGCCGCCCGGGCCTCCCGCGCCTCGGGGCCCTGCCCGCTCTTCATCGTCGGCGACCTCAAACAGTCCATCTACCGCTTCCGCCACGCCGAGCCCGACCTCTTCGCCGACGCCATCGCCCGAGCCCGAGCCAAGGAGGAGGGGACGGCCTACGAGGCCCTGACGGAGAGCTTCCGTAGCCGCTCGGCCCATCTTCACGTCGTCAACGGCCTCTTCGGCCACATCTGGAGGGAGGGGCTGACGGCGAAGAAGCCGCTCCCCTACGAGGAGCTGGACTTTCCCGACGATCTCCCCTGGTGGAAGGAACGCGACGGGGCCTCGGAGATTCCCGCCCTGACCCTTCTCATGGAGGCCAAGGACGGCGAGGCGCCCGAAGGCCTCACCGAAGAGGAGCGGGACGACAGGCCCCGACGGCGCCTCGTCCGTGCACTGGCCCTCACCCTGGAGTCGATGAGGGGAAGGCCGCTCTGGGACGGCAGAGAGGGCAGGTCGCGGGAGGCCACGTGGCGCGACATGGCCCTCCTGGTGCCGACGCGGAGCGCCTACGGCCTTCTCGAAGAGGTCCTCTGCTGGGAGCGGGGGCTGCCGGCCGTCTTCCTGGGCCGCAAGACCTTCTTCTCCCGCGGCGAGGTGCGCGACGCCGTCTGCCTCCTGCGGGCCCTGGCCGACGGGGGAGACGACCGTTCCCTGGCGGGATGGCTGGCCTCCCCTTTCTCGGGCCTGGATCTCCGCGAGGCGACGGCTCTGGCCGACGAGGCCACAAGAGACGGAAAACCGCTGGCTCGGGTCGTCGCCGATCGTCGGCCCGACGTGGCCGACGACCTGGAACGGAAACGCCGTCGGGCCCTCGTCCTGGGACCGGCCCGCCTTCTCGAGGAGCTCACCTTCCGGGCCGAGCCTCTCATGGCCCTGGCCCCCTACCTGAGGCGGCGGGCTTTGGCCAACCTGGGCCGGGCCGTCGACAGGGCCCGCGAGTTCGAGGCCGCGAGAGGGCGCTCCCTTCGGGGCTGCGCCGACTACATGGCCCGAGGCGCCGAGGAGCAGAGCTCACTGGAGGAGGCGCCCGTCCTGGGAGAGAAGGAGGACGTCATCCGCGTCCTCTCCGTCCACGCCGCCAAGGGCCTCGAGTTTCCCATCGTCGCCCTTCTGGGCCTGGAACGCTCCGTGGGGCAGAGGCCTCGGGCCGGCCTGGCGCCGTCGCGTTTCGTCGGCGCCGCCCTGAGCCGAGGCGATTCCGACGAGGAGCCGCCGTCGAAAAGACTCCACGACGTCCTCGAAAGGGAAGATCTCGTCGAGGAAAGCCGCCGCCTCTTCTACGTCGCCGCCACGCGGGCCCAGGAGGCCCTCATCCTCTGCGGCCTCCTGGGCGGACGCGCCAAGGAGAAAGAGGCGCCGGGCCTTCCCGAGGGGAGCTGGCTCGCCGACGTCGCCTCCTGGCTCGCCGCGGGCCGGGGCGACACCTCGAAGGAGGGGCTCTACGAGGCCCTGCGGGAACATCGCCTTCCCGACGAGGCCTGGCGAAGGACGGAAACCGCCCGGCCCCGCCGGGCCTCGACGCCTCGGCGACGGGGGACGGAACCGCCCGCGGGAGAGCCCTTTCTGGAGTGGACGGGCGCCTCGGCCTTCGCCCTCTTCAGCTTCTGCCCCTACGCCTACCGGCTGCGCTACAGGCTGGAGATGCCCCTCGAATGGGATTCGGAGATCTACGGCGACGACGACGGCAACGATTCCGAAAGGCCCTGGGCGGGGAAGGAGGAGCGGCCGGGACGGCTGGCCTACGGCAACGCCCTCTTCGGCAGCCTCGTCCAT
The DNA here is from genome assembly GCA_018398915.1 of Aminirod propionatiphilus. Lineage (GTDB taxonomy): Bacteria > Synergistota > Synergistia > Synergistales > Aminithiophilaceae > Aminithiophilus > Aminithiophilus ramosus. The sequence continues at coordinate 279,601 of CP074691.1, read as the reverse complement.
CACCTGCTGGGCCGGGTCTGGGACCTGACGCCGGAGGGACTCGAAGAGGCCCTCCCTCAGGCCTCGTCGGCCGAGGGGAGGCGCCTCGAATCGGAGATGGCCCGGGAGATCCGTCCCCTCTGGCGCGACGACGCCGTCAGGCGGAACCTGACAACCCGTCTCAAGACCTTCTCCGCGACGGAGATCTGCCGAAAGCTGGCCGAAGAGCTCCGGCTGGGGCGGCTCAGGCGGGAGACGGTCTTTGCCGTCGACCTGCCCGGGGGACCGTCGCTGCGGGGAGCCATGGATCTCTTCTGGGACGACGGGACGCTTCGCCTGCGCGACTTCAAGACCGGCGCCCCCTCCGAGGCGGGCCACCTCCTCTACGGGGCCCAGCTCGCCTTCTACGGCCTGGCGCTGGAACGTCTGCGGGACAAGACCGTCGAGGCGGGGCTGATCTATCTCGACGGCAGGGAAGAAGTCTTCCCGCCGGCCGATGCGGGAGCGACGGCAACGGCCGTCCGGGCCTTCGCCCTGACGGCCGTTGCGGGACCCTTTCCTCCCCGGGGCGATCGCTGCCCCTGCTGCCCCTGGCGGGAGGGCTGTCCCGGGCGGGTCCGTCCCTGAGGGGAACGGACCCGAGTCTCCATCCGGGAGCGACAGAAGCGGCCGTCGCGGCCGGTCCCCGGGAGATCTTTCGCCCCTTCGGGAAAGACCTTTTCGAGAGACCCGGTTCAGCCGCCGTAACGGTCTCCGAAAAGCGCCCTCGCCAGAGCCGTGTGAGTGCGGACAAAGTCCGTCTTGCCCTTCGAATAGCGGTCCCGATTCCTTTCATAGAGGGCCTTCAGGCCGATCTTGAGCCTTTCGTACTCTCGGGCCGCATCGCTTCGGATCCGGAGATAGTCCCGGAAATAGAGCTCGTCCCAGTCGCCTCTGTAGCGAACGTGGAGATGGAAGACCTTTTCTGCGAAGCCCTCCTCCGTGTAGCCTTTCAAAAAGAGCCGGTGGGGCGGCGGGTTTTCGGGCTGGTCGATGCCGAGGTAGCCCTCGCCCTTCAGGATTCGCTCCAGCCGGAGCAGGTCGCAGCCCGGCACAATCTCGAGGAGAATGTCGACGGTGGGCTTGGCTTTCAGTCCCTCGACAGCGGTGCTCCCGATGTGATGGATGCGCTCCACGTTTTTCCGCCCCAGGGCTTCGACGAGGGTTTTCTCCTCGTGAGCGTACCAGACCTTCCAGGCCGGGTCGGGCTCGCTGAGCACGATGGGGAAGAGCCGCCACAGCTCCTCATCGCTCATTTCCCTCAGCTTTTTGACCCCATCGGCCTCCTCGTCGAAGGTTTCCTCCCCGTTGGTGGCCGGCGGAGCGGACCGGTGACGGCCGGCACCGGTCCGCCTCATCGGAAGAGCGTCAGCGGCGGGATCGGAAGACAAGGACGAGGGGAAGGAGAGCAAGGAGGGTCCCGCTACCTCCCAGATTGCAGCCGCCACCGCCGCCCGAGGAGGGAAGGGGCGTGGGGTCGTCCGTCGTGGCCCTGGAGAAGGCCTTGAGGCAGACGCTGGAGGTGGGATTGGCGGGGTCGATCGTCGTCGCATCGGCCCAGGTCGTTCCGTCGGCGGAGACGAAGGTCTCGCCGACGTTGGCCTCGGCCTTGTCCGAATAGCCCTCGCTCATGGCTTCGATGGCCACGGGGAAGGCGTAGCCCGGCGTCTTCAGCCTGACGACGACGGCAAAGCGGGTCCCGGCCTCAATGACGACGGGATTCTCGAGGACAACCGTATGGAAGCCCGGAAGAGCCAGCGTTCCGGCCTGCTGGGCGACAAGCGCTCCCGACCGGGGAGCGCCCGTTCCTCCCGCATAGACATAGACCTCGTATTCGTTTCCGACGCCTCCGGCGTAGAAGGCGACGGACTGGAGCTCGTCGTTGGCCACGGCTGCCGACTCCAGAGAAGCCTCGGTCACTCCGGCGGTGAAGAGGGCGGCGAACCAGGCCGTCTCGTTCCCCTCGGTGACGGGAGAGTAGGAGAGGACCCATCCCAGCGGGTCATACTGGTAGATCCGCTCCGAACTGTCGACGACGTCGCCCACGTAGGCCGCCCCCGTGTCGAGGACGGAGTCGTAGTAGGAAAGGTAGAAATACCCTCCGTCGCCGAAGGCCGGGCCCCAGCTGTTCTTGACGATCCAGGCTCCGTCTCCGGCGGGAGGGCTGTTGAAATTGGAGGCGCTGAACGCGTCGTCCCAGCCGACGATGGTGACGGCATGGTTGGAGGACTGGCCGCTCCCCGCCGGAACGTAGTAGGCGTTGTGCGTGCCGTTCCAGTAGGGATCTTCGCTGACGTTGCCGCCCATGTTGTCGTCGGCGTAGACGCCGACGGAGACGGCTCCGTACGTCTGGAGGACCCCCTTGATGTTGTCGACGCTCGCCTTCTGATACCGCGTGTCGAGATCGTAGTAGAAGTTGTAGACGTGGGCAAGACGCCGCGACAGGGGAACCGCCGCGCCGGGAACCTGTCCGTAGGGGGCGTCCGCCTCGTCGACGGCTCCCGTCCCACGGGCCAGGAGGGCGACGGCCTGGAAGTCGTCGCCGCCCGCGTCCATCAGTTCGTCGAGGGGGGTGTCCGCCGCGTAGTCGTCGAAGCCGGGCAGGGCCCCGGACTGATCGACGGCGCCGAAGTAACCCAGATGCATCTCGGCATAGTCGGGACTGACGACGCCGGCGCGCAGGGCCGACGATTCGAGGGAGGCCAGGGCGGCGAAGGTCCAGCAGCTTCCGTAGGGGCTCTGATCCCGGACGGGCGTCACGAAGCCCAGGGTCCTCAGGTCATAGGCCTCGGGCAGATCGGCCTTGGACAGGCCTTCGAAATAGCTCCTGCCGGCCAGGTGGCTGAGATCGACGGGAGAGGGGATTCGCCCGCCGCGAGGGAGGAAGGAGGAGGCCCCTTCCAGTTCCCCCTCGGCCCGGGCGGCGAGGTAGTCCACGAAGGCCGGGTTGAGGGGGGCCAAGGTCCCGGCCTGGGCCGTCAGGGCCAGGAACAGAAGGAGGGGCAGGGCAAGAAGGAAAGCGCGGGAAGCGAACAGACGTCGGACCAAAAGCGACAACCCCTTTCTCTATGAAACCTCACTCGATGATGCGGACTCGGAACGGGACGTCACGGGCAGGAGATCCGGACCCCGCCCGGTAAAGCCGGCCCTGTCTCACCCGATACACTCCGTCGACTCGCCGTCGGCCTCGCGCCTCCCCCCCCTTGGGCCCCCTTATGCGGCGGGATCTCTTCCGCGACGACGCTGACGGAGACAGGCCCGGTCTTTCTCCACCAAAGCTAAACTCCAACAACCCGTTAGAGTCAAGGGGCAAAGCGCCACGGAGGCCCGACGGCAGGAATCCCGCTGTCGCCCTCACGGCATCGGGCCCCGATCCGCAGGCAAAAACAGGGCGGGAGTCCATCGGTCCGGCCAGGAGGTGTCTGAAGAACGGAGGCGGCTGCCTCGACCCCGCACCGGCGAGGTGATTGGAACAGACCTTGAATCGGTGGATCCGACGACCCCCTGAAGAGCCGGCGGATTCGGGTTGAGGTCCGTCACATTGCGTTCCCGCCCCCTTTGAGCTATCTTGTGTCCATTCTTTCCTGTTTTACGACGAAGGAGGCACGACAATGGTCACAATCGTAAGAGAGGCCCGGGAAATGTCCTCCCTGTTGACGCAGAGGCGGCGCAGAGGTCAGACGATCGGCCTCGTGCCCACCATGGGATACCTTCACGAGGGGCACCTTTCACTGGTCCGGTCCAGCCGGATGGAGAACGACGTCTCCGTCGTCTCCCTTTTCGTCAATCCCCTTCAGTTCGGTCCCGGCGAGGATCTGAGCCGCTATCCCCGAAACGAGGCCCGCGATCGCGAGCTTCTCGACGGGGAGGGCGTCGACTTCCTCTTCGCCCCGGCGGCGGAAACTCTCTACGCGCCCGATCATTCGACCTTCGTCGACGAGGCGGCTCTGAGTCTTCCCCTCTGCGGCGCCTCGCGGCCGGGCCATTTCCGGGGCGTCTGCACCGTCGTTCTCAAGCTCTTCAACATCGTCGGTCCCGATCGGGCCTATTTCGGCATGAAGGACTACCAGCAGCTCCAGGTCATCCGGCGCATGGTCCGCGATCTCAGCGTCCCCGTCACGATCCGCGGCTGTCCCCTCGTCCGCGAGCCCGACGGCCTGGCCCTGAGCAGCCGCAACACCTATCTCTCGCCACAAGAGCGCACCTCGGCCCTGGCCCTTTCGTCGGCCCTCGAGGCCACGGCCCGGGCCTACGCCGACGGCGAGCGCTCCGTCCCGGCCCTTCTCGAAGGCCTCCGCGGGCGGCTGACTCGGGACCCTCTCCTTCAGATCGACTATGCCGAAATCCGCGACGCCGAAAGCCTGGAGGCCCTCGACGTCGTCGAGGCTCCGGCCGTCGTCGCCCTCGCCGTCAGGGTGGGCAAAACGCGCCTCATCGACAACGCCGTCATCGGAGGGTGAGGACCATGTTTCTTCAGATGCTCAAGGGGAAACTCCACGGGGCCCGCGTCACCGAGGCCAACCTCGAATACCGGGGAAGCATCTCCATCGACAGAGACCTCATGGAGGCCGCCGGCTTTCTCGTCGGCGAGAAGGTCCTCGTCGCCGACATGGCCTCGGGCAACCGCTTCGAGACCTACGTCATCGAAGCGCCCCGGGGAAGCGGCGCCATCTGCCTCAACGGAGCCGCCGCCCGACAGGGCACGGTAGGGGATCGGGTCATCGTCATGGCCTGGTGCCTCCTCGACGGCCGCGAGGCATCGACGCATCGCCCCAAGGTGGTCCGCGTCGACGAGAGAAACGCCGTCGCCGAAATCGGCGAGATGAACGGAGGGGATTCGCGATGAAGAAGATCTCCATCCCTCACCTGAAGGAAATGAAGGCCAGGGGCGAGGTCATCACGATGATCACCGCCTACAGCGCCTGGCAGGCCCGTCTCGTCGATGAGGCCGGAGCGGAGATGACCCTCGTCGGCGATTCCCTGGCCATGGTGGAAAAGGGATACCCGGGGACGTTGCCCGTGACGGTGGACGTCATGGTCGACGCCTGCGCCGCCGTCACCCGCGGGACCTCGAGGAGCTTCGTCGTCGGCGACATGCCCTTCCTCTCCTACGAGGTGGACCGGGCCCAGGCCATCGCCAACGCCGGACGGTTCGTCAAGGAGGCCGCCGTCGACGCCGTCAAGCTCGAGGGAGGCCTGGAGCGGGCCGAGACGATCAGAGCCATCGTCGGCGCCGGGATGGCCGTCGTCGGCCACATCGGGCTCACGCCCCAGTCGGCGACGCTTCTCGGAGGCTTCCGCGTCCAGGGACGGGATCTGGAGGGAGCGCGCAGGCTTCTGGCCGACGCGAAGGCCGTCGAGGAGGCCGGGGCCTGCGCCCTCGTCCTCGAATGCGTTCCGGCCCCTCTGGCCCGCCTCATCAGCGAGAGACTGACCATCCCCACCATCGGCATCGGCGCCGGAGGGGGCTGCGACGGCCAGGTCCTCGTCTTCCACGACATCCTGGGCCTCTACGGCGACTTCCGCCCCCGCTTCGTCAAGCGCTACGTCGAGGGGGGGAAGATCCTCAAGGAGGCCCTGGAGACCTTCGTCGACGACGTGCGTCGCCGCGGATTTCCCGACGAGGCCCACTCCTTCGGCCTCGACGAAGCCCTCATCGAGGAGCTGAGAGGGTCATGAGGGTCACCCTCGTCGGCTGCGGCGCCCTGGGAGGTCTCGTCGGAGCCCGCCTGGCGCGGTCGGGCAACGAAATCCAGGTCCTCCAGAGGCCGGGAGCGACGCTGAAACGCCTCCGGACGCGGGGGCTGGAGCTGGACGACAGCGGCACCGTCAGGGCCTACCCCGTCCGGGCCGAGGCCGATCCGGGCTCGCTGGAACGAGCCTCCCTCGTCGTCGTCACCGTCAAATCCTACGTCACGGCCGACGTGGCCCCCCTCCTGAGCGATCTCCTCGACGACGACGGCGTCGCCCTGACCCTTCAGAACGGCCTGGGCAACGCCGAACAGATGACAGCCGTCCTGGGATCGGAACGGGTCGGGGCCGCCGCCTGCACCTACGGAGCCTACCGAGACGCCGAGGGGCTCGTCCACGTCGGGGGCGAAGGAGAGATCCGTTTCGGCCCGATGCGGCCCGGACGGGAATGGACCCTCGTCGAAGACCTCCTCACCGGATCGGGCTTCCGGGCCCGCCTCGTCTACGACCCCAGGCCCGACCTCTGGTCGAAGCTCGTCGTCAACGCCGCCATCAACCCCGTCTCGGCCCTCGTCCGCCGCGAAAACGGCCACATCCTGGCCTGCGCCGAGACGTCACGGCTGGCCAAGACCCTGGCCATGGAGGCCTGCCGCGTCGCCCGGGCCGAGGGCATGCCCTTCGGCGAGGGCGAGATGTGGCCCCAGGTACGCCTCATCATCCAGGCCACGGCGGCCAACCGCAGCTCCATGCTCCAGGATGTCCTGGCCGGAAGGCCGACGGAGATCGAGGCCATCAGCGGTGAAATCCTCCGCCGGGGACGGGCCTTCGATCTCTCCCTCCCCGCCACGTCGACGGTGCGGGCCCTCATCAGAGGGCTGGAGAGTTGATCGGCATCGCCTTCATGCCCCGCAGGCGGCCAATCCCCGGATGGACCGAAACCGTCGGGACGGGCTCCGTCGGGTCCGCCGACTCGGGACCCGCTCCGATCGCCCCGTCGGTGCGGGGTCGAGACGAAGCGCCCCGATCACCGAACGCCTCGTGGCCGGGCCGATGGGGTTTTCGCTCATCTCCGTCCTCGGATCCGGACAAACGGCGACGCCGGAAAGGCCTCTGCAGCAGACGCTCCGGGGCGGGACAAACGAACGAGGGGACCCGGAACGGCTCTTCCGGATCCCCTCGCTGCATGACCTCCACCCTCCGCCTCAGTTCAGGACGTTCCACGCCTCCTGCGTGAGGAGATAGAGGACGGGGCCCAGATTGGCGTTGGGCTCCACGACGGCATAGACGGAGCGCCCCGTCCTCTTGTGGGACATCAGGTAGGCCCTTCCGTTCCAGTTGCTCCCGACGAAACGGCCGCCCTGTCCCTCGAGATTGGCGCAGAGACTGCCCACCGTCGCCACGCCGGGCCGGTAGATCTGGCCCATGACGTGGACGAAACCATCGGCGCTGTAGCCGACGAAGACGGAATCGAACAGAGGCGAATCGCTGATGCGGTACATCTCCAGGTTCGTGCCGAAGTTGCCGCTCCACTCGATCCTATCGGGCCCTCCGACATTCTGGTAGATCCAGTTGCGCCCCTGATAGAGATCGAGCCGATCGGCGATGAAGGCGCTGACCATGGCATGACCCGGCACGACGGCCAGAAGGAGAAGGACGGCTCCGACAGACAGAACTCCTGCCAGTTTTCTCACGACTCTCACCTCCCCCCCTATCATAGGCCAGGGAAACCCTCAAGGCCAGGGGGAAGTCCCGAATCGTCGGGCAAATAGGGGGCAAACGCTCCAGAGATCCGGTCGCGAAGCAGCTGAAGGGACGGGCCTTACCTCGAATCCGTGTCCGATAGGCCGGGTGAAACCGCCGAATCGACGGCCCTCTCTGAGCCTGCGAATCGGACTCAGAGAGGGGCACCATCCATCCCCTCGGCGGATGGGGTGAGACGGATCTCTCGCCCCTGAAGCCATCCCTTGATCCTGTCGGTGGGGTTGTGACTCTCGTCTGCCCGGGAAGGCGAGACTTTCGGAAAAATCTCAAGACGTCGCACGTCTGCGCGACAGCCACCGGGAAGAGCCACCTCGCCTCCCGTCAGACCAGGGGGATGCGGATCTCCGTCAGGAGCTCTTCGGGGGTCGTCGTGGAGGGATCGTTGAGATAGATCTCCAGCGAACAGGAGCCCTTCGGTTCCCGGCCGCTGCCGGGCAGCCACTCGCCGTAGAGACGCCTGTAGGCGGCATGGAGACCGTCGTAAGAGCCCTTGTAGAGGAAGACGGCGTACTCCCCTCCCTCTATGACCTGGAAGGAGATGCCCTCGGCACTCTCGAAAGGACCGGAGAGGGAAAGACAGACGTCGAAGCGGATCTTGTCGGCAGGCGTCACGTCGGGATCGTCGTAGCAGACGCCGATGGCCAGGGCCTGCGGACCGGCCGCCTCCAGGACCTTCGGAGAGGAACAGAGTTTCACCCAGGACGCCTCACAGGCTGCGTAGGGCCCGACGTGGCGAATATAGGCCACGGGAATGGGATCGAAGCGCTTCACGTGCACCTCCATGACGATTCCTCCTTTTCGATCGGGCGACGACGCCATGGGCGGCGTTCCGAAACGCCCGTGATGGACGACGTTACGCCCCCGCCGGTATCGGCTGGGGTTGAGGCCGAAATGAACCGAGAAGGCCCGGCTGAAGGATTCGGGCCTCTCGTAACCGGCCTCGAGGGCGATATCCACGACGGAGCGCCCCGAATAGCGCAGGGACCAGGCGGCGCGCTCCAGGCGCAGCCGATGGGCGTATCTTCCCGGGCTCTCTCCCGTGAGGCCCGCGAAAAGGCGGCAGAAGTGGAAGCGGGAAAAACCGCAGAGACCGGCCAGCTCCTCCAGCGTGGGAAGATGCTCCAGGTTTTCCTGAATCCGCCTCTGGGCTTCACCGACGCAACGCTCGTAGTCCTCCCGGATCCGTTCTCTCATCCCCATCTCCCCTTCAGGACCAGCATAACCTCGCCGGCGACCGAAAACATGACGGAAATTGCGCCCTTCGGTGAAAGCCGAATCTGACGGTACAGGCCCTTCCCCGAAAAGCCGTGTCCGGTGAACCGGTCCGCTCTCCTCTCAGGGAAGGAAAAGGCATGTCCGGCGACACAATTTTCCCTCGGGGCCTTGACTCGGAGGGAAAAAAGGTTATAGTGGGGCCAAAGTTTGATGCCTGGAACAAAGAGTCTCCTTCGGCGCGTGCCTGGGGGACGTATGTGTCGCTTTTTGTGCCGTCTCGATCATCGAGACTTTTTTTAGCCTTTTCGCAAAGTTTTATACGACAAACAAGGAGGGGATCCCCTTGGTGCCTTGGCTTCTGTTCGGCGCTTTCATCGCCTTCGCCGCCTGGCAGGCCCTCAAGGGAGTGAAAAAGACGCTCCACGGCGGAGGTTGCTCCAACTGTTCCGGCTGCGGCGGCAACTGCAGTCGCGTCGCCTTTCTCTCCCCCGCCGAGAAGAAGGGCTGTTCCTCTTCCGTCGCAGAACACGATACCGAATGAGGTGATCACATGACGCTTGACGAGATCAAACCCGGCTCACGGGCGATCATCCGCAGAAACCATGCCGCCGGGGCGGTGAAACAGCGGATGATGGACATGGGCTTTCATCGCGACACCGTCGTCGAAGTCGTCCGCAACGCCCCCCTGGTCGACCCCGTCGAATTTCTGATGGACGGCCAGCACGTCAGCCTCCGCCACGCCGAGGCCCGCCTCATCGAGGTCGACCTTCCATGAAAAAACGGTGCATCGCCCTCGTCGGCCAGCCCAACAGCGGCAAGTCGACGATTTTCAACATGCTCACGGGATCGCGCCAGCACGTGGCCAACTACCCCGGCGTCACCGTCGAGGTCAAGCGGGGGACCTTCCGCCAGGGACTGGGAAAGGTGGAGCTCGTCGACCTGCCCGGGACCTACAGCCTCACCTCCTATTCGTCGGAGGAGAAGGTGACGCGCGACTTCATCCTCTCCGGCAAGGCCGATCTCGTCGTCAACGTCGTCGACGCCTCGAACCTGAAGCGCAGCCTCTACCTGACCTTTCAGATCCTCGAGATGGGGGCCCCTCTCGTCGTCGACCTCAACATGGCCGATGTCGCCTCCGGCCGAGGCCTCTCCGTCGATTCCGCCGCCCTCGCGGCGGAGCTGGGCGCTCCCGTGGCGCCAACCGTCGGCAACCGCCGCAGGGGAGGCCGGGAGCTGAAGGAGGCCATCGCGATCGGAGCCGGTCCGTCGGCCTTCCGCCTCGATTACGGCCCCCTCGAACCCGCCCTGGAGGAGACGACGGCGGCCCTCGAGGCGCTCTTTCCCCACGAAGGGCTTCCCTGCCGCTGGATGGCCGTCAAGCTCTTCGAGGAGGACGAGGCCGTCGCCGACCAGGTACGCGCCCGCGGCGAGAGGGGCAAGGCGCTTCTCGAACGCGTCACCACCCTCTCCAAGCGCTTCGAGAGCGTCGAAGGCGACGACACGCGAAGCCATATCGGTCTCGTCCGTCACCGTCGGGCCGAGGCCGTCGAGAAACTCTGCTCCCGAAGGACCGCCCCCGCCGGACGGACCTGGACGGACCGTATCGACTCCGTCATCGTGCACCGCATCCTGGGCCCCCTGATCCTTCTGGGCGTCATCTACGGCCTTTACGAGCTCTCCATCGTCCAGGGCTACAAGCTGACGGCCTATGTCGTTCCCTGGCTCTCCCGTTTCCACATGGCCGTCGAGGAGCGCCTCCCCCTGGCGGGGCTTCTGCAGGAACCGCTCCTGCGCAGTCTCGTCAGCGACGTGGTCGCCTCCATCAACTCGGTGCTCATCTATATCCCCATCTTCCTCATCCTCTTCGCCGCCATCGCCGTCCTGGAAGACGTGGGGTACATGCCCCGCATGGCCTTCATCCTCGACAGGCTTTTCCGCCGCTTCGGCCTCCACGGCCAGTCGACGCTCCCCCTCATCCTGGGCGGCGTCTTCGTCGGGGGCTGCGCCGTCCCCGGCGTCATGGCCACCCGCGTCATCGCCGACGAGAAGGCGCGGCTGGCGACGATTCTCATCGTTCCCCTGATGAACTGCATGGCCAAGATCCCCCTCTACACGCTGCTGGTGAGCGTTTTCTTCGTCTCCCACCAGGGGGCCATGATGATCTTCATCTCCACCGTTACCCTCATCGTGGCTTTGGCCGTCGCCAAGATCCTGACTCTGACGATCCTGAAAAACCGCCCCAGCTCGCCCTTCGTCATGGAGATGCCCCCCTATCACGTGCCGACCCTTTTCGGCGTCCTTCAGCGTTCCGTCGAGCGGACCTGGCTCTTCTGCCGAAAGATCATCACCGTCATCGCCCTCGTCGCCGTGGCCGTCTTCTTCCTCACCCGCTACCCCCAGCTGCCCGACGAGGAAGAGGCGAATTTCGCCGCCCGAGCCGAGGCGATCCACGCCTCCTTCCTGAGCGAAATCGCCGACGGCCCCTATGCCTCACCCTTGGCCGACGAAGCCTTCTTCCTCGGTTACCTCGACGTTCAGGAGCGCTACCGCCAGAGCCGCCTGGCCGGACTGGACGGCACCGCCCTGGAGCGGAAGTTCTCCGGAGAGAAGGACAAGGTCTTTTTCGATCTCCTTCAGCTCCGCGACGGTGACGGGAAGAAGCTCGACAGGGCCTTCAAGAGCCTGCGTCGCGACAGGATGACCCTGATGCAGGAGTACGATGCGGCCCGTCTCGACAACAGCGTTCTGGGCCGCATGGGCAAGGCCCTCGAACCGGTGACCCGTTTCGCCGGATTCACGTGGAAAGTCAACGTCGCCCTTCTCAGCTCCCTCGCCGCCAAGGAGAGCAGCGTCGCCACGCTGGGCGTCATCTACCGCCCCCAGGGTGACGAGAACCAGACCGTGGGCGAGCGGATGCGCGAGCAGGAAGAGGGTTTCACGCCCCTTCACGCCCTCGCCCTGATGCTCTTCATGGCCTTCTATCCGCCCTGCATCGCCACGCTTCTCATGGTCAAGGTCGAGACGCGCAGCTGGAAATGGGCCCTCTTCGCCCTTGTCTACCCCACGGCCCTGGGACTGGGCGTCGCCTCCATCGCCTTCACGGGGGGACGCCTGCTGGGTCTGACGGGTTTCCCCGCCGCCTGGGCCTTTTACGCCCTGGCCTTGGTCGTGACGATCCTCGTCGGCGCCTTCTCTCCCGAGGAGGAGGTCGATGCCGCCGAAGAGGACGATACTCTGATTTCCGAAAGGAGGTGAAAGGAATGAACAGAAGAACGTTGATGGTCGCTCTCATCGCTCTCGCGGTCTCGGCCCTTTTCGCCGGAGCCGCTCTGGCCCACACCCCGATCTGCATGGCCTACCTCAACGACGACGGCACCGTGACCTGCGAGGGAGGCTTCTCCGACGGCTCGTCGGCGGCAGGCACCAAGATGACGGTCCGTACGCCCGACGGCACGGTCCTCATCGAAGGCGCCATGGACGAGTTCAGCGAGTTCTCCTTCGAGAAGCCGGAAGGCCCCTTCGAAGTCGAATTCAACGCCGGCCCCGGTCACGTGATCGTCATCAAGGGAGAGGACATCAAGTAGCCCCGGAAGCCGCCGCTTTGCCCCGGCGGGGCGGACCTCTGCCGCCCCGCCCGCCTATCGAGAAAGGATGTGCATCGGAGCATGCGCAAAAAACTGATCGCCCTCGTCGCGGCCCTGGCCGTCGTCTCCTTCGCCTTCCCCGCCTTCGCCCACTTCCAGATGGTCTACACGCCCGAAAGCGCCCTGGAGCGCCCCGAGGAGCTCCACTTCAAGGTCGTCTTCACCCACCCCTTCGAGGCGGGTCACACGATGGACATGGCCGGAGTCGAACAGTTCTACATGGTCAACAAGGGAGAGAAAAAGGACCTCAAGGGAAGCCTGAGCCCCATCTTCTGGAGCGGCCTCTCCAACACGGGCAAGGCCTACGAGGCCAAAGTGCCCCTCCGCGGCATGGGCGACTTCGTCTTCGGCCTCGTTCCGGCCCCCTACTATGAGCCCTCCGAAGAGGTCTGGATGCAGCAGTGCACCAAGGTCATCGTCAACGTGGCGGGCCTCCCCACCGATTGGGACAGCGAGATCGGCCTCCCCGTCGAGATCCTCCCCCTGGCCAAGCCCTACGGCCTCTGGACGGGCAACGTCTTCAGCGGCGTCGTCAAGGCCGACGGCAAGCCAGTGCCCTTCGCCGAGATCGAGGTCGAATTCCTCAATCACAGGCCCGACGTGGAGAACAACCGCTTCGCCAAGGAAGGCGAGGTCGAGGCGCCTCAGGACTGCTTCGTCACCCAGACGATCAGGGCCGACGCCAACGGCACCTTCGTCTACGCCCTTCCCCGCGAGGGCTGGTGGGGCTTCGCCGCTCTGGGCGTCAAGACCCTGGAGTACAAGGGAGCCGAGCTGGGCCAGGACGCCGTTCTCTGGGTCCAGGTCCGGGACATGAAGTAGGGCGAAACGGTCGGGAAATCCGACAGGCGACGGGGCCCCTTCAGGGGGCATCGTCGTATCGAAACCCGAGTTTTATAACTAAAACTCGGCGTCGACAAGATACGCTCCACGCTTCAAAAGAAGTTTCAAAAGGAGGATTTTATTCATGCTTTCCCTTTTCAACGGCAGAACGCTCCGCACAGCCCTGGCCGTCGCGGCCTTCTCCCTCTCGGCCCTTCCCGCCGCTCAGGCTCACGATTTCTGGGTCAACGCCGCCGAGCCCGTCGGAGGCATCGTCAAGGCCGAGATCGGTTACGGCCACGACTTCCCCAAGGCAGAGCCGATTCCAGAAGACCGCGTCCATCTCTTCGACGCTCTCCAACTGGTGACGCCCAAAGGGGCGATGAAGCTCGACCAGGTCGGCGAGAATTACGCCTTCCAGGGCAGAGCCGACCTCCAGAGGGGAAGCTACCTCGTCCTGGGCACCTACTTCCCCACCTTCTGGTCCAAGGGAGAGGGCGGCTGGTCTCAGACCAACCGACTCCAGCGCCCCGACGCGACCTATTGTGAAGAGGTGCTCATGTTCGCCAAGACCGTCCTCAACGTCGACGGAGGCCGTGACGACGCCTTCATCTCCAAACCGGCGGGACAGGGCCTCGAAATCGTGCCTCTCGTCAATCCCGCTAAGGTCAGGACGGGCGAGAAGTTCCCCGTCCAGGTCTTCTACAAGGGCAAGCCGGCCAAGACCGTCAAGGTCGAGGCCGTCTTCGCCGGCTTCTCCGACAAGGAATACAAGGCCTTTCAGGGAAGGACCGATCTCGAGGGCAAGATCGACATCATTCCCCTGAAGGCGGGACAGTGGTTCGCCGAGGTCGAATATTCCGAACCCCACCCCGACAAGACGAAGGCCGACGACCTGATCTATCTTTCCACCCTCTCTTTCCGCATCGACGACTGAGCCCGGGGCGAGGCCGAAAGGGGAGAGCCCCTTTCGGCCTCGCCCTCCCCTTCGCCGGTCGCGACGCTGAAGGCATGACACTCCCGAGGCGGAGGTTCGTTTCATGATCGCAGAGTCCGAAAAGAGTCTTCACACATCACTTCTTCCGGCCCTGCTCGTCGCTTTCGTCCTTCTTCTCCCGCCTCTTCCGGCCTCTGCCGGCGGCCTTGCCCCTCTCCGTCTCCTCCCTGAAGGCAAGGGTGAGAATCCCTTCGCCCAAGAGAGCATCGACGGAAAGAAGCTGGAGAGGGGACTGAAGGTCATCGGCATCGGCGTCGCGGGAGGCCTTTTCTGGATCGTCTCCCTGAGACGCCGCGTCGCCGTCCGCACGCGCCAGCTCCGTTCCCAGCTGGAGAGAGTCAGGCAGGCCGAGGGTGAAATCGCCCGCCTCCACGCCGAGCTGGTGCGGACGCGATCGGAGATCGCCTTCACCTTGGGCGAAGTCATCGAGAGTCGCTCTCATGAGACGGCCCATCATGTGCGTCGCGTCGCCGCCATGACGGAGTTTCTGGCCCTGGAAGAGGGCTGCTCCGCCGAAAAGGCCGGTCTCGTCGGCCTGGCCTCGGCCCTTCACGATGTGGGAAAGATCGCCGTTCCCGACGCCATCCTCAACAAGCCGGGCAGACTGACGGCCGAGGAGTTCGACGTCGTCCGCACCCACACGACGATGGGGCACCGCATCCTGAGCGCCTGCGGAGGAGGCTCCCTCTTCGATCTCGCCGCCTCCATCGCCTTGGAACACCACGAAAAATGGGACGGCAGCGGCTACCCGCAGGGGCTCGCCGGCGAAGCCATCTCTCCCGAGGCCCGCCTCGTGGCCATTGCCGACGTCTTCGACGCCCTGGCCGGCAGGAGGGTCTACAAGGCTCCCTGGCCCCTCGATCGCATCGTCCACGAACTCATCGCGGAGCGGGGACGGCACTTCGAGCCCGCCGTCGTCGATCTTTTCCTGCAAAACCTCGAAAAAATCCTCTCCATCTGTCGGGCCTTTCCCGACGGCTCCGTCAAAGACACAGGCGAGGAACACCTCTCCCCCTCGGAGGAGCGGACGGCCTGACCTCCCTCAGGACCGTGTCGGCCTCCCCGGGCAAATCGAAAGACCGGGAAGGGATGAATCATGAAGAAGAACCGCTCACCCCTGACGGCCTGCCGTCGCGTAGGCCCTTGCTGCCGTCTCTCCTGCGGTGACGGCCGATGCCGCAACCCGGGAGAGGTCGATTTCCGCGCCGGGACCGCCGTCACGACAGGCAGGAAAGACCGCTCCGTCGCCTTCGGGGAGAGAGGCGAACACGCCCTTCTCCGCCGCAAAAGCGGGGCGGCTCCGTCTCCCCGCTCCGGAAGGGAAAGAGACGCATCGTGACGGCCCCGGTCACCTCCCCGCCGTCGAGGGCCTCTACCCTTCCTCTGACCCGAAGGATGGAGGATTACCTCGAGGCCGCCCTGATCCTCGAGCTGGAAGGCCGCGACGTGGCCGTCACGACCCTGGCCGAAAGGCTCAGCGTCAGCAAGCCCTCCGTCGTCTCCTGCGTCAAGCGTCTCATCGAGGCGGACCTCGTCCTCCACGAGCAGTACGGGAAGATCCACCTCACCGAGGAGGGAAGGGAACGAGCCCTTCGCATCTACCGCCGGCACCGCTTTCTCTGCGATCTCGTGGGAAACGTCCTCTCCCTCCCCTCCGATCGGGCCGCCCTGCTGGCCTGCGAGATGGAGCACCACCTCGACGAAGAGACGGAACGGAATCTTTTCGGCGTCATGGACATCCTGGCCAGCCGTTTCGAGCGGGGGGTCCTTCCGAACCTCGTCCGGGAAAAGGCCGAAGAGGGCGACGACGCCCCCCTTCCCCTGAGCCTGCTCAAGAAGAATCAGGAAGGCCTGGTGAAACACCTCCTCGGAGACAGAGCCGTTCAGGAGACGGGCCGTTGCCTCGGCCTCGTCCCCGGCGCCGTCGTCCGCTGTCTCGTCCCTCTCGGTCACGAAGGGTCGCACGACCTCGTCGTCGAAATGGACGGCCAGCCCCGCCTGGTGACAAGCCGGACGGCCCTGGCCGTCTGGTGCGCCCCCCTCCCCTGAGGTCGTCGCGGGAACGAGGAAGATAACGAGAGAGCGGGTCCGAAGAGAAAGGGGCCCTCGCCATCTAGTCCGGAATATTCGACGAAACGAAGGAAACTCCTGATGAGGGGACCAGAGACCTCACGTCAGACGGAGGAGCTCCAGCGGCGGAGAGAGGAGGACTGGCAGACGATGGCGGCAGACACGGCCAGAGCCAGCGTCAGGCCGTTCCGCATATCCATGGCGGGATCGAGCCCCCTGTCCCGGAGAGAACGCGCCCTGCAATGACACCGCCTGGACGTGGAACTCACAGGCAGAGGCTCCTCGCTATTTAGTGTGGGTAGGGGGGCCAGCTGAGATCAGAGCCACCTGCTAGGATAGGGGACGAAGTTCATTCTTCTCCATCAGGAGGTCCCGCCGTGAATGACCTGAAGCCCTTTCTCGAAACGATTCTGGAACTGGCAGATCCTTGGTTCATCGATGAGATCACCTTCGATCAGGAACAGGTCAGAATCGATATCTATCTCGACTTCAGGAAGGGCGGGACCTTCTCCTGTCCCCTCTGCGGTACCGGCGGCTGCAAGGTCCACGATTCGACGATGAAAAGCTGGAGACACATGAATCTCTTCCAGTACAAGGCCTATCTCCACGCCCGCCTTCCCCGTGTCGACTGCCCTTCCCATGGGATCCATACGGCCAAGGTGCCCTGGGCTCGGGAGGGTAGCGGCTTTACCCTGCTTTTTGAGGCCTTCGCCATGTCCTTGATCCGTTTTATGCCCGTGGCCTCGGCGGCCCGGATTCTCGACGAGTGGGACACACGGATCTGGCGCATCGCTCACCCTTACGTCGACAAGGCTGTCGAGAAGCAGGATCTTTCGCATGTCACCGCCGTCGGCGTCGATGAAACGGCCAGAAAACGGGGCCACAACTACATCTCGGCCTTTGTCGATCTCGAGCGTAAAGGCGCCGTCTTTGTGACGGAAGGCAAAGGCAAGGACGTCCTTCAAGCCTTCAAAAGCTTCCTCGAAGGGCACGGAGGTAGCCCGGATCAGGTCAGCGACTTTACCATCGACATGTCGCCGGCCTTCATCACCGGCACGGTGTTTGTCAATATAGTTGTCGCCCAAGAGTCATGCATGCATCAGGTTGACATTTCCTCTTCCGGCATCTCCTTCGCGATCGTTCAGCCGGGGTCCTTCTCCGCTTTTTCCTCCTTACCCGATCTGTCGGGGTTGAGGAAGACGGGACCGATGGATTCCCATCGGCGGGTTTTGCCTCTCCAACGTTCGGGGTGGGCCGATCGGGCCTTTTCGTAGCGAAGCTTTCTTCTCTTCAGGATCTCGACGTCGTCGCCTCTGTGGCGGGCGTCGGGGGTGACGAAGCCGATGGCGCTGTGGCGATGCTTTTCGTTGTACCAGCGGACGAAGGCGGCCGTCCATTTCCGGGCCTCTTCGAGGCCGGCGAATCCCTGCGACGGGAAGGCGGGGCGGTATTTGTAGGTCCGAAAGAGCGATTCCGAGTAGGCGTTGTCGTTGCTCACTCTCGGGCGGCTTCTGCTGGAGAGGATTCCCAGGGCCGCAAGGCGGGCCTGGAAGGTCGAGCCCTTCATGGGGCTGCCGTTGTCGGAGTGGAGGACCAGCGGTTTCGTGAAGGTCTTTTCCGAAACGACTGCGCGGGTGACGAGTTCGGAGGCGTGGTCTTCCGATTCCCTCTCCCAGATCTCCCAGCCGACGATCTTGCGGCTGTAGATATCCAGGATGAGGTAGAGGTAGTAGTGGAGCCCGACGATGGGGCCCGGCAGCCAGGAGATGTCCCAGGACCAGACTTCGTTGGGCCCTTTGGCTTCGTGTGTCGTCGGTACCTTGGGCGAGCCGGTTCGGGACCGGCCGCGACGGTTCTGTCGATTCGTGGACCGGAGGATGCGGTAGAAGGTCGATTCCGAGGCGAGGTAGATGTCCCGATCGGCGAGGATAGGGACGATCTGACTCGGGGGCAGGTCGGCGAACTCTTCGCTGTCGACGACGGAGCGGATCGTTTCGATTTCCTCTTCCGTGAGGCTCCAGCGGGGCTTGGGGCGATTCGCCTTCCTGCGGCCGTCTTCGGCGACCTGTCCCTCCCTGGTCCAGCGCTGGAAGGTGCGGAGAGTGAGGCCCAGCTCGGCGCAGGCCTTTTCCCTGCGGGCTCCCTGGCGGCAGGCTTCTCGGACGAGGTCGCAGGCCGCCTGGCGATCGGGGAGGCTCAGATACCGTCCTCGTCGTCCCCCCAGATCGCCTGGGCTTTTTTTCGCAGCGTGAGCAGGGCCGCCGTTTCAGCCAGGGCCTTTTCCTTTCTCCGAAGTTCCCGCTCCAGCTCCTTCAGGCGTCCCCTGTGCGACGTGAGTTCCTCGCGCAGCTCCCTGACGTTGTCTCTGTCCCGGCCGGCGGCGAGGCCGTCGAGGCAAGCCTCGCGCCAGCTACGGATCTCCTCGACGTAAAGACCCTTCGATCGACAGTATTCGGCCTGTTCCGTCTCGTTCATCCCCGCCGTGGCCAGGACGGCGAGAAGCTTGTCGCCGGGGGACCAGGACTGAGGGCGACGGCCGTTGCCGGGGACGGGCGAACCTGTCTCGATACGGGCCTTCTTCCTCCACTGCCTGAGCGTTTCGAAGCTGATTCCCGTCTCACGCGCCAGAGTCGAGAGGGAGGCGTTCTCAGGGGGCATCATTCGTTTGACAAGCTGCTCTTTCACGTCGGGACTGTAGTGGTTCATGGGGCGCACCTCCTCTGGAGTTCAATCATAACCTACTCAGGAGAGGCGACAACTATTGTGGCATAGGGAGATTCGGCCTACATAGGCAAGACGGAGACGATCCGGGAAAAGGCACCCGATGCCGTCGACAACACCAACAAAAGAGGGTCACGGAACAGGAAACTGACCGACGAAGAACAGTCTCACAATCGTATGCTGTCCAAAACGAGGGCAAAGGTGGAGCATGTCTTTTGAAGAGCGAAGCGAGTCTTCGGATTCACCAAGGTGCGTTACAAGGGGCTCAAGAAGAACACAAGCCATGTCCACGTGATTTTTGCCCTGTCCAACCTGTACATGGTGAGAAGGCTTTTATTGGAGATGGATAGGGCGTAGTGTCTTCAAAAGCCGGCAAAACGGCAACCATAAGGCAAAAAAGAGCCGGGAATAGCTCCACATAGGCAACTTGCCTGACACGACAGGCTGAAATGGCACACAGCGCACGAATTCAGCCACCAAGAGGTACTGTTGGAGCTTGCCGGATCTTTTTTTCAGAGGTTCCCTAAATAGCGAGGAGCCCTTTTCTTCGATGCGGGCGATCTTCGAAGGACCTGCCGCATTCCAGGTAACGTCTGTGGCATCGTTCCTCTGCGGTAGCCCTCCTCGAGATAATGGTTGTGGCCTTGGCACCTCAAACATAACCCTTGCGGGGGCTACTGCCGATGGGAAGCTCAGACCAAAGTGCGAAAAATATCGGGCGTTATCCAAGGATCTGCAAGTTCTAAAATCGCTTCGAGGATAACCTTCGGGTCGTTCATGGCGAAGCCTTTTGATGGGGGAAAATGGACTTCGTCCCCCATGATATCCATTCTCGGTTCTCGGTGGCTCAGGTTCTACCCGCTACCCACAGTAATAGAAAGGAGCCTCATCCACGAAGGCGTCCCCTATCGGGAAGGGGACCGGTCACCCCAGGAAAAAGCCTTCCTTCTGGGGATCGTCGGCCTCGGCGACGAAGTCCGTCATGGCCGTCAGGAAGGCCCTTCCCCTGATGTGGGGAATGACGGAGGGCCGACCGGCGATCTCGGGCCCCTCCTCGTAGGAGGCGACGAACTGGGACCCCGTTATGGACTGATGGACGAAGAGCTCGCCGGGAGCCAGCTCGCCCCGGGCGGCGAGAAGGGCCACCTTGGAGGATGTCCCCGTGCCGCAGGGGCTGCGATCGAGCTGGCCGTTGCCGAAGACGACGGCGTTTCTCGTCGGATCGCCCTTTCGGAAAAGTTCGATGTGGCTGACCTTTCGGATCTTGGGATTGGCCGGGTGCTCGTAGGTCGCCGAGGCGTTGATGTCCCGGAGGAGTTCCATGCCGATCCGCGTCAGTTCGGAGGCGTTGGCCGCCTCGATTTCGAGATCGAACTGCCCGGCGTCGACGAGGGCGAAGAGGAGGCCGCCGAAGACGACGTCGTAGGCGATCGTCTTCGCCCTCGTCGACAGGGTCAGGCTCCGGTCCATGGCGATGACGACGGCGGGGACGTTCCTGAGACGGACAGGGCCGACGGGGCCCCCCTCGGGCGTCTCGACGGTCAGCTCGACGAGGCCCACGGGCGTATCGAGGCGCACCGTCGTCGTCGGATGAGTCGTGGCCACGGCCCCTGTGGCGACGAGGGTCTTGGCGACGCCGATGGAGCCGTGGCCGCACATGGTGAGAAAACCCCTGTTGTCGCAGAAGATGACGCCGTAATCGGCCTCGGCCGTGACGGCGGGGAAGAGGAGGGCCCCGAACATGTCGCGATGGCCCCGGGGCTCCCACATGAGGAAGCGCCGAAGGCCGTCGCCCTTCTCGGCGATCTCCTGATAGCGGTCGAGCATGGTGGCCCCCTCCAGACGGGGCAGGCCGCTCATGACGACCCGCGTCGGCTCCCCTCCCGTGTGAGAGTCGACGGCGTGGACGATGCGATCGAAAGACGGCATGGATCGAACCTCCTCATGGCACTGGGTGTCGAGGCCAAGGCCCCGCCGGAAAGAGCATAGCATGTCGAGGCAGAACCTCTCCGCTCTGACGCGGCACCGAGCCCCCCTGGTCGTCCTGGCCCGGGTCAATATCGTACAAGAAGGGGAGGAAAAGATCTGCTATGCTACGGTCCGTAGCCTGGCAAGGAGGTCTCCGCGTGCGACAGGAGGAGCGTTCCGTCCGCTTCGACGAGGAGCTGAACGTCGAAATCTACCGATTCAGGGGGATCATGCAGAAATTCCCCTGCCATTTTCATGATCACTATGTCATCGGCCTCGTCGAGGAGGGCCGGAGGCGTCTGATCTGCCGGAAAAGGGAGTTTATCCTCGGACCTGGCCAGATCGTCCTCTTCAACCCCTTCGACGACCATGGCTGCGAGCCTCTCGACGCCATGCCTCTCACCTACGGCTGCCTGAACCTCTCGCGGGAGACGATGGCCCGTCTGGTCGGCCTCTCGCCGGGATCGTCTCTCCCCCGCTTCGTCTCTCCCGTCATCGTCGACGAAAGGGCCTCCCGGCTCCTCCAGAGGGCCCAGCAGGCCCTGGCCGACGAGGCTCCTGTCGAAACGAGGCGAACCCTCCTGGAGCAGGTGGCGGCGGAGATCCTCCTGCCCCACAGCCTTCCGCAGACGGCGGCGGAGCCCTCCGATCCCCGGATCGAACGGATCTGCGACTACATCGAGGGCAGCTACAACAGAAAGATCGACCTGGACACGCTGAGCGACCTCGTCCAGGCGAACAAGTACCACCTTCTGAGATCCTTTTCCCGCGCGAAGGGCGTCACGCCCTACCGCTACGTCCAGACCGTCCGGATCAACAGGGCCAAGAATCTCATCAGGACCGGCCGGTCCCTGTCGGACGTCGCCTTCGAGACGGGCTTCTCCGACCAGAGCCATTTTTCCTCGTTTTTCAAGAACTTCATCGGCGTCACGCCCAAAAAATACAAAGACCTTTTTCAAAGACATCTCGACGCGTGAAAGGAAGATCGGAACGTGACTCTCAACGCCAACAGAAAGTGCGTCATCGTCGTCGACGAAACCATGCCGGCAGGAATCATCACGAACACGGCGGCCATCCTGGGGATGACCCTGGGCAAGAGGCTGCCCGAGGCCGTCGGGGAGGATCTTCTCGACGGAGACGGGATCTGCCACATGGGCATCGTCCAGTTTCCCATTCCCATCCTCAGAGGGGACGGCCCGTCCATCAGGGAAATCCTCCGAAAGGTCCGCGAGAAGGACCTGTCGGATCTGATCGTCGTCGATTTTTCCGACGTGGCCCAGGGCTGCAAAACCTACGACGAATTCCGGGGCAAGATGGCCCAGGCCTCCGGGGCGAACCTCAACTACCTGGGCATCGCCCTCTGCGGCGACAGGAAGCAGATCAATCACCTGACGGGCAGCATGGGCCTCCTCCGCTAGGCCCGCCGTAGGGCAGGGAAGAACGTCGGAGTCGGGAAGGCGTGCCCTCGAAAGGGACGCCGCTCCGGCTCCGACGCGTCAGGAGGGAACGGGAAAAAGACGGCGACGGCTCCGGCCAGCAGGCCTGACAGAAGAGCCGTCGAGGCGAAGCGGCCCGCTCCTTTCGAATCGCCTCCGCCCAGAAGACGGAAGATGGGCGAGGCCGCTCCTACGCCGAAGGCCAGCCCCAGGCCGACGAGGACCTGCGCTATGGGAAAAAAGACGGCAATGGCCCCGACGTGGCCCGTGCCGAGCCCTCCGACGAAATAGGCATCGACGACGCCGTAAAGGGCCGAAACCATCATGCCGACCAACGCGGGCAGTCCGAGGCGGGCGAGGGCGGCAGCGACGCTGCCCTCGCCCATCGTCACCGTTTCCGAACCTTTTGATCCTTCCATCGGTCATGGCCTCCTGTCTTGAAGGGAGTAGACCTTTCCCTCCCACGGTGAAGCTTGTCGGAACCTTCTTCGCGAGGGCGGACTCACCGCCTGCCGAAGACGGAGAAAGACTGATCCTTCAGGAAGGCATAGCTCTCGATGAGGCTGAAACGGGCCATCTCGGCCGAAAAGCGGATCAGGGCCTCATCGGTGCTGTGGCGCCAGAGCGACCTTCTCCGCGGTTTCCACTCGACGACGGCCAGCCGCCCCGCTCCCTTCAGCGCCGGGGCTATCCTCCGCAGGAAGGCCACGGGGTCGGCGAGGTGATGAAAGACGTTTCTCATGAAAAGCAGATCGAAACTCTCCCGGGGCAGGGTGGGGCCTTCCGGCGCGCTGTGAAGAAAGGAGACGTTCGTGATTCCCCGGCGCCGGGCCTGACGGGCCAGGCAGCCCAGCAGGCCCTCGTCGACGTCGACGGCGAAGACCCGCCCCGTCGGCCCCGCCAGGCGGGCCACTTCGAAGGCGAAGAAGCCTCCGCCGGAGCCGATGTCGGCGACGACGTTTCCTTCGCGGACGTCGAGACGCTCCAGGACGGACACGGCGTCCCTCAGTGCCCTCCTGTTGAACAGGGCCGCCCGAACCGCGGCCCAACAGCTTCGCAGCACCCCCACTCCGTCCGCCATCACCTCCTGCCCGGCCTCGGGCCCGCCGGGAAGGTCGTCCCCGGTCTCGCTCTTCACGGTCTGTTCCTTTTCGCCAAGAGATCTCTCCATTTCACACACAGACTCCTCTCCTGATAAGGTCACCGATCTTCTCCTGCCTCCTCTTTTCCGCCCTTCCGGCGAAGCCCCTCCTCCTTCGGACCAGGGCCGCGTCCGGCAGCCGCCCCGGGGCGACGACACCGCCACCGCCCATCGAACCGTGACGTCCGGAGGGAAAGCCTCCGTCCCGGTCGGACATCGGCGACGGCGTCCTTCGAGGCCCCGTCGGGCTCCCGAGGACGTCGCCACCGAGTCCGCGCCGACGGGCTTCCCCTGGAACGCGAAAAAGGCCCCTCGCCGAGGCCCGTTTCGGAGACTCTCCCGTCCTTTTCGTCATAGGACCTCCACGTTCCGGAAGAGATCGCGCCCATGGCCTTACCCTCTCGTTTCGTCGCCGAAGAAGAGACGGTAGAGGACGGGAACGACGACGAGGGTGAGGAAGGTCCCGACGAGGAGCCCCCCCATGACCGTCAGGGCCATTCCGGAGTAGAGAGGATCCTTCACGAGGGGAATCATGCCGAGAATCGTCGTTCCGGCGGCCATGACGACGGGACGGAGACGGCTCACCGACGCGTCGGCAAGGGCCTCCCCGATCGACTTGCCTTCGGCCCTTTCGATCTCGATCTGGTCGATGAGGACGATGGCGTTTTTGATGAGCATCCCCGAAAGTCCCAGGAACCCCAGGATGGCCATGAAGCCGAAGGCCTGCCCCGTGAGGAGGAAGGCGACGACGACGCCGATGACGGAAAGAGGGGCCGTCAGGAAGACGATGAGGGCACGGCGGATCGAATCGAAAAGCCCGATGAGGAGGAGCATCATGCCGGCCAGACAGAGGGGGAAGATGCGGCCCAGAGGTTCACGGGCCTCCTTCGAGGAGAGGTATTCGCCGCCCCATTCGAGGGAATAGCCCGGCGGGAGCTCCAGGGCCCCGACGTCGGGGGCGATCTCCCTGCGGAGCGGCTCGGCCAGCCCCCGGACCGAGTTGGCCTGGACGGTGATCGTCCTCTCGCCGTCGCGACGGCGGATCAACGGATCCTCCCAGACCGTCTCGACGGAGGAGACGACCTGACGGAGAGGGAGATAGCCCCCCTGAGAATCGCTCCAGACCTGGACGTTGCCGATCTCCTCGGCCGAGAGTCGCTCGGCCTCGACGGGGCGGGCGACGATGGGGATCAGCTTGTCGCCTTCCCGGTAGAGCCCGACGGAGGTTCCGCCGAAGTTCCACTGCAGGGCCGAGGCCACCTCGCGACGCCCCACGCCGCACCGGCGTCCCCTGTCCTCGGCGAGAAGGGGTCGAAGGACGAAAAGGGGCTGACGCCAGTCCGTTCCGATGTCGCGGGCATCGTCGTGCCGACGCAGCAGGACCTCGCAGCGGCGGGCCAGGGACTTGAGGAGACTCGCGTCGGGCCCGCGGAGACGGATCTCCAGGGAGTAGGCCCTGGACGGTCCCGTCATGACGCGGACCAGGGAGAATTCCACGTCGGGCAGAGTCCGTCGAAGGTGGGCTTCGGCGTCGGCGATGACCTTTTCGATGGGCTCGTCCACCTCGACGAGGATCTGGCCGTAGCTGGAATTGGGGCTTTCGTAGTTGTAGTTCAGGACGTAGCGGAGCGCCCCCTCGCCGACGAAGGAGGCGACGTTGCGCACGCCGGGAAGATCGCGAAGAAAGGCCTCGACGGAGGCCACGGTCCGGTCCGTCTCCTCGATGGCCGTCCCCTGAGGCTTCCAGATGTTGAGAGAGAAATAGGGCTGCGTCGTAGGGGGGAAAAAGGACTGGGGGACGTTGCGGAAGGCGGCCAGGGCGCCGAGGAGAGAGACGACGACGATCCCCGCGAGGAGCCGGGGCCGTCTCAGACAGGCCTGGACGCAACGGCGGTAGAGGCGCAGGAAAGAGCCGTCGTGAGGATCGCCGTCGGCGGACGCCGACGGACCGGCAAGGAAAAGGACGCCCAGCAGCGGCACGGCGGTGAGGGCCACGACCCAGCTGAGGAAGAGGGAGAGGGCCATGACCTGAAAGAGGGAGCGGCAGAACTCGCCCACGTTGCCCGGCGCCAGGCCGATGGAGGCAAAGGCCAGGATCGCCACGGCCGTCGCTCCCAGAAGGGGCCATTGCGTCGCCGCCGCGACGGAGCAGGCCGCCTCTTCAGGTCCCTCTCCCCTCGCCATGCGGACGAGCATGCCGTCGACGACGACGATGGCGTTATCGACGAGCATGCCCAGGGCGAGGATCAGGGCGCCCAGAGAGACTTTCTGGAGCGTCACGCCCATGAGGAACATGCCGATGAAGGTGGCCAGAAGGGTGAGCAGGAGCGAGAAGCCGATGAGAAGACCGCTTCTCCACCCCATGAAAAGCAGCAGAAGGCCGATGACGATGGCCAGGGACTGGAGAAGGTTGACGACGAACTGGCCGATGGAGGCCACGACGATCTCGTTCTGACCGTAGATCGGCTCCAGCTCCATTCCGAGGGGACGGAGCCCCTCCAGCTCGGCCAGGCCGCCTCGGACGACGAGGCGATCGGGACCGCCGCAGGGCCCCACGTCGATGGGACGTCGCGACACCGTCGACGTCGCCGGATCGAAGACGAAGACCGTCGGAACTCCCCCGTCGTCGGCGACGACGGCATCGGCGGGAACGGTCAGATCGCCCCTCCCCCTATCCTCGGTCCAGGCCAGCTCTCCCGTCATCCCCGGCAAAAGACGCAGCGCCGGAGGAGGGGAGAGGGTGAAGGTCACGCCGTAGGTTCCCGTCGCCCTGTCCGGCGCGGCGTTCCACTCCTTCAGGGAGACGGGGAAGACCCGATCGGGGAGGGAGTATGAAGATGACGAGGGCCTCCTCGCCTCCCGCCAGGGACCGACCGGCGACCTCGCCTTCGGGGATGTCGGCCCTGACGTCGACGCGGGAGAGATCGAGAAGGGTGAGAACCGTCTGCCCCGCCGAGACCATCTGGTGGACGTCGACGTCCCGCGTCGCCACGACGCCGTCGAAGGGGGCGCGGAGACGGCAGTCCTCCCGGCTGTGCCGGGCCCCGGCAAGACGGCTCTCGGCGCCGCGCAGGGCGACGGAGGCCCGGTTGTAGGCGTTCTGGGCGCTGTCGAAACCCGCCTGGGCGATGACCCCCTCGGCCAGAAGAGGACGGGCCCGATCCAGATCGAGGCGGGCCTGATCGAGGGCGACGGAGGCCCCCTCCCTCTCGGCTTCCAGAGTCCTCAGGGCATCGTCGAAATCGCGGCCGTCGATCTCGAGGAGCACCTCTCCCCGGTGGACCGCGTCGCCGGGCTGGATGGAAACGGCCGACAGGGGACCGCCGACGCGGAAGGAAAGGGGAATCTCCTTCGAGGCCAGGACCGTGACGGGATAGCGGTTGGGGCTTTCCTCCCGAGAGGATCGGACCTCTTCGATCCCGACCGGCCTGGG
The DNA here is from genome assembly GCA_018398915.1 of Aminirod propionatiphilus. Lineage (GTDB taxonomy): Bacteria > Synergistota > Synergistia > Synergistales > Aminithiophilaceae > Aminithiophilus > Aminithiophilus ramosus. Next base: position 252,684 of record CP074691.1, on the reverse strand, counting down.
CCAGGCCGATGAGGTCTCCCCCTCGACGGGCACGACCTGTCGATCGAGGCACAAAAAGGCGACAACCGCCGCGATCGCAGCGACGCAGCAAAAGACCATTACCCTTCTCGTTCTCTTTGCCATCTTCATCTTCTCTTTCCGCGGCCTTCCTGAAAGATCCGCGCTCCGGCGAAAGGGGCTTCGACGCCTCTTCCCCTGCCCGAAAAGCGCCGTCGGGAGAGAAGAACCGAAACCGTTTAGCCGCTATACCTTCGAAGGAACAAAGGCCTCCTGTCCCTCGTCGCCTTAAGCGGCGAGGAGATTTCCATGCAGACCGTCGGCCAAGGCCGGATTTCAGGAAAAAACCGTCTCGAGCGGCAGGAGCCGCAAGACGAGGGGGACCCGTTCCGAAAACCTTCGGCGATCGGAATCACCGAGGCTCCGGGGCCCCGTCACTCCCTCCGATCCCCTCCGGGGGCCGCCGTGGCGAAGAGGGATGCCTCACCGGACGGCGAGGGGTGAAAGGGTAGAGGACCTTTGCGGAAGAGCTGGCGGCGGGCTATGGAATTGATGTAGCCGTCCTCCTCGGGAAGAAGTCCCTGTTCGCGACAGAGTTGGGGGTAGACATTGTTCCAGTTGTCTTTGTTCCTCTCGCCCCAGCAGCAGAGGGGAAACCAGACGACGCCCCAGAACCCCAGGCGGGGCCGGCTCCAGTCGACGAGGAGGAAGAACCCTCCCTCCCTCAGCACCCGGGCCACCTCGGCGACGGTTCCCCGGCGGACCGGAGGCGGCGTCTCGTGGAGGGCCATGGAGGTCATGACGAGATCAAAGTGGCCGTCGGGAAAGGGCAGCTCGTCCATGGAGCCCTGGAGAAAGGTGACGGGACAACCCGAGGGATCGACTTTCGTCCGGCCATGGGCCAGCTGCTCCTCGGAAAGATCGATGCCCCAGATCCGGGCCTCCTCGTGGGCTCGGGAGGCCAGAAGGACCGTCATGGGTCCCGGGCCGCAGCCCAGGTCGAGGGCCCTCTCCCCCGCCCCGAGGGCCAGCGGTCCCAGGGCCTTTCTGTAGAAGGGAGCCTTCATGCCGAAAAGGGCCGCGAACCGATCGTAGTGGGCCCCCCCGAAAAATCCCGTGAAGGCCCGTCCCTTGCCGCTCATGGCCTCCTCCCCTCTTCTTCCGGCACGGAAAGTTCAGAGGCTATACGTTTAGGAACTATACGGATCGACAAAAAGATCACTCCTTCACGGTCGAAAATCTGTCCAGGGCACGCGTCAGCCTCGAGATGAAATCCTGCAGGAAGGCCCGCTCCTCGACCGTGGCCCCTTGTAGAAGCCCTTCGACGAGGTCGTCGAAGTCGCGGTGGGCCCTCTCGTGGAGGGCATAGGCCTTCTCCCCCTTGGCCGTCAGGGAGAGAAGGACGCGGGCCCGGTTGGCGGGATCGCGGTCCTTGACGATCATGCCCTTCTCCTCCAGCTTCTTGACGAGCTGGGAGACGGCTCCCTTCGTCACGCCCAGCCTGTCGGCCAGAGCCGTGAGGTGGGCCTCCGGATGTTCCCTGATGGCCTTGACCATGTGGATTTCGGCGATGAAAAGGGGCTCGTCCGTCCCGTAGGTGTGGGTCTTCCGCTCCAGCTCCTGGAGGCGGACGATGACGAAAAGAAGGCCGTAGCTGATTCTCGTCTGGGAGTTCGACGTTATTTTCATGGCGCCATAGTATAGTCCCTATACGCTTTCGTCAAGCCTCCGCGACAAACGTCTCTCGGCGCCAACGTCCGCCTCGGCGTGGCTCCGAGCGGGAACCGTCCTCCCCCAGCCGCTTCTGCTGTCTGCCGGAGTTCGCCCCCTTGCCGCTCACGGCCGGAAGCGGTCGCGAGCCCCGCGAAGAGGCGAGATCTCCCGGGCCGTAAGGCTTCCGGAACACAGGGGCTCTTCGGCGCCGGCGGCTTTCCCCATACGATCGGCGGCTGTGCCGACCTTCGCCGCAAGGGGAGAACAACCTCTCTCCTGACGGTTTTCGCCCCTTTGCGGCGGGAAAGAGCCCCTTGCGGCGCTTCGTCTAGGAATCCGTCGGGCTTGGACTGACTCGTCGATCAACAGCCGTCATGCTATCTAAAAGAAATTCCTTGTTCTTGAAGCCAAGCTTTCAGTCTCATGGGCCCGGCCAAATCAACCTTTTTGCAGACAAGCCCGACAGACGCCTAGAGGACCGAGTCGTCGACGGCGATGCGGAAGACGAGGCGGTAGAGGACGGGGACGACGATGAGAGTGAGGAAGGTGCCCCCGCAGAGACCGCCCATGATGGTCACGGCCATTCCTGCATAGAGAGGATCGGTGAGAAGGGGAATGACGCCCAGGATCGTCGTCCCTGCGGCCATGGTGACGGGACGGAGACGGCTCACGGCCGAGTCGAGAATGGCCCTGTAGGGGGCCTTCCCCTCGGTCCGGTCCAGTTCGATCTGGTCGATGAGGACGATGGCGTTTTTGATGAGCATGCCCGAAAGACCGAGGAAGCCGACGATGGGCATGAAGCCGAAGGGCTGCCCCGTGAGGAGGAAGGCCGCCGTGACGCCGATGGCCGAGAGGGGCACGGTGAGGAAGACGATGAGGGGGCGGCGGACGGAGTCGAAAAGGACGATGAGGATGAAGAACATGGCGCCCAGGAAGAAGGGAAAGGATTGCATCAGCGGCCTCTGGGCGTCCTGCGAATCGGCATACTCGCCGGCCCACTCCATGGAGTAGCCCGAGGGGAGGGGAATCGCCTCGACGGCCTCCCTCAGCTCGCGGCGCAAAGGCTCGGCGAGGCCGACGACAGGGTTGGCCTGAAGGGTGACGGTCCTCTGCCTGTTGCGGCGCCTGACGAGAGGGTCTTCCCAGACCCTTTCGACGGAGGAGACGACCTGCCTCAGGGGAACATAGGCCCCCGCGGCGCCGCTCCAGACCTGGACGTCCTCGATCTGTTCCACCGAGAGGCGCTCCTCCTCGACGGGACGGGCCACGATGGGAATCAGTTCCGTCCCCTCCCGGTAGATTCCGGCGACGGTGCCGTTGAAGGCCCACTGAAGGGCCCCGGCCAGGTCGTAGCGGCTCGTTCCGGCCCTGCGGGCCCGGCTCTCGGAGAACTGGGGCCTGACGACGAAGAGGGGGTGACGCCAGTCGGTCCTGATGTCGCGGACCCCTCCGTGGGCGCGCATGACGGCCTCGCCACGGCGGGCCAGATCCTTGAGGACCGCCGCATCGGGCCCCCGGAATCGGACCTCCACCGTGTAGGGTTTGGAGGGCCCCGTCATGACGCGGCTGCAGTAGATCTCCTCGCCGGAGAAGGACCCTTTGATCTGCCTTTCGACGGCGAGGACGAGTCCGTCGATCTGACGGTAGTCGTCGACTTCGACGAGGAGCTGGCCGTAGCTGGAATTGGGGCTTTCGTAGTTGTAGGTCAGGAGGAAGCGAAGCGTTCCCTCGCCGACGAAGGCCGTCACATTGCGCACCCCGTCGAGGCCGCGGACGAAGGCTTCGAGCTCCTCCATGGTCCGCGACGTGGCCTCGATGGCCGTCCCCTGGGGCTTCCAGACGTTGACGTAGAAATAGGGCTGCGTCGAGGGAGGGAAGAAGGAGAGGGGGATCTTGCCGAAGAAGGCGACGGAGAGGGCGAAAAGGACGACGACGACGGCCGCAGAAAGGGGTGCCCCCTTCAGGCAAAGGTGGACGAGACGCCGGTAGATCCGGTAGAAGGGCCCGTCGTAGGGATCGGCCGTCCCCCCGTCGGGAACCTTGAGGAAGAGGACGCAGAGAAGGGGAGTCACCGTCACGGCCAGGACCCAGCTGAAGGAGAGGGAGAGGGCCATGACCTGAAAGAGGGAGCGGCAGAACTCGCCCACGTCTCCAGGAGCGAAGCCGACGGCCCCGAAGGCGAGGATGGCCACGACCGTCGCGCCCAGGAGGGGCCACTGGGTCTCTCTGACGACGTCGCAGGCCGCGGCCTCGCGGCTCTGGCCCCGCTCGACGCGGACGAGGATGCCGTCGGCGACGACGATGGCGTTGTCGACGAGCATGCCCAGGGCCAGGACGAGGGCCCCGAGGGAGACCTTCTGGAGCTCGATGTCCAGGAGGGACATGCCGATGAAGGTCGTCAGGATGGTGAGGATGAGGATGAAGCCGATGAGGAGACCGCTCTGCCAGCCCATGAAGAGCATGAGAAGGCCCAGGACGATGGCCACGGATTCGAGGAGATTGACGATGAACTGATTGACGGATCGGACGACCATGTCGCTCTGGTAGTAGATGGGGACGAGCTCCATGCCGACGGGGCGGAAGCCCTCCAGCTCGGCCAGCCTCTTTTTGACGGCCTTGCCCATCTCGACGACATTGCCGCCGGCGACGGTGGAAATGCCCAGGCCGATGGCGGGCCTTCCGTTGAGGCGCATCAGATTCCCCGGAGGCTCGACATAGCCCCGAGAGAGGGTCGCCACGTCGCCGAGACGGACCAGTCCTCCTTCACCGCCGATGAGGATGTCGGCGACGGCCTCTTCGGCGGCGAAGTCGCCCGTCGGCGTGACGCGCGTGTAGAGGTCGCCCACGTCGAGGTTGCCGCTCTCGCGGACCAGGTTCTGCGACGTCAGGATCTGGCCGATACGGTCGGGAGAGAGACCCAGTTCGGCCAGGCGGGAGCGGCGGAACTCGACGTAGAGGCGCTCCTGCTGGGTGCCCCAGAAATCGATCTTGGCCACGTCGCGGCAGAGGAGAAGCTCCTTTTTCAGCCCTTCGGCGTAATCCTTGAGCTGGGCATAGCTGTACCCCTCGCCGGTGACGGCGAAAAGGAGGCCGTAGACGTCGCCGAAATCGTCTTTTACCAGAGAGGGGCCTGCGCCTGGCGGGAGCTTGGCCTGGGCGTCGCCGACCTTGCGGCGCAGTTCGTCCCAGACCTGGGGGAGATCGGGCGCCTCGTAGCGATCCTCCATCTCGACGAAGACGATGGAGAGCCCCTCCTGGGAGGTGGAGTGGACGCTTTCCACCTGTCCCATGGACTGGACGGCCTCTTCGATGACGTCGGTGACCTCCTCCTCCACCTCCCGGGGGGAGGCGCCGGGATAGGCCGTCAGGACCATGGCCGTCTTGATGGTGAAAGCAGGATCTTCCAGGCGGCCCAGTCCCCCGTAGGAGACGAGTCCCGCTCCGACGAGGATCAGGGTGAGGACGACCAGAGTCGTCCTCCTTTTCAGCGAGAAGACGGCGGGATTGAAGGACATGGCCCGGCCTCAGCGCGCGAGGGGGCGCAGTTTCATGCCCTCTACGATGAAGGCCGGTCCGGCCGCCACGACCTGCTCGTTTCCGGAGAGACCCTTCACGACGGAGACCCTGTCACGGCCGACGAGCCCGCCCGTCTCGACGACGCGCTTCGACGCCGTCGACGTCTGCCCATCGAAGACCCAGAGGGCCTCTCGCCCCTCCTCGTCGGAGAAGAGGGCACCTACGGGGACGGAAAGACGATCGTCGCCTGCCGCCTGCCAGAGAAGCTCTCCCGTCATTCCCGGCAGAACCTGCCCCTCGCTGGGGGCGGCCAGGGAGAAGGTGACGGCGTAGGTCCGCGTCACTCTGTCGGGGGCGGCGCTCCACTCCTTGAGCCGGGCCGTGAAGGCCCGGCCCGGAAGGGCCGAGAACTCGACGAGAGCCTCCCGTCCCGGGACGAGGTCCTTGCGGACCATCTCGTCCTCGGGCACTTCGGCCCTGACGTCGAGGCTGGAAATGTCGAGCAGGGTGAGGACGACCTGGCCGGCGGCGACCATCTCATGGTTGTCGACGGTCTTCGCGGCGACGATGCCGTCGAAGGGGGCCTGGAGGCGGACGTCGGCAAGCTGATGACGGGCGATGCGGAGGCGGCTCTCGATATCCCGGACCGAGGCGGCGGCCGTGTCGTGAGCGCTGACGGCCCCGTCGAAGGCGGCCTGGGCGATGACGCCCTCGGCCAGAAGGGGCCTGGCCCGATCCAGGTCGAGACGGGCCTTTTCAAGGGCCGCCCTGGCGCCCGCAAGCTGGGCCTCGAGGACGCGGATGGCGTCGTCGTAGTCGCGGCGATCGATCTCCATGAGAAGATCGCCGCGGCGGACCCTGTCGCCGGGCTGTACGGGAACGGCCACGAGGGGACCGGCGACGCGGAAGGAGAGGGGGGCCTCCTTGGAGGCCCGGACCGTGGCCGGGTAACGCCGACCTCCCGATGCGGCACCTCGGACCGCCTCTATCGCCGCAGGGCGCGGTTCGGCGAAAAGGGCTCTCAGCTCGGCCTCGGCCCCTCCCGAGGCCGAGCCGCCCCGACGGATCACCAGAAAAAAAGCCCCGAAAACCAGAACGAGAGCCACGAAAAGGAGCAGGATTTTCAGTTTTTTCCCCATCTTCATCGATTCCTTTCGCCTCCGTCGCAGGGAAGGCCGAAATAAAGCTGCGTCTGCCAGACGATCCGATCCTCCAGCTTGGCCAGATAGGCCGCTCCGTAGACGTCGGCGCCCATCCGATCGAGAATGACGTCCATGTAGTCGGCGTGAAAGTAGATGGGCATGGCGACGAGAAAGGCGTGGAGGAGGGGCTCTTCCTCAGCCAGGCCGGGATCGATGGCCCGGAAGAGGCCTTCTGCGGCACCCAGCCAGGGAGCGACGACCTTCTCGACGACGAAGTCCCGGAGGGGACCGGCCTTGCGCAGGACCTGGTAGACGACCCGACAGGCCCAGGCCGGCTCTTCGTCGCGGAAAAGGGCCTCGATCATGGCATGGACGAAGATCCGCAGGGCCCGGGCCCTTCCCTCGACCGTGGCGAGGAGGGTTTCGTAGCCGGCCACGACGTCGGCGAGGACCTCCTCCCTCATGGGCTTCGTCGCCTCGAGGAGGACGGCCTCGAAGAGGTTTTCCTTGCCTCCGAAGTGGTAGTGGATGCTCCCTGCATTCTCGCCGGCCCTCCTGGCTATGGCCCGCGTCGAGACATTGGAAAAGCCCGTTTCGGCGGCAAGCTCCCCAGCCGCCTCGATGAGAGCCCGCCGCGTCCCCGCTCCCGTCGCATAGGTCGTCATGGGTAAAACCTCCATTTTTAGTCGTTTGACTAAATCTACCCAATCGGCCTACTTTAGTCAAGTGGCCTGTTTTGCCCCGATCCACAGGCAAAAACAGGATGGACGTCCATCAGTCCGACCAGGAGGTGCCTGTAGGACGAAACGGTTGCCTCGAACCCGCACTTGCGAGGGGATTTGAACGGACCTCGCATCCGTGGATCCGACGGAGTTCGTCTTGAAAGGCCTGCTGATTCGGGTTTGCTTCCCCTTCGACGGAGCGAGCCGAAACCCCAGGGGGGTTTCGGCTCGCTCCGTCGAAAAAAGAGTTCCTTTTCGAAAGGCCTGTCCGTCGCGACGAGGGAAGAGAGCGAAGGAGCTCCTCCCGACAGAGCCCCCGGCAGGATCTGGGCCTGAGGCTCCCGGGAGAAAGGGCTCCGGCCCCGGCGTTCCCTCAGGGAGCCAGGGTCAGGAAGATCCTCCGGACCTCGTCGTACGAGGGCGTGACGGGATTGGACTTCATAGCCGCGTCGCTCATGGCGTTCTTCGTCATGCTGTCGAGTTTTTCCATGAAGAGGGGGCGGTCCATTCCCAGCTGCTCGATCGTCCTCGGCAGCCCGAGACGATCGAGCAGCTCCCTCCAGAGGCCGATCAGCCCCTCAAGGGCCCCTTCGTCGCTGACGGCCGCCAGGCCCAGATAACGGGCGATTTCGGCGTATTCGGCGAGGCGCGCCCCGGCGTTGAGCCTGATGACGGCTTCGAGCATGACGGCGACGGAAACGCCGTGGGCGACGGGGCCCAGAGAGGGAAGCTGTTTCCCCACGCCATGGGAGGCGCCCGATCCCCGACCGGCGAGGGCCAGGCCGCCCATGGTGGCCGCGATCTGCAGCTCTCCCCGGTAGCGCAGGTCGCCCGGGTCTTCCATGACTTTGGGAAGATAGGACAGGACCTTCCTCATGCCCTCGAGGGCGAAGGGATCGGTGAAGGCGTTCTTCGGCCTGGCGCAGACGTAGGCCTCCATCGAGTGGACGAAGGCGTCGATGGCCGTGGAGACCGTCACCGCCGGAGGCATGGAGAGGGTGAAACGGGGATCGAGAAGAACGTAGTCGGGAATCAGCTGGTAATCGGCGATGCCCTTTTTCACCAGAGGCGTCCGAGGATCTTCCGACGGGACGCAGAGAACGCCGATGGGCGTCACCTCCGAGCCGGTGCCGCTCGTGGTGGGGATGGCGACGAAACGGGCCTTGCGGCGCAGGGGAGGCAGGTTGAAGCGGTCGAAAAGCTCGGCGTCGGTGATGCGGGGATGCTCGTAGTAGACCTCCATGACCTTGACGGCGTCGATCACCGAACCGCCGCCGACGGCGACGATCAGATCGGGTTCGTGTTCGACGAGGCAGCGGGCCCGATCCTTGACGAAGGCCAGGGTCGGCTCTTTTCCCTCCCCGAAATAGCGCCAGGACTGAACCCCTTTCTCCCTCCAGAGACTCTCCATACGTTCCATGAGGTCCGGGTTGAACCGGTCGAAAATTTCGTCGACGAAGGTCACGACCCGATGCACATCGAGGGAGGCGAGAAAATCCAGCGAATCCTCTCCGAAGAGGATCTTCCTGGGAAGATGGATCTGCAACATGATCGATGGCTCCTTTCTCCGTCTAGCTCAGGGCCTGGGCCCTTCGGCTCTTTCTCCTGTAGACCTGCATCGCGACGGCGACGAGGGCCGAACCGATGCCGATGCCGTCCGTCAGAGCTCCGGGGTTGACGAGACAGAGGCCGCCCAGAGAGAAGAGAACCCTCTCGGCCGCCGTGGCCGGCAGGAGGAAATAGCCCATGCCCCCCACGGCCAGGGCGAAAATGCCGACGGCCGATGTAACGGAAAGGACGACGATCTCCTCGGGCGTTCCGACCAGAAGCAGGGCCGGGGAGAAAAGGAACATGAAGGGGACGAGATAGGCCCCAACGCTCAGCCGCATGGCGACCCAGGCCGTTTTGAGCCAGTTCGCCCCGGCGATGGCGGCGCCGATGTAGACGGTCCCGCAGACCGGCGGCGTGATGCCGGCGAAGATCGAATAGTAGAAGATGAAGAAGTGGGCGGCGATGGGGGAGACGCCCACGGCCACCAGGGCCGGGGCCATGACGGCCGAGGAGACGAGGTAGGCCGCCACCGTCGGGAGCCCCATGCCGAGGAACATGGTGCCGACCATGGCACAGAGGCCCGAAAGGAGGATGTTGTTGCGCCCCAGGGCCACGATGATGTTGGTGAACTTGATGCCGACTCCCGTCAGGCCGATCATGGCCAGCAGCACCTGGGCGCAGGCGATGAGGGCCAGGACGGGGAGCATGTCCCGGGAGGCGTCGGCCAGCCCCTCCAGGAGAACCCGGACCCTCGCCGGCGCCTCCCGGGGCTCGGAAAGGAGGTAGAGGACGACGGCCGCCGCAAGGGCTCGCAGAGCGCAGGTCGATGGCGTGTAGCCGGCGAAGAAATAGTAGATGAGGACGAAGATCGGCAGAAAAATGGGGGCGGAGTTCTTGTAGTGGAGAATATCCCTTATGTGAGGGATTTCGCTTTCGGGAAGCCCTCTGTACCCCATCCTTTTGGATTCGTAGTGAATGGAGGCCAGGACGCCGAAGTAAAAGAGGGCCGAAGGAATGATGGCCGCCAGGGCGAGCTTGCTGTAGGACATGCCGAGGGTCTCGGCCATGATGAAGGCCGCCGCCCCCATGATGGGCGGCATGATCTGCCCCCCCGACGACGCCGACGATTCGACGCCTCCGGCAAATTCAGGAGCGTAGCCCAGTCGCTTCATCAAAGGGATGGTGAAGGCTCCCGTCGTCGCCACGTTGGCGGCGGCGCTCCCCGAGATCATGCCGAAAAGACCGCTCGATACGGTGGCCAGCTTCGCCGCCCCGCCGAAGGAGGAGCCGGTGGACCAACAGGCGATGTCCATAAAGGCCTTCCCTCCGCCCGTCGCGAACAGCACGGCGCCGAAAATCATGAAGATGGCGATGATCGAAGCCGAAATACCGGTCACGAGGCCCCATAATCCCCTATCCGAATAAAAAAGAATTTCAGCTACATATTCTAAACTGATTCCATTATGACGCCATATTCCGTGGAAATACTTACCATATAGCGCATAAAACACGAAAAACAGAGCCATAATAGGAATAGCCCAGCCAATAAGTTTTCTAGTTATATTAAAAATAACTAATGTAAATAAAAGAGCCACATAAATATCTTTATTGGTTATCTCAAACAAAGGATCCATGATTCTATCAAAGCTTGACGTCAAATAAACAACAGCAAAAACAGAAAAAAGAGCCATGGCAACGTCAACAATAATAGACATCTTTATCCTGGTTGAGATTTTTTCTGAATTAATTTTCTTGCTTATGGAAAGCAACGAAAAGAGAACCACGCCTCCGCCGACATGAACGGATCTCTGTATGATATTTTGAAAGACCCCGAAGATACCCGTGTAAAGATGAAAACAGGCAAAAGCTATTGCGAAAATCTGGATAATTAAATTAAACCCCGTCCAGTGACCCTCTTTTCTCACGTTGTCTCCCCCTCAATGTGGTCTGTCGAAGGCAGGCAGATCCCCTCTTCCTAACCCATCGGGCTATCCGTCGCGGAGATGGTGCCGGCACGAAAGGGCGCTTTCGGGCATCGTGAAGCTCCAGGGGAGTCGTCGGGAGGAAAGGGCACGGCGCCTCGGGAGGGAAATCGGCCGGAAGGCGCGGCGGCCCTTCCTCTCCGGGCAGGGGGAGATCGCTTCCTGTCGGAGCAGGAAGAGATCTCCCTTTCCCTCGGGTTTTTCCCGACGGCTCGATAGGGTGGGCCGTCGCGTCAGTTCGCCTTGTACTCGGGAGGTATCTGTTCCGGGCGAGGTTCGATGCCGATCTCCCGGAAATAGCGGATCACTCCGGGGTGGAGCCAGCAGACGGAGTTGGCCGTCAGATCGAGCACGTCGTGGCCTCTGATGCCGGCATAGGTGGCCGCGATCTGCTCCCTGTTCTCGTAGAGGGCCTTGAAAATGCGGTAGACGACCTCTTCGGGCAGACTGGCCGCAACGCTTACGCCGAAACGCTCGCCGACGACGGAGACATCCCCCTCCTGGGCATAGACGGAGGCCGGCACGGTGAAGAAGCCGTAGGCGGGGAAGAGTTCCTTGAAGATCTTCTTCTCCTCCTCGTTGAAACCGAGAATGCGGACGGGACGGGCCGTGGCGACATCCTGAATGGCCGAATCGGGGACGGTCGTCGCCGTGGCCTTGGAGAAACCGACGATGCGCCGATCCTTCATCGCCTCCACGGCGTCTCCGGTGCTGGAGGGGACGAACTGGGGCCTGACTCCGAAGGCGGGGAGAGCCCTGTAGTAGAGGATTTCGGAAACGCTTCCCTTCAGCCCGGGACTGAAGGGCTTGCCGTCGAGACCGGACAGGTCTTTGATGCCGCTCTCCTCCGTGACGGCGACGACATAGGCCAGAGGATGGGCCACGAAGAGCATGCGAGGCTCCTTCATCAGGCGGTTCTCGTAGATGCCCGTGCCCGTCTGGGCCATATGGATGTTGCAGTCCGAGGCCTGGCCGAACTGGAGCTCGCCCCGTTCCATTCCTTTGAAGTTGTCTCCCGTCCCTCCCGTCTCGACGACGGTGACGTGAACGTCGTCGAGGACCCGGTTGACGACGTCAGCCATGGCGACGTTCATGGGGTAGAGCCCCGAAGAGGCACTCGTCGAGCCCCACATGAGATTGAGTTTTTCGGCCGAAGCGCTTCCTGCGGCGACACAGCCGAACACCAGCGCGAGACCGACGATACGACGCATCTTTTTCATCAGAAGACCTCCCTTCCTGTCGGGGATGCCCCGTGCGGACATCCCGCCAGCGGACCTCGACGCGACGTTTTAGAGAAAACCCCCCTCACCGATCCATCTCGGGATCGTAGAATTCGCCGAACAGTTCCTCGGGAGAGGGCATGTCGGCCGGAATGGGATGGGCGACCCAGGTCGTGTTCATGTAATGTTTGAGACAGATGTTTTCGGAGATGATGTTGCCGCCCCAGGTCCCGCAGCCCAGGCTGGACGTCATGGGCATCCCGTTGTTGGCCGATCCGGCGTTGGCCTTGGACTGAGGCTGCCGCACCATGATCCGGCTCACGGGAGCGGCCATGGCGAGGCGGTGGATGTGATCGTCGTCGAAGGAGTAGATCCCGCAGGAATGGCCCTTCCCGCCCACCTCGTAGATCCCGCGCATCATGTCCAGGGCGTTCTCGAACTCGCCCTCGTAGCGGTGCACGGCCAGGAGGGTCGTCAGCTTTTCGCCCGAGAAGAAATGCTCTTTGCCGATGCCGTCTCCCAGGACGAAGATGAACTTCCTGTCCTCGGCGATGGAGAAACCGGCGGCCTCGGCCAGCCTCTGGGGCGAGATGGCGACCGTGTCGGCCAGACGATGTCCCTCATTGTCCCACATGACCTGTCGGAGCCTCTCCCGCTCCTCGGAAGAGGCGAAATAGCCGCCTTCCACCTCGAGCTGTTTCAGGACGGCCTCGTAGATTTTGTCGGAGACGATGAGATTGCCGTCGGCGGAACATCCCGATCCGTAGTCGGAGGTCTTGCTCAGCATCGTGTTGTGACAGGCCTCGATCACGTCGGCCGTCTCATCGTAAATCATCGTCGAGTTGCCGGCGCCGGAGCCGTAGGCGGGCGTGCCCGAACTGTAGGCCGACTTGACCATGGGACGTCCGCCCGTGGCGATCACCAGATCGGCCCGGGCCATGAGCTCCTGAGTCATGGGAATGGAAGGCAACGTGATACACTGGAGAATATCGGCGGGGGCACCCTCCCGCTCCAGAGCCTCCCTCATGATGCGGACGCTCTCGAAGGTCGTCCTCTTCGACCGGGGGTGAGGGGAGAAGATCACCACATCGCGGGCCTTGATGGCGTAGACGGCCTGCCCTCCCGGCGTGAGGTCGGGGTTTGTCGTGGGGACGAGAGAGGCGATGAGGCCGGCCGGCTTGGCGTACTTCACGATGCCCTTCTCGGGAAGCTCTTCGATGATCCCCACGCTCTTCTGCCTGAGGGCGTCGCGGAGGATGCCCCGGATTTTGAAGCGCTTGCCCTGACGGGAAAGAGGATCGCCCAGGCCGCTCTCCTCGATGCCCTGTTCGACGAGGGCAAGGAAGGTCCTCTTGTTGGAGATCGCCCAGGCCACGGCCTGGCAGAGACGATCCACTCGCGCCTGATCGTAGGTCTCGATGACCTTCTGAGCGGCCCTCGCCTTCGCGATGAGCCCATCGAGTTCCTGCAGCTGTTCTTCCGTGATTTCCCTGGCCATTTCGAGGTCCTCTCCTTTTCTACCGTGGATTTTTCGCGCAGCGACGATGGAGATCGCCGGTCTTCCCCGCCTTCAGAACGGCGCCGGGCAATTCGTGGCCAACCCAGTCCCCCAGCGAACGTGCCGCGGCGATGACCCGGTCCAGATCGACGCCCGTTTCGATGCCCATTTCCTCGCACATATGGAGCAGATCTTCCGTGGCGATGTTGCCCGTGGCCCCCGGGGCGAAGGGACAGCCGCCCAACCCGCCCAGGCTGGCGTCGAAGCGCGTCACGCCCGCCTCCATTCCGGCGAGGACGTTCGCGAGCCCCATGCCCCGCGTGTTGTGAAAATGAAGGCTCCAGAGCACGGAGGGGAACCTTTCCCTCATCTCCAGGCAGGTCCGGTGGACCTGTCTCGGATTTGCCATCCCCGTCGTGTCCGAAAGGGAAATTTCGGTGATTCCCGCCTCGACGAACCGCTCGACGACGGAAAGGATCTTTTCCAGCGATACCACTCCCTCGAAGGGACACCCGAAGGCCGTCGAGACCGCGCCCGAAAGCACGACATGATTTTGTGAGGCGATGTCCGACAGCTCCGATAGCTTTTTGAAGATGTCCTCGACAGCATGATTTGCGTTTTCAATCTGATGGGACCTGCTGGCCGAAAGAGTGAACTTGACTTTCTTGATTCCACACTGGAGTGCCCTGTCCAAACCCCTGGCGTTCAGCACAAGAGCGCGATACTCCACGCCATCCATCTTCTTCGTTTTACTAAAAACTTCTTCCGTATCGGCCATCTGGGGAACGGCCTTGGGATTGACGAAGGACCCCACCTCAATTATCTTTATTCCTGCATTCTGGATGTTATCTATAAATTTAACTTTTTTATCCACGTCAAGTAGTGTTTTTTCGTTCTGAAGTCCATCCCTTGGTCCCACTTCGCAAACTGATATTTTTTGTGGTATTTTCAATATTTATTCCCCCCAAAATTGCTATTTAAAACAATATTTTACGCAAAAATGGAATATGCGCCGAGATGACCGTTTTATCCAAAGGACAAAACAGCAAGACCCGTTCGATCAGATATGGCAATGTCTTTTGTTTTCTTGCCTTGTGTCAATCATAACGGTATCGTAAAGAAAATCCCAATGGTCCTTTTCAATGGCCCCGATAGAGCACATCTATCGACGAGTACACCGCGACGCCCTTCCCGTCGACGAAAACAACGCGTTCGGCAGGGTCGGACTCGCGGGACGGGAAAGGGCGCCCCGACCGGCGCCTCCTCGGCGCCTTCGGGACCGGGGCGAAAGGAGAGGCGCCGCCCCGCCAGCCTAGGCTGGGGAGACGGCGCCGGAGAAAGGCGACCCGGTGATCTTTCGAGAAAGCCGAACGGAGAGGAGAGAGGTTCAGGTGACGCTCCAACAGCTGGTCTGTTTCTGCACCCTGGCGGACATCTTGCACTACACGAAGGCCGCCGCCGCCCTGCACATCGCCCAACCGACGCTCAGCTACGCCATCGCGGAGCTGCAAAGGGAGCTGGGCGTGCCCCTCTTCGAAAAACGGGGGAGCAAGACGACCCTGACCTCCTTCGGAGCGGCCTTTCTCCCCTATGCCAGCCGATCCCTCGAGGCCATAGAAGAGGGACAGAAGACGCTGGCCGCCATGCTCTCTCTCGACAGGGAAACCATCAACCTGGGCTACATCTACAGCGTGAGTTTCGATTTTCTGCCCAAGATCATCAGCGAATTCCAAAAAGAGGAATTAAATAATATAGTTTATTTTAATTTTTATCAGGGAATGAAAAACCAAATCATCGATAAATTAAAGACAGAAACGATAGACCTGGCCTTTTCCAGCGAATATCACGAAAAACCTATCCAATCCTATCCCATATTCTCTCAGGAGCTGTTTCTTGTCGTCCCCGACGAACACCCCCTGCGAAACGCGAAAGAGGTACACCTCGAAGACTTCAGGGACGATCCCTTCATCATCGCCAACCGGGGAAGCGGGCTCCGCGTCTTCGTCGACGCCCTCTTCCGATCGGCGGGCTGGACGCCCAAAGTCGTCTTCGAGGCGGAGGAGTGCAACGCCATGGCCGCCTTCGTCAGCTCCCGCCAGGGCGTGACCATCATGCCCAGGATCCCCCTTCTCGACACCTACCCCGTTGCGGCCCTGAAGCTCTCCTCTCCGCCCCTTTTCCGCGACATCAGTCTTCTCTGGAAGGAGGGGCGCGCCCTTCCTCCCGCCGCCGAGCGGTTCCGCGCCTTCGTCGTGGAGGCCGAACTCGGCTTCGGCAGCATCTCGCTCTGATTCCGAAGGCCCCGATTCAGGGCAGGGCGGAATCCCGCAGACCGCGGACGCCCAGTCCGGGCTCGCGGGAGAGGACGATTTCGGGGCCGAGGAACTGGGGCCCGCCCAGGTAGGGATCGTCGGCGCAGAGGAGGGGGCCGTCGATGTCGATGGCCCCGACGGCCCTCCGGGCCGAGGCGAGGTGGACGGCGGCGGCGGCGCTGATTTTGCCCTCGAGCATGGAACCGAACATGACTCCGGCGCCGAAGGTCTCGGCCAGGGCGATGAGGCGGCGGGCCTCCCCCAGGCCGCCGCACTTCATGAGTTTGATGTTGATCATGTGAGCGGCCCTGAGCTGAAAGATCCTCAGGGCGTCGCTGGAGGTGCGGACGCTTTCGTCGGCCACGACGGGAACGGGGCTGTGGGCCGTGACGTGGGCCATGCCCTCCAGGTCGTGGGCGGCGACGGGCTGCTCCACCAGTTCGATGGCGAAAGAGGCCTCCTCCATGGCCTCGAGAAGGCGCACGGCCTCGCCGGGCTTCCACCCCTGGTTGGCGTCGAGGCGCAGGGCCGGCCCCGATCCGACGGCCGACCGGATGGCGGCGATCCTCTCGAAGTCGCGCTTTCTCTCCTTGCCCACCTTGATCTTCAGCGTCCGGTACCCCCTGCCGACGGCGTCGACGGCGTCGCGGGCCATCTCGTCGGGATCGTTGACGCTGATGGTGATGTCGGTGAAGATCGGCGCGCCCCCGCCGCCGAAGAGGGCCCAGAGAGGCTGGCCCAGCACCTTGGCCCAGAGGTCGTGGAGGGCGATGTCGGCGGCGGCCTTGGCGCTGCCGTTGCCCACGATGGAGGCCTCCAGAACGGCCAGGTTGCCCTCGAGATCCTCGGCGTCGCGGCCGACGAGGGCCGGAGCGATGTGATCCGTCAGGGCTCCGGCGATGGCACCCGCCGTGTCGCCCGTGACGAGCCCCGTGGGGGGGGCCGCTCCCAGTCCCTCGATCGCCCCGTCGGTCTCGACGAAGAGGACGAGGTCGTCGAGGTGATCGACGGAACGCCGGGCCGTCTTGAAGGCGCGGCGCAGCGGGACGGAGAGGGGAAGAAGACGCAGGTTCCTTATTTTCATGGCGCGACCCTCCTTCATGTGTCTTTTGCTGCTTCGTCGGCCCTTCTCCGCCGTCGGAAGACCCGGCGGGGAAGAGCCCTGCGGAAGGTCTCTTGTGGCCGAGGGGAAAAACCCCGATCGGATCAGAAGACGCTTCCCCAGGCCGAGACGGAGCGGGCCAGGTCGTCGCGGTACCCGTCGCCGGGGAGGAGAGAGTTTTCGACGACGGCGCCGGAAAAGCCCGTCGAGTGGACGTACCGCCCCTCGCCGAGGTAGAGGCCCACATGGCCGGGCCAGAAGATCAGATCGCCCCTGCGCGCTTTTTCGGCGGCGACGGGCCTGACGGGAAAGCCCTCCCTGATGGCGGCGTCGCGGTAGATGGCCAGGCCGTTGAGGAGGTAGGCCATGGAGCAGAGGCCCGAGCAGTCGATGCCCTGAGGCGTCTTGCCTCCCCACCGGTACTGGGTGCCTCGATAGAGAAGGGCGTCCTCGACGAGGCGCTCCCGCGTCCGCTCTTCGTCGACTTCGTTCCAGGTCCGCAGGGGACGGAGGGAGGTGGAGCGGACGAAGCCCTCCCTTCCGTCGGCCAGAGCGACGGGAGACCACTGACCGTCGGCCTCGACGGCAGCCCCCTGAAGGAGCCGGGCCCCTCGGGGGAGAGTCGTCACGATCGTGTTCCTGTAGGCGGGGCCGTCCATGACGTCGGCGAAGGGGGCGATGACGACGGAGCGGGCCCTTTCGGCCCATCCGTCGGGAGAGGGCTTCAGGACAGCCTCGCGGCGGG
Organism: Aminirod propionatiphilus; assembly: GCA_018398915.1. GTDB lineage: Bacteria > Synergistota > Synergistia > Synergistales > Aminithiophilaceae > Aminithiophilus > Aminithiophilus ramosus. The sequence goes on along the minus strand of CP074691.1, from coordinate 235,184 downwards.
CGAATCCCTCGTAGCGGTAGGACGTGCGAAGGTGAAGCCACTCTTCCTCCGAGCCAAGAACGGTGACGCTCATGCCGTGGAGGACTTCGTCGGCCACCTCGCTCCCCTCCCGGGCCTCGACATAGAGGGTGCAGAGGGGAAGACCGATGACGGCGTCAGTCATGGAGCCACTCCTTTCTCGTCTCGTAGACGTAACGCGACAGGCGCCCGATGAGCTCCTTCGCCTCCGGCTCGGGAAGACCGGTGGTGAAGACGCCGAAGAAATAGGGCACCCCGTCGGGGGGGTCGGGGAAGAAAATACCCGCCTCGTGCTGGGCGTAGGGAAGGCCGCCGGGCTTGTGGGCCAGGGGGCACTCCTCTTCGGTGAAATAACGCAGAAGCATGGCGTTGGCCCGAACGTGGAGGAGGATGTCGAGGGCCCGGCAGGCCCCCTCTCTCCCTCCCCAGGGCTCGGCCGTCGTCGTCCTCTCCCCGTCGGCGGCCTCGAAGGGAAGACCCCGCGAAAGGGCATAGAGGCTTTCGTAGAGGCGGGCCTGGTCGGAGAGGGTCGTGACGTTCTCCCTTCCGGCCCGGGCGGCGTCGAGATCCATCATTTTCCGGCGGAAACGGGTGCCCTCGAGCCCCAGGGAGACGGCCGCCCCGTTGATCCTCTCCATGCCCAGGCGGTCGACGAGAAGGTTCGTGGCCGTGTTGTCGCTGTCGAGGATCATGAGGCGGGCCAGGTCGCCGACGGACCAGAGGGGATTGTCCAGAAGCGAGACCAGGCTGTAGGGGACCTTCTCCTCCGCGCGGGGAGCGATCGTCTCCCGCCAGGAGACCTTCTCCTCCAGGAGCGCCTCCAGCAGGAGAACCTTGATCGTGCTCGCCGCCGCCATTTCCCTGTGGGCGTTACGGCCGAAAAGCGTTCTGCCCTCCTTCACGTTCCGCAACAACACCGCCGTCGTGCCTCCGCAGGCGGCACATCTCTCCTCGATCCATCTCCCGTCCATCGTTTCCTCTCCTTTGTCCCGATCCTCGGGAAAACCGGGCCTCTCTGACGGACGCAAAAGAGGACGCCCCTTTTTTCCGGCCTCTGCCGTCGTGCCGGGGCAGATCCCCTCCGACAGCCGAAGGGTCGCCGCGACCTGGCGGCGACGCTCCGGCCCCGCAGCGGATCGCCCCGCCTAGGTCTCATGAAGCCAGCAGGCGACGTAGTGCAGTGAGGCAATTTCGGCCAGCCCCGGCGACCTTTCGGCGCAGCGGGGACTGGCATGGCGACACCGTGTCCGGAAGGCGCACCCCGAGGGAGGATCGAGAGGGCTGGGCACGTCCCCTTCGAGGACGATCCGGCTCCCCCCTCTCCGTCTGCCCCCTATGGCGGGAATGGCCGAGAGAAGGGCCTGGGTGTAGGGGTGCTGGGGGTTGCTGTAGAGTTCCTCCTTCCGGGCCACCTCGACGAGGCGTCCCAGGTACATGACGCCCACCCGGTCGGCCAGATGGCGGACCATGGAGAGATCGTGGGCGATGAAAAGGTAGGTCAGGCCGAACTGCTCCCGCAGGTCCTCGAGCATGTTGACCACCTGGGCCTGAATGGAGACGTCCAGGGCCGAGATGGGCTCGTCGCAGACGATGAACTGGGGATCGACGGCGAGGGCCCGAGCGATGCCGATGCGCTGGCGCTGGCCTCCGCTGAACTCGTGAGGGTAACGCATGGCGTGGTCGGGGTTGAGCCCCACCCGGTCGAGAAGATCGTGGACGCGATCGAGACGCTCCCTTCCTCTTGCCAGATCGTGGATGTCGAGAGGCTCGCCGATGATGTCGCCGACGGTCATGCGGGGGTTGAGGGAGGCGTAGGGATCCTGAAAGATCATCTGCATCCGGCGCCTGTAGGGCTTGAAGGCCCCCTCGGAGAGGGCCGTCACGTCGACGCCGTCGAAGCGGACTTCGCCGGCCGTGGCGTCGTAGAGGCGGACGATGACGCGACCCGTCGTCGACTTGCCGCAGCCCGACTCGCCCACGAGGCCCAGCGTCTCGCCTCGGCGGATGAAGAAAGTGACGCCGTCGACGGCCCGAAGGGTGCGGGGCCGGGCGAACCACCCCTCGCGCTCGACGCTGAAGTGCTTCGTCAGCCCCTTTACCTCCAGAAGAGGGCGCTCCCCCCCAATCCCTCTTCCGTCCGTGACCGGGGAGCCGACCTCGCTGCTCCGAAACGTCTCGGTCGAGTTCATCGGATCACCTCCTCCGGCGTCAGGGCCGCTCCGTCACGCGCGGCCGCCAGCCTCGACCGGGCCCCGTCCGATGCGCCTTCGTCGTGAAGCCAGCAGGCCACCCTTCGTCCTTCTTTGGGCAGGTAAAGCCGCGGCGGCCGCTCGCGGCAGATGCGCAGGGCCAGAGGACAGCGCTCGACGAAGGGACAGCCCCGAGGGGGAAGAAGGAGGTCGGGCGGCGTGCCCGGAATGGGAACCAGCCGGTGCCCCGCTCCCCGGCCCGAGCCCGGAATGGCCCGGAGGAGTCCGATCGTGTAGGGATGGAGAGGCTCGGCGAAGAGCTCGTCGGCCGAGGCCTCCTCCATGACCTGGCCGCCGTACATGACGAGAATGCGCGAGCAGACCTCGGAGACGACGGCCAGATCGTGGGTTATGAGGATGATGGCCGTTCCGATCTTCGCGCGGAGGTCGTTCATGAGGTCCAGCATCTGGGCCTGGATGGTCACGTCCAGGGCCGTCGTCGGCTCGTCGGCGATGAGGAGGGCCGGCTCGCAGGCAAGGGCCATGGCGATCATGACCCTCTGGCGCATGCCGCCGCTGAACTGATGGGGGTAATGGCGAACGCGTTTTTCCGGGGAGGGAATCCCCACGAGGCGAAGTCCCTCGACGGCCCTGTCCCAGGCCTCTTTCTTCGAGATCTTCCTGTGGAGGCGCAGGACCTCGACGATCTGTTCCCCTACGGTGAAGACGGGATTGAGAGAGGTCATGGGATCCTGAAAGATCATGGTCAGGTCGTCGCCCCGGAGGGAGCGCATCTCCCTTTCGCTCTTGGCGAGAAGATCTTCGCCTCGGAAGAGCAGCCGTCCCTTCGTGACCCGCCCCGGGTAGGGAAGGAGGCGGAGGATGGAGAGGGAGGTGACGCTTTTGCCGCTGCCCGACTCGCCCACGATGCCGAAGGCCTCTCCCTCGCGGAGGGAGAAGTCGATGCCCCGCAGGGCCTTCACCTCCCCCACGTGGGTAAAAAAGGAGGTGTGGAGATCTTCGAGGCGCAGGAGCTCGGGCGCCGCGCCTCCCGAAAGAGAGGCCTCGTCCGAAGGGAGAGACCGTATCGCCCGTCCTGCATCGACGTCCGTCATCGGCTCTCCCTCCTCACTTGCGCAGCCGCGGGTCGAGGGCGTCCCGGAGGCCGTCGCCGACGAAGTTGAAGCCCAGCATGGTGACGCAGATCGACGCCGCCGGGAAGAAGAGCTGGTAGGGGTAGGAGCGGAGTCCTCCCAGGGCGTCGGAGCAGAGGGAGCCCCAGGAGGCCATGGGCGCCGAGATGCCGATGCCGATGAAGCTCAGGAAGGACTCGGTGAAGATGGCGCCGGGAATCATCATCGTGGCCGTCACCAGGATGGGCCCCATGGCGTTGGGGATGAGATGGCGCGTGAGAAGACGCCATTGCCCGGCACCCAGGACGCGGGCGGCGAGGACAAACTCCTGTTCCTTCAGGGAGAGGACCTGACCGCGGACGATGCGGACCATGCCGACCCAGTAGACGAGCCCCAGGGCGATGAGGATGTTGTGAAGCCCCGTGCCGAGAAGGACCATGAGCAGAATCGAATAGAGCATGAGGGGAATGGTCGAGGCCACGTCGACGATGCGCATGAGCAGATTGTCCCAGCGTCCCCCCATGAAACCCGAAAAGCCTCCGTAGAGGACGCCGATGACGCAGCTCGTCGCCGTGGCGATGATGCCGACGAGGAGGGAGATCCGTCCGCCCATCATGACGCGGACGAAGAGGTCTCGGCCGTGGGCGTCCGTTCCGAACCAGTGTTCGGCGCTGGGGAACTCGTAGGCCCGGTCCAGATCCTGCTCCCGGTAGGAGTGGTTCGACAGGAGAGGCCCGAGAAGGGAAAAGGAGAAAACGAGGGCCAGCAGCACGAGGCCGAAGAGGGCCGTCGGGTTGCGGCGGAAACGCCGCCAGGCGTCCTGAAGGTAGGTGAGACTGGGACGTCCGATGCGCTCTCCCTGCTGTTCCGAGGCGGGAAGGGGCTCCCAGAGGGAGGAGGAGATCCTTCCGTCGGAAGCTTCCGCAGGCCGGCAGAAAGGGGACGGGGAGGTCATGAGTGGGAATCGCCTCACTTTCCGACCTTGATCCGGGGATCGAGGAAGCCGTAGAGGAGATCGACGGCGAGAATGGCGGCGCAGAGAAGGATGGACTGAAAGAGAGTGAGCCCCATGAGAACCGTGTAGTCCCGATCGGTGACGCTTTCGACGAAGAACTTGCCCATTCCGGGAATGGCGAAGATCTTCTCGACGACGAAAGAGCCGGTGATGACCGAGGCGATGAGGGGGCCGATATAGGTGACGACGGGGATGAGGGCGTTCCGGAGGGCATGGCGGAAGACGACGGAGCCTTCCGAGACGCCCTTGGCCCGGGCCGTCCGGATGTAGTCCTGCTGGAGCACCTCGAGCATGCTCGACCGGGTGAGGCGGAGGACGAAGGAGAGGGAGTAGCCCCCGAGGGCCACAACGGGAAGGACATAGTGTTTCCAGGTGCGCAGGCCGAAGGAGGGAAACCACCTCAGCCTGGCGCTGAAGACGTAGATGAGGAGGGTGGCCAGGACGAAGCTGGGGATGGTCTGGCCCAAGGTGGCCAGGAAGCGGATGAACTGATCGGAGGCCCTTCCGCTGCGCACGGCGGCGAGGACGCCCAGGGGGACGCCCAGGAGGAGAACGCCGGCCACGGCGAGGAGACCCAGCCTCATGGAGACGGGAAAACTCTGACCGATCATCTCCTCGACGGAGACGCCCACCTTCTGGAAGGAGGGGCCCAGATCCCAGGTCACGATCCCCTTGAGGTAGTCCAGATACTGCTTCGGCAGGGGATCGTCGAGATGATACTTGGCCTCCAGGGCCCGGATCACGGCGTCGGGGAGCTGCCTCTCCTGCTGGAAGGGACCGCCCGGCACGGCATGCATCATGAGAAAGGTCACGGTCACTACGGCCCAGATGGTGAGCAGAACGGAAATCAAGCGATTGAACAGAAAGCGCGTCACGGCAGTCCCTCCTCCTCGGCGGAAGCGTCGGGGGCTCCGCCCGGACAGATCAGGGAAAAGGCCGGGTGCCCGTCCCCTCCCCCTCCGGCTCGGAGGGGGAGGGGACGGGCGAAGAGCCCGACCGAGAGCGTTCAATGATCGTCGATGACGATGTTCCCCATGTACCAGCTGCCCATCATGGTCCGCTCCAGGCCCTTCACGTAGGGAGGGATGACGCTGTCGTCGACGGGATAGAAGAGGGGCAGAATGGGCATGTCCTCCATGAAGAGCGCGTAGGCCTTGTACATGGCCTCGTCGCGGGCCGTTCCCGAGAGCCGGCGGACCTGCTGGATCAGGTCGTCGTACTCGGCGTTGTTCCAGCGGGGCCAGTTCGTCCCGGCGCCGGTGGTGAACATTTCGAGGAAGGTCATGGGATCGGGGTAGTCGCCCCACCAGTTGCCCCGCCCCACGTCGTAGTTCCCTTCGCGGCGCGTGCTGGCGTAGACCTGCCACTCCTGGTTGCCCAGCTCCACGTCGATGCCGAGCGTCTTCCGCCACATCTCCTGGACGGCCTCGGCCAGGGCCTTGTGGTCGTCGGCCGTGTTGTAGAGGAGGGTGAACTTGGGGAAGCCCTTTCCCTCGGGATAGCCCGCCTCGGCCAGAAGCTTCCGGGCCTCCTCCGGTTTGGCCTTCCCCTCGGGATCGAGGCCGAAGTCACCCGCTTTGCGGCTGAAATCGGCGCCCGTGCTGTCCTTCAACCCCTCGGGGACGAGGCCGCAGGCCGGGATTTCCGAGCTCTGGCGCACCTTCTCGACGATGGCCTTGCGGTCGATGGCCAGGGCCAGGGCCTTGCGGACGCGCACGTCGTCGAAGGGCTTGCGCTCCGTGTTGACCGTGTAGAAGAAGGAGACGATCCGCGGATAGGCCACGTAGCCCTCCATCTTGGAGACGCGGGGCAGCTCCTGGAGGGGAATGTTCTCCATGATGTCGAGCTCGCCGTTTTCGAAGGCCGTCAGCTCCGTCGAGTGCTCGGGGATGACGACGGCGTCGATGCGCGACAGCTTGACGTTGGCGGCGTCCCAGTACTCGGGATTCTTCTCGAGGACGACGAGGTCGGGCCTGAAGGTGGTCATCTTGTAGGGGCCGTTGCAGATGTAGGTCTCGACGGAGCGGGCCCAGTTGTCGGGGGCCTTCTCGACGATGTCCTCCCGGACGGGCATGAAGACCATGAAGGCCGCCAGATTGAGGAAGTAGGGCGTGGGATTCTCGAGGGTCACGACGAGGGTCTTGTCGTCGGGGCAGGAGATGGCGATGTCCTCGGCCTTGCCCTCCCCCTTGTAGTAGGCCTCGCCGCCCTTGATGTAGTAGAAGATGAAGGCATACCCCGAGCCCACTGCTGGGTCGAGCGATTTCCGCCAGGAATATTCGAAGTCCTGGGCGCGGACGGGCTTGCCGTCGGACCACTTGGCGTCGCGGAGCTTGAAGGTGTAGGTCTTGCCGTCCTCCGAGAGGGTCCAGGACTGGGCGATGCCGGGAACGAGCTCGCCGTTGCGGTCCCGGAGCAGCCCCTCGAAACAGTGCTCGATGACAAAACCGCCGATCAGATCGCCATTCATGATGGGGCTGAGTGTCTTGGGCTCCCGAGCCAGATTATAGGTCAGGACCTGCTCCGCCGCGGCCGCGGGAAGGGCCGAGACGGCAAAAGCCACAAGGGCGACGAGAAGCAGCAGGACGACAGATCGTTTCATGACAATTCCCTCCCTGCAAAAAGGCAAAACGTTCCGGTGCCGATGCCAACGCGCGTCCGTCTCCTCTTCTTCCGAGCGTTTGTCGCCCCCCTTCCTCTCCCGCCTCCGCCGTCCGAGGCACCTTCGATTCTTTTGCGAGGCCCCACTCGCCGCGAAAACCGCCGGGGAGAAGGCGTCCTCCCGCGGAGAAAGGCCATCTCCGCCCCTCCGTCGCCTCATTCGGAACAACATTATCACATGCACAACATTTCGGGACCGGGCTTTCACTCTACCTCATCATCGTCTCAAAGGCAATTTCATCATCCTATGAAGAAGACACAGGCAGGACCTCCTCCCGGGAGGCGGGAGGAAAGGGCCGCACCTCTTTCTCTTTGCGAAAGCGGGAGAAAAACCGGACCGACTCGGTCCGTTTTCATGTCGGAAGGGGCTTGACAGAAAGGGGGAGAGGCTTTTATACTCTCCTTAGTTTGAGAGATCAAACAAAATCCCGTCCCCTCCTCCTTTTCTGCCTCTTTCCTTCTGCCCATGCAGGAAAGGCAGAACGTTCCCATCACCACCCCCCCCCGAAGAAGTGACAGGGCCTCCCGCGAGGCCCTGTCACTTCTATGTGACCTGGAAAAAACGATCGCTGTCACCGAGAAGGGACAATCGCTTCTCTTTTCGAAGCCGTCCGTCGCACCGGCGGCCTCCGGGACGTCTCTTTCCCGAAACCCGCCGTCACCGGCTCCCTCGGCGAAGGCGCCGGGACCCTCGGCTCCTCCGGGCCGGAGCCTTCCCGCTCCGGCCGAAAAGGTAGAGGCTCCTACGGGAGGACAGGAGGTTTTTCGCGGCGAAAGAAAACCGGACGAATCTGGTCCGCTTTATGTCTAAAGGGGCTTGACAGGAAAGAGAAGGGCTTCTATACTCTCCTTAGTTTGAGAGATCAAACAAAGATTCCATCCCTTCCTCCTTTTCTGCCTCTTTCCTTCTGCCCATGCAGGAAAGACAGAATGTTCCCATCACCACCCCCCCCCCCCCCCGAAGAAGTAATGGGGCCTCTCGCGAGGCCCCATTACTTTACGCGGAGAGAGCCCCGTCGCGGTCGGCCACGAGGAAACGACCCCCTCCTCTCGGCGAGCGGAATGTCACGGCAAGAACTCCGATCCACAGGCAAAACGGGAGGGACGCCTCCATCGGGTCCGACAGGAAGACGGCGGTTGCCTCGACCCCGCATCGGCGAGACGATCGGGACGGGCCTTGAATCGGTGGAGCCGGGGGCGTTTGTCCTGAAGGGCCTGCGGATGCGGGAACAAAGTAGCGACTTGACAAGTCACAGCAGCAACCGTTACTCTTGTGCTCCTCGGTTTGATTCATCAAACTAAGGACGCCTTCGGCCTTCACGCCCCGCCATCGGAGCCGACGGGCCCTCTCCCCCGAAAAGGAGGTTCTCGCGCTGAAGACGCTGCTGATGATCGAAAGTTGGTGTTTCGCCTCGGGGATCCTGCTGCCCCGCAAGATCAGGGAGCTCGGTCACCGCTTCATTCTGGCGACAGACGACCCCGATTTCTATAACCGCTACAGTCCCGACGGAGGCCTCCACCCCGTCGTGGCCCTGGCCGATCGCGTCTTGCGCTGCGATACCCGCGACGAGGCCTCCTTCCTTTCCCTCTGCGAGGGGCTTTTCCGCGACGAGGCGATCTCGGGCGTGATCAGCAGCTGCGACGACTATCTCCCCCTCGTCGCCGCCGTCGCCGAGAAGTTCCGCCTCCCCTCCTCCCCCGCCGAGGTCCTCGCCTCGATGACGGACAAACACCTCATGCGCCAGGCCCTCCGCCGTAAGGGACTGCCCGGCCCCTCCTTCTTCCTTGCCCTGTCGGAAGAGGAGGCCGAGGCGGCCGCCGGAGCGACGGGTCTGCCCGCCATCGTCAAACCTCTGGACATGAGCGGCAGCACCCTCGTCCGCAAGGTCCACTCCGTCGATCAGATGCGAAGGGCCATCGGGGCCGTCCTCTCTCACCCCGCCAACCCGAGGGGGAGAAAGAGAGCCTCGGGCGCCCTCGTCGAATCGTACCTCTCCGGCGAGGAGTTCAGCGTCGAATGCTGCGCCCGTCGGGGGGAGATCTTCCTGTCGGGCATCACCGACAAGAGGCTGGGCGGCGAGGGGGGCTTCGTCGAGCGGGGACACATGTTCCCCGCCGACCTCCCCGCCGAATCGGCCCGAGCCATCGGGGCCCACGCCGCCGAAGCTCTTTCGGCCATGGGCTACGTCGAGGGAACGGCCCACGTCGAGATCCGCATGACGTCGTCGGGACCGCGCATCATCGAGATGAATCCCCGCATCGGCGGCAACTACATCTCCGAGCTGGTCGAGCGGGTGACGGGGCTGAGCCCCCTGACGCAGATGGTCGAGGTCGCCCTGGGAGAGGAGCCGAGAGAAGCGGTCGAGGCGGAGCGGCCGAAGAGCGCCGCCGTGGCCTTCCTTCTTCCCTCCTCCGAGGGGATTCTCGCCGGCTTTCGGGGCGAGGCGGAGGCGAAAGCCAGCCCCGGCGTGGTCCGCTGCTCTCTCTCTGCGCCGGGGACGGAAGTCCTCCGGCCGGACGACAACGACTGCTACCTGGGCCATGTCCTCGCCGAAGATCGGGAAGGCCTGGGCGCGGGGAGGATGGCCGAGGAGGCCCTCTCCCGCCTGACGGCCCTCATCCGCCCCCGATCCTGCGGGTGCGGCGGCGCGTCGGAAAGGTCGTCATGTTCTCCTTCGCCCTGAGCCTCCCCCTTCCCGTCAAGGTCCTTCTCGTCAACAATCTGGGCTTCAACGTCGGCTTCTACATGCTTCTGCCCTACCTGACGCGCCATCTCACCGAGGATCTGGGGCTGTCGGCCGCCTTCGCCGGTTTCGTCATGGGCTTTCGCATGCTGAGCCAGCAGGGGCTCTTCCTGGTCGGCGGAACCTTGGCCGACCGTTTCAACTACCAGACGGTCATCCTCGCCGGCTGCGCCCTGAGGGTCCTGGGCTTCGGCCTCTTCGGCGTCGCCCTCCGTCCCTGGGCCGTCGTCGGCGCCGCCTTTCTCACGGGATTGGCCGGAGCCCTCTTCTCTCCCGCCTACCAGGCCTTTCTGGCCAGGCTGACCGAGGATCACCCCGAGAGGGAGAGCGTCTACGCCCTCCAGAACGTGACCAGCCAGGCCGGCGCCCTTGCGGGGCCCCTCTGCGGCCTCGCCCTGCTCCGATACGGATTTTCCACTCTCTGCGCCGTCGCCGCCGCTGTCTTTTTTCTTCTTCTCCTCCTCCAGTGGTTCCACCTCCCCCGCCTGGAGGGGACGGAGAGGAACTCCTCCCTTCCCGTTCTGACCGACTGGGTCGCCGTCTTCCGGCGAAGGGACTTCCTGATCTTCTGCCTTCTCATGTCGGCCTACTATCTGATGTTCAACCAGCTCTACCTTCTGCTGCCCCTAAGCTCCCCCAACGACGGCTCCGTGGCGGCCCTGTTCACCCTCTCGGCCCTTCTGAGCGTCGCGCTCCAGATGCCTCTCTCCCGCTTCGTCGTGGGGCGTTTTTCACGCCCCCTGCGCCTGGCGGCGGGCATGGGCCTCATGGCCCTGGCCTTTCCCTTCCTGCTTCTGCGGGTCGGATCCGTCGGACCCGTCTCCGTCAACACCCTCGTCACGACGACGCTGCTGACGCTGGGCATGATGACCGTCTTTCCGCCGGCCCTGAGCATGATCCCCGAAATGGGAGGCGAGCGGCGCCAGGGCGTCTGCTTCGGCGTCTTCTACCTCTTCGCCGGCGTCGCCGGCGCCTCGGGAGGGGCCCTGACGGCCTGGCTCTGGGAGCTCCATCCCCTTTCGCTCATCGGCGGTCTCACCCTCGTCGGGCTGATGGCCGCCGCGCTCCTCGGCCGCCACGCGGCGACGTCGGAGAGAGCGAACCGGAGGAGCGTCGTCCCTCAATCCCCAGCCTGATTCCCTCTTTTTTAAAAGTCGGAAAAGAGGAGAACGCGCCCCCTTCGGGGGCAGAATCGATCGAGGAGGTCGTTTTATTTGAAGAAGGTCTGTCTCGCCCTGTCGCTCGTCCTGGCATCGCTCTTCCTGGGAGTTCTCTCCCTGGCCGCTCCCTCTTCCGCCTCGGAAAAGGAGACCCTCGTCTACGTCAACTTCCGCGACATCCGCGACCTGAACCCCCACCTCTACGGCGGCGAGCTCTACGCCCAGAACCTTCTCTACGAGTCCCTGGTGAAGATCACCCCTGACGGCATCGAGCCCTGGCTCGCCGAGAGCTGGGAGATCTCCGACGACGGACGGGTCTACACCTTCCATCTCCGCCGGGACGTCGCCTTCTCCGACGGAGAGCCCTTCGACGCCGCGGCGGCCAAGGCCAATTTCGACGCCGTCCTGGACAACATCGAACGCCACGGCTGGCTGGAAATGGTCCGTCTCATGGAGGGCGTCGACGCCGTCGACGACCACACCCTCCGGATCCGCCTCAAGGAGCCCTACTTCCCCATGCTCACCGAGCTGGGCGTCACCCGCCCCATGCGTTTCATCTCTCCCCGGTGCATGAAGGAGGGGACGACGAAAAAAGGCGTGACGGGCCACATCGGCACGGGCCCCTACGTCCTGGCCGAGAACGTCGTCGATCAGCAGGCGACCTTCGTCCGCAACGAGAACTACTGGGGTGAGAAACCTTCCATCAGGACCATCAAGGTCCGCGTCATTCCCGACAACCAGACGCGCGTTCTGGCCCTCGAGAAGGGCGAGATCGACCTGATCTACGGCAAGAACATGATCGACGCCGACACGCTGGAGCGCTTCCGGGGAAAGAAGGGCTTCGTCACCTCTCTCTCCGATCCCGTTTCGACGCGCATGCTCCTTCTCAACACGACGAAGGGAGCCCTCACCCAGCGAGAGGTCCGCCAGGCCCTTCAGCACGCCGTCGACAAGAAGGCCCTCTCCGAGGGGATCTTCAACGGCATCGAAAGCCCCGCCGACACCGTTCTTGCCCGCACCGTCCCCTACTGCGACGTCGACCTCAAGTCCTACGCCTTCGATCTCGAGGCGGCAGGACGGCTCCTGGACGAGGCCGGTTGGGTCCGCGAGGCGGGCCGGCCCTTCCGCAGCCGCCAGGGCGAGACGCTCCAGATGACGCTCCTCTACAACAGCAACAGCGTCTCCGAGAAGACCCTCTCCGAATACTTCCAGAGCCTCTGGGCCGAGCTGGGCGTCGACTTGAAGATCCTCGGCGAAGAGGAGCAGTCCTACCGCGACCGCCAGAAGGCGGGCGACTTCGACATCGTCTTCAACATCTCCTGGGGGACGCCCTACGATCCCCAGTCCTTCCTCAGCGCCATGAGAACCGTCGTCTACGGCGACTACGCCGCCCAGCAGGGGCTGGCCTGCAAGGCCGACCTCGACGACCGGATCGCCAGGGTCCTCGTCACCACCGACGCGGACAGGCGTCAGGAGCTCTTCACCTCCATCCTGACGACGCTCCATGAAGAGGCCGTCTACCTGCCCCTGACCTACGAGCGCAACAGGGCCATCTTCAGCGACCGGGTCCTCGGCGTCACCTACAATCCCTCGCAGTTCGAGGTTCCCTTCGAGAAGATGTCCCTGGCCGACTAGCGGCCCGGGACCGTCCGTCTCTTCCCCTCCTCCGTCGCGAGGGGGGGAAGAGGGGAGGAGTTTTCCGATGCGAAGCTATTTCCTGAAACGTCTTCTGCTGGCCGTCCCTCTCCTTCTGGGCGTCTCCTTCTTCGCCTTCTGCCTCGTCGCTCTCATTCCCTCCGATCCGGCCGAAGTCATCCTGAGGATCAACGACATCGTGCCCACCGAGGAGGCCGTCGAGGGGATGCGGGCCGAGCTGGGCCTCGACGATCCTTTCCTCCTCCGCTACGTCCGATGGCTATGGAGAAGCCTCCACCTCGATTTCGGCAACACCTTCACCAACGACAACAGGACCGTCGGCGGCGAGATCCTCCGGGCCCTCCCGGCGACGCTCGAACTGGCCGCCGCCTCTCTGGCCCTCGTCCTGCTCGTCAGCTTTCCCCTGGGCATCGTCTGCGCCCTGCGCCCCCAGGGCCCTCTCGACCGGGCTCTGCGCCTTTTCGTCTTCATCGGCACGGCCATGCCCAACTACTGGCTGGGGCTGCTTCTCATGTGGCTTTTCGCCCTCAAGCTCGACATCCTGCCCACGAGCGGCCGCGACTCCTGGCAGAGCCTGATTCTGCCCGCCCTGACCCTCTCCATGACCTACATATCGACCTACATCAGGCTCATCCGCAACAAGATGGTCGAGAACATGGGCGAGGACTACGTCTTCTACGCCCGGGCCCGAGGCCTCTCCGAATCGGCCATCCTGCTGAGGCACGTCTTCCGCAACTCGCTTCACGCCTGTCTGACGGCCCTGGGCATGAGCGTCCCCCAGCTCATCGCCGGGACCTATCTCGTCGAAAGCATCTTCGCCTGGCCCGGCATCGGAAGGCTCTGCATCTCGGCCATCTTCAACCGCGACTACCCCGTCATTCAGGCCTATATCCTGATCATGGGATTCCTTTTCGTCTTCTGCAACCTCGCCGTGGACCTTCTCCAGGGCTATCTCGATCCCCGACTGAGGAGGACCTGATCATGGTGCGGGAACTTCTGCGCGACAGGACGGCCGCCATCGCCCTCTTCCTCATCGCCGCCGTCATCCTCCTGGGGCTCGGTGCCGACCTGCTCCCCCTCAACGACCCCAACAAGGTCAACATCCTGGCCAAGCTCAAGGGCCCCAGCGCCGCCTACCCCTTCGGGACGGACCACCTGGGACGCTGCGTCCTCTCCCGGCTGATCCACGGCATCCGCCCCACGGTCCTCCTCTCCCTTGTGACCATGGCCTGCACCCTGGGGCTGGGCATCTCCATCGGCCTCTTCTCGGGCTACGCCAAGGGCCCCGTCGACGAGCTCCTCATGCGACTCTGCGACGTCATGCTCTCCTTTCCCAGCCAGGTGATGATTCTCGCCGTCGTCGGCATGCTGGGGCCGGGCATGTCCAACGTCATCATCGCCAACATCCTCGTCAAATGGGCCTGGTACGCCCGCATGATCCGGGGATCGGTCCTTCAGTACGTCGACAGGGGCTACGTGGCCTACTCAAGGACGGTCGGCACGGGAACGGCCTTCATCCTCTTCCGCCATCTCCTGCCGGCCGTCGCCACGGAAGTCCTCGTCCTCGCCTCTCTCGACACGGGCTGGGTCATCCTGAACATCTCGACCCTCTCCTTCCTGGGCCTCGGCGTCCAGGCCCCGACGGCCGAATGGGGCGCCATGCTGAACGAGGCCAAGAACGTCATGATGCAGGCCCCCTCTCTGATGATCGCCCCGGGCTTGGCCATCCTGGCCGTCGTCTCGGCCTTCAACTTCCTGGGCGACAGCCTGAGAGACATCCTGGACCCCAAGAGGGCATGAAAGGAGACTGCCATGGAAACGCTGCTTGCCGTCAAGAATCTCTCCGTCGAGGTCCGCTCCGGCACTGAGGAAAAAAGGCTGCTCCGGGACGTCTCCTTCGAACTCCGAAAGGGATCCTGCCTGGGGATCCTCGGGGAGAGCGGGAGCGGCAAAAGCCTGACCTGCAAGAGCGTCATGGGCCTTCTCGGCCCGGAGTACCGCGTCAGCGGAACGGTCGCCTACAAGGGCCGCGATCTCCTGTCGCTGCGACGGGAGGAGATGCGCGCGCTCCGGGGATCGGGAATCGCCATGATCCTCCAGAACCCCATGACGGCCTTTGACCCCCTCCTCTCCATCGGCTCCCAGATGGTCGAAACGGTCCGCCAGCACGGCCCCTTCTCCCCTGCCGAGGCACGACGACGCAGTCTCGACGCCCTGACTCTCATGGGTCTCCGCCATCCCGACGACGTCTTCAGGCAGTACGCTCACCAGCTGAGCGGCGGCATGCTCCAGCGCGTCATGATCGGCCTGGCCCTCCTCCTCGGTCCGGACCTGATCATCGCCGACGAGCCGACGACGGCCCTCGACACGGTGACGCAGGACGAGATCCTCAAGGAGTTCGACCGAGTCCGAAGGGAACGGCGCTGTTCGGTCCTCTTCGTCTCCCATGACCTGGGCGTCCTGGCCCGCATCGCCGACGACCTGCTCGTCATGGACAGGGGCGAGGTCATCGAACAGGGAGACCTGAGGCGGATCTGTTCCGCCCCCAGGTCGCGGAGGACCGGCCATCTTTTCGACACCCGTCTCATGCTGCTCGACGCCTTCAGAAAGGCGACGACCCCCCGAGAGGAGCGATCGCGCCATGAGGAACCCCTCCTCGCCCCCGCTGCTACGGGCTTCTGACATCCACGTCGCCTTCCGCAGGGGAGGGCTTCTCCACCGCCGCCAGCACCCCGTCCTCCAGGGCCTCTCCATGACATGACCCTCGAAGAGGGATGCTGCCTGGGAATCGTCGGCGAGAGCGGAAGCGGGAAAAGCACCTTGGGGCGGGTCCTCGTCGGCCTCCTTCGACCCGACAGAGGTGAGGTCGCCGTCGACGGGAAGAACCTCTACGGCACCGGGCGAGGGGCCTCCTTCCACCCCTGCAGCGTCGTCTTCCAGGATTACGTCACCTCCGTCAACCCCCGCTTCTCCGTCGAGGAGATCATCGCCGAGCCGCTGAGAAAAGGCCGCGACGGCGCAAGAGACAGGAAGGAGCGGGTTCTCGCCCTTCTGGAGAAGGTGGGACTCTCGAGCGATCTTCTCCGCCGCCGTCCCCATCAGCTCAGCGGCGGTCAGCTCCAGAGGATCTGCATCGCCCGGGCCGTCGCCTCCCGCCCCCGCTTCATCCTTCTCGACGAGGCCACGAGTTCCCTCGACGTCTCCGTCCAGGTCCAGGTCATGGACCTTCTGGCGGAGCTCCGCCGCGACGAGGGGCTCTCCCTTCTCTTCATCACTCACGACCTGACGGCCGTGACCTACCTCTGCGACGCCGTCCTCTTCATGAACGACGGCCGCATCGTCGAAAGGGTCGACGACCTGTCCCGCCTCCACGCCGTCGGCGACATCCATTCGAGGCGTCTCCTCGATGCGGCGACGCCCCTCTGAGAAGGGAGGCAGGCCGCGGGGGATCGGATGGAACTCCAAGTTAGATTTGACAATGATTCTCTTTTTTGTTTATCATCGGCTCAGTTTGATTCATCGAACTAAGCCGATGTCTTCGGAGGGGACGGCCGCCCCTCCGCCGGGAGTGTCGTTCGGCTCCTCCGTTCGGTTGTGCTTGGGTCGCTTTCTTGCGCGTCTGCTGTTGGAGTTTGCTATTTTGGAGAGGAGTTTTGTCGCTCATGAGAATGGTATCGTTCTTCCGCAACGGTTTCCTTAAGGGTGCCCTATGTCTCGCCTTCGCCTTCGCACTGGCGGCATCGGCGACGGCATCGGGCGTCGACGTCCTGTCGGCGGCCACCGGAACGGCCGAAGACGTCCAGGTCCAGACCCACCCCGGCGAAACGGTCAACGAGTACGCCTTCGGCGACATCGCCCAGGGCTCCTTCTGGGTCGACAGCTTCGGTCCCGACGGAGACGGAGAGGGAACATGCTTCAACCGCGGGACCTCCTTCCGCTTCATGGAAGCCCTGGCGGACTACTGGGAGGATGGCGTCCTGCGCCCCTACGACGTGCAGCTCGAGATGGGATGGGTCTTCGGCTGTTCCGTCAGGCTCTACGACGGCTACAACCCCTACACCTGGGACGAGACTCTGGGAGGCTACACCTACGTCGTCGACGGCGAGGGCAACCGCGTCGTCCGCGAGGGTCCCTTCCACATGGAGGATTACTTCTACGCCGCCACCCTCCCCTCGGCCATGGAGGACGGCTCCTACTACTCGATCCGGGCGAAGATCCTGTCGACAGGCGACGTCTTCGACCTCCATCTCGCCGACAGCGCCTTCCCCGACGACTACTTCGACGTCCGCAGCCAGGTCCTCGCCCTCGCCTCCGATCCCGGCCTGAGCAATCTCAACGACGAACAGCAGGCCGTCTATGACCGTTACCTCGAGCTCTACGATCAGGCCCTCGACAATCTGATCGCCGGCGGCGAGAACCTCGTCGTCGTCGACCACGCCACCGCCGTCGCCAACAAGGTCTTCCCCTTCCTCGACTCTCTGGCCCTCCGCTTCCAGGAGGTCAAGGACGGCGCCATCGAGACTCTCGACATGGAGGAGGCCTGCATGGAGGAGGAGAACGGCGCCACCGCCTTCTGCCTCTGCCGGGCCACGGCCTACCGCGTCGCCCAGATGGCCTCGGGCCTCTGGGAGGACGGCGTCTTCCGCTCCTGGGACGTGACCGTCGAGACGGGCTGGAACACCGACGGCCCCGAGGGGCTGCTCGTCGACGAGATGGGCGTGGAGAACTTCTCCTACGGCATCGGCGGCTCGGCCACGGCCCTGGAGGAGCTGACCCTCGACGACGCCTGGTACCGCGTCACCGTCCTGTCGACGGGCGAAAGCGTCACCTTCGTGGCCCGCGACAACTACCTCAGCGAGGAGTTCCTCGAGCTGCGGAGCAAGAACAAGAAGGGAACGGCCACGGCCGAGGAGAAGGCCGAGCTGAAGACCCTGAAGGCCGACCTCGTCGAGAAGGCCAAGGCCCTTCCCTTCACGGGACGCTTCTACATCCAGGAGGGGACGAAGCCCCTCCGCGCCGAGACGGTCCTCTACTCCGACGTGCTCGACTACCTCGACGGCTCGGGCAAGGTCGCCAGCCTCGACATGGCCACGTCCGTTCTGGAGGCCGACGGCAAGATCTGCCTCTGCCAGTCGGCGGCCTTCCGCATCTCCCAGATGATGGCCCCCGTCTGGTCCGACGGCCTCTTCCACCCCGAAGACGTGACCATCGAGACGGGATGGAACACGGAGGGACCGGAGGAATTCTGGGTCGACCAGCTGGGCCTCGCCGCCGGTGACCTCACCCTCGCTCGGGACGCCACGGCCGTGGAGGATCTGACCCGCGACGACGCCTGGTACCGGGTGACCCTCAAGTCGACGGGAGAGAGCTTCCTCTTCCGCGCCACCGACCTCTTCTACCGGAGCAACTTCCTCGACCTCCGGGCCAAGAACAAGAAGGGAACGTCGACGAACGCCGAGAAGGCCCGCATGCAGCTGATCCGGGCCGCCATGGCCGAGGACCTCCTCGAGACGCCCCTCGTCGGCTTCTTCGTCGTCTCCGAGGACATCGCCTACGCCGCGCCCCTTCCCGTCGCCGATGCCGGAGGCGCCCCGCTCCTGCCCGACACGACGATGCCCGCCGACCTGAGCGACGCCAAGCTGGCCGAGACCCTCGGCGACGGCTACGGCGAAATCCGGCGCAGGCTCCACTACGGCCTCGACAGTGACGAGAGCGAAGTCGCTTTCTCCGTCGCCGTCGACGGCGAGAGCCTCCACGTCCTTCTGGGCCGGACCGCCTCGGGCGACGTCGCCGTCGTCGCCGAAGGGAAACTCGCCGCCGCCGCGGCGACTCTCGGAGCGACGCTGACGGAGAACGGCCGCTTCGATTTCAACAGGGACGAGGCCGGAGTCCAGGCCAACCTCTACCTGATCAGCGCCGCCGCGGGCACGGGAGGCACCGACGACCCCGCCACCGGCGGAGGCTCTGGAGGGTGCAGTCTGGCCTCGGGCTTCGATCCCGCCCTGCTCCTTCTCGCCCTGCCCCTCCTTCTGGCCGTCAGGAAAGAGCGGTAGATCGCCACAGTCACAACCGGACGCAACAGGAAGGCCCTCCGACGGAGGGCCTTCCTGTTGCGTCCGGCGCCGCAGCCCTCTATCGGGCGCGGAAATCGACGGCGAGCTGGGCGAAAAGGGCCGATCCGCGCCAGAGGACGCCTTCGTCGAAGTCGAATCGGGCGTGGTGGTGCGCCTCTCCGGGGCCGCCGCCGAGGAAGAAAAAGGTCCCCGGCCTCTCCTGGAGGTAGAAGGCCATGTCCTCGCCGACCATGACGGGGCTTTGCAGTTCCACGAGATCCCGGGCCGGAAGGACTTTCAGGGCCGACTGGCGGAAAAACTCCGTGAAGGCCCCGTCGTTGACGACGGGAGGAGCGCCCCTGTCCCAGAAGGCAAGGGCCTCGCCTCCGTGAAGGGCCGCCACTCCCCGGGCCAGCTCCTGGACGCGACGCCCCAGGTGGTCTCGATCCTCGGCGGAGAGGGCCCGGAAGGTCCCCTCGAGATACACCTCGTCGGGGATGACGTTGAAGGCCCGGCCCCCCTCGATTCTCCCCAGGGAGACGACGGTGGGCCTCAAGGCGGGCATTTCGCGGCTCACCAGGGTCTGGAGGACGCCGATGTACTCTCCGGCCATGACGATGGGATCGATGGCCCTGTGAGGCAGGGCGCCATGGGCCCCACGGCCCCGGAAGGTAACGGTGAAACGGTCCATGCTGGCCATGGCCGGTCCCGGCCTGTAGCCGACCTGTCCCGTGGCCAGTTCGTCGAAGAGGCGGCCGATGTGGAGACCGCAGACGGCGTCGACGCCGTCGAGGGCCCCTGCGGCGATGAGGGGAAGGGCCCCCTTGGCGATCTCCTCGCCGGGCTGGAAGAGGAACCTGACGGTCCCTCCCAGCGCCTCCCGGTCCTCGACGAGAAGGGCCGCCGCGCCGAGGAGCATGGCCATGTGGCCGTCGTGGCCGCAGGCGTGCATGGCCGTGCCGGAAGCGGCGAAGGGAAGGCCCGTCTCCTCCTTGATGGGGAGGGCGTCCATGTCGGAGCGCAGAAGGAGCGTCGGCCCCGACGGAAAACCGATCAGGTCGGCGACGATCCCGGGCCCGAGGGGGCGGGGATCGAGGCCCAGTTTCTCCAGCTCCCGCGACAGGTAGGCCGTCGTCCTCGGCAGGTCGAGGCCCACTTCGGCCAGGCCGTGAAGCTCCCGGCGCCACCGGACGAGCCGTGGCTGAAGCCCTTTCGCCGCCTTCGCTCTCTGATTCATTGCCTCAGCTTCCTCTCTCATCGTTCGGGGGCGGCCCCTCGCCGAAGGCCTCAGGCCGTCAGCCAGGCGACGAGGTTGTTCCAGAAGGGACGGTAGCCCTCCCAGCGGAGGAACT
Organism: Aminirod propionatiphilus; assembly: GCA_018398915.1. Classification (GTDB taxonomy): domain Bacteria; phylum Synergistota; class Synergistia; order Synergistales; family Aminithiophilaceae; genus Aminithiophilus; species Aminithiophilus ramosus. The sequence goes on along the minus strand of CP074691.1, from coordinate 215,203 downwards.
CGGGAGGCCCCCAGTGAGGGGCGCAGTCGGAGGCGAAGGCCGCCGTCCGCCCCTTCCCGACCTGACGGAGGGCGATGAAGGGATCGCCGTTGATCGTGGCCGCCAGAAGGGCTCCGTCGACGAGTTCCGTCCTGTTGTAGCCCAGGAAGAAGGGCCACGGACCGATGCCGTCGAAGAGGGGATGGCTCCCCTCGAGGACGTCGGGAACGACGCCGTGGGGAATCTCGACGCGGTCGTCTCCGTCGAGGCAGCGCACGGGCAGGACGGGAGCGAGGGCCGTCTTCCCCCAACGGCCCTTGCCGTCGATGCCCGAGAAGGTCATGTAGCCGCCGATCATGGCCAGGGCACCGCCTCCCGAGACCCACCGGGCCAGAAGGGCCGTCCGATCGACCGTCCTCCTGCTGCGGTTGAAGGTGTCCGGGGCCAGGAGAAGGGTGTTGGAGCCGATGTCGGAGAGGAAGACCACGTCGTAGCGGGCCAGATCGGCCTCCGTCGAGGGGAACTGCTCCGAGGCCAGGTGGTTGGGGAGGAAGGTCACGTCGTGGCCGCCCTCCTCGAGGGCGGCGATGAGCTCTCCGGCCCCCTCCTCGTACTCGCTGGTGGTGAAACTGTCGAAGCCTTTGACGTGGATCGTGTGCTTCATCCACGACTCTCCGGCGAGAAGAACTCTTTTTTTCATTTTTTTCGACCTCCCCATTCGAGAATCAGCATCGCGTAGGCGACGATGCTCTGAAAGTATTCCTCCAGCGGCAGCCACTCGTCGGGCCTGTGACAGTTGGCGAGAGGGCCGGGACCGACGATGACCGTCGGCATCTTGCCGATGTTGCGCAGAAGGCGGGCGTCGTTGCCGGCGGGAGAGCCGTTGACGACGACCGTTTTTTGCGTCGCCGCCTCGACGCAGCCTCGGACGGTCTCGACGAAAGGATGGGACAGGTCCATCTCGAAGGGACGGCCCTCCTGGTAGATGGCCGTCCGTGGCGGGTTTTCGGCGAGCCAGGCGTCGCCGCGGGACCGGAGACGGATCGCCTCCTCGACGTCGGCCACGACTTTGTCGCGCTCCATCGACGGAAGGTAGTGGAGACAGAGCTTGAAGGTGCAGCGGTCGGGAACGGTCGAGCCCGCCGTTCCCCCCTCGATGACGCCCACGTTGATCGTCGGAGGGGGCAGAAGGGGGTGACGGAACTCCATGAGCCAGCGGTGCTCCAGGTCCTGAAGGGCCTCGATGAGGAGCATGGCCTTCTCGATGGCGTTGACGCCGAGCCATTTGCTCCCCGAATGAAGGGCCCGACCCGTCACGTCGACGCGGAAGAAGAGAAATCCCATATGGGCCCCCGTCACGGCCAGGGAGGTGGGCTCGCAGACGACGGCGCCGTCGGCCGTCACGCCCTCCATCAGGGCGCCCAGGGTTCCGTTGCCGCCTCCCTCTTCGTCGACGACGGAGAGGACCGTCACGTCGCCCGGCAGAGGGAAGCCGGCCTCCCTGACGAGCCGAGGCGCCATCAGGGCCGCCATGAGCCCTCCTTTCATGTCGTTGGCGCCCAGCCCCCAGACGCGACCGTCACGGACATGTGCCCCGTGGGGGTCGAAGGACCAGTCGGCCCTCTCTCCCGGAGGCATGGTGTCGACGTGGCCGTCGAAAAGGAGAGAGGGGCCGCCCCGTCCGCCGAAGCGGCCCAGGACGTTCCAGCGGCCGTCGTAGACGTGACCGGCGTTTCCCTCTCCCCAGAGGGCGATCGCCTCGGCGACGGCCTCTTCCGTCATGGGCAGACGCCTCACGTCGGCGCCGAGGGAGCGCAGGAGCTTTTCGATGTAGACCTGGCCCTGGGCCTCTCTTCCTCCGTCGATGCCGTGGCCCAGGACCTGGGTATCGATGGCGATCAGCTCCAGCAGGGGCCGGAGATAGCTCTCCCTGTCGGCGTCGAGGGTCTGGCGGAGCCGGGATTCCATCGTCGTCACCGGCCGTAGAGGGCCAGACAGTCGATGAGGAGATCCCAGAAGCGGGGGACGTCGAGGCCGACGGCCACTTCGGCGTTGGGCTCCCTGCCGGTGACGCCGAAGTAGTCGCAGCAGGTCCGGCCGTAGGTGTGCTCGCCTCGGAGTTCGACGTCGACGCGCATGGCCTTCGTCTCGAAGAGGGTCGGGTCGATGAGCCAGGCCACCGTCGTCGGGTCGTGAAGGGGGGGAGCCGTCCAGCCGAAGACCTCCCTCTGCGTCTTCGTGAAGAACTCCATCAGCTCGACGAAGAGCGTCGCCACGGAGTTGTCCAGCCTCCGGGCCCGCTCGACGACGTCGGCGCCGCAGAGGGCCTGACGGGTCAGATCGAGACCCATCATGACCAGGGGCCGCCCCGAGGAGAAGACGACGTGAGCCGCCTCGGCGTCGGCACAGATGTTGAACTCGGCGGCGGGCGTCACGTTGCCCAGCTGGTAGGATCCGCCCATGAGGACGATCCTTTCGATCTTCTCGACGATGGCCGGCTCCTTGCGCATGGCCATGGCCACGTTCGTCAGGGGGCCTGTGGGGACGACGGCGATGTCGCCGTCGGAAGCGAGGAGGGTCTCGATGAGAAGGTCGACGGCGTGGCGTCCGTCGAGGGCCAGGGCCGGCTCGCCGAAGACGGGTCCGTCGAGGCCCGAGGCGCCGTGAATGTCTCCGGCGAGGATCGGCTCGCGCACCATGGGGCGGGCCATGCCGGCCGCCACGGGGCAGGCGAGGCCGATGGCCTCGGCGACGAGAAGGGCGTTGCGGGCCGTCTTGGCCAGGGTCTGGTTTCCGGCGACGACGGTGACGGCCCGAAGGTCGATGGCCGGATGAATGCGGGCCATCATCATGGCCACGGCATCGTCGTGACCGGGGTCGACGTCGAGGATGATCTTTTTCGGCGCTGCTGTCATGGAAACGGGTCTCCTTTCGGGCGAAGCGTCACTTGAGGGCGCTGCGGGCCCGGCGCTGGGCGGCCATCTTCCGTCCCATGGCCAGGGCCAGGATCGAAACGGTCGCCACATAGGGAATCATGAGGATGAACTGGGGCGGCAGCCCCAGGGACTGGAGGCGGGAGCCGACGGAGTCGGTGAAGCCGAAGATGAGGCAGCCGATCCAGCTCCTGATCGGATCGCCGCCGCCGAAGAACATGGCCGCCACGCCCATGAAGCCCCGCCCGTTGGTCATGTTCTCGGCAAAAAGACGGGAGTAGCCCAGGGAGAGGTAGGCCCCGGCCATGCCGCCGACGACGCCCGAGTAGAGCATGACCTCGAACTTGCGCCGGAAGACGGGGATGCCCGCCGTCTCCGCCGCCAGGGGATTGAGCCCCACGCTGCGCAGCCTCAGCCCCCAGACGGTGCGGTAGAGGAGCCAGGAGAGGAAGAAGACGAGGAGGATCCCCAGGGGCTCGAAGAGGGAGTAGTCGTTGAAGAGGCTCCGAAGGACCTCGTTGCCGTCGAGGAGGGCCAGGTGGATCCGGGGCAGGGGGACGATGGCCCTGTCGTAGAAGGAGCCCGACGTCCCCAGCACCTTCTGGAGGAGGAAGCGCGTCACGGCCAGGGCCAGCATGTTGATGGCCATGCCGACGACGAAGATGTCGGCCTTGTAGCGGAGGTGGGCCAGGGCCATGACGGCGGCGATGACGGTCCCGACGGCGACGGCCGCCAGAAGGGCCAGGAGCCAGCTCCCGGTGAAGTAGCTCACGGCGACGGCCGTGAAGGCCCCGCAGAGCATGATGCCCTCGACGCCCACGTTGAGGATGTCGGCCTGCTGGGTCAGGATGCAGGTCAACGTGGCGTAGAGAATGGGCGTCGAGGCCCGCAGGGTGGCGCGAAAAAGGGTGTAGTTGAAGACGAGGGAGAGATCGTCGAACATGGCCTAGGCCTCCTTCCCCTTGGCTCGGCGGCGGAGGAGGAAAAGGCCCTCCATGGCGGCCAGGAGGATGAACATGGCGATGATGGCGTCGACGAGGGACTTTGGAATTCCCGTGAAGCGCTCCATGCCGAGGGCTCCCGCCTTGAGGGCGGCCAGGAAGAAGGCCAGGACGGGGACGAGGCGGATGTCGTTGCGGGCGATGAGGGCCGCCAGCATGCCGTCGAAGGCGATTCCGGGCGAGAAATTGTCCAGAAAATAACCGTAGAGGCCCATGACCTCGATGGCTCCGGCCATGCCGCCCAGGGCGCCGCTGAAGACCATCCCCCAGACCATCGTCGCCCTGGAGCGGATGCCCACGTGTTCGGCGTAGCCGGCGTTCTCGCCGACGGCCCGCATCCTGTAGCCCCAGGTGCTGCGGTGCACGACCCACCAGGTGACGAAAAGGGCGGCGAGGGCGATGAAGAGTCCCGAGTTGGCCCGGCTCGGCGGCAGAATGCGCGACAGGCGGGCCGTGGCGGCCAGGGCCGCCGTCTGAGGGACGCCCGTCCCCGCCGAGAGGGGATAGCCCACGAGGTAGGAGGTGATGTAGATGGCCACGTAGTTGGCCAGGATGGTGACGCAGACTTCGTTGACGCGCCAGTAGGCCTTGAGGGCGCCGGGAATGGCCGCCCAGGCCCCCCCGGCCGCCATGGCCGCCAGCAGGCAGAGGCCGATGTGGATCGGGGCCGCAACGCCCGTGAGGGCCGCTCCGACCCAGGCTGCGGCGATGGCCCCCAGATAGAGCTCGCCCTCGACGCCGACGTTGAAGACGGCCACCTTGGAGGAGACGGCGAAGGCCAGGGCCGTCAGAAGGAGGGGGACGAAGCGCTCCAGGGTGCCGCCGAAGTTGAAGCGCCCCCAGAAGGCCCCCTTGAGAAGTTCCCGATAGGCCTCGACGGGGCTGTGGCCCAGGAGGGCGACGACGACGGCGCCGAAAAGGAGGGAGACGACGACGGTGACCAGAGTGCTGAGAGTCGAACTTCTATTCACGGCAGAGCACCTCCCGTCATGAGGAGGCCCAGGCTCTCCTCGTCGGCCCCTTCGGCGTCGAGAAGGCCCGTGATCTGCCCCTCGTACATGACGGCGATCCGGTCCGAGAGGGAGAGAATCTCCTCCAGGTCGGCCGAGACGAGGAGGATGGCCGCCCCCCTGTCCCGGGCGCGGATCAGCTCGCGGCGGATGTTCTCGATGGAGCCCACGTCGACGCCCCGCGTCGGCTGGGCCGCCAGGAGGACCTGAGCCTCCTCGTCGACCTCCCGGGCGACGACGACCTTCTGGGCGTTGCCGCCCGAGAGATGGGCCGTCGCCGCCTCGGGCCGGGCGGGCCTGATGTCGAAGGTCTCGATGAGACGGCGGGCGAAGCGGCGCAGGGCGCCGGCGACGAGGAGAGGGCCCCGCGACAGGGGCGCCCTGCGAAAGGCCATCCCGGCCAGGTTCTCCTCGATGGACATGGCCCGGTTGAGGCCCCGGAAGTTGCGGTCCTCGGGGATGTGGGCCAGGCCCGCGGCGCGGACTTCGAGGGGCCTCCTGTTCTGGATCTCCCGTCCGCCGAGGCGGATCCTCCCCCGCTCGACGGGCCGGAGACCGGCGATGGCCTCGACGAGTTCGCTCTGGCCGTTGCCGTCGATGCCGGCCAAACCCAGAATCTCGCCCCGACGGAGCTCGAAGGAGACGCCCCGCAGTTTGGAGAGCTCCTTGTCGCCGGGAACGAAGACGTCCTCGACGGAAAGGGCCACGTCGCCGACGGAGCCGTGGCCCGAACGATCGACGCCGAGGAAGACGTCCCGCCCCACCATGAGACGGGCCAGCTCGGGAATGGACGTGGCCGAGACGTCGACGGTGGCGACGTGGCGCCCCTGGCGCATGACCGTCACCCTGTCGGAGAGGGCCATGACCTCGCGGAGCTTGTGGGTGATGAAGACGACGGACTTGCCCGATGCCGTCAGCGTCTTCAGGATCTCGAAGAGACGGGAGGCCTCCTGAGGCGTCAGGACGGCCGTGGGCTCGTCGAGAATCAGGATCTCGGCCCCGCGATAGAGGGCCTTGATGATCTCCACCCTCTGGGCCTCGCCCACAGAGATGGCGTTCACCTTCTTGTGGAGTTGAACGTGAAGGCCGTAGTCGTCGACGAAGCGGCGCACCCTCGCCTCGGCCTCGGCGAAGTCGATGCGCCCCCCGCTTTTCCTGGGCTCGAAGCCGAGGATGATGTTCTCCAGGACCGTCAGCTCCCGGACGAGCATGAACTCCTGATGGACCATGCCGATGCCGAGGGCGATGGCCTCGGCGGGCGTCAGGGCCTCGAAGGAGCGCCCCCTGACGACGATCCGTCCCTCCTCGGGCGCGTAGAGGCCGTAGAGGGTCTTCATCATCGTCGATTTGCCGGCGCCGTTCTCGCCGATGAGTGCATGGACCTCACCGGCCCGGAGGTCGAATCGGCCTCCGTCGACGGCGCGCACGTTGGGAAAGTCCTTGACGATGGCCTCCATAGCCACGATCGGCTGGCTCAAGGCGACTCACCTCTTTCGCTCCCGACGGCAGGTCCTCCGGAAGGGACCTTCCGGAAGACCTGCCTCTGGTGAAAAAATCAGTTGCGCCTGAAGCCCTCGTAGGCGTCGACCTTGATGGCGCCGCTTCGGACCTGCTCCGTCAGTTCCTGAATCCTTTCGAGAAGTTCCTGGGGGAATTTGTCGCCCAGGGCCTCTTTCATGACGGCCATGTCGGTGAGGCTCACGCCGCCGGAGGCGATGCCCATCTCGACGACGGTGTCGCCCTTGAAGGTGCCGTCGACGACGTCCTTGACGAGCTCGTAGCTGGCCACGTCGACGCGCTTGAGCATGGACGTCAGGATGCGGCCGGGGTAGATGCCGTCCTGGTCGAGGTCGACGCCGATGGCGAACTTGCCCGTCTCGTTGGCGGCCTCGAGGATGCCGTTGCCCGTGTTGGAGGCGACGTTCATGACGATGTCGGCCCCCTGGTCGTACTGGGCCAGGGTGAGCTCCTTGCCCTTGAGAGGATCGTTGAAGGTCCCGGCGAAGGAGACGAGGACGCGCACCTCGGGATCGATGAACTTGGCGCCCTGCTCGTAGCCGACGAGGAAATCGTGAAGGACGGGGATGTCCATGCCGCCGACCCAGCCGATGACCTTCTTGTCGTTGACGCCTTCGATCTCGGAGCGGACCGTGAAGAGGGCCGCCGCGGCCCCGGCCAGGAAGGAGCCCTCGTTCTGGGCGAAGACGATGGACTTGACGTTGGGGGCCTTGATGGCCCCGTCGATGACGCCGAACTTCACGTCGGGGAAGTCGGCGGCGTGACTGCCGACGATCTCGGCGATCTGGGTGCTGCAGGCCAGGACGAGGTCGTATCCCGCGGCGGCCATGGCCACCAGGTTCGACTCCCAGTCGGCGGGATTTTTCGACTCCATGACCTTGAGCTCGACGCCGAAATCGGTCATGGCGCGCTCCAGCCCCTGATAGGCCGAGTCGTTGAAGGACTTGTCGCCGAGGAACCCGGCGAGGACGAGGGCCACCTTGACGGGCTTTTCGGCGGCCATGACGGGCAGGGCGAAGAGGCAGGAGGCGACGAGACAGAGGGCGATGAGGACGCGGGACGTGCCTTTCATGGTTTATCTCCCCTTTCCAGATCGAGGCGCCTGAAGGCGCCACAGACAAGAAGCGGAACGGCGGAAAAAACGGCGGTCAGGACCTCGGGCCATCACCTCCCGCGGGGGGCCCCGAAGAACGGCGCACCTTCAGGGTCGTGTTCATCAGGACGGGGCGACGGCGGGGCAGGGTGCCGTCCCTCATCCGCTCCAGAAGGATCCGGGCCGCCCGGCGCCCCATCTCGCGGCGGGGTTGGGCCACCGTCGTCAGAGGAGGGTTGAAGTAGGCCGCCAGGGGGATGTCGTCGAAGCCGACGACGGAGACGTCGCCGGGGACGGCGAGGCCCCGCTCGGCCAGGGCCGTGACGGCGCCGAAGGCCATGAGATCGTTGCAGGCGAAGAGGGCCGTCGGCCTCTCGCCGCGCTCCATGAGAATCCCGGCGCAGGCGTGGCCCGAAGCGGGAGTGAAGTCGCCCCTCAGGACCAGGGAGGGATCGAAGGGAAGGCCGGCGGCCTCCAGGGCCTGACGGTAACCCGTGACGCGGTCGCCGCTGGGCGAGACCTGCGAGGGGCCGGCGATGCAGGCGATGCGCCGATGGCCCAGGGAGAGAAGGTGGTCCGTGGCCTGGCGCCCCCCGTGGACGTTGTCGATCTGGATCGAATCGACGGGAATGCCGGGAATCTCCCGATCCAGCATGACGAGGGGAATGGACAGGCCGTCGAAGAGGGCGGCGTCCCGCTCCGTGACGCCGACGTTGACGAGGAAGATGCCGCCGACGCGGTTGGCCGCCAGCACCTCGATGGCCTCCTTTTCCCTGTCGCGCCGCCCGTCGGAGTTGCAGATGATGACGGCATAGCCCTCTTCGGAACAGGCGTCGGCCACGGCCCGGGCGATCTCGGCGAAATAGGGGTTGGTGGCGTCGGGCACGATCAGGCCCAGCAGCGTCGCTTCGCCGCGGCGAAGCCCCCGGGCGAGGATGTTGGGCCTGTAGCCGATCTCCTCCATGACCCCCTCGACGCGGAGGCGGACCTCGTCGCTGACGCGGCGGGTGCCGTTGACGACGTGGGAGACAGTCGTCACCGAGACGCCGGAACGTTCGGCCACATCCTTCATCGTCGCCATGAAGCGCCTCGCCTCCAGGGAATCGGCGTCGGAAGAGCCGCCGCGATCAACGGCGGACCCTTTCCCTCAGGACCGACTGATTGAGGGCGACGGCGCCGAGAAGGATCGCCCCCAGCAGGGCAAGCTGCCAGATGGCGTTGATGTTGGCCAGCTGGAGGCCCGTCTGGACCATGGTGACGATCATCACCGCCATGAGGGTGCCCAGAAGGCTGCCCGACCCGCCGAAGATGTTGACCCCCCCCAGGACGGCCACGGTGATGGCCTGGAGCTCCATGCCGTTGCCCACGTCGGCCCGGGCCGCCATGAGCCAGGAGGACATGATGAGGGCGCCGCAGCCCGCCAAGGCCCCGCTCAGGGTGTAGAGGGCGAAGCGGACCTTCCGGGGCGAGATCCCGGCGAAGCGGGCCGCCTCGTCGTTGACGCCGACGAGATAGATGGAGCGGCCGAAGGAGGTCCAAGAGAGCATGAAGTGGAAGAGGAAATAGGCGGGCACGACAAAGAGCAGGGTCTGGGCGGGAATGCCCAGGATCTTGCCCTGGCCGAGGAAGCCGAAGACCTCGGGAAAGCCCGAGACGGGAACACCCCGGGTCAGGACGAGGGCCAGGGCCCCGTAGGCCCACATGGTGCTGAAGGTACCGATCATGGGCGGCATGCCCCAGAGGGCCACCGTCACGCCGTTGACGGCCCCCAGGAGGGCGCCGACGACGACGCAGGCCGGAAGAGCCAGAGCGAGGGGGACATCGGCCTTGACCATGAGGCCGAAGAGGACGCCCGAAAGGCTGATGATGGAGCCGACGGAGATGTCGATGCCGGCCCCTCCGGCGAGGATGACCAGGCTCTGGCCGATTCCGATGAGAGCCAGGACGGCGCCGAAGCGGGTCATCCCCAGAAGATTGTCGACGTTCAGGAAATAGGGGCTCAGCAGGGACATGACGACCATGACGATGGCCATGAGGACGAGCAGAAAGGCGACGCGGTTGGCCAGGAAGGTCCTGGGCGAAAGGCGGCTCATCCTGTCACCTCCTGTCCGGCGACGGTCGCCGGAACGGCCTGGCGGCCCAACCGCCGCTGAGCCGTGAGCTGTTCCCTCTTCCGTCTCTCCTCCCGCCTCTCCAGCCAGAGGTCGATGCGGACGGAAATGATGATCAGCAGGCCCACGACGGCCCGCTCCCAGAGAGAGGGAATGCCCAGGAGGACGATGCCGTTTTTCATGAAGGCCATGAAGAGGACGCCCGCCAGGGTGCCGACGACGGAGCCCCGGCCGCCCGTGACGGCCGTGCCTCCGATGACGGTGGCGGCGATGGCCGACAGGGCCAGGTCGTTGCCGACGGTGATCTCGACGCTTCCCAGCCGTCCCACGTAGAAGAGGGAGGCCACGCCGACGAGGGCGCCGACGAGGGCGTAGCTGGCGATGCGGATGCGTCTGGCGTCGATTCCGGCCAGGGCCGCCGCCTGGAGGTTGTTGCCGATGGCGTAGACGTGGCGGCCGAAGGGACGATGAGTCATGAGATACCAGAAGACGGCGAAAAAGGCCCCGACGATGAACAGGGAGAGGGGAAGGCCGAAGAGACGGCCCCGGGTGAGGACGGAGAAGACGGGATCGATCCCCGTGAGCCACTGGCCGCCGAGCATCATGAAGACGGCGGCGCGGAGGATGCTCGACGTGCCGATGGTGGCGATGATGTCGGGGATGTTGAAGAGGGCGATGAGGACGCCGTTCACCGAGCCCAGCAGGGCTCCGGCGGCGACGGCGGCCAGGGCGGTCACCCAGGGATTCCACTGGGCGCCGAGCATCCACCCCACGAGGATGGCCACGACACCCAGGGCGGAGCCCACGGAGAGGTCGATGCCGCAGAGAATCATGACCAGCGTCATGCCGATGCTGACGATGGCCAGGTCCGTGGCGTTCCGCAGGACCGTGTTGATGTTGCGCCAGCTCAGGAAGTGCTCCGAGAGCAGGGCGAAAAGGAGGATCTCCAGTCCCAGCAGAAGGATCGTGAAGTACTCCCTCCTCCCGATATGGGGAACGAAGGTCTTCTGAGGGACTCCCTGAGGCGTCACGTCAGGCCTCGTCGACGCCGCACCAGTCGACGAGGGCCAGGGTCATGGCCTTCGTGGCCGTCAGCAGCTCCTCTTCTTCGACGAACTCGTCGGTGTGGTGGGCGATGCGGGGGTCGCCGGGGCCGAAGTTGACTGTCGGCGTTCCTCGGCGGATGAACCAGCCCATGTCGGTATGGCACGAACTCCCCTGGACGACGGGATCGACGCCCAGGGCGCGGAGGCTCTCGGCGCAGAGGGTGACGAAGGGATGGTCGCCGGGAATCTCGCCGCAGTCGGCGTCGATGAGCCATTCCACCTCGGGGGGATTCTCCCGGAGCCAGGGATCGGTCTCGGCGACGCGGCGGAAGAAGGTCTCGATCTCGGCCTGGACGGCCGTCCCCCGCCCCTTCTCGTCCGCTTCGGAGGGCAGGTACTGGGCGTTGAAGTGGATCTCGGCCCTGTTGGCGAAGGAGGTGGGGTACTCGCCGGCCGCGATCTGGGAGACATAGACCTGGCAGGGCGTGGGCTGGAGGGGGTGGGTCTTGCGGTCCTTCCAGTCACGGTTCAGCCTGTCGATCTGATCGAGGAAGAGGCGGGCCTTGTCGATGGCGTCGACGGCCCCTCCGTCGCGCCAGTCGCCCTGGGGCATCTCGATGTGGCCGCTTCTGCCCCGGACGGTGAGCTTGCCCCAGAGGATGCCCCGGCAGAGGGGGCTGACCATGAGTCCCGACGGTTCGGTCATGAAGCAGCCGTCGGCTCCGTAGCCCCTGTCGACGAAGGCCAGAGTGCCCATGCCGCCGGCCTCCTCGTCGACGAGGGTGCCCACCGTCACGTCCCCTTTGGGCCGCAAGCCCGAACGGAGGACGGCCTCGAGGGCCATGATCATGGCCGCGACACCGCCCTTCATGTCCACCGTCCCCCGGCCGTAGATGCGCCCGTCGGCCCTTTCGGCGCCGAAGGGATCACGGGTCCACCCCTCGCCGGGAAGGACGACGTCGATGTGTCCGGCCAGCAGCAGGGACCGGCCTCCGCCGGTGCCTCTGACGACGGCCGCCAGGTTGGGCCGCCCCTCGAAGCGGTGATCGGCGTAATAGCCGGGATGGCCCTCGTAGCGGGCAAGATCGGCGGGATCGGGTTCCCAGAGGTCGATCTCGGCGCCGAGAGCTTTCATCTTTTCCGCCACCAGGGCCTGAGCCTCGCCTTCGCGGCAGATCTCTCCGTCGGTCGTGAACCAGGGGTTGACGCTGGGGATGCGGATCAGGTCCTGAAGGAAGCCGATGACCTCCTCCCGGTGTTCGTCGATCCAGGAGAGGACCCGTGCTCCCTGAGGTGAAATGTTTGCCATGGCTGTTCCCTGCCTTCCTCTTCGACTTTTCCCCTTCGGGGTTATCCTTCCGTGCCCGTCCCTTCGCCGAGGCCGATGGCCAGGCGGAGGACGGCCTCTTCCGTCGCCTCCTCGCGGTCGAGGGAGGCCATGAGCTCTCCCTCGTGCATGACGGCCACCCGGTCGGCCAGGGCCAGCATCTCGGGGAGATCCGACGAGATGAGGAGCACGGCGACGCCCTCGCGGGCCAGATCCATGATGAGGCGGTGGATCTCGGCCTTCGTCCCCACGTCGATCCCCCGCGTCGGTTCGTCGAGGATGAGGACCCTCGGCCTGTGGAGGAGCCCCCGGGCCAGGAGGACCTTCTGCTGGTTGCCGCCGCTGAGGCTCGACACGGGCAGGGCGAGGCCGCCGACTTTGATCTTCAGCGCCTCCACCTGATCTTGGGCGAGCCGCTCTTCCCCCTTTCGGTCGACGATGCCCAGCCAGGACGAGACCTGACGGAGGAGACCGGCGCTCAGGTTGTCCCTGATGGAGCGGATCGGGAAAAGCCCCTGCCGTCCCCGGTCCTCGGGAACGTAGACGACGCCCCGCTCCTGGGCACTCCGGCTCCCGCCGGGCCGGAAGGGCCGGCCCTCGAGAAGGACCTCGCCCCGTTCCCGGGGCAGCTCCTCGATGATGCACTGGGCCACTTCGGACCGGCCGGCCCCGACGAGGCCATAGAGGCCCAGGATCTCGCCGGAACAGAGGTGAAAGGAGACGTCCTGGAAGCAGCCGGCCCGCCAGAGGCCCTTCACCTCCAGAAGAGGGCTTTGGCTTTCTCCCCTGCCGGAGCGGTAGACGCTCCTCTCGATCTCGCGGCCCGACATGGCGGCGATGAGCTTCTCTTCCGTGACGTCGCCGATGGCCATGTCGGCCACGTGGACGCCGTCGCGGAGGACGCTCACCGAATCGGCGATCTCGAAGAGCTCCTGGAAGCGGTGGCTGATGTACAGAACGCTCACGCCCCCGGCCTTGAGTTCGGCGATGGTCCGAAAGAGCAGGTTCGTCTCGGCCTGGCTGAGGATCGACGTCGGCTCGTCGAGGATGAGCAGGCTCGCCTCGCGGTAGATGCCCCGGGCGATGAGGACGAGCTGCTGGGTTCCGATGGAGAGCTCCTTCATGGGCCGTCGCGAGAGATCGGGCGAAAGGCCCATCCGGCGGAGCGCTCCCGAGGCGGCCTCGGTCATGGCCGACCAGTCCAGGGCACCCGAGGCCTTGACGATCTCCTCGCCGAGAAAGAAATTCTCCAGAACCGACAGCTCGGGGAAGAAGACGGGTTCCTGGTAGACGATGGAGACCCCCCTCTGGCGGGCCTCCCTGGGGCCCGACAGCTCCAGGGGACGGCCGTCAAAGCGGAGCTCCCCCTCGTCGGGGGCCAGGACGCCGGCGATGATCTTCATCAGCGTCGACTTGCCGGCACCGTTTTCGCCGACGACGGCCCGGACCTCGCCCCGGCCCAGGGAGAGGGAGACTCCCCGCAGGGCCCGGACGCCGCCGAAACTCTTGGAAATGCCGATCATTTCAAGAAGGGGCGCCTTATTCATGGCATGACCTCATCCGTTCGCCTGAAAAAAGGGGGGAGCGCCCGCCGGGCCTCCCCCCGGAGAGGTGGACTAAAAGTCGAAGCGGTCGACGTTCTCGGCGGTGATGACCAGAGGAGCGCCGAGGAGAAGGATCTTCTCGTCCTCGAAGTAGCGGACCGGCTCGTCCATGCCGGGAACGTCGTTCTCGGCGGCGAAGGGTTTGCCCTCGACGAGCTGCTTGCCGGCCCAGACGGTGAGGTAGCCGAGCTGGTAGGGATCCCAGAGGATCGACTTGGTCATGACGCCGCTCTTGATGAAGGGACGGACCGTGTTGGGCGATCCGTAGCCGATGACGGCCACCTCGCCGACGAGCCCGGCCTGCTGGACGGCCTGGGCCACGCCGGGAACGGTCGTCGAGGCGACGGCCACGAGACCCTTCAGATCGGGGAAGCGGGTCATGAGCTCTTCGGCCTGGCGGAGGGCGTCCTCGCTGCTGCCGCCGCTGGTGTAGCGGACGTCGACGATCTCCACGTCGGGATAGGCCTGGGCCACCCGTTCTTGCATGAAGGCGATCCAGGCGTTGAGGTTCGTCGCCGTCGATTCGCCGGAGACGATGGCCATCTTGCCCTTGGCGCCGAACTGCTCGACGAGCTCGTCGACGAGGACGTAGCCCAGCTCCTTGTCGAGGGCCTGGGCCACGTAAAGCTGGCGCTCGCTGGTGGGGCTGTCGCTGTCGGAGGTGTAGACGGCGATGCCGGCCTCGCGGGCCCGCTTGATGACGGGGTTGAGGGAGGCCGAATCGAGGACGGAGATGGAGATGGCCTCCACCTTCTGCTGCATGAGATTCTCCATGAGGCGGACCTGCTCGGCCGCGTTGGCCGTCGGGGCGCCCACGTAGAGGAAGTCGACGCCGAAGGCCTCGGCCGCCGCCTTGCCTCCGGCCTCCATGGCCGAGAAATAGGGAATGCCGATCAGCTGAGGAATGAAGGCAATCCGCGTCTTTTCCGCCGAGGCGGGCGTGGAAGCCATGGCAAAAACCGCCGCCGCAAAAACCGCCGCCACCGTCAATCGTTTCATGAGACCCATCATCGACACCTCCTGCCCTCCCGTCGCCGGACGGGAGTCTCTCTGTCTTCTCCAGGCAGAATCAAGGGATCGGGCGCATGAGGCAAAGGTTTGCGCAAACCTTTGCCTCATGCTAGGGTCTAGGTAACGGCTTTGTCAAGAGAAAGGCGACAACCCGAACCCGCAGGCCCGTCGGGCGATTCCGTCGGGTCCGCCGATTCGGGATCCGCTCCGACGGACCTCGTCGCGCGCGGATTCGAGGCGGGTTCTTCGGGCCTCCGGCCGCTTCCCGGCCGGACCGACGGCGTCCCTGTCCCTCTTCGGCCTGCGGATTCGGAACAACCGGATCGCCCCGCCGGCCCCGGGCACCTCCTCTCTGGAGTCGCCCTGCAGCCCCGCCGAAACTGAAGAGAGACCCCTTTTTCCGCGAGGAACCGACGTCTCGGCCTCCGGCGGAACAGAATTCTTTTGGAAGGATGTGCGTAGCGATGAGAAAGATCGTCGTCGTCGGGTCGATCAACATGGACCTGATCATGGAGACGGATCGTCTTCCCGTCCTGGGCGAGACGCTTCTGGGAGGTCCCTTCTCGACGGCGCCCGGCGGCAAGGGGGCCAATCAGGCGGCGGCCTGCGCCCGCCTCGGCGCCGCGGTGGCCCACCTGGGCCGCGTCGGCGACGACGGCTTCGGCCGGCAGCTGCTGGACGTTCTCGACGCTGAAGGGATCGACCGACGGGGCGTGACCGTCACGACCGGCACGAGCAGCGGCGTGGCCCAGATCTGCGTCGCCGGAGGCGACAACAGCATCATCGTCGCCCCCGGAGCCAACGGATGCCTCTCGGCCGAGGACGTCAGGGCCTCTCAAACCCTTTTCGAAGGGGCCCGCGCCGCTCTTTTCCAGCTCGAGGTACCCCTCGACGCCGTCCTCGAGGGGCTCCGCCTCGCCAAGACCCACGAGGCCCTGACGATCCTGACTCCGGCTCCCTGGAGGGAGCTGCCCCGGGAGCTGCTGGCCCTCGTCGACGTCCTCGTCCCCAACGCCATCGAGCTGAGCCAGTGCGCCGGAACGGCCAACAGGGAGAAGGCCTTCGCCCATCTCCTCGACCTGGGAGTGGGGGCCGTCGTCATGACGGCCGGATCGGAAGGGGCCTACTTCGCCTCGGCCCATCGCTCGGGCCACGTGCCGGCCCCCTCCGTCGACGTCGTCGACAGCACGGGAGCCGGCGACACCTTCACGGGAGCCCTGGCCGTGGCCCTCTCCGAGGGACGACAGCTCCCGGAGGCGATCCGATTCGCCGTCCGGGCCGGAAGCCTGGCCTGCACGAAACTGGGGGCTCTCCCCGCCATTCCCCGCCGCGACGACGTCGAGAGGGCCTTCGGGGCCTGACGGAATTCAGAGACCTCCCCGCCCGCGGCGATGGGCCTGGGGGTCTGTCGGACCTGGCCCGACGACCGGTGATCCATGCCCTGCCATGCGGCGATCCGAAAGAAATCTTTTACCCTGCGAAGCCCTGTTTTCAGTCTCACCGTTCAAGCCCAATCCGCTCTCCGGGCAATCCCGACAGACGCCTAGACGCCTGTCGGGATTGCCCGGAGAAGTCTGACTTGGCTTGATCCATGGAACTGAAAGCCCGGCTTCAATGGCAAATCATTCCTTTTGGATAGCATAAAAGGGTATCGACCAACGATCACCAGGCCAAGTCCGACGGACGCCTAGAGTTCGTACTTGACGTGACCTTTCTCCTCCGAGAGCCTGCAGGTGGCGAAAAGCTCTTCGAGGGCCGTGTCGATCTCCCCCTCGGGAATGCTGCTCTTGAAACAGTTGACCAGATGAGAGCGGAGGGAGCTGACCTTGCGAGGTCTCTTCTGGGCCTGGATCTTGCTCAGGTTCTCGATGATGGCCGCCGTGTATTTCGACCGGGGCTTGCTCACCGTCGACGACGGAAGCTGCGAGAGGTGGGTGATGCGCTGCGTCTTCAGCCCCTTGCCGTTGGCGTAGTCGATGACGGCGTCGTAGCCCTTGTCGTTGCTGAGGATGAAGGTGGCCTCGGGACGGTCGTCGGCGGCGCTGATGACGCCCAGCTCGAAGCAGATGTGGAAGTCGAGGCTGTTCTTCCCCTGGCGGGCGATCTTGATCCAACGACAGGCCTCTCCCAGCTTCTGGAGGCCCGTGACGGTCTCGAAGGGGAGGTTCTTCTGATTGGGGCCGACGAAGATCCACAGATGGGTCGACGTCGTGTCGATCTCTCCGACGGCGTCGAGGTTGATGTTCTCGTAGTCCACCAGGACCAATCTCTTCACGGTCTATCCCTCATTCCTCGGCGGATATCCGCCCTTTCTCCGTTTCTGCGGGGCCTCCGTCGACGAGGAGGCCCGCCTCGAGCCAATCGACGACGGCCTGAATCTCCCCGGCATCGGCGGCCCCTTCGAGGAGAAGGGCCCGCCGCCGCCCGGCCTCGTCGAGGCGCTCCCCCTCGTCGATGTACCCCTCTTCCGCGAGATGACTTTCGAGCTGGTCGATGGTCTCGGCCCGGAAGCGGCTGATCCGTCCCTCGCGAAGGGCGGCGATCAGGGCCGCGCCGTCGCCGCCGCAGTCCTCGGCAAGGGAGAGAACCCGGCCGAAGAAGGTGGCCGAAAGGACTCCCGAGGCCTCCAGAGCCGGTCCGTCGACGGGTCTTCCCCGCCCCCTTCTCCAAATGTCGCACCAGAGCCGGGCCAAAGAGGCGCGGCGGCGGAGCTTACCCCAGGCCTCGCCGAGGCGCTCGGCGCCCCTTTTGTCTCCGAGCAAGACCTCGAGGGGCCCCAGGGCCGTCAGACGCCACTCCTCCATGAGGCGGTGGAGAAGGCCCAGGTCGTCCCGGAGGAGGTGGAACAGGGGGATGGAGCCGGGACATCGGGGATCGACGGGCGCCACGGCTAGGGCGGCGGCATAGCTTTCGGGCGAGTGCCCCTCGGGCGAGGGAAGGGGAGCCCTCTCGACGAGGCCGTAACTCTCGGGCAGGGAAAGAGCCCGACGTCTCAGGGAGGGAAGGTCGATCTTGTGGGGACACCGTCCCGTCGCCTCCTTCCAGAGAAGCTCCTCGTAGGTCCGGGCGCTGAGATAGAAGATCTGACGCCCCTCCCGGGCCAGCTCGTCGAGGGCGCGGGCCACCTGGCCGAAGCGTTCGACGTCGCTGTTGGTGAGGGCCTCGTCGAAAAAGAGGGGCAGAGCGGGACCTCCCGCCTCGATCCGCTCGATCCAGGCCAGACGCAGGGCCAGAAGAAGCTGCATCCGCGTCGCCGAAGAGAGCTCGTCGAGGCCGCGCTCCACCTCGAGGGCGCAGTCGCGGGCGCGGAAGCCGCCGTCGTCGACGCGGAGCTCGAAGGCGTGACCGGTGAAGCGGCCGAAGAGATCCCGCCCCGATCGGATCAGCTCGGGCTCGTTCTCGACGCGGTGCTCGGCCTCGATGTCGTCGAGGAGAAAAGAGGCCAGCTCGGCGAAGAGGGCCTGGTCCCGCCTCTTCTCCAGGGCCCTCAGGGCCCCGTCGACGTCGGCCAGGGCTCTTTCGAGAGGAGCCCCCTCGCCGGCGACGGCCAGTTCGGCCCGGATGCGGGCCAGCTCCGCCTCCGACGGCTCCAGGAGGGCCGCCCTCTCCCGGGCCCGATCGAGCCGACCGCGCAGTTCGGCCTCGTCGAGGGCCTCGGCCGCCTCCAGGAGATCCGGCCGTCCCTCCAGGGGACGACGGAGCAGGGCCTCGCCCTTTCGGGCCGTCAGCAGGCGGTCGCGGGCCTCCCTCCAGGAGGGAAGGAGCTCCAGACGGCGCAGGAGCTCGTTCCTCTCGTCTCGGGGCAGGCCTGCCGCTTCGAAGAGGGCCCTCTCCCTCTCCTCGCGTCCGGCTTTGGCCGTCTCCAGGTTCTCTCGCTCCCGTCCCGCCTCCGCCAAGGCACGCCGGGCCTCATCGGCCCTGCGGTGCCTCTCCTGAAGCGATTCGAGGGCGGCCTCGAGAGAATGGAGCCCTCCGTCGCCCGTCGTCTCCCAGGGGGAGACGACGGCCCTCAGGCCGTCGAGCAGGGCCCGGCGCCGGGCCAGAAGATCCTCCCCGTCGGCCTCGGCCAGGGCCAGGGCCTGTCGCGCCCCGGCATAGGCGTCGACGAGACGGACGAAGGCGTGGAAACCCAGGGCCGTCAGGGCCGGATCGAAACCCAGCCTCAGGGCCAGTTCCTCCTTCCTCTGCCGCAGGAGGGCCAGCTCGCCGTCGAGGACCTCCAGCTCCCGCCGCCCCTCCCGGGCCCGAAGGGCCTCGTCGCGCCGCCGCACCAGCTCGGCGCCTCGGGCCTCGATCTCCTCCAGGCGCAGGGCGACGGCGTCACGTCGCCAGAGAGGCTCTTCGAAGGCCCTTCCGAAGCGCTCCCTCGCCCCCTTGCGGTCGTCGCGGGCGAGGAAAGTCGTGACGGAGAGGACGAGGGCGACGGCGACGGCCCCTCCCGCGAGAGGCCCCTCTCCTCTTCCGTGGGCCAGGAAGGCCAGGACCAGAAGGCCCGCCGCAGAGAGGACCAGCAGGGGCCTCAGCCAGGGGTTGCGGACCCCGTCTGCGGCGAGCCACCGGCGCAGGGCCTCCGAGGCCCTGGCGCAGGCCTCGATCTCCGACGGCTCGGGGCTCTCGGGCCCTTCGGCGAGACGGGCGGCCCGGTCGCGCCGGGCCGTCTCCAGGGCCTGAAGCGCCCCGGCGAGTTTCTCGGCCTCGCTGAGAGAGCGGGGGTCGAGGCGGGGCGGCAGGGGCCCCTCTCCCAGGGCCGCGCGGGCCTCCCTCTCGGCCAGGGCCGCGGCCTCCCTCTCCCTGCGGAGACGTTCGAGCTCGCCGTCGAGACGGCCCAGCTCGACGAGATCGCGAGAGGCGGCGACAAGCCCGACGGGATCGGGCCCCCCTTCGGCGAAGCCCGTCGAGGCCAGGCGCCTCCCGGCCTCCTCCTCGAGGGCCGAGACGCGGGTCCACTCGCGGCCGAGGCGATCTCCCTCCTCGTCGAGCCCGGCCAGACGGGCCCCCTCGTCGCCGGAGAGACGCTCCAGAGAGGGCGGGAAGGCCTCGAAGAGGGTCCGGGCCTGGCGGAGCTCGCGGCAGGCCTCGAGAAGTTCCAGGGCCGCCAGAAGATCGCGGACCTCGTCGGCGCCGCGGCGCGCCGAGGCCACCGTCCTCTCCAGGTCGGGAAGGCGCGCCTCGTTCCGTCTCAGTTCGGCCCGGCTCCTCTCCACCTCCCGGAGACGCCTTCGGGCAGAGCCGAGGGCCTTCGCCTCGGACCGGCCCGCGCGGGGACGGAGGAGGAAGGGATCGCGGGCCCTGAGGGCCTCCAGGTCGCATCCGCCCCGAAGGCTTCGCCGCAGTTCGGCCAGGAGACGTCTTTCGTCCTCGTCGGCGCCGATGAGGCTCGCCAGGTCCAGGCGGTAGGGGCGCAGGTCATCGCCGTCGGGAAGGGAGGGGCGATCGGTCCGGCGGCCGTCGACGGTCCAGATCACGCGAGGGCCCGAGCGCGTCGCCTGCCAGAGGGCATCGCCCTGACGGAAGGAGCCTCGGATCTCCACGTCGGCTCCGGAGGCGAGGTTGCCGTCGACGAGAAGTCTCAGGGCCCGGACGAGGCTGCTCTTGCCCGATCCGTTGGGACCGACGACGAGATTGCAGGCCTCGGCGATGTCGTCGACGACGAGAGGGCCGGAGAGGCCCGGGAGACGTCCGATCTCGAGACGGACGAGGTTCACGACGAGGCCTCCTTCTGGGCGAGAAGCTCCTCCAGAAGGCTCAGTCCGACGCGGCGAAGGGCCTCGACCAGAGAGACCTCGTCGAGGGGGGGACCTTGGAGGGCCGCCCAGGGATCGCGCGCGACGAGGCCTTCCAGGCGGAGACGGGCACCGTCGACGAGACGGCGCCCCTCGTCGGAGCCGTCGAGGGCCAGAAGGCGGCGGGCCAGAAGCCCCGGCAGATCGGGAAGACGGGCCAGACGGGCCAGATCGCGCTCGGGGCAGGTGAGGGCCGTCACCGATTCGAGGAAATAAGCCGTTCCTCCCGCCCCCGTCGAGAGGATCTCCCCCTCGTCGGAGGCCAGGAGACACCGGGCCGCGCCGCCCAGGGCCGTGACCCCCACGAGACGGAGGCGCAGTCCCAGGGCCTCCGGGACCCATCGGGAGACGGCCAGCTCCGCGTCGAGGCGACCGATCCGGGCCAGGAGGCGGCTGCGGGCCTCTTCGGCCTCGACGAGCCCCGTGAGATCGACATCGACGTGCTCCCAGCGCAGAGGCGCCAGAGGCCACTGTTCGACGACGGCAAGGCGCCCCCCCTCGACGGAGAGGAACCAGGGACCGTGAGCCCCCGTTTCGCCCACGTCGAGACCCGACAGGGAGCCCAGATAGCCCAGGGGACGGGCGACCGAAAGGGCATCGGGGCGGTGGATGTGGCCCAGAAGCCAGCCGTCGAGGCCGCTGCGCTCCAGATCGCCGCGGGAGAAGGGGGCGTAGGGACTCTCCCCTCCGTCCCGGTGACCGTGAAGCAGCCCGAGACGCAGCCCCTCGCCGTCGAAGGTCGCCCCCTCGAAGGGGTTGACGCGGCAGGAACCGCCCGTCATGGACCGCCCCCAGAGGGTCACCTCCTCGCCTCCGCCGCGAAGGCGGAGCGCCTCCCAGCGCCCGTCGGCCCCCAGGAGGCGGAAGCCCTCCATCTCGGAGGCGAGCCGGGGCAGGACGCGGCCGTCGTGATTGCCGGCGACGGCGACGACGGCAACGCCAGCCTCGACGAGGCGTCTCACGCCCGCAGAGAGAAGGCGGTAGGCCTCGAAAAAATCGTCCTCCCTCTCGACGACGTCTCCGGCCATGAGGACGGCGTCCACAGAGGCCTCGAGGGCCTCGTCGACGGCACGCAGCCAGGCCGCGGCGGGGCCGAGACGGACCGGATCGAGCTCGCCCCCGGGAAGGGAGGGCCTCCGCCCCAGATGGACATCGCCCAGAGCCAACACCTTCAGAGCCATGCGGACCTCCTCCCGTCGCCCCTTTTCCCGAGGACGACGGCCATGCGAAAGGATCAACGCCATCTTAACCCATTGCTCCCGCTCTCCCAAGAGGGCGCCGCAAATCGCCTCGAAAACGTCCCCTTCGGCGTCGAGCCTCCCCGTCCCGGCAGACCTTCCTCAAAAAATTAAACTCCTTACCGATTCATCGATTCGGTTCAATTGCAAAGCAACTACAATCCTTTCTTTTTAATATGGCGCTTCTTTCTTAAGGGCCCTATGATGGAAATGGGTCGACGCACCGGGGCATTCGCCCCTCCACAAGCTGAGAACGGGGGGATTTGCATGTTTAAAAGACTGAGGCTGCGCACGAAGATGCTTCTTCCCATCCTGACCATCGCCGCCGTCACCTTCGCCTCCGCCCTGGGCTACCTCTCCTTCAGGGCACGTCATCTGCTGACGGAGGCGACGTACCGGGAGGCCCAGGAGATGGTCCTCCACCATTCCGTCCGGGTCAAGGCCGAGATCGACGCCGCCGCCGACGCCGCCCACTTCCTCGCCGAGACCTTCGCCGTCCTCAGGACACAGGGCAAGGCCGACAGGGCCGCCTTCGACGGCCTGCTGCGCCGCGTCCTCGAGGAAAATCCCCAGTTTTTCGGCGCCTTCACCGTCTGGGAGCCCGACGCCCTCGACGGCCGGGACGCCCTCCATGGCGGCGCGCCCGGCCACGACGGCACGGGACGCTACATCCCCTGGTTCCACCGCAGCAACGGCCCCATCGAGGTTGAGCCCTGCATCGCCTACGACGACCCCGTCGAGGGGGACTACTATCTGGGGACGAAAAAGGCCGGGCGGGCGCGCCTTCTCGACCCCGCCGTCTGGGAGGCCGGCGGGAAGTCGGTCATGATCTCCGAGTACATCGTCCCCATCGTCGCCGAGGGGAAGTTTCTCGGCGTCGTCGGCATCGACCTCAGCCTCGACTCCTTCCAGGAGAGCGTCGGCGCCATCAGGCCCTTCGAGACGGGCTACGCCGCCCTCTTCTCGAACAACGGCGCCTACGTGGCCTACCCCGACGCCTCGCGACTGGGCAAGGTCTACTTCCACGACGACAAGTCCCTGGAGCGGGACATCCTCGCCCACATCGAGTCAGGCACGGCCATGACCTTCACGGCCTACTCGCCGGCCATGAAGACGGATGTCCTGACGCGGATCACGCCTTTCACGCCGGGCCAGACGGACCGCCCCTGGGCCCTCATGGTGGCCGTTCCCATGGACCGCGCCCTGGCCGGCGTCCACGCCATCAATGCCGCCGGCATCGCCTCCGGCGTCGTCGCCATGGTTCTCCTCTCCCTCGTCGTCTTTTTTCTGACCCGCTCCATCGTCCGCCCCGTCCAGACCGTCGTCGCCCTGGCCCAGCGGGCCGGAGAGGGAGACCTCACCATCGGCCGCGACGACTTCGCCATCACGGCCAAAGACGAGCTGGGCCAGATGGCCGACGCTTTGGCCCGGATGGTGGCCACCCAGAGGGCGACCATCGCCTCCATCTTCGACGAGGCCGAGCAGAACGGCCGTCTGGCCGAATCCCTCGCCGCCCTGGCCGAGGAGTCCAACGCCTCGACGGCGGAGATCAAGCACGTCGTCGAGCAGGTGGCCGATCTGGCCGAGACCAACGCCGCCGCCCTGGAGGAGACGAACGCCTCCATCGAAGAGGTCGCCTCGTCGGCCACGAGCGCCGCCCAGTCCTCGGCCCAGGGCGCCGAGGCCTCGCGGATGACGCGGCGCGCCACGGAAGAGGCCGTCGCCGCCTTCAGCCTCGTCATCGCCGACGTGGCCGACGTGGGACAGATGAGCAGCGCCTCGCTGACGAGCATGGAGGATCTGAGCCGTTCCGTCTCGGCCATCGCCGGATTCGTGACGACCATCTCGGCCATCGCCGACCAGACGAACCTTCTGGCCCTCAACGCCGCCATCGAGGCGGCCCGGGCCGGAGAGGCGGGACGGGGCTTCGCCGTCGTCGCCGAAGAGGTCCGCAAGCTGGCCGAGGAGTCCAACCAGGCCGCGCGCAAAGTCGCCGATCTCATCGACTCTCTCAAGGGGAGCGCCGAGACGTCGGCCCAGGGGGCCCGTCGGGCCGGAGAGAAGATGGCCTCGACGGTGGGCAGGGCCAGAGAGGCCCAGGAGAAGCTGAACCGCACCCTGGCCGACGTGGAGCGGATCAACGGCCTGATGGAGACCATCGCCGCCGCCGCCCAGGAACAGGCGGCCTCCAGCGAGGAGATGGCCCGGGCCGTCGATCACGTCTCGCAAAGCACCATCGAGATGGCCGAGAGTTCCCAGGCCATCCGCCGCAACACGGAGGAGCTGGCCCACGCCGGAGAGGGCGTGGCCAACGAGGCCCAGGCCATGGCCGAAGGCGCCGAGCGGATCCGCAACCTGCTTCAGCAGTTCCGCCTCGACGACGGGAAGGGGAAACGGTCGGGGCTGGTGCCGTCGCCCCGCCGCTGAGCGGAGCTCTTTCGCGAAGCCGCACGAGGACCGAAAGAGGGGGTTCCCCTCCCCGAGGGAGGGGAACCCCCTCTTTTACCCTGACCCGCCGGCCCGGCAGGACGACATCCGACCCACCGCCGCAGGGCACCCCGCCCGAATCGGCGCGCCGGGGCGGGCTCGAGGCCGATTTTCGGCCCTCCGGCTTCTTCCCTGCCGGAGCGACGGCGTTCCTGCCCCTGCCCGCCGATTCGGGTTCTCTCGCCTCCCTTGTTCCCTCTCGTCGGAGTGGCTACAATTTAGCGACTCGATGGTCGTCGCGTCGAAGATTCCGAGAGGGAGGTGACGAGAGGATGGACGGGCGACTCTTCAGCCTGGCTCTCGTCGCTGGAGGGCTGGCCCTTTTCCTCCACGGTCTGGAATTCAGCGCCGAGTCCTTCCGCTCGGGACTGGGAGGCCAGGCCCGGCGCGTCACGGCGGCCATGGGGCGGAGCCGTCCTCTCTCCTTCCTCTTCGGCAGCGTCATGGCCCTCCTCTCGCAGAGCACGACGGCCGCCACGGCCTTCGCCGTCGGCCTCGTCGACGTGGGAGCCCTCTCCTTCTCCAGCTCGCTTCTCGTCATGATGGGGGCCAGCGTGGGGACGACCCTCGTCGTCTTCCTCCTGAGCCTCGATCTCGTCCGCTGGTCGCCCCTCCTTCTGGCCCTGGCCCTGCTGGCCGAGCGGGCCGGGCCGAGACGCTTCGCCCCGGCATCGCGCCTCGCCTCGGCCGTGGCCCTCCTGCTGATGGGCATGTTCCTCATCGACCAGGGAGTGCGGCCTCTCACGGAGACGGAGGCCCTCCGGGAGCTGATCCTCGAGGCCTCTCACAACGCCCTCCTCCTGGGCCTCCTCTCCCTGGCGGCGACGGCTCTCTTCCAGAGCAGCGTCCCCGTCCTCGGCCTGGCCATCGCCCTCGCCTCGGGCGGCTTCCTCTCGTCCGGGGCCTATCTTCCCGTCATCCTGGGATCTCGCATCGGCAACGCCGCCACGGTCCTCCTCGCCGGCCAGGGAGGCCGCCACAACGCCCGCGCCCTGGCCCTGAGCACCCTCATCTTCCGCGTCGTCGGCGTCGTCGCCCTCCTGCCCTTCTGCGCCCCCCTGAGCCGCCTGGCCGGGCGGATCACCCCCTCTCCGGGGGGACAGATCGCCTGGCTCCAGTTTTTCGTCGCCTGGATCAACGTGGGACTCCTCCTCCCCCTTTCGGAGCGCCTCGGCCGCCTCTGCCAGAGCCGGGCCGTCCGCAGACGGAAGGACATCGGAGAGCCCCGCTTCCTCGATCCCGAGCTGGCCCGCTATCCCCACCTGGCCCTCTCCCTTCTGGCCCGCGAGATGATCGGCCTGGCCAACTACGTCGAGGAGCTGACCTTCCTCTCCCTCCACTGCCTGAAGGAGGGGGAGCGGGTGGAGGCGCTCCGGGCCGGGACGCCCGAGCTGGCCCGGCGCGCCGTGGACTTCGTCGTCGCCATGACGCCGCCCGACGACGATGCGGCCAGGGCCGAGTACGCCGCCCTGACCTACTCCATGGCGGCCCTGAAGGAGGTCGTCGACATCGTCGCCGGCCGCATGGCCCCTCTCTGCGCCGCCTCGGGGCCAGCCCTGCTGCCCCAACGGCGAGCGTGGAGCGGCTTCGCCTCGGCGCTGGGCGATCTCGTCGGCGAATCGCTGGGCGTACTGGCCCTGGGCGACCGCGAGGGCATCGGACGGGCATCGGGCCTCCTCCGCCGCTACGAGGAGAGAGAGGAGGCGCTGCGGAGCGAGCTGACCGACGGAGGCTTCCATCCCGACAGCCCCGACGGCATCGAGGCCTGGAGCTTTCTCGCCGCCTCAGCCTCGCTGGCCAGGGCCTCGATGGAACTCGTGCGGGGCGAAACGCTGCGGCGTTCGACGGCGACGGGAAAGGAGACCTGACGAAGGTGCTTTTCAACTTTTTCAGCAAGAGAGAGGAGAAAAGGCAGGGAGGAGACAACCTCCTCTTCGACAACGACCGGCGGGAGATCCTGCGGCGCCTCGAGGCGATGGGGGAAGCGACGGCCCTGGCCGTCGAGAACGCCGTGGCGTCCCTCGTCGATCGCGACGACGGCCGGGCCCGGACCGTCATCGACGGCGACGACGTCATCGACGCCATGGAGGTGGAGATCGAGCAGATCTGCCTCCGCTCCCTGGCCCTGAGGCAGCCCGTGAGGGAGGACCTGCGCTTCGTCTTCTCCGTCCTCAAGATCATCACCGACATGGAGCGGACAGCCGATCAGGCCGTCAACATCGCGAAAAGGGCTCTCGATCTCAATTCAGCCCCTCTCCTCAAGCCCCTCATCGATATCCCCCGCATGGCCACAGGAGCCGTCGCCATGATCCGTGACGCCCTGCGGGCCTTCGGCGACGAGGATGTCGCCCTGGCGCGGGACGTCTTTTTTCGCGACGACGTCATCGACGACCTCAACCGCCAGGTCTTCAGCGAGCTGCTGGAGATCATGGCCCGCAGCGGCGCCGTCGGCTCCGTCGGCCAGGCGGCCGATCTCATCCTCGTGGCCCGCTCCCTGGAACGGGTCGGCGACCACGCCTCCAACATCGCCGAAAGGGCCTATTTCATGATCACGGGCGATCGCATCAAGGGAACCTCCCCCTGAAAGGGCGCTCCGAACTCCGATCGGCAGGCAAAAACAGAGTGGACGTCCATCGGCCCGGCCAGAAGGTGCCTGAAGGACGGAGGCGGCTGCCTCGACCCCGCACCGGCGAGGTGATTGGAACACCCCTCGAATCGGTGGATCCGACGGAGTTCCTCTTGAAGAGCCTGCGGATTCGCTCCAAAAGAAGCTCCTTGTCTTTTCCCGTCGGCCCCCCTATGATGCAGACAGATCCTCAGGGGAAAGGAGGTGTTCGTCGATGAGTCTGTTCGCGGGCAAGAAGCTGATCCTGTTGGGAGAAAGAGACGGCGTTCCCGGGCCCGCCATGGAGGAGATCTTCAAGTCCCTCGCCGATGCCGAAGTCATTTTCTCCGTGACGGAGTGTTTCGTCTGAACGGCCGCGGGAGCCATGGACCTGCAGAACCAGCAGAGGGTGAAGGATGGAGCCGAGAAATTCGGCGCCGACAAGGTCGTCGTCATCCTCGGCAGTTCGGACGCCGAAGGCGCCGAAATCTACGCCGAGACCGTCAGCGCCGGAGATCCCACCTTCGCAGGTCCCTTGGCCGGAGTCCCGTTGGGGCTCCCCGTGTACCACGTCTTCGAAGCGGACATAAAGGAAGCCGTCGATCCTCAGATCTGGGAGGAACAGCTCGGCATGATGGAGATGGTTCTCGACGTCGAGGCTCTGTCCTCGGCCGTCCGTGCCATCAGAGAGCAGCACAGCACTCAGGCCCTCTAGGGCCGAGGCCCTCCCTTCAAAGGGGGGGCCTCCGATCTTCGGAGCCGTTTTTTCGGCGTCCCGCCGCAGCCAAAGGAGAGACGATCATGAAACAGGTCAGAACGGCCCTGCTCAAGGGCACGGCCTTCATCCACCAGAACTGGATTTCGGTCCTGTCGATGACCCTCGGAAGCGCCCTCGTCGCCGCGGCCATCGCCCTCTTCGTCATCCCCGCCCGGCTCCCCGACTCGGGCGTCACGGGACTGGCCATCCTCCTCAAATACATCTGGAACGTCCCCGCCTCGCTGGGCGTCTGGGGCCTCAACGCCCTTCTCTTCGCCTACGGCTGGAAGGTTCTCCCCCGGCGCTTCCTGGGCTGGACCTTCTACGCCGTCGTCGTCTTCACCTTCCTCCTCGACCTCTTCAGCCGTCTTCCGGCCCCGCCCATCACGGACAAGCTCCTTCTCGTCGTCGCCGCGGCGGCCCTGAAGGGGACGGGAGGAGCCATGGTCTTCAACGCCGGCGCCTCCCTGGCGGGGACGGACATCATCGCCTCGGCGCTGAGGCGGAAGAAGGGCATCGAGATCGGCAAGTTCACCTTCTACATCAATGCCGTCATCATCGCCATCTCCCTGCCCGTCGTCGGCCTGGAGAACATGCTCTACGGCCTGGTCCTCCTCTACATCAACGCCTGGTTCATCGACAACGGCCTCAAGTCCTTCGACATGCGCAAGCAGGTCATCGTCATCGCCTCCGACCCCCGAGAGGTCAAGGACTATCTCATGAGGGAGCTCCACCGAGGCGCCACCGTCCTGAAGGGGGAGGGGGCCTTCACGGGCCAGCCGCGAGACGTCCTGCTGGCCGTCCTCACGCCCCGTCAGGTGGTGGAACTCAAGCGCCACCTGGCCCGAACGGACCCGCGGGCCTTCGTCATCCTCTCCGACGCCTCGGAGGTCGTCGGCCGCGGCTTCAAGCAGTGGAAGAAGATCTGAAGATATTGTGTTTAAATTAAAAACAGGATCGCTCCTGCCGGGCCCAAATTCAACTTGCCCAAACCCGCCCCTTGCATGTAGGATCTTGAACAGACATCGTTCCCCTGGGAGGTTCCGTCGTGCGCGTCGTCCTGCCCGTTGAAGAGCTCCAACCCCTCTGGATCGTCGATGAGGACATCCTCTCCGCCAACGGCCTGCCGCTCGTCCTTCACGGTGCCGTCGTCACGCCGGCGCTGAAGGATGCCATGACCCGCCACGGAATCGTCTCCATCCGCGTCCGCACCGACGACGAGGAGGAGTGGAACCCCGGCGGTCCCCTCTCGCCCAAGCTGGTCCTCAAGGTCAAGCAGGACGTGCAGAAGCTCGTCGTCCACGCCGTCCGCAGGCGCTCCCTGTCGCCCCAGCTCCTCTCCAACATCATGGAGCAGACGTCGGCCGTCGTCGACGCCCTCTTCACCGGAGAGGCTCCCCTTTTCGCCGAGCTCCGGTCCCTCTCCAACTACGACGCCTACACCTACGAACACTCCTGGTCGGTCATGCTCCTCTCCCTCTCCCTGGCCCGGGTGGCCTGGGAATCGGGCATCCTCGAAAAGCTCGATCTCCAGGACCGGCTCAACCTCGGCATGGGCGCCGTCCTCCACGACATCGGCAAGACCCTTCTCCCCCCTGCCCTGCTCAACAAGGAGGGTCCTCTCGACGAAGAGGAATGGAAGCTCATGCGCCTCCACCCCCAGAAGGGTGTCGATCTCCTTCGCCCCTACAAGCTCGTCATGCCCATGGTGCGGGCCATCGTGGCCTTCCACCATGAACGGCCCGACGGAGGGGGGTACGGCCTCGCCAAGGGAGCGACCCTCTACGGGGGAGAGATCCCCCGGCTCGTCCGCGTCGTCTCCGTCGCCGACGCCTACGATGCCATGGTCTCCTCCCGTCCCTACCGACGGGCCCGCCTCCCCTTCGAGGCGCTGGAGATCCTTGCGTCCGAGGCGGGGCGCCAGTTCGACGCCGACCTGGTGCCCCTGATGGAACGCATCGTCGTCCCCTTCCCCGTCGGAAGCCTCCTGCTCCTGAAGGACGGCTCCGTCGCCTCCGTCCGCTCCCCCGGCGACCTGAAGGGAAGGCGGTCTCTGCCCGAGTGCCTCGTCGTCGCCGCCTTCCTCAGCGGAGGGCGCTACCTGCCCGGGGAGACCTTCGTCCTTCGCGATCGCTCCCAGATCGCCCTGGGGGCGACGGGCCCCGACGATCTCGTGGGCAAAATGGTCGAGGACGTCTCCAGGCAACGCCCCCCCTTCTCCGACACCTTCCCCCTCTCCCTCGTCGGCGCCCTCCCCCTCACCCTGGCCTGCGCCCTCCCCCTCTGGGATCAGCTCTTCATGGCCTCCCTCGACAAGTTTCGCGCCGCGGTGGCAAGAGTCGCCGGGCAGTGAGAACCCCCGGGCCACGGAGAAGACGTCTCTGACCGTGCCCTTCCCGCCCTTCTCCGCGGCGCCCCGGAGCCAGGGCCTTTTGGGCACGAGACGAATGGTCCCCTGCACTCCCCTTCATTCGCCGGCGAATTGAGGGTTTCCTCTTTTGCCCTTGACAGCTCTTTTGGGCGGATTATAATGCTACAATAGAGAATGTGAATTCACTTTCTTTGATCCAGGAGGACCCTCATGAGCCGTCAGCGCGTCGACAGCGTGACAAGACAGGAACAGATTCTCGATGCCGCCCTGGAAATCGCCGCCCGGCGGGGGCTGAAGGGGCTCAACATGACCGAGATCGCCGCCCGCGTGGGCGTCGTCCCCTCAGCCCTCTACCGCCATTTCGACGGACGGGAGGCCCTTCTGGACGGCATCGTGGACCGGACGCGGCGCAATCTCGAGGCCAATCTGGACCGTGCAGCCCGGTCGGGAGGAAGCCCCGCTTCCCGCCTGAGGCTCCTGCTGGAGCTCCATCTCGACCTGCTGAGGAGGGAACCGGCCATTCCCGTCATCCTTCTGTCCGAAGAGGTGATCCTCGGCGAAGGGCCCCGCCGGGACCGGCTCAGGGAAACGGTGCGCCGCTACCGGCAGGCCGTCACGGAACTGGCCCGGCAGGCCCTGGAAAAAGTGGTCGACGGACGGGCGGCCCTGGCCGCCTTCGCCCTCGTCGGCCTGGCCCAGGCCACGGCCGTCTCGGCCCTGGTCACCGGCGAAGGCGGCGACGCCGAACGGGCCCTCGAGCTCTGGGACCTGATGGCGCCCCTCCTTTTCGGCGCCCCTGCGGGAGCGTGACCGGTCATGGCCTTCCGAAGGAGGCGACTCCCGGCCCTCGCGGCCGGCCTTCTTTTCGTGGCCCTTCTTGCCGGTGCGGCTTTCGTCCTGCGCCAGAGGCGGGCCGATCTCGCCTCGGCACCCCAAGCCGACCGGCCCCTTCAGGCCGTGGAGACCGTCATCGCCCGGGCCGGGTCCGTCAGGGAGGGACAGAGCTATCTGGGCCGTGTCGAGGCCGAAAAGACGGTGATCCTCGCCTCCCGCCTCCTGTCGACGGTGACGGAAAGGGCCGTCGACGAAGGCGACGCCGTAGGCGAAGGGGATCTTCTCATCGTCCTCGACGATCGGGAAATCGTCCACCGTCTGGCCGCGGCGGAGGCCGAAAAGGCGAGGCTCACCGCCGAGAGGCGGCGCCTTGAGGCCCAGTCCCGCGGAGCCGCCGCCATGAAAAGTCACTGGTCCCGCGAGGCCGAACGCTTCGAGGCCCTGGCGGAGGAGGAGGCCGTCTCCGTAAGCCGTGCCGAGGAGGTGCGCTCCCGGGCCGATAGCCTTGCCGCAGACCACGAGGCCTCCCGGGCGGCCCTTGACGCCGTCGACGCCGCCCTGAAGGCCCTTGACGCCGAGAGAAAGACCCTGACGGTCCAGCAGAGCTACAGCCGCGTCCGGGCCCCCTTTGCCGGGCGGATTCTCACCGTTGCCGTCGAAGCGGGCGAGACCGTCGCCGCCGGGCGGGAGCTGATCCGCATGGAAAGCGGCGGCGCGAGAAAGGTGCTTTTCGATGTGCCCCGCGAGGAAGGGTCCGCCGTCACCCTCGGCCATTCCGTCGTCGTCGACGGCCCCTCGGGGCCGGTGGAAGGGACGGTGAGCCTCGTCAGGCCCGCCGTCGACAGCCGCCAGAGGGTAACCGTCGAGGCCCTCCTCGACGGCGGCGAGGCCCTCCTGTCGGGGGCCGTCGTCCCCCTCCGCCTCGAAGGTCCCAAGCGTGCGGGCGTCGTCATCCCCCGGGAGGCCCTCATCGAAAGCGACGGCGGCCAGGGCGTCTATGCCGTCCGCGAAGGAACGCTGCTCTTTCTTCCCGTCCGCTCCGTCGCCGGCGACGGACGATCCCTCGTCGTCGACGGCCTGAACGGGGGCGAGCACGTCGTCGTCCGCCCCTACCTGGGCTGGTCCCGCCTTTCGCCGGGCCAGGCCGTGAGGGAGATCCCGTGAGCCTCACGGCCCGCTCCCTCCGCAATCCCTACGCCGTCATCGCCCTCGCCCTGACCGTCGTCGTCCTCGGCTTCGCCGCCTACAGAACGGCCCGGCAGGACCTCTTCCCCGAGACGGCGCCGCCCCAGATCAGCGTCAGTGTCACCTGGGCCGGAGCGACGGCCGACGACATGGTCGAAGCCGTGACGGAACCGCTCGAAAAGGAGCTGGCCTCCCTCGAAGGAGTGTTGCGCCTCACCAGCAACAGCGGCGACGGCATGGCCGCCGTCACCGTCGAATTCGCCTACGGCGCCTCCCGGGGTGAGGTGCTGACGGAAGCCGAAAACGCCCTCATGCGGGCCGCCTCCCTCTTCCCCGCCGAAGCCTCCCGGGGAGAGGTCCGCTGGATCGACGAGGCCAACCGCCCCGTTGTGCTTCTGGCCCTTTCACCCGCTCCGGGAAGCCCCCTCTCCCTCCGGGAGATCCGCCTCCTGGCCGAGAAGGACCTGACCGAAAGCCTCCTGAACCTGCCCGGCGTGGCCCGCGTCGAGGTCTTCGGCGGCGCCTCTCCCCAGGTCACCGTCGAGGCCGACCGGAACCGCCTCGAAGCCTACGGCCTCACCCTGGCCGACGTGAGGGCGGCCCTGGCGGCGAGAAACGTCAAGAAACCGGCGGGACGGCTCACCGCAGGGGCCGTAGAGGAGAGCTTCGCCCTGGAAGGGCGCTTCGCCTCGCCCCGTGACGTGGCCGATCTCCCCCTGGCCGCTCCGGAGGGCTCGATCCTCCGCCTGGGCGATGTGGCCTCGGTCTCCTTCGGCGACGGCCAGAGGCGCAGCCTCTTTCGGGGCAACGGCAGGCCCGCCGTGGCCCTCAGCGTCCTCCGAGGAACCGGTGCCGACACGGTCCGCACCATCGAGGCCGTCAAGTCCCACCTGAGCGAACTGGAAGCCCGTCACCGGTCGATCCTCTTTTCCGTCGTCGACGACCAGCAGCCCCTCATCGACGTCAACATCGCCGGCATGAGGGGAGCCCTCCTTCAGGCTTTGATCCTGACGGTGCTGGTCATCTTCGTCTTCCTCGCCGACTGGCGGTCGGCGCTGACGGCGTCCCTTTCCATCCCCCTTTCCTTCCTCTCGGGCTTCATCGCCCTCAAGGTGACGGGCCAGAGCCTGAACATGGTCACCCTCTCGGGGCTGATCGTCTCCGTCGGCATGGTCGTCGACGCCTCCGTCGTCGTCATCGAGAACATCCATCGCCACGGCGGGGAGGGTCTGACCGCCGCCGAAGCGGCCCGAAGGGGAACGGACGAGGTCGCCCTCTCCATCACCGGCGGCATGCTGACGACCGTCGTCGTCCTCATCCCCCTCTTCTGGGCCGGCGGCTACACGGGCCAGGTGCTGCGCCCCCTGGCTCTGGTCATCGCCACGACCCTCGTCGCCTCCCTTCTGGCGGCGTTGACGGTCATCCCCCTGGCCGCGACGGTCACGGCGGGCGGCAAGGGCCCCCTGCCCCGGCTTGAGAGGCTGACGGAGGGCTTTCTCGCGGCGACGTCCCGCCTCTACCTGGGCCTGACCGTGGCCGTCCTGCGCCGTCCCCGGCGCTCCCTGGCCCTCTTCGCCCTCTTCGCCGTGGCCACGGTCCGTCTCGTCGTCCCTCTCCTCGGGGCCGAGCTGATGCCTCCCATGGACACGGCCATCGCGACCGTCACGATCGAGACGCCTGCCGACGCCTCGCCGGAAGAGGTGGAGCGGGTTCTCGAAGAGGTCGAATCGGTCATCACGACCACGGAGGGCGTCGTCATGATGGCCTTCGCCGCCGGAGCCGAGCCGGGGGTGACGAGCGTCCGCGGCGGGAGCACGCCCCAGGAGGCCAGTCTGACCGTCCATCTGGTGAACCGGACAGAGCGGCGGGAGTCGATCTGGCAGATCCAGCAGGAGTGGCGGGAGGCCCTGGCCGGTCTCGGCGGCCTCAAGAGCTTCCGGGTCAGCGAATACGGGGCCACCCCTCTGGCGACGACGAAGGCCCCTCTGGACGTGATCCTCTCCGGCCCCGACGCGGCCGTCCTCGATGAGCTGGGCGACGCCGTCCTGGGACGCCTCACGGAGATCGGGGGGCTCACGGACCTCCGCCGGAGCTGGCATTTCGACAAGGAGGAGCTTCTCTTTTCCGTGAACGCCGACCGGGCCGCCTACGAGGGGGTGGCCTTCGCTGCCGTGGCCGAAGAGGCCTCAAACGCCCTCAACGGGGCCCTGGCGGGCCGGCTCCGACTGGATCGCTTCCGGGACATCCCCATCCGCGTCGGCTACCGGGCCGACCAGGTCGCCGACGCCGAAGACGCGGGACAGATCCGGATCGCCACGCCCCGGGGGCTGCAGCCGCTGAGGATTCTGGGCGATTTTTCGCCCCGTCCCGTCCGCCCCGTCATCACCCGGGAAAACCTGGCCGAAACCCTCGACGTGACGGGCGCCAACCGGGGAAGGACCATCGCCGCCGTCGCCGCCGAGGTCAAAAGGGATCTCGCGACCCTTCCCCTCCCTCCCGGCTACAGCCTCGAAGTGGCCGGATCGGCCCGGGACCTGGCTTCAAGCCGAAAGACCCTCCAGGGAGCACTCCTGCTGGGGCTGGCCCTGCTCTACCTGCTTCTGGCCTGGCTCTTCCGCTCCCTCCTCCAGCCTCTGTACATCCTCTCCGTCGTCCCCCTCGCCGTGGCGGGAGGTCTCTGGGGCCTCCTTCTGCTCCACAAGCCCCTCTGTATGCCGGCGTCGATGGGCTTTATACTCTTGGGGGGGACCGTCGTCAACAACAGCATCCTCATGATCGACTTCATCACCCAATCGCGCCGGCAGGGGGCCTCGCTGGCTCTGGCCATCGTCCGCTCCGTCCAGCTCCGGCTGAGGCCGATCCTCATGACGGCCTTCTCGACGGTTCTGGGCATGATGCCCCTCGTCCTGGAGCGGGCCATCGGTCTGGAGCGGATGAGCCCCCTCGGGATCGTGGCCGTCTTCGGCCTGGCCCTGGGCACGGTGCTGACGCTGGTTTTCCTGCCTCTCGTCTACGGCGCCGTCGAAGGGCTGAGGCGCCAGCCGCCGATCCGCCCCAGCGCCCCCCCTGGAGATAACATCCTTCTCCCGTCAGGAACATCCGTCCCTTCTGACACAGCCCCGAGGGATTTCTCGCATCAGGCGCAGGAAGCGCCAAAATCCACAAGGAGGTGCGTCACATGAAGCAGCAGATCATGGACGGCGTCTACTGGGTAGGCGTCATCGACTGGGCCCTGACCCATTTCCACGGCCACGAGCTCTCGACCCATCGGGGGTCGACCTACAACTCTTACCTCATCGTCGACGAGAAGATCGCCCTCATCGACACCGTATGGGGACCCTTCGCCGAGGAGTTTCTCCACAAGGTGAAGGAAGTCGTCGATCCCGCCAGGATCGACTATATCGTCGTCAACCACGCCGAGACGGACCACTCCGGCGCCCTGCCGGCCCTGGCCGCCCTGGCTCCCCAGGCGGAGATCCTCGTCTCCCCCAAGGGGATGGATTCCGTCCCCGGCCACTACCGTCACGCCGGTGACCTCAGACTCCGGCCCGTCAAGACGGGTGATTCCGTCTCGCTGGGCCAAAGGGACCTCCTCTTCGTCGAGGCCCCCATGCTCCACTGGCCCGACAGCATGTTCACCTACCTGACGGGGAGCAACCTCCTCATGCCCAACGACGCCTTCGGCCAGCACTACGCCTCGGCCTTCCGCTTCAACGACGAGGTCGATCAGGAGGAGCTCTACGAAGAGGCCCTCAAGTACTACGCCAACATCCTCACCCCCTTCAGCCCCCTGGTGCTCAAGAAGATCGACGAGGTTCTCGCCCTGGGCCTGCCCGTCGACATGATCGCCCCCAGCCACGGCGTCATCTGGCGCAAGGACCCCCTCCAGATCGTCACCCAGTACCAGGAGTGGGCCCGCCAGGAGCCGAAGCGCAAGGCCGTCATCCTCTACGACACGATGTGGGAGGCGACGCGGAAGATGGCCGAGGCCGTCGGCGAGGGTCTGGCCGAATCGGGCGTCGATCACCGCCTCTTCCACATGTCCCTGACGGACCGCAACGACGCCATCACGGCCATCTTCGAGGCCGGGGCAGTCATCGTCGGCTCGCCCTGCCTCAACGGCGGCATCCTGCCGACGATCACACCCATCCTGGAGGACCTGCGGGGGCTGAAGTTCAAGAACAAGGTGGGCGCCGCCTTCAGCTCCTACGGCTGGAGCGGCGAAGGCCTCAAGCGCATCGAGGACCACATGAAGGGCGCCAGGATCGACGTCGTCGCCGAAGGGGTGGCGGCCAAGTGGCAGCCTGACGGCGAGGCCCTGGAGCGCTGCCGCGAGCTGGGACGGACCGTGGCCAAGGGCCTCCCCGCCTGAGAAAAAGGCGATCGGCGACAGAAGAGGAGGTGTCCCGCCGCGACGGGGCACCTCCCTCCGCCCTCAGAGGAAACCCGCGACAGGAGTTCCCCTCGCCGGCAGACTCGTCCGATCGGGGGAGCGATCAACCTCGGCACCACGTCCCAAATCCCGTTTTTTCGTCCTTTTTTACCCCGAAGCCTTAACAGAACCTTCTTTAATTTAATTTCAATCCCTGAGGCCTCTCCACAACGGACAAGACCGCGCCTCGACGAGATCGCCTCAGGGCTTTCGCCTTTCCCCCTTGCCGAGAAAGAAAACTCATTTAAATAAAACAGTTGACTCAAGTCCGTCCACTTCTCTCTCTTCCGCCCATGGCTTAAAATGAGTCCATGTCCGTCGCGAAGTGGACTCGTCTTCATTCGGCAGAGGAGGGTGCAAAGATGGATCAGCAGGCTCACTTCTTTTTCGGGACCTGGGAAAGGGGAGACGATCTGCCTCTCGAGCGCGCCCGGCGCTGGCTCAACCCGGGGCGGCTGAAGGAGAGATCGGCCTCTTTCCGAAGGGTGCCTCTGGAGCGGATTCTGACGGCTCTGGAGAGGACGGGCCGGCTCCTGACGGACCCTTCCGGCCCCTACAGGAGGCGCATTCTCGACGCCATGCCCGACGTGACGGGCTACTCGCCGGAGCTCGTCGAGCGGGCCACCGAGGCCCTGACGACGCTGCTGTCGCGGGATTTTCTCCGGGAACGCCTCTCCTGCCTCGGCGATCCCTACACCCTCGACCACTGGGTCAAACTGCCCCGGAGCGGCTCGGCCCGGGCCCTCCCCCTGGGATCCATCTGCCACGTGGCGGCGGGCAACATCTTCCTGGGCTCCATCGACTCCCTCCTTCTGGGGCTGATCACGAAGAACGTCAACGTCCTCAAGCTCTCCCGCCAGGACATGGTCTTTCCCTTTCTTTTCCTCGAAGCCCTCATGGAGGCCGAGGAGGACGGCGAGATCAGCTCCCATCTGGCCTTCACCTACTGGAGCCGCTCCAACCAGGCCGTGACGGACCTCGTCAAGGGAGGTGCCTTCGACGCCATCCTCCTTTTCGGCGGCGAGGAGGCCGTCCGTGAGTACAAGAGCGGCCTGGCTCCCCAGACGGAGCTTCTGGCCTTCGGCCCCAAGGTGAGTTTCGCCGTCGTCGCCTCGGGGCTGACCGAAAGGGCCCTCGACGAGGCGGCACGGGGCTTCGCCCTCGACGTCTGCCTCTGGGAACAGCGGGCCTGCACGAGCTGCCAGAACCTTTTCGTCGAGGGCGGTTCCGGGGCGGCCGAGGCCTTCGCCCGACGTCTCTTCGACGCCCTCGAGGCTCTCTCCCTGACCCTTCCGCCGGGGCGGATCGATCTCGACGAGGCCGTCGAGATCGGCAAGGAGCGCGAGCTGGCCCGGTGGCGTGCCTTCAACGGAGAGGGCAGCCTCTTCGAGGGAAAGAGAGGGAGTCACACGGTCCTCGTGGGACGGGGCGCCGACATCATCCCTTCGCCGCTGAACCGGACGATCTACGTCAACGCCGTCGACGACCTGGAGGACCTGACGAGGGGCAATCTCCGGGGGATGACCTGGTACCTCTCGACGGCGGGCGTGGCGGCCCCCCCCCGGAGACTGGAGCCCCTCGTCGAATCCCTGGCCTCACTGGGCGTCCTCCGCTTCTGCCTCCCCGGCACGATGGGCCTGGGCTTCGACGGGACGGCCCCTCACGACGGCGTCCACATCCCCCTTAAACTGGTCCGCCTCGTCAACAGGGAGGACCTTCCCTCGGACCTGCTGGGCCAGAGTCGCGTCGGCGGCGGAGCCAGGGAGGCCCTCCTCCTGTCGCGCCTCAACGCCGTCGTCGCCAAGGCCATGAGGGCCCCCTTCTACGCCCGCCACCTGGCCGGGGTGAAACTGCCTCTGCGAAGCCTCGAAGCCTTCGCCGAGCTTCCCCTTCTGGAGAAGAGCCATCTCGTCGACCACTGTCCGCCGGCCGACATGGCGATGATCACCGATCCCGCCTCCCCCTTCTACGTCTTCGCCTCGGGCGGCACGTCGGGCAAGCCGCGCTACGTCCTCTGGACGCCCGAGGAGTTCGCCTTTTCGGGAAAGGTGACGGGCGAGGGCTTCCGGGCCATGGGGCTGGGGAGGGGCGACCGGGTGGCGAACCTGCTCCGGGCCGGAGCCCTCTGGACGGGCTTTCTCGCCTTCAACAGGGCTCTGGAGGAGACGGGCTGCCAGATTCTCTCCATGACCTGCAACCAGTCTCCCGAGGAGACGCTGGCTCTCCTCGACGAACACCGTCCCAACGCGGTCATGGCCATGTCGAGCGCCCTTCTGGCCCTGGCCGACGCCGCCCTGCGCCGGGGCTGGACGGGATCGATCGAGAAGGTCTACTTCACCGGAGAACCCCTGCCCGAGGCGGGCCGCGAGGTGATGCGGCGCGTCTTCGGCTGTTCCACTCTCGCCTCACCCCTCTACGGGGCCGTCGAAATCGGCCCCATGGGCTACCCCTGCGAGGCCATCACGGACCCGACGGTCTTCCACGTCGCCGAGGACTGGTGCCACACGGAGATCGTCGACGGCGAGATCGTCGCCACGACACTGACGCGGGAGCTCCATCCCCTGATCCGCTTCCGCATCGGCGACCGGGCCGCCTGGGTCGACGGCCCCTGCCCCTGCGGCCGCCACTGGCCCCGCCTGCGCCTTCTGGGACGGACGGGCGACTACGTCCGCGTCCACTTCGGCAAGCTCTACGTCGAGGAGGTCGAGAAGGCCCTCGAACCCTTCCGAGGTCTTTCGTCGGACTTCCAGATCGGCGTCGCCCCTCTGGGGACGAAGGCGAAGGTGACCTTCTCCGTCGAGGTCCTCGACGCGAGCCTCGTCGGCGACGGCGCCCTGGAGGGGGCCATCCTCGAGGCCATCGTCGAGAGGGCCAAGGTCTACAGGGACCCCCGCAACAGGGAGCTGGAGGAGCTGTCCGTCTCCCTCGTTCCGGCCCAGTCGCTGGAGCGGGTGGCCCGGACGGGCAAGATCCGCCGCATCGTCGACGGGAGGCTTCCCGAGTGAGACGACCCGCCAGGTTGACCCTGCCCAACGAAATGGCCGTCCTCCCCCCCCTCCAGGCCTTCGTCGCCGCGGCGGCGAAAGGCCGAGGCTTCGAGGGAAAGGCTTTGGGCGAGATCGAGGTGGCCCTCGAAGAGGCCGTCGCCAACGTCCTCCACCACGCCTACGAGGAGGGCGAGGAGGGCACCTTCGACGTCACCGTCGAGGCCGTCCCCCTGGGCCTGGCCCTGACCGTGGCGGACCGGGGCATTCCCTACGCGCCCGAATCGGTCCCCCCCTACAGCGCCCCCCGCGACGCCGACGAGACGCCCCGCCGGGGCCTGGGGCTCTTCCTCATGCGCAACCTGGCCGACGAGGTCTCCTTCCGCAACCTGGGCCCTCAGGGCAAGGAGACGCGCCTCGTCAAGTACCTCTCGGACCGCTCCGTGGCCGACGAGGGCGAGAGCCGCCCCGCCGGAACGCCCGTGACGGTCTACGAGGGCCCTCTGGCCTGGACGATCCGCCCCATGAGGCCCGACGAGGCCATCGAGGTGGCCCGCTGCGCCTACGAGGCCTACGGCTACTCCTACCCCAACAGCCACCTCTACTACCCCGAGCGCGTCGTCGAGCTGAACCGCACGGGCCACATCGCCTCCTTCGTGGCCGTCTCCGACGACGACATCCTGGGCCACGGCGCCCTGGAAATCACCGAGGGCAGCGACGGCGTCGAGCTGGGCATGGCCTTCGTCAAGCCCCGCTACAGAGGCCGGAACCTCCTGAAAGAGCTCACCGATCACCTCATCGACGAGGCACGCCGCCGCGGCTACGGCGGCGCCTTCGTCCAGTCCGTGACGAGTCACGGCGCCTCTCAGAAGGCGGCCCTCTCCCGCGGCTTCCGGTACAGCGCCCTCCTGGCCGGATTTTTCGCGCCGTCGATGAACTTCCGCAAGCTGGCCGGGTGCAGCTCCCGGCGTCTGAGCCTGGCCTGCCAGTACCTCCCCCTGGCCGACCACGAGAGGCGGACCGTCCACCTCCCGGAGGCCCACGCGCCCTTCCTGGCCGAGCTCTACGCCGCTCTGGGACTGGAGAGAACCTTCGCTCCGGGCCGGGCCAAATCGGGCACGGGGCCGGGGCAGACGCGGGCCGAGATCATCGAGGACATCAACGCCGCCGTCATCGACGTCGACGAGGCCGCCTCGGAGACGGCGGGGCACCTCCATCACCTGGTCCGCCAGTTCTGTCTTCGCCGCATCGACGCCATCCTGGTCCGCCTCAACCTGGAGGACGAGGCCGCACCCGAGCTGGCGGCGGCCCTGGAGGGACGGGGCTTTTTCTTCTGCGGCCTCCTGCCCGGCCGACGGGGCGACAGGCTGGCTCTGATCTACCTGAACGGCAGCACCGTCGATTTCGACTCCGTCGTCGTCGCCGGGGAGATGGGACAGCGCCTCGTCGACTACATCCGGCCCCTGGCCCAAAAGCGAGAGGAGGCTCTCTCATGAACGCCCTGGAACGGCTCTGCTCCCTGGAAAACCCCTTTCTGCCGCCTCGGGAGACGGACGGGCTCTTCGTCGAGGCCTTCCGCGAGAACGTCCTGCGACAGAGGGCGATCCACCCCTTTCTGAGGGCTCTCGACGAGGCCAAGGCCTTCGACCCCGCCGCCATCGCCTCCGTCGAGGACGCCCTGGCCCTGCCCCCCCTCTACGTGGGGACGCTGAAAATCAACGATTTCCTCTCCGTCGCCCCCGAATCGGTGGTGCTCACCCTGACCAGCTCGGGGACGTCGGGACAGAGGACGCAGCTCCACTTCGACGGACCCAGTCTGGCCCGAATGGAGACTCTGTCGCGGAAGATCTTCGCCGCCCTGG
The DNA here is from genome assembly GCA_018398915.1 of Aminirod propionatiphilus. GTDB lineage: Bacteria > Synergistota > Synergistia > Synergistales > Aminithiophilaceae > Aminithiophilus > Aminithiophilus ramosus. The sequence goes on along the minus strand of CP074691.1, from coordinate 174,032 downwards.
GCTTCGACTCGCCCCGCCCGGCCCACTACCTTCTTTTCAGCTACGACAGGACCGAGGCAGCCGACGTGGGAACGAGCTGGAGCACGGAGCAGAAGATGGCCTGCGCCCCGGCCCGAAGCGTCCACTGGCTCCTGAAGCGCGACGGTTCGGGGACCTTCTCCTTCGACGTCGACGGCACGGCGCGGCTTCTCATCGACCTCGCCTCCGACGGCCCTCTGCGCTTCCTGGGCTTTCCCGCCTTCATGCATCGGGCCTTGGCCGAGGCGAAAAGGCTCAAGCCCGACCTGTCCGTCGATCCCGACAGCTTCGTCATCGCCGGAGGGGGCTGGAAGAATCACGCCGGTCAGCCCATGAGACAGGCCGATTTCGCCCTCTTCGTCCAGTCGAGCTGCGGCCTCCCGGCCGCCAACGTCCGCGATGTCTTCGGCATGGCCGAACACGGCGTTCCCTACGGCGCCTGCTCCTTCGGCCACCACCACGTGCCGGCCTGTTCGCGCCTTTCCGTCGTCGACCCCCTGACGCACCGTCCCCTCGCCATGGGACAGGAGGGACAGCTCCTCCTCCTCTCCCCCTGGAACGAGGCCCAGCCCAATCAGTCCCTCCTCGCGACGGACGTGGCCGTCCTGGAGGAGGACTGTCCCTGCGGCCTGCCCGGGACCTACATCGCCTCCGTCCGCCGCGGCGGAACGCACAAGCACAAGGGGTGCGCCATCGCCGCCCAGGAGATCCTCGACAGGATGGCCGCCCTTTCATGACGGGTCCCTCCTTCAGGGGAAGGAGCCACCCGCTGGTCCTCTTCCCCGATTTCCGCAAGTTCTTCGCCGGGCGCTTCGTCTCCGCCATAGGGGACAAATTCTTCTCCATCGCCCTGGCCTGGTGGGTCGTCAGCTCCGGCGGGCCCGACAGCGGCCTTCATCTTGGGCTGCTCATGGCCGTGACCGTCATCCCCATCGTCCTCTTCGGCCCTCTCATGGGAACTCTGGCCGACCGCTTCCACCGCAGGAACTGCATGGTCGGCGCCGACGTCGTCCGCCTCCTCCTTCTCCTTCTCCTGGCGGCGCTGCTGGCGGCGGGACGGCTCTCCCTGCCCCTCCTCTACCTTCTCGTCTTTTCCATCTCCCTCTTCATGCCTCTTTTCGAGGCCGCCGCCAACAGCTCCCTCGAAGCCCTCACCGACAGGGAGCACGTGACGGCGGCGGCGGCCGTCAACTCGACGGCCTTCCAGTTCTCGGCCGTCATCGGCGCCGCCCTGGGAGGGGCGGCCCTGGCGGCCCTCGGCTCGCTTGGGGCCTTCCTTTTCGACGGCGCCACCTTCCTCCTCTCCCTCGCCCTGATCCTGTCCATCAGAACAGACCTGGCGGCGCCTCGCCTCCCGGGACCCCGGCCGAGTTGGGGCCGGTCCATGGCCGAGGGGTTCGCCTATCTCGGGGAGAACCGCCCCGTGGCCCTTCTCCTGGCCGTCTTCGGCGCCTTCAACTTCTTCTTCTCCCCCGTCCTCCTGGCCATCCCCCTGGCCGTGCGCTTCATCCTCGGCGAGGGCCCCCTCTGGGTGGGGCTCTTCGAGGGCTCCCTGGCCCTCGGCGCCCTCCTCTCGGCCCTCTTCTTCAGCCTCCGCCCCTTCTCCGGCGCCTACGGCCGCATCGCAGGAGGACTCTTCCTCTCGGCCGCCGCCATCATCCTCTTCGGCGTCGTCGGCCACAGGGAGATCATGGCCCTCTCCCTCTTCGCCGTGGGACTCGGCCTGGGCACCGTCAACGCCACGGCGCCGGCCCTCTTCCAGAAGATCGTCCCCGACGCCGTGAAGGGGCGTTTCTTCGCCCTCCTCACGACGATCTGCTACGCCGTCATGCCCCTGGCCTTCATCCTCTTCAGCCTCACCAACCGATTCCTGTCCCTCCCCCTCCTCTTGGTCGCCAACGGCGCCGGGGCCCTGATCCTGGCCCTGGCCGCCCTGCGCCTGCCCCACGCCGACGAAGAGGAGGAGGACACCCCCTGACGGGCGCCTACGCCCGAGGCCCCGACGCCAGAAGAGGCTGCCCCCGCATCCGGAGGAGGCTGTGCGGCGGGAACGCCGACGGCGGCGCTGCTTTGCCTTCCCCTCCTCTTCCTCCTGCGCAGAGACCGGTAACCGCGCCGACTCCATCCGGGCCCTCGGGTCCGAGACGATCCATCCATCGAAAGGAGTGTTCGAGAATGCCGCGTCACCGTCTGTCCTGGATCTCCCTTTTCGCCCTCTTCCTGCTGCTGCTTTCCTCTCTGGCGGCCTGGGCCGGGGCTTTCGCCCCGCCCAACCCCGCCTTCGTCGCCTATGTGGAGGACCAGGCCCGCGCGACCTCGGAGGGAACGGCCAGGACCGAGGGGGGCCGCACCCCCTCTCCCGTCGACCTGAGTCACCTGGCCGGAAAGAGCCTCTTCACCTCGGCCGGCGACAAGGGAGCCTGGTTCCCCGCCACCTTCGACCTCAGGAAATCGGGCCTGTCGTCGCCCGTCCGCGATCAGGCTCCCTACGGCTCCTGCTGGACCTTCTCCGCCATGGCCTCGCTGGAGTCGACGGCCCTCAGGGCCGGCATCGCCAGCCCCGACTACGCCGAGATGCACCTGGGATACTTCGGCTGCGTCGACCGGTCGCCCGAACTTCCCGGCTTCAAAGACGTCGCCGCGACCCTGCCCCTTCAGACTCTCATGGACCAGGGCGGCGACGACTTCCGGGCCACGGCCCTTCTGGCCCGGGGGACGGGCGCCGTCGACGAGACGGAAGCCCCCTACGAGGAGATCCCCGACGGCGCCGCGCCGCTCTCGCGGCGCCTGGAGACGGTCTACAACTTCTACTACGACAGCGGCACGCGCTACCAGAAGGCCAGCGTCGAGAACATCAAGAGGGCCGTCGCCTTCTACGGAGCCGCCTCGGTGGGCGTCTACGCCAGCGATCCCCAGACGGGGAACTGGAACCTCTCGCCCTATTTCAACAGCGCCACCAGCGCCGCCTTCATCCCCGCCGGTAACCCCGACGGCCTGACCGTCGGCTGGGCCAACCACGCCGTCACCGTCGTCGGCTGGGACGACACCTATTCGCGGGAGAACTTCAACGCCCTCAACAGGCCCGAAGGGGACGGCGCCTGGATCGTCAAGAACAGCTGGGGCGACTCCTGGGGAGACGGGGGCTATTTCTACCTCTCCTACGAGGACGCCGCCCTCGACACGGGAGCCGTCTACATCGGGACCACCGTCGACGCCTTCGAGCGCATCTACCAGCACGACCCTCTGGGCTGGGTCACTTCCTACTCGCCCGCCGCGGACGGAGGGGAGAGGGCCTGGATGGCCAACGTCTTCACCGCCGCCGAGGAGGGACGGATCGAGTCCGTCGCCTTCTACGCCGGAGGCGTCGACAACGTGGCCTACATCTCGGTCCACACCGGCGTCGAGGCCGGAGCTCCCCGCTCGGGGCTCTGCGTCATCGACAGCCAGGGAGCCACGCTGGAGGCCCCGGGCTATCACACGATCCATCTCGACGAGCCCGTCGACGTGGCGGCGGGAACGACCTTCTCCATCGTCGTCGATCTGACCACGCCGGGCTACGACTACCCCGTGGCCGTCGAGAACAGGAGCCGCGGCTACTCCGACAAGGCCACGGCCGCTCGGGGAGAAAGCTTCGTCTCCGTCGACGGCACGACCTGGACGGACCTGACCGATGTCGACGCCACGGCCAACGTCTGCCTCAAGGCCTTCGCCGACGGCCCCGTCGGACATCTGCCCAAGCCGACCCTCCTGAGCCCCGAGACGGACGCCGACGACGTCTCCCTGACGCCTTCCTTCTCCTGGCAGGCCGTCTCGAGCGACGAGGGGGCGGTCGTCTACGACGTGCTCATCGGCGGCTTCCCCATCGCCCAAGGCCTGACGACGACGACCCTCGCCTGGCCCTCGGGACAGGAGCCCCTCAGGGGACACACCATCTACCGCTGGTGGGTGACGGCCCGCGTCGAGAACAAGCCGGAGCTGGACACGAAGAGCGACGCCCGCAACTTCACGACCCTCAACGCCCTTCCCTCCGTCAGAAACGACGCGCCCGCCGACGGAGCCCTCAACGTCGCCGCCGAGCCGACCTTCTCCTGGACGGCCGACGACGGCGACGGCGACAGCCTGTCCTTCGTCCTCTACCTGACCGACGAGTCGGGAAGGATCCTCTCGGCCGACGCCGGAACGGGCGCCGCCCACAGCTGGACGGAACCTCTCGACGCCGGAGCGATCTACCTCTGGCAGGTCTCGGCCGACGACGGATGGGGAGGAAGTGCCCTGTCGGAACGGACCTCCTTCCGAGTTGCCCTCGATCCCGTCGCCTCCGGCGACATCGACTTCAAGAACCCCTCCTTGGAGGGAGGTAAAATCGTCATCCCCGACGGAGGCCTCACCCTGACCTGGCAGCCCCCCAAGGGGCTGGGCGCGGGCGAGACGGTGAGCTACGTCGTCACCGTCCGCGATGCCGAGGGAACCGTCGTCTTCCGCGGCGAGACGACGGCCACGGAACTTTTCCTTGAGGGTCTCGTCGGCCACGGCACCTACACCGTCACCGTCGACGCCGTCGTCGAAAACGTGGGCACCGTCACGGGAACGCCCAAGGTCTTCGAGACGGCCAACAGGCCTCCCGTCGAGGCAAGCCGCGCTCCGGCCGACGGAGCCGTTGACATCCCCGCCAACGGCAGACTGAGCTGGCGCTACGACGATCCCGACGGCGACGCCCTGACCTACGTCCTCTACCTCGGCACCGAAGAGGCCCTGACCGACGACGACATCGTCCCCCTCTCGGCCGACGCCACCGGCTACGCCCTGAGCAACGCCGACGGGAGACGCTTCTGGAAGCTCGCCGTCGATGACGGGTTCGGCGGCGTCGTCGCCTCGTCGGTCCGCACCTTCATCGCCGACGGAGGACTCCGCCAGATCGGCGAGCTCTCCCCGGCCAGCGGCGATCTCTTTTCCATCGCCGGCCTCGTCATCGTCTCGACGGACCTGAGCGGCGCCGAAGGCCCGGCGGGAATCGACGTGACGACCCTGCGTCAGCCCTCGGCCATCGACAACCTGAAGGTCGCCTCGGCCGACATCGACGACGAGAAGCTGACCCAGGGCCTCCGGCAAGGCACGGGCGAGGCAGGGAAGGCCACGTCGGTGGGCACCCCCTTCGGCCTCTCCTTCGAGGCCGATGCCGATATCGCCCTCGTTCCCCTGACGATCCGCATCGACCGCGACGCCCTGCCCTTCGACGCCGTCTCGGCCGACCTCCTCGATCATCTCCGCTTCGTCAAGGTTCTCGACGACGACCTGGCCTTCGACCTCGTCACTCTGGCCGGAGCGGACAGGAACCGTTTCTTCTCCGTCGCCGAGGAGGCGGAGTCCTTCTCCGTCTCCTTCCGCCTGGCCCTCCTCGACCGGGCCCTCCCCGCCGACAGGTCATCGGCGGTCCAGACCCTGACCGTCGACGGAAAAGGCTACTTCCTCGTCCACGACGGGGCTGAGGACGGGATCTTCACCGATCCCCTCGTGCCCGTCCACTTCGAGGCCGCCGCGACGGGAGGCTCTTCGGGCGGCTGCGCCCTCGGGGCCGCTCCGGCAGCCCTGCTGCTTCTCCTTCCCGCCCTCCTCTCCCGCCGCGGGAAATAGCCCCCGGCGCCGGGTCCGGGCCGCAAGCCCGGACCCGGCCGCCCCCGCCGCGACCTCTTCTTCCCGACGCTCCGATCCCTTCTGACGAGGAGGCTTCTCATGACAGGCAGAACCTTCGCCGCCGTTTTTCTGGCCCTTCTGATCGGCACGGGAGCCGCCTCGGCCCTTCCCGCCCTGACCGACGAGGAGCTGGCGGGGCAGACGATGATCGTCTTCTTCCGCGGAGCCGAGCTGGACGAGACGACATGGCTCCGCCTCGACCGGATCCGTCCCGGCGGCGTCATCCTCTACAGCTCGGCGGGCAACGTCGAAAGCCCGGGCCAGGTGGCCCGTCTCGTCGACGATCTCCAGGCCAGGGCCGCCTCCTGGCCTCTGCCTCCCTTCGTGACCGTCGACCAGGAGGGGGGACGGGTCAACCGCCTCACCGAAGGCGTCACCGTCTTCCCCGGAGCCATGGCCCTGGGAGCCGCGGACAGGACCGATCTCTCCTCCGCGGCGGCCCGGGCCACGGCGGAGCAGCTTCGTGAGCTGGGCATCACCGTCGACTTCGCCCCCGTGGCCGACGTCAACGTCAACGCCGCCAACCCCGTCATCGGCGTCCGCTCCTTCGGATCGGACGCCGCCGACGTGGGGCGTCTGGCCTCGGCCTGGGTCGCTCCCTTCGCCGAGACGGGCGTCCTCTGCTCGGCCAAGCACTTCCCCGGCCACGGAGACACCGACGTCGATTCCCATCTGGGCCTCCCCCGTATCCCCCACGACAGGAAGCGCCTCGAGGCCGTCGAGCTCGTCCCCTTCCGACGGATGATCGAAGAGGGGGTCCCGGCCATCATGACGGCCCACGTCGTCGTCCCCGCCCTGGAATCGGACGACATCCCCGCCACCTTCTCCCGAGCCGTTCTTCACGGTCTCCTCCGCGAGGAACTGCGCTTTTCGGGACTCGTCATCAGCGACTCCCTCGGCATGGGCGCCCTCGACAGGCAGTGGGGCATCGTCGAATCGGCCCTGCGCTCCCTGGCAGCCGGCGTCGATCTTCTCATCTTCGGCGCCGACAGGGGACACGAGCCGGAGGAACAGATCGACGCCCACGAGGCCATCGTGGCGGCTCTCCGGTCGGGACGGCTCGAGCGGGCCGCCCTGGAGACCTCCCTGGGGCGGATCGTCGCGGCCAAGGAGAGGCTCGGCCTCCTCTCCGACGCCAGACCCCGCACCTTCGGGCCCACGGCGACGGAGGAACGGGAGACCCTGGCCCGGGAGATCGCCGAGGGCGCCCTGACGCTCCTTTGCAACGACGGCTCCCTCCCCCTGCGAGGCGCGCTGCCCCTCCTCTATCCCGAGGACCGGGCCGAACGGCTTCGGCCTCTGACGGAAGGCCTCGCCCTCCTCGACCCCCTCCCCTACGGGACGGAGCTCTCCTCCGAGGAAGAGGACGCTCTCGTCCGAGCTCTGGAGGGCCATCCCCTCGTGGCCGTCGCCGCCTACGACGTGAACCGCAAGCCGGAGCTGGCCCGTTTCCTCCGGGCCCTGGGCGAAAAAAGGCTGATCCTTCTCTCTCTGGGCGGCCCCTACGACGCGACGGCGCTCCCCGCCACGGCCGCCGCCGTCGCCGCCTACGGCGATGACGGCCCGACGCTGAAAGCCCTGGCCCGCCTTCTGGCCGGGCAGATCGTCCCGCGGGGAAAGCTGCCCGTGGACCTCCCCGGGCTCTATCCCCGCGGCTGGGGCCTCCAGAGCCTGGGCGGAAGAGGCGGGTGCGACCTCTGAGGGGAAGGGGCCCTCGGAGAAGGAGGCGTCCGGGGACGTGGGAGAGGCGGCCCCAGCGTCTGTCGTCGGCCTGACGCGCGTTGCGCCATACCCTTTTGTGCCGTCCGAAGGAATTTTCCTGTTCTTGAGGCCCGTTTTCAGTCCCCCCCGGTCAGGCCGAATCCGCCTTTTCCCCGAGAAGAGCGACAGACGCCTCGACCGTCGAGATCTCTTTCTCCTTTCATTTTCCCCGGCCGCCTTTCGGCGCCGCGCGCTTTGCTGTAGTATCTTAAAGAAACGACTTCAGGGAAACGATTCCCTCGCTTTCGTCCTATCCGGCCTTCGCCGTCGCGAAAGAACAAGGAGGAATTTGCGTGAAGCTCCTTCGTACCCTTCAGGACACCATCGCCCTCGTCGTCGTCTCGGGCCGCCTCGACGCCATGACGACGGCCGCCTTCGAAAAGGAGAGCCTCGCCTGGGTCGACGGCGGAGACCGCAGGATCCTTCTCGATTTCGCCGATCTGGAATACATCAGCAGCGCCGGCCTGCGGGGCATTCTGGCCCTGGCCAAGCGGGCCCGGGCGGTCGGAGGCGCCGTCGCCGTCTGCGCCATGACCGGCATGGTGGCCGAGGTCTTCGCCATCTCGGGCTTCGACGCCTTCATCCCCGTCGCCGTCACGCGAGACGAGGGGCTGGAGATCCTCCGCCGATGAGCCTCGTCGAAGAGCGGACCTTCGAGGCCGATCCGAGCCGGATCGAGGAGATCACGGCCTTCGTCTCCGCCCAGGCCGAGGCGTCCTCCGTGGCGGCCCGCCGCCTCCCCCATCTGGAGCTGGCCCTCGAGGAGGCCCTCGTCAACATCTGCACCTACGCCTACAGAGAGCCCCCCCGCGACGTGACGATCCGCCTTCTCCTGGACGATCGGCGCTTCGCCGTCGAACTCGTCGACGAGGGCATTCCCTTCGACCCTCTCGAGGAGGCCCCCCCTCCGGACCTCTCCTCGGGCCTCGAGGACCGGGCCGTCGGCGGGCTGGGCGTCCTGCTCATCCGCCGCGTCACCGACGAGGTCCACTACCGCCGGGAGGGGGGGCGCAACATCCTCTCCCTCGTCCTCAACAGGGAGTGCTGAGGGCCTTGCTCCAGCGCGGGCCGGCCCTGGCCCTTCTCGTCGGACTCATGGGCCTCGCCGTTCCGGCCCGGGCCTTCACGACGATCCGCCTGGCCCTCCAGTGGGTTCCCCAGGCCCAGTTCGCCGGTTACTACGTCGCCTTCGAAAAGGGTTTCTACCTCCGCCGAGGCCTCGACGTCTTCATCATCCGCGGAGGGCCCAACCGGGAACCGGTCAGGGCCCTTCTCGCGGGGGAGGCCGACGTGGGGACCTTCTTCCTCTCGGCGGCCCTCCTCTATCGCGACCGGGGCGTGCCCCTCGTCCATCTGGGCCAGATCGTCGGCCGTTCCCATCAGGTCCTGCTGGCCTGGCGAGATCGGGGCGTCGACGGAATCGACGACCTGAACGGGCGGAAGGTGACCCTCTGGGGCGACGACTTCCGGGGCGGCTACCTGGCCCTCTTCGAGGACGGCGCCGTCACCCCCAAGCTCATCCCTCAGTACGATTCGATCACCCTTTTCCGGCGGGGCCTCGTCGATGCCTGCGCCGCCATGAGCTACAACGAACTTCACCGCCTCCTCCTCTCTGGCGTCGACGCCGAGGAGCTGACCGTCATCGACCTGGCCGAGAAGGGCTACGGCTTCCCCGAGGACGGCCTCTACGCCCTCGCCCCCTTCGCCGAGACCCACCCCGAGGCCTGCGGCGACTTCGTCGAGGCGACGCTGGAGGGGTGGCGCTACGCCGCGGAGAACGTCGACGAGGCGCTGGACATCGTCATGGCCTACGCCCGGCGTGCCCACGTCCCCACCAACCGGGTTCATCAGCGCTGGATGCTGGAGCGGATCCTCCCCTCCATCCTGGCCGAGCCGGGAGTCCTGAGCCGCGAGGCCTACGAGAGGACCGCCCGGACCCTCGAACGGGTGGGGCTCATCGCAAGGCCTCTTCCCTTCTCCCTCTTCCGGGGAGGTGAACGGCCCTGAAACTGCGCGGAAGCCTGGCCGGCAGACTCGTCCTCTGGGGCTTCGTGGGCTCGGGCCTCGTCCTGGCCCTCGTCGTGGGCCTGGGCTTCCTCCGGGCCCGCACCCTCCTGGAGCGGGAGCTGGAGGCCAAGGCCGTCGAAACGGCCCAGGCCGCGGCCTGTCGCATGGCCGTCGTCACCGAGGCCCTGGAGCGGACGGCCGAGACGGCGGCCGATATCGTCGGAGACCATCGCTCCTTTTCTCCCGACGAGCTCGTCGACCTCCTCCGGCGGACGGTCGATCGCAACGCCGAGCTTTTCGGCTCGGCCCTCGTCCTCGAGGAGGGGACTCCGGAGAGGGGGCCCTTCGCCCCCTACGTCTTCCGGGACAGAGACGGCCTGACCGTCACGAGCCTGGCCACGGAGAGCTACCACTTCGAGACCTGGGACTGGTACCTCCTTCCCAAACATTCCGGCCGCCCCCAATGGAGCGAGCCCTACCACGACGAGGGGGGCGGCGAGGCCCTCATGGCCACCTACTCCGTCCCCTTACGCGACGGGAGGGGGACCTTCCTCGGCGTCATGACGGCCGACCTCTCCCTGTCCTGGCTCACGGAGAGAATGGATTCCCTCTCCCGGCCGGAAAGCGAGGCCTTCTCCTTCCTCCTCTCCGCCCAGGGAACGATCATCGCCCACCCCCGGAGGGACTGGATCATGAACGAGAGCCTCTTCAGCCTCGCCGAGGCCTGGGGCGACGACGATCTGGCCCGCCTCGGACGGAGGATGATCGCCGGCGAGGGAGGTTTCGCCCCCGTCACCTTCGACGGGAATCCGGGCTGGCTGGCCTTCTCCACCGTAGGGGATACGGGGTGGTCTCTGGCCGTCTTCTTCCCCCGGGCCGAACTGCTCCGGGACGTGGCGACCCTGAGCCGGGCCCAGGCGACGGCGGCCCTCGCCGGTCTGGCCCTCCTCCTGGCCTTCGTCTGGGCCCTGGCCCGCTCCATCACGGGCCCCCTCCGGACCCTGGACGACGCCGTCCAGGCCATGGGTTCGGGAGACGCCACGGCGCCCCTTCCCCCTCCGTCGGGCGACGACGAGGTGTCGCGCCTGACGGCCTCCTTCTCGGCCATGCGGGAGGAGATCGCCGGCTACATGGCCGAGCTGGCCCGGACGGCGGCGGCCCGGGAGCGCATCGAAAGCGAACTGCGCATCGGCAGGGCCATCCAGATGAGCCTCGTCCCCAAGACCTTCCCCCCCTTCCCCGAGCGGAACGAGTTCTGCCTCCACGCCCTTCTCGAACCGGCGAAAGAGGTGGGGGGCGACTTCTACGACTTCTTCATGACCGACGAGGACCACCTCTGCCTCGTCGTCGGCGACGTCTCGGGCAAGGGCGTCCCCGCCGCCCTCTTCATGGCCGTCACCAGGACCTTCATCAAGGCCCTCTCGCGGGAGGAATCCTCTCCCTCCCGCCTCATGGCGCGCCTCAATGACGAATTGGCCGAGGGCAACGACGCCTCCATGTTCGTCACCCTCTTCTTCTCCGTCGTCGACATCAGGACGGGGCTTCTCCGCTACGCCCTGGGCGGCCATCCGCCTCCCCTGCTGATCGGGACGGAGGGAAGTGCGAGACCGCTGCCCTCCCTCAAGGGACCTCTCGTGGGGGCCATGGAGGGCATGGCCTTCTCCGAGGGGGAGGTCGTCCTGCGTCGGGGAGATCTCCTCCTGGCCTTCACCGACGGCGTCACCGAGGCCATGAATCCCGCCGAGGAGCTTTTCGGCGACGACAGGACCGCCGCAACCCTGGCCGATCTGAATCGGGCCTCCTGCAGGGAGATCGTCGGCGGCTTCCGCCGCCGCCTCGAGGCCTTCGCCGACGGGGCCGAGCAGTCCGACGACATCACCCTGCTGGCCTTCCAGTTCCGGGGAGGAGAAGGGCCCTGAGGATCGCCCCGAAAATCGGACTGGGCTTTCTGATCGTCTTTCTGGCCGTCCTCCTGCTCCTGACGGGACTGATGCTGCGTCACGGAGAGAGGACCCTGGCACGGACGGGGGCGGACCATGCCCTTTCGGCCTCGGCGCGCATCGACGACCTCCTTCGGTACCAGGCCGAGGGGCTTCAGGCCTATGCCGTCGATTCGGCCTACTGGGACGCCACCTACGCCTTCATGGACGGGACCTCTCCCGACGAGGCTTACCTGGCCGCGGCCCTCCCCGACCCGGCCATGGCCATCGACATCCTCCTCTTCTTCGACGCCGCGGGCAGGCTCTTCCACCGAGAGGGACTCTCCGAAGCGGGCAGACTCCGGTCCCGGGCCCTGGAGAAGCTCATCGGCCCCCTTCTTCCCTTCGGCGAGGCGAGCCCCTTTCCCAGCGGCCTCCTCCGCCTCGACGACGCCGTCGTCCTGACGGCCGTCGCCCCCATCAGGACCAGCGAGGGAAAGGGCCCCGACAGGGGCTTCCTCGTCCTGGGGCGCCTCGTCGACGAGGAGCGGCTCCAGATCTCGCGTCTCACGGGACTGACGATGACGCTCACCTCCCTGGCCGGCAAGACGGACGCAGCGACGCGGAGCAAGGTCGCCGAGCTCGTCCGGGAGGGGCGGACCGTCGGGAACTCCGAAGAAGGCTCCCAGGCCTGGATGCTGGTGACCGATCTTCTGGGGCGCCCCGCCTTCCTGGCCTCCATCGCCATCCCCTCCGAATTCCGGGCCCGCGTCCGCGGCGACGTCGTCGGCCTCGTCGCGGCCCTCGTCATCGCCTTCGTCAGCCTCCTGGCGACGACCTTCCTGCTCTTCGACCGCCTCGTCCTGACGGGGCTCCGGCAGATGGGACACGAGATGGCCCACATCACGGCCTCGCCCCGACTTCACGGACACCTCACCGAAAGGGGCGACGACGAGATCGCCCAGCTGGCCCGGTGCGGCAACGCCCTCATCGACGCCCTCGTCGAGGCCCGCAACGGCGAGATGCAGACCAGCCTCCTCTTCCGCTCCCTCGTCGACAACATCCCCGGCGTCGTCTACCGAAGCCGCAACGACGCCAACTGGACCAAGGAGTACCTCAGCGACACCTTCGAGGAGATCACGGGCTACGCCGTGACGGATTATCTTTTCCGCGACGACCGTTCGCTTGCCGAAATCATCCACCCCGACGATCTGCCCCGCGTGAGAGAGACGCTGAGCCGCTGCCACAGCCAGGGAGAGGCCTACGCCATGACCTTCCGCATCTTCCGCGCCGACGGCACGACGCGGTGGCTCTTCGACAGGGGGCAGTTCCTCTACGACCCGACGACGTCGGAGGTCTGGTTCGACGGCGTCATGTTCGACGTGACCGAGGAACGACGCGCCCAGGAGGCCCTGACCCGCTCCGAGAACCGTTACCGGGAGCTCTTCGAGAACGCGCCCCTCGCCTTCTGCGAGCTCGACTGCGCCCCGGCCCGGGAGGCCCTCTCGGAACGCCTCGCAACGGACGTCGGCGATCTCGACGACCGTTGCAGGACCCACCGCGACGAGGCCCTCGAGATCCTGGCCCGGATGAAGGTCCTCACGGCCAACGGCGCCGCCCTGAAGCTTCTCTCCGCCTCCGACGCGGGGGAGATCGAGGCGGGCCTGGTCCGGATCCACGGCGCCCTCTCGCCGGAGGAGATCGCCGGGCGCCTGCGGATGATCCTCGCGACAGCTGTCTCGACGGAGGCCGACGAGGTCCTCTGCGCCCTCGACGGCCGCAGGATCGTGGCCCGCACCCGCTGGGTCTCCCTGCCCGGCGAGGCCGGAGGCGTCGACCGCCTCCTCTGCGCCCTCGAGGACATCACGGAACGCAAGGCCCTGGAGGAAAAACTCCTCCACCTCAGCCTCCACGACACCCTCACGGGGTTGCACAACCGGGCCTTCTTCGAGGGGCAGACCGCCCTCTGCGAGACGGGTCGCTCCGACCCCCTGGCCGTCGTCGTCGTCGACGTCGACGGCCTCAAGATCGTCAACGACACCCTGGGCCACGACGCCGGAGACAGCCTCCTCCTCCGGGCCGCGACGACGCTGAGGAAATCCTTCCGCGAATCGGACATCGTCGCCCGCGTCGGCGGCGACGAGTTCTCCGTCCTTCTCCCCCGCTGCAGCCTCGAAGGGCTCCAGGCCGTCCTGGAACGCCTGAAACGCAACATCGACGACGAGGCGCACGGTCCGGCCCTGGCCCCTCTCGTCCTCTCCGTCGGATCGGCCTGGCGGAAGGAGGGGGAGAGGACGCTCGCCCAGCTCATCACCGACGCCGACAACGCCATGTACGCCGTCAAGATCGCCCGTCGGGGCCTCATGACGGGTCGGTTCCGCCAGCGGATCGAGACCGAGCTGGCGCGGCGGGACCACTTCCACGACGGTCACGAAAGGCGCCTGACCCAGATCCTCGAGGCCCTCGGAGGAGCTCTGGGCCTGGACCAGAAGGCCCGCGACAGGCTGGGACTTCTGGCGCGCTACCACGACCTGGGCAAGATCGTCGTCGGCGACGACGAGAAGGACCGCCGTCGTCACGTCGAGGCGGGAGCGCGCATCGCTCAGGCCTGGTCCGACCTGGCGCCTCTGGCGGCGGCCATCGCGAGCCATCACGAGCGCCACGACGGGAAGGGCTACCCCAGGCGGCTGGCCCGCGAGGCCATCCCCCTCGAGGGGCGCCTTCTGGCCCTGGCCCTGGCCTACGAGAAAGAGCGATCGGGAAGGGAGGGAACTCCCCTCTCCCACGAAGAGGCCCTGGAACGGATCGTCTCTCAGGCGGGTGGGGCCTTCGACCCGGCCCTCGTCGATCTCCTGGCCTCTTTGGACCCGTCACTCCTCGACGGCTGCGATTGAAGTCCCTCCGCCTTCGTCGTATCATCAGGTTCCAAGAACCGTTTCGATCGATCATCCCGAAGGAGGGCTCGCCATGACCAGCGTCACCACCCTTCCCCTGTACGAGGACAAAGGCCACGCCTTTCTCCTCCTCGGCTGGGAGGAACAGGAAGAAGAGGGCATCGTCCAGACCAACCAGTATCTTCTGACCTCGGGAGAGGAGGCCGTCCTCTTCGATCCCGGCGGGGCCCACGTCTTCCCCCAGGTCCTGGCCAACGTGGCCGAACGGGTCGACCTGGGGAACATCCGCCACATCTTCTACTCCCACCAGGACCCCGACGTCTCGTCGGGCATCACCCTCTGGCTCTCCATCGCCCCCAGGGCCCAGGTCCACATCAGCGGCCTCTGGACGCGCTTTCTTCCCCATTTCGGCATCTACGACCAGAAGCGAATCACCCCCATCGCCGACCACGGCGGCTCCCTGACCCTCAAAAGCGGCGCCGCCATCGACCTGGTCCCGGCCCACTTCCTCCATTCGACGGGCCAGTTCTGCGCCTACGACAGGCAGTCGAAAATCCTCTTCTCCGGCGACATCGGCGCCGCCATCTTCCCGCCGGGAAAGCGCTACCCCGTCGCCGAGAACTTCGACAGCCACGTCAAGTACATGGAGGGCTTCCATCGGCGCTACATGGCCTCCAACGCCGCCTGCCGCCGCTGGGCCGACCTGGTGGGGCGGCTGGACCTGGAGGCCATCGCGCCCCAGCACGGAGCGGTGATGAAAAAAGAGGTGGCGACGCGCTTCCTGAACTGGTTCCGGGAGCTGCGCTGCGGCGTCGACACCCTCGACGACTGGTTCGGCAAGGGGACACCGGCTCTGGCCGGGCGCCGCTAGGAGCGGGCCATGACGACGCAGAAAAAGCTCATCAAGGCCCTCTCCTCGGCCTTTTTCGCCGGCTCGATCCTCAACTCCTTCATGGCCAAGCTCGACACCGTCCTCGTCCGTCGCGTCGTCGCCGTCCAAAAGGAGCTGAGCCACATCTCGGGCCGCTTCCGCGAGCTGTCGGGCAAGCTGCGGCGCACCGTCGCCGAATTCGCCTCCAGCAGCGACGAGGCCCGCAAGGGCGTCGAGGCCATCAACACCCTCCACCGCCGCCTCGAGACCGAGCTTCAGCGCTCCGGAACGGATCTGGCCAACATGACCGACGACGTCAACGCCACCGTCAAGGCCACCTTCGAAACGCTCAACTCCTTCAAGGAAATCGAAAAGATGTCCAAGGCGATCCAGAACATCGCCAAGCAGACGAACCTCCTGGCCCTCAACGCCTCCATCGAGGCGGCCCGGGCCGGCGAGCACGGCCGGGGCTTCGCCATCGTCGCCTCCGAGGTCCAGAAGCTGGCCGTCGAGACGAAGGTCTCGTCGGAGGCCATCTCCTCCCAGGTGGGCGAGATCTCCCAGTCGGTGACGCTCGCCGTCGAGAACGTCCAGCGGGTGAGCGAGATGTTCGGCGTCATCCGCAACTCGCTGGACACCTTCATGGCCTTCCTCGACCAGAATCAGGCCTTCATGGGCCGCATCACCGACATCATGGAGCGCTCCGGCGCCCAGGTCGACGAGGGCTCGGAGGAGATGGCCCACTCCGTCGTCGTCCTCGAAGAGGCCATCCACCGCTTCGACTCCATGACGGCCATCATCTCCTCCATCGTCCGGGCCCAGACGAACCTGAAGGAGATCGAACTCTGACGGGCAGGCCGCAGCGGTCCCCCCGGAGACGGAAGGAGGGACACGGGCAGCAGGACGCACCTCTGCTTGAGGCCGCAGGGTCAGGAGGCGGCACCGCCGCAGAAAAAACGGCAATATCCGATGAGCTCAGAGCGCCGTTCGGGCTCTCCCGTTTCTTCCCACCCCGGGGTTTCAACCGGATTCGATTTCCGGTTCAGGCTTCGGGGTATCTTTATGATCGATGGGAGGTGAACAAAGCGAGAAACCTTCCCGGCGGCGTCGGCGAGGCGAGGAGAGTCACGGAAATCACCCGTTCCTAATCCCATCGCGTTTGTTTTTCGCTCCGTCGATATTGAAACCGCACGCGCTCCCCGCAGCCTCCTCGGCTCCGTGAGGCGCCATCCCCGACGTCTGTTCCCTGTGGAGAACCTCCTGCGATTCGGCTCAGGCAACACGGAAGAGACGTGAAAGGAGAGGAACGGATATGACGATCCGCAACAAGCTCTGGGCCATGGCCCTGACCATCGTCCTCCTCATCGGCGCCATGGCCGTCACGGGCTACGTGAAAAGCCGCTCCGCCATGGAGGGGCAGCTCAATTCCGTCGGCGTCGAGACGGCCTCCGTCGTGGGGCATGGCGTCTCCCTCTACTTCGAGCGCCTCGAGCTGATCCTCGCCAACGTCAACGAGGGCGTTCTCCATCTCCGCGAGGCCGGCAGAGGCCTTACGGCACCCGAGCTTCAGCCCTACATGGCCCGCTACACCGAGATCAACAAGCACTTCGGCGTCCAGGACGTCTACCTTGCCTTCGAGGACCGCAGTTTCGCCGACGGGACGGGCTGGGTCCCGCCGGCCGACTACGATCCCAAGGTGCGCTCCTGGTACCGCCAGGCCGTCGACAGCAGCAGGATCATCATCACCGACCCCTATCTGGACGGGATCACGGGCAAGATGATCATCAGCCTGGCCATGCCCTACAGGGAGGAAGGCCAGCTCGTCGGCGTCGTCGCCCTCGACGTCGACACTTCGGCCCTGAGCGCCTTCGTCGTCGACCAGAAGATCCTGGACAAGGGCTTCGGCATCCTCTTCGACGCCTCGGGCAACGTCATCGCCGCCCCCTTCGAGGACTGGATCATGAAGGAGAACATCACCACGACCTCTTCCGTCATCACCGACGAGCTCGCGGGCCTCGGCCGCCAGATCCTGGCCGGCCGGAGCGGCTTCGGAGACTACCGGTCCAACGCCGACGGCCAGACGAGGCGCCTTTTCTACTCGCCCACCGACAAGGGGCTCTTCCTCGGCCTCTTCTACCCCGTCGCCGAAATCCAGGCCGCCGTGGCGGCCCTGACGCGGATCCAGATCCTGCTGGGAGTCCTGGCCCTCGCCATCGCCCTCGCCCTTATCATCGCCATCTCCCGGGGCATCCAGAAGTCTCTGGCCCGCCTCCTGGCCACGACGGCCCGAGTCAGCGAGGGCGACCTGACGGCCCGGTACGAGGGACGGGACCGCGACGAGCTCGACCGCATCGGCACGGCCCTGAACGGCATGATCGGGGGCCTGAGGAATCTCGTCGAGAAGGCCGACGACTCGGCCCATCAGACCCTGAGCCGGGCCGAGTCGCTGGCTGCCTTTTCCGAGGAGACCGTCGCCTCCATGGAGGAGGTCCGGGGCTCGATGGACCACATGGCCGGCCAGTTCGAATCGAACGCCGCAGCCCTGGAGGAGGCCAACGCCGGCGTGGAGGAGATCTCCGGATCGGCTCACGCCACGGCTCAGGCGGCCACGGAGGGGGCCGACGGGGCCGCCAGGACCCAGGCCATCACCGAAGGCGCCTTCGAGGAGGTCCGAAACGTCATCGCCGATATCGTCAAGGTCGAGGCGGCCTCGGCCGAGAACGTCGGCAAGGCGGCCCTTCTCGAGGAGGCCGTCCAGAAGATCACGGGATTTGTCACGTCCATCACCTCCATCGCCGACCAGACCAACCTCCTGGCTCTCAACGCCGCCATCGAGGCGGCCCGGGCCGGAGAACACGGACGAGGCTTTGCCGTCGTCGCCGAAGAGGTCCGCAAGCTCGCCGAGGAGTCGGGCCATGCCGCCAAGGAGATCGACACCCTCATCGTCACCCTTCGCGAACATTCGGCCAGCTCCGTCGCCGCCTCCAGGCAGGCAACGGAGATCCTGAAGGAGACCGTCCTCAGGGCGAAGAAGGCCCAGGAAGATCTCAAGCAGAGCGTCAGCGAGATCGCAAAGACCCTCGACGCCATGCAGAACCTCGCCGCCGTCGCCCAGGAGCAGGCCGCCGCCAGCGGCGAGATGGCGACGGCCGTCGATTCCGTCGCCAAGAGCACGGGAGCCCTGACGACCACCGTCGAGAACGTCCGCAAGTCGACGGAGGAGACGTCCCATGCCTCGGAGTCGATCGCCCAGGAGGCCCAGACCCTCTCCGCGACGGCCCGGGAGCTGCAGGACCTTCTGAAGCGCTTCCGCCTCGAAGCCGAAACCGCCTCCGGTCTGGTGCCGGTCCGCAGCCGGCGCTGAAGACGGTGCCCGTCGCCTGGAAGGGGCGACGGGCACCGTGCCTGAGAAGGACGAAAAAAAAGGAGTCAGGAGCCCCCGGGGGCACCTGACTCCTTTTTCCGGTTTTCTGAGGCCAGGGGCGAAAAGACGCGGGAAAGGGCGGCGGAGCGAAAAAGCACCGTCGCAGGCGGGCTTCAGGCCTTCGAGGTGCCCCTGTCGGGACGGGCCGGCCCGAGGCGCCTCATTCCTGAGGCGTCTCGTCGGGGCGGCTCTCGAAAAGGCGGGCCAGATCGTCGCCGCGGCGGCGGAGGATCTCGAGGAGCCTGGGGTCGAAGTAGTCGGGCTCGACGCGGCCGTCCCCTTCGAGGATGATCCGGAGGGCCCGCTCGTGGCTGAAGGGGGGCTTGTAGCTCCGGCGGGACCGGAGGGCGTCGTAGACGTCGCAGAGGCTGACGATGCGCGCCGCCAGGGGGATGGCCTCGCCCGACAGACCTCGGGGGTAGCCCCCGCCGCACCAGCGCTCGTGATGGCCCAGGCAGATGTCGCGGGCCATGGAAAACCAGGGAGAGTCGCCCAGGATCTCCGCTCCCCAGAGGGTATGGCCCTTGACGATCTCGAACTCCTCTTCCGTCAGGGCCGACGGCTTGGAGAGGATCGCCTGGGGCACCCGGAGCTTGCCCACGTCGTGGAGCTGGCTGAAGGCCCTCAGGTCCGACAGGTAGTCGTCGGAAAGGCCCAGCTCGGAGCCGAAGAGAAGGGCATAGTCGCCGATACGGCCCAGATGGGCCCCCGTCTCCTCGTGGTAGGCCTGGGTGAAGACCTGCATCCGGATCGAGACGTCGTGATAGGCCTCCTTGACCTCGACGAACATGGCCCTGGAATGGAGAAGGCCGGCCAGATGGGAGAGGAAGGGCTCCATCGTCTCCCGCAGCCCCTCCTCGTCCCCCTCGGCGGGGAGGACGACGACGACGCCTCCGACGAGACGCCGCAGCGTCCGGACGGGAAACTGGAAGAACTTGAGCCCCTGGCGGGAGGCGACGGAAAAGCGGGAGAAGAGCCCCCCAGGAGAGGCGACGCGCAGGGAATCGACGAGCTCTTCCCTCAGCTCCGGTCGGCCGGCCCAGCTCCAGATAAAGGGCTCGCCCGATCGCAGGGCGACGATGGCCGTGAAGGGACTCCCGAAGAGGCGCCCCAGCTCGCGGGCCACGCCGTCGGCCGCTCCGTCGAGATCGCCGGCGCTCTGCGTCTCCCGCGAGAGGTCGAGGAGGGCACCGAGACGATCCATGGCCCGCGTCAGGCGCCGGTTCGAATCGGAGAGCTCCTCTTCCATGGCCGAGGCCTCCTCGTAGAGACCGGCGAGCTCCTCCCCCTCGCGGGCGACGGCCTCGAGAAGGCGTCCGAAGGAGACCTCGATGGCCTGGAATTCGGCAAAACGCGCCAGGGGAAGCTCCCGCCGTCCAAGCTCGCGGAGGATCTCCATGGCCTCTACGGGATCGGGGGCGCGGGTCAGAGTTCCCTCGGCCTCCACAAGCGACGTCGAGAGGGAAGTCAGAGAGGTCAGCACCGAGGAGAAGAGGGGGAAGATCAGGATCAGGACGGAGAGGGCGCCGAGGGCGACGGCCCCTCCGGCGGCGAGCCCCCTGTCCAGCGCCTCCTGCCAGATCAGCGACTCGGGATAGCCGACGGCGACGAAGAAATCCTCGCCGGGAAGGGGAAGGACGAGGAAGTGCTGAAGGACGCCGAGCCAGGTCCGCGTCGACCGGGGGGAAAGGAGGAGTTCCGTCGGCATCGTGGCCCCGAAGGGGAAGAGGGAGGCCTCGCCCATGGAGACGAGGACCCGCCCCTCGGGCGAGAGGAGAAGGGCCCACTCGCCCTGGCGGAGCCTATCCTGGCGGGAGAAGAGAGCGGAAGGGGAGAAACCGGCCACGACCCACCCCTCGGTGCCGACGGGATGGGCCAGGACGACGAGGGGACGTCCCCTCTCGTCGAGAAGGGACGTCGCCGCAAGGGGGGTCGAGAGGAGGTCGAGAGGCAGCCGTGCCCCCCGTCCCAAAGGGCCGCGATAGCTCTCGGCGATCCGCCCCTCCACGTCGGTGCGGACCAGGAAGGGACAGAGGGAGGGGGAGAGGCCGTCGAAAGCGCGGGCGTCGAAGCCGACGTGGCTCATCCCCTGGAGGAGGCGCCGGTGGAAGTCGACGGTCTGAAGGACGTCCCGCCCCATGAGAGCCAGACGTCTCTCGAGGGCCTGCTCCCTCTCCCCGCGGGCGAGGTCGCGGCGCCAGAGGAGGAAGAGGGAGGAAAAGACCGCGACGAGGAGGAGCGAGGCGGCCAGAAGACGGCGGCGGAAGGAGTCCAGCGTCACCACGGCAGGGCCACTTCCTCGACGCGGCCTTCGGCGCGCCGGAAGACGCGGGGCCGCCCCACTCGGTCGCCCCACGCGTCGACAACGGCCTCCGCCCCCTCTCGCCGGAGGAGGCGTGGGGCGAGGGCGCTGCGGAAGTCCTCACCGGTGACGCTCCCCTCCTCGGCGGCGGCGACGATGAGATCCAGGGCCAGGGCCGTGTAGCGAAGGAGGAGACTGGGCCGGCGGCGGTAGTTTTCGCGCAGGAAGGCCCCGAAGGCCCCCTCCTCTTCGCTCCAGGGATCGACGTTCTCCACGAAGTGGAAGGAGAGCCCTTCGATCTCCTCCAGCCTCTCGTGGCCGCTCGAGAGGGACCACATCGACAGGAGCAGCTTCGACCGGGGCCAGACGTCGCCGATCTGGCGGCAGAGCCAGAAGCTCGTCTCGGGGTGGGCGACGACCCAGACCACGGAGGGAGGATCGCCGTAGGCCTCCATCCGGGCCTGGCGCGCCTCGTAGGCCCCTTCGGCGGGCAGGATGTCGACGGAAAGGCCGCTGTCCTGGGTCACCCGGAGCACCGTCTCCCGGGCGTAAGCCTCGTTGTGGCACGAGACGAAGGCGACGACGCGATTCGCCTTGAGATGGCGCAGGAGGGCCGCCGTACGCTCCGCGTTGCGGTTCAGGGCGTGCTGGACCCGAAAAAAGGCGTCCCGCCGGCCGCCGAGCTCCTCGGCCTGGGCCGTGGGACTGACCAGGGACAGGCCCATCGCCTCGGCAACGGGTGCCGCCGCCAGGGCCAGCTCCGAGGTGGAGGCGCCGAGGACGACGGAGGCACCGCGGACGCGCAGCCTCGCCAGGGCCTCGCTGGGATCGCGTCCGTAGGGGGCCACCTCCAGGCGGAGGCGCACCGCGCCGCCTCGACGGTTGTACCAGTCGACGTAGGCCTGTGCCGTCGAGACCATGTCCGCCTCTGTCGTCAGATGGGGCGGGACGTCGCAGAAGAGGACGCCTATCGTAACCGTCCGTCTCGAGAGGAGACCGAAAAAGAGGAAAAGGGCCGAAAAGACGAGGGCGACGAGGAGCAGACGGAGTGGGACTCTCATGGGCGACGACGGTTCAAGCCCCTCAGGGCCACGATGCCAGCAGGGACCGGACCTCGGCCGTCGTCACCGCCTTCAGCACCTCGTCGAGCCTTTTTCCCGCCTCGGCGACGGAGAGGCTCCGCAGGACTTTCTTGGCTGCGGGGATCCGCGCCGGCGTCATCGAAAGTTCGCGGAAGCCCAGAGCCGCCAGGAGGGGGATGGCCAGCGGATCGCCGGCCATCTCGCCGCACATGCCCAGGTCGATGCCAGCCGCGGCCGCGGCCCGGGCCACGACAGAGAGCCCCCGGATCACCGCCGGATGGAAGGGGTCCTGGAGACGCTTCAGCCGGGGGTTCATCCGATCGGCGGCGAGAAGGTACTGAGTGAGATCGTTGGTGCCGACGGAGAAGAAATCGACCTCCCTGGCCAGGAGATCGGCCATGAGAAGGGCACCGGGCGTCTCGATCATGACGCCCACCTTGGCGGGCCGGGCCCATTCGAGCCCCTCGGCCTCCAGCTCGGCGGCGCAGACGTCGAGAAGGGCCTTGGCCGCCCTCAGCTCCTCGGCGTCGACGACCATGGGGAACATGAGCCAGAGATTGCCCGCCACGGCCGCCCGGAGGAGGGCCCGGAGCTGGACCTTGAAGAGCTCGGGGTGGTCGAGACAGAGGCGGATGGCGCGGTAGCCCAGGAAAGGGTTGGCCTCGTGCCCGACGAGAGAGGCGAGATAGGGAATCTCCTTGTCGCCTCCCGCGTCGAGGGTGCGGATCGTCACGGGACGGGGAGACAGGACCGTCAGGGCCTCGGCGTAGGCGGCGAGCTGTTCCTCCTCCGTCGGCGCCTCGTCGCGCCCCATGTAGAGAAACTCCGTCCGGAAGAGCCCGACGCCGTCGCCTCCTCTGGAGAGGATCTCGCCCGCTCCGTCGGGGCGGGCGATGTTGCCCCAGAGAGGGAGGGCGACTCCGTCGGCGCTGACGGCGGGAAGGTCCCGCAGCGCCTCGGCCTGGCGGCGCTCCTCGGCGAAGAGGGCGGCAGCCCGGCGCCCGGCGTCGAGAGCCGCCTCGTCGGGGGCGACGACGACCTCCCCCTTCAGGCCGTCGACGATGACGACGGTCCCCTCGATCAGGCGCCCCAGGGCCCCGGCGACGGCCGAAAGGGCGGGAATGGCCAGGGACTGGGCGATGATGGCCGTGTGACTCGTGGGACCGCCCTCTTCGGTGACGAGGGCGACCACCCTGGAGGGGTCGAGAAGGGCCGTGTCGGAAGGCGTCAGATCGCGGGCGACGACGACGAAGGGGCCGCCCTCCCGGCCGGCCAGATCGGAGGGGTCGACGTGGCCGGTGAGGGCCCGGAAGAGACGGCGCCCCACATCGTCGACGTCGGCGGCCCGCTCCTTCAGGTAGGGATCGGGAAGGGCCTCGAAGAGGGCCCGGATCTCGGCCGTCTTGACGACGACGGCGTCGGAGGCGCTCCGGCCTCCGGCGACGGCCTCCCGGACGGCCCCGACGAGCATGGGGTCGCGGAGCATGAGGCGATGGGCCGAGAAGAGGGCGGCCTTGTCGGCCCCCAAGGTCTTCTCCGCCTGGGCCTGGAGACGAACCAGATCGGCCTCGGCCCGATTCAGGGCCTCCTCGAGGCGCCCGAGCTCGGCACCGCGCTCCTCCTCGGAAAGGAGAGAGCCCGTCTCGACGAAGGCCAGAGGAACGAGGGGAAGGACGGGACCGATGCCGATGCCGGGAGAGAGGACAACGCCTTCAAGGGTCAGAGACATGGAAGTCACCTCTTTCTTGGGATCTTTTCGGACACCCCGAGTCGGAATCCGTTCCGACCTGGCCACACATGCCCTAAGGCAGCCTGGCGCCAGCTTCCTGCTTCACGGGGACGGGTCTCACGACAGCCCGACGGCTGCCGCCTTTTTCCGTCAGGAAAGGGAGCGTTTTTCCACTCTTCCGGCGAGGACGCCGAGGATGACGGCGTCGGCTCCCGCCATGCCCTCCCGGTTGAGACGCCCCAGGTTGGCCGCCGTGCCCTCCACCGAAGCGTCGACCAGCCCCTGGGCGGAGCAAACGCCGCAGCGGCGTCGGGCCAGGAGGGCCGCGATGTAGGCCTCGTGGGCCGCCGTGGCCACCTTGAGGGCGCAGCTCTCCTTGGCGCCGTCGCAGACGAGCCCGGCCACGTTGGCGAGCAGGGTCTTGACGGCCAGGGCACAGGCGGCGCTTCGACCCGTCAGAAGCCAGGTCATGCCCACGGCCGCTCCCGCCCCTGCGGCGACGGCACAGCCGCAGACGGGCGTGAGACGGCCCGTATGGCCCTTGACGAAGCTGGTCGCCAAATGGCTCAGGGCCAAGGCCTGGGCCGTCCGGCGCCCCGTCGCGTCCAGGGAGCGGGCCAGCAGCGCCACGGGCAGAATCGCCGTGATGCCGTGATTGCCGCTTCCCGCGCTGCTCATGACGGCCCTGGGAAGACCCGACATGCGGGCCTCGGCGGCGGCGGCACAGGCGAGACGGATTCGCATTCCCTCGTCGTCGGGAAGGGTTCCCTCGTCGACGAGGGCCTTGAGGTTTTTCGTCAGCTCCAGGCGCGAGGGGAGATCGGCGGCGAAACCGGCCTCGGCCATGGCGCGGTTCATGGCGACGCCCTCGAGGAGGAAGGCCTCGTCCTCGTCGTCCAGTTCGTCGATCAGGCCGAAAAGGACCTCGAAAGGGACGTCTCTCAGAAGGGTCTGATAATCGGGGGCCGAAGAGGCGCCGATCGCCTCCTCTCTAAAAAGGACCTCTCCGTCCCGTTCGACGAGGGCAATGCGGCTGTGGCCTCCCTCGATGACGCAGCGCGATCTCTCCCCGGCGCCGACAAGGCCCACCTCGGCGTAGACGCCCGAATGGCCTTCGTCGCAGGCCAGGGAGACCCCCCCCCTGTCGATCCAGCGCCGGGCCCGCTCCAGGTCGTCGGGTCCGCACTCCCGGAGGACCTCCAGGCCGCGGGCCGACCGACCGCAGAGCACGCCCAGAGCGGCGGCGAAGGGAATGCCCGTCGCCCCCTGCCCGCCGGGGACAGCCACATCGGCGCCGTTTTTCAGGATGCTGGGACTGACGCGAATCCCGATGGACTCGACGGCGGCCCGCTTCCCGAGCGTTTCGGCGGCCCGGGCCGCCGCCAGGGCGACGGCGCCGGGCTCGGTACAGCCCAGAGCGGGCCGGACCTCGCTGCGCAAAAACTCCTTGAGAGAAAACATCGCGGAACCTCCTCACGAAGCGACGGACGGGCACGCCCGAATCGGGGCTAAGATCTCCCCCGACGGCCGTCAACGACCTCCGGCAGGCCCTCCTTTTCGCCAGAGACTTCCCGATCGCGAGGGACGGAGAAAGCCGGCCGAGGAAGAAAACGCGCCGGCACCGACCGAAAAGGCGGAGCCGACGCGTTCGAAGTCGCTTCCGGGCCGAGAGACCCTCCCGAAAAGACGCGACGAGGAAGAGGATCAGGCCTCGCCGTCGGTCACGTCAGCCGGTGCAGCAGGGCCTCTCGCTCCCCGGAGAGGTAGTCGAGGGGGGGAATCTCCAGCATGGTGTAGCAGCCCGGTTCCTGCCTCGCGGCGGCCCGGAGCGCCGAGACCATCACCTGGGCCGTGGCGGCGGGATTCATGACCGTCATGGAGAACTCCATCCTCTGGTTGTGGGAGCAGGCCGAAACGCCCTTGCGCTCCATGTGGACGCCGTGGCCCAGGTCCAGAAGCCGTTCCACGTCGTCGCAGGGAAAGACATAGGTCTCGTCGTGACAGAAATAGGGATCGCCGAGGATCCGGCCACGGACCGTCTCGAAGTCGGCCCCGTCGGCCAGCTCCACATAGACGTGGCGCTTGTGGAGCCCCGTGCCCTTGGGCAGAGTCAGGGAAAGGGCGTCCTTCACCCCCTCGATGGCCTTGACGGCCACCGTGTGCCCCATGCTCATGCCGGGACCGAAGTTGGTGTAGGTGATTCCCCTGGGGGCGATGCACTCCAGCAGGGCGCGGACGACCGAATCGGTCCCCGGGTCCCAGCCGGCGCAGATCACCGCGACCGAACCGTGCGCCTTGCCCACCGCGTCGAGATCGCGACGGAGCTCCATGGCGGCGTCGCCGTGGATGTCGAAACTGTCCACGGTGTGGATACCCCTCTCCAGGTAACGGGGCGCCACGGCGGGGATGGCCCGGCTGGCGATGGCCAGGACGGCCCCATCGACAGGTCCCAACTCGCTCACGTCGAGAGCGACGGGAAGGCCCGTCTCCCTCCAGACCGCCTCCACCTTGGCGGGATCGCGCAGGACAATGCCCGCCGCCTCCATGTCGGGAGCGGAACGCACGGCGGCCAAGGCCTCCTTGGCCACGTTGCCGAATCCGACGATCGCAACACGCAACTTGTTCATCCCCATTCCGCCTTTCCCTCATTCAGCCAAGTCTCACCGACAGATAACCCAAAACGACTATAGGGCCGATAAGGAAAAGCTGTCAATACCGCCCCCCCTCTGTCCATTCGCAGGCTCACCCGGGAAGACTCCGTCGAACCCGCTTATTCGAGGTCCACTCCAATCACCTCGTCGGTGCGCGTTCAAGTCAAGTCTTTTCCGTCCTCCCGCCGCTTCGTGGCCGGGCCGATGGAGGTCCCGCCCGGCAAGCCGAAAGCCGGGGCCGCGCCAGACCTTTTTTCACGAGAGGACTCCGCCCCTTTCCCTCGGAAGTTCCGCCGCGGCGAAGGTCCCTTTTCCCTGCACCCTGCTTTGACCCCGCCCCGAGCACGCCTTCCACGGTCGGAGTCGCCTTCTCCAGATGGATACATCTTTACATTTAAGGCGCCATGGCGCAAAAAGACCATTTACGCTACGATGAGGACGCCTCGAGGACGGAGCTCCCTGACGCCGGAGGAGGGCCAACCCTCGAAAGGCTCTGTCCCGCATCGGCAGCCCCAAAAGGGCCGCAACGCCATCGCCCCGGCCGCGAAACGGCCGGAGGACAGAAGGACCTGCCTCGAACCGGCAGCGATGAGGTGATTTAAGCGGACCCTGCGGCGTTTGTCCTGACGAGCCTGCGGATTTGGATATGTCCTCTTGATTGACGATTCAGAAAAGCAAGGGATAGAATACTCTTGATATGCTCACCGTTGATGAGCATGCCGTCTCCGTCGCCCCGGCGACGGACAGGACCGGAGCGGAAAATCCTTTCGACCCGGAACAAGGGAGGCCAAGCCACGTTGAGCGAAAAAAGGGATTCTCTGTTCGTCCTCGACGCCCATTTCGACATGCCCATGGAGATCCTCGAGCGGTCTCTGCGCGACGAGAAAGACATCTTCCGCCGCTATCACCGACAGAACCTCCGACGAGGAGGCGTCGACTGCCTCGTGGGAGCCCTCTACGTCAACTCCATCTGGCTGCCCGAGATGGGGCTGCGCTGCGCCCTCGACCAGATCTCCGCCCTCATGGCCGAGGTCGAGAGCTGCCCCGAAGACCTGGCGATCTGCCGGACCATGGCCGAAGTCGACGGGGCGAAGCGAGAGGGGAAGATCGCCCTCCTCCTCTCCCTCGAAGGGGCCGATCCGCTGGGGAACGACCTGCGCCTGCTGCCCATCTTCCACGCCCTGGGCGTCCGCGGGCTGGGCCTCGCCTGGAGCCGCCGCAACTACGCCGCCGACGGCTGCTGGTTCCATCCCCGCCGCGAAGGGCGCAAGGGAGGGCTGACCGATTTCGGCGTCGCCCTCGTCGAAGAGGCGACGCGGCTGGGCATGTGGATCGACGTGAGCCATCTCAACGACGAGGGATTCTGGGACGTCATGGAGCTCGTCAAGGGGCCCCTCATCGCCAGCCACTCCAACGCCAGGGCCCTCGTCCCCGGGATGATGCGCAACCTGACGGACGACCAGATCAGGGCCATCGCCGAACGGGGAGGCGTCATCGGCATGAACGCCCTCGACGCCTTCATCGGAGGAGGCGGCGACGGTCGCCGCCTCGGCCCCGACGATCTGGCCCGCCACGCCGATCACATCGCCCGCCTCGTCGGCATCGAACACGTGGGGATCGGCTTCGACCTCTGCGACGGTCTCCCCTCCTTTCACTCCATGCCCGACGGCTTTCCGACCTATGACGTCATCGAAAATCACGGCGAGACGGGCCGGTTCCTCCAGGCCCTGGAGAGCCGGGGCTACTCGCGGGAGCAGGTGGCCCTCGTGGCCGGCGGCAATTTCGCCCGCGTCTTCCGTCAGATCCTGGACAGATACTGACGGAGAGGATCCGCCGGAGGAGGTGGCCGCAGGACCGGTCCGACCATCGAGAGTCCATCGGAAGAGAGGGCGCCGCAGAGGCGCAGGGACCGGCTCGGAGGGCGCGGGCTTTCCGCGGGAGGGCCGCGACGGCCCGAGGAGACCGACGACGAGACGTTATTTCGAGGAGGGTTTCGAATGAGGAAGAACTGGCAGCTCCTGTGTCTGACGGCGCTCTGTGCGCTCCTTGTCCTGGCCTGCGGCGCCTGGGCGGGCGAAAAGGTTCTGACCGTGGCCTACAACGAGGAGCCTCAGACCGCCGACGGTCAGATGACCACGTCGTGCTACATGATTCCCCTCAACGTCTACGATCGCCTTCTGGAGTGCGCCACGGTCGGGCCGGGCAAATCCGAACTGGTTCCGGGGCTGGCCGAGAGCTGGGAGATCAGCGACGACGGGAAAATCTACACCTTCCACATCCGCAAAGGCGTCAAGTTCCACAGCGGTGAGGAGCTGACGGGCAAGGACGTGGTCTACACCTTCGACCGCATGCTCGATCCGGCGACGAAGGCCCTCAACACCGACATCCTCGACTTCGTCGACGGCGCGGCGGAGCGCATGGAGGGCAAGGCCGACTCGACGAAGGGGCTCGAGCTCGTCGATCCCTACACGGTGCGGATCACGCTGAAGGAGCCCTTCGTCCCCTTCCTGTCCATCATGGCCAGCCCCCAGGCCTCGATCCTGAGCGAAGCCTTCACCCGCCCGCTGGGGGACAAATACGGCCTCTCGCCCGAGACGACCTGCGGGACGGGGCCCTTCGTCCTCACCGAATGGGTCCTCAACGACCACCACACCCTGGCCGCCTTCGACGGCTACTGGCGCGGTCGGTCGAAACTGGACCGGTTCGTCGTCAAGGTCGTCACCGACACGGAGACGATGCGGATGCTCTTCGAGTCGGGAGAGATCGACATCTTCGACTGCGACTTCGCCATCAGCCAGATCCCCTACTTCCTGGGCCACAAGGCCTGGAAGGACCAGATCGTCTCGGGGCCCCGCGTGGGCATCTACTACTTCACCTTCAACCAGCAGATCAAGCCCTTCGACGACGTCCGGGTCCGCAAGGCCTTCCAGATGGCCGTCGACCGCAAGCAGCTCCTGGAGAAGCTCTACTACGACCAGGGACAGCTGGAGAACGGCGTCATGCCGGCCGGTCTCATCCACTACGACCCGGGACAGACGGTCATTCCCCACGATCCGGCCCGGGCCAAGGCCCTCCTCGCCGAGGCGGGCTATCCTGACGGCGTCGATCTCGAGATCGCCCTCATCGCCAGCGCCTCCTCTCAGTGGCAGAAGATGAGCGAAGTCGTCCAGGCCATGGTGGCGCCGGCGGGCTTCCGTGTCACCCTCGTCCAGATGGACGAGGCGGCCTGGTACGCGACGCGCAAGGAGGGCAAGCTGCCCATGTACTGCCAGAAGTGGTCGGCCGACTTCAACGATCCCGACAACTTCTTCTACACCTTCTTCGGCTCCAAGGGGACCGTGGCCCGCAGCTTCAACAACATCAGCGACGAAGTCTTCGCCGCCCTCGACAGGGGACGGAGCGAACTCGATTTCGCCAAGAGGGGCAAGCTCTACGCCGACCTGGAGAGGACGATCGTCATCGATCAGGCCGCCTGGCTCCCCCTCTTCTCCCTCAAACACCTCTACGTGACCCAGCCGAGGGTCAAGACCTTCGTCGTCCCCTGGAACGGCTGGTCGGACTTCTCCGCCTACGAGATGGAAGTCGAATAGACCGTCGGACGAGCGGGGAGGGGGGCAACCCCCTCCCGATTCCAGAAGAGGGAGGCGCCCATGAAGAAATTTATCCTTCAGCGTCTGATCGTTTCCATTCCCGTCCTCGTCGGCGTCACCTTCCTCCTTTTCTGGCTTCTCAACGTCGTGCCGGGAGACCCCGTGGCACTGATGATGAAGGAGCACATCAGCGTCGACGTCGTTGAACGGGTCCGCCAGCAGATGCACCTCGACGATCCCGCCTGGGTCCGCTATCTGCGCTTCCTCTGGGGGGCCGTCAGGGGCGACCTCGGCGAGTCCTACAAGCTGAAACGGCCCGTGGCCGACCTCATCCTCAACGCCTTCCCCAACACCTTTCTCCTGGCCGTCGCCGCGGCCCTTTTCGCCTGGATCGTGGGCATTCCGGCGGGCATCGTCTCGGCCGTCCGCAAGTACTCGCTGTCGGATCACTTCTTCATGGGCTTCTCCCTCATGGGCGTCTCCATGCCCGTCTTCTGGTCGGCCCTGCTCTTCCAGTACCTCTTCGCCGTGAAGCTGGGCTGGCTTCCCGTGGCCGGCTTCAACTCCTGGAAGTGCCTCGTCATGCCCGCCGTGGTGCTGGGCTGGAGCAGCGCCGGCATCGTGGCCCGCCTCACCCGCTCGAGCCTTCTCGAGGTCATGCGCTGCGACTACATCCGGACGGCGCGGGCCAAGGGCCTTCTCGGGGTGGCCGTCATCCTCCGCCACGGCCTGAAGAACGCCATGCTTCCCGTCGTGACCGTCATGGCCATCCAGGTGGCGAGCCTCCTGGCCGGAGCGGTCATCACCGAAAGCGTCTTCAACATTCCCGGCGTGGGGCGCATCGCCGTGGGAGCCATCCAGGCCCGCGACATGCCCCTCCTTCAGGGAGCCGTCCTCTTCGAGACGGTCCTGGTCATCTTCGGCAATCTCGCCGCCGATATGCTCTACGCCTGGCTCGATCCGCGGATCAAATTCGACTAGGGGGGAGACGCCATGTCCGAAGACATCAGACCCGACGAGATTCCGCTCTCCGCTCCCTCTTCCGTCCCTGTTGCCGCGGAGGAGTTCGAGGCCGTCGAGCCTCCGACGTCTCTCCTGAAAGACGTGTGGCAGGCCTACCGGAACAACCGCATGGCCCTCGGAGGCGCCCTGGGCGTCGCCCTCCTCGTCTTCATGGCCGTTTTCGCCCCCCTGCTGACGCCCTACGGCCCCTTCGACATCGACCTCGACGTCATGACCCTTCCGCCCTCGGCGGCCCACTGGCTCGGAACGGACCAGTTCGGAAGGGACCTCCTGACGCGGATCCTCTACGGGTCGCGCATCTCCCTTGTCATCGGCATCGTGCCGACCCTCCTCTCCATGGCCATCGGCACCACCCTGGGCCTCGTCGGCGGCTGGTACGGAGGCAAGATCGACTACGCCATCATGCGCCTCGCCGATATCGTCCTGGCCTTCCCCTCCGTCCTTCTGGCCATGGTCGTCATGTACACCCTGGGAGCCTCTCTCTTCAACCTCTTCATCGCCCTGGCCGTCGTGGGATGGGCGGGGACGTCGCGCGTCGTCCGAAGCCAGGTCATCTCCCTCCGCGAGAAGGAGTTCGTCGAGGCCTGCCGGGCCATGGGCGTGAAGACGCCCGTCATCCTCTTCCGCCACATCCTGCCCAACTGCCTCCCCTCCCTCATCGTCCTCTTCACCCTGGGCATTCCGGGGGCCATCCTCTCCGAGGCGAGCCTCTCCTTCCTCGGCGTGGGGGCCCAGCCGCCCACCCCCTCCTGGGGGCTCATCATCGTCAGCGGCAAGGAGTTCCTCTTTTCGGCGCCCTGGATCGCCATCGCCCCCGGCGTCTTCATCCTGCTGACGGTGCTGGCCTTCAACTTCCTCGGCGACGGGCTGCGGGACGCCTTCGACCCGTACATGAAGCCGTAGGGAGGCTCGAACCATGACCGACAGAGAAAAGACGGGAAAGCATGCCGTGGAGAAGAGCTGTCTCTGCGGGACGACGGAGACGGTGGAAGGAACGGCGCTGCTCGACATCCGGGACCTGCACGTCTCCTTTCCCACGAGCCGCGGCGTCGTCCCCGCCGTCGTCGCCGTCGATCTCGACGTGAGGCGGGGGGAGATCGTCGGACTCGTGGGGGAATCGGGCTGCGGCAAGAGCGTCACCTCCCTGGCCGTCATGGGCCTCGTCGCCCCTCCGGGCCAGGTCCGGGGCGAAATCCGCCTCGACGGCCGGGAGCTGACGGCTCTTCCCGAAAAGGAGATGGCTCGGATCCGAGGCTGTGACGCGGCGATGATCTTCCAGGAACCCATGACGTCGCTCAACCCCGTCCTGACCGTGGGGCGCCAGGTGAGCGAGGCCCTTCTCATCCACTCCTCGATGAGCGCCGAGGAGGCCCGCCGGCGGGGCATCGAACTCTTCGCCCTCTGCGGCATCCCCGAGGCCCGGTCGCGGTACGACGCCTTCCCCCACCAGCTCTCGGGGGGGCTGAGACAGAGAGCCATGATCGCCATGGCCCTGGCCTGCGAGCCGAGCCTCCTCATCGCCGACGAGCCGACGACGGCCCTCGACGTGACGATTCAGGCCCAGATCCTCGACCTCATGAAGTCGCTCCGAGATCGGCTGGGGTCGGCCATCCTCCTCATCACCCACGACCTCGGCGTGGTGGCCGAGACCTGCGATCGCGTCAACGTCATGTACGCCGGGCGGATCCAGGAGCGGGCCACGGTCTTCGACCTCTTCGAGCGGCCCGGCCACCCCTACACTCAGGGACTCCTGCGCTCCGTGCCCGGCGGCGGGGCCAGGG
This sequence comes from Aminirod propionatiphilus, assembly GCA_018398915.1. Taxonomy (GTDB): domain Bacteria; phylum Synergistota; class Synergistia; order Synergistales; family Aminithiophilaceae; genus Aminithiophilus; species Aminithiophilus ramosus. The sequence continues at coordinate 141,289 of CP074691.1, read as the reverse complement.
GCCAGCGCCTCTACGCCATCCCCGGGATGGTGCCCCATCTGCTCCGGCTGCCGACGGGATGTCCCTTCCACCCCCGGTGCGAGAGGGCCCTCCCTCTCTGTCGACGGGAGGAGCCGCCTCTGGCGGCCGTCGGCGAAGGCCATCAGGTGCGCTGCTGGCTGGCCGATCCCGGGAGAGAAGGGGGAGAAAGGCGATGAAGACGATGGAACCTCTCGTCGCGGTGCGCCGCCTGTCCAAGCACTTTCCCGTCGACCGTGGGCTCCTGGGCCGGTCGAACCGCGTCGTCCGCGCCGTCGACGGCGTCTCCTTCGACATTTTCCCCCGGGAGACCTTCGCCGTCGTGGGCGAATCGGGCTGCGGCAAGACAACCCTGGGACGGCTGACGCTGCGCCTCATCGAGGCGACGGCCGGGGAGGTCCGCTTCGCCGGAGAGGATCTGACGGCCCTCTCGGGCGAGAAGCTCCGCCGGATGCGCCGCCGCATGCAGATCGTCTTCCAGGACCCCTACGCCAGCCTCGATCCCCGCATGCGCGTCGCCGACATCGTGGCCGAGCCCCTGGCGGCCCACGGCGTCGGCAGCGCCTCGGAGCGCGGCGACAGGGTGAAGGAGCTGCTGCGCCTCGTGGGCATGAGGGCCGACGCCATGAGCCGCTATCCCCACGAGTTCTCCGGGGGACAGCGGCAGAGGATCGGGATCGCCCGTGCCCTGGCGCTCAACCCGGAATTCATCGTCTGCGACGAGCCCCTCTCGGCCCTGGACGTCTCGATCCAGTCTCAGGTCATCAATCTCCTGGGCGACCTCCAGCGGACCTTCGACCTGACCTACCTCTTCATCACCCACGACCTTTCGGTGGTGCGCCGCATCGGCGACCGGGTCTGCGTCATGTACCTCGGCAAGGTGGTGGAGATCGGCCCGACGGAGGAAATCTTCGCCTCGCCGCGGCACCCCTACACCTTCTTCCTCCTGTCGGCGGTGCCCCGACCCGATCCCCGCATGCGGGACCGGCCGCGACCGCTTCTGGAGGGCGATCTGCCCAGCCCCATGAACCGCCCCTCGGGCTGCGTCTTCCGCACGCGCTGCCCCTACGCCCGGGACGACTGCGCCCAGGCCGAACCGCCCCTGACGGAAGGGGAGGGACGCGCGACGGCCTGCTTCCACCCCCTCTGACGGAGAGAACCGAACCCGCGGGACGAGATCCCCTCGGCACCGCCGCGAAGCGGTCGGAGGACGAAGTCGTCTGCCTCCCTCTTCGCACCGGAGAGGCGCCTCGAGGGGCCTCCCGAAGCGACGGCGGCGGGCCTCGCGCCGGAAGGCCTGCGGATTCGCAGGGCACCTCCTCTATCGACTTTCGGGCGACGGAGACGGAAAATGGGTTTTTCAGCGAAAGAAGCGGAAAGGCGGGAGAAAAGGACATGGAAAAAGTGCGCGCCCTCCCCGAGGGCGGGACGATCGGTCTCGTCGCCCCTTCGAGCCCGGCCCCGAAAGAGAAGCTGGAACAGGCCGAGGCCCTTCTCGAGGCCCGAGGCTACCGCGTCAAAAGGGGCGAAAGCTGCAACCGGGCCTGGGGCTATCTGGCCGGCCCCGACGACCTGCGGGCCGACGATCTCCACCGGTTCTTCGCCGATCCCGAAGTGGACGCCCTCTTCTGCGTCCGCGGCGGCGACGGCGCCACGCGCCTTCCGGGACTCCTGAAGGCCGACGTCTTCCGGGCCAACCCCAAGATCCTCCTGGGCTACAGCGACATCACCGTCCTCCACCTCTTTCTCCACCGCGAGGCCGGCTTCTGCACCTTCCACGGCCCCATGGCGACGACGGAGTTCGTCAAGGAGACCTGGTCGGGCTACGTCGAGGACGCCCTCTTTCGGGCCCTCACCTCGACGGAGCCTCTGGGGGAGATCGTCCCCTACGAGGGCGCACCCGCCTACGAGACCCTCGTCGGGGGGACGGCCGAGGGAGAACTGGCCGGAGGCTGCCTCTCCCTCGTGACGGCCCTCATGGGCACGCCCTGGGAGATCGATCTGGCGGGAAAGATCTTCGTCTTCGAAGACGTCTACGAGGAGCCCTACAAGATCGACCGGATGCTCTGCCAGCTCCGCATGGCGGGCAAGCTCGACGCCGTCGCGGGAATCGTCGTGGGCCAGATCGTCGACGGAGAGCCCAAGGACGCGACGAAAAGCCTCTCGCTGCGGGAGGTCCTCGAAAGCCTCCTCGTCCCCCTGGGCAAGCCCGTCCTCCTCAACGGCCCCTTCGGCCACGACGTGAAGAAGACGACCCTCCCCCTGGGAGCGAGGGCCCGCCTCGACGCGGGAGCGAAGAGCTTCTGGGTCGATTCGGGAGTCCGCTAGACAGGAAAGCCGGACAGCCCCTCCACGGGGCAAGCCCGCCGAGGGGAAGAGGAAACCGACCGCGGGGCGCAGGAAGACCGGCAGCGGCCTTCCCGCGCCCCTTTGCAGGGGGGAGATCCCCTTCTTGAGGAGGTCCCGTTCAGGTGAAGATCTACGTCAGCTGCGACATGGAGGGAGCCACCGGCGTCGTCCGGTGGGAGCAGGTGAGCGCCGACAAGGCCGACTACGCCTTCGGCTGCGCCATGCAGCGCCACGACCTGCTGGCCGTGGTCGAGGCCGCTTTCGAGTTCGGCGCCACGGAAATCCTGGTCAACGACTCCCACGCCCGCATGATCAACCTCGACGTGCGCCAGCTCCCGAAGGGCGTGACCGTCGTCAGCGGCGCCGGCAAGCCGCTGAGCATGGTCGAGGCGGTGGAGGGGGCCGACAGGGCCTTCTTCGTCGCCTACCACGCCATGGCCGGAACGGCCCGGGCCGTCCTGGACCACACCATGTCGGGAGACGCCTTCGAAGTCACCCTCGACGGAATCGCCGTGGGGGAGACGGGCTTCAACGCCGCCGTGGCGGGCCACTTCGGCGTGCCCGTCGGACTCGTGACGGGCGACGAGGCCCTCTGCCGCGAGGCGCGGGCCCTCCTCGGCGACGAGCTCGTCGTCTGCTCCGTCAAGGAGGGGCTGGGGCGGCAGGCCGCCCGAGTCCTCACTCCGGAGGTGACGGCACAGAAACTCCGGACGGCCGTCCGGGAGGCCCTCCAGGGAGGGAAAACCCCTCGGCCCTTCCGGGCCGGAAGCCCCTGTCAGGTCGGACTCACCGTCCTCAACAGCGCCCAGGGAGACGCCGTCGACAACCTGCCCGGCACGGTGCGCCATTCGGGACGGACCTTCTCCTTCCGGGCCGGCGACGTCGTCGAAGGCTACCGCTGGTTCCGGGCCGCCCTGGCCCTGGCCGGGACGGTGGGACGGTAGGCGAAGACACATCGAGGGGGCGAGAGGGGGAACCCCCTCTCGCCCCCTCGATGTGTCGCCCGTCGAACCGGCTACCGCAGAACGTCGGTCCCGTCCCTCAGGGCCGCTCCATCGGGCCGCCCCGCGGAGAACCCACGCCCCTCGCGAATGGCGCCGCTCCTCCCGGGGACGCGGCCACGCCCGCTCCGAAGGGGCGAAAGGGAGTTTCTGGGCGCCGCCGTCACCGGAGCGGCGTCTTCGGACCGCCCCTTCGATCCGGGTTGTCTTCCTGCCCCGACCTCGGGAGAGAAGACGCCTCTCTCCCTTGCGGTGGCCCTCAGCGCACCTCGGAGGAGAGGGGAAGAACGCCCGCCCTTCTCTCGTCGAGGCGGAAACGGGCGATCCGGGAGAGGAGCTCTTCTCCGCGGAGGTTCATCTCCTGGGCCTGACCGGCCACGCCCTCGGCGGCGCGGGACGTCTCCTCCGAGGCACGGCCGATGGAGCGGATCAGTCCGGAGATGCGCGTCGTCCCCTCCGTGATCTGTTCCATGGCCGAGGCCATCTCCTCGCTCGAGGCGGCCTGTTCCTCCGAGGTAGAGGCCACGGTGCCGATGGCGTCGATGACGCGGCGGGTCCCTTCGAGGGCCTCTTCGAGCTCCCGGACCGCGGCGGCGGCCCTGTCGACGGTCGCCTTCATGATGGCCCCCGCCTCTTCCGTGACGGCGATGGAGTCGCCCATGCTCTTCTCCAGGCTTCCGATGAGCTTGGACACCTCCGAGGCGGCGCCGTTGGACTCTCCGGCCAGCTTGCGGACCTCCTCGGCGACGACGGCGAAGCCCCGCCCCGCCGCTCCCGCCCGGACCGCGGCGGCGTTGAGGGCCAGAAGGTTCGTCTGGTCGGCGATGGAGCCGATGACGCCGACGAAACCGGCGATGTCCTTCACGGCTCCGGCCAGATGGTGCATGGCCTCGGCGCCGGCCCGGGGCCTTTCGCCGACGCCCTCCAGATCGCGCACCACGGCCTGGACCTTCTCCACCGAGGCCGAGGCCGTCCGGCCGACCCGCTCTCCCGCCGTCGCGCCCTCGACGGCGGCGCGGGCCATCGTCTGGGCGCCGTCGGCCATCTCCTGGATCGAGGAGGCCATCTCTCTGATGGAGGTCCCGTTGGATTCCGACAGCTCCAGCACCTGGTCGAGGCGGGTTCGAACCTCGTCCATGGAGGCGTTGGTCTCCTCCGAAAGGGCCGCCAGAGAGGTCGATGTGGCGGCGACGGCCTCGGCGGCATGCCGGATCTGGAAAACCGTATCGGCCTGAGAGCCGATCATGGCCGCCAGGGCGTCGGCCATGATCCCCAGCTCGTCGGAGGACCGAAGGGCGAAGTCGTCGCGGGTCACGGTCAGGTCGCCCTCGCGGGCCCTTTCCGCCATGGCGGCCACCGTCCTCAGAGGCCTCACGATCCGCCCCGCCACGAGCCAGACGGCGGCGATGACGACGGCCAGGCCGACGCCGGTCAGAGCCAGGGGCAGGACAAAGAGGCGGTTCGAGGCGGCCAGGACCTCCTCGTCGAGGGCGACGACGCCGAAACTCCAGGGCGTCCCCGTCCGACCGATCTCGACGGGGGCGAAGGCCTTGAACGTCGTCTGCTTCAACGCCACCGACCAGGACTCCTCGAACCAGCTCTTGCCCCGCCTGATGCGCCGCAGGACCTCGTCGCCTCCGGCGCCCTGGATCTCGCCGGCGACGTCGCCGATGCGGTCCCGTGAGGGATGGCTGGCCACGATGCCGCCGTGGGAGAGAAGGCGGCCGAAGCCCGTCTCGTAGAACCTCATCTTCGTCGTCATCTCCTGGAGGACCTCCAGAGCGATATCGACGCCCACGGCGCCGACGCGACGGCCGCCGATCTCGACGGGAACGGCGAGGGTCGTCATCGCCACCTTCCGGCCTCCCACCTCGTACTCGAAGGGATCGAGAACCGTCTCCCGGCCGCTCTCCATGGCCCGAAGGTAATAGTCTCCCTCGCCGGGAACGTCATAGCCCACCAGGGCCTCGAGGGCCACCTCGTCGCCGTCGCGATACCAGTAGGGGATGAAACGTCCCGTGCCGTCATGCCCTTTCGCGCCCACGAAATCGCCGTCGCGTCCGTCGAAGGCGCCGGGCTCCCAGCAGGTCCAGACCCCGAAAAAGTCGGGATTGCGCCGCAGCACCTGGGCCAGCATCCCGTTGACCAGGGCCCGGTCGAGGCTACCGGCGGCGCCGAGCCCTTCGAGGACTCCGGCCAGCGAACGGGCCACGTCGAGCGGACGCTCGAACTGAAGCCTCACCTCGTTGGCCAGTTCCCGCGACCGAATCAGCGCCACCTGGCGGGCCTCCATCATGCTCTCCCTCCGGTTCACCGCCGTGATGACCCCCACCACGGAACCGAAGACGACGAGAACCACGGCGAGCACGATGGCCGTGATCTTTTCCCGGAGCTTCATCGCCATTTTCAACGCTCTTCCTCCCCCCTTTTCGCCCCGGACCGATCGGACGCGACGGTCCCAATTTCCTTCAATCAAAGCATGGGGGGCAATAAATTCAATACGTTATTTTGTTTTATTTTTTAAAATAACGCTATTCCCATCAAGCAAAAAGGAGATCAATTATCACCTTTCTTTAATTCATGCGATAGGGGCCGAAACGCCCCGCGAGACCGAAGGAACGGCCGGGAAAAGGCGCTCCCGAGGGAGGGCAGAGCCTCGCATCGAACGTTCCTTTCCCGGAAAGTTTCTCGAAGCGGGATTCGTCTCTTGACCGACATATACCCCATGTGGTATTTATTGCCTATCAACGTTCAAGGGGGGGAAACCATCCATGGGAAAGCAAAACCCCATCGACCTGAAAAGCTGGCAGGGCATCCGCTCCGTCCTCCAGCTCCAGCTCATGGTGGCCTTCGTCGTGGCCGTCCTGGTCCTGAAGCAGTGGTGGTTCTGCGTCCTCATGATCGCCCTCGGCGGCCTTCTCTCGGCCTTCCGGGGCAAGATCTGGTGCGGCCTTCTCTGTCCCAACGGAGGCTTCATCGACCTCATCTGGTCGCGCCTGTCTCTGCGCCTCCTCCCCTTTCCCCGGTGGCTCAACAGGGGAAGGGTCCTCCAGGGCTCCATGCTGCTGGCCATGGCGGGCTATTTCGCCTGGATCGTCTGGTTCGTGACGGTCCGGCAGGATCTGCCCTTCTCCTTCGCCTCTTTCTCCCTCCACGGCCTTCTCTTCCTGCGCTTCTGTCAGTTCATGCTGGCCCTGGCCGCCGTCATGGCCATCGTCTTCGAGCCCCGCTCCTTCTGCGCCCACATCTGCCCCGGAGGAACTCTGGGGACCCTGGCGGCCAAGGCCGCCGGGAGAAGCCCCATCGTCATCGATTCGGCGCGCTGCGTCGGCTGCAACCTCTGCACGCAGGTCTGCGACGCCCCGGAGAGGCTTCTCCTCCCCCTCATCGACGAGGCCAGGGCCCTGAGGCAGAGGGGAGAGGCGGCGATCCTCCCCGTCTCCTCCGAGTGCTACGGCTGCCTCGACTGCGTCGCCGCCTGCCCCCAGGAGGCGCTCCGCATCGAGACGCCCCGAAGGAAGCGCAAGGGGGAAAGTTAGGCGTCTGTCGAACGTGACCTGACGGCCGTCGATCCCTTTCCTTTTGCGTCATCTGAAAAAAACCCTTGTCTCAAACTCAAGCTCTTGCTCCTGTAGATCAGGCTCGATCGACGGACCCGGGTCGGAAGACCCCTGGAAGACGGAAAGGGGGCGGGGAGATTCCCCGCCCCCTTCTTCTGGCGTTTTTCGTGACGACGTTCTCAGGCGACGACGAGGCGGATTTCGTCGCCGTCGGCGGTCACCTGGAGACGCGACCCGACCGTCACCTCGCCGGCGATGACCTTCTTCGCCACGGGCGTCTCCAGCTGCCTCACCAGAAGCCGTTTGAGGGGCCGGGCGCCGTAGACGGGATCGTAGCCCCGACGGGCCAGCAGGGCCGCGGCGGTGTCGTCGATGTCGAGGCCGATGCCTCGGTCGGCCAGACGACGGGCCAGGTCGCGGACAAGGAGGGTGACGATGCGGACGATCTCCTCGCGACGGAGGGGCTTGAAGAGGACGATCTCGTCGATGCGGTTGAGGAACTCGGGCCTGAAGGCGGCCCGCAGCTCCTCCATGACGGCCTGGCGCGAGACGGCCGGGACCTCGCCCTCCTCGAGCCCTTCGACGAGGTGGCGCGCGCCGAGATTGCTCGTCATGATGAGAACGGTGTTCTTGAAATCGACGGTCCGCCCCTGGCTGTCGGTGACACGGCCGTCGTCGAGGATCTGGAGGAGGACGTTGAAGACCTCGGGATGGGCTTTCTCGATCTCGTCGAAGAGGACCACCGCGTAGGGGCGCCGCCGGACGGCCTCGGTGAGCTGTCCTCCCTCCTCGTAGCCCACGTAGCCCGGAGGAGCGCCGATGAGGCGCGAGACGGCGTGGCGCTCCATGTACTCCGACATGTCGATGCGGATCAGATTCTCCTCCGAATCGAAAAGGGCCTGCGAAAGGGCCTTGGCCAGCTCCGTCTTGCCCACCCCCGTGGGGCCGAGGAAGATGAAGCTGCCGATGGGACGGCGGGGGTCCTTGATGCCCGCCCGGGCCCGGAGGACGGCGTCGGCCACGAGGGCCACGGCCTCGTCCTGGCCGACGACGCGTTCGTGGAGAATCTCCTCCAGGCGGAGGAGTTTGTGGCGCTCCCCTTCGAGGAGGCGCGAGACGGGAATGCCCGTCCAGCGGGAGACGATGGACGAGACCTCTCCCTCCGTAACCTCCTGACGGAGGAGACGGTCGCCCCCTCGGGACCTGAGACGCTCCTCCTCTTCGCGGAAACTCCTCTCCAGGTCGGGGAGCACGCCGTGGCGGAGCTCGGCCGCCCTGTTGAGGTCATAGTCGCGCTCGGCCTTCTCGATGTCGCGTCGCGTCTGCTCGATGCGCTCCTTCAGCGACTGGGCCTTCTGGATCTCTTCCTTCTCCCTGTCGTACTGGGCCCTCAGGGCGGCCGTCCTCTCCCTGCACGCGGCCAGCTCCTCCCGGACCTGATCGAGGCGGGCCGCGCTGGCCCCGTCGGTCTCCTTCTTGAGGGCCGCCTCCTCGATCTCGAGCTGCATCACCTTCCGCGACGCCGAGTCGAGCTCGGCCGGCATGGAGTCGATCTCGGTCCGGACCGTGGCGCAGGCCTCGTCGACGAGGTCGATGGCCTTGTCGGGGAGGAAGCGGTCGGCGATGTAGCGCGACGAGAGGGTCGCCGCCGCCACGAGGGCGTTGTCCTGAATCCGCACGCCGTGGAAGACCTCGAAACGCTCCTTCAGGCCCCGCAAGATGGAGACGGTCTCCTCCACGGAAGGGGGCTCGACGAGAACGGGCTGGAATCGGCGCTCCAGGGCCTTGTCCTTCTCGATGTTCTTGCGGTACTCCTCCGTCGTCGTCGCCCCGATACAGTGGAGCTCTCCCCGGGCCAGCATGGGCTTGAGCATGTTCCCCGCGTCCATGGCCCCTTCGGCCTTGCCCGCTCCGACGATGGTGTGGAGCTCGTCGATGAAGAGGAGAATCGCTCCCTCGCTGCCCTTCACCTCGTCGAGGACGGCCTTGAGGCGCTCCTCGAACTCGCCTCGATACTTGGCCCCGGCCAGAAGGGCCCCCATGTCGAGGGCGATGACGGTCCGGTCCCTGAGGCCTTCGGGCACGTCGCCGCGGACGATCCTCTGGGCGAGCCCCTCGACGATGGCCGTCTTGCCCACGCCGGGCTCGCCGATGAGGACGGGGTTGTTCTTCGTCTTCCGGCTCAGGATGCGAATGACGCGGCGGATCTCCTCGTCCCGCCCCATGACGGGGTCGAGCTTCCCCTCCCGGGCCAGGGCGACGAGGTCGCGGCCATATTTGGCCAGGGCCTCGTAGGTCTCCTCGGGCGAATCGCCCGTGACGCGCCGATGGCCCCGCACCGACTCGAGAGCGCCCAGGAAGGCCTCTTCGGTGAGCCCCGAATCGGCCAGGAGCCGTCCGGCCGCCGTCTTGCGCCCCTCTCCGACGAGCTCCAGAAAGAGATGTTCCACCGAAAGGTACTCGTCGCCCATCGCTTTGGCCCGCTCCACGCCGCGGGCCAGGAGGCGCGACAGCCTCTGGGAGACGTAGATCTGCCCCGGCGTCACGCCGGGACCGCTCACCTTCGGCTTGCGCTCCACCTCTTCTCCGGCCGCCTTGGTTACCAGAGAGAGGTTGACGTTCATTTTTTCGAGCAGACGGGGAATCAGCCCCTCCTTCTGTTCCAGAAGGGCCAGAAGGAGATGCTCCCCGTCGGCCTCGACCTGACCTCGACGGAGAGCCTCGTCCTGAGCCGATGTCAGGGCCTCCTGAGTCTTCTTCGTCCATTTGCTGAGATCCATGGGCCATGCCTCCTTTGATCTTCGTTGACCTATGTCTATTATATAGGTCAACGAAGATCAGACAAGGGGTCCCTGCCCTGCCGAATCTGCAGACTCTTCATCGGCTGCAACTTAGCCGAATATTCCGGATAGAACGACGATTGCGGCTCCTGCCCGACATGCCTGTCCGTATGGAATCATCCCTCGCATCGACCAGGAGGAAGGATCCCATGCGAACGCCGAGTCTTGAAAGCCATGAAAATCCTTTGGCCCAGGAGAGGGGGCAGAGGCTCTCGGGGCTCTTTCCGCGCCGGTGGATTCTCGAGCAGGCCAAGGCATCGGGCTTCGTCGAAGGGGTCCGCAATCTCGATCCGATGGTCTTTTTTTGGCATCTGGTTCTCGCTTTCGGCTCTTCGAGCCGCCTGTGTCTTCTCCGGCTCCATCGGAGCCATGAGAAAGTCGCGCCGGACCGGATGACTTGGCCCGCCTTCTACGATCGCTTCACGCCGGAACGGCTCGAATTCCTCAAAAGATGCCTGGAGCGCGCCATGGCTCGCGTCGTCTTCGAGGCGCTCCCCGCGAGGGCGACGGCGCTCGAGGCCTGCGACATCAGGGAGATCGTCGCCATCGACAGCACCCTGATTCCTCTTCATCCCGATCTGGCCGAGGGCTTTCCCGACGCCAGGAGCACGACTTGTCCCGCGGCGGCGAAGCTGAACGTTCAACTCGGGCTTCTCAATCGCGCTCCCAGGGCCTTTTCCGTGCCTCTCGGGCAAGACGGCCGAAAGCCCCCTCCTGCCGACGGAGGCGTGGATGGAAGGGCACCTGCTTCTTTTCGACCTGGGTTCTTTCAAGATCGAGCGCTTCCGGGAAATCGACGATAGCGGAGGCTTTTTCATCAGTCGCCTGAAGACGAACAGCAATCCCCTTCTGCTTCGGAACCTGAGGGAAGGGCCGAGAAACCGCATCGACCTCCGTCACTGGCGTCTCCGGGAAGTGGAACCCTACCTGCGCCGCCAGGTCCTCGACGCCGAAGGACTTTTTGCTCCCCGTAACATCACGGACAAGAAGGTGCGGGAGATCGAGGAAGGCCCTGTCTTCCGTCCCCTTCGTTTCGTCGGCGTCAAAAACGAGAAGACCGGCGAATATCATCTCCACGTCACCCATCTGCCGGCGGACAAGGTCTCTCCCGAGGAGATCGCTGATCTTTACCGGGCCCGATGGGCCGTGGAGATCTTTTTCAAGGAGCTTAAAAGTCCCTTCGGCCTCTCGTCGATCGGTTCAGGGAAAAAGCACAGTCGAAATCGTCATCTGCGTGGCCCTGACGGTCATCGTCTCGGGCCAGGTGCGCAGGGAACTGGAGAAGGAGCCGCGAAGCGACGTCAAGGAGATGGGACCTCTCCTCTACGCCGAGCACTTTCACCACACACGGGCCTCCTCCAAACCGTTCTTTATCACGAAGGCTTCCTCTTCGACCCGGCCTCGCTCCGGATCGGCGCCGTCAGGGCCGATCCCTTGCCCGAGCGCTACCGGAGAGGACGGCGGGAGGATGTCTAGCCAGAGAGAACCTAATTGATAGATGGATACCTTCTTGAATATTCGGCTAAGTTGCGGCCAATGAGAGGTTCCCTAAAGAGATCGGGCTCTTTCCAGTTTCCTGCAAAGTAAACTTCCGCCGGGCTTCAGCATCCCCGACGGGGTCCACTCTATCGGGGGATCGCCGTTGACATCCTCCCCCGTGACGCCTCCAGGGGTCTGTGCTAAACTAAACGTGAGCTATCGCATGTGTACTTTTACATAGCTCCAAGTTTACGATCCGTTAGGAGGCGTTCGTCATGGAAGGCAAACGGGGCATCTCTCTCAAGGCAAAAATATCGATGGCCGCAGCGACCGTCGCCGTGGCCATCCTCGCCGTGGCCTTCTCCGTCAGCTACGTCACGGCCAAAAACCGTCTCGAAGAGACGATCGTCAGCCAGGGGCAGGGGTTCGCCGCCTCGCTGCGGCAGTCCATCGACGGCGAATTGGCCCTGATCCGCGGCACCCTCGCGACGGCTCAGACCGTGGCCGTCGCCGACCTCGAGAGCGGCAACATCATGGCCTCCAACAACGCGGCCGTCTTCGGCTCCGTCGAGCTGCCCATCCTCTTCGTCATGAAGGGCGGCTTCAAGCAGATCACCGACGACAGCGCCCTCGTCGACGGCTGGAACGCCCAGCTCGGCGGGACCTTCACCCTCTTCCAGGGCACGGAGAAGGGCGACCTGGTCCGCGTCGCCACGACCATCAAGGACGACAAGGGAGAGCGGGCCCTGGGAGAGGTCCTCGACCGCAAGGAGTACGCCGCCCTCTACGCCGCCATCGCCGAGCCGGGCGGGAAGTACGAGGGGCTCTCCCTCGTGGGCGGGATTCCCTATTACGGCTCCTATCAGCGGATCAGGAACGCGGAGCACCTCATCGTCGCCTACGCGGGCGTCTCCCTGGCGCCCATCGTCGACCACATGCAGGAGACCCGCTTCGGCCGCGAGGGACGGGGCTTCATCTTCGACGACGGCGGCACGATCGTCGGCCACCCCAAGTTCCCTGCCGGCATGGCCGTCGCCGAGGCGGCCCCGGGATTCTGGCAGAGCTATTCCGAGGCCAGCCAGACCGGACAGGACCACTTCTTCTACCGCCTCGGCGACGAGCGGAAGATCGCCTTCATCGCCTCCGTCGAAGAGCTGGGCTGGCATCTCGCCCTGGCCATGACGGAGGCCGAGATACTCGCCCCGGCCGTCTCCATGCGCAACCAGATGATCCTCTGGGGCCTTCCGGCCCTCGTCATCGGCCTGGCTCTGATCTGGTTCCTTTCGGCCCGTCTTCTGGCCCCTCTGGCCCGCGTCGTCGAGACGGCGGGAAGGATCGCTTCGGGCGACCTCTCCGTCGACGTCGAGGGGGACGAGGGGAGCCGCGACGAGATTCTCCAGGTCATGGCCGCCTTCGACCGCATCGTCGGCGCCTACCGGAGCCTGGTGGGCCGCGTCAAGGATCTGGGCGCCCTTCTTCTCGAAAAGGGAGACGAGATCCACCGCATCAGCGACGACATCGGCGACAGCATGGACAAGACCCTCCGTGACGCCGGCGGCATGGTCCAGGTCGTGGCCTCCGTCTCCTCCGGCGCCGAAGAGACGAGCGCCGGCATCGAGGAGGTCGCCCAGGGCGCCCAGAAGACGGCCACCACCTCTTCGGAGCTCAACGGCGAGGCCCAGGCCATGGAAAGCGAGATCGCCCTGGGCCAGAAGGCCCTCAAGGGCGTCGCCGGCGACATGGCCAACATCGACAGGGCCAGCCGGGGCATCCAGGAATCGGTGGCCTCCCTCCAGGTCTCGGTGGAGAAGATCTCCACCTTCGTCACCACCATCACGGGCATCGCCGATCAGACGAACCTCCTGGCCCTCAACGCCGCCATCGAGGCGGCCCGGGCCGGAGAGGCGGGACGGGGATTCGCCGTCGTCGCCGAGGAGGTCCGCAAGCTGGCCGAACAGTCCAACACGGCCGCCGGCGAAGTGGGACGGACCATCGAAGAGGTCCTGGGCCGCTCCCAGGCGGCCCATCGCGACACGGCCGAGACGGTCCGCCTCATCGAGGGCGCCGCGGCCAGCACTCAGGAGACGGCCCGCAAGATCGAGGGCATCCTCGACCGGGTCCACTCCATGACCGACGGCATCCGCTCCATCGCCGCCGCCGCCCAGGAGCAGTCGGCCGGAAGCGAGGAGATCGCCTCGGCCATGGACAGCATCCTCCGGGAGATCGGCAACGGCCAGACGGCGGCCGAAAACGTCGAGGCCTCGGCCCGGAACGTCGTGAGCCGTCTCGACGACCTGAAGGGCATCCGGAACGAACAGGGCAAGGTCGTCGACGACCTCGCCGAGGCCGTCCGCATCTACGTCCTCAAGGAAGGGGAACGGGGCGGCCTGATGGCCCTCGGAGACTGAACCATCAGGGGGCTCCCGCCGGGAGCCCCCTCTTTTCTCCCCCTTGTGGTAATATGGTCACGGTTATCACTCCAAGAGGGGGAACGTCCCTTGAGCGACTATCTGCTGGAACGGAAGGTGACCATCTTCAAGGCCCTGGCTCATCCCGTCCGGCTGGCCATCGCCGAACGGCTCATGGAGGGAGAGCGATGCGTCTGCGAGATCGCTCAGTGGTTCCCCTGCGACCGGACGACGATCAGCAAGCATCTGGCCGTCCTCCGCAACGCCGGCGTCATCACCGACCGCAAGGAGGGGCTCAACGTCCACTACTCCCTGGCCCTGACCTGCCTGGGGCGGCTTTCGACCTGCCTCGACGGAGCGATCCGCAAAGAGGCCCTGGAGAGCCTGCGGCAGATCGACGACAGGGACTGACCTCAGCCGCCGGGACGGGCCCGAACGGGCGGACAAAAAAGCGGGAACCTCGCCCGGCCGGGACGCGACCGGGGGGCTGAAGGATTCGCCTTGAACCGGCATGACGGGCCTGTCCAGGCGGATTTCGGATAAGCGCCGAGTCCGTCCCGGCGAGCCTGCCGATCGGGGGCAGCTCTCGACTTGCCTTCGGACCTTTTTTTGAGGTTCTCTTTTTGTGCTTAATGGACCACATAGACATAAAGGGGGTGCGCAATGAGGACCCTTCGCATCACGTCGGCCTACTGGCTCGAACACGTCAAGGATCACGGCGACGACTTCCGCATCGTCTGGGCCACCATCATCGCCGGATGATGAACGGTTTTCAAAGGCCCGTCGGGCCTTTTCGGAAAGCCGGAGGAAGAGGACAGGGAGACGTTCGAGGCCTTCTCCGTCGAGGGGAGCGACCTGACCTGCTGGATCTCGCGGGAAACCTTGGACAGACTGGAGAAGACGCCTCCCAACGAGGAGGGCGATTTTCTCTTCCACGTCGAGGGGCGGGGACGGTACCGCTTCCGCTTCGTCGAAGAGGGGTAAAAGAGAGGGAGGGACGGCCAGACCCGTCCCTCCCTCTCTTTTACCCCTCTTCTCGCTCCCTTTCCGCCGCGGCCCGACGCGGAGAGGAAGGGGCGCAGGAAGCGGGGCGTTTCCGCCGTGACCTCGTCGCAGAGACTCTCCCCTACCGGGCCAGTTCGCTCAGTCCCTCGAGGCAGAGATCGATCTCGGCCTCTTCGGTGAAGTAGCCCGGCGAGAGGCGCAGCGCCCCTTGAGGGAAGCTGCCCAGGGTCCTGTGAGCCAGGGGGGCGCAGTGGAGGCCGGGGCGGCTCTCGATCTCCCATCGATCGGTCAGCTCCGCGGCCAGGGTACCGTTGTCCATGGAGGCCAGGTTGAGGGCGAAGACGGGCAGTCTCCCCTCCGTCCCCTCAAGGCCGTAGAGAGTCGCACCGGGAAGGGCCCGGAGCCCCTCGAGAAGACGGGAGCCGAGGACCTCCTCGTGCCTCCTGATCGAGGCCACTCCCTCTTTTTCCAGCCAGATCAGGGCCGCCCGCAGGCCGGCCAGGCCCGGAAGGTTGGGCGTTCCCGATTCGAACTTGTCGGGAAGCATGTCGGGCTGGCGCTCCTCGTGGGAGCGGCTTCCCGTCCCTCCGTCGACGAGGGGACGACAGGCCCGGGCGAAATCGGGACGCCAGACGATGCCTCCCGTTCCCTGGGGACCCATGAGTCCCTTGTGACCCGTGAAACAGAGGGCCGCCACGTCGAGGGCCGCCGCGTCGAGGGGAAGGAGACCTGCCGTCTGGGCCGCGTCGACGACGAGGGGGACCGAGGCGTCGCGGCAGATCTCGGCGACGGCCTCCAGGTCCTGGACGGTCCCGCAGAGGTTGCTGGCATGGGAGAGGACGAAGAGGTCGGCCCCCTCGCGGAGGCGCTCCCTCAGAAGCGACGGGTCGAGGCGGCCCCTCGGGTCGCAGGGAAGGATCGTCAGGGACGTCCCTTCCTCCTCGAGGCGGCGCAGGGGGCGGACGACGGCGTTGTGCTCCATCGACGTGGTGACGACGGCCATCCCCGGCCGCAGGAAGCCCCGGAAGATGACGTTGAGGGCCTCCGTCACGTTGAGGGAGAAGGTGACGTAGCGGGGGTCGCCCTTTTCGTGGCCGCCGAAAAACCGGGCCAGACGCTCCCGGACGTCGCCGACGAGATCCATCGTCTCCAGGTCGCGCCTCGAGGCCGACCCCCGGGCCAGATTGGCGCCTCCCGAGGCGAGAAAATCGTACATGGCCCGCGCCACGGGCTCCGGCTTGGGCCACGTCGTGGCGGCGTTGTTCATGTAGACCGACAACAGAATCACCTTCCCTTATGGGCTTTATTTTTTTACATCATACCACCCCCCCATCCCCCTCCCCAAAAGCTCTGCCGGCAGGAGCCGAAGGGGGCTTGCCCTCTCGGGCCGGCCACGCAAGGCGGCCCCGGAGGCGCCGCGCCCCCTTGTCGGAGGGAGGGGACTTGACAGGCTTGTTTTATATGTCAAACTTACTGAGCGCTAAGTATGTTCGACGAGAACGTCGAGGAGGAGGAAGGCCATGGCGGCGGCACGGGACGGAGAGGGAACGAGGCGGAAGATTCTCGGAGCGGCCGAGGAGCTTTTCGCCGAGAGGGGCTTCGACGGGACGACGATCCGCGAGGTGGCCGAGCGGAGCGGCCTTTCGGGACCTCTGATTCTTTTTCACTTCCAGACCAAGGAGGGGCTCTACGAGGCGGTGAAAGACGACATCGTGAGGCGCTGGCAGGCCAACCTGGACGGGTCCCCCCTACCGAAAGGGGGGGCCGGGGCCTTCGTCGACGTCATGATCGAAGCGGCCTTCGCCTTCTACCGGGACAATCCGACGATGGTCAGGATCGCCAACTGGGGACGCCTGGCCGGAGACGACGCCCCCTGGGGCGGAGAAGAGGAGATCCACCGCTGGTACCGGACCTCTCTCGTCGAGGCCCAGAGGCGGAAAGAGATCCGAGACGACATCTCCCCCCTGGCCATAACGGCCCTGATCAGCGGCGCCGTCCACGTCTGGTGGGAGTTTCGGGGCCACATGGAGGAACATGTCCGCCAGGGAAGTTACGAGCCCCTCTCCGACGACGCCTATCTGGACCAGATCACGGCCGTCATCAGGAGAGGCCTCGCCCCCCTGGGAGGAGAGAAAGAGAAGGAGGCCTGAGCCATGGAAAAGGACGGGACATCCCCGATCGGGAGCCTGCCGGAGACGATGCTCATCACCCTCTGGGCCAAGGCCGCCGAGACGGCCCGAGAGGACGGGCTCTTCAGGGACCCCAAGGCCGTCGAGATCGTGAGGCAGATCGACTACGACTTCTCCGTCTTCGACGCCTGCTGGAAGTCTCAGCTGGGCGTGGCCGTCCGGTCCATGATTCTGGACCGGGAGACGAGGCGCTTCGTCGACGCCCACCCCGAGGGGGCCGTCGTCAATCTCGGCGCCGGGCTCGATTCCCGCCTGGAGAGAATCGGAGCCAGGGAGATCGACTGGTACGATCTGGACCTTCCCGAGGGGATCGAGATGCGGCGACGGTTCTTCGACGAGACAGGGCGACGCCGTTTCATCGCCAGATCCGTCTTCGATTTCTCCTGGATGGACGAGATCGGCGCCGTCAAAAGCCCCCCGCTTTTCATCGCCGAAGGGCTCCTCATGTATTTCCCCGAGGAGCAGGTCCGATCCCTCTTCGTCGAGCTGGCCCGGCGCTTTCCCCGAGGGGAGATGCTCTTCGAGGCGACGGCGCCCTTCGTCGTCGGCAGGGCCCGATGGCACGACTCCCTCTCCAAGGTCGGAGAGGGCCTGGAGTTCCTCTGGGGACCCGACGATCCCGAGTCGGTCGCCGACTGGTCCGAGGCCATCCGCTTCCTCGGAAAATGGAACTACTTCGACTATGCCCGGCCCCGGTGGCGCTCGATGAGGCTCTTCCGCCACATCCCCCCCTGCGACGGGCCATGTCCTGCCACATCGTCCACATCGGCTTCGACGACCTTTCCCGAAAAGAGGGGGACAAACCATGAAAAAGCAGGCCATCGGCAGACTCCTGGAGATCGCCGGGGAAAAGAAAGGCCTTCTGGTCCTCTCCGGTGGCCTGGCGGCCCTCAGCGCCGCCTGCGCCCTGGCGCCCTATCTGTCGGTCTATCACATCCTGGCCGAACTGCTGGCCAAGGTAGAGGATCCAAGCCGGATCGACGGCCCTCTCATGACCCACTGGGCCTTGTCGCCCTCGTCGGTCTCGTCGCCTCTCTCCTCTTCCTCTACGTCGGCTCCATGGCCGCCCACGTCGCCGCCTTCCGCATCCTCTACGGGCTTAGGGTGAGGCTGGCCGAGCACGTCGGCCGCCTCCCCCTGGGCTACCTCTCCAGCCGCGATCCCGGCGACATGGCCAACATGATCATGGGCGACTTCGCCCTTCTGGAGCAGGCCCTCTCCCACTTCGTCCCCCAGCTGGCCGGAGCGCTCCTCATGCCCCTTCTGGCCCTCGTCGGCCTCTTTTCCCTCGATCCGACCATGGCCCTGGCCATGTTCTTCGCCCTCCCCCTGGCCGTCGCCGTCATGGCGGCGGCGACGAAGCTCCTCCGCGTCCTGGGACGGCGCCACATGAAGGCCAAGATCGGGGCCGCCAACCGCCTTCAGGAGTACCTGTACGGCATCCGCGTCGTCAAGGCCTTCAACCTGACGGGGAGTCGCTTCCGACGCCTCGAACGATCCTTCCGGGAACTGATGAACGAGAGCATCCGCCTCGAGGGGACGATCGGCCCCTTCGTCATGGCCGCCGTGGCCCTCCTGCGGACGGGACTGACGGTGATGGTCCTCGTCGGCGTCCACCGCCTCCTGGGCGGCCGTCTCGATCCCTTCGTCTTCGTCACCTTCCTCGTCGTAGGCTCCCGCGTCTTCGACCCCCTCACTCTGGCTTTGATCAACTACGCCGAGCTGCGCTACGCCGAACAGGCCGGAGAGCGCATCCTCCGCCTCGGCCGGGAACCCGTCATGGCCGGTACGGAGACGCCCCCCGAGTCGGCCTCCGTCGTCGTCAGAGACCTTTCCTTCGGCTACGGCGACGTCCCCGTCCTCCGTGACCTGTCGGCGGCCTTCCCCCAGGGGAGCCTGACGGCCCTCGTCGGTCCCTCGGGCAGCGGGAAGAGCACCCTTCTCAAGCTCATCGCCCGCTTCTACGACGCCGACTCGGGTCAGGTCCTCTTCGGCGGCCGGGACGTGAGGGAGCTCGACCCCGAGGCCCTCATGGGGCGCGTCTCCATGGTCTTCCAGGACGTCTACCTCTTCCAGGACACGGTGGCCAACAACATCCGCTTCGGACGCGAGGACGCCACCGACGGGGAGGTCATCGCCGCGGCCAAGAAGGCCCGGTGTCACGACTTCATCAGGAAGCTGCCCAAAGGCTACGACAGCCTCGTCGGCGAGGGGGGCTGCACCCTCTCGGGAGGGGAGAAGCAGCGTCTCTCCATCGCCCGGGCCCTCATCAAGGACGCGCCCCTGGTCCTTCTCGACGAGGCCACGGCCTCTCTTGATCCGGAAAACGAACTGGAGATCCAGCGGGCCGTCGACAGCCTCGTCGCGGGACGGACGGTCATCGTCGTGGCCCATCGCCTGAAGACGGTCTGCCGGGCCGATTCCATCGTCGTTCTCGACGAGGGACGAGTCGTCGAGAGGGGGCGCCACGAGGAGCTCCTGGCCCGGGACGGCCTCTACGCCAGGCTCTGGAAGATCCAGCAGGAATCGCTTGGATGGAGCCTGGCCCCCGCGCCGGAGAGCCTGCCCGTCTGAGACGGAAAGCCTCCGGGTCCTCCTCGGGGGGGGAAAGACCGGCCCCTGAGCCGCCTCCTCCCCGGGGAGAAGCCCGGGCACGACAGAGAAACGCACGGCGGGATAGGGCGTCCGCGTAACGAATCGGCGCGAAAGCTCGATACGAAAGGGTGAAGATCGCATGAACGCAACGATGGTGGAGGAAACGCGGCGCCTCTACGAGACGCGCCTCCGTTTCCTGGCGGCCTGCCTCGAAGTGGAGGCGGAGCGCCTCCTCCCTCGGGGAGAGGCCCTGAACGTGACGGAAAAGGCTTGGGAGCGCTTCGTCGCCCTCCTGCCCGAGCTGCCCTACATCGGCGGAGAGGACAATCCCCTCACGGAAAATCTTCTCGGCGCGGCCTACGAGATGGGCTTCTACGAACTCCTCGAAGAGCGGGGCCTCGACGTCGAGGCCGTGGCGGCCGTCAATCGGGCCGCCCTGGCCCTCTACACCCGACAGAAGTGCCCTCCGGAAGGGCGGGCCGCCATGAGGGAGGCCTTCTTCCGGGCCCCATCGGGTGGTCCCGACGGACCCCGAAAAGCCTTCGACGGCGATTGGGCCGCCCGAAGGGTCGAGCCCGGCGAGGGGGATGGCTTCGACTTCGGCGTCGACTACAGCCGCTGCGCCATCGTCGACCTCTACCGAAGCCGCGGCGCCCAACGGTTCCTTCCCTACCTCTGCGCCAACGACTATGCCGTTTTCGAGGAGCTGGGCCTCTGCCTCGAAAGGACGGAGACGATCGGCAACGGCGCCTCCCGCTGCGACTTCCGATTCCGGCGCGAGGGAAGGCCTCGCCACGTCGAGAGAGTCGACGGCCTGGCGGAATTCTCGAAAAGGCCCTGACCGACGGCGATCGGCAAGGCCACGATCGGGCCGTCTCTGCAGGGCAAAATCGGCCCAAGCCCCCGATCCGGCGGTCCCGAAAAGCAGCCTTCGGCCCCGATTCGGGGCGCCGTCTTCGACGCCACGGCCCCTTCGCGGGCCCGCCCCCGGACCGCCCCCCCCTCTCCGTCTGGCTGGGGAAATCCCTCCGATCCATGGGCGAGGCGGTCCCGGCCGAAGGCGCCTCCGGTCGGCGGCGGAGCCGCCCCTCCGGGACGAGAGAGGGGGACAATGGTCGCGAACCGGTCCTCAAATGTGCCGCCAAGGCCGTTGACAGCGCCTCTTTATGTGGTAATATTGCCACAGAACATCCGGAGGTGACCTCGATGAAGATACAGATCCTGGGAACGGGCTGCGCCAAGTGCAAGAAGCTGGCCGAGACGGCCGAGACGGCCGCCAGGGAGCTCGGCCTCGACTACGAGCTGGTCAAGGTGACGGAGATCAGCGATATCCTCGACTTCGGCATCATGGCCACGCCGGGGCTGGCCGTCGACGGCAAGGTCCTCTCGGCGGGAAAGGTGCCCACCGTCGAGCAGGTCAAGACCCTCCTGAGCGGCCTGGACAAATAAGAGACAGGAAAGGCCCTGCGGGGCCTTTCTTTCGCCCCATTGGTGGCCTTTTTACCACAAGGAGGTTTGTCATGACCGAGACGAAGAAACTGCTCTGGATCGTCGGCGCCTTCCTGGCGGCCTACTTTCTGCCCGTGGCCGATCCCCGCGTGGCCAAGGCCTCCTTCGAGGCCCTGGCCATGCTCCACGAGTACGCCCGCGAACATGTCCTCCTCTGCCTCGTCCCGGCCTTCTTCATCGCCGGGGCCATATCGGTCTTCGTCAGCCAGCAGGCGGTGATGAAGTATCTCGGCGCGGGGGCGAAGAAGTGGGTGGCCTATTCCGTCGCCGCCGTCTCGGGGACCATTCTGGCCGTCTGCTCCTGCACGGTCCTCCCCCTCTTCGCCGGCATCTACAAGCGCGGCGCCGGTCTGGGCCCCGCCTCGGCCTTCCTCTACTCGGGGCCGGCCATCAACGTCCTCTCCATCGTCCTCACGGCCCGCGTCCTGGGCTTCGAGCTCGGCCTGGCCCGCGCCGTCGGGGCCATTTCCTTCAGCGTCCTCATCGGCCTGGCCATGGCCCTTCTCTTCCGCAACGAGGAGGCCTCGCGTCAGCAGGGCTTCGTCGAACTTCCCTCCGAGGAGGGACGTCCCCTCTGGAAGACGGTCTGGCACATGGCGAGCCTCGTCGTCTTTCTCGTCTTCGCCAATTTCGCCGCCCCCCGCAGCGAAGGCGGACTCTGGACGGCTCTCTACGCCGTCAAGTGGCCCGTCGCGGGGGCAGCCCTGCTTTTCGTCCTTTTCACGACGCGGCGCTGGTTCTCCGCTGAAGAGCGTCAGGAGTGGGGCCAGTCGACGCTGGGCTACGCCCTCCAGGTCATGCCCCTCCTCTTCGGCGGCGTCCTCGTCGCCGGATTTCTCCTGGGACGGCCCGGCCACGAGGCCCTTCTCCCCCCCTCCTGGGTGGCCTCTCTCGTGGGGGGCAACTCGGTGGGGGCCAACTTCTTCGCCTCTTTGGCCGGCGCCCTCATGTACTTCGCCACCCTCACCGAAGTGCCCATCCTTCAGGGGCTGCTGGGCTCCGGCATGGGACAGGGACCGGCTCTGGCCCTCCTTCTGGCGGGACCGGCCCTCTCTCTGCCCAACATGCTCGTCATCCGCAGCGTTTTGGGGACGAAAAAGACCGTCGCCTTCGTGGCCCTCGTCGTCTCCCTGTCCACCCTGGCCGGCCTGATCTACGGCGCCCTCGTCGGCTAGGCGAGGGGGCGAGAAGCCCCCCCGTTTTCCCCCTTTTTCAGTCTGGAGGAGATACCATGAGCGACATCCGAGAAGAGGTCCGACGGAAGTACACCGACGCCATCAGGCGTCAGAGCGCGTCCTGCTGCTGCGGAAAAGACTGCGGAAGCGATCCCGTCACCGAAGGCAACTACGATCGGCAGGAGCTGGCCGAACGTCTCGACGGCCTGGAGATCCCCTCCTTCGGCTGCGGCAACCCCACGGCCCTGGCCGCTATCGAAGAGGGCGAGACGGTCCTCGACCTCGGCAGCGGCGCCGGCCTCGACGTCTTTCTCGCCTCTCTCCAGGTGGGGCCTTCGGGCCACGTCTACGGCCTGGACATGACGGAGGCCATGCTCGAAGAGGCCGAGAAAAACCGCCGCAGGGCCGGGATGGAGAACGTCTCCTTCATCCGAGGCGAGATGGAGGCCATTCCCCTCCCCGACGGGAGCGTCGATCGGGTCCTCTCCAACTGCGTCGTCAACCTCTCTCCCGACAAGGACCAGGTCCTTCGGGAGATTTTCCGCGTCCTCCGCAGGGGAGGGCGCATGGCCCTTTCCGACATCGTCCTCCTCCGGCCTCTGCCCCCGTCCGTCCAGGCCAGCGTGGCGGCCTGGACGGGCTGCATCGCCGGAGCCCTTCCCGTCGACGTCTTCCGGGCCAAGATCGACGCGGTCCCCTTCGACGACGTGACGATCACCCTCACCAAGATCTACGCCTTCAGCGACGACGAGGCGGCCGAACTCTTCCCCGACCTCTCGGAGGAGGACCGCCGCCTGGCAAGCGGAACCGTCGCAAGCGCCTTCATCTCCGCCGTCAAGGGTCTCTGAACGGAGCCCCCCCAGAAGACACAAGGGCAGGGGACCCGCCGGGGTCCCCTGCCCTTGTGTCTCTGTCTGTCCGACGCTCTTCCCGCTCCGCCTTTCAGCTTCGGGCGGCGATGAAGGCCTCGACGGCCGAGCGGATCGCGTCGCGGATGGACCGCGTCGCGGCCAGTTTCTCCTCCTCCGTGCCCTCGAGGCCTTCGGGGTCGTCGAAGGGCCAGTGAAGGCGTTCGCCTTTCCCGGGAAAGACGGGGCAGCGACCGGCCTTGGCGGCGTCGCAGACGGCGATGACGACGTCGTATTCCCGCCCCTCGAGGAAAAAGGCCTCGACGCTGTCGACGCTGTTGGCCGCGATGTCGATGCCCTCTTCGGCCATGACGGCCACGGCCAGAGGATGGACGCCCGGGCCCGGTTCGAGGCCGGCGCTTTCGGCGACGAAGGCGCCGCCGCCCAGTCTGTTGAGCCAGGCCTCGGCCATCTGGCTCCGGGCCCGGTTCTTCCCGCAGATGAAGAGGACTTTCAAGGGTTCCATCTTTTCCGCCTCCTTCCTCTTCCTGTTACAATGCCTATTGAAGCAGAAAAAACGCCTCCGGTCCGTCACGAAAAGGTCACGAAAAAGCGGGGACCTCTCCCGAAGGCCCCTTCGAGGGCAAGGACCGCTCGGGCCTCGCGAGATCGCGAAAAGGAGCCAACGATGACAGAAGCCCACTTCAGCGGTAAAGACGCCGCCTCGAGCCGCGGAGCCCTGACCGACGCCCTCCGGGGGGCCCGGGCCGTCCTTCCCATCCTCGTCGGGATCGTCCCCTTCGCCGTCGTCCTCGGCTTCATCATGAAGCAGACGGGGCTGACCTCCTTCGAGAGCGGCTTTTTCTCGCTCTCCCTCATCGCCGGAACGTCCCAGGTGGCGACGGTCCACCTCTTCGGCGCCGACGCGCCCTTTCTCGTCATCGTCGCCACGGCGGTGATGCTCAACATGCGTTACGCCATGTACAGCCTCTCCCTCGTCCCCCTCCTGGGGCACGAGCCCTGGTGGAAACGCCTTCTCTGCGCCTATGTCATCTCCGACCAGTCCTACGCCTTCACCATGGCCGAGGTGGAGACGACAGGGGGACAGATGGACGTGACGGCCTTTCTTCTGGGCGCCTCTTTGGCCATCTTCCTCCCCTGGGCGGCGGGCATTTCCGTCGGCTATCACGTCGGCGCCGTCATTCCCGCCTCGCTCCCCCTCGACTTCACTCTGCCCCTCGTCTTCACGGCCCTCCTGGCGCCTCAGATGAAAGACAGGGGAAGGATCGGGGCCGCCGCCGTGGCCGCCCCGGCCGCCGTCGTCCTCGTCCCCGCCGTGCCCCTTCAGCTGGGCTTCCTCGCCGCCCTTCTCCTGGGCGTCGCCGCCGGCGTCCTCCTCGACGGGAAAGGACGGGCCTCATGACCTTCCTCGTCGTCGCCCTGGCCGTCTCCCTGGCCTCGCTCGTCGTCAAGGGACTCTTCACCTGCTTCGTCCCCCCCGACAGGATCCCCTCCTCCGTCGACGCCATCTTGCGCTACATCCCTCCGGCGGCCCTGGCGGCCCTCGTCGCACCGGCCATCTTCTACGCCAAGACGGCCCAGGGGAACGTCTTCTCCCCCTCCCGCCTCCTGGCCGGGCTGGGAGCCCTGGCCATCGCCGCCCACAGCCGCAACGTCCTCGTCACCATCGTCGGCGGCATGGCCCTTCTCGTCTTTTTTCAGCTTTTCCTCTGAAAACGGGAACCTACGAAAAAAGGGGCTCCCTCCGCGCGCGGAGGGAGCCCCTTTTTTTTGCCCCTCAGGCCACTTCCGGAAGGACCCCTCCGGGGAAACGGAGGCGGAAACGCCCCACGGACTGGACGACGAAGAGGTAGTCGCCCTCGTCGGTGGGCCTGATCTTCTTCCACTCGTCCAGGACGTCGCGGTGGATCCAGCAGCGGGCGCCGTCCGTTCCCTCGATGGAGAAGACCTCGTAGGCTTCCGAGTTCTCCTCGGGGCTGCCCAGATAGGCGGCGGCACCGCGAAAGACGGAGCAGCATCCCAGAATGATCGTCCGCCAGACGATGCGGAAGTTGCCGTCGCTGTGAGCGGCGATCTCTCCCAGCCAGTAGTCGGAGGAAATCTGGAGGGTGCGCTCCTCTGTCATCAGCCTTCGCAGCCTCCTCCGCAGGAACCGCAGCTGCAGCTGCACCCGCCTCCGCGCATTTCCTGCAGGAGGGGAAGGTAGATGTCGAGAAGGGCCTGAAGGCCCTCCCGGCAGTCGCAGGTCTCGCTGCAGGAGCCGAACTGCTCTTCCAGGGCCTCGACGGTCTCCGCCCCCAGAGCGATGGCCTGAACGACCTCTTTTTTCGTGATCCCCGTCTCGGGGCAGACGACCTGATCCTGAGGAGCCTCTTTCCAGTTCATGACGATGACCTCCTGTCGGCATCCCGGACCGCTCCGGCCCGGATTTCTTGGGGCCATTATACCCAATAAGTGGTCACATTTCCACATATATTTTTCCACTACCCCTCGTCGCGAAGGCGATAGCCGACGCCGGGCTCGGTGAGGAGGTAGCGAGGCCTCGAAGGGTCGGGCTCGATCTTGCGGCGCAGGTTGCTCATGTTGACCTGGAGGAGATGACGTTCCTCCCGGTAGGCCTCGCCCCAGACCGCCTGGAGGAGGCGGCCGTGGGTGACGACCTTGCCTCTGTGGCGGATGAGCGTTTTGAGCAGGTCGTATTCCGTCGGCGTCAGGGAGAGTTCGCGGCCTCCGAGGAGGACACGGCGACGGGGCAGATCGACTTCGAGGTCGCCGACGCGAAAAAGGGGCTCCTCTCCGGCGGGAAGGGCCCGGCGCAGGACGGCCCGCATGCGGGCCAGAAGCTCGCCGATGCCGAAGGGCTTGACGACGTAGTCGTTGGCTCCGCCGTCGAGGGCGGCGATTTTCTCGGCCTCCCTGTCGCGGACGGAGAGGACGATGAGGGGGATCTGGGACCAGCTCCGCAGCTCTTCGATGAACTCCCTTCCGTCGCGGTCGGGGAGCCCCAGGTCGAGGAGGATCAGGTCGGGACGGACCTCGATGGCCCGAGCCAGCCCCTCGGCGGCGGAGGCTGCCTCGAAGACGGCGTAGCCCTGGGGAGAGAGGGCGAGGTCGAGGAGGCGGCGGATGGCCTTTTCGTCGTCGACGACGAGGACGCGCCGGTTCTCGGCCGTCACGGCTCGACCGCCTCCGGCAGGGTCACCCTCATGACCGTTCCGCCGTCCCTGCGGGAGAGGGCCTCCAGCGTTCCTCCGTGAGCCTCGACGATCCCCTTCGATATGGCCAGCCCCAGCCCCGTGCCTCCGCCGCCGGGCGCGAGGCGGAAGAACTTCTCGAAGACCTTCTCCCTGAAGGCCTCGGGAATTCCCGGTCCGCGGTCGAGGACGTCGAAGGCGAGGGAGGCGCTCCCGAGACGACGGACGGCCAGGGCGAGGGGCGAGCCGGGAGGGCTGTATTTGAGGGCGTTGTCGACGAGGTTGACGAGGACGAGGGAGAAGAAGATGAAATCGACGGTGACGAGGCAGGTCTCGCGGGGCAGTTCCGTTTCGACCTCCCGTCCCTCGAGGCGCTCGTGCATCTGGTCCAGGACGTGGGCGACGATTTCGGCCGGGTCGCAGGGCTCGAGGGCAAGCCGAAGGGCTCCCGCCTCGAGGCGGCTCATGCCGAGCAGGTTGCCGACGAGACCGTTGAGGCGCCGCGCCTCGGACCAGGCCGTCTCGATGAGCGCCGACCGGGAGGCCTCGTCGAAGGCGAAGGCCTTCGCCCCCCCTCGCAGGGAACTGAGAACGCCGGTGATGGACGACAGAGGCGTCCGTATTTCGTGCGAGATGGAGTTGAGAAGGGCCGTCTGGATCTTCTCGCGGACCTGGAGGAGCTCCGCCTCGCGGGCCCGCTCGTCGAGCAGGAGATGATGGAGGGCCTGGGCCGCCTGGAGGACGACCGTGTCGCGCAGCCGCCCCGAACGGCTCTCCTGGCGGGGAAAAAGGACGAGGACGCCGACTTTCTCGCCCGGGACTTCGAGGGGAAGGCCGAGGGCGCCTCCCGTCGTCTCCTGGGATCGGCCGAGGCGATGAACGTCGCCGACCATCGCCTCCAGACCGGCCGTCGGGGGGAGAGGCGTGACGGCGCGGAGACCGCCCGATCCGTCGGCCAGGAAAAGGGCCGAATCCCAGCCCAACATCCGCGAGAGGTGTTCCGTCACGGCGGCGACGACGGCCTCTCTCGACGCCGCAGCGGCCAGGTCGCGGCTGAAGGCGTGAAGGGCCAGGGCCTCCTCCTCCCTGCGCCTGGCCTCGCGGGCCTGCTCTCGGGCCCGCGAGGCCAATCCGCTGACGACGAGGCCGACGCCGAGGAGGCCGGCGAAGGTGACGAGGTACTGGGAATCGGCGACGGCCAGGGTGTAGTAGGGAGGCACGAGAAAGACGTCGAAGGCGAGAACGCCGACGACGGCCGTCACCGCTGAAGGCCCCCTGCCGAGGAAAAGGGCCGCCACGAGGACGGCGGCGAGGTAGACCATGACGACGTTGGCGGGAGCCATGACGCGCCTCAGGGGAAGCCCGACGGCCGTGGCGGCCAGGGCGAGGGCCAGACCCCCTCCGTAGGCCCGGGGAGAGGGGCCGTCGCCGCGGGAGGGGGGAAGGGCCTCGACGCCGCTGAAGGCGACGACGGAGATGGAGCCGCTGAGACGGATCATGCGGTCCACGAGGGTTCCCCGCAAGAGGGTTCTCCACCGGGGAAGAAGGGGCTTGCCGGCGAGGATGCGCGTCACGCCGTGGCGACGGGCGAAATCGGCGGCGACGGCGGCGACGTCGTCGCCGGGGCGGACGAAAAGCCGAGCGCCCAGCTCCTCGGCGAGACGCAGATTCCCCTCCATGGAAAGCCGATCGGCCTCCCCCTGGCGGGGAAGGGGGGGCTCCACGTGGAGGGCCCACAGCTCGCCTCCGGAAGCCCGGGCCATCCGGAGGCCTTCGCGGAGAAGGCGCTCGCCGAAGGGGCTGGGGCCGAGACAGACGAGAATCCGCTCGGGCCGGGACGCAGGGGATTCCGACGGAACGGGATGGGCGTCGACGCTCTTCATCTGCCCCACCTCCTTCTTCCCCGACATTTTAGCCCTTCGCCCTCAAGGATTCATCAAAAAGGTCGGATCCGTACCTCAAGATTCGATCAAGGGAGAAGGGACGGCGCCGGACGCCATGCTAGAATCGCTGCCGACGGGAGGGAGACGCCGTTGACGTTGTCCATTCGGAACAAGATCCTGCTCGGATTGATCGCGCTCGTTCTGCTCAATTTCCTCGTCCTGGCGATCTCCTTTTTCTACCTCATCGGCCTGGGACGATCGGCCGAGGGAATCCTCAAGGAGAACTACGAAAGCATCGAGGCGGTCCGCACCATGGAGCGGGCCCACTCCCGGCAGCACCTTCTCCTTTCGGGCCCGCCGCTGGAGAGGGGCACCTTCTCCGCGCTGTACGAGGCGGAGATGGCCTTCATGGAGGGCTATCATCGCGCTCGGGGAAATCTGACCCTTCCCGGAGAGGGGCCTGCCGTCGAAGCCGTCGGAGAAAGCCATCGCCGCATCTGGATGAGTCTCATCGATTCCATGAGCCGGCTCTCCACCTCGGCCGGTCTGCCCTTCGACGAGGCCGCGGAGGCCCTCGCCCATCTGGAGGGAATGAACCGCGACGCCATGTTCGCCGCGTCGGATCGGGCCCTGCAGCAGGCGCGAAGGGCCGTGGGCATCACCGGCCTTCTGGGCGGCCTGTCGCTAGTGGGCGGCATTCTTTTCGGGTCCATCCTTCCCGGTCGCATCGTTCGTCCCCTTCGGCGCCTCCTGGAGGGAACGGAAAAAGTCGGAGAGGGGCACTACCCCGAAGTCCCCGTGGAGGGTCTCTCGGGCGACGAGATCGGCCAGCTGGCCCTCTCCTTCAACGGAATGGTCCGTAAGCTCCGGCTGCAGAATGAGATGAAGGTCTCTCAGCTCTTGGCGGCCACCAACAAGAGCCGTTCCATCATCGCCGCCATGGATGACGGCCTCGTCGTCGTCGACAGCCATCTTGTCGTGACCGACATCAACCCCTCGGCCGCCCGCATGCTCGATCTCGCGCCGGAGAGGACGCTGGGAAGACATATCTTCGAGTGTCTCTCCGGCGAGGAACTTCAGCAGAAAATCAAAGAGACCGTCGAAACGGGCCGCTCTCCGACGACCCTCCCCTTCGACCACGGGACGGACCGGCGAAACCTTCTTCTGGAGCTTTCGCTCATCCCCATCCGCAACGGCGGGGAACCTCCCGTTCCCGTGCTGATCGTCTTCAGAGACGTGACGCAGAGAGTCACCCTGGACCGAGCCAAGAGCGATTTCATCGCCCGAGCCTCCCACGAGCTGCGCACGCCGCTGACAAGCGCCCTCATGAGCCTCGATCTGCTCCGGGAACATCTCGGCGGCGGAATCGAGGGCGATGAGAGACAACTTCTCGTCGCCGCCGACGAAGATCTCCATCGACTTCGATCGCTCGTCGACGATCTTCTCGATCTCTCCCGACTCGAAGCGGGACAGATCGCCCTCTCCTTCGAGGAGGTCTCCCTGGGCGTCATCGTCGACGAAGCGCTCAAGATCATGGCCATCCAGCTGGCGGAGAAGGACCTATCCGTCACGTCCCGTCTCGGCGATCCTCTTCCCCTGGTCCGCATCGATCCTTCCAAGATCGCCTGGGTGCTGACAAACCTCATCGCCAACGCCCTGCGTCATACGCAGCAGGGCGGACAGATCGACATCGGCGCGTCGGCCATGGGGCGATGGATCCGCGTCGACGTCACCGACAACGGAGAAGGGATCGCCGAAGACGATCAGGCCCGTATTTTCGAGAAATTCGCCCAGGTGTCGGGTCAGCGGACGGGCACGGGGCTGGGGCTGCCCATATGCCGCGAGATCTTGAGGGCTCACGGAGGCGCGATCTGGGTCCGTTCCTCTCTCGGCTCCGGGAGCACCTTCAGCTTCACCGTTCCGGCAGCCTCGGCGGGAGAAGAGAGAAACGAAGGCGAGGAGAGAACAGCATGACCGATGTTAATTCCATTTTGATTGTCGACGATGAACGGAACATACGACTCGTTCTGGGCCACGCCCTCCGAGAGGCGGGCTATTCCGTCGATGCGGCCCTGAGCGGAGAAGAGGCCCTGGCGATGGCGGCCGCCAAGAGCTACCGGCTGATCCTTCTCGACCTCAAGCTACCCGGCATGGACGGCCTGACGGTCCTCCATCGCCTGACCGAGCGTCGGCCGGAGACCAAGGTTCTCGTCATCACCGCCCACGGCAGCATCGAATCCGCCGTCGAGGCTCTCAGGACGGGAGCGGTCGACTACCTGCAGAAACCCTTCAGCCCCTCCGAATTGAGAGAACGCGTCCGTCGGGCCCTGGAGGACCGCTCGACGGAAAGTTACGACGGCTGCTGCGACAGGGCCCGGGAGGCTCTCGGGAAAAAGGAGTTTCAGAGCGCCAGGGCATTCCTCCGCCGCGCCCTCGGCCTGCTGCCGGGCCGGCCCGAGGCCTTCAACCTCATGGGACGCCTCCTCGAAGAGGAGGGAAACCCTCTGGAGGCTCAGGAACAGTACCGCGTCGCCCTCTCCCTCGACGAGGCCTACCGGCCGGCCCGCAAAAATCTGGACCGTCTCGTCATGGATCTCCGATCGCTGCCCGACGACGGCAGGCCGTGACGATGGCCTCCCGTTACGTCGTCGTCGCCGGGTGCGGCCGCCTCGGATCGATGCTCGCCGGCGAGCTTTCGTCACAGGGAGAGTCCCTTGTCGTCATCGACCGGGACGGAAGGGCTTTCCGTCGTCTTCCGCCCGAGTTCAGCGGATTCACCCTCGAAGGGGAGATGACCGAGCCGGAACTGCTCCGTCGCGCAGGGACGCATGAGGCTCATCTCTTCCTGGCTACGGCCGACGACGAAAACGCCAACCTTTTCGCGGCCCAGGCGGCGCGGACTCTTTTCTCCGTCCCGCGCGTCGTCGCCCGCGTCGAAACGCCCCAGAAGGCCCGACTCTGGTCGCGTCTGGGAATCGAGACGGTCTGCCCGGCCCTCGATCTGGCCCCGGCCTTCCTGGAAAAAAAGCGATGAGGATCGTGGCCACCGGAAGCGGACGGCTTCTCTATTTCATGGCCCGGCGCATCCTGGAAAAAGGCCATCGGCTGACGCTCGTCACCTCCGATCATGCCGAAGCCCTTCTGCTCGCCCGACAACTTCAGATCCCCGTCATTTTCGGCGACGGGACGGATCCCGCCGTTCTGCGCGATGCCGAGACCGACAAGGCCGATCTTCTGGTGGCCCTCTCCCCCCGCGACGACGAAAACCTGGTCTCGGCCCGCATCGCCCTGGAGGAGATGGGCGTGTCCCGCGCCCTGGCCCTTTCGGGAGATCCCGACAAGGAAAGCCTCTTTCTGGCCCTGGGGATCGAGCCCTTTTCGGTGACGACGCTCCTCGTCGATCTGCTGGAGCAGCAGGTCCGCTTCGACGGAGGGCATCTCTCGCCTCTGGCCCGAGGGCGCCTGGGCCTGCTCGAGATCGTCCTCGACGACTCAAGCCCGGCCGCGGGAAAGGAGGTCCGCTCGCTCCGCCTGCCCAAAGAGACCCTGCTCGTCTCCGTCGTTCGAGGCGAGGAGGTCCTCGTTCCCCGAGGCGACACGATCCTCCTTTCCGGCGACCTTCTTGTCGCCGTGGCCCTTCCCCTCCGGATCGGAGATCTGGAGCGGGCCCTTCTGGGGGAGGTCTGAAATGGCCCCCTCACGCGTGCCGGTCCGACGGCCCTATCTGATCGTGGCTGCCTATTCGGGGCGCATTCTCTGGCTGGCGTCGTTTCTTTTTTTCCTGCCGCCTCTGGCCCTTCTCTTCTATCCCGAGGAGAGAATCTGGGCTCTCTCGTTTCTTGTTCCCGGCCTCTCCCTCGGCGTGGTGGGATGGGGGCTCTGGAGGAGCTTCAGGCCGAAGAGCCCGGCGACCCTATCCTTTCAGGACGGCGCCGTCGCGGTCCTTCTCGTCTGGTCCGTCGCCTCCGTGTTCGCCGCTTTCCCCATGGCCTCGGCGGGCCGTCTGACTCCGGTACAGGCCCTGTTCGAATCCGTAAGCGCCTGGACCACGACGGGGCTCTCCGTCGTCGACGTCGAAAACGCCCCTCGTCTGCTCCTCCTGTGGCGCAGCCTCCTTCAGCTGGCAGGAGGCGCGGGCCTGGCCATTTTCCTTGTCGCCCTCGCCGGAAGCCCCAACGGAACGGGGCTGTCCTCCGCCGAAGGGCGGACGGACCAGCTTGTTCCCCACATCCGCTCTTCGACGAAGCTCGTCCTCTCTCTCTACGGAGCCTACGCCCTCATCGGCATCGCGGGCTACCTCGCCGCGGGGTTATCCCTTTTCGACTCCGTCAATCACGCCTTCGCCGCCGTGTCGACGGGAGGCTTTTCGACGCGCGGATCGAGCATCGGCGCCTGGGATCGCGCCGCCGTGGAGGCCGTCTCCATCCCCCTCATGCTCCTGGGCAACCTCAATTTCCTGACCGCCTTCCTCCTCGTCAGAGGCCGTTTCCGGGCCGTGGCCCGCAATGGAGAAATCCGTCTCCTCGTCGTCGCCGCCGCGTCGGCCTTTCTCCTGGCCTTCCTTTTCGTCAGCCGGAATCTCTATCCCCAGATGGACAAGGCCCTGCGCGTCGCCCTTTTCGAAACCCTCTCGGCCCTGACGACGACGGGATTCTCGACGGTGGGTTACGGCGATTGGAACGGCTTCGGCCGGAGTCTCCTCATCGTTCTCATGATCATCGGCGGCGGAACCTGCTCGACGGCGGGAGGGGTCAAACAGGCCCGCGTTCATCTCCTCTTTCGCAGTCTGTTCTGGGAGATCAGAGGCGCGTTGCTTCCTCCGGGGGCGCTTCTGGTCCCCGTCATGGCCGACGGAGAGAGAGAGACGGCCGTCACCGGCGGCAAGATCAGAGAGGTGGGCGTCTATTTTTTCCTGTATGTACTCGCCCTCGCCGTCGGGACGCTCCTTCTGGCAGGGCAGGACATTCCGCTGGAGGCCGCCCTGTTCGAAACGGCCTCGGCCCTAGGCACCGTCGGTCTTTCCGTGGGCGTCGTCTCCGCTACGGCCACATCGACGACGCTCTGTACCCTTACGGCGGCCATGTTCCTGGGACGACTGGAGTTTCTCGTGGTCTTCGTCGCCCTGGCCCGTCTGTGGCGGGACTTTGTCTCAAACGACCGTTGAGGGGCGCGCCGCATGACGCCCCCGGTTACCGAAAGCCTTACATCCGAAAAGGAGGTCTCCCCTTTGAATCCCTCTCCTCTCGCCCGTCTGCTGCTCGCCTGTTCCGAAGGCATCACCCGATGGAGGACGCGAAAAGGATTGAAAGGTAAATGGATTCTCAGAAAAAGAGTTAATCTGTCTCAGTGTCCCAACGGCCTTTTCGGAAAGATGACGGTGGAGCGGACCGTCGCCTATCAGAGACGCTTCGAGGAAATCCTCTCCCTCACGCCGGAAGTCGCCGCGGCGCCGTCGCTGGAGTCCCTCCCGGAAGAGCTGCGCATCCGCGTCCGCAGCGTCATGGAGGACGCCCACCGTCGAGAGGGACTGAGCGTCCTCTACCTGGCCGTCCTCGTCGACCAGTTCCTCGCCACGGAAGCCCTGGCTCAGAAACGCTACCGCCACCGCTGGGCCGAAATGGTCCTCCACGAGGAGTACCTCCCCCCTTCCGTTCCCGCCCCGGAGGCCTTCTTCTACGCCGCCCGGAGCTGGGAGCCCTGACGATCGCCTCGGCGAAAGCAGGGTGAGGTGAAAACGCATAAGACGAGTGAGGGGATTGCAGGCTCGGCCTGAAACCCCCTCACTCGTCTTATGCAGGAAGACCCATCGCCTCGGGGATACCGCTGACGCGCCCTGCGCGAGCCCCGGAGCCGCAGAGACCGGTCCGCCAGGAGGATCAGAGGGCCTCGAGAATCTGGCGCATCGCCCCGAGAGGGTCGCCGAGGGGACGGGCGAAGAGAAAGTCGGTGTGGGCGTCACGGGCGAAGCGCTCGAAGGCCTTCATGGCGGGACGCAGATCCTCCTCGGCGTCGGCCTGACAGTCGTAGAACAGGGCCACCTTGGGCATCACGCCGTAGCGGAGCGGACGGGGAGCCCCCTCGGCCACCTCGACATAGGGGCGCACGAGAGGCATCAGGCACTCCATGGCCGTCTCGAGCAGAGGCGGCGGAAAGCCCCCGACGAGCGGCGAGACGAAGAAGACGCCGTCGGCGTGGAGGCAGGAGCGCATGAAATCGACGGGATCGCCGTCGAAGTTCTCCCGGTCCGCCTCCCCTCCGTGATGGTTCGAGGGGGCGGCGGGACGGAGAGACCTCTTTTCGCGGAGGCGGATCGATTCCACCTCGTGGCCCGCGGCGGCAAGGGTCCCCTCCAGCGCCGACAGCCTCCCGTCGAAAGAGGCATCCGCCCTGGGGTTTCCGTCAACGATCAAAAATCTCAAAGCCCTTCACGCTCCTCCGTCGCCTCTGGCGAGCTGCGCTCCCTCACGAAAGAAGGGGGAAGCCCGCACCCCCCTCTTCCCGGCCCGTTCAGACCGTCCGGCCGGACGCGCCCGCCCTCTCTCCTTCCGGGCGGGGAAGGAAAACCTCGACAGTCAGACCCCCTCCGTCGCGGTTGAGGGCCCGGATCGTCCCCCCATGGAGATCGACGGCCCGTCGGGCGATGGTCAGACCCAGCCCCACGCCACCGCTCTGCCGGTCCCTGGCCCCTTCGAGGCGGTAGAAGGGGCGGAAAAGGTTCTCCAGCTCCTCGTCGGGGACGCCGGGCCCTCGGTCGGCGACGCGGATCCCGACGCCGTCGTGTCCGCGGAGCGGCGCGAAGAGCTCGACGTCGACGTCGGTCCCCTCGGCCGTGTAGCGGAGGGCGTTGCGGACGACGTTCTCCACGGCACTTTTCACCAGCTCGCCGTTGCACTCCAGCCAGAGGGGGACATCCTCTCCGATGAACCGGACCCCTTTGCCGTGGTGGCTGGCCTCGAAATGGGCGTCGTCGGTGATGGCCATGACGAGGGCCGTCATATCCTCCCGCTCCGTCCTGAGAGGACCCAGATCGGCCTCGAGACGGGAGAGGGAGAGGAGGCGGCCGATCATGGCGTTGAGGTTTTCGGCCTCCCTTTCGATGCGGTCCAGAGGTCCGCCGAGACTCCCGTCGGCCTTCTTCCGAGCCAGGGCGAGGGCCACGTTGAGCCGGGCCAGGGGAGACCGCAGCTCGTGGGAGACGTCGCGGAGAAGACGCTCCTGAGCCTCGAGAAGTTCGGCGACGTGACGGGTCATCCTGTCGAAGCTTCTGCCGAGCTCGCCGATCTCGTCGCCGCGCCGGAGGATCGTCTCGCCCACCCTCACGGCAAGATCGCCCTCGGTGACGGCCAGGGCCGCCTTGTTCAGGGCCAGGACGGGCCCGATGATGTGGCGGGCCAGGAGGAAGCAGACGACGCCGGCCGTGGCGATCAGCCCAGCCAGACGAAGCCAGAACTCGACGGGGTTGCGTCCCAGGAAGTGCCAGGGCGGCGGCACGGGGACGGCGCCGACCAGGATATAGGAGCCCCTCTCGGTCGATACCCTCCGGGCCGAGAGGACGACGGGACCGATCCGGAAGAAGGTCTCCCCCCGGGCCAGACGGTCGACGATGGAATCGGCCAGACGGGCGCTCATGGGATCTTGGGTGATGGGATTTCCGTCGCCGTCGAAGAGGTGGATGAAAAAGCCGTCCTGGACGGGATCTTTCTGGATCGAGCGCCCCACGCCCCGGTACCCTTCGGCCTCGAAGACCTCGATGAGGGGCATCCCCCGGACTCGGACGGCCTCGGCCAAGAGATCCTCCCTGCCCGTTCGCAGGATTCCCTGATGGGCCATGACGAGCGTCAGCCCCATGGTGAGGAGTCCCATCAGAAGGACCGAGACGAGGAAGGAGAGGAAGAGGGTCAGAAAAAGGCTGTTCCGTCTCACCGTCAGATCCCCTCGGGAGGAAGGGCGAAGAAGTAACCCTCGCCTCGGAGGGTCTTGATCCGTTCCGAGCCGTCGCCGTAGGACCCCAGCTTCTTGCGCAGGTTGCTGACGTGGACGTCGATGCTCCTGTCGAAGGGGGAGTAGGGGCGCTTGAGGACCTGGAGGACGAGTTTTTCCCGGGCGACGACCTGGCCGGCCGAGCGGAGCAGGGTCTCGAGAAGGTTGAACTCGACGGAAGTCAGCTCCAGAGGCTGACCGCCGACCCTCACGGCCCGGGCCCCTCCGTCCAGTTCCAGGTCGCCGGCGGAAAGCAGGCTCGAGGCCCCCTCATCGACCCGTCCCCGGCGGAGGACGGCTCGGATGCGGGCCACCAGTTCCCGGGGGTTGAAGGGCTTGGGCAGGTAATCGTCGGCTCCCATCTCGAGGCCCACGATGCGGTCGATGTCGTCGCCGCGCGCCGTGAGCATGAGAACGGGCAGAGAGGATCGGCTCCGGATCTCGCGGAGAACGTCGAAGCCGCCCATGACGGGAAGCATGATGTCGAGAACGGCCAGCGCGTAACGCCCCTGAAGGGCCCTGTCGACGCCCGATCGTCCGTCGTGGACGGCGTCGAGGGAGAACCCCTCGGCCTCGAGGTACTCCCGCAGGAGATCGCAAAGTTCAAGATCGTCGTCGACAAGCAGAATTTTCTCCATATCGGTCCACTCCTCCCGGAAAGCCATCCTCATTCTATCGCGTCGAGCCCCTCTTTTCCGTCAAGAACGGATAGGGTGTCTCAAGCGTCGCTTTCGGCTTCTTCAGGAATCTTAACCTCCCTGGACCGCCTCTTTACGGGCCACGACATACAATGATGTCGTCGTCCCATCAGTCTACACAAAGGAGGTCGAGCCATGAAAGGACTCGCCGCACTGCTTCTCCTGCTCTCCTGCCTCGCCTTTCCGGCGGGCCCCTCGTCCGCCGAAGAGGGCACTTTACTCGATCTCGAGGCCTGCATCGCCCTGGCCCTGGCCAACCATCCCGACCTGCGCTCCGGAGCGGCCCGCACCGAAGGGGCGGAGGCGGTCATCCGCCAGAAGGAGGCGGCCCTCAGGCCCACCGTGGAGCTCTCCTCGTCCTTCAAGGAAAAGGAAGGGAGCGACAGCTCCACGGCCGAAGCCGCCGTCAATCAGCTCCTGTCCGACGGCGGCCGCACGAAGGCATCGATCCGCATCGCCCGCTACGGCCGCGACGGCAAGGCCCGCGACCTGGAGCGGACCCGTCAGACCGTGGCCTACGACGTCAAGGAGGCCTATTTCGGCCTCCTCAAGGCCCGGAAGGACTATCTCCTGGCCCTGGAGACGGCCGAGATCTATCGGGAGCAGCTCGAGAAGGCCAAGGTGAGCTACGAGACGGGGACGGTGGCCCGGTCGGACGTGACGGCGGCCCAGGTCGATCTGAGCCAGGCCGAGCTCGACGTGATCAAGACCCGCTCGTCCCGCGACGTGGCCAAGGCCGAGCTGAGCAAGAGCCTGGGCCTCCTCGACATCGCCGGCGGCTACGACATCGCCGACGGCGAGGACGACCGGGAGGTCTCTTTCTCCTTCGAAGAGGCCTTCGCCAGGGCCAGGGAATTCCGGCCCGACCTGAAGTCGTTGGAGTTCTCCCTTCTCGAGGCCGAAGAGACCGTCCGCTACCAGAGCCTGGGCCTCAACCCCCAGCTCTCGGCCTCCGGGGGCTACGACTGGAGCGATGGCTCCTCCTCCAGCAGCGGCGGAGAGTGGGCGGTGGGGCTCAGCCTCGCCATTCCCCTCTACGACGGCGGGCTGACGGCGGCCAAAACGGCCGAGGCCCGGGCCTCTCTGGCCGAGACTCAGGCCGACTACGACTCCCAGCTCCAGCAGGTGGCCCTCGAGGTCCGCACGGCCCTTCTGGAGATCGACGAGGCCCGTCAGAACATCGCCGCCACGGAGATGACCGTCCTCCAGGCCCGGGAGAACCTCGATCTCTCCATGGGACGGTACGCCGTCGGAGTGGGGTACCAGCTGGAGGTCCGCCAGGCCACGGAAGACTATAACGAGGCCCGCAAAGAGGCCAACGCCGCACGGTACGACTACAGCCTCGCCCTGGCCTCCCTGGAGAAGGCCCTGGGAGAGGACGTCGCGACAGCGACGCAGAGCGAAGGGAAGGAGGACTCGAGGGGATGATCAAAAAACTGTTTTTTCTGGTCGCCGTCGCCGCTCTGGCCGCAGGAGGCTATTTTTATTTCAGGAAACCCGAGCCCGCCTTGAGCTTTCTCACGGCCGAGGTGACGCGCCGCGACATCGTCCAGACCGTCTCCGCCACGGGGACCATCGAGGCCGTCAACACCGTCGATGTGGGGACTCAGGTCTCGGGAACGATCAACAAGATCTTCACCGACTACAACGGCATCGTCAAAGCCGGACAGGTCATCGCCACCATCGACCCCATCCTTTTCGAGGCCGAGGTGGCCGCCGCCGAGGCCGATCTGGCCGTCGCCCAGGCGGGGGTGGCCGAGGAGGAGGCCGACCTGAACGACGCCCGCCGCGATTACGAGCGCAAGAAGACCCTCTTCGCCAAGGACTTCATCGCCGCCTCCGAAGTGGACACGGCCATGAGCACCTTCGAGGGAGCCCGGGCGCGGGTGACATCGGCGAAGGCGACGGTCCTCCAGGCCAGGGCCAAGCTGGACAAGGCCAGGGCCAACCTGAACTACACGACGATCACGTCGCCTCTGGACGGCGTCGTCGTCGCCAAGGACGTCAGCGAGGGGCAGACCGTGGCCGCCAGCTACTCGACGCCGACCCTTTTCACCATCGCCGAAGACCTGACGAAGATGCAGGTCGAGGCCGCCGTCGACGAAGCCGACATCGGCTATCTCCGGGAGGGGATGAAGGCCCTCTTCACCGTCGACTCCTACCCCAGCGACACCTTCGAGGGCTACGTCCACCAGGTCCGCTTCCAGGCCGAGACGGAAGAGAACGTCGTCACCTACACCGTCGTCGTCCGCGTCGACAACCAGGAGATGAAGCTCAAGCCGGGCATGACGGCCAACGTGACCTTCGAAATCGCCTCGGCACGCCGGGTCCTGGCCGTCCCCAACGCGGCGTTCCGCTTCTCGCCCCCGGGCGAGGCCGCAGGAGGAGACCTTCTCTGGATCGCCGGCGAGGGAGGATCCCTCAGGGCCCTGCCCGTGGAACGGGGGCTCAGCGACGGCCTTTTCACGGCCGTATCGGGCGACGTCGAAGAGGGACAGACCGTCGTCACGGCCGTCACGGGAACGACCAAGGCGACCAAGAAGGCCGACAGCGCCCCTCCCCGGCCGGGGATGTTCTAGCCATGGCCCTCATCGAACTGAAAGGGATCGAAAAGATCTACGCCATGGGAGAAGTTTCCGTCCGTGCCCTGAGGGGCATCTCCCTCTCCATCGACAAAGGGGAGTTCGTCGCCATCATGGGCGCATCGGGATCGGGCAAGTCGACGCTCATGAACATCCTGGGCTGCCTCGACAGTCCCACTTCGGGCACCTACCACCTCGACGGCCAGGACGTGAGCGGTCTCGACGGCGACCGTCTCGCCGCCATCCGCAACGAAAGCCTGGGCTTCGTCTTTCAGGGCTTCAACCTTCTGGCCCGCACCTCGGCCCTGGAGAACGTCGAACTCCCTCTGCTCTACGGCGGCGTCGACCGCCGGGAGCGCCACAGGAGGGCCCATGAGGCCCTGGTCCGCGTCGGCCTCGAAGGGCGGGAGCATCACCAGCCCCATCAGCTCTCGGGAGGCCAGCAGCAGCGCGTGGCCATCGCCCGGGGCCTCGTGGGCGGCGCCCCCCTCCTCCTGGCCGACGAGCCGACGGGCAACCTCGACTCGACCACGAGCGAGGAGATCATGGGACTCTTCCAGCAGCTCAACGACGAACGGGGCATCACCATCCTCCTCGTCACCCACGAGCCCGACATGGCTCTCTTCGCCCGGAGGATCGTCACCGTCCGCGACGGGCTGATCCTCTCCGACGAAGAGGTCCGCGAAAGGAGGGCCTGCTGATGATTGCCGCACGAGAAATTCTCCGCATCGCCCTGCGCTCCCTCAGGGTGAACCGCATGCGCTCGGCTTTGACCATGCTGGGCATCGTCATCGGCGTCGCTGCCGTCATCGCCATGTTCGCCATCGGCAACGGCGCCAACGAGAAGATCAGTTCCACCATCGCCTCCATGGGGACCAACCTCCTCATGGTCCTGCCCGGATCGGCCACAAGCGGCGGCGCCCGCCAGGGATCCTCCTCCGTCCCCACTCTGACCCTGGAGGACGCCGAGGCCATCGGTCAGGAGATTACCACCGTCGAGGATGTGGCGCCGATCCTCAACGGCTCGGCCCAGATCGTCTTCGGCAACGCCAACTGGGCCACCACCGTCTGGGGGACGACGGCCTCGATCATGAACGTCCGCTCCTGGACTCTGGCCTCGGGGCGAGTCTTCAACGACTCCGACGTGAGAAGCGCCGCCAAGGTCTGCATCCTGGGACAGACCGTGGCCGAAGAGCTTTTCGGCCACGACGACCCCCTGGGCAAGACGGTCCGCATCAACAAGATTCCCATGACCGTCATCGGCCTTCTGACGGAAAAGGGGAGCGCCGCCATGGGGAACGACCAGGACGACGTCCTCTTCGTCCCCATCACGACGGCTCAGAAACGGCTCTTCGGCTCCCGTTTCCCCGGCAAGATCGGCACGATCATGGTCAAGGCCGTCAGCTCCGAGACCCTCGACTTCACTCAGGAGGAGGTGACGCGCCTCCTGGCCCAGCGCCACCGCATCCGCTCCGGCCAGGAAAACGACTTCGACGTCCGCAACCTCTCGGAGTTCCTCGAGACGGCCAAGGAGTCGACGCGGATCATGTCCCTCCTTCTTGCCTCGGTGGCCTCCGTCTCCCTCCTCGTCGGCGGCATCGGCATCATGAACATCATGCTCGTCTCCGTCACGGAGCGGACCCGGGAGATCGGCATCCGTCGCGCCATCGGGGCCAAACAGGCCGACATCCTGGCTCAGTTCCTCGCCGAGGCCCTCCTTCTCTCCCTGGCCGGAGGCCTCGTCGGCATCGCCCTCGGCGGCCTGGGCTCGACGCTCCTCTCCCGTTTCGCCGGGTGGACGACGGCCGTATCCTCCCTCTCCGTCGGCCTCGCC
Source organism: Aminirod propionatiphilus (assembly GCA_018398915.1). Taxonomy (GTDB): domain Bacteria; phylum Synergistota; class Synergistia; order Synergistales; family Aminithiophilaceae; genus Aminithiophilus; species Aminithiophilus ramosus. Next base: position 100,121 of record CP074691.1, on the reverse strand, counting down.
TTCGGCTTCTCGGCCCTCATCGGCGTCTTCTTCGGCTTCTACCCGGCCTGGAAGGCCTCCGAGCTGCGGCCCATCGATGCCCTGAAGTACGAATAGACCTTCCTCGAACCACCTCCTCCATACAGAGGAAGCGGGCCGCCCGAATCGGGCGGCCCGCTTCCTCTTCCCCTTCCGCACGATCAGACCCGACGGGAGGCGAGAAACACCTCGAGCCCCGCCCGGAGGACGGCGACGCTCCGGTCCAGTTCGTCCAGGGAGAGATGCTCCTCGTCGCTGTGATCGAGGCGGCTGTCCCCTGGCCCGTAGGCGGCCAGGGGACAGTTCCATGCCGCGGCCAGGTTGAAATCGGCCGTGCCCCCCTTCACGAGAAGGGCCGGTCGGGCGCCCAGGGTCCGCACGCCCGACGTCAGGGCCCGTGCCATGGCGTCGTTCCGGCCGACGTGGTGAGCGGCGACGGCCTCGAGGCGTCGGACCTCGACGTTCTGGACGACCGAGGCCAGATCGGCCTCCCAGGCCGCCGGATCGGCGCCGAGGGGGAGACGGACGTCGATTTCGACGGAGGCCGACCGTCCCGCCTCCTCATCGCCTCTCATGAAGGCCACCGCCACCGAGGGACGGTCGACGACGAGGCGCGACGGATCGTCGAGGGACCGGACGCGGCCGATGAGGGCCGCCGCGGCCAGCACCGTCGCCGTCAGAGGACCTGAGTTCCCGCTGCGGTGGGCCCCTCCGTCGGAGGCCGCCAGCTCCAGGAGGAGCCGTCCCCTGTAGGCGATGGTGACGCCCGTCGTGCCCGAAGGCTCGCCGACGACGCAGCCGGCCGGAGCGTGGAGGGGAAGACGGTACCGCATTCCCCGCGAGTCGCGCTCCTCGCCGACGGCGGCGACGAGAGTCACCTGCCACCCCGGAGGGAGAGGCAGAGCGCCTCCCGCCGCGGCGAGGGCGCAGAGGGGGCCCTTGGCGTCGACGGAGCCCCGTCCCCAGAGGATAGGGCCCTCGATGCGGAAAGGAGGCCCTCCGGGAACGGTGTCGATGTGGCCGACGAGGAGAAGCTCCCTCTCTCCCCGGCCCCGGCGCCCGACGACGTTGCCCCCCCCGTCGATCTCGACGGACTCCCAGCCCAGGTCGGGAAGACGACGGCTCAGGAGCGAGGCGGCGGCCTCCTCGTGGCCACTCACGCCGGGCGTGGCCACGAGATCGGCAAGAAGAGCCCCCCAGGGCGTCACGGCCGCCCCTCCAGGACGGAGGCGAAGATCGCGACGGCCCGATCGCAGGAGGGGACGTCGGCCACGAGGGGCGGGAGGAAACGGACCACCTGAGGCCCGGCGGGAAGGGCCAAAAGCCCCCGTTCCTGAAGGGCTCTGACGACGGGAGCCGACCGTCCCTCGATCTCGACGCCGATGAGGAGCCCCAGGCCCCGAACGGCGACGACGGAGGGCAGCTGAGACAGTTTGGAGCGTAGATAGGAACCGACCTTTACTGACCTTTCCAGAAGGCCGTCGCGTCCGATCACCTCATGGCCCCTGAGGGCCACGGCCGAGACGAGAGGGTTCCCTCCGTAGGTCGAACCGTGGCTCATCGACGGGAAATCGCCCAGAGCGCCCTTCCAGACGAGAGCTCCCGCAGGGAGACCTCCGGCCAGTCCCTTGGCGAGGGTGACCATGTCGGGGTCGAGCCCCACGAGAGGCGAGGCCAGCAACGAGCCGCAGCGCCCCCATCCCGACTGGATCTCGTCGGCGACGAGAAGGGCCCCCTCCCGTCGACAGGCCTCGGAGAGGGCCCGTCCCAGGGAGACGTCGAGGGGAAAGACGCCGCCCTCGCCCTGAACGGGCTCGATGAAGACGGCCGCCGTCCTCTCGTCGACGGCCCCCGGAAGCTCTTCGGGAGCGAAAAACTCGACGGGGAGGAGCACCTCCTTCCAGGGATTGCGGTAGTGGGGGTTGAACGTCAGCCCCAGGGCGCCGAGAGTCCGGCCGTGAAAGGCGCGTCGAGCGGCGAGGATGCGGCGGCGGTCGGGCCGAAGAAGCATGACGAGCTTGAGGGCCGCCTCGACGGCCTCGGCTCCGCTGTTGGCCAGATAGGCCCGCCCCTCTTCGAGGAGCCCCCCCAGAAGGCGGAGGAAAGCGCTCCGAGCCGGGGAGTCGAGGCCCATGCCGATCGTCCAGGGAAGGGCCGAGGCCTCGACGAGGGCGGCCTGAAGGTCGGGGTGACCGTGGCCGAAAAGGGCCGCTCCGTGGCCGCAGAGAAAATCGATATACTCCCTCCCCGACCGGTCTCGGACCGTGGCGCCCTCTCCGGCGACGATCTCTAGAGACCGACCGCCATAGAGCGAAGTGCCGGCGATTGGCGCCATAGCTGCGTCCCTCCTCCCTCGACGGCATGACTCAGAGGCGCCTCGCGGCGGCTGTCGGCGAGAACGACGCGGGCCAGCCCCCCCTCGAGGGCCTCGCGGCAGGCCAGAAGCTTTCTTTTCATGTTGCCCTGGGCCAGGCGCTCCAGAGCCTCCCACTCGTCGAGACCGGCCTGGGTGACGAGGCTTTCGGGGCGGGACAGGTCCTCCATGAGACCGGCCACGTTGGTCAGGATGACGAGGCAGTCGGCGTCGACAGCCAGGGCGACGGAGGCGGCCAGGCGATCGCCGTCGACGTTGAGATTGAGGCCGCTCTCTTCGTCGAAGGCCAGAGGGGGCAAAAGAGGAAGGGCGCCCGAGCGCCACGTCGCCTCAAGCGTCTCTCCCGCGACGGAGCGGACCGTGCCGCTGTAGTTGTCGCGGAGGATGAAGCGGCGCCCTCCCTCGACGGCGCGGAGAAGATCCTTGCGCTCGGCCCGGACCGTCGGGACCGAGTCGGGCCTGAGGACCGGCGCGGCGATGCCGCGGAGGGCCAGCTCCGACGAAAGGCGCCCCGAGAGGGAGAGGGCGGCGGCCTCGAAGAGGGCCCGCTGGGCGGGACCGACATAGCGGCTGCGATAGCCGCTGGGGCTGGTGACGTAGCGACAGGCCACGCCGGCGAGCTCGCAAAGAGAATCGGTGACGCCGCTGGCGCCGTGAACGACGACCCACCGTTCGCCCCGGCCGACGCGCCGGGCAAGATCGTCCAGCAGCGGGCGCGTATCGTTGCCGACGGCCCCTCCAATTTTGACGACTCCTATCATGATCGAGACCTCCAATGTCAGTTCAAGTCAAAGCTTTGAGACGCTTTTGGGCGCCTCATGCGGGGTAGGCAGGACGCAGATCGAGACCTTGCCGCTCGTCGAGGCCCATCATGATGTTGGCCGCCTGAAGGGCCGACCCGGCCGCCCCCTTGACGAGGTTGTCGATGGCGCTGACGACGAGAAGGCGGCGGCCGTCGTCGGCGAGGGCGAAGCCCACGAGGGCCCTGTTGCTTCCCAGGACGAGGCGGGGGTCGGGAAAGCGGAGATGGGCCGGCCGGGCCGGAGTGAGATGAAGAAAAAATTCCCCTTTGAAGGCCTGACGGTAGAGCTTCCAAAGGTCGGCCTCGACCACCCTCTTGCTCAGGCCGATGTGGGCCGCCATCTGAATGCCCCGGACCATCTCGACGGCCGTCACCGTCATCGTCAGGCGCGAGGCGTCGAGGTCCAGCTCCTGGAGCGTCTCGGCCATGTGCCTGTGTCGGAAGGGCTCGATGACGCGCAGGGCCCGGCTGCGGAAGGGATGGTGGCCCCCTTCGGAAGGCGTCGCCCCTCCCTCCGAGGAGCCGACGCGGCACTCGGCCCGGACCGTTTCGAGAAGGCCCGCCCGGGCCAGGGGGAAAAGGGCCAGATTGAGGGCCGTGGCGTTGCACCCCACTCCCGAAGCCAGATCGGCCTGGCCCAGTTCCCGGCGATGAAGCTCGGCCAGGCCGTAGACGGCCCTTTCGACGAGCTCCTGAGGGGCTCCTCCCGGACCGTACCAGCTCTCCCGCAGAGACCTGTCCCGAAGGCGGAAGTCGGCCGAGAGGTCGACGACCTTCAGGCCCCGATCGAGACAACGCCTCGCCACGGGAAAGGAAGAGCCGTGAGGCAGAGCCAAAAAGGCCAGATCGGCCGCGACGCCTTCGGCCTCGTCGGGGGCGGTGAAAAGAAGATCGGGATAGTCGGGACGAAGATGGGGGTGAACGGTCCAGAGGGGCTGACCGGCCCGGCGGCGCGAGGTGACGGCCACGACCTCCATCGCCTCCTGTCCGGCCAGAAGGCGCAGGAGTTCGCCTCCCGTCAGCCCCGTTCCTCCCCAGATGATGACGCGTGCCATGGACAGATCTCCTTTCTTATGGAAGCCACCTCGGGCCCCGGAGGGCCCCGGCCGGTTCGTCGTTCCCCCCGCTCGATTCTTCCGGCGGGGACGGGGATAAAAAAAGATCCGCTTCCCCGAGGGATGCGGACCGTCGAAATGCCTCTTCATCGGATCAGCGCGTCATCGCGCCGACAAGAGACACTCCGGACCGGTCCACGACGGTTTGAGCCCCCGCTTTCGGGCAGCCGTCTTTTTGAGCCATCCTCGGACGTCGGAAGGAACCGTGGCCGTCGGTCTTCTCATCGCCGACGCTCCAAGCGGGCACAGTGGCCGATGACGGCCGCGGGAATGTCGACGCCCGTGGGGGCGATGGAGTTGCGGAACTCGGCTCCGTCGTTGACTTCGTTGACGAGCCAGCCCGATTCGGTCCCGAAGAGATCGACGGCCAGAAAATCGCCGCCGATGGCCTCGTGGACGCGGCGCAGGATCGCCTCGAGATCGGCCTCGACGGGCTGAAGGGCGGCCCTGCCTCCCCGGGCCGTGTTGGTGATCCAGTGGGAACTTTCTCGGCGGATGGCGCCGATGGGCTCGCCGCCGACGACGAAGGCCCGGACGTCGAAGCCGCTTTTTTCCACGTACTGCTGGACGTAGAAGATCTGATGATGGGCGCCGAGATGGGCCTTGTGTTCGATGACGGCCTCGGCGGATTCCCTGTCGTTGACCTTGGCCAGAAGGCGTCCCCAGCTTCCCGTGACGGGCTTGAGAACGGCGGGGTACCCCAGCTCCTCGACGGCGGCCAGGGCTCCCTCCTCGGAAAGGGCCAGTCGGTAGGCGGGCTGGGGAACGGAGGCCGCCTCGAGAGCGGCCGTCGTGGCCAGTTTGTCACCGCAGAGCTCCATCACCGAGGCGGCGTTGACGACGCGCCGCCCCCGCCCCTCGAGGTGGCGGGCCAGGGCCAGATTCTGGCCGTGACCGATGCAGCGGCAGAGGTAGACGTCGTCCTCGGCCCAGGAGGCGCCCCAGACGCGGTCCTTGACATCCTCCAGCGAGAGGGGGACGTCAAGGCGACGGGCCGCCTCGACGAGAAGCTTCTCCTCCTGCCTCAGACGGGTGAAAAGAAGGCGCAGCACCCTACTCGCCCCAGTCTTCCTGAACCTGGGGCGCCTCTTCCACGGAGAGGGGGTCGAGGCCCGTGAGCTCCAGCTCCGTCCCGCAGTCGGGGCAGAGAAGGATCTCGCCGACGAGGGCCCCTTCGGGGAGATCCACCTGTCCTTCGCAAACCACACATGTCACCTGAGCCATGAAAAAAACCTCCTTCGCGATCCTTCAGGAATTCTTTCGAAAAGCAGCAAGGCAAAAAGCAGCGAAAAACACAAAAATCCCGTCCCCGAATCGGGGACGGGATTTGAAACCCGCGGTACCACCCCGGTTGAGCCGACAAGGCTCCACCTCGAAGGCCCGATAACGGGGACCGACCGGAACGCCTGATCCGCCTCGGCGGCTTTCGGCGTCTGCTCCGCAGGCCTTGGGCCTCTCGCGGACCGCCAGGACGTCTCTCAGCCGGTGAACGTCCCTCTCTGTAGGCGGGTGGGCCCGCGGGGGCCACCTGCTTCATCGCACTTTCGCGGGGAGAATCCTTTCGGTGCGGACCGAAGGAGGTCCTCCCTCTCATGTTGAGTGGGATTATGGAGGCCTTTTCTGCTTCTGTCAAGACTCAGAAAAAAAAGAAACAGCCCTGCCGCGGAAAAGTACGGCCTCATCGGGCGAGGAGGGGAGGGCGGCGAAAGGGAGACGGCGGCGTTCGAGGGCGCCCGACGGGACGACAGGCTCCCTCGACGCAATTGGTCAGTATTGATCAGTTCCTATGGCCTCTTTTAGGTCGCAAAGCGGCCTCCGCTCGCTCCCCCATCGGAGGCCGCCACGACCCTGTCACACCCTCCGAAGCCGCCTAGCCCCGCCTCAACGGGGACGCAGCATCTGGCGTACCGCCGCGCCGACGCGCCGGGCCAGGGCCGCCGCCGCGACGGCCTTGAGGAGATCGCCGGGAAGAAAGGGAAGGGCGCCGACCTTGACGGCCCCCCAGAGAGAGATCTCCTTGCCGACGAGATGGTTGAGATTGAGATAGAGGCCGGCGACGCCCACGACGTAGAGGGAAGCCATTCCGGCCAGACAGGCCAGGAGATAGTCCCGGAAACTCGGCTCTACGTGACGCTCCGTCAGGGCTCCCGTCACGTAGGCGGCGACGGCAAATCCGACGACGAAGCCGAACGAGGGTCGAAGGAGAGCCTGAAGACCGCCGCCGACGGTGAAGACGGGCAGACCGAGGAGCCCCATGGCGATGTAGAGCCCCTGGGAGAGAAGGGCTCCCTTCGACCCGAGAAGGACGCCGGCCAGGTAGACGAAAAAGACCTGGAGCGTCAGGGGAATGACGGGAAAGGGGATGCGGATGAAGGCGCCGACGACGGTCAGCACGGCAAAGAGCGAGGCGAGGATCATGAGACGCAGACGCTGCTTCAAGGGGAGGCCTCCAGTCATCCTTATATTTTTTGGGTTGACACTGGCATTATAACCGGGCCGGAGGGAAAAAGCGAGGCGCCTGCCCCACCCGGATTCACAGGCCCGACCGGGCGAACGCCGCCGGACCCGCCGCTTCGAGGCCCCTTCCAATCACCTCATCGACGCGGGTTCGAGACGCCTCTCTTCACGCCGCAGCGGAATCGACGGAGTTCCGGCCCTTCCCTGCCTGCCTGCGGATTCAGGGCCCAGACCATCAGGGCCCACAGGGACAGAGGATTCGGGACCTTCGGTGATCCCCTCGCCGAGCAGGGGAAACCCGTCGCCTCCAGGAGCCTGTCGGGCTCAGCCTGACAGGCTCCTGCCCTTGTCTGCTCTTTTTAAGAAGCTTTTTGACCTTAAGGCTCTTTGCAGCCTTGCCGGTCGAGCTAAATCCCTTTTTCTCCGAGAAGCCCGAATCGGAAAGCCTCGGCGGAGAGATCTGACGAACCCGGGACGGCTTTGGAGGCTCTCCTCCCGGAGGGAGGGGGGCTTTGAAGCCGTCCCGGCGGGGGCAGCGATCGGAGAGGATAAAAAGGGGAAGAAGATGTTGATTTTCATTGACCTTAGGTCATCCCACCGGCGGCACCTCTCTCTTTGCGCTCTCTTTTTCCCTGCCTCCTCGAGCATCGGCGAGAAGACCCCGTTCGGCCCTGCCGAAGCCCGAGGGGACCGGGGCCATCGTCCCGCGAGGGAGCGAAACGTCGCCGCTCAAGAACAAAGAGGACAAGGTCCGCCAATCTGAGGACGCGTCCGGGCAGACCTCGTCGGGCATTCCAGGTCCGCTCGAATCTCCTCGTCGTTTTGGCTCGAGGCGAAGACCGCGCTCCTCCAGCCCCTTCCCCGGCGGGCCGATGGAGGTTTCACCCCTCGTTGCCCGCCGAGGCGAGGGACAGCCGGGACGGGAAAGGCAGGAAGCCTCCGGCCGGGCACGCGAACCATAAAGAGGGGGAGCCGGAGACCTCCCGTCTCCGGCTCCCCCTCCCCTTCGCGACGATTCGGCGCGGCGACGTCAGACAGCGTCGATGATCTCCCGGGCCAGTCCCTTGAAGGTCGCCAGATAATCCCGGCGCTCCTTGCGGAGGGCTCCGATGACCTTGGCATACTCCTCTCGCGAGTAATGACGGTAGGGGTCGTAGGCCTCGCCCCCGTCGAAGGGCAGCCTTTCCGGGACCTCGTAGCCCAGGATGTCGTCGTAGCGCCAGGTGAGGTTTTCCCGCAGGAGGGCCTCGATGGAGTTGAAGGTGACGTCGGGCGTCACGTTCAGGCCGTCGCGGCCGCCGATGCGTCCCGTGTTGAGGACATAGCAGCGGATGTGGTCGTTGTTGCGCAGGATCTGGAGAAGACGGTTGCCGTTGGTGTGAGGCCTGTTGACGACGAAGGGATCGAAGCCGACGACGCGCTTGGCCTGCCCCACCCTGGAGGGATCTTCGGCGCTGGTGATCGTCGACTCGCCGAGCATGAAGTAGGCCGCTGCCTGTTCGGGCGAGATGAGCCGCCCCAGGGGGGGGATGTCGTAGCGGCGCATGTTGAAGAGAAGGACGTCGACGCGGGGGAGATCGATCCGCTCCGACGTGTTGGGGATGGCGTCGCGGGGGACGAGCCCTCGTCCATTGGTGCTGATGGCATGGTTGTCGAAATCGACGTCGCCGTCGTCGTCGACCCAGACGTTTTCCAGGATGGCCCTTCTGTCGCGGGCGGCAACGAGCAGGGGCTCCTGCTTGGAGACGTTATCGGTCTTTATGTAGTAGTTCCGCTCCGTCCCAAGCGACGTCCCGTCGGGAAGAAGGAGATTGATGTCATCCTGAAGGACCTCGACGCCCTCGGGGGCCTCGAAGCCGTGATCGGCCGTGGTGATCGTCGTCTTCCCCGTGCCGGAGAGGCCGAAGACGAGAAGGCCCTTCTCGGTCAGTCCCTCCGACTTGTCCCGGACGCGGACGATCTTGCTGCCCGCGTGAAGTCCCAGTCCCTGGAGCTCCTCGCGGACGATGTGCATGGCCATGCGCAGCGTGGCCATCTTGGCCTCTCCGTAGTAGTCGCTCCCGAGGATGTAGGTGACCCGCTCCTGGGGAAAGGCGAGGATCTTCCGCTGATGCCACTCGGGGACGACGACGGTGACGATGTCGGCGAAGTCCTCGTCGGTCTGGGGATAGAAGTTGTAGCTGTACATCTGGGCGATCCGGGCGTAGCGGCGCGTGACGTAGAGGTTGGTCAGGATCTCGGCTCCCGCCGGCGAACCGATGCGGGAGGTGACGCGGATCATCTGCTGCCACCGGAGGTAGCCCCAGACCTGCTGAAGCAGAAGCAGATGGGATTCGTCGAGGTCATAGACCAGCTCGGTGAATTCCTTGCTCCGCGATCGGATGCGCGTCACGTAGAGAGAGGACTCCTGGTTGTTCGGCACCAGCTCGTGGGCCGCCAGCGCGCGCAGCTCCTCGTCGGTGACATCGCGGAGAAGACTGCGGCAGACAGGGTGTTTCAATCGCTCGGAGAGAACATCTCGACTTCCTTCATCGAACACGAAAACCGCCTCCTTGGGGCGTCGCTCTTATCTCTTCGCCCGGCTACGGGCCCTCGGGGGGCCCTACTCCACCCACCGCCAGCGCAGCACCGAGCCGCGATGACGGTATCCCTCGAAAAAGGTCTCGGCCGTTCCGACGAAGGAGAGAGGAACGGCCATCTCCAGAGTCACGCTTTCGCCGTAGCGAGATCGCAGGGACTCGCCGTCGACGCCGATCTGACCGATCTGATGGAGAAGGATCCCCTGAGCCTCGTAGGGGATCTCCGCCTCGAGGCGCCTCGAAAGGCGCCTTTCGGTTTTTCCCGAGGCCTCGAGCGCCGCCCTGGCCGCGGCGCCGTAAGCCTCGATGAGTCCTCGAACGCCCAGCTTGATCCCGCCGAAATAGCGGGTGACGACGACGAGGGCATTCGTCACGTCGGCCCGCAGCAGGGCTCCCAGAATGGGTTTGCCCGCCGACCCGGAAGGCTCGCCGCCATCGGAATAGTACTCTCTCGGCGAGGGGAAACCGAGGCGATGAGCCCAGCAGTGGTGATTGGCGTCGGCCAGGGAACGGCCGACCTCCCTCAGGGCCTCCCGGGAGCTCTCCTCGTCGCCGACGAGGCAGACCTGAGCCAGGAAGCGGGATCTCTTGATCTGCAGCTCGGCTTTCCCCGCCCGTTCCGGCTCGAGATAGACATCCCGCCCCTCACTCAAGATCCCAGGCCTCTCTCATCCACCGATAGGTCTCGACCAGACCTTCGGGAAGGACCCGCGTCGCCCCCAGGACGGGCATGAAGTTGACGTCGCCGTTCCAGCGGGGGACGACGTGAAGGTGGAGGTGCCCCTCGACGCCCGCTCCGGCCACCTTGCCCAGGTTGATGCCCATGTTGAAACCCTGAGGTTTCATGGTGCGGTTCATGACGGCCACGGCCTTGGCGGAGAGGCTGTGCATTTCCGTCACTTCCCGGGCCGTGAGCGAGCCGTAGTCGCAGGTGTGACGGTAGGGCACGACCATGAGATGGCCCGGATTGTAGGGAAAGGCGTTGAGGATGACAAAGCAGCTCTCGCCCCGGGCCAGGATGAACCTCTCCCGATCCTTATCCTCTCGGGGGAAATCGCAGAAGATGCAGCCTCCATGTTCCTTGGGACTCGCGATATAAGCCATCCGCCAGGGCGCGAAGAGCGTTTCCAAACCGACCACCTCCCGATCTCGAAACCATGTTTCACGTGAAACATGAACGGCGACAAAAGGACAGGACCTATCGTAGCAAAAGAAGAGGCCTCGAAGTTGTCGGAAAAAAGGGACTTTATCGCAGGAATTTTCCCCGTCATAAGGAAGGACGAGAAGGGCGAAACGGCACGGAACGGGAGAGGTTTTCGAACCCGCCGGCTCGAAAGAGAAGACGCTCCATCGACAGGGCCGAAAGGCGGATGCAAGAGCCTTCGGGTGATCTCGTCCCGCAGGGTTTCCGACCCGAATGATGTCACCTCGACAGCGACGGCAATGGAGGAAAACCCCACCGCCCCCTTCGGGGCGGGCGCGGGCACGATGCCCACGCTCCCAGGAAAACCCCGCTGTGGTCGCAGGTTCTGCCCTCGCCGGGAGCGCGGCCATCTTGGCGGCGCGCGGGACGGGTCTATCGTCCCGCAGGGTTTCCGTCCCGAATGATGTCACCTCGACAGCGACGGCAATGAGAGGGCAACCCCACCGCCCCCTTCGGGGCGGGCGCGGGCACGACGCCCACGCTCCCAGAAAAACCCCGCTGTGGTCGCAGGTTCTGCCCTCGCCGGGAGCGCGGCCATCTTGGCGGCGCGCGGGACGGGGCTATCGTCCCGCAGGGTTTCCGACCCGAATGATGTCACCTCGACAGCGACGGCAATGGAGGAAAACCCCACCGCCCCCTTCGGGGCGGGCGCGGGCACGATGCCCACGCTCCCAGAAAAACCCCGCTGGAGGCCTTTCGCCCAGGGTCGGGGCAAGAAGGCCAGGAGTCCTTCCGCCCCCGTCACGACGGATTCCGTTTTTTCTTCCTCCAGGTAGAGCTTATGCCACGTCCTCCCTGTCCAGAGGTCCGGTGGCCGATCTCTCGAAGGGCGGTGGCGGAATTTCCATGGCCTCTGACGTGGGGCTCGATGGCCTGCGATCGATCTTCCCGTCAGCACACAGAGAGCCTCCTGTCCCGCCGAGCATCCGATATCGCGACCGCAGGTCCGGCGGGCCTGAACGGATACCATCGGGTCCGTTTTTTCGAGGTCCGCTCGGGGCGTCTCCTCGGTGCCGGTTCAGGACAAAGGGCTCGATCCTTCTGGGGCCTTCCTGCCGGGCCGGTGACGTCTGCCACCCTTTTGCCCGTCGAGCCGAGGGGAGCGGTCACTCGCTTCGGCGGTTCCCCCCGAAAAGAGGGAAACAAGGTTCACCGAGGGGCCAAGGGTGCGAGACGGGAAGACATGTTTCACGTGAAACGTCGCCGCTCCCCTTCCCGTCGCCTCTCCATCCCCGAAGCACGGACACGAACAGGGTGAAAGCCTTCGACAGGGCCAGGAGACACCGGGAAGGCGGAGACGATCGCCTCGAATCGCGGGATCCGGCGAAACGCCTCCCGAAGAGCCTGCCGATTCGGGGCCATAAGAGAGAACCCGGCAGGCCGTCAAAGGAGGGGGAGGGAGCGGCGCCCCTCTGTCTCCTCGCTCCGGCCAGGGCAGGGGGAAGCCCCCTCCGCCGTCGGTCCGGCGCCGACGTCCATTCGAAAGGGAGGCGGCCCGATCGCTCCCGAACGACGAGCCCCCTGAAGCGCCCCTTTCCTGCCATCGGCGGACGTGACCGGGAGGAATCCCGATGCCCCGGCCCGACCGGGCGAACGTCGCCGGATCCCGCGATTCGAGGCCCCTGCCGGTCACCTCGTCGACGCGGGTTCGAGGCGCGTCCCTTCACGCGGCAGTCGCGCCCCGACGGGATCGACGGAGCTCCCTCTTCCTTGCCTGCGGGTTCGCAGGGAAAGCCGCGTCGCCCACGGCCACAGATCAGCCCCTCCGGCGCAAAAGGAAGAGGTTGAAGAGACCGGAGAAACCCCTTTTTCGTCGGGCAAGGCCTGTCTGCCGTCAGTCGTCGCGCCTCCAGAATCTGCGAAGGGAGAACCACCCCTGCCAGAGGCCGAAAAAGGCACCGGCCAGATAGATGAGGACGACGACCCACGTGGGATAGCCGGCCGTCCTGGCCCTGTCACCCAGGAGAACGGCGAGAAAGACGAAGCCGACGATGACGAGAGCGGCGCCGACGATCCTCCCGAAGGACAAAAAGTCTTCTACTTGTTTCTTCATTTTGAGTGCCCTATTCCCCGGGAAATAGCCGTTCCCCCTCCCGATCGAGCAGGGCGAGGAGTTCCCTCGTCGCCCTCTCCCCGAGGCCATCGATGCGAAGGCTCCTCCGTCGCCCCTTCATCACGACGCGAAGAACGAGCCCGAAACGCCGCTGGAGGCGCTCCGCCTCCGGATAGGCCGCCTCTTCTCCGCCGACTCTCTCCCGGCGGGGTTTCTTGGGGGTCTCTCTCAGAGCCCGTTCCAGTTTCCTGACGGACCAGTCCTCGTCGCGGCAGCGCTCGGCGAGGGCGATCCTCTCCTCCTCCCCCTCGACGGCCAGGAGAGCCCGACCATGGCCCTCGGTCAGTTCCCTCCGGGAGAGCATGGCCTGCACCTCCGCAGGAAGCTGAAGGAGACGGAGTTTGTTCGTCACCGTCGACCGGTTCCAGCCCAGCTGGCGGGCCGCCTCCTCCTGGCTCTTCGTCGTCTCAACGAGGGCGGCGAGGGCACGGGCCACCTCCAGAGGCGTCAGGTCCTCCCTCTGGAGGTTTTCGACGAGAGCCACCTCCAGGAGGTCGTCGTCGCCGATGTCGAGGACGCGAACAGGGACGCTTTCCAGACCGGCCCGCTTCGCCGCCTGCCAGCGTCGCTCCCCGGCGATGATCTCGTAGCCCCCCTCGGCGGGGCGGACGAGAATCGGCTCCAGCAGGCCATGGCGCTCCAGGGAGCGGGCGAGGCTCTCCAGCCCCTCGGGGTCCATCTCCCGCCGCGGCTGCCTGGGATTGGGGCGGAGGGAGCTCCAGGGCAGGGAGACGACGGGAGCGGGGGCCTCCTCCCGCGACGAGGCCCCGGGAAGGAGGGCTCCCAGTCCGCGGCCTAGTGCCTTAGCCATCGTTCTTCCACCTCCCCGGCCAGGTCGGCGAAGGCCGCCGCCCCAAGACAGGAGCCGTCGTAGTAGGCGACGGGCTTGCCGTAGCTGGGGGCCTCCGAAAGACGGACGTTCCGGGGAATGGCCGTCTCGAAGACGAGCGGTCCGAACTGGCGCCGGACTTCCTCACCCACCTCGCGGGAAAGACGGGTCCGCTGATCCTGCATGGTGAGGACGACGCCGGCCAGCTCGAGTCTCTCGTTGAGGTAGTTCCTGACGAGTTTGAGGGTCCTCATGAGCTGGCCCACGCCCTCGAGGGCGAAATACTCGCTCTGAATCGGGACGAGCAGCTTCGACGCCGCGACGAAGGCGTTGAGCGTCAGAAGCCCCAAGGAGGGGGGACAGTCGATGAGAACGATGTCGACGCCGTTCAGACCGTCGAGGGCACGCCTCAGGCGCGTCTCGCGGCTCATGGCGCTCGCCAGCTCCACCTCGGCCCCGGCCAGATCGAGGGTGGCCGGAAGGAGGGAGAGCCCCTCCCAGGGGGTCCTGACGAGGACGTCGGAGAGGGAGGCCTCGCCGAGGAGAAGGTCGTAGACGCTTTTCGATATGCTGTTTCTGTCGATGCCGAGGCCGCTGGTGCTGTTGCCCTGGGGGTCGAGATCGGCCAGGAGGACCTGTCGTCCCCTCCTGCCCAGTTCGGCGGCGAGATTGATGCAGCACGTCGTCTTCCCCACGCCCCCCTTCTGGTTGGCCACAGCCACGATGTTCATCTCCATCACCTCCACCAGGGTCTTTTGAGGGCCATTCCGGCCCTTCGAGGGAAACGGCCGGGACAGGGAGCCTCCTTGAACCATCGAACGACGCAGAGCGACTTGCCCCCCAGGCCGTAGGGAAAGATCTCGGGTTCGCCCAGGCCCAACTCTCCCCAACGTCCCTGGCCGGGGCGGAGTTCCTCCTCGGCCGAAGGCCCCTTGAAGGCCAGGAGGCTCCCGCCGGGAGCGACAAGAGGGCTGAGAAGTTCGGCGACGACATCGGCGCTGGCGACGGCCCGAGCCGTCGCCACGAGGAAGGTCTCCCGTCGTTCCAGGGCCACGACCTCGGAGCGGACGGAGCGGACGACGGCATTCGTTATCGCCAGATCTTTCACGATGCCTTCGAGGGCCGCCGCCTTTTTGGCGATGCTGTCGACGAGGGTGACCGTCAGACCGGGTCGCACAAGGGCCCAGGCCAGGCCGGGCAGGCCTCCTCCCGTTCCGACGTCGACGACGGCTCCCTCCCGGGGCAGAAGGGGAAGGGCGACGAGGGCATCGAGGATATGCTCCTCCCAGAGTCCCTCGGCGCTCGTCGGCCCCGTCAGGCGGGCCTTGGCGTTGGTCTCGGCCAGAAGGAGGGCGTAGCGCCGCAAAAGGGGCTCGAAGGGGGCCAGCGCCTCCCTTGAGGGAGAGGCGAGACGAAAAAAAGGCGAAGCCATGGGTCAGACCTCCTTGGCGACCGTTCCACTTGGGCTAAAATGGAGTTGTGTTTCCCGTTCCTATCGTACCAGAGAATGGAGGCGTGACGTTGCGGCTTTTCGAGGCCCTTGTGGCCGAAGTGGAAAGGGAACGAAACGGCGTCGTCGAAAGGCTCCTTCTTGGCTGGCACGGTGCGGCCGTCGTCCTCGACGACGGCCGGGCCGGTTTCGCCCGCGTCCCCCTGCCCGGAACGGGGCCCCGAGAGAGCCACAGGGGCCATACGGCAGCCCTTCTGGGCGGCTCGGCTCACGATCTGGTCCGCCTCCTCGTCTCCCCCTATCCTCAGGAATTCTCCCTGGCGGGAGCGGCGGCGGAGGCCCTCCTTCCTCCCCCTCCCGGCCCGGGCCCCGAGGCGCTGCGCCTTCTCGTCCGCGACGGGCGGGCCTCCGTCGTGGGCTACGACCCAGACCTGGTGCTCCTCTTCCGGAGCTGGCGCTGGGATCTGTCCATCTTCGACGACGTGCGCCGGGCGCCCGACGTCTACCCCTCCTGGACGGAGGGGCACCTTCTTCAGGGAGCCCCCTGGGTTTTCCTCTCCTCGGAGGCCCTCAGGGATCGACGCGTCCTCTCCCTGGCCCCCCACTTCAGGAAGAGCGAGGGAACGGTCCTCGTCGGCCCCGGCCTTCCCTGGACGCCGCGACACTACCGGGAGTTGGGGATCTCCCATCTCCTTTCGCCCCGCCTCGTCGGCACAAGCGACGAGGCCGCCTCCTTCCTCGGCGCCGGCGGCGGCTTCTGGGAGTGTCCCGCCCTGGAGTGGCAACTGACGGCAATTCCCCTAACGGAGACGGTCGCAACGGACGGGAAAGGAGTGACGGATCGATGGACAGGAAGTCTTTTCGGATGAGGAAACTGGCCCGGACGGACGAGCATCTGGCGCTGCGGCTGGAGGAGGGCGACGATTTCTTCCCCGTCCTCAAGGCGATTCTCGTCGCAGAGGAGATCACGACGGCCGTCCTGCTCGCCGCCGCCGGGATGATGCGCGACGCCGAGATCGGATGGAACGGAGGCGGCACCTACCTGCGGCAGACCTTCGGCGAGCCGCTGGAGATCCTGGGCCTTTCGGGAACGGTGAGCCGCAAGCCCAACGGAGACCCCTTCTTCCACGCCCACGCCACCTTGGGCGACAGCCAGCACCGCGCCTGGGGAGGACACCTTTTCCGGGCCGTCGTCCACGAGACCTGCGAGCTCGTCTTCTCCCTGCCCAAGGGGATGATCTTCTACCGCATGCCCCTCCGGGCCGACGAACTGCCCCGCTTCTGTCCCGAGAGGAGCGGCTCCTTCTGAGGCGGATCCGTCCTTTTGCGGCCCTGCTCTGCCTTATGGCGGCCCCGGCAGGAGCCGCCACGTCGACGGCCGTCGTGACGGACGTCTTCGACGGCGACACGGTCCGGGTCCGATTCGACGACGGGCAGATCGAACGGGTGCGTTACCTCCTCATCGACACGCCCGAACTCCACCATCCCCTCAAGGGCGTCGAGGAGCTGGGAGAGGAGGCCCTTCGCTTCAACGCCGAGCTTGTGGAGGGCCGGGAAATCGTCGTCGAAAGGGACCGGGCCGAGCGCGACCGTTACGGCCGCCTGCTGGCCCATCCTCGCCTCGTCACCGACGAGGGGGAGCTTCTCGTCACGGCCGCCCTCATCCGGGCCGGGCTGGCCCTGCCTCTTTTCATCGAACCCAACGACCGCCATGTCGAGCGCATCGAAGCGGCCCTCGAAGAGGCCCGGCGAAACCGGAGGGGACTTTGGGGGCTGGCCTGGGAGCGCCCCTTTTCGGCCGCCCAGATCTGGACCTTCCTCGCCCATCTCCGCGGCCGCTTCGTCCGGGTCCGACTGGACGTGGCCGAGGTCCGCAGGACCCGGACGCGCTGGCTCGTCACCGACGCCGATGAGCGTCTGACCCTGGCCTTCTCCCTCGCCCAAGAGGGGCGCTTCCCCGACCCCCTCTCCTGGGTGGGAAAAACCCTCGACGTCATCGGCAAGGTCGAGGCGGGCTACCGCGGCGTCGAGATCTCCCTCGGCCACCCGCTCCAGATCGTCGGCCTCTCTCCCTGATTCCATCCACCGCTCTCCACAACGCCATCCACCGTTTATCCACAGGCTTATCCACATATCCACAGGCTTCACGAGGCCGTGAAGGTTCTATCCACATAACGGTCCCTGAACGTCCCAGACAGGAGGTGTTCCCCATGTGGAAATCTGACAGACCGCGGAACGAGGCCGACCAGATCCCCTCCTACGAGCCGGGAAGCCCCGAGAGGGAGGCCCTGGCGGCGGCCGTCGAGGAGCTGAAGAGGGCGCCGGCTTCCCTTCCCCTCATGATCGACGGCCGCGAGGTCTGGACCGACGACGTCGTCGAAATCCGAGCTCCTCACGACCGTCGGCTCCTTCTGGGCCAGGCCTGTCTGGCCGGAGCGGCCGAGCTGGAGGCCGCCGTCGCCTCGGCCCTCGAGGCCCACCGGACCTGGAGCCGCCTTCCCTGGCCCCAGAGGGCGGCCGTCTTTCAGCGGGCCGCCGACCTTCTCAGCGGGCCCCGGAGGATGGCCCACCTGGCCGCCATCATGCTCAACCAGTCCAAGACGCCCTACGAGGCCGAGATCGACCTGGCCGAGCTGGTCGACTTCTGGCGCTACAACGTCTGGTTTCTCAACGCCATCTACGGGGAGCAGCCAGAACAGGGGTACAGGGAGATCAACCGCTTCGACTGGCGCCCCCTCGAGGGCTTCGTCCTGGCCATCTCGCCCTTCAACTTCTACTCCATAGGGGGCAATCTGCCGACGGCGCCCGTCCTCTGCGGCAACGTGGCCCTCTGGAAGCCGGCCCGGTCCGCTCTCCT
This sequence comes from Aminirod propionatiphilus, assembly GCA_018398915.1. Classification (GTDB taxonomy): domain Bacteria; phylum Synergistota; class Synergistia; order Synergistales; family Aminithiophilaceae; genus Aminithiophilus; species Aminithiophilus ramosus. Next base: position 82,323 of record CP074691.1, on the reverse strand, counting down.
CTGCAACCACGAGATCCAAAAGCTCCTCGTCGAGGCCGGTCTGCCGGCGGGCGTCCTCAACTTCGTCCCCTTCGCGAGCCGCAGCGGAGGGGCCGTCCTGAGCCATCCCGACCTGGCCGGGCTCCACTTCACGGGCAGCTACGAGACCTTCGTCGAACTTCAGCGCCAGATCGGCATGAACATGGCCCACTATCGCTCCTTCCCCCGCGTCGTCGGCGAGACGGGCGGCAAGGATTTTCTCTTCGTCCACGCCTCGGCCGACGCCGTCGCCGTCGGGGCCAACATCGTCCGAGGCGCCTTCGAGTATCAGGGGCAGAAGTGCTCGGCCGTCTCGCGGGTCTACATGGCCGAGAGCCTCTGGCCCCAGGTGAGGGACTATCTGCTGCGGGAGGTCGCCGACCTGCCCGTGGGACCGACGGAGAACCTGACGAACTTCATGGGCGCCGTCATCGACGAGGAGGCCTTCGATCGGATCGGCCTCTGGCTGGACCGGATAAGGGATCACCCGGAAAGCTACGAGCTGCTCGTCGGAGGAGGCCGCGACGCCAGCGAGGGGTGGTTCATCGAGCCCACCGTCGTCGTCGCCCGCGATCCCAAGGACCGGATCATGAGGGAGGAGATCTTCGGTCCCCTGGTGGCCGTCTACCTCTACCCCGACGAGGCTTTCGAGAAGACGCTCCATCTCTGCGACGCCTCGACGGAGTTCGCTCTCACGGGAGCCCTCTTCGCCCGCGACCGCGAGGCCATCGCCGCCGCCGAAGAGATCCTCCGCCACAGCGCCGGCAACTTCTACATCAACGACAAGCCGACGGGAGCCGTCGTGGGGCGACAGCCCTTCGGCGGGTCGCGCCACTCGGGAACGAACGACAAGGCCGGCTATCGGGCCAACCTCCTGCGTTGGCTCAGTCCGAGGCTCATCAAGGAGAACACCGTCCCGGCCCGGCAGTGGCAGCGGCCCTTCATGGGCTAAGGAAGGGGGAGGCGCCGGACGTCGTCATCCTCGACCTTCTCCTTGACGACCGTTCCGAGGCGGGAGATCTTCACCCTCAACGGGTAGGCCTTTCCGTCGACGAGAGCCGTCCGCACCTCCCATCGGCGGTCCATCTGATCCTTGCGGACGGGCCAGGAGCGGACGCCTAGGGTGGGCGTCCGCTCGAGAAAGAAGGCCCTCACGGCCTCGACCTGATCGGACCGGGCCAGGGCGCGGAGGATGAAGAGGGGACGGCCCTTCTTGCCCAGGGCCTGGAGGAGGTGGGCCTCGAGGCTCATCGTCTGAAGTTCCTCGAGGAAACGGCCCATCTCCTCTCCCGTGGCGTCGTCGAGGCTGGCCTCGACGAGATGGGCCTCCTCGAGGGAGCCCCCTCGGAACAGGATGGCCCTGACGGCATCCGCCGCGCAATCACCGACACCGTAGCCGACGCGCAGGGGAACGCCGGAGGGGAAGCTCTCGATGAACCGCTCCGCCGAGGCGAGGAGGGCCGCCGCCGTCGTCGAGACCCGCGCCGACGGCGGGCCTCCACGGAGCGGGAGGGCGCCCAGCCTGGCCGTCTCGACGACGAGAGGCGAGGGGGACAGGACCAGACCGCCGGGACCGGAGGCGGCGCCCGAGCCGACGGCCAGGGGCATCGAGAGGAAGGGTCCCTCGCCGAGGCCGTCGAGGAGGAGGAAGAACCCCAGAAGGTCGACGACGGTCCGGAAGGAGCCCGTCTCGACGGAAAGGGTTTCACCCCCCCCGAGGACCCTCTCGGCCTCGAGGAGAAGGGCCAGGGCACGGAGGGCCCTCTCCCTCACGGCGGACGAGGCGCCGACGAGATCGGAGGCCCGATCGAGGGCCTCCGCCATGTCGCGGCCGATCCAGGATCCCCTTTCGCTCACCTCGACGACGAGGCCCGTGGCGCCCGGCCCCTCCCGGCCCCTTTCGGCACGCAGGGAGAGCGCCTCGACGCCGAAGGCCCGAAAACCCCTCAGGGGAAGAAGGCGGGAGAGATCGCCGCCCAGATCGACGAGGGCTCCCAGAAGCCTCGTTCCGTCGGCCCCGGCGTGAGGCTCGAAAAGGATCATCGCTCTTCCTCCTTTGTCCTGTTGAGGCTCCCCGAGACGAGGCCTTCGAGATCGACGGTGACGAAATCGAATCCCAGACCGCCCAGAGCCCTCAGGATTTCCTGACGCCTTTCCAGAAGGACCTCGGGCCGCGAGGCGGCGACAACGGCCGTCCTGTAGGGCAGGTGGCGGACGCGAAACGCCTCCAGGCCGAGGTCCTTCAGAAACGCCTCGGCCCTGGCGACGCGGTCGAGGCGCTCCCCGTCGAGGGCGAAACGGTGGGGGAAACGGCTGGCCAGACAGGGCTGGGCCGGACGGTCCCATCCCGAGAGGCCCAGACGGCGGGAGAGGTCCCGCACGTCGGCCTTGGCGAAGGCGGCCTCGATGAGGGGATGGCGGACGCCCTCCTCGTCGGCGGCCCTCATCCCCGGCCGATCGTCGTCGAGATCGGAGACGTTCATGCCATCTAGAAGAAGGGAAAAACCGCGAGGGGCGGCCCAGCGCCGGACCACCTCCTGTCGGACCTTCCGACAGAGGTAACAGCGATGGGGAGGATTGGCGGCCAATTCGGGGAGAGCCGTCTCGTCGACGGCGATCTCCGCCAGGCCGAGACGGGCCTCGGCGGCGAAGGCCCGGGCCCTCTCCACCTCGCCGGGCGGGGACAGGGGAGAAAGAAGGGTCACGGCCCAGGCCCTTTCGCCGATGACACGGCGGGCCAGATATGCTACAAGGGAGCTGTCGACTCCGCCCGAATAGAGGACGACGGCGTGATCCATCGCCGCCAGAATCGTCTCCAGATGGTGCGCCTTCCCGTCGAGGGAGTCCACGACGTCACTTCCTTTCGACTCAGCCTACGATACCCTCGCTCCGTCCCGATCATAGCACGGGCCCGACGCGACCGACGGACAGGAGGAAAGGCCCATTTCACGCAAAGCGCGCGTCCTGCTGGGAGGACTTGTCCTCGTCATCGTCCCCCTCATCCTCATCTACGTCGTCTCCCGGTCGAACCTCGGGAGCGACCGCCTTCGTCTCGTCGCCCAGGCCGAGCTGGAAAAGGCCCTGGGCGGTCATCTCGTCGTGGCCTCCCTCCGGGGCAACCCCCTCAGGGGGTACAGGGCCGACGGCCTCTCCATCGAGCGGGAGGGAGCGGTCCTGGCCTCGGGCGAGGCCGTCGAAATCCACCTCTCCCTCCGCTCCCTCATGGCCGGCGAGGTCGCCATCTCCCTCCTGCGCATGAAAGGGCTCTCCCTCGACCTCTCCTGTCTGAGCCCCTCCGCCTCCTCGGGCTGCCCCACCTTGCCGCAGGGGATCAGGCGCCTCGAAATCATCGAGGCCCACCTCCTCGCCCCCGGCGGGGAGACCGTCGACGTCGCCCGGGGCACCTGGGACAGCCGGAGCGACGGAGCCGTCGTCGAGGCCGAAGGACGCTTGCGGGGACTCCCCTTCAGGGGAAAGCTCCGCCTCCTTCAGAAAGAGGGCAGGCTCTCCCTCGAAGAGGGCTCCCTCTCCCTGGGCAACAGCCGACTCCAGCTGGCGGGGACGCTGACGCCTCCGGCCCTCTCCGGGCGGGCTTCCCCCCTGGACCTGAGCGAGCTGTCCCTGCTCTTCCCCGGCGTGACCGGGGCCGGTCTTTCAGGCAGGCCCGACGTCACCTTCTCCCTGGAAGGGGAGGGCTCCTCGACGCTTTCGGGGACGCTCCACCTCCCCCGAGGCCAGGCCATCGGCATCGCCCTCGACGATTTCCGCGCCCGATGGACGTGGAAGGAAAGGCGCCTCTCCTTCGCCGAAATCGCCGGCCGTGCCAACGGCTCGCCTGTCAGGGGCGACCTGGATCTGGACTTCGGCGGCGAGAGGCTGGCCCTCTCCATCGACCTCGAAGGGGAGAACCTCGACATCGAAAGCTGGCAGAAGGCCTTCCCCTGGCTCTCCTTCGCCTCGGGTTCTCTTGCCGCCATCGCCGTCGACCTGAAAGGCCCCACGTCGAACCTGGCCGGAAGGGTCCGCTTCGTCGACGCCGAGGCTTTTCTGGCCGGCCAGAAGGCCTCGGCCTTCGGCGCCGAACTCCTCCTCGACGGGAGAGGCTCCATCTCCCTCAGGGGAAGCGGCCGCTGGGTAGCGGCGCCCGTCGATGTCGCGGGAACGGTCGCCCTCGACGACAGGACGACCCTCGATCTCCGCTTTTCCACGAACGCCCTCGTTCTCCACAGACTCCGGGCCCGTTTCGGCTGGCTCGAAGCCCTCCTCCCCGAAGGAGACCTGGCCGGGACCATGACCCTCCGAGGACCGGCCGCCTCTCCCGCCTACGAGGGGACGATCCGTTCGGACAAGATCCGCCTCTGCGGAAAGCCCCTCGGAAACTTCGAGGCCCGCTTCTCCGTCCGAAACGGCGACGCCGTCATCGAGAAGATCCGGGGAGAATGGGAAGGGGCCGTCGTCGAGGGCGCGGGAATCGTCTCCCTCTTCGGAACGGCCACCCCCTCCCTGGCCCTGACGGGCCGGGTCCGCGACCTCGCCCTCGGCCTTTTCGCCCCCGACGGCTTCGACGTCGGGGACTCCCAGGGCTCGTGGAAACTGGAGGGACCTCTCGATCGGCCCCTGTGGACGGCCTCTCTCTCCGTCGACGACGTCGCCCTCGGCGGGATCAGGGGAGGGCCCTTCGCCGTCGAGGCCCGCTACGACGGCAAGAGCCTCGCCCTCGACGCCCTCAGCGGCCCTCTCCTGGGCGGGGAAATCACGGGCAGGGGAAAAATCGAACTGACGGCGACGCCCTCTGTGAAGCTCCAGGGCGACTTTCTCCGCCTCCCCCTGGCCGAAAAGGCCCTGGAGGGGACGATCGCCGAGGGAAGCCTGTCGAGCTCTCTTTCCGGAGGCTACCTCCTCGAAGGTCCCCTCGCCGGGCCGAAGCTCCTTCTCCACGTCCGAGAGGGACGGGCCACGGCCTGGTCCGTCCCCGTCGAGACCGTCGAGGGTCGTTTCTCCCTCGACGGCGACCGCCTCGTCGTCGAAAGGGCCTCTCTTGCCCTGCTCGGGGGAAAGGCCTCTCTGTCCGGCTCCTTCCGGAAGGAGACGGGAGCCGCCATCGAGGTCCGCCTCGACGGCCTCGACATGACGACCTTCCCGGGAAGAAACGACCTGGCCTTCACCGTCGGAGGCCTCCTCTCGGGCTCGGCCCGGCTTTCGGGCACGGACAAGACGGTGCAGCTCGAAACGGAGCTGACCGTCCCCACCTTCAAGGTGGGCGACTTCTCCCTCTCCGACGTCGCCCTCCAGGCCCGGGCCGACAGGGAGCGCCTCGAGATCACCGCCGCAAAGGGACAGATCGGGACGTCGGCCCTGGAGGCCCGGGGGAGTTTCGCCCTGGACCCCCTGAGAGGGAGCTTTTCCCTGGCCGGCAAAAAACTCGATCTGGCCGTCTTCGCCTCCGCCGCCGACCCAAAGAGGACGGGAGGCCTTTTCGACATCAGCCTCGACGCCCAACTGGGGACGACCTTCTCCGCCACGGGCTCCCTCACCTCGCCGTCGCTGCACATCGGAGGCCTGCGCCTCGACGATCTCCAGATCCCCTTCCTCGTCCTGGACCGTTATCTCACCATCGAAGAGGGAAAAGGGACCTTCTACGGCGGCGCCGTCGAAACCCAGTGGTCGCTGGGCCTCGACGAGGAAATCTGGGGAGGCAACCTCTCCGTCAGAGGCTTCGATCTGGCCCCGGCCCTGGCCGACGGCCTGGACCTGGAGGGCTCCTTTTCGGGAAAGACCGACCTCCAGATCAGCCTGTCCGGGACCTACGGCCGCGCCATGCTCCTCGACGGCCGGGGAAATCTGACCGTCACCGACGGCCAGGCCGAGGGCTTTTCGGCCCTTTCCAAAGCGGGCGGGCCCCTCCCCTATCGCTCCCTTGCCGTCAACTACGTCATCGACGGCAAGACCCTCTACCTCCTCCCCGGCAGCCGCGCCGCCGCCCCGTCGGGAAACGGCCTCTACCGCTACCTCTCCTTCGACGGGAACCTCACGCCGGGCAAGGACCTCGACATCGCCTGTTACGGCGAGGTGAACCTTCAGGCCTTCAGCGCCCTCCTGGGCGCCTTCTCCAAGCTGGCCCTCGCCGAGACCTCCCAGGCCATGGTCAAGGGCTTTCTGAGCGGCCTCCTTGGCAACGTCACGGGCCGCGACTTCCGCGAAGTGAGCCTGCGCCTCGTCGGAGACTGGGAGACTCCCCTGCTGAAGGACCTCACCATCCAGCAGAGCCAACAGAGGAGTACGCCCATCCCATCGGGCGCCTCCGACCCCAAGGACCGAAGCGACGCCCAGCAGTTCACCTTCCGTCTCGAATTTCCGACGGGCCAGGGCGTCCGCAAGGGCAGCTCCGAGATGGGCAGCCAGATCACCCAACAGATTCTCGACCAGATCCTGATCCAGATCCTGGGGACCGACGACGAGGCGCCCGACGACGGCTCCTTCTACAACTAGACCGGACCGGCTCCCGCACCCGCGTCTCAGGCGTAGCGGTTGAGGACGTCGAGGAGGGGCCTCTCGTCGATGTTCCCCCCGGAGATGACGACGGCGACTCGACGGCCCGCCACGTCCACCTTGCCCTTCATGAGGGCGGCGACGCCGACGGCTCCGGCCCCCTCGACGACCTGATGATGGGCCCTGTGACAGAAGGCGATGGCCTCGGCGATATCCTCCTCCGTCACCGCCAGGATCCCCGCCACGCGCTCCTTGGCCAGGGTGAGCAGGCTCTGGGGAATGGACCCCGTCAGGCCGTCGGCCAGGGAGTCGTCGTAGGTCGTCTCGACGACCTTCCCTCCGGGCCAGGAGAGGACCCAGGGCTGGGAGGCGACGGACTGGACGCCCCAGATCTCCACCGAGGGACGGAGGGTCCTGGCGGCGATGGCGATGCCGTTCATCAGCCCGCCTCCGCCGGCGGGCGTGACGATGACGTCGATCTCGGGCTCGTCGCAGAGCAGCTCCAGCCCCAGCGTTCCCGCTCCGGCGACGACGTGGCGGTCCTCGAAGGAGGAGATGTAGGTCTTCCCCTCCCTCTCGGCCGCCTCATGGGCCTCCCTCTCGGCATCGTCGTAGAGATGGCCCACGACGCGGAGCTCGACCCAGTCGCCGCCGAGACGCCTGATGGCGGTCTGTTTCGTCTCGGGACAGCTGCCGGGAACACAGATGAGGGCCTTCAGCTCCAGAAGGGCCGCGGCCATGGCCACACCCTGGCCGTGGTTGCCGCTCGAGGCCGTCACGACGCCGCGGCCGCGCTCGTCGGCCGACAGGGAATACATTTTGTTCAGGGCCCCCCGCAACTTGAAGGAGCCGCAGATCTGACGGTTCTCCCACTTGACGAAGACGGGCGTTCCCACGAGATCGCTCAGGGGGAGCGAGAGCTCCGTCGGCGTGTGGCGCACCCTCCCCTGGAGAAAGCGCCGGGCCTTGAGCAGATCGGTGATCGTCGGGGCGACAAAAGGCTCCATGACAAGGACCTCCCTAAAATGAGATGCTTCACCGGTAAATTATACCCAAAAGCGCCCTTCCCGCCGGGAAGGATCGATTCAGATTAGCTCTTGCTTGTATCTTTCCGTCGGACTATACTCCAGTAAATTAAACTCAGAAAAGAAGGTGACGATCCTTGGGAGAGAGAATCTTCCTCCTCGGCGGGGCCCGCAGCGGGAAAAGCCGCCTCGGCGAGTCTCTGGCCCTCCGTTGGGGCGGCTCCGACGTGACCTACATCGCCACGGCCGAGGCGGGCGACGCCGAGATGGCCCGGCGAATCGACCTCCACCGCGCGAGCCGCCCCCGGGAGTGGCGGACCTGGGAGGGGGAGCCCCAGGCCCTTCCGGCCTTCGTGGAAGGACTGGAAGGGGTGGTCCTCATGGACTGCCTCACCGTCTGGCTCTCGCGCCTCTTTCTGGCCGATCCTGCCGTCGAATCCGACGACGAGACCCTCTGGCACGAGGGGGAACGAAAGATCCTGGCCTCCGTCGAAGCCCTTTTCGACGCCGCCGGGAAGGCGGAGCGCTTCATCGTCGTCTCCAACGAGGTGGGCATGGATCTCGTACCTCCCAACCGCATGGGACGGCGCTTCCGCGACCTTCAGGGAAGGGCCAACCAGCTCGGCGCCGCCAGGGCCGAGACGGCTCTTCTCGTCGTCGCCGGGCTGCCCCTGGTCCTCAAGGGAGGCCTCGACGATGGCCGCTGAGAGAACCCGCCCGGACAAGAGCCTTTTCCTCCTCCTGGGCTTCCTGACGGCCCTGCCCGTCCCTCGCCGCCTCTGGCCCCGGGAACCCCTATCCCTGGCCGACGCCCTGCCTCTGGCCCCCTTCGTCGGCGCCCTCCTGGGCGCCCTCTCGGCCGCCCTCCACCTCCTGGCCCGTCCTCTCGTCGGGGGCTCGGGGGCCGCCTGGATCGCCCTGGCCGGCTACATCCTCTGCGGCTGGAGCCTCCATCTCGACGGTTTCTCCGACCTGGCCGACGGGCTGGGAAGTCACAAGAAGGGAGAGGCCATGAGGGCCGTCATGAAGGACAGCCGTCTCGGCGGCTTCGGCGCCGTGGCCCTCGTCGTCGCCTTGGGCCTCTGGACCTCCCTCGTCGCCTCCATGGAGGCCGTCGAGGCGGCGAGGGCCCTCTTCATGGCCGCCCTGGCGGGGCGTTTCGGCCTCTGCCTGGCCGCCCGTCTGGGGACCTACCCCTGGGAGTCCGGGCTGGGACGGGAGATCGTCCTCTCCTTCTCCACGAGGCACCTCCTCCTGGCCCTGACGGCGGCAGGCCTCTTCCTCCCTCTGGCGCCGCGGCTCTGGCTCGCCTCCCTCCTGGCCGCCTCCCTCGTCGCCTCCGGCCTCGTCGCCGTCGCCGAAAAACGCCTGGGCGGCACGAACGGAGACGTCCTGGGCGCCTGCGAAGTGGCCGGAGAGGTGGCGGCTCTCCTGTCCTGCGCCGCCCTCACATGACGAAAGCCCCTCGGAATGCTATGATCGTCCTGAATGAATCCTCCGAAAAGAATGCGAGCCGAAACCGTCCGGGAGGGATGAGGCCATGAAGCTCGTCTATACCCGCTCCCTCAAACCTCAGATGATTCTCGCCCGTCCCCTCTACTCGGAAAAGGGAACCCTTCTGCTTGCCGAGGGGATTCAGCTGAACGAGAGACTTGTCGGCATGCTGGACCGGATGGAGGTCCCCTTCGTCTACGTCCGGGACGATCGCTTTCCCGATCTGGAGGTGCGTCCCCTCATCAGCCACCGGAACCTGGGAAGGGCCATCAGGGAACTCCATCGGACCTACGAGGACGCCACCCGGAACAGCACCAAGGCCGCCCTCGTCGCCGACTTCGACCAGCTCTTCGACGTCGTCCGCTCCGTCCTCGACGAAGTCCTCAGCCAGCCCGACCTCGTCGTCCACCTCCTCGACGTCCGCAGCAACGACGGCTACTCCTACCAGCACAGCGTCCAGACCATGATCCTCTCCATGATGATCGGCCGGAGGATGGCCCTCCCCGAGGCGCAGCTGCACAACCTCGGCCTGGGTGCCCTTCTGGCCGGCATCGGCAAGGCCTTCATCCCCAGCCGGATCCTCACCCGGTCGGGCCCCCTGAGCCGCGAGGAGCGGGAACTTCTCTACCACTACCCCCGCTTCGGATGGGAACTCCTCGAGGGCTACGGCAACGTCTGGCCCACGGCACGCATCGTCACCCTCCAGCATCAGGAAAGATGGAACGGCAGCGGCTACCCGTCGGGCCTGAAAGGCGAGGAGATCCATCTCTTCAGCCGCATCGTCGCCGTCGCCGACGTCCACGACGCCCTCGTCTCGCGCCGCCCCTGGCGGGAGGCCCTGCGCCCCTACGAGGCCTTCGCCCAGATCACCGCCGAGTCGGGAGGCCTCTTCGATCCAGCCGTCGTCGACATCTACCAGAAAATCGTCACCCCCTATCCCATCGGGACCTGGCTCTACCTCTCCACGGGCCACATCGGCATGGTCACCGACTGCTTCGTCGACGACACCCTGCGCCCTCAGGTCCGCATCGTCCGCCACGAGCGGACGGGCCCCCTCAGCCGCCCTCTGACCCTCGACATGAGGCAGTATCCCGACCTGGAGATCGGAGCCGTCCTCGACGGAGAGCCCGAAGGGGACGGCGACGACGAGGCGGAAAAAGAGCGCGAAAAAGAGGAAAAAGAGGAAAAAGAGGGCGTTGAAAAAGGGGCCGCCAAGGTGTAAAGTGAGTCTGAACCAGGTCGCCGCGGATGACGGGAAGCCGGTGAAAGTCCGGCGCGGCCCCGCCACTGTAACCGGGACGAAACCGCAGCAAGCCACTGGAGCATCCCCACTCCGGGAAGGCGCGGGAGTAGGACGATCGGGAGCCAGGAGACCGATCCGCAGGCGTTTTCCTCAAAACCCGCTCGAGGGAGCGGCTTTGGGTGCTTGAAGGCGGCCTGGAGAAGCATCTCCCCATCCTCCGGGCCGCGGGATACCTCCCCTTGCGGCCCCCTTCTTTTCTCACAAAGGAGACATCCATGACGATCAGACTGGTCGCCGCCGACCTGGACGACACCCTCCTCGACAGCGCCGGAACGCTCCGTCCCCGCACCCTCGAGGCCATCGAAGCCTGCCGGAGGCGAGGCGTCGTCGTCACCGTCGCCTCGGGACGCATGTTCCGCTCCATAGCCCCCTACGGCGCCCTCATGGGCGACAACCTCACCCTCATCGCCTACAACGGCGGCCTCATCCGCGAGGCCGCCTCGGGCCGTACCCTCCGCCACAGGACCGTCGAGGCCGGTCTCGCCGCCGAAGTGCGCGCCCTCTGCCGCCGTCGGGGCTGGTACGTCCAGACCTACATCGACGACGAGCTCTACGTCGAAAGCCGCGACGACGACCGCGCCCGTGCCTACGAGAAGCTGGCCGCCATCGAGGCCATCCCCCTCGGCGACGCCTACTGGGACCTCGATGGGGAACCGACGAAAATGCTCCTCATCGACGACGCGACCGCCATGGTCTCCATCGCCGAGGAGATGCGCTCCCGCTTCGCCGGACGGCTCTCCCTTCCCCGCTCCAAGCCGGGCTATCTGGAGGTGGTGCCCCTCGACGTCGACAAGGGGCGGGCGCTGGCCTTTCTGGCCCGATCGATGGGCCTCGGACGAGAAGAGGTCATGGCCATCGGCGACGGCGAGAACGACCTGACCATGATCGAATGGGCCGGCCTGGGCGTCGCCATGGCCAACGGATCCCCTCTGGCCCGGGAAAGAGCCGCCATCGTCACCGCCTCCAACGACGACGACGGCGTGGCCCTCGCCCTGGAAAGACACGTCCTCTCCCTCCCCTGACGGACGTTTCATCGAACTTCCGCAGACCCTCCAGGACAACGCCGAGACGAGGCCTGCTCCGGTTCGCCTGGCGTGTGGCCCGAGTCAACATGCCCGCTCTCTCAGCGGCCCGCGTCTAGAAAACCTTCGCCCTGTCGCCCGCCGATCGGCTTCCCCTCCCTGCCGAGCTCTCCGGCCCGGCGCTTCTTTCCGTTGTCCTCTATTTTTGAAGCGACATCAAGATCGATCTTGACACCCCCTCTTTCCGATGCTACCCTCTCTCCGTCGATCTAAATGTGATAGGTATATCAATCTCAATAGGAGGGATGCCTTATGTGTGATTCCAAAATGCCCGTCCATGAGATCCGCACGATCCGGGCCAAGACGACGGTCTACCTCGGCGCGAGGGCCATCACCAAGATGGACGCCATCATGGCCGACCTCTCCGGCAGGGGGATCGGCAAGGTCCTCTGCGTCACGGGCCGGGGCTCCTACAGGAGCACCGGCGCCTGGGATCACGTCCGGGCCGCCTTCGACCGATACGGCGTCGATCACGTCCTCTACGACCGGATCACGCCCAACCCCACCGTGGACAGCGTCGACGAGGCCGTCGAGATGGGCCGCGACTTCGGGGCCCAGGCCGTCGTCGCCATCGGCGGAGGCAGTCCCATCGACGCCGCCAAGAGCGCCGCCATTCTGCTCCAGTATCCCGACAGGGACGCCCGGGACCTCTACGAGCTGCGCTTCGTCCCCGACAGGGCCGTGCCCGTCGTCGCCGTCAACCTCACCCACGGAACGGGGACGGAGGCGGACCGTTTCGCCGTCGTCAGCCTTCCCGAGAAGGACTACAAGCCGGCCATCGCCTACGACTGCATCTACCCGGCCTACGCCATCGACGATCCGGCCCTCATGACGGGCCTCTCGGCCGACCAGACGCGCTTCGTCTCCATCGACGCCCTCAATCACGTCATCGAGGCCGCCACGAGCAAGGCCGCCTCGCCCTATACGGTTCTCCTGGCCCGGGAGACGGCCCGCCTCGTCGCCGCCTACCTTCCTCAGGCCCTGGCCCACCCCGGTGATCTGACGGCCCGCTACCACCTTCTCTACGCCTCTCTCATCGCCGGAATCGCCTTCGACAACGGCCTGCTCCACTTCACCCACGCCCTGGAACACCCCCTTTCGGCGTCAGGCCCGATCTGGCCCACGGCCTGGGCCTGTCCATGATTCTTCCGGCCGTCATCGCCCAGATCTACCCGGCCTGCCCCGAAGTCCTCACCTCCCTTCTGGCCCCCTTCGTCGAGGACCTCAAGGGCCTCCCGGCCGAATCGGAACGGGCCGCCCGGGCCATGGAGCGCTGGCTCGCCTCCGTCGGCGTTCCCGACAAGCTGGAAGATCAGGGCTACGGCGAGGGCGACATCGACCGCCTGACGGATCTGGCCATGACGACGCCCTCCCTCGACGGCCTTCTGGCCATGGCCCCCACTCCGGCGCCGAAGGAGACGGTGGCGGCCATCTACCGCCGCTCCCTCAGACCCTGCAGCCGCTGAGAGAGGTCACGTCAGAGACAGGCCCGCTTCCCGATCGACGGGGGGTGGAGACACGAGAGACCGCCCTTCCGGAAGGGCGGTCTCTCGTGTCTGCCTATCGACAGGCTCGCAAGGACACCGACAGGGCTTCAAGATCTTTACCCATCGATCCGCAGGTGCGGGTTCGAGGCCAACGTTTCGCTCTTCCGGTCGCCTCGCCCGGCCGGACCGATGACGCTCCTGATCGTTTTTCGCCTGCCGATCGGGAGTCCCTTGCATCCGAACCTTTTCTCGGCAGGGGCGAGCCTTCCTGCGAGTGCGGCTAAAGCGTATAGTTTAAAGAGATTCCCAAACAGCTTCGTCCACTCCGGGAGGCGTCGTCCATGGCCTTTTTCCCCGACAGCGTCCGCAAAGCGTTCATCGTCACGCTCACCGTTCTCGTCGCCGCGACGGCCCTCCCTCTCCTCCTGTTCATCGTAGAGGAACGGAGCCATGCCCTGGACACGGCCGTCAAGGCCGCCGAAAATGCCCTCGTCCTTCAGGCCTCCCACATGAACCGATGGTTCGAGCAGGACATCATGGAGCGGGTCCGGAACGCGGCCGATCTCGCCTCCGTCCGGTCGAGGGATCTCGAGGCCATGGCGGCCGATTTCCAGGCCCTCGTCGGCAGGGGAAAGGTTCTGACGAACCTGGCCTACGTCGACGTCCGGGGACGGCCCGTCGCGGGCGCCACCGAAGGCGCGGCTCCCGACAGGACCATCGACCTCAGCGACCGCGCCTACTTTCAGGCCGCACTCCGGGGCGAGGAGGCCATTTCCCCCGTCCTCCTGAGCCGCGTCGACGGCGACCCCATCGTCGTCTTCTCCGTCCCCCTCTTCAGGGAAGGGACCTTCGACGGCCTCCTCTTCGGCGCCGTGAGGCTCGCCCAGCTGATCGACATGATCAAGGATCAACGGTTCGGCCAGTCGGGGCGTTTCCGCCTCTTCGACGGATCGGGCCGTCCCCTGAGGCGTTCCGAGGAGTACCCTCCCTCGTCGCCCCCCCTCTTCGACGCCACGGAGGCTCGAAGGCCCGGAGCTCTGACGGTCGAGGTCGGCAACGGCGAAGGGGGAAGGGCGCTTCTTTTCCTCCAGCCCCTGGCCCGAAGCGGCCTTTTCATCGGCGCCGAGCTCGATTTCGCCGAGATCAACGCAGGAACCCGCCGCGTGACACACGCAGCGGGCCTCGGCCTCCTTCTCCTGGGAGGCGTGGGGACGGGGCTCTTTTTCCTCCTTTCCCGCCGCATCTCCCGCTCCCTGAAAACCTTGGCGGAAACTCTCGCGGCCACGGCCGAGGGGCTCTACACCCCCCTGCCCGAGGAGGCCCTCGCCCCGTTGCCCGAGGAATTCCGTCACATCGGCGAGGCCGTAAACGAATTGAAGAGGCGGGTCAACGCCTCCATCGCCGAAATCCGCGAGCGGGGGATCCGCGACGGCCTGACGGGGCTCCACAACCGCCTCTTTTTCGAGGAGGCCCTCCACCGCCTGGGGCGGGGCGACCAGGACCCGGTGACGGCCGTCATGTGCGACGTCAACGGCCTCAAGCTCGTCAACGACGGCCTGGGCCATCTCTGGGGAGACCGACTCCTCCAGAAAGCGGCCGACGTCCTCCGCGACGTCGCCGGACCGGAGGACATCGTGGCCCGCATCGGCGGCGACGAGTTCGTCCTCCTCCTTCCCCGCAGCGACGACGCCAGAGAGAGGGCCCTGGCGGAGCGGCTGGGCGAACGCCTCCGGCGCAACGGGAACGGTGACGGCGGGGACGACGACATCCCCCTTTTCATGGCCTGGGGGATGGCCCGCGACGACGCCGCCCGGCGGAGCCTGGAGGAGGTCGTCAAGGACGCCGACGAGAGGATGTACGCCCGCAAGGAGACGCGCCGGGCCGACACGCAGAGGGCCATCCTCGACGTCTTCTTCCGAAAGATCCGCAGCAGGGAGAGGCGACGCATCGACCACATGGAGCGATGCCGGACCCTCATGGGGGCCTTTCTCCTCTCCCGGCCCGACATCGACGCCCCCTTCCGGGAGAGGATGACCCGCCTGGCCTCGCTCCACGACATCGGCATGGTCGGCGTCGACGGAGCCGTCGTCGCCAAGAAGGGCCCTCTCGACGCCGACGAGTGGCGGGCCATCAGGAGCCACCCCGAGATCGGCTACCGCATCGCCTCGGCCATCCCCCATCTGGCCGACCTGGCCGAGGCGATCCTCCATCACCACCAGCGATGGGACGGACAGGGCTATCCCTTCAGGAAGACGACACCTCCGGCAGGCGAGTCCGTCCCCCTCGAAAGCCGCATCATGAGCCTCGTCGACGCCTATGAGGCCATGACGGGCTGCACCTACGCCCCGCCCCGAAGCCACGACGAGGCGATCGCCGAGATCCGCCGCTGCGCCGGGAGTCAGTTCGATCCCCTGTGGGCCGAGCGGTTCGCCCTCTTTCTGGAGACAGGGCAGCCGATCTGACCGCAAAGGGACCGAAAGGGAGGGAACCGTCAGGGCCCACCCCTTTCGGCGCTCTCTCGTGGAGAAATCGAGGCGGGAAGACGGGAGGATTCGGTCATGGAACGCGACGCCGTAACGCTCCGGAAGGTCTGGAAGGTCTTTCGCTCCGGACAGGTCGAGACCTTCGACGATGACCTGCTCCGCGAAAGGACCCTCACCCTCGTCGTCGACGGGAAGGAGGAGGCCGTCGTCGTCCTCTCACCCGGCGACGAGGAGCTCTGGGCCCTCGGCCACCTCTTCTCGAAGCGGATGATCGGCTCCCGCGACGAGATCCTCTCCGTCGAGACGACGGCCGACGGGCTATCCGTGAGACGGCGTCTCCCCCTCCGGGGCCTCACACCCGAAAGCCGCCCGGTCCGCAGGGCGTCGGCGGGTCCCTCCGAGGCCTGCGGCGGCAGAAAGGCCCCGCCGCCCCTCCCCGTCCGATGGGCCCTGGAGGCCGCCTCCCTCTTCGAGGCGGTCGACGCCCTCGCCGAGGGGCCGCTTTTCCGCCGCACCGGCAGCGCCCACGTGGCCCTTCTGGCCTCGAAGGAGGGACGTCCCCTCTTTCGCGTCGAAGACGGGGGGCGGCACAACGCCATGGACAAGGCCATCGGCTGGGCCGTCCGGGAGGGAATCGATCTGGCCGACTGCTTCATGGCCCTCTCGGGACGGCTGGCGGCCGACATGGTCCGCAAGGCCCTCGACGCCGGCCTTCCTCTCCTGGCAAGCGTCTCGGCCGCGACGGCCTCGGGCGTCGAGACCGCCGCGGCCGGGGGCGTCACCCTCGTCGGCTTCGTCCGCAAGGGAAAAATGAACGTCTACTCCGTCCCGGAGCGGATCGTCGAGCTGGCCCCCCGGGCATGAAACGGAGGAGGCGAAGAGGTCGCAGCCTCTTCGCCTCCTCCGAAGTCACTTGATGCCGTAGCGGGAGAGAATCTCGTCGAAGGTCCCGTCGGCCCTGATGGCCGCAAGCCCTCTGTCGAAGGCCTCGATGATCTCCCTCGCCCTGGGGTTCTTGAGGCCCGAGGTGACGTGGAGATTCTGGACGCTCATGGGGTTTTTCGTGAATTCGATCTGGTCGAGGAGCTCCGGCGCCGCCGTGGCGAGGAGGTTCCGGCCGACGATCTCGTCCTCCAGCGTCAGGTCGACGCGGCCGGCGACAAGCTTCTTCACGTTGGTGACGAAGTCGGGGACGGGATCGCGCTTGAAGGCGGGGTCGCTCATGAAGGCGTCACCGTAGCCGTAGTCCCGAATGATGCCGACGGTGAGTCCCTTGAGGCTCTCCATTCCCTCGTACTCGAAGGGGTCTCCCTTGCGCTTCACCAGTTTCAGCTCGTTGGCCGCGTAAGGTTCGCTGTAGAGAAGGACCTCTTTGCGGCTGTCGGTCATCCACGTGTTGGGCAGGATGTCGTAGGTTCCCTCGCGGACGTCCTCTTCCGCCCTGGCCCAGGGCATGAAGTGCATTTTGACCTCGTAGCCCTCCCGGCCGAGGGCGGCCCGGACGATCTCCATGCTGAGCCCCTCCGTGGGCGAGTCGGGATCCATGAAGGGGGGCCAGGGGTCGGTCGCCGCCGTTATGACCTTCGTCTCGCCGAAGCAGAGTCCGGCGGAAAGGACAACCATCAGCATCGCCACGATCATGCGTCGCATCACGTGTCGCACCTCCCTTTCTCTCGTCGCCCCGCCGGGTCCTTTCCTCGGGGCGCATTCGCTGTCTCCGTCGTGATCCGCCTTTTTCAGGCAGGTCCCCCTCGGGGGACCGATCCTCGCACCTGCCATCCAGAATCTCGATCCCCTCGCCCTAAGCCCCCTTTCGGCCCTGTCGTGAGGCAGGAAGAGGGAGAGGGACGGTGCTCCGCTCCCTCTCGATCTTGAACTGGCCCAGGAGGCGCCTCAGGCCTGCCACGGCCTCGGAAAGAGCCCGAGCCCCGTCGACGACCGATTCGAAGGCCCTTGCCGTCGTCGACGCCGACTGGCGTATGCCTCCGAGATGATCCACCGTGCGCGCCGTGGCGCCGGCGATGCCGTCGATGGCCTTGGCCATTTCGGCACTGGCCGCCGACTGCATGGACGAGACGGTGGCGATGTTCTGCATCACGTCGTTGACGCCCGACATCTCCGAAAGGCCAGTCGTCAGCTTCTCCTGAACGCCGAGAGCCGAAACGGAAAGGGCGGCCAGAACCCGCTCCGCATCGGCGGCGGCGGCGATGGCCTCGCCCGTCGAGCTGCGCAGAGGGGCGATGATGGTCGTGATTTCCCGGGCGGCCCGGTTGGACTCCTCGGCCAGCTTGCGCACTTCTTCGGCGACGACGGCGAACCCCCGTCCTGCCTCTCCGGCCCGGGCCGCCTCGATGGCGGCGTTGAGAGCCAGAAGGTTCGTCTGATCGGCGATCTGCGTGATGGCACCGACGAGGCCCGTAATGGCCTCGACGCCCCGCGAGAGAGCCCCCATCTTGGTCCGGTTTTCGGACGAACTGGCCTCGACCCGCCCCAGGGCCGCAACGACCTCGCGCAGCCGTCCGGCCACATCGCGCGTCAGCTCCGTCGTCCTGGCCGAGGCCAGAGCCCCCTCCTCGGCGGAGCGGGCCGAGGCGTTGGCGTTGGCCGCCACCTCCTCGACGCCGGCGCTGGTCTCCTCGACGGCGGCGGCGTTCGACTCGGAGAGGACGTAGATCTGCTCGACGGCTCCGGTCATCGTCTCCACCCCGGCCAGGGAATCGCGGGCCAGGGCGTCGAGGCGATCCGAATCGCCGCCCAGCCCCTCGGCGATCTCGACGATCTCCCCCACAAGACGGGAGAGCTTGTCCAGGAAGAGATCGAGGGAGGTGGCCAGGCGTCCCACCTCATCCTCGGAACGGAGAAGGAGCCGGACGGTGAGGTCGCCCTCCCCCTGCCCCAGATCCTCGACGATGCCCGTCATCCTGCGGAGGGGGGCGACGATGCGGAAAAGCATGGCCACCGTGGAGGCGATGACGACAGCCGTTCCGGCGAGAGCGATGAAAAGGATCTTCCAGAAGAGGGCCTTCCCGGAGCGGCCCGCCTCGTCGATGAAGACCTTCGTCAGGACATCCTTGGCGGCGACGCCCTCTCGGCGGAGGACCTCCAGATAGGAGGCATCGATGGCCACCTCGGCTCTGCCCAGGACCTTGCCGTCGAGGACCACGTCCTTGCCGAAGGTCCGCAGCGAGGCGCCGGATCTCTTGGCGCCGGCGGCGACGTTCCCCTTGTCGTCGTAGACAACGGCGTAGGCCAGGTTGGGCAGCTCCCCCATCCCCTTCGTGTATTCGCCGAGAAGATCCATGTCGAAGTTCCAGATGGGGTTGGCCGAAATCCAGGCCAGATACTGGGCCAGAGTCTCGCCGTAGGCGGCCAGCGCCTCGTCGTTGGCCCCGTCCCTGTCTTCGATCTCCCTTGCCAGAAGGGCCTCGGCCGAGCGGGCCATGGAGGCTCCCATCGCCTGAAGGCCTCGTCCGGAGAAGTAGAGCAGGGAACCGGAAAGGAGCGTGACGCCGACGACGGTGATAAAGACGATTCGCGAGACCAGGCTTTTGCCCATTCCTTCAGACGCCTCCTCATTCTCTTCTGTAGCGGACTCTCTCAAAGGCGGCAATGAAGAAAGGGAGAGACGACACCCCCCTTCGGCCCCCGCCCTCGGGCGATGGGGCTTTGATGCCGATTGTAAGAACAATATGGGATCGTCCACAGGAAGTCAAGGTTTAATCGAGCATGCACTGCGGACCGACGCCAAGCGGCATCCTTCTGCCGCAGAGAGTCCCTCAGGGAAGATCGGTGAGACGGTTCAGCTCGGAGGGGGTGTTGATGCCCTGGAAGGATCGGCGGTAGCCGGGAAGACATCGGAAGGCCGCCTCGGCGACGACGGTGACGCGGACATCGCCGTAAAAGGCTTTGAGGCGTCGGTCGCCCGAGGCGAGGGCCGCCTCGGCGAAGGGAAGACAGGTGCGGCGGTAAAAGGCGTGGAGGGGTTCGAGGTAGCCGTCGACGGAGGCGCAGAGGACGTCGCTTCCCGCCTCCCGGGCCTGCCACAGGCTCCGCACGACGGCCTCCTGGATCCAGGGCATGTCGCAGCCGACGACGAAGGCCCAGTCGCCCCTCAGAGCCTTCAGGGCCGACGTCAGCCCCTGCAGGGGCCCCAGGCCGGAGACGGCGTCGACGGCGACGGCGACGGGCCGGGCCGATGAGAGGGAGGGGAGGCGTCGTCTCAGCGGCTCCTCGTCTTCGGGGCCCACGGCCAGGACGATCTCGGGGAAGAGGGGGACGAGACGCCGCAGAACCCGTTCCAGAAGAAGGACGCCGTCGACGGCCAGGAAGAGCTTGTTGCCCCCCATCCGCCGTCCCCGGCCGCCGCCGAGAACGACGGCCGAGGCCTCCAGAGGTCCCGCGGCGGGCGTCACGGCCCGTCGGACCTCCTGAGCCTGTCGCGGAAGACGAAGAAGTAGGCGACGGCGACGAAGAGGACGCCTCCGACGATGTTGCCCGCCGTCACGGGGACGAGGTTGCGGAAAAGGCCTCCCAGGGAGAGCCGGGCCGGAGAAAGGAGGGCCTCCGCCCCCTCCCCCGCCGCCAGGAGGCCGGCGGGGATGAGGAAGAAGTTGGCCACGCAGTGCTCGAAGCCCGAGGCGACGAAGGCCGTGATGGGGAAAAGGATGGCCAGGAGCTTGCCGGCGATGTCGGTGGCGGCCATGCTCATCCATACGGCCAGGACGACGAGCCAGTTGCAGAGGATACCACGGCAGAAGGCCTCGCCGACGGTCAGGCTCGTCTTGGCGACGGCGATCTTCAGGGCGTTGGCCGCGACGGCCCCCCGGAGAAGGCCGGCGCGGTGAAGCAGAAAGAGGACGACGAGGGAGCCCAGGGCGTTGGCGACGTAGACCCAGAACCAGTTGCGCAGGACCTTTCCGAGGGGAGCGCACCCCGCCAACGTTCCCAGAGGCATCATGCAGTTGCCCGTGAAGAGCTCCCCGCCGGCGACGACGACGAGCATGAGCCCCAGGGAGAAGGCCCCTCCGCCCATGAGACGGCTCACGCCGACGCCGGCGAAGCCGGCCAGGTCCTGGGTGACGATGAGCATGAAGAAACCGCCGAAGGCGATGTAAGCCCCGGCCAGCGTCCCCAGGACAAGCAGCTGGGCGACGGTGCGTCGGCTTTTCGTCTCGGCGGCCAGACAGGCGCCTTCGGCAAGTTCGACAGGCGTTTTGAAGTTCATGGGAATCCTCCTTGAGAGGGGAGAAAGCCGGGACGGCTTCCTCCCTCAGAGCGCGACGATAGTGACGGCGCTGATCTTGTAGGCCGGCGTCTCCGAGTCGGGATCGACGACGGATGCCGTGAGGCGGTTGGCTCCGGCCTCGGCGAAGTGGAAGGGCAGAAAGACCATTCCGGGCGGGACGCGATCGGTGATCTTGGCCCGCCCCTCGAGGGCGCCGCGCCGGGAGGTGACGCGCAGCATGGCGCCCTCTCCCGCGCGAAGGGCCTCGGCGTCATGGGCGTTGATCTCGATGAAGAGTTCCTTGACGAATTCGCCGGGGGCGCTCCGCCGGCTCATGCTGCCCGTGTGATAGTGGTACAGGATGCGTCCCGTCGTGGCCAGGAAGGGGAAGGCCTCGTCGGGCCACTCGTGGGGCGCCCTCCACTCGCAGGGGACGAAGATCGCCTTGCCGCCCGGTCGGGCGAACCTGTCCACGTGGAGGTTGGGCGTCCCGGGATGATCGACGGAGGGGCAGGGCCAGGAGAGCGGTCCCCCGTCGAGGCGCCCGTGACTCATGCCGCCGTAGCTGGGCGTGCAGGCGGCGACGGCGTCGAAGACCTCGGAGGCGCTCCCGAAGGACCAGTCGGCGCCGAGGCGGCGGGCCAGATCGGTGAGGATCTGCCAGTCGGGCCGGGCCTCCCCCGGGGCCTCGACGGCCCTGCGGACGCGCTGGACCGTGCGGGTCGTGTTGGTGAAGGTCCCCTCCTTCTCGGCCCAGCAGGCGGCGGGGAGGACGACGTCGGCCATCTGGGCCGTCTCGGTGAGGAAGATGTCCTGGACGACGAGGAACTCCAGGTTCTCCAGAGCCCGGCGGACGTGGTTCGTGTCGGGATCGCTCACCATGGGGTTCTCTCCCATGACGTAGAGGCACTTGAGATCGCCCGCGGCGGCGGCCTCCACCATCTTAACGAGGGTCATGCCCGGGGCGGCGGGAAGATCGCCGCACTTCCAGAGGCCCTTCATCCTGGCCCGGACGCCGCCGTCGGCCACCTTCTGGTAACCGGTGAAGACATCGGGCAGGGCCCCCATGTCGCAGGCGCCCTGGACGTTGTTCTGACCCCGCAGGGGATTGACGCCCGTGCCGGGTCGGCCCACCATGCCGCAGAGAAGGGCCAGATTGGCCAGGGAGCGGACGTTGTCGGTGCCGCACCGGTGCTGGGTGATGCCCATGGTGTAGAAGATGGCCGACCTGGGGCCCGCGGCGTAGGTTCTGGCCGCCTTTTCGATGAGATCGGCGGGAACGCCCGTGATCGCGCTCGTCCTCTCCGGCGTGTACTCCCTGACGACTTTCCCGAGGGCCTCGACATTCTCGACGCGGGCCTCGACGAAGGCCCCGTCGTGGAGGCTGTCGCGGAGAATGACGTGCATGAGACCGTTGACGAGGGCCACGTCGCTCCCGCTCCTGTGGCGGATGTGGACGTCGGCATACCGGGCCAGCTCGATCCTGCGGGGATCGCAGACGATGAGCCTGGCCCCCCCGGCCTTGCGCTCCTTGATCCAGGAGCCGATGACGGGGTGGGTCTCCGTCGTGTTGGAACCGATGACAAGGAGCACGTCGGCCTCCTTGAGGGAGTCGTAGTCGTTGGTCATGGCGCCGCTTCCGAAGGTCTCGCCGAGACCTTTCACCGTGGGAGCGTGTCACAGATGGGCACAGTGGTCGACGTTGTTGGTGCCCATCACCTCCCTTGCCAGACGCTGAAAGAGATAGTTTTCCTCGTTGGTGCAGCGGGCCGACGAGAAGAAGCCCAGGGCGTCGGGACCGGAGGCGTCCCTGAGGGCCGTCATCCTGGCGGCGACGACGTCGAGGGCCTCGGGCCAGTCGACCTCGCGGAAAAGCCCCTTCTCCCTGATGAGGGGCCTGGTGAGACGCTCCTCGCTGTGGACGAACTGCCAGGCGAAGCGCCCCTTGACGCAGCAGCGCCCGCCGTTGAGCGACGTGGGGCTTCCGTAGTCCGTCGTCACGTTGGCGATCCGTCCTGTTCTGGTGTTGACCTGGATGTCGAGCTCGCAGCCGACGCCGCAGTAGGAACAGGTCGTCTTCACCGATCGAAGCTCCCAGGGGCGCCCCTTCCCGGCCGAGGCCTTCTCGGAGAGGGCGCCCACGGGGCAGAGCTGGACGCACTGGCCGCAGAAGGTGCAGTCCGAATGTTCCAGATCCCTGCCGACGGGAGGCTGAACCATGGTCCTGATGCCGCGGTTCTGGAAGTCGATGGCGTGGCAGCGGGCCAGGCTGTCGCAGGCGCGGACGCAGCGTCCGCAGAGGATGCACTTGTTCATGTCCCGGACGTAGAAGGGGTTGGCGTCCTCGATGGCGTAGGAGCGGCAGGTGTCGCCCTCTTCGGTGAAGGGAGAGGCCTTGATGCCCAGCTCGTAGGCCACGTCCTGAAGCTCGCACTTGCCGTTGCTCGAGCAGGAGAAGCAGTCCAGGGGATGGCGGATGAGGAGGAGCTCGACGACGGCCCGCCGGGCCGCCAGGACGCGGGGCGCGGCCGTGCGGACGACCATACCCGCCTCGGCGGGAGTGGAACAGGCCGTCAGGAGCTTGGGGCTCCTCTCCACCTCGACGAGACAGATCCGGCAGGCCCCGGCGACGGGAAGGGCCGGATGGTCGCAGAGGGTGGGGATGTGAATGCCGCCTCGGCGGGCGGCCCGGAGAATCGTCATGCCCCTTTCGGCGACGATCGTCTTCCCGTCGATGGTCAGGGTGATGGATTCCACGGCCTTCCTCCTCACTTGCGGGCGATGGCCCCGACGGGACAGGCGGCCAGACAGGCGCCGCACTTGACGCACCGTTCGCCGTCGATGGCGTGGGGCTCCCTCACGGCGCCCGAGATGGCCGACGCGGGACAGATCCGGGCGCACTTGGCGCAGCCGATGCACTTCCCGCCGTCGATGACGAACCGGGTCAGGGCGACGCAGGCCCCGGCGGGACAGCGCTTCTCGTCGATGTGGGCCTCGTATTCGTGACGGAAATAGCGCAGCGTCGTCAGAACCGGGTTGGGCGCCGTCTGGCCCAGGCCGCAGAGGGAGGTCTCCTTGATCATGGTGGCCAGGTATTCCAGCGCGTCCAGATCTTCCGGCCGCCCCCTGCCCGAACAGATCCGGTTCAGGATGTCGAGCATCTTCTTCGTCCCCTCCCGGCAGGGGGGGCATTTGCCGCAGGATTCGGCCTGGGTGAACTCGAGGAAGAACTTGGCCACGTCGACCATGCAGTTCTCCTCGTCCATGACGACGAGACCTCCCGAGCCCATGATGGCCCCCGCCTGGGCCAGGGACTCGTAGCTGACGGGAAGGTCGAGATGCTCCTCCGTGAGGCAGCCCCCCGAGGGACCTCCGATCTGGACGGCCTTGAACTTCCGTCCGTTCAGGATGCCGCCGCCGATCTCGAAGACGATCTCGCGGAGCGTCGTCCCCATGGGCACCTCGACCAGCCCCGTGTGGTTGACCTTCCCCGTCAGGGCGAAGACCTTCGTCCCCTTGGACTTCTCCGTCCCCAGGGCGGCGTACCAGGCGCCGCCGTTGCGGACGATGGCCGGGACGTTGGCCCAGGTCTCGACGTTGTTGATGTTCGTCGGGCATCCCCAGAGCCCCCTGTTGGCCGGGAAGGGAGGACGGGGACGGGGCATGCCCCGTCGTCCCTCGATGGAGGCCATGAGGGCCGTCTCCTCGCCGCAGACGAAGGCGCCGGCCCCCTCCTTGACGTGGAGGTGGAAGGCGAAATCCGTCCCGGCGACGGAGGGACCCAGGAGGCCGTACTCCATGGCGGCCTCGATGGTTCTCTCGAGACGTCGCACCGCCAGGGGATACTCGGCCCGGCAGTAGATATACCCCTCGTCGGCGCCGATGGCGTAGGCGCCCAGGGCCATCCCCTCGACGACGGAATGGGGATCGCCCTCGAGAATGGAGCGGTCCATGAAGGCCCCGGGGTCCCCCTCGTCGGCGTTGCAGATGACGTACTTCTTGTCGCCTGCGGCGCCGGCGCAGAAGCCCCATTTGAGCCCCGTCGGAAAGCCGCCTCCTCCCCGGCCCCGAAGCCCCGAGGCGGTGACCTCCTCCAGAACCTGGCGGGGCGTGCTTTCCCGCAGGGCCCGGATCAGGGCCACGTAGCCGTCGCGGGCGATGTACTCGTCGATGTTGTCGGGATTGATGTAGCCGCAGTTGCGCAGGGCGATGCGGCGCTGCTTGCGATAGAAGGGAATCTCGCTGTAGCGGGGAACGGAGACCTTCGATTCGTCCCGGTAGACGAGGCGCTCGACGGGGCGCCCCTTGAACAGATGTTCCTCGACGATCTCGGCCACGTCGGAGGGACCGACGCGGCAGTAGAAGGTCCCTTCGGGGTAGACGACGACGACGGGGCCCATCTCGCAGAGGCCGTGACAGCCCGTCGAGACGACGAGGACCTCCCTCTCGAGGCCCCGCGCCGCCAGCTCGCGGCAGAGACTCTCCCGAAGCGCCGCCGCCCCTCCCGAAAGACATCCCGTCCCCTCGCAGAGGAGGACGTGGGATCGATAGGACCTCATGGTCAGTCCGTCTGGCCGATGACCTTGTCCTCGACGAGGCGGCCATGGACGACGTGTTCCGCGACGATGCGGCGGGCCTCTTCGGGCGAGACCTTTCCGTAGGTGATGCGCGGCTGCCCCTGGCGGATCACGTCCAGCAGGGGCTCCTGCTGGCACATGCCGATGCAGCCCGTCGTCTCGACGGAGACGTCCCTGATCCCCTGCCGGGCCAGCTCGTCCATGACGGCCTCCATGACGGCCCGAGCCCCGGCGGCGATGCCGCAGGTCCCCATGCCGACGATGACGCGCGTCCTCCCCTGGGAGCGGGCGCCCGTCAGATCCATCGTCTTCTCTCTGATCTCCTTCAAATCGTCAAGCGTCCTGATCTTGGCCACCGATTCCACCTCCGACTCCGGATTTCCGCCGACGAAAGGCTCCGGCCTCCCCTCGGCTTCCCTGTTCCCGATGCCCCAACCCCCCGTGATGCCGAAAAAATCCTCTCGAGCGACGGCGCAGGCGCGAAGAAGCTACCGGAAGGGAGCGAGGATCTCCGGAAGCTTCTCCGCGGCGACGCGGCCGAAGGTCTGATCGCCGATCGTCATGACCGGGGCGAGGCCGCAGGCCCCCAGACAGGCCACGGGCTCCAGGGTGAAACGGCCGTCCTCCGTCGTCCCCCCCTCGGCCACGCCGAGCGTCTCCTTGAGCCTCTCCAGAAGCTTGAGGCTTCCGCGGACATGGCAGGCCGTCCCGCGACAGACGCGGATGACATGGCGCCCGCGGGGCTCGAGGTGAAACTGGGCGTAGAAGGTCGCCACGCCGTAGATCTCGGCCAGAGGAAGGCGAATCTCCTCCGACAGGGCCTCCATCGCCTCCGAGGGCAGATAGCCGAAGACCCTCTGCGTCTCCTGCAGCAGGGGAATCAGGGCTCCCTTCCTGCCTCTCCAGGGCCCGACGATCTCCCTCACCGTCGCAAGAATCTCTTCCTTCGTCGCTGCCATCGTCTCCCTCCCGTCGCTTCGGAAAGCTCGCGCAGCCTCCCCTCGCGGTGCCCGCAGGACCGAAAGGCGAAGGACGAGCGCGTCCGACAGGGTGACGATACCATCAGTGCCCCTGGCAAAACAAGCGCTCTCCCCTTTTCGCCGCCGCCCGGCGCGGCGGCCACGTTTGTGTGCGCAATAAAGTTCTCTCTATCGTAGCACCTTCCCTCTCGCCTGTCGTCGCCCATAAAAGGCCGGGCCCCCCGGAAGAGACGGGGGCCCGGCAGCGCGTTCGTCGCCCCGTCAGCGTCGCGCCGGAAGGCTCGCCGAAGAGCGATCGGCGAGGGTGAAGCGGTCCAGCTCGTGGCGAAGCTTTTCCGAGGCCGAAGCCATTTCCCTGGCCTGGGCGGCGATGGCCTCGGCCGCCCGGGTCGTCTCCGCCGTCGCGTCGTGGATGGTTTCGACGGAGCGGACCATCTCGCCCGAGGCCCCCGTCACGCTCTGGACGGCCGAGGTGACTTCCTCCGAGGCCGCCGCCTGCTCCTGGGCGACGGCGGCGACGCTCTGAACGGCCTCGACCATCACGTTCAGCGCGGCGACGGCCCCTCCGAGAACGGTCTGGGCCTCTTCGGCCCTCCCCAGGGTCTCTCCGAGGATCCGTCCCGTCTCTTCCGTCGCCCTGACGGAGTCGCCCGAATGGCGCTGGAGGCCGTCGATGAGCTTGTTCACCTCGCGGGCCGCCTGAGCCGACTCTTCGGCCAGCTTGCGCACCTCTTCGGCGACGACGGCGAAGCCCCGTCCCGCCTCTCCGGCCCGGGCCGCCTCGATGGCCGCGTTGAGGGCCAGCAGGTTCGTCTGGTCGGCGATGGAGGTGATGGTGGCGACGAAGCCCGAGATGGCCGTCACCGACTGGCCCAGGGCCCTGATCTTCTCGATGGCCCGGCGCGACTCGTCGGAGGCCTTGCCGATGTCGCCGATGACGGTCTTGACCTCCGTCAGGGAACCGGCCGAGGCCTCCGAGGCCGAAGCGGCCCCCTCGGCGCCCGAGGCCGCCGCGCGGGCCGCCGACTGGGCTCCCGAGGCGATCTCCTCGATGGAGGCGTTCGTCTCCTCCAGGGCCGAGACGTTGTGATCGAGAAGGCCCCGAACGGTGTCGACGGAGCGGGAGACGCCCTCCATCGACGTCAGCGTCCTCTCGCAGAGGGCGCTCAGCGTCTCCGACCGCTGAGCCGTCACGTCGGCCTCCTGACGGATCGACGTCAGAACGCCGCCGATGGAGCCCACCATGGCGTTGAGGTTGCGCGAAATGTGGGCGATTTCGTCGCGCCCCGAATCGTCGTAGCGGATCGACAGGTCCCCGGCGCCGAGCCTGGCCGTCGTGGCCTCCATGGCTCCGATGGCCGTCGTCAGCCCCCGGACGACGGCGAAGAGGAGGGCCCCGGCCAGGACGACGGCGACGGCGGCGATGACGACGAGGATCGTCGTCAGGCCGCGGACGAGGGCCGTGATCTCCGAGACGGGGAAGACGATACCCAGGAAATAGCCCCGCGCCGTGGGGGCGAAAAAGAGCTGCTGCTCGCCCTCTCCGTCGCGGTAGACGGCGTTCCCTCTCTCTCCGGCGATCATGCGGCGGGCGATGGCCCGAAGAGACTCGGGAAAGGCCTCGTCCTTCGTCAGGTCGGCCTTGAGAACGGCCTCCTCGCCGAAGCCGGAGGCGACGATGCCGCTTCCGAGGAGCATGAGCCCCCGTCCCTTGCCGAAAATCCTCAGGGCCTCGACATAGGCACTCATCTCCTTGATGCTCACGTCCGTCCCCATGACGCCCAGGAGAGAGCCGCCGCCGTCGTAGAGGGGCGTCGCCACGGAAAGGACCATGCCCTGCGTGGCCGGGTCGAAGTAGGGATCGGTGAAGATGACGGCTCCCGGCCCGGCGGCGACGGCCTCCCTGTACCAGGGGCGGCTCCGGGCGTCGTAGTCGTCGGGCTCGGCCCATCGGCTGCCCACGGCGACCTTGCCCGTCGCCGCGTAGCCGAAATAGACGTCCTGAACGCCCTCGCCGCGGACGCGCTGGAGCAGGTCGGCCAGGAGGGCCTCCACGTCGGCCTCGTCGCGGACCTCGAAGGCGTTCCAGGCGCTCTGGACGAGCTCCGTCGCCGTGACGGCGATGGCGGCGATCTTGTCGAAGCGGGCATCGACGGCGTCGGCGGCGCGGGCCACGATCTCCGTCCCCGCCTCGGAGACCAGATCGAGGAGCATGGCGCGACTTCGGCCGTAGGTCACGACGGTCATCGCGGCGATCATGACCAACAGGGCCAGGGCCATGGCGAAGAGCTTGTTCCGGATCGTCATCGTAACGCCTCCTATGTGCACACCTTTTGGAGGCGATCATACAGCATCCGACCTTTATTGAAATTAACAAATTATAAAACGAGAACCTGATTGTGATTTTTGTTCCAATTTTGCAGTTTTTTTTGATTTAGGCGATATTTTTATTTTTTACTTTCAGTCCGTCGATATAAAAATTCTCATGACCTAATGCTCCTGCCGATAAAACGGAATGAGATCGTTTTGGTTCGCATATGAGGAGGGCCTCCCGAAGGAACGGGAGGCCCTCCTCATTCGGGAAGATCGGTCAGAGACGGGTCACGAGGGCGTCGACGTCGACGGTCTTCTCCATCAGGCCGTTTTCGACGAGGAAGTCCTGAGTCCGCTTGAGCTCCTCCACGTCGGAGGGACGGATCTCGGGATCGAAGTCGTAGAGGGGGAACATGGCCTCGACGGCCGACACGTCGAGACCCGTCTCCTCGGCCGTCAGGGAGAAGGCCTGCTCCCTCTCCTCTTTCATGAAGGTCAGGGCCTGACGGTGGACGTCGAGGAAGCGCCGCACCCGATCGGGATGTTCCCGCAGGAAGGGACCGGCGACGGCGATGACCGTCGTGGCGTCGACGAGACCCCGGCCGTCGACGACGACGCGGGCCCCGGCCTCCTGGGCCTTGTAGGCCGCCGGTCCGGCGGCGAGGGCGGCGTCGACGCTGCCCGAGAGGAGGGCTGCCACGCCTTCGGGAAGGCCCATGGAGAGGAACTGGACGTCGTCGGCGCCCATCGACGCTTCTTTCAGGGCCGTGGCCAAAAGCTGGTGGAGGACCGTCCCCTTGGGGCCGGCCACTTTCTTTCCCTTCAGATCGGCCACGGAGGTGACGGAGGGATCCTTGGCGAGGAGGACGAAGGCCTCGGGAGCCCGGCTGTAGACGGCGATGATCTTGAGGTCCACTCCCGCCGAGGCGGCCAGCAGGGCCGACGTGCCGCCCAGGCAGTTGGCGAACTGGATCGACCCGGCGGCCATGGCCTGGGTCTGGGCCGGACCGGCCGTTATCTCGGGGTAGACGACGTCGATGCCGTCGGGAGCGAAGGCCTTCTCGAAGAGTTCCAGTTTTTTCTCGACGATGGAGGGGACGTTGAGCGGGGCCTTGACGTAGGTCAGGGCGATCTTCTCCGCCGCCCCGGCGGGGAGAACCGAGACGAGGCAGAGGAGCAGGGAAAGGGAGAGAAGCTTGCGCATGACGAAAACCTCCTTCAGCGGTCGCCGGCGAGATCGTCCCCGCCGACGATGGCCTCCAGCACCCGACGGCGCAGAGGCAGGAATTGGGGCCATCCCGTCTCCCGCGGCCGCGGGAGGAGGATGTCGAGACGATCGACGACGCGACCGGCCTCGAGGACGACGACGGTGTCTCCAAGGGCCAGGGCCTCCTCGACGTCGTGAGTGACGAGGATGAAGGTCTTGGCCGTCCTGCGGTGAAGCTCGGCGATCTCGCCCTGCAGGCGGCGGCGGGTGAAATAGTCCAGGGCGCCGAAGGGCTCGTCCATGAGGATCACTTCGGGGTCGAAGACGAGGGTCCGCCCGAGGGCGACGCGCTGGGCCATGCCCCCCGAGATCTGGTCGGGATAGGCCGAGCGGAAGGCCTCGAGGCCCAGGAGGGCCAGCGTCGAATCCGTCCTCTCGGCCACGGCCTTCCCGTCGAGGCGCCCTTTGAGGGCGAAGGCGACGTTCTCCTCCACCGTGAGCCAGGGCATGAGGCGGGGCTCCTGAAAGACGAGGCCCACGGCGGAGCGTCCTCGCGAGGCCAGGGCCGGGGGAAAGAGGATCCGCCCCTCCGTCGGCGCCTCCAGGCCGGCCAGAAGGCGCAGAAGCGTCGTCTTGCCCGATCCGCTCCTGCCGAGGACAACGGTGAAACTCCCCGAGGGGAGGCAGAGGGAGAGACCGTCGAGGGCGCGCAGCGTGCCGCCGGGCAGGGCGTAGCTTTTGGTCAGCCCCTGAAGCCTAATGCCCTCCACGGCCCTCTCCTCTCCAGGGCACGAGGCGCCGGGCCAGACGGAAGAAGAGGTCGTCGGTCAGGGCGCCGAGGAGCCCCATGGCGATGATGGCGACGACGATGACGTCCGACCGGGAGAGGGCCTGGGCGTCGTGGATGAGGTAGCCCAGCCCCGACGAGGCGGCGATGAGTTCGGCGCCGATAAGGGCCCGCCAGCTGTAACCCAGCCCCAGTCTGAGACCCGTCAGGATCGAGGGAAGAGCCCAGGGAAGGATGATGCGCCGGAACCGTTCTCCCTCGGAGAGGCCCAGACTGAGCCCCACCTCGAGGAGCCCTCTGTCGCAGCGCCGGACGCCGTCGACGGTGTTGAGAAAGACGGGGAAAAAGGTGGCCAGGACGATGACAGCCGATTTGGAGGCCTCGCCGATGCCGAGCCAGAGGATGAGCATGGGCAGCAGGGCCAGAGGGGGAACGTGGCGCAGAAACTCGAGGGTGCCGTTGACGAAACGCCCCAGGCCGGGACGGAGGCCCAGAAGGACGCCCAGGGGAAGGGCCATGAAGCAGGAGAGGCCGAAGCCCCAGAGGATGCGCAGTCCGCTGGCGCCGATGTGGCGCAGGAGGTCGCCGCTGCGGGCCAGCCTGAGGGCGGCCCGGCCCACGGCAAGAGGTGCGGGGAGAAGAACGGGGCTCCAGAGGCCCAGGGCACTGCCGCCCCACCAGAGGGCCAGGACGGCGAAGGGAAAGAGGAGACCTCCGGCCAGGCCCAAAGAGGCCGGAGCCGAAGCCCTTCCTTCGTCGCCGACGGCGACCCAGTTCTGCCTTTTTTCCACCATGGCCTCTCCTCCGTCGCGGCGGACCGCGGAAGACGCGATGTTTGACCCCTCTCACAAGGGTACCCCTTTTCGTGAACGCTGTCACGCGGAATCTGCGCAAAAAGCCCGCCGAAAGGGCCGACGCCGCCCCCTCGGCGGCGTCGGAGATCTCGGAAGGGGCGGAAAACCGTCTCTTCCGCCGGGGAGGAAGCGGGTCAGCGGGAGCGCACGATCTCGCCGACCCGCCTCAAAAGAGCCTCCCGCTCCTCGGCGTCGAGGGCCTCGCCTCCGTAGAGGACCAGCCCCAGGCCGTCGCCCAGGACGAGCCGCTCCGACGGGGCCAGGGGGAAGTCCCCGTCGGGGCCGGCCAGGGCCGACCAGCGCCTGCCGATGACGGCCGTCAGCTCGACGGCGACACCCCGGTCGCGCAGGTACGTACCGGCCCATCGGCGGAAGGTCTCACGGGCCTCCTCAGAAATAGATGTCTCGGGCACCTTGGCTCACCTTTTCGTAGGAGGCGTGAAGACGGGGGTACATGTCGGGGAAGCGGAGGGCGATCTCGGCGAGCTCCTTGGCCAGGACCTTCTCGCCGGCGACGCGCGTCTCTTCGCTGGCGAAGTCGTCGAGCCACTCCCGGAAGGTGAGGACGGCGTTGAGCTTGCAGAAATGGCCCTCGCGACCGCTGCGAAGGAGATCCATGATCTTCTGCCCCGTCCGGCCGCAGCGGTAACCGGCGGTGCAGAAGGAGGTGATGTAGCCGTCCAGGGCCAGCTGGCGCACCACCTCGTCGAGACTCCGCGTGTCGCCCAAGATGAACTGCTGGCGCTCCCCTTTCTGCTTTTCCTCGACGTCGGCGTAGGCGCCGATGCCGATGCGCGACGAGGCGTCGACCTGGGTGCAGCCCAGGGGAAGGATCTTGTGGCGCAGGTCGCCTCTCTCGCGGGCCGTGAGGATCATGCCCGTGTAGGGGATGGCCAGGCGCAGGACCGTGACGAGGCGGGCGAAGGCGTCGTCGTCGACGACGGCCTCGGGGCTGTCGGCGTAGGGCGTGTTCGTCGCCGGCTCGATGCGGGGAAAGGAGACGGTGTGGGGGCCGATGCCGAACTTCTCCTCCAGGTCCCAGGCGTGCTGGAGGAGCCCCAGGACCTCGTAGCGCCAGTCGTGGAGGCCGAAGAGGGCGCCGATGCCCACGTCGTCGACGCCCGCCTCGATGCAGCGATGCATGGCGTAGAGGCGCCAGAGGTAGTCGCCCTTGATCGTCCCCGCCGGGTGGAGGCGCTCGTAGGTCGGGCGGTGATAGGTCTCCTGGAAGACCTGGAAGGTGCCGATGCCCACGTCGTGAAGGACCTTGAGGTGGGCGATCTCCATGGGGGCGGCGTTGACGTTGACGCGGCGGATGGCGCCGTAGCCCTTCTTCGTCGGCACCGTCACGTCGTAGATGGCCCGGATCGAGTCGGCGATGTAGTCGTAGTCGCTGGCCGGGTGTTCGCCGTAGACGACGATGAGGCGCTTGTGGCCCACGGTGCCGGCCAGGACGCGCGTCTCCTCTTTGATCTCCTCCATGGTGAGGACGCGCCGCCTCTCGGCGCTGTTTTCGGCGCGGAAGCCGCAGTAGACGCAGCCGTTGACGCAGAGGTTGGCCAGGTAGAGGGGGGCGAAGGTGACGATGCGGTTGTCGTAGACGCGGCGCTTGACCTCGCCGGCGGCGGCCTTCATCTCTTCCCACAGGTCGGGATCTTCCACGTGGAGGAGACAGGCCGCCTCGTCGACGGTCAGCGTCTCGATGGCCAGGGATTTGGCCAGGATCTCCCGGACCCGCCCGGGATCGGGGTTCTTGCCCCGCTCCAGGGCCCCCTCGATGGCGCCATCGTCGATGAAACAGCGGTCGCCGTCCATGTAGCGCGTGATCTCGTCCCGCTTGATGCGGTTGGCGATCCAGCTCCGGATATCCGTCGCGACTGTCATGACCCTGCCTCTTTCCTTATCCCGTCGCCTCTAAAGGTCCGGCCCCCCTCGCGGGGGGCCGGACTCGGGCGAAGTCGACCCCGGTCGGATCAGATCCTGTGGCGCTTGAAGTAGTGGGTGTGGAGCAGGTGATGGGACTTCTCGCCCAAGGGCTTGCCGAGGTACTCCTCGTAGAGCTTCTTGATGTAGGGGTTCTCGTGGGACTTGCGGATCGGCTTGCCGGCGTCCTCGCGGTAGATGGCCTCCATGCGCTTTTTGATGATCTCCATGTGACCGTGGTGGTAGGGCTGGCCGCCGCCGCCGATGCAGCCGCCGGGGCAGGCCATGATCTCGATGGCGTGGAAGGGCTCCACCTCGCCGGAGCGGATCGAGTCGAGGAGCTTGCGGGCGTTGCCCAGGCCGTGGGCGATGCCGATATGAAGGGTCAGGTCGCCGACGGGGACCTTGGCCGAACGACAGCCCTCGAGGCCGCGGAGAGCCGTGAAGTCGACCGATTCAAGAGGCTTGCCCGTGGCCCATTCGGCGGCGGAGCGGACGGCGGCCTCGATGACGCCGCCGGTGGCGCCGAAGATGACGGCCGCCCCCGTCGACTCGCCCAAAGGACGGTCGAAATCCTCGTCGGGGAGGGCGCGGAAGTCGATGTTGGCCCTCCTGATCATGTGGGCCAGCTCGCGGGTCGTGATGGAGATGTCGACGTCGCGGTTGCCGTCGACGGAGAACTCATCCCGGCCGGCCTCGTACTTCTTGGCCAGGCAGGGCATGACGGAGACGACGACCATCTTCTCCCGGGGAATGTCGAGCTGCTCGGCGAAGTAACTCTTGGCGATGGCGCCGAACATCTGCTGGGGCGACTTGGCCGTCGAGGGGACGTCGAGCATGTCGGGATACTGGTGCTCGAAGAACTTGACCCAGGCCGGGCAGCAGGAGGTGAGGATGGGAAGGCGCACCGACGTGTCGCCCTGGAGGTGGCGCGTCAGCCTGTCGAGGAACTCGCTGGCCTCCTCCATGATGGTCAGGTCGGCGGCGAAGTCGGTGTCGAAGACGTGGTCGAAGCCCAGGACCCGCAGGGCGGCGGCCATCTTGCCCGTCACGAGGGTGCCCGGCTCGTAGCCGAACTCCTCGCCCAGGGCGGCCCGGACGGCCGGGGCGGTCTGGACGACGACGACCTTGTCGGGGTCGGCCAGGGCCTCGATGACGTCCCAGGAATAGTCGCGCTCCACGAGGGCCCCCGTGGGGCAGACGGCGGCGCACTGGCCGCAGAAGGTGCAGACCGACTCCTCGAGAGGCATCTCGAAGGCGGGGGCGACGACGGCGTTGAAGCCGCGGTTGATTCCCGAGAGGGCGCCCACGGTCTGGACCTTGTTGCACATCGTCTCGCAGCGGCGGCACATGATGCACTTGTCCATGTCGCGGATCAGAGCCGGAGAGACGTCCTTGACGTAGTGGCTCTGGCTGAAATCGGCCCCCTCGAAGCGGTTCTCGCGGAAGCAGAAGCGCTCGGCCAGGTCCTGAAGCTCGCAGTTGCCCGCCTTGGCGCAGCCCAGGCAGTCCTTGGGATGGTCGGAGAGGAGCAGCTCCAGCACCATCCGCCGGGCGTGGAGGACGCGGATCGTGTGGGTGTGGACCTCCATCCCCTCGGCGACGGGCGTGGCGCAGGCCGGAGCCAGGTTGCGCCGCCCCTTGACCTCGACGACGCAGATGCGGCACGAGGCGGCCTGGTTCACCATGGGAGTCCCCTCGAGGTTGAGGTGACAGAGAGTGGGGATATCGATGCCCAGCTTGCGGGCGGCATCGAGGATCGTGCTGCCCTGGGGCACCTTGACGTACTTGCCGTCGATGTTGAGGTTGATCATCTGCTGCATCTCGCCTGCCCTCCCCGAATCACTTCTTGATAATGGCGCCGAACTTGCAGGCCGTCATGCAGGCGCCGCACTTGACGCACTTGTCCTGGTCGATGACGTGGGGCTCCCGCACCTTGCCGCTGATGGCCGCCGCGGGGCAGACCCGGGCGCAGAGCGTACAGCCTTTGCACTTGTCGGCGACGATCTCGAAGGAGATGAGCTTCTTGCAGCTCCCGGCGGGGCAGCGCTTCTCCCTCACGTGGGCCTCGTACTCGTCGCGGAAGTTGTCCAGCGTCGAGAGGACGGGGTTGGGCGCCGTCTGGCCCAGGCCGCAGAGGGAGGTGTCCTTGATGATCAGGGCCAGGTCCTTGAGAAGCTTCAGGTCGGCCTCGGTTCCCTTGCCGCTGGTGATCTTCTCCAGGATCTCGTGCATGCGCTTGTTGCCCACGCGGCAGGGGGTGCACTTGCCGCAGGACTCCTCGACGGTGAACTCCAGGTAGAACTTGGCCACCGAGACCATGCAGTTGTCCTCGTCCATGACGATCATCCCGCCCGAGCCCATCATGGAGCCGGCGGCGATGAGGTTGTCGAAGTCGATGGGCGTGTCCAGATGCTTCGCGGTGAGACAGCCGCCGGAGGGACCGCCGGTCTGGACGGCCTTGAACTTCTTGCCGCCCCGGATGCCGCCGCCGATGTCGAAGATGACCTCGCGCAGCGTCGTTCCCATGGGGACCTCGACGAGGCCGACGTTGTTGACCTTGCCGGCCAGGGCGAAGACCTTCGTTCCCTTGCTCTTCTCCGTGCCGATGGAGGCGAACCAGTCGGCGCCCTTGAGGAAGATGACGGGGACGTTGGCGAAGGTCTCGACGTTGTTCACGTTCGACGGCTTGCCCCAGAAGCCCTTCTCGGCCGGGAAGGGAGGCTTGCTCGTCGGCTCGCCCCGCTCGCCCTCCATGGAGTGGATGAGGCCCGTCTCCTCGCCGCAGACGAAGGCTCCGGCGCCGTAGCGGATCTCGATGTCGAAGGCGAAGTCACTGCCCAGGATGTTCGATCCCAGGAGGCCGGCCTCGCGGGCGTCCTCGATGGCCTTGCGGAGGCGCTTGACGGCCAGGGGATATTCGGCGCGGATGTAGACCATGCCCTTGCTGGCGCCGATGGCATAGCCGCAGATGGCCATGGCCTCGACGATGGAATGGGGGTCGCCCTCGAGGATGGAGCGGTCCATGAAGGCGCCGGGGTCCCCCTCGTCGGCGTTGCAGATGACGTACTTCTGGTCGTCCTGGTACTTGGAGGCGAACTCCCACTTGAGCCCCGTCGGGAAGCCGCCGCCTCCCCGGCCGCGGAGGCCGGACTTCTTCATGACGTCGACGACCTGCTGGGGCGTCATGGACTCCAGGATCTGTCCCAGGGCCAGGTAGCCGTCGCGGGCCACGTATTCGCTCAGATTCTCGGGGTCGATGAAGCCGCAGTTGCGCAGGGCGATGCGCATCTGCTTCTTGTAGAACTCCATGTGCTTCGAGTCGGCCACGTGCTCGGCCGTCTCGGGATCGACGAAAAGCAGCCTGTCGACCTTGCGCCCCTTGATGATGTGCTCGGCGACGATCTCCTCGGCGTCTTCGGGCGTGACCTTGACGTAGAAGGTATTGTCGGGAGCGACCTTGACGACGGGACCCTGCTCGCAGAAGCCGAAGCAGCCCGTCATGAGGACCTTCACTTCCTCTTCCAGGCCCTGCTCCTTCAGGCAGCGACGGAGGTTCTCGGCGATCTTGTCGCTCTGGGCCGAAATACAGCCCGTCCCGCCGCAGACGAGAATATGCATCTTGACGTCAGCCATTGAGAAAGACACCTTCCCCTTCTACAGCGGTCACTGGTCGATGGTCTTGTAGGCGGTGGGAATGATATCCGCCACAAGCTCGCCCTTGAGGATGTACTTCTCGACGATTTCCCGGACCCTGTCGCCCTTGACGTTGCCGAAGACGATGGGATCCTCGCCGGGCTTGGTCACCTCGACGGTGGGCTCGCTGTGGCAGTAGCCCATGCAGCCCGTCTGAGTGAAGACGATATTCTCGATGCCCTTCTCGCGGGAAAGCCTCATGAAATCGGCCAGAGTCTCCCGGGCGCCCGAGGCGATGCCGCAGGTGGCCATGCTGACTTTGACCTGAACGAGCTTCTCGATGTCGTGTCCCTTCTCGCGAAGCTCCGTGGCGTTCTTCGTCTTTTCCTTCAGCTTGCGCAGCTCTTCGAGAGAACCGATCTTAGCCATGACGACCCCTCCTGACCTAGGCTTCGGCGTACTCGGCCAGGATGGCCGAGATCTGCGAGGGCGAGACGCGGCCGTAGACCTTCTCGCCGACGATGACGACGGGAGCGAGACCGCAGGCCCCGACGCAGCGGAGCGTGTCGAGGGAGAACTTGCCATCCTCCGTGACGCCACCCACCTTGATCTTGAGCTGCTTGGCCAGTTCCTCGACGACATCTTCGGCGCCGCGGACGTAACAGGCCGTTCCCATGCAGACCGAGATGGGATGCTTGCCCCTGGGCAGCATGTGGAAGAACGAGTAGAACTTGACGACGCCGTAGACCTTGGCCAGGGGGAGCTCCATCTTCTCCGCCACGTACTCCTGAATCTCGCGTGGCAGACAGCCGAAAATCCCCTGGGCCCGGTGGAGAACCGTTATGAGTTCCCCCTTCTTGTCGGGCAGCCCCTCGATAAAGGCCGCCAGCTCCTCATAGCCCGGATGGGTCTTGCAACATGTGGTCATTCCCTTGCCTCCTTTTCCCCTTTTGGAAAGAGTCCCATAAAACACTTGAATTCACTTTCACAAAAAAGTTTCCCCCCAAGGACCGCTTCCGGGCAGTTTTTCTTCTCACGACAACCGAGGGCTCTCGCAGCGAGACAACGGCCCTGAACTTTTTGTAACAGGAAGGCCCAACAACGTAAAGAGCATGCATGAAGGCGATTGTTTTGGTTTTTTATGTTTTCTCGATTGTTTTCTTTGAATTTTGATCCATTTGTTTTTTATTAGTGCGCGTCCTCGACGGCGAATCGCCCCTCCCGAGATCGGCGCGGCGGCCCAGTTCCTCGAGGTGGGCCGCGATGGCCTCCAGCTCCTGAATGCCGTCCTGGGTGATCGTGTCCTTGCCGGGATAGAGAAGATAGCGTTCCCGATAGGCCAGGGGCGTCACGTTGGGCATGAGGACGTTGGCCCCGGCTCCGAGCATGGCCTCTCTTCCCTGGCTGAAGAGGGAGCCGGCCGCCGTCGTGGCGGGGATGTTGGCATCGGGCAGAAGGAGGCGCAGGGCCGCCGTCATCCGCACCGTCGCTTCCAGGGTGCCCGAGGCCTCGCCGGCCAGCGGCGTGTCGGGATTGGCGATGAAGGGTCCTATGCCGACCATGTCGAGGGCCAGATCGCGGCAGAGTTCGAGATTGGCGACACGAACGGCCTCCGTCTCGCCGGGCAGGCCGACCATGAAACCCGATCCGAGCTCGAACCCCTCTTCGCGGAGGTCGTCGAGAGCCTGGAGGCGGCGACGAAGACTGATGCCGCCGCGGAGACGTTCGTGAAGGGCCGGATCGGCCGTCTCGAAGCGCAGGAGGTAGCGATCGGCGCCGCAGGCGACGAGGCGACGGTAATCGCCGCGGCTTTTGATGCCGCAGCTGAGCGTGACGGCCGCCCTCCCCTCCGTCTCGACCTTGATGGCCTCGACGAGGCGGCAGAGGCGATCGGTCGTCCAGTCGGGGTCCTCCCCGCCCTGGAGGACGAAGGTGCCCAGACCTCGGGCGAAACCGGCCCTGACGGAGAGAAGGATCTCCTCCTCCGTCAGGCTGTAGCGGCCGAGACGACCGTTGGCGGCACGCAGGCCGCAGTAGAGGCAGTTGCAGGTGCAGCGGTTGGTGAACTCCAACAGCCCCCGAATCCAGACGCCGTCGCCGTGGCGGAGGCGACGCAGGCTGTCGGCCTCGGCGACGAGCTCCTCGAGCGGACGGGCCAGAAGGCGGGCGATCTCCGCAGATCCTGTCTTCAAGGCTCGGTCCCTCCCTTTCTCTCCCGCGAAACAGCGAACAGGAAGCCCTTCGCCGGAGCGGCGGGGCTCTACGAGTCCAATCCCATACATGATACATTTAGTGCTTTTTTTGTCAAGTTTGCGGTCCCGCCCTGTCGCCGGACAATGGTATTGTCACTCGTGAAGAGGACAGGGAAAATGTCACTTATGACGACCAGGAGAGACCTACTCATGAAGACAAAAGAAGCAAGGCGCTTGGGGTTGGTGGAAGAGGCTGTCGCGGGCAACCTGACGGTTCAGGAGGTGGCCGATCGGCTCGGTCTGAGCCGCCGTCAGGTCTTTCGGCTCAAACGACGCTACCGGGAAGAAGGAGCGCAGGGGCTCCTGCACAAGGGACGAGGCAAACCGTCCCGGCGCAGAATCTCTCAGGAGACACGGGATTTCGTCGTCAGTCTGGCCAAGGGTCTTTACAGGGATACGAGCTGTCAGCACATGGCCGAACTCCTTGCCGAAGAGCATGATCTCGTGCTGAGCGCCAAGAGCATCGCCCGTTTCCTTCGCGCGGAGAACCTGTCCCTCGTTCATCGCCACCGGGCCCCGAAGCGGCGTTCCCGCAGGGTCCGACGGTCCCGACGAGGCGATCTGGTCCAGATGGACGCCTCTCCTTTCGATTGGTTCGAGATCGGTGAGCGTTGCACTCTCCACGGCGTGATTGACGATGCCACAGGAGAGGTCCTCGGTCTGTGGATGGCCAGGAATGAGTGCCTCTTCGGCTACTTCCGCGTGCTCCGTCAGATGCTTGATCGCCACGGCGTGCCTCGCGAGCTTTACGCCGACCGCCACACCATCTTCCTTTCTCCCAAGTCGGAAAAACTGACGATCAAGGAGGAGCTGGAGGACTCGGCGCCTGTAACCCAGTTCGGCCGCGCTCTGGAGGCTCTCGGAACTCGCTATGTCCCTGCAGGGTCTCCCCAGGCGAAGGGGCGGATCGAAAGGCTCTGGGGAACTCTTCAGGATCGTCTCGTCGTCGCCTTCCGACGGGCCGGAGTGAAAACGATCGAAGAGGCCAACGTCCTGCTCGCCGCCTACCCGGGAGAGGTCCATAACCCGAGGTTCGCTCGTCCTCCCGCAGAGGGGGCATCTGCCTTTCTCCCTCCGCCGGACGGACCCGCTCTCGATCTCCTCCTGACTCGCCAGACCGACCGGAAGGCCTCGGGAGACTCGACGATTTCCCTCGACGGAAAACAGTACGCCCTGATAGGCCCCCGCAGACGCCCCCTGCTTCTTGCCAGAGGACAGGCGGTCAAGGTCATCGAGAAGCTCGACGGGAAACTCCTGGCTCTTGTCCATGACGGGCTCTACGATCTCGCAGCCGTCGACAAAGAGCCCCCTGCGACTCCCCCGCCTGTCATCGAGACGAAGACAGGCACTCCATGCAAAACGAAGAAGCAGAGGAAGCCGGCGGCAGACCATCCCTGGCGACAGAATCCCGCTCCTCCTGCCGCGGCGGTCGGCTCCGAGCAAGGGACGGGTTCCCCTCCCTAGAAGGACCTCCGCCGCGGAGGAAAGCCAAGGCGGGCTGTTGACGGGGGCGATTTCAGCCCCTCGAAAGCGACACTTTCATTGTCCCTCAGACCCTCTTTTTAGATGACATTTTTAGTGTCCCTTGACAGTTTGCGGTCCCGCCCCGCATCGGCCCGATCGCCGGGAAGTGGGGAGCGGCTTGGCCGAAAGGGAAAAAGAACGTACACTACTTCTGAGTCGTTCCAAGCTCGAACCGGTAGGTTCACCATTCCTTAAGGGGGGTTCTCGATGGCTTTCCGGATCGCCTTCGTCGGAGGGGGCAAAGGAGCCGCAACGCTTCTGAGGCATTTCATCGCTCTCGGGCTGGAGATCACCGGCGTCATGGACAGGAACAGCGACGCGCCCGCCGTCCTGCTGGCCAAGCAGCACCGCCTCTTCACCACCCAGGACATGGACCGCCTTCTGCAGCAGCCTATGGACCTTCTCCTGGAGGTGACGGGCGTCGCCGAGGTGACGGAAAAACTGCGCCGATGGAAGCCCGACAACGTGGGCCTTCTGACGTCGGCCGACTGCCGCTTCATCTACGAGATCATCGCCCGGGAGGAGCAATGCCGCCAGGTCATCGAGGGGCAGATCCGCAGCCTGGGGAACCTGCGCAAGGAGATCGACGGTCTCGTCGAGCCGCTGACGGCTCTGGCCGACTCGCTCATGAAGGGAAACGAGCAGGTCCGGACGACCTTCACGCCTCTCGTGGCCCAGATGGAGGAGCTGAGCGCCAAGGCGGCCAAGATGGACGAGATCGTCCACTCCATCCAGGGCATCGCCCGTCAGACGAAGATGCTGGGCCTCAACGCCGCCATCGAGGCGGCCCGGGCCGGAGAGGCGGGACGGGGGTTCGCCGTCGTGGCCGGAGAGGTGAAGGAGCTGGCCGAGGACACGGACCAGTCGGCCCGGACCATCGGATCGGTCCTCTCCTCCTTCGGCCAGACCCTTCCGGCCATGGCCGAGCCACTCCAGCAGATCGGCCGCATGGGTCAGGAACGGCAGGTTCACACGGCCAAGCTCCAGGAGCTCATCGCCAGGCTCTGCAAGGCCTCGGAAAACCTCGACGACACGGGCAAGGCCCTGGAGACTCTTTTTTAGGCGGAGCGCCCCGTCACCGCCGGTTCTTCTCCAGGTCCCTTCTCATGGCCTCCCTCAGATCTCCGTCGAGGAAGGTGCGCAGGACGGCCCTGCCGAGGACGCGGGCTCCGGCGAGAAGGGCCCTGTGGGCCTCGGGACCGACGACGGCTCGGGCGAATTCCCTCGTGTGGAGGGGGTAGTCGTGAGGCGTGACGGCCAGGATGGGATGGAGGGCCGGGCAACGGCGGCTCACGTTGCCCATGTCCGTCGAGCCCGCCGGATCGGCCGGCGTCGTGAAGGGGATGGAAAGCTCGTCGAAGATCTCCTCGACGAGGGCCTCGCCGGCCTCGTTGGGGACGATCTCGTCGAAGCTCGACTCGAATTTCTCCCAGGTCACCTCCGTCCCCGTCGCCAGGGCCGCCCCTCGGGCGCAGTCGAAACAGCGCTCCCTGAGGCCGTCGAGATAGGTCCGCGCCGGCGCCCGGAATTCGAAGCGGCAGACGGCCTCTTCGGGGACGATGTTGGGCGCCGTGCCGCCCCTGTCGATGACGCCGTGGATCCTCGCCTCGGGACGGCTGTGCTGGCGCAGCATGTCGACGGCGTGGAAGAAGAGCTGGACGCCGTTGAGGGCGTTGCGCCCCTCCCAGGGGGCCGCCGCGGCGTGGGCCGTCCTGCCCCGGAAGGTGAAACGGTAGCCATCCATGGCCAGCGACCGGAAGGCGGCCATGGAGACGCCCGATCCCGAGTGGATCATGAGGGCCAGGTCGTACCCGTCGAAGAGGCCCTTGTCGGCCATGGAGCACTTGGCGCCGTCCGTCTCCTCGGCCGGCGTGCCGATGACGTCGAGGGTGCCGCCGATGTCGTCGACGATCTCGGCCAGGCCGAGGGCGGCGAGGACGGACATGGCGCCGTGGAGGTTGTGGCCGCAGGCATGGCCCAGCTCGGGAAGGGCGTCGTACTCGACGAGGAGGGCCACGCGAGGGGTGCCGCTCCCCCTGGTGGCCCTGAAGGCCGTGGGCAGATCGGCGTAGGGAAAGGTGAGGGCGAACCGGGCCCTTTCGAGAAGGGCGACGATCTTGCGGCTGCTCTCGTATTCCTCGCCGGAGAGCTCGGGATGGGCCGCCAGGTCCTCGCTGAGGGCGACGGCGGCCTCGGTCTCGGTCTCGATGCGGTCGTCGAGACGTCGGGCCAGGGCAGAGTAGGTTTTCACGGACAACACCTCCTTGTCCCGCCATTGTAGACCTCGGTGATGGCTTTGCCTACGAGAGGAGAGGGACCCTAATCCGCAGGCTCTTCAAGACAGACGCCGCCGGATCCGCCGATTCAAGGCCCGTTCCGGCCACCTCGTCGGTGCGGATTCGGGGCGACCGTCCCCGTTTTCCAGACGCCGGCCGGGCGAGAGGCGCTTCCATCCGGCTCTGCCCGTGAATCGGGGAGGGGCCGGCGAAGTCGACAAGATTTCCGTGTTCTCCTCGCTCGTCCGGGGGAAGACCGCCACGACCGGCCGGCGTTATAATGGAAAGAGCAAAGGAGGAGTGGCCATGGAACTGTTCCTTTACCGAGCCTATTCGGTTCTCACGTCCTTCCAGGGCCGGGAGAATGTGCGCGTCGTCTGGATTCCCCTGCGTTCCGGCGAGGCTCACCTATCGGGCTACGGCAGTCTCGTCCGGGACTTCGACAAGTTGCCCCAAGAGGACCGCTTCCACGTCAAGGGCTACGTCGACGAGTTTTTCACCGCCGGCGAGCTGGAGATCCTGAAGCGCTACCTGGCCGAGAGTCGGGGCCTTCCCGTCGAGACCGACTCCCGCCCCA
The DNA here is from genome assembly GCA_018398915.1 of Aminirod propionatiphilus. Classification (GTDB taxonomy): domain Bacteria; phylum Synergistota; class Synergistia; order Synergistales; family Aminithiophilaceae; genus Aminithiophilus; species Aminithiophilus ramosus. Next base: position 38,812 of record CP074691.1, on the reverse strand, counting down.
CCCCTCTGGCCTGCACCGACGCCTCGGGACGTCCTCTCGTCCCCCTGCGGCTGAGGCGGGAGGGGGAGAAGCGCTTCATCCGCATCGAACGCACGAAGGGGATGGATCTCCCCTTCGACGTGGCCGCCGTCTACGATCTCTGACCCCCCGCAGCGCCGAGACCTGTCGCGGCTTCGCCTTCCGGGCGAGGCCTTTTTTGACTTGACGAAGGAGGTTTTTCCATGCGCGATTTCACCTTTCAGAACGGGACGAAGATTCTCTTCGGCCGCGCCGCCGAGGAGCGCGTCGGCGCCGAGACGGCTCCTCTCGCCGCCACGGTCCTTCTCCATTACGGGGGAGGGAGCGTCAAGCGAAGCGGCCTTTACGATCGCATCGCCGCGAGCCTGGCCGACGCGGCCGTCGACGTCGTCGAGCTGGGCGGCGTCCAACCCAATCCCCGACTGAGCCTCGTCGAAAGGGGCATCGAGCTGGGCCGCCGGGAGAGGATCGGCCTCGTCCTCGCCGTGGGAGGGGGAAGCGTCATCGACTCGGCCAAGGCCATCGCCCTGGGCATTCCCGCCTCGTGCGGGGTCTGGGATTTCTTCGAGGGAATTTCGAAACCGGAGAGGGCCCTTCCCGTCGGCGTCGTCCTGACCCTTCCCGCCGCCGGGAGCGAGACCAGTCCCGTCTCGGTCATCACCAACGAAGAGGGACTCTACAAGCGGGGCTTCCGCAACGGACTCCTCCGTCCCCGCTTCGCCCTCCTCAACCCCGAGCTGACCTTCTCCCTTCCCGCCGACCAGACCCGCTTCGGAGCCGTCGACATGCTGGCCCACGTCATGGAGCGCTATTTCACCAACGAGGCCGACGTGGAGCTCACGGACCGCCTCTGCGAGGCGACGATGAAAACCATCATCGCCAACCTCCCCCGGGCCCTGGCCCGCCCCGACGACTACGCCGCCCGGGCCGAGCTGATGTGGGCCTCGACGATCGCCCACAACGATCTCCTCGACACGGGCCGCGAGGGCGATTGGGCCTCCCACAGGATCGAACACGAGCTGAGCGCCCTCTATGACGTGGCCCACGGAGCGGGGCTGGCCGTCGTCTTTCCCGCCTGGATGGACCACGTCGTCGGCCACGATCTGAGACGCTTCGCCCAGTTCGCCCATCGCGTCTGGGACGTGGAACCCGACTTTTTCGACATGGAGAGGACGGCACGGGAGGGGATCGCCCGTTTCCGGGCCTTCCTGCGCTCCTGCGGCCTGGCGACGACCCTGAAGGAGCTGTCCATCGGCGACGACCGCTTCGACGAAATGGCCCGCAAGGCCGTCGAGAAGGGCCCCGTGGGGACCTTCGTCCCCCTCGGCGAGGAGGACGTCCGGGCCGTTCTCGAAAGGTGCCGCTGACGGGAGGCGGCGGGAGCGGCTCCGAACGGGATCGGGAATCGGTCCTGGGGCGGATGGGGCACGCGGCCCGGCGCCTGACGGGCCAGATGGCCCGGCCCCTCGAGCTCGAGCCCCTGCGCGGGCGCTGCCTCCTCCACGTCTCCGACACGCCCTCGACCTTCTACGGCGACCTGGGGCGGCTGGTGGCCTTCCTCCGTCCCAGGGCCCTGATCCACACGGGAGACGTGGCCGACGACGTCAAGCTCGAACGGAACCCCCGCGAGATCGACCGCTACCGTCGCCGTCTGGTGACCTTCCGCCGCCTTTTGCCCCCTTTCGAGGAGGGCCTCTTCATCGCCTGCGGCAACCACGACAGCCCCGAGGCCATCGCCGAACTTCTTCCGGCGGCGACCTTCTTCGAAGGAGGAGGCGCCATCCGCGTCGGCGGCCAGAGCCTGGCCCTGGCTCACCGCTTCCGCGACCTGCCCCGACCGCCGTGCCCCTTCAACCTCTTCGGCCACGCGCCGTCGCCTCCGGAAGGGCAAAGGGCCGACGCCCGCTACCTCAACGGCCTCGAGGCCCTCAGCGTCATCGCCATCGAAGGGGGCACCGTCCACCGCCTGGCCTATCCGGCTTACGTCGACGGCGACCGCTGCCTCAAACGGAAGATCGGCCTTTAGGAGAGGGCCTTGCCGATCCCTCATTCAAGGAGAGGAGCCTGCCGCGACAGGTCCCTCCAGATCCCCATCCGTCCGGGAGGTGTCATCGATGCTCTCGCTCCTTCGTGGAAGCGCCCGTGGCCTTTTCATTCAGACCGGCGGGCCGTCGGCCCGTCGCCTCCTTCAGGAGGCCTTTCCCCTCGAGGCGCGGCCGCCGCGGGACCTCTGGGACCGGGCCCGTGAGGACCAGACCCTTCTCCTCTTCTCCCGCCGCGACCTCGACAGGGGGCGGCTTGAGACCTTTCTGGCCGACGCCTCGCCCGTCGACATCCTGGCCCATCTCATCAACGCCGACCTCGAGGCTCCGCTCCGCGTCCGCCCTCTGCCTCGGGCCATCCTCTTCCGCCTCAGCGGGGACAGGGAGAGGGCGATGGAACAGATCGCCCGCGACTTCGACGCCCGGCCGGGCAAGCTCAAACAGCTCCTCCGCTGGTCGGGGCGCCACCCCGTCGTCCTCTGCTTCACCGAGAAGAATCTCAACCGTCCCCTGGCCCTGGCCGATCTTCAGCCCGACGTGCTTTACTTCGACAGCCCCTACGAAAAGCTCTTCCACCGCCTGAGGGGACGGGCCCTGGAATACTTCAACGAGGCCGCCGGGGGCGAGGCCTGGCGTAACCTGGAGATCCGCGTCTACGACGTCTGGGAGCGTTACGACCTCCAGGCCCGAAGGGTGCGCCTTGTCCTCGAGGACCTCGACCTGGGGCTGGTCCTCGGCGAGGGGTGGGGCAAGGACTTCGCGAGAATCCTCATGGCCGTCTCCGTCTACCGCTTCCGCCTCGCCACCTTCATCGCCCCCGAGCGGATCAAGGCCCTCCTGCTGGGGCTGGAATACGATGCCGAAGGGAATCGCCTCGTCGACCTCGACCTTTTCGAGGGGCGCGTCAAGATCGGCTGGCAGGGTCAGGCCGACCGGAAGGAGGACCGGAGCGCCCTGGGCCGCCGCCTCCGCCAGGCCCTGCGCCTGGAGCTTCTCCCCGAGACCCTCGCCCGCCTCGACGCCTTCGAGGCCCAACTGATTGAGGCCCAGGGCTTCCGCCCCTGAGACCTTGCCGATCCGACAGAACTGTTCTATAATCGGGGTGCACAGGGAAACGGAAAGGGGGAGTCGACCGATCGGCAAAAACCACGGTAAGGACAACCCTATAGCGAACATCCCGGCGGGGATGATCTCCCCGCGCTGAGGCTCCTCCAGGAGCCTGCGGCCTGAGATAGCCGATTTCACGAAAGGGACCACGCCTGAGGCGGGTCCCTTTCGTCGTCGGGGCCATTTTCTCCCGGGACCGGAAGGGCTAGAATGGAAGGCCGACGGGCAGCGATCGCCCGCCTCGATCACAGACCCGCAACCACACGACCGGACCGGAGTCCTCCGGGAAAGGACGATGCAGCCCGCCTCTCGCGGGCTCTGTTGGCGGCTTGGCGGCGCGAGCGGTCTCTCGATTTCCCCCGGGCAATCCGCCCAGGCCGCGAGAGGCCTCTTCCTCCCGGGATCGCGACGGGGGCCCAAAAATCCACAGGCCCTTCAGGACGGACTCCGCTGGGTCCGCCGATGCGAGACCCGCTTTAATCCCCCCACAGGTGGACCCGAATCGGCAGGTTCTTCAAGACAAACTCCGTCGGACCGATCCGAGGTCCGCTCAAAGCACCTCGCAGGTGCGGGTTCGAGGCAACCCTCTCCGCCCTCCAGGCACCTCCTGGCCGGACCGATGGACGTCCATTCTGTCTTTGACTGTGGGTCGGGGACCGACCTCCCGCAGGGATACGGAACGGAGACGCGAAAGGCAGGACCCTTCGATGAGGATTCTCTTCTATAACATCCGTTACGGCACGGGATGCGGCTGGAGCTACCACCTTCCCTTCCCCTTCGCCGGCTTTTTCCGGCCCGCCCGAGGCGGGACGGAACGCATCGGCGCCCTCCTCGACGACCTCGACGTGGACGTGGCCTGCCTCTGCGAGGTCGACGGCGGCTCCTACCGCCAGGGCGGCCGAAATCAGGCCCGGAGCCTGGCCCCGCGGTCCTGGAACCACGCCTTCTCCCCCAAATACGGCACGTCGCCCCTGAGCCGACTGCCCCTGCTCTCCACTCAGGGCAACGCCGTCCTGAGCCGCCTTCCCATCGTCGCCTCCAGGGAAAACCTCTTCTCCCGGGGCGTCAAAAGAAGCCTTCTGGAGGTGGAATTTCCCGGTTTCACCGTCCTCCTGGCCCACCTCTCCCTGGGACGGAGCGCCCGGAAGACGCAGCTCGAAGAGCTGGCCCTGCGCTGCCGGAGCCTGGACAGACCGCTCCTCGTCGGCGGCGACTTCAACCTCCTCCGGGGCTCGCAGGAGCTGAAGCCCCTCCTGGAGGCGACGGGCCTCGTCGATGCCGACGCGACGGCCCGCCCCACCTTCCCCAGCCGCAGGCCGACGCGGCGCCTCGACTGCCTTCTGACGACGCCCGACGTGCGCGTCAGGACCTTCGACCTTCCCGACGTGACCCTCTCGGACCACCTCCCCCTCCTCTGCGACGTCGACATCGCCTCCGGGAGGGATCGGCGATGAGCGACGGGAGCACGCTTTTTCTCGTCCTCCACAACCTCTTCTTCTTCTCCGTCCGCCTCGGCGCGCTCTGCGTCCTCCCCCAGCGCCACCCTCCGGCCGTGGCCATGACCTGGCTGCTGATCGTCCTCTTCTGGCCCCTCCCCGGCGGCCTTCTCTACCTGGCCCTGGGGTCGACGAAACTGCCCAAGCTCCGCCGCGAGCGCCACGAAAGGGCCCTGAGGCGTCTGAGGGACGTCGTCGGCCACGGCCGAAGCTGTCCCGATCCCCCTCTCTCCGAGGGAGCCTCCGTCGTGAGCCGCCTGGGGACCAAGCTGGCCCAGTGGCCCGTCAGCCGGGCCGAGACGCTGGAGCTCATCGACGGCGAGACGACCCTCATCGACCGCCTCGTCGAGGACATCGACGGGGCCCGGGAGTCGGTCCATCTCCTCTACTACATCTTCGAGCGCGACGCCGTCACGGCACCTCTGCTCGAGGCCCTGGAACGGGCCGCAGCGCGGGGCGTCGCCTGTCGGCTCCTTCTCGACGACCTGGGCTCCAAGAAATACCTCAGGCGAGAGGGGGCGACCCTGAACGGGCCCCTCCGCCTCGCCCGCGCCCTCCCCCTCTCCCGCTTCCGACGGGGCAGGCTCTCGGCCCGCTTCGACCTGCGCAACCACCGCAAGCTGGCCGTCATCGACGGATCGGTGGGCTTCATGGGCTCCCACAACATCACCGAGGCCACCTACGGCGGCAAGGCCCAGGGGCGAAGGTGGGAGGACCTGACGCTCCGTCTGACGGGCCCCATCGTCGGCCAGCTCCAGGGCGTCTTCCTCGAGGACTGGTACGTCGAGACGGACGAGATCATCGCCGCCGCCCTTCCCGAGGAGAGGGGCTGCGGCGGCTCCTTCCTCCAGACCGTCCCCAGCGGCCCGGCCTACTCGACGGAGAACTACCAGCGCCTCGTCGCCCTGGCCCTCTTCCAGGCCCGGGAACGGGTCGTCATCACCACGCCCTACCTCATCCCCGACGAGGGGCTCCTCCAGGCCCTGGAGGTGGCCTGCCTCAACGGCGCCGCCGTCGATCTCATCGTTCCCCGCCGAGGCGACCAGTTTTTCGTCGGCCGCGCCGCCGAGGCCTATTTCGGCCGCCTCATGGAGATCGGCGTGGCCATCCACCTCTTCGGCCCCGACATCGTCCACGCCAAGACGATGACCGTCGACGGCCAGATGGCCTTCTTCGGCTCGAGCAACTTCGACATCCGCTCCTTCGCCCTCAACTTCGAGCTCAACATGGTCCTCTACGGCAGGGAGGTGACGGGCCTCATCGTCGAGGCCCAGGAGGGCTATCTGGCCCGGTCGCGGCGCCTCGACCCCGGCGCCTGGCGGGAACGCCCCCTCTGGAAGAAGACCGTCGAGGGCGTGGCCAAACTCCTCAGTCCCCTCCTCTGACGCCTTCCGCCTCGGCCCAGCCCCCTCCAAGGAGGGGGCTTCCCTCTTTTCCGCCCCCCGCCAGGGAGACGAGGAGGGCGGCGACGGCCGCCAGGAGGGAGAGCCGGTCGGCCATGGCGAAAAGAAGCAGGAAGCCCGGAGCCAGAGCCAGCGATCCCCAGCGCGCCGCCGGACTCGGGAAAAGTCTCGCCCCGGCCGCGACGACGAGAAGGGCGTTGAGCAGGAAGAGGCCGTTGGCGACGCCGATGAGATCGGCCACGTCGACGAGGCCCAGGGCCACGGCCCCGATCTGGACGACGTGCATCGCCGTCAGTGCCGAGGCGGCCCTGGCGGGAACGCCTCCTTCGTTTCGGACGGCCAGGAAGCGGGGGAGACGGCCCCTCTCGGCCAGGGAGGCGACGAGGCGGGCCACGCCGCCGACGATCATGACGTAGGTGCACAGGCAGAGCAGCGTCCCCAGCAGAAGGAGCAGAGGCGTCGCCAGCAGGCCGAAAAGGGGCCGGAGCAGATCGGTCATGGAGGGCAGGGCCCCTTCCGTCGCAGGGCTTCGGGGCAGGGCGGCGGCCACGGCCAGATCGACGGCGGCGACGGCGGCGAAGGCCAGGCCCGCCGCCTTCGGGATGGTCCGCTCCGGAGTTTCGATCTCGGCGCTGTAGTTGCCCAGAATCTCCCAGCCGATGACGGCCCAGAAAAGAAGCATGACGACCTTGCCGAACTGGAGGGGCGACGGCCTGTCCAGAAGAAGGGGTTCGGCCGGGTGGAAGAGGACGTAAAGGCTCGCCGCCAGAAGGACGACGGCGATGAGGGACGAGGCCCAGAGGGCCAGGTGTCCCACGAAAGCGGCCCGTCTCCTGATGACGAAAAAAGCCGGAAGGGCCAGAAAGAGGGCTCCCGCCAGGGCCCGGCCCGAAAGAAGGGACTCCCCGGCCAGATACTGTCCCGCCGTCAGGAGAACCGCCGCCGGGCCGAAGCAGACCGCCCCGGCCAGAAGACAGCCGCAGACGTCGCGGAAGGCGGGACCGAAGGCCCGTCCCACGGCCTCCGTCAGCCCCCCGTCGCCGGGAAAGCGAAGGCTCAGGGCGGCCGTGACGGCGGCGAAGAGCCCCATGAGGAGAACCGTCAGGGCCCAGGCCTCGAAGGAGAGGGCACGAGCCCCCTGAAGCACCAGAGGGGGGAGGAGCAGGATTCCCGAGCCCAGAACGGGCCCGACGAGAAGACCGGCCAGGGCCGGAACGCTCATTTTCTTTCGCAACGAACTCGCCTCCTTTTTGTGAGGAGGACTATAAAGGACTTCGGTCCATCGGTAAAATGGAAAGATCGAATGGCACCGATCGGATTATCCGATGCCGAGGCGCTCCGGGACATGGCGGAGCGCCTCGGAGAAAAGGGAAGGGGGAAAGAGCATGGAGACCCGCCATCTGACGACCTTCCTCGCCATCGTCGAAAGGGGGGGCTTCACCGAGGCCGCCCGGCGGCTGGGCTACTCCCAATCGACCGTATCGGCCCACATCCAGGCCCTCGAGGAGGCCGTCGGCGCCCCCCTCTTCGATCGGAAGGGGCGCAGGCCAGGCCTCACCGAAGAGGGCTCCCGCCTCCGGGCCCTCGCCGAGGAGATGCTGGCCCTGGAGGCGCGCATCGGGGCGCTGGGCGAGAGGGGGAGGGAACCCTCGGGCGCCCTCCGCATCGGGGCGGCCGAAAGCGTCACCGTCGCCCGCCTGGGCGACGTCCTGGCCCTCTACCGGCAGAGTTTTCCCTCCGTCTCGCTCAGCCTGACCAACGCCTCCTGCGCCCAGATCGTCGAGGGCGTCCTGAAGGGGGAGACGGACCTGGCGGCCCTCATCATGCCCCTCGTCCGCCACCCCGACCTGGAGGTGGCCATCCTGAGCCGGGAGGCCATGGTCTTCGTGGGCTCGGCACGGACGGAGAGAGACGCTCTCCTGAGGGGACTCGCGACGGGGAACCTCGAAGAGGGCTTCCTCTTCACCGAACAGGGATGCAGCTACCGCATCACCGTCGAGAGCCTCTTCCGCCGCCAGGGCCTCGTTCCCGGCCGGGTCATGGCCTTTTCCAGCGTCGAGGCCATCAAGCGCTGCGTCCAGAGCGACATGGGCCTCTCCTTCCTGCCGCGCCTCTACATCGAGGAGGAGCTCCGCGAGGGAACGCTCCGCGAGCTGGAGGCGCCTCCCCTGGAGGAGGTCTTCCTGATCCAGCTCGCCTGGCGAAAGAAGCGCCCTCTCTCGGCGGCGGCCAGGGCCTTCATCGACCTCGCCCGAGAGAGGGCGCTACGGTGGGACGGGAATGTTCCGGGAAAGGGAGGGGAGGGAGACGGAGCGCCTCCGGGCAGGCCCTCCTCCCCCGACGGAAACCGTCGCGGGGCGGCCTGAGGACGACCGGAGCGGAGAGGCCGGGCGACAGGGCGAGATCGCCTCGCCCTGTCGGAGCCATGAAGCGCCGGGAGGTTCAGAAAAGGCCCGACGGGAAGCGTTGGCGGTCCTGCAAAGCCGGACCGAGCGCATCCCCAGGGTCCGGTGCCGATAACGCGCCGGGCTCCGTTCGGCTCGCGGACGGACAGGCCGCGACACACCCGAAGCGACCTGCGAAGGGCCGTGGATCGTGGAAGGACACGATGACGTTCAGGCCGACGTGCCGATGCCCCTGAGCCTGCCTCCGGCCCTCACGATGGCCAGCTCTTCGTCCGAAAGGGAACAGAGGACGGAGATGGCCCGTCCCGACGTCTCGTTCCACAGATCGAAATCGGTCGCAACGGTCACGTCGGCCGTCTCCAGAACCAGCCGATCGCCTTGCGCGATTTTTTCGTACTCTCGCCCGTCGCGGAAGACGAGGGGCACGATGCCGAAATTGACCCGGTTAGCGAGGTGAATCCTGGCGAAACTCTTGGCGAGAATGGCCCTGATCCCGAGAAACCTCGGCGCCAGGGCGCGGCTGCCCTCGCTCCATCCACTCCCGACGACGAACGGAGAGCGTCGCCGCCGTCGGGCCGGGCCCGACGCCTTGACGAGGACGGCGCCAGAAGGGAAAATCCCCTTTGGACGCCCAATGAACAAATCCCTCTTTAAGGAGAGAACCCATGGCCCAACTGCGCAAGGAAATCACCATGACCCGCGGCGTCGTCCTGGCCGTGACGATGATTCTCGGATCGGGCCTCTTCGGCCTGCCCGGCCTGGCCCTCGAGATGGGAACGCCTCACGAGGCCCTGGCGGCCTGGGTCCTCATCTCCCTGGCCATGATCCCCCTCATCTTCATCTTCTCCGACCTGGGCGTCCGCTTCACCACCGCGGCGGGCCTCTCCCGCTACGCAGAGGAGGCCGTGGGACCCTGGGGCAACAACGCCGTCGTCTACCTCATGATCGGCAGCGTCGCCTTCGGCATGCCGGCCATGTCCAACATCGCCGCCGCCTACATCGTCCGCCTCGTCGGAGCCTCGGAGAGCGCCGTCATCCCCTTCTCCCTCCTCTTCATCGTGGCCATGACGGCCAGCAACTTCTTCGGCGTCCGGGCCACATCGGCCGTCAACGGCCTGGCCTTCTCGACCCTTGCCGGCCTTCTCGTCATCGTCATCGCCCACAACATGGGCTTCATCGATCGGGGCCTGGCGGCCCTGGGAGAGACCGCCTCAGGCGAAGAGCCCCTCGCCTTCCGTTCCGTGGCCTCCATCTGCGCCCTCCTCTTCTGGGCCTTTCTGGGATGGGAGAACCTCTCCTACGGCCTCGAGGAGTTCCAGAACCCCCGGAGGAACATTCCCGTCGCCTTCTGGGGGAGCTTTTTCGTCGTCACGGCCCTCTACCTCCTCCTGGCCCTGACGAGCACGGGAGCGGCCCTCTCGGGCCATTCCGTCGGCGGCGCCGCAGGGATGGCCGATCTTCTCCCCCGCAGCTTCGGCGAGAAGGGGCTCATCGTCGTCATGATCCTCGTCCTCCTGGCCAACGGGAACGTCTGGGTCTTCTCCATCAGCCGCATGCTCTACGCCGGCGCCCGCGACGCCATCCTCCCCGCCCCCCTGGCCCGCCTCGACGGCCGGGGCATTCCCCGCCTGAGCCTTTTCGTCCTTCTGGCCCTCTTCTCGGCCGTCACCGTCATGGCCCCCCTGACGGGGCTGTCGACGGGGCAGCTCGTCATCCTCGTGAGTCAGAACTTCGTCTTCCTCTTCGCCTTCGCCATCGTCGCCTACTGGCGCCTCACCCGAGGGGCGAAGCGGTGGCTCGTCAGCGGAGGGGCGACCCTCACGTCGGCCCTGCTTCTCTCGGACCTCTCCTGGTGGGTCCTCTTCCCGGCAGGGCTCACCGCCGCCGGCTACCTCGTCTGGAGACGGGGAGCGAAGGGCTAGGCCACGTGCTCCGTCGACGTCACGCCCCCCTCCTCGACGCTCGAAGACAAAACAAGGTCGGGACCTCCCCCGGGGAGGTCCCGACGAACGTCCGCCGCGACGGCGAAGACCCCCGGGAAGGGCCGGCGGCGGACGCGAGCGGGCACGATCCGTCCCGAGCCTGTTTCGTCTACCTCCTGCGCTGCGGCGACGGCAGCCTCTACTGCGGCTGGACCGTCGATCTCGACGGCCGTCTCGACGCCCACCGCAGGGGCAGGGGGGCCCGCTACACCCGCGGCCGTCTCCCCCTGAACCTGGTCTACTGGGAGAGATGGGCCTCGCCGGGCGAGGCCCTGAGGGGCGAGGCCCGTCTCAAGGGACTGCCGAAAACGAAAAAAGAGGCCCTCGTTGCGGCCTTCGGCCTGGAAGGGAAGAGCCCCTCTGCGTCATGCGGCCGAGAGGTCCGCGCCGGAAAAGGCGCGGACCTCTCGGCCGCGGAACCGCCCTGACGGAACAGGCCCCCTTCTGGCCTCAGCCCTTTCGGGCCGGGAGGGCCAGTCCCTTCGACGGGAGGGACCGACCGGAACGGAGGCGGAAGCGCGACACCGCTTCGTTGAGGTTCCCGCCCAGGGAGACGAGGGTCTCCGCGGTCTGGGCCACGGACTCGACGGCCTTGGACTGTTCCTCCATGGAGCGGGAGACGGCCATGATCTGCCCCTCGATCTCCTGGCTCGAGCGGGCCACGTGATCGATGCCGGCGGCCATCTCCTGGCTGGAGGCCGATTGTTCCTCCATGGTGGCGGCCACGTTCTGAATGCCCTCGCTGACGGCGGCGATGCGGGAGACGACGTTGCCGATGACCTGCCGCGTCGTCTCGGCCTGGGCGACGAGTTCTCTCAGCAGCCCTCCCGTCTCTCCCTGATGGCCCCGCGCGGCCGTCGTGCGCTGGGCGACCTCCTCGATGAGGCGCCCCACCTCTCCCGCCGCCCTGTTCGACTCCTCGGCCAGCTTGCGCACCTCGTCGGCGACGACGGCGAACCCCCGTCCGGCGTCGCCGGCTCTGGCGGCCTCGATGGCGGCGTTGAGGGCCAGGAGATTGGTCTGATCGGCGATGCGGGTGATCGTCGCCACGAATCCGGCGATGGCCTCCGTCGACTGGGCCAGGGCCTCGACGGCCTCCCCCACCTTCACTCCCGCCGACGAGGTCCTGTCGATGAGGCCGACCATGTCGACGACGGCCTCTCCCCCCCGCTCGGCGACGCGGCTGATCTCCTGAGCCTGCTCGCTCATATCGGCGGCGATGGCGGCCCCGGCACGGGCCCCGGCGGTGACTTCCTCGACGCCGGCGTTCGTCTCCTCGATGGCCGCGGCCGTGTCGCGGACGTTGCCCCGCGTCCGCTCCACCATGGCCGCCACCTCTTCGATGGAGGCGGCCGACTCCTCACCGGCGGCGCTCACCTCCTGGACCTTTTCCAGGAGATCTCGGCTTCCCTCGGCGACGACGGTGAAGGATGCCGACAGGCTCGTCAGGCCCCGTTCCAGCGAGACGGAGAGCCGGCGCATCTCGGCGATGGAGCTTCTCACCTCGAGGGGGGTGGCCAGGTCGCCTTCGGCCAGAGCCTCCATGCGCTTCTCGATGACCGCCACGGGACGGGCGATGCCGTTGGCGAAAAGGACGGAGATCAGGACGATCAGGAGCGTCAGCAGGGCCGTCGCGACGAGGATGACATTCCGCAGGGCCACGACGGGCCCGAGAATCTCGCGGACCGGCGAGGTGAGGGCCGCCACCCAGCCCACGAAGGGGATGGGCGCGAAGGCGGCGTACTTCTCGTCGCCTCTGAAGACGTAGTGGACGACGTCCCTCTCTCCGGTCAGGCCCCGCCGCATAGCCGCAGCCAGTTCGGGAGCCACCATGTCGCTCACCTCGGAGGCGTTCAGCTTCCCGACGATCTCCGCCAGAGGATGGGCGACGATGATGCCCCGGCCGTCGATGGCGTAGGCGTAGCCCGTGAGGCCCCACCGGACGGAGGCGATCTCCTTGGAGATGGACTTGAGGTTGATCGAGGCGGCCAGGACGCCGACGACCTTTCCGCCGTCGCCCACGATCGGGGCGGAGATGACGAAGATCTGCTCTCCCGTCGTGCGGGAGACGATGGGGTCGGTGAGGGTCGTCTTCTTCTCCCTGACGGCGCGGGTGAAGTAGTCCCTGTCGGCGTAGTTGCCCGTCTTATCCCTCTTCACGAAGCGGGCGTCGCCGTTGAGGTCGATGATCCAGAGGTCGAAGAAATCGAAGCGGTCATAGAGCCCCTCCAGGGCCGGCTCCTGCTGTGCCCAATCCATGGAGCGGACGACGTAACGCTCCGCCTGGGCCTCGACGATGGAGGCCCTCTCCCTGAGATACCCTTCGATGCGCATCACAAGGGCCTCGACGAGGGCGGCCCCCTCTTTCTGGGACGCGGCGATGATGGCCTTTTCCGCTCGGCTGAGGGCCAGGAAACCGACGACGGCCATGGCGGCCAGGGCAACGGCGAGAAACGTTGCGATCAGTCTTCCACGAAGGGATTTCATGGCACGACCTCCTCTGGGATTCGAGATGACGTTAAAATCGTACACGAAACCCACTTCGAAAACCAGTATAAAATTATAAAATTCAGGTTTTTATTCAAGAAGATCCGAAGAGGAACGACAGACGATGCCGCCGAGGAGGGGTCTCTCTAAAGAGGAACCCCGCCTCGGCGGCATCGATGGACCGAACGAGACTCCCGAATCCGCAAGCAAAAAGGGCGGAAAGCTCCATCGGCCCGGCCGGGAAGCGACTGGAGGACTGAAACAATTCGACTCGAGCGTGCGCCGGCAAGGTGCTTCGAGGACCGCGAATCAGGGCCCGACGAAGTCTGCCTGCCGATGGACGAGACGAGGACCGCCGCCTTGTCTCCTTCCAGTTTACTGTTGGTAGGCTCGGATGAGGTTTTTCAGGGCGTGTCGCTTCCGACAAGCCTGCACGTGACCGATCAAGAGCCCTAAAGCAACACCCGCCCCCAAAGTAGTGACATAGTGCATGTCTCTGCCTCCTCGTCTCGGACCTCAAGGTTTTAATTTCAGGCTCGTTGTTGTCCCTCTGTTGTCTCCAGTCTAGCAGAATCATGTGAGGCCTGCAAGAGGGAATCATAACAGGAAAAGCCATACAAAAAGGAGAGAGGGCCCCGACGGCCGTCGGAGCCCTCTCTCCTGCGTCGCCCGAATCCGAGTCAGGCGAAAAGGATGGACCTCAGGCTCCGGCCTGGTCGGGCGAGGCCGTCTCGACGGGGACTTCCGTCTCGGCGGGCGTCTCGACCTGATCGGGCGAGGCCGTCACAGGGACTTCCGTCTCGGCCCGGTCGGGCGAGCTCGCCTCGGCGGGAGCCTCGACGGCCTCGGAAGTCTCCGTCACGGCAGGCGCCGACGCCTCGGCGGGCTCTTTCAAGCCCTTCATCTCTTCCCGCGCGGCCTCGAGGAGGGCCTCCGTGGAGGTCAGCTTGGCCTGAGAGGCCTGGAGTTTCTCCTCCATGGCGGCCACCTTGTCGCCAAGGGCCTTCAGTTTTCCCTGGAGCCCCTCTCTGTCCTTCGCTCCGGACGCCGATTCGGAGCGGGCCCGTTCCAGAAGGGCTTCCGTCTCCGCCAGGGCGTTTTCGGCCTTTGAGGCCCTATCGCGCTCGGAGGCGACTGCCGCCTCCAGTTCGGCCGCCTTGGCCTCGGCGGCGATGCGGGCCTCGGCGGCGGCCTGGGCCTTGGCCTCCAGCTCACCCTTCGAGGACTCGACGGACTCGACGGCCTGAGCCAGCTCGGCCTCGGCCTTCTCAGCCCGGGCCGTCATGGCCGCCAGGGCCTCTTCCAGCTCGGCCCGCTCGGCGTCGCGATTGGCCTTGACGGTTTCCAGTTCCTTCTCGGCGGAGGCGGCACGTTCTTCGGCGGCAGTCAGGCGCCCTTCCGTCTCGACCAGGGCGGCCTTGGTCATCTCCAGCGATTCCTTGGTGAGACGGAGAGTCTCGACGTTGATCCGCAGCTGCTCTTCCATGATGTCGGGAGCAGCGACGGAAGCGGCAGCCTCTTCCTCTTCGATGATCTCGGCGGCACCCCCCTCGAGGAGGGCTTCCTGGACGGAGACGAGTCGGGCCATCTCGGTCAAGGCCGCCTTCTGGCGGTTCAGATCGTTGCGGAGGTAGGTCTCGTGGCGCTGGGCGCTCCCCTCGACCCGCTCCAGGGCTCCCTGGAAGAGGTCCAACTCTCCCGTGAGCGTCTCCAGGACGGCCTTCATATCGCCTATGTTCTTCTGAGCCGCGGCGTACTCCTCGCCGATCTTCTCCACCTGAAGCTGGAGAGAGGCGGTGCTCTCGGCCTGAGCCAGAACCTTCTTGTTCATTTGGGTCCACATCACGTTGAGGATGAGGACGATGACGACGAAAAGCCCCAGGGAGCGCCAGAGCGCGCCACGGCCCCCTCGGGGCGCGGCGGGCCCCGAGGGGGCAGAGGGCGCGGCGTCGTCGGAGCGGCCCAGGAGGACGGCCTGCTCCTCGACCTGGGAGAGCTCTTCCGTTCCGGTTCGTGGCTCCCCGTCGGAGGCGGCTTCCTGGCGGTCCGATTCCTGAAGGGACTCGACGTCGGTCTCGTCCGTGAAAAGAGGGTCCTCCCCGTCGATGGGAGTGCCGATGGAATCCGTCTCGATCCGTTCTTCTTCCCTGTCTTCAGGGTCCTGTCCGTTGCGGAGTTTATCTTCGTTCATGCCCTCATCTCCTCTCAAAGGCCGCCAAAGGGGGCCGTCTTATGCGACGGTTGCAACAAGTCTCCACAGTTACGCGAATATTATACTCGCTTTGTCGGCGAAAGCGAAAGGGAAGACCGGAAACGGCCTTCCCTTTCGCACCTGTTCTTCCTTCGATCGTCGATCGGGCCGGAGGGAGTTCAGACTTCCCCCTCGCCGGGCCACATGAAGCTGCCCAGGGCCGCTCCGGCGGGAACCATGGGGAAGACCTTGTCCCGCCAGGGAATGAGGCACTCGACGAGGGCCGGTCCGGGACTTTCCAGGGCTTTCCTGAGCGTGGCCTCCATGGCCGCGGCCTCGACGATGCGGAAGCCGGGGATGGAGAAGGCCTCGGCGAGGGCGACGAAGTCGCAGCGGGGCGCCTCCATGGTCTGGGCGTAGCGCTCGTCGTAGAAGAGCTCCTGCCACTGGCGGACCATGCCCAGACTGCCGTTGTTGAAGACGATGACCTTGACGGGAAGACTGTAGCGCGAGCAGGTCTCCAGCTCCTGGACGTTCATGAGGAGGCTGCCGTCTCCGGCGAGACAGACGACGGGCTTTCCCGAGGCGAGGGCCGCTCCGAGGGCCGCCGGGAGGCCGAAGCCCATCGTCCCCAAGCCTCCCGAGGAGATGAAGCCCCGGGGACGGCGCGTCTCCCAGTGGAGGCCCGCCCACATCTGATGCTGGCCCACTTCGGTGACGAGGGCCACGTCATCGTCGACGAGGGAGCGGACGGCCCTGATGACGGAGGGCACCGAAAGGGAGGGCTCGGAGGGTTCGAGAGGGTAGGCGGCCTTCCATTCGTCGATGGACCGGAGCCAGTCGGACCGATCTCGGCCCGCCGAGGCGTCCTTCAGCAGGGGAAGGACGGCGGCGGCATCGCCGACGAGACCCGCCGCCGGGAGAAGGTTTTTGCCCACCTCGGCCCTGTCGAGATCGATCTGGATCACCTTGGCCTTGGGGGCGAAGCCGTCGAGGCGTCCCGTCGTCCTGTCCGAGAAGCGCGTTCCCACGGCGACGACGACGTCGGCCTCGCAGAGGGCCAGGTTGGCGGCGGGGCGGCCGTGCATGCCCGCCGTGCCGAGGGAGAGGCGATGGTCCTCGGGGAAGGCTCCCTTGCCCATGAACGTCGTCGCCACAGGCAGGGAACCGGCCTCGGCCAGGTCGCGAAGCTCCCCGTCGGCCCCGGAGAGGATGACGCCGCCTCCTGCGAGGAGGAGGGGGCGTCGGGCCCCCTCGAGGAGCCGTCGGGCCCTTTCGAGCTGGCTCAGGTCCTGGGCCGTCTCGGCGCTGTAGCCGGGGAAGTCGAGCTCGGGCGGGTAGACGAAGTCGCCCGTGCCGTTCTGGATGTCGACGGGGATGTCGACCAGGACCGGGCCGGGCCGGCCCGTCCGGGCGATGTAGAAGGCCCCGGCCAGGGCCTTGGGAAGCTGGTCCAGGCTCTGAACGAAGAAGCTGTGCTTCACGAGGGGCATGCTGCAGCCGAAGATGTCGGCCTCCTGAAAGGCATCGGTGCCGATGAGGGAGGTCTTGACCTGGCCTGTGATGACGACGACGGGGACGGAGTCCATGTGGGCGTCGGCCAGGCCGGTGAGGGTGTTCGTCGCCCCCGGTCCCGACGTGACGAGGCAGACGCCGACCTTTCCCGACAGACGGGCGTACCCCTCGGCGGCATGGACGGCGGCCTGCTCGTGACGGGTCAGCACCTGACGGAAAGGGGCCTTCATCAGGGCGTCGAAAAGGGGGATGACGGTCCCTCCGGGGATGCCGAAGAGGACGTCGACGCCCTCGCGGGCCAGGGCTTCCATGACCATCTGAGCGCCGTTCATCATGATCGGCCGCCTCCTTTCACTCTCTTTTTCCAAGGGGAACCTCTCAGCAGGCGCCTTCCATGGCCCGGGCGACCTGGCGTCCCTCCTGGATCTGGAAGACGCGGTTCAGGGCGTTGACGTAGGCCTTGAGGCTGGCCTCGATGACGTCCGTGCTGGCCCCCCGTCCCGCGGCGCTGACGCCGTCGAGACTGATGGAGAGCGAGGCCTGGCCCATGGCGTCGGCCCGCTCCGTCACGGCCTCGATGCGGTAGCTGAGAAGCTTGGGCTCGAGGGACATGATGCGCTTCACGGCCGAGAAGACGGCGTCGACGGGGCCGTTGCCCGTGGCGGCGTCGGTCTTCTCCGCGTCTCCGTCCATGAGGGTCACCGTCGCCGTCGCCCTGTCGCGGCCGGCCGACTGGACCATGTAGTCCTTGAGGACGAGGCGTTTCTGGGAGCTGACGGAGAGGACTTCGTCGACGATGAGGGCCTCCAGGTCGTCGTCGGTGACCATCTCCTTCCTGTCGCAGAGGTTTTTGAAGAGGACGAAGAGCTCCTCGACGGCCTCGGGCTCCAGGGCGTAGCCCATGGCCTCGATGCGGCTGGCAAAGGCATGCCGTCCCGAGTGTTTGCCCAGGACGAGGCGACTGCTCGGAGCGCCGACGTCCTCGGCCTTCATGATCTCGTAGGTGCTTCGGTGACGGAGGACGCCGTGCTGGTGGATGCCGGCCTCGTGGGCGAAGGCGTTGCGGCCCACGATGGCCTTGTTGGGCGGGACGGGGAATCCGGTCAGGCGCGACACGAGGCCGCTCAGGCTCTGAAAGACCGTCGTGTCGAGCGTCGTGTCGGGACCGTCGGCGCCGCGACGGACGCGGAGGGCCATGACGATCTCTTCCATGGCGGCGTTCCCGGCCCGCTCGCCGAGACCGTTGACGGTGCACTCCACCTGGCGGGCGCCGCAGCGGACGGCCTCGAGGGAGTTGGCCACGGCCAGCCCCAGGTCGTCGTGACAGTGGACGGACCAGATGACGTCACGACCCGCGTCGACGCGGGCCATGATGTCGGCCAGGAAGGCGCCGAACTCGGCCGGGACGGCATAGCCGACCGTGTCGGGAACGTTGAGGGTCCGGGCTCCGCACTCGACGGCGAGGCGGAGAACCTGGGCCAGAAAGGCCGGATCGGACCGGCTGGCGTCCTCGGCGGAGAACTCGACGTCGTCCGTCAGGGAACGGGCCAGGGTGACGGCCCGGCGCACCTCCTCCAGGACCTCGTCGCGGCTCATGCGGAGCTTGTGCTCCAGGTGGATGTCGCTGGTGGCGATGAAGGTGTGGATGCGGGGCCGCTCGGCGTGGCGCACGCCCTCCCAGGCGGCCATGATGTCCTCGTTGCGCGTCCGGGCCAGACCGGCCACGATGGGGCCCTTCACCTCGCGGGCAATGGCACGCACCGACTCGAGGTCGCCCTCGGAAGCGGCAGGGAAGCCGGCCTCGATCACGTCGACGCCCAATCGTGCGAGCTGACGCGCGATCTGGAGCTTCTCGGCCCTGTTCAGGTTGATGCCGGGCGACTGTTCTCCGTCTCTCAGAGTGGTGTCGAAAATACGTACCTTGTCGGGGGTCATGGTCTCCTCCTCTCGAGGCCGATCCGGCCTCGCTCTCTAGTTCTCGGGGGCCTCCTTGGCCTCCATCCAGGGCATCATCGTTCTCAGCGACTTGCCGACGGCTTCGATGGGGTGGTTCTTCTCGGCGCGCATCCAGGCCCTCATGCGGGGACGGCCGCAGAGATTCTCGGCGATCCAGTCCTGGGCGAAGGAACCGTCCTGGACGCGCTTGAGGAGCTCTTCCATGGCCTCGCGGGTGTACTCGTCGACGACCTTCCTTCCGGCGACGAGGTCGCCGTACTTGGCCGTGTCGCTGACGGAGTAGCGCATCCAGGAGAAGCCGCCCTCGTAGATCATGTCGACGATGAGCTTCAGCTCGTTGAGACACTCGAAGTAGGCGATCTCCGGCTGGTAGCCGGCGTCGACGAGGGTGTCGAATCCGGCCTTGATCAGCTCCGTCACGCCGCCGCAGAGGACGGCCTGCTCGCCGAAGAGGTCCGTCTCCGTCTCCTCGGCGAAGGTGGTCTCGATGACGCCGGCCCGGCCGCCGCCGATGGCCGAGGCGTAGGCCAGACCGATCTCCCTGGCCTGTCCCGAGGCGTTCTGGTAGACGGCGATGAGGCAGGGAACGCCCTTGCCGTCGGCGAACATGCGGCGGACAAGGTGACCCGGTCCCTTGGGGGCGACCATGAAAACGTCCCGATCGGCGGGGGGGAGGACCTGGCCGTAGTGGATGCAGAAGCCGTGGGCGAAGGCCAGGGCCGCGTCCTTCTTCAGGAAGGGGGCGACTTCGTTGCGGAAGACGTCGGCCTGGACGTGGTCGGGCATGAGGAACATGACCACGTCGGCAGAGGCCACGGCCTCCCGGACGGAAAGGACCTCGAAGCCGTCGGCCTGGGCCTTGGCGCGGCTGCGGCTCGTCTCGTGAAGGCCGATGACGACGGAAACGCCGCTGTCGCGGAGGTTTTGGGCATGAGCGTGACCCTGGCTGCCATAGCCGAGGACGGCCACCCTCCTGCCCTTGATAAGCTCGAGATTCGCGTCCTTGTCGTAGTAGACCTGTGCCATCTTCAAAAGACCCCTTTCGATTGTGTTTCAGAAGTTTTTTCCCGTGGATCTGAAGCCGGACCTCTAGATTTGAAGCGCCTCGACAGGCGACTCCTTCCTGGCGCCGAAGCCCGTCCGGCCCAGGGCGACGGCCCCGCTGCTGGCGACTTCGAGGACGCCGAAGGGGCGCACCGCTTCGAGACAGGCTTCCACTTTTCCCCGATCTCCCGTCGCCTCGATGACGATGGCGTCTTCACCGATGTCGATGATGCGGCAGCGGAAGACTTCGGCCGTCTGGAGGACGTGAGGACGGACGTCGAGGGGGGCGCGGACTTTGATCAGCGTCATCCAGCGCTCGACGAAGGTGCTCTCGCTGAGATTGCGGACGTCGACGACCTCGACGAGCTTGTCGAGCTGGCGGACGATCTGGTCCACGACGGTCTCGTCGCCGTTGACGACGAGGGTGAAGCGGGAAAGACCGGGCCTGTGCGTCTTGCCGACGCTGAGACTCGTCACGTTGTATCCCCGGCGCGAGACCAGCCCGGCGAGGCGGGAAAGGACACCGGGTTGGTCCTGAGCCAAAACGCTGATCGTGTGGATCGTCATCTTTTTCCCTCCCTGTCCTGATGAAGCCCTGAAAGACCTGGCAAAAAGAAAGACCGGGGCCCCTGACGCAAGGGGCCCCGGTCCTGTAAGATTCCGTCGGCCTATACGGCGACGAAAGCTCCAGGAGGGGACCCGCAGCTAATAAGTACGAGGACGAGATTGGTAAGGGAAAGGGCCTTCATCCGGTTCACTGCGCTCCACCTCCTGTGCCGATTTCGACTCCCGAGATTGGTGGACATTCTAGGGCTCCGGGCCCTATCTGTCAACATGGAGAACGTTTTCCTATGGAATTCAGAATTTTCATCCCTCTCGTCCGCCCGGCGGCCCTCGTCACTGCTCCTGCCGAAGAAAGTCGTCGGCCCGGGAGGTCCTACCTTTCCCGCCGTCATACCTCTCGGTCCCGAGGACCCCGCCCCGCGGCGGCGCCGGGACACGGCGCTGCCCCTCCGGAGCGGGCGCGGGCAGAAGGGACGAAGCTCTGAGTGAATGAGGCGGTCATGGCCTATAATGGGAAAAGCATTGAACCCGACGGGAGGTTTTCGCCATGTCATCGCCACGGCCCCCTAAGGAGGGCCCCTTCGTCTTCCTTCTCTATGTCCTTCTCGTGACGGCCTACTTCTTCTCCTTCTTCTTCCGCGTCTCCGCCTCCGTCGTCCTCCCCCAGGAGGCCTCGAGGCTGGGCCTTTCGGCGGCCACGGCAGGCTTCATCTCAAGTCTCTACTACTACGCCTACGCCGTCACTCAGCCCCTCTGCGGCGCCCTTCACGACCGCCTGGGCCCTCTGAGGGTCGTCGCCTTCGGCATGGCCCTCACCGGGGTGGGGGAGGTCCTCTACATCCTCTCCCCGACGGCCCTCTCCCTCGGCCTCTGGAGGCTGCTGACGGGTCTGGGGCTGGCTCCCATGTTCTCCGGCGCCCTCCTCTTCCAATCCCGGGCCTTTCCCCAGGAGCGCTACCCCTTCTACGCCGGGGTGACGCTCGCCGTCGGCAACCTGGGCGCCGTCGTCTCCGTCGCCCCTCTGGGCTTCGCCCTCGAGAGGTGGGGCAAGACGAGCGTCTTCTCCCTCTTGGCCCTCGTCAGCTTCGCCCTGGCGGCCGCCCTCGTGATCCTCGGCGGAAAGACTCCGGGGAACGCCGGAGGCGGAAAAATGGAGCTGGCCAAAAGGATGGGGGAGGCGGCGAGGACCATCGCCCTCTCGCCTCCCCTGCGGACCGTCACCCTTCTCTGGGGCCTTCTCATCAGCGCCCTTCTGGCCTTTCAGGGCCTCTGGGCCGTGGCCTGGTACAGGGCGGCCTTCGACGTGACGACGGCCTCGGCGCGCAACTGGGCCACCCTCGTCGGCATCGGCGTCATCGCCGGGACCCTGGCGGGAGGGCGCCTGAAGGGTTCGAGGGCGACGATCCTCCGGCGCGGCTACGCCCTGGCGGGAATCCTCTGGATCCTTCTTCTCGCCCTCGCCGCACTGACGGACTCCATCATTCTCGTGGGATCGACGGGCTTTCTCGTGGGACTCGCCTCGGGGGTCTTCGTCGTCCAGGGCGCCTCGGCCGTCAACGAACTGACCGAACCCTCCAGGAGAGGGGCCGTCCTGGGGATGGCCAACCTCTTCATCTACGTCGGCGTCATCGCCTTCCAATGGGGAACGGGAAGCCTCATCGGCCTTTTCGAAAGCACTCCAGGCCATTACGCGCCGACGGGCTTTCTTCTGGCCTTCGGCGTGACGACGCTCCTCATCGCCGGAGGGACGCTTTTTTTCCCCCGCCTCTCCGACTAGGAGTCTGTCGGACTTCTCCGGGAAGAGGGTGATCGGGCCTGACCCATGAGATGAAGCGTCCGCTTTCGAGAACCAAGCATTCCCTTCAGGCAACACAAGGGGCATCGCTCAACGACCGTCAGGCCAAGCCCGACAGACTTCTAGGGGCGCCTGGCCTCGACGCTCTCCCGGAAGGACTGGGCCATGTTGCGGTAGTGGCGCTCGATCTCCGACGAGGCCGAGAGGCCGCCCCGGCCGTAGAAGCGCGCGACCATCTCGTCGTAGCTGCGACCCGAGAGAGTCAGCCTGTCGGCCATGAGGGCGCAGCCCATGCGGACGTTCAGGACGGGCTTCATCAGGATGCGGGGCTCGTCGATGCGGGAATCCTCCTTGACGATCCAGGCCTTGTTCGCCGTCCAGTCCACCCTCATCAGACCGTACTCCCCCTCTCCCTTGGAGAGCCAGTCCAGGCCCGAACGGTGGATCATGACGGCGGCGACGACGAAGGGGTCGAGGCCGTACTGGGCCGCCGAGCGATCGACGTACACGGCGTAGTTCATGCGCCGCTGTTCCGAAAGGTCTCGGTTGACGATGGAGAAATAGTCGGCCATGACCTGGCGGCGCGTCGAGGCCCAATCATCTCCCGGATAGCGGCGGGCGAAGGCGGCCAGACGGGAGCGGTCGAGGGAAAGGATCTCCTCCGCTCCCGACGCGGCCGCCGACAGAAGAAGCACAAGGAGAGTCACAAGGGCTGTCGTCTTTTTCATCGCTCTTCCTCCCGATAGGTGAACCCGAAAGCGCTCCCCCTGAAGAGGAGCGAAAGGGAAAGGGGGCCTCGTCTCTTCGACCCGCTTCTGATAGGATGCCCCTGAAAGGGCCCCTTCGGCCCGAGTGTAGCCCCAAAGGCGGGGAAAGACCAAGGTAAAAAGGCCGATTCCTCGGCCGTCGGGCCTTGGAACGTTCCCGAAGATCCCCACAGGACGCATGGGAAAGGAGGCACAACGATGGAAATCCTCTTCGCCGCCGCCCTTATCTTCCTCGCCCGCGTCGCCGACGTCTCCATGGCGACGGTGCGGATGCTGCTTCTGGTCAAAGGGAGGCGGGGAATCGCCGCCTTCGTGGGCTTTTTCGAAGTTTCCCTCTACCTCCTCTCCCTCCAGTACGTCCTCAAGGCCGGCCTGTCGAGCCCTCTCAACTTCATCGCCTACGCCGGAGGCTACGCCACGGGCAACTTCATGGGCTCCCTGCTGGAGGAGAAACTCCTCTCCGGCCACGTCCTCGTCGAGATCATCGCCCACGACGTGGCCGGAGGCGCCTGCATGGCCAACACCCTACGCGAGGCCGGCTTCGGAACGACGGTCATCACCGGAGAAGGGCGCAACGGCCCCCGCCTGGTCCTCAAGGTCGTCTGCGACCGCAACGACCGCCACAGGGTTCTGGCGGCGACGAAGGGGTGCAGCGCCTTCGTCTTCGTCTCCGACCTCAAGGGGGTCCAGGGCGGCCATTTCCAGAGGAAGGCCAAGTGAGGGCGCGCCGCATCCTGGCCGCCGACATCGGCGGAACGGGGAGTCGTTTCGGCCACTTTCTCCACGACGAAAGAGGGCTGACCCTCCTGTCGACGTGCCGCCTGGCCACGGGCGACTACGGAGGGGGCGGGGAGCTTTTCGAGGCCCTGACCGCCTCGGGCTTCGATCTCTCTCCGGGCGAGGCCGACGTCGTCGTCCTCGCCGCGGCGGGCTTCGTCGACAGGGACCGAAGGGTAAGGATCACGGCCCGGGGCTGGACAATAGACGGTGCCGCCCTCGAGTCCTCTCTGGGCGGCACCTTTGTCGTCCTCAACGACCTCGTCGCTCAGGCCTGGGCGACGAGGTCCCCTCTGGCGGGCAAGACCACGATCCTCCTCCGGGGAGAACCCAGAGAGGGCGTCGAGGCCGTCGTCGCCTCCGGAACGGGCCTGGGCAAGGCCTTCATCGTCCCCGACGGGCGCGGAGGCCTTCTCGTTCTCCCTTCCGAGGGAGGCCACGGCACCTTCGCCGTCGAAAACGGCGACGAACTGGACTTCCTCCGCTTCATCTGCGACCGCGTGGGCCCCAGGGGCAAGGAACTCGATTTCGTCGTCTCCGGTCGGGGGCTGGCCCATCTTCAGGCCTTCCTCTACGGGGAAAACCTCGACGAACGGGAGGTCGTCGACGCCCTGGGGCGATCGCCCCTGACCGTCCAGTGGATGGGACGCTTTCTGGGAAGAGTCTGCCGCGACACGGCCCTCGACGTCCTGTCCCTGGGAGGACTCACCCTCACAGGAGGCGTCCTGGCCCGCTCCCCCTTTCTCGTCGATCAGGAGACCTTCCGGGAGGCCTTTCTCCGGTCGGACACGATGGGAACCGTTCTGGCCTCCATCCCCGTAGGCCTTCTCGCCGACGACGACGCCGGCCTCTGGGGCGCCGCCCGGGCCGGAGCCGAGAGATGGAAGGAGAAAGGTTGAGGGCCGACGTCGCCTACTCGGTCACCTCTTCGATCCTTTGGGCCAGCAGGTAGATCTCGCCGCTCCCCAGGGAGGAACGGATCTCCCCCTCGACGCGGACCGTCGTCCCCTCCAGGAGGGATCGGACCTTCTCCTGAAGGGCGCCGTCGAAGACGCGGGCCATGATGAAATCCCGCCGGATCGTCCCTCCCTCGAGGCTTCGCTCCTGGCGGACGGAAAAGCTCGTGTACTCGCCCATCCGGCTGTCCCTGACGGCCTCGCCCCGGACATGATGCAAAGAGCCGCTGACGCGGGCGCTGTTTTCCCCTAAATCCATCACCGTGACACCTCCTTCGCGACAGAAGAACCCGCCCTTTCTACCCCAAATCGGGCCGGGAGACAAGGGGCCAAAAAGCGAAAAGGGGCGCCCCCCTGGAGGCGCCCCGGAAAGCCCTTCGGCAGATCAGGCCTCGAGGCCGATCTCCCTGAAGCTCTCCCAGAGGCCGTGAATGTTGCAGTAAGAGGCAGCCACCAGGGTTCCCGGCCTGTCGATGCGCACGGCGGCGGAGGCGACGGGCTCGGCGTAGGCCGGGCCCTGGTTGGGGCCGGCGACGGATTCGCCGTGAACGTTGAACTCGACGTTGAAGACTTCGTAGGGGAACTTCCCCTCGGCGGGCTTGAAATAGAGCTTGATCCAGCGGATATGGTGCTCCGTCGTGTTGGGATGGGCGATCTCCTTGCCGACGCTGACCTGGACGGTGAAGGTCTCTCCCGCCTTGACCGTCTCGGGAGCCTCGATGACGGGAACGTGCTTTTCCCCCCGGAAATCACCGGACTGAATCAGGTGTTCGAACTTCATCGGCCGTCTTCCTCCTCTCGGAAAATGGGACTCCCTCCTCCCGCAACGCCTGCCGGAAGAAGGATCGGCGGACTCTGCCTTTCGCGCCGATGGCAACAGCATACGTTCACGAGCGTCATTTTTCAAGACCCTTGAGTTGTTTTGACACCATACAAAAAACGGGCGAAGAGGGGTAAAAAACAAGGAGAGCCGACCTCACGGTCCCTCTCCTATACGAGGATATCGACCTCGTCGGCCAAGATGTACATCTCTCCGCTCCCGACGGACGAGCGGATCTCCCCTGAAACCCGAATCGACGTCCCCTCCTTGAGCTCCCTCAGGAGGTTCTGAACTTCGGGCCTGTAGGCCCGGGCGAGGAGGAAGTCATGGCGCGTGCTGCCGTCTTTCCAGGGCGTATCCTGCCTCACGGAAAACCGGAAGTAGCGACCCATCCGATTTTCTCCGATCGTTTCGCCGTGGACCAGGTGGAGCCTCCCGGCCACGGCCACCGCGTTCTCCAGAACGTTCATGCCGATCCTCTCCCCTCTGCAGGAGATGGGCACGGCCGAGATGGCCGTACCTTTTTTTAACTTTACCCTTTTCCGCCCCTTCTTACAAGGTCCCCGCCCCTCCTCGCGGGGAAAGGCCCATGATATGATGGCGGAAAATCTTCGAAAGGCCCCCTCGTGCACCGCCTACATCTCAAAACGGAGGTATCTTTCATGAACCGATCCCTTCTCCTTCTCGCCCTCCTGACAGCCCTCGTCTGCCCCTCCCCTCTCCGGGCCGCCCCCCTCTCCTCCGATGTCGATCTTCCGGCCTACTCCCTCTCCGGAGGCGACGACGGGAGGGCGGGGACGCTCTTCCGCTTCTTCCAGCGACGCTTCTCCCCCGAGGAAATGACCCTCGTCGTCGACGGCCAGCCCGACGCGAGCGGCAAGGTCCGTCACCTCTTCCTCGACGTCCGTGGAGCCCGCGTCGACGGGATGAGGCTCGACCACATCGCCGTCGAGGCCCTCGACGTCCGGTTCAACGACCCGGAACAGTGGGAGGAGGACCTTGCCGTCGAGGCCATGCTGGCCGTCTACTCTCAGGCGACGATCCGCGAGGAGGACCTCAACGCCCGTCTCCGGGAGAAACAGATCGGCGACGACGACGAGAACTGGCAGCGCATCGGCGTCGACTTCCGCAAGGAGGGCGTCCACGCCGAAGGCGTCTACCGCGCCCGGCTCCTGTTCACCTTCGACATCCTCATCGAAATCGACGGCCAGTTCGACCTGGTCCGGGGACGCCAGGTCTGGCTCTCCGACTACACACTCAAAGTCAACAGGCGACAGCTCCCCGAATCTCTGGCCAAAAGGGCCGTCGCCAGGCTCCAGCCCATTCTCGACCTCGACCGCTTCGTCTTCCCCCTGCGTCTGGCGGCCATCGACCAGGACAACGAACAGGTGACCCTCAGAAGCCGTCACCTGCCGACGCGACTGGAGGGCATCACCTACTCCTACCGGGCACCGTGACCGGAGCCCCTAGTCGTCCAGCCACCAGCGGGGCCGCCCGTCACGGACGCGGAAGAGCCTTCCTCCCCGGCGATCCCAGGCATAGGCTCCCAGCCCCGACGAGGGGCGGCCGTAACCGTCGAGAAAGGTGAACCCCTCCCTCAGGGCCCGATCCTGGCCGATGGAGCCCCTGACGGGACGGGCGAAGGGAAGACGCCCCTCGATTCGCCCCCTCGGCCAGGGCGGCCCCCAGGCCGGAAGGATCTCGACGAGGCGGGCGTACTCGGCCGGCGCCGTCAGGAAGGCGTGGATCCTCGCCCCGGAAGACTGAAGAAGACGGCGCAGCAGCGTCGAGGCCAGGAAGGGAGCTCCCCCGTCGGGCAGATCGCCGAGGGCCAGAACCGCCTCGTAGACGGCGTCGAGGGCGACCAGGGAGAGGGGAATCTCCTGGGGGTTCCAGAATCCCCCGACCTCCTCCCAGCGGGCCGGATCGCCGCCGGGAAAAAGGGCCTCCACGAGGGCCAGGGCACGGGAGGCCCGCTCCCGCCCCTCCGCCGCGCCGAGCCCCTCCCAGAGCCGCCGAGGCTCCTCACGGGGCGCCTCGGCCAGAAGGCGCTCCCTCAGGAACGTGGCGTCGCGCCCCGCCTCCTCCCTTGCGCCGTAGACCGCGACCAGCTCCTCCCAGCGCCCGACTTCGGCGGGAGCGGCCGGCGCGACGCCGAGCAGGGCCATCGCGACAAGCAACAGGACTCCCCATCGTCTCATTCTGTTTTCGTCCCTCCTACGGTATAATCTTCTCGCCGTCAAGGTATATCTGCCTGTGGAACAGATTAGAGCGGAAAAGAAAGGTGACGTCATGGACACGAGAACCAAGGCCAATCTGGCCCTTCTCATCAGCCTGCAGATCGTCCTGTCCCGGGTGGCCGCCATCCGGATCGCCATCGGCCCCATCGAGGGAATCCGCCTCGGCTTCGGGGCCTTCCCCGCCCTCTTCGCCGGAATTGCCTTCGGCCCCGTCGCCGGAGCCCTCGTAGGGGGGCTGGGCGACATCGTCGGCTTCTTCATCAACCCCATGGGCCCCTACATGCCCCATTTTACCCTCACGGCGGCCCTGACGGGGGCCCTTCCGGGACTCGTCGTCCACCTCTCGGGCGGACGCCCTCTGACGGTGAGGCGCCTCCTTCTGGCCATCGCCGCAGGACAGCTCGTCAGCTCCGTCCTTCTCGTCCCCCTCTTCCTGAAGCAGCTCTTCGGCATCCCCCTGACGGCGACGGTGCCGGCGAAGATCGTCGGAGAGGCGATCAACATCCCCTTCTACGCCTTCCTCCTCGACGCCCTGAGAAAACGCTTCCCCAGCCTTCACATCGCCGGCAACGGCTGAGCCGCGCCGACAGAAAAGGCTCCGGTCCCTCAAGGGGCCGGAGCCTTTTTGTCCCGTCCGTCGGGAGCCCTTAAGCCGTCAAAGCTCCTTTGGGGCTTTTGAGGCAGGTCCAGGCCATGACGGCGACGATGGCGGCCAGAGAGGCGAGCTTCGCCGTGCTGCTGGGGAGGAAGGCAGCCAGGCCGGGAACGACCAGGAGAGCCCGGATGGCGGGCGACAGGTTGCGCATGAGCCATCCCTGGAGGGCGCCGGCCAGGGCGGCGATGCCGGCCAGGGCGGCGACGACGAGCAGGGCCAGCGAGAGGGGATGGGCCTGCTCGAGGAGGATGGCCGGCGTGTAGATGAAAGTGTAGGGCAGGGCGTAGGCCACGAGGGCGATCTTCGTCGCCTCCAGCCCCGTCTTGCCCGGATTGGCGCCGGCGATGCCCGCTCCCGTGAAGGCGGCGAGGCAGACGGGAGGCGTCAGGTCGGCCATGATGCCGAAGTAGAAGACGAACATGTGGGCCGCCAGGGGGAAGACGCCCATCTTGATCAAAGCCGGGGCGATGATGGTGCTCGTCACGATGTAGTTGGCCGTCGTGGGAAGGCCCATGCCCAGGACGATGCAGGCCACCATGGCCATGATCAGAGTCGGCAGAAGCTTCCCTCCGGCGATGTCGATGATGTTGTTGGACAAAGTCAGGCCCAGGGCCGTCAGGGACGAGGTGCCGACGACGAAGCCGACGAGGGCGCAGGCCAGGGCCACGCCCAGGGCGCCGCGGGCTCCCTCCTCGAGGGCCTTGAGAATCTTGACCGGTCCCATGCGGGTGTGGGAGCGGAGGGAGCTGACGACGATGACGGTGACGATTCCCCAGAAGGCGGCGGCGAGGGGCGTGTACTTCATGAGGAGCATGGCGATGATGGCGAAAAGGGGAATGAGAAGATGGCCGTCGCGGGCGAAGACCTCCTTGCCCTTGGGCAGAAGATCGCGCTCGATCCCCTCCAGGTTGCGGTACTTGGCCCGGACGTGGACGTTGATGAAGAGGGCGGCGTAGTAGAGCAGGGCGGGGATGATGGCCGCGGCGGCGATGCGCAGGTAGGAGATGCCCAGAAACTCGCTCATGATGAAGGCTCCGGCGCCCATGATGGGCGGCATGAGCTGGCCTCCCGTGGAGGCGCAGGCCTCGACGGCCCCGGCGAACTCGGGCTTGTAGCCGACGCGCTTCATGAGGGGGATGGTGAAGGCCCCCGTCGTGGCCACGTTGGCCACGGAAGAGCCGTTGATCGTCCCCAGAAGGCCCGAGGCGACGATGGCCACCTTGGCGGGACCGCCGGGCAGATGGCCGGCCAGGGCCAGGGAGAGCTCGTTGAAGAAGCGGGCCCCGCCGCTTCCCGAGAGGAAGGCGCCGAAAAGAATGAACATGAAGACGAAGGTGCTCGAGACCCCCAGGGCGACGCCGAAAACCCCCTCGGGCGTCAGGTACATGTGCTGGACGATGCGGCTCAGGGAGTAGCCCCGGTGCATGAAGATGCTGGGCATGTAGCGGCCGAAGTAGCAGTAGAGGAGGAAAAAGAAGGCCAGCATGGGAAGGACGTTGCCGACGATGCGCCGCCCCGCCTCGAGGACGAGGACCATGAAGGCCAGGCCCATCCAGAGCTCGTAGGGCTGAACCTGGGCGCCGCGACGGGCGATGTCGTTGAAGAAAAAGACGATGTAGGCCGAACCGGCCGCCGCCAGAAGGGAAAGGACCCAGTCGTACCAGGGAATGGAGGTGCGACTGCTCTTGGACGTCGCCGGGTAGAGAAGGTAGACGGCGGCGATGGCGAAGGTGAGATGGACGGCGCGGTGGATCGATATGGGAAGAAGGCCGAAACCTGCCGTGTAGAGATGATAGCAGGACATGGCGACGAGGAGGGCCATGACGATCTTGCCGGCGAGGCCGTCGAGGACGCGGAAACGGCTTTCGGCGTCGTACTTCTCGACGAGCTTCTGAATCTTCTCGTCGTCGATGGACTGTCCGAGGATGGAAGAGGGTCTTTCTTCGACCTGGGCCATATACGTACACCCCTTCAATAAAATTTTTTATTTTTATAATTAAATTCTACAAAGTTATAGTATTCAATATTAAAGTTCTTGGGCCCATAGAAGGGGGCAGGAAGATCCTGCCCCCTCGGGGGTCGACGGGCCTACTGAATGGCGCCGACCTCTTTGTAGTAGCGCTCCGCCCCGGGATGGAGGGGGATGAGGATGTACTTGACGTTCTCGGCGACCATGGAGGCCATCTTGGAGTTGACGGCGACGAGATCGTCATGCTTGTCGAAGAGGGCCTTCGTCATCTGATAGACCGTCTCCTCGTCGATCTCCTCGCGGATGCCGAC
This sequence comes from Aminirod propionatiphilus, assembly GCA_018398915.1. GTDB lineage: Bacteria > Synergistota > Synergistia > Synergistales > Aminithiophilaceae > Aminithiophilus > Aminithiophilus ramosus. Next base: position 8,312 of record CP074691.1, on the reverse strand, counting down.
GATGTTCCAGCTGGCGTAGGTCTTGACGTCCTTGTCCTGGCCGTTGTAGGTGCCGGCGGGGATGGTGAAGGGCACCCAGTAGGGCGTCTCGGCCATGACGGCGGCGACGAGATCGTCGGAGACGTCGATGAACTCGACGAGGCCCAAGGTGGAGGGCTCGACGACGCCGGCCATGCCGAGGGCGCCGACCATGATGGCCGCGTCGATGCGCTTGTCGCCGAAGGCGCTGCCCGTATCGCCGACGCCGAGGTTCTCGGCCTTGATGTCCTTGTCGGGGTCGAGGCCGGCCAGGTGGAGGAGCTGGCGGGCCGAGACCTCGGTGCCGCTGGCGACGGCGCCGATGGAGACGCGCTTGCCCTTCATGTCGGCCACGGACTTGATGCCGCTTCCCTTGGCGACCATGAGCTGAATCGGCTCGGGGTAGAGGGGAACGAGGGCGCGGATGTACTTCTGGGCGTTGCCCTCATAGCGGCCCTGGCCCGTGTAGGCGAAGTAATAGAGGCCGTCCATGAAGCCCATTTCCGATTCCTTCTCGCTCATGAGCTGGATGTTGTTGACGGTGCCGCCCGTCGACTGGGCGCTGGCCTGGATGCCCTCGACGGTATCGTTCCATATCTTGGCCATTCCGGCTCCGACGGGATAATAGGTCCCACCGGTGCTTCCCGTTGCAATATTGAGGAACGTCGTGGCCGAGGCGGCCGTAGCGAAAACGGTGACGAGACAGAGAACGCCCAACAGATAAGACCAACTTTTGCGTGACACTCGAACCCCTCCTCTGTGACGGATATGGACGCCCACAAGCGGGCTTATTGAGAATACAATACTAAATGTGCCGCTGTCAACTCGGTCCATTTGCGAAAAAAGTCAAAAAGCGGACCTAACAGCTTGTTTAAAGCATACTAAGAGTATTCTATTTAATTTCAACTCCCCTTGATTATTAAATTTCGGGACTAAGTTTTTCGTTTTGAAAGAATTCTTCGAAAATATCGTCGACAGTCCGAATTCTGTCACAACGGGAGACGTTGTCTCCGCAAAAAAAGAGGCCCCTTTCCCAATTTCCGTTAAAGGCGTCTATCAGAGCCTGGGCGATGCAGAAGGCCTGACGATCCTTTCTGTAGGAACAGTGGGTGAGGCAGTTGGCGATGCAGGGGCTGCTCTCGACGTTGCCCTCGAGGTAGCGGGCGACGAAGGGAGACTTCAGGGCCCGTCCCGGAATGCCGACGGGGCTCTTGATGATGACGACGTCCTCCTCGGTGGCCTCGACGTAGGCCTGTTTGAAGCGGGGGCTGGCGTCGCACTCCTCGGTGCAGGCGAAGATCGTCCCCAGCTGGACGCCTCGGGCACCCATGGCGAAGAGGGCGTCCATGTCGTCGCGGGTCCAGATGCCTCCGGCGGCGATGACGGGAAGCGTCTCGCCCAGTCCCTCCTCGGCGAGGTAGGCGACCAGTTCGGGGACGACGGTCTCGAGGGAAAAGTCGGGATCGGTCACCTGTTCGGCCTTGGTGACGCCCAGATGACCTCCGGCGTGAAGGGGCGTCTCGACGACGAAACCGTCGGGAAGACGGCCGTAGCTCTTCTGCCAGCGCCTGACGATGAGCTGGGCCGCCTTGAGGGAGCTCACGATGGGGACGAGGGCCACGTCGGGGAAGTCCTTCGTCAGCTCCGGCAGCTTGAGGGGCAGACCGGCTCCGGAGATGAGGACGTCGGCTCCTCCCTCGCAGGCCGTGCGGATGTGATCGTCGTAGTCGGTGAGGGCCACCATGCAGTTGACGGCGAGAACGCCTTCGGGAGCGGCGGCCCTGGCCTCGGTCAGGGCGTCGCGGAGGGCCTTCACGTTGGCCTGGAAGTAGTTCCGCCCGTTGTAGTGGGGAGAGTCGCAGGCCAATCCGACGCTGGCGATGGTTCCCACTCCTCCCGCCCTGGCCACGGCTCCGGCCAGCCTGGGACCCGATATTTTGACGCCCATCCCCCCCTGAACGAGGGGATAGCGGGGGGTATGCCTGCCGAGGCGGAGCTGGGGCAGCTTGGCAGTTTCTCTGTTCACGACATCAACACTCCTTCATTCCTTCGTTGGATGCAGGGCTTCGGCGGCGGGAGGAATCTCTCCGAAACGCCGTCTGTAGACGGCCATAAGCCGAGCCAGAGCCGACGCCACCTTTTCGTCCTCCACATAGGGGAAGAGGGTGCGTTCGGCCCGGGCCAATTCATCTCCCCCGAGGGCCGGCAGAGGCCGCGAGACGGGGTCGGCGGGCTTTCGCCTCGTCGCCACGGGGCCGACGAGAAGGTGCAGCCCCGAGACGGAAAGTCCCCATCCCTCGCGAATCTTGCGAGCCACCCCTCCGGCCTGGATCTTGAGGCGTTGGGCCAGGGCAGGAGAGTCGGCGACGACGACGAGAGACTCGCCCTCGATGCGCAGGGGACGGCTCCGCGAGGCCAGGGGACCGACCACCTCGTCCCATTTGAGGGAGAGGTCGGCCAGGGCGAGGCCTCGCTTGAGATCGGGCGTGAGGGCTCCCTCGAGAAGGGCACCCAGAGGAATGGCCGTTCCCTTAGGCCGGGTTTTTCTCACGGCTGCGCCTTCTCGACTCCAGGGTCACCCAGAGCAGCTGGACGTCGGCGGGCGTGACGCCCGAGACGCGACCGGCCTGGCCTAGGGAAAGGGGACGGATACTCTCCAGTTTCTGTCGGCTCTCTCCCGAAAGTCCCCCCACAGAAGCATAGTCGAAATCGACGGGCAACGGTACCCTTTCCATCCGTTCCATCCGTTCCACCTGGCGCTCCTGGCGGGCGATGTACCCCTCGTAGCGGACGTCCGTCTGGACCGAGGCGAGGATCTCCCCGTCGGGAAGGTCGCCCAAGCCCAGGAAGGACCAGAGGCGGGAGGCATCGATCTCGGGACGGCGCATCAGGTCGAGGGCCGTCACCCTCTCCGCAAGAGGCGAGGAGGCGAGGCCGGCCAGGAAGGCCGCCGTCGCCTCTCCCGGATAGATCAGGCGTGACCGCAGGACCTCCCGGATCTCCTCGACGCGCCTCCATCGCCGCTGAAGGTGATCCCACCGTGCGTCGTCGACGAGGCCGAGACGACGCCCCAGAGGGGACAAACGCCTGTCGGCGTTGTCGTGGCGCAGGAGAAGGCGGTGTTCGCAGCGGCTGGTGAACATGCGGTAGGGCTCGCGCGTCCCCTTGGTGACGAGATCGTCGATGAGGACGGCGATGTACCCCTCGTGGCGGCCGAGCGTGACGGGGTCGCGACCCCGGGCCACGAGGGCGGCGTTGATGCCCGCCATCAGCCCTTGGGCGGCGGCCTCCTCGTAGCCCGACGTGCCGTTGATCTGACCGGCGCAGAAAAGGCCCCGGACCCGCTTCGTCTCCAGCCAGGGAAGAAGCTGCGTCGGAGGCAGGTAGTCGTACTCGATGGCGTAGCCGGGACGGACGATCCGGGCCCTCTCGCAGCCCGGAAGGGAGCGGACCATCTCGACCTGGGCGTCGTAGGGGAGGCTCGTCGAAAAGTTCTGCATGTAGATCTCCCGGCTCCGGCGGCCGACGGGCTCGAGGAAGATGGGGTGGGAATCCCTGTCGGGGAAGCGGTTCACCCGATCCTCGATGGAGGGGCAGTAGCGGGGCCCCGGCCCCTCGATGTCGCCTCTGAAAAGGGGCGAGCGGTCCATGGCGCCCCTGATGATCTCGTGGGTCTCCTCCGTCGTCCGCGTCAGGTGACAGGCGAAACCCTCGTGGATCTTCCCCTCGCTCCAGTGGCTGAAGGCCAGGGGCTCGTCGGCGCTCTCCTGGCTCTCGAGGGAGGCCCAGTCGACGCTGTCCCTGCCGATGCGAGGCGTCGTCCCCGTCTTGAGCCGTCCCGTCTCGAAGCCGATCTTGCGGAGCGACTCCGTCAGTCCCAGGGCCGCCACCTGTCCCAGGGGCCCCGAGGCGAAATGGGTCCGTCCGATGAAGACCTTCCCCCCCAGGTAGGTTCCCGTGGCGAGGACGACGGTCCTCCCGCGGTAGACGCTTCCCAGCCGCGTGACGACGCCCCTGATCGTGCCCTCGTCGACGAGAAGTTCCGTCACGATATCCTGGTGGAGGTGGAGGTTGGCCCTCTCCTCGATCCTCTCGAGATAGTGGCGGTGGTAGTCGTCGAGATCGCACTGGGCCCTCAGAGTCTGGACGGCGGGCCCCTTGGAGGTGTTGAGGCGCCTGATGTGGAGCGTCGAGGCGTCCGTCGCCCTCGCCTGCTCGCCGCCCAAGGCGTCGATCTCCCTCACTAGGTGCCCCTTGGCCGGTCCCCCAATGGAGGGGTTACAGGCCATGAGGGCCAGGTTGTCGACGTAGAGATTCAGAAGCAGCGTCGAAGCGCCGAGGCGGGCCGCGGCCAAAGCCGCCTCGCAGCCCCCGTGGCCGCCTCCGACGACGATCACATCGTATTCCGTCATCGTTCCGTCACCTCTCCTTGACGAATCATCCAGACCGCCCCGGGCCACTCGTAGGCCACGCCGCCGGCCGTGGCGGCGAAGACCTGCCAGGAAGAGGCCTGAAGGACGGCGAAGGTCCTGTCACGCCCCTCCTCGTCGAGCTCGGCCGTCACCTCGTCGAGAAGAAGGACGGGCTTGCGCCGGAGCCTCCGCTCGACGGCCCAGGCGGCCCCCAGCATGAGAGCCACGGCGACGCGACGACGATGGCCCCGGCTGAAGACGACGGAGGCCTCTCGGCCTCGGGAACGAAGGGCCATGTCGTCCCTCTGAGGTCCGACGAAGACGCGGGCCGCCGACCTCTCCCGATCGGCCGTGAAGCGCAACCCCTCGGCCAGGTCGCGCTCGGGTTCGTCCACTCCCTGGCTGCCTCCGCGATGAAAGGTGACGTCGAGGGCATCGGGAAGCAGATCGCCTGTCCGGTCCAGGCCGAGGCGAAGCAGCTCGACGGCGCTGGAGCGGGCCGACCAGAGCCACCCTCCCAGGGGAATGAGCAGCTTCGTCGTCAGCGACGGGTCCCGCCTCTGACGGAGAAGACAGACCCTCTGTCTCAAAGCCCGGCGGTATTCGTGAAGCCGCAGGGCATAAAGGGGGAAAAGCAGGGCGCAGAGACGGTCGAGGAAGAGTCGCCTCGTCGAGGGAGAGCCCTCGACGAGGGCCAGATCGGCCGGCTGGAAGGCAAGCAGAGGCAGGCGCGCCCTCACGTCGGAGGCCCGCGTCGCCCTGCCGTCGAGGCGGAGGACGATCCTCGACCGGATCTGGGCCTCGACGCGAAGGGTCTCCTCGCCGCCGAAGCGCCCCTCGACGCGGGACGTCCTCTCCGAGGCCTGCCAGGAAAGGAGATCGGCCAGGGCCCGCGAGCCCTGAAAGGGACCCCACCCCCCCAGAAGGTGAAGAGCCTCGAGGATATTGGTCTTTCCCGAGCCGTTGGCGCCGATCAACAAATTCAACCCCAGGGACCACTCCGTCCTCCGGGGCTCGAGATTTCGAAAATGGACCCAGGCCGACGAAAGACAGTGCATCAGAGATCGATGGCGTCGCTTTCCTCTTCCGACAGGGTTATGGGCATGAGCACGTAGAGAAAGCTCTCCTCGCCGGGACGGGACATGCGCATCTGCCCGTGGGACCCGTTGAAGGAAAGCTCGATCACGTCGTCCCTGAGGGCCTTGATCCCCTCGAGGAGAAAGGAGATGTTGAAGGCCACGCGGAGCGGTTCGCCGTCGATGTCGGCGGCCAGCTCCTCCCGAGCCTCTCCGATATCGGGGGCCTTTCCCCGCACGTGCAGGGACCCCCCGGGGGTGAGCTGGAAGACGATCGATTTCGTGAAGTCACGGACGACGATGTTGGCCCGTTCCAGGGCCTCTTCCAGGGAGGCTCTCGCCACCGTCATCCACGTCGTCCGGTTGGGCAGGAGGATCTTCTCGTAGGGAGGGAAGCTGGAATCGACGCGACGGACGGAGAACTCCATGGACGCGACCTGGAAGTAGGCCTGACTGTCGTCTTCGAGAAGGCGGAGGGGCGCCGTGCCGTCGAGGGAGCCCAGAAGGCGATGGAGTTCCTTGAGGCCGTTGAGGGGAAGGAGAAGCTGCCCCTGGTCGGGAGGAACGTCGAGGGGAGTCTGGGAGAGGGAGAGGCGCCGTCCGTCGGTGGCCACGGTCTTGAGCTTCCCGTCGGCCACCTGGAGGAGGGCGGCGCTGAGATACTTGGGAAACTCCTCGTTGGGAGAGCCGGCGAAGGTCCCCTCCTCGAGAAGGCGGCTCATCGTCGCCACCGTCGTGTCGCAGAAGAATCGGGCGTTTTCCGATCTCGGCAGGCGGGGGAACTCGTCGACGGGGAGGACCGTCAGGGTGTAGCGGCTGCGCCCCGCCGTCAGGGTGGCCCGTCCCTCGGCGATCTCGAGGGCGATGGAGGGCCCCGGGGCTTTCTTGAAGAGCTCGCCCATCGCCTTCGTCGGTAACACGGTCTCGCCCGGTTCCTGAACTTCCGTTCCCTCGGCCCGACACTTCAGCGATGTCTTGAGGTCGGTGGCCTCCAGGTGGAGTCCCCTTTCGTCGGCGAGACAGCGGATGCCGGCGAGAATGCTGACGGTGCTCCTGCTCCCTGCCGTCCGCTCCGCCATCTGCCAGCTTTTGAGGAAACCGTTTTTCTCGATCAGTAACTTCAAGGAGGGTCCCCCTCTCTACGGTTATTCCTGCTCTTTATGGAATAAAGGCAGTAGTCGTCGTAATAGGTGCGGTGCATAGTGTGGATAACCGCCTCGGGACCGCTGACGGTGCCCTTCGGGCCTGTGGATGACACGGTGGATGGCACGGTGGATGGACAGGCAAGTTATCCACAGTTTCCACAGGTTCTTTGTGGAAACTTTTTGAAATCATCTTATCCACAGACGATGCACGCCCTCGTCCACCGTTCATTCACCCCTTATTCCGGATGTTATCCACAACGGAGCGGACGCGGGCGTCGTTGTCGATCATCTCGGCGATCTTGCGACAGGCGTGAAGGACGGTGGTGTGATCCTTTTTGTGGAAGGCGTAGCCGATCTGCTGGAGGCTGGAATCGGTCAGCTCACGGCTGAGGTACATGGCGACCTGGCGGGCCAGGGCGAAGTCGGCCGTCCGTTTCGTGCTCGTCAGGTCGGCCACGTCGAGGCTGAAGGCCTCGGCCACCTGCTGCTGAATGCGTTCGATCGTGACGGGCCCGCGCTTGTCGTGGCGGATCAGGTCCTTCAGCCACTCGGCGGCCCTCTCGACGGTGATCGTCTCCGAATTCAGCTCCGAACAGGCGACGACGCGGTTGAGGGCGCCCTCGAGCTCCCGGATGTTGCTGGGGATGTTCTGGGCCAGGAAATAGATGATTTCCTCCTCGATGCGGTAGCCTCTCAGTTCGGCCTTCTTCTGGAGGATGGCGATGCGCGTTTCCAGATCGGGAGGCTGAATGTCGGTGACGAGTCCCCACTCGAAGCGGCTCACGAGCCGGTCCTCGACCATCTTGATCTCTTTGGGAGGGCGGTCGGAGCTGATGACGATCTGTTTTTTCGCGTCGTGAAGGCTGTTGAAGGTATGAAAAAATTCCTCCTGCGTGCTTTCCTTGTTGGCCAGAAACTGGATATCGTCGATGAGGAGAACATCGACGTTTCTATATTTCGATTTGAAGTCCTGCATCCTCTTGTTCTGGATGGAGGAGATGAGCTCATTGGTGAATTTTTCCGAACTCAGATAGACGATGCGGGCCGACGGGCCCTTTTCGAGGACGTAGTGGCCGATGGCATGCATGAGATGGGTCTTGCCCAGCCCGACGCCTCCCCAGATGAAGAGAGGGTTGTAGGCGACGCCGGGCGATTCGGCCGAGGCCAGGCTCGCGGCGTGGGCCAGCCGGTTGGACTTGCCCACGACGAAATTTCCGAAGACATAGGCCGGGTTGAGTCCCGACCGGGTGGCCTGAGGGGGTTGGGGAGGCTGGGCGGCCTTTTCGGCCCGATCCTGTTCGCCCGAACGGACCTCGGTGCCGACGCGAAGCTCGACGCGCGAGGCGAGGCCCGCCCCTTCGATCATCTTCTGGAGGGGAGTGAGAAAGCGGGACTGGATCTGTTCCTTGACGAAGACGTTGGGCACGTCGAGAAGAAGCGTGCCCTCCCGAAGTGAGACGGGCATGCAGGTCTTGAGCCAGATATCGCCGGCACCGGGAGGCAGTTCCTCTCGAGCTTTGGTCAGTATCTGCTCCCAGATGAGGTCGAGATCTTTATCCACAGGCGTTCACCTCGAAAGAGCGTCTGAAAGGTTATCCACAGGCACATGCCATCATACCACAGGCTCTTCCACATAAGTTATCCACTTACCCACAACTTTT